>NZ_JACCEM010000040.1 GCF_013416525.1 Parapusillimonas granuli
CGCTGATTCTGAAGGCGGCACAACAAGAAGAAAATCGTCACTTGCTGGAAAAAGTCGTCAGCGACCACACCAACGCGTCAGCCAGCGAGCTGGTCGACCATCTGCTCGTTGCTTTCGGCCGTGAAATCCTGACTATCATCCCGGGGCGGGTATCCACTGAAGTCGATGCGCGCCTGTCCTTTGACACCCAGGCCAGCATCGAACGTGCCCGCCAGCTTATCGAGCTGTACCAGGCCAGCGGCATAGACCGCGAACGCGTGCTGATCAAGCTGGCTTCAACCTGGGAAGGCATACAGGCCGCCAAGGTGCTGCAAGCAGAAGGCATACGCTGCAACATGACGCTGCTGTTCTGCCTGCCGCAGGCGCTGGCTTGCGCCCAGGCTAAAGTGCAGCTGATATCCCCCTTTGTAGGTCGTATCTACGACTGGCACAAAAAGAGCGCTGGCACGCAATGGGACGAAGCCGCAAGCGCGGGCGCCACCGACCCGGGCGTGCAGTCGGTAAAGCGTATTTACGACT
>NZ_JACCEM010000041.1 GCF_013416525.1 Parapusillimonas granuli
GCATCCGCTGCACGGTGGGGCGCGCGACAACAAAATCGTCACGACCATAGCCCGCGCCTGTGTGGAACGCGGCCTGATTGCCGTGCGCCCCAATTTCAGAGGCGTGGGCGCTTCCGACGGCCAGTTCGATGCGGCCCAGGGTGAAACGGCCGACATGCAGCAGTTGGTCGAGCAGTTTACGCAAGCCTATCCGGAAGCGGCGGGCGGCAAATGGGTGTTGGCCGGTTTTTCCTTTGGCACATCGGTGGCTGCGCAGCTGTATTCAGCCCTGGCCGAACAGTCCGGCACGGTACCCGATGCGTTATTATTATTTGGCCCCGCAGTGGAACGGATCAGGTTTCGAGCGGGCTCTGTTCCTGACGATACCTTGCTGGTTCATGGCGAAGACGACGAAGTCGTTCCTTTGTCTGAAGCCATGAGCTTTGCGCGCTCGCACGACCTGCCTGTAACGGTTGTGCCGGGCGCCAGTCACTTCTTTCATGGCAAGCTGCTGATGCTGAAACGT
>NZ_JACCEM010000042.1 GCF_013416525.1 Parapusillimonas granuli
GATAGGCCCGATGCGTCTTCTTGCTACCGGGTTGCAGTACCTGCACAGGGGTTTCATCCGCATGCAGGATCGGCTGGGCCAGGATCTCGTCGCGCAGCGCATCGACCAGCGGCTGCAAGCGCACGCCGCACACGCCGACCCATTCGGCCAACGTCGAGCGGGCGAGCTTTACACCGGCGCGGGCAAAGGTCTGTTCCTGACGGTACAGCGGCAGGTGATCGGCATACTTGGCGACCAACACATGGGCCAGCAGCCCGGAAGTCGCCAAGCCTTTATCGATGATCTGCGCCGGCACCGGCGCCTGGGTCAGCGTCTCGCACTCGCGACACACCCACTTGCCTCGGATGTGGCGCTCGACGCTGAACACGCCCGGCGTGTAGTCCAGTTTCTCGGCGGTGTCCTCACCGATACGTTGCAGCTGATAGCCGCAGGTGCACGTCGTGGAGTCGGGTTCGTGGCGAACCTCAATACGGGGTAGCTCCGCAGGCAAGGCCTGGCG
>NZ_JACCEM010000004.1 GCF_013416525.1 Parapusillimonas granuli
CCTATCGGCTTCGCGCAGGATCCGGACTATCTGCTCGTCGCTGTATCGCGTCTTCTTCATATGCCTCTCACTCTCTGAGAGGCCATTGTCTCAAGTTACCTTGGATCGAAAAAGCCGGGACAGGTCAGGCACACCGGTTCACGACATCCCGAATTTCCTCCTCATCCATTTTTCCGTAGACGTCTGAAGCGGAGCGCTCGTTCTTTATGCTGTAGAGCGCATACAGCACGCTGTATAACGAATTGAGCGGTAAAGTGTTAAGCATGCCATCGCCACAATAGGCGACGGTTGATGGATTAATCGGCCGATGGCTGAGCGTCCCTCTAATAACTAAGAACAGTAACGGCACGTACACGACGGTGTATAGAAGTGCTTGCCACCAAGGAAGCGGAGTATCTGTTCGCATGTCTCCAAAGAGCTGAAATCCTAGCCAAACCAGAAGGACGATAACAACCAATGCGCCCAGGATCACCAGCTTATAGCCCCTCCACAGCATGCCGAATACCTCCTTAGGGTGCTTGAGATACTCTACGTACAATCGGTTGGGCCGCGTGTCATACTCAACAATAAATTGTGGGGTAGATGCCTCTAAGAGCACGAGCAAGAACCAAGAGACCAGAAGCCATGCAGTGGTGATAATGCTGGCTAATTCATAGTGACCCAACCAAGGCGATAGCAACAAGGGAAGCCCGGCCAACATAGCCACTAGCGTCGCATCAATACGCAGTCCACCTTTCAGTACCGGCCACAGACCTCCGCCCGCACTCACACGTTGCCACTGCCACGCAACGAGCGAGAGACGGCTCAGCGTCAGTAACCCCAAGCTCGAAATAATAAATATTAGAGTTTGTTGACGCATTGCTGGGGACTCAGGCGTATTTTTGTGCCGTTTTCGTTCGTTTGCGTAATGTCAAGCAGCCAGTCGAGTCTTTCGGCCATCAGGGTGACGATGTAGAGGCCCAATCCGCTTAAAGCCGTACCGTCGTTCGAAAGTGACTTTTGGCGCATAAGAATCGCCTGCTGGTCGGCCGACAGACCGGTACCGCTGTCTTCTATCTCGACGGACGTTTCCGACACCATTACGTCAATCTCGCCTTTGGTATGCTGCACTGCGTTCTGGATAATATTGCGCAAGAGCATGCCCACTATGGCAGGGTCAGCTTTTACACGAAGCTCAGAGACCGTAGTCAGGTTTACTCGGTCGGTGCCGTTTAGGCTGAACTTGAGATCACTGATAACTTGCCGCGCAACGGGGCTTACTTCGATGATCTCGTGCACTCTTTCTTCCGATTCTCGGCGCGCCAGTTTGAGCAAAATATTGACGTTATCCCTCATCTCGTCGCAAGATCTCCGCACCCGCAAAAGTGTGGCGCGATCTTTTTCGCTTAGTTGATTACGCGACTCGATGATTTCCAGCGCGCCTGACATCACGGCTATAGGCGTTCTCAGCTCATGACTGGCCAGGTTCAACAAAGACTGCTCGCGGCGCACGTACGACTCGAGTTCATCCAAGAATCTATTAAATGTCAATGCGATGGAGTGCAACTCGACATCGCTGTAGTCCGACTCCATGCGAGGCATGTTGGGTCCCACAGGAATTCTGCTGATCCGCTCTGAAAGAAGTTTCAGCGGCCTGACAATTCGCCGACTGCTGAACACTGCGAGCAGCAAGCTGAAGGCTAGAATAACTACTGCGATGATTATTAGCGCAAGTCCAAAAAGCGCCTCACGCTTTTCAAAGTGGGTGATGTTTTTCGCAATATAAAGCACGCCACCACTGACGCTCTCTACGGCGACCAGATAAGTTTCATCGCCTCGTTCTATTTCAGCTGAATAATTCTGGGGCAGTCCCTGGAACACCTCCGGCAATACATTGGGGTGGACATCGTCAGAGGGAGCAAATACGACTGCGAGCTCCGGCGTATCCCATATGAAGGCCTCTTCACCGGTGTGATTCATCAGTATGAAGTCACGTTCCTGTGCAAATTCGACATCAAGCATCGTGTGCTCCAGATCTTCATTGACTAGAAGCACTGTGACTACCATTGAAAGCGTAGCAACTACACTGACGGCCAGTATGGCGCGGTAGACACGCCGTGAGATAGACCTCGGCTTCATCAGGCGACTTTGCTTGGTGGATGCAACCGATATCCACGACCGTGTATGGTTTTTATCATCGGATACTGGAAAGTATCCTGAAGTAGTTTGCGAAGTGAGTACACGTGAGTGCGCAATGTGTTCATATCTACCTCGCGTTCACCCCAGACCACATCCTGAATCTGTGTATATGAAAGCAGATCGGGATAGGCCTTGATGAGTTCCTCAAATATCCTTGCCCCCGTTCCAGATAGCTCCAACTGCTCGCCGTTATCTGTTCGCACCACCAGATTCCCAGGATCAAAACTTATGCCAGGCACACGAAGCTCGGGCGTCCTGGAGAACCCCGCCTTGCGGCGGTAGAGGGCGTCCACTCGCAACTGAAGCTCACGGAGATTGAACGGTTTAACCAAATAGTCGTCTGCCCCTACCGAAAAGCCCTCTTCCTTATCTTGCAGCTGGTCCTTTGAGGTCATGATGATGACCGGCGTGGAGGAATGGATATCATGTCGGATGCGACGACATATTTCAAAGCCAGAAAGGCCCGGAAGCATTACATCCAAAACGATGACGTCATAGTCGTTCGTGGCGATGAGATGCAGAGCGGTCAGGCCATCGGAAGCAAAGTCGAGGATATAACGATCATCACAAAAAAACTCATAGAGGTTCGTCGCCAGCCCGGCGTGATCTTCCACAATAAGCATTCGTATCGTGTGCTTAGTACTCATTTCGACCTGTTCTCCAAATTGCCTGCTCGCCTGCGTCCAAAATAGTTCTTCGCTGTACCCTTCATGAGGGCGCATTCAGCCAGTTCACCTCAGCGCACGGCTGCGGACGCCCGTGCAAGTACAGCCGCGCCGTCCGTCACGGTGCCGACATCCGACCATTACGCGCAAACATTCGGATCGAGAAGTTGGGATGCCTCATAGGCGGAGCTCTTTGCTCCATCCCCTCGGCTAACCAGCCAAGAAAGTACAACACACAGCCGCCGAAGAGCAGCGGGGTGGCTGACGTCAGAGGAACCAAGGAGGCGGGATCGTTCCAACCGATCGGAGCTATCAGGATGTAGCAGGCATATGTCAGGCCAGCAAAGAAACCCAGGAACCCCATCAGCATTAAGATACGCGCGCATACGCTCGAAAGCGTCTTCGTACCGTCTCGGGAGTATCCAAGGAGCTGTGCGACGGTCCACTTGGATCTGCCCGCAACTCGGGGCTGCCGCTCGTACGTGATGACAGTCTCCCTAAGGCCGGCCCATTCGATGACGTCCTTCATGTAGCGCTGGCGATTTACCACCAGGCTTAGCACGGTGGCTGCCCTTGGGCTGTACAACAGGAAGTCTAAGTGGCGATCAGGCGTAGGCGACTGTCGGCGCATACGGACCACGTCCACCCCTGAACGCCAAGCACGGACCATTTCGGGAATTAGCTCCGGCGGATCCTGCAGGTCACCGTCCATGGTGACGATCGCTTGCCCAGCCGCGTACTCCAGCCCGGCACGTAAAGCCGCCTCTTTGCCGAAATGGCCAGAAAGGAACACGCCCGTGACGGACTCATCGTTTAGCGAAATCTCAAGTATGGTGTCTGCAGTGCTGTCGCTGCTTCCGTCATCTACGAACAGTAGCTCATACCTCGCATTGAGCTGCTCTGCAACTGCCTTTAGCCGTCGATACATTCGTAGAACGACTTCTTCCTCATTGAACATCGGGAGAACCACAGACACCTCCACGCTCCCCTCCTGCCTTGTTTCGGCGGCGGGCGAACGTCCCTCCCGCTTCATCGCGGATGGCCCAGCAGAGTAACGTTGCAAGCTCATGGCATCTTACGACATGCGTTATGAAGTGCAGCAGCATATCGGAGCCACCAACAAGCATATATCAATGAAATATCAAATAAATATCAAAACAGCTGGGCGAGGCACGATGCTGCAATTCACGTGCAGCATAGCTTTGGCAGTCGGAGGCACACGCCCGCCGTAGCGGAAAAGCAGGCAGTGACAACAAGAGCCCCCGTTTCAGTTGCTGATACCAACTCCACCTGAAGCTGTCTGCGATGCCCACTACCGTTATCGCGATCTGCCTTGAAGAGCATCCCGAGGAGCGGTACTTCGGTCGTTATTAGGGCGGTCGCTGAACACGTTCCTGCATCAGCCTCTCGGGCGTCGCCACCTTCAACCACGCAGTGCCTCTCGAACAGTGCCTCCTGCCAGAGATTTTCAGTGCGGATTTCATCGCGTATAAAGAGAAAGTACGTCGTCGGATTTAGCGCTTATGCGACCGTATAATGAGTGCCGACCAGTGGATGACAAATCAATGAGTTCCGATACTTCCCCTTACAAGAGCAGAGGTGGCCCCGCCCGTCTGCTTAACGCTATACGTTACTCAACCAGAGGTTTCGCTGCTGCGTTCCGTCATGAAGCCGCTTTCCGTCAAGAGCTGCTTCTGATAATTGTGATGATACCGATAGCCGGCTGGCTCGGTCGCAGCCTTACCGAAATATTTCTACTCCTCGGCCCGCTTTTTCTGATACTGATCGTTGAATTACTGAACTCGAGTATCGAAGCCCTCGCAGACACAATCACCCTCGACCATCATCCCATGATCGGACGCGCCAAAGACCTCGGCAGTGCTGCAGTATTCTTAGCAATTGCGTTTACCATCGTGATCTGGACCGGCGTCTTTCTGTCTCATTTTTTCCATTTTGAGTAGCGCGGACCTGCAACTTTCGAACCTTCATAGTCCGTAAGGTCTGCGGCCCTATACCCGCGGAAACAAATTCAATTTACGAACAGGTCCTGATAAATCGGCGCGCATTGCGCCGCAGCCATACCCTTGGCGCCGCTAACGCCACCCACAAAGGTAGGAGACGGATACGTAAACCCGTCAAGCATCTTAATGCTGATGCCTCCAAAGAATCTCTTCTGCGTAATAGCACCGAATCCCGGCGTGACCTACCCAGACACTTGGATCGCCCAAGGTTGAGGCCCAGGATCGCAGCCAATCACCTGTTGATGCAGCATCATTGACGGCGTGATAGAGCGCCGCCATCAAGTGCGACTTACCTAGCCCGCGCTCGCCAATCACGACGACTGGCCGCCCTTGCTCAGGACCCACAGCTTCAATGCCTTTCAAAAGGTCATGAGTTGGATAAGTAATACCCAAAAATTGCTGTGCGGCGATTTGTGTCGCGCCCGTATTGGAGTCGTTGGAAAGCTCAATAGCCGTCCCTTTGAGGCGCCGGCCTCGAAACTCATCTCGTAGAGTTAGTCCAAGCATGTCGATTACTTTCCTTTTTTCCATTACCACTACATGCGGCGTAACTGTGATCCCGTGACTGGTCAGCACGGCACGCTAGAGCATCTACTTCCTTTTGTCGCGCCAGATCAAAATCCGCCCTAGTTTTTCCAACCATCGCTAGATATTACAAAAATTTAGAGACAAATATGCGTAGAAGTACTGAAGTTCCAAACGCGTAGTTTAGACAAGGCCGCTCGCCAGCGCGGAGAGCGCCTATAGCCGCGACTTGCGCGGCTCTGAATCCTTTTGGTTTTCTTACGGAAGGCTCACAGGACGGCCTACCGCCACACCTGTACCAAATCTTCCCATCGCGTCGTATAGGAAGGCGACATCCGCTCCTGGCGCATCTGCCAAGCAGCAATCTCGTCATGCACGATGCCGGCGAGTTTGACCGTGTCGCGCTCGTAGCGGGTATATCCTGGAGGAAGACCGGGCGCGGCGATGCGACGCCCGAATTCTGACCATCGACCCCAAAAACGCCAAGGCTTTGGGGATGATGCTGACTGGACAGCGAAGCGTCCCGGCCGGAACCGGGGCGCGGGCCTATAGTCAGGCTTACGCAGCGAGGGAATTAGCGGTTTCGTCAGTGCCTGAATCGCAGTCAGATTCCTGCGACGCATCCACCCGGAAGATTGCAGGCATCCACCCCGTACCTGCCACCTGGCGCTCTGCCTCACTAACCAGATCACCCTTCTTCAGTTTTTCCAGCCTTGCCACCTGCTCAGGTGCGAACTCACCCACGGCAGCCAGAATCATGGCCTTGGAAATATGCTGGAAATAGCCTTCGGCAGTCGGTTGCCACCATGCAGCCATGTTCAGGCCCACCGCTTGCGCCAGTTCTGCCCCTGGCTGGTGCTCGCTGGCGCGGTGAATCACCGCATCTACTGTAGCGGCGGCGCACACTGCCAGCAATTGCAGCAGTTCATCCTGCGGCTTTGCCAGCAATACGGCAAACAGATCGGCGCTATCCTGCGGCAAGTCTGCACCTGCTGCCTGTTGCAACTCGCGCAAAGCCACCGCAGCGGGCGATTCCGGCCAGTCCGGGGCCATGCTGTCCAGCCGGTTTTGTACGTTCAAACGCATGTCTAACGGTAAGCTGTAATGGGGATAGCGGCCCACTCGCAGCACAGTCTGCACCATGCCATGCACCACAGCAGCCAGGGCGGCTTGGGGGTTGCGGGCCAGTTCGATCTGTAGCGCAGCGGTACGGTGTGCGCTCAGGCGCTGGGCCAGTTTGTCGGAAATAGTAGCCGCCTTGGGCTGGTCATCGTTCCCACTATCGCCACCATTGCTTTCTTCTTCGGTCAGCCCTTGCTGCAGCCGCTCCAAAGTCCGCAACGCCTTGGCTTCGGCTTCCCGCAGTAGACCGCGATGAATCACCACCTGCCCCTGCCAGTCGATGGTCACAACGGCACCCGCCGCCGCCTTGATAGTGTGGTTGTAGTCCAGTAATCGCTCTTCCAAATCTTGCAACTGCGCAGCCAGACTGTCACCCTCTTCCTGCAGCGCATCTGCGGTTTCTTCGTCATCGCTGTCCAGCGCGGCATCCAGTTCCTCGCCGATGGCCTGCATCCTGGCTTCCAGCTTTTCTATCCGTGCGCTTTCCCGCTTGCCCGGAGTACGGCGCTCACGCGGCGCTCGTTGAAAAGCGTGAAGATCGGCATGGGTCATGGACGGCGTGGCATCCACCCAAGCCCACCCCTCAGATTTGACCTGGGCAGCATGGCTGTCAAGCTTTTCCTTCACCAGCCGGTCCAATAGCGCTGTATCGGTGATATAGGTGCCGTTGTCATCCTGCGCGAACAGATCACGACGAACACCGCCACCGGCCGCTTCATAAGCATCCAGCCCAATAAAGCGCACCAGGGCATGGCCCGCGTCAATGTCCTGTTCAGTGAGTCTGGCCCGCAAAGAATGGGGTTGCCGCTGCCATTCGGGCGCTTCGTAGAAGGCGGCTTCCTGGGCTGCATGGTCATCTGTGATGGCAAGCGCCATCAACTGCTCAAGGCTCACCGCGTCGGCCCGGTAGTCGGCCAGCAGACGCCGCGACACATTCGCCAGCTTCAGGCGCCGCTGCACCACCAGGGGCGTGACACCAAAGTCTGCTGCAATATCTTCGATGGGCTGGCCTTCTGCCACCAGCGCAGCAAAGGCTTCAAACTGATCTGCCGGGTGCATGGCTTCACGCTGCACGTTTTCCGTCAGGCTAACGGTTCGGGCATCGGCACTGGCGACCAGCATGCACGGCACCGCCCATTCCTTGGGAATGCGCCTGGCCTTGGCTAACTGCTTCAAAGCTGCAAGGCGCCGGCCCCCGGCCACTACGTCGTAATACTTGCCGCCGCGGGCCTGCACAACGGTCAGGTTCTGCAACAGCCCGACTCTGGCAATACTTGCGGCCAGGGCATCAATGGATGGGCCGCTGCTGCGAATCTTGCGCACATTGCGCTTGGACACGCGCAACTGCGACAACGGCACCACGATGTTGCTCTGCTCGGGAATGACTACGTCCTCGTTCGCCGTTTCAATGGCCTGGACTTCGCTGTGATTGATCGCATTCATGATAAATACTCCTGACGTTGAAGGGTTTGCTGTTCACCGCATACCGGATTCCAAGATTCGGAGCCCGCTTTTGCTGTTGATATGCGGTCGGCACGAAGAACCCGGTTGGCCTCGTTGCCACCGTCTTTCCTGAGTTCATCGCCCGCGACGGCCAGTAGCCCACGAACGTGGGCCGTCAAGGAAAGAAGCGCCAGGAGGGTGCGGCCCGCAGGCGCAGCCGAGGACACGGCCTGGCGCGCCTTGACGGCACGCGGCCACGGGCTACAGTCGCGGATCAGGTGATGAGGTCAGGAAAGATGGCTGCGCCGGCAACAGCCAGGTCTTTGGTGTCGCCAGCAGGCAAGCGAAGCGCGCAGGCCCGGTCAGGAAGCCGGGCCGGAGGCGTCAGCGATGCGAAAGGCTGGCGCGAGCCAGTCCTGTCAGGGATGAGCGAACCGCGAACCTGGAACAGCGCGGTCTGCGAAGCAGGGACGCACAGATTGACGGGTAGATGCTCTGTCTGCTGTTGCAAGCATCACGCTCGTGATTAAATTTCATCGGGTCTGAATCCTGCTGTGCAAGCGCAAAGCATGGTAAACGTGCGTTCCACTATGATCCAATACCTGCCACAATGTCGCAAAACTGACGTTTTACACCTCAAATTTATTAGTTATTTATTTTTATTTACAGTCATACTTTGACTCAGAAGCCTGTCATAATGTATCTAACTACTGAAAACCCCTCCAACTCACACACAGCATGAGTATTGGCGAACGCCTACGCATTGCACGCACCACACGCGGTCTGACACAGGAAGCACTGGCAAACCTCGTTCAGACGCCCCTCACTCAAGGTGCTATCGCCCACATTGAAGGCGGCCGCAGCGAATCCTCACGGCATATCGTTTGGATCGCTGCTGCATTGCACGTACGCGCAGAATGGTTGGTCACTGGCAAAGGGGAAATGTTCGAGGAACCATGGCCCTGGCCCTCTATTTCCCGTAGTGCCGTGGCAGAATTGCCTGAGCACGTTCAAGAAGACATCAGCGATTACATTCAGCTGAAGCTGAATAAGCACGCCCGCAAAGCGGACAAGCCAGGCCCAGACGCCTGAATCTGCAATTTTCCTGCTATTAGCCTGCAGAAAAGCCACAATTTCTTTAACGCCTGCGTTCGTTCTCTGGACGGCTCAGGCTGCATCTCGTTGCGTCATTTCCTCCTCCTTTAAGCCTAATTGACATCAATTCTCATTAACGATATGACTTTTTAGTATTAGATTAGTATTGACCGATTTCAATAGATACGTAATGATTACACCAACCCTGCTCTTTAACAACAAAACACCGATAAATACCGCGCCCTGCTCCCTGTGAGCGGTGCGAGTGCGCGGCTACCCGTGTCGTCAGCTTCATGCGGGGCGACATGCACCTGGGTAGGAGTAAAGCAGGTGAAAAATCATTCCCCTTCCGGGCCGGTAGCGACTGGTGCGAACTGGAAGGCGTGAGTGACGATCCGTTTACACGGACGCCGGCACTGCCGAAGGCAGGCCACATTCGATGGATGGCGCGTAATCCGTCGATGACAGCGGCAAAGACCGCAGTTCCCAGCATCCCGACGAACCGCAGCAGCGGAGCCAGCGGCGGGCGCTGCTGGGAACGATCAAAGCACCCGGCCTCCATCGTGGCATCTTGGCGGGCCGGACGCAACGGCGCAGACAGCGTCGGCTTTGGAAAGCATCCTGATGCCCAGGGTGCTTCCCAAGGTCTAACGGAGGAGTATATGAAGGAGCAGGCAATGCCAAACAGCATCTTTGGCTACCCGTCACCCAGCAGGCAAGCCCCGAAACAACCCGACGAGGCACTTCTGTACCGCGTACACACGGCACAGGCAAAGCTGGGCGTGTCGCGATCAACCATCTACCGACTGGTCAACGAAGGGGAGCTGGTGCTCATAAAAATAGGGAAGCGCTCCAGCGGCATCACTGCAGCTAGTGTTCATGCGTTGATTGAGCGGAACAAGGCGCTGGTGAACTAATCGGCAACGCTAAGCCCGTTTCATTTGCAGAACTTTGGCGGAATCAGCCTGCTCGTGCAGGAAATCCGCCCACACTTGCATGACCACCCGGCGCTCGTCCTCAAAACGGGCGCGGTCATATGCAGCCTGAACCTCATCGGCCTTGGCATGAGCCAGTTGGGCTTCTAATACGTCAATATCAATCTTCAGACGCTCACGTGCCACCGTGCGCAACATGGCCCTGAACCCATGGGTCGCATGTTGCCCCTGAAACCCCATATCTCGCAAAGCCTTGCTCAGCGCATCGCGGTGCAAGTGGGGGTTGCCCCGCTTCCCGACCCCCGGAAAGACGTACTCGCCTCCCCCATACTGGCGCATCTCATCCAGCATCGCCACCGCCTGCTTTGGCAGACTGACGATATGCTCAATCCGGGTTTTCATCTTATCGGCCGGAATGCACCATTCCGCATGATCCAGGTCTATCTCAGCCCAACGTGCAGAAGCAACTACCCCCGGCCTGCAGGCCGTATAGGCGGCCAACAGCAGGCCACCGCGCACCACCCGCCCCTCGTAGGACAGAATGGCACGCATCAACGGCCCCACCCCTTGTATTTTCGTCACAGCGGGAATATGACCTCCCCGATGCCGGGGCAATGCCCGCTGCAACCGAAGAACCTGATCATCTCCGCGAATGCCGCGAACGATACAGTAATCGACAACGCCATTCAGGCACTGGCGAGCCTTAATAGCGATGGAAGGCGTCGTCGTTGCCAAATCCACCAAAACCGGGACGACATCCTTGCTGGCCATTGTTCTCATATCCAGGTCGCCAAGCATTGGCTGCAGGCGTTTCTGAACAATGAAAACTGATTTCGTATAGGTGGCAGGCGCCCAACCGGATTTCCGACTCTCCAGCCAGGCATCTGAAACCACAGTGAACGAGTGCTTGCGCGCTTCTTCCGCTTCCAGCCTTTGCTGAATTTCTTCCTGTGTAAGCGCTTCACGTTCTATCTTGAGACGGTCATAAAAACCCTCCACCGGCTGTCCCATACGGACTCGCTGATGAAGTTCAGCAGCCGCCTGATGAGCCGCCGCTATACCCATCTCTGGATAGACGCCCACAATTCTCTTTCCACGGCGTCCATCCTGTTCACGGTATCGGACCTGCCACTGCTTCAATCCGCTAGGCAGCACGAGCAAATGCAGTCCCTGACCCGATGCAAGGGTGTATGCCGTTTTCTTCGGCTTCGCCTTGCTGGCCACCAATTCTGTCAACTGCGAAGCTAGTTTTGGCATGGATTTGTCTCAAAGTGGGCATAGTTTGGGTACCTGAATTATAAAGTACCCAAACAAGTACCCAAAAACGCGGGATTTACTGAAACCCCATGAGACGCCCTGAACGCAAAAAACCCGCACAAACCTAATGTTCATGCGGGTTTCCGGTACTTCTCAAGCTGTTATGAAACAACCTGATTTTTAACTGTGGTGCCGACGGCGAGACTCGAACTCGCACAGCTTTCGCCACTACCCCCTCAAGATAGCGTGTCTACCAATTCCACCACGTCGGCGATGAAAGACCAGCATTCTAGCACAGTTTTTCACCCTTGCATCCAAGGGCGACGCCCCTGCACGCCACCCAAGATTACTTGCCGGCGCCGCCTTCCGCAGGCTTGTCCGCCGCTGCGCCGGAGCCGGAAGAAGCCGCCTTGGGCTCAGTCGCGGGCGTGGCCGCTTCCGATGCCGGCTTCTGCGACGCGGCGGGCGCCGACGGAACAGAGCTCGCCGCAGGTGCCGACGGCACACTGGCCGGAGCGGATGATGAAGCCGCCGGTGCGCCAGGGTTTGCCGGAACGGCTGCGCCGGGCACGGCGGGCACCGCGTCGCCGGCCGATGGCACCGCGGAGCCCTGGTAGCCCTGCATGACACCGCCGTCGATCAGGCCCTTGCCCGCGGGATGGTGCGCCATGTAGGCCAGGCCGCCTGTCGACACGAAGAAAATGATGGCCGCCCATTTGGTCATGCGCGACAGGAAATTCGCGGCGCCGGCCGCGCCGAACAGGCTTCCCGCCGAACCGCCACCGAAAGACGAGCCCATATCGGCGCCCTTGCCCTGCTGCAGCAAGACCAGGACGATGATGCTAAGCGAGGAAATCACCTGGACGGCCAGGAAAACGGGAGACAACCATTGCATGAAAAAACTCCGAGGCCTATGCGGCCGCTATACGTAAAAATTCTTCAGCCACCAGCGAGGCGCCGCCAACCAGGGCGCCGTCGATGTCTTCCATTGCAAACAGGCTGCCGGCATTGGACGCCTTGACGCTGCCGCCATACAGCACCCGCACTTGCGGCGCACCCAATTCGGCGAGCCGCCCGCGGATGAAGGCATGCACGGCCTGGGCCTGTTCGGGCGTGGCGGTCAGGCCCGTCCCGATCGCCCATACGGGCTCGTAAGCCAGCACCAGGCCGGCGACCCGGTCGGCCCCCAGCGCCAGCACAGGCGCCAGCTGCCGCGCGATGACTTCCGTGGTGCGGCCGGATTGCTGCTCTTCAAGGGTTTCGCCCACGCACACGACGGGCGTGATGTCCGCCTTGAGCGCAGCCAGCGCCTTGCCGGCGACCTGCTCGTCGGTTTCGGCATGCAGGCTGCGGCGTTCGGAATGGCCGACCAGCACCCATTGGCAGGCGAAGTCGTTCAGCATGGCGGCCGACACCTCGCCGGTATAGGCGCCCTGCTCGTGCACGCTGACGTCCTGGGCGCCCCAGGACACGCCCGTGCCCCGCAGGTTGTCCCGGGCCTGGGCGAGATACGGGAACGGAACACAAACCGCGATATCGCTGTTGTGCACGGCGGCAACACCGGCGCATATGCCGTCCAGCAGCTTGGCATTGGCGGCAAGGCTGCCGTGCATCTTCCAGTTGCCCATGACTAGGCGTTTGCGAGTCGTGGCACTAAGAGTGGTGGCACTAAGCATTGAAGAAGAATAAAAAAATTGAACAACCCGGCATTGTAGCTTGGAAAGGCATTTTTCGCCTACCGCGCAGGGGCGGGATTGCTACACCGTCAGCACGATCTTGCCGATTTGCTCGCCCGCGTCCATCATGGCGTGGGCGTCGCAGGCGCGCTCCAGCGGAAAGGTGGCATGCACGATGGGCTTGATCCTGCCCGCCTCGAACAAAGGCCAGACCCGCTCTTTCAGCGACCGGGCGATCGCGGCCTTGAACGGAACGGGGCGCGGGCGCAAAGTGGAGCCCGTCACGGTCAGGCGGCGGCGCAGTATCTGGCTGCAGTCCAGCTCGGCCTTGGCGCCGCCCAGCAAAGCGATGATCACGATCCTGCCGTCGTCGGCCAGGCAATTGATGTTGCGATTGACGTAGCTGCCGGCGACCATGTCCAGGATGACGTCCACGCCCCTGCCGCCCGTGGCGTTTTTGACTTCCTCGACGAAATCCTGCGTGCGATAGTTGAAGGCTTGCGCGGCGCCCAGGGCTTCGACGGCGCGGGCGCGTTCGTCGCTGCCGACGGTCGCGTACACCTTGTGCCCCATTGCCGTGGCCAATTGCACGGCCGTCGTCCCGATGCCGCTGGCGCCGCCGTGCACCAGCAGGGTTTCGCCTTCCGACAAGCGCCCGCGATCGAACACATTGCTCCATACCGTGTAATAGGTTTCCGGTATGCCCGCGGCTTCGACGTCGGAAAGTCCCTTGGGAACGGGCAGGCACTGCGCGGTGGGCGCCACGCAGTATTCGGCATAGCCGCCACCGGCCAGCAAGGCGCACACTTTGTCGCCCACGGCCAGTCCGCTGTCGCCCAGGTCGCCCGAAACGATTTCACCCACGACTTCCAGCCCGGGCAGGTCGGAGGCGCCCGGAGGAGGCGGGTAATTGCCCTTGCGCTGAAAGACGTCGGGGCGGTTGATGCCCGCGGCGGACACCTTGATGAGGACTTCCCCGGCCTGAGGCTGGGGCATGGGCCTGTCCACCAGCACAAGAACTTCCGGGCCGCCGGGCTTCGATATTTCCACCGCTTTCATATGGTCTCCATCACGCAAAAGGCATAAAGCCCCATTATCGCCTGATATCCTGTTTTTTTCCCGAAAACGCAAGAATCCGGCCCACAAGCCGGCCGACATGGGCTAAACTTTCCTGCCTCTGAAAGCCCGGGCGAATCGCGACGAACGCGATCGTTCTTCCCGCGGCCCGCCAGAGCAAAATGGAAGCGTGCCAGAGCGGTTGAATGGACTGGTCTTGAAAACCAGCGACGGGGCAACCCGTCCGTGAGTTCGAATCTCACCGCTTCCGCCAACTACCCCTTCGCAAGCGTCATAGTTCTCGCGTGCTCCCCCTTTCCGCCGTGGCCGCCGGGCCAGGCCCCGAGATGGCCTTGATGGCGAGGCCAGTTCGATTATCCCGCGTGAAATTGAACAATCAATCTAATTATTCAATTTGTTCGTTCTATTCGCCGTCCCGTATCCTTGTTGCCGAGCTTAAACCGATAAAACTCAGGTAATTATGGATACTTCTACGGATTCTGCACATGCAGCGGGCCAGGCTTTGTCGGGCGTGCGCGTGCTGGATATCGCCACCTTCCTCGCGGCGCCTTTTTGCGGCACCATCCTCGCCGATTTCGGGGCCGAGGTCATCAAGATCGAACAGCCGGACGGGGGCGATTCCCTGCGTCAGTTCGGTACGCCCGCCGACTGCGGCGACACCTATATGTGGATGAGCGAGGCGCGCAACAAGCAGTTTGCGACGCTCGACCTCAGAACGCCCGAAGGAGCCGATATCTTCCGGCAAATGGTGGCAAAATCGGACATCGTGCTGGAGAACTTTCGGCCCGGCACACTGGAAAGATGGGGCTTGGGCTACGAAGCGCTGCGCCAGGTCAACCCGGGGCTGATCATGCTGCGGGTCAGCGCTTATGGTCAGGACGGCCCCAAGAAGGACGATCCGGGTTTTGCGCGGATCGCCCACGCTTTCGGCGGCCTCAGCCATCTGGCGGGCGACTCCGACGGCCCGCCGGTCGTTCCCGGGTCGACGTCACTGGCGGACTACATTTCCGGGCTGTGGGGCGCCATCGGCGTGCTGATTGCCTTGCAGCATCGCAACCGCACGGGGGCCGGGCAGTTCATCGACATTGCCCTGTACGAATCCGTTTTTCGCTTGCTCGATGAAATCGCCCCCGTTTATGCCAAGTTCGGCACCGTCAGGGGACGGCTCGGCGCCGACGTCGCCAACGTCGCGCCGCACAGCCACTACCAAACGGCGACCGGCGAGTGGGTCGCCATCGCCTGCAGCAACGATCGCATGTTCGAGCGGCTGGCCACGCTCATGGGGCGGGCCGAGCTCGTCAAGCGCCCCGAGTTCGCCAATGCGCCCGCCAGGGCCAGGCATCGCGAAGACATAAACCGGATCGTGGCCGATTGGGCCGGGTCGCTGGGCTACGATGAACTCATCGCCCTGTGCTCAGAGGCCGGCGTGCCCTGCGGCCGCGTCAATACGATCGCGGACATCTTCCAGGAGCCGCAGTTTCAGGCGCGCGGCAACCTGATGAAAGTCGACGACGCGCGTTTCGGCGAGACCGTCATCCCCGCGTCCGTGCCCCGCCTGTCTGAAACACCGGCCCGCTTCAAGAACCTGGGGGGCGCATTGGGCGCGGACAACGACACCGTCTATGCGCGCCTGCTGGGCCTGTGCGAAGGCAAGCTGCAAGAGCTCAAGGCGACGGGCGTGATCTGACACCCGCCGCTATCCTGCATCGTGCGCATCCTGGGGGCCCACCGCGCCGTGGCGGCCCCCTCCTATCCGCTTCCTGACGATTTCCGTAAGCCGCGAGGCGGCCGGGCTCAATGAGCGGCCCTTGAGCGTGACCAGCCCGACCTTGCGGGTCAGATAGACGGGGCCGGCTGCATGACCGGCTGCGGCGTCCGGGGCCGCCGCAGCCGGCCGGAGCTGCCTGGACGGGGCCGCGAGCGCCTTATCGGCCTCCATGTCGATCAGCAGGGTGTGCGTGTTGGGCGCGGGCTGCTCGGGCACGACCAGGCCGGGCAGGATCGCCGCCCCCAGCCCGGCATTGGCCATGGACACGAGTGTTTGCGCCTGCGAAAACTGGTATTTGGTCTGCAAGGTCAGGCCGAGACGCTGCGCGGCATCGTCCAGCGTGGCGCGCAGCGCCGTCGCGGGGCTCAGCAGCAGCAACGGCATTTCGCACAGCTGCGACAAGGTGATGGACCCTCCCGCCGCCGACATGAATTTTCCCGGCACCAGCGCATACAGATATTCCTGGAGAATTTCCTCGAAATCGAACTCGGGCGCGTCGACTATCGGCCCGATGCCGAAATCGACCGTCTCCCGGCGCACGGAATCGAGCATCTCGCTCAGCGTCAATTCGTTGATGTAGACCTGGACCCCGGGATAGTCCTGTTCGAATACGGCCAATATGTGCGCCAGCCGCGTGGAAGCCACCGTGGTCGAGCACGACAAAAAAATGCGGCCGCGCTTGAGGTCCGCCGCTTCCTGTATGCGGCGCAAGCCCAGTTCGACCTCGGACATGGCGCGCCGGGCGCTTTCAAGCAATTGCCGGCCTTCGTTCGTCAGGCTGACTTGCCGGGTGGTGCGATGAAAAAGCGTAACCCCCAACTGCATTTCCAGTTGCTTGATTTGCGTCGTGACCGCCGATTGCGACCGGAAGGAGGCATCGGCCGCCAGACGAAAGCTCTTGTGCTCGGCGACCAGCATGAAGGCGCTCAGGAGCTTGAGATTCACGTTGGGCAAGGGCCGCCTCAGGGCGTCGTGTACGGGTTCCATTATTTATCGATAAAACTAAATAATGGATATGATAATTTAATTTGTTGAAAAATTGGCGCGCTCTTAACATGCCTCCACCTCGAACATCAACTCATCAAAGGTGGAGAAACCCATGGTTACGACCCAAAAAATCGCCGGCGCCATTGTCGGCGCGGCAATGCTCGCATTCGGCCAAGGCGCGCTTGCCCAGCAGGCGTATCCCGCAAAATCCGTTCAAGTCATCGTGCCCTGGACGCCGGGCCAAGCGACCGACGCCGCGGCGCGCACGGCCGCCGACAAACTTTCCGCCGCGATGGGGCAGTCCTTCATCGTGGAAAACAAGGCGGGCGCGGGCGGCACGATCGGCGCGTCGTACGTGGCGCGCGCCAAAGCCGACGGCTATACCTTGCTGGCGGGATCCACGGGTTCCATCACCACGGGGCCGCTGCTGAACGGAGCGCCGTATTCGGCCAAGGACTTTGCCCCCGTCAGCCTGATCGCGACAGTGCCCTACGTTCTGGTGACGCGTTCCGACTTCCCCGCCCAGTCGGCGCAGGAACTGGTCGAGACCCTCGTCAAGAACCCCGACAAGTACACATTCGCCTCTTCGGGCGTCGGGTCCATCGGCCACCTGACGGCTGAATTGTTCACCAACCGCCTTGGAATCAAAGCGACCCACATTCCTTACAACGGCAGCGCCAAAGCGCTGACCGACGTCATGAGCGGCGAGGTGACTTTCATGTTCGATTCGCCCACGTCGATCGCCTCGCACGTCCAGTCGGGCAAAGTGCGCGCCTACGCCGTTTCGTCGAAGAATCGCAGCCAGACCCTGCCCGACGTGCCCACCATTGCGGAAACCACGGCGCTGAAAGACTTCGACCTGATCGCCTGGATCGGGCTGCTCGCGCCCGCCGGCACGCCCGACGACGTTCTGGACGCGCTGAACCGGCAGATCAATTCGAACCTCGTGGGCGAGGAGGTGCAAAACCGCTACCGCAGCCTGGGCATCGACCTGGCCAAGTCGACGCGGGCCGATATGGCGCGCGTGATCGCCGACGAGAACGAACGCGTGAGCAAGCTGCTCAATGCCGCGGGCATCAAGAAATAACCGGCGATTCCATGATGAACCCTCCCTACCTTCCCAAACGGCCCGGCCGGTTTCTTGAAGACTTCGCCGCGGGCGATCGTTATGAACACTGGCCGGGCCGCACGGTGACCGAGGCCGACAACATCCAGTTCAGCTTGATGACCATGAACCGCCATCCCCTGCACTGCGATGCCGCCTATGCGTCGACGACGGAATTCGGCAGGCCATTGGTCAACAGCGGGCTGACCCTGGCGATCGTGCTGGGCATGACGGTGGACGACGTCAGCCTGAACGCGGTTGCCAACCTGGGATGGAAGGACATCGAGCTGTGCGCCCCGGTTTTCCCGGGCGACACGATCTATGCCCGTTCCGAGGTGCTGTCCGTGCGTGAAAGCAAGTCGCGCCCGGGCCAGGGCATCGTGACGACGCGCACCGAAGCGTTCAAGGCGGACGGCACGGTTTTCCTGCGCTTCGTGCGCAGCTGCCTGGTGCCCGAGCGGGCCCAGGCTGAAGCGCCATCCGCCGCCGGATTCCAGGACCGACAAAAGTGAGCTACGAAATGCTGGGCCCGCTGCGGGTCGTGGAAAGCGCCGCCTTCATCGCCGCGCCCCTTGCCGGTCTGATTCTGGCGCAATACGGCGCCGACGTCATCCGCGTCGACGCGATCGGCGGCGGCATCGACTATGGCCGCATGCCGCGCATGCCCCGGCGCGACGGGCAAGGCCGCAGCCTGTACTGGACGGGGCTGAACAAGGGCAAGCGTTCGATTGCGGTCGACGTGCGCCGGCCCGAGGGGCGCGAGCTGGTCCAACAGCTGGCGGCGGCGCCCGGGCCGGACGCCGGCGTCTTGCTGACCAATCTCGGCGCGCCCTGGCTGTCGCACGGCGTTCTGGCCGCGCTCAGGCACGACATGGTCACCTGCACGATCCAGGGCAACGGCGACGGCAGCCCCGCCGTGGACTACACCGTCAACAGCGCGACGGGCTACCCGATGATGACCGGCTCCGGCCGGGACGGCCCGGTCAATCATGTGCTGCCGGCCTGGGACGTCGCCTGCGCGCACCACGCGGCCTTCCTGGTCGCCGCCGTCGTCGGCCGGCGGCGGCGCACCGGCGAGGGCCGGGAAATCTTCCTGGCTTTGTCCGATATTGCCTTCTCGACCTTGTCCCATCTGGGCGTTCTGGCCGAAACCGAAGTATTGGGACAAGAGCGCCCCGCCATCGACAACTATCTATACGGCGCTTTCGGCCGCGACTTCGTGACGGCGGACGGGCATCGCCTGATGGTGGCCGCCATCTCCGCCGGCCAGTGGGCGAGCCTGGTCGAGGCCTGCTCCCTGTCGGACGAAGTGGCGCGCATCGAAGAAAACTCGGGCCTGGACCTGCGCGACGAGGCGCAGCGCTTCGAAGCGCGCGAGCCGATCGCCCAGGCGCTCGAAGCCTGGTTCGCCAAGCGCTCGCGGTCTGAGGTCGAAACGCTTTTCAAAGCGGAAAGGGTGTTGTTCGGCCCCTACCGGAGCGTGGCCGAACTGCTGGACTCGGATCCGCGCGTCAGCCTTGCCAATCCGGTGTTCGAGCGCCTCGACACGCCAGGCATAGGATCGCACCTGAGCGCCGGCGCCGCCGCGCGGATTCCGGGCCTGGCGCGAGCGCCGTCACGGCCCGCGCCGCTGCTCGGCACGCACACGGACGAGGTCCTGCATGAAGTCCTTGGATTGAGCGGGGCCGCCATCGGAAAACTGCACGATGCGGGCATCGTGGCCGGCCCGGAGCGCGATCCGGCGGCAAAGGCTTGACGGGAGAACGGAAGCCGCCCTCCAGCGCCGACCGCCGGCGCCCGCCAAAAGACCGGCGGCGTGGCCGAAGCCCGCCGCCCGCTTCGGCGTCAGGGCTTGTCCGCGGGCTGCTCGTCCGCCCCGGCCAGCCCTCTTTCGACCATGTACACGGCGATCTGCACCCGGCTGGTCAGGTTGAGCTTCTTGAGCACGTTCTGCACGTGGATCTTGACCGTGCTTTCGGTCACGTTCAGTTCCCGGGCGATGACCTTGTTGCTGGCGCCGCGCGCGAGCAGCTGGGCCACCTGCATCTCGCGCGTGGACAGCTTGCTGCGCTGCGCGTCGTTCTCGGGCCGCGCCGGCGTGGCGGCCTGCTTGCGGAACTGATCGATCAGCCTGCCCGTCATGGCGGGATCGATGACCGGTTCCCCGGCCACCGCGCGGCGTATGCCGGTCACCAGGGCATCGGCGTCGATGTTCTTGATCAGGTAGCCGCGGGCGCCGTGGCGCAGCGCCTCGGCCAGTTCGTCGCCCTCTTCGGACACCGTCAGGACGATCACCGCACAGTCCGGAAGGTCCTGGGAAAGAATCTGCAGCACTTCCAGGCCGCTCAGGCCCGGCATGTTCAGGTCCAGCAGGATGACGTCGGGCGTGAGCTCGCGGGCGCGCTTCAGCCCCTCGATGCCGTCGGCGGCTTCGGCCACGATCTCGAAATCGCTTTGCCGCTTGAGCAGCAGCCGCACGCCGGAACGGAACAGGGTATGGTCATCGATGAGCAGGATTCGGATGGTCATGGTGCTTGCGATGTATGGTCTTCCAGGGGCGCTTGCAGCGTCAGGCCGGCTGCCTTTCGCTGGCCGGCAGCAGCAACGCCACGCGCGCGCCCTCTCCCGGCGCCGATTCTAGCGTGATCACGGCATTCATGCGCGCCGCGCGCTCGCGCATGATGTCCAGGCCGATGTGCGCCTCGCCCCGCTCGGCGACCTCGCGGGGGTCGTAGCCCTGGCCGTCGTCGGTGACTTCCAGGGTGAAGTCGCGCGCATTGCGGACACTGATGTGCACGTGCTTGGCCGCGGCATGCTTGCGCACGTTGGACAAGGCCTCTTGCAGGATGAACAGCACTTGCAGCTGCTGCTCGGGCGCGAGCGGGGTGCCTTGCGCATAGTCCAGTTCCAGCGTGGTCTCGCAGCCGGTCTGGCGGCGGAAACGCTGGACCGTCTCTTCAATGGCCCTGCGCAGGTCGCCTTGCTCCAGCTTGCTGCGGAAGTTGGTGAGCAGTTCGCGGACGTCCTGGTAGCTGCCGTCCACCCCCATGCGCAGCAGGGGCACGATTTCCTCGACTTCCGCCGTGTCGTTGCGGCGCACGGCGTCTTCCAGCAGCTGCAGCTGCAGGTTCAGGAAGTTCAGGCCCTGCGCCAGGCTGTCGTGCAGGCCCTGGGCGACCAGGCTGCGCTCCTGGACGATGGCCAGTTCCCGCGCCTTGGCGTCCAGGCGGCGGTTTTCCAGCGCCGCGCCCATCAGTTGGCCGAAGGATTCCAGCAGCCGTCTCGCCGACGGCGACAGCGCCGGATAGCGGCGGAAATGCAGGGAAAACGTGCCCATGACCTCTTCGCGCGCAACGATGCGGAAGACCGCCACGCTGGCGAAGCCGTCGCGATAGCACTTGGGTTCCTGCACCACGGTGGAGCGGCTGACGTCGCGGATGACGAACATGCTGCCGTTCAGGGTGGCCTGGCCGCAATAGCAGTCGTCCACCCGCATGCAGTGCTCGGCTTCGGTCAGGTCCTTGGAAAGCCCGACGGACGCCACCAGGCTGACGCGCTGGTGTTCGGAATCCAGCGTGCGGATGCTCGCGCCGTCGGCTTCGAACTGCCGCGCCACGCGCTGCAGGAAGCCGTCGCACATGGCCTCGATGTCGTTGGGCTGGTTCAGGAAGGCCGCCATGTCGTACAGGGCGGAAATTTCCAGGTTCTGCGCCGCCAGCTGGCGGGTCTTTTCTTCCACCCTTTCCTCGAGGCCGCTGTACAGGCTTTCCAGCTCGTCCGCCATCCGGTTGTAGCCGGTGGCCAGCACGCCGAATTCGTCGCGGCTTTCGACGGGCAGCCGCATGCTGAACTCGTGCGCCGCCATGCTTTGCAGGCCGTCGCGCAGCCGCAGCACCGGGGCGATGATCCATAAATACAACAGGTAGATCATGGCCAGGGTGCCCATGACGGCCAGCATGGCCAGCCCGCCCTGCGCCACCCGCAGCGCCGCCGTCTTGCCCGCGTTGTCGCGCTCGATCATGCCCACCAGCGTGTCGGCCCGGCCGGCGAGCTCGGGCAGGCTTTCCAGATAGGCGCCGGCCCCGCCGCTGACCAGGGCCTGTTCGGCGCGCGGCCGCGCCACCTCGCGCCAATAGCGCGTGACGTCTTCCAGCTGCTCCCGGATCTGGGGGTCGCCGGGCAGCAGCAGGGGCCGCTGTTCGCTGCCCTTGGCGAGCAGGGCCAGGGTCTCGTCCATGATGCGGAACTGTTCACGGACCCGTTCGTCGCGCTGGTCCTGGGGCCACATCAGTTCCACCGCGATGCGGTGCGCGCGCATGCGCAGGCTGCCCGTGTCGTTGATGGCGGCGCCGGCCCCTTCCAGGCGCCAGGACAGCCAGAGCGTGGTGCCGATCATGCCCAGCACCACCACCAGGGCGACCAGCGAGCTCGCCACGATGCGCGTGGACAGCCGGTGGCGCGGCCTGGGCAGGCTGTCGGGCGTCAGGTGCTCGGCCCAGTTCATGGAATATTCGGTACTCATGGGGAACTCCGCGCGGCACGGAAAACGCGCCGCTTTCACAATATTGCCCCATTTTCCTCCATTCGGCGAACGGCTTCCGCGATTTTCACCGTTCTTCCCCGGCCAGCTGCTCCAGGCCCAGGTGGCGGCAGACGAAATCGGCCACCCGCTCGGGCTCGTTCAACGGCAGGCAGGGCAGCGTGACCTCCAGGCGCGCGTCGGTCGCCACGGCGATGAAGTCGCCCGGATACTGCGCATGCAGCGGCGGCCGCCCCAGCGCCGGGCGGTAGACCTCGATCCGCGCGATGGGCTCGCGCTTGTAGCCTTCCACCAGGGTCAGGTCGGCCGGCGCCAGCCGGGCGACCTGCTCGCGCAGGTCCGGCTGCGGCCGGCCGCGCAGTTCGTGCATGATGGCGTAGCGGTAGGGCGAGGCGATCACGACCTCTTGGGCGCCGGCGGCGCGGAAGCGGGCGCTGTCCTTGCCGGCCGGCTCCAGCGGGACGTCATGATGGCTGTGCTTGATGACGTTCACCCGCAGCCCCCGCTCCGCCAGCAAGGGCAGAAGGGCCTCGATCAGGGCCGTCTTGCCGCTGCCGGAATGGCCGGCGAATCCCAGTATTCTTGTCATGTCAAGTGGTGCAGAAAATCGGCAGGAAGGCGTCGGCGCGGGGCGAATAGGCCAGCAGGTTGCCCGACGCCAGGTCGAAATACCAGCCGTGCAGGCTCAGCGACCCTTCTTCCATTCTTCGTCGCACGCCGTCCATGCGCTGCAGGTTCTGCAGGGAAATCAGGATGGAGGCCTGCTCGCAGGCGCGGTGGTGCTCTTCTTCGGAGGCGTCCGGAAGCTGGCGCAGCACGCATTCGCGGGCCGATTCGGCGACGCCCATCCAGTCGCGCACGAAATCCACGGGCTTGTCGCTCGCCGCCCGGCCCTGCATCAGGGCGCGGATGCCGCCGCATTGCGAATGCCCGAGCACGATGATGCGCTCGACCTGCAGGTCCTCGACCGCGAACTGGATGGCCGCCAGCACGCCTTGCGGTCCGTTGTCGCGGTCGGGCGGCGGCACCAGGTTGGCCATGTTGCGTATGGTGAAGATGTCGCCCGGGTCGCAGCCGAGCAGCATGGCCGGATCCACCCGTGAATCGCAGCAGCCGATCAGCAGGGTGCTGGGGCGCTGGCCCTGGCACAGCCCGCGGTACAGCTCCGGGTGCTTCTCGAAGTAGTGCTGCTGGAAGCGTGCGAAACCGTCGATGAAGTTCTCGATTTTCTTCAAGGAATCAGCCCCCGGTCTGGGACATGAAGCGGACGATGCGCCGCGGAGCGGTGTCGAATTCGTGGCGTTCGGGCTTGGCCGCGATGCCGGCCAGAATGTGGCCGATCAGTTCGTCGTCGTCGGCGCCCTGGCGCATCAAGCGGCCCAGGGGCACCTGGTTTTCCTGGCCCAGGCACAGATACAGCGTGCCGTCCACGCTGAGGCGCACGCGGTTGCAGGTCGCGCAGAAATGGCGCGACATGGGCGTGATCACGCCCAGCGCGTGCAGGTCGTCGCCCGCCGTCCAGTAGCGCGCGGGACCGCTGTCGCTGGTGTCGAGCGCGGGCACCAGCCCGAAGCGCTCGGCCAGGCGCGCGCCCATGAGGGTCAGGTTGGCGGGCTGGAACTGCTGCCCGCTGCTGCCCATGGGCATGGTTTCGATCAGGCGCAGGATGAAGCCGCTGGCCAGCGTATAGCCCAGCAGCCGGGCCAGCTCCGCCTCCGGGGTCTGGGCGTGCACCACGCAATTGAGCTTGATGGGCGCGAACCCCGCGCGCCGCGCCGCGGCCAGGCCCGCGAGCACGTCCTGCAGGCAATCGCGGCCGGTGATTTCCCGGACCCGCGCGGCATCCAGCGAGTCGAGGCTGACGTTCAAGCGCCCCACCCCCGCCGCCTTCAGCGCGGCGGCATGGCGCGCCAGCGTGGTGCCGTTGGTGGACAACGACAAATCGCGCACCTGCGGCATGGCGCTGATGCGCGCCGCCAGTTCCGCCACGCCGCGGCGCATCAAGGGTTCGCCGCCGGTCAGGCGCACCTTGCCGACGCCCAGGCCGGCGAACAGGCCGATCAGGCGCGCCATTTCGTCGTGGGTCAGCCAGTTCGACGGTTCCTCGAAGCCCTTGAAATCCTTGGGCATGCAGTATTGGCAGCGCAGGTCGCAGCGGTCGGTGACCGAAACGCGCAAGTAATCGATGCGGCGGCCGAAGCGATCGACCAGCCGCGGGGGGCGTTCCGTATTCATAGGCCTTGCGCCACGCCCATCAGGCGATCGGCCTCGGCATCGTCGCCCAGGTCCACGCCGTCGATCTGCGCCCGCGCCACCAGCACCTTGGCATATTGCCGCCAGGCGTGGTCGCGCGCCATGGCGCCCAGCACCTGGGCGATGTCGCCGGCCACCGCCTCGTAGGGCTGCAGGCGCCCCGGCTCGCTGCGCGCCACGCGCACGATGTGCAGGCCGTGGCGGCTGTGCACCAGCTTGGGGTGGACCGTGCCGGCGGGAACGGAAAAAACCACGCGCTCGAACTCGGGCACGGTCTCGCCCCGGCTCAGCTGGCCCAGGCTGCCGCCCACGGCCGCCGACGGGCAGTTGGAATAGGCGCGCGCGAATTCGGCGAAGCGCTCGGGCTCTTGCAGGGCCCGCGCCAATACGTCTTCGGCCTGCAGGCGCAGGGCCTCTAGGTTGACGCTCGGGGTGACCTGGAACAGGATGTGGTCGGCCTCGACGCAGGCGCCCACCGTGAAGCGCACCGGGTTGGCGTCGTAGAAGCGGCGGCAGGCGGCGTCATCGGGTTCGGGGCTGCCGGCGTGTTCCTGCAACAGCCGCGATATGGCCAGCTCTTCGTCGCTGACGTCCATCCCCAGGCGCTGCGCCTCGTCCAGCAGCACGCGCCGCAGGATGCGAGTCACCACCGCCCGGTGCAGCGGCTGGTCGCCGTCCTGGTGCATGGGAAGCTCTTGCTCGATCTCGTCGTCGCACAGTTCCACGCCGTTGACGGTGATGGGCATGTCGTTCTCCTGAAAAAAGTGGCGGGACGCCGCTCAGCGCGGACGAACCAGCTGCCATGCGCGGCCCAGGTAAGTCACGGACGCGAAGCCGCTCCAGACGTGCACCAGGCGGGTGAAGGGGAAGATCACGAACAGCGTCATGCCCATGAACAGGTGCGCCTTGAACAGCCAGGGCGCATCGGCCACGAACTGCGCCGCATCGCCCCGGAAGGTGACCACGTGCTGAGCCCAGTGCATCAGCGCGACCATCAGCTCGCCGTCGGAGTGGCCGGCGGACTCCCAGATGGTGGACAGGCCCAGGAGCAGCGTGATCAGCAGCCAGGCCAGCAGCAGCTTGTCGCCCTTGCGGGTGACGGCGGCGATGCGGGGATCGGTCAGCCGGCGGTGCAGCAACAGCAGCAGGCCCAGCAGACAGATCGCGCCCATGATGCCGCCGGCGACCATGGCCACCAGTTGCTTGAGGCTGTGCGACACGCCCAGCGCGTCCCACACCACCGTGGGCGTGAGCAGGCCGACGAAATGGCCGAAGAAGAGGCCCAGTATGCCCACGTGGAACAGGATGTTGCCCAGGCGCAGCCGGCCCGCATACAGCAGCTGCGAGCTGTCCGACTTCCAGGTGTATTGCTCGCGCTCGAAGCGCAGCAGGCTGCCGCCCAGGAATATGGTCAGGGCGATGTAGGGATAAATGCCAAACAGGAATTGATTGATGCCGCTCATGATGGTGTCTCCAAAGCTCAGCGTGACGCGCCGCGGGGGTGGAACCGCAGCGGCTGGAAATCGGCGTGACGGGGGCGCAGCAGCGGCTCGACGCCGTCCGCGCCGGGGCCGAAGGTTTCCATGGCCTCGTCCATGTCGCGCACGGGGGGCGCCTGGCGCTCGACCGGCGTGACGGTGCTCAGCCCGCGCAGCACGGTGAACACCGCGGCGTAGGGGCTGCCGTTGCGCGCCAGCCGCCCGCCTATGGCCGCCAGCACGTGGATGGCGTCGTCCAGCAGCGTCTGCGCTTCCGCCGCGTCCAGCACGCTGAGGAATTCGAGGAACAGCGGAACGTGGTCGGGCAGCTCGGACGCGGCGGGCTCGAAGCCCCGCGCCCGGTAGGTCTGCAGCAGGTCCACCATGGCCTGGCCCCGGTCGCGGCTTTCACCGTGCACGTGCTCGAACAAATGCAGCGAGTGCGAGGGATTGCGGTCGAAGGTGGCGACGTAGTTTTCCTGCAGCTCGATCAGCGTGTGCTCGCCCAGGAAGGCCAGCAGCGCCCGGAGCTCCCGCTTTTCAGCGGGGAAGGAATCCAGCGCGCCGTCGATCTCGGGCAGCGCCTGCAGCAAGTCGTCCTGCGGGTAGCTCAGCAGAGCGGACAGAATGCGATGGATCATCATGCCACGCCCTCCTCGCTGCGCGGGCGCACCGTGGGCCGCTTGCGCGACAGCGGCATCTCCTCGAAGATGGCGCTGCCCCGCGGCTTGCTGCCGAACAGCGAGCCCTCGGAGGCGCCGCCGGAACAGCCGTTGCCGAAGGTGAAGCCGCAGCTGCCTTTCTCGTTGAAGGCGTCCTCGACCTGTTCCTTGTGGCTGGTGGGAATGACGAAGCGGTCTTCGTAGTCGGCGATGGCCATGATGCGATACATGTCCTGCACCGTGGCTTCATCCAGCCCCACGTCCTTCAGCAGCGCCAGGTCGCGCTGGCCGTGCACCGTTTCGTGGCGCTTGTAGGCCCGCATGGCCAGCAGGCGTTCCAGCGCGTGCAGAATCGGCGCTTCCTTGCCGGCGGTCAGCAGATTCGCCAGGTAGCGCACCGGAATGCGCAGGCTGGCCACGTCGGGGATCATGGCGCTTTCGCCCACCGTCCGGTGCGGCATGCGGCCGGTTTCCGCCGCCGACTGGATGGGCGACAGCGGCGGAATGTACCAGACCATGGGCAGGGTGCGGTATTCCGGATGCAGCGGGAAGGCGACCTTCCATTCGCAGGCCATCTTGTAGACCGGCGATTGGCGCGCCGACTCCAGCCAGCCTTCGGGAATGCCCTGGCGGCGCGCTTCGGCGATCACGGCTGGATCGTTCGGATCGAGGAACAGGTCGAGCTGGGACTGATAGAGGTCCTGTTCGTCGGCGACCGAGGCGGCTTCCGCGATCCTGTCGGCGTCGTACAGCAGCACGCCCAGGTAGCGGATGCGGCCCACACAGGTTTCCGAGCACACCGTCGGCTGCCCGCTTTCGATGCGCGGGTAGCAGAAGGTGCACTTCTCGGCCTTGCCGCTGCTCCAGTTGTAGTAGATCTTCTTGTAGGGACAGCCCGAGATGCACATGCGCCAGCCGCGGCACTTGTCCTGGTCCACCAGCACGATGCCGTCGTCCTCGCGCTTGTAGATCGAGCCCGAGGGGCAGCTGGCCACGCAGGCCGGGTTCAGGCAGTGCTCACACAGGCGGGGCAGATACATCATGAAGGTGTTTTCGAAGGTGGAGTACATTTCCTTCTGCACGCCTTCGAAGAGCGCGTCGCGGCTGCGCGCGCTGAATTCCCCGCCCAGGTCGTCCTCCCAGTTGGGACCCCATTCGATCTTTTCCATCTTCTTGCCGGTCAGCACGGACACCGGCCGTGCCGTCGGCGGCGTTTGCGACAGCGGCGCCAGGCGCAGGTGCTCGTAGTCGTAGGTGAACGGCTCGTAGTAGTCGTCGATCTGCGGCAGGTTGGGATTGGCGAACAGGTTGGCCAGGATGCGCAGCTTGCCGCCCTGGCGCGGCACCAGCTTGCCGGATCCGTCGCGGACCCAGCCGCCCTTCCATTTCTTCTGGTTCTCCCATTCCTTGGGATACCCGACGCCTGGCTTCGTTTCCACGTTGTTGAACCATGCATACTCAACGCCATCACGGCTGGTCCAGACGTTTTTGCAGGTGACGGAACAGGTGTGACAGCCGATGCACTTGTCCAGATTCAGCACCATGCCGATTTGCGCGCGAATTTTCATTGCAGAACCTTCTTATTTGGAGTGTGCTTCTTCGACCAACGGACCTTCCAGCCAGTCGACCTTGCTCATCTTGCGGACCACCACGAACTCGTCGCGATTGCTGCCGACGGTGCCGTAGTAGTTGAAGCCCCAGGCAAGCTGGGCGTAGCCGCCGATCATGTGGGTGGGCTTGAGCACCGCGCGGGTCACGGAATTGTGAATGCCGCCGCGCTGGCCGCTGAGCTGCGCCCCCGGTACATTCACGATCTTTTCCTGTGCGTGGTACATCAGGCACATGCCCACCGGCACGCGCTGGCTGACCACGACGCGCGCCGTGAGCGTGCCGTTGACGTTGAACACTTCGACCCAGTCGTTGTCCACCAGCCCGGCCTGCGCCGCCTCGATCTCGGAGACCCAGATGTGCGGACCGCCGCGGCTGAGCGTGAGCATGCGCAGGTTGTCCGAATAGGTACTGTGGATACCCCACTTCTGGTGCGGCGTGATCCAGTTCAGCACCAGCTCGTGCTCGCCGTTGGAATGCTTGCCCAGCATGGGCTTGACGGTCTTGGTGTCGATCGCCGGCTTGTAGACGCAGAAGCCTTCGCCGAAGTCCAGCATCCAGCGGTGATCCTGGTAGAACTGCTGGCGGCCGGTCAGGGTGCGCCATGGGATCAGCTCGTGCACGTTGGTGTAGCCGGCGTTGTAGCTGACCTCTTCGCTTTCGAGGCCCGACCAGGTGGGCGCCGAAATGATCTTGCGCGGCTGCGCCTGGACGTCGCGGAAGCGGATCTTGTCGTGCTCGCGGCCCACCGCCAGGTGGGTGTGGTCGCGCCCCGTGACGCGGCCGAGCGCGTCCCAGGCCTTGACCGACACGTGGCCGTTGGTTTCGGGCGCGAAGGTCAGGATCATTTCGGCCGCGTCGATGGCGGTATCCAGGCGTGGCCGGCCCTGGCTGACGCCGGGCTCGCTCACCACTTCGTTCAGCTGGCCCAGCTCCTTCACTTCATGCTCGGTGTTCCAGTTGATGCCCTTGCCGCCGTTGCCGAGCTTGTCCAGCAGCGGACCGACCGAGGTGAACTTGCGGTAGATGTCGTTGTAGTTGCGCTCGACCACCGTCATGTTGGGCGCGGTCTTGCCGGGCACCAGGTCGCATTCGCCGTACTTCCAGTCGCGCGGCTCGAACGCCTGGCCCAGTTCTCCCGGGGTGTCGTGCAGCAGCGGAGTGAGCACGATGTCCTTGCGGGTGCCCAGGAAGGGGCCGCCGATCTCGCTGAAGCGCTTGGCGATCAGCTTGTAGATTTCCCAGTCGGTCTTGCTTTCCCACAGCGGCTGCACGGCTTCGGACAGCGGGTGGATGAAGGGGTGCATGTCCGAGGTGTTCAGGTCGTCCTTCTCGTACCAGGTGGCCGTGGGCAGCACGATGTCGCCGTACAGGCAGGTGGTGCTCATGCGGAAATCCAGCACGGTCAGGAGGTCCAGCTTGCCCTCGGCGGCCTGCGCGCGGTATTCGACCTCGCCCGGCTTGATGGCGTCGGCCTCGTCGCCGAAGACCGCGTTCTGCGTGCCCAGCAGGTACTTCAGGAAGTACTCGTGGCCCTTGCCGCTGGAACCCAGGATGTTGGAGCGCCACACGAACATGTTGCGCGGGAAGTTGGCCGGGTCGTCCGGGTCTTCGCAGCTCATGCGCAGGGCGCCGCTGCTGAGCTGTTCTGCCGCGTAGGCGACGGGGTCCTGCCCCTTGGCCTCGGCTTCCGCCACCACGTTCAGCGGGTTGGTGCGCAATTGCGGGGCGGACGGCAGCCAGCCCATGCGCTCGGCCTTGGCGTTGAGGTCTATCATGCTCATGCCCTCGTAGCGCGCGGGGTCGGCGGTCGGGCCGAGGACCTCGTTGACGTGCAGCTTCTCGTGGCGCCACTGGCTGGTGTGCGCGTAGAAGAAGGACGTGCCGTTCATCTGGCGCGGCGGGCGCGACCAGTCGAGCGCGAAGGCCAGCGGCGCCCAGCCGAACTGCGGGCGCAGTTTTTCCTGGCCCACGTAGTGGGCCCAGCCGCCGCCGCTCTTGCCGACGCAGCCGCACATCATCAGCATGTTGATGATGCCGCGGTAGGTCATGTCCATGTGGTACCAGTGGTTCAGCGCCGCGCCGACGATCACCATGGACTTGCCCTCGGTGTCGTGCGCGTTCTGCGCGAATTCCCGCGCGACCTGGATCACCAGGTGGGGCGGCACGCCGGTATGCTTTTCCTGCCAGGCGGGAGTGTAGGGGACGTCCTGGGCATAGTCGCTTGCCACGTTGCCGCCGCCCAGGCCGCGGTCGATGCCGTAGTTGGCCATTTGCAGGTCGTACACGGTGGCGACCAGCACCTCGCGGCCGTCGGCCAGGCGCATGCGCATGGCCGGCACGTTGCGCACCTGCAGGTCGTCGCCCTCGCCGCCGAAATATGCGAAGCCCACCGGGCAGACCACGCCGTCGCGGTCTTTCAGGGTAAGGACGGGGTCGATCTCGCGGCCGCTGCCGCCATCGCGCGACTCGAGGTTCCAGCGGCCCACCTTGGCGCCGCCGTCGACCTTGCCTTCGCCCCAGCGGAAGCCTATGGTGCCGTTGGGCACCACGACTTCATTGGTGGCGCCGTCGATCAGCAGGGTCTTCCATTCCGGGTTGTTCCGTTCCCCCAGCGCGCCGTCCAGGTGCGAGGCGCGCAGGAACTGGCCCGGCACGTGGCAGCCGTCGCGTTCTTCCAGCATGACCAGCATGGGCATGTCGGTATAGCGCTTGACGTAGTCGGTGAAATAGGCCGAAGGGTTCTCCAGGTGGAATTCCTTCAGGATCACGTGGCCCATGGCCATGGCCAGCGCGGCGTCGGTTCCCTGCTTGGGCGCCAGCCAGATGTCGCCGAACTTGACCATTTCGCCGTAGTCGCTGGACACGGCCACGGTCTTGGTGCCCTTGTAGCGCACCTCGGTGTAGAAGTGGGCGTCCGGCGTGCGAGTCTGCGGCACGTTGGAGCCCCAGACCATCAGGTAGGTGGAGTTGTACCAGTCGGCCGATTCGGGAACGTCGGTCTGCTCGCCCCAGATCTGCGGGCTGGCCGGAGGAAGGTCGCAATACCAGTCATAGAAGCTCAGACAGGCCCCGCCCAGCAGGCTCAGGTAGCGCGCGCCGGCGGCATAGCTGACCATGGACATGGCGGGAATCGGCGAGAAGCCGATCACCCGGTCGGGCCCGTAGCGGTCGATGGTGTAGGCGTTGGCCGCGGCGATGATCTCGGTGGCGGTATCCCAGTCGGCGCGCACGAAGCCGCCCAGCCCGCGCACGGACTTGTAGCGCTTGGCCTTTTCGGGGTTCTGGCTGATCGATTCCCACGCGGCGATCGGGTCCATGGTCTTGCGGGCCTCGCGCCACATTTCCATCAGGCGGCCGCGGATCATGGGGTATTTGATGCGCTGGGCCGAATACACGTACCAGCTGTACGAAGCGCCCCGCGGACAGCCCCGCGGTTCGTGGTTGGGCAGGTCGGGACGGGTGCGGGGGTAGTCGGTCTGCTGGGTTTCCCAGGTGATCAGGCCGTTCTTGACGTAGATCTTCCAGGAGCACGAACCCGTACAGTTGACCCCGTGCGTGGAGCGCACGATCTTGTCGTGCTGCCAGCGGGAGCGGTAGGCGTCTTCCCACCGGCGGTCTTCGACGACGGTCTGCCCATGTCCGTTCGAGAAGGTGTCCCGCACTTTGGACATGAATTTCAGCCTGTCCAGAAAATGACTCATTCTTTTCTCCGTGAGGGCGCCAGATCGCCCGTGTAATTCATGGCTGGAGTATCGTGGATACTGTAGAGGGCATGGCCTTTTCGCGCCATTGCCCGGTGGCACAGGCGGAACCGGCCGGAGTGACTAGTCATCCGGCCGGCGCCGGCCTCAGCAAGGGACCGGGGCGTTGCGGCGCGCGTAATACCACCAGGTCACCAGCACGCAGGAAATGTAGAACCCGATGAAGAAATACAGGGCGGCGTGCACGTCGCCCGTCAGTTCCAGCGAAGTGCCGAAGCTGCGGGGAATGAAGAAACCGCCATAGGCCCCGATGGCGCCGGAAAAGCCCAGCACCGCGGCCGATTCCATGGACGCATTGCTCACCGCCTGCTTCTGGGCGGCCTCGCCGCGGCCCTTGGCGGCCTCGGTGTGCTCGTGCAGGAAGATCACCGGAATCATGCGGAAGGTGGAGCCGTTGCCCACGCCGGACAGCGCGAACAGCACGATGAAGCTCAGCAGGAAGCCCATGAAATTGCCGGACTGGCCGGACCCGGGCAGGAACTGCATGACCACCAGGACGGTGATGGCCATGCCCACGAAGACCCAGAGCGTGACCCGGGCGCCGCCCAGCTTGTCGGACACCCAGCCGCCCGCCGGCCGCGTCAGCGAACCGACCAGCGGCCCGAGGAAGGCGTAGGTCATGGGGTCGATGTCGGGGAACAGCGTCATGGTCAGCATGGCGAAGCCCGCCGAGAAGCCGATGAAGGAACCGAAGGTGCCCACGTACAGCCAGCACATCAGCCAGTTGTGCTTGCGCTTGAAGATCACCGCCTGCTCGGCGAAGGACGCCTTGGCGTCGGCCAGGTCGTTCATGCCGAACCATGCCGCCAGCGTCGTCAGGATGATGGGAATGACCCAGATGAAGCCCGCGTTCTGCAGCCAGATGGGTTGTGCGTCGGCGACGCCCTCGGCCATGTAGGGTCCGCCGCCCAGCGCGCCGAAAATGCCCACGCCGATGATCATGGGCACCACGAACTGCACCAGCGACACGCCCAGGTTGCCGATGCCGGCGTTCAGGCCGGTGGCCAGCCCCTTCTTCACCTTGGGGAAGAAAAAGCTGATGTTCGACATGCTGGAGCTGAAATTGCCGCCCCCCAGCCCGCACAGCAGGGCCAGCGCCAGCAGCACCGGATAGCTGGTGCTGGGATCGCGCAGGGCGAAACCCATGCCCACCGCCGGGATCAGCAGCGAGGCGGTCGAGATCGCCGTCCAGCGCCGCCCGCCGAAGACCGGCACGAGGAAGGAATAGAAGACCCGCAGCGTGGCGCCCGAGAGCGCCGGCAGCGCCGTCAGCCAGAACATCTGGTTCTTCGAGAGATCGAAGCCGGCTTTCCCGAGATTGACGACGACCACGCTCCAGAGCATCCAGACGCTGAATGCCAGCATCAGGGCGGGAATGGAGATCGCGAGGTTGCGGTAGGCCACCCGCTGGCCGGTGTTTTGCCAGAATTCCGGATTTTCCGGCTCCCAGCGTAAGAGTAGGGCTGAAGATGACATGGCTTTGACCGATTAAGTGAGTGGGGTTGGTAGGGACGTCAGGCGGTGGCCGCTTTGGCGGCGGGTGGGGTGGAAGTGGCGCCGTTGCGCCGGAAGCTGTAGTGCATGGAGATCAGGGACACGCACACGGTGCCGTAGAGCAGCATGAAAGCGCTGGAGCGGATGCCGGTGAAGTCCAGCAGCGCGCCGAACATGATGGGCAGGACGAAGCCGCCCAGGCCGCCGGCCAGGCCGACGATGCCGGACACCGCGCCGATGTTCTGCGGGAACTCGTCGGAGATGAACTTGAACACCGACGCCTTGCCTATGGCCGTGGCGATGCCCACGATGAACAGCAGCGCGGTGAACATCCAGGGATTCAGGCCTATGGTGAAGTCCAGCGGGCCGTCCACGCCCATCACGGTGAATTTGGTCTGCGGATAGCTGAGGATGAAGAACGCCACCCAGCACACCCACATGACCCACCAGGTGGTGTGATAGGCGCCGTAGCGGTCGGACACCCAGCCGCCCAATGCGCGCAGCACGCCGCCGGGCAGAGAGAAACAGGCCGCCAGCAAAGCCGCCAGCTCGATGCTGAAGCCGTATTCGCCGATGTAGTACTTGGTCATCCACAGCGCCAGCGCCACGTAGCCGCCGAACACCACGGAGTAGTACTGGCAGTAGCGCAGGACGCGCGGGTCCTTGAGCATGGCCAGCTGCTGCGACAGGGGTACGCTGCCCTTGACGGCATGCGCGGGGTTGGAGGCGGAAAAGACCCAGAACACGATCGCCGTCACCAGCAGCGCCACCGCGTACACCTGGGGAACGATGGCCCATGCGCCGCCCGCCGCCGCGATCAATGCCGGCGCGACGAACTTGGTGATGGCCGAGCCGGAATTCCCGGCGCCGAACACGCCCATGGCCAGGCCCTGGCGCTCACGGGGGAACCAGCGCGCCACATAGGGCGTGCCCACGGAAAACGAACCACCCGCCAGGCCCACGAACAGCCCCAGCACGAGGAATTGCCAGTATTCGGTGGCATAGGCCAGCAGCCACACCGGTATCACCGCCGAGATCATCAGCAGGAAGAAGACGATGCGGCCGCCGTAGCGGTCCGTCCAGATGCCCAGGGGCACCCGCACCAGCGACCCCGACAGCACGGGCATGGCCGCCAGCAGACCGAATTCGGTCTCCGACAGCCCAAGCTCCGTCTTGATCGGGATGCCCAGAACGGCAAAAATCATCCACACCGCAAAGCAGATGGTGAATGCAAACGTACTCGACACCAGCACGCGCGTGGCGGTACTGGACTGGGATTGACTGGCCATATTGGCGCTCCGCATACAAGTTGCTCGATGATTGCTAGCGTACGCATGCGAAGGCGCGCTGCCTATTCACCGTCGGAACAGGCGGACCATGTCGAAGTGACTAGTCAGCTTCGAACAAGCGCGTTGCGGTGTGCGAAGGAACTATGCCATAATGCACCCCTGTCCAAATGTCAATCGGTTGATTTCATTGGCATTGCATGGAAGTGATTGTCTTTCCCACCGCTTCCGCCACCTACCTGGGCCGTCGTCCCACCGCGCACCCATGGCGGAATTGGTAGACGCAAGAGACTTAAAATCTCTCGATCCTTGATCGTGCCGGTTCGATTCCGGCTGGGTGCACCAGCAAAATCAAGCGCCTGGACGAAACCGGGCCTGCCGGAAATTGCCTGGGCCTGTTCTCTCTACCGTGTCTTTTCCCACGTCAAGCATGAGCTCGTCATGCAGCACAGCGCGGCAAACACCAGCGCCGCGCCGCCCGCATGAGAACATTCCCATTGCATGCGCAATGCCTCATGGGCAAAGGCCATCTTCTGTTCTTCTACAGCCGCCTCGGCTACCTGGCCAAACGGCACGCCGAACTGATACGGGAAATGAAGCGCCGCGGCTACAAGCCCTCGTTCACCGGCATCGACCGCAGCCAGTTTCCAGGCATACCCGACAGCTGCTGGAACGACTGGCCCCCCACCGAGGAAGCCTTGCGGCTCAACCGGCAGCGCATCCAGGAAAGAACCGCAAAGACCGCCCTCGCCTCATAAAGGCGTCATCGCCTGGGCGCCGCCAGGCCGCCACCGCCGGCCCGCAGCCCCAGGCGCCGGCAAACCACAGCCGTCCCGGGCCGCAGCGCCCATAACAAAGGGCATTGCCCGCCAAGGCAATGCCCTCTTTCACTGCGACCCGTTTGCTACAACGGCGCGATGATCACTCGTCGCCCGAGGCGATCGGCCCCTGAGGACCGCCCTGCGCCTCGATGCCGCCTATGCTCTTCATCGACAGACGCAGACGGCCCTTGTCATCGGCCTCGATGACCTTGATGCGCACCATCTGGCCGACCTTCAGCACGTCATTGATGTTGGCGATGCGATAGTTCGCGATCTCGGAAATGTGCAGCAGGCCGTCGCGGCCCGGCAGCACCTGCACGATGGCGCCGAAGTCCAGCAGGCGCAGGACCGGGCCTTCGTACTCCTGGCCCACTTCGACGTCGGCCGTGAGCTCCTTGATGCGGCGCTCGGCTTCGCGCGCCTTGTCCAGGTCGGCGCTGGAGATCGTGATGGTGCCGTCGTCGTTGATGTCGATCTGGGTGCCGGTTTCTTCCGTCAGGGCGCGGATGGTCGCGCCGCCCTTGCCGATGACGTCGCGGATCTTCTCGGGGTTGATCTTGATGCTGAGCATGCGCGGCGCGAATTCGGAAAGCTCGTTGCGCGAGCCTTCGATCGCTTCTTTCATCTTGCCCAGGATGTGCAGGCGTCCTTCCTTGGCCTGCGCCAGGGCGACCTGCATGATCTCCTTGGTGATGCCCTGGATCTTGATGTCCATTTGCAGGGCGGTGATGCCCTGGACGGTTCCGGCGACCTTGAAGTCCATGTCGCCCAGGTGGTCTTCATCGCCCAGGATGTCGGTCAGCACCGCGAACTTGCCGCCGTCCTTGATCAGGCCCATGGCCACGCCCGCCACGTGATCCTTGATCGGCACGCCGGCGTCCATCATGGCCAGCGAGCCGCCGCAAACGGACGCCATGGAGGAAGAGCCGTTGGATTCGGTGATTTCGGACACCACGCGTATGGTGTATTGGAAATCCTCGGGCGCCGGCAGCAGCGATGCCAGCGCACGCTTCGCCAGGCGGCCATGGCCGATTTCGCGGCGCTTGGGCACGCCGAAGCGGCCTGTTTCGCCGGTTGCGAAGGGTGGCATGTTGTAGTGCAGCATGAAGCGGTCGCGGTGCTCGCCCATGATGGAATCGATGATTTGCTCGTCCTGCTTGGTGCCCAGCGTGGCCACCACCAGCGCCTGGGTTTCGCCGCGGGTGAACAAGGCCGAACCGTGCGCGCGGGGCAGCACGCCCAGCCGCACGCTGATGGGGCGCACCGTGCGGGTGTCCCGGCCGTCGATGCGCGGTTCGCCGTTCAGGATCTGGCCGCGCACGATGCGGGATTCGAGGTCGAACATGATGTTGTCGACCTCGACGCCGTCGGGCGCTTCTTCGCCCTTGGCGGCGGCATGTTCGGCCAGCTTGGCCTTGACGTTGGCATAGGCTTCGCGCAGCTTGGCCGTGCGGTCCTGCTTCTGCCGTATCTGGTAGGCAGCTTGCAGCTCTTCCTGCGCGGCCGACACGACCGCCGTGACCAGCGCTTCGTTCTTGGGCGCGGGCTGCCAGTCCCATTCGGGCTTGCCGGCCTCGGCGACCAGGTCGTGTATGGCGTTGATGACGGCCTGCATCTGCTCATGGCCGAACACCACGCCGCCCAGCATAATGTCTTCGGAAAGCTCCTTGGCTTCGGATTCGACCATCAGCACGGCGGCTTCGGTGCCGGCGACCACCAGGTCCATGGCCGACTGCTTCAATTGCGTGCTGGTCGGGTTCAATACGTATTGACCGTCGACATAGCCGACGCGCGCGGCGCCGATGGGCCCATCGAAGGGAATGCCGGAAATCGCCAGCGCCGCCGACGCGCCGATCATCGCGGCCATGTCGGGATCGATTTCGGGATTGACCGAAACCGTGTGGATGATGACCTGGACCTCGTTGTAGAAGCCTTCGGGGAACAGCGGCCGCAAGGGGCGGTCGATGAGGCGCGAGGTAAGGGTTTCTTTTTCGGACGGCTTGCCTTCGCGCTTGAAAAAGCCGCCGGGAATGCGGCCGGCCGCATAGGTTTTTTCGACATAGTCGACGGTCAGGGGGAAGAAGTCCTGGCCGGGCTTGGCATTCTTGGCCGCCACCACCGTGGCGAGCACGACAGTATCTTCAATCGAAACCAGTACGGCGCCGGAGGCCTGGCGAGCAATCTCGCCAGTTTCCAGAACCACCGTGTGCTCGCCGTACTGAAACGATTTGCTCACTTTATTAAACATTAGGGATTATCCTTACAATAAAAAAACCGTGCACACCGCGAAATACATCGCGGCGTCCACGGTTGCACATCGTGGGGAGCCAGCCCCGGTGATCACTTACGCAGACCGAGCTTTTCGATCAGTGCGCGATACGAATCAGGGTTGCGGCCTTTCAGGTAGTCCAGCAATTTCCGGCGACGGCTGACCATGCGCAGCAGGCCACGACGCGAGTGGTGGTCTTTGATGTGCGCCTTGAAGTGGTCGGTCAGTTCATTGATGCGCGCGGTAAGCAGCGCGACCTGCACTTCGGGCGAACCCGTATCACCTTGCGCACGTTGAAATTGTGCAACGATTTCAGATTTCTTGATGTCGGCAACAGACATTATTCAGCCTCTTTGACTAGCGACAGAGCCGAGGTGCCCTGACGTGAGATGATTAAACAAACTACAATTATTCAGACTATTTCCCCCAAGGCGCGCTGGTGTCGCGGCACCGGCATCGGCTTGGGAAGCTGGCATTATACCGGAAAGCGAGATCCCATGAGCCCACATGCACCATACTCCCCGGCCGGAGCCCGGCTCCCGGGCGCGCGCGGCCTGACCCGGGTGGCGGTCGCCCTGGCGGCGGCCGGCCTGATGTCGGCCTGCGCCAATATGTCGGACACGCCGCCCGGCGCCTCCTTGCAGGACGTCGAGGCCCGCTACGGCAAGGCCGATTACTCCTGCCCCGTCGGCCAGGGCGGACAAAGGCTGATCTGGACCCAGCAGCCCTACGGCCAATACGCCTGGACGGCCGTCGCCGACGCCAGCGGGAAAATCGACCGCATCGTCCCGGCCCTGACCGACGCCCGCTTCCGCGCCCTGGACACCGGCTCCTGGACGCCCGAGCAGGTCCGCTGCGAATTCGGCCCGCCGGCGGAAGTCTCGCTGATCGGCCTGCCCGGCGCCCGCCAGGTGGTCTGGAGCTACCGCTACAAGCAGGACGGGGTGTGGAATTCGCTGATGTACGTTTATTTCGGGGCTGACGGCCGGCGGGTCACCCGCCACCACGCGGGGCCCGACCCCATGTTCGACCCGATCGAGCCCGGAACCTTCTGGTAGGCCGCCGGACCGCCAGTCAGACCGCCGGAGGAGGCGTAGGGCCCGCATCGCGCGGGGCTTCGGCTTCGCTGCGCATGCGGGTCAGCTGGCGCGCGCGCCGCCAGCGCCAAAGCATGATGAACCAGCCCGACAGGCCGTAGACCACGAACAGGCCGAAGAGGACGACGGGCGGATCGCTGGAAACGAAGACGAAAGCCGCCACCACCAGCAGGATCACCCAGAACGGAACGCTGCGGCCGAGGGCGAAGGTCTTGCCGCTGTAAAACGGCGCGCTGGTCACCATGGCGACGCCGGCATACACCGTGAACACGAATGCCAGCCAGCGTATGGTTTCGGGATCGAGCAGGAATTTGTTGTCGACCGCCAGCCACACGAAGCCCGCCACCAGGGCGGCCGCCGAGGGGCTGGGCAGGCCCTGGAAGAAACGCTTGTCGATCACGCCTATGTTGGTGTTGAAGCGGGCCAGCCTGAGGGCGGCGCCCACCACATAGATGAAGGCCGCCAGCCAGCCCCAGCGGCCCAGGTCCCGCAGGGCCCATTCGTACATGACCAGCGCGGGCGCGATGCCGAAAGAGGCCATGTCGGACAGCGAATCGTACTGCTCGCCGAAAGCCGACTGGGTATTGGTCAGGCGCGCCACCCGGCCGTCCATGCCGTCGAACACCATGGCCACGAAGATCGCGATGGCGGCCATTTCGAATTGGCCGTTCATGGCCTGCACGACGGCATAGAAGCCGGCGAACAGATTGGCGGTGGTGAACGCATTGGGAAGCAGATAGATGCTGCGACGCCGGCGGGTTTCATCCATGGAGAAGTTGGGCATAGTTCTATGGCTTGACGGTGGTGTCCGGCAGCTCAGCAAGTACCGTGCTGGTTGCCTGGACCTTGTCGCCGATGGCGACGCGCGGGCGGGCGCCAAGCGGCAGATAGACATCGACACGCGAACCGAAACGTATGAAGCCGTAACGCTGCCCAGCATACAACCGATCGCCCTGCTTTGCATAACAAAGAATGCGCTTGGCGACCAGGCCCGCCACCTGGACCGCGGTGACCACATGCCCATGCTCGGTGTCCAGGACCATGGCGTTGCGCTCGTTTTCGAGCGATGCCTTGTCCAGGGCCGCATTGACGAAGCTGCCCGGGAAATAGCTGATGTGACGCACCGTTCCGTTCACCGGGGAACGGTTCGAATGCACGTTGAATACGTTCATGAACACGCTGATCTTCAGCGCCTCGCGGTCGGCATAGGCATCGCGCACTTCCTCCACCGCGACGACGCGCCCGTCGGCGGGCGACAGGACGTTCAGTTCCCCCGCGGGCGCGACCCGCCCCGGGTCGCGGAAGAACTGCAGCACGAAGACCGACAGTATCCAGAACGGAATGGAGGCCGGCCCGGACCACAGGCTGACGAGGAGGGATATCAGCACGATGCCGGCCAGGAACGGCCACCCTTCGCGGGCGATAATGGGATGGGGATAGGGAGGTTTATTCATCTTAAGCCGAAGGATAACCGAAAAGTGCCGGCTTTATAGCACAGAGCGCCAGCCGCGCGGTCAGCCGAACACGACCAGCGGCTTGTCGGGATGCAGCGGGTGCGCCATCACGTGCACATCCACGCCGTATACCGCATCCAGATTTTCCTGCGTCAGCACTCTGGCGGGCGCATCGCAAGCAAGTATCCTGCCATTCACCAGCAGGGCGATGCGATCGCTCCAGAGCGCCGCCAGGTTGACGTCGTGGATGATCACCAGGATGCCGACGCCTTCTTCGCGCGCCAGCTGCCGCAGCGTTTCGAGCAGCGTGCGCTGATGCAGCGGATCCAGGCTGGCGGTCGGTTCATCCAGCAGCATGTAGCGGCCCCGCGGATCGGCGCGCCGCTGCGCGAGCACCTGCAGCAGCACACGGGCGAACTGGACCCGCTGCTGCTCGCCGCCCGAAAGTTCGAGATAGCGGCGCGACCCCAGATGCTCGATGCCCGCGCGCTGCAGCGCGGCGCGCACGGCTGCGTCGACCTCCGAGGCGGAAAGGCCCGGAAAGGGATAGGCGCCCATCGCGACGACCTCGCCGACGTCCAGGTCGAAGGACAGCGCCGGCTTTTGCGGCAGCACGCTGCGGGTGCGCGCCTGCCGCGCCGCGGAAAGCGCCGCCAGGGCGGAGCCGTTGAGCATCACGCCGGCATGCCCGTCGCGGGCCTCGTCGGCCTCGAGCTCGCCGGCCAGGATGGACAGGAAAGTGGACTTCCCCGCCCCGTTCGCCCCGAGCAGGCTCACCACTTCTCCGGGCCGGATGCACAGGGTGGCCCGGTCCAGCACATGGCTGCGGCGGCGCCGCAGAACGATCTCGGCCGCCGCGAATTCGTCGTCCCGGCGGTTTTCCGTAAGGGTGTCCATCAATGGCTTCCAGCCCGGCCCCGGGCAAGCAGAAAGAAGAAAAACGGGCCGCCGACGAGGCTGGTGACCAGCCCGATGGGCAGTTCCGCAGGGCTCACCAGCAGGCGCGCCAGCCAATCCGCCAGCGTCAGCAGCAAGCCGCCGGCCACCATGGAGGCCGGCATGAGATAGCGGTGATGCGCCCCCAGCAGCATGCGTATCAGATGGGGCACCACCAGGCCGATGAACCCTATGCCGCCGGTGACCGCCACCAGCGGGCCGATGACCAGGGCGGTGACCACGATGAGGCGGCGCCGGACGACCGCCAGCTCGAATCCCAGGTGGGCGGCTTCGCGCTCGCCCAGCAGCAAGGCGTTCAGCACCCGCCATTGCCCGCACAGATACGCCATCAGCAGCAGGGTCCAGGGCCCCAGCCAGGCCAGCGTGGACCAGTTCGCCCCCGCCAGGCTGCCCATGTTCCAGAAGGTCAGGTCGCGCAGCTGGGCATCGTCGGCCAGATAGGTGAACACGCCGATGGCGCTGCCGGCGATCGTGTTGATGGCGATGCCGGCCAGCAGCAGGCCCGCCACGCCGCTATAGCGCCGGCCGATCGAATAGGCAAGAAAGGTCGCCGCCAGGCTGCCCAGGAAAGCGAAGCCGGCGACGGTCAGGAAGCCCCCCGCCGTCATGACGATCGCGGACACGGCCCCGAGCGCGGCGCCGGCGGAAATCCCCACCAGGCCGGGTTCGGCCAGCGGATTCCGGAACAGCGCCTGCATGGTCACGCCCGTGGCCGCCAGGGCCGCCCCGGCGACCGTGCTGAACAGCACCCTGGGCAGCCGGATGTCCATCAGCACGCGATGCAGGAGGTCTTCGCCGGGCGACAAGCTGCCCCAGAGCAGGCGGGGGAAACTGCTCCAGGGAATGTAGACGGCGCCGCTGGCGCTGGCGGCGAGCATGGCCAGCGCGAGGCACAGCAGCAGGATGAGCAGGATGGGCTGGGGAGCCAGCTTGCGCGATTCGGACAGCATGTCGGGCCTCCTAGCGCGCCGCTGCTTTCAGCGATCGTATGGCTTCGCCCACCCGCGGGCCGATTCCCAGGATGAGCAGGTCGTTCATGGCGACGACCCGCCCTGCGCGCGCCGCCGGCGTCGCGGCGACGGCCGGATTGCCGACGAGCTTGTCCATGCCGCCGGCGGCCTTTACGGAGGCTTCGGTGACGATGATCATGTCGGGCGCGAGCATGGCCAGGCCTTCGGCCGATACCGGCTTGTAGCCCGCCTGCTGCGCAAGCGCGTTCGTCAGCCCGGCCAGCCCCAGGACGGCGCCGGCGGCGGTATTGCCGCCCGCCCCGAGCAGCGGCCCCGTCCGGTTGACCAGGACGACGGCCCGGCGCGGCGTGGAAGGCTGCGCCTGGGCGGCGGCCACGTCCGCGCGCACGCGCTCCGCCAGTTCGCGGCCCCGTTCGGGAACCTGCAGCGCCGCCGCGATCTCCTGTATGCGCGCATACAGGGAATCGATGGTGGGCTTGTCGGACACCGGGGTCAGGGCGACGCCCAGCGCTTTCAGGCGCTCCAGCGCCTGGGGCGGCCCGGCGTTCTCGGAAGCCAGGACTAGGTCCGGCCGCATGGCCAGCACGCCTTCGACGGGCACGGAGCGGTAATAGCCCACGCGGGGCAGCTGCCTGGCCGCTTCGGGATACATGCTGGACTCGTCGTCAGCGACTAGGCGCTGCCCCTGCCCCAGGTCGTAGACGATTTCGGTGACGCTGCCGCCCAGGGTGACGATGCGTTCGGCCGCGGCATGCACCGGCCCAGAGACCAGGATGCAAAGCGCCAGTAGACACCGCCACATCATTACGCCGCCAGAGGTTCGGAACAATAGCCGACCAACAGTTCGCGCCAGCTGGCGAGCTCCGGCACGCCGGGCTTGCGGGCACCGAAGAACTGGACGATGAGATCGCCGTTTTCGGCGTAGCATTCCAGCGAGGTCACCCAGCCGTCCTTGGTCGGCCGGTTGACGATCCAGCTGGACACGATGGCGGTGGTGTCCAGATGCAGGTTGAAGTGCGGCTCGAGCACGTTGAACCAGGGGCCGCTGCGCATCAGCTTCTTGACCGGCCCGGAATGGATCTGGACCATGCCGCGGTTGCCCACGAAGCACATAAAGGAGATGTCCCGTGCCGCGACGTCTTCCAGCACGCGCTCCGCCAGGCCGTTGTCCACCTGCTGGGCAAGATCGGAGCCGATGCCGCGCAAGGCCGTCAGGCGCGACACATTATGCTTGCGCAGCAGGCCGAAGAACTCGTGCGTGTCTTCCATCGCCAGCCAGTCGGCCCGCATGGCGGCCGGCATTTCGGGCAGCGTGGTGTCCTCTTCCTGTGCCGGCGCTTCGGTCTGGGGCCAGGCCGGATCGGGATCCGTGTACTTCTGGACCAGCGCGTCGTAGGCCGCCCGGTCCGATTCATCGGTGATGTACACCTTGTGGATGGCATTGCCCGCCTTGTCGAAGAACTGCAGGCTTTGCCGGCCGTCGTCGTTGACGGCGAAGGTGAACTTCCAATCGCTGAAGAACATGCGCAAGTCGATGTCGGGACCCAGCACGATGCCCATGGTATTGCCGGCGCGGATGTCTTCATAGACGCCGTGCCGTTCATGCACGCACCAATCATTGCGCGTCAGCGCCATGACTCGGCCCAGGCTGCCGAGTTCCTTGAATATCGCCTGGGGCGGCTCCTTCAGCAAGATGGACTGGATGGCACCGCAGCCGGCGGCGACGAGTTCCATTTCGGAAACCTGCATCGACTCGGCCACATTGCGGATGCGCATCTTGGGATGTTGCGCCTTGAGCTCGGCGTAGCGTTCGCGCAGCGCCGCCGCCTTGCCTTCGAAGGGATGCGTCATGACCAGGGACTCCTTTAAGTAAAAGTTAATTATATCGACAATAAGATTGATTCTTGATTCTATCAATATTGATAGGTCAAGGATACGCGCAGGCTGCGCCCCGGCTCGGTATAGCTGTCGATGGGCGCGGCGTCCCGGCCGCCTGCGCGCGGCACGTTCAGCGCATTCCAATGCTTGCGGTCAAACACGTTGTATACCCCCGCCTGCAGGCGCAGGCCCTTGACGGCGGCCGGCTTCCACCAGGCGTTCAGATCCAGCACGCCGTATCCGGGCGCCTCGAAATCCGAAACACTGGTGCCCGGCACGACGTCCGGCGCCGCATATTCCACTTGCGTGCGGCGCTTGGCGAACGACGCCAAGGCTTCCGCGCCCCAGCCTTCCGTCCGGTAGCCCAGCGCCAGCGTAGCCTTCAAGGGCGCGACGGAATTCAGATAGCGGCCGGTATCCTGGTCGCGGCCATGGGCCCAGGCAAGCGCGGCCCAGGTGTACCAGTTCTGATCGATGCTCCAGTGGCCGCTCAGCTCCGCACCGTAGATGCGCACGCGGGCGCGGTTCGCATAGGCGGTGACCCCCATCGGGTAGAGGCCCGTCCAGGCCGGGTTCCATTCGGGCGAATTCGGATTGAGGGGCACTTCCTGATCGATGAAGTTCTTGTAGCGGTTGTCGAACACGCTGAGGCGTCCGCCCAGGTCGCGATTGCCGACGTCCATGCCCAGTTCCCATCCGCGGCTGATTTCCGCCTCGAGATTGGGATTGCCCGTGCGCAGATACGTTCCCGGCGCCCCGTAGTTCATGTAGAGCTGCGTGGCGGTGGGCGCTTTGTACCCATAGCCGTACCGGGCATAGAAAGACAGGTCCTGCGCCGGCTTGTAGGTGGCGAGCAGGGAGGGCGACAGGCGCTGGCCGCTGGCCGAGCCCAGTTCGGTAACGCTGGCGTTCGGGTTGCTGTCATAGGCGGCGCTGGACTGGGGCTTGTGCTTGTAGGAATCGAAGCGCAAGGCCGGAGTCAGCGCGTATTTCCCGTCGCTCCAGGAGATTTCGTCCTGGGCCCACAACGCCCATTGCTGGCCCTTCGAATTGGCCACGTCGGCCTGGTTGGTATGCAGCAGGTCGCAGCTGCGCGGCCCGAACATCCCCGAGACGGAGGCGGGCACCGGCCGGAGATCCGCGGGGCAGTTGTCGAACCCCGAGGAGTCCTGCTTGTTCTTGCTGCCGTACCATTCCGCCCCTGCCGCCCAGTGGTGCTGGACGGACGCCGACCGCAGGAAGCCGCTCCATTGCGTCAGGGCGCCCACGCCGGATTCCTCGACGTTGTTGTCGCGGCGGTATTCCCCGTAAGGATAGCCATAGCCGTAGGCCGCGCCCACGGGCGACCTGCCCCGGCCGTCCATGTTGCGGAAGGCTTCCTGGACACCGTCCAGGTAGCTGCGCTGCCAATAGAGCTTGACCTCGCCGCGCTGGACGGCGGCGCGCTCCGCGCGGGCTTCGTAGTCGTAGCCCAGCAGCACACGCTGCCGGCTCAGCTCTTTGCGGGTGCTGTTGTTGCCGATGGAATAGGTGGAGGTGTTCTGTTCGCGCATGTTGTCGATGTCCGACTTGCGCTCGAAATGCTCGCCGCTCAGGGTGAGCCGATGCTCTTCCGTCAGGGCATGCTGGAGCTTCAGCATGAAGTTGTTCTGCTTGTAGGTCTCGGGGTTGGCCTGTTCGCGGTTGGGGCCGTAGCCGCCGACCTCGCCCATGTTCTCGCGCTCGTGGCCCTTGCGGTGCCCGGCCTGCAGCAGCCAGCTCGTGCCCTGCCCCAGCCGGCCCGCCAGGGCGGCGTCCGCGCCCCAGCTGTTGTCGGTGCCGTCGTAGCCGGTCTTGAGCAGCGCGCCGAAATCCTTGCCGGGCGCCAGCAGGTCACCCGGCGACAAGGTGCGCAGATCCAGGTACCCGACCAGCGAGCCCGACTGGACCGCGCCGTTCGCGCGCACCACGTCAATGGCGGACAGCGTGTTGAAGTTCAGCATGTCCAGGCCGCCCTTCTCGCCGCGCGCGCCGTCATTCAGCCAGGGCAGGCGGATGCCGTCGATCCGCGTCACGACGCGGTCCTGGTCCATGCCGCGGATGTTCACGCTCTTGTTGTTGGCGTTGAAGTTCACGCCCGGCTCGGCGCGCCTGGAGAAGTCCTCCCAGCTGGTGATGGACCGGTCGTCCAGTTCCTGCCGGGTAATGATGGAGGCCCCCTCGGGCAGCTCGGTTTCCAGTTTCTGGCCCTGCACGGTGAGGGGGCTCAGCTGTTGAACGCCGCCTGCCGCTCCGGCGCTCCCCGATTGCGCGCCCGCCTGGGCGGCCGCCACCGCCATGAAGACGCCACTCCACCAAAAAATCGATTTCCCCATTTTTCTTGCCTATTTGTAAGAGTGTATTAAAGGGGAAAATGATAACCATTCCTATTATCTTTTGCAATTAAAAATGATGTAGATCAAGATTCAACGGGAATCAGCTCTGTTGTTTTCCGCCCGCTTGCTTCGCCGCTTCCGCCAATGTGGCGTCTATCAGCGCCGTGGCCATCCAGCGCACCGTCGATTCCACCTCGCGGTCGGAGGCGTTCCAGATGTCTTTCAGCACCACGTAGGCTTCGTATCCATAGATGGTGGACAGCGCCTTGTGCAGGCGGCGGATCAAGGGCTTGGGGATCTGGTTCTCGAACGGCAGCAGAGCCTGCGCAAGTATCTTCACGCGGTGGCCCCGCCGGTAGGGCTCTTCGTCCAGCAAGCCGGCGCGCTCCAGCGCCCGGTGCTCCAGGGCGAGCTGCAGCGCGGCGCGCATTTCGGTTTCGTATTCCTTGAACCGGGGAAAGGTGTGATCGAACAGTTCCATGACTCGCTCGCGGGCGCTCTCGTGCCGCGAAGCCGTGGTGCGCACCGGGCCCAAGGATGCGTCGACGACCGCGGCGATCAATTTGCTGCGGCTCGGGAAATAGCGATACGCGGTGGCGCGCGACACGTCGGCGCGCGCCGCCACCTGCGCGACGGACGGCATGACGCCCGTGCGGATCAGTTCCATGGCGGCCTGCAGCAGCGCCGCATAGGTCCGGGCGCGCGGCCCGCTCGCGGGCGCCTTGGGCACTGCGGTGACGACGTATCTCATATACCTGTTCCCTTTTCTTATTCTTGATAAAAGTCAAAAAATTGCTTGACCATACTCAAAAGGATCCATAGAATCAAATCGACTTTTAAGACAGCAGTCTCATTTTGAGTCTCATGTCTTAATATAGTAAATAAAAATACCCACAAGCGCCCGACGCATTGCAGAAAACCCCAAGGTTTCATCGGGCGAGGAGACAAAACCGTGAAGATCGCCACCTTCTCGCGGGGCGGTGCGCGCCACGCCGGCCCGCCGCCGATGGATGCCGCGGCCGGGCCGCAAGCCGGCACCCGCCGCCATGCCGCCAGCGGCGCACCCGCCGGCGCCGGCATGGGCACGAATGCCCCCGCTCGCCCGGAAAACACCGGTGCCCCGCGCACCGCAGTCCACCACCCCGGCATCCCGGAGCACCCACTCAAATGACGACACAATTCATCGAGGGCATGGCCGTGGAAATCACCGGCGAAGGCGAGCCCATCGTGTGCCTGCACGGCCTTGGCGGCTCATCCAACAACTGGACGCCGGTCGAGCCCGCGCTGGCCAATTTCCGGCTGGTCCGCTTCGACCTGCCCGGCAGCGCACGCTCGGCCGGCGTCGGCGGCGAGCTTTCCATCGAGAACATCGCCGAGCGCATCGTCCAGGCCTGCGGGAGGCTGGGCATTGCCCGCGCGCACTTCCTCGGCCATTCGCTCGGCACCATCGTATGCTTCCACATCGCCGCGACGCGGCCCGGGCTGGCAAGAAGCCTGGCCCTATTCGGCCCCTTGCTGTGCCCGCCCGAGGCGGCGCGCCCCAACATACGTGCCCGGGCCGACAAGGCGCGCAACGAAGGGGTGAAAGGCATGCAGGAGATCGCCGACGCCATCGTCGCCACGGCCGTTTCCGCCACCACGCGGCGCGAGCAGCCGGCGGTCGCGGCGCTGGTCCGGGAAAGCATCATGCGCCAGGACGCCCAAGGCTATGCGCGCTGCTGCGACGCACTGGCCAACGCGCAGGCGCCGGCCATCGACGCCATCGAATGCCCCGTCCTGCTGGTGACGGGCGACCAGGACGGAGTGGCGCCGCCGCAGGCGGTGCGCGCCATCGCCGACCGCCTGCCCGGCAGCCGCAGCGTCGTGTATTCGCAGTGCGGGCACTGGACCACATTCGAACGCGCGCACGACTGCATGCGCGATCTCAAGGACTTCTATTCCGGTCGCTTTCAGTAAAGGACGGCAGCATGGCCAACACCTTATTCACCAATGTCCGCATTTTCGACGGCTCGGGCGCGCAGCCCTACCACGGCGAAGTCCTGGTCGAAGGCAAGCGGATCACCCGGGTCGCGCGTTCGGCGCGCTCTTTCCAGGGCGGCGACGCCACCCTGATCGACGGCGCGGGCGCCTTTCTGATGCCCGGCATGACCGAAGCCCACACGCACTTTTCCTGGAACGATCAGCCCTCGCTGACCGCCATCCAGATGATGCCGCCCGAAGAACACATCCTGTGGTGCGTGCGGGTCGCCAAACGCTATCTGGAAATGGGCTGGACGTCCTGTGTGGGCGCGGCCACCGCCAAGGCCCGGCTGGACGTGGTGCTGCGCAACGCCATCAACGCCGGGGAGTTCCCGGGGCCGCGCTATCTGGCGGCTAGCCAGGAAATCACCACCATCGGCGGCCTGGGCGATGAATCCCGCCCTCACCTGCCCTTTCCGGAGCTCAGCTTCGGCTGCGTCGTGACCGGCGCGGACGAAATGCGCCGCGCCGCGCGCACCTACATCAAGTACGGCGTGGACACGCTGAAAATCAATCTGTCCGGCGAGTACATCGCCGGCATGCCGGCCGAGACCACCCCGTTCACGGACGCCGAAATCGCCGCGCTGGTCGAAGAAGCGCACAAGAACGGCCGGCGGGTCGCCGCCCATGCCCGTTCATGCGAATCCATCAAGCAATGCATACGCCACGGCATCGACATCATCTACCACGCCAGCTTCACGGACGACGAGGCGCTGGACATGCTCGAGGCCAACCGCCACAGAATTTTCGTCGCTCCCGGGCTGGCCTGGCTCGTGAACACCAGCTACCACGCGTCGGAATACGGCATCACGCCGGCCATCGCGGAATCCATGGGCTATCACCGCGAACTGGAAACCGCGATCGAGTCGCTGAAGAAAATGCATAAGCGCGGGGTCCGCATATTGCCGGGAGGCGACTACGGCTTTGCCTGGATCAAGCATGCGACCAATGCCCAGGATCTTGAATATTTCGTCAAGTATCTGGGCTTCTCGGCCATGGAGGCCCTGCTGAGCGCCACGCGGCTCGGCGGCGAGATCATGCTGCGCCCGCAGGAGCTGGGCCAGGTCAAGGAAGGCTACCTCGCCGATATGATCCTGGTCGACGGCGATCCGCTGTCCGACATCCGCGTCCTGCAGGACCCCGCGCGCATCCTCGCGGTGATGAAAGACGGCGAGTTCCACAAAAAGCCCGAGATCCAGGGCGGCCGCAACATGACGCGCTGGGCCTGACCATGGACGCGAGCAAGTGGAAACGTCCCCGCCGCCGGGCGCTGATCGCCTGGCTGCTGATCGGCCTGCCCCTGCTGGCGCTGGGCATCGCGGCGCTGGCGAGCAACGCTCGCCTTTTCATCCTGACGCTCATGAACGGGCTCACGCTCGCCGCCCTCTATTTCCTCGTGGCCAGCGGCTTCACCCTCATTTTCGGCCTCATGCGCAACGTCAACCTGGCGCACGGGTCCTTGTTCCTGCTGGGAGGATACATAGGCTATAGCGTGGGCGACCTGACCGGCTCCTGGTTTGCCGCCCTGGTCGCCGGCTTTGTCTCCGTGGCGCTGACCGGCCTGCTGCTCCAGGTTTTCGTCTTCCGCTACATGGACGGCCAGGAGCTCAGGCAGACGCTCGTCACCATCGGGCTTTCCATCGTCCTGGCCGATCTCTACATGTGGATATGGGGCGGCGACACCTATCAGTTCGACCCGCCCGAGTGGACGCAGTTCCCGGTGCCCATGCCTGTCATCAACGCCTATCCCGCCTTCCGGCTGCTGGTCCTGCTGGTCGCGGTCGTGATCGGCGTCGCGCTATGGCTGTTCCTGAACCGCACGCGCATCGGCGCCATGATACGGGCGGGCGTGGACGACAAGCGCATGCTGTCGGCCAGCGGCGTCAACGTGCAGCGCGTCTTCGCCGTCACCTTCGCCCTGGGTGCGGGCCTGGCCGGGGCGGCCGGCGTGATCGGCGGCACGGCGCTTTCCATCGCCCCCGGCGAAGACGTGCGCTACCTGCTCGCCTCGCTAATCGTCGTCATCGTCGGCGGCATGGGCAGCATCACGGGGGCCGTGATCGGCGCCCTGCTCATCGGCGTCGCGGAAACCATGGGCATGGCCTACGCGCCCACCTACGGCGTCGTGTTCACGTTCATCATCATGGTGGTCGTGCTGGCATTGCGCCCCCAAGGCATCATGGGGAAAAAAGCATGAGCGCGAACAAATGGCGGCATGCCGTGAGCACGGGCGGCTCCGCGGCGAACAAGGGCCCATCCCCCGCGAAGCCGCCGTCTTTCGCGCCCGCCGCGCGGCCGCGGGCCGCCGCACCGGAGGCGAGCCGGCCCGCCTGGGCCGGCGGCAAGCTGCTGCGATATGCCGTCGTCCTGGCGGCCCTGCTCGCCTACCCCGCGGTCGCGTCCAGCTTCTTCACCTTCCAGATCGGCGCGCAATCGCTCATCCTGGGCATCATCGCGCTCTCGCTGGCCTTCCTGGCCGGATACGGCGGCATGGTCAGCCTGTCGCAGATGACGGTCGCGGGCATCGCGGGCTACGTCATGGCCATATTCGGGCATTCGGCCGTCAGCCAGATCAGCATGGAATGGCCCTGGTGGCTGGCATCCCTGCTGGCCGTGCTGCTGGCCGTCGGCACGGCGACGCTGATCGGCATCGTGTCGGTGCGCACGGACGGCATCTACACTATCATGATCACCCTGGCCATCGGCGTGGCCATGTTCTACCTCGCCCAGCAGAACTACACCGTGTTCAACGGCTTCCAGGGCTTCTCGAGCATATTCCCGCCCCGGTTCGGAACGCTCGACCTGCGCGATCCCGTGCCTTTCTACTATCTGTCCCTGTTCTTCGCCCTGCTGTCCTACGCCGCGGTCAAGTACATCGTGCGTACGCCGTTCGGCATCGCCCTGCAGGGCACGCGCGACAATGCCCGGCGGATGCGCGCCCTGGGCTTCAACGTGGCCGCCCACCGCGTGGCGGCCCACGCCTTCGCCGGCCTGCTGGCCGGCATCGGCGGCGTGCTGCTGGTCTGGTACAACGCGCGCATTTCGCCGGGCACCATCGGCACCTCGGCCCTCATCAACATCCTCATCATCGCCGTCATCGGCGGCCTGCGCCACCCGCTGGGCGCGTTCATCGGAGCGCTCGCCTTCGTGCTCCTGCAGAACTTCGCGATCGACATGATAGACCGCGAGCGCTTCAACCTGATCATCGGAGGCGCCTTCCTGCTGATACTGGTTTTCTCGCCCGACGGCCTGCTGGGCCTCTGGCACCGCGTACGTGGCCTGCTTCGCCCGGCCCGGAAACAATAGGGTGAAGGACCGAGTTCAATCATCACGACATCCGGAGACACAACATGAAATCGACGAAGATCCGCCACTGCGGCACCGTTCTGGCCCTTGCGCTGGCGGGCATGGGCGCCGCGGCGCAAGCCCAGGAGACACTGAAGATAGGGGTTCTGGCGACGCTGGAGGGCGCGCTGACCGTTTCCGGCCAGGACGGCATGCGCGGCATGGAGCTCGCCATGCGGCAGCACAACTTCACGGCCGGAGGAAAAAAGATCGAGGTGATCCGCGCCTCGTCGACCGGGCAGCCGGACACGGCCGTCAATGCGGCCCGCAAGCTGGTCGAGCAGGACAAGGTGGCCATCCTGATCGGCCCGCTGTCCGGCTCCGAAGGTATCGCCGTCAAGGACTATGCCAAGACCCAGCCGAACGTGGTCTTCGTGAACGGGTCCTCGGCCGCGCAGGAGACCACGCTGAAGGATCCCGCCAGCAACTTCTACCGCTTCTCGACCGACGGCGCCCAATGGTCGGCGGGCCTGGGCTCTTATGTTTACAACGACAAGGGCTACAAGAAAGTGGCGGTCGTCGCGGAAGACTATTCCTTCCCCTACGCCCAGGTTCAAGGCTTCATGATCGAATACTGCAAGGCCGGGGGCAAGGTGACCGACAAGCAGTGGGTGCCCCTGGGCACCAAGGACTACTCCTCGGTCATCGCCAAGCTGCCTTCGGACGTCGATGCCATCTACGTCGCCCTGGGCGGGTCCGACGCCGTCAACTTCTTCTCGCAATACGAGCAGTCCGGCGGCAACAAGCCCTTCATCGGCGGCTCCATCACGGTGGACCAGACCGTGCTCAGCTACAAGGGCAAGCGGCGCGATGCGCTGGTCGGCACGCCGGCGGCGGGGCCCACCGCCGACAACTGGGACGATCCGGAATGGAAGAAATTCGTCCAGGCCTATCGCGACGCCAAGTTCGACAACGCCTATCCGACGCCGGGCCTGTTCGCGCACGCCTATTACGTCAACACCAAGGCGGTCCTGACCGGCCTGGACGCGGTGAACGGCGACGTCGGCAAGCTCGGCCAGCAGTTGGCGACCATGACCGTGCAAACCCCCACCGGCCCGGTCAAGCTGGACGAAAACCGAAACGGCGTGGCGAATATCTTCCTGACGGAGGTCGCCAAGGGGGACAACGGCGCGCTGTACAACCGGGTGGTGAAGGTCACGGCGAACGTCACGCAGACGCTGGGGCTGAGCAAGGAAGAATTCGCCAAGATGGGCTTCGGCACGCGCACGAATCCCGAATGCAAATAATCCTTCGCCATCCTCCGACACGGCATTGAACCATGACCAACTCTCCACCCGGCTCCGGCTTCCAGTCCGGCAATGCGCTTGAATTGCAGCGCGTATCACGCAGCTTCGGCGCGCTCAAGGCCATCGACGACGTCTCCTTCAGCGTCGCGGCCGGACAGCGCTACGCCGTGCTGGGCTCCAACGGCGCCGGCAAGACGACTTTGTTCAATGCCATCACCGGCGACTTTTTCCCGAGCAGCGGCCGCGTGCTGCTGTTCGGCGAAGACGTCACGCCGTTCCCGCCGCAGGAGCGCATACGGCGCGGCCTGCGGCGCACCTACCAGTCCTCCCTGCTGTTCCGTGACCTCACGGTCCGCGACAATCTTTTCCTGGCCGTGCGCGGCGTCACGCGCGGCAGGTTCAGCTTCCTGCGCCCGGCGCACGACGACGCGAGCAATGTTTCGGCGGCGCAACTGCTGGACCACATCCGCCTGAGCCATCTGGCCGACACCATGGTTTCCGAGCTCTCGCACGGCCAGCAGCGGCAGCTGGAGATCGGCATGGCGCTGGCCGGATCCCCGCGGCTGATCCTGTTCGACGAACCGGCCGCCGGCCTGTCGCCCGCCGAACGCAAAGAGCTGGTCGCCCTGCTGCGGGCGTTGCCGCAGCACCTGAGCTACGTCATTATCGAGCACGATCTGGAGATCGCGCTGAACGTGGTGGAACGCGTCACCGTCATGCACAACGGCCGCGTGCTGTGCCATGGCACCCCGCGGGAAATCGAAGAGAACCCGCAAGTCCAGGCCATCTACATGGGGGAGCACGGCTATGGCCAGCATTGACGGGCGGCATCAAGCGGCGGCCGCGCGCATGGAAGGCGGCGCCCTCCTGGAAGTATCCGGCCTGGACGTCTATTACGGGCAGGCGCATGCCGTGCAGGGCGTCACGTTCACGGTGGACCGCAATGTGCTGGCCATCGTCGGCAAGAACGGCATGGGCAAGACTTCTGTCTGCAATGCCATCACCGGCCTCATTCCCGCACGAGGCAGCGTCCGGCTGAACGGACGGGAACTGCTGGGCCGCCCGCCGCACAGCATCACGCATGCCGGCATAGGCTATGTGCCGCAAGGGCGCCGCGTATGGCCGTCGCTGACGGTCGATGAGCATCTGCGGCTTTCGGCTCGCACGGCAAACCGCGGCGACTGGACGGTGGACCGCATCTACCAGTTGTTTCCGCGCCTGGCCGAAAGAAAGGACAACGGCGGCGCCCAGCTCTCGGGCGGCGAACAGCAGATGCTCGCGATAGGACGCGCGCTGCTGTTCAACCCGAGGCTGCTGGTGATGGACGAGCCCACCGAAGGCCTGGCGCCCGTCATCGTCGAGCACGTGGCGTCCATGCTCAAGACGGTGTCCAGGGAAACCGATGTCTCGATCCTCCTGATCGAGCAGAACCTGGGCGTTGCGATCGATGTCGCGGACACCGTCGCCGTCATGACCAACGGCCGCATCAGCCGCATGCTGCCCGCGTCCGAACTGGCCGCCGACCGCGAGCTCCAGCAACGGCTGCTGGGCGTGCGCTCGTCGATCGAAGAAGAAGGGTACGCCGGCGGGTCGGCGGAAGGCGCGCACGCGGCCGCCCGCCCGGAAGCCGGCGGCGGGGACGCGCCGCGGCAGCCGGTCTGGGTCGTCCGGCGCGCCCACCAGGATGAAGACCCGCCTTTGCCCAGGATGCCCCGTCAAGCGGGCGAGGCCGATGCCGGCGCGAGCCCGGCCGGCGGGGCGGCCGCTCCACGGGCCGCCCGCATGAGGCCCATCGGTTCGGCGAGCGCCGACCGGACCGCCTATGTCGTCGGCACCTTCGACACCAAAGGCCCCGAATTGCAGTATCTGCGCAACTGCATCGAGAAACTGGGCATACGGGTGACCACCGTCGATCTCGCCACCAGCGGCGCGATGTCGCCGGCCGGCATCAGCGCGCGTGAAGTCGCCCGGTTCCACCCCAAGGGCGAGGCCGCCGTATTCACCAAGGACCGCGGTTCGTCCGTCGCCGGCATGACCGAAGCGTTCCGGCGCTTCCTGGCCAGCCGCCGCGACCTGGGCGGCATCATTTCCGCTGGCGGATCGGGCGGCACGGCGCTGGCCACGGCGGGCATGCGGTCGATTCCGGTAGGCATACCGAAAGTCATGGTCTCCACCGTCGCCTCGGGCGACGTCGCCCCTTACGTCGGCGAGTCGGACATCTGCATGATGTATTCGATTACCGACGTGTCCGGCTTGAACCGCATCAGCGCGCAGGTGCTCGGCAACGCCGCCCATGCGCTGGCGGGCATGATCGCCAACCCGGTCCGGCTTGCCGACGAGCCCAAGCCGGCGATCGGGCTCACCATGTTCGGCGTCACCACGACCTGCGTGCAGGCGGTCACCAGGGCCCTGTCGTCCGGCTACGACTGCCTGGTCTTCCATGCCACGGGCACGGGCGGCCGCTCGATGGAGATGCTGGCCGATTCGGGCCTGCTCGACGGCATCATCGACATCACGACGACGGAAATCGCGGACCTGATCGTGGGCGGCGTCTTTTCCGCCGGCGACACGCGCATGGATGCCGTCATCCGCAGCCGCCTGCCCTACGTCGGGTCTTGCGGCGCGCTCGACATGGCGAACTTCCACGCCATGGCCACCCTGCCCGCGCGCTTCCGGGGGCGCAACGTCTACCAGCACAACGAGAACGTCACCCTGGTGCGCACGCTGCCGGAAGAGAACATCGCGATCGGCGAGTTCATCGCGGGCAAGCTGAACCAGATGGAAGGCCCCGTCCGCTTCCTGATTCCGGAAGGCGGCGTCTCGGCCATCGACGCCCCCGGCCAGCCCTTTCACGATCCCGCGGCGGACCGCGCCCTGTTCTCGACCATAGAAAAACACTTCAAGCCAGGTCCGCAGCGCAAGCTGATCAGGCTTCCATACAACATCAACGACCCGGCCTTCGCCGATGCGCTCGTGCTGGCCTTCCATGAAATCCGCCCGCCGGCGCGCCCGTCATATCAACGCTAGGAAATCCCCATGCCCCGCATCCAACGCTCAACCCTGCTCGAGAATTTCCGCGAGATGATACGCAAACGGATACCGATCATCGGCGGAGGCGCAGGCACCGGCTTGTCCGCGAAATGCGAGGAAGCCGGAGGCATAGACCTCATCGTGATCTACAACTCGGGGCGCTATCGCATGGCCGGACGCGGGTCGCTCGCCGGCCTGCTGGCATACGGCAACGCGAACCAGATCGTGCTGGAAATGGCCCGCGAAGTGCTGCCGGTGGTGAAACACACCCCGGTGCTGGCGGGGGTCAACGGCACCGATCCCTTCATGATCCCGGACCATTTCCTGCGCCGGCTCATCAGCCTGGGATTCTCGGGCATCCAGAACTTCCCCACCGTCGGGCTGATCGATGGAACCTTCAGGGCCAATCTGGAGGAAACCGGCATGGGCTACGGCCTGGAGGTCGACCTGATACGCAAGGCGCGCGAACTGGACCTGCTCACGACCCCCTACGTCTTCAATGAGGACAACGCGGCGGACATGGCGCGCGCCGGCGCGGACATCATCGTCTGCCACCTGGGCCTGACCACCGGCGGAGCCATCGGCGCGGAAACCGCCTTGACGCGGGCGGATTGCATCCCGGCCGTCAACGCCTGGGCGGAGGCCGCCCGGCGCGTCAATCCCGACGTCATCGTCCTGTGCCACGGCGGCCCCATCGCCACCCCCGCCGACGCAGCCTTCATTCTCGAGCACTGCCCCGATTGCCATGGCTTCTACGGCGCCTCGAGCATGGAACGCCTGCCGGTGGAAACCGCGCTGACGGAACGCACGCGCGCATTCAAGAACATCAAGCGTTAACAAGCCAAGGAGTCGACCATGACCGGTTCGGAATTCGGAGTTTTCTTATTGGGCCTTCTGGCTGTGGCCATCGTCGCGGCCATCGGCATATGGCTGCTGCATTGGCTGTATCTCAGGTCGTCCAAAGGCAGGGCTTTCGTGCGCACCGGCCTGGGCGGCCAAAAAGTCGTGCTGGACGGCGGCGCCTTCGTGCTGCCCATCGTCCACGACGTCATACCCGTGAACATGAACACCTTGCGGCTGGAAGTCACGCGCGGCCGCGACAAGGCCTTGATCACCCGGGATCGCATGCGGGTCGACGTCACGGCCGAATTCTACGTCCGCGTCGCCGCGAATCCGGACGCCGTGGCCACGGCCGCGCAGACGCTGGGAGAGCGCAGCATGGAGCCCGAGCGGCTGATCGAGCTGGTGGAAGGCAAGTTCGTGGATGCGCTGCGCACCGCCGCCGCCGAGATGACCATGGAAGAACTGCACGAGAAACGCGGTGAATACGTCAAGAAGGTCAGCGCCGACGTGGCGGACGACCTGACCAAGAACGGCCTGGAGTTGGAGGCCGCCTCGCTTACCCAGCTCGACCAGACGGCGATGGAATACTTCAACCCGTCCAACCAGTTCGACGCCGAGGGCATGACGCGCCTGACCGAGCAGATCGAGCGGCGCAAGAAACAGCGCAATGACATCGAGCAGGACACGCTGATATCCATACGCAGCAAGAACCTGGAAGCCGAGAAGCTGGCGCTGGACATAGACCGCGAAGCGGAATACGCCAGGCTCGCCCAGGAGCGCGAGGTGGAAATCGCCCGCGCCCAGCAGAGGGCGGAAGTGGCGCGCGAACGCGCCGAAACGGAACACCGCGCCGAACGGGCCCGGATCGAAGCGCGCCAGGCGGTCGAACAGGCCCAGGTCCGGGCGGAGCTGCAGATCGAGCAGGAACGCATCGCCAAGGAAAAGGAATTGCAGGCCGCCAACCTGGAGCGCCGCAAGGCCCTGGAACTGGCGGAGCAGCAGCGCGCCATCGCCATCGCCGAACAGTCCAGGCTCCAATCGGAGGCACAGGCCGCCGCCGACCTGGCGCGCGCCGAAGCCGTCGCCGCGGAGGAGCGCGTCTTCTCGGCGCGCGAACTGGAAGTCGCCGAACGCCGCAAGCAGGTCGAACTGATTGCCGCCCGGCAGGCGGCCGAAAAAGAAGCGCTGCGGCTGCGCCTGGCCGCGGAAGCCGAGAAGGCCGCGAGCGGCGACCGCGCCACGGCGATCCGGGCCCAGGCGCAGGCCGAAGCGGACGCGGAAAAAATACGCGCGGAAGCCAGCAAGGTGCGCAGCGAAGTCGAAGCCCAGGGCCTGCGTCTAATGAACGAGGCGTCCAACGTCCTGACGGCCGACGCGCGCGCCTCCGCCCTGCGCCTGCGCATCGTCGACAAGATGGAAGGCATCATCCGCGAGTCGGTCAAGCCCATGGAAAACATCGACAGCATCAAGATACTGCAGTTGGACGGCTTCGGAAACCTGGGCAAGGGCGCCGACGACCGGGACGGCGGCGGCATCGCGGACGGCGTGGTGAACTCGGCCCTGCGCTATCGCGCCCAGGCGCCGGTGGTCGATCAGCTGCTGCGCGAAATCGGCCTGGACGGCGGCAACCTGCCGGCCGCGGCAGGCGCCATGCTGCCCACGCCGGCCGCAGAGCGCGGTGAACGGCAAGACAAGAGCGCGTCATGAAAGTCTACGTCAGCAGCGTCATCGACGCGCCCGCGCAAGCGGTCTGGGGAATCATCCGCGACTTCAACGGCCTGCCGGACTGGACGCCGTTCGTGGCGCGCAGCAGGATCGAAGGCGGCACGCCTTCCGATGCGGTGGGCTGTGTGCGCAATTTCGAGCTGCGCCAGGGCGGGACGATACGCGAGCAATTGCTTGCCTTGTCGGATTATGACTATTGCTGCGTCTATTCGATACTGGAAAGCCCGATGGGGGTCAGCGACTATGTCGCCACGCTCAAGATCATCCCCGTGACCGACGGGAACCGCAGCTTCGTGGAGTGGTCGGCCGAGTTCGCGTGCGAGGCGGGACGCGAGAATGAGCTTCGGCGGCTCATCGGCCAGGAAGTCTTTCTGGCCGCCTTGAAATCGCTGCGGTCGATGATGGAGGGGCGGCGTCCCGAGACTCCGCCCACTCGGTGAGCAACAGAGGCCCGGCCCTGACGGACCCGGCCTCTTCGCACGCAACGATCAGTTCTTCGTCTGGTCGACCAGCTTGTTCGCGGCGATCCAGGGCATCATCGCGCGCAGCTTTCCGCCCACTTGCTCGATCTGCGATTCCGCATTGATGCGGCGGCGCGAAATCAGCGTCGGGGCGCCGGCCGAGTTCTCCAGGATGAAGCTCTTGGCATACTCGCCCGTCTGGATGTCCTTCAGGCACTGGCGCATCGCCTGCCGGGTTTCTTCGGTCACGATCCGCGGACCCGTGACGTACTCGCCGTATTCCGCGTTGTTCGAGATCGAATAATTCATGTTGGCGATCCCGCCCTCGTAGATCAGGTCGACGATCAGCTTGAGCTCGTGCAGGCACTCGAAATAAGCCATCTCGGGCGCATAGCCCGCTTCCACCAGCGTTTCGAAACCGGCCTTGATCAGCTCCACGGTGCCGCCGCACAGCACGGCCTGCTCGCCAAATAGGTCGGTCTCCGTTTCCTCGCGGAAATTCGTCTCGATGATGCCCGCGCGGCCGCTGCCGATCGCGCATGCGTACGACAGGGCGATGTCGCGCGCCGCGCCGGACGTGTCCTGGTGCACCGCGACCAGCGACGGCACGCCGCCGCCCTGGCGGTACGTGCCGCGCACCGTGTGGCCGGGCGCCTTGGGCGCGATCATGATCACGTCGATGTCGGCGCGCGGCTGCACCTGGCCGTAGTGCACATTGAAACCATGGGCGAACGCCAGCGCGGCGCCCGCCTTGATGTTGCCGGCCACCTGGCTGCGGTAGACCTCGGCGATGTTTTCATCGGGCAGGAGGATCATGACCAGGTCGGCACCCTTGACGGCCTCGGCGACTTCCTGGACCTTCAGGCCGGCGTTCTCGGCCTTGCTCCAGGAGGCGCCGCCCTTGCGCAGGCCCACCACCACATTGACGCCCGACTCGTGCAGGTTCAGCGCGTGCGCGTGGCCTTGCGAGCCGTAGCCGATGATGGCGACGGTCTTGCCTTTGATGAGGGAGAGATCACAATCTTTATCGTAGAAAACTTTCATTGAGGGTGCTCCAATACTGTTCGTGTATTTTGATTTTTCTGAATGCCAGCATCCAGATGCCAAGGTTAAAGTGATTTAAAGCTTCAGGACCCGCTCGCCACGCCCGACACCGGACACCCCGGTACGGACCGTTTCCAGTATGGCGCTACGATCCAGCGCACCGATGAAGGCTTCGATCTTTTCCTGATCGCCCGTCAGTTCAATGGTGTAGACCTTGTCGGTGACGTCGATGATGCGCCCGCGGAAAATATCGGCCATGCGCTTCATTTCGTCCCGTTCCTTGCCCACCGCGCGAACCTTGATCATCATCAGTTCGCGCTCGATGTGCGGGCCTTCGGAAAGATCGACGACTTTCACGACGTCGACGAGGCGATTGAGGTGCTTGGTGATCTGTTCGACGATCTCGTCGGAACCATGCGTGACGATCGTCATGCGGGACAGCGTGGAGTCTTCCGTGGGCGCGACGGTAAGGGTCTCGATATTATATCCACGGGCGGAAAACAGCCCCACCACGCGTGACAATGCGCCTGGCTCGTTCTCGAGAAGGATGGAAATTACGTGTTTCATCATTCTCTCCTTACAGGTCTTCGGAACCAAGCAGCATTTCGGTGAGCCCGCGCCCCGCCTTCACCATGGGCCAGACGTTCTCGGTCTGGTCCGTGATGAAATCCAGGAACACCAGGCGATCCTTGTGCTTGACGAAGGCTTCGCGGATCGCGGGCTCGACGTCGGCCGGCTTGTCGATGCGCAAGCCCACGTGCCCGTAGCTTTCGACGAGCTTCACGAAATCGGGCAGCGCGTCCACATAGGATTCGGAATAGCGCGAACCGTAGTCGATCTGCTGCCACTGCCGGACCATGCCCAGGTAGCGGTTGTTCAGGCACAGGATCTTGGGCGACAGGCGGTACTGCTTGCAGGTGGAAAGTTCCTGGATGTTCATCTGGATGGAGCCTTCGCCGGTGATGACCGCCACGTCGCTGCCGGGATTGGCCATCTGCACGCCCATCGCATAGGGCAGGCCTACGCCCATGGTGCCCAGCCCGCCGGAATTGATCCAGCGGCGCGGCTGGTTGAAGCGGTAGTACTGCGCCGCCCACATCTGGTGCTGCCCGACGTCGGACGTGACGAAGGCGTCGCCGCCGGTGACTTCCCAGAGCTTTTCGACCACGAACTGCGGCTTGATGAGCTCGGTGGACGGCTCGTAGGCCAGGCATTGCTTGCCGCGCCAGGTGTTGATCTGCTGCCACCACTTCGCCAGCGCCGCCTTGTTGGGCGCGGCGTCGGCCAGCGCCTGGGCATACAGGCCGTTGAATTCCTGCAGCACTTCCTTCACGCTGCCGACGATGGGAACGTCGACCCGCACGCGCTTGGAGATCGACGACGGGTCGATGTCTATGTGCACGATCTTGCGCGGAACCTGGGCGAAGTGCTTGGTGTTGCCGATCACCCGGTCATCGAAGCGCGCGCCCACGGCGATGAGCACGTCGCAGTTCTGCATGGCCATGTTGGCTTCGTAGGTGCCGTGCATGCCCGGCATGCCGACGAACTTGTCGTCGTCGGCGGGGAAGGCGCCCAGCCCCATCAGGGTGTTGGTGCAGGGCGCTCCGGACAGCCTCACCAGTTCGCGCAGTTCGGCGGCGGAGTCCGACAGCACCACGCCGCCGCCCGAATAGATCATGGGTCGTTCGGCCGTCAGCAGCATTTGCACGGCTTTCTTGATCTGGCCCAGATGACCCTTGGTGACGGGCGCATACGAGCGCATCTTCACTTCGCCGCGCTTGGGCGCGAACTTGCAGGTGGCGACGGTGATGTCCTTGGGAATGTCGACCAGCACCGGGCCCGGACGCCCCGTCCTGGCGATGTAGAAGGCCCGGCGCATGGTCTCGGCCAGGTCTTTGATGTCGCGCACCAGGAAGTTGTGCTTGACGCAGGGCCGCGTGATGCCGACCGTGTCGCACTCCTGGAAGGCGTCCTCGCCGATGGCCTGGGTGGGCACCTGGCCGCTGATGATCACCATGGGAATGGAGTCCATGTAGGCGGTGGCGATGCCGGTGACCGCGTTGGTCAGGCCCGGGCCGCTGGTGACCAGCGCCACGCCTATCTTGTTCGACGAGCGCGAGTAGGCATCGGCCGCATGCACGGCGGCCTGCTCGTGCCGAACGAGTATGTGCTTGAAATTGTCTTGCTTGTAGATTGCGTCGTAGATGTACAGTACCGCGCCGCCGGGGTAGCCAAACACATGGTCTACGCCTTCTTCGGCAAGGCAACGCACGACGATATCGGCGCCATTGAGTTCCATATTGAAATTCCTTTCATGACCAGCGCTGTCACCCCGACCGGCCCTCGAGGCCCGAGCCCACCCGGCAACCAGCAACATGACCTGGCGTTTTATGGCTCACGGAGCCATGCCACCCAGACACCTTACCGACCCGGATCGAACTCATCGAATGTGCAGCGCGAGCGTTCACATGAACGCGGGAGGTAGAAACGGAAGCCTGGCATCGCACGCTTGTGGCGCGGCCAACAGCAAAGTATTACAGGCGCAAAAAACCGGGCGGATAGCCCGGAACACGGTGCCTTGTGCGGCCCGCCCTGGATAGTCGAGCGGACCAAGACGCTAATGTAGCGCGGAAGCGGGCCGGAATCAAATCGGCCGCCCCGGAGTTCCGCCGAGCGGCCCCGCCCCTGCGATCAATCGAAGGTGGTGAGGCGCTTTTCCAGGGCGCGCATGTTGTCATAGTCCATGAGCTGCATGATGTCTTCGATGCCCACCAGCAGATCGGGGCGATCGGCCGGCCGGCCCGTGGCGATCACTTCCTGCATCACGCCCAAGGCCTGCCGCATGCCGTGGATGGCGGCGGCCGGCAGCATGCGGGGCAGGCTGATGCGCTTGACGCCGAGCTCCCGCAGCCTGGGCAGCGGGATCAATGGCGTGGTGGGGCGCGCGCGTATGCCGAAGCCCATGTTGATGCTCACGGGGATGCCGGCGGCGTCGACGATGCGCGCGATGTCTTCTTCGGTGCGCACCGCGTCGGGGAACAGCATGTCGGCGCCCGCCGCCGCGTATGCCTTGGCCCGCTTGACCGCGCCCTCGATGCCTTCCAGGGCGAGGGAGTCCGTGCGCGCGATGATCACGAAGTCGTCGTTGCGGCGCGCCAGGCAGGCGGCCTCGATCTTCTTGACCATTTCGGCCTGGCTGACGACGTCCTTGCCGGGCATGTGCCCGCAACGCTTCGGGCTTACCTGGTCTTCGAGATTGATGCCGGCCACGCCCGCCTCTTCGAACAGCCTGACGGTATGGAAGACGTTCACCGGATTGCCATAGCCGGTATCCGCGTCGGCCGTCAGCGGGATGGACACCGAACGCGCCAGGTTGCGGCAATGGTCGACGTTTTCCGCCAGGCCCATCACGCCGATGTCGGGCACGCCCAGCAGCGAATTGGACAGCGCGGCGCCGCTGGTGCAGGCGGTCTTGAAGCCCGCGGCTTCGACCAGCCGTATGCTGTAGCCATCGTAGACGCCGGGTGAAACGATGAAGGCTTCACTCTTCAGCAACGCCCGAAACTTGCTGGCACTATTCATTCTTGTTCATTCCCACAAAAGTAGACATACACGGCATTCATCGGCATGCCGCCGGTAAACGAGAACCATGGAATGCCCTGCCTGAATGTCCGCAAGATTATCAACCATCTTCAAAAGTGTCAACTCTTTAAGCCTGTTCAGCGCCAAGACCCACCGGATTGGACAACTACCTTCCAGCCGCCTCCAACAAAGAACAACTCTTTGATAACATTGATTATATTTCTTGTATAACGCAGTTTTTGTGTTTCTGCTTCATTTTGCATCGGCAGGCGCCTATTATCACTATGACGACAAACTGTTGACAATAACAAACAATCGTCATAATCTTGCAAGACACCCCATGCGCCGCAAAACCCATTGCCATGCCAGAACAGATACAGATACGCCAGCAGTCCCTGCGCTACGCCGACATACAGGAAATCACCGCGGCATCCGGCCTCGACCTGGCCACTCTGCCGTACGTCATACGCATCCTCCTCGAGAACCTCTGCCGCCACAAGGCCTGGGGCTCGAACATCACGGAAGGCGAAGTGGGCGCCCTGCTCAAGTGGAACGAACACATCGGCGCCGAATTGCCGCTGCATGTGGCCCGGGTCATTCTTCCCGACTCCAGCGGCCTGCCGGTGCTCCAGGACCTGGCCGCGCTGCGCGACGCCGTGGCGCGCCACAACGGCGACCCCGGCGCCGTCGACACGCGCATCCCCGTCGATCTGGTCGTGGACCACTCCCTGCAGGTGGACAACTGGGGGCATGCGAACGCCATGCCGCTCAATCTTCGGCGCGAATTCGAACGCAACCGCGAACGCTATGAATTCCTGAAGTGGGCCCAGCAGGCCTTCCGCGGCCTGCGCGTATTTCCGCCGGGAACCGGCATCATCCACCAGGTCAACCTGGAATACATCGCTTCCGTGGTCATGAAGGAGCAACGCCAAGACGGAACCTGGCTGTATCCGGACTTCGTGATCGGCGGCGATTCCCACACCCCGATGGTCAACGCCCTTGGCGTGCTGGGCTGGGGCGTGGGCGGCATAGACGCCGAAGCGGCCTTGCTGGGCCATGCCTACACCTTTCCCATCCCGGAAGTCGTCGGCGTCCGGCTGGTCGGCGGCGTGGCGGCCCCCGCCTTGACGACGGACGCCGCCCTGCTCATCACCCAGGCTCTGCGCAAAGCGGGCGTCGCGGGCAGCATGGTCGAGTTCTTCGGCCCCGCGCTGCCGGCTCTGTCCGTGCAGGAACGCGCCACCATCGCCAACATGGCGCCCGAATACGGCGCCACCTGCGGTTTCTTCCCGGTGGACGACCGAACGCTCGAATACCTGCGCAACTCGGGCCGCAAGCCCGAACACATAGAACTCATCGAAGCCTACTGCAAGGCCAACGGCCTGTTCCGGCCCTCGCCCGAGCACAGGCCGCAATACAGCCGCGTGCTGGAAATCGACCTGTCCGACGCAATGCCCTCCATGGCGGGGCCGCGCCGGCCGCAAGACCGCATGCCGATCGACGCCGTCGCCCGGGACTTCAAGCAACGCCTGGGCAAGCCGCTGTCCGAAGGCGGTTTCGGCGTGCCGGACATCGCGCCGCATCCGGCGTCCGCGCATCCGCGCGGCATCGGCGATCTTGGCCATGGGGCCGTGGTGCTCGCCGCGATCACCTCATGCACCAACACCTCCAACCCCAGCGTCATGCTCGCGGCGGGCCTGCTCGCCCGCAAGGCGGTGGAGCGCGGGCTCCAGGTGCCGCCCTGGGTCAAGACCTCGCTCGCGCCGGGTTCACGCACCGTCACGCGCTACCTGGGCGAAGCCGGCTTGCTGGAGCCACTGGCGCAGCTCGGCTTCCACCTGATCGGCTACGGCTGCACGACCTGCGGCGGGAAATCCGGCCCGCTGGACGAGGCCGTGGCGGCCCAGATCGAAAACAAAGGCCTCGTCGTCGCGGCCGCATTGTCGGGCAACCGCAATTTCGAAGGCCGCATACACAAGCTCATACGCGCCAACTACATCGGGGCGCCTCCGCTCGTCGTCGCCTACGCGCTGGCGGGAAGAATCGACATAGACTTCGACAGCGAGCCGCTGGGCCACGACCCGGACGGCAACGCCGTCCACCTGCGCGACGTCTGGCCGGCCCCGCAGGAGATCGCCGCGTTGCTGCCTTTGGCCAGCAAGCCCGAAACCTTCCAGGAAACCTACCTGGCCGAAGACCTCGATACGGAAATATGGCGCAACATGCGCGCGCCGGAAGGCCTCCTGTTCCCCTGGAACCCCGACTCGCATTATCTGGTCGAGCCGCCCTTCTTCGAGCGGCTTCCAGACCGCGACGGGCTGGCGCGCCTGGCGCGCGGCCTGGAAGCCACGCGCGTGCTGGCCGCCTTCGGCGATTCTTTGACGACGGACCACATTTCCCCCGGCGGCGAGATTCCCGGCGATACGCCCGCGGGCCAGTACCTCCTGGCGGCCGGCATCGCGCCGCGCGACTTCAACAGCTACGTGGCGCGCCGCTGCAACCACCGAGTCATGACGCGCGCCACCTTCGCCAACATCCGCATCAAGAATCTGCTGGTGCCTGAAGTAGAAGGCGGCGTCACCCGGCATTTTCCCGACGGCGAGACGATGACGATCTTCGATGCCGCGATGCGCTACCAGCAGGAAGGACGCGGCGTCATCGTCCTGGCCGGCAAAGAGTACGGCACCGGCAGCAGCCGCGATTGGGCCGCGAAAGGGTCCGCCCTGCTGGGCATACGGGCCGTCATCGCCGAATCCTACGAGCGCATCCACCGCGCCAACCTGGTGGGCATGGGCATCCTGCCCCTGGCCTTTCTGGAAGGGCAAGGCTGGCGGCAGCTCGGCCTTGCCGGGAACGAATCCTTCCACTTCGAAAACGTCGAGGCGGGCGTCAGGGACGGAGCGCTCATCACCGTGGTCGCCCGGGACGGCGGCCGTGAAACTCGCTTCCAGGCCCGCCCTCAAGTGCTCACCGCGGCGGAACGCCATCTCATCGCCGAAGGCGGCATCCCCTCCAGCGTGCTGCGCGGCTTCCTGAACGACGCCGCCGAGGCGGGCGCCGCAAGCCGGGACTCGAACACCTAACGACACTCAAGACGACATCATGGAACTGGACCTCGTACTGACCAACACCCAAATCATGCTGCCGAGCAAGGGGCTGACGCCGGGGCAGATCGGAATACACGACGGCCGCATCGCGGCCATCGCCGAGCCCGGCCTGGCCTTGCGGGCGAAGGAAACCATCGACTGCCAAGGGCTCTGGACGCTGCCCGGCGTGATCGATCCGCACGTGCATTTCGGCTTCGGCTCGCCCGAGACCGACTTCCAGACCGAATCGCGCTTCGCCGCGCTCGGAGGCACGACGACCGTGCTGTCCTTCCATCGCTCGGCCGACATCCGCGAGTCCTTCGAGCCGGTCCGGGAACGCGCCGAACGCCAGAGCTGCATCGATTTCGGCTTCCATTTCGGCATCACGAGCCATCTGCACGTGGAGACCCTGCAAGAGATCTCCCGCCGCTTCGGCGTCCCTTCCTACAAGCTCTACATGATGTACAAGGGCGCCGCGGGCCTGTCCAAGGGCTTCACCGACATCGACGACGGCCTGCTGTTCGCCGCCCTGCGTGAAACCGCCAAGATTCCCGGCGCCGTGCTGGGCGTGCACTGCGAAAACGTCGAGGTGATCCCCTTGCTGCGCGACCCTTTGCGCGCCGCGGGGCGCGACGACCTGAAGGCATGGAATGAACAGAGCCCCGACTTCCTGGAGGCCGAGAACGTGCATCGCGTGTGCTATTTCGCCACCAAGACCGGCACCCCGGTGAACATCGTGCATCTGAGCAGCCGTGAAGCGCTGAACGAGGTGCGCCGCCACCGGCTCAGCCCCGATGCGCCGCCCATGTATGTCGAGACCTGCCCGCACTATCTTTTCCTGAACGACGAGTCCCCCGCCGGCACCTACGCCAAAGTCAATCCGCCGGTGCGCGGGCAGGCCGACGTGGAAGCGATGTGGGAAGGCGTCCTGGACGGATCCGTCACCACCATAGGCTCAGACCACGTGCCGCGCAAGCGCGCAACCAAGGACAAGGACATCTGGGCGGCCAGCAATGGCTTTCCGGGCACGGGCATGATTCTGCCCATCCTGCTGCACGAAGGCTATCACAAGCGCCGGGTTCCGCTCGAGACCCTGGTCAAGGTGGCCAGCGAGAATTCCGCCCGGATCTACGGGATGCCGGGCAAGGGCAGCGTGGAAATCGGCAAAGACGCCGATCTCGTGATCGTCGACCCCGAACTCGAAAAAACGGTCGACCCGGCCACTCTCGAATCGAACTCGGACTATTCGCCGTATGAAGGGATGACGCTCAAGGGTTGGCCGGTGCGTACCCTGGTCCGCGGGCGCACCGTCGCGCTGGACGGCCGCATCACGGAAGAAGCAAGCAGATCACCCGGCGGACGCTTTCTGCGGCGCCTGCATCCCTGACACCCCCGAACTTTGATTCATTAGGAACAGACATGAGCGAAACCAAGAGAATTTGGGACGACTTCCTGACCGAACGCGACAAGCAGGTCTTCAAGGCCGCCGGCTACGGCAAGCGCGGCGGCTTCGGCAAGCGGCCGGCGCTATTCATCATCGACGTGCAATACAATTTTTGCGGCGACAAGCCCGAAGACATCCTGGAAGGCCTGAAGCAGTACCGCACGCATTGCGGCAAGGAAGCCTGGGATGCGGTGGCGCACATGGTGCCGCTGCTCGAACTGGCCCGCGAGAAAAACATTCCCGTCTTCTACACGGAAAGCGGCCGGCGGCCCGACCTCCTGGACAGCGGCGTCCAGGTCGGCAAGAACCACCGGGGCACCGAGAAAACCGTGGTGGCGAATACCCACGCCACCGAAACCGTCGCTCCGCTGGCGCCGCGCCCGCAGGATATCCGGATCACCAAGCAGAAGCCGTCGTGCTTTTTCGGCACCATCTTCATGAGCCACCTGAATTTCCTGGACGTCGACACCTTGATCCTGGTGGGCTGCGCAACATCGGGTTGCCTGCGCGCGACCGCGGTGGATGCGTATTCGTACAATTTCAAGGTGATCGTTCCCGAAGAAGCCTGCTTCGACCGCTTCCAGGCCAGCCATGCCGTGAACCTGTTCGATCTGAACTGCAAGTACGCGGACGTGATTCCCGCCGCCGAAGTCGCCGGCTACCTGCGCGATCTGCCGGCGCCCGGCGGCGGCGCGGCGTGAACGGCCAGGCCGGAGGCTCCGCCCGATGTCCGACCAGACCGGCTCGATCAGCCCGCAACATACTCCGGTCTTTCTGCTGACGGGATTCCTCGGCAGCGGGAAGACCAGCCTCCTGAGCCGGCTGATACACCGGCCCGAATTCTCCGACACCGCGGTCATCATCAACGAGTTCGGGGAGGTCGGCCTGGACCACATGCTGGTGGATCGGTCCAGCGACGCCGACATCGTATTGCTGGACTCCGGATGCCTGTGCTGCGCCATGAGCGGATCCCTGCAGCACAGCCTGGAATCGCTCTATTACCGGCGCCTCCGGAAGGAGATCCCCCATTTCGAGCGCATCGTCATTGAGACCTCGGGGCTGGCCGATCCCGGCGCCGTCATCAACACCATAGGCGGGGATCCGGCGATCGCCCGACGTTTCCGGCTGGCGGGCGTCATCACCACGGTCGACGCCATCCATGGGCTGGACGCCATCGGCGCCTATCGCGAGGCGGCGGCCCAGCTCGCGGTCGCCGATCAGATCGTCCTCACCAAGACCGACCTGCTGGAAGACCCGGCGGCGGCGATGGACCTGCGCCGGGAGCTCGGCACCCGGAATCCCCATGCCGAAATCCAGATCGGACAAGCGCTCGATGCGGCGGGAATCCGCCGGCTGTTCACGAGCGCCGAGACCCGGGCCCTTGAACCGGCCTCGGCCCATTCCGGCATGCGCAACCCCGCGCTGGGCCATATCTTCAAATACGGCATCACGGCACAGACTTTCCATCTGCGCAACCCTGTAAGCTGGCCGGCCTACGCCGACTGGGTCCACGCCATGCAGCGCCGCCACGGCGCATCGCTGCTGCGCGCCAAGGGCATTTTGCGCATGGAAGACGGCGATTTCTACGCCATACATGCCGTGCATCATCTCTTCAGTCCCCCGCTCAAGCTGCGGCGCGCCGTCGAAGGGCCCCAGCAAGGCGCGCTGGTCCTGATCACCGAGAACCTCAGCCGAGAGGAACTGGAGGAGACCGTCGCCCTGCTGCGGGGCTAAGCCCTATTAATGTCAACAGTTAATAGAGATCAGTTTTCATCGCCATGCTGAATAGCGCGGTATTTAGGGTAATCACCAAGCCAATTTCCCGATATAACCCCATACAACTGTTGACATTTACTGACTCCACCAATACAGTGTCAACACTATGCGGCGCAAAGCGCCGCCGCCCACATTCAATGCACAAGGAAGTCGCCATGTCTCACTCCATCGTTCCGTCCTTCCAGCCTCATCGCCGCAGTCTCATCGCCGCGGCGCTCGCCGCCGTGCTCGGCGCCGCGGCCGTCTTGCCGGCCGCGGCCCAGGGCGACGGCGCGGCAGGCTATCCGAACAAGCCCGTCAAGCTCGTCGTTCCCTTCGCGCCCGGCGGCCCCACCGACATCACCGCGCGCCTCATCGGCGAGGCGCTGTCCAAAAAATGGAACCAGCCGGTGGTCATGGAGAACCGGGCAGGCGCCGGCGGCACGATAGGCGCGGCAAGCGTTGCGAAAGCGGCGCCCGACGGCTATACCCTGGTGCTGGGCGTCACGGGCTCCCACTCCATCGCCGGCTCGCTCTACAAGCAGCTGCCCTATGATCCGCAGGCCGACTTCGAGCCCATCAGCCGCGCCGTCATTTATCCGAACGCCATCCTGGCGAACCCGGCCCTGCCCGCCAACAACCTCCAGGAATTGATCGCGCTGGCGAAGAAAGACAAAGAGCTGCACAGCTACGGCACGGACGGCAACGGCACGGCCTCGCACCTGACGATGGAACTGCTGAAGGAACGCGGCGGCTTCAAGCTCGACGCCGTGCAATACAAGGGCGCATCCCCCATGCTGAACGACCTGGCGGCGGGATTCATCCAGGTCGGCATCACCGGCCTGCCCTCGGCTGAAACCCTGCTGCAAGCCGGCAAGGTGAAGCTGATCGCAATCACCACGGACAAGGATTACAGCGAAAAAGGCTACCCCACGATCGCCGGACAGGGATTCCCCGGCTTCGCGGCCGCTCCGTGGTCCGGCTTGTTCGCGCCCAAAGGCACGCCCAAGGAGATCGTCGCGAAGATCTCCAAGGATGTGAACGAAATCATGAACAGCGCCGAAATGAAAGAGAAAATGAAAGGCCTGGGCCTTCAGCCCCTGCCCAACACGCCTGAGCAATTCAAGACCGAACTGGCCCAGGAAGCGGCGAACTGGGCCAAGGCGGTCGAGATCTCCGGCGCGCGCGCGGAATGAACGGCTGCTCGATAGGTGTTCTTGAAGATGGATTCCATGCATGATCCGATGAGCTTCGATGCCGAATTCGACGTGCTCGTCATTGGAGCGGGCGGCTGCGGGCTGGCGGCGGCCTTGGCCGCCCATGACAACGGCATGGACGTGGCGATCGTCGAGAAGATGGACCGCGTCCAAGGCAACACCCTGCTTTCCAGCGGTTCGATACCGGCGGCGAACACACGCTTCCAGCGCGCCGCCGGCGTCGTGGACAGCCCCGACACCTTTGTCGCGGACCTGGAGCGCGTGGCCGGCCGCCACGACGCGCCCGAGCTGACGCACCGGCTCGCGAGCATTTCAGCGGAACTGGTCGAGTGGCTGGTCGACAAGGCCGAGGTCGAGATGACGCTGGTGGAAACCTACAAGCACATCGGCCATCGGGTGCATCGCCTCCACTCGCCGCCGTCCAGGCGCGGCTCGGACCTGGTCGACGATTTGCTCGCGGCCGTGGCAAAGCGCGAAATCCCCATCGCGTTCGGCAACCCGGCCATCGAGCTGCTGGCCACGCCCGACGGAAGAGTGGTCGGGGCCGTCACCGAAACCAGGACGGGCGAACGCACCGCCATCGGCGCCAAGGCCGTCATTCTGGCCACCAACGGCTTCGGCGCCAATCGCGAATTGCTGGCGCGGTTCTGCCCGGAACTCGCCGCCGTGCCCTACGGGGGCTCGGTCGCCAGCGAAGGCGAAGCCATACGCTGGGGCGAGCAGCTCGGTGCGGACCTGGCCAATATGGGCGCCTATCAGGCGCACGCGAGCCTGGCCGACCCGCATGGCTCGCTGGTCACCTGGACGGTCGTCGAAAAAGGCGGCGTGATCGTCGACCGGCACGGCCTGCGCTTCGGCGACGAGACCATCGGGTATTCCGCATTCGCCGCCCAGGAGCTGGAGCGCGAAGGGCCGTTCTACGTGATCGCCGACACGCGCGTGCGCGACGTCACCGCCGCCGGCCAGGAAGAATACGCGGAATTATGCGCGCACGGCGGAGTGATCGAAGCGCCGGATGCCGCAAGCCTGGCGCAAAGGCTGGGGATCGACGCCGCCAACCTGTCCGCCACGCTGGACGGCGCCATCGCCGCGGCCAAGGGCGTGGCGCAGGACCGGCACGGGCGCCAGGCCTGGGGCCTCGGCCCCTTGAGCGCCCCATACACCGCCACGCGCATCGGGCCCGCCTTGTTCCATACGCAGGGGGGCCTGAGGGTCGACCTGGACGGCCGGGTGCTGAAGCGGGGCCGGCCCATTCCTGGGCTGTACGCAGGCGGCGGCGCCGCCTGCGGCATCAGCGGCGCCAAGGGCGGGCTGGGCTATATGTCGGGCAACGGCCTGCTCGGCGCGCTGGGCCTGGGCTATCTCGCGGGCAAAGCCGCCGCGAGCGACGCCTCGGCCGCCCGCGCATGAATTCGGTTTTGCATCAGGCGGCAGAAGCCGCCAACGCGGAAAGGTAGGCAAGATGAATCCAGAGAAAGATCCCGGCGGCGCTTCCACTCCCACGAAACCGCTGGCGGCTTTTGCCAGCGGCGTGGCCTGCGAGCGCCTGGCCGAACATGAGAAGCACGAGACGCTCCGGCATCTGCTGGATACGCTCGGCGCGTGCGCGGCGGGAATCAACCAGCCCATCGTCCAGGCGGTGGCCGCCCTATGCGGCCAAAACGGCATGATGCGGGGCGACGTCCCGGTGGTCGCTTCCGCGCTGACCACCGATGTCCTGACGGCAAGCTACCTCATGGCGGCGGCGGCGCATGCCCTGGAAATGGACGACGGGAACCGGGAAGGCTCCATCCACCCCGGCACGGTCGTCGTTCCGGCCGCCCTGGCCATGGCCCATCAACAGAACGCCGACGGAAACACCTTGCTGTCGGCGGTCGTCGCCGGCTACGAGGTCGCCGTCTCGGTCGCCGAATGCCTGCATCCGCACGCCAGCAAGCGCGGCTTCCAGACCACGCCGGTCGCCGGAACGCTGGGCGCGGCCGCCGCGGCCGGCAGGGTGCTCGGCCTGAATGCCGAGGACATGGAGAACGCGCTGGGCATCGCCGCCAGTTCGTCGTCGGGGATCTTCGCCTATCTGTCCGGCGGCGGCAACATCAAGAAGCTGCACCCCGCGCATGCGGCCCGCGAAGGCGTGTTCGCCGCGCTGCTGGCGCGGCAAGGCGTCGTGCAGGGCCCGCGCAACGCCGTGGAAACGCGCTGGGGCGTCCTGCAGGCATTCGGCGGGCTGGAGGAATGGGCGGGCAAACCGCAAGGCCGGCGGGAATTGGCGGTGGTGCGCTCCTACCTGAAGCCCTACCCCTGCTGCAGGCACATCCACCCGGCCATCGACGCCCTGCTCCGGCTCCGGCTCGACCACGGCATCCGGCCGGACGACGTCGCCGCCATCTCGGTGGGAACCTACGAAGCCGCGATGCCGCATGCGGCGCTTCCCTGGGACACCTTGAACGTGGCGCAACTGAGTTTTCCCTACGTCATGGCGATCGCCATGATGAACGGCGCGGTCGATCTGCCGGCCTTTTCCGAAGCGCAGCGCGGCAGCGCGGCGGTCGGGCGCCTGGCGGCCAAGGTCAGTGTCCACGTCGACCCGCAATGCCAGGCGCTCTACCCGGCCAACGGCCCGGCGCAAGTCACCATCACGCTGAACGACGGCGCCTCGCACAGCCTGTTCGTGCCCGAACCCATCGGTTCGCCGGACCTGCCCTTGTCCGACCAGGCGCTGATCGAGAAATTCCGCCTGGCCACGGCCGCAATACCGAGCCGGGACGAGACCCGGGCGCTGGCGGTCTCGAGCCTCGCCGGCAACGCGCTGCCCGACGCTCGCACGCTGATGCGCCTCCTGGCGGGCTAGGACAGCGATCCGTCCCGGGCGCGCGCGTGCCCCCGCTTTGCCTTTTTACGTTTCTACATGGAGATCGAAATGAAAGCGAAGGTACTCTCGGCCATCGGGAAGATGGCATGGGTCGCGTCCCTGGCGGCGCTGCCGATGTCGGCGGGCGCGGCAAGCCCGGCCGACGCGCAAGACTACCCGAACCGGGCCGTGCGCATCGTCGTGCCGTTCGCGGCGGGCGGCGCGACGGACCTGTTCGGACGCCTGATCGCGTCGGAACTCACCGGCACGCTCAAGCAGCAGTTCATCGTCGAGAACAAGCCGGGCGGCGGCGGGAACATAGGTTCGAACCAGGTCGCCAAAAGCTCCGCCGACGGCTATACGCTGCTGTTCGGCGCGGCCGGCAACATCGCCGTCAACCCGTCGCTCTTCAGCAATATGCCGTACAGCCCGTCCAAGGACCTCGCGCCCGTGGCGCTCATGGGCTCGTCGATGAACGTACTGGTGGTGCCCTCGTCCCTGCCGGTCAAATCGGTGCAGGAGCTGATCGAGCTCGCCAAGGCCAAGCCGGGAGAGCTGAACTACGGCTCGTCCGGCAACGGCGGGACCACGCATCTGTCCGGCGAGCTGTTCAACAGCATGGCGCAGACCAGGATCGTCCATGTTCCGTATCAGGGCAGCGGCCCCGCCATGGTCGACCTGCTGGCGGCGCGGGTGCAGATGATGTTCGACAACCTGCCTTCGTCTTCCCCGCATATCCAGCGTGGCGAGCTGAGGGCGCTGGGCGTGACCGGCGCGAAGCGGAGCGCCCTGCTTCCCGACGTGCCCACGATCGCCGAATCGGGCCTGCCCGGTTTCGAAGCCACCACCTGGTTCGGCTTGTTCGCCCCCGCCGGCACGCCCCCCGCCGTCATAGAAAAAATCAACGCGGCCGTGAATCAGGCAATGGCCAAGCCCGCGATCATCGAACGCCTGCGGCAATTGGGGACCGACGCCGCCACCGGGACACCGGCCAGCTTCGCGGAGCTGGTGGCCAAGGACACCGCCAAGTGGGCCAAGGTCATCAAGGACGCGAACATCGTCATGAACTGAGCCGTCACCGCAAGGCGTCGAGCAAGCGGCTCCAGGACATGGCGCCGTAGCGCTCGACGCCGTCGGGCGCCAGCAAGAATGCCAGGCCGGGCAGCACCGGCGCCGACAGTTCGCGGATCTTCCCTTCCAGCATGGAATCGGGCAAAGGGCGGTCGGGGCCGCCTTGGGCGCTCAGGCACTCCGCCTCATGGGTTGCGCCCGCGGCGGTGTCCACGACCACCCGGGCTGGCCGGTCGTGGGGCGGCTCCAAGGCCGCCTCGTACGGCCGCAATTCGACCATCTTGCGCAAGCGGGCCACCAATGGGTCGTGCAGCGCGTCGCTGGAAAAGGCCGGCGCGCCGCCGGTGCCGAACACGAAGGGCGCGGCCACCATGTGCGGCATGGAAAACTTCGCGCCCAGGGTGGTCGTCGGTTCCGGATTGGACAGCGTCAGCGCCAGAGGATGCGTATAGACGCGGATGCTGCGAAGATCGCGGGCGTCCAGCGCGTGCTCGCGGACGAGATCGAGCACCGCCTCGACCGCGGAGTGCCCGTGCTGGCAGCAGGCGTAGATCTTGTGATAGCCCGACGCGATGGACCATTCCGCGCCCAGACGGTCGTCCAGCGCGCTGAAGTTTTCCGTCGCGCCGAGAATGTCGCGGTACACCGCCGGGATGCTGGATTCCGCGCCGTGAATGCCGCAAGCCGCCCAGTCGGCGCACTGCAGGCCGTTGACCGCCCCGGCGGCGGCCCAGCCGTTGCGGATCAGCACCCCTTCCACCAGATGCGGGCGAGGGCCCATCGAGGCGGTGGTTGCCGCCGCCGTGACGGCGCCGAAGAGCTCGGCGCCGTCGCCGCCGCGCGCCATCACCACGCCCGCGGCGGCGCCTACGCTCGACCAGAGGGCGTGGCCGTGCACGGCGGGCCGGGCGAACCGGAAGCTCATTGCAATCCGCGTGACCACTTCGTATCCCAGCACCAGGGCCCGCAAGACCTGTTCATACCGGAGGTCGAGGGCTTGCGCCTCTGCCAGCAAGGCCGGCAGCACATAGATGCCGGCATGGCAGATGGTCTTGCGGAACCCTTCGTCCAGTTCGCACCAGTTCCCGGCCAGCGCATTCAATGAAGCCGCCTGGTGGCGGTCGGCCAGGGGAAGGCCGGCGGCGAATACCGCCGACTCGCCGCAACACGGCCGGGACAGCACTCTTGCGCGATAGCGCGCCGGTTCGGGCTCCAGCGAGCCGGCGATCATGGCGGAAATATCGTCCGACACGACGAAGGCCGCCCGCCGCCGCATGGGCGCGGGTATGTCTTCCCAGCGGCAGGCCGCCGCCCAATCGCAGAGCCGGCGCAAGCCCGCGGAGAAATCGTCGGTCTGGTTCACGGATTCTTTCCTTGTTCAGGTTGGCCGGACCGTATCGGGCAGGTGCCGGACGAGATGGTTGGCCGCCCGCTCAATGTGCGAACGCATCAGGGACTCGGCAAGCCCGCTGTCGCGGCTTTTGATGGCCCGCACGATCTGCCAGTGCTCGGCGTAGGCGTCGTCCTTGCGTTCGAGCACGGTGCCGGAATGCCGGCGATAGATGCGCAGCAAGTGATACAGGTCGCCGCACAGCGCGGCGATGATGCGCTGGTTGCCACAGGCGCGGACGATGCGTTCATGGAAATCGAAGACGCGTGGCTGCCGGGCCCCGCTGACGCGCTGCTGCCGGTCTTGCTCCATTTCGTTCAGGAGCGCGTCGATCTCGTCGTCGGGCATGCGTTGCGTGGCGAGATTGCAGGCCATGCCTTCCAGGGCCATGCGCATCTGGAACAGCTCCAGCGCGGACTCCGCCGAAAGCGACATCACCCGGGCCTTGATGTACGGCTCACGGGTGACGAGCTGTATGCCTTGCAGCCGCCGGACGGCTTCGCGGACCGGCCCGCGGCTCACGCCGAATTCCTGCGCCATCGACACTTCGTTGATGATGCTGCCCGGCGGCAGGCGGCCATCGTAGATGGCGTCCAGGATCCTCTGGAAGACGGCGTCCGCCAAGGGAACCTGAGTCTCTTGTTTGTTGATTGCCGTTTCAGTCGCGCTCATGGTGGTCATGTTCCTAGCCTATCAAACACTTTGTAAAAGTGTCAACTCTTTTCAATAACGAAATGAATCGGTCCGGAGCCCGGCCCCGGAGTTGTCTATACTTCCTGTTCCATCTCCGTTTCGGTCTAGTATGGTATCCCGCATTCCGCAGCTCCAGCGCTTCGTGTACAGCCATTATTTCTATGGCGGACTGCGACAGGCCATGGGCGTGTTGCTGCCGGCCCTCGTCCTCGCCGGCGCCATGCAGATGTACAGCATCGGCATGATCGCGGCCATAGGCGCCGGCTGCGTGGCCATCCTCGACCAGCCGGGCGGCCCGCGGCGCTACGGCGTCAACGGCATGCTGGCCGCGATCCTGCTGGGTTCGGCGACCGCCCTGCTGACCGGGCTCGCCTCCGCGCACGGCCTGCTCATCTGGCTGCTCGTCCCGGCTCTGTGCTTCGTGTTCTCCATGCTCACGGTGTTCGGCAAGCAGGGCGGCCTGCTGGGCTTCGCCTGCCTGCTGATCATGACGCTGACGATGCGCGTCCCGCTGAGCCCGCACGAAGTGCTGCAGCACACGCTCTATTCCTTCGGCGGCGGCGCGTTCTATTTTCTTTTCAGCTTCGCGACCCATCGCATCTTCTGGCATCGGGAAGAGCAGCACGCGCTGTCGGCCGCGCTGTTCGCGACGGCCGACTACATGGCGGCGCGCTCCGCCTTCTACGACGTGAACACCGAACTGGAAGCCAACTACCGGCGCCTGATCCATGCGCAGTCGTCCATGACGGAAAAACACCAGGCGGCCCGCGACACCGTGCTGCGCGAACTGCCGCGCGGCCACGGGCGGAACGACCGGCTGCGGATCGCGTCGCTGAACGTCTTCATCGACATGGTGGCCCTGCTGGACACGCTGGTGGCGACCCACACCGACTACGCCACGCTGCGCCGCCGCCTGCCCGACGGCGACGTCATGATCTTCGCGCGCGACGCCTTGCGCAAGCTGGCGGGCAATGTGGAGCATATCGCGCTGTGCGTGGCGCGCGGCAAGGCCGCCAGCGAACGCAACAGCGTCAAGGCGGAACTGCGCGCCATCGAATATGAACTGGTGGGCTACCGTGGCGACGGCATGGCGGAAAACGAGCCGGAAATCTACGCGCTGCTGGTGCAGATCCTGCGCCGCCTGCGCAACGCGGCGCGCCTGGTGGAGCGCATGGCGCAGCACACCGGCAGGCAGGCCGGCAGCGAGCTGGTGGACATGCGGCTGGACAAATCCCTGGACCGCTTTTTGTCGAGGCAGACTTGGCGGCTGGGCATGTTCACCAGCAACCTGCGGCTGGATTCCTCGCATTGCCGCTATGCGCTCAGGGTGGCCATGGCCGCGCTGCTGGCGCTGACCGTATCCGCCGCGCTGGCCCGGACCGGCTTGCTGAACCGGATGGTCCCGGGCCTGAGCGCCCACAGCTACTGGATCGTCCTGACCATCCTCGTGGTGATGAAGCCGGGCTTTGCGCTGACGCGGCAGCGCAATGGCTGGCGCCTGACCGGCACGCTGATCGGCTGCGGGCTGGCATTGGCCCTGTTCAAGTCCACCCAGAGCTCCGACGTCTATTTCGCGGTGCTCGTGGTCGCCTGCGTGCTGGGCTACAGCCTGATACTCGTCAATTTCATGCTCGCCGCCATCTTCAATACGGTCTTCGTATTGCTGGTGTTCCATTTCCTCACCCCGGACGGCGGCTCCGTCATCGGCGAGCGGCTCATCGACACCGTCCTCGGCTGCGGGATCGCGCTGCTGTGCAGCTACGTCCTGCCCTGGTGGGAACACAATTACATGGGATCGCTGGCGCGCGCCTTGAAGAACGCCAATCAGGAATTCCTGCGCGCCGGGCTGGTGTTCGCCGAGCTGTCCAGGGCGCGGCTGCGGTCGCTGTCGGCGGCGAACGGCGCGGCCGCGGCGGACTCGTCCGGCGGCGTGCAGGCGATGCCCAGCGACGAGGTCGTGAAGGAGGCGGAACTGCGCTGGCGGCTGGCGCGCAAGAACATGCACATCGCGTTCAGTAATTTCGCGGCGGCTTTCTACCGGATGATGGACGAGCCGATCAAGCGCCAGAGGAATGTGCCGGAACTGAACAATCTGCTGATCCAGAACCATGTCCTGGCGCTGCAGATCACGTCGGCCATACCGCTATTGTGCAGTCTCGAGCATGTGCCGCCGGGCATCCAGTCGTCTTTGGACGCCATCCAGGCTCATCTGGACGACCAGGACGCCGAGGCGCCGGCTTCGCTGGAAACGGACGGCGAGCTGGCGGCGCTCGCCTATCCGCTGAAGCAGATGCTGAAGGCCTCGCAATTGGTCCGCCAAGAGATGCGCAGCATCCAGTAGCGTCGACAGATCCTAGTCCCGCTTGCGCCGAAACACCAGGCTGTCCGCCGAAGACTCGGCCGCGGCAAACGCATAGCCTTCGCGATCGAAGCCACGCAAGTCCTCGGGCTTGACGATCTTGTTTTCAATGACGTGGCGCGCCATCAAGCCACGGGCGCGCTTGGCATGGAAACTGATGACTTTCCAGGCGCCGTTCTTGTGATCCTGGAACACGCATTGCACGACCCGGGCCCGGAGCGTCTTCCTGTCCACGGACTTGAAGTATTCCTCCGACGCAAGATTCAGCACCACCGGCTCGCGCTCGCCCGGCAGGGCCGCCAGCATCTCGTTCAGCTGCGCGGATATCTTGCCGCCCCAGAATTCATACAGGTTCTTGCCCCGCTTCGTGGCCAGGCCGGTGCCCATCTCGAGACGATAAGGCTGCATGAGATCGAGCGGACGCAACACGCCGTACAGGCCGCTCAGCAAAGCGATGTGCTCCTGCGCCCATTTCAGTTGCGCATCGGAAAGCGTGGACGCGTCCAGCCCCTCGTAGACGTCGCCATTGAAGGCCAGGACCGCCTGCCGGGCATTGGACAAGTCGAAGACCGGCCGCCACTCGGCGTAGCGCCGGACATTCAGTTCGGCCAGGGCGTCGCTGAGCTTCATCAGGCCGGCGATTTCCGGCGCGGACTTCTTCTTCAGGACGGCGATCAACTCGGCCGCGTCGTCGACGAACAGCGGCTGCGTGTGCAGCGCCGTTCTGACGGGCGTATCGTAATCCAGCTTCTTGGCCGGAGAAAGTAGCAACAGCATTTCCATCCTTCTTTGAATGACGCGCGGATGAGCGCGAACCGGCGGAGCCAGCCATCGGGACCCCGGCCCGCGTCAGTACCGCAATGGAATCAGCGGGCCGTCCAGCCCCCGTCGAGCGACAAGGTCGTGCCCGTCATTTGATCGGCCCCCTCGGAGGCCAGGAACACCGCCGCCGCGCCGAGTTGCTTGGGCGTGACGAACTGGAGCGAAGGCTGTTTTTCCGCCAGCAGCTCTTTGGCCGCGTCTTCTATCGAAATGCCGTGCTTCTGCGCGAGCGCTTCGATCTGCTTTTCGACCAGCGGCGTGCGCACCCAGCCCGGGCATATGGCGTTGCAGGTAATGCCGGAGCCGGCGTTCTCCAGCGCGGTGACCTTGGTCAGCCCGACCACGCCATGCTTGGCGGCGACATATGCCGACTTGTACGCCGACGCCACCAGCCCATGGGCCGACGCGATATTGATGACGCGGCCCCAGCCTTTTTTCTTCATGTACGGCAGCGCGGCGGCGGTGCCGTGGAACACGGCCGAGAGATTCAGCGCGATGATCGCGTCCCAGCGCTCGACGGGAAAGTTCTCGATGGGGTCGGTATGCTGTATGCCCGCGTTGTTGACCAGGATGTCGACGCCGCCCAGCGCACTGGCCGCCTGGTCGATGAAGGCTCGCGTGGCCTCGCCGCGCATCAGGTCGGCATTGATGTAGCTGACTTTCACGTCGAACTCGAGTTCGAGGTCGATGCGCTGCTTTTCTATTTCGTCTGCATCGCCAAAGCCGTTGATGACCAGGTTGGCGCCATTGGCGGCCAACTCCCGTGCGATGGCAAGCCCTATCCCGCTCGTTGAACCCGTGACAACCGCGTTTTTTCCTGTAAGCATAGCGTCCCATTCCTTTGATCAAAGCCGGTCGATGCCCAGTAGTTTACCGCCCCGGCCCCGTCATTTTGCCTGTGCGGCCGGGAAGAACAAGGGCATTATGATTTTTTCCGGATTCTTGCTAGAATATCGCTCTTTGCCGATCTAGCAGGGGCGCTTTCGACTACGCGGGCCTTGCTTGCCGGGGCTTTTACAGCGCAACCGGCTAGGCAATCTTGCAGCCATGCGGGAACCCAGGACAGGTGGCAGAGTGGTCGAATGCGCCGGACTCGAAATCCGGTATACGTTTAGGCGTATCGTGAGTTCGAATCTCACCCTGTCCGCCAATGAATTCAGGCACTTACAGCAAGACACGGCCACCCATTTGGGTGGCTTTTATTTTGTCGTGGCGAGGGAATATTTGACTGGCCTAGAATCCGCCCGCAATCACGCGGGGGCTCTTCCCCATTTTTCGGGGGATCAGGGCATTCGTCAGACTCGGTTAATCACGCCATTCCAACCGCACTGGGCCAAGACCCGCATGCGATAATTCTCAAAATTTCGTTTTCGATGTGGCGACAGTTTTTTGGCCGCGCTTCGATTCCGGCGCGGTTTGATTTTCCCCACATAGCCTAGCGGATGCAGCCCGCCTCCCCTACCGCCACATCGACGCGGCATGGTAGTCTTTCCTACTCCGGAAACCCGTGTCGGGCTCGATCGCCACGGCAGGAGAATCGCATGAAGCGCAGCCTGGTCCCCCGTCCCGCCGATGGCGCCGACGCCTATTGGGCGATGCCCGCCGACGAGCTCCTGGCGGAACTCGGCTCGACGCCTGACGGCCTGTCCTCTGCGGCAGCGGCGGCGCAATTGCGCATGGCCGGCCGCAACACGATCAGCGGAACAGGCGGCCATCCGGCCATCGCCGCCTTTGCGCGGCAGTTTCGCAGCCCGCTCGTCCTCATACTCGTCTTCGCCGCCGCCGTCTCGGCCTTCGTCGGCGAGGGCAGCGAAGCGCTCATCATCGCCGTCATCGTGCTGGCGAGCTGCGCGCTGTCGTTCACCCAGGAATACGGCGCCTCCCGGGCGATGGAAGCCCTGACGGCGCGCATCGCGCGCAAGGCGTCCGTGCTGCGCGACGGAAAGGAAACACCGATCGCCGTCGAAGACATCGTGCCGGGCGACGTCATCCTGCTTTCGGCCGGAAACCTGATCCCCGCCGACGGCGTGCTGCTGCAGGCGCGCGACCTCAATGTCAGCGAATCCGCCCTGACCGGCGAGACCTTTCCCGTCGTGAAGGCGCCCGGCGTGTCCGCGCCGGACGCCCGGCTCGGCGCGCGCGGCAATGCCGTCTTCACCGGCACGTCGGTGCGCAGCGGCACGGCCAAGATGCTGGCCGTGCGCACCGGCGGGGGCACCGAGTACGCCTCGATCGCCGCCACCATCGGGCGCGCCGTGCCGGAGACGGAGTTCAACCGGGGCATACGCCGCTTCGGCTACCTGATGACCGAAGTCATGCTGGCCATCGTCATCGTGGTCTTCTTCGCCAACCTCCTGCTGGAGCGGCCGGCAATCGACTCGCTGCTCTTCTCGCTGGCCTTGGCGGTGGGACTGACGCCGGAGCTGCTGCCGGCGATCATCAGCGTCACGCTGGCGCGCGGCGCGCGCGCCATGGCGTCGGGCGGGGTCGTCGTGCGCCGCCTCGACGCCATCGAGAACCTGGGCAGCATGGACCTCCTGTGCACCGACAAGACCGGCACGCTCACCGAAGGCGCCATCCGCCTCGATGCCTGCATGGACCCGGACGGCGCGGCTTCCGAGCAGCTGCGAGTGTGGGCGCTGCTCAACGCCAGCTTGCAGACCGGGATGGCCAACCCTCTCGACGAAGCGATCGTGGCCGGCCGGCGCGACCACGACGACCTGGCGCCTTACATCAAGGCCGAAGAAATCCCCTACGACTTCATCCGCAAGCGCCTGTCCGTCGTCGTCAGGCGGGAAGGGCAAAGCGACGACCTGTTGATCTGCAAGGGCGCGGTGCAGAACGTCGTCGACGCCTGCTCCATGGTCTTCGATGGAACGAGCACGCGTCCCCTGGACGAAGACCAGGCAAAAGCCATCGACGACAGGATGCGGTGCTGGAGCACGGAAGGCTACCGCGTTCTCGGCGTCGCGGTGCGCCGATTTCCGCGCAAGGCCGCCTATGGCCGCGAGGACGAGGCGGACCTCGCTTTCGCCGGATTCCTGCTGTTCTTCGACCCGCCCAAGCCCGGCATGGCCGAAACCCTGAAGGCATTCGCCGCGCGCGGAATCAAGGTGAAGATGATCTCCGGCGACAACCGTTACGTCGCGCAGCATCTTGCGGAAGCGATCGGCCTGCCGCGGCGCAACGTTCTGACCGGCGGCGAGCTGTCCAAGATGACCAAAGAGGCGCTGTTCGCCCGCGCGGCCGAGATCGACATCTTCGCCGAGATCGACCCCAACCAGAAGGAGCGCATCATCGCCGCGCTGCGCCGGCGCGGCCATGTCGTGGGCTATCTGGGCGACGGCATCAACGACGCCCCCGCGCTGCACGAGGCAGATGTCGGAATCTCGGTCGACGGCGCGGTGGACGTGGCGCGCGAGGCCGCCGACATGATTCTTCTCCAGCGCGACCTCGGCGTGGTGCTGCGTGGCGTGGACGACGGCCGCGCGACCTTCACCAACACGATGAAATACATCGCCATCACCACCAGCGCCAACTTCGGCAACATGGTCTCGATGGCCCTCGCATCGCTTTTCCTGCCCTTCCTGCCGCTGCTCGCGCCCCAGATCCTGCTCAACAATCTTCTGTCGGACGCGCCGTCGATGGCCATCGCGACGGACAACGTGGATGCCGAACAGACACGCGCCCCGCGCCACTGGGACATCGGCTACGTGCGCCGCTTCATGGTTGCCTTCGGCCTCGTCAGCTCCGTGTTCGACTTCGTCACCTTCGCGTTCCTCATCCTGGTCGCGGGAACGACCGCGCACGTCTTTCAGACCGCATGGTTCGTCGAATCGCTGATCACCGAGCTTGCCATCGTGATGATCGTGCGCACCCGCAAGCCGTTCTGGAAAAGCCGTCCTAGCGGCCTGCTGGCCTGGCTGACGCTGGCGGCGGGCGTGCTCGCCATCGCGATTCCCTATCTCCCGGGCGCGGGATGGCTGGGCTTCGTGCCGCTGCCCGTGCCGATCATGGCCGGCTTGATTGCGATCACGGCGGCCTATCTCGCTGCCTCAGAGGCGACGAAGCGCTGGTTCTTCGCCCGTGAAAGGCGGCATGCCGGGCGCCGCCGCCCCGCCTCCCGCAAAGAAAGCTAGGCTGCCGCCGGCTTTCACTGCGCCACGTTCAAGTATTCCTGCGCGATGCTCGCGGCCAGCGCATGTAGCCCCCGCGCGCACTCGGCTTCGTTCTCTGGGGGCATGGCGGCGCTCAGGTGGGTGCTTGCCAGGCTGCCGACCAGGCGCTGATCGCCGGGCAGCAGGATGGGCACGGCCACGCCCATGACCATGGGCGTGATCTGGCCCCGGCTGGTGGCGTATCCCGTCCGCCGTATTGTCGACATCTTCCGCCGGAATTCGTCCCAGTTCTGCCCGAGCCCGGCCTGCTTGATCGCCAGTTCGTTCCTGAGATAGGTCTGGCGTATGCGGTGCGGCGACAGGTATGCCAGCATGGCCAGCGACGCCGCCCCCTGGAAAAGCGAAAAAGGGATGCCCCTGGCCCTCAGTATGACGACCTGCTGGTCTCCATGCTGCAGCACGTCGGGCCCGACCTTGTATATGCACAGTACCTTGTCCTGATACAGATTGTGCAGCAGCAAGGCGTGGTTGTCGCATTCCTGGCCGGCCAGCACGGCGGCGCCGGCCCGGTACAAAGGGTCCGTCAGGGCCAGCATGCGTTCGAGCTCGACGATGCGCGGCCCCAGGCTGTATGCCGCGCCGGTCGCGGCCGCGATCAGACCGGCGCCGCTCAACTCCTTGATGTAGCGGTACGCCGTGGAGCGGGTGTATCCCAGGCGCGACGCGATGTCCTCGGCCGTCAGCAAGGGGGTGTCCATCGTGAACAGCGCCAGGATGTCCAGCGCGCGGGCCAGGCTGGAAGCGGCCTCTTTTGCCTTATTCGTCATGCGCGGATTGTATAGCCTGGATCGCAGACCGCAAGGCGCCTCGACGCCGCCATCAACTTCAAATAAAATCTCATATAACAGGATTATTGATAAAACCCATATATCAGGATAATATTCAATCAAACTGGAGAGGCGGCCCATGACCACACGCAAACTCACCGGGCGCATAACCGCCCAGGCAATCCGCCGCATGGAGCTCCCACGGCTTGCGCCGGGCATCCTCCAGCGCTACGCGCGCCTGGGCGACCTCACTGGCGCGCTTTCCGACGCCATGGACAGACTGAAGCTGCATGGCGCCATTCCCGCCGCCGTCCTGGCGCCCAGCCTGCCGCAGGCGCGCATCGTCGGCCAGGCGGTAACGGTGCGGAACGTCGAGCGCGAAGAAGACGCCTGGGCATGCGCCGAAGCCGGCATCGGCAAAATGGCCGAACACGAGGCCTACAACCTGGCCGATCCGGGCGACGTGGTCGTCATAGAAGGCCTGACCGGCGTATCCAACATGGGCGGCCAGTCCGCCACGGTGGCGCGCCGGGCGCAATGCGCCGGCGCCGTCATCGACGGCTCCTTCCGCGACCCCGGCGCGTCGCGGGAGCTCGGCTTCCCGATCTGGGCGAAAGGGGTCACGCCCATTACGGGCAAGTGGCGTTTGCAGACCGTCGAAATCAATGGCCAGGTCCGCATATCGGGCGTGGTGGTCCAGGCGGGCGACCTGGTCGCCGCGGACGAGGCCGGCGTCGTGTTCATTCCCTACGAGCAGGCCGAGCGCGTGCTGGCCGAGGCGGAAAGAATCGACGCCGGCGATGCGCGGCAAAAGGCGGACATCGCGGCCGGCATCGACCTGGCCACGCTCGCCGCAACCAAGTACAAATGATCCGGGCGCAGACATGAACATAGAAACGAATGTGGAAATCCATGCCGTGGTGCGCGCCGCCGACATCCTCGGGGAGGTCCCGCTGTGGTGCGCCCGCAGCCGGCGGCTGTGGTGGATAGACGTCCGGCGCCCGGCATTGCAATACTACGAGCCGTCCACCGGGCGGCACGCGGCGCTGCGCCTGCATCCCGACCTGGTCACCGGGGCGATCGCCCTGCGCGAATCAGGCGGCTTCGTGCTGGCGGCGCAAACGGGCTTCCATTATTACGATCCGGCCGCCGGCACGCCGGCCACGCTCATCGCCAACCCCGAAGAAAACCGGCCCGGCATGCGCCTGAACGACGGCAAGTGCGACCGGCGCGGCCGCTTCTGGTGCGGCAGCATGCACGACACCTTGCGCGAACCCCTGGGCACGCTCTACCGGCTCGACCCCGACCTCGGCTGCCACCGCATGCTGAGCGGCTTCGTGCTGCCCAATGCCATTTCCTGGAGCCCCGACGACAAGACCATGTATTTCGCCGACACCCACCGCCAGGTGATCTGGGCCTTCGACTACGACATCGACGACGGCGCCATCTCCAATCGGCGCGTCTTCAAGGACTGGACCCACCAGGCCGGGCGCCCGGACGGGGCGACCGTCGATGCCGAAGGCTATGTCTGGAACTGCATGGTCGCCGCCGGCCACCTCGTGCGCCTTGCGCCCGACGGCCGGGTGGACCGCTGCATCCAGCTGCCGGTCACCAATCCCACCTGTCCGGCCTTCGGCGGCGACGACCTGTCCACGCTGTACATCACGTCGCACTCGCAACGATTCACGCCCGAACAGCAGGCCAGGGAACCGCTGGCGGGCGCGCTCCTGGCGCTGGACGTGGGCGTGCGCGGGCTGCCCGAACCCAGGTTCGCATCTTGACGACACCATCCATGCTGACACCCATAACAACCAGGAGACGACCATGCTCAAAAAACTCGCCACGTGCGCCGCGCTGGTCGGCGCGCTCGCCCTGCCCTCCGCCGGCTTCGCCGCCGATGCCGTAAGAATGATCGTGCCGTTTTCCGCGGGCGGTCCGACCGACCTGATCGCGCGCATCATCGCCCCTAGCCTGGGCGAAAAGCTCGGCAAGACGGTGGTCGTCGAAAACAAGGGCGGAGCCGGCGGAACCATAGGCGCGCACCTGGTGGCCGAAGCGCCGCCCGACGGCAATACCATCCTGCTGTCCACCTCCAGCCTGATCCTGTCCACGGGCACGCGCAGCAACCTGCCCTACGATCCGCGCACGGCGCTCAAGGCGGTATACCTGCTTGGCGAGGTGCAGACCATGCTGGCGGTGTCGCCCAAGCTCGGCGTCAACACCCTGGGCGAACTCATCGGCAAGGCGAAATCCAGCCCCGACGGCCTGAACTATGGATCCACGGGCGTAGGCGGGACCATGCACGTGGGCGCCGAGCTGCTGCGCAAGGCGGCCGACATCCCCTTGACCCATGTCCCCTATCGCGGCGCCGCGCCCGCGCTCGTGGCGCTGATCGCGGGCGACGTCGACCTGGTCAACGCCGACGTGCCCGTCCTGCAGCCTTACATCAAGGAAGGCCGCATCAAGGGCCTGGTCATCTACGACACCACGCGCTCGGCCCTGCTGCCCGACATTCCCACCGCCAAAGAAGCCGGGATGCCCGCCTTGCAAATGACGAACTGGTATGGCGTTCTCGTTCCCGCCAAGACGCCGGACGCGGTCCGGAACACGCTCGAAGCCGCATTGGCCAAGGTCGTGCGCGAACCCGACATCGCCGACAAGCTCGCCAAGGCCGGATTCAGCAACCCCCAGGGCGCGGACGCCTTCCAGGCCCGCCTGGACCGCGACTTCGCCCAATGGCTGCCGTGGCTCAAGGAAGCCAACATCCATACGGACTGACGCGCATGATATTCGAACACCGCAGCTATACCGTGGCGCACGGCAAAATGGACAGCTACCTCGAGCGCTACGAACGGTACGCCTTGCCGCTGCAGAAGAAGCACCTTGGGCGCCTGCTGGGCTTTTTCGTCAGCGACGTCGGCCCTTTGAACCAGGTGCTCCACATCTGGGTCTACGACGACATGGCCGACCGCGAAAGGCGGCGCGCCGCCCTGGAGGCCGACCCGGCCTGGCATGAATTCAAGCGGATGAACGCGGGCACCTTTGTTGCGCAGGAAGTGAAGATCATGCGCGACACGCGCTTCTGTCCTCATCACGTCTAGGGCCGGTCAACGCTGAAAGGCAGGCGGCGCCGGCCGGGCGGCGCATCGGCCGGCGTAAAGGAAGGTAAGCGGCGCGCCGGAATGCGCGCCTTCTGAAACGTTTTGACGCGCTTTCAGCGCCCGGCCTAACCATTCTGAAACTTCTGATGGGCGACAATAGGCCATTCGTATGAGATCAGAAAGGTGCTTCCATGAAACGAATATTCCTGGCCGGGGCCGCCATGCTGGCCGTGCTGGCTTCCGGTGCCGCCACGGCGCGGGGCGGCGTGGACGTGGACATTTCCATAGGCATACCCGGCGTGATCTATACACAGCCCGACTACTACTATTACCCGCCGCCCGTGCGCTATGTGGAACGGCCGCGCGTGGTGGTGATCCCGGAACGCATCTATCAGCCCGTGCCCGTGTACCGTTCCGGCCGCTATTACCGGCACGACTTCCGCGGCCCCAGGCACTACGACAAGCATTTCAAGGGCCCGCACAAGCACCATCACCATCGCGGCCACGGCCGCTGAACCTGGCCGGCAAGCCGTGCGCGACGGGGCCTATCGAGGTCCCGTTTTCATGAGTTCAGCAAAGAGCTCGGCAGGTTGATGATGAAGTCCGTCAGGCCCCGCGCGCCCTGATCCAGGCTGATGTGTTCCAGCATCAGCGCATGGGCGCGGGCGGCATCGCGCTTCTGGATGGCGTCCAGGATCTTTGCGTGCTGTTCCTGCGAAGACTGCAAGCGCCCCAGGGCGCTGAACGCATGCCGCAGATAGGCGCCCGTTCTGGCTCGCAGGCGAAGGATTTCCTGGCGCAGATAAGGGTTGCGCGAGCCCAGGTACAAGGCGTCGTGGAAAGCATGGTTGGCCTTGCGCCAGCCGTCGATGTCGTCGGCGTCGACGATTTTCTGGCCGTCGGCGTGGATTTGCGCCAATTGCTCGCGTTCTTCGGGCGTCATGCGCTCGCATGCCAGCTTGGCGCACACCGCTTCCATTTCCACCAGCAGCTCCCAGATGGCCAGCAACTGCTTGACGTCCATTTTCGCCACCACCATGCCCTGGCGCGGCTGGCTGATGAGCATGTTCTGCGCTTCCAGCTGGATCAGGGCCTCCCGCACGGGCGTACGGGAGGCCTCGAAACGCCGGGCGAGATCGTGTTCGTCGATGACGTCGCCGGGCAGCAAGACACCCGCCCTGATTTCGTCTTCGATGTGTTGCCGGATTTTTTCACTGATCTTCATGGGCGCCATTATATAAAACAGCGGAGTTTCCACAGCCGGCACGGCGAGGCGCGCCGGCCGGCCCGCGATGGGGCTCTGCGCTCGCACGGCAAAACGCGCACTCTAATATGTATTTTCATCCGCATCAATAAGTATTTAAAGCAATATGTATTATTTTGTCTAGCGGTTATAAATATATTTATGGGCTGAATTAATACATCAGCCGCCGGCGCCATCCCATGCCGGCGCGCCATGCCGGCGCCTTCCACATACGAATCGAGCAGCCATGCCCAGCATCCATGCTTCTTCCGCCCTGCAGCGTTTCCGCGTCCTGGACCTTTCCAGAGTCCGCGCCGGCCCCACTTGCGTGCGCATACTCGCCGATTTCGGGGCCGACGTGATACGGATAGAGCCTCCGCCCGGCGTGGATCCGAACGAAGCCATGTTCGCCGCCGACCGCTGGAGCGGCGATTTCCAGAATCTCAATCGGAACAAGCGCTCGCTTACGCTGAACCTGAAGAAAGAGGACGGCATGCGGGTCCTGAAGAAGCTGGTGGCCGATGCCGACGTCGTGGTCGAGAACTGGCGGCCGGACGTCAAGACCCGGCTGGGCCTGGACTATGAATCGCTCGCCCTCGTCAACCCGCGCATCATACTCGCCAGCATATCGGGCTTCGGCCAGACCGGCCCCTATGCCAAGCGGCCGGGCTTCGACCAGATCGTGCAAGGCATGGGCGGGCTGATGTCAGTGACCGGGCTGCCGGGGCAAGGCCCCGTGCGCGCCGGCCTGGCGGTCGCCGATTCCAGCACCGGCCTTTACACCGCCATCGGGATACTCACGGCCCTGCTCGAACGCGAGCGATCGGGCAAGGGGCAATGGGTCCATGCCTCGTTGCTGCACTCCCAGATCGCCATGATGGACTTCCAGGGCGCCCGCTATCTGAACGATGGCGACGTGCCCGTGCAGGCCGGCAACGACCATCCCACCAGCAGCCCCATGGGCCTGTTCACCGCGTCCGACGGGCAATTCAACCTGGGCGCGTCGGGCGAGGGCAACTGGCACCGTTTCTGCGCCGCCATAGGCCGGCCCGAGTGGCTGGACGACCCCGATTTCGCCACGGAAAAGCTGCGCGTGAAGAACCGGACCCGCCTGAACGACATGATCCAGGGCGTTTTCCGCGAGCATGGCGTCGAGCACTGGGTGACGCTGCTGAACGACGCGGGCGTGCCCGCCGGCCCGGTCTACACCGTTCCCCAGATGTTCCAGGACCCGCAGGTGCGGCACCTGGGCGTGGCCAGGACCCTCCCCGCATGGCAAGGGGGCGAACGCAGCTTCATCACCCAGCCGGTCACCCTGGCGCGCACGCCCGCCGACCTGGCTCGGACCGCGCCGGGCTGGGGCGAACACACCGATGAAATCCTGCGCGAAGCCGGCTACGATGATTCCACCATTGCGCGTTTCCACGAAACAGGCGTAGTCTGACGGAGGCGGAAGAATGGCGCAGACCCAGAAAGACCAGCCCGCCGGCAAGCTCACACTAGAGGTCCTCGGCGGCGTCGGCCGCATCACGATCAGCAATCCGGGGCGCTACAACGCCATGTCCCTCGCCATGTGGCGGCAACTGGCCCAACTGGCGCGGCAGGCCGAGCAAGACCCCGCGGTCCGCGTGCTGATGCTGCAGGGCGACGGCGACCGGGCCTTCGTGTCCGGCGCCGATATTTCGGAATTCGACAGCCTGCGCAGCTCCACGGAACAGGTGCGGGCCTACGGCATCGCGGTCGATCACGCCCAGGAAGCGCTGAGCCGATGCGCCAAGCCGGTGGTGGCCGCCATACGCGGCGTCTGCATGGGCGGCGGGATCGGGCTGGCGCTGGCGTGCGACCTCAGGTATTGCACCGACGATTCGCGCTTTCGCATGCCCGCCGCCAAGCTGGGGCTGGGCTACGACCGAGCGGGCATTCGCCGGGCCGTCCAGATGCTGGGGGCGGCGAGAACGGCCGAGATGTTCTTCACGGCCAGGGATTTCAACGGAACCGAAGCGGAGCGCATAGGCATGGTCCACCAAAGCTTCCCCGGCGCCGTCTTCGCGGACGAGATCGCCGCGCTGGCGGGCGCAATCGCCGCCAACGCCCCGCTGACGATCCGCGCCGCGAAGCTGGCCATCCGGCACGCCGTCGGCGACCCCGCCGCGCAAGACGAAACCGCCGTCGACCAGGCTGTCCAGGACTGTTTCGACAGCAAGGACTACCAGGAGGGGCGGCTGGCATTCCAGAGCAGGCGCCCCCCCCGATTCAGCGGCACCTAGTTGTACTCAGCAGCACCACCACACAAACGAACACGCTGACCTCACCAGGAGACATCATGAACACGCTACACAGAATCGCACTCGGCGCGGCGCTGGCGGCCTTCGCCACCGCCAGCCTGGCCGTCGGCCCCCGGCCCGAACCGGCAAAGGAAAGGCAGACCCTGACCGTGGGCAACGTGAAGGTGGGCCATCTTTCGCCCATCATCTTCGTGCCCGAGGACCTCAAGCAATGCAACGTGGAGGTCAAGACGGCGGAATTCGTGCGCTATGCCGACGCCCGCACCGCGCTGCTGTCCGGCTCGGTCGACGTCGCCGGCATCGGGCCGGCGGACCTGGCCATCGCCTTGGCGCAGGGCAGCGACAAGATCGTGGGGCTGACCGGCGTCGCGTCGTCGGCCAAGTACCTGGTCGTGCGCAAAGGCGTCGAGATCCGCGACTGGAAAGACATCGCGGGCAAGAAAATCGGCATCGCCCCCGGCTCGGCCGTCTGGTTCCAATGGGCGGCGACGCTGGCCGAAAAAGGCATACCCTACAAGTCCTTCACCGCCGTCAACATACAAGGCGGCGGCACCGCCTTCGTGCAGGCGCTGGAACGGGGCGACGTGGACGCCGTCGCGCTGTGGGAGCCGTTCGAATCCCAGGCGGTGGCCAACGGCATAGGTTATTTCGCCGACACCATGGACTACAGCCGGTCCAAGGCGGTGGGCGCCGAACTGGGCCTGCTGGCCGCCACGCGCGATGCCATGAAGAACAAGCGGGACGCCCTGAAGTGCTTCCTGTGGTCCTACAAGAACGCGGAAGAGCGGCTCGCCCGGGACCCCGAGGCATTCGCGCAGGCCTACACCAAATACACCGGCCTGCCACCGGAGGTCACGCGTGAATCGGTGAAGATCATCAAGCTGGGCGGCGTGCTCGACCTGGAACAGCTGAAGCGCCAGGCCAAGGTCTTCAACGAATTGGGCGTCATCCCCAAAGACACCAGCGGACAGATTTCGACGGTGTGGGACCAATCCCTGCTGGATGAGGTAATGAAGAAATGAATGCCAGAAGGCGGCTTGCGCTCGGCGTCGTCGTACCCATCGCACTCCTGGCGCTTTGGCAGTTGCTGGGCCAAAGCGCCGGCATGGCCGGGGTCGTCCCGACCCCGGTCAACGTGGCGTATGCCTGGTGGGACTGGATCTTCGCCGATCCGGGCATGGGGCTGAACCCCTACCTGGGCACCTGGGCGAGCAACGTGCAGTATTCCGCCATGCGGGTCGGCCAGGGCTTTCTCCTGGCGGTCCTGCTGGGCGTGCCGCTGGGCCTGGCGATAGGCTGGAACCGCACGGCGGCGCTCATGCTGGATCCCATGGTACAGGGCATGCGCCCCATACCGATCACCGCCTGGCTGCCCTTTTCCATCGCCCTGTTCGGCATACACGACTTCGGATCCGTCTTCCTGATCTTCCTGGGCGGCTTCTATCCCATCGTCGTCAACACCACGCAGGGCGCCCGGGACGTCGAGCGCAACCTCGTGCGCGCCGCCGCCATGATGGGCGCGTCGCCCACCCAGCTGCTGCGCCGCGTCGTCCTGCCCTCGGCGATGCCGTCGCTGTTCACCGGGCTGCGCCTGGGTCTGGGCGTGTCCTGGACCGCCGTGATCGTCTCGGAAATGGTCGCCGTCAAATCGGGGCTGGGCTACGTGCTCTGGGACGCCTATTATGTAGGCCGCATGGACATCGTGCTGGCCGACATGGTGTCCATCGGCATCATGGGATACATCAGCGATCGCCTGATCGTGCTGATAGAGCGCCGGGTGCTGGTCTGGCGCATGCTTCAAAGTCACTGAGGAAATCATGTCGGGAATTTCAATCAGCCAGGTATACAAGACTTATCCGGGGGCGACGCCGGTCCAGGCCCTGGACAACATCGACCTGGAAATCCAGCCGGGCGAGTTCGTGGCCTTGCTGGGCCCGTCGGGCTGCGGCAAATCCACCCTGTTGAACCTGATCGCGGGCTTCGAGCGGAGCTCGTCTGGCACCCTGCTCGTGAACCAGCGCGCCGTCAGCCGGCCCGGCCCCGACCGCGGGGTCGTCTTCCAGGAGGCCGCGCTCTTTCCGTGGCTCACCGTCTGGGAGAACGTCATCTTCGGCCCGCAGGTGGCGGGCGCGAAAAAAAGCGAATACGAGCCGCGCGCCAGGGAAATGCTGGAAATCACCGGCCTGTCCGGCTTCCTGGACCACCTCCCGGTCCAGCTGTCCGGCGGGATGCGCCAGCGGGTCGGCATCGCCCGGGTCCTGACGCTGGGTTCGCGGGTCCTGCTGATGGACGAGCCCTTCGGCGCGCTGGACGCCCAGACCCGGCTCACCATGCAGGAACTATTGCTGTCCGTATGGAGCAAGCTGCGCACCACCGTCCTGTTCGTGACCCACGACATCGACGAAGCCATTCTGCTGGCCGACACCATCTACGTCATGAGCGCCCGCCCCGGCCGCATCCAGACCCGCATCGACGTGCCGATCGAGCGCCCCAGGACGATCGAAGACACCACGACCGCGGCGTTCAACGAACTGAAGCGCGAAATCCTCAGGCAGATCCGGCACTGACCGCGCCATTCAACTCACCGGAAACGACTATGGCCAACCCACGCATTCCCTACCGCCTGTCCACACGCCGGCCCAAGCTCACCCCGCCCGAAGCCGGGCGCATCATGGTGCATCTCGTGGTCAACGTGGAAAACTGGCGCTTTGACCAAGCCATGCCGCGCAGCATCATCACTCCTCCCCACGGCAAGGAAACGATACCCGACGTGCCCAATTTCAGCTGGGCCGACTACGGCATGCGCGCCGGGCTGCCCCGGATCCTCGACGCCATCGTCCAGCGGGGCCTGCCGGCTTCCACCAGCTTCAATGCCAGCGTCATAGACGCCTACCCCGCCGCCGCGGAAGCGATGCTGGAGGCCGGCTGGGAATTCATCGGGCACGGCCTGCACCAGAAGTCGCTGAACTTCGGCGAGGACGAAGCCGACAACATCTTCCAGTCGCTGGAAAAAATCCAGTCCTTCACCGGCGTCCGGCCCCGCGGCTGGCTGAGCCCGGGCCTGCGCGAAACCTTCGACACGCCCGAGCTGCTGGTGGAGGCCGGCGTGGAATACGTCTGCGACTGGGTGGTCGACGACCTGCCGAACTGGATGCGCGTCAAGCGCGGCAGCCTGATGCAGATGCCCTACAACCTGGAGCTGAACGACTCCATCATCTACGCCATCGAAAAGCATTCGTCCGACGAGTTCCTGCTGCGGCTGCAGCGAACCCTGAGCCTGTTCGAGCGCGAATCGGAAGAGCAGCCGCGGGTGCTGGCCCTGGGCCTGCACCCGCACCTGATCGGCGTGCCGCACCGCTACGGCTATTTCGAGGAAATGCTCGACCTGCTGCTCAGAAGCCAGCATGTCTGCTTCATGACGGGCGGCCAGATCGCCGACTGGTACCGCGCGCAGGAACCCGCCCCCGAACCCGACGCCTGACCGCGAGGCCCCATGCCCCACATACAGACCGACGACCACGTACAGCTTTACTATGAAGCCACCGGGCAAGGCGCGCCCATCATCTGGGTGCACGAGTTCGCGGGCGACCACCGCAGCTGGGAAGCCCAAGTGCGGTTCTTTTCCCGGCGCTACCGCTGCATCGCCTATGCCGCGCGGGGCTATCCGCCTTCCGGCGTGCCGGCGAGCATGGACGATTACTCGCAAGCCAGGGCCGCCCGCGACATCGGCTGCGTGCTGGACGCCCTGCGGATCGAGCGCGCCCATGTCGTGGGCTTGTCCATGGGCGGTTTCGCCGCCCTGCACTTCGGGCTGATGTTTCCCGAACGCGCCCTTTCCCTGACCATCGCCGGCGTCGGCTATGGCTCCGAGGCCGAGCATGCGGACACCTTCCGCCGCCTTTCCCACCAGGTCGCCGACCAGTTCGAGGCGCTCGGCAGCCCGGGGTTCGCTCCCATCTATGCCGAAGGGGCTTCCCGCGTGCAGCTGCAGAACAAGGACCCGCGCGGCTGGGCCGAGTTCGTCGAGCATCTGTCGCAGCACGACGCGGCGGGCGCCGCGCGCACCATGCGCGGCGTGCAGGCGCGCCGCCCTTCCCTGTATACGCTGCAGGAAGCCCTGCAAGGCCTCGATGTGCCGGCCCTGATCATGACCGGCGATGAAGACGACCATTGCCTGCAGCCGTCCCTGTTCCTGAAACGGACCCTGCCCCGCAGCGGCCTGCTGGTCCTGCCCAAGACCGGCCATACGATCAACCTGGAAGAGCCGGACCTGTTCAACCGGGCGGTTCTGGATTTCCTGCACAGCGTGGAAGCGGGGCGCTGGACGGCCCGGGACCCGCGCGCCACTCAGGAAATCATGAAAGTCGCGGCCGACCCACGGCCACGGCCGTGACGCCATGGCCGGCGCGCAATACGCCGGCCGCCCGCCAGCCGAAGCGCGCGGGCCGGGCGGCCCGCGGCCGCTTCAGCAAACCATGGGATACATCGCGCCGTCCATCGCCACCAAAGCGCCATTGACGTAGCTGGCCCGTTCGGACGCCAGGAACAGCGCGGTGTTGGCGATTTCGTCGGGGCGTGCCAGGCGGCCCAGCGGCAGATGCTGTTCCATCGCCTTGAGCACGTCTTCCGCCGACCTGCCCGACCGCTCCGCCTCGGCGTCCAGCGAGCCCTGCACCCTGCCGGTGAGGGTGGACCCGGGGTTGATGGCGTTCACGCGTATGCCCTGCGGGCCGAAGGCGTTGGCCAGGCCCGACGAGACCAGCATCAGCGCCGCATTGGCGGCGCCGCCCGGCAGATGGATGGGCTTGGGCACCTTGCCGCCCGTGCCGATGATGTTCACGATGGCGCCCTTGCCCCGTTCGGCCATGCGCTTGATGACGGCGTCCATGGCGTTGATGTAGGGAAAGTATTTGGCGTCCATGGCGTCGCGCCAGGCTTGCGGCGTGAGGGCGGCGGGCGGATAGCGCTTGGCCGCGCCCGCCGAATTCACCAGGATGTCGATGGGCCCCAGTTCGCGGCTCACCGCCTCGACGGCCGCCTGGGCGGCGTCGGCCTGGCTCAGGTTGGCCTGCTGCGCCATGACCTCGTGACCGGCGCTTTCAAGCTCGCGCCGGGCCGCCTCGAGGTTCTCGGCGCTGCGCGAGACGATCGCGACCCGCGCTCCTTCGCGTGCGAAGGCGTGCGCGCAGGCCAGCCCTATGCCTTTGCTGCCGCCGGTTATCAGAACCACCTTGCCATTCAATTCCAGGTCCATCTTGTCTCCACTCCTTTGGGTGTCGTTCATGCGTTCAGTTTTTCAATGCCGCCCATGTAGGGGCGCAGCGCCGCGGGCACGACGACGCTGCCGTCCGCCTGCTGGTAGTTCTCGAGCACCGCGACCAGCGCCCGCCCGACCGCCAGGCCGGAGCCGTTCAGGGTGTGCAGGTACTCCGGCTTGCCCTTTTCGGGCCGATAGCGCGCCTGCATGCGCCGCGCCTGGAAAGCCTCGCAATTCGATACCGAGGAAATTTCGCGCCAGGTATTCTGGGCGGGCAGCCAGACTTCCAGGTCATAGGTCTTGGTTGCGCCGAAACCCATGTCGCCGCCGCACAGCAGCACGACCCGATACGGCAGGCCCAGCCGCTGCAGCACCGTTTCCGCGTGGCCGACCATTTCCTCGAGCGCCTCGTAGGATTTCGCCGGGTCGACGACCTGCACCATTTCCACCTTGTCGAACTGGTGCTGCCGGATCATGCCGCGCACGTCCCGCCCGCCGCTGCCGGCCTCGGACCGGAAGCACGGCGTGTGCGCCGTCAGCTTCAGCGGCAGGTCTTGCTGGGGCACGATGGTGTCGCGCACCGACCCGGCCAGCGTGATTTCCGACGTGGAGATCAGGTAGAGGTCTTCGTGCTCGACGGGATTGCCGTGCTCGTCCAGTTCGGGCTCCAGGCCTTGCCCGCCCTTGGTCACCCAGAACATGTCGTCCTTGAATTTGGGCAGCTGGCCAGTGCCGAACAGGGTCGAGCCATTGACGATGTAGGGCGTGTAGCATTCCTGGTAGCCGTGCTCGGTGGTCTGGAGATCCAGCATGAACTGGGCCAGTGCCCGGTGCAGGCGCGCCAGTTGGCCCCGCAGCATCATGAAGCGCGAGCCGGACAGCTTGCGCGCGGTCTCGAAATCCAGGCCGATGGGCTCCCCGAGGCTGACGTGGTCCTTGACTTCGAACGGCAGAGGCTTGGGGCAGCCGTCGGGGCCGACCTCGGTGCCGGCGGGAATCCAGCGCCGCACTTCGACGTTGTCGTCGCTGTCCTTGCCGGCCGGAACGCTTTCGTGCGGCAGGTTGGGAATGGTGGTCAGCCAGCTGTTCAGTTCCCCCTGCACGGCCGCCAGTTCGGCTTCCAGCTCTTTCAGGCGGGCGGGGATGCGCTGCGACTCGGCCATTTCCTTGCTGGCGTCCTCGCCCTTGGATTTCAATTGGCCAATCAGCTTGGAAACCGCGTTGCGCCGCGCCTGCAGCGCTTCGGTCTCCACCTGGACGGATTTCCGGCGGGCTTCCAGCTGGTTGAAGCGGTCGGCGTCGAATTCGATGCCGCGCACGGCCAGCGCCCGGGTCACCGCCGGCAAGTCTTTACGCAACTGATTGGGATCTAACATAATTAACCAAAAGAATGTTTAAGGATACGGAGATGCCGGCATGGCGCGGCGCGCATGCGGATCGCTATGATTTGCCTTGCTCGTCCAGTTGCCTGAGAAAAGCCAGCTTGTCGGCGATTTTACCTTCAAGGCCGCGGTCGGTAGGCTGATAAAAGTTCGCGCCCAGGCCCTCGGGGAAATAGGTCTCGCCCGCCGCATAGCCATGCGGCTCGTCGTGGGCATAGCGGTATTCCCTGCCGTGGCCCATTTGCTTCATGAGCTTGGTCGGCGCGTTGCGCAAATGCATGGGGACCGGCGCGCTGCCGTGTTCTTCGGCGTAGCGCCTGGCCTGTTTGTAGGCCATGTACAGCGCGTTCGATTTTGCCGCGCAAGCCAGGTACACCACGGCTTGCGCCAGCGCCAGCTCGCCCTCCGGCGAGCCCAGCCGCTCATAGATGTCGGCCCCGTGCAGCGCCAGCTGCGTCGCCCGCGGGTCGGCCAGCCCGACGTCCTCGACCGCCATGCGGATGATGCGGCGGGCCAGGTAGCGGGGGTCCGCGCCGCCGTCCAGCATGCGCGCGAACCAGTACAAGGCCGCGTCGGGGTCGGAGCCGCGCACCGATTTGTGCAGGGCGCTGATCTGGTCATAGAACGCGTCGCCGCCTTTGTCGAAACGGCGCAGGTTCTGGGAAAGCGAGTTTTCCAGCCATGCGCTGTCGACAACCGTGCGGCCCGCCCCCCGCGCCGATTCCGCCACGACCTCGATGGCGTTGATGACGCGCCGGGCGTCCCCGTCGGCCCAGCGCGCCAACAGCTCGCGCGCCTCCGGCGCGAATTCCAGCGGCGCCGGACCGCCCGCTTCGGCGCCGGCGTCCCGCCCGAGCATGGCGACCGCACGGTCGATCAGCTGCAGCAGGTCTTCGACCGACAAGGGTTCCAGCACGTAGACCCGCGCCCGCGACAGCAGCGCCGAATTGACCTCGAAAGAAGGGTTCTCGGTGGTGGCGCCGATGAAGGTGAACAAGCCGCTTTCGACATAGGGCAGGAAAGCGTCCTGCTGCGCCTTGTTGAACCGGTGCACCTCGTCGACGAACAGGATGGTGCGCCGGCCCTGCCCCTGGGCCACTTGCGCGACCTGGACCGCTTCGCGTATGTCCTTCACGCCGCCCAGGACGGCCGAGATGGCGATGAACTGGGCGTCGAAGCCGTCGGCCATCAACCGGGCCAGGGTCGTCTTGCCCACGCCGGGCGGCCCCCAGAAGATCATGGAATGCGGGCGGCCCGATTCAAACGCCACCCGCAGCGGCTTGCCGGGGCCCAGCAGATGCGACTGGCCGACGACTTCGGAGAGATCGCGCGGGCGCATGCGCTCGGCAAGCGGCGCATGCCGGGCGCTTGCCCGGTCGCCGGAGAAGAGGTCCTGGGATCCGGCCATGGACGCGGGCTCTATTGCATCTTGACGACGTCCACCCCGGGCGGCGGCGTGAACTTGAACGCCGCGGCATCCAGCTTGGGATTGGCGCGGATGTCGGTCAGGCTAATGCGGGTGGTCTGGCCGAAGGAGTCGAGCAGGTCGATGCGCTGCGGCATGCTGCCCTTGAAACCGATCTCCACGTGGGTGAAGCCGGCGTCGGCGCTGCGCGGCTTGGCCCTGAGCCACTCCAGGCCGTCCCGGGGGGGCAGGTCCTGCAGCTCGAAGACATCTTCGAGCGCCCCCGACCCGAACAGAATCGCCGCCGGCGAGGCGCCGATGGACTGGTCGACATTGCGTTCGGTGACCTGGGCCAGGTCGGGATCATATTGATAGAGCCGCTTGCCGTCGGAGATGATCAGCTGCTCGTAGGGCTTGCGCACGTCCCATTTGAACTTGCCCGGCCGCTGGAAGGAGAACTCGCCCGTTTGCGCCGGCTTGCCCGCCCCCTGCCTGTCGCCGGCCTGCTGGGTGAAGCGGCCGCTGGCGGACTGCACCTGAGCGACGAAATCCCGCAGCTGCTGGGTGCCCGAGGCAGGCCACGCGAGCACGGGGCTGGCGGCCATGACGGCCGCGGCCACGATATGCCTAATCTTCATTGGACGCCTTCCCCGGTGCGAGGATCTCACGGTTGCCGTTGGACTGCATGGCCGACACCAGGCCCGCCTGTTCCATTTGTTCCAGCAAGCGGGCCGCGCGGTTGTAGCCGATGCGCAAATGCCGCTGCACCGACGAAATGGACGCGCGCCGGTTCTTCAGGACGACCTCGACGGCCTGGTCGTACAAGGGATCGGATTCGGCGTCGGCGAAGCCCGTGACGCCGCCCACGCCGTCGCCCGTCTCGCCCTCGAGGGCGCCTTCCAGCAGGCCGTCGATGTAGTTGGGCTCGCCCTGCTGCTTGAGCGATTCGACCACCCGGTGGACTTCGTCGTCATGCACGAAAGCGCCGTGCACGCGCGCGGGCAGGCCCGTGCCCGGCGGCAAGTAAAGCATGTCGCCCTGCCCCAGCAGGGTCTCCGCCCCCATCTGGTCCAGGATGGTGCGCGAATCGATCTTGGAGGAAACCTGGAAGGCGATCCGGGTGGGGATGTTGGCCTTGATGAGCCCGGTGATGACGTCGACGCTGGGCCTTTGGGTGGCCAGAATCAGGTGTATGCCCGCCGCGCGGGCTTTTTGCGCCAGGCGCGCGATGAGTTCTTCTATTTTCTTGCCCACCACCATCATCAGGTCGGCGAGCTCGTCGATGACGACGACGATCATGGGCAGCGTGGACAGCGGCTCCGGCGCGTCGGGGGTCAGCGAGAACGGGTTCGGTATCGGCTCTTCGCGCTTGAGGGCGTCGCGTATCTTGTTGTTGTAGCCGGCCAGGTTGCGCACGCCCAGCTTGCTCATGAGCCGATAGCGTTTTTCCATTTCGCCCACGCACCAGTTCAGGGCGTTGGCGGCGTGCCGCATGTCGGTCACCACCGGCGCCAGCAGATGCGGTATGCCTTCATAGACGCTCATTTCCAGCATCTTGGGGTCGATCAGTATCAGCCTGACCTGGGTGGCGTCCGCCTTGTAGAGCAGCGACAGGATCATGGCGTTGATTCCCACCGACTTGCCCGACCCAGTGGTGCCGGCCACCAGCAGGTGGGGCATCTTGGCCAGGTCCGCCACGACGGGATTGCCGGCGATGTCCTTGCCCAGCGCCATCGTCAATAGCGACGGGCTGGCGTGATAGGTTTGCGAACCGATGATCTCGGACAGCTTCACGATCTGGCGCTTCGGGTTGGGCAGTTCCAGGCCCATCAGGTTCTTGCCGGGGATGGTCTCGACCACCCGGATGCTGACCAGGCTCAGGGCGCGCGCCAGGTCCTTGGCGAGGTTCACGATCTGGCTGCCCTTGACACCGGTTGCGGGCTCGATTTCATAGCGCGTGATGACCGGCCCGGCCTGCGCCGCCACCACCACCGCCCTGACGCCGAAATCCGACAGCTTTTTTTCGATCAGGCGCGAGGTGTATTCGATGGTTTCGGGGGAGACGGTTTCGATGCTGTCCTGCGGGGCGTCCAGCAGGCTCACCGCCGGGAGGTCGCCGCTGCCGCCGCTTTCGATGGGCGCGGTGAACAGCGTTTTCTGCTTTTCCTTTTCGACGCGCACCGACTTGGGCACCGAGGTGATGGCCGGTTCGATGCGCACCGGCTGTTCGTGCACCAGCTGTTCCTGCTTGGCGACGACGATTTCTTCGCGCTCCGCCTTCTTGACCTGGCCGACCTTGCGGTCCTCGTAGGCGGTCTTGAATTCGAAGAGGCGCTTCACGACGCGTTCGACGGCCTGGCCGACGCGCTCCGCGATGTGCAGCCAGGAAAAGCCGAAGAACAGGCTGGCGCCCACCGCGATGAAGACCAGCAGGAGCAGCGTGCAGCCGGCCACGCCCAGCGAGGCGGACATGACGTTCGCCAGCAGCTGGCCCAGCTGCCCGCCCGCCCCCGCCGGGAGCGCGGCGCCGAGCTGCTTCATTTGCAGGGCTTCGATGCCCATGCAGCCCACCAGCAGCAGGAAGAAGCCGCCGCCGACCTCCCAGCGCACGCGCGGCAGCGGCCCTTGGGCGCTGGGCAGCAGCAGGCTGGTCAGCCGGTAGAAGCCCATGGCGACCCGCTGCGCCAGCAGCACGACCCACAGCCAGGCCGAATAGCCGAAAAGAAAGAGCAGGAAATCTGAAATATGGGCGCCGAGCGTGCCGCCGCGGTTATGCGTGGTGGCGGCCTGGACCGAATGCGACCACGCGGGGTCGGCCGGATCCCAGGTGGCGAGCACCAGGCCGAGCCATGCCGCCAGCGCCGCGAACACGATCCACCGTGCCTCGCGGAACAGTCCTGACAGCCGCGACTGCAGGGGCGACGGCCCGTTGCGGACATTGCGGGAGGAGCGTGGGGATGTAGCGGGTAATCTAGCCATGGACTCATTATAATTGGCTGTTCACCATTTTCGGATTTTGTGTAATGACGACTCCCAAACACGCCAAAGTACTGATCCTGGGCTCCGGCCCCGCCGGCTACACGGCGGCCGTCTATGCCGCTCGCGCCAACCTGAAGCCCGTGCTCATCACCGGTCTGGAACAAGGGGGCCAGCTCATGACGACGACCGACGTCGACAACTGGCCGGCGGACGCCCAAGGCGTGCAGGGCCCCGACCTCATGCAGCGCTTCCAGGCGCACGCGGAACGCTTCGACACCGAAATGGTCTTCGACCACATCGCCAGCGTCGACCTCTCCAAGCGGCCGTTCACCCTCACGGGCGACACGGGCGCCGTCTACACCTGCGACGCGCTCATCATCGCCACCGGCGCGTCCGCCCAGTACCTGGGCCTGCCGTCCGAACAGGAATTCATGGGCCGCGGCGTATCGGGCTGCGCCACCTGCGACGGCTTCTTCTACAAGAACCAGGACGTCGTCGTCGTGGGCGGCGGCAACACCGCCGTCGAAGAAGCCCTGTATCTGTCCAATATCTGCCGCAGCGTCACCCTGGTCCACCGCCGCGACAAATTCCGCTCCGAACCCATCCTGACCGACAAGCTCATGGACAAGGTCCGGAACGGCAACATGAAGCTCAAGCTGTTCTGCGAGCTCCAGGAAGTGCTGGGCGACCAATCGGGCGTCACCGGCGTGCGGCTGCGCAACAACCAAACCGGCGAAACCGAAGACCTGGCCGTCACCGGCGCGTTCATCGCCATCGGCCACAAGCCCAACACCGGCATCTTCGAAGGCCAGCTGAACATGGAGAACGGCTACATCATCACGCGCAGCGGCCTCAACGGCCTTGCCACCATGACTTCCGTCCCGGGCGTCTTCGCCGCCGGCGACGTCCAGGACCACGTCTATCGCCAGGCCATCACCAGCGCCGGCACGGGCTGCATGGCGGCCCTGGATGCACAGCGCTGGCTGGAGAATGCCGGCGAATAAAGGCGGGCGCGATCCAGGCGGGGCCACGGGTCGCGGGCTCGCCGACCTGAAGCGCCTGCGCAAGGAAGCCGAAGCGGCCCGGGCCGCGGCCAGATCCCGCAAGGAACCGGCTGGGGCCTTGCCTCGCGCGGGGCGAGGCCCATCGGCCCGGCGCGGCGGCGATCCCGAAACCCTGCCCCAGGAAGACGCCGAACTCTTCCGGCGCGCGGTCAAGTCGGTGATTCGCCTGAAGCGCAGCGATCGCGCCGTCCTGCCCCCCGTGCCGCTGGCTCCGGCCGCCCTGCTGGCCGAGCGCCGCGCCCGCGCCATGGGCCGGGACGCCCCGCCCGCGCCCCGGATCTCCGACCAGTACAGCCCGCCCGGCATCGAGCGGGACGATTCCTCATACCTGCGCCCGGGCTGCGGCCCCGACCTGCTGAGGGACTTGCGGCGCGGGAAATGGCCCATAGGCGCCAGCCTGGACCTGCACGGCAGCACGCTGGACGAGGCGCGCGAGCGGCTGGACCGCTTCCTGCAGTCTTGCCGCCTGCACCAGCTGCGCTGCGTGCGCATCGTGCACGGAAAAGGTTATGGCTCGAAGGACGGCGAGCCGGTGCTGCGCCAGACGATCAGGCGCTGGCTGAGCCAGCTGGAAGCCGTACAGGCCTATGTGGAGTGTTCCGAACAGGACGGCGGCGCGGGCGCCGTGCAGGTCTTGCTGCAGAAATGACGAAGGCCGACGATTTTGTCGTCAGCCTTCGTGCTTTTTTATTTCTTATGGGACCTGCTACATTATTGTTCTACCGACTTACCGGCTTGCCCATGCAGGGCTTTGTCTCCTCACCTGCATGGAACGAATTGTGCAACATAATTCGCGGCGCGACACTTAGGGTATGCACTAGGTCAACACACTTTTCGGCCCGGCGCTATCGATAGCCGATTCCCATCACGTAGTCGCGCAGCAAGGATTCCTCGTATTCGCTGTCTTTGATCAGCGCCTCCAGGGTGTCGCTGACGGACAGCAGGCCCAGCGGCTCGGCCGCGTCGTTCGAGACCGGCAGCTGCTTCAGCCCGTGGTCCTTCATCAGCAGCCAGGCATCGTGCAGGCGGTCTTCGGGCCGGCACACGACCAGTTCTTTGCTCATGACGTCGGCGATCATGGTGGTGCAGCTGCAGCCCTGGCAATGGCTGATCTGCCGCACGACGTCGCTTTTCGTGATGACGCCGCGCATGCGGCCGTCGGCGCCGCACACCACCAGCAGGCCGGCTTCGCGCTCGCTGAGCAGCCGGGCCGCCTCGACCAGGGGCGCGGCGTCGGGAATGGTCACCAGATGCTTTCTGGCGGTCTCCAGCACGGTTCGAACCAATTTCATTTTGCCTACCCTCCTGTCGGGATGTCACAGCGTATGCTTCAGCATGGCCAGGCGGATGTGCTCGATCGCCCGGGACGGCGCCAGGCCCTTGGGACAGACTTCCGTGCAATTCATGATGCTGCGGCAGCGGAACACGCGATAGGCGTCGTTCAGGTCGTCCAGGCGTTCGTCCGTGGCCAGGTCGCGGCTGTCGTTGATGAAGCGGAAAGCGTTCAGCAAGCCCGCCGGCCCCACGAATTTGTCGGGGTTCCACCAATATGAGGGGCACTGGCTGGAACAGCAGGCGCACAAGATGCATTCGTACAGCCCGTCGAGCGATTCCCGCTGCGCGGGCGTCTGCAGCCGCTCTTTGTCGGGCGGGGGCTCGGGGTTGATCAGGTACGGCCTGACCGACCAATACTGCTTGTAGAACTGCGTCATGTCGACCACCAGGTCGCGGATCACGGGGAAGGTGGGCAGCGGGCGCAGCATCACCGGCTCTTTCAGGGAGCGAAGCGGCGTGATGCAGGCCAGCCCGTTGCGGCCGTTGATATTGATGGCGTCCGAGCCGCAAATGCCCTCGCGGCAGGATTTCCGTATGCTCAGCGTATCGTCCTGTTCGGCCTTGATCCGCAGGATGGCGTCGAGCAGCATATGGTCGGCCGGGCCCACCTCGATTTCGTAGTCCTGCATCCTGGGCTTGGCGCCCGCATCGGGATCGAACCTGTATATGGAAAACTTCATTGCGTCCTCCGGTGTTCCGAATGGCGGCCGTCAGGCGCCGAACAGCGCATGCAAGGCCCATGCTCCCATGCCGACCAGGCCGAAGCCCAGCAGCGCCAGCACGCCGATGCGCAGCGGCAGCGGCTTGACGTAATCGAGCGCCACGTCGCGCAGGCCGACCCAGGCGTGCACCAGCAAGGCGACGATGAAGACGCCGCCCGCCGCCACGAAGAAGGCGCTGGATGCGCGCTCGCGCCAGGCGTCGTAGGAGCCGGGCGGGTCGAACACGAAAGAGGCGATGAACAGCGGCAGCGAGACGAGCAGATAGACGGCCGTCAGGCGCTGGATCAGCCAGGCCCGAAGACCGCTCAGGGGTGCTTTTTTCATAGCCACACCGCCGCCGCGAGCGCTGCGATCAGGACGGCCAGCAGGTTCACCGCCCAGGCGCTGCGGCGGGCGGGCGCCAGGCGGGAGCCGATGTCGACGTCGCCCAGCATGTGGCGCAGGCCCGCCAGCAGGTGATGGGCCAACGCCCAGGCGAACACCACCGCCGCGCACCGGACCGCAAAGGCGTCGAAGAAGGCGCCGACCCTGGCGTAGCCTTCGGGCCCATCGAGAGAGGTGCTGAACAGGTATATTCCAAGCGGAATGCCCACGGCGAGCAGGACGCCGGTGACGCGGTGCGTAATGGAAGTGACCGCGCCAACCGGCATCTGGATTCGGAACACATTGAAAAACACGGGTTTTTTCATGCCGCCTCCGTTTCGGGACCGCCGCGTCCCGGATCCGGCAGGCTGCGCCATATTTGCCGGACAAGTCCGCTGCGAACGAAATACCTTACCACGGCCCGGCGCCGCGGGGGGCCATTCCGCTTTCGCCGGCAGGGTGATTATGCGTCGCCGACGATGCTCTCATAGCCGGACACGATGTCCAGCAGCTCCGAGGTGATCACTTCCTGCCGCTTGAGGCGGTGCGCGATGCGCAATTCCTCGAGTTTCTCTTCGATGCTCCGGTCCGCGGCCTGCATGGCGGCAAGGCGCTCCGCATGTTCCGCGGTGCGCGACTCGATGATCGCCGTGAAGACGCGCGCGAACAACAGCTGGCGGACCAGCCGCCTGAACACCGCTTCGGGATCGCCCATCACCACCGGCAGCCTGCGCGACGGCCAGGGGCGGGCCGCCACGTCGTCCAGCCAGGCCTGGTCCAGCGGCCACAGCGGCATATGCGCCGGAACCGTACCGCCGCCGGCGTCCTGGCGCTGAAAGAAGAGTTCCAGCCGGCCCACCTCCTCGTCCTTGCGCCATTGGTCCAGCCGCGTGAGCACGGCCCCGACGGTCGCGGTCAGCGCATCGACCGTGGCCGGGGCCTCTTGGTGCGCGGCCGGGGGCTCCGCTTCCGCCCGCCAGCCGGCATCGATGCGCGCGCCTATCGTCAGGACGAGGCGGCGACCGGCGTGCACGCCCATTGCGGCCAGATGGGAACGCGCAAACGCGGTGAGCCGCTCGTTGAAGGCGCCGCAAAGGCCGATTTCCGAACCCGCCAGCACCACGGCCACCCGCTCCCGGCCCGCGGGCGCCGGGGACGGCCCCGCCCCGCGCCCGCGCGTGCGCAACACGATCTGCAAGCCGTGCTCCACATTGGCCAGATACTGCTTCATGGTCCGCGCCGCCTGTTCATGGCGATGGATGCTGACGGCCGATATCGCCTTCATGGTGTGCACCACCGACTTCAGGTCGGCCGCCACCGCGATGTGGCGCGAGAGTTCCTCCAGGCTCGCCATCAGCCCGCTTCCGCCAGCGCGGCCCGGGCCGCCTGCAGCAGGGCCGCGCGAAGCTCGCCCTGCAGCGCCGCGCCGGCCAGGATGTCGCGTTCCAGCCGGGTGGCGTCCATGGCGCGCAGCACGGCCTGCTCCGCCGCCGCCAGGCGATCCGGCGCCAATGAGTCGAACAGGCCTTCCGACACCGCCAGCAAGAGTCCGATCTGGTGGAGGACGGGCATGGGCGACTCTTCCGCCTGCTTCAGCACCTCGCGGACGCGGCGCCCCCGCTCCAGCCGCGCCCGGGAATCGGCGTCCAGTTTGGCGCCGAACCTGGCGAACGACTCCAGCTCCTCGAACTGGGCATAGGCCAGCTTCAGAGGACTCGCGACGGCGCGGAACGCGGGCAGCTGCGCCTTGCCCCCCACGCGGGAGACGGAGCGCCCGACGTCCACCGCCGGCAGCTGCCCCAGGCGGAACAGCTGGGGCGAAAGATAGATCTGCCCGTCGGTGATCGAAATGAGATTGGTGGGGATGTAGGCGGCAAGGTTTTGCGCCTGGGTTTCCACGATGGGCAGCGCGGTCAGCGATCCGCCGCCCGCGCTTGCCCGCAGCTGCGTGGCCCTTTCCAGCAGGCGGGCGTGCAGATAGAAGATGTCTCCCGGATAGGCTTCCCTGCCCGGCGGACGCCGCAGCAGAAGCGAGAGCTCGCGATAGGCGCGGGCATGCCGGGTCAGGTCGTCGAAGACGATGAGGACGTCGCGCCCGGCCCGCATGAAGCGTTCGGCGATGGTGGTCGCGGCGAAAGGGGCGATGTACTGCAGGCCGGGGGGTTCTTCCGCCCCCGCGACGACCACGATGCAATTGCCCATGGCCCCGTACTTGCGCAGGCGCGCGATGACGCCGGCCACGGCGTCCCCCCGCTGCCCGATCGCGCAATAGACGGAAATGACCCCGGTGCCGGCCTGGTTCAGCATGGTGTCCAGGGCGACCGCCGTCTTGCCGGTCTGGCGGTCGCCCAGTATCAGTTCCCGCTGCCCGCGGCCGATGGGCACCAGCGCATCGACGGCCTTGATGCCCGTCTGCAGGGGGCGCGATACCGGGCCGCGCTCCATGATGGCGGGCGCCGGCTGCTCGATGGCATCGTGCCGGTCCGCGGCGATCGGGCCTTGTTCGTCCAGCGGGCGCCCCAGCGGGCTGACCACCCGGCCGAGCAGCGCGTCGCCGGTCGGCACCGAGGCCACCCGCCTGGTCCGGCGCGCATGGTCGCCCGGCCGCAGCCCGCGCGGATCGTGCAGCAGCACGATGCCCGCGCTGCCCTCGGCCAGATTCAGCGCCAGGCCGCTCGCGCCGTTTTCAAAAGCGATCAGCTCGTCCTGCGTCGCCTGGGTGAAGCCCCGGACCTCGACCACGCCGCGCAGGACGCTGCTGACGACGCCGCGCTCCTCGGAGGACAAGCGCGCCGGACGGTCGCTCTTGCCTTCCAGCGCATCGAACAGGCTGTCGGCAAGCGAGCTCAGTTCCATGGCTCGCCTCCGCCCTCGAGCCGCAAGTCCAGAAAGGCCGCCACGTCCTCTTCGAGCGCATCGAGGTGCTCGCCCAGCGTCCAGCCCAGGCGCCGCGAGCCGACTTGCAACGCTACGCCGCAGTCGATCTCGCCGTCCTGCTGGAAGCTGACGTCCGCAGAAGCGTCCAGCAGCGCCGCAACGGCCCGGGCGATGTCCGCCTGCGCGCCCGCCGACAGCCGCAGCGAAGACAGGACGCGCGCGCCGCCGTCGGCGCGGGCCGCCTGCCGCAAGGCGGCCCGGTCTTCCGGTCCCAGCTCCGACAAGCGGCGCGCAAAGACCCGCGCCATGCGATCGGACAGGTCTTCGTCCGCCATGTCGGCCAGGGACCGGCGCGCCAGGGTGACGAAGCCATCCCCCGCACGCCGCCGCAGGCGATTCAGGAAATCCGCCTTCTCGTCTTCGACCTGCCGGCGCCAGGCCTCGCGGCGCAGCCTGGCTTCTTCCCGCGCGGCTTGCGTCATTTCAGCCCGCAGCGCCTCGATTTCGGCCTCCAGCTCCTGCAGCCGCAGCCCCCGGGCCTGCTCGAGCTCCTGCAGCGCCTCGCGGTGCGCCCGGGCCTCGGCTTCCGCCTCCCGGCGAGCGGCCTCGGCTTCCAGCAGGCGGCGGTCGACGTTCGCCCTGCGCTCGTCCAGCGCCCGCATCAAGGGCCGGTACAGCACGCGCTGCAGCAGCCAGACCAGGATCGCGAAGTTCGCGATCTGCGCGATGACCGTCACCCAGTCTATCGGCATCGCCTAGCCCCCCGCCGCCCGGGCGGCGGACCCGACCGCCCAGGTCCAGAACGGGTTGGCAAAGATCATGACCAACGCCACGACGAAACAATAGATTCCGCTGGATTCGATCACGGCCAGGCTCACGAACAGCGTGCGCGAGATCGTATTGGCCTCGTCGGGCTGTTGCGCGATGGCCTGCAGCGCCTGCGATGCGGCGCGGGCCTCGCCCACCGCCGCGCCGACCGAGCCGAGGGCCACGGTCAGGCCCGCCGTAATGATAGAAACCGCTGCAATTATCGTAGTGACATCCATTCGATGTTTCCTTTTCCGGAAGGTGGTGAAATCGGCTTGGCGGCGCCCGGCGTTCAGGCGGCGCCCGGCTCGTCTCCTTGTGCCGCCGCGATGTAGACCATGGCCAGGACGGCGAAAATGTATGCCTGCACGACCCCTGTCAGCAAGCCCAGCAATTGCAGCAGGATGGGGAAGATCAGGGGCGCGATGGACAGCAGGATGGCGACGATTACCGTGCCGCTCATGACGTTGCCGTACAGCCGTATCGCCAGCGCGACGGTGCGCGAGATCTCGCCCAGCACGTTCAGCGGCGCCATCAGGGGCGTGGGCCGCAGATAATGCCGCAAATACCCAAGCAGGCCCTGGTCGGCAATGCCATAGAACGGCACGGCGACCAGCACGCAAATGGCCAGCGCGGCGGCAGTGGACAGCGAGCCGGTCGGCGACGTGAAGCCGGGCACCACGCCCAGCACATTGGACGCCAGGATGAACAGGAAAAGCGTGCCGATGAAGGGCAGGTAGCGGCCGGGGTCGCCGCCGCCGACGTCCTGGATCTGCTTCCGGATTTGCTCGATCAGGATTTCCAGCGCCAGGTGCCAGCGCGAAGCGGGCGCGGCCGGCCCCATGCCCAGGGTGATCAGCCGCCCGCCAACGACCAGTATCGTCATGACGATCCAGGTGTTGACGATGGTGGCCGAGATGGGAAGGCTTCCCAGCGGGCCGGCCGGCAGGATGAATACGATGTTGCCGTCAGGCGTGATTTGCATCGGTCCTCCGTTCAGTGCGACGCACGCGCCAGAACACCAGCAAGCGTACCAGCATGAAGCCCGCCAGGGCCGCCGGCAAGGCGATGGCGGGCTGGTCCGCCCAGCGCACGACGAGCAGCAGGCCGGCGGCGACGAGCCCGAGCCGCAACGCCGCGCCCCACAGCAGCGCCAGCGGGCGGCGGGCGCCGCGCGCCAGCCGGCGCGTCGATTGCCAGAGCCAGCGCAAATGGATTCCGCCGAGCACCAGGCCCGCGGCCAGGCCCAAGGCCAGATCGATGGTCATTTCATTCATCTTGGTCTTCCTTTTGTGCGCCGCGCCGAAGGCCCGCCCGCTGCACCCACCACCATGCGTTCAGGCACCCGACGGTGACGCCCAGCACCAGGCCGGTGATCGTCCAGGAGGGGCCCCCGGTGTAGTGCGCATCGGCCCAGCGCCCGAGCGCCACCCCCACCAGGGCGGGAACGGCGACGGCCCAGCCCACCAGGCCGAACATGCCGATTCCGAACCAGACGGTATGCCGCCCTTCGCGGCGCGAGCGCGACCGCCGTTCGGCCTTGCGCCCCACCGTCGCTTCGAGTTCGCTGCCTTCGTCCTGCATCACCTGATCTCCATGACATGGCGGATCGCCCCGGCTTCCAGGCGCGCGATGGCGCTCCGCGCCGTTCGCTCGTGGTCCTCCAGGTTGGACAAGTGCTGCGCCAGCCGCTCGCGCAGCGCATCCAGGTCATCGCTTTCAAACGCATCGAGCACCGATATGCAGACTTCGGCCCCCTGCTTGACCAGGATGCCTTCGTCCGTGCCGATGAAATGCTCGCTTCCGTCGGCGGTGACGTAGCTGAGCAGGCTGGCGGGCAGCGCAACCACCGCATCGATATGCCGCGGCAGCACGGCGAAGAAACCATGAGTGCCTTCGGCCACGAGCTTGCGCGCGGATACGTCGACGACCGCCTGCGCCGGCGTGAGGACCCGCAAACGCATGACGTGATCGGCGCTCATGCGGCATTCCTCCCGGCCTCGTCGATCGAGCCTATCATGTACAGCTGCCGTTCCGGCAGGTCGTTGAAAGCGCCCGACAGTATCTGCGTGCAGCCTTCGATGGTTTCCCGCAAGCTCACGGGCCGCCCCGGCAGCCCCGTGAATTGTTCGGTCGCCTGGAAGGGCTGGGTCAGGAAGCGCTCGAGCCGGCGCGCGATGGCGACGGTCCGCTGGTCGTCGATGGACAGCTGTTCCAGCCCCAGCATGGCGATCACGTCTTTCAGGCCTTCATACTCCGCCAGGGTGCGGCGCACCTCGCGGGCGACCCGCACGTGCAGCTCGCCCGCCACCCGGGGCGTCAGCATCTTGGACGTGGATTCCAGCGGATCCAGGGCGGGATACAGCCCCTGCGCCGCGCGCTTGCGCGACAGCACGATGGACGCCGACAGATGGCCGAAGACGTGCGTGGCCGCGGGGTCGGTGAAGTCGTCGGCGGGCACGTAGACGGCCTGGATGGAGGTGATGGCGCCCGCCGCCGTGGAGCATATGCGCTCTTCGAGCTCGGCGATTTCCGTCGCGAGCGAGGGCTGGTAGCCGACGCGCGAGGGAATCTGGCCCAGCAGCGCGGAGACTTCCGCGCCGGCCTGGACGAAGCGGTAGATGTTGTCGATCAGCACCAGGACGTCCGTGTTGAGCTCGTCGCGAAAATGCTCCGCGATCGTCATGGCGGCATGCCCGACGCGGAAGCGCACGGCCGGCCGCTCGTTCATCTGGCCGAACACCATGACGGTGTTGGACAGGACGCCGGCCTCGCCCATTTCGCGGTGGAATTCCTCGGCCTCGCGCGACCGTTCGCCGATGCCGCAGAACAGGCTGACCCCCTGGTAGACGCCCGACATGTTGTAGACCATTTCGGCGATCAGCACGGTCTTGCCGACGCCAGCCCCGCCGAACAGCCCGGTCTTGCCGCCGCGCTCGATGGGACACAGGAGATCGATCGCCTTGATGCCTGTTTCAAAGATCTCGGGATGGCTGCGCCGCTCGCTGAGCGCCGGCGGCGGCTGATGCGTCGAGCGCCGGGGGGCGCCGTCCAGCGGCGGGCCGCCGTCTATCGCCTCGCCGAAAAGATTCAGCATGCGGCCCAGGGTGGCGCGCCCGACCGGCATCTCGAGGCCGCCTTCCAGGACACGCAAGCGGGCGCCCAGGGATACGGGCTGCCTCGCCGAAAGCACCAGCCCCTTGGCCGTGCGCGGGCTGAGCAAGGTGGCGACCTCGATGCGCAGGCCGGGATCTTCCAGGCCCACGAAGAGGTCCCGCGCTTTCGGCGCCGGCCCTTCTATTTCCAGTTCGACGACCTGGCCGGAGATGCGCGCCACGCGCGCCATGGCGGCCGCCGCGTCCCGGTCGCCGGACGCGGCCTCGTAAGCAGGGATGGTGGACATCGTATCGGTCATGAGCGTATTCCGCGCGCGATGGGTGGGCCGCCAAGCTAACTGTACCATCATGAAACGGATGCGCCATTGAAAAACCGCAAGCCATCGCGGCTTGCGGTTTTTTTGCGGCGCTCGGATGCGCTTGCGCTCAGACTTGTTTATATAGGCGGGTGCCTTCATCCAGGAATTGCGCGGCTTTGGACTTCATGCCTTCCTCGATGGCCAGGTCGTCGCTGAAGCCCTGTTCGCGCGCGTAGGCGCGCACGTCGTGGGTGATCTTCATGCTGCAGAACTGCGGGCCGCACATCGAGCAGAAATGCGCCACTTTGGCCGAATCCTTGGGCAGCGTTTCATCGTGGAATTCACGCGCCTTGTCGGGGTCCAGCCCCAGGTTGAACTGGTCCTCCCAGCGGAACTCGAACCGCGCCTTGGACAGCGCATTGTCGCGGATCTGCGCGCCGGGATTGCCCTTGGCCAGGTCGGCGGCATGGGCGGCGAGCTTGTAGGTGATGATGCCGGTCTTGACGTCGTCCTTGTCCGGCAGGCCCAGGTGTTCCTTGGGCGTCACATAGCACAGCATCGCACAGCCATACCAGCCCACTTGCGCCGCGCCGATGCCGCTGGTGATGTGATCGTAGCCGGGCGCGATGTCGGTGGTCAGCGGCCCCAGGGTGTAGAAAGGCGCTTCGTCGCAGTATTCCAGCTGCAAGTCCATGTTTTCCTTGATCAATTGCATGGGCACGTGGCCTGGGCCCTCGATCATGACCTGCACGCCGTGCTTCCAGGCGACCTGCGTGAGCTCCCCCAGGGTCTTGAGCTCCGAAAGCTGCGCCTCGTCGTTGGCGTCGTAGATGCTGCCCGGGCGCAGGCCGTCGCCCAGGCTGAAAGCCACGTCGTAGGCCTTCATGATCTCGCAGATGTCCTCGAAGTGCGTGTATAGAAAGCTCTCCTGATGGTGCGCCAGGCACCACTTGGCCATGATGGATCCGCCCCGGCTGACGATGCCCGTCATGCGATTGGCCGTCAGCGGCACATAGCGCAAGAGCACGCCGGCATGGATGGTGAAGTAGTCCACCCCCTGCTCTGCCTGCTCGATCAACGTGTCGCGGAAGATTTCCCACGTCAGCGCCTCGGCCTTGCCGTCGACTTTTTCCAGCGCCTGGTAGATGGGCACCGTGCCGATCGGAACGGGCGAATTGCGGATGATCCACTCGCGCGTTTCATGGATGTTCTTGCCGGTCGACAAATCCATCACGGTATCGCCGCCCCATCGTATCGCCCATGTCATTTTGTCGACCTCGTCGCTGATCGACGAGCCCAGGGCGGAATTGCCGATGTTGGCATTCACCTTCACCAGGAAGTTGCGCCCGATGATCATCGGTTCGGATTCCGGATGGTTGATGTTGCAGGGAATGATCGCGCGTCCGCGCGCCACTTCGCTGCGCACGAACTCCGGCGTGACCTCGGCCGGGATGTCGGCCCCGAAATCCTGCCCCGCGTGCTGGCGCGCCATCATGGCGGCCAGTTTGGCGCCCGTGGGCCCGGCGGCCCGCAAGGATTCGATGTATTGCCTGCGCTGCAGATTCTCGCGGATGGCGACGAACTCCATTTCAGGGGTGACGATGCCCCGCCGCGCATAGTGCAGCTGCGTCACATTGGCGCCGGCCCGGGCCTTGCGCGGCCGCCGATGCAGGCCCGGGAAACGCAGCTCGTCGAGCTTGGCGTCCGCGGCCCGCTGGCGTCCGAAGGCGCTGCTCAGCCCCGGCAGGACTTCCGTGTCGCCCCGCTCTTCTATCCACTGCCTGCGCAAGGGCGGCAGCCCGCTGCGGATGTCGATCCGCGCGGCCGGATCGGTATAGGGGCCGGAACAGTCGTAGACGAAAATCGGAGGATTGGGCTCGCTGCCGAAGCTGGTGGGCGTGTCGGACTGGCGGATCTCGCGCATCGGCACGCGGATGTCCGGGCGCGAGCCCTCGACAAACACCTTCCTGGAATTGGGCAATGGGGCGATAGACGCCGAATCCACTTGCGCCGCCGATGCAAGAAACTTCTGAGGGGGGGTCTTCATATCGGAGTCCTATGAAAGTGCTCCGAAGGTCGTGGCCCAGGGTATGAGAGTACTGATGATTTCCCAGGCAAGACAGCTCTTCTTCCGCCGGCATGAACCGGATCAAGTTCGCGGGTTCGGCTAAGCCATCTCAGCCCACACAATGTGGACACCCCGGAGCGTTTTCATTCTACCCCGAAAGCGAAACCGCGGGTCTGTTTGCCGCGCCGCGACCAAGACAAGGCTATGACTGCACAGGCCGGGCAGTCAGTTGCACGCCCAGCGCAGCACATACGCGGGCAATGGTATCGAAGCGCGGATGCGAACCAGGCCGCAGCGCTTTATAGAGTGCCTCGCGCGTCAGGCCGCTGGCACGCGCTACCTCGGTCATGCCACGCGCACGGGCAATGACGCCCAGGGCGTGGGAAAGCTCGGCGGGATCGTTTTCTTCCAGAACGGCCGTCAGATAGTTGGCAATGTCCTCGTCCGTCTTTTCTGGGTATTTGCCCACTCGCGATTCGCCTTTGCCAGCGCGCTCACCCATTCCTGCGGAGCGTCAACGGTTGGCGGCACAATAAAAAGGGTTGCAGCAGTTCCGCGTGAAAAACCCGCAGGCCTTGCGGACTGCGGGTTTCGTGTACTACCTGATGCGACGGTAGACAGGCTTACATATTGTCGATCATGACCTGCCCGAAGCCCGAGCACGACACCTGGGTCGCGCCTTCGAGCAAGCGGGCGAAGTCGTACGTGACCTTCTTGGACAGGATGGATTTCTCCATGCTGCTGATGATGAGGTCAGCGGCTTCGGTCCAGCCCATGTGGCGCAGCATCATTTCGGCGGACAGGATTTCGGAGCCGGGATTCACGTAGTCCTTGCCGGCGTATTTGGGCGCCGTGCCGTGCGTGGCCTCGAACATGGCGACCGAATCGGACAGGTTGGCGCCCGGGGCGATGCCGATGCCGCCGACCTGCGCGGCCAGCGCGTCGGAAACATAGTCGCCGTTCAGGTTCAGGGTGGCGATGACGTCGTATTCGGCCGGGCGCAGCAGGATCTGCTGCAGGAAGGCGTCGGCGATCGAATCCTTGACCGTGATCTCGCGGCCGGTCTTGGGATTCTTGAACTTGCACCATGGGCCGCCGTCGATCAGCTGGGCGCCGAATTCCTTCTGGGCCAGTTCGTAGCCCCAGTCGCGGAAGCCGCCTTCGGTGAACTTCATGATGTTGCCCTTGTGCACCAGCGTGACCGAGGAGCGGTCGTTGTCGATGGCGTACTGGATGGCCTTGCGGACCAGGCGCTGGGTGCCTTCGCGCGATACCGGCTTCACGCCGATGCCGGAGGTTTCGGGGAAGCGGATCTTGTTGACGCCGAGCTCGTTCTGCAGGAAGGCGATCAGCTTCTTGGCATTGGGGCTTTCGGCTTCGAATTCGATGCCCGCGTAGATGTCTTCGGAGTTCTCGCGGAAAATGACCATGTTGGTCTTTTCGGGTTCGCGCACGGGCGACGGCACGCCCTTGAAGTACTGGATGGGGCGCAGGCAGACGTACAGGTCGAGCTGCTGGCGCAGCGCCACGTTCAGCGAACGGATGCCGCCGCCGACCGGCGTGGTCAGCGGACCCTTGATGGAAACGACGTAGTCGCGCACGGCGTCCAGGGTTTCGTCGGGCAGCCAGACGTCGGAGCCGTAGACCTTGGTGGACTTTTCACCGGCATAGACTTCCATCCAGTGAATCTTGCGCTTGCCGCCGTAAGCCTTGGCGACCGCCGCGTCGACGACCTTGAGCATGACGGGAGTGATATCGGCACCTGTGCCATCGCCTTCGATGTAGGGGATGATGGGTTCGTCAGGGACGTTGAGCGAAAAATCGGCGTTTACGGTGATTTTTTGGCCCGCGGCCGGGACCTTGATGTGCTGATAGGACATGGATGCTCCAGTTGAGCTCGGGTAAGAGCAGAAAACGGTATACAGGGTCGGACGCCCGGTGCACGGCACAGGGTCTTATATAAGAGTAGTTTATCCTATTTATTCTATGTTAGGTGAACCCGGCGGGATTGCATGCGGCGGTTAAAATAGGGCATCGCACGACAACGGCATCACAACGGAAATCATATGTTCAACCCGTCGCGGGAACAGGTCCGGCAATTCTTCACCGAGGCGTGGCGCAAGCACAGGTCGGCCGGCGTCTTGACGCCGCTGGAAACCATGGCCGTCGACCTCATCGAACTGCACCCCGAATACCATGCCGACCTGGAAAGCCCCGAAGCCGCCACCGCGGATTTCAGCGTGGAACAAGGCAGGACCAATCCCTTCCTGCACTTGTCCATGCACCTGGCCATCAACGAACAGCTGTCCATCGACCAGCCCCCGGGCATCAAGGCCGCCTTCCAGAGCCTGCTGGCCACGCACGACCCCCACGAGGCTGCCCACGTGATCATGGAAGCGCTGGGCGAAGTGGTCTGGGAAGCGCAACGCCTGGGCGCCCCGCTGGACACCGAAAAATACATAGACCTGATCCGGCGCCACGCCGGCCGCCGCTGACGCCGCCGCGCGCGGCCCCTTTGCCGGACGGCAAAAAGAAAGGCGCCCAGCGGGGCGCCTTATTGGTCGGGACGGGCCCGGCCTTACTTGCGCACCGACAGCGGCGAGGGCTGGGCGGCCAGCCAGGCGGCGATATTCTCGATGTCGGCCTGGGTCAATTGCGCGACCATGGCGCCCATGATGGCGTTCTTGCGCACGTTGGCGGACGCCGGCTGATTGGCCGCACCGCGCTTGTATGCGCGCAGGGCGTGTTCGAGGTAATCGCGGTGCTGGCCGGCGAGTATGGGATAGGTCGGCATGACCGACGTCTTGGCGTCCGCGCCGTGGCAGGATGCACAGGTGAATTTTTCGAATGCCGCCTTGCCCGCGGCCAGATCCGCGGCGGATGCGCCGGAAGCGAGTGCGACGAGAGCGGAGCCTGCCAGTGCGAGTGTCAATTTTTTCATACAGGCCTCCTGTTACTTGAGATTGGCGTAGTACGCCGCGAGATCGGCCATGTCCTGCTCGGACAGGCTTTGCGCGATGGCTTCCATGGTGGGGAAGCTGCGCGCGCCGGTGGCGTATTCCTTGAGGGCTGCGACGATGTATTCTGCGTTTTGACCCGCGATCATGGGAACGTGGTAGACCTCGGGATAGCTGGACTTGTAGCCCTTGATGCCGTGGCAACCGATGCACATAGAGGTTTTAGAGAGAGCGGCCTTGGCGTCGCCCACAGGTACGGCATCAGCCGCTAGGGCTTGGCCCGTAAGCACACAGGAAGCCGTGACGGCCAGCGCAGACAAGGTGCGCGTCATAGAGGTTCGCAACTTCATAATAGCTCTTGTTGGCGGTGAGTGAAATGTTTGATCTGGGTCAACAGATCGTCGAAAAAATTTGATTGTACGATAATTGGCTTGCGTGATACATGTATGGCTTCACGACGTTGCAATATGGTTCACAAACTACGGAACACGACACAATGACTTCTGCAGCACCCGCCTCATCCTCGGAACGCTTCACCGGCACCGAACGCTATGTCGCCACGGACGACCTGAAGCTCGCCGTAAACGCCGCGCTGGCCTTGCGGCGCCCGCTGCTGATCAAGGGCGAACCCGGCACCGGCAAGACCATGCTGGCCGAAGAAGTGGCCGCCGCCCTGGGCCGGCCCCTGCTGCAGTGGCACATCAAGTCGACCACCAAGGCGCACCAGGGCCTGTACGAATACGATGCCGTGTCGCGCCTGCGCGACTCGCAGCTGGGCGACGAAAAAGTCCGCGACATCGGCAACTACATCGTCAAGGGCGTGCTGTGGCGCGCCTTCGAATCCACCGAACCCGTGGTTGTACTGATTGACGAAATCGACAAGGCCGACATCGAATTCCCCAACGACTTGCTGCGCGAACTCGACCGCATGGAATTCCACGTGTACGAAACGCGCGAAACCATACAGGCCCGGCACCGGCCGCTGATCATCATCACATCCAACAACGAAAAAGACCTGCCCGACGCCTTCCTGCGCCGCTGCTTCTTCCACTACATCAACTTCCCCGACCTGGCGACCATGCGGGAAATCGTGGCGGTGCATTACCCGGACATCAAAGAAGACATCCTGCGCGCGGCGCTGGACACCTTCTTCACCCTGCGCGACGCCCCGGGGCTGAAGAAAAAGCCCTCGACTTCCGAGTTCCTGGACTGGCTGCGCCTGCTGCTGAATGAAGGCATACGGGCCGAGGACATCGGCGATCCCGAGGCCGCCCTGCCCATCATGGCCGGCGCGCTGCTCAAGAACGAACAAGACCTCACTCTGCTCCAGCGCCTGGCCGCCATGACGCGCGCCGGCCGGCGCTGATTCGCCCCCGCACATCGGCCGTCTGTTTGCCGGCAACCCAGGACTAGACATGAGCGCAACAACAGGTTTTCTCAAGAACCCAGGCCCCACCACTCTGGAAGGGCACGGCGTGCGGCTGGCGCCGCTGGACCCGGCGCACGCCGCCGCGCTGGAACAGGCCGCCGCCGACGGCGAGCTGTGGCGCCTGCGCGTCACCTCCGTTCCCGCGCCGGGCGAAGCGGCGGCCTACATCAGCGCCGCCCTGGCGGGCAGGGACGCCGGGCACATGCTGCCCTTCGCCGTCATCGAGGCCGGCAGCGGCCGGGTCATCGGCACCACCCGCTACCACGACATCGTCCCCGCCATCGGCCGGCTCGAGATCGGCTATACCTGGTATGCGAAAAGCTGGCAGCGCAGCCACGTGAACACCGCCAGCAAGCTGCTGTTGCTGGCGCACGCCTTCGAAGACCTGGGCGCGCAGCTGGTGGGCTGGCGCACCGACAATTTCAATTTCGCCTCGCAGCGCGCCATCGAGCGGCTCGGCGCCAAGAAGGACGGCGTGCTCCGCCACCATGCGCCGCGGCGCGACGGCTCGGTCCGCGACACCGTCATGTACAGCATGGCCCGGGGCGAATGGCCGGAAATCCGCAAGCATCTCGAATACCAGTTGGCGCGCCATGCTGATTGACTTCTTCTACCACCTGCGGGCGCACAAGCTGCCGGTCTCGGTGCAAGAATACCTGACGCTGCTCGAGACGCTGCAAAGCGGCGTCATGCCTCCGACGGTCGACGACTTCTATCACCTCGCCCGCATGACGCTCGTCAAGAACGAGACCTACTTCGATCGCTACGACCAGGCGTTCGGCAGCTTCTACCGCGCGGCCGAGGCGGCGCTGCCCGCCGGCAAGGACATCCCCCTGGAATGGCTGATCAAGCAGTTCCAGAAGCAGCTCACGCCGGAGGAAAAGGCGGCTCTTGAAAAACACGGCTGGGACAAGCTGATGGAAATGTTCAAGCAGCGCCTGGAAGAACAGGAGGGCCGGCACGCCGGCGGCGGCAAATGGATAGGCACCGGCGGCTCCTCGCCCTTCGGGCACGGCGGCTATCACCCGGAAGGCATACGCTTGGGCGGGCCTTCCGCGGGCAACCGCAGCGCCGTCAAGGTCTGGGAAAAGCGCGAATACCGCGACTACGACGACCAGCAGGAATTGGGCACGCGCAATTTCAAGATGGCTTTGCGGCGGCTGCGCCGCTTCGCGCGGGAAGGCGCCGAGCTCGAGCTCGACCTGGACGGCACCATCAGCAGCACCGCCCGCAATGCCGGCTTCCTCGACCTGCAAATGGTCCCGGAACGCCACAACACCGTCAAGGTGCTGATGCTGCTGGACGTCGGCGGCAGCATGGACGACCACATCGCCCGGGTCGAGGAGCTGTTTTCGGCGGCGCGCAGCGAATTCAGGCATCTGGAAGTGTTCTACTTCCACAACTGCCCGTACGAAATGCTCTGGCAGGACAACCGGCGGCGCCACACTGAGCGCTTCGATACCTGGGACATCCTGCGCAAGTACAACGAAGACTGGCGCCTGATCATCGTGGGCGACGCTACGATGAGCCCCTATGAAATCCTGCAGCCGGGCGGCTCGGTCGAGCACAACAACAAGGAAACAGGCGCGGCATGGATACAGCGCCTGCTCGAGAACTGGCCCAAGGCGGTGTGGCTGAACCCCGAACCGGCGGCCTACTGGCAGTACCGGCAGTCCATCTCCATCATCCAGAACCTGATGGGCGGCCGGATGTTCGGCGTGACGGTCGACGGGCTCGAACAAGCCATGCGGGTGCTGTCCAAATAAGGGCCCGGCCGCCGCTTCGGCGCGGGCCTTGTGGTAAAACAAGCTTTGCCTTCCTGGTCAACATAAAAGGAATTCGCGCGCATGCTTGCCTTTCTTTCCCGTACCGTGTTTTATGCCGGCGCCCTGCTGCTCAGCACCACCCTGGTTTTCTCGGCCAGGGCCGTGGATCTCCCCGCCGGGGTCAGCGAAATCGCCTCCGTCGAAGGGGTGACCGAATACACGCTGCCCAATGGGCTGCGCATCCTGCTGGCGCCCGACGACTCCAAGCCGACCACCACCGCGAACATGACCTACAAGGTGGGGTCGCGCCACGAAAACTACGGGCAGACGGGCATGGCGCACCTGCTGGAACACCTGCTGTTCCGCGGCACGCCCACGTTGCGCAACGCGCTGGCCGAATTCTCCAAGCGCGGCCTGGCCGCCAACGGGTCCACCAATAGCGACCGCACCAACTACTACGCCAGCTTCGCGGCCGATCCCGACAACCTGGACTGGTATCTGCGCTGGCAGGCCGACGCCATGGTGAATTCGCTGATCGCCCGCGAAGACCTGGACTCCGAAATGACGGTGGTCCGCAACGAAATGGAGCGCGGCGAGAACAACCCCTTCCAGGTGCTGCTGCAGCGCATGCAGGCCGTCGCGTTCCAGTGGCACAACTACGGCAAGTCCACGATAGGCGCGCGTTCCGACGTCGAGAACGTGGACATCGCCCAGCTCCAGGCTTTTTACCGGACCTACTACCAGCCCGACAATGCCGTGCTGATCGTCTCGGGCCGGTTCGACCCGGCTACGGTCCTCGCCATCGCCAGCGACGCGTTCGGCAAGATTCCCCGCCCGGAACGCAGCCTGCCTCCCGAATACACCGAAGAACCCGTGCAGGACGGCGAGCGCAAGGTGGTGCTGCGGCGCCAGGGCGGCAGCCCGCTGATCGCCGCCCTCTTCCATGCGCCGGCCGCCGCCGACCCCGACTTCGTCGCGCTGAACATGGGCGCGTCCATCCTGGCGGACACCCCGTCCGGCAGGCTCTACCACGCCTTGGTCGGCAATGGCCTGAGCTCCAGCGTGTTCGGGTTTGCATCCGGGCAGCGCCAGCCGGGCTATGTGTTTTTCGGCGCCCAGCTCGAAGAAGGCATGGACCAGGACAAGGCGCTGGCCGTCATGAACGAGACCCTGGATTCGGTGGCCAAACAGCCGTTCAAGCAGGACGAGCTGGACCGCATACGCAACAGATGGCTCACCAACTGGTCGCGCACCTATGCCAACCCGGCCGGCCTGGCGAGCGCCCTGTCGGAATCCGTGGGCGACGGCGACTGGCGGCTCTTCTTCCTGCAGCGGGACCGCGTGGAAAGCGTGAAGCTGGACGACGTCCAGCGCGTGACCGCGGCTTATCTCCTGCCCAGCAATCGCACCAACGGCATGTACGTGCCGGGTGAAAGCCCGCAGCGCGCGCCGCGGCCCGGCGCCGTGGACCTGGATGCCGCGCTGAAGGATTACCGCGGCAAAGACACCGGCGCCGCGGCCACGGCCTTCGACCCCACGCCCGCCAACATCGACGCCACCACCGACCGCGCGCCGCTGGAACTGGCGAACGGCCCGGTCAAGCTCGCGCTGCTGTCCAAGCCGACGCGCGGCGACCGGGTCGAAGCCAAGCTGCTCGTGCAGTTCGGCAACGTGGATTCGCTGAAAGGCATGCGCACCATCTCGGAAGCCACCGCCGCCCTGCTCGCCCACGGCACCCGCAGCATGACGCGGCAGGAAATCGAAGACCGCTACAACGCGCTGCAAGCCGACGTCGATTTCGGAGGCGGCGCGGGCGTGGTGGCGGTGAGCATGTCGACCACGGGCGAAAACCTGCCCGAAGTCATCAAGCTGTCGCTGCACATACTGCGCGAAGCCAGCTTCCCGGCGAAGGAACTGACCGAATACCAGCGGCAGGTCGGCACGGCCATCCGCAACGCCATGGCCGAGCCCGGCTCGCTGGCTTCGCGCGCCCTGGCCCGCCACGACAACCCCTGGCCGCGCGACGACGTCCGCTACACCCCGACCTTCGAAGAAGAGCTGGCCGCCGTGGCCGCCCTGACGCCGGGGCAGCTCGAACAATTCCACAGCCGGTTTTACGGGGCGGGCACGGTCGCGTTCTCGGCGGTCGGCCAGTTCGACGCGCAAGCGGTGAAGACGGCGCTGCGCGGCGGCCTCGACGGCTGGCGCAAGGCGCCCGCCTACACGCGCGTACCGGACCCTTATCACGATGTCCCGCCGCAGGAGTTCCTCATCAATACGCCGGACAAGGCGAATGCTTTCTATCTCGCCGCGCTGCCGCTGAAGCTGCAGGATACGGACGAGGACTACGCGGCGCTTTATCTGGCCAATTATCTGCTGGGCAGTTCCGAGACCTCGCGCCTGTGGACGCGCATCCGGGTCCAGGACGGGCTATCCTACGACGTGCGCAGCATGCTCGATGCGTCTTCCTTCGAGCCTTCCGGAAGCTGGTCCTTCTACGCCATCCACGCCCCCGAGAACACCCAGCGCCTGCGCGCGGCGATGGCGGCGGAGCTGGAACGCGTGGTCAAGGACGGGTTTACCGAAGACGAAGTCCGCGAAGGCATCACCGCATTGCTGAATTTCCGCAAGCTTGCGCGCACGCGGGACGGGGCGCTGGCGTCTACCTGGATCAATTACATGCAGCTGGACCGCAGCTTCGAGTGGTCGGCGCACATCGACCAGGCGTTGTCGGGATTGACGGCGCAGACGGTCAGCCAGGCGGTGCGGAAGCGGCTGGATCCGGCTCGCCTCAGCGTCGCGATTGCGGCGGACCAGGCCAAGCAGCAGTAGGCGGCGGGGGGCGGTTCCGCCCCCTTCCCGCCAAGCCGCTTACGAGAAGAACTTCTTCACCCGATCCGTCCAGGACTGGCTGTTCGGGGAGTGCTTTTCGCCCCCCTGCTGCAAAGAGACTTCGAACTGCCGGAGAATCTTCTTCTGTTCTTCACTGAGCCGCACCGGCGTCTCCACCGACACATGGCAATACAGGTCGCCGGGATAGCTGGCCCGCAAGCCGCGTATGCCCTTGCCTCGCAGCCGGAAGGTCTTCCCGCTTTGCGTGCCCTCCGGAATCGTGATCTGCCCGCGCCCCGTCAAAGTCGGCACTTCGAGTTCGCCGCCCAGCGCCGCGGTGGTGAAGGGAATCGTCAGTTCGCAATGCAGATCGTCGCCGTCCCGCTGGAATATCCCGTGCGGCTTCAGGTGGATCTCGACGTAGAGGTCTCCCGGAGGCCCGCCGTTCACGCCCGGCTCGCCGTTGCCGGCCGAACGGATGCGCATGCCGTCGTCGATGCCGGCCGGAATCTTCACCTGCAAGGTCTTGTTCTTGCGAACGCGGCCCACGCCATCGCATGCCGTGCATGGATCGGTGATCTCCTTGCCCGTGCCGTGGCAGGTCGGGCAAGTCTGCTGGACGCTGAAGAAACCCTGCTGCATGCGCACCGCGCCGCTGCCGTCGCAAGTATGGCAAGTCTTGGGATGCGTGCCGGGCTTGGAACCAGAGCCGTGGCAGACGTCGCAGCGCTCCCAGCTGGGCACGCGGATTTCCGTGTCGAATCCGTTGGCGGCCTGCTCCAGGCTGATGTCGAGCGTGTATTTGAGGTCGGCGCCCCGGTAGACCTGCGGGCCGCCGCCGCGACGCGCGGCGCCCCCGAAGATTTCACCGAAGATGTCACCAAAGGCATCGGCAAATCCGGCTCCGCCCATACCCCCGCCGCCCATGCCGGCATTGGGGTCGACGCCCGCGTGGCCGTACTTGTCGTAGGCGGCGCGTTTCTGCTCGTCGGACAGCATCTCGTAGGCCTCTTTGGCCTCTTTGAACTTTTCCTCGGCTTCCTTGCTGTCGGGGTTGCGGTCGGGGTGGTACTTCATGGCCAGCTTCCGATAGGCTTTTTTCAGCTCATCGTCGGAGGCGTTCTTGGCCACACCCAGAATTTCATAATAGTCGCGTTTTGCCATTTGGATCGCTTGCGTCTGTGACGTCTGTTCTTTGTCTCTGAATAAGAATGCCCGATTTCCGGCAAATCACCAGAAACCGGGCTGAAGCGCTAGAGTCAGACCTTATTGATCGCGCTTGACTTCTTTGAAGTCGGCATCGACCACATCGTCGTCAGCCGGCTTGGCCGCATCGGCCCCGCCTTGCTGCCCGGCCTGGGCCTGCATGTCGGCGTACATCTTCTCGCCCAGCTTTTGCGAAGCCGTGGACAGCGCTTCCACCTTGGCTTCGATGGCCGCCTTGTCGCCGTCCTTGAGGGTTTCCTCGAGGTTCTTCAAAGCGGTCTCGATGGCTTCCTTGTCCGAAGCATCCAGCTTGTCGCCGTATTCCGCCAGCGACTTGCGGGTGGAATGCAGCAGGGCGTCGGCCTGGTTGCGGGTGAGCGCGAGCTCGGCAAGGCGGTGGTCTTCCTCGGCGTTGGCCTCGGCATCCTTCACCATGCGCTCGATCTCGTCCTCGGTCAGCCCGGAGCTGGCCTTGATGGTGATCTTGTTTTCCTTGCCGGTACCCTTGTCCTTGGCCGACACATGCAAGATGCCATTGGCGTCGATGTCGAAGGTGACTTCGATCTGGGGCGTGCCGCGCGCCGCGGGCGGAATGCCTTCCAGGTTGAACTCGCCCAGCGCCTTGTTGCCGGCCGCGATTTCGCGCTCGCCCTGGAACACCTTGATGGTCACCGCCGGCTGGTTGTCGTCGGCCGTGGAGAACACTTGCGAATACCGCGTGGGTATCGTGGTGTTCTTCTGGATCATCTTGGTCATCACGCCGCCCAGGGTTTCGATGCCCAGCGACAGGGGCGTCACGTCGAGCAGCAGGACGTCCTTGCGGTCGCCGGACAGCACGGAACCCTGGATGGCGGCCCCGGCGGCAACGGCCTCGTCGGGGTTGACGTCCTTGCGGGGTTCCTTGCCGAAGAATTCCTTGACCTTCTCCTGGACCTTGGGCATGCGGGTCATGCCGCCGACCAAGATCACGTCGTCGATCTCAGAAACCTTGACGCCGGCGTCCTTGATGGCGATGCGGCAGGGCTCGATCGTGCGTTCGATCAGGCTTTCGACCAGGGCTTCCAGCTTGGCGCGGGTGATCTTCAGGTTCAGGTGCTTGGGACCGGAAGCATCCGCCGTGATGTACGGCAGGTTGATTTCGGTCTGCTGCGTCGAAGACAGTTCGATCTTGGCCTTTTCGGCGGATTCCTTCAGGCGCTGCAGCGCGAGCACGTCCTTCGACAGGTCGACGCCGGTTTCCTTCTGGAACTCGCTGATGATGTAGTCGATGATGCGCTGGTCGAAATCCTCGCCGCCGAGGAAGGTGTCGCCGTTGGTCGACAGGACCTCGAACTGCTTCTCGCCGTCGACGTCGGCGATTTCGATGATGGAGACGTCGAACGTGCCGCCGCCAAGGTCATACACCGCGATCTTGCGGTCGCCCTTTTCGGTCTTGTCCATGCCGAAGGCCAGCGCGGCCGCGGTCGGCTCGTTGATGATGCGCTTGACGTCGAGCCCGGCGATGCGGCCGGCGTCCTTCGTGGCCTGGCGCTGGCTGTCGTTGAAATAGGCGGGCACCGTGATGACCGCCTCGGTGACTTCTTCACCCAGGTAGTCTTCGGCCGTCTTCTTCATTTTGCGCAGCACGTCGGCCGACACCTGCGGGGGCGCCAGCTTCTTGCCCTGGGCCTCGACCCAGGCGTCGCCGTTGTCTGCCTTGATGATGCTGTAGGGCATCAGGTTGATGTCCTTCTGCACCGCTTTTTCGTCGAACTTGCGGCCGATGAGGCGCTTGACGGCGTACAGCGTGTTCTTGGGGTTGGTCACCGCCTGGCGCTTTGCAGGCGCGCCGACCAGGATTTCGCCGTCTGGCATGTAGGCGACGATGGAAGGCGTGGTGCGCGTGCCTTCCGCATTTTCGATGATCTTGACGCTGCTGCCGTCCAACACAGCCACACAGCTGTTGGTCGTGCCCAGGTCAATGCCGATGATCTTGCCCATGTTTATCTACCCTGCTAAAAATTTTGAATTTGTAAAAACTTTCCGATGGAATTCAAGTGGGGATGGGAACCGCGATTTCAAGCCTTTCCAAGGCCGTTTTGTGGCGGAACCGCATTCCCCCCGGGCGGAATGCCTAGCCGGGCTGCCCGGAAGACACCATGACCAGCGCCGGGCGAAGCACGCGATCCGCGATGGTATAGCCCTTTTGCAGCAACTGCGCCACCGTGCCCTCCGGGTGGTCGGACGGCACGGCGGAAATGGCCTGGTGGTGGTGCGGGTCGAATTTTTCGCCCGCCGCGGGGGCCACTTCCCTGAGCAGGTTGCGCTCGAAGGCCGCGTTCAGTTGCCGGAGCGTGGCCTCCACCCCTTCGCGCCAGGCTTCGGCGGTCTGGTCGCTGAGCGCCAGGGCGGCCTCCAGGCTGTCGCGCACCGGTATCAGGCTTTCGGCGAAAGATTCGGTGCCGAATTTGCGCGCCTTGGCGACGTCTTCCTGGGCGCGGCGCCGGATGTTCTCGGCCTCGGCGCGGGCGCGCAGCAGCTCTTCATGATACTGGGCGATCTTGGCCTCGGATTCCGACAACAAAGTGGCCCAGTCCTTTTCCGCTTCCAGCTGCTCCTGGGCCTCGGCGGCCTCGGAGGAAGCGTCATCCGCATTGACCTCGAGCTGTTCCGACGTATCGACCGCGGGCTCTTTGGCTTGGGAATCCGGGTTCTCTTTGCTTGCCGACATAAAAAATCTCCACATACGAATTATGCAATTCATGAAAAATGGGGGTGGAAGCCCCCATTTCAAGACCACTTTGAAAAATTGCCGACGCCTGGAAACCGTCCCGGCCGCGGCGCTGCGCACGAACCGGCCGTTGCGCCGGCGCGCAGGGCGCTCACGACCACCCGGCCAAGTGCTTGCGGATCAATCGGGCAAAGGCCGCCGACCACTCCGCATCGTCGTTCAGGCAGGGCACATAGCGCAGCTGTTCGCCGCCCTCTTCCAGAAACGCGTCGCGGCATTCGACGCTGATTTCCTCCAGGGTTTCCAGGCAGTCGGCCAGGAAGCCCGGGCACATGACGTCCACCCGCCTGACGCCCTGGCGCGCCCAGGCGCGCAGCGTCGGCTCGGTATAGGGTTCCAGCCACTTGGCGGCGCCGAAGCGGCTCTGGAAACCCACGTGGACCAGCCCGCCGTCGGCGCCCAGCCGCCGCTTGAGCAGGGAGGCGGTCTCCATGCAGTCCCGATGGTAGGGGTCGCCCTGCTCGACGGAAAACCGCGGCAGGCCATGGAAGCTGAGCAGCAGCCGTTCCGGCCGGCCCGCGGCGGCCCAATGGGCCTGCAGCCGCTGCGCGAGCGCATCTATATAGCCGGGGTCGTCGTGGAAACGCTTCAGGAAGCGCAATTCCGGCTGGTTGCGCAGGCGCGCCGCATGCCGCGCAACGTGGTCGACGGCGGTGGCCGTCGTGCTGGCGGCATACTGCGGGTACATCGGCACGGTCAGGATGCGTTCGCAGCCGTCCGCGCGGAGCTCGTCGAGCGCCTGCGCGATCGAAGGGTTGCCATAGCGCATGCCCAGCCTCACGCGCACCGCCTGCCCCTGGCCGGACAGCTCGCGCTGGACGGCTTCGGCCTGCGCTTGGCTCCAGACCAGCAGCGGCGAGCCGTCTTCCAGCCAGATGTCGCGGTACCGCGGCGCCAGCGCCCGCGGCCGCTTCGGCAGAATGAACAGCCGCAGGACGGCCTGCCAGATCCAGGGCGGGATCTCGATGACGCGCCGGTCGGACAGGAATTCCGCCAGATAGCGGCGGATGTCGCGGGGAGTCGGGGTGTCCGGCGTGCCCAGGTTGACCAGCAGCACCCCGACCGGCCCGGCTTGCCGGGGCGGCGGATCGGCGCTGAAAGCATGGGGATCGGGCGGTTCAGGCAGATACAACGAAGCGAATTTCATGCTTATGATTGATTGTGGCTCAGGGCGTTGGACAGCAGCCGCGCCGTGATGTCCACGATCGGGATCACGCGCTCGTAAGCCATGCGCGACGGCCCGATGACGCCCAGGGTGCCCACCACCTTGCCGTCGACGCCATAGGGAGCGGTCACGACGGAGACGTCTTCCATGGGGACCAGGTTGGAATCGCCCCCGATGTAGATCTGGACCCCCTGGGCGCGGCTGGAGACGTCCAGGAGCTGGAGCAAATCGGTCTTCTTTTCAAACAATGCGAACAGGCGGCGCAGGCGTTCCATGTCGGAGGAGATCTCGAAGACGTCGAGCAGCTTGCTTTCGCCGGATATGACCACGGACTCGTCGATGTCGGCCGTTGCGCTGCCGGCCTCCACCGCCGCCTGCATGAGGCGGGAGATGTCGGCCTGCAAGGAGGAGAGTTCTTCGGCCAGCGCCACGCGGACCTCTTCGAAGGACATGCCCGCGAAATGCTGGTTGAAGAAATTGCTGGCCTCGTGGAGCTCCTGTTCGGTGTAGTCGCGCTTGACGAAGAGTATGCGGTTCTGGACGTCGCCGTCGGGCGTGACGATGATGAGCAGCACCCGCTTTTCGGAAAGGCGGATGAATTCGATCTGGCGGAACACCTGGGCGCGCTTGGGCGCAAGCACCACGCCGGCGAACTGCGACAGGTTGGACAGCAGCGAGGCCGCGGCGGACACGGCGCGGGTGGGCTCGGCCGCCGGCAGCATCTGGCGGATCTGCGTGGGCGGCAGGACCTCGAAGCGCTGCACGGCCAGCAGCCGGTCGACGAACATGCGGTAGCCCTTGGGCGTGGGCACGCGCCCGGCGGACGTATGGGGACTGTGGATCATGCCCATATCTTCCAGATCGGCCATGACGTTGCGTATGGTGGCCGGCGAAAGATCGAACATTTTCGAGAGGGTGCGCGACCCTACCGGCTGGCCGTCGGCGATGTATCGTTCTATGAGCGCTTTCAACAGCGCATTGGCTCGGTCGTCCATGACTTTATTCTAGGCTATTGGAGCAATATCGGCTCGATACTGGTTGTTGCACCTACAGCCGGCAGGCCGTGGTGCCCATATAATCATCCAGTCTCTATTATTTCACCAAACGCTGTTTCGTCAATTCACAAGGTATTCGCTTCATGCACTTCAGAACCGTGGCAATCATAGGCAGATACCAGGACACCGGCCTGGACGCCCCGCTGCGCAAGCTGGCGAAAGCCCTAGAGGCGGCCGGCTGCAGGGTGCTGATCGAAGCCGACACGGCCCAGAACACGGGCCTGACCGAACACACCGTCGCCTCGTACACCGACATCGGCCGGCAGGCCGACCTGGCGGTCATCATGGGCGGCGACGGCACCATGCTGGGCGCCGCCCGGCAACTGGCGCACAGCGACGTGGCGCTCATCGGCATCAATCACGGCCGGCTGGGCTTCATCACCGACATCCCGCTGCACAGCGCGAACGATGCGCTCGCAAGCGTCATACGCGGAAACTACGAAGCCGAAGACCGCGTCATGCTGGAAGGCCGGGTCGTGCGCGCCGGCCAGACCATGTTTTCCGGCATAGCGCTGAACGACGTCGTGCTGAACCGCGCCGGGCGCGGCGGCATGATAGACGTGCGCGTCGAATTCGACGGCGCCTTCATGTACAGCCAGCGCGCCGACGGCCTGATCGTCGCCACCCCCACGGGGTCCACCGCGTATTCGCTTTCCGCCAACGGCCCCATCGTGCATTCCAAGCTGAACGCCATGCTGCTCGTGCCGGTCGCGCCGCAAACGCTGTCCAACCGGCCCATCGTCCTGCCCGACTGCGGCACTCTGAGCCTCACCATCACCGCCCTGGGCCGCGTCGAATCCGGCGCCAGCGTGCACTTCGACATGCAAACCTGGTCCGACTGCCAGCCCGGCGACCTCGTCGAGGTCCGGCGCGCCCAGCACACGGTCCGCTTCATACATCCCACCGGCTACAGCTTCTTCGCCACCCTGCGCCGCAAGCTGTACTGGAACCAAATGCCCCAACCTTCCGACGAGGCCGAGTGAATCATGCTGCGTACTTTGCACCTACGCGACTTCGTCATCGTCGACCAGGCGGAAATCCACTTCGAAAGCGGTTTCACGGTCTTTTCGGGTGAAACCGGCGCGGGCAAATCCATACTGATCGACGCCCTTTCCCTCGCCCTGGGCGCGCGCGGCGACGCCTCCGTGCTGCGCGAAGGCAGCAGCCGCAGCGACATCACCGCCGTCTTCGAGGCTCCCGACGGCGTGCGCGCCTGGCTGCGCGAGCGCGAGCTCGACACCGACGACGCGCTCATCCTGCGGCGCGTCATCGACAGCCAGGGCCGCAGCCGCGCCTTCATCAACGGCCTGCCGGCCAATCTGGCGCAATTGCGCGAGCTGGGCGAACAGCTGGTCGACATCCACGGGCAGCACATGCACCAGAGCCTGCTGAAAACCGCCTGCCAGCGCGACATGCTCGACGCCCAGGGCAACCACCAGGCGCTGGCCCGGCAGGTGCAGCAGGCATGGCAAGCATGGCAGGCCGCCGAAAAATCCCTGGACCAGGCCCGGCGCAACGCCGCCGCCCTCAAAGAAGAACGCGAGCGCCTGGAATGGCAGCTGGCCGAACTCGAACGCCTGGGCCTGCAGGAAGGCGAATGGGAAAGCATCAGCCAGGACCACAACCGCCTGGCCCATGCCCAGGCCCTGCTCGAAGGCGCAGGCCATGCCCTGGCCGCGCTGGACGACGACCAGGGGTCCGCGCGCCACACCCTCAACGCCGCGGCCCAGCACATCCAGCAGCTGCTGCGGCACGACGGCCAGCTCCAGACCATCTACGACGCCATAGAATCCGCGCGCATTTCCGTCTCCGAGGCCGTGTCCGACCTGAACAGCTACCTGGACCGCCTCGAACTGAATCCCGAACAGCTCGAACAGGCCGAGCGCCGGATGTCCGCCATCTTTGAAACCGCTCGCAAGTTCAAGGTGGAACCGGGCGAACTGGGCGAACTGCTTGCCGGCCTGCGCGAACGCCTGGACGCCAGCGAAGCCGCCGCGGATACGCAAGCGCTCGCGGAAAAAGCCGAAAAACTCGCAAGCGAATACCGGGCCGCGGCCGACGCCCTGGGCAAGGCCCGCCGCAAGACCAGCAAGCTGCTGGCCGGCCAGGTCAGCGAAGCCATGCAGACGCTGGCCATGAAAGGCGGCCGCTTCGATGTCAGCCTGACCCCTTGCCCGCCCGGCCCCCACGGCAACGAAAACGTGGAATTCCTGGTCGCCGGCCATGCGGGAACCACTCCCAAGCCCTTGGGCAAAGTGGCGTCGGGCGGCGAGTTGGCGCGTATTTCACTGGCGCTGTCGGTCATTGCCAGCCGCGCGGCGCGCGTGCCCACCCTGATCTTCGACGAGGTCGATACCGGCGTGGGCGGCGCGGTGGCGGAAGTCGTGGGCCGCTTGCTGCGCGAGCTGGGCGAACGCCACCAAGTGCTGTGCGTCACGCACCTGCCCCAGGTCGCGGCACGCGGCACGCATCATTTCGAAGTGAAGAAGTCCAGCTCGGCCGCCAGCACGCTGTCGAGCATCGAGGCGCTGGACGAACCCGGCCGGGTCAACGAGCTTGCCCGCATGCTGGGGGGCATGAAAATCACCGACACCACCCGCAAGCATGCGCGGGAAATGCTGAACGGCTAGGGTCCGTCAACGTTAGCAGATCCCAGGGGGTCAGGCTCGCATTGGGTCTGACCCCCTGGAACGCCGGCCGGCCCGGTGGGCCGGCCAGCATATCGCTATTACTATTACTTGGGCGCCGCTTTCGGGGAGCACTTCGGGCAGATGCCGTACAGCAGCATGGTGTGGCTTTCCAGCGCGAAACCGTGGTCCTTGGCGATTTTGTGCTGGCGCTTTTCGATGTCGGAATCCGAAAACTCCACCACCTTGCCGCAATTGGTGCAAATGAGGTGGTCGTGGTGATCGCCGTCATTGAGCTCGAACACGGCCTTGCCGCCGTCGAACTGGCTGCGTACCAGTATGCCCGCCTGCTCGAACTGGGTCAGCACCCTGTACACGGTTGCCAGGCCGATGTCGACGTCTTCGGCGATGAGGGTGCGATAGACATCTTCAGCGCTTTGATGACGTTCGTCGGCTCGGCGAAAAATATCAAGAATCTTCAGGCGCGGAAACGTCGCCTTAAGGCCCATATTTTTGAGTTCGTTCTGATCGTTCATGGCTAAAATGTCTTCGGTAAAGATGATGATGTTCGGGCACGAGTGGGAATTCCTGCGCAACGCCCGACCCTGGCTGGCGCTATGATGCGTTTTATTCTGATTATTGGCCGTCCTCCTTTATGATAACGGTTTTATCCAAATTGAATCACAGGGGCGCTTTGTGCTGACGACTGCAAAACCCATTATTTCCGCGCTGCGCATCGGCGCCGCCGCCGGCGTGCTGGCGGCCGCTCTTGCCGCCTGCGGCACGACCAATTGGGGCTTCCCGTACCGGCCTGACGTCCAGCAGGGCAACTGGATCACCGCCGAACAGGTTGCGCAGCTGCAGCCGGGCATGAGCCGCGAACAGGTGCGCTTCATTCTGGGCACGCCCACGCTGCAAGACATCTTCCGCAGCGACCGCTGGGACTACCCCTACTATAACAAGCCGGGATACGGGCGCGAGCAGGAACGCAAGTTCACGGTCTGGTTCGAAGGCGACAGCCTGGTCCGCTGGGACGGCGACCAGCAGCCCGACCGCCAGCCCTTCCAGAAAGCCGACACCGGCATGAAAAAAGACGGCACGCTCGACACCACGGCCCAGGCGCAGGGCGCCGAAGCCACCGGCAAGCCCGACACCGGCGCTGAAGGCGAACCCCAGCGCAGGCCGTCCATCCTCAACACCGAGCCCCGGCCGGTGCCGCCCGGCGCTCCCGTCCCCGGCCGCGATGCCGCCGAACCCTTGCGCTAAAAAAGGAACACCATGCGTATTGCAATTGCCGGAGCCGACGGCCGTATGGGCCGCATGCTGATCGAAGCCGTGCTTCAAAGCGCCGACCTGCAACTGTCCGTGGCCCTCGACCGCCCCGGCTCGCCCGCCATCGGCCAAGACGCCGGCGCCTTCCTGGGGCGTGAGACCGGCGTCCTGATCACCAGCGACCTCGATTCCCTCGCCCAGGCGGACTGCCTCATCGACTTCACCCGTCCCGAAGGCACGCTGACCCACCTGGAAGCCTGCCTGAAGCACGGCACCAAGTGCGTCATCGGCACTACCGGCTTCAGCGACCAGGGTAAACAGGCCATCCACGCGGCCAGCCAGAAAATCGCCATCGTCTTCGCTCCCAACATGAGCGTGGGCGTAAACGTCACGCTCAAGCTGCTCGACATGGCGGCAAGGCTGCTGAACAGCGGCTACGACGTCGAAGTATTCGAAGCCCACCACCGCAACAAGGTCGACGCCCCCTCCGGCACCGCACTCGCCATGGGCGAAGCCGTGGCGTCGGCCTGGGGCAAAAAGCTCGACGATATCGCCGACTGGGCCCGCCATGGCGAAACAGGCGCCCGCGAAACCGGCAAGATCGGGTTCTCCGTGCTGCGCGGCGGCGACATCGTCGGCGATCACACCGTATATTTCTGCGGTACGGGCGAACGCATAGAAATCACCCACCGCTCCAGCAGCCGCGCCACCTACGCGCAGGGCAGCCTGCGCGCCGCACGCTACCTGTCACGCAAGGAATTCGGCCTGTTCGACATGCAGGACGTCCTGGCCGCCTGAACGTTTCATGTTCGGCCCGCAGTCGTTGCCATTAGACGGCGGCCGTTGCCATTGATATTCCTTGCCGGCGGCCGTTCCCATGCGCCGCCGTCATCGGCCGGCCTGGGGTCTTGGGCCGCGCCGCATGCGGCTCAAGCCACGTTCACGGGCTCCTGCTCCAACGCCACCCCGAAACGCTCCAGCACATCGGACCGGATCGCCGCCGCGAGCGACAACACATCGTCCGCCGATGCTCCGCCATGGTTGACCAGCACCAGCGCCTGCCGATCATGCACACCGACCGGCCCCATCCGGCGCCCCTTCCATCCCGCCCTATCGATCAGCCAGCCCGCCGCCAGCTTGTACGAAACACCGTCCGGCTGCCGGTAGGCGACGATGTCCGGATGGCCGAGCCTCAGCGTTTCCAGCGCCTGCGCCGTCACGATCGGATTCTTGAAAAAGCTGCCCGCATTGCCCAGCACAGCCGGATCCGGCAGCTTGCTGCGCCGGATCTCGCACACCGCGTCGAACACCCGCCGCGCCGTCAGCCCGGCGCCCCGCACGAGCTCCGCATGGCGCCGCAGATCCGGATAATCCAGGACCGGCGCCCAGGGCCGCGGCAGAATAAAACGCACGGCCACGATCAGCCAGCGGCCCGGCCCGGCTTCCTTGAACACACTATGCCGATAAGCAAACCCGCAGTCCCGCGGCCCCATCTCCACCATGCGGCGCCGGGCAATATCCCAGGCCAGCAGGCTATGGAAACGCTGGTCCAGCTCCACCCCGTACGCGCCAATGTTCTGCACCGGCGCCGCGCCCACCGTGCCGGGAATCAGGGCCAGATTCTCCAAGCCATCCCACCCCGCCGCCACACAGCGCGCCACGAAATCGTGCCAGACCTCGCCGCCCTCGGCCTCGACCAGCACATGGTCGTCGCCCTGATCGAGCAGCCGGACACCCGACGTCGCGACTTTCACCACCAGCCCCGCCACCTGCGGAGCAAGAACGACATTGCTCCCGCCCCCCAGCACGAACACCGGCCCATGCTCGCGAGCGAGCTCGGAGACCTCATCCAGCCGGCCACGGTCTGTATACCGGACATAGCGGCGCGCGCGGGAACTCAGCCCCAAAGTGTTGAACGCAGAAAGATCCTGGTCGAAAATCAGCTGCAAGAAACGCCCCACCCTATGCACGCCGGCCAAGCTCGGCAAAAGATGTAAGCATAACGCGGTATCAGCGCGGCGCGGCGCCCGCGCAGCCCCACATGGCCGCCTTGAGCCGCCGATGGATTCGTCGCGGGCCGTTCGCTCTTTGCGGGCTGTTTGCCGGCCTTTGCCGATTCCGTGATTTGACACCCGCTTTGGTTTTTGGTTATTATGCCGATCTTCGCTCAACAAGCGGTTTTTCCAGCAAAGCAAACGCGGCGTGATGTTTCAGGACCTCCCCAGCGATTTGCAAGCAACGAAAAAATGGTTTAAAATGCGAAGCTTCTTTCAGCAAGAACAACGTCTTGCAAGAAGACACCAAGCAGTACTCATGCGGGAATAGCTCAGTTGGTAGAGCGCAACCTTGCCAAGGTTGAGGTCGCGAGTTCGAGACTCGTTTCCCGCTCCAGATTCTAAAAAGGCCCAAACTTCGGTTTGGGCCTTTTTGCGTCTGGTAGCCCCGTCAAATGACCAGAAAGCTGCTGGCCGAATTAATCTCTCGCCAACAAGGAAAAATGCGAGTTGGATACTTGGTAGAAAGCACAGCTCTCCACCAAGTTTTAGATAGTGCTAAATCAGGCCGCGACGCTCCATGTCTTGCTGAATTCTTTTTTTGATGAGCTTAATTGGTGTATCCGCCGACACCAAATGCTTCTTATTAAAGAACGATCCAAAATGAGCCTTGGCTAACACAACAGGAATAGCAGCATCAGATCGCCGGAGAAACTGCCAAGCCAAAAGTTTTCTTTCTGATTCAACGACATAAATCGGGTTTTGAACGAATCCTCGAAAATTTATCACTGTGAACTTGCCTCGGTTTCACGTACAGCGACTCACGCTGCTTTGAGCCTCTGTGCCAGGTGTACCGGCGTACGATAGCCGATGGCTGAATGCAAGCGTGTTCGGTTATAGAAGCCCTCAATCCAGTTGACGATATCGAGCCTGGCGTGGGCACGGGATGCATAGCGAACTTGGTAAATCCGTTCCACTTTCAAGGTTTTAAAAAAGCTTTCCATCACCGTTATCCCAAGCATTGGCCCGTCGGCTCATGGAGGCGACCATACCGTAATCGCGTACCAGTGTGCGGTGAGCCAGGCTTGCGTACTGGCTACCGCGGTCGGTATGCATGATCAGGCCTGGCGCCGGCTTATGCTGCCACTTCAGTCATGCCAACGAACGCACGCTCATATTCGGCCGCTATGTCCTTGTCGTTGCCGAACAGCACCTCATGGGTGGGCCGGTTATGCCCTGCCAGATAGACCACGAAGCACTCGACCATGGCATCGGTCAGACCTCCGGTCTGGAACAACTGCCAGACGTCGAACAGGTCCCGCGGATGCTGGCGATCCAGGGCGGCAACCAGCTTGCCTGCATAGAGCTCGTCCGGGGCGAGCACCGGCACCGCAAATTCAACCCCGAACAGATCGCCAGTGCGGGCATTCAACGGCCTGCGCTCGATGGGCTGCACCGTGCCACGGAACACAATATTGACCTCGACCTTGACCTGGCTGGCCTCGTTCTCGGCGATCAGCTTGGTGTCGCCAAGGTCTTTGCTGCGAATCAACCGTGTCTGTACGCCAAGGCGCTCGACGCGCTGCGCGATGGCGGCCAGTTCCTGGTTGATTGCCTGTAATGCCTGATCACATGGAGTCTGCCAGGGGCGGTACACCACATCTATATCCACCGATAGGCGAGGCATATCACGCAGGAACAGATTGATGGCCGTGCCGCCCTTCATGGCGAAGATATCGTTGTCGAACACGTCGGGCGCGATGCTCAGCAGCAGGCGAACAGTGTCGGCGTAATGTTTATCCATGAGGGTTCAGGCTTAAAAGAGTGCCATCGTTCAGCCGACTCATCCAGCGGCTGGCACTGCCGGAACGTACCGGGTATTGCGCCAGCAACTCATCCACGTCGAGGACACCGGTTTCCCGCGCCCAGGTCAGGAATAGGCGCGCAGCCTTGACGCTGGTGCAGCAGGCCAGCAACCGTCCGAGCACATCCTTGCGCGGTGAGCGCAGACCATCGAACAGGTTGCGGGATTCTTCGAGGCTTTCCCGCGTGCCGGTGTCGTAGAGCAGCTCCAGCACTGCGCGTTCGGGCACTGCCACCCGCAGTCCAGCAGGCTGTTCGGGTGGTGTGTGCAGGGTCTTGCTGGCGAGGTCATCGTCGGGCCAGTCGAACAGCCTTGCATTGACGTAGCGCGATGGAAACCGTGTGGTGAACCAGGCAGGCAACGCAAAGCGGGTCTCCCCCCAGAGCACCAAGGTTTCCCTGGTGGCCAGGTTGTGCCGAACCCCTTGCAACGCCAGGGCGCTTTTGCCGCCAACGTGCAGCCCGGCGACCCGCTTTTGCAGGAGCCGCAGCGCACCACTGGCGTCAAAGTTGTCGTTGGGATAGGCATAGACGCCGTGTCCGAGGCGCACCAGCCAGCCGCTCTCGGCGTAGCGGGCAGCCAGTTTGGGTGACACACCGAAGGTTTCAAGCACGGCGAGATCGAACGGTGCTCCCCGAGGAAGCTCCGCCTGCAGGCGCTTGATTATCTGATGTCGCGAATGTTCGCCCATGCAAGAAATATACGTCAAAATCTAATCAGTTGCCACTGGAGTTGATAGATTTTTCTCTGAAATTCACCCTATAGTAGAATTTTACGACAAAATCTAATCTTAACCCGCTAAGCTGAGCAACGCGACCAAGATAGGCCCATCGCACCACTGGCGAGGGGCCAAGATTGGAAGGCGGTTCCGGCTGTTCTTCCAGTACGTCTCGAAGGCAAAGATCATCGCCTATGCTTGTGTCAAAGATGAATCATCGGTCAACCTCATGCAAGACATCTGCCTCAGCGATGACGACCGATGCGGCTTGGCGCGATACATGGATGCCAGCGAAAGCCACTGGATGCAGGCGGACAACCGACGTTGACGCTGCGAAATAGTTAGTCCACAAACTAGTCCACCCAGCGCTCCAGGACCCGCATGGTGTAGAACTCATTGAACCCGAGATAAGGCGTGCTGTCGTCCGGACCTTTGATGATGTGCCGACTGGTACGCAGCGTTGATTTGCCCAGGGCCTGGGTGAGCGCATTTGCCTCCTCTTCCGGCGCAATGAACTTGGGCACCATGCCGGAGATCGACGCGCGAGCATATCGACGCACCAGGCTGGCAAAATGCGCTGTGGTTTTCGGCTTTGAGCAAGGTCTCGATCTGCAACGGCCCCATGTCACCGACCGGTCCACCGCTCTCCGGCGTGGCGGTGACACGTCCAATCCCCATTCCGCCGACGATCGCCAATAAAGAAAGATCCGTGCCATCCAGCAAAGGCCCGAATTCTTCACGGATGACGCTCAGGAGATAGCCTTCGGGCAGGTTCTGCCGAAAGAAGGGGTGTAGATCCCGTGGCCAGCGCCACGATTCGGCGCGCACCGGCATCGTCAGGCTGACCTCCCCCTGTCCCAATCGGCAGAAATCGCTACCCTGGAGTATTTTGTAGCCCATAAGCATCAATCAGCCCATACCGACTCGGTCTGGTGCTTAAGGGCCACAGGCGGATGAGAGGCGAAAGCCCCTTTTTTCATTCCAGCGAAAGCCACAGAATTCCACCTACAGCCAGCGTTTCTAAGGTCAAAATTAAGCCCAAAGGTGCGTACCTGGCTGGGACAACTGTTCCGCTACGCGCTGGTCATCGTCGAGGGCATGGAGACGAACCCTGACATGGGCCTCGATGTGGTGGCCGAGCCCAAGCCCGCGGTGATGCGGTCATCACCTACCTGGAGTCGCTCGCCGGCGGTGCTGCAGGATGATCCCGGCCATTACCTTCGGCAAAGCTGAAGAGGAAGTCTACTATCGCGTCATTGCGCCCGCGAACCCAGCCAGTCTCCATCGAAGTTCACGACGCAGTCATGCGCCCGATTCCGCCAGCCATTCGCGCGGCGATACCCCCATGCGCTGCCGGAATGCCTTGGACAGGGAGGCCGTGCCGGCAAAACCGAGTTCCGCGGCGATCATCTTCACGGGCCGCCTCGTTCGCATCATCGACGTCGCCAGCGTCAGCCGCCAATCGGTCAGATAGGATGCCGGTGTCGTGCCGGTCGCAGTCTTGAAGGTGGCGGCGAAAGCGCTGCGCGACATGCCGGCGATCGCCGCCATCCGTTCCAGCGGCCACTCCTCATGCGGCGCCTGGTGGAGCGCAACGAGGGACTTGGCCAGCCTCGGGTCGGACAAGCCCATGATCAAACCACTGGCTACACCGGCCTTCGCGGGATGATCAAGGATCCAGCGCAGCAGTTGAATCAGCACCACCTCGAACAGCCGGCTGGCGAGCAGGCGGGAACCGCAGCGCACGTGGTCGGCCTCCGCGAACAGCAGATCCAGGGCCGGACGCAGGCCGTCGACCGCATCCAGCGGTACACGAATGACCGAAGGCAGGGATTGCACGATCGGGTTTCTTTCGCCGCCATCGAAGTCGAGCGTTGCGCAGGTGAAGTCAGACCCTTCGCGCGGGGGATTCACGAAGACGTGGTGCAGCGGTCTCGGATACAGAAGCACCGTGGGTTCGGCCAGACGCAGGCTGGACACTTCCGCCTCGCCGGGCAAATGACGCACTTCCATCTCGCCCCGGCGCAGCACGTGCATGAAGGCACGGCCGGGCATTGCCTCGAAGGTGTGGTTGCCACACATCAGCCCTGTGTGGAACAGCGAAGCCTGGACCCGGAAGCGATCCAGCACCGCGGACAGCCGGTCTATCGGCGGCGCTGAGGCTTCTTGCTGAATTTTGGACTCTTGGACAACTTTCATGGATTTATTATCCCCATAAGTCCATGGATTCTACCTACTATTCCTACTGTGCGCAGCCCCAGCGCGCAGTACCCATCGACTTCAAGGAGTTCCATCATGTCCCGAGTTCCCCTCATCGAAACCACCCATGCCGCCGGCGAACGTCAGGCGTTGCTGAAGCAAATCCATGGCGCTTTCGGCGCGACGCCCGCCATGTTCAAGGCCGTCGCCAACTCCACGGCAGCCCTCAAGAGCATGTGGGGCTCGTTCGGTGCCCTGGGTGGCGGTGTCATTGGCGCCAAGCTCGGCGAACAGATCGCCGTGGCCGTGGCCGACCGCAATGCCTGCGAATACTGCCTGGCCGCGCACACCGTGCTGGGCTGCAACGCGGGCGCCACGCCCGAGGAACTGTCGGCGGCGCAGGTCGGCGAGTCCTCCGACCCCAAGACCGCCGCGGCGCTGCGATTCGCCTTGAAACTGGTCGAGGCGCGCGGCCGGGTCGACGATGCAGACGTGCAGGCGGTGCGCGATGCCGGCTTCAGCGACGAGGAGATCGTCGAGATACTCGCCCACGTCGCGCTGAACCTGTTCACGAACTACGTCAACATCGCTTTCGCGGTGCCGGTGGATTTCCCGGCGGTGAAATTGCGCCGTGCCGCGTAAAACCGTGCCCGGCGGCGGCACGCGCTGGAAAAGACGCGGCTCAAGCAGGGACGAGCGCCGCAATCGATAAGACTATTGATAGACGGGATGCCCGCGGCATAGTTCCACAACCTGTGCCCGGACCCGCGCCGTCGCCGGTTCCAGCCGGCCGGCCTCCAGTGCATCCAGAACGTCGCACAGCCATCCGGCGAGCCGCTCGCACTCGGCCACGCCAAAGCCGCGCGTCGTGACGGCCGGAGTTCCGATGCGCAGCCCCGAGGTCACGAAGGGCGAGCGCGGGTCGTTGGGGACCGAGTTCTTGTTCGCGGTGATGTACGCCTCGCTGAGGGCGGCATCAGCATCCTTGCCCGTATAAGGCTTGCCGGACAAGTCGATCAGCATCAGGTGGTTGTCGGTGCCGCCGGATACGATCCGGTAGCCGCGCCGCAAGAGCACGGCCGCCATGGCGCGGGCATTGGCCACGACCTGGCGCTGATAAGTCTTGAAATCGGGCTGCAGCGCTTCCTTGAAAGCGATGGCCTTGGCGGCAATGATGTGCATCAGCGGTCCGCCCTGGACACCGGGGAAAACCGCGGAATCGAGTTTCTTGTAGAAGTCCTCGTCCTGGCCCTTGGAAAGGATGATGCCGCCGCGCGGTCCCCTTAGGGTCTTGTGGGTGGTGCTGGTGACCACATGGGCGTGCGGCAGCGGGTCGGGGTATTCGCCGGCGGCGACCAGGCCCGCGACATGTGCCATATCCACCCAGAAGATCGCTCCCGCCTTGTCGGCGATGGCACGCATGCGTGCCCAATCCTTGTGGCGGGAATAGGCGGAGAAGCCGCCGATGAGCATTTTCGGCCGCGTTTCCAATGCGATGCGCTCCATCTCGTCGTAGTCGATCCGCCCCGTCTGGGGATCGAGGCCATAGGGTACGATCTTGTAGTGCCGGCCGGAGAAGTTGGACGGATTGCCGTGCGTCAGGTGGCCCCCCTGGGCCAGGTTCATGCCCATTACGGTGTCCCCGGGCTGGGCCAGTGCAAGGAATACGGCGGCGTTGGCCTGGGCACCGGCATGCGGCTGGACGTTGACGTAATCGCAGTCGAACAGCGCCTTGAGGCGCTCGATGGCCAGGCTTTCCGCCATGTCCACGTTCTCGCAGCCGCTGTAATAGCGCTTGCCGGGGTAGCCTTCGGCATATTTGTTGGTGAACACGGAGTTCTGAATGGCCATGACCAGCGGGCTGGCGTAGTTCTCGGAGGCAATCAATTCGGCATGGTCTTCTTGGCGGCGCGCTTCTTGCCGCAAGGCGGCGGCGAGGTCGGGGTCGAACTCGGCCAGTCTCAGGGATGAGTCGTACATGGTGGAGGTCCTATCGTCGGGGATGTGGGTGTGTCGGGGTTCGGTGTGATTACGGGCATGTCGACGTCCTTGAAACGCGCATGGCGGATGGCGATGACGGTGCTCATGATGGTTCCTCTGGATCGATATCGATGGCGGCGGGCCAGTAGTGGCTGTCCGGCAAGGGCCTGGCACCGAAGATGGCCTGGCCGACGCGCACCACGGTGGCGCCTTCCTCGATCGCAATCTCGAAGTCCCCCGACATGCCCATGGAAAGCTCATCCAGTCCGATGCCGGCGGGCGCGTTTTGCCGCAGCTTGTCGCGCAGGTTCCGCAGCAGGATGAAACATTGGCGTACCCGCTCGGCTTCGGCCGAGAACAGCGCCAGCGTCATCAACCCGCGCACGCGCAGCGCGGAGTATGCGGGCAGTTGTGCCATGAAGCCCTGGACATCCTCGGGCACCAGGCCGTACTTGCTCGCTTCTCCGGACGTGTTGACCTGCACGAACACGTCCAGCGACCGGCCCTCGGCCTGAAGGCGGCGATCCAGCGCCTCGGCCACGCGCAGGCTGTCCAGCGCCTGGAACTCGCTGGCGAAGCGCGCCACCAGCTTGGCCTTGTTGGTCTGAAGATGGCCGATGACGGACCATTTCAGGTCGTTCAGATCCTGCATGGCCTCCCACTTGCGATACGCTTCCTGCACTTTGTTTTCACCGAGCAGGCGACAGCCGGCGGCATAGGCCAGGCGCAGGCTGGATTCGGGCTTGGTCTTGCTCACGGGCAGCAGCCGAACGCCGGCCGGATCGCGCCCGACGCGCCGGCAGGCGGCAGCGATGCGGGCCTGCACGGCTGCGATGTTGTGGCGGAAGTCTTCGACCGTGGCGGCCTGCGGGTAGCGGCCATGCTGGTCGTGTCGAGTTTGGGTAGCTGTCGGATGGGTGATGTCTTTCCAACGAACCGACGAAGGAGAATGAGCGGATGACATGACTCTTATGCAGCTCCCGGAAAAAGGATTGACCAGGTTTGGTATCTGATTTATACGTCTTTATTGGATTGATTGACCCCACCAATTTTCATAAGACATACCGGCCAATTGTTCAAGCACGCTCAATTTGAAACCATCAAAGCCTGGATGGGAGACCCCGCCCATGGCGCTTTGTCCCTGCACGTGCGCATCCAGCGCGCGGTGCGGCAACTGATACTCGACGGGGCGCTCGATGTGGGCCGCCCCTTGCCGCCTTCGCGCACCTTGGCCCGGTCGCTGGGCGTTTCCCGCGACACAGTGGAGGCGGCCTATAGCCAGTTGCACGCAGAGGGATTCATCGAACGGCGTGTCGGAAGCGGCAGCTTTGTGTCTGGACAAGTGCGGCGCCTGCCCGGGCGCGGTCTGGTGCGGCGATCTGCCGCGCGAAAGCCGGAACTCCGTCTGAGCCGGCGTGGCAATGCGATGCTGACGGGAGGCGGCGTGCGCGACTTCCTCGCGCCCCGCGCCTTTGCGCCCGGTGTGCCTGAAACCCGCAACTTCCCGCTGCATACCTGGGAGCGGCTGCAACGACAGGTGTTCAAGGAGTACGGAACTCAGGCGCTGCTGCACAGCCCGCCTCAAGGCATGGAGCAGCTACGCCGGGCCATTGCCGATTACGTCAATCTCGAACGCGGCGCACGCGCCACGCCCGACCGCGTGCTGGTCCTCACCAGCTCTCAACAGGCATTGACCTTGTGCGCCAATGTGCTGCTCGATGCCGGCGAGCGCATCTTCATCGAGGACCCCGTCTATCATGGCGCACGCAAGGCGTTCGATGCGGCAGGCCTCACATGCGTCCCTGTGCCTTTGGATGCCGATGGCATGCAGGTTGAACGCCTGCGCACAGGGCAGGCCGCCAGAGCCGTGTTCCTGACCCCCTCGCACCAGTTTCCGACCGGCACAACGCTTGCGCTGGATCGGCGCCTGGCCGCCATCGAGTGGGCGCAGCGGGAACAGGCCTGGATCATCGAAGACGATTACGACAGCGAGTTCCACTACGCTGGAAAACCCACGGCTTGCGTGCAAGGGCTGGACCCGCATGAACGCACGATCTATATCGGCACATTCACCAAGTCATTGTTTCCCGGCCTGCGCATCGGCTATATGGTTCTGCCGTCCCAGCTTGTACAGCCCATGACGGTGGCACGCACGCTGCTGGACGGGCATAGCGCCTCTATTCCCCAACTGACGCTGGCGCGCTTCATCGAGGGAGGGCATTTCGGGGCTCATGTGCGGACCATGCGTACCGTCTATGCCGAGCGGCGGGACGCGCTGGCGACGCTTGTTCGCAAGCACCTTTCGGAATTTCTGGAGCCCTGGGTGCCTGCCGGCGGCATGCAGATGCCTTGCCTCCTCGTCCAGGGGATTCCGGAATCCGAAGCCGTAGCAGCCGCGGGAAGAGCGGGCATCGACCTGCTGGGGTTGACGTCCCTGCATGCTTCGCAGCAGCACAAGGCCGGATTCCTGATGGGCTTTGCCGCCCATACGCCGGGGGAGATGGAAGTCGCAGTAAAGAAGCTGGCGAGCGTCTTGCGCGCATTGAATCGCAAAACCGCGGCGGCTCGTTGAGTCAGGACCGCGGGCAACTCGTCTTCAACACGACACCGAACATGGTGGATGCTGCGCTCGCGGGGCCGGGCATTGCCACCCTGCCCGAGGAGGTGTTCGCGCCGCACATCGAGGAAGGCCGCCTCGTGCGCGTACTGCAGGACTGGTGCGAGCCTTTCTCCGGGTACTTCCTGTACCACCCCAGCCGCCGGCAACCATCGCCCGCGTTCTCGCTGGTGGTCGATGCGCTTCGCTACAGCGAGGGCTCGACCGCGCTGTCGAAGCGATAACGGGACGGATACGGCTCGCAAGCGCCGCGCCTCAATCCTCCGCGGAGCGCGCCACGGGATCCGCAACCGTGCCTTCGCGCCGCAGCCAGGCCTCGGACAGGGCGTCGAGGAAAATTTCGGCGGCTTCCCACGGCGTCATTTCCCCTTGCGCGACCGCGTCCGCCAATTGCGGCAGCGAGGGGCCCGCGCCTGCGGGCAGCGGCTGCGCGAGCAGGCGTCCGGATGCCAGCCGGCGAATGTGATCCTGGAAGCGTTCGGCGCGCCGGCTGCCGTCGCGGCCGGTGGCGCGCTGCCAGCTGAGGAAGCCTTCCACCACGCGGCATAGCGCCTCGGTGCTGTCGCCCTGGAGCGCGCAGACGCTGACCACCGGGGGCCGCCAGAATGATTCGTCCGTGCCGGCGTTGCCATGGCGCCGGTGCAGAACCGCGTTCGCATACGCCCGCTCCTGCCCCGCCCGCTGACCGCCCTGATTGACGCCGGGCCGGCCCGGATAGATCAGATCGAGGTTCGCTTCGAGGAAAGCGGCAAAGGTGCCGGCCCCGGGCAGATCGGATTTATTGACGGCATAGACGTCGCCGATTTCCAGGATGCCGGCCTTGCCGGCCTGGATCTGGTCCCCCAGGCCGGGAACCGACACGACGATGACGCAATCGGCCAGTGTCGCCACTTCGACGTCGGCCTGCCCGCTGCCGACGGTTTCGACGAGGATGCGTTCAAAGCCTTGCGCCGCCATCACGACGACGACATCCTGCACCGCCCGGCTCAGCCCGCCGACGTGCCCGCGCGATGACAAGCTGCGCACGAACACGCGCGGATGCGCGGAGGCCCGGTCCATGCGAAAACGGTCGCCGAGCACGGCGCCTCCGGTGTAGGGGCTGGAAGGGTCGATGGCGATCACCGCCACTTGCTCGCCCTGCTCCGCCCAATGCAGCGCCAGGCGGTCGAGCAGCGTGGACTTGCCGGCGCCCGGCGGACCGGTGACGCCGATAACCGGTACGTGCCTTCCCGCCTTGTAGGCTGCGCGCAGGATGGCGTGCGACTCCGGGCGCCTGTTCTCGACCAGGCTGAGCGTGCGCGCCACCTGCCGTATATTGAATTTGACGTCCAGCATGGATTCATTCCACCGTGATCGACATGGCGTCGCCCTGGCCGAAGCCGCCGCAGATTGCGGCTACGCCGCGGCCTCCTCCGCGGCGGCGCAGCCCATTGATGAGGGTCATCACGATCCGCGCGCCGCTGGCGCCCAGCGGATGGCCGAGCGCGACCGCGCCGCCGTGCATGTTGGTGCGCGAGCGCAGCCGCCCGGCCACCGCGGCGTCGCCGCCGGCCAATGCGAGCGTGCTGACGAGCGGTGTCGCGGCATAGGCTTCGTTGATTTCGATGATGTCCCACCCGCAGGCGTCCATGCCGGCGCGGTCGGCCAGGCGGGCGATTGCGGTGGCCGGCGTGGACGTGCCGGAGGTGGGCGCGCCGCTCACCTGCGCATAATCGACGATACGCGCCAGCGCTTCCAGCCCGTTGGCGCGGGCGAAATCGCGCCGGCAAAGAACCAGGAAGGCCGCGCCGTCGTTCAGGCCCGGCGCATTGCCCGCCGTTACCGTCTTGCCCCCATAAACCGGCTTGAGCTTCGCCAAGTCTTCGAGCGAGGTGTCCGGGCGCGGCGACTCGTCGGCCGTCACCCATCTGGACGTCCCCTTGGGACCCGGCACTTCGACCGCGAACCGCTCGAAGTCGAAATAGCCATCGGCTTGCGCACGCGCATAGCGTTGCTGGCTTTCCAGCGCCCACGCATCCTGCGCCGCGCGGCCCACGCCGCGCCGGATCGATTCTTCACCGGTATAAACGGCGATCGGCTGCTCCACCACCCGCCCGCGAATCAACAGCGGGTCTTCGACGCAGACGTCCCCCAGGCGCCGAGCGCGCTGCCGCGGCCACAGCAGCGGAGTGCGGCTGAGGGATTCGAATCCGCCGCACACCACCACCGACGCCTCGCCCAGCCGGATATCCCTGAACCCCATGCCGATCGCCGTCATGCCCGAGCAGCACGCACGGTCGATGGTCGCCGACGGCGTCGTCTCCGGCAGCGAAGAGCTGAGCACGGCCTGGCGCACCGGGGTCAGCATGGCGGATGCGATCATGCCGACGCCGCCATACAGAGCGTCGACGGCACTCGCGGCGATTCCCGACCGGGCGATGCCGGCATCGATGGCCAGCGCCCCGAGGGCGGGGCCGTCCAGGTCCCGCAGCGCCCCCTCGAAGCGGCCGAACGGCGTTCTTGCCACTGAAACGACAACGACATCGGCGTCAGACATGCGCGGTCTTCCCCAGGTTCAAGGCTTCCGCTTTCAGCTTGGGCCTGTCGATCTTGCCATTCGCGTTCTTCGGAATGGCGTCGACAAAGTGGAAATGGCGGGGCGTTTTGAAGCCCAGCAAGGATTTGCAGTAGTCGGCCAACTGCCCGGCGGTGAGCGTCTCGTTGGCGACCGGGGCGATGAAGGCGACCGCCGCTTCCCCCCAGTCCGGATCGGGAATGCCGAGGACGGCGGCTTCGAGGACGCGGGGGTGGCTGGTCAGCACGGCCTCCACCTCGGCGGGGTAGATGTTGAAGCCGCCGCTGATCAGCATGTCCTTGCTGCGGCCGGAGATCGTGATGAAACCCTGGCCGTCGCAGTAAGCCAGATCCCCCGACCACAGCCAGCCGTCGCGCAACGCCCTGGCCGTTTCGTCGGGACGGTTCCAATAGCCCTGCATGACGTGTTCCGAACGGATGGTGATCTCGCCGACCTCGCCAACCGGCACCGGTACGCCATCCTCGTTCCGCAGCACCACTTCGACGAAGGTGTAGGGCTTGCCGATGCAGCCGACGCGCTGCGTTCCTCTCTTTCCTTCCTGGTCCGGCAGGAAGTGATCCGCCGGCCCCAGGGTCGCGACGGTCATCATGGCTTCCGTCAGGCCGTAATTCTGGGTGAGGATAGGCCCGAAACGATCGAGCGCCTTGCTGAGCGTGTTGTGGGAAATCGGCTCGGCGCCGTAGCCGATGGCGCGCAAGCTCGTCAGATCGTAGCGGTCGATGTCCGGATGATTGACGATGCGCGTCAGCACGGTCGGCACGCAGGTGAAGACCGTGACCCGTTCGCGCTGGATCGTTTCCAGCAGGCCTTCGACCGAACCGCCTTCGATGATCACGTTGCGCGCGCCGCGCAGATACCAGGGAACGAAATACGTGCCGCTCGCGTGCGTCAGGGGCCCGATATGCGCCACCACATCGTCGTGGCGCATATCCCGGTCGATCAGCATGTTGCGATATACCGCCGACCAGTTGCGGCGCGTCAGCATCACTCCCTTGGGCTTTCCCGAGGTGCCGGACGTGTAGTTGATCGTGCACAGGTCGTCGGGCCGGGAGAGATCGGCAACCCGCCCCTCGGTACGGGCCACGGCGGGCCACGCGGGCCCGCCCGTCGCGTCGCAGCCGTCGACCTGGCACCACCAGAGCCCGGGCATTTCGGAGGCGAGTGCCGCCGCGCGATCGGACGTCGCGCTGTCGAAGAAGACGGCGGACGCGCCGCAATCTTCGAGGACGGTTCCCACTTCCCTGGCCGTGAAGCGCATGTTCAGCGGCACCCGCACCAGGCCGGCCTGTTCGAGCGCGAATTGCAGCAGCACGTATTCCGGCCGATTCGACATGAACAGGCAGACGCGGCTGCCGCGCTCCAGGCGGGCGGCCAGGCCGGCTGCAATGGCGCAGGCCTGCGCATTGAATTCGGCGAAGGTCCAGCGCCGCTGGCCATACGTAAGGCATTCCCGTCCGGAAAAATGGCGGGCGGCCTTGCCGATGATTGCGCTCAAAGAAGCTGAATCATTCATGTCCGGTCACCATAGCGCTCCTTGATGTAATGAACGACCTCCGGCACCGGCGTTCCCGACAGGAAGATCTCGTTCACGCCCGCTTCCTTCAACGGGCCGATGTCTTCTTGGGGGATGACGCCCCCGGCGATCAGGCCGATGTCCTGCGCGCCCGCCTCGCTCAGCAATTGCCTCAGCCTGGGCAGCAGGGTCAAGTGGGCGCCCGAAAGAATGCTGATGCCGATCACGTCGACGTCTTCTTCCAGCGCCGCCCGCACCACCTGCTCCGGCGTGCGGCGCAAGCCGGTGTATATCACTTCCATTCCGGCGTCCAGCAGGCCGCGCGCGATGACGCGAGCGCCGACGTCGTGGCCGTCCAGCCCTACCTTGGCGACCAATACGCGGACTTTTCTTTCCGATGCGGCCATGCGGCTATCCTTAAAAATCGGTGGATGGCTGGAACACACCGAAGTGGCTCTTCCATCGTTCGCAGATTTCACCCACCGTGGCAAGCGCCTTGACCGCTTCGATCGTGGGAGGCACCATGTTCGCGCCGGTCCGGCAAGCTTCGTCGATTGCGGCGAGCGCCGCCTCGACTCGCGCCGGGTCCCGCGCGGCCTTGACCCGGGCGACGCGCTGCATCTGTTTCTGCACGGTCCGGGCGTCGATGCGGAACGCGGTATTCGGCACATTGGGCCGTTGCGGCCATTTGTTGACCGTGATCCATGGACGGCTGCCGCTATCCAGCGCCCGCTGGCGGCGGACCGCTCCTTCGGTCATCCACCGCCTGCCCAGGCCGGTGCTGATGACCGCCTGGGCGCCGCCCGCGTCTTCGATTTCCCGCAGCGCGCCCCGTATCTGTTCTTCGACCTGATTGGTGAGCGTTTCCACGAAATAAGAGCCGCCCAGCGGATCGATGGTGTCGGTGAAGCCATGTTCATGGGCGAGGATCTGCTGAGTGCGCAGGGCCACCTTGACCGATTCCTCGGTGGGCGTGGAAACCGCTTCATCGTAGGAGGCGATATAGATATACGACGCGCCGCCCAATACATACGCAAGCGTGCCGAAGCCGATGCGCACGATGTTGTTGAGCGGCTCCTGCAAGGTTTCCTGGCCGTGGCCGTAGACGGTCATGCGCAGCGCCATGGCGTCCGGACGGGTGGCGCCGTAGCGTTCCTTCATCAAGCGCGCCCAAGTGCGGCGCAGCGCCCGCAGGTTGGCGACCGATACGAAGAAATCGTGCCGCTCATCGGGAAACATGTGGAGCAAGGGCGCGACCTGGTCGATGCCGTAGCCTTTTTCCAGCAGCAGGCCGATGTAGTGCATGGCGTTCGACAGGGCGATGGCGGCCGCCCTGCTGGAGCCCGCTCCGCCCGCATTGATGTGATTGACGCATACCGTCATCGGCGACCAATGAGGGGCATGGTCCGCGCACCACGCGACACAGTCCGTCGCCAGCCGCGCGGCGGCTTCCGCCGGAAGAATCTGCGTTCCCCGCGCGATGTATTCCTTGAGCGGATCGTTTTGCAGATTGACGGTGTATTGGCTCCAGTCCAGGCCGCGGCGTTCGCCGAGCACCGCGAACATGGCGAGCACGATGGGGCCGATCGAATTGCCGAGCGTGCCGATGCGCTTGATCCGCGTGATGTCGAGGCCGTCGAACAGGGCTTCCATATCCGCCATGGTGTCGATGGCCACGCCCACCTGGCCGACCTCGCCGGTGGACATTTCGTGGTCCGAATCGTAGCCGCACTGGGTCGGGAGATCCAGCGCCACCAGCAGCTGCTCCGCCCCCCAGTCGACCAGCGTCCGGAAGCGCTGGTTGCAGTCCTGCGCCTCGCCGAACCCCGAGTAGGCCGACACCACGAAGGATTCCGTCCGGAACATGCCGGCCCGGTCGCCGCGGGTGAATGGATACTGGCCGGGAAAGCCGATGTCCTCGAGGTAAGAGCGGCCGCCCTCTTGCACATCCAGAGGCGTATAGAGGGGGCGGACCTCGATGCCGGTGTCGGTAAGGAAGGCGCGCCGCTCTCCTTTTTCCTGCACTTCGGCGTCGTAGTGCCGTTCCCGCCAGGTCTTTGCGGCGTCGGACAGTGCGGCGCTTTGCGCCTCGGTCTGGGGAAGGCCGCCGTCGTTCACGCGCTTCCCTTCGTACGGATCGACGGCCTCGCCCGAGTCCGCAACCGCCGGCGCCACACCGCCTCGCTCGTCGATGATGTGCATGCTATTGGCTCCCGGCCAGGCCGATCTGCCGGACTACCGGCGACAGCTTGTCCATTTCGGATTTGATGAAATCGCCCAGTTCTTCGGGCGTGGAACTGACGAGCTCGATGGCGGTGAGCCTGTCGCCCAGTCCCGGCAGCGCGATGATGCGGCGGATCTCGCCATTCAATTTATCGACGATGGGGCGAGGCGTTCCGGCCGGCGCCAACATGCCGAACCATTCTGTCGTGACGACATCGAAGCCCTGCTCTTTGAAAGTGGGTATGTCGGGAACGGAGGCATAGCGCCGCTCCGAAGAAATTCCCAGCGGCTTGACCTGCCCGGCCCTGTAGTTCTGCAAGGCCTGCCCCACGGTGGCGAAAGTCATGGGGATGTGCCCGGCAATGACGTCCATCAGAGCGGGGGTGCCGCCTTTATAGACGATATGCTGCATGTCGATCTTGGAATCCAGCTTGAACAGCTCGGCGGTCAAGTGGGTCATGGAGCCTGCGCCGGCGGAGCCGAAATTGATCGGCTCGGGATGGGTCTTCGAAAACTCCTTCAGTTCCTTCAGATCGTTGGGCGGAAACTTGGGGTTGGCATAAGCGACGATGGGCGTGCGCGCAATCAACCCTATCGGCTGGAAGTCCTTGAGGGTGTCATACGGCAATTCCTTTCGAAGGATGGGATTGGTCGTGTGGTTGCTGACCGCAATCATCACCGTATAGCCGTCGGGAGGCGACGACGCCAGGACCGCGGTGCCGATCTGCGTGGACGCGCCCGGCCTGGATTCGACCAATACCGGCTGGCCCCAGTGGGCCTGCATCCGTTCCGCCAGGACACGGGCGATCGCGTCCACGGACCCGCCGGCCGCGAACGGAACGATGATTCTTATCGGTTTCGACGGATAAGAGTCGGCGGCGGATTGCGCCTGAGCAGCGGGCTGCGCCAACAGGCTTGCAGCGAAAAGTGTGCCAACGATGAGGCCTCGGCGGCCAAGCATGTTTGTCATCTCCACCCCTCTCTTTTTCCGTATTTCGCATCTTTCATGAGCTTTTCAAGAAACTCACGAGACGTCATTATTCTCGATCCAGATCAAGGTGACGAGGGTGCCGCGGAGAATTAAGAATTTCTCGCCGGGAAATACTGCGGCCTGGAAACGCGGGGATGCGCACCCTATACTCTCAGCGACGGTTTTCCGGGCCGTACCACCGGCCGTTCCCGTCCATGCGCAAGTTCCTTCCTGTTTGCCTCATGACCTCGAATCTCTTTTCGCCGTTCGACTGCCGCCATGTCACCTTCCGCAACCGCATCGGCGTCGCCCCGATGTGCCAATACTCGAGCGTGGATGGCTTGCCCAACGCCTGGCATATGGTGCACTTGGGCAGCCGCGCCGTAGGCGGAGCGGGTCTGGTTCTGTTCGAGGCGGCCGCGGTCAGTCCGGAAGGCCGCATCAGTCCCGCCGATCTGGGTTTGTGGAATCAACGCCAGGCCGAAGCCCTGCGTCCCATTGCCGACTTCGTGCAGGCCCAGGGAGCGGTCGCCGGAATCCAGCTCGCGCATGCGGGGCGTAAGGGTTCCACCCAGGTTCCATGGGTCGGCCGCGCCGAGGTGTCCGTGGCGGATGGCGGCTGGGAAACCATGGCGCCCAGCGCGCTGCGGTTCCAGCCTGCTTATCCCTTGCCGCGTGAAATGCCGCCGTCCGACATCGAGCGGGTGATCGATTCTTTCCGCGCCTCGGCGCGGCTTGCGCAAGCCGCGGGTTTTCAGGTCCTTGAGCTGCACATGGGACACGGATACCTGGCGCATGAGTTCCTGTCGCCCTTGACCAACCAGCGTGAGGATCACTATGGGGGCGGTTTCGAGAACCGGATTCGATTCGCCGTGGAAATCGTCCGGGCGGTGCGCTCGGAGTGGCCGGAGCACTTGCCGCTTTTCGTACGGCTGTCGGTCACGGATTGGGTCGACGGGGGCTGGGATCTCGGCCAGTCCATTCAATTGGCGAAAATCCTGCGCCCCCTGGGCGTAGACCTGATAGATTGCTCTAGCGGGTCCATCGTGCCGGATTCACGAGGCCCGCAGACGCCCGGCTTTCAAGTGCCGTTCGCGGCAGCCATACGGGCGCAGGCGGGCATCCCGACGGCCGCCGTCGGGCTTATCACGCAAGCGAGGCAGGCAGAGGACATCCTGGCCCAAGGGCAGGCCGACATGGTGCTGCTTGCGCGGCAGCTGCTCGTCGACCCCTACTGGCCCCTGCGAGCGCAAGCGGAGCTCGAAGGCGCGTCGTCGCACTGGCCGGTCCAGTACGAACGGGCGGTCAATCCGCAAGCGAAGCGCTGATTTCAGCCGCGCGGTTCGCCGGCTTTGACGAAGCGGTTGCTCAATGTGCCCAGGCCGGTCAGCGTCACGTCGACGCGGTCGCCGTGACGCAGGTCGGGCGAGCTGCCATCGGTTCCCATCCAAAGGATGTCGCCCGGGTAAAGCGTGATATAGCGGCTCATGGCGCTGATGAACTCCTCAATGCCAAACAGCATTTCGCCCGTCCGGAAGCGTGTCGTTTCCCGGCCGTTCACGCTCACGGCCGTCTCCATGGCCGGCAGGTCGATGCCGGCGGCGATCCAGGGCCCCATGGGTTTGAAGGTGTCCGTGTTCTTTGAACGCCAGAACGTGCGGTCCGATGCCTGCCAATTGCGCTCGCTGACGTCGTTGCCGATGGTATAGCCGAGAATGCACTGGGCGGCTTCGCCGATATCGACATGCTTGGCCTTTTTGCCGATCACCACGACGAGCTCCCCTTCGTAGTGCACGCGATTCGCATCGGCGGGCATGATCACGTCTTCCCCATGCGCGATCAAGGCATTGTTGGCACGGTAGCCGACATCCGGCTTCTTGGGAATGGCCAAGCCCTCGGTGCCGATATGCTTGACGTAGTTGAGCCCCACACAATAGAAAGTGGGCGGCACGACCGGCACTTCCAGCTTCACGTCGGCCAGGTCCAGCCGGGTCGCGGTGGTGTCGTACCCGCCGAAAGGGTCGCCGCGCACCGCGGTGACGCGGTCATTGTCGTCGAGCATGCCGTAGCCGGTCTCGCCGTTAAGGGTGTAGCGTATCCATCTCATTTCTGGTTTCCTTCAAATGCCGCCGTGAGGGCGGGTAGATCATTACCCGATCCGCTGGTCAGCCGGCACCGGCCCTTGTGCCTGTACCAGCACCGACGCGTCTATGCCGGCCACCGTCGAGACGCCGCACAGCTGCATGCTGCGCTGCAGTTCGTCGCTCAATATCGCCAGGGCCCGATTCGCGCCTTCGTATCCACCGGCCAGCACGCCGAACAAGGTCGCCCTGCCCGTCAGAACGGCGGAAGCCCCCAGGGCCAGCGCCTTGAATATATCGCCGCCGCGGCGGATGCCGCCATCGAGCAGCACCGGCACCCGCCCATCGACCGCATGAAGTATGCCCGGCAAGGCGTCCAAGGTGGCCAGGCCGCTGTCGAGCTGGCGCCCGCCATGGTTGGACACCACCAGCGCATCGGCCCCGACAGCGAGTATGGGATCGACATCGAGCGGATTCACGACCCCCTTGACGATCAGCTTACCGGGCCAGCGGTCGCGCAGCGCGCGCAGGGCGTCCAGATCGAAAGAGGGATCGTAATTCTTGCCCGCGACGCCGGTCATTCCGGCCCGGTCGGCCTGCAGGGCCTTGAGCCCTTGCAGGCTGGGCATGATGGGCGGCTTGCGCAGCAGCATATCCAGGGACCAGAAGGGTTTGCGCACGAACTGGCCGATATTCCGGCGAGTCAGTTTCATGGGAAAACCGAGCCCGTGCGCAAGGTCTCGTTCCCGCTTGCCGCCGACCGGCAAGTCCACGGTGATGACCAGGCCCTCGTAGCCGGCCGCCCGCGCCCGGTCGATGAGATCGTGCAAACGGTCCTTGTCCTGCAGGATGTAGGCCTGGAACCAGAGCCGTCCCGGGGCCTGGTCGGCGATCTCTTCGATCGACGCGGTCGCCGATGTCGACAGGGTATAGGGGATGCCGCGCAGGGCGGCGGCGCGGGCGAGCGCAATATCGCCCCCCCGCCGGCCGAAGCCCACCGCGCCCGTGGGCGCGATGGCGATCGGCAGGCCCATGCCGCGCTGAAACAGCTCGGTCGAGAGATCCACACGGGACACATCGTTCAGCACGCGCGGCAGCAGCCGCACGCGGCGGAAGGCCTCGCAATTGGCGCTCAGCGTGATTTCGTCCTCAGCGCCGCCATCATAGAAGTCGAACACGGCGCGCGGCAGCCGGGAACGCGCCGCCGCGCGCAGGCGCTCGATCGAATAACATTCTTCCAGGGTTGGCCGCATGTATCGTCGCTTCCAGCGTTATTCGGGCTTGATGTTGCCTTGCGTGATGACGGTCGTCCAGCGCTCCTTGTCGGCGATGAGGAACTTGCGGAATTCCTCGGGCGAATCGCCTATGACTTGCGCGCCCAGGCTTTTCAATTGCTGGCGCACCTCCGGCAGGGACAGCGCTTTCTTCACGGACGCATTCAGCTTCGCCACGATCTCTTTGGGCGTGCCGGCGGGCGCCACCATGCCCACCCAGGGCGCGCCTTCCTCGAAGCCGGTCAAGCCCATGCTTTCCAGGGTGGGCACCCCCGGAAAGTCGGGGCTCGGCTCCTTGGTGCCGACGGCCAGCACACGAAGCTTCTTGTCGGCGAGGTAATTGGCGATGCCGATGCTGGGGTAGAACATGAATGAAATGCGGCCAGCGATCATTTCCTGCAAGGCGGGCCCGTTGCCCTTGTAGGGAATGTGGGTCATTTTGAGGCCGGCCTTGGCGGACAGCATTTCAGCCGCCAGGTGCGCCGAACCGCCAAAACCCGACGATCCGAAAGTGAGTTGTCCCGGGTTCGCTTTGGCGTCGGCGATCAGGGCCTGCAGGTCCTTGTAGGGCGAATCGTAGTTGGTCACGACGACCAGCGGCAGGTTGGCGAAGTTGCTGACGGGCTCGAAGGCCTTGACCGCATCGTACTTGTAGCGGTCGGGATGGAGCAGCGGGTTTACGGTCAGCGTCAGCGACGTCACCAGGACCTTGTAGCCGTCGGGCTCCGCGTTCATGACGTCATGGGCGGCAATGTGGGCGCTGGCGCCGGGCTTGTTTTCCACGACCACCGACTGGCCCAGGTTGTCGCTCATGTGCTTGGCCACGACCCGGGCGATGACATCGGTCGGGCCGCCGGCGGAGTAGCCGATCACCATGCGTATGGGATGGTTCGGATAATCCGACGCCGCCTGAACCGTTCCGGCTGAAAAACAGGCTGCCGCTGCGGCGGCAATGGCGAGGGCTTTGAATAGTTTCATGGAATGTCTCCTTCCTAGTTGTTATGCCATCCGGCGGAACGCACCACCGGATGGCGCGGCGGTTTCGCGCGACCGTTACACGCTACTGCTTCGCGCGACTGCTTCTTCGGCTGCTTCTTCAATACAGCTCGGGAAAATATTTGTCCGCCATCACCTGGCAGCGTTTGATCAGCCGGTGCTCTTCGGGCGTGTAATCCGCGACCGCGTTGTGTATCGTGCCCATGTTGTCCCACATCAGCACGTCGCCTTCCTTCCAGCGGTGGCGGTAGCGGTATTTGTCCTGCACCTGGTGTTCGAACAAGAATTTCAGCACCGCCTCGCTGCGCTCTTCCGGCAACTCGTTGATGCGCATGGAATATCCGGGATTGGCATACAGCACCTTCTTCCCGGTAATGGGGTGGACGAGAAAAACAGGGTGCGACACCGGAGGCTTCTGCTGGCGCTGCTTTTCGGTCAGCGGCGGACGCGTGCTGCCTTTCTCGCGGCGCATCATTTCCCAGAACTTGTTGAAGTCGTGCGTAATCGTCATGCCGTCCAGCTCTTGCTTCAGGTCTTCCGGAAGGTCGTCGTAGGCGGCATGCATGTCGCAGAATTCGGTGTTGCCCAGCGGTTCGCCATTGCGATACGGAATCTTGATGCCATAGAGCACGTTGCTGAAGGCAATGGTCTTGCTATAGGACATGTCGGTGTGCCAGTCCTGACCGGCATCGCTCAGCCCGATCGGCTGGCCGTTTTCCTTTATGTTGGAAAGAATCATGACCTCGGGGAAGTCGGCGTCGTGGAAGATGTTGGCGACATTGATCTCCAGCTTGCCAAAGTGCGCGGAATAGTCGCGCAGCTGCGCCGATGTCAGCCGTTGACCCGGAAAGCTCACCACCCCGTGGCGCCCCAGCGCCTGCTCGATGGCTTTGTAGTCCGGATCGCTCAGTGCTTGCGACAAGTCGATATCGTGGATGGTGGCGCCCAGCCCCGCGCCATTCGGTTCGATTCTCATGCGGTTCTCCATTGGGATCGTTACAGCGCCTGCCTCAGAATGGACAGGACGTCCTGCGAGCCCTTCACAGCGCGCGGGTTCAGGGCAAGGCCCCGTTCACCCATGGTCTGTTCGGCAATCGCAGGCAAGTCGGCTTCGGTGATTCCGAGTTCGGAAAGCGATGCGGGCAGGCCGAGCCGCAGGGCCGCAGCCTTCACCCAGTCGGCCACGCTCTCGTGCCGGGTGCCCGAAACCTGGTTCAGCACCGCCAGCGCCGGCGCCAGCAGCGCGCCGGCCGCCTGTTCATTGAATCGGAGCGCGAACGGCAGGATGACGGTGTTGGCGGCGCCATGCCTGACGCCATGGCGCGCGCCGATCACGTGGCATATGGCATGATGCAGGCAGCTTCGCGCCATGGACAGCACCATGCCCGACAAGTGGCCGGCCAGCACGATGCGCTCCCGCTGGCCGTCCTCGTCCAGCGAGCCGTCGGCAAACCCCTCGGCGAACAGCCGCAGGGACTGCAGGGCGATGCCGTCGGCCACTATCGACCTATTGCGCGAATACAGGCCCTCCAGGCAGTGCGCCAATCCATTCATGCCCGTCTCGCGCAGCAGGCCGAGCGGAACATCACGGCTCAATGCCGGATCGATGAGTACGGTCCTGCTGGAAAGATTCCTGTTCCAGAACAAAAGCTTGTGGCCGTCTTCACGTATGCCGAAGGACGGGGTGAGCTCCGCGCCGGATGCCGTAGCGGGCAGTGCAATGATCGGCGGCTTCGGCCGGGTGCGCAGCGGGATTTCCAGCGTCGACGGCGGCGTGAACCGGGTCGCGTGGTCGGCAAGCCTGCCCCCTTCCGAGAGCAGCATGGCCAATGCCTTGGCGGAATCGGATACGCTGCCGCCGCCAATGGCCACAATGCTGTCGCACCCGAATGCGCTTGCCTGGGCCGCGATGGATTCGATCAGCTCCACGCTGCCATGCGCGGGAATGGCGCTGAACACCAAGGTTTCGAATTCCCTCAAGCGGTCCCGCAACAAGGACCAGCCGCGGGTCTCGGCCATGCGCTGCTGCATCAGGATCGCTGGCCGGCGGCACCCCAGGGCGCGTATTTCGCCAGGCAGATCGAAGGCGCATCCTGCGCCGAACCTGACGTGCGCGCCGAACAGGCAATAATCAAAAGAGGCCGCCATGAAGTTGATCTGTATTAAAGGAAATTCATTCTAGCAACGCGTCACGCGCTGTAATACCATAGGGCGGAGAATTCATTTTTTCTATTTTGGAAACGTCAGCGGCTCCGCCATGAACACAATCGAGTGCATCGAGGTCTTTGTAGAAGTCGCCAAAGGGTTGAGTTTTTCCAAGGCGGCGGAACGGCTAGGTATCAGCCGTTCCGCCGTCACCAAGAAGATCAGCTGGCTGGAACAGACCTTCGAGACGCAGCTTTTGCATCGCAATACCAAGCGCGTCAGCCTGACGGAAAGCGGCGAGATTCTGCTGCGCAATGCCGACACATTGTCGAACGCCGTCAATGACCTGAAGGACCTGGTATGCAGCCCGGTGCAACGCCCGACCGGCCGTATCCGCGTGGGCTCGCCTCCTTCCTTCGGCGGCGTCCATCTGGCGCCGGCCATTCAAGCGTTCATCGAAACCTATCCGGACGTCCAGATTTCCCTGCTGATCGACGATGGCCGCAGCGACCTGATCGCGGAAAACCTGGACTTGTCGGTACGGATCGCGCCGCGCCTGAAAGACACCAATCAGGTCGCCTACAAGATTGCGGTGGTGCCGCAGGTGATGGTCGCCACGCAAGCGTATCTCGACAAACACGGCTGGCCGGAGGCGCCCGACGACCTGAAAATGCACAACTGCCTGATACACAGCCTCAAGGCGCCCACCGGCTGCTGGCGGCTCACGGACGGCCTGGGCGTTCCGCATACCGTTCACGTCTCGGGATCGCTCAATTCGAACCTGGGCGAATCTTTATTGCACCTGGCGCGGCGCAACCACGGCATTTCCATGCACCCCTCGTACATGGTCGAGGACTTCATACGCGCAGGCGTGCTGCGCGTGGTGCTGCCGGACTATCGGTGCGAGGGGCTGGATATCTACGCCGTCGTCCAGAGCAAGCGCTACCTCCCCTATAAAGTACGCTTGCTCGTGGAGCACTTGCGGACCTGGTTCCGGGATATGGAGTGGACCCGCTCCGATCGCTGAGGCCCGCTTCGGTATGACTCGAAGACCGAGCCGCCATGTGCGCCTGGTTCAACGACGAGCAGACCTTGCCGTGGCCAGCAGTCAAAATGAAGGCGGCTCCGGCGAGTTGGCCCAGCGCCACAAGGTCGAGCGGCTGACGCCCAGTCGGCGCGCGGCTTCCCGGCGATTGCCGCCGCTGATCCGCAAGGCTTCCAGTGCGCGTTCGCGCGGTGTCCGGGCATCGCCCGGGCCCGGTTCGGCACCGCCCTCGAACAGCTCCGGGCAATCGTGCCGCAGCGCGCCGTAGTCCACGTCCTCGGGCCGCGCGTACTGCATCAGGAACACCGCGATGCGTTCGCTGATGTTCTCCAGTTCACGTACATTGCCAGGCCATGCGTAGGACTGCATGCGCGGCAGCCAGGGCGCCAGCAGGTCGGCGGCGTCCAGCCGCGATCCGAGCTGTTCCATGGCGCGCGCCACCCGCATCCGCAGCAGGGACGGGATGTCTTCCGGCCGCTCGCGCAGCGCCGGAATTTCCAGCTGCAGGGTATTGATGCGGTAATAAAGGTCCTGGCGGAAGCGGCGCTGCGCCACCATGTCCCTCAGGGGCTGATGAGTGGCGGCAATGACGCGCACGTCCACCGGGATCGCCGCCGTGGCGCCCAGGCGGGTCACTTCGCGCTCCTGCAGCACGCGCAGCAAATGGCTCTGCAGCGCCAAGGGCATGTCGCCGATCTCGTCGAGGAACAGCGTGCCGGTATGGGCCGCTTCGAACAGTCCGCGCTTGCCGCCGCGCCGCGAGCCCGTAAAAGCGCCTTCCTCGTAGCCGAACAGTTCGCTTTCCAGCAGCGTTTCGGGAAATGAAGCGCAGTTCACCGCCACGAACGGCCGATCGGCGCGCCGGCTTTCATTGTGTATGGCTTGAGCGAACAATTCCTTGCCCACGCCGCTCTCGCCCGAGATCAGCACGGTCATGTCGGTATGCGCATAGCGGCGTGCCGTCTGCATCGCCCTGATGAAGCCCGGGCTTTGGCCGATGAGTTCGCCGAACCTGTGCCTGGCGGTGTTCTGCCGGCGCCGCTGCTGCACCCGCAGGCTGGTGTCGGCCTCATGGATGCGGCCGGCCTCGTACAACGTCAGGGCGGCCCCCACGATGGCGCCGCGCTCGCGGATGGCCGTGCGGTTGGCGATCCAGTCGCTTCCGCCCAGGCGCAGAAGGCCGGCGCTTTCCTGGTGGCCCGCATCCAGCGTGGCGCGCAGCGACAATTCCGGCGGAAGAAGATCCAGCGGCCGGCCGACAAGCGCCCCCGCGTCCCGTTCCAGCAGCTTTTGCATGGGCGGGTTGACCGCAATGATGCGATGGTTCCGGTCGACGGCCAGCACGGCGTCCTGCAGGCTATGCAGCACGCCGTTCAATTGCTCGTAACGGCCCGCCTCCAGGCGCGCGACGCGGGCGAGTTCCAGGGCGTCTTCGAATCCCTTCCGCACACTGGCCAGCGAGTAGGCCAGCAGGCCTTGCAGGCCCGCCTGCTCGGCGAATTCCACCACCAGGCTCGACCCCACAATGACCCGGAAGCCCTCGCGGCGCAATTGCTCGAATCGCTGCCGCGCGTCGTCCGGCGTCTGGTAGGCGTGCTGCACGATCTCGATGCTCAGCAGATCCTTGACCGCGTCGAGTTCGGGGATGGGTTGGCCGTACATCACGACACCGACGCGGTCGGCGATGCTGCGGGCCCGGATCAAGGCCTGCAGGATGTCGAAGCCGGTCAATTGGATGGTGGCGACGGGCGCCTGCAGCCCGGCGCGCAGGATGCTCGCATTGGAGCCGGCGCTGACGAAAGCGTCCGCCAGCCCGCGTTCCACTCGATCCCGCGCGATGGCCAGGGCGCCGCCGAAGGTGCCGTCGACCACTTCGATCTGCGCGCGGCCGGTGTACTCGGCGATGACGGGCACGGCGAACTCCCGGATCTGGCGATAGCTCAAAAAACACAGGCGCGGGAGTTCGGCGCCTGGATCAGGATAGCTCATTGCGTCTCATTGTTTCATTTAAATGTCTCGATAATGTCTCATGAGACATATAAAAAGGCCAGCTGAAAATAAAACCATGAAAATTCAGCGAGGTACGCGTCCAAAAAAATTGGCACAAAGCTTGCTTGTATATCCGCAACACGCAACGCGCTTCATTGCAGGAGACCCGATTTGGCGCTCGAACACATTACCGTACTGGACCTGACCCACATGCTTTCCGGGCCCTACGGCACCATGCTGCTGGCCGACCTGGGCGCACGCACCATCAAAGTCGAACCACCGGGCGGCGGCGAGGGAACCCGCCGCCTCCTGGAGCACGACCCCCACTATTCCCGGGACGGCATGGGCGCCTACTACCTGACCTTGAACCGCAACAAGCACAGCGTCTGCATCGACCTGAAAAGCCCGGCCGGCCTGGCCGTATTCAAGGATCTCGTGCGCTGCGCCGACGTGGTGTTCGACAATTTCAGCGTAGGGGTGACCCAGCGGCTGGGCATCGACCACGCAGCGCTGTCCGCCGTGAATCCACGCATCATCACCTGCTCGGTAACGGGCTTCGGCAGCACCGGACCCGATATGCAACGGCCCGCATTCGACCAGGTCGTACAGGCGATGGGGGGCGGCATGTCGATCACGGGCACGCCGGAAACCGGGCCGACCCGCAGCGGCATTCCCATCGGCGATCTGGGCGGCGGGCTGTTCGGCGCCATGGGCGTTCTGGCCGCGCTGGCCGAACGCGAACGCACCGGCCAGGGCCAGCATGTGGACGTATCGATGCTGGACACGCAAATCTCGCTGCTGAACTACATGGCCACCATGCACCTGATGTCGGGCATCGTGCCCGAGGGCATCGGCAACAGCCATTTCGTGCACGTCCCCTACAATAGCTACCCCACCGCCGACGGCCACATCATCGTGGCTTGCATCGGCGACGCCTTCTGGAAGCGGTTCCTCGATTGCATCGACCTGCCCGTCCTGCGCAAGCCCGAATACGACCTGCAGCCCGGCCGCTACGCCGCCAAGGCCGAGATCGACGCCATCGTGAGCGCCGAACTGCGTAAGCGCCCCACCGCCGAGTGGCTGGAAAAACTGTCGGCGGCGCGCATTCCATGCGGCCCGGTCAATAATTTCCGGCAGGCCCTGAACGACACGCAAGTACGCGCGCGCGACATGGTCGTGGAAGTGCCATTGAAGTCGGGCGGCAGCGTGCAGATGCCGGGCAACCCGATCAAGCTGTCGGCGGCCAAGCAGTGCCAATACAGCAGCCCGCCGGAACTGGGGGAACACACCGACAGCGTGCTGGGCGCCCTGCCCGGCTACGACGACGAACGGCTGGCGGCGCTGCGCAGCGCCGGCGCCATCGTCTGAGCGGGGCATTCCATGGACACTCTGATCATCACCGACGTGGCCCCGCGCGACGGCCTGCAGAATCAGCCCACTTTCGTTCCCACCGAGGCCAAGCTGGAGCTGATCCGGCTGCTGCATGCCGCCGGCGTGCCCAGCATCGAAGCCTGCAGCTTCGTGTCGCCCAAGGCGGTGCCGCAGATGGCCGATGCGGCCGAATTGATGGCCGCAGTCGGCCGCCGGCTGCCCGAGCTGCGGACCTCGGCCCTGGTGCCCAATCAGAAGGGGCTGGAACGGGCGCATGCGGCCGGCGTGCGCGAAGTGGCCGTGGTGCTGTCCGCCACCGAAACCATGAACCAAAAGAACATCAACATGGATCTGGCGCGCGCCACGGCGGTCTGCGAGGACACGCTGCAGGCGGCGCGCGCGCTGCAGCTACGCACGCGCGCTTACGTGGCCGTGGCGTTCGATTGCCCGTTCGAGGGGCCTACGCCGCTGAATACCGTGCTGCGCCTGGCCATCCGCATGGCGCGCGCCGGGGCCGACGAAATCGTGATCGCCGACACCATCGGCTCGGCTTCGCCGGGCACGGTCAAGACGCGGTTCGATGCCCTGGCGGGCGAGCTGCCGGTGGCCACGCTGGCCGCGCATTTCCACGACACCCGCGGCATGGCCGTGGCCAATGCCTGGGCCGCCATTCAGGCCGGCATACGGCGCCTGGACGCCAGCGTGGGCGGCATCGGCGGCTGCCCGTTCGCGCCCGGCGCGGCCGGCAACGCCGCTACCGAAGACCTGGTGCTGATGGCCGAGGGCAGCGGCCTGCACACCGGCATATCCCTGTCCGGCCTGTTGAAGGCCGTGACATTCGCCCAGGCCCAGCTGGGCCGCGAACTGGGCGGACGCAGCATGGCTTGGCTGCGCCGCCGCTACGCCGGCCACGATGCCGTGCCGGCATCTTCCTGAGCGGCGGCATCCGCCACACGCCAGATTCCGTACAACAACACCAAGGAGACACCCCATGCACAACCCCTTCCGATACTCGGGCCTGCTGCGCACCGCACTGGCCCCTCTATGCGCCGTGCTGGCCCTGGCGGGGCCGGCCGCCGATGCCCGCGAGACGGCGCAGCAATATCCATCCCGGCCCATCCGCTTGATCGTGCCGTTCGCGCCCGGCGGCGTCACCGACACCGGCGCGCGCCTGGTAGCCGACAAGCTCGGACAGCGCCTGGGCAAGCAGGTGATCGTGGACAACAAGCCGGGCGCCTCGGGCAACATCGGCACGCATATGGCGGCGCAGGCCGAGCCGGACGGCTACACGCTGGTGGTGGGCTTCGACGGCACACTGGTCGTCAACCCGCACGTGCATCGCAACATACCGTTCGACACCTTGAAAGACTTGGCGCCGGTCAGCAAGATCGGCGATGCCGCGCTGATCATCGTGGCCAATCCGGCCCTACCGGCCAACACGCTGCAGGAACTGATCGCCTATTCCAAGAAGGAGCCCAATGGCGTGTCGTATGGCAGCGCCGGCGTGGGCAGCACGCCGCATCTGGCCGGCGAACTGCTGAGCCGGCAAACCGGCGCCCGCTTCGTGCACATACCGTACAAGGGCGGCGGCCAGGCGATGGCCGACGTGGTGGGCGGCACGCTGCCGATGCTGTACACGGCGGTGGCGGGCGCCTATCCGTATGTGCAGCGGGGGCAGATCAAGGCCATCGCGGTCAGCACCGAGGCGCGGCTGGCCTCGCTGCCCGATGTACCCACCGTGGCGGAATCGGGCGTGCCGGGGTTCGTGTCCAATTCCTGGATCGGCATCCTGGCGCCCGCGGGTACGCCGGACGATATCGTGAACAAGCTGCAACACGAAATCCATGCCATCGTGCATACGCCCGAGACCAAGGAGCGCCTGGCGGGCCTGGGCATCACCGCCTCGGGCAATGCGCCGGATGAGTTTCGCCGCCAGATCGCGAGCGACCTGGCCAAATACGCCGATATCGTGAAAGCGGCGAATATTCAGGCCGACTGACGCCTCGCCGGAGGCCCGTCAATGCCAAAAGGCAGGCGGCACTGGCTCTAGCGCAGCGCCGCCACCCTGATCGCTCTGGCTCCGCAGGCCCGCAGCAATTCCGCGTCGTGGCTGGCAAACAGCACGACGCGGTCCCGGGACCAGGCCTTGAATCGTTCGGCCAGCACGGCGCGGGCGGACGCGTCCAGCCCATTGCTGGGGCCGTCTGCGATGACGACGGCGGGGGCGCCAATGGCGGCGGCCGCCAGGAAGAACTTGCGGCGCGTGCCCGTCGACATTTGCTCGAAGCGCTTGTCCAGATGCGGCTCCAGCCCGAGCTCATCTGCCAGGCCGAACGCGGCATCGCCGAGCTCCGCGTTCTTCTCCAAGGCGGCTTGCTCCAGCAAGCCCCGCCCCGTCAGCATGGGAAACAGCAGGCAATCGTCGGGCACATAAGCCATGCGGGCCTTGGCCTGTTTTGGTGTCCGGATCAGTGAATGCCCGTCTATCCAGGCTTCTCCCTCGTCCGGCGCGATGGCGCCTGCGATGATGCCGAGCAGGCTGGATTTGCCCGTGCCGTCTTCTTCGCATAGCGCCACGCACCCAGGCTGGAAGGCATGAGTCAGCCCCTGGAATACGAAGTGGTCGCCATAGCGCTTGCTGAGGTTGTCGATGCGTAGCATGTTCTGAAGTGTACCTTGCCTGGCTGCAATGATTTTCCGGGGCAATCCGTCTAATATCGGCCCATGCGAGCCCAGCTTCAAACTCCCAAGGAGAAAACATGACCCGAGCCGACCCGATAAGCCAGGCGGCAGTCAGCCGTTTCCCGGTTCCCGATCTGAATGACATGCCCGACGACATCCGCGAACGGATCCTCGCGGTTCAGGAAAAATCCGGATTCATTCCCAATGTTTTCCTGACGCTCGCTCACCGGCCCGATGAGTTCCGAGCCTTCTTCGCTTATCACGACGCGCTGATGGAAAAGCCCGGCAATCTGACCAAGGCCGAGCGGGAAATGATCGTCGTGGCAACGAGCAGCGCCAATCAGTGCCAGTATTGCGTTATTGCGCATGGCGCCATCCTGCGCATCCGCGCGAAGAACCCGCTCATCGCCGATCAGATTGCGAGCAACTACCGTAAAGCCGACGTCACCGACCGCCAGAAGGCGATGCTGGATTTCGCCATGAAGGTCGCGCAAGCCGCCCACCTGGTCGGCGAACCCGACTTCGAAATACTGCAGGCGCATGGCTTTACCGAAGAAGACATCTGGGACATGGCCGGCATTGCGGCGTTTTTCGGCATGTCGAATCGCCTCGCGAATGTGTCCAATATGCGTCCTAATGCGGAGTTCTATTCGCTGGGCCGATGAAGATCCTGGAAAGCCATAGTGAAAATCTGGCCCGGCAATGACCGGGATACACCGCACTCAAGGAGCCACTATGTTTTACCCTGCTCAATTTGAAGTTGCTCCAGAAGGTGGCTTCGTCGTCACCTTTCGCGTCATCCCCGAAGCCATCACCCAGGGCGATACCGAGGAGGAAGCCATGGAAATGGCCAAGGATGCGCTCGTCACCGCCATGGATTTCTATTTCGAAAACCGACGCAACGTTCCAGCTCCCTCCGCCGCTCTCCCGGGCGAACGGTTGGTGCCGCACCACCCAGCGCGTATACGCCAAGGTGCTGTTACTCAATACCTTCCTGGATAGCCGCGTGACACAAGCGGAGCTCGCCAGAATGATGGGCATGCGGCCACAAGAGGTAACGCGCATCATGGATCTAGGCCGCAGCCCTTACTCCGTTAGTGCACTTCAGTAATCTCTTGAATGGCTGTCGGATTATTTTCAGGGTTTATTCCGACGATTGCCCAACCAAGCGAGGCAGAACCCAGTCCAGTGCCAACCGATAGCGAAACGGCATTAGCGCCTCCTATATTCCCTTTAAATCCAGCCACACTATTTTATTTCTTCAATAGGATATCTGATTAGAATATGCGTACTGAATGCTAACAACTGAGAGATCGCACAAAATGGAAAAGCCGCTATACGCGGCTTTTCGCTTTTCTGCATAAGCCAGGAACGCCCACCCAACCCCAGCGCCCCCGCGAAACTCCACCCCGCACGAGCCAGCGACGCGCCCCGCCACGCAACGCCGAAGCCCTGCAAAAACGCCACATCCGGCCTCAGCGCGGGCCTCTAAACCCGACCCAATCTTGATCTATGTTTGGCATCGGACGGATCGCCGCCGCAAACTATTGACGTATTTTTTTTTGGTCACTAATGTTTAACGGCGCTGATCGTCCCGCACGCTGAAAGATGGAGAAATAACCATGCCAACGCCTGATCACAATAATCTAAACGATGTCGATGCGCCCGTACCATGGATGCAGCGACTGCTGGACAGTCCGTTCATTCTGCTTACCCTGGGGGTGATGATCCCGATGATCGTCTACAACCTGTGGGGAGTCATAGAAATACTGCTGCTGCCCACCGCCCAATGACCTGGAATATCCGGAGTATAGAAAAATGAGCGCTATTCTTCCGCCGGCAGACCGGCTTTGGTATAAGCACCCGATCGACAGGGTTGAAGGGACTTGGATCGCCATCGCCCTTACATGGTGCATTATCTTGTTCGCCATGATGACGGGCTGGCATATATGGGGCAAGCAGAACCTTTCCACTGAAACCTACCGCAGCACGTCGGCGCAATTCATGGAAAAAACACAGGCCATGGTGGATAAATACACCGTGCGCACTGAAACCGAAGAGAAAATCCCCGTTGTCGCGCCGCCGGCCGGAAGCGATGTCTATCTGCTGGCGCGCCTATGGAGTTTCTGGCCCATTCTGGAGCTGGAAAAAGACAAAACCTACCGCTTGCACCTTACGGCCCTGGATTACAACCATGGTTTCTCACTGCAGCCGGCCAATATCAATATTCAGATGGTACCGGGTTTCGAGCACGTGGTAACGGTGACCCCGAACGAGTCTGGAACCTATTCGCTCGTGTGCAATGAATATTGTGGCTTGGGCCATCACCGCATGGTGAGCCGCCTATACGTTAAATAAAAAAACAAGAAAAATCAGGAGACAAACCATGGCAACGACTTACCGTACCTGCCCGCGCTCCGGCCTGCAGTTCGAGCGCGACGCTGAACGACTCATCAAATTCAATATCGTCGCCGGCATATTGTGGCTGGCGTTCGGCGGCATCCTGGCCATAGGCGTGGTGCTTACGCGCTGGCCGGCGATCCGCTGGCTGGAAGCCCATACCTTCTACATGGTGCTTACCGCCCACGGCCTCGACATGCTGATTTTCTGGCTCATGTTCTTCGAGGTCGCATTCTTGTATTTCTGCGCCTCGGTGCTGCTGCGATGCCGTATCGCGACGCCAAAGCTCGCCTGGCTGGGTTTTGCGCTGATGGCGATCGGTTCGGTGCTGAACAACGTCGCCGTGTTCCGCGGCGCCTCCAGCGTGATGATGACCAGCTACGTGCCCATGATGGCCGAGCCGAATTTCTACCTGGGCATCATCCTGTTCGCCGTCGGCGCCCTGATCGGCTGCGCCGTGTTCTTCGGCACGCTGGTCGTGGCGCAGCGAGAAAAGACCTATGAAGGGTCGATGCCCCTGGTCACGTTCGGCGGTTTGACGGCCGCCATCATCATGGTGTTCACGCTGCTGTCGGGCGCATTCATCATCATTCCGGCCTGGCTGATGTCCATGGGCCTGATGACGGTCGACCCCCTGATCTACCGCACGGTATGGTGGGCGCTGGGACATTCGTCGCAACAGGTCAACGTTGCCATGCATGTCACGATCTGGTATTTCATCGCCGCCGTGGTGCTGGGCGCCAAGCCCATGAGCGAACGCGTCAGCCGCATCGCTTTCTTCCTTTACATCCTGTTCCTGCAGCTGGCCGCCGCGCACCACCTGCTGGGCGACCCCGGCTTGTCCACGGCCTGGAAAATCACCAACACCAGCTATTTCATGTACCTTGCGGTGCTGGCCTCGATGCTGCACGGCCTGACGGTACCCGGCGCCATGGAAGTCGCGCAGCGCCAGAAAGGCTTCACGAAAGGCCTGTTCGAATGGCTGCGCAAGGCGCCCTGGAGCAATCCCGCCTTTTCGTCGGTCTTCATTTCCCTCATCGGCTTCGGCTTCCTGGGCGGCATTACCGGTGTCATGATGGGCACCGAACAGCTCAACCTGATCATTCACAACACCATCTACGTGCCGGGGCACTTCCACGCCACCGTGGTCATAGGCACCACCCTGACCTTCATGGGCGTCACCTATTATCTGATCCCCGTGCTGTTCAGGCGTGAACTGATCGCCCCCACGCTGGCCAAGTGGCAGCCCTACGTGTTCGGCCTGTCGATGTACTTCCTTTGCCTGGTGATGATGGGGGCGGGCACGCTGGGGGTCTCGCGCCGCCACTGGGACATGGCCTTCCAGGGCGCCGCAATGGCCTATGAATGGCCGGGCGCCGCCTATCTGATGATGGCCTTGGTGGGCGTCGGCGGCATCGCGGCCATCGCCGGCGGGATAATCTTCATCTACATCATGCTGGGCTCGCTGCTGTGGGGCCGCAAGCTGGAGGCAGGCGCGGCCAGCCCGAACTTCACGCCCGTGGGGCGCGCGTCTCCCAGCGTGGCGGCCCAGACGTATGGCTCGATCGGCTTCACCGCGCCGGGCACTTTCGCACTGGCCATGGTCTTCCTGGTGGCCTTCGTGGTCTATTACTTCATCAACTGGAAGTACTTGTCCACCCTGTGGGGTTTGAGCTGATCAACACTCTGACACGCCTGCCGCCCCAGGCAGGCGTGGTTGCTGGAGTAGAGCATGAATCACACTGAAAACTCTCTTGCGCCGCCCACGCTGATCACGCCGGCGCCGGCCGTCTGCCCCGTGCACCCGCGCTGGCGGCTGGTGCTCAGTTTGTTCAAACTGCGCATCGGCGTGCTGATCATGTTTACGGCGCTCGCTGGAATGGCCATCGTCCCCAACGGGCTGGTGACGCCCTGGCAGACGCTGGTGCTGGCGCTGGGCGTGCTTGTGGCCTCGGCCAGCGCGGGCGCCTTCAACCAGTATGTGGAGGCCGACAGCGACCGCCTCATGGCGCGCACGAAAGGCCGCGCCTTCGCCAGCGGCGCGCTGCAGCGGGGCCCGCGCTGGCTGGCGCTCATGCTGGCCATGCTGGCCGCGGCCGTGGCGGCCACCGGCCTGGCCACCAACTGGGTCGCCGCCCTGTTCGTACTGCTGGGCGCCTTGACCTATGCATTGGTCTATACCGTTGGACTGAAGCGGCGCACGCCGTGGAACATCGTCATAGGCGGCGCCGCTGGCGGTTTTGCCGTGCTGGCGGGCGCGGCGGCCGTGAGCCCGCAGCTCGGACCGCTGGCATGGCTGCTGGCGCTGGTGCTGCTGCTGTGGACGCCCCCGCACTTCTGGAGCCTGGCCATCGCCAACCGCGATCAGTACGCCGCCGCCGGCGTGCCCATGCTGCCGGTGGTCGTCGGGCCGGAGCGCGCCGCCCGCATCGTGCACTGGAGCACGATGGCGCTGGTGGCCGCCACGCTGCTGCCGCTGGGTTTCGGCGCCGGCTGGGCGTACGGGCTGGCGGCCGTGCTGGGCGGCGCGAATTTCCTGCGCAAGACGTCCGCCCTGGCCCGCGAGCCGGTGCGCGCGCGCGCGATGGCGGCATTCTTTGCATCCATGATGCAGCTGAGCGTGCTCATTCTGGGGGTCTGGCTCGATGCGGCATTGCGCTGAACCGGCTCCGTTCCGGCATTCGATGCCCCGGCGCCCGACGCGCTGGAGGTCCCTGCTGTGCGCCGGCGTGCTGGCCTGGTTCGCCGGCGGCGCCCTGGCGGCCGGCGTCGGCGCGGCGCCGCGCGCGCCCGGCGCGCTCCCGGCTCTCGATGAAGCCCAGGCCATTCGCCTGGCCGAAGACGCGGTGGGCCGCGTGGTGCCCGACTTCGAATTGCGCGACCGCAACGGCAAGACACTGCGGCTGAGCCGCTATCGCGGCAAGCCCTTGCTGGTCAGCTTCATCTACACTGGTTGTTTTGAAATCTGCCCCGCCCAGACGCGCAGCCTGCACGAAGCGGTCAAGGGTCTGGACAATATGCTGGGCGAAGACCAGTTCAACGTCGTCAGCATCGGCTTCAACCAGCCGTTCGACGACCCCAGCGCCATGCGCGCCTTCGCCTCGCAGCACCGCATCAATCACCAGAACTGGGAGTTCCTGAGCCCCAGGCCCAATGAGGTCGAGGCCTTGACGCGCGCCTTCGGTTTCAGCTGGGTCGCGACGCCCGCGGGTTTTGATCACGTGCTGGGCGTCACCGTGGTCGACGCCGAGGGGCGCATCCACAGCCAGGTGATGGGCGACATGCTGCGCGCCGACCGCCTGGGCACGCCCCTGCGCCGTCTATTGCTTTACGAGCAGCCGCAAACCGTGTCCGGCGCCCTCGATCACCTGATCGAGCGCGTGCGCATCCTGTGCACCGTCTACGACGCCAGGACCGGGGAATACCGCTATGACTGGAAACTGATACTGCAGTTGGTAAGTGGTCTGCTGTTTTTCCTGACCATGTTCATCTGGCTGTTTGGCGAATGGCGCCGACAAAGACGCCAGCATCGCCAAACGGGTTTGTCATGTCCCGCAACAACACACGCGGTCTCCGGCAGAGAGGGCTGAAGGGCTGGCGAACCGTCGAACGGTATTTCGATATGGCGTTCGGTTCGGCCCTGAATCCGCTGCGCCACCTGGGCACGATCGGTTTCCTGGCGCTCTGGCTGCTGGCGGCCAGCGGCATCGTGCTGTATGCCTTGTTCGACACCTCGGTCAGCGGCGCCTGGCTCTCGGTCGAAAGCCTGGCGCACTTGCCGCTGGGGCTGGGGCGGCTGTTGCGCGGCCTGCACCACTATGCCGCGGATCTCCTCATGCTGGCGGTGTTTCTGCATGTCCTGCGGGAATGGCTGCACGGCCATGCAAATGGCGCGCGCCGCTTCCACTGGCTGACGGGCGTGCCGTCGCTGGTGTTTTGCTTCATCAGCGCGATCGGCGGTTTCTGGCTGGCCTGGGACCAGCTGGGCCAGTATTCGGCGCTGTCCACGGCGGAATGGCTGGACGCCCTGCCCTTGCTGGCGTCGCCCTTGGCGCGGAACTTCCTTTCGCATGCGGCATTCAGCGACCGGATGTTTTCATTGTTCATTTTCGTGCACGTAGGGGTGCCGCTGTTGTTGCTGTTCGGCCTGTGGTTCCATATTCAGCGCCTGGCGCATGTCGCCATGCTGCCGCCAAGGCGCCTGGCATCGGGAATCGTGCTGGTGCTGGCCCTGCTGGCGCTGGCGCGCCCGGTGCTCAGCCACGCGCCGGCCGCCCTGGACCGGGTACCGGCGGAACTGCGTCTGGACTGGCTGCTGCTGTGGCTGCACCCGCTCACCGACGCCACGTCCCGGGGCTTTACCCTGGCCCTGGCCGGAGGCGCCGTCCTGCTGTTGCTGGCCTTGCCGTTTCTGTCGCGGGCGCCGCGTGCCGCGGTGGCCGTGATCAACCCGGAAAACTGCAGCGGCTGCACCTGGTGTTCGGTCGATTGCCCTTATGCGGCAGTGACCATGGCGCCCCATCCCGACGGCCGTCCCGGGCATCTGCTGGCGCGGGTGGATGCCGACCTGTGCACGGCCTGCGGCATCTGCGCCGGAGCCTGCCCGTCGTCCACCCCATTTCGCGGCGGCCGGCGGCTGGTCACCGGCATCGACCTGCCTCAGCTGCCCGTCGATGCCTTGCGCCGGCGCCTGCGCGCCCATCTGGCGGCGTCGACGGCGGAGCGGCCGATCGTGGTGTTTTCGTGTCGGCACGGATCGTCCGGCGTCCATTTGCGCGGCGCCGACCTGCACGTGCTCGACCTGCTGTGCGCAGGGCAGCTGCCTCCGTCCTTTATCGAGTACGCCCTGCGCCATGGCGCGGCGGGCGTGCTGGTGGCCGCCTGCCGTGAAGGGGGCTGCGAGTTCCGCCTGGGAGAACGCTGGATGGCGCAACGCCTGACGCGGCGGCGCCAGCCGCAGTTGCGCGCGCACGCGCCGGCCACGCGCCTGCAATTGGCTTTTGCCGCAGCCGGCGAAGAACATCTGCTGGACAAAGCCTTGCATGGCCTGCGGCAACGCATACGGGCCATGTCACCTCATATGAGCATGAACGCGAATGAAATCATCCACTGACCCCATCGTTGCCGCCACGCCGCAGAGCCGTCCCGCGGGTCCCGTCCGGTGGCTGGGGCAATTCCTGCTGTACGGCCTGTTTGCACTGGTCATCGGCGTGTTCACGCAATGGCCGCCCTATCATCCCATAGGCGAGGACGAGGCGCTGATCAAGGTCAGCGTTGCGCGCCTGGGCCAGCCGGTCGGCGAATGCCGGCGGCTGAGCGACGAGGAACTGGCCAAGCTGCCGCCCAACATGCGCGACCCCATACGGTGCCCGCGCGAGCGTTCACCGCTCAGCATGGAAGTCCACGTCAACGGCGCCAGGATGCTGCAGCGCGTGGCCGAGCCCGGCGGCCTGTCCAAGGACGGCGCCGCGGCCATCTACGAGCGATTGGTGGTGTCCGCCGGCAAGCAGCGAATCAGCGTGCGCTTCAACGACGATGTGCGGCCGGGAGCGCGGGTCTATGAACACGACGCCAACGTGACGCTGGTGCCCGGCCAGGTTCTGGTCATTGACTTCGATGCCGAGAAAGGCGGCATCGTACTGCTATGAATACACATACGGTATCGGCCCACGACGCCAAGGGCCATGTTACGGCTTCCACTCCCGCGCACTATGTGCTGCCCGGCACGACGGCCGGCAGCCGCCGGCTGGCGCGCGCCTGGCTCCGGCTCGCGCTGGCGGCGCTGCTCGGCTCGGGCCTGTTTTCCGTGCTGCTGGTGCTGGCGCGCACACCGGGGATCAACACGCTGCTGCCCGGGGGCGATTTCTTCCGCGTGGCGCTGGTGGTGCACGTCGATCTCTCGGTTCTCGTCTGGTTCGTCGCCATCGCCGGCATGTTGTGGAGCCTCAATCTCCGGCCCGCGATCGCGCCGGGGACACGCCTGGCCGCGCAGCTGGCATGGGCGCTGTGCGCGGCGGGCGCGCTGGGCATGGCCCTCGCGCCATTCATCGATTCAGGCGCGGCCATCATGGCCAACTACATCCCCATGATAGACAGCGCCGCCTTCCGTGCCGCATTGCTGGTTTTCGCCGCGGGCGGTCTGCTGCTCGTGCTGCTCACCATGATCTGCACGGTTCCCATCGGCCCCGCGGTCGACGGCACGGGCGCCCTGCGGTTTGGCCTGCACGCGAGCGCCGTCGCGGCGGCGGTGGCGCTGCTGGCCTTCGGCTGGTCCGTGCTGGCGATGCCCGCCGGCTTGCCGGCCGATGCCTATTATGAAATTCTCTACTGGGGCGGCGGCCATGCACTGCAGTTCACCTGGACGCTGCTCATGCTGGTGTCGTGGCTGGTCCTGGTGCATGCCTGCGGCGGCCAGGTGCCGCTCAGCCCGCGCATCGTGCTGCTGTTGTTCACCCTGGCGCTGGCGGGCGTCTTCGTGACGCCGCTGGCCTATCTCATGCATGACATCAGCAGCGTGGAGCATCGCAACATGCACACCTGGGCCATGCGCCTGGGCGGCGGGATGGCCATCGCCCCGCTGATGCTGGCGGTGCTGCTGGGCCTCGCGCCGCTGCGGCGGCTGGCGCCGAATCTGCGGCCGCTGCGGGCGGCCGTCCTGGCGTCGCTGCTGCTGTTCGTGGCCGGCGGACTGATCGGACTGACCATCAATGGCAGCAACGTGCGCATCCCCGCCCACTACCACGGCAGCATCGTGGGCGTCACGCTGGCCTTGATGGGCATGGTCTACTGGCTGCTGCCCAAGCTCGGCTATGCCGCGCCCTCGGACCGCATGGCTGTGCTGCAGCCCTGGCTGTTCGGCGGCGGGCAGCTGCTGCACATCATCGGCCTGATGTGGTCGGGCGGCTACGGGGTGCAGCGCAAGGTGGCCGGCGCGGAGCAGGTATTGCGCAGCACCGGCGAAATCGCGGGCATGGGCCTGATGGGCCTGGGCGGGCTGCTGGCCATTGCCGGCGGCATGCTGTTCGCCCTGGTGGTGATTCGCGCCATGCGCGGGGCGCCGGCCGCGCTCACTGAACGACGACGGGACGGCACAGCATGATCACCCTCGTACAGCGCACACTGCGGGCCGTATTCATGGCTGTCGAAGCGGTGTTCAATCGCGCCTTCGGCAACCGCATGAACCCTTTCTATCACCTGGGCAAGATTTCCTTCTTCCTGTTCTGGGTGATCGCCGTTACCGGCCTGGTGCTTTACGCTTTTTTCGACACCAGCGTGGAAGGCGCCTACCGGTCGGTGGAAGCGGTATCCCACGGCGCCTGGGGTCTGGGCAACCTGATGCGCGGACTGCACCGCTATGGTTCCGACGCCATGGTGCTGACCATGCTGCTGCACATGCTGCGCTATTTCGCGCTCGATCGCCTGCGCGGATTCCGGGCGTTTTCCTGGGTCACCGGCGTGGGGCTGTTGTGGCTGACCTATGTTTCCGGCGTCAACGGTTTCATGCTGCCCTGGGACCGCCTGGCGCAGTTCATCACACAGGCCAGCTTCGAATGGCTGGACTGGCTGCCCGGCTTCGACGGCCGGCTGATCCGCAACTTCATACTTCCCGAGCACGTCACCAATCGCCTTTTCTCGCTGCTGGTGTTCATGCACATCGGCATCCCCTTGCTGCTGCTGTTGCTGATGTGGATACACGTGCAGCGCGTCGCCAAGGCCAGCACGCAGCCGCCGCGGCCCATGGCGCTGGCGCTGATGCTGACGCTGGCGGCGGTTTCCATCGCCGTGCCGGTCGCCAGCCAAGGGCCGGCCGACCTGCACACCGTACCGCTGGAGCTTTCCCTGGACTGGTTCCTGCTGCCCGTCTTTCCGCTCATACAGGAAGGCCGCCTGGGCCTGGTCTGGGCGCTGGCCGTCGGCCTGACGCTGGTGGGCGTTGCGCTGCCGTGGCTGAAGCTGCACCGCCGCTCCGGCGCGGCCTACAGCCTGACCATACACCCGGGGCCCGCGCGCGCCGTGGCGCGCCCCGATGAAACCCTGCTCGAAGCCGGCTTGCGCGCCGACCTCGCCTTGCCCTACGATTGCCGCTCGGGAGGCTGCGGTGTCTGTGTCTGCACGGTGCTCAACGGACGCGTCGACCTGGGGCCGTACCAGGAAGCGGCACTGACTCCGGCGATGCGCGCGCGCGGCATGGCCTTGATGTGCTGCGCCGTTGCGCTGGAAGACGTCGAGTTCGAAGTCGAAGGCGTCGCGTCGCTGTCGCCCGGGCAAGCGCAGGCATTGCAGCACTGGCAAGGCCGGGTGCAGCGCATGGAGCGGCTCACGCCGGATCTCATGCGCCTGTTCATCGCGCTGCCGCCCGGCAAGGTCCTGAACTACCAGGCGGGGCAATACATCAACATCATCCTCGATGACGGCGCCAAGCGTTCTTTTTCCTTTGCCAAGGCGCCGCCCGACCCAGCGCGGCCCGCGCCTTCGCCCGATGACGGCATCATCGAACTGCACGTGCGCCGGGTCGAAGGCGGCCGTTTCACCACCCATGTGTTCGAGCGCATGCAGGTCGGCGACCACATCGACTTCGAGGGCCCGATCGGCCGCTTCACGCTGCGCGACAGCGAACGCCCCATCCTGATGATCGCCGGCGCCACGGGCTTCGCGCCGATCAGGAGCATACTCGAAGACGCCTTCCGCCGCGGCGTGCGGCGCCCCATCCAGCTGTACTGGGGCGCTCGCGCCGCAGACGACCTGTATCTTCAGGACCAGCTGGAACGCTGGCAGGCCGAGCATGATAATTTCAAATATGTGCCGGTGCTCTCGGGATCGGCGGACGAGGACTCCTGGAAGGGCCGGCGCGGCCTGGTGCACCAGGCCCTGCTGGCCGACCATCCGGACCTCAATGGGTATGAGGTCTATGTCTGCGGCTCGGTGCGCATGGTCGACGCGGCGGTGCCGGATTTTCTATCGCACGGGCTGGCGGAGGATTTCTGCTTTTCGGACGCGTTCGTGCCGAATTCCCAGGGTGCGCGGAATGGCTAGTCCATCGCTATCCCGGTTTTTTTAGCGAGATATCAGCTCTGCTGAGCCTCCAGTATCAGTCGAGTTCCACAGAAGAGCCCAGCCACTCTGGTGCCGGGCGCTTTATATGGTTTGCGTGATGGATTCAAAGCAGGGAAAATGAAAATTTCATGGGAAATTGGAACATGATGCTCTGGGTGTCTTTCATCCCATTGATATTTGCCGTGACGGCGCTGGCGGCAGCGTCCATGCGCCGGACCAGAGATGCCGCCAGAGTGGAAGCGTAGTCAAGATGGAGGCCGCCGAACAGCCGTCTGCAATGAGCGTGATTGTTGCGTGGGTCGTGGTATCTATGTTCGTTGCGTCGCTTGCAGTGGGGTCTCAAGCATGGGCACAGGAAAGGAAGCCGCGGTCCCCGCCAGCCGCCGCGTCCAGTACACAGCAGGGTGATGAACATACCGTGCTGCGCTTGGGAATCCTCGCCTACATGGGCGAGGAACCCGCCTCGGAAGAATGGCGGGACCTGCAACGCTATCTTGAAGACGCCCTGCCGCAGTATCGACACGAAATTCTCTATGGCGATCTGGACACTTTGCGCGGCGCCGTGGCGGACGGCAGACTCGACTTCGTGCTGACCAATCCTGGCCAGTACGTGGAGCTGGAAGCCGATCACGGCATAGGCCGCATTGCCACCCTGGAACACGGGCATCTTCCGGCATCGAATATCGCGGTGGGTGCCGCTGTCGTGGCGCTGCGGGACCGACGCGGACTGGAAACGCTGGATGACCTGCGCGGCAGGGTATTGGCCGCGACGGCTGAAGATGCCTTCGGCGGTTATCAGACCGTCTGGCGCGAACTGGCTGATTTGGGCATGGAGCCGTCCCGGGATCTCGATGCCTTGAAGTTCACCGGCTTTCCCATGCAGAAAGTGCTGGACGCGCTGAACGAGGGGCAGGCCGATGCGGGTGTGGTCCGCGCCTGCCTGATGGAAAATCAGCCTGACTGGCAGACACGCTACAAAGTATTGTCAGGACGCTATGAGCCAGCGCTGGGTTGCATGATATCCACCCGCCTTTATCCCAATTGGCCCTTCGCCAGCCTGCGTGACACGCCGCCGACCATGGCTCGCCAAGTGGCAATCGCGCTGCTGCGCATGGACGCCGATACCCATGGCATGAGCTGGGGCGTGCCTGCCGATTATCAGGTGGTGCACGATGTCTTCCGGGAATTGCAGATCGGCCCCTACGCGTATCTGCGTGGTACAACGCTGAGCGGCCTGGTCCGGCAATACTGGCAGTTCGGCATGTTGCTGCTGTTGGGGCTATTTTTCTGGGGGCTGTATACCGCCCGCACGGAATATCTGGTGCGCACCCGCACAGCAGCTCTGGAACAGGCGTTGCGCGATCGTGAAGCGCTCGAGCAGCGCATGCGCGCCGGCCAGGAACAGGCGGACCACCTGGCACGCCTCTCGGTGCTGGGGGAGATTTCCAGCACGCTGGCCCATGAGCTCAGCCAGCCGCTGGCGGGCGTGAGCAACTATGCGCAAAGCCTGTTGAGGCGCCTGGAAAACGGGCGGCTCACGGATGACGCTGTACGGGAGGCTTCGACAAGCATCGTGACCCTGTCCGATTCCGCCGCCGGGATTCTGAAGCGCATCAAAGGCTTTGCCCGCAAGCGGCCCGGCATGCGGGACTGGCTGGTCTTGCGTCATCTGGTGGATGAAACCGTGGCATTATTCCAGGGCATGCAAGTGCAGGTCCCTGGAATCCAGGTCGTGGATAAGCTGGCGCCAGGCAGCAAGGTCAAGGCCGACGCCTTGCAGATCCAGCAGGTGTTGTTGAATTTCTTCAAGAATGCTCAGGACGCCATGCGGGCCTTGCCGCCAGATCAACAACGTATCACCCTTGTGCTCAGGCAAGAGCAAGGCTGGGTCTGGCTGCATGTGAGAGACTTCGGCACCGGCATGGAAGACGCAGCGCTTGCACATTTGTTCGAGCCGTTTTATACGACCAGGGAAGACGGCCTCGGGCTGGGGCTTTCCATCTGCAAAGGTATTGTGGAAGCCCATGGTGGCCAGTTGCTGGGCAGCCGCGCCGACCGTGAACCGACGGACGCCGATCTTCCCCGGGGTCCCGGGATGATTTTTTCTCTGAGCCTGCCTTTACATGAACATGACGCAAAACTTGGCCATCTATCTGCTGGATGACGACGCCGCCTTCCGGCGTTCGGTCGTTTTCCTGCTGGAATCGGTCGGCTGTACGGTAGTGGAGTATGAAAGCGCAGAGGCCTTTCTCGCCGAACATGAAGATGAAGGCCCGCCCGCCGACATGGGCTGTCTGCTGCTGGATATCCGCATGCCATCCATGAGCGGCTTGGCCTTGCAGCAGCTTCTGCTGGGCAGGGGGTGGGAAAGCGCCATCGTTTTCATGACCGGCCATGGCGATGTGGAAATGGCCGTGCAGGCCATGAAGTCCGGCGCCTGCGATTTTCTTGAAAAGCCCTTCAAGGACCAGGCCCTGCTCGACGCCGTCGACCAGGCCGTGCGCCGTACCCGCGACCGCCAACGCGAAAACTCCCGCCAGTCGGAAGCACAAGCGCGGCTGGAACGCCTGTCGCCGCGGGAGCGCGAAGTGGCGCGCCTGGTGGCGCTGGGCAGCCCCAACAAGGTGGTGGCGCACAAACTGGGCATCAGCGAAAAAACCGTGCATGTTCACCGCCAGCACATCATGGAGAAGGCCCGGGTCGGCAACGCGACGGAACTGACCCGGCTCATGCTGGCGGCGGACCCCGACTCTCTGGCTTGAACCAAGCCGGGACGGGATGCAGCGCATCAGAGAGGGCGCCCTTCGGCAAATCCTGCCCAACATAGGCATGATTGGTCGGGATACATAGGTACTTTCATCTATCGCGCTCGCCGATATGCCAATAGGCAAGCCCGCGGGATCTTCTTATCCTGCAGACATGACTGTTTGCAAGAGTTGAATCCCGATGAAACCTGCCGCCCCCTCCGTACAAGGCGATGCCCCAGCATCCCTCCCATGCCAGAGCAAGCGCGGCTTTCTCAAAGAGCTGCTTGGCGTTGGCGCCGCCGCCACCGTCATACCCATCATGCCCGTACAGGCGGCCATGGGCGATCAGCCGCCGCGTCGGCCCGGCATTCCCGGCAAGCGCTACGGCATGTTGGTCGACCTGCGAAAATGCATAGGCTGTCAAGCCTGTACGGTGAGCTGCTCGGTGGAAAACCAGCCCCCCATCGGCCAATTCCGCACCACCGTCCTGCAGTACGAAATCGATAAGGACGATGGCAGCGCGCCGGCCATGGTCAGCCTGCCGCGCCTTTGCAACCACTGTGACAACCCGCCTTGTGTGCCAGTATGCCCCGTCCAGGCCACCTTCCAGCGGGAAGACGGCATCGTGCTGGTGGACAATGAGCGTTGCGTGGCCTGTGGCTATTGCGTGCAGGCTTGCCCCTACGATGCGCGCTTCATCAATCATGAAACCCAGACTGCCGACAAATGCACGTTCTGCGAGCACAGGCTGGAGGCCGGCCTGTTGCCCGCCTGTGTGGAAAGCTGTGTGGGCGGTGCACGGGTAATCGGCGATCTGCTGGACGAGAACAGCGAAATCAATCGCCAGATGGAAACGAACAAAGACGACATAAAAGTGCTCAAGCCGGGCATGAACACTTCGCCACGTGTGTTCTACATCGGCCTGCCCGATGAGTTCGTAGATGGTGTGGACGGACAAGCCAGCGTACGCCTGGTCGACACGCTTTGAAGGAGGCAGTCATCATGCAGATCATAGAATTGCTGACCCCGCACTACGAGGCCGCCTGGCTCCCCTGGGCGGTGCAATATTTCTTCCTGGTGGGCATGTCCACCGGCGCCGCGCTGATGGCGGCCTGGGGAGTCTGGTCGCGGCCGGAGAGCGCGGCAGGCAAGGCATTGCCACTGATCATCGTGCTCTTGCTGGTCACGGTGGTCACCGCGCCGGTGTCCTTGCTGGCCGACCTGCATCAGCCAGCGCGTTTCTGGCATTTCTATGCGCATTTCACGCCATGGTCCTGGATGTCGATGGGGGCGGTGTTGCTGCCCTTGTTCGTCACGCTGTCGCTGGGGCTGTGCCTGGCCTGGTGGCTGGGGTCCAGGCGCTGGATGCGTTTTTTGGCTGTGCCGCTGGTGATATCAGCCGCCAGCATCGTGGTGTATACGGGTGCGGAAATTGCCGTGGTAAGGGCGCGTCTGCTCTGGAACAACCCATGGGTGCCGGTGAATCTAGCGTTGACGGCGTGGCTGGCGGCGGTGGGCGCGGCACTGTTGTTGACGCTGTGGGTGCCCGCCGGGCGTGACGTGGCCGTGCGTGCCTGGCTCGGCAAGCTGGGGCTTTTCATGAGCCTGGCCCTGCTGGCTGTGGCTTCCGTCTGGATGGCCAGCGGCTATGTCATGCAGACGCCCTCGTTCCGCGAAGCGCTTGAGCTTTACACGAATTTCCCTATCTGGCGCATCAGCCTGTGGTTGTCGGTGGCGCTGGGGGCGATCGTGCTAGCCATGTGGCTGCGCCCGGGCTGGTGGCTGGAATCAAAAGCCATGCTGGTCCTGCTGGGCGTAGCGGCGTGCGCTGCAGCCTGGGGCTTTCGCTGGGCGCTCTTCATGGGAGTGCAGGGCGTACCCAAATATGGCGCCGGGTTGTACGTCTATTCCATCCCCCTGGGGGGTGACGGGCTCATGGGCATTATCGGAGTCTTCGGATTGTGCGTCGCCGTGCTGACGGCAGTGCTGTGGGCGCTGGAACATAAAGAGCGAGTGTTGTCATGAGTGATCAAAAGAAACCATCCGCCCCCAACACCTTGCGCCGCAACCTGTTGCGCAGCGGCCTGATCGCAGGTGGCTCCGCCGCCTTCGCCGCCGGCTATGGTGAAACCCTGGTGCGCGGCGCCAGGGGCCTGATCTCGGGAACCGCCGGGGCACCGACCGCCGATGCGGTGCGCGGCAATTCGCTGCAGCCGGAATTCCGCATCGACCCGGCCACCGGCCTGCTGGAGACCCAGCCCGGGCAGGTAGTCAGTCCTTCAAGCTGCCTGGGCTGCTGGACGCAATGCGGCGTGCGGGTGCGGGTGGATACCGCCACAAACCGCATCATCCGTATCGCCGGCAACCCCTATCACCCGCTGGCCACCACCAATCATGCGCCCATGGACAAGCCGGTGCGTGAAGTCTATGCCATGCTGGGCGGCGACAACGGTCTGGAAGGACGCGCCACGTCCTGCGCACGCGGATCCGCGATGATGGAGCATCAGACCGCGCCGCATCGGGTACTGCAACCGCTCAAGCGGGTCGGCACGCGCGGCTCCGGCCAATGGCAGACGATTTCCTTTGAACAGCTGATTGAGGAAATCTGCGAAGGCGGCGATCTTTTCGGGGAAGGGCATGTCGACGGCCTGCGCGCCGTGCGCGACGTGGAGAGCCTGATCGATCCCGATAATCCGGAATATGGTCCGAAGTCGAATCAGTTGCTCGTCACGGATTCGGCCAACGAAGGCCGCACGCCGCTGATCAACCGTTTTGCGCATCAAGCGTTCGGCACGGTCAACGTCAGCAATCACGGGTCGTATTGCGGGCAATCCTACCGGGTCGGCACCGGCGCCGCGCTGGGCGACCTGGTGTCCATGCCTCACGGCAAGCCCGACTGGCAGAACTCGCGCTTCGGTCTGTTCATCGGCACAGCCCCGGCGCAGTCCGGCAACCCCTTCCAGCGCATGGGCCGCGAGCTGGCCGAGGCGCGTTCGCGCAATGAGAATACCTACCGATACGTGGTTGTCTCACCTATTTTGCCCATGTCCTCCAGCCATGCGGCAGGCGCCAACAACCGTTGGCTACCGGTCAGGCCCGGCACCGACCTGGCCCTGGTGATGGGCATGATCCGCTGGATCCTCGAAAACGAGCGCTACGACGCCAAGTTCCTGTCGCAGCCGGGCCCGGCTGCCATGGAAGCAGCCGGCGAAGCCTGGTGGAGCAACGCCACCCATCTGCTCATCAACGATCCCGATCACCCCAGCTATGGCCGTTTCCTGCGCGGTGCCGACCTCGGCTGGCCGCTGCCCCAAGCGGCTGATGGCAAGACGCCCGCTCAAGACGTTTATGTGGTGCAACTAGCCGACGGCAGCCTGGCGCCGCACACCACCGCTCGGCCGGCGGAGCTTTTCGTGTCCCGCATTGTGGACACGGTCGGAAAAGAACGCAGCGACGGCGGTGAACTCAAGGTCTGTTCGTCGCTGTTCAAGCTGCGAGCAGAAGCGCGGCGCATGACGATGGAAGCGTATTCCGCTCAGTGCGGCGTGCCGGTACAGGATATCGAAGGCCTGGCCAGAGAATTCACCAGCCACGGCAAAAAGGCGGTCGCCAACTCGCACGGCGGCACCATGAGCGGCGCGGGCTTCTACACCACTTTCGCAATTGCCACGCTCAACAATCTGATCGGAAATCTAAATGTGAAGGGCGGTTGGGTCATGGACGCCGGCCCTTTCGGGCCTTTTGGCCCCGGGCCACGCTACAACTTCGCACAGTTCAAGGGCGCGGTGAAGGCGCATGGCGTAGCGCTGTCGCGCAACCGGTTCCCTTACGAACGCACGAGCGAATTCAAACGCAAGCAGGAGGCCGGGCAGGATCCTTATCCGGCCAGGGCGCCCTGGTACCCGGCCGTGGGCGGCCTTAGCAGCGAAATGCTGGCCGCCGGCCTGCTGGGCTACCCCTACCCGATCAAGGCCTGGATCAACCACATGAGCAACCCCATCTATGCCATGTGCGGTTTCGAGAACACGCTGGCTGATGCGCTGAAGGATCCGGCCAAACTGCCGCTGTTCATCTCGGTGGACCCGTTCATCAATGAGACCTCGGCGCTGGCCGACTACATCGTGCCGGATACGGTGACCTATGAGAGCTGGGGCATCGGCGCACCGTGGGCCGACGTGATCGCCAAAAGCTCCACCGTGCGCTGGCCCACCGTCGAACCCGCTACGGCAAAGACTGCCGACGGCGAGCATATCCGCTTCGAAACCTTGCTGTTCGCCATTGCCAAACAAATCGGCCTGCCCGGCTTCGGCAAGAACGCCATGTCCACCCGTGACGGCGAGCCACTGGACCTGGAAAGCCCGGAAGACTTTTATGTGCGCGCCGTCTGCAATATTGCCTACCAGGCCGGCAAGCCGGTGGGCGAAGCATCAGACGACGACATCGCCATTACCGGCCTGACGCGGTGGATGCCTACGATTGCCGAACGCCTCAAGCCCGAAGAAGTGCGCCGGGTCGCCATGGTCATGAGCCGGGGCGGGCGTTTCGACCGCATTGAAAATGCATGGGACGGCGACAGGCTGAAGGTGAAGCCCAAGGCTCCCATCAATTTCTGGAATGAAAGCGTCGCCGCCATGCGTCACTCCATGACGGGCGAACGGCTGGTCGGTTGCCCCACCTGGTATCCCACGCGCTTTGCCGACGGCAGCGCCATGCGGGATCATTTCCCTGAAAAAGATTGGCCGCTGACCATGAGCTCATACAAGTCCAACCTGATGAGCAGCATGTCGATTGCCGCTTCCAGGCTGCGTCAGGTTCATCCCCACAACCCCATTTCCCTGAGCAAGGAAGACGCACAGGCGCTGGGTATCGCCAACGGTGACCGTATCCGGGTCAGCACGCCGGGCGGGTCGGTCGAAGGCGTGGCGCTGGTGCGCGCCGGTATTCAGCAGGGCGCCATTGCCATCGAGCACGGCTACGGACACAAGCAGCTGGGGGCAGCGCCGCAATGGGTGGATGGCCAGCCTACCGCACACAACCCCAAGCATGGCAGCGGGGTCAATCTGAATGCCCTGGGCTTTGCCGACCCGACCCGCCCCGAGAAGGATAATATCTGGGTGGACTGGGTATCGGGCGCCGCCGTGCGCCAGGCCTTACCGGCCAGGGTGGTGAAAATAACCTGACGCCCGGCTTCTTCAGCACTTTCTTAATACTGACTCAATCGCACTGACGTATCGTGCGCAATGACGCATCCAAAAGGGTGCGTCATTGCATATGTGCATGCGTCTTTGGCGCAAGAGCCCCGAGACCGCATGCTGACGCTAATCTCATGTTATGCCGGTCGCCGCATCAGCACCGACGAAATAGGGAGAACGCCCTGGGCAGCCCAAGCCGCTGGCTGCTGATAAAACGATTTGCCGAAGTCACCGGCTGCATGTGGCACACCCCTGGATAACGTACAGGCCCTTTGCAAAAAAACACTCAATGAGTGTATCATGGCAACTCACCATTGATCCGTCGCCAAGCGTATGGCGCTTAGGCGATCCCCATAGAGCCATGACCCACGCCAAGCCGTGCAGCCCACCTCCCGAAGCGATTCGCCACGCACGCCAGGCGGCCAGCCTGACTCAAACGGAAGCGGCAAGAACCGTCAGCGTATCCATGCGTGCATGGCAACAGTGGGAGTCGGGTGAGCGCGCCATGCCGCCGGGGCTTTTTGAGCTTTTCATGCTCAAGACCCGGCAATGGCCTTTGGACAATAAACCCACGGCGAATCAACCAACAGGAGCAGCGTGATGGCAGCTGAAGGAGCGGCCAGGCACCGCAACATGCCGGAATCTGACGGCACGCGGCAACCTGGTCTTCATCGCCAATCAAATGGGCCACAATGATTACTCCATGCTCGTGCAAAAGTATGGTCGTTGGGCGGGCTCAGAGCTCCCCAGCGAACTGGAGCGCATCTGGGGGAGCATGCAGAACATGCGTCAAATGGTCCTAAATTTGCCCCAGGAAAACAGCGAAGAAACCATAACCAGTTGATTTTTATGAATAAAGACGATCTATCTTCGCACACGCCGATGATGCAGCAATATCTCCGCCTGAAAGCGGAGGCCGGCTCGCATCTGCTGTTCTACCGCATGGGCGACTTCTATGAAATGTTCTACGAAGACGCCGAGCGCGGCGCCCGCCTGCTGAACCTGACCCTGACCAAGCGCGGCGCGTCGAACGGTGCGCCCATCCCCATGGCGGGCGTTCCTTTTCACGCGATGGAGGGCTATCTGGCGCGGCTGGTGGCGCTGGGCGAGTCCGTGGCCATCTGCGAACAGGTGGGGGATCCGGGCGCCGCCAAGGGGCCGGTGGAGCGCAAGATCGTCCGCATCGTCACCCCGGGCACGCTTACCGACGAGGCCCTGCTGCCGGCCAAGGCCGACCGCATGATCGCCGCGGTCTGGTCGCAGCGCATTCAGCGCAGCGAACGCAGCGCAATCGCCTGGATGAATCTGGCCAACGGCGATTTCAGGGTGTGCGAATGCGCGCCCGGCATGCTGCAGACGGAATTGCATCGGATCAATCCGGCGGAGCTGCTGTGCGCGGAAAGCGCGCGGCTCGACGCCTTGCCCGGCATTGCGATGAGCCGGGTGCCCGACTGGCATTTCGAGAACGACGGCGCGCGCGACGTTCTGCACCGGCATTTCATGGTGGATACGCTGGCAAGCTTCGGCCTGGACGACCTGCCCGCCGCCGTGTGCGCGGCGGGCGCGCTGCTGCGCTACGTCAGCCGCACCCAGACGCAATCACTGTCCCACATCCAGGCCATACGCGTCGACCATTCCGGCGAATACATCGTGCTGGATCCGGTGACCCGCAAGAATCTGGAGCTGACCGAAACCATCAGCGGCGAAGACAGCCCCACGCTGTTTTCCACGCTGGACCACTGCGCCACGCCCATGGGCAGCCGGCTCCTGCGGCGCTGGCTGCACCACCCGCTGCGCGACGATGCGCGCGCGCTTGCGCGCCAGCAGGCCATCAGCGCCCTGCTTTCGGCGCCGCCGGGCGATCACGGCCTGAGCGCCCGCGACCCGCTGGACGAGCTGCGCGCACTGCTCGAACGCTATCCCGACCTGGAGCGCATCGCCACCCGCATTTCGCTGCGCTCCGTGCGCCCCCGTGAACTGGCCAGCCTGCGCGAGGCGCTTGCGCTGCTGCCCGACATCGCCCGGCACATCGAGCAGTCCTTCGCGCCGCAATCCCGCCTGTCCGACTTCGCGCGGGACATCCGGATCGACCCGGGCATCGCCGCGCTTTTGCACCGCGCCATTGACCCCGAGCCGGCGCAGCTGGTGCGCGAAGGCGGCGTCATCGCCGCCGGCTACGACGAAGAACTCGACGAGCTCCGGCGCCTGGCGAGCGACAGCGGCGAATTCCTGATCCAGCTCGAGGCGCGCGAGCGCGAGCGCACCGGCATCGCCAATTTGCGCGTCGAGTTCAATCGCGTGCATGGCTTCTTCATCGAGGTCACCCGCGGCCAGACGGACAAGGTGCCCGCCGACTATCGCCGCCGCCAGACCTTGAAGAACGCGGAACGCTACATCACGCCGGAGCTGAAGGCCTGGGAAGACAAAGTGCTGTCGGCGAAAGACCGCAGCCTGAGCCGCGAAAAATGGCTGTTCGACACGCTGCTCGAAGACATGGCGGAACATGCGCAGGCCTTGTCGCGCTGCGCGGGTGCCCTGGCCGAAATCGACGTCCTGGCGGCGCTTGCCGACCATGCCCGGAACAACGACTGGAACGCGCCCACGCTGGCCGGCGGCAGCGAGCTGCTGATCGAAGCCGGACGGCACCCGGTGGTGGAGCGCAGCATCGAGCAATTCACGCCCAACGATTGCGAACTCGGCCCGCAGCGGCGGATGCTGCTCATCACCGGGCCGAACATGGGCGGCAAGTCGACCTATATGCGGCAGGTGGCGCTGATTGCGCTGCTGGCCCGCATCGGCAGCTTCGTCCCGGCGCGCTCCGCGCGCATCGGCCGGCTCGATCGCATCTTCACCCGCATCGGGGCGGCCGACGACCTGGCGGGCGGGCGTTCCACCTTCATGATGGAAATGACCGAGGCCTCGGCCATCCTGGCCGCCGCCACGCCGCAAAGCCTGGTGCTCATGGACGAAATAGGGCGCGGCACCTCCACCTATGACGGCCTGGCGCTGGCCTGGGCGATTGCGCATCGGCTGCTCACCCACAACCAGGCGCTCACCCTGTTCGCCACCCATTACTTCGAGATCACGCGGCTTCCGGCCGAAGCGCCCGCCGCCGCCAACGTGCACCTGGCGGCCGCCGAATCGTCTTCAGGCATCGTCTTCCTCCATCAGGTGCAGCCGGGCCCGGCCAGCCGCAGCTACGGCATCCAGGTGGCGCAGCGCGCGGGCATTCCCGCGGCGGTGATCCGCCACGCGAGCCGCGAACTGGCCCGCCTTGAAGCCCAGGGCGCGCCCACGCCTCAGCTCGACTTGTTCTCCAACGCCGACCCGGACGACGACGCCGAAGACGCGCCGCCGTCCGGCGCCTCGACTCCAGCCGCCGCGGCCCTGCTGGAAGCGCTGGAATCCATAGACCCCGACCAGCTCACGCCGCGCGAGGCGCTGGACACACTTTACCGCCTGAGAAACGAATACCTATGAACGTCGAGCAAGCCCTGCCCCTGCTGGGCGGATTGAGCCCCAGCGAATTCATGCGCCGCCACTGGCAGCGCAAGCCCCTGCTCATCCGCCAGGCCATACCGGATTTCAAGCCTTCGCTGTCCATTGCGGACATCCGCCGGCTGGTCAAGCGCGAGGAAGTCGAGTCCCGCCTGATCTGGCGCGACGAAAAGGGCTGGAACATGAAGACGGGGCCGTTCTCGCGGCTGCCGCCCCAGAAGCAGGCCGGCTGGACCGCGCTGGCCCAGAGCGTGGACCTGCACGACGACGCCACGGCCGAACTCCTGCGGCGGTTCCGCTTCATATCGGATGCGCGCCTGGATGACGCCATGATCAGCATTGCCGGCGACGGGGGCGGCGTCGGCCCGCACTTCGACAGCTACGACGTCTTCCTGCTGCAGGCGCATGGCAAGCGCCGCTGGCGCATCAGCCGGCAGAAAGACCTGACGCTGATTCCCGGGCTGCCGCTCAAGATTCTGCAGGACTTCCAGCCCGAAGAGGAATACGTGCTGGAGCCGGGCGATATGCTGTATCTTCCCCCGCATGCGGCCCATGACGGCATCGCGATCGGCGATTGCATGACGATATCCATCGGCTTTCGCGCGCCGACCGAAGCCGCCCTGGCCTGCGGCATGCTGGAAGCGGCCAACGATCAGGTCATGGCGAACCTGGGCGATGTCGGCGGCTTCTACGCGGCGCCCGCCATACCGGGCCCGGTCCTGTCGGCCACCTACAAGGACGTCGGCGTCCCCGCGACCGAAACGCCCGCCGCCCTGCCGCAAGGCCTGATCGACGCCGCGCTCGATGCGGTACGCAAGCTGCGGTTCGACGAAGCCCTCGCCGCGCGCTTTCTGGGCCAGTGGCTGACCGACCTTCCTGAAAACGCCTACTTCGAGCCCTCGGGCGACGGCATGGACCTCGCGCGGGAGTTCCCCCGGACAGGCAGCCTGGTGCTGGATCGATGCACGAAAATGATGTACTGGGGCAAGGCCCTTTACATCAACGGGGAAGTCGCGCCCGTGAACGCCGGCCGGCTGCTGCGCCAATTGGCGGACCAGCGCCGGCTGCCCTGCTCGCCGGGCGTTTCCAGAGGGCTCAAGCAGCAAGAGCTCGCCCTTCTGACCGAAGGCCTGGAGGACGGCTGGCTGCACTATGCGCCATAGGCGGGCTTATGAGTCCAGCGCATTACCAAATAAGCTATATAGTCATAAGCAAGCAATCGTTCCCGCGAGCCGGCGGCGTCCATAGAATGAAAAGACGTTTTTCTTCCGTGAGCGCGCTATGCCGGCCCCCACCTACCTTCCCGAATCCAAGCACCATCTCGTCACCGAACTGGCGGACGGCCTGGAGTCCGCCGCCCTGACCTGGCTTTCCGGCTACTTCGCCGGCGTTGCGCAAGGCAGGCAGCTGCCGCGCGCCGAGCCGGCTCTTGTCCCGGCCGCCGTGGACACATCCGCGCAAAAGCGGCTGACCATTCTCTACGGCAGCCAGACCGGCAATGCCAAGCGCGTCGCCGAATCGCTGGCCGAGCAGGTGGCGGCGTCCGGGCTCGACTACCGGCTCGTCCGCGCAGACGGCTATGCGACCCGGGAACTCAAGGACGAACACCTGCTCTACCTCGTGATCAGCACTCAGGGCGACGGCGAGGCGCCGGACGACTCCCTGGCGTTCGTCGAGTTCCTGAACAGCCGCCGGGCGCCCAAGCTGCCCCAGCTGCAATACGCCGTGCTGGGCCTGGGCGACTCGAGCTACCCTTTGTTCTGCGGCATCGCCCAGAGCATAGACGCCCGGCTGGCGGAACTGGGCGCCCGCCGCTTGCAGGACACGGGCACGGCCGACCTGGACATCGAAACCATCGCCGGCCCATGGCGCGAACAAGCGGTCCTGCAGGCGCGCGAAGTGCTGAAGAAGCCGGCCGCCAAGGGCGCGAGCATCACGCCCCTGCACCCGAAGACCGGCAAGGTGACGCGCGAGCGCCCGTTTGCGGCGGAGCTGCTTCTGAACCAGGCCATCACGGGCCGGGGCGGCGCCAAGGACGTGCGCCATCTGGAGCTCTCGCTGGAAGGCAGCCATGTGCGCTACCAGCCCGGAGACGCCCTGGGCGTATGGCCGGTGCAATCGCCGCTGCTGGTCGACCGCATCGTATCGCTGCTGGGACTGGATGCGGATGAAGCGGTGGAACACCAGCAGGCCACCCGCCCGCTGCGCGAGTGGCTGTCGCGCCACCGCGAACTCACTGTCCTGACCCGGCCTTTTCTGACCGCCCACGCCGAACGCTCGGGCAGCGGCGAATTGCAGGCGCTGCTGCTGCCCGACGCCCAGGAATCCCTGAAGCGATTGCTGGCAAACCAACAGCTGGCCGACATCCTGGAAAGCCATCCCGCCCCATGGACGGCGAGCGAGCTGGTAGCCGCGCTGCGCCCCATCAGCCCGCGCATGTACTCGATCGCATCCAGCCAGGCCGCCGTCGGCGAGGAAGTGCACCTGACTCTCGCCAACGTCGCCTACGAGACCGCGACCGGGCCGCGCTGGGGCGCCGCCTCGAATTTCCTGAGCAATCTGCGGGAAGGCGAGCGGGTGGATGTCTTCGTTGAAGAGAACACGCGCTTCCGGCTGCCGTCGGATCCCGCGCGCGACATCATCATGATCGGGCCGGGCACCGGCATTGCGCCCTTCCGCGCCTTCGTCCAGGAACGCAGCGCCGCCGGCGCCACGGGGCGCAATTGGCTCTTCTTCGGCAACCCGCATTTCGCAACGGACTTCCTGTACCAGACCGAATGGCAGCAGGCCTTGAAGAGCGGCCGGCTGCACCGGCTGGACGTCGCTTTCTCGCGCGATCAGGCGGAGAAGGTCTACGTGCAGCACAAGCTCAAAGAGCGCGCCGCCGAGGTCTACGCCTGGATACAGGGCGGCGCGCATGTCTATGTATGCGGCGATGCGAATCGCATGGCGCGCGACGTTCAGCAGGCGCTGCTGGACATCGCGCAGCAGGAAGGCGGCATGGAAGCGGCGCAGGCCAAAGCATGGCTGGACGCCCTGGCCGCCCAGGGGCGCTACGCCCGAGACGTATATTGAACAGGAATTCCATGAGCACACGACTTTCCGAACTGGAAACCATCAAGGCGAACAGCCGGCATCTGCGCGGCACCATCGTGGAGGGCCTTGCCGACCCGATCACCGGCGCCATCAGCGACGACGACAACAAGCTGCTGAAATTCCACGGCAGCTACCAGCAGGATGACCGCGACATCCGCGATGAACGCCGCCGGCAGAAACTGGAGCCCGCCTATTCCTTCATGGTCAGGGCGCGGTTGCCGGGCGGCGTGGTCACGCCCGGACAATGGCTGGCCTTCGACGACATCGCCCGGAACTACGCCACGCGCGGCCTGCGCATCACCACGCGCCAGACCTTCCAGTGGCACGGCGTGATCAAGCGCGATCTCAAGCCCACCCTGCAGGCGATCCACCACGCCATGGCGACGACCATCGCCGCCTGTGGCGACGTCAATCGGCAAGTCGTCAGCTCGGTCAATCCCCATTTATCGAGCCAGCACCGCCTGGTCCAGGAATGGGCCGACAAGCTGTCCGACCATTTCATTCCCCGCACCCGGGCCTACCACGAGATCTGGCTGGACGGCGAGCGCATCACCGACGAGCCCGAACAGGAACCGATCTACGGCGACACCTATCTGCCGCGCAAATTCAAGATGGGCATTGCGATTCCTCCCTGGAACGACAGCGATGTCTTTGCGCAGGACCTCGGCCTGATCGCCATCATCGAAGACGGGACGCTGCAGGGCTTCAACGTGGCCATAGGCGGCGGCATGGGCGCGACGCACGGCGACGACAGCACCTATCCCCGGCTGGGCAGCGTCATCGGCTTCGTGCCGCCGGAGCAGCTGATCGCCATGGCCGAAGGCGTCGTGACGCTGCAACGGGACCACGGCAACCGCGAGGAGCGCAAGCATGCCCGCCTCAAGTACACCCTCGATCACCATGGACTGGAATGGTTCAGGCAGCAGCTGGAAGCCAGGACCGGCGTCACGCTGCAAGCCGCCCGGCCCTACCGCTTCGAGCAGAACGCGGACCGCTATGGGTGGACCGAAGGCGAGGACGGCCTATGGCATCTGGGCCTGTACATTGAGTCCGGCCGCCTGTGGGACACGGAAGGCGGGCGCCTGCAGACCGGCGTGCGCGAGATCGCCAAGGCCCATGCCGGCGAATTCCGCATGACTTGCAACCAGAATCTCGTCATTGCCAACGTGCGGCGGAAGGACCGCGCCCGCATCGACGCGCTCGTGGCGGAATACGGCCTGGACGGCTACCTGCGGCATAGCGGCATCCGCCGCTACAGCATCGCTTGCGTCGCCCTGCCCACTTGCGGGCTGGCCATGGCGGAAAGCGAGCGCTATGCGCCCGTGCTGCTGCCCAAGCTCGAGGCCTTGCTCGACAAGCACGGCCTGCTGGACGCTCCCATCCTGCTGCGGCTTTCCGGATGCCCCAACGGCTGTTCGCGCCCTTACCTGGGCGAGATCGCCTTGGTGGGCCGCGCCCTGGGCCGCTACGACCTGCGCCTGGGCGCGAACTTCACCGGCGAACGCCTGAACACGCTTTATCGCGAAAACGTCGCCGAGCCGGAGATACTCGCCGCCCTGGACGAGCTCTTCGCCGCCTATGCGGCCACGCGCGAGGGCGACGAAAAGTTCGGCGATTTCCTGGTGCGCAGCGGCGCGATTCCAGCCCCCACGCAAAAGCTGATTCCCATCGTTCTCGATCCCGTGGTCTAGGGCCTGTCGGCGCCAAAAGACAGGCGGCGCCGACGATTTTTTTTCTCGATTCCGACCGCTCATGAGACTTTTTCCGATTTTTGCCGACCTTCAGGGCCGGCGCGTTGTCGTGGTCGGCGCCGGAACCGTCGCCGAACGCAAGATCCGCAGCCTGTTGTCCGCCGGCGCCCAGGTGGTGGCCGGCGCCCCCGAGGCAACGCCAGGCCTGCTCCAGCTGAGCCGGGAAGGCAGGATAACCCTGCGCCAGGCCTCCTTCGAGCCCGGATGGCTGGAAGGCGCCTGGCTCGTCATCGCTGCGACCGGCGACCGCGCCCTGAACAGCCGGGTCGCCCGGTTGGCGAGCGAGCGCAAGCTGCTGGTCAATGTCGTGGACGACCCCGAGCTCTCTTCGTTCCAGGTCCCTTCCATCGTGGACCGGTCACCCCTGACCATCGCCATTTCATCGGCGGGCAGCGCCCCGGTCCTGGCGCGGCGGATGCGCGAGCGCATCGAGAGCCTGTTCGACCATACGCTGGGCACCTTGGCGGAGCTGGCGGGGCGCTATCGGCCCGCGATCCGGCAGGCCCGGCCCGATCTGCGCCGGCGGCGCGAATTCTACGACTGGCTGCTGGACGGCCCCGTGGCCGCCGCCCTGCGCAGCCGCAAGCCCGACGCGGCGCGGGAGCTGCTGGAAACCGCGCTCCATGCGCCGGAAACGCCTTCCCGAGGCGGCGTCGTGCTGGTCGGCGCCGGACCGGGCGACCCGGGGCTCCTGACACTGAACGCCCTGCGCGCGCTAAACGAAGCCGACATCATCCTGCACGACAGGCTGGTCAGCGCGGACGTGCTGGAGCTGGCCCGCCGCGATGCGGACCGCATTTCCGTGGGGAAACTGCCCGGCGAGGACCATGATGCCACGCAGCGGCGGATTCACGAGCTCATGCGGCGCCATGCCCTTGCGGGCAAGCGCGTGGTCCGCCTGAAAGGCGGCGACGCCTTCGTGTTCGGCCGCGGCGGCGAAGAACTCGAATTCCTGAGGGAACAGGGCATACCTTACGAGGTCGTGCCCGGCATCACCGCCGCGCTGGCCTGCGCCGCCTATGCCGGGATACCGCTGACGCACCGGCACCATGCCCAGTCCGTGCGCCTGGTCACCGCGCACTGCCGGGACGACGCCCAGGTGGACGATTGGCACGCGCTCGCGCGGGAAAAGCAGACACTGGCGTTCTACATGGGAGCCGGGCGGCTGGAGTTTCTGAGCGCCCAGCTGATTGCCCACGGCAGGTCGGAGGACACGCCGTTCGCCATCATCGAGAACGGCAGCCGCGCCGGCCAGCGTGTGCTTCACGGCCGGCTGGGCGAACTGGCCGACGCCGCGCGCCGGCACGCGGTCAAGTCGCCCGCGATCTTGCTGGTTGGGGAAGTGTGCGCGCTGGCGCCGCAGCTGGAATGGTTCGGCGCCAGCATCCCGGCCGACGAAGCCGTGGTCTGCTGACGCCGACCACGGCGGCGACGGCCCGGCCCTGCTCTAGTTGCCGCCGCCCGACATGTGGGTCATCAGCACCGTGATGATGCGCTTGGCGGTGCCGGTATTCTGCACCTGGCCTTTTTCGTCCAGCACGTTGACGACCGATGACGAACCTTGCGCGGCGACGTGGATGCGCAGCGGCGCGGCGGCCGCGGTGTTCTTGCCGCCGAACATCCTGGTCAGGAAGTTGGGCTGCTCGATTTTCTCGCCGCTGTCGCTGTCGAGATAGCGGATGAAGTAGTCGCCCGTGGAGCGGTCGCGATCCTCGACCGCGAAACCGGCGGAATCGATCGCCACCCCGACGCGGCGCCAGGCCCGGTCGAACGATTCGTTCAAGACGATGGCGGCCTGGCCGTCGCCGGCTTGCGAAACCTGCACCTGGTCGGCCGAACGCTCGGCCCGCGCGACCATTTCCTGGGCGCGCTGCACGTCGGTGCCCAGGAAGACCACCATGCGGGCCAGCATGGCGGCGTTCAGGCCCGGGTCTTCCTTGCCGTACACCCACTTCAAATTGGCGCCGTCTTCGGTGGCGGTTTCGACCATTTGCTGATGGCTGACGTAGACCTCGGTCTTTCCGTTGACGCGTTCCAGGCGGGTGCGGAAGCGTTCGCGTTCGCCGCTGTCGAAGACCGTGTCCAGGATGGCGCCCAGCGCACTGCGGATCCAGCCTTCCGGGATCTTGGCGCGATTCTCGGCCCAGTCGGTTTCCATGAGGCCGGCGCGCGGATCCTGGGACTTGAGGGTGAAGCCCTGCTCGTTCCAGAAATCGACGATGCGCGGGTAGACTTCTTCGGCGGGCTTGTCGATGACCAGCCAGCGGATGTCGCCGTCGCGCATGACCGTGATGCCCTGGGTTTGCGGCAGCACCCGGTTGCGGTCGCCGGCGCTCTGTTGCGCCTGCTGCGCCTGCGCATACTGGCTATAGGTGGCCGTGCCTTCGGGCGCGCGGAAGCGCGCATCGCGATTGGCCTGCGTGAGATCGGGCGGAATGCTGAGCGGGTCGCCCGCGACCGTGCTCTTGTAGTTGACTGCTTCCTCGGTGCCAAGAGCCTGGTTCAGCGTGGAGCAGCCGGAAAGCAAAAGCATGCCGAGACCGGCCGCCAGGCCGGCACAGCGTTTGTTCATGCGCATAGTCATCATTTAGATCAAGCCTGCGTCTTTCAACGAGTTGCGTACCAATGCATGATACTGCTCGTGCAAGGGCGTTAAGGGTAGGCGGTAGCCGAGCTCGGTCAAGCCCATTTCGGCCACGGCCCACTTCACGGGTATGGGGTTGGACTCCACGAACAGCACTTTGTTCAAGGTGGCCAGGCGCGCATTGAGTTGGCGCGCAAGCTGCCCGTTGCCTTCGATGGCGGCCACGCACAATTCGTGCATGAGCCGCGGCGCCACGTTGGCCGTGACGGAAATATTGCCCTGCCCGCCGAGCAGCATGAGCGCCGCGGCGGTCGGGTCGTCGCCGCTGAAGATCTGGAAGCCGGCGGGGGCGTCGCGCACCAGCAGCGCCCCGCGCCCGATGTCGCCGGTGGCGTCTTTGATGCCGATGATGCCGGGCACCTGGGCCAGGCGGAGCACGGTTTCGTTGGACATGTCGGCCACGGTGCGGCCCGGCACGTTGTACAGGATGGCGGGCAGGTCCACCGCCTCGGCGATCGTGCGGAAGTGCTGGTACAGGCCTTCTTGCGACGGCTTGTTGTAATAGGGCACGACCGACAGGCCGGCTTGCGCGCCCACCGCCTTCGCGTGCCGCGAAAGATCGATGGCTTCGCTGGTGGAATTGCCGCCGATGCCGGCGATGACGGGAAGCCGGCCGGCCGCGTGTTCGACCGCCACCTTGATGAGCTCGGCGTGTTCGTCGACGTCGACCGTGGGCGATTCGCCCGAGGTGCCCACGACCACCAGGCCGTCAGTGCCTTCGCCGACATGCCAGTCGATCAGTTTTCGATAGGAGTCATAATCCAGACTGCCATCAGGATGCATGGGCGTGATCAGCGCCACCAAGCTTCCCTGAAAAACAGGAATGTCAGAATCCGTGTTTGTTGCCATGATAGGAATGATCTCCTCGAACGCGCCGTAGCAAATAACTTTGTCTAGCTGGAATCTCAGAAGTTTAACGGATATGCGTTCAAACTCATAAGCGTCACAAGAACCAGCCGATGATCAATTGGCCGAAAGCCAACAGAGGCTCCAGCAGTATCCACAAAATCCCCGTCAGCATCAGGATGACCACGATCAGCAGGCCGTAGGGTTCGATGCGGGAATACTGCCAGGCCAGCCTGCCGGGCAGCAGGCTGAAAACGATCCGGCCGCCGTCCAGCGGCGGCAGCGGCACCAGGTTGAGCGCCATCAGGATGAGGTTGACCTGTATGCCGGCAATGGCCATTTGCACCCAGAAGTCGCCCTGCCCCGCGCCGGTTCCGACCAGCAGCCGCAAGGCCAGCGCCCAGATGATGCCCATGGCCAAGTTGGAGGCCGGCCCGGCCAGCGCCACCCAGAGCATGTCGCGCTTGGGCTTGCGCAGCTTGCCCCAATCGACCGGCACCGGCTTGGCCCAGCCGAACAGCAGGCCGCCCCCGCCCAGCAGCTTGGTGCTGAACAGCAGGACCAGCGGCACGATGATGGTGCCGACCAGGTCGATGTGGCGCATGGGATTGAGGCTGATGCGCCCGGCCTGCCAGGCCGTCGGGTCGCCGAACATGCGCGCCACGTAGCCATGCGCGGCTTCGTGCAGGGTGATGCCGAAAAGGACGGGCAGCGCGTAGACCGTTATCGTCTGTATCAATGATTCCATGAATTTCCGCAGTCGGCGCCCGGTCAGTCCAGGCCCAGGGCGGCCAGATTGCCCTGGCCGCGGCGGATCACCTCGGGTGTCGGGCCCGTGAGGTCGATGACCGTGGTGGGCTCCAGGGGGCAGGCGCCCCCGTCGATTACGCCGGCGAGCTGATTGGCGTACCCGTCGAAAATGGCTTGCGCTTCGTTCAGGGGGTATTCCTCGCCCTCGGGGATGAAGGTGGTGGACATCAGCGGCGTGCCGGCGGCTTCGATGAGCGCGCGCGTGACGGGGTGGTCGGGCACGCGTATGCCTATGGTCTTGCGCGACGGATGCGAAACCCGGCGCGGCACTTCGCGCGTCGCTTCCAGGATGAAAGTCCAGGGGCCGGGGGTCGCCAGCTTCAAGAAACGGTATTGCCGGTTGTCGACCCGGGCGAAATGGCCGATTTCGCTCAGATCGCGGCACAGCAGCGTGAGATGATGGCGCTCGTCCAGCCCGCGCAGCCGGCGCAAGGCATCGGCGGCGGGCTTGTCGTCCAGGCGCGCCACCACCGCATAGCTGGAATCGGTGGGAACCGCGACCAGGCCGCCGTCGGCGAGCAGCTGCCCCGCCTGCTTCATGAGGCGGGGTTGCGGATTTTCGGGGTGTACGACGAAGAACTGAGCCATTTAGCGTATCCTAACATTCTTGACGGGTCAGTTTAAGTTCCAATGCCCGCGCAGGCAATAAAATTGCGCCTGGAAGCCGCCGCGCGGCGTCCAGGCGGCCCCCCTACGCTGATGGCGGCGGCGCGGATTGCACGGGTGTTCCGGCTGCCCCACTGGGCGGCATTGGGAAAACTGGGTTCACGGCTCTTCGTCCAGGTGAAATACGTGCAATATTCGATGCAGTATGGGCGCAATCACCAAGCCCAGGACGGCCACGAACACGACACTGATATACGCGCCGTACAGCGCGAGAAAAACCTTGCCGTGGATGGTCTCGGGCAGCATGATGGGCCCTATTCCACTTGCGATCATTGCCATGTTGAGCGTCACGTCATGCCAATGCGCGTCGCCCTCCATCCATAGATAGCCCAGTACGCCAATCAGCAACGAGAACGCGATGAACGCCATGGCGAGCAAAAGATGTGCCAGCAGGCGCAATGCAAACCGCCGGCGGCTGATCAATCCCTCGCTACGTGACTCGTACACAGCGCCCCCCCTCTCGTAAATATTTGGCGCTATCTTACAAGAGAACCCACATCCTGAACGCCCTGGTGCCGCGGTGGCTGCATCCGGTGAACGGCACAGAAAGGAGAACCGAATGCTCTATCCCATCTGCGTGCATAAGGAAAAGGACAGCGCCTACCGCTCCCGATGCCTGGGCAGATCAACCTGACCACCAGGACGACGGATGCATGAAACGCAAAAGCCCGCAGCGTTTTTGCTTGCGGGCCTTGAGGGCAACATGGGGAATTTGGGGTGACCGATGGGGCTCGAACCCACGACAACCGGAATCACAATCCGGGACTCTACCAACTGAGCTACGGTCACCATAAGGCGGTTTGCAGATGCAAACACCAACTTGAAATTATAGCAGCTTTCAAAGGCTGGTTGATGGCACTGAACCGAAGAAACGGAATTCTAGCATGGAATCAGCCGGTGCTGGTAGCAATGGCCCTTCGCAAGAAGAACCCTGGCGCGTCCGCACAGGAGTCTGCGCGGCATGCTGACGGGCTGCCGGCCGGCTTCGCCCGGCCGCGCGCATCAAGCTTTGGCCCACCACAGGCCCGTCTTCATCGAGAAAGAGCCGTCGTCCTCGATGGCCAAGGCCTCCCGCAGCTCTGAGGGCGCCTCGCGCTGGACGGTGCGTATCATCGCGATGCGCTCGGGCGAGGTCCGCATGCGGGTCACCCAGGGCTCGAATGCGAGGCGCGTCGCCCAGTTCTGGTGCTCGATTTCCGCAAAGCCGGCGTCCGTGATGAGCCGCGCCCATTCCGACGGCGTCCGATCACGGACGTGGGACCGGTCGCGAAGTATCTCTATGGTCTGCAGATGCGTGTCGACCATGGGGTTCTCGTCGCCTTCGACGTCTATCATCAGCAAATAGCCGCCGGGCTTGACCACCCGGCGCATTTCTTTGAGCGCCGCCGGCAGATCCAGCCAATGGTGGGCGCTATAGCGCGATGCCACCACACAGAACCGGCCATCTTCGAAGGGCAGGGATTCCGCGCCGGCCTGCACGGTCTGGATGTTGGCCAAGCCTTTTTCGGCCGCCGCCCGGCTGACCGTGGCCAGCATGTTGGGCGAAGGGTCCACCGCGACCACGCTGGCGCACAGCGGCGCCAAGGCGAAGCTGAGATGCCCCGCGCCACAGCCCAGGTCCATGACGGCGCCCGAGGCGGCGGGGAAAGACTGGCTGAGCAGCTCGGCGGCGCGCAGCAGATCCGGCCCGGCGGCATGCACGGCGCTCTGCAGATAGGCTTGCGCCTGGGCGTCGAATTGCGCCTGAACGGTTTCGCTATGGTTGGCCCGCATGGTCCCTTCCTATTCAAAAAAAAACAAAAATATAAATATGCCCCCACGCCGCGCCTTCGGCTTGCTGCCCCCCAAGGGGGCGTTTTTGCCTTGGGGCGGCCCGGCGGCAAAAATATACCCCCCACGATATCGGACAACACATGCCGGTACAAGATAAGGAGATATCCTGGTATCCGTACTAATTCCCTGCCGGTGGCGCGTTGGCGGCCGGGGCGCCGGGGCGCAGGGCGGATCTAAGGAAGTCCATGAACTTGCCGGCCCCGCGCGCCAGAGACTGGGAGCGGGATGTATATAAAGCGATCTTGCGGCGTACGACGGGTTGCACCAGGTGGGCCATTTCCAGGTTGTAGACCGCCAGGAACGGTTCGATGTAGTCGTTGGCGATGGCGACGCACTTTCCGCTGGACGCCAACGCCATGAGAGTCGTGAAGTGTTCGACCTCTCTTGCGGCGTCCAGGGAAATCATGTGCTTGATGTCCGCGCCGATGGTTTCTTTGCCGCCGCCTTTGGCCAGCACGAGTTGCTCTCCTTCCAGCTCGCGCCACTTCACGGACGGGCGGCCCGCCGTGTAATGGGTCTTGGCGCGCAGCAATGCCAGCCGCGACGTGAACAAGGTTTCCGAAACGACTTCTTTGGGCATGGATCTTTGCGGACCGATCGCCAGATCGACTTTTTCGTCCGCGAGCAGCTGTATGGTCTCGCTGGCGATCGCCTCTTGAACGTGGATGTGGACGCCGGGGTTGACCTCCTGGTAGCGGGCCACGGCCGACATCAAGTGCGTCGACGCCAGCAGGGGCGTGGTCGCCACGCGCAGCACGCCCTCTTCGCCGGCGCTCAGGGCGCGCGCGCATTCGACCGCGCTATCCAGGTTGGTCAGGATGCGCCTTGCATAAGGCAGGAAGGCCTCTCCTTCCCGCGTCAAGCGCACGGACCGCGTGGTGCGCCGGAAGAGCGGAAAGCCCAGATTCTGTTCGAGTTCGCGCGCCAGATGGCTGAGCGCCGATTGCGTCAGGCACATCTCGCGCGCTGCGCGCACGAAGCTGCCGAAGCGTTCGATATGGGAAAAGGCCTCCAGTTGGCGGAGCGTGATATTCATGAAGAAAATTAACTAATTCTCAAATATTAATCAACATCAATATATTAAATCATTTGCGGAGCCTACCATTTGCGAAAACCAAGCAAAGGAGACACCGCATGAAATCAACCCACACGCAAACTTCGAAGGCCCGGCTGCTGCTGGGCGGGCTGGGCCTGCTGCTCGCGAGCGCCGCCGCCGTCGCGGCCTATCCGGAAAAACCCGTCACCGTGCTCGTGGGCTATGGCGCGGGCGGCGGCGCCGACACGATCGCCCGCCTCTATGCCGAAAGGCTGGCCGCCGAATTCAAGCAGCCCTTCATCGTGGAAAACAAGCCCGGCGCGGGCGCGACATTGGCGGCCGCGACGGCCGCCAAGGCGGCGCCCGACGGCTACACGCTGATGGTCGCTCCCACGGCCGTCTTCACCATCACGCCCAATGTAAGGAAGACGAACTACGATCCGCTCAAGGACTACACGCCGATCTCGACCCTGGCCCAGGGGCTGGACGTCCTGGTGCTGTCCAAGGCGATTCCGGCGAACACCGTCGCCGAGTTCATCGCCCTGGCAAAGAAGCATCCCGGCAAATACAGCTATGCGAGCTCGGGCCTGGCGACCTCCACGCATCTGATGGGCGCGGTGTTCAGCGAAGCCGCGGGCATCGAGATGCTGCATGTGCCCTATAAATCCAGCAGCGAATACCTGACCGACCTGATCGAGGGCCGCGTTTCCATCGCCTTCGATCCGGTGCTGCTCAACCAGGTCAGCGGCGGCAAGCTGAAGCTGCTGGGGCTGGTGGCGGATGCAAGGCTGCCCGCCTACCCCGACGCCAGCACCACGAAAGAGGCTGGCATCGACATGACCGACGCCTACGGCAAGCTTTGGTACGGCCTGGTCGGCCCCGCCGGCCTTCCGGGCGACATCGTCGAGCGCCTGGGCGCCGCGATCGAGAAGATCTCCAAGGACCCCGAGGTCGCCAAGAAGCTTGCGCTGACCGGCATCCAGCCCAATGCCGTCACCGGCAAGCGTTTCGCGGAAAAAATCGCGGCCGATTCCAAATACTACGGAAATCTCATCAACAAGTACGAGCTGAAGCTCGAAAAGTAAAAAGCTGCAGGCCTGCCATGACACAACATCCTTCACCATCCATCAAAGAACTGCTGCACCCCCGCAACGTCGCCATCTTCGGCGCATCGGGCGATGAAACGAAATGGGGCGGGCGCCTGCTGCACTACATGAGCAAGCATCGTATCGACGGGCAGATCTTCCCCATCAATCCCAAGGGTGAGAAGCTGCTCGGCATACAGAGCTATCCGACGCTGGCCGACTGCCCGGAGCGGGTCGACATGGCGATTCTGCTGGTGCCCAAGAGCCGCGCCCTGGCAAGCGTCAGGGATTGCGTGGCCAACGGCGTCGCCTGCGCAGTGGCCATCACCTCCGGTTTCGCCGAAACGGGGCCGGAGGGCCTGGCGCTGGAGCAGCAGCTGGTGCGCGAGGCGCGCGCCGGCGGCATGCGGCTGATCGGGCCGAACTGCATGGGCCTGCTGAACACCCATCACAACCTCGCCGCGACGACCGCCGTCACCATGGCATACGTGGACAAGCTGCCCACGGGCCCCATCGGCATGGCCTCCCAGAGCGGCGCCCTGATGGGCGCCATGCTGGCGCGCGGAGTCGATACGGGCGCGGGATTCAGCACCATGGTGACGCTGGGCAACCAGGCCGACATCGATCAGAACGATGTTTTCCAGTACCTGATCGACGACCCGCTCACCGAAGTGATCGCGCTGTACATCGAAGCGGTGAGGGGTTCCGAACGCTTCGTCGAACTGCTCGCCCGCGCCCGCGCGGCCGGCAAGCCGGTGCTCATCGTCAAGTCCGGCCGGACCGCCGCGGGCGAACGCGCCGTCATGTCCCACACGGCCAGCCTGGCGGGCGCGTGGGCCTCGTTCGAAGCCGTCTGCCGGGCGCATGGCGCCTATCTTTTCGACAATGTGTTCGACCTGCTGGCGGGCGCCCAGCTGCTGGCGCGCGGCCATGCCATGCGCGCGCCCGGCGTCGCGGTTTTCTCGGGGTCGGGCGGCGGCGGCGCGCTGTTCGTCGATTCGCTGGACGAGATCGGCCTGCCGCTGCCCGCGCTGTCCGAACAGACCAAGCGCGGACTCGAAGAGCTGCTTCCGCCCTCCCACCGCGAGCTGCCCATCGACTTCGGCGTCATCAATCATGGCGCCGAGCCTGATCCCAGGTTCGGCAACGCGGTGGGCACCGCCATGGGGCGCGTGCTGGAAGACGAAGCGATCGGTGCCGGCATCGTGTTTCTTACCACCCAGCCGAACATGGACATGATCGCCGAATCCACGATCAGGGTCGGCGAGCATTGCGGCAAGCCGCTGTTGTTCGTCCATGGCGCAAGCACGGTGGGCGACATCGCCCGGCAGGTGCTGCGGGAAAAAGGCTATGGCTACGTCGAGAGTCCCAACGATGCCGTGGGCGTTCTGGCGGCGCTCTGGCGCCGCCAGGAGACGCTCGCCCCCACGGGCGCGCCGGCTTCCTCGTTCGACCTGCCCAAGGATCTCGGCACCGGCTACCTTGCCGAGCCGAATGCGCGCCGCCTGCTTGCGGCGGCGGGCATACCCGTGACGCCTTGGCGGGAGGCGGCAAGCGTCGCGCAGGCCGTCGAGGCGGCCGCCGCCCTGCAATCGGCCGTGGCCATCAAGGCGGTCAGTCCGACGCTGATCCACAAGAGCGACGTCGGCGCGGTCAAGCTGAACATCGCGGGCGAGGCGGCGGTACGCCGCGCCTGCGAAGAAATCGCCGCCGCCGTCGAGCAGGCCGGCCATGAACTGACGGGGTACCTGGTCACCACCATGCTGCGGCCGGATGCCGAGCTGATCGTCGGCCTGCAGCGAGACCCCGAATTCGGCCCCATGGTCATGGTGGGCGCAGGGGGCGTGCTGGTGGAGCTGATGAAAGACGTCCAGCTGCGCCCCGCGCCGCTGTCCCCCGAACAAGCGGCCACGATGCTCGACGGATTGAAGTGCGGGCCGCTGCTGGACGGCTGGCGCGGCGGCAAGCCGGTCGACCGCGCCCGGCTCATCGACATTCTCGTGCGGGTAGGCCAACTGGCGGTGCAGATGCCCGGCCTGACCGAGCTGGACATCAATCCGCTTTTCATCGCCGACGGCGAACCGGTGGCGGCCGACGCCCGCGCCGTGCTCGCCTGAACCCATTTCCGCTGTCGATCAACAAACAAGGAAAGTTCCGTGTCCGTTCTATATGAATCCAACGAGGGCATCGCCCTCATTACCATCGACCGCGCCGACAAGCGCAACGCCATCAACCCGGCGGTGGCGCAAGGGCTGACGGATGCCTGGGTGAGGTTCGCGGAATCCGACGACCTCGTGGCCATCCTCACCGGAGCCGGCAACGACGCCTTCTGCGTCGGCGCCGACCTGAAGGATCTGCCCGGCGAAGTCTGGCAGGCCCTGCCCAATTTCGCCGTGCCCTGCGACAAGCCCATCATCGCGGCGGTGAGCGGCTACGTGATCGGCGCCGGCGCGAGCATGGCGCTGTATTCCGACATCGTCATCGCCAGCGAGTCCGCCAGCTTCATCTATCCCGAGGCGAAGGTGGGCATGTTCCAGGGCATCATGGGCGGCTTTCCCAAGAAGATGCCTTTCGGCGTCGGGCTCGAATGGACGACGACCGGCGAGCCCATGAGCGCGCAGCGCGCCTACGAAATCGGCTTCGTCAACAAACTCACGCCGGTCGGCGAACAAGTGAACGAAGCGATGGCGCTGGCGCGCAAGATCGCGGTGAACGCCCCGCTCGTGGTGCGCACCATGAAGCGTCTTGCGCTGGAGACCTTGCCACGCAGCCCCATGGACGAGTTCTATCCGCAAAAACGCAGGCTGGAAGCGATCGCGCAGAGCCAGGATGCGCAAGAGGGCGTCAATGCCTTCAGGGAAAAGCGCCCGCCCAGGTTCCAGGGCCGATAGCGGCACAAACGCCTTCCGGCGCAAACCATTCCACTGACCAACCAAGAATCAAACAGGAGTGATCATGCTCAACAACTGGCCCGAACTTCTTCAAGCATCACGCAAGGCTGGCGCGGGCTTCAGCGGCCCCAACCCCGGGATGATGGCGGCGTTCCAGAACCTGAATGCCGCCCAGGGCTCGAACGGCGCACTCGACGCCAAAATGCGCGAGCTGATCGCGCTCGCGGTGGCGGTGACCACCCGCTGCGACGGCTGCATCGCGGCGCATGCCGCCGCGGCCCGCAAGGCCGGCGTCACGGAGGCGGAGCTGAGCGACGCCCTGGGCACGGCCATAGCCCTGAACGCGGGCGCCGCCTACATCTATTCGGTCCGCGTCATGGACGCATTCGGCCAGTTCGAAAAGGCCTGACGGCGCATGCATGGCAACCCGTTGATACAAGCCCCGGACCTGTACGCCATGCTGTCCGGCGGGCCGGTCAAGATGCTGGTGCTCGATTGCAGCTTCGACCTGGCCCAGCCGGCGGCCGGCCCGGAAGCCCACCGGCAGGGCCACATACCCGATGCCGGATATGTGCACCTGGACGCCGATCTCAGCGGCCCGAAAACCGGGCGCAACGGCCGTCATCCGCTGCCCGACGCCGACGCTTTCGTGCGGCGAATGAGATCCCTGGGCGCCGATGACGACACGCTGATCGTGGCGTACGACAACGCGGCCTCAATGTATGCCGCCCGGCTTTGGTGGCTGCTGGGCTGGGTCGGCCACGGCCGGCGCTGCGTGCTGGACGGCGGCTTCGCCGCATGGCTGGCCGCCGGCCTTCCCGTGCAGGCCGGCCTGGGCCGGACGCCGGCGGCAGGCAATTTCAGCCGCCGGCCGTCGGCCGCGGAAGTCGTCGATCGGCAGTTCGTGCTCGCCAATATCGCCTCCGGAGAGCGGATCGTCATCGATGCGCGCAGTGCGGAGCGCTTCCGGGGCGAGAACGAGACCATGGACCCGCAGGCCGGGCATATTCCCGGAGCCAGAAACCGGCCGTTCCAGTCGAACCTGGGCGACGGCCAACGGTTCAAGCCCGCTGCGCGCCTGCGCAGCGACTTCCAGGAAGTGATGGCAGGCCACCCCGCCGAGCGGGTCGTCCATCAATGCGGCTCGGGCGTGACCGCCTGCCATAACGCATTGGCGATGGAGATCGCCGGGCTGCCCGGTTCGGCGCTCTACGCCGGTTCATGGAGCGAATGGAGCGCATGCGAGGGCTCGCCCATCGCGCGCGGGCCCGATTGACCCGCCCCCCGGACCGGCATTCTTACAGGAGACAACCATGAAAATGAAAAAACTCACGGTCATCGGCTTGCTGGCTGCGGCCTGCATGGGCCTGGCGGCCTACGCGCAAACAGCCGGCGCCGCCTACCCCGAACGCCCGGTGAAGATCGTCGTGCCTTACGCGCCGGGCGGCGGTTCCGACGTCATCGGCAGAATCGTCGCGAACAAGCTGTCCCCGCGCCTCGGGGCCAGCGTCATCGTCGAGAACAAGCCCGGCGCCAACTCGAACCTCGGCGCCGGCCACGTCGCGAAAGCCGCGGCCGACGGCTACACCCTGCTCCTGGCATCCAACTTCATCACCGTCAACAAGTCCCTGATGAAGCAGCTGGACTACGATGCCGCGCAAGACTTCGTACAGATCAGCCGTTTCGCCACCGCGCCCGGCATCCTGGTGGCCGGCGCGCAGCTGCCGGTAGGCTCGCTGCCCCAGCTCATCGAATACGGCCGCAGCAACCCGTCGGCGCTGTCCTATGCCTCGTCGGGATACGGCTCCTTCCAGCAGCTGAACGCGGCCATCATCGCCGACAGCGGAAAGTTCAACGCCCTGCACGTGCCATACAAGGGCAGCAGCCCCGCGCTGGCCGACGTGCTGACGGGCCGCGTCTCCTTCCTCGTTTCCCCGCCGGCCGATCTCATCGGCCACATCCAGAGCGGGAAGCTGAAAGCCCTGGCGGTGACCGGGCCCGACAGGCTTTCGATGCTGCCCGGCACGCCGACCTTGAAAGAGGCGGGCCTGAACGAAGAAGGCGTTCTGGCCTGGTGGGGCCTGCTTGCGCCGCAAGGCACGCCGAAAGACGTCGTCGTCAGGCTGGACCAAGAGGTCGCCGCCGTGTTGCGGGACCCTGAAGTGATCAAATCGGTGGAAGCGCTGAGCCTTCAGGTTTCCCACCAGGGTCCCGAGCGGTTCAGGGAATTCTATGCGGGCCAGATTGCGACGTTCGCGGAACTGATAAAGAAGTTCGACATCCCCACGCAATGAGGCGGGCTCGGCGACGCCCAGAAGCGGGCGGCGCCGGCCCGCCGTTGGGCGCCGCAAGGCCAGCATGGCAAGCGGCTCGCGGCAGCGTTACGGCTTGCGCACGGCGTTCCAGGCGTTGCCGTCGCTGTCGGTGCCGGCCATCCGGTCGGCGGTGACCTCTCCGGTGTATTGCCGCCCGTTGGCCGTGAAGGCGATGCGCGTACCTTGCAGGGCTGCATCGCTGATCGCATGGCGCGTTCCGTCGATCGTCAGGTGCCCGCCCAGTTTCTGGTAGGCCTGCTCGAGCGCGAGCATGGCCCCGCCGCCCAGCTGCCAGACGCCTTGCGCCTTGGCCGGGACGATCCATTTGTACGCCCGGCAATAGGACTTGCATTCGAGGGCGGCCTCGACGAAATCGTCGGGTTCCCAGTCGTCCATGTCGAAAGAATTGGAAATCACGCGCGTGCCGGGCTTCATATCGAGCAGCAAGGGGCGCAAGCGCAGGTTCAGGTCGGGCAGCAGGAACAGCGTGACGACGGTCGCGTCGGAGAAATCGAACTCGAAGATATCGCCCTGGGTGAACGTGGCGCGGTCGGCGACTCCGGCGTCCTGCGCGGCCCGGCGCGACAATTTCACCATGTCGGGATTGAATTCGACGCCGTGCGCGCGGGTGCCGCGCTGGGCGGCGGTGATCACCGTGCGGCCGTCGCCGGAACCGAGGTCGACCAGGTAGTCATCGGGGGTGATCTCCGCCATGCGCAGCATCTGGTCCACCAGGGACTCGGGAGTCGGGACCCAGACCACGTCCTTGCCGGCCTGGCCGACGGTGGGTTCATAAGCAGCCGTGTTCGGGCCGGGGCCGGCCGGCTTGCCCGCCGCCTGGGCGCCGCCCGGCGCCGGCGCAAGCACGAACATGAAAGCGGCCAGGATGAGCCCGAAAGCAAGGCGTCGGTTCGATGATGTCATGGCGGTGTCCTCATCAAAAAACTGCGTCATGGGTGGGGCCTGCTCAGCATACAACAGGCCCGGCCGCCGCGCCTTCGATCGCGGCCGACCAGTCGTCGATATGAACCATCAGTTCACGCGCCTGGCGCAGCATGGGATATTGATGCAGCACGCCCTTCCATTCCGCCGCCGTCAGCAGCCGGCCCCATAGCGGCGACAAGTCCCGTGGGTCGGCTTGCCCGCCGTCCGCCAGCGCGCCGGCGAATTCCAGGCTGGCCCGCGCGGACAGCAGCTGCATGCGGCCGGCCGCGCCGAGCAGCCGCGGCTCCGCCTCGGCGGGCGCATCGCAACAGTAAAGCACTGAACGCGCCAGGCTGTCCGCGTCGGTTTTCAGCGCGGCCAACGACGCGCCGAGCAGGCGCACCGTTCCCTGCCGCGTCTGAAACGGATAGACGGTGTCTTCGTCGGCGCAGGCGAGCAGGCGCAGGCCGCGCAGCAGCCGCGGCAGGTCGGTGGCGGCGGCGTCCACGGAGGCCTTGGCCTCGGCAAGCAGGCAGACGTCCCATTGCGCCTCGGCGGCATCCGCATGGGCGTCCATACCGGCATCGGGATCCGCAGCGGCATCGGTGCCGGCGTCCGCCCGCCGCAGCAGCACCACATCCCATTCGCTCTTGGCGCGCTCGGCGCGGCCCGGCATCGAGCCCGGCACGCGCATCGACGTCACGACGCGATACGGCGCCCGGCCGGCTCCCGCCCCGTTCAGCCGCCGCGCCAGCGCCTCGAACGCCTGGGCGGCAGCAGCCTCGACGGCGGCGCCGCGCCGCTGCGAGGCCGTGCCTTGCGCAATGGCCGTGGCGCTTCCCGAAGCAGGCCCATTTCGCCGCCACAGCCCCCGATATCGCCGCACGAGATCATCCGCCGCCAGGGCGTCCAGGCGCAGCAGGCGCGCCAACGCGGGATGCCCGGCCAGCTCCGCCACACCGCGCCGAAGCGCCGGCCCGCTCTCGGCTTCTGGCCCGATTACGGCTTCGGACCGGCCGAACAGATCTTGCGCCGCGTCGTGGAGTTCCGGCCACGCGGCGCAGGACGCCAATGCGTGCAGCCGCCCCAAGGCCTTGCGCAAGGTGTCCGACGCCATGCGCCGTTGTTTGGCAGGGTGCGCGATTCTATCGACGGCCGCCAGCACTTGGCGGCGATCCCGATCGGCATGCGCCGACAGCGACGCATATTCGCGCACCTGCACCGCCCGGTGCCGAAGAACCATGGCCTGGAAAGCGGGATCCCCGCATTCCTCCCGCAACGCCTGGCGTATCGTCCGGGCGAGGGCTTCGATGAAAAGACGCTCCAGCGCCGCGTCCGGCGCCTCGCCGCGCTCCATTTGCCGGCGGGCTTGCTCGATGGCGACCGCGATCGCCGTCGGCGGGTCGGCCTGGGGCGAGCACGCGGACGGATCGGCCAGCGGCGGCAGGCGATAACGGCGTTCGACGATGCGCAGCGACTCGTCGATCAGGAAGGGCGCCGGCGGCGGCATGGCGATGGCGTGTGCATGAACAGGGAGACCTCGAATCTTCGGCCGGCGGCAGGGCCGGCGCCGCGATCGCCGGCTGCGGCCGCAGCCGGCCGCAGTGTGGCTTACGACGATTTCAGCATATCGGGCTGGAACACGCAGACGCGGTTTCGCCCCGTCTGCTTGGCGAAGTACATGGCGACGTCGGCCTGATTGACGAGCTCGTCGTACTTCACGGCGTGGTCCGGAAAAATGCTGATGCCTATGCTCACTGTAACACTGAGCTCCTGGCCTTCCAGCTCCACGGGCTGACGACAGGCCTCGACCAGGCGCGAAGCCAGGATGTTGGCCTCCGCCTCGCCCCGGATGCCGTCCATGAGCACCACGAACTCGTCCCCGCCCTTGCGGCCCAGGGTGTCGCTCTTGCGCAGGACGTCGGCCAGGCGCCGCGTGACGGCAACCAACAGCTGATCGCCGACGGCGTGCCCCAGGCTGTCGTTCACCGCCTTGAAGCCGTCCAGATCCAGATACATGACCGCCAGCTTGTGTTCGCCGCGAAGCGCCCGGTTCATGGCCTGCTCGGCAAGCTGCCGTATGAAATTGCGGCTGGGCACCCCCGTGAGCGCGTCGTATTGCGCCAGGCGCGCCATCTCGTTCGCAAGGGAGCGCGCATGGCTGACGTCGTGGAAGACCATGACGGCCCCGGCCAGCCGCCCATGCTCGTCGAAAATGGGCGCGGCGGAACCTTCGATGGGGGTGCGCTGGCCGCTGCGGCTGACCAGCATGAAGGCGGCGTCCGATTCGACGACCGCGCGCTGGGCCAGCGTCGCGCGCACGAGGCCGCCGCCCTGCGCCGGACCGCGGGACGGATCCTCGGTCACCACGACGTCTTCGATGGGCAACCCCAGCGCCTTGTCCAGCGGCCACCCGGTCATCATGTCGGCCGCCCGGTTCTCATAGGTGATGCGGCCTTGCTCGTCGGTCGTGATGACGCCGTCGGCGATCGATTCCAGGGTGACGCGGAAACGCTCTTTTTCCTCGTAGAGCGCGTCTTCGGCCAGCTTGCGCGCCGTGACGTCATGCACCAGAACGAAAAAGCCGTCCACCTTGCCGTCATTGATGTCGGGCACATAGGTCGAGACGGTATGCCTGACGGCGCCCCCCATGTCGATGATGGGCTTCTGGAACACCTGGGTGCAGCCGCTCAGCGTTCTATCGATGTGAGGCTTGACCTGCAGGAACAACGACTGCCCGATCACGCTGGAGATGTGCTTGCCGAACGCCTCCTCGGGGCTCAGCCCGAACCATTGCTGATGCGCCCGATTGCAAAAACGGTTGATCAGCCGGTTGTCCCAGTACGCCACCATGGCGGGCAGGCTGTCCAGCACCGTGCGCATTTCGTGCTCGGCCCGATGCAGGCGCCTGATGGTCCTTCTGTGCGCCCTGAGTTCGCGTTCGTTCAGCATGGCCAGGCCGAAACAGGCCAGTATCAGGACGGCCGTGGTCGTGCCCAGCCAGATGGCGTCGCTGCGCCAGCCCGCCAGAATATCCGCGGTCGACTGCGCCGTATTGACGAGCAAAGGGAAGCTGTCCAAAGTCCGGAAAGTGTATAGGCGCTCGACCTTGTCGATGGCGGCCACGCCGGTGAAGGAGCCCTGCCGCTCGCGCACGGAGCGGTCGAAATTCGGCGTGCCGGCCAGCGAAGTGCCGGTGAACTCGCCGGTGTAGGGAAACCGGGTGACGATCGTGCCGTCCAGCAGGAAGAGGTTGATACCGCTATTGGGCCCAAGCTCGATGGCCGAAAACAGCTCGTGCAGGTGGCTGAGCCTGAGCGTCTGCACCACGACTCCGCCGAAGCCGCCGTCGGGCTTGGTCCAGCGGCGGCTCAGTGCAATGCTGGCTTGGTCGCCGCTGCCCGCATTGAACAATGCACTGACGAGCAAACCGCTATCCGGGTCCTTCTCATGAGCAAGAAAATAGTCGTTGTCCGAGAACGCCATGTCGCCCTGTGCAATTGGCCGGGACGACCACATAATGGTTCCGGTGTGGTCCAGCACCAATTGCAGCCCCTGGCCGTCATCGACCAAGCCCGTGAGCGCCGGGCCACCCGCCCCCTCACGTTCCCGCGGCGGGCGTTCCCGCGGCGGGCGCTCCGTCAGCGTGCCGTCGTGCAGCCGGTCGACGGTGTGCCGCAAGGCGATGTCCATGCCGCGCAGCTTGCCTTCCAGGACGCTGGCGACGACGAAAAGCAGGTTGGCGTTTTCCGAAAGGGCGCGGTTCCAGATGGCGGACCGCGATACGAGCAGCTGGTTGGTCGCCAGCGCCCCGACCGCCATGGCCACAAGGACCGAAAAGGCCAGTACACGGGACCTCGCCGGCCAAATCCCCTTCTTATTCATGTTGGGGATGAGCCGGCCTTTTTGTAGGGGGCCCCCCTTGGCAGCGGCTGCCATAAGGACCAGAACCCAGGGGATTGAATGGATGCGTGCCCACCGCTAATTTCTTGTTGTTTACTGCAATGGCATCATTTAACAAATAACTTTAAAATTTAGCAAAAAACAACTATTGATGCAAGTGTTTTTCTCTATTTCGTTGCCCTATTTCAGAATCTATAGGTATAAGTCAGCTGCAAGATGTCCAGTCCCATGTTCGGCTTCTTTATGTTGGCGTTGGAATAGTGGGCGTAACGCAGCCCTATGCGATGCCTGTCCTGCACCGTGAAGCCGGCGCCCAGGTAGGACCCGAACTGGAAGCGCGTGCCCAGCTCGCGCCCGGCGAATACCGTGCGGCTGGTGACGGTCGGCCCGACGCCGGCCTCTACATAGAACGCGTCGGCCGGCCACCAGCGCAAAATGGGTATGGCGCTGAGCTGCCACATGGAGTTCGGATCGTCGCGCCTGGCATCCCAGTACGCCACGCCCAACTCCACGCCCAGGTCGACGCGGCCCCAGTCGCCCGAGAACCGGTGGCTCCATAGCGCCGGCGTTTCGTAGGCCAGCATGGCTTTTCTATAGCCCGAATTGAACCCCAGTTGAATACCCAGCCCCGATCCCGACGATTGGATTTCAGTCTTTGCGGAGTTGCGGTCCTGCGGGCCCGCCACCGGCTGCGCCGCAACGCCGAAGGACGCGAGCGCGGCGATGGCTGCGGCAATGGAACACAAAAGCGTGGCGCCGGACGACCTGAGGGTATTGGTTTCGATGTTCAAATTCTTATTGATCATGATGATACGCGACCTTCATTGTCTGGTTTCAGAGGATTCTACCTTGTCGGCAGGCAAGCGCTGTGCCCGCCCGGACGATTGACGACGATTTCAAATAAAGCTAAAATGAGCGTCTTTGGTGAATCCTGATAGAAAAGAAAGCGTTTGAAACGCAGCGCCGCGCATGGCGTATTTGTTGCGTTTTCCGCTTAACGTTTCAAACAAGGGGAAGCAAGCGCTTTCCCTTTTTCATGTAGGGTTCACCTCATGTCTCTTTAGCGGCGCGATGGCAGAGTGGTTATGCAGCGGATTGCAAATCCGTGTACCCCGGTTCGATTCCGAGTCGCGCCTCCAGCATTCTTGCGGGTTTCGAGATATTCTTAAATAATCGATGCTTCGCAAACAAAAATTCAGCCCGTCACCATGCGGGCTTTTTGGTCTTGTGATGCCTAGGCATTGATGCGCCCGGGCGGCGGACGCACTCTCCGCAAGAAACGCGCCGGCTCCGCCACAGCAATGGCCATGATAATATGGGCCGCCACCCGCACAGCCAGCATGCCGGAGCGCCCCATGAAAAACGAATGGATTGCCGTTGACCAATACATTACCGACCGGCTCCTGCCGCCCGATCCGGTGCTGGACGGCGTTCTGCGCGCCAACGCCGCGGCCGGGCTGCCCGCCATCGACGTGGCGCCCAACCAGGGCAAACTGCTGCACATCTTCGCCCGCATGGTGAACGCGCGCCGCGTGCTCGAAATCGGGACACTGGGCGGCTACAGCACGATATGGCTTGCGCGCGCCCTGCCCGCCGGCGGTGTCGTCGTCACGCTGGAATCCGAACCCCGGCATGCCGAGGTGGCGCGGTCGAACCTGAAAACGGCCGGGTTGCTCGATGCGGTCGACCTGCGTGTCGGCCCCGCGCTCGAGACCCTGCCCCAGCTGCCCGCCGACCAGCCTTTCGACCTGATCTTCATCGACGCCGACAAGCCGAACAATCCGTTCTACCTGGAATGGGCGCTGAAGCTTTCGCGGCCGGGAACGGTGATCATCGGCGACAACGTCGTGCGCGGCGGGGCAGTCGTCGATTCGGCGAGCGCGGATCCCAGCATCCAGGGCGTGCGGCGGTTCTACGACCTGATATCCAACGAACCGCGCCTGACCGCCACCGCGGTTCAGACGGTGGGCTCCAAAGGCTGGGACGGCTTTTCCATCGCCATCGTGAACGCCGCGTAGAACTCGCGCCGCGGCACCGGTCGCGGGGGGCCAGGCAGCGCCGGCGCCCGGACCGTGGCGCCGCCCTTCCGTCCGGCTGATTCCAATACCCAAGCTCCGCCACGGGCGAGCCATGGCCCCTCCATGGCCTCTTATGACGTAGGGCTATGTCGGTCAAGCGATTAAGTAGTTCGCTGCCGCGCATGGCGTCTCTACAATTTTCGTTCACAAGAGGAGCCTCCATGCCTGGGAATTTCATCGATGCGCTCATGCCGTCCTTCGGCGCCACCCTTGCCACGGTGCTCGTGGCGGGCGCGGGCGGCATCATGACGGGCATACCGCTTGGGATGGCGCTGCACATGGCGCGATGGCGCCCCGCGCGTGCGGGGCGCGGCGCGATCGGCGGCTGGTTGGCGCGGCTCGCCGTTCACGGCATCCGGTCGACGCCGTCCATCGTGGTGCTGGTCGTGGCCATGACGCTCGTCCATCATCTGCCCATCGATCCCGGCGGCCTGGCCGCGACGGCGCTCCCGCTGGTGTTGCTCTCCGCCCTGTTCATGGCTCGGAAGACCGACGCCGCCCTGGACGAAGTCGACCAGGACCTGGTCGAGGCCGCCCGCGGCATGGGCGCCGACGACTGGCAGATCGCCCTTGGCGTCCTGCTGCCCGAAAGCCGCCCCGAGCTCATTTCGGCGATGGGCCCGGCCCTTGCGGCCCTGGTGGGCTATTCGGCGCTGGCCGGCGCCATCGGAGGCAGCGGGCTGGGCGGCCTGGGCATGCGCTACGGCTATCACGAGTTCCTTCCTGAAGCCATGCTGGCGATCGCCGCCATATTGCTGGCGCTGGCCGAGTCGGCGCTGACGGCCGCATTTTTTCTTTCCCGCCGCTTCGACAGACGCCGAGGTCCAGACCTATACTAGCCGTATCTAGACTCGACGCACAAACCATGGACGAGAAAGTCATCGCCGCCATGGCGCGTTGGCCCGGTGTTCCCGCCGTTTTCGGCTGGCTGTCGCTGAACGAACGCGGCCAATGGCGGTTGCATCCGGCGGGCGACGCACTGGCCGACGAGGCCACGGCGGACCCTTGCGCCAGGCAGGGCACCTCCATCACCAGCCCCCAGATCCTGCGGTTCATGAACCGCAATTACGCTTGCGACGACGCGGGCCGATGGTACTTCCAGAATGGGCCGCAGAAAGTGTACGTGCGCCTGGACGCCGCGCCCTACGTCCTGAGCACCGGCAACCCTTGCCATGGCGGACCGAGCCTGCATACCCACACCGGCCTGCAAGTGGGGAGGGTCGCGTCATGGTGGGCGACGGACACCGGGCGCCTGTACGCGCAGACCGACCTCGGCCCGGGGCTGGTGGCAGGCCGCGACCTGGACGCCGTATTCGATGCGCTGCGCAGCTCCGACGGCAGGAGCCTGCTGGACATCCTGGACGGCCTGAGCCCCGAGGCGGCCCCCGTCATGCTGGAAGGCCCCGCTTCGGACGCCTGCCCCTTGCACCTGTGCAGCGAGGCCGACATACCGTCCCGGCTCGGGTTCGTGCGCTTCCCTCGGGCGGACTGATAGAATCGCTGCACGGGCCGCGCCCGTTCCCCGCCCTTTTCGGTAGAATCTGTTCATGATATCGCAAGCTCCCGCCTTCTACTTCCCCGCCCCGCGCACGCAGAAATTCTGCAGCCAGTGCGGCACGCCCATCACGCAGCGCATTCCGCCCGACGACAACCGCGTCCGCGACGTCTGCGACAACTGCGGGGCCGTGCACTACCAGAATCCGCGCAATGTAGTGGGCGTATTGCCGGTCTGGGGCGACAAGATCCTGCTGTGCCGGCGCGCCATCGAGCCGCGCTACAACAAATGGACCTTGCCGGCGGGCTTCATGGAACTGGGCGAAACGTCCGCCCAGGGCGCGATGCGCGAAACCCAGGAAGAAGCCGGCGCCCAGATCGAACTGGGTCCGCTCTATACCGTCATCGACGTCCCGCACGCCGAGCAAGTCCACCTGTTCTACCTGGCGAAGGTGATCAGCGAGGAGCTCTTCCCGGGGCCCGAAAGCCTGGAGGCCGGGTTTTTCGCCATAGACGAAATCCCTTGGGGGGAACTGGCGTTTCGCACCGTCATCACCACCCTGGAGCATTATGTCGAAGACCGCAAGCGCGGCGTGTTTCCGGTCCATCATTACGACATCCCCGTTCCCTATCCCAAACAATAAGGACGCATCGTGGGTAGCCTGACCTGGCTGGACGACACCACGCCGTTTCCGCATCCCGACAACGCCATGCCGGAGGGCCTGCTGGCCGCCGGCGCCACGCTCAGCGTAGAGCGCCTCACACAAGCGTACCGGCAGGGCATCTTCCCCTGGTTCAATCCCGGCGACCCGGTGCTCTGGTGGAGCCCCGACCCCCGCATGGTGCTCGCCTGCGCGGACCTCAAGGTTTCGCATTCCCTCGCAAAAAAGCTGCGCCAGGCGGCCCGCCTGGAAACCACGGGCGCGGCGCGCCTGCGCATCACCACCGACACGGCTTTTTCCTCGGTCATCCAGGCCTGCGCCGAACCGCGCGCGGACCAGCACGGCACATGGATTTCCCCGTCCATCCAGCGCGTCTACCTGGACTGGCACCTGGCGGGCTGCGCCCACAGCATAGAAACATGGGTGGACGGGCGGCTGGCGGGCGGGCTGTACGGCGTGTGCCTGGGCCGCTTCTTCTTCGGCGAATCCATGTTCAGCAAGGTGCCCGACGCCAGCAAGCTCGCCCTCGTCTATCTGGTGCGGTATCTCCAGGCGCAAGGCGTCAGCCATATCGATTGCCAGCAACAGACCAGGCACCTGGCCAGCATGGGCGCCCGGCCGATCAGCCGCGGCGCCTTCATGGCCCTGCTCGAAGAACGGCTCGACCTGCCACCGCCCGACTGGCGGCCCGGCCAGCTGCTGGCGGACGGCACGCTTGCGCCCCTGGAAGAAAACGCACCATAATGGACGGCGTGACAACGCCCAAGCCTGATCGAGCCCGCCATGAGCCATTTGTCTGAACCTGGCTTCAAGACCTTGCAGTTCTACGCCACGTCGGTTTACCCCTGCAGCTATCTTCCCCAGCGCGAAGCGCGCTCGCAAGTCGCGGCGCCCACCCACCTGATCGACAGCACTGTCTATTCGCAGTTGGTCGAAAAAGGCTTCCGGCGCAGCGGCTTGTTCACCTACCGCCCCTATTGCGACGAATGCGCGGCCTGCCTGCCCATACGCGTCGACGTGGGCCGCTTCCAGCCCACCCGCACGCAGCGCCGTGCCTGGAAGCGGCATGGCGGGCTCATCGCCCGGCAAATGCCCCTGCACTGGGTGCCCGAGCACTTCGAACTGTACCGGCGCTACCAGGCGGGCCGCCACCCGGGCGCCGGCATGGACGAAGACAGCCAAAGCCAGTACACGCAGTTCCTCTTGACCAGCCGGGTCAGGTCCTGCCTGGTGGAGTTCAGGCTGCCCGACGGCACGCTGCAGATGGTGTCGATCATAGACACCCTGGACACTGGGCTGTCGTCGGTGTACACCTTCTTCGACCCGGAGGCGCAAGGCAGCCTCGGGGTGTACGGCATTCTCTGGCAAGTGGAACGGTGCCGCGCGCTGGGGCTGCCGTGGCTCTACCTGGGCTACTGGATCCAGGAAAGCCGTAAAATGGCGTACAAATCCCAATACACGCCATTCCAGATCCTGCGCAACGGCGTCTGGGCCGAACCCGCCCCCGGCGACGTTCCCGCGCCGCCCGCCTTTTAACATTGACGGAACCCGATTCTCCGCCAAGACATGTCTCTGCTATTCAATACCTATCCCCTGGCCCGCGCGGCGCTTTTTTCCATGGATGCCGAAGCGGCCCACGAATTGACGCTGGCGTCCCTGCAAAAGGCCTACGACTGCCGCCTCACGCGGGGGCTCATCGCCTCCGAGCCCCGCAAACCCTGCACGCTGCTCGGACTGCCCTGCCGCAATCCGGTCGGCCTGGCCGCGGGGCTGGACAAGAACGGCGCGCACATCGACGCCCTGGGCAATCTTGGATTCGGCTTCGTGGAAGTGGGCACCGTCACGCCCAAGCCCCAGCCGGGCAATCCCAAGCCGCGCATGTTCCGGCTGCCGCGCGCGCAAGCGCTGATCAACCGCCTGGGCTTCAACAACCAGGGCCTGGACGCCTTCATCGCCAACGTCCGCAAAAGCCAGTGGCGCAGCCAGGGCGGCATCCTGGGGCTGAACATAGGCAAGAACGCGGCGACGCCCATAGAACAGGCGGTGGACGATTACCTGATCGGGCTGGAAGGCGTGTATCCGCATGCCGATTACATCACCGTGAACATTTCCTCGCCCAACACGCAGAACCTGCGCACGCTGCAGGGCGAAAACGAGCTCGCCGCCCTGCTTGCGCCGCTGGCTGAAAAGCGCAAGGCCCTGGCCGACCGGGACGGCAGGCTGGTGCCCATCGTGGTGAAGATCGCGCCGGACCTCGACACCCAGCAAATCGACATCATCGCCGAACAGCTGCCGCGCCACGGCATAGACGGGGTCATCGCCACCAACACCACGCTGTCACGGGACGCCGTTCAAGGCCTGCCCCACGCCGATGAAGCCGGCGGCCTTTCGGGCCCGCCCGTGCATGAATTGTCGTTGGCCGTCATTTCGCGGCTCAGGCATCGGTTGGGCGGGGACTACCCCATCATCGGCGTCGGCGGGGTGGCCTCGGGCAAGCAGGCCCGCGAGAAAATCGCCGCCGGGGCGAATGCCGTACAAATCTATACCGGGCTGATCTACCGCGGCCCGGCCCTGATCGAGGAATGCGTGCGCGCCCTGAGCTGAGCTCAGCGGCACCGGCACCGGCGGCGCCGGACGCCGAGCGCCGGACGGCACAAGGCCCCGGAAGCGCATGGCTTGCCGGGGCCTTGGTTTTTACCGCCGGCGGGGAGCTAGCCCCACCGAGCCCGGTTCACTTCAGGCATTGGCGCGGCGAGCGCGCGGAGCGGCCTTGCTGGCGGCTTCGGCGGCGTCCGACGCGGCCTTGAAACCCGCGGTGGTCGCTGCATTGATGTTGGACTCGGCCGCATCGGCAACCTGGCGCGCAGCCTTGACGGCGCCTTCGTAGGCATTGTTGGCGGTGGCCAGGGACGACTTCATCAGGGCCACGGCGCCTTCCGAACCGGTGGGCGCGTTCTTGGCCAGCTGGTCGATCGCGTCGTTGACCTGCTGTTGGCCCAGGACGATTTGCTGTTCGGCCAGCTTGGACAGATCGGCCTGCACCGCCGAAACGATGTCATAGACGTGCTTGCCGTAGGCCAGCGCCTTTTCGGCATTGGGCTGCACCAGGCCGGACGTGAAGGCCATGGCTTCCTGGGCGTCTTTCATTTCGACCGCTTGCTGCGATTTTTCGGCCACTTCGTCCAGCGTTGCCTTGATGACTTTGAGGTTCAGGTCGGCCAGTCGTTCGAAGCCGCCGAACACTGCACCTTGGACAGCCAGAAAGTTATCCAGAGCCGCCTTTTGGGCGTTGAGAATGTGTTGAGGGATTGCGCTCATAGTGTTTCCTTTATAAGACGAGGCCATGGTGGCGGCCCCTGAGTGCCCGACAAAGCCGGGCCTTGGTTAATAAAGAAGGCTAAGCAAATCACCTAACATGTGAAAACCTTCCTTGCTGCATTGCACAAAACGTATTTTACTAGGCCGTGCGAACAAGTCAAGCATTTTTTGTTGCAATGCAACAAACAGCTTGCCGGAACATCGGGAAAAAGCCCCTTTCCGGCATGAGGCTTTATATAAGGGCTAAACCTAGGCGACAGCGCGCCGGCTTTGCCCTAGGATGCAAAAGGATTTGTATCCAGCTTAGACCATTATTTACTTTGCCATAAGCAAAGGGAGACCGAATGAAATACACCTCGAAACTCGCCGCTGCCATCACCCTTGGCGCACTTTCCTACACCGGCGCCGCGCTGGCCGCCGCATACCCCGACCACGCCATCAACATGGTGGTGCCTTTCTCGGCCGGCGGCCCAACCGACAACGTCGCGCGGTCCCTCGCCGAAGCCATGCGCCCCACGCTGGGCCAGACGGTGGTCGTCGAAAACAAGGGCGGTGCGGGCGGCACCATCGGTACGTCTCAGGTTGCCCGGGCCAAGCCCGACGGCTACAGCATCCTGCTGATGCATATCGGTTTTTCGACGGCGGCCTCGCTGTACAAGGATCCCGGCTACAACGCCTTCACCAGCTTCGAGCCCATCGGCCTGGTGGTCGACGTGCCCATGACCATCATCGCGCGCAGCGACTTCCCGCCCAACAACATCCAGGAACTGGTCGAATACCTGAAGAAGAACAAGGACAAGGTGTCCCTGGCCAATGCCGGCATCGGCGCCGCCAGCCATCTCTGCGGCACCATGTTCTCGAATGCGATCGGGGTGGATCTGCTCACCGTTCCCTACAAGGGCACCGGCCCCGCCATGAACGATCTGCTGGGCAAGCAGGTCGATGTCATGTGCGACCAAACCACCAATACGACCCAGCACATCAAGGCGGGCACGGTCAAGGCCTACGCGGTGACCAGCAAGGCGCGCGTTCCCACGCTGCCCGACCTTCCCACGATGCAGGAAGCGGGCTTCAAGGACTTCGAGGTCGGTATCTGGCACGGCATGTGGGCGCCCAAGGGCACGCCCAAGCCCGTCACCGAAAAGCTGAACGCCGCCCTGCGGGCCGGCCTGAACGACCCCGAGTTCCAGAAGCGCATGGCGGGCCTGGGCGCCACGGTCCTGACGGCCGACGCCACGCCTGAAGCGCTGCAGAAGAAGGTCGAACAGCAAGTGCCGCAGTGGGGCGAGCTGTTCAAGAAATCGGGTATCCAGCCCCAGTAACCCGGCAAGCAGGTATCGGCGGCCCCATGCGGCATGGGGCCGTCCACACGCCCCTAGGCATCAAGCATCCGCCCCTGCCGCCCTCTCATACCCCAGCGCCTCGGAAATCTGCCGGGCCGTATTCAGCAGCACCGGAATCCATTCATCGCGCATGCGCTCGGAAGGCGCGGAAATCGACAAGCCCGCCTGCAGCTTGCCGGTGTCATCGTACACGCCCGCGGCAATGCAGCGCACCCCCAGCTCGAGCTCTTCGTTGTCGCGCGAATACCCATGGCGGCGCACCAGCGCCAGATCGCGTTCGAGCTGATCCAGCTGCGTGATGCTGTTGCGCGTCGTGCCGGCCAGCCCCGTCCGCATGGCATAGGCCCGGACCTGGCGCGGATCGCTCACCGACAGGAACAGCTTGCCCGTGGACGTAAGATGCAGCGGCGCCCGGCCGCCGATGGCGCGCACCACCTGCATGCCGGACCTCTCGCTCCAGGCCCGCTCGATGTAGACGATTTCATCGCCCTGCTGCAGCGAAAGATTGATGGTCTGGCCCGTGATCTTGTGCAGCTCGCGCATCGGATCCAGCGCCACCTCCCGCACATTCAGCCTTCTCTTGACCAAAGACCCGAGCTCTAGCAACCGCATGCCCAACTGATACAGGCCGCTGTCGACACGCTCGACATAGCGCCCGACGACCAGGTCGTTCAGGATACGGTGAGTGGTGGAGGTATGCAGGCCGGTCGCCGCCGCCAGTTCTTTCAGCGGCACGGGATCCGGCTGTTTGGCCAGGACGTCGAGCAAGGACATGGCCCGCTCGAGGACCTGTATGGAAACGGGCGAGTCGTTGATGGCAGAAGACCCACCCAGCGAAGCAGGTGGCAGCGTAGTGGAACGTGACATAGTCTTATTTTGACGCAACGCAACAATTCCATAATATGAAAAAATGTGCCGGCCTGGCAAGCATTATTTTTGCGGCGGGTTCAGCTCCCCTCCCATCCTGATGGCTTCGCCGCGCAGGAACTCGAGCGCCAGCGCCGCCGCTTCCGGTTCGCCCTTCACGCCCAGATCGATGTGCGGATGGCCGGTTTCGCCCATGCTGGGCAGGCTGAAGGCCTTGATGCCGGGCCAGCGCCGTTCGAGCTCTTCCAGCGCGGGGGTGATGCGCGATTCGGGCAGCTTGAACACCAGGAAGGAATGCTCGACGCGCCGCTGTTTGTGGTGCAGTTGGCTGTAGCGCGCATCCAGCGTCCATTCCATCATGGGCCAGGCCATGACCGGAAAACCCGGCATGAAAGTGTGGTCCTGGATGAAGAACCCGGGAATCTTGTTGTAGGGATTGGGGACGATTTCGGCGCCCACGGGAAATACGCCCATTTGCAGGCGCTGCTGGTTCTCGGGCAGCGACATGTCGCCGCTGCCCTGGCCCCGGCGTTCATTGTCGGCGCAGCGCTCGGCGATCAGCCTGGCCGCTTCGGGATGCAGGGCGAGCTCGACGCCCAGGGCCTCGGCGGCCGCCTGGCGGGTCTGGTCGTCCGGCGTGGCGCCGATGCCGCCGCAGCAGAACACGATGTCGCCCGTCCGGAAGCTGCGGCGCAGGGTGTCGGCGATGACGGCGCGCTCGTCGGAGATGAATTCCGCGCCCCCCAGCTGCAGCCCGCGCTGGCTGAGGAGTTCGACCAGCTTGGCGAAATGCTTGTCCTGGCGGCGGCCGGAAAGGATTTCGTCTCCGATGATGATCAGGCGGATTTTGGGTGGGGTCGTGCTCATGTGAGGCTGGTTTCCTTTTTTTGTTTCAGACGTCTACGACTTTCTGCGCGCGCAGCTGCGTCAGGGCTTCGAGCATGAAGTGCGCGAAGACCAGGGCGGAAAACACCGGAAGAAACAGCCATGCGGGCGGAAACAGATTGACCAGCGAAAGTATGGCGCCGATCAGCCACAGCTGGCGATTGTGCCGCTTCCAGAGCAGACGGCGCTCTTGCGGGCTGCCGTGTTCCACGATGGCGTCGACCCTGAGCATGCGTGTAAAGGCGAAGGCCCACCAGAACAGCGGCAGCACCACCGGCATGGGCGGGATGAGCCAGAGAGGCATGGTCGCCAGCCACCCGAGCACGAACAGCAGGCCGACCCAGACGGCGTTCCAGGCGCCGACGGCGGTCACGTATTGCCCTTGGCGCGAGAGCCCCTGGTATTGGTGTTTTTCAAGGTGCCGCAGCACGATGGGCATGACGAACACGGCCGCGATGACCAGGCCCAGAATGCCCGCCAGGGGCAGGAGTATGCCGACGGCGAGCAAGGGAATGAGGTAGAGCTTCAGGGAAAACAGGCCGATGGCCAGCAGCCATTGGTCGACCTGGTTGATGAAATCCCATTCGGCGGCCTGGGCGTTGAGCCACGTGGTGAGCGGGTCCCAGAAACCCCAAAGCAATATAATTGCCCCCAGCAAGGCAATGACGAAGGGCAGGAACATGGCCGCCAGCATCTTCGGGTGGAACTGCGAAACCAGCGCCCGCCTGAATGCCAGGCCGACCGCCGCCAGGCCAGTCGCGCGCCGGTCTCCGGTTTTGACTGCAAGGGTGTATTCGCTCATGCGTAGCCTTTAGATCACGACATGACTATCATAGTCAAACTAGGTGCTTTTTGTCTCTATGCCGGTATACGATCCACAACACGACACCCCCGCTTTGCAGGCCCGGCTGGCGCGCCGCGAAGGGCTGGTCATCGCTTGCTATTGCGCGGCCTGGTGCGACACCTGCCGGCAATACCGGCCCGATTTCGACGGCCTCGCACAGAAATGGCCGCAGCATGCTTTCGTGTGGGTGGACATCGAAGAATGCCCTGAGCTGCTCGACGACGAAGACGTCGAGAACTTCCCGACCATACTCGTGCAAAGCCAGGAAGGGAACCTGTTCTTCGGAACCATGCTGCCGTACATCGGCCACCTGGAAAAGCTGGTGGCCAGCCTGCAGGACGCCGCGGAGGTCATCGAAGGCGGCCCCGGCCAGCTGGGGACGCTACTGCCGGCCGCCGCCCAGTAGCACGCCCACCGACTTCTTGCTGGCGGACGCCGGCGCCTCGGGCTTGCTTGCGGGCGCGGCGGCAGCCGGCGCAGGCACATAAGGCTTGTAGAAGAATTCGTCCACGGGCTTTTGCGCCGTGGCGCCGGGCGCATAGGCGCGCCTTTCCCGGACGGCAGGCGGCCGCCGCGCCGAAGCCGGCACGGCCAGCTGGCCGCGGGGGATCTTGGCCTTGATCAGTTTTTCGATGTCGAGCAGGTAGCGCTCTTCGTCGGGCGTGTAGAAGGCGATGGCCTCGCCGCTCTTGCCGGCGCGGCCCGTGCGGCCGATGCGGTGGACATAGTCTTCGGCATTGTGCGGCAGATCGTAGTTGATGACGCAGGGCACGCCGGCGACGTCCAGCCCGCGGGCCGCCACATCGGTCGCCACCAGGACCTCGAGCTCGCCGGCCTTGAAGGCGTCGAGCGCCTTCATGCGGTCGAGCTGGCTCTTGTCGCCGTGTATCGATTCGGCCTTGACGCCGTCGCGCACGAGTTCGCGCGCCAGCCTGCCCGTGCCGATCTTGGTATTGGAAAAAACGATGACCTGGTTGAGCCCCTTGGACTTGACCAGGTGGACGACGGCCGCGCGCTTTTCGCCGCTGGACAGCGGATAGGCGATCTGGCTGACGGTGTCGGCCGTGGCGTTGCGCGCCGCCACTTCGATCTCGACGGGATTCCTGAGGAAATTGCGCCCCAGCTTGCGGATCTCGTTGCTGAAGGTGGCGGAAAACAGCAGGCTCTGCCGATTGACCGGCAGCAGGCGCATGATGCGGTCGAGGTCGGGCAGAAAGCCCATGTCCAGCATGCGGTCGGCTTCGTCCAGCACCAATATGCCCACCTGGCCGAGATTGACGTTCTTCTGTTCGACGTGGTCCAGTAGCCGCCCGGGCGTTGCGACCAGCAGTTCGCAGCCGCGGCGCAGGGCGTCGCGCTGCGGATTGATGTCGACGCCGCCGAACACGACGGCGGCCCGCAGCGGAGTGGCCGCGCTGTATGTGGCGACGTTCTCGTACACCTGGTCGGCGAGTTCCCGCGTGGGGGTCAGGATCAGGGCCCGCACGGGATGCCGCGCCGGCGACGCGCTGGTATTGGCGAACTGCATCAGCCGGTGCAAGATGGGCAGCGTGAACGCGGCCGTCTTGCCGGTGCCGGTCTGCGCGGCGCCCATGACGTCCCGGCCCTCCATGGCGATGGGTATGGCCTGGGCCTGGATGGGCGTGGGATGGGTGTATCCCGTTGCGGCTATCGCCTGAAGTATGCTTGGATGCAGGCCGAAATCGGAAAAGGTCGCAGCAGGGGTACTGGTGGGTGTGGTGATAGTGTCTGTCATTGAAAGTGGTTTATGCCTGGCGCAGGAAAACCCCGCGCCTAGCTTGTGGGACCGCTGTATTTTACCGCACGCGCTCCCGGCTGCCCGGCAAGCGGCGCTGCCCATGCATAACAAAGCCAATAAAAACAGGCATTTGTCGTTAAAAGCCTACGTTTCGTTACGCCGCGCCTCAGGAAACGAATAAAGCCCTCAGTATCCAGTACGCGACCATGCCGCCCACGATGACCAGCAAGGTGCTCTTCGTGCGCCAGTACAGCCCGACCGCCACCAGCGCCGCCGCCAGCTTGAGCAGGGACGCCCCGCCGTCCGGGTCGCCCAGCGGGATGAGGTCCGGGACGATGATGCCGACCAGCGCCGCCGTGGGCGCATAGCGCAGGGCGCGGCGCACGGAATCGCTGAGCGGCAGATAGTCGCCGAACACATAGTAGCCCGAGCGCGTGATGATGCTGCACACCGTCAGGGCCGCGATCACGCCGATGATGTAAAGATCGTATTCGAGATTTCCGGTCATTTCCGCTTCCTGGATTTGCCGCGATGCTGAAGCCGCTCGGCCAGCACGCCCGCCGCGATGCCGCCGATGACCGCCGCCAGCAGGCCCAGCCTCAGAGGCAGGGCCTGGCCGACCAGCGCGATGGTTCCAGCCGTCAGCAGGCACATGGCCATGGGCCGTGTCTTGACCAGGGGAATGACGACCGCCATCAGGGCGAGTATGGCAGCGAACTCCAGCGACCAGCTGGCCGGCACGAAGCCCCCCAGGTATATGCCGACCATCGAGAAGATGTTCCAGGACAGCCAGCCCGGTATGATCATGCCCAGCAGGTACCAGAGCTGTTCCGTGGTGGCCGGGCCTTTGCGGTCCCCATGGCGGGCCATGAAGAACACGAAAGCGATGTCGGTGCTGAGAAAGCCCAGCACCAGCCGCTTGAACCAGTGCATGTGCCTGAAAAAGGGCTGCAGCGCCGCCGCGAAAATGATGAAGCGCAGGTTCACCACCATGCCGGCGGCGAAGATCAGCCAGATCGGCGCCGAGGACACGATGAGCGGCAGCGACGTCAGCTGCGCCGACCCCGCGTACACCAGCAGCGTCATCCATGCCGCCATGGTTTCGGTCAGTCCCGACTTGACCATCGCGATGCCCGTGACGAAGCCCCACGTGCTGGTCGCGACCAGCGCCGTGAAGACGTCGCGAAAGCCGGCCATGAAGCTTTGCCGCTTATGGGCCTCCGGCCACCATGATGCAAATCCCGATTCCGCCACCGCCGTCCGACCTCGAGCCAAAAGCCGCTATTGTAAGGCCGGCTCGCTTGGTACAATCAAATCACTTTTTTCGGGAGAGCACCATGTCCATGTCTGATCGCGATGGCTTTATCTGGTATGACGGCGAACTCGTGCCGTGGCGCGATGCGACCACCCACGTCCTGACCCATTCCCTGCACTACGGCCTGGCCGTCTTCGAAGGGGTGCGCGCCTACCATACCGACATCGGCACCGCGATCTTCCGCCTGCAGGACCACACCCGCCGGCTGTTCAATTCGGCGCACATCTACCAAATGGGCATCCCCTACGACCAGGACACCATCAATGAGGCCCAGCGCGAAGTCGTTCGGCGCAACGGCCTGGAATCCTGCTACATCAGGCCCCTGGTGTTCTACGGCTCTGAAAAAATGGGCATATCGCCCAAGGGCGCGCAAGTGCACGTGGCCATCGCCGCCTGGTCCTGGGGCGCGTACCTGGGCGAAGAAGCGCTGCAGCAAGGCATACGGGTCAAGGTCTCGTCCTATGCGCGCCAGCATGTCAACGTGACCATGCCGCGCGCCAAAGTCGCCAGCACCTACGCCAACTCCATCATCGCCAACGCCGAGGCCCTCGACCACGGCTACGACGAAGCCATCCTGCTCGACACCGAAGGCTTCGTGGCCGAAGGCTCGGGCGAAAACATCTTCATCGTCAAGGACGGCGTGCTGTGCGAACCCGAAATCGCCTCGGCGCTCACCGGCATCACGCGGTCCACCATCCACGCGCTGGCGGCCGACCTGGGCATTCCCATGGTCACCAAGCGCCTCACCCGCGACGATCTCTACATCGCCGACGAAGCCTTCTTCACCGGAACCGCCGCCGAAGTCACGCCCATACGCGAGGTCGATCGCCGCGTCATCGGCAAGGGCAGCCGCGGCCCCGTCACGGAAAAGCTGCAGCAAGCCTTTTTCGATCTCGTGCACGGCAAGAACGCCAAATACCACCATTGGCTCAGCAAGGTCTGAGCCCGCAGTCATCGCTACAACCCATACGCATTTAGGATCCCCATGAGCAGCCCCGCCCCCGTCACGCCCAAGGACGAAACCATTTATGTCGAAGCCAAGGACCTGCCCGTCTACTGCCCGGGGCCCCATGCCCCGCTCTGGAGCATGCACCCTCGGGTCTACATCGAAGTGGTGAAAACCGGCAGGGCGCTCTGCCCATACTGCAGCGCCGCCTATCAACTGAAGGAAGGCGAAAAAGTCCACGGACACCATTGACGCCCTCCGCTCATTCACCATTCACCCCGCCACACCCAGGCAACGGACCATGTTCACCACGCCCGAAGAAGCCGAGCACGCCTTTTACGAAGCCATGCGCAAAGCAGACCTTGGCATGATGATGCGCGTCTGGGCGGACGACGACGTGGTCTGCGTGCACCCGGGCGGCCTGCGCACCGTGGGCCACGACGCCTTGCAAAGCACCTGGCAGCAGATATTCGCCAGCGGCCCCATCGAAGTCACGCCGCTGAAGCCGCTGGTCATCGCCGGCGTCATGAGCTCCGTTCACGTGCTGGTCGAACAGATCATCGTCGACACGCCGCAAGGCAGGCAATCGTCCCTGTGCTATACCACCAACGTCTTTCACAAGGGCCCGTCGGGCTGGAAAATGATCCTGCACCATGCGTCCCAGGCGCCGCAGGAAGCAGGCCTGTTCGGCCTGCAGGATCGCCCCGATACTTTGCATTGAAGGCGGTCCGTGTCAGCAAAGATCGATACCTCGCCCTGTCCGACGCCGCCCTGGCTGCCCGGGAGCCATCTACAGACGCTCTACGGCACCCTCGCCGCGCGCTACCACCGCATCGCCTTCGTGCGCGAGCGCGTGGACACGCCCGACGGCGACTTCCTTGATTTCGACTGGACCGGCCCCGGCCTGTTCGCCGATCGGCTGGCCGGCGGCGAACTGACCAAGCCCGATCCCACGCTGGCGCACACGGCCGCGCACCGCTGGATGCGCGATGACGACTGGACCACGGTCCCCGCCGGCGCGGACATCCCGGCGCTGATCCTGTTCCATGGGCTCGAAGGCAGCAGCCGCAGCCATTATGCCCAGTCGATCGCCCAGCATTTCCGCGCGCGCGGCTGGATGGTCGCCATCGCCCACTTCCGCAGCTGCTCCGGTTTTCCGAATCGCATGGCTCGTGCGTATTTCTCGGGCGATTCGGAAGACGTCGATTTCATGCTGAAAACGGTGCGCGGGCGCCTGCCCCATGCCCGGTGGCACGCGGTCGGCGTATCGCTCGGGGGCAATGCGCTGCTGAAGCATGTGGGGGAACAGGCCGAAGGCCTGGGCTGGCTGAATGCCTGTGCGGCGGTGTCCGTTCCGATGGATCTGGTGGCTTGCGGGGTGTGCCTGTCCGAGACCTGGGCGGGCCGGCATATCTATTCGCGCTATTTCCTGCGCTCCATGAAGGTCAAGATCCAGGAGAAGGCGAAGCGCTTTCCTGGAAACATCGATGTCTTCAGGCTCAATCAGGCGAAGTCGCTGCGCGAGTTCGATGATTTGTACACGGCGCCCATGCATGGCTACAAGAATGCGCTGGATTACTGGACGCGTGCGTCGAGCAAGCGTTTGCTGCGCAGCGTCGCCGTCCCGACGCTGGTGTTGAATGCGCGCAATGATCCGTTCGTTCCGGCTCCTTCGCTGCCGGGCTCGGTGGATTGTTCGGGCAGCATCCTGCTTCATCAGCCGGCCGAGGGCGGCCATGCCAGTTTCGTCACGGGGCGCTTTCCCGCGGACCTGGGCTGGCTGCCGATCAGGCTGGCGCGCTTCTTTGAGACGGGGGCTTGATCGTCGCTCGCCACGCCCCATGCGCCAGGCAGGCCGTGTTCCATGGCACGAACGAGGCAATCCGGGCCGCGCGGCAAGCCGCTCAGGACTTGAACCGCTCCAGCAGTTCCCGATCGGACTTCAAGCGCTCCTTCAGCGTCCGGATCTGCACATCGAGCTGCGACTGCATATAGAAATCCTTGCTCAGGTTGCGCGCCTGTTCCAGCTGGTCGACCGCCGTCGGCAGCGCGCCGATCAGCTCATAGTACTTGGCCATCGTGCGCCGGGCATCGATCTTCTGGCCGAGACGCTCCTGGCTCTGCGCCTGCAGCTGGTACAGCCTGGGCACTTCGGGCCACTTGCGCGTGAGCTCGGTGAGAAAGGCGACGGCCTGCTGGTCCTGCCCGCTTTTCTGCATGGCCTCGACCCTGGCCAGGGCCACGCCCTGGCTGTCGGGCCAGCGTTCCCAGGCCTCGGCCGCGCGCTTGGCGGCGCCGGCGTAATCGCCCTCGTGCAGCGCCAGCTGTATGGCCAGCCCCGCGATTTCGGGCGACTGCCGGCCGCCGCGGGCCGCGTTGGCGAGCCCCTGGCGCACCCCTTCCAGCTCCTTCTTCTGCCAGGCGGCATAGGCCAGCCCATACCATGCGGCCGATTGCTCCACACCGCCGCGCTGCTGCGCGTCCAGGCGCAGCTTGTCGAGCGCGTTGCGCATGGACTGGCTGTCGCGGGACTGCAGCACCCGCAGCTTGGCGCGGACGTACCAGTACGAATCGCTGTCCTTCTTGGGCGAGGCCGCGGCTTCCCGGACGCGGTTCTGGATGTCGGACATGCGCTGTATGGACAGCGGGTGCGTGCTGGAATAGCCGCCTCCGCCCTGCCCTTCGTTCAGGCGCGCGGCATTGCTCAGCTGACCGAACATGCGCACCATGCCTTGGGGGTCGAAGCCGGCCTTGCGCATCATCTCGACCCCGATCCGGTCCGCCTCTTGTTCGGCCTGGCGGGAAAAGCCGAGCTGGCGGTCCACCGCCGCCGCCTGGCCGAATGCCGCGACGCCCATGGCCAGGTCGCCGCTGCCCGCCAGCGCCGCCAGCAATGCCGCGGCCATGGCCGCCATCATGACGCCGCTGTTCTGCGATTGCTGCGTCATGCCGCGCGCGATGTGGCGCAGGACCACATGCCCGATTTCATGCGCCACGACCGAGGCCAGTTCGGATTCGCTCTGCGACGACACCACCAGGCCGCTGTTGATGCCGATATACCCGCCCGGCAGCGCGAACGCGTTGATCTGCGGGTCGCGCACGGCGAAGACGTTGATGCGCTGGTCCGTGCCGCCCGGCGCCTGCCTTACCAGCTCGCGCCCCATGTCGGTCAGGTATTGATTGACGTCGGGGTCGGGAATATAGGTGGGGTCCCGCCTGCCCTGCTCCATGATGGCGTCGCCCAGCGTACGCTCGAGCGAAGGGGACAGTTCGGCGGAGGATGCGGAACCCATGCTGGGTATGCCCATGGGTTGCGCCTGTGCCGCCGGCGCCACCGGCAGCGCGAGCGCGGCCGCCAATGCGGCGCACAGCAGCCGCGCGCCTGTCTTGCTGGATGAAGTGGTGTGTCTGCTGGTCATGCGTCCGGGCGGGTCAGGAAACGGGGGCGGCCATCGAGTGCCGGCTGCGCCTGCGGTCCTGCTTGTTGGGTAAACGGTTTCTGGCCGACAGGCGCATGAGGGTCGACAGCGCGAACAGCAGGCCGAAGACTTCGACGAAGCCGGCCAGGACCCACATGGTCAGGCCGCCTATGGCCTGGTCGGTGATCGCCGACATGCCGGGGATGGCGCGGCCGCACAGGTCGAAGATGGGATACAGGTCGTATTCGGTGAAGGTGATGATGGCGCCGACGACCATCTGGGGCACCATGGTGATCACCGGCGAAAGAATGCGCCCCCCCGGCGACAGCACCGCCGGCGGGCTGGGGCGGCGGTCGAGGATGAGATTCCAGTACATGAAGCCGCTGATGACCACCGACCAGTTCATGAACCGGTACAGGCGCCAGTCGAGCATGGAATAGAACTGGACCGTGGGGATGAGGAAGCCCAGCACCAGGATGACGAACAGGAAGGGAACGAATATCTTGTTGGTGAGCACCGCCTCGAGCGCCTTTCCGCCGCGGCTGAGGCGGAAATCGCGCAGGCGGTAGCGCCACTTCATGGGCAGGCCGGCCCGGAGCACCTGGCCGGGATAAGCCCCCATGATGAGCAGCGGCCCCAGGTGATGCAGGACCAGATGCTGCAAACGGTGTATGAAGAACATGCGTTCCGCGTAATAATCGATGCGGGTATGCATGGACAGATACAGGAACGCCACCCCGGCCCAGAAAAAAAACTGGCGCGCGAGCGTTACGCGATGCACGCGCTGGCCGCGTATGAACAGCCAGCCGCCCAGAATGAACATCAGCACCAGCGTTGGAGAAAATTCCCAAGGCGTAAGCCAATCGATGAGATTCATGGGCGACCGGATCCAATAAAAACAACAGCCCTCAGTTTAAAGCAATCTGCCTTTTGTCACCCCAGTGCACCTGATGCACGCCTGGGAAGGCGCGCAGCTGGCGCGCCTGATCCATGAGGGCCGGCCGGAGTTCGGGCGGGCACTGCACCGTGATGCACGCGCTAGCCATGTCGTGATGCGAAGCATGATCGACCATGAGCTCCTGGATGGGCAGGCCCGCCGCTTCGAAATCGGCGTATATCCGCTTGCGGATGTCGGGCAGCGAATGGCGCGGGCAGACCACCGTGAGCCGGGACACGCCGCTGGGCGCGCGCAGGGGCGCGGGCCGAACCCCCGCGCGACGCAGAAACAAATTGAACAAACGCATGAAAGCCCCCTTATGCATACCGGCGCGCCGCGAACGCGGCGCGCGGCCCATTGCCAGGCAATGGACTCGAGTGAAATACGACGGGGGGTCGAATACCGGATGGCATTCTTGAAACCACCACGCCCATGAAAACCAGGGGCGTGGCGTAGCTATGCTTGGTGAGCCTGCCTACAGCCTGAACGCGCCTGGGAACGAATCAGCCGATCTGCACGATCGGCCGCAACTATCGCCGGGGTCTGGATTCACCACACAGCTCCTATAAAACAAAGGTGATACATTCTAACCCATTGATTTATCATGAACAAGCCTGAAGTCAGGATTTCAGCGCCACCAGGCAGACGAACAGCAGGTAGAACCCTCCGGCGGCCGCGAGCTGGGGCGGGCGCAGCCTGTTGCGCCGAAGCAGCAGGTACAGCATGCCGATGCTGAGCATCGTCATCGCGGCCGCCGAAATCAGCGGCGCGTCGAGCTCCCAGGGCGTCATGAAGATGGCCATGGCGCTCGGGATGGTGGCCTGTATCATCATCGCCCCCGATATGTTCGCCAGCGCCAGCCTTTCCTTGCCCTGCCGCACCCAGATGAAGGCGTTCAGTATCTCGGGCAGCTCGGTCGCCACCGGCGCGAGCAGCAAGGCGGCGATATGGGGCGACACGCCGAACCAGCCGCTCAGCTCGTCGATCTGGAGCACGAATATCCGCGAAGCGAAAGCGATGACGATCAGGGCCAGCGCCGTCTGCAGCGCCGCCCAGAACAAGGACGGGTCATTGGGCCGCAGCTTCAGGGGCTCCAGCTCTTCCATGATCATCGACCCTTCGTCCATGCTCAGCTCGCGCCGGACATACAGCCCGTATGCCGCCAGGAAAAGCAGGCCCAGCCAGGGCTTCCAGCTGAACACCAGCAGGCCCAGCACCACTTTGGCCACGAAAATCAGCATGAACCAGAGCTGGTCGCGCGCCAGGCGCTCCGTATCGACATGCAGGCTACAGGGCCCCGTGCCGGCGCGGCTTCTACGCCACAGGATGAGCCCGACGACAGAATAGGCCACGGTCGCCAGCACCAGGGGGCCGCCCATGGCGGCGCCCACGCCGATTTCCTTCTGTTCGGGGGTGGCGCCAAAGACCACGGCCACGAAGGTGACGGCGCTCTCCGGCAAAGCGGTGCCGAATGCGGCCAGCAAGGTGCCGACCGCGGTCGCTCCGAGCTTGAGGCGGCAGCCCAGCCATTCGACGCCGTTGACGAAGAACTCGCAGGCCAGGTAGATGACGAATGCGGAGGCAAAGAAGAGAATGAGGGCAAGCATGAAGACGAGGCCGGGCGTAAGATGAACCAAGGCACACCACTGCGCGGCGCCCGGCTATAGGCAGCGCATGGTGGCCAATGGTCTCGCCTGGTCTTGCAGCCTGGGCTGCCCAACTGCCGGCGCCATGGTGGAATCACCAAGCGTGTTGACGTCGGCTCTACGGCTGCGGCCGTAGCGGCTACTCCCCAATGACGGAAAGTCGCCCCATCGAGATGAGGCTGACGGATTCTACCATTTTCCGCGGCGGGCGCCGCCTGCCGGCCCTAATACGCCAGGCCGTCCAGCCAGCCCATCGCGGTATACACGTGCATGACGGTCACGGCGATGCCGGCCATCAGCACGGTGCTGCCGAAGAGCGTGGTGAAAATGGCGACGATCACGGCGTCCCAGCCGGTTTTCGTTTCCTGACGCGACCCGCGGTTGTAGCGGGCGTCGAATTTCTCGTCCGGCGTCAGGGCGTAGATCAGCGTATCGATATAACCGGCCGTGGCCGGGATGAGCAGCAGCAAAAAGGGCGGGCTGTCCCACCAGACGGGGTAAAGCTGCGCCAGCACGATCATCGCAACCGAAAACGCCGTCACGGCCCACGCCCAGCGGCGGCCCATGTACCACCAATGCGCGCCGAACACGCCGAACAGGCAGGCCAGCCAGGCGGCCGCGACTTTGCTTCGATGGGGAACCGGAATGGTAAATTCAGTCATAATCGTTTTAGGGGCCAGCGCCCCGGATGAATCGTTCGGGGCCCCGCCCCGGGAGTGCACATGAATACGCCCACTTATGATATCGCCATTATGGGTGCGGGCCCCGTAGGCAGCGCGCTGGCCCTCATGCTGGCCGCCAAAGCGGCCGAGCCCGGCCGCATCGCCCTGATCGGCCGGCAACTCGGCATGGCGCCCGCCCCGCAAGGCCGGCCCGGGGCGGCGCCCGACCCCCGCACCCTCGCGCTGAACCAGGGCAGCCGCCTGCTGCTGGAACAGGTGCATGCATGGCCCATGGAATCCGCCGACATCAAGACCGTGCACGTATCGCAGCGGGGCCGCCTGGGCCGGACCCTGATCGAGCACGCCGAGCTGAACGTGCCGCGGCTGGGCAGCGTGGCGTCCTACGACGCCGTCCTGCGCAGCCTGCATCACGCCGTCCAGCGCAGCGGGGTCAGCCTGGTCGACGGCGCGCCGCCGCAGCACATGCACGGCGGCCGCGTACACTTCGAGCCGGAGTCCGGGCCCGCCTTCAGCAGCCGCCTGCTCGTCCAGTCCGACGGCGTCCGCCCGCGCGGCATAGAACGGCACTACGGGCAGCATGCCGTGCTGGCCACCGTCCGCGCCGCGCGCCCGCGCGCCGGCTGGGCGTACGAACGCTTCACCCGGCAGGGGCCGCTGGCCCTTCTGCCCCACCCGCATGGCGAAGACCTGTACAGCGTCGTCTGGTGCGGCCCGCCCGACGAGTCGGCGCGGCGCCGGGACCTGGACGACGGCGCCTTCATCGCCGAACTGCAGGCCGCCTTCGGCGACCGGCTGGGCGGGCTGGACGGCATCGGCGACCGGCACGTCTTCCCCTTGAGCATGCATGCCGGCCCCGCCCTGGTGAACCCCTATACCGTCGCCATCGGCAATGCCGCGCAAACCCTGCACCCCGTCGCGGGGCAGGGCCTGAACCTGGGCCTGCGCGACGCCGCGCAGCTGGCGCAGGCCCTGATACCGTGGCTGGTCCGCCCCGAAGACGATGCCGCGCCGCTGATGTCGGCCTACGCCCGCAGGCGCCGGGCCGACCGCTGGCTGACGATGGCCATCACCGACACCCTGCCGCGCGTGTTCGCGACGGGAAACCCTCTCATGGAACACGCCGGCGGGCTGGCGCTGCTGGCCCTGGACATGCTCGCGCCGCTGCGCGCGCCCCTGGCGCGGCAACTGCTGCAGGGCCTGCGCAGCTGAGGCCGCTATAACGTTAAATCGCAGGAGGGTTAAAATCCCCGCCATGCGCATCGGCTCCTGGCTCCTTCCGAATCCGGTTTTCGTCGCCCCCATGGCGGGGGTGACCGATCGCCCCTACCGCAAATTGTGCAAAGCGCTGGGGGCGGGATACGCCGTGTCCGAAATGGCGGCCAGCAATCCCCGGCTGTGGGACAGCGTGAAGACTTCGCGCCGCCTGGACCACGACGGCGAAATCGACCCCATTGCCGTGCAGATCGCCGGGGCGGACCCCGAAATGATGGCCGAAGCCGCCGCCTTCAATGTCGCAAAGGGCGCGCGCATCATCGACATCAACATGGGTTGCCCGGTGAAAAAGGTATGCAACGTGGCTTCGGGCTCCGCCCTGCTGCGCGACGAAGGCCGCGTGCTGCGCATCCTGCGCAGCGTGGTCCAGGCCTGCGCCCCCCTGGGCGTGCCGGTAACGCTCAAGACCCGCACCGGCTGGGACCGGAATTCGCGCAATGCGGTCAGAATCGCCACGCTGGCGCAAGAGGCCGGCATCGCCGCCATCACGCTGCACGGCAGAACGCGCTGCGACCTGTACCAGGGCGTGGCGGAATACGACACCATACGCGAAGTAAAAAACGCCGTTGAAATTCCCGTCGTCGCCAATGGGGATATCGATAGTCCCGAAAAAGCGGAATACGTACTACAGTACACGGGCGCCGATGCCGTCATGGTCGGGCGGGCGGCCCAGGGCCGCCCCTGGATCTTCCGGGAAATCAGCCACTACCTGAAAACCGGCGAACACCTGCCGCCCCCCACGTTCGGCGAACTCCGGGCCCGCCTGCTGGACCACCTCGAAGAACACTACCGGTTCTATGGGGAATTCACCGGCGTGCGTTCGGCGCGCAAGCATATCGGCTGGTATCTGTCGGGGCTGCCCGACGCCGCCGAATTTTTACCCCGCATCAACCAGATTTGCAGCACCAGCGAGCAAACCCGCGCCATCGAGCAGTGGTTTGACCGCCATCCACCCAACGAGCCCATCATGGCCACGGCGGTTCCGGCTTAGCCTGAACGCGCCCAGAAACCACCACCAACGATCATGAGTAATAAAAACCCCCTGGAACAATCCGTTCGCGACCAACTGCAGCGTTACCTGACGGACTTGGGCGACTCCGAGCCGCGCGACATGCTGGCCATGGTCATCCATTGCGTCGAACGTCCGGTTTTGCAAGTTGCTCTCGAACAATCGCACGGCAACCAGTCCAAGGCTGCCGAAATGCTGGGTATCACGCGCAGCACCCTGCGCAAGAAGCTGATCGCCCACAATCTGCAACCCTGATTCAAAACCCTAGACTGCTCATTCCATGAAAATCCAGACCGCCCTACTTTCGGTTTCCGACAAAACCGGTATTGTTGAATTCGCCCAGGCCCTTGCGCAGCGCGGCGTCCGCCTGCTGTCCACGGGGGGCACGGCCAGGCTGCTGGCCGATGCCGGCCTGAGCGTGACCGAGGTGGCCGCCCACACCGGCTCGCCGGAAATCCTCGACGGCCGCGTGAAGACACTGCACCCGAAGATACACGGCGGTCTGCTGGCGCGCCGCGACAGCGCCGAGCATCTTGCCACCATCGAGCAGCACGGCATCGACCGCATCGACCTGCTGGCCGTCAATCTGTACCCTTTCCGCGAAACCATCGCCAAGCCGGGTTGCACCTTCGCGGATGCCGTTGAAAACATCGACATCGGCGGCCCCGCCATGCTGCGCGCCGCGGCCAAGAACCACGGCACGCCCGAAGGCGGCGTCACCGTCGTCATCGACCCGGCCGACTACGCGCGCGTGCTGGCCGACATGGACGGGCCGCAAGGCGCGCCGTCATACGGCCTGCGCCTGGAACTGGCCACCAAGGCCTACGCCCACACCGCCGCCTACGACGGCGCCATCGCCGCGTACCTGAGCAGCCTGGCCGAGGCCGAACCCGCCCAGGACCAGGCGCCCGCGCGCGACCCCTGGCCGGCCACGCTCACGCTGCAGGTGCAGCGGCACCAGGTGCTGCGCTACGGCGAGAACCCGCACCAGTCCGCCGCCTTCTACACCGACCATCCGGTCAGGGCCGGCCTGCTGGGCAGCTACCGCCAGCTGCAGGGCAAGGAACTTTCCTACAACAACATCGCCGACGCCGACGCCGCCTGGGAATGCGTGCGCAGCTTCCAGGCCGGCGCCTGCGTCATCGTCAAGCACGCCAATCCCTGCGGGGTGGCGGTCGGAAACAGCCCGCTGCATGCCTATCGGCAGGCCTTCAAGACCGACCCCACCTCGGCTTTCGGCGGCATCATCGCCTTCAACCGTCCGGTGGACGAAGCCGCCGCGCAAGCGGTCAGCGGCCAGTTCGTCGAAGTCCTGCTGGCGCCGGGCTATTCGTCCGAGGCGCTGGCCGTCTTCGCCGCCAAGAAGAACGTGCGCGTCCTGGAAGTCCCGCAAGGCGACGGCCGCAACGACTTCGACATCAAGCGCGTGGGCGGGGGATGGCTGGTCCAGAATCCCGACGACTACCAGGTGCCCCAGGACGCTTTCAAGGTGGTCACCACGCTGGCGCCCACGGCCGAACAGATGCAGGACCTGGTCTTCGCCTGGAAAGTCGCCAAGTACGTGAAGTCCAACGCCATCGTGTTCGTGGGCAACGGCATGACGCTGGGCGTCGGGGCCGGGCAGATGAGCCGGATCGACTCGGCGCGCATCGCATCCATCAAGGCGGAGAACGCGGGGCTTTCCCTGCAGGGCTCGGCCGTGGCGTCCGACGCCTTCTTCCCCTTCCGCGACGGCCTGGACGTCGTCGCCGATGCCGGCGCCACCTGCGTGATCCAGCCCGGCGGCAGCGTGCGCGACGACGAGGTGATCGCCGCTGCGAACGAGCGCGGCATCGCCATGGTGTTCACCGGCGCGCGCCACTTCCGCCACTGATGCGCATTCTGGGCATAGACCCCGGCCTGCGGCGCACGGGCTTCGGCATCATCGACGCCAGCGGCGGCCGCCTGGCTTATGTCAGCAGCGGCACCATCGTGGTGCCGGCGGACCGCCCGCTGGCCGACCGCCTGAAGGTCATTCTCGACAACATACGGGAAATCGTCGCCTCCGCGCAGCCCGACGTCTCGGCCCTGGAAAAAGTCTTCCTCAATACCAATCCTTCGTCCACCCTGCTCCTGGGGCAGGCGCGGGGCGCCGCCCTGTGCGCGCTGGCGGACAGCATGCTGGACGTGCACGAGTACACCGCCCTGCAAATCAAGAAGTCGGTGGTCGGCAACGGCCACGCGACCAAAGATCAGGTCCAGAAAATGGTGCAGTATCTTCTCAGCCTGAACGGCCTGCCCGCGGCGGACTCCGCCGATGCGCTGGCCTGCGCGATCTGCCATGCGCACTTCAGCCCCATCACCGCCCGTCTTCAAGGCGCCGGCCGGCTGGGCCCGGCGGCGGGCCGGCGCATACGCGGCGGGCGCATACTCGGTTGACCGTGGCCGCATTGGCCGCGGCCGCATAAAGGAAATCGCATGATCGGACGCATTACCGGCATCCTGCTGGAAAAATCCCCCCCCATGGTTTGCATCGACGTGGCGGGCGTGGGCTACGAGATCGACGTGCCCATGAGCACGCTCTACAAGCTGCCCGAAAACGGCGCCAAGGTGACGCTCTACACCCATCTGGCCGTGCGCGAGGACGCCCACATTCTCTATGGCTTCTCTTCGCCCGGCGAACGCAGCGCGTTCCGGGCGCTGATCAAGGTGACGGGCATCGGCGCGCGCACGGCGCTGTCGGTGCTGTCCGGCATGAGTGTCGAGGAATTGGCCGGCGCCATCACGCAGCAGGAAACGGGGCGATTGACGCGGGTGCCGGGCATCGGAAAGAAGACGGCGGAGCGCCTGCTCCTGGAACTGCGGGGCAAGCTGGGCGCGGATCTGTCCGCCGGCGGGAGCGCGGGCGGCCCGGCGGCGGGACGCGACGACATCGCGAACGCGCTGCTGGCGCTGGGATATTCCAGCAGCGAATCCCAGGCGGCGCTGAAGCAGTTGCCCGAGGGCGTGGAAGTGACCGAGGGCATACGGCTGGCGCTCAAGTCGCTGGCGCGCGGGTGACGGGCGGGGGCGGCACCGGCCCCTAGGCGCTTTGCAGATACCCCGCGTAAGCCTTCAGGTCGACGTTGCCGCCGCTGAGCAGGACCCCCACCCGCTTTCCCTTGACCGGGACCACCTCGTTGAACACCGCGGCCGCCCCCAGGCAGCCCGTGGGCTCCACGACGATCTTCATGCGCTCGGCGAAGAATTTCATCGCCTGGATGAGCTGCTCGTCCGACACCGTGAGGATGTCCCGCGCATACTTGCGGATGATGGGGAAAGTCAGCCTCCCCAGCGCCTGGGTGAGCGCGCCGTCGGCAATGGACTTGGGCGGCGCGATGCGCACCACCGACCCGCCGCGGAAGGACTGCTGCCCGTCCGAGCCGGCGCGCGGCTCCACCCCATAGACGTCGCAGACGCAGCTCAGCGCGTGCGCCGACAACAAAGACCCCGACAACAGCCCCCCGCCCCCCAAAGGCACGAACAAGGCATCTAGCTCGCCGACTTCCTCGAACAGCTCCTTGGCCGCCGTGCCCTGGCCTGCGATCACGTCCGGATGATCGAAAGGCGGAATCAGGGACAGGCCGTGCTTCTCGACCAGGCCGCGCGCAACTTCCTCGCGGTCTTCCGTCAGGCGGTCGTAAGACACCACCCGCGCCCCGTAGCCCAGCGTGGCTTCCTTCTTGGCCGCGGGCGCATCATGCGGCATGACGATGGTGGCGGCCACCCCGAACATCCGCGCCGCCAGCGCCACCGCCTGCGCGTGGTTGCCCGAGGAAAACGCCACCACGCCCGCCTTGCGCTGCTCTTCGGTGAGGCCGGCCAGCGCGTTGTAGCCTCCGCGGAACTTGAATGCGCCCATGCGCTGGAAGTTCTCGCACTTGAAGAACACCTGGGCGTCCAGCCTGGCATTGATGGTGTGCGATGTCAGGACCGGCGTGCGGTGCGCAACGCCGATCAGCGCATTACTGGCCTGCATGACGTCTTCGTAGGTCGGTATGCGGTCACTCATGAAGAAAGCCTCTGAAGTTGGGGATGGGATGAAGACCCGAAAAGGGGATATTGAAGGTAACGTATCCGCGCCGATGTTGCAATTGGCCGACGCGTTGAAATGCCGGCGTGGTAGAGTATGCTTAGCATCGCGATACTGTAAATATACTCAGCACTTCCATCATGGCCATACATTCCGATTCCTTGTCCAGCATTCCGGCGCCGCAACGCATCGTGGCGCCTCAAAGCGCCTCCCCGAACGAGGAATCCATCGAACGCGCCTTGCGCCCCAAGGCACTGAACGAGTACATCGGCCAGCACCGGGTCCGCGAGCAGCTCGAGATCTTCATCGCCGCCGCCCGGAACCGCAACGAAGCCCTGGACCACGTCCTGCTGTTCGGCCCGCCGGGGCTGGGCAAGACCACGCTCGCCCATATTATTGCGCATGAAATGGGCGTGCAGCTGCGCCAGACGTCCGGCCCGGTGCTCGAACGCGCGGGCGACCTCGCCGCCCTGCTGACCAACCTGGAAAAGAACGACGTCCTCTTCATCGACGAAATCCACCGGCTTTCCCCGGTCGTGGAAGAAATCCTCTACCCCGCCCTGGAAGACTTCCAGATCGACATCATGATCGGCGAGGGGCCGGCGGCGCGCAGCGTGAAGATCGATCTGCAGCCCTTCACCCTGGTGGGCGCCACCACGCGCGCCGGCATGCTCACCAACCCCCTGCGCGACCGCTTCGGCATCGTCTCCCGGCTCGAATTCTACAGCGCCGAAGACCTCACCCATATCGTCACGCGCAGCGCCCACCTGCTGAACGCCGAAACCACGCCCGACGGCGCCACCGAGATCGCCCGGCGTTCCCGGGGCACGCCGCGCATCGCCAACCGGCTGCTGCGCCGCGTGCGCGATTACGCAGAAGTCAAGGCGAACGGCCGCATCGACACGGACGTCGCCGGCGCCGCGCTGGCCATGCTGGAAGTCGACCCGCAGGGGCTGGACCTCATGGACAGAAAGCTGCTGGAGGCCATCATCCACAAATTCGATGGCGGGCCGGTCGGCGTCGACAGCCTGGCCGCCGCCATCGGCGAAGAGCGCGACACCATCGAGGACGTCATCGAACCCTTCCTCATCCAGCAGGGCTTCCTGCAGCGCACGCCGCGCGGCCGCATCGCCACCCAATCCACCTGGCGCCACCTGGGGCTCGCGCCCCGCGGGCCGACCCACGGCAGCGGCGATCTCTTCGGCGGGCCGGGGTCAGCCGCCCTGGGGGGTTGATGCCAGGGCCAGGCAGCGCAGGATTTCCTCGCCGTAGGCTTCCAGCTTGCGGACGCCCACGCCGCTGATGTGGCTCAGGTCGTCCAGCGTGCCGGGGCACTGGGTGGCGATCTCGCGCAGCGTGGCATCATGGAAAATCACATAGGCGGGCACGCCATGCCCGCGCGCGACCTCCGAGCGCCAGCTGCGCAAGGCCTCGAATCGCCCCTGCGCATCGGGCGGAAGATCCACGGCGGGCCCCTTTGCGCGGCCGCCGGCGGCGCCCGCCGCCCGCGATGACCCCCGCGCCTTCTTTTCGGGCTCCCGCCTGAACAGCAGCTTGTGCTCGCCCTTGAGCACCGCGCGGCTGCCCTCGGTCAGCGCCAAGGTGCCGTAGCCTTCCTGGTCCACCGCCAGCAGGCTTTGCGCGAGCAACTGCCGCAGCACGCCCCGCCAGGCCTGCTCGGACAGGTCCGCCCCGATGCCGAACACCGTCAGGGTCTGGTGCCCGTACTGCGTGATGCGGTCCGTGGATTTGCCGCGCAGGATGTCGATCAGGTGCCCCGCCCCGAATCGCTGGCCGCGCTCGCGCCACAGGCGATAGACCGCGGAGAGAATCTTTTGCGCCGCCACCGTGCCGTCCCAGGCCTGCGGCGGTTCCAGACAGGTGTCGCAGTTGCCGCAAGGCTCGATCTGCTGGTCGAAGTAGGCCAGCAGGCGCTGGCGGCGGCAGCCCACGGTCTCGCACAAGCCCAGCATGGCGTCCAGCTGCTGGCCCAGCCTGCGCCGGAACGCATCGTCGCCCGCCGATTCATTGATCATGCGGCGCTGCTGGACGACGTCCTGCAAGCCATAGGCCAGCCAGGCCGTCGCGGGCAGCCCGTCGCGCCCGGCGCGGCCGGTTTCCTGGTAGTAGCCCTCGACCGATTTGGGCAGGTCGATATGGGCGACGAAACGGACGTCGGGCTTGTTCACCCCCATGCCGAAAGCGATGGTGGCGACCATGACCATGCCCTCTTCGCGCAGAAAGCGCGCCTGGTTCTGCGCCCGGACCGCCGCGTTCAGGCCGGCGTGGTAAGGCAGGGCGGGGATGCCGTTGTCGCACAGGAAGGTGGCGGTTTCCTCCACGCGGGCGCGCGAAAGGCAGTAGACGATGCCGCAGTCCCCCTCGTGCTCGGCCTGGATGAACGACAGAAGCTGCTTGCGCACCTCGTTCTTTTCCACGATGCGGTACTGGATGTTGGGCCGGTCGAAGCTGGCGACGAAATGCGGCGCCTGGTTCAGCTCCAGGCGCTCGGCGATCTCGCGCCGCGTCGCCGCGGTGGCGGTGGCCGTCAGCGCCAGGCGCGGGACCTCGGGCCAGCGTTCGTGCAGTATCGAAAGACCCAGGTATTCCGGCCGGAAGTCATGGCCCCATTGCGACACGCAGTGCGCCTCGTCGATGGCGAACAGCGAGACCCGCCCCTGCGACAGCAGGTCCATACAGCGGTCCGTCAGCAGGCGTTCCGGCGCGACATAAAGCAGGTCCAGCTCCCCGGCCAGGAAGGCCTGCTCGACGTCGCGCGCGGTGCGCCAGTCCTGGGACGAATTCAGGAACGCGGCCTTGACCCCGAGCTCGATCAGCGCATCCACCTGGTCCTGCATCAGCGCGATCAGGGGGGACACCACCACGCAGGTGCCGGGCAGCACCAGCGCCGGTATCTGATAGCACAAGGACTTGCCGCCGCCCGTGGGCATGAGGACGAGCGCGTCCCCGCCGCTTACGACGTGATCGATGACGGCCTTCTGGTCGCCACGAAAAGAATCGTAGCCGAAGACCCGCTGCAAAGTTTCAAGGGGAGAAGCCGACATGCTCAATAGATGGGAACCGAAAAACGAATCCCTATATCATAGTCGCCGGTGACGACCTCCCGCTGGGCCTTCAGGCCGATGCGCAGATTCGGGCTGTACCAGAACTGCTGCGCCAGCCCGAAACTGCGCCGGGCGGCGCCCGACCCGACGCTTTCGTTCTGGAAGCTGCCGCTCAGGTCCCCCCAGCGGCCCAAAGGCAGTTTCGCCGATACCGTCTGCACCGTTCCGCCGTTCGACGCATCCGCCCCATAGCGGCTGAGATCCACGAAACCGGGCGTATAGCGCTCGTTGCGCCAGCTGAGTTCCACGTCGTCCAGCACCTTGACGGTATAGGCCGCCTGGTAGCGCCAGCCCGTGTACAGGCCTTGCGTGGCCCGCGCGACGCCGGCGCTCCATGCCCCCCAGCCTGTTTGGTATTTCCCCCCTATGCCGTGGGTAGCCAGGTCCGGCGCCAGCTGGGTCTGCGATTCGATGCTCAGGTCCCGGTTCAGGCCGTAGCGCAGCACCAGATTGCCGGCGGTTTCGCCGTAGACCAGGTCGCCCTGTTCGGCCGTGGTCTGGTCCAGGGCGCCCAGCGACAGGGAATACCGCCAGGAATCGGCGTAGTCCGAGCTGACCAGCGAGGACTGGCTGAGGCTGACCCCGCCCAGGCGAACGGCCCGCCCCCAGGCGGGTATTTCGATTTCTTCGTTCCCCAGGGTCAGGTTCAGCCCTTCGGCGTCGGAATAGCGCCAATTGCGGCTGCCGAGCGTCCAGGGGTCGCGGGACGCCGGCGGCAGCCAGCGGCCGTGGGATGCCGACTTGCGCTTGCGCTCCTGCGGGCCGAGCAAGCCGGAGCCCGACACGGCGAAAGAGCGGTCCAGCGCCGGCATGGCGTCGTCGACGGCCCAGAAATAATCGTAGGGGATGTCCGGAACATCGTGACCGTCCTCGGCGGCATGGCCCTGCGGCGGCGCCGGACCCGGGTCGGGCAGCGGCGCGGGCGGCTCCGTCGTCGGCAAGGTGACCGGGAATAGCTTCACGGGTGCAAGATCGCTGAGCTGCGGGCCCGTGCCCGGCGCGCCCGGGGCCGGCGCGGCCATGCACAGCGCCAGGGCGCCACAGCCGCACAGCGGCCACAAGTTCCGTTTTCTGTTTGAAACCTTGAAATCCATCACAAGCAAGTGCCTATTTGCGCCGCTCGCGCCCACCCTGCCCCACGGACACGGGAAACGCCAGCATCTCTTCCGCGCTGGCGTCGGCCATTTTCTTGAGCATGCTGAATTTTTCCAGGACGGCGGACTTGTACACCACCCCCAGGAGGCGGGGCTGCTCGTCCGCACTGACCACGGGCAGGCGCTCGCCGCTGAAATGCACCAGGTACTCCTGTGCCTCGTCCAGACTCATGTCCGGACGCAGCGTCTTGACGAAATCGAGCCTCAGGACGTCGCCCGCCAGCGTTTCCTGGATATCGCCCTGGCTCAACAATAAACTGGTGAGGTCTTGTTGGGCAATGACGCCCTGGTAAACATTCTTTTCATCCACCACGTACAGATACTTGACGGGATATTCGACGAACATCTGCAGCGCTTCGCGCACCGGCGCCGTGGTGGAGACGACCGTCACCGCCGGGCGGATCAGGTCGGCGATGGTGGTGTTGCGCAAACGCTGCCTGAGCGCGATATCCCGTTCGCGGACCACGGTGACCTCGTACATGGCGATCTCGGCCACGGCGCGCGAAACGAAATGCGCCACCACGCAGGCGAGCATCAGCGGCAGCACGATCTGGTAGCTGAGCGTCATCTCGAAGATCATCAGTATCGCCATCAGCGGCGCGCTGGCGGCCGCGCCCAGAAAGCAGCCCATGCCCACCAGCGTGTACACATAGACCGGCACGGACATGCCCGGCCATACGCCCTGCAGCGCCATCCCGAACAGGGTTCCCAGCGCGGCGCCCACGAACAGGGCCGGGGTGAAGACCCCGCCCACCGCGCCCGAGCCCGCGGTGAGCGCCGTCGCCAGCACCTTGCAGGCCAGGACGAGCAGGACGGCGTGCCAGGCCCAGGGCGAATGCAGCATGGAATGGACCACGTTGTCGCCGTTGCCGGCGACCTCGGGCATCAAAATCAGCAACAGCCCCAGCAAGGCGCCGCCCAAGCCCAGCCGCGCGGGCAGGGGCAGCCCGGTGCGCTGGAAGGAGCGCTTGGCGAAATCCAGGAACTTCAGGAACAGCGGCGCGCACAGCCCCCCGGCCACGCCCAGGGCCACGAAAGGCAGGACCGCTCCGCCGGACAGCGAGGGGACGTCCGGCATGGCATACAGCGTATGGTAGTTGCCCGTCATGCGCATGACGATATTCGAGCTTGCGGCGGCCACCAGCATGGGTCCCAGGCTGTGCATGCGCATGGTGCCCAGGACGATTTCGCCCACGAAGAACGCCGCCGCGATGGGCGCCCCGTAGGCGGCCGACACGCCGGCGGTGGCGCCGCAGGCCACCAGCAGCCGCAGCCGCGCGGTATTGAAGTAAGTGAAGCGGCCGATCGCCGAGGCGCTGAGCGCCGCCAGGTGGACCATGGCCCCTTCCCGCCCGATCGAGCCGCCCGAGGCCACCGTGAAGAGCGAGGACATGGAACGCAGCATGCCCTGCCGGATCGAGAGGCGGCCGTCGCCGATGGCCACCGCTTCCATGTAGTCGGAATTGCTGCCGGCCTTGATTTTGCGCGCGCCCAGCAGCAGGAAGCCCGCCACGACGCCGCCCAGCGCGGGGAAGGCCAGCCGCCCGTACCAGGGCAGGCTTTCGGTGACCCCCGCGATCGTGCCGCTGCCGCCCGTGGCGAGCTTCTGCAGCAGATGCATGCCCTGGTGAAAAGCGATGGTGGCGAAAGCGCCCAGGATGCCCACCAGCGCGGCCCAGCACAGCATGGCGGGCAGCTCGGACAACCACGAATAAGCGCCCAGCCGCTGGCGCACCGACCGCAAGGAAGACTGAATCATGCCGTTTCTGAGAAAATGAAGTCCCGCCACCTTACGCTTGCCACCCAACTATTTCAATCCGTTTCCCGCGCTTGCCAGGCGGAAACGCTTGAGGGCACACTTGCAGCCATGGAAAACCCTCTTGTAAAAGTGCTGGTCGTCGACGACGACCCCGCCCTGCGTCAGTTGCTGGCCGATTACCTGAATCGCCATCACTACGACACCCTGCTCGCGCCCGACGCCAGCGATCTGCCCGCCCGGATACAACGCTATTCGCCCGACCTGATCGTGCTGGACCGCATGATGCCCGACGGCGACGGCGCCGAGGCCTGCCGGCGCCTGCGCCAGCTGGGGGAAGACATACCCGTCATTTTACTCACGGCCCGCGACGAAACGGTGGACCGCATCATCGGCCTGGAAGCCGGCGCCGACGACTACCTCGGCAAGCCCTTCGACCCGCGCGAACTGCTCGCCCGCATCGAAGCCGTCTTGCGCCGCAAGAAGGGCGCGTCGGCCCTCACCAAGGACAAGCCGGTGGAATTCGGCCCCTTCCTGTTCGACCCCGCCACGCGGCAGCTGTTCAAGAACCAGGTGCCCATCAAGCTGACCGGCGGCGAGGTCAACCTGCTGGAAGCCCTGGTCAACAACCCGGGCAAGCCGCTGTCGCGCGATCGCCTGCTCGCGCTCGCGCGCGACGACGACGAAGGCGAGCGCAACGACCGCGCCATAGACATCGCCGTGCTGCGCCTGCGCCGCGCCATCGAGGACGATCCCAAGCAGCCCCGGTGGATCCAGACGGTGTGGGGCGTGGGCTACCGGTTTTCGCCCTGATCCATGCTGCGTTTCCTGATCCCGCGATCCCTCCATGCGCGCATGGTGCTGCTCACGCTGGGCACCATTCTGCTGGTGCAGGCGGCCACCTTCGCAACGGTGTCGCATTATCGCAAGAAGTTCAACGAAGACGTGGCCGTCGAGCTGACCGCCACCACCATCCGGACGCTGCGCGCCGCCCTGGCCGAGATTCCCGCCGAGCAGCGCGCGCGCTTCGTGCAGATCGCCTCGGAGAACCAATGGCGGCTGTGGTCGCGCAGCCTGCCGCCCGACGCCAGCCTGGAAGAGCGCCGCCCGCCCCCCAGGCACCGGCACGGCCCGCCGTCGTCCCGCCCGCCGAATGACATACGCAACAACTTGCGGGCCTTCGTCGACGCGCTGAACAAGCGCCTGGACGACGACACGCGCGTCGCGCTGTCGCGCGGGCCGGAGCCCAGGCTCTATATTTCGCTGCTGCCCACGCCGGAAACGGAAGACGGCCGCGCCAGCCGCGAGTGGCTGGTCATCCGGCTGGACCGCCTCGCGCCCCCCGTGTCCACGCCGATGATCGCCGTCTGGCTGGGCGGCATGGGGCTGCTGCTGTTGCTTTCCGCCGCTTTCTCCTGGCATATCACGCGCCCCCTCACCCGCCTCGCCCGGGCGGCGGACCAGCTGGCCGCGGGCCAGCCGCAGCGCGTGACGCCCTCGGGGCCAACCGAAACGCGCATACTGGGAGAACGCTTCAACGCCATGCTGGACACGCTGGCGGAAACGGACGCGGTGCACCGCACGCTGCTTGCCGGGCTTCCGCACGACTTGAAGGGGCCGCTTTCGCGCATGTGGCTGCGCATAGAAATGCTGGACGACGCTCATTTCAAGGACGGCATGCGCAAGGACCTGCAGGACATGCAGCGCATGGTGGACCAGTTCATCGGTTTCGTGCGGGGCACGGACCGGCGCTCCTATCAGTTCGAGCCGCTGCCCTTGAACGCCTGGCTGGAGGAACAGCTGGCGGCCTGGACGAGCACGGGCAGCGACGTGCGCTATATCGACGCGGGGCCGGAGAATCTGGTGCTGAATGCCGACAGGGTGGCGCTGGGCCGCCTCCTGGACAACCTCATCACCAATGCTTTCAACCACGGGAAGCCGCCGGTCGAAGTGCGGCTGGCAGCGGACAAGGACGGCGCCGTCATCACGGTGTCCGACCATGGCCCGGGCATCCGGGCCGAGCGCCGCGCGGAAGCCTTGCGCCCGTTCTCGCGCCTGGACGACGCCCGCACGCGCACGGGGTCGGTGGGCCTGGGGCTGGCGCTGGCCGAAGCGATCGTGCGCGCCCATGGCGGCAGCCTGGCGCTAGAAGACGCGGCGGCCGGCGGGCTGCAGGTTAGCGTGCGGCTGCCGCTTGCCCGCCCTTGAGCGCCTGGGGCCTGTCAACAGGCCCTAGCCCGCGTATTCCGGCGGCGCCGGCGGGATCGACAGCCCGAACATGCGCCGGTACACCCAGATGTTGAAAATCAAGGCGACGGGCAACGCAATGATGGTGCCCGAAAGAATCAGCCGCAAGGAGCCCACCGAAGCCGCCGCGTCCCAGATCGTCACATCGTCCAGCACCAGATAAGGAAAAAAGCTGTAGCCCAGCCCGCCCAGCACCGCCAGGAAAATCAACAGCGTCAGCACGAAAGGCAAGGCCGTCGTTCGGTAGCTCCGGTTGATCATGCGCTGCAAGCACATTTCAATGGATACGAAGCACAGCAGCATGGCGCCCCACAGCAAGGCGATGTTCGGCCAGCGCGGCCCGTCGCTCCATTTCAGGAACACGCCCGGATTGTCGAAGGCGAGGACCAGCGATACCGCCACCGTCCCCGCCGCCACCCAGCGCACCGCCCGGCGGCCCCACATCACCGCGCGGGCGCGCAGTTCCCCGGCCACCCGCATGATCAGCCAGGCCGCGCCCAACAGACAATAGGCGGCCACCGCGCAGCCCGCCACGAATACGGTGAACCACAGATAGCCCGAGCGCGACTGGTAGGTCACCACGATCTGGGCCAGCAGCGCGCCATGGGCCAGCGCCGTCATCAGCGAACCGACCGCGAAGCCCGCCAGCCAGCGCCCCTGCAGCTCCTTGTGGGCCCGCAGGCGCATCTCGAAGGAGACCGAGCGCAGCAGGACGCCGAGGGCGAGCAGGCACATGGGCAGGTACAGGGCGCTCATGACGTGGCCCCAGGCATGGGGGAAAGCCGACACGAACAGGCCCAGGCCGAGGAACAGCCAGAATTCATTGGCGTCGCGCCATGGGCTGAGCAGGGACAGCATGCGCGGGCGCAGCGCCCTGGGCGCGAACAGGGCAAGGCAGCCCACGCCGATGTCGAAGCCGTCGAGCACCGTTCCGGCGACCACGATTCCGTAAAACAGCGCCATGAAGACCAGCGGCATCCAGAACGATGGATCCTGGGCGCCCAGGCCCAGCGCCACGGCCAAGGAATCGATCATGCCCGCCCCCTGTGGCGCGCGACGGGCACGACGCCGTAGCGCACGATGTGCCGCAGCATCTGGAAGAAGCCCGCCAGGAACAACGCATAGAAAAGCAGGTAGGCCAGATAGCCCCCCAGGATGATGTCGAAAGGCGTGTCGCCGGTGACTTCGCTGACGGTGATCGTCCCCGTCACGGCATAGGGGAAGGAGCCGAAAAACACGTAGGCCGCGCCGCCCAGCAGCATGGGCCAGCCGGAAAAGCTCATGGCGATCAGCACCCGGCGCCAGCCCCGGGACAGCGCGCCGGGATCGAAACCGCGCCGCCTGCCACGCAGCAGCGTGACCGCCGCCACGAGCAGCATGAGCAGCCCCGTGAAGACCGCGAGACGGTAGGACCAGAAGGTGACGGCGACCGGCGGGGCCATGCCCGCGAACTGGTCCAGCCCGCGGTAGCGGCCGTTCTTGTCGCGGCCCAGCCAGTGGCCGGCCGCCGCGTGCCAGATCGATTCCTCGTCGCCGGCCCGGTCCTGGGCGCCGGACGCGTCGAACAGGGCCACCCGGGGAAGTTCGCCGCTATGCCAATAGCCCGACACCGCCGCCGCCTTGGCGGGCTGATACTGCGCGGTCATGCCGCCCGCCCCCGCCGCCAGCGCGGCCTGCAGCACGATGCTGGCGCCGGCAAGCCAGGCGGCCGTCTTGAACACCAGGCGCCCGCTTTCGTCCACCGGGCGGCGCAGGGTCTGCAGCGCGATGATGCCCAACACCAGGAAGGCGGCGGTCAGCAGCCCGGTCAGCATGAACAGCCCCCCATACCAGGGCAGCGCGGGATTGAAGATGATGTCCGCCCAGTCGATTACCCAGTAGCGTTCGTCCAGCATGCGGGCGCCGGTCGGGACGTGCATCCACGAGAGCAGGGCCAGCATCCAGAACGAGGAGGCGGTCACCCCCAGCGCCACCATGAAGACCACCAGGGCGTGCAGCTTCTCGGACAGATGGCGCTGCCCGAACAGCATGGCGCCCAGGAAACAGGACTTGAAGATGAAAGTGGACAAAATGCCCGCCGCCAGCAGAGGACCGGCGACGTCGCCGATTTTTTCCATCAGCGTGGGCCAGAGGCCGCCCAGCTGGATCAACACCGGCATGCTCGCGGCAAAGCTGAGCACGAAAGCCAGCGCGAACACCCGCACCCAAAAACGGTAGGCGGCCGTCCAGGCGGCATGCTCGCGCCCGAAGGCGCGAAGCTTGAAGTACAGCAGCACCCAGGCCAGCCCCAGCTCTATGACGAGAAACATCAGCATGAAACCGAGGCTGGCAAAGAACTGGATTTGTGATAACCACAATGTCGAGTACGTCATAATGAGCGCTAGTTTAGAGCCACTTCGCCATTTGTAAACCGTCCGGCGCCAGTTTGGCCGCGGCCGGGAGGCAAATATCGGCGAACGTGGCAAAATGCTTACTTCACTCGACATCCTGTTTCCAATATCGTAATGACCTCAGTGCCCACCCCCGCTCCGGTATCCAATTTTCTGCGCACCATCATTGAAAACGACCTCGCCCAAGGCCGCTATGCGGAAAAACGCTGGGCGGGCCGGCCGGGTCCGGCCTCCGTCCAGCGGCAGGGCGCCATCGACGCCGCGCGCATCCGCACGCGCTTTCCGCCGGAGCCCAACGGCTACCTGCACATCGGCCACGCCAAGAGCATCTGCCTGAACTTCGGCCTGGCCCGCGACTACCAGGGCGCCTGCCACCTGCGCTTCGACGACACCAACCCTGAAAAGGAAGAAGACGAATACGTCAACGCCATCATCGACATGGTGAAATGGCTGGGCTTCGACTGGACCAACGGCGACGAGAACAACTGCTATTTCGCCAGCGACTACTTCGAATACATGTACGAGTTCGCCGAAGCGCTCGTGCGGGCCGGCCTGGCCTACGTCGACGAACAAAGCGCCGACGAAATGCGCGCCACGCGCGGCACCCTGACGGAAAAAGGCACGGACTCCCCATGGCGCAACCGGCCCGCCGAGGAATCGCTGCGGCTGCTGCGCGAGATGCGGGACGGCAAGCATCCCGACGGCAGCATGGCGCTGCGCGCCAAAATCGACATGGGCTCGCCCAACATCAATATGCGCGACCCCGTGCTGTACCGCATCCGCCACGTCGCGCACCACCGCACCGGCAACGCATGGTGCATCTATCCCATGTACTCCTGGGCGCATCCCGTGGAGGACGCCCTGGAAGGCATCACCCACAGCATCTGCACGCTGGAATTCGAAGACCAGCGGCCGTTCTACGACTGGATCCTGAACCACCTGGCCGACCTCGGGCAGCTGTCGCGCCCTTTGCCGCAGCAGTATGAATTCGCCCGCCTGAACCTCACCTATGTGGTGACCAGCAAGCGCAAGCTGCTGCACCTGGTGCGCGAAGGCCACGTGGACGGCTGGGACGATCCGCGCCTTCCCACCCTGGCCGGCCTGCGCCGCCGGGGCTATACGCCGGCGTCCATCCGGCTGTTCTGCGAACGCCTGGGCGTGTCCAAGGCCGATTCCCGCATCGACTACAGCGTGCTGGAACAAGCGCTGCGCGACGATCTCGACCCCAAGGCGCCGCGCACCGTGGCCGTGCTGGATCCCATCAAGCTGGTGCTCACCAACTATCCGGAAGGCCAGACCGAGATTTGCCGCGCGCCGCGCAACCCGCACGACCCCGATGCCGGCCAGCGCGAATTCCCCCTGACCCGCGAACTCTGGATCGAACGCGACGATTTCCGCGAAGAGGCGCCCAAGAAGTACTTCCGGCTTTACCCCGGCAACACGGTGCGCCTGAAATACGCCTACGTCGTCCGCTGCACCGGTTGCGTGAAGGATGCCGACGGCAATGTCGTCGAAGTCCATGCCGAATACCTGCCCGACACCAAGAGCGGCACGGCGGGCGCCGACGCGATCAAGGTGAAGGGCAACATCACCTGGGTCAGCGCCGCGCATGCCGTGCCGGCCGAAATCCGGCTGTACGACCGCCTGTTCGCCGATCCGCACCCCGACGCCGGCGACAAGGACTTCCTCGCCGCCATCAATCCCGATTCGCGCCGGGTGGTTCAGGGCTGGCTGGAGCCCGGCACCGTCGCCGATCCGGGGCAGTCCTGGCAATTCGAGCGCCTGGGCTATTTCGTGGCGGATCGCGAAGCCTCCACGGCCGACAAGCCGGTCATCAACCGCAGCACGACCCTAAAGGATTCCTGGGCGCCCCAGAAATGAACCCGGGACATGTAACTTTATTTGCGAATCAGATCAGTGAGCGACTCATCCCCCTCCCGCAAAAGCCAGCTGGCGCTGGATTTCAAAAGCGCCACCCTGTATGCCGTCCGTGTCGTGCTGCACAGCCATGAAACCGACGCGCTGACGGCCGCCCTGGCGCAAAGAATGAACGATGCGGGCGCTTTCTTCGAAAACGAGCCCGTGGTTCTCGACGCAAGCAGGCTGGACCAGCCCGCGGACTGGGGCGCGCTCGTCCAGGCGCTGAAGGCCCACAAGCTGCACCCCGTCGGCGTGGTGGCCCCCGAAGCCATGCTGGCCGGCGCCCTGGCCCACGGCCTGCCCGCGGTGGACCTGTCCAGCCCCACGCCGCGCCCGGCCAGCACGCCCGCGCCCGACAAAGACGTTCCGGTCGTGGCGCCGCCCGCGGCCGAACCCCAGGCACCCGCCGCCAAGGCCAAGCCGGCGCCCTCGGACGCTCCCGCGGAGCCGGCGCCCGCGGCCATGGTCATCAACCGGCCGCTGCGGTCCGGCCAGCGCATCTATGCGCGCAACACCGACCTGATCGTCATCGGCGTCGTCAGCCAGGGCGCGGAAGTCATCGCCGACGGCAACATCCACGTATACGGCCCGCTGCGCGGCAAGGCCATGGCCGGCGCGCGCGGCGACGCCAGCGCCCGCATCTTCACGACCCAGCTCGACCCCGAGCTGCTGGCCATCGCCGGCGTCTACCGCGTCATCGAAACCCAGCTCGACGATTCCCTGCGCAACCGGCCGACCATCGTGCACCTGGAGGACGACACCCTGAAGCTCACGCCCCTGACCAAGTAGCGGATAATATTTGTTGCGAAGCAGCACCGGAAATGCCGTTCGCTTCAGTATTTTCGGGACCGATATGCATTACGATTACGTGATTTACCAAAAACCATAAGGAACTCTATCGTCATGGCGCGAATTGTTGTGGTGACCTCCGGCAAAGGCGGCGTGGGCAAAACAACCACCAGTGCAAGCTTCTCTTCGGGATTGGCAATGCGCGGCCACAAGACCGTGGTCATTGACTTCGACGTGGGGTTGCGCAATCTCGATCTCATCATGGGGTGCGAACGCCGCGTCGTCTATGATTTCGTCAACGTGATCCAGGGCGAGGCCTCGCTGAACCAGGCCTTGATACGCGACAAGCAGCTGGAAAACCTATTCATTCTTCCCGCCTCCCAAACCCGCGACAAAGACGCCCTCACCCGCGAAGGCGTCGAAAAAGTCCTGAAGGACCTGGGCGAGATGGGCTTCGAATACATCGTGTGCGACTCCCCGGCGGGCATCGAGACCGGCGCCCTCATGGCCTCGTACTTCGCCGACGACGCGCTGGTCGTCACCAATCCCGAAGTCTCTTCGGTGCGCGATTCCGACCGCATCCTCGGCATCCTGTCCGCCAAGTCGCGCCGGGCCGAAAAAGGCGAGGAACCGATCAAGGAATACCTGCTGCTCACGCGCTACAACCCCAAGCGTGTCGCCGAAGGCGAAATGCTGTCGCTCAAGGACATCGAAGACATCCTGCGCATCAAGCTGATCGGCGTCATTCCCGAATCGGAATCGGTCCTGCAGGCTTCCAACCAGGGCATCCCGGCCATCCATCTGCGCGACACCGACGTCGCCGTGGCCTACATGGACGTCGTCGACCGCTACCTGGGCGAAGAAAAGCCCCTGAAATTCGTCGAATACGAAAAGCCCGGCCTGTTCAAGCGCTTATTCGGGGGGAAATAACATGTCCTTCCTGTCATTCCTTCGCGGGCAGAAGAAAACCTCGGCAAGCGTGGCCCGCGACCGCCTGCAGCTCATCCTGATCAACGAACGGGGCGACGGCGTCACGCCCGACTACCTGCCCCGCCTTCAGAAGGAACTGGTCGAGGTCATTTCCCGCTACGTCAAGATCAACCCCGACGACATCAAAGTCAACCTGGAACGCCAGGATTCCCTGGAAATCCTGGAAGTCAAAATCGAAATGCCGCAACCCGAAGGGCGTTCGGCATAAAAAAAACCGTGCAGGGCCCAGCCCCACACGGTCCTCCGGCTTCAGCCGCGCACGCAGGCCGCCCTCATGGCCGCCCCGGCGCCGCCGGCCTATCGGTTCTTGCCGACTTGGTCGCCGATGACCCCGCCGATGGCCGCGCCGCCCACGGTGCCCAGCACGCCGCCTCCGGTCACCACCGCGCCGGCGACACCGCCGATGCCCGCGCCGGTCACCGCGCTTTTCTGGCGATGGCTCATGTTGTCCCAGGACGAACACCCCGCCATGGCCACGGCCAATACACCCGCCGCGCCCAGTTTTGCCCATGTCGTCGATTTCATTTTTCTATCTCCGTAAAACAAATACACACCGCTCAAGGTAGCCGAAATCCTGTTTCGTAATCAAGACGCAAAGCGATGAGCTTGTGAGAGCACGAAACAAATGTATCAGCCTGGGCGCCCGGCCCGCCCCCAGTGGCCGGCCAGTGCCGCCCGCCTCGTAGCGCCAACAGGGCCTAGCCCGCTTTGACCAGCGCCAGGACTTCCCTGAAATGCGGGTGGTCGGGGGATTCCAGCCACTCGAACATGGCCATTTCGGCGCTGATGGCTTCCAGCCCATGATGGCGCCAGCGCGCGCATGCGGCGTGATAGTCGGACGCGCGCCGGGAACCGATGCAGTCGGTGACCAGAATGGGCGACAGCCCCAGCCGGGCCAGCCCCAGGCCGGTTTGTAACACGCACACATGGGCCTCGGCGCCAATTAACAACACGTCGTGCCGGCCGCGCGGAAGCTCGGCAAGAAAGCCGGCTTCGCGAGTGGCGTCGAAATGCGTCTTTTGGACGATGTGGTCCACCCAGGGCCGCAGGGCGTCGGCGGTGGGGCCGATCTTGCCGGCGCAGTGCTCGGTGGCCACCACGGGCACGCCCAGCAATTGCGCCGCCTGCGCCAGGCGGCCGGCGCGCGCGGCCAGCGCCTGGTGATCCTGGATGGCGGGCAGCAAGGCCGACTGCATGTCGACGACCAGCAGCATCGAATCGTGCGTACTCAGAGTGTGCATGGCGGCTTCCTTCCAAGGCGGGGCTACTTCAGCGCTTTATACCGCAAACGCTTGGGCTTCGCACCCTCCTCGCCCAGGCGCCGCTTCTTGTCGGCCTCGTATTCCTGATAGTTGCCGTCGAAGAACACGACCTGGGAATCCCCTTCGAAAGCCAGGATGTGCGTCGCGATGCGGTCCAGGAACCAGCGATCGTGGCTGATGACCATGACGCTGCCCGCGAATTCCAGCAGCGCGTCTTCGAGCGCGCGCAGCGTTTCGACATCGAGGTCGTTCGAGGGCTCGTCCAGCAGGAGCACGTTGCCGCCCGCGATCAGGGTCTTGGCCAGATGCAGGCGCCCGCGTTCACCCCCGGACAGCTTGCCCACCGTCTTGTTCTGGTCGGCGCCCTTGAAATTGAACCGGCCCAGATAGGCGCGCGAAGGCATCTCGAAGCGGCCGACCGTCAGCAAGTCGGCGCCGTCGGAAATGGCGTCGAACACGGTCTTTTCGTCCGGCAGGGATTCGCGCGACTGGTCCACATACGCCAGCTTGACCGTCTTGCCGACCTTGACCTGGCCCGAATCCGGCTGTTCTTTGCCCGCGATCATCCGGAACAGAGTGGACTTGCCGGCGCCGTTGGGGCCGATGATCCCGACGATGGCGCCGGCCGGCACCTTGAAGCTCAGGTTGTCGATCAGGAGCCGATCGCCGTACCCCTTGCTGACGTTCTCGAATTCGATCACCTCATTGCCCAGTCGCTCGGCCACGGGTATGAAGATTTCCTGGGTCTCGTTGCGTTTCTGGTATTCATGCGAAGAGAGCTCTTCGAAGCGGGCCAGGCGCGCCTTGGCCTTGGCCTGCCGGCCCTTGGGATTCTGGCGCACCCATTCCAGCTCCTTCTTGATCGTGCGCTGGCGGGCGGATTCGCTGGCTTCCTCCTGCTTGAGGCGGTCGTCCTTCTGCTCGAGCCAGGAGCTGTAGTTCCCTTTCCAGGGGATGCCGTGGCCGCGATCCAGTTCCAGTATCCATTCAGCCGCGTTGTCCAGGAAGTAGCGGTCGTGGGTCACGGCCACGACGGTGCCCGGGAATTTCCGCAGAAAGACTTCCAGCCACTCCACGCTTTCCGCGTCCAGGTGGTTGGTGGGTTCGTCCAGCAGCAGCATGTCGGGCTTGGACAACAGCAGGCGGCACAGCGCCACGCGCCGCTTCTCGCCGCCTGAAAGATTGCCGATGCGCGCGTCCCAGGGCGGCAAGCGCAGGGCGTCCGCGGCGATCTCCATTTGGTGCTCGATGTCGTCCGCGCCGCTGGAAGCCGCGGCGGCGATGACGGCTTCGAGCTCGGCCTGCTCCGTGGCGAGCTTGTCGAAATCCGCATCGGGCTCGGAATAGGCCGCGTAGACTTCTTCAAGGCGCTTGCGGGCGCTGAACAGCTCCCCCAGCCCTTCTTCGACGGATTCTCTGACGGTGTGCTCGGGATCGAGCACGGGTTCCTGGGGCAGGTATCCGATCTTGATGCCGGGCATCGGAATGGCTTCGCCTTCGATGTCGCGGTCGATGCCGGCCATGATCCTGAGCAGGGTGGACTTGCCGGAGCCATTGAGGCCCAGGACGCCGATCTTGGCGCCCGGGAAGAACGACAGGGAGATATCACGCAGAATCTGGCGCTTGGGCGGCACGATCTTGCCGACCCGGTTCATCGTGTATACGTATTGAGCCATAACAAGAAAAATGGGAAATGGAAAAGCATCGATTGTAGGCCGGAACCGGGCAAGGAGTCCGATGCGCCGCCGCGGGAGCCCGCGCCCGCCATCGATGTTTTAAAATAACCATTTCACAGCCCGATCCTCCCATGTCCGACACCCAAGAACCGCCCCTCGTCTTCACCGCCGACGAGCTCGATCTGCTGGGCCGCAGCGCAGACGCCCTGAGCGCCTACATGGGCAAGCCCGTGCTGGCCGAAGTCATGGACGCCGAAGAAACGGGATTCGAATGGGTCATCTTCGCCGTTCCCCTCGACATACAAGACGACCCTTCCGACTTCGTCGTCGTCCAGATCGGCGGCCCCAATGCCAGAATCATCGGCAACAAGGGCGGCATGACCATCGCCGACGGCGACGTCTTCGACTGCGAATACCTGTGGGCCATACAGCTGTCCGACCTCGAAGGCGTACGCTTCATCAAAGTGGACCAGGAAGGCGAGGAAGTCGCCTGGGCCGACACCCTGCACGACGTCCTGCCCTTCGTCATGACCGACGAACTCGCCCCTGAAAGCGATGACGATGACGACCTCGACGACGAGGATGGCGGCGATGACGGCGAAGACCGCGACGCGGACGGCCGCGACTCCTACGGAAGCGGCGGTCCCGGCACGCCGCGCACCCTGCACTGAGGCTGCCGGCGCCAATAGGCGCGGCTCCAGGCCCGGGCCCCGCGCTGCGGCGTCAGCTTGCCTTCAGGCGGTCGCGCATGTAGAGCACCGCGCCGGCCGGCCACATCAGCCCCACCAGCGCGCGCGACGCCAGGCCCTTCAGCTTGCGGCCGGCGGGAAACCCCTGCCGGTTATGGCGCAGATGCAGCGAAAAACGCGTATAGCGGGCGGCCGCCAATAGAAACGCCTGCGGACGGTAGCGGAACCAGGGCAGGCATTCCACCACGGTGTCCTGCGCCAGCAGCCACAGGCCCAGGGCATGCTGCTGGCTTTCCGCGCCCTGCCTGGACAATGAATCGGAACTGTCGTGGTAGACGCGAAACACCTGGTTGACGAAACGGGTCAAATAGCCGGCGCGCGCGATCGCCCGCCACACCAGGCTTTCCGGCACGAAACCGGCGATCTCCTCGGGGAAGGGAAACTGCAGCAGGACGTCGGTGCGCAGGCAGCCGAATTTCTCGCCCTTGACATGGTATTTGAAGGTCATGTCGAGCGCCGTGGCGTCGAATACGTCGCGCGGGTACATATCGCCCACGATGCGGCCGTCCGGCTTGGCGCACAAGCCGGTGATGGCGACATACCGCGACCGCTCGCGTTCGGGAATGTCGCTCCAGACGCGGGCCATGGTGTACAGGGCGTTGGTATCGAGGCTGTCGTCGCTGTCCAGCGCCACGACCAGTTCGCCGCTGGCCTTGCGGACGCCCCGGTTGAATGCCGTTTTCTTGTGCTGGTTCCGCTGCCACATGTAGTGGATGGGGAAGCTGGCCTCCTGCTGCCAGCTCATGACCATGGCGCGGGTGTTGTCGGTCGAGCCGTCGTCCACGATGACCCATTCGAAATCCTGGAACGATTGCTCGCGCAGCGACGCATACACTCTTTCCAGAGTGTGGGCCCGGTTATAGGTAGGCGTGACAACCGTGAATAGATGGCGCCAGGAAGACATGATGGATATGCATATGAAGTCTTTTTATGCCGCCATCATAGGCCAAAAAAAAACCGCAGACCCATGATCTGCGGTTTCCTTGCCAGTCTTACTTTTCGTCATAATTTTGTCGCATGTTCCCGCATTTTCAATGCAGATGGCCGCGTTTGCCCGACGAAAACTGCCATGTCGACTGGTGCGCCGGTGAAGCTTCAGGCGCGCTTGACCTTTTCGAGCATCTTGAAAACGCCTTTGGGCGCGCGCACGAAAAGACGCTTGAAGGCTTTGCCCAGGCAACGGCGCTCAAGGGTGTTGCGACGCGTACGTTTGATTTCCGCCATGATGGTTCTCCGGTATTTGCTGGCAAAAGGCGCGCGGGTTCAAATAAGGGTTAAACGCACATCGCGACCAAGAAAAATTAACCAGCTATTCTACCTTAAAACTCGTCGCCGCACATGATGGGGGCTGCGGGGCGCTTGCCGTATTGCTCGTGGGGCAGAAAGATTATGATATCCGCATGAGCTCACACATCCGCATTTTCGGCGCACGCCAGAACAACCTCAAGAACCTCGACGTATCCATAGACACAGGCAAACTGCTGGTCATCACCGGCGTTTCCGGCTCGGGCAAAAGCTCCTTGGCCTTCGACACCCTGTACGCGGAAGGCCAGCGCCGCTATGTCGAGACCTTCTCCCCCTACGCCCGCCAATTCCTCGACCGCATGGACAAGCCCCAGGTCGACCGGATAGAAGGCATACTGCCCGCGATCGCCATCGACCAGGTCAACCCGGTTCGCAACTCGCGCAGCACCGTGGGCACCATGACCGAGCTCAACGACCACCTGAAGCTGCTGTACGCGCGGCTGGGCCGTCTGTATTGCCGGTGCTGCGGAGCGCTGGTGCAGCGCGACAACGCCCAGTCGATCGCACGGCAGCTGGCCGCGCTGACCCGGGACGGCGACCCCAGGCTGGTGATCACCTTTCCCATCGTGATTCCGTCGAACTACACGGAAGAAGAGGTCCGCGGCTTCCTGGAACAGCAGGGCTACACGCGCGTGCACCACGAAGAAACGCAGACGCGCGCGCCCGCCGCCCACGCCGGCAAGTCGAAAAAGAAGTCGCCGGCCAAGCCCGAAACCCTGCGGGTGCTGCATGTGGTCCAGGATCGCTTCCGCTACGGCGGCGCCGAGCCGGAACGCGTCATGGAGGCGCTCGATGCCGCGCTGCGGCAGGGCGACGGCCACATCGCCGTCCACGCCATGCCCGAATCGGCCGAATCCGGCGCGGCGGAAACCGTCTGGCGCTTCAGCAACCGGCTTCATTGCGCGCATTGCGACATCGAATACAGCACGCCGCTGCCCAGCACCTTCTCGTTCAACTCCCCGCTCGGCGCCTGCGAGTCGTGCCGCGGCTTCGGCCGCGTCATGGGCATAGACTACGGCCTGGTCGTGCCCGACGAAAAGAAGACCCTGCGCGGCGGCGCCGTCAAGCCCTGGCAGACGAGCAGCTACAAGGAATGCCAGACCGAAATGGAGCAGTACGCCCGCGCCGCCGATGTGCGGCTGGACGTGCCCTGGGAGCAGCTCGACGAGCGCGAAAAGCGCTGGGTCATCGACGGCGCGCCCGACTGGAAGGGGGGGCCCAGCGCCTGGAAGACGCAATGGTATGGCGCGCAGCGCTTCTTCGACTGGCTCGAATCGCGCGCCTACAAGATGCATGTGCGGGTGCTGCTGTCCAAATACCGCAGCTACACCCCCTGCCCCGCATGCGGGGGGTCGCGGCTCAAGCCCGACGCCACGCTGTGGCGGCTGGGCAGCGACACGCAGGACGGCGCCGACGGCCGCTACCCGCGCTTCCGGCCCGTCCATGCGGACTGGAGCCGCGAACGGCTCGACGCCCTACCCGGCCTGGGCATCCACGACCTGATGCGCCTGCCCATCGAGCGGGTGCGCGATTACTTCCTGGACATCCGTTTCGGCGGCGCCCTGGACGCGGCCGTCGACCTGCTGCTGAACGAAGTGCGCAGCCGCCTGAAGTTCCTGTGCGACGTGGGGCTGGGGTATTTGTCGCTGGACCGGCAGAGCCGCACGCTTTCGGGCGGGGAGGTCCAGCGCATCAATCTCACGACCGCGCTGGGCACTTCGCTGGTCAACACGCTGTTCGTGCTGGACGAGCCGTCCATCGGCCTGCATCCGCGCGACATGCATCGCGTGGTGGAGATCATGCACAGGCTGCGCGCCAACGGGAACACCCTGGTCGTGGTGGAACACGATCCGCAAGTCATGGTCGCCGCCGACAGGATACTGGACATGGGCCCCGGGCCCGGCGAACGCGGCGGACGGGTGGTCTTCGACGGCACGCCCGACGCCCTGCGCGCGGCCGGGACGCTGACCGGCAACTACCTGGGCGGGCGGCTGAAGGTGGAGGCCCCGCGGCCCATGCCCGTGGCGGACGGCACGCCGAGGCTGCTGCTGGAAGGCGTGCGCGCGAACAACCTCAAGAACGTTTCCGTCTCCATTCCACTGGGCCGGCTGGTCTGCGTGACCGGGGTGTCCGGTTCGGGCAAGTCCACGCTGATCCAGGACGTGCTCTACCCCGCCATGCTCAAGCAGCAAGGCAAGCCGACCGAAGCGCCGGGAGAATACGACCGCCTGCTGGGTGCCGAGCAGCTGGCCGACGTGGTGCTGGTGGACCAGACCCCGATCGGCAAGACGGCCCGCTCCAACCCGGCCAGCTATGTGGGCGCCTTCGACGCCATACGCAAGCTTTTCGCCCAGGCGCCCCTGGCCCGCGAGCGCGGCTACACGACCGGGACCTTCAGCTTCAATACCGGCGACGGCCGCTGTCCGACCTGCGGGGGCACCGGCTTCGAGCATGTCGAGATGCAGTTCCTGTCCGACGTCTACCTGCGCTGCCCCGATTGCGACGGCAAGCGCTTCCGGCCGGAGATCCTGGAGGTCAAGGTCGAGCACCTGGGCAAGAGCGCGTCGATCGACCAGGTGCTGGAAATGACCGTCAGCGAGGCGCTGGAGTTCTTCAGCGGCCTGCGCGACGTGCAGTGGGGGCTGGCGCCGCTCGCCGACGTCGGGCTGGAATACCTGCGCCTGGGCCAGCCCGTTCCCACGCTGTCCGGCGGGGAAGCCCAGCGGCTGAAGCTGGCGGGGCACTTGGCGGCCGCCGCGCGCAGCGGCATCTCGTCGGCGCGGGTGGCCAAGAAGGGCAGCCTGCTCCTGTTCGACGAGCCGACGACCGGCCTGCACTTCGACGACGTGGCGCGGCTCATGCGGGCTTTCCGCAAGCTGCTGGGCGCGGGCCACTCCCTGCTGGTCATCGAACACAATCTCGACGTCATACGGGCGGCCGACTGGCTGATCGACCTGGGGCCCGAAGGCGGCGACGCGGGCGGGCAAGTGGTGGGCGCGGGCACGCCCGAAGATCTCATGCGCAACCCCGCGTCCCACACCGGGATGGCCCTGGCCGAATACGACAGCGCCATCGTCTACGAAGAAAAATCGCAGCAGGCGCGCCAGCTGGCGGAGCCCGTGGCCGACTACCAGGCGCAGGGCGCGGCCGGCCACAGCATAGAGATACTGAACGCGCGCGAGCACAACCTGAAAGGCATCAACGTCCGCATCCCGCGCGACACCTTCACCGTCATCACCGGGGTGTCGGGCTCGGGCAAATCGACGCTGGCCTTCGACATCCTGTTCAACGAAGGGCAGCGCCGCTACCTGGAATCGCTGAATGCCTATGCGCGCGCCATCGTGCAGCCCGCCGGCAAGCCGGACGTGGACGCCATCTACGGCATACCGCCGACCGTCGCGATCGAACAGCGCACCAGCCGGGGCGGGCGCAAGTCCACCGTGGCCACCATGACCGAGATCCACCACTTCCTGCGCCTGCTGTACGTCAAGCTCGGCACGCAGATGTGCCCCGACTGCAACGTCGCGGTGGAGCCTCAGAAGCCGGATCAGATCGTGGCCCAGATCCTGCGCGAATACAAAGGCCGCCACATCGGCGTGCTGGCGCCCCTGGTGACCGCGCGCAAGGGGTATTACACCGACCTGGCCAAATGGGCCGCCGGCAAGGGGCATACGCATTTGCGGGTGGACGGCGCATTCATCCCCGTCTCGCCCTGGCCGCGGCTGGATCGCTACAAAGAGCACACCATAGAACTGCCGGTCGCGGATCTGCTGGTGGATCCCGGCGCCGAGGCGGGCTTGCGGGCGGCGGTGGGCGCCGCGCTCGAGCACGGCCAGGGCAGCATGAGCGTGCTCGTCGGCCTCACGCCCGACACCGCGCTGACGCTCGACGAGCGCCGCCGGGGCGGGCTGGCGGCCGCGGCCGCCACGCAGCGCCATTTCTCGGTCAAGCGCGCCTGCCCGAGCTGCGGCACGAGCTTCCCGGAGCCGGACCCGCGCATGTTCTCGTACAACTCCAAGCATGGGTGGTGCCACAGCTGCTTCGGCACCGGCCTGCAGCTGGCCGGCTTCGACGCCGAGCAGACCGGCGAGGAAACGGCCTGGAACGCCTGGTACGAAGGCAGCACGGAGCCCTGCGCCAGCTGCCATGGCGAGCGGCTCAACCCCGTTTCGCGCGCCTTCCGCTGGCGCGGCAAGTCCATCGCGGAACTCGCCTCCATGCCGGTGTCCGACGCGCACTCGTTCTTCACCGGCCTGGTCGCGCCGGGGCGCGAAGGCGAGATCACGCGCGACATACTCGCGGAGATCCGCGGGCGGCTGAATTTCATGCGAGAGGTCGGCCTGGGCTACCTGGCGCTGGACCGCGCCGCGCCCACGCTGTCGGGCGGGGAGGCGCAACGCATACGGCTCGCCGCGCAGCTGGGCTCCAACCTGCAGGGCGTGTGCTACGTGCTGGACGAGCCCACCATCGGGCTGCACGCGCGCGACAACCAGATCCTGCTCAACGCCCTTGCGGCCCTGGAAGGAAACGGCAACACACTGGTGGTGGTCGAGCACGACGACGACACCATCCGGCGCGCCTCGCACATCATTGACGTCGGCCCGGGCGCCGGGGTGCGCGGCGGCATGATCGTGGCGCAAGGCACGGCCCAGGAAATCATGGACAACCCCGCGTCCGTCACCGGACGCTATCTCAAGCATCCGCTGGCCCATCCGCTGCGGCCGCGCCGCCCCGTCGCCGGCGACGCGCCCATGATACGCGTGCAGGGCGCGCACCTGCACAATCTGCGCAACGTCGACGCGGCCTTGCCGGTCGGGCGGCTGAGCGTCGTGACCGGGGTGTCGGGGTCGGGCAAGTCCACGCTGGCCCGCGACGTCATGCTGGACAACCTCGCCCAGGCGGTCTCGCAAGGCAAGGCGCCCGCCTGGCATGGCTGCGTGGACATCACCGGCTGGCAGCAGGTGGACCGGGTGCTGGAGGTCGATCAGACCCCCATCGGCAAGACGCCGCGCTCCTGCCCCGCCACCTATGTGGGCTTCTGGGACGACGTGCGCAAGCTGTTCGCCGACACCCGCGAGGCCCGCATCAGGGGCTGGACGGCGGCGCGCTTCTCCTTCAATACCGGCGAAGGCCGCTGCCCTATCTGCGAAGGCCAGGGCATGCGCACGCTGGAAATGAGCTTCCTGCCCGACGTCAAGGTGCCTTGCGACGGTTGCGACGGCGAGCGCTTCAACAAGGACACCCTCGGCGTCACCTGGCGCGGCAAGAGCGCGGGCGAGGTGCTGAAGATGGAAGTCGACGAGGCCGTGGAGTTCTTCTCGGCGCATTCGCGCATCTCGCGCATCCTGCAGCTGATGCAGGACGTGGGGCTGGGCTATCTCACGCTCGGCCAGCCCTCGCCCACTCTTTCGGGCGGCGAGGCGCAGCGCATCAAGCTGGTGGCCGAACTGGCCAAGGCGCGCCTGACGGACGGCCTGATCAAGACCGGCCGCGCGTCGCGCGTCCCGCATACCCTGTACGTGCTGGACGAGCCGACTGTGGGCCTGTCCGTCGCCGACGTCGAGAAGCTCATCCACGTGCTGCACCGGCTGGTGGACGCGGACAACACCGTGGTCGTCATCGAGCACAATCTGGACGTCATCGCGGAAGCCGACTGGATCGTGGACCTGGGGCCGGAAGGCGGCAGCGGCGGCGGCCGGCTCGTGGCCCAGGGTTCGCCGGAACAGGTGATCGGCCTGAAGGACCGTTCACACACCGGCGCGGTGCTGGCTGCCTTCATGCAATCGGCGCGGCAATGAATCGATGCCGTTTCGAAAATCGCCTGACGGGGCAGGCTTGGGAAATGCGCGGCTTTCGCGGAGCCGTCCGCGCCCACGCGGCAAGCGAGCTGGCCGCCGCCTTCGCGGAAATCGAGGCGGCGCAGAAACAGGGCTTCTGGCTGGCGCTGCTGCTCGACTACGAGCTGGGCGCATGGCTGGAGCCGGCCTTCCAGGCGCAGCCGCTCGCCGGTCCGGCGCCGGCGGACGGCGCGCCGCGGCGGCCCAGGCTCACCGCGCTGGCCTATGAGCACATGGACGCCGTGCCGGTCTGGCCGGCGGTCGACGCCCCCGCCGCCTTGTCGCGCGCCCGGGCCGGCATGGAAAAACAGGCCCATGCGGACCGCATCGCCGACATCCGCGCCGCCATCGCCCGGGGCGATCTCTATCAGGTGAATTTCACCTTTCCGATCGCCGTCGAATCCGCCGTGCCGCCCGAGGCGCTGTACCGCGCGATCGCCGGCAGCCATCCCGCCGCCCATTGCGCCTACATCGAGGACGGCGCGCGCCGCGTGCTGTCGTTCTCGCCCGAATTGTTCCTGGAACGCCGCGGCGACGTGCTCACCGTCAGGCCGATGAAGGGCACGGCGCCGCGCCACGCCGATCCGGCCCTGGACGAGGGCGCGGCCGCCGCCCTGAAAAACAGCGAGAAGAACCGGGCCGAGAACCTGATGATCGTCGACCTGCTGCGCAACGACCTGGGGCGGATCGCCACGCCGGGCTCGGTGAAAGTGGACGCCCTGTTCTCGCTGGAGCGCTATCCCTCGGTCTGGACCATGACCTCCACCATCACCGCCCGCGCGCCCGGCGCATCGCTGGAGCAATTGCTGCGCGCCCTGTTTCCCTGCGGCTCCATCACGGGCGCGCCCAAGATCGCCGCCATGCGCATGATCGGGCGGCTCGAAGCGGCGGAGCGCGGCATTTACTGCGGCAGCGTGGGCTGGCTCGCCCCGGATGGGGACTGCTCGCTGAATGTTGCGATCCGCAGCATAGAAATGCACAATGAACGCACGGGCGTCTTCGGAGTGGGCGGCGGCATCGTCCACGATTCCGATCCGGAACAGGAATGGCAGGAATGCCACTGGAAAGCCCGCATCCTCAATCGGCCTTCGGAACCCGCATGAACATCCAGCTCATCGAAACGATGCGCGTCGAACCCGGCGGCGCCGTCCCGCTGCTGGACCTCCACCTGCGCCGCCTGCAGGCGTCCTGCCGCGATCTGGCTTACGCCTATCCGGGTCCGCCGCTGCGCGCGGCCATCCGGCAATGCGTCGCGGGGCTCGACGCCGGCCGCGCCCACCGGCTGCGGCTCTTGCTGCATGCCGACGGCCGGCATGCGCTGGAGGCGGCGGCCCTGCCCGCCACGGTGCAGCCCGTGGCCCTGCGCCTGGCCGCGGCGCCCTTGCAGGCCGAGCACGTCTGGCTGCGGCACAAGACCACGCACCGCCCCTGGTACGAACCGGCCCAGCGCTGGCTGGGCGCGCACCCTGCTTATTTCGACGTGCTGTACTGCAACGACAAAGACGAAGCCTGCGAAGGCAGCCGCAGCAATCTGTATGTGCGGGACGACGCGGGCGTGTGGCTCACGCCGCCGGTAGACTGCGGCGCCCTGCCCGGGGTGCAGCGCGCCCGCCTGCTGGAGCAAGGCCTGGCGCGAGAGGCCAGGCTGTCCCGCGCCGACCTGCTGCATGCCTCCGCGCTGCGCGTTTCCAATGCCTTGCGCGGATGGCTGGACGCGGCCATAGTATTCAATGACCTCGAAGACAAGGACCCGACACCATGACCACCGATCTTTCCGCCTTTCCCATCACGCGCAAGTGGCCGGCGCGGCATCCCGACCGCATCCAGCTCTACTCGCTGCCCACGCCCAACGGGGTCAAGGCGTCCATCATGCTGGAAGAAACGGGGTTGCCGTACGAGCCCCACCTGGTCAGCTTCGACACCAACGACCAGAATTCGCCCGAATTCCTGTCGCTCAATCCCAACAACAAGATTCCCGCCATCCTCGACCCCGACGGGCCCCGCGGCGCGCCGCTGGCGCTTTTCGAATCCGGCGCCATCCTGATCTACCTGGCGGAGAAGTCCGGCCGTTTCCTGCCGCAGGACGCGGCGGCCAGATACGAGACCATCCAGTGGCTCATGTTCCAGATGGGAGGCATCGGCCCCATGTTCGGCCAAGTGGGCTTCTTCCACAAGTTCACCGGCAAGGACTACGAAGACAAACGCCCCCGCGACCGCTACGTGGCCGAATCCCGGCGGCTGCTGGGCGTGCTCGACCAGCGCCTGGACGGGCGCGACTGGGTGATGGGAGACGACTACACCATCGCCGACATCGCCATCCTTCCCTGGGTCCGCAATCTGGTGGGCTTCTACGACGCCGGCGGGCTGGTGGGCTATGATGACTTCCGCAACGTGCAGCGCGTCCTGGACGGCTTCCTGGCCCGTCCGGCCGTCGCCAGGGGGCTGGCCGTCCCTGCGCGAAGCTGACGCCTTTCGCCCTCGACTCAATGGGGTTCCCCAATCATGAAGCTCTCCATCTTTTACATCGACGCCTTCACCAGCACTCCCTTCAAGGGCAACCCCGCGGCAGTGGTGCCCCTGAACACCTGGCTGCCCGATGCCACCATGCAGGCCATCGCCGCCGAGAACAACCTGTCGGAAACCGCTTTCTTCGTGCGCGAAGCCGACGAACGCTTCCACATACGCTGGTTCTCGCCCCTGACCGAAGTCGCCTTCTGCGGGCACGCCACGCTGGCCAGCGCCTTCGTCATGCTCAAGTACGACATGGCCGTGTCGCCCATACGCTTCCATGCCGCGGCGCTGGGCGAGCTGACCGCCACGCGGCTGGACTCGGGCCTGATCGAAATGAGCTTTCCGAACCGGGCTCCCCGCCCGGTGGCCGATCCGCCCACCGCCCTGCTGGAAGGCCTGACCATCATGCCGGCGGCCGTCCTGCGCAACCAGCAGGCCTACATCGCCATCTACCAGAACGAAAGGCAGGTGCGGGCGGTCGTTCCCAGGCTGGATCTCCTGAAAAGGCTGGCCCCGCTGGACGTCGCCGTCACGGCGCCGGGCGACGCCCACGATTTCGCCTCGCGCTATTTCTGGCCCGCCAACGGCGGCGATGAAGACCCGGTCACCGGCTCCATCCATGCGGGGCTGGCCCCCTACTGGGCGGAACGGCTCAACAAGAACGAACTGTCGGCGCTCCAGGCGTCGCGCCGGTCGGGCGAGCTCTTCTGCAGGGTGGACGGCGACCGCGTGCACGTGTCCGGCGACTGCGTGCAGTACCTGGAAGGCACCATCACCCTGCCCGACGACAAGGAATGACCATGCCCGAAAAAAACCATGCCCTCGCGCACACCGCCATGTCCGGCACGGGCGCCAAAGCCGTGGGCGCCCTGGCGATCGGGGCCCTGGCGATCGGTGCGCTCGCCATCGGCGCCCTGGCTATCGGGCGGCTCAGAATCGGCCGCGCCCGCATCCAGCGCCTGGAAATCGACGAGCTGGTCGTGCACAAGCGGCGGGAAATCGGCGTCAACCCGGAAAACGGCCGCTGAGCACCCATTGCAGGGCTTCGTTGGCGGCCGCCATGCCCATGGAGGCCGTGACGGTGACCGCCGAGCCGTATCCCGCACAGGACAAGCCCTGCAAGGCCGCGGCGCCGGGCGCCCGCGCGGCCAGTTCGCCGGTTTCCGGCCGCAGGGCGGGTGCGCCGGCATCGGCCGCGCCCGCCCATAGTTCGGGCAGCAGCGTGGGCTGGTCGAACCACAAGGCGCGCACGCCCATTCGGGGAATGCGCTTCAGCGCCTTGCCGGCACGGTCGGCCGCGCGGGGAAAACCGTGCTGGCGCCTGAGCGTGTTGCGCAGCTTGGACAACAGCGCATCGTTGGCGGCCATGGACAAGTCGCCCGCCCTCAATGCCAATGGGCTGGTCTTGCCGCCCGCGCCGCCGCACACCACGATGGGCATGCCGCGCGCGCGGGCCTCGAGGATCATCGCCACCTTGGCGGCCGCCTGGTCCGTGCAATCGATGACCACGCCGGCATCCGGCGGCAGCAGGCCGGAGACGTTCTCGGGGCTGATGAAGTCGTCCACCATGCTCAGGCGGCAGCCCGGGTTGATGCCGCGGATGCGCTGTCCCATGGCGACCACCTTGGCCTGGCCCAGCGTATCGGTCAAGGCGTGCAGCTGCCGGTTGACATTGGATTCCGCAATGTGGTCCAGGTCCACCAGGGTGATTCCGCCCACGCCCGAGCGCGCCAGGGCTTCCGCGCACCACGAGCCCACGCCGCCGATGCCGGCCACCACCACGTGGGCGGCGCGCAGGCGTTCCAGGCCGGCCGGCCCGAACAGGCGTTCGAGCCCGCCAAAACGGCGTTGAAAATCGATGGAATGGGAATCGGACATGGTTTGCTCTGAACAGGACTGACTGCGCCGGCGCCCTGGCCGGGGGCCTTGGGGCCCGCCGACGCTAAAAGACAGGCGGCATTGGCCCCAGGCGAAAGTGTACACGCAGGCTCGCACCGGGCCCGCGCGCCGCCATGTCAAAAAAACGACACCGCGCGAAGACGGACGGAAGGAAGGAGCGGGCTGGCTTAAAATATGCCCATCCCTTCATCACCGGAGACGCGCACAAAGTGAACACCGTTTTTACCCCCGATCCCCATGCCATGCCCGCGCCCAGCAACTTCCGCCTTCTCACCGAAGCCGAGCGCCACGCGTCACTGCAAGCCTCGCTTGCCCAGTGGCAGGAAGATCAGGATGTCTGGGTATACGGTTACGGTTCACTGATCTGGCGTCCCGAATTCGACTATGCCGAAAGCCGCATCGCGCTGCTGCACGGCTACCACCGGGCGCTTTGCCTGTGGTCGCGCGTGAATCGCGGCACGCCCGACCAGCCCGGCCTGGTCTTCGGGCTGGACAACGGCGGCTCCTGCCGGGGCATGGCATTCCGCATTCCCGCGCACGACGTCCCGCACACCATGGAAGCCCTGTGGCGGCGCGAAATGCCCAGCGGCGCCTATCTTCCCAAATGGCTGGTCTGCCGGACGGACGACGGCCCGGTCACGGCGCTGGCGTTCACCATGAACCGGAACACCGACGCCTACGTGCGCGGCCTGCCCACCGACCGCCTGCTCCACATCGTGCGCAATGCCCGCGGCAGCTACGGGCCTTGCGTCGAATACGTGCTTGAAACGGCGCGCGCCCTTCAGCGCTCGAACATCCACGACAAGCGCCTGCAGGCGCTCGTCCGGCAATTGCGCGAATCCCAGCCGGCGCACTGCTGAGGCCTCGCGGCGGCACCGGTTCCGGTACACTATCGGCTGGTCTCCTATTTCTCGCCATCATGTCCGTTGCCGATATCCGCCAGAACTACGAAAAATTCGAACTGCTCGAGGCGTCCCTGGCCGCCACTCCGTTCGAGCAATTCACTCTTTGGTTCGACGATGCGCTCAAGGCCGAAGTCCCCGAGCCCAATGCCATGACGCTCGCCACCACCACGCCGGACGGCCGGCCGTCCGCGCGCATCGTGCTGCTGAAGGGCTTCGACCGGGACGGCTTCGTCTTCTACACCAATTATTCGTCGCGCAAGGGCCAGGAACTGGCCGGCAACCCCTACGCCGGCCTGCTGTTCTTCTGGCCTGCCCTGGAACGCCAGGTGCGCATCGAAGGCCGCATCGAAAAGACCTCGGCGCAGGAGTCCGACGAATACTACCGCAGCCGTCCGCTGGGCTCGCGCATCGGCGCGTGGGTGTCGCCGCAAAGCCGCCCCATCACACGCGCCGAACTCGAGGCGCGCGCCATCGAGCTCACCGGCAAGCTGGGCGACGACCCCGCCCGGCCCGAACATTGGGGCGGGTACCGCCTGCGGCCCGACTACGTCGAATTCTGGCAAGGGCGCCCTTCCCGCCTGCATGACCGCCTGGTTTTCAAGCTGGAAGACGAGGCTTGGGTCAAGTCCCGGCTCGCACCCTGAACCGGCGGGGCTTCCCTACGCATGGCCGCCACCCCAGCCGATTTCGATGCGCTTTTTTTTCGCTCGGCCCTGGGCCGTTTTGCGACCGGCGTCACGGTCGTCACGACCGAAACCACCCCGGACGCCCGCCCCCTGGGCCTGACGATCAGCTCGTTCAATGCGGTGTCGCTGGAGCCGCCCATGATTCTTTGGTCCCTGACCAAGGCGGCGAGCTCTTTGCAGCATTATCTGCAGGCGCGCCGCTATGTCGTCCATGTGCTGGCATCGACGCAGCTGCATCTGGCGAAGCGCTTCGCGCATGGGCCGCAATCCGAAAGATTCCGGAACGTCGCGCTTGCGCGGGCGCCGGGCGGCACCCTGATGCTGGACGACCCGGAATGCGCGGCCTGGTTCGAATGCTACAACCTCGCCCGGCACGAGGCCGGGGACCACATCATTTTCATCGGGCAGGTCGAGCGTTGCCATCGCAACTTCAACCAGCCGCTGGTCTACCACGCCGGCGACTTCGACCTCACCCCTTCCACAGAGCCTTTATCCAGTACGTAGGGCTCGCATAGGCCTCCCATCATTTTCATTTAGCAAGGCAGGACACACTATGGCAGATATAGACTGCGTCGTCTTGGGCGCCGGCGTCGTCGGCCTGGCGGTAGCGCGCGAGCTCGCACTGTCCGGACGCGAAGTACTGATCGTCGAAGCCACGGAAGCCATCGGCACCGGCACCAGCTCACGCAATTCCGAAGTCGTCCACGCGGGGATCTATTATCCGCAGGGCAGCCTCAAGGCGCGGCTGTGCGTGAGCGGCAAGCACATGCTGTACGCATATTGCGAGGAGCGCGGCATCCCATACCAGCGCCTGGGCAAGCTCATCGTCTCGGCCTCGCCCGAGCAGAGCGCCCGGCTGGATGAAATCGCCGGGCGCGCCAAGCTGAACGGCGTCGACGACCTGTACCGCATCAGCGGGGCCGAGGCGCGCGAGCTGGAGCCGGCCCTGCGCTGCGATGCGGCGCTCGTGTCGCCGTCCACCGGCATCGTCGACAGCCACGCCCTGATGCTGGCGCTGCAGGGCGACGCGGAAAACCACGGCGCCCAGAGCGTCTTCCACACCCGCTTCAAGCAGGGCCGGGTACTGGAGTCCGGCGAATTCCACCTGGAGTTCGAAGGCGAAGAAGGCATGGAACTGAGCGCCAACCTGGTCGTCAACGCCGCCGGCCTGTCCGCCCCCAAGGTCGCGCGCAGCCTGCAAGGCCAGCCCGCGGACCTCATACCCCAGGCCTATTACTGCAAAGGCAGCTATTTCACGCTGTCGGGGCGTTCACCCTTCCGGCACCTGATCTACCCCATGCCCAGCCACGCGGGGCTGGGCGTGCACCTGACGCTGGACCTGGGCGGACAGGCGAAATTCGGTCCCGACACGGAATGGGTGGACGGCGAGGACTACACCCTGGACCCCGGCCGCGCCGAGGTGTTCTACGGCGCGGTGCGCAGCTATTGGCCCGACCTTCCGGACGGCGCGCTGAACCCCGGCTATACCGGCATCCGCCCCAAGATCGTGGGGCCCGACGCGCCCGCCGCGGACTTCGTGATCGCCGGCCCGGCCACTCACGGGGTCCCCAACCTGATCAATCTCTTCGGCATCGAATCCCCCGGCCTGACCGCCTGCCTGGCCATCGCCCGGGAGGCCGGCCAAGCCCTTCATCAAGCCACTCGCAACATCTAGGCCATGAACGACTACATCCTCACGCTTTCCTGTCCCGACCGCACCGGCATCGTCCACAACGTGAGCGGCTGGCTGCTGGGACTGGACGGCAACATCATCGACGCGCAGCAATTCGGCGACCTCGAAACCGAAAGATTCTTTCTGCGCGTGCATTTCATGCTGCCCTCGGCCATGAGCGTGGAAGCGCTGGAACACTCTTTCGCGCCGGTGGCGCAGCGCTTCGGCATGCAGGCGCGCATCTACGACGCGCAACGCAAAAGCCGGCTGCTGCTGCTCGTCAGCCGCCAGGGCCATTGCCTGAACGACCTGCTGTTCCGCGCGCACAGCGGCCAGCTTCCGGTGGCGATCGCCGGCATCGTGTCCAACCATACGGACTATGCGCGCATGGCGGCCGCCTACCGCATTCCCTTCCATCACCTGCCCGTGACGCCCGAGACCCGGCCACAGCAGGAGCAGCAGATCCTGGACTTGGTCGAAAAGGAAAACGTCGACCTGGTGGTGCTGGCCCGCTACATGCAGATCCTGTCGGACGACCTGTGCCGCAAGCTGACGGGACGCGCCATCAACATCCACCACAGCTTCCTGCCCAGCTTCAAGGGCGCCCGCCCTTATCACCAGGCGCATGCCCGCGGCGTGAAGATCATCGGCGCCACCGCCCATTACGTCACGGCGGACCTGGACGAAGGCCCCATCATCGAGCAGGATATCGAACGGGTCGATCATTCGATGAGTCCCCAGGACCTGACCCAGGTCGGCAGCGACGTCGAATCCCTGGTGCTTGCGCGGGCGGTGCGCTGGCACGTCGAGCACCGGATCCTGCTGAACGGGCAGCGGACCGTGGTGTTTAAATGAGGGCCAAGGGGTGGACGAGGGGTCAACCCCTCTGAGCCCCTAGCGGCCCGCGGCCAGCCCCTCGCGGCGCGGATCGGCCCCGCCCTGCAAGCCGTCCCGCGTGATCGCGACGCCTTGCAGCCCGCTGGGAAACTCGACCTCCCTGACCTCATGCCCCATGTCCCGCAAAGCCGGGGCCAGGGGGGCCAGCGGGCTGCCTTTCTCCAATTCGGTGAAGTGGTTGCGGCTGCCCCGATTGGGCAGATCGATGGCTTGCTGGATGTCCATGCCCCAGTCCAGCGTGCCCAGCAGCGTCTTGGCCACATAGTTGATGATGGCCGCTCCGCCCGGCGAGCCTATGGCCAGGACGGGACGCCCGTCCCTCAGCACCAGCATGGGCGCCATGGAACTGCGCGGGCGCTTCAGCGGTTCGACGCGATTGGCCACCGGCCTGCCCCGCGCGTCGGCGCCGGACAGCGAGAAGTCGGTCAGCTGGTTGTTCAACAGAAAGCCTTTCACGAATATCTTGCTGCCGAATGCCGTTTCGATGGAGCTGGTCATCGACACCACATTGCGTTCCTTGTCGACCGCCACGATGTGCGTGGTGGACGGCAGTTCGGGGGAATCGTCGCGGCCGCGCCGCGCCAGCATGGCCGCGGGGTCGCCGGGCGGGGCCCGGCCCATGCTGCGGTCGGCCGCGATGAGGCCGGCCCGCAGCTCGAGATACGCGGGATCGAGCAGCGCCCGCACGGGGACGTCCTGGAAATCGGGGTCGGCGACGTAGAAGTCCCTGTCCGCGTAGGCCAGTTTCCCGGCCTCGGAGAAAAGATGGACCGCCTCGAGCGAATCGGGAGGCAGGCCGGCAATGGGCGTGTGCGACAGGATGCCCAGGATCTGCATGACGGCCAGCGGGCCGGAACTGGGCGGCGGCATGCCGCATAGCACGTAGGCCTTGTAAGGCGTGCACAAGGCGGCTCGTTCCTTGGCCTGGTAGCTGCGCAAGTCGTCCAGGCTCAGGTCGCCGGGAACCGGATGCGAGGCGACGGCCCGGACGATGGCTTCCGCCACCGGGCCTTCGTAGAACGCGGCCGGCCCTTCTTGCGCCAGCGCCCTCAGCACATCGGCAAAAGCCGTGTTCCGCAGCATATGCCCCACCGGCCAGGCCGCGCCCCGCCGGTCATAAAAATATGCCGCCGCGGCCGGCTGCCGGCGCAGGTCCCGGTTTTCCTCCAGGAGCGCGTGCAGCCGCGGGGAAACGGCAAAGCCGTCCTCGGCCAGCGCGATGGCCGGCTGGAACAGGCGTTCCCAAGGCAGGCGCCCTTGCGCGGCGTGCATCCGCCACAGCAGGCGGACCAGGCCGGGCGTGCCCACCGAACGGCCGCTGTGCACCGCGTCCCAGAAGGGCAAGGCCTTGCCCCCGTTCATGAACCGGTCGCTGCGCGCCGCCGCCGGAGCGGTCTCGCGCCCGTCCCAGGCGTGCAGCCTGCCGCCGGCGGCATCGTAGCCGACGGCAAAGGCGCCGCCGCCTATGCCCGAGGACTGCGGCTCGACCAGGGCCAGCACCAGCTGGGCCGCGATCGTCGCGTCGGTGGCGCTGCCGCCTTCGGACAGCATCTGCAAGCCCGCCCGGGTCGCCAGGGGATTGGCCGAGCTGACCATGTAGTCTTGCGCGAACGCCAAGCGCCGCTCGGTGAAGCCGGAGCCGCCCTCGGGCTGGATGTCTTCCTTGGCTTGCGGCGCGGCGCCGGCGCTCGCCAGGGCGGCGCAAGCCAGCGCCAGCGCGCCGGCCCAGCGGCGCCATCCGGACCCGGCGAAGCCCGGCCGGGCAATGCTGCGCATCAGCCGCTTCATTCGTCCGCCCTCCCCGGCAACGACAGCCCCGCCAGCCAGGCCTCGAAGGCCAGCAGGGCGTCCGAACGCTCACCCGCCATGGGGTAGCTGAAAAAATATGCTTCCTTCACCTTCAGCACTCCTTGCGCGGGCATGACCAGCCGGCCCGAATCGAGTTCGTCGCGCGCCAGGAAGCGCGGCATCAAGGCCACCCCCAGGCCGGCCCGCACGGCCGCCAGCGTCATGGTGAAGAGTTCGTAGCGCGGGCCCGCGCTGATCGACGGCGGATATTCCCAGCCCTGGGCCTCGTACCAGAAACGCCAGGCGTCCGGGCGGGACAGCATATGCAGATGCGGCATGGCGGCCAATGCCTCCCGGGGGTCTTTGCCGGCGCCGAGCAGTTCGGGAACACAGACCGGCAGCAGCTCTTCTTCATCGAAGAGCTTGATGCCGGAAGTCTGCGGCCAGGGCCGCGCGGCATGGTAGATGGCGGCGTCGAAGGGATGGTCCTTGAACTGGAAGGGCAGGGTCCGCGCCGACAGGCTGACCGATACGTCGCCGTGCCTGCGCTGGAAGCCGGGCAGCCTGGGCAGCAGCCAGGTGGTCGCCAGCGTGGGCAGCACGGCGATGTGCAGACTGCGGCCCAGCGCGGCGCGCGAGATCAGCCCGAAGGTGTCCTTTTCCAGTTGCTCCAGATGATGCCGGACGCGCGCCGCATATTCCGCGCCGGCGTCGGTGAGCGCCACGCGGCGCCGCACCCGGGTCAGCAACTGCACGCCCAGGCGCTCTTCCAGCCCGGTCACCTGCCGGTAGACGGCACTGTGCGTCAGCGCGAGTTCCTCCGCCGCGCGGGAAAAAGACCCCAGTCTGGCCGTGGCTTCGAAGGCCTGCAGGGCGCCGAGGTTCGGCACTCCGTTTCTCATGTCGGTTCCGCTCCGGTGGCTAGGACGGTAGAATCGGCTATTGAGCCGTGATGGTGTCTTGCGTAATAAGCAAGACATTGTGCAATTTTATCAATTGCGTTGTGCAGGCAACGCACATTATCCTCCCACCTTATGAACAAGCGTCCCAATTCCCCATTGCCCGCCCGCATCGGCGGCCACATCCTGGTCGACCAATTGGTCGCCCAAGGCGTCGAACACGTATTCTGCGTGCCGGGTGAAAGCTACCTGGCCGTGCTGGACGGCCTGCACGACCAGGACATACAGGTCACCGTGTGCCGCCAGGAAGGCGGCGCCGCCATGATGGCCGACGCCTACGGCAAGCTTACCGGCAAGCCGGGCATCTGCATGGTGACGCGCGCGCCCGGCGCGTCCAACGCCTTGGCGGGGGTGCACATCTCCTCGCAGGACTCCACGCCGATGATTCTGTTCGTCGGCCAGATCGAGCGCGGCATGCGCGAACGCGAAGCCTTCCAGGAAATGGACTACCGGGCCGTCTTCGGCACCCAGGCGAAGTGGGTCACGGAAATCGACCAGGTGGAACGCATACCCGAGATCATCTCGCGCGCCTTCCATGTGGCCACGTCGGGCCGGCCGGGTCCGGTCGTCATCGCCCTGCCCGAAGACATGCTGGTCGAACAGGCCGAGGTCGCCGACGCGCCCCGCTATGAAGTCGTCGAAAGCATGCCCACGGCGGCGCAAATGGATGCGCTGCGCCAGCTCCTGGCCGGCGCGCGCAAGCCCGTGGCCATTCTGGGCGGGTCGCGCTGGGACGCCGACGCGGTGGCGCGGTTCGCCGACGCCGCGGCGTCCTGCCGGCTGCCGGTGGCCGTGCAGTTCAGGCGCCAGATGCTGTTCCCGACCAGCCACCCCTGCTTCATCGGCGACGTCGGCCTGGGCAGCAACCCCGAACTCATCCAGTACATCAAGGAAGCCGACCTGGTGCTGCTGATCGGCGGGCGCATGTCGGAAGTCCCCAGCCAGAGCTACACGCTGCTGGGCATTCCCGTCCCCGACCAAACGCTGGTCCACGTCCAGCCCGATCCGCAAGAACTGAATCGCGTCTATCGCGCCGACCTCGCCATCAATGTGTCGCCGGTCGCGTTCACGCAGGCGCTGGCCGGCCAGGACCTCACCCAGGCGGCCCCCGCCTGGAACGACGAACTGGCCCGCCTGCGGGCAAGCTACGAAGCCTGGACGGACCCGCTGCGCATCACCCACCCGGGCGATTTCCAGATGGGCCAGGTCATGGCGCATTTGCGCACCGTGCTGCCGCCCGACGCCATCATGTGCAACGGCGCGGGCAACTATGCCACCTGGCTGCATCGCTTCCATCCCTTCACGCAATACGGCACCCAGCTGGCCCCGACCTCGGGTTCCATGGGCTACGGCCTGCCGGCCGCCGTCGGCGCCAAGCGCATCCACCCCGACCGGACGGTGGTCTGCTTCGCCGGCGACGGCTGCTTCATGATGCACGGCCAGGAATTCGCGACCGCGGTCCAGTACGACCTGCCCATCATCGTGCTCCTCATCGACAACGGCATGTACGGCACCATCCGCATGCACCAGGAACGCGAATACCCCGCGCGCCTGTCCGCGACCTCGCTGAAGAATCCGGATTTCGCCGCCTATGCCCAGGCCTTCGGCGGCCACGGCGAACGCGTCGAAACCACCGAGCAGTTCGCGCCCGCGCTCGAGCGCGCGCTGGCCAGCGGCAAGCCGGCCATCCTGCATTGCCTGCTCGACCCTGAAACCATTTCACCGACGACGACGCTGGAAAAAATACGCCGCCAGGCGCTGGCGTCGCGGTCATGACGGCGCGCCGCGCCGCGTGCGGCCGGCGCCCCACTCTTTCTATTTGAACGTCTTAATTTCGGAGCCCCATCATGTCGGCAGCCCCTTCCTTTCATTGGCAAGACCCCTTGTTGCTGGATTCCCAGCTCACCGAAGAAGAGCGCATGGTGCGCGACGCCGCGTACGCGTACGCCCAGGACAAGCTCGGAAGCCGCGTCCTCGAGGCATTCCGCCACGAACAGACCGACCCGGCGATCTTCTCCGAAATGGGGGAACTCGGCCTGCTGGGCGCCACCATCCCCGAAGAATACGGCGGCGCGGGCCTGAACTACGTCAGCTACGGCCTGATCGCGCGCGAAGTCGAACGCATCGACTCCGGCTATCGCTCCATGATGAGCGTGCAGTCCTCGCTGGTCATGGTGCCCATCAATGAATTCGGCAGCGAAGAACAGAAGCGCAAGTACCTGCCCAAGCTGGCGCGCGGCGAATGGATAGGCTGCTTCGGGCTCACCGAGCCCAATCATGGCTCCGACCCGGGCGGCATGGAAACCCGCGCCGTCAAGACGGCCGACGGCTACAAGCTCAGCGGCAACAAAATGTGGATCACCAACTCGCCCATCGCCGACGTCTTCGTCGTGTGGGCCAAAGTGGTGGGCGGCGATGACGACGGCAAGATCCGCGGCTTCATCCTCGAAAAAGGCATGAAGGGCCTGTCCGCCCCCGCCATACACGGCAAGGTCGGCTTGCGCGCGTCGATCACGGGCGAAATCGTGATGGACGAGGTCGAAATCCCCGCGGAACAAATGATGCCCGGCGTCAGCGGCCTGCGCGGTCCCTTCACCTGCCTGAACTCGGCCCGCTACGGCATCGCCTGGGGCGCGCTGGGCGCCGCCGAGGCGTGCTGGCACACCGCGCGCCAGTACACGCTGGACCGCAAGCAGTTCGGCCGCCCCCTGGCCGCCAATCAGCTGATCCAGAAGAAGCTGGCCGACATGCAAACCGAAATCACGCTGGGCCTGCAAGGCTGCCTGCGCCTGGGCCGCATGAAGGACGAAGGCACGGCGGCCGTGGAGATCACGTCCATCATGAAGCGCAATTCCTGCGGGAAGGCGCTGGACGTCGCCCGCATGGCGCGCGACATGCTGGGCGGCAACGGGATCTCGGATGAATTCGGGGTGGCCCGGCATCTGGTCAACCTGGAAGTCGTCAATACCTACGAAGGTACGCACGACGTCCATGCGCTGATTCTGGGCCGGGCGCAAACGGGGCTGCAGGCGTTCTTCTGATTTTTCTCAGGCGTGCGGGCTCGGTGCGGCGCGATGTGATCGATACATCGCGGCGGCGTCCCGCATGCTCACGAACTGCGCGCCTTCATCCTGGAACCGGCGTATCAGGCGATCGAGCAGGCGCATCCGATGCCCCCGGCCGATCACGAAAGGATGGAAGGTGAAGGTGATGATGCCCCAATCCAGGCTTTCCTTCAGGTAAAGGAAGTCCTCCGTCCAGTTTTCCAGCACATTGCTCACATTCTGCAAGCCCGGTATGACGGAACCGCCGGCCCGCAAGTATTCGAAATGCGGGAAATCATCCAGCGACCAGCTGACCGGCAGCTCGATCAAGGAGGTTTCGCGGCCGAAGGTGGCGGGTTCATCGAACGGCACGACGTCGCCTTGCCGCACTGGATAGGGCATGTAGTCATGCCCCATCAGGCTCGAGTCGTATTCGAACCCGTGCGTCAGCAGCAGCTCGACCGTGTGCTCGCTCAGATCCCATGAGGGCGACCGATACCCGACGGCGTTCTTGCCCGTCAACCGCCGGATGGACGCATTGGCCCGCTCCAGGCCGGTTTCCTCTTCTTCGCGGGAGAGCTGCGCCGGGGGGACGTGCGTCCAGCCATGATGGCCGATTTCATGCCCGGCGGCCATGACGCGGCGGCAGATTTCCGGATAGGTTTCCAGCGTCAGGCCGGGAATGAACCAGGTGCTGGTCACGCCCCGCTCTTTGAGCAGCTGAAGCACGCGTTCCGCCCCGACGGCGCAGAACTCGCCGCGCGACAGCGGCGTGGGCGTCGACAGGCCTCGCGCCAGCCAGAGCGACAGGGCGTCGAAGTCGAAAGTCAGGCATACGATAGGTGATTTCATGCGGCCATTCTATCGAGCGCCGGCCCGCCTGAAATATGACCTTGATTACATTTGCGCGCGGATTTCGCAGGGGAAATCCCGAGTTGCGATTCGGTCGGACCATGCTAGGATGAAGGCCCCAATGGGCCTCCCCTCTTGACGTTTGCGAATGACGAAGGCAACCTCCCCATCACGCAGCGCGATCCGTCCGCCCCAGGTTGTTTCCGCCCATGACGTCATCAAGGCCACGCGCTGGTTCGAGTCGCTGCCCGACGAAGTGCTGGCGGCCTTCGCAAGCCGGGCATACGTGCTCTCGCTCGAACGCGGCGCGCTGCTCACCCGCAAGGGCGAGCACCCTCCCGGGGTCGGCATCCTCATCAGCGGCGCCATATGCGCAAGCACCGTCTCGCTCGAAGGGCACGAATTCACCCTGTCCATGACGGAGTTCGACGGCATCATCGGCCTTGCCGCCGCGCTCGACGGGAAGCCTTCCCTGCGAGACAGCCGCGTACTGTCGGCGGCCAAGGTGCTGATCATCCCGCGCCCCGACTTTCTTGCCGTGCTGGACCAATACCCCGCCTCCTACAAATGCTTCAGCCACGCGCTGTGCGACCGCATACGCACGGCCAACCGCATCATCGACGAACTGGCGCTGCTGTCCCTGCGGCAACGGCTTGCCCGCCTGCTGGACATGCTCGTCGACACGGCCTCCGGCAACGAAGCGGCATCCCCCGGGCTGATCGTTCAAACGCAGGATGAACTGGCCCATCTGCTCGGCGTATCGCGGCATGCCGTCAACCGCGAACTCAAACGGATGGAACAGGCGGGCATGCTGCAGGTCGGCTACGGCAACATACAGATCACCGACCGGGGCCTGCTTTCACAGATCATCGTACAAGACTGAAAGCCGCGCCGGCGGCTACGCCTTGCCGCCGAGCCGGCAAGCCAGGTCCGCCAGGTTGCCGGCGCCCATCGGCATGGCGCCACGCTCCACTTGGCGCACCCTCTCCGCCACCGCCGCATGGGTGTCCGCGCGCTTGCCGCAGGCCGGGCCGCGGCGGGCGATGCAGCCATTGAAGAACTCGACTTCGGTCGGCCGGCCGCGCAGCATGTCCTGCAGCATGCCTGACCGGAAATCCACGCGCTGCGCCAATGCCTGGGCGTCGAACGCCGCGTGCAACCGTTCGCGCGCGCCGGGCTCGGCTACCGCCGCGCCATGCCAGACGGCGGCTTCCACGCCCAACAGCATGCTGGATGCATAGCCCAGGCCGTCGCCCACCGACAAGGCTTCGCTTCCCAGCCGCGGCAGCAGCGCCCGCGCATGCGGATCGCGGTACAGCGCCGAGACCGCCAGGCCGCTGATGGCGCACAAGCCGGAGGACAAACAGTTCAGGCTCAATTTCCGCCATCTCCGGGCCAGCAAGTCATCCACCACGACGGCATGATCCACGACGGCAAGCAGTTCGGCGATCCGATGGGCACGCCGGCTGCGCTCGCCGTTCAATTCGCCGATCTGGAACACCTCGCCCAGCCCGGACGCGCTATCGCGGCGAATGCGGCCCGGTTCGATGATCGCCACGTTCAATCCCGTCGCGATTCCACCCAGGACATGGTCCCGCCCGACGGCCGCCGCAATCGCTTCATCCACCAAGCCGTTCTGGAGATTGACCAGCGGTATGCCGGACAAGCCCGCCCGGGCCAGCGCGTCCAGCGTGGCCGAAGTCTCGTAGAGTTTCGTACACAACAGGATCAAGTCCGGACGGACGGCCAAGCGATCGAGGCGAGACAGGGGGATGGCGGGCGGGCGAAACGTGCTCGTCCCCTCCGGCGATTCGAGCACCAGGCCGTGCCGCCCAATGGCGTCCACCTGCGCTTGCCACCCGTCCGCCAAGGTCACGGCGCATCCCGCCTGGTGCAGCAGCGCGCCGATGTAGCCGCCGACGGCGCCGGCGCCCATGATCAATATGCGCTCAGGGGCGCACGGCCCGCTCCGCGTTGCGGACATGCGGTCACTCGACCTTGATGTTGGACGCACGGATGATCTCCGCGAACTTCTCTTTTTCTTCGGCGATGAATTTGCGGAAGTCCTCGCGCGTCAATGAACCGGGTTCGAACGCCAGCTCGGCGAACTGCCGCCGGACCTCTTCGCTCTTGAGCGTCTGGACAGCGGCGTCCTCGATTTTGTCCAGGACGTCCTTGGGCGTTCCCGCGGGCGCGACCAGCCCCCACCAGGCGCTCATGTTCAAACCTTTCGGCCCGCCGCTTTCCTCGAACGTCGGCACATCGGGCAGCGCGGCGATCCGCTCGTCGCTGGTTACGGCCAGGCCGCGCAACGCGCCGGAAGCCACATAGGACCGCGCGCCCGGAATCGGGATGAAGGCCATCTGAACGTGTCCGCCCATCAGGTCCGTGATCATCGGCGTATCCCCCCTGTAAGGCACGTGCACGATATCGACGCCAGCCAGGCTCTTGAAACGCTCGCTCGTCAGGTGGATGCCGGCGCCTATGCCGGATGACGCATACTTCATCTGTCCCGGCCTGGCCTTCGCCTCTTCGATCAGCTCCTTCACGTTGGCGGCTTTGTCTTTCGGATTGACCGCCAGCACATAAGTGGTCGACACCGCCAGCGCGATGGGGTCATAGCTCGTCACGGGATCGTAGTTCAAGCCCTTGCGGATGCTGGGCGCCAGCGCCTGGGCGCTGGACATCATGTATAGCGTGTAGCCGTCCGGCTTCGCGCGGGCCGCGGCTTCGGCGCCTATGCTGCCGGCCGCGCCGGTCCGGTTGTCGACGACGGCCTGGACGCCCAGCCGCTCCGACAGCCCTTTCGCAACGATCCGGCCAACGATATCGTTGCTGCCGCCGGCCGGGTAGCCGACGATGATCGTGATCGGCTTGGCCGGCCAGGCCTCCGCGGCGGCCGCGCCGTGCGCGACGCCCAGCGCGGAACATAAACCAATGGCGCTCAACAGGAAACGTGGGATTTTCATCAGAATCACCTCTACGCAATTTCGGAGTTCAGCCGGCATCCGCTCGAGCGCGGCGGCCGGCGCGCTAGTCTGCACAACAGAAAAGGTCAGGCCGGCCAATCCGCCAGGGAGGCCGGCTGCGGCATCAATGTGTTGGGCTTCACGTCGACGCGGAACGGCATGGGAACGCCGGGCGGCGCATCGAAATCGAAGGCGCCGATCAGCATCGCCAGCGTGACGTACAGGCCGGTAATGGCCACCAGCTCCACGACGACTTTATCGCCGAACGCGTTCAATGCCTGCCGGAAGGTGTCGTCCGTCACCCGATAGGTGTTCAATAGCTCGACACAGAACTGATAGAGAATGCGGTCATCCTCGCGCTCGAAGCGAGGCAGCCGGTATTCCGACAATGCCGCGATGATGTGCTCTTCGATACCCGCCTCGCGAGCGGTGGGCAGGTGGTCCATCCACTCCAGGGGCGCATTGCACGCCCTGCCGACGATCAGGATCACCAGCTCGCGCTTGCGGTAGTCCATGCTGCGGCGGCGCAGATAGGCCGCATAGTGGAAAATGTGCGGTGCGAAGGCCGTGCTGCGCAACCATGTCCGGTGCGTCGCCATCATGTCTCCGCCAATGGTCTCCGCAAACCAGTCGCACAGCTCGCGCTGCTCCTCGGACATGGTTTCCCGGGTCAATGGGTCTAAACGCGCCATATTCATCCTCCTCAAGGCTGGTCATCGTCGTGACCAGTCTAGGAGGGAGCGCCGCAAGGAAATAGCAACTACATAACAATTGCCCCGGGGGCGCCCTGGCGCCCGGAGCGGGCCAGGGCCGGCCGGCGCATCACGCGCCTTGAGGTTCGCCGCCGCCCAGGTCGAACAGGCTGGTCGCCTCGACCTCGAACACATGTTCGTCGCGCTGGTTGAACAGGCGCCAGGTCCAGCGCATGATTCCCAGGTCATCGCGCGAAGAAGACACGCGCACCGAATCGATCGTGGCCTCGAGGCGAAGCGCATCGCCCGGCCGCACCGGCAGAATCCACCGCAAGCGTTCCACCCCCGGGGAAGCGAACGATTCCGAATCGTGCAGAACCGCCGCGACCGCCATCCGCATCGCCACGCCGCACGTCAGCCAGCCGCTGCTGATCAGCCCGCCCCAGCGCCCCTTGCGCGCCGCTTCCTTGTCGACATGGAACCATTGAGGGTCATAGGCCCTCGCAAACGCCAGCATCTCCTCCTCGCCGACCACCACCGGCGGATGCTTGAACACCATTCCCGCTTTCAGCTCATTAAATTTCATTACAATGCTCCAACCCCAGCCATCCGGCTTCAGTGCCGGCCGTCAACCCCGCTTCGGGCCGATGCCGCCAAGCGCCGGGCGAAATACGCAACTATATAACACAACACCCCATGCAGCCCATCACCGCGATCATCCTGGCCGCCGGGCGGTCCAGGCGATTCGGGCGCGACAAGCGCCTGGAGCCCGTGGACGGCGTCCCCATGCTCCTGCGCACCGCGCTGGCCTACCAGGGCGTGCTACCGGACACCACCGTCATACTCGGGCGGGAAGACCACGAACATGCGGCCATGCTGGCCGCGCACGGCATCGCGTCCCTGCTGACCGAAGCGTCCGAAGGCGGCATGGGCGGCACGCTGTCCTGGGCCGTGCGCCGGCACGCCCAGGCGCAGGGCTGGCTGATCACCCCGGCCGACTTGCCCTTCATACGGCCCGCGACCATCCGGAAGGTCCTGGACGCCGCCGCGGACCACCCGCTGGCCGCGCCCGTCCACCAGGGCCTCCGCGGCCATCCCGTCTGGTTCCACCACCGCTACCTTCCGGAACTGAGCGCCATCCAGGGCGACCAGGGGGCGAAATCCGTCCTGGCGGCCCATCGCCGGGACCTGTGCCTGATCGACGTCGACGACGCCGGCTGCGTGCGCGACGTCGACCAGGCTTCCGATCTGGCTATGCGCCCCGCAAGCCCGTAATGGTCAGGCGCGGGGACAAGGCCTCCTGGCTGACCCGCAGTTCCAGCAATGCGGCGCGCCCCGATGCGCGCGCCCGCTCGAACGCCGGGGCGAAATCCTCCGTGCGCTCGACCCGCTCGGCATAGGCGCCATACGACCGCGCAAGGGCCACGAAATCCGGGTTCACCAGATCGGTGCCATGCACCCGCCGGGGATAATGGCGCTCCTGGTGCATGCGTATGCTGCCGTACATGCCGTTGTTCACGACGATGAAGACGGGATCCAGCCCGTACTGGATCGCGGTGGCGAGCTCCTGCCCGTTCATCAGGAAGCAGCCGTCGCCGGCAAAGCACACCACGGTCTTGTCCGGGTGGACCACCTTCGAGGCGATCGCCGCCGGAACGCCGTAGCCCATGGTCCCGCTCGTGGGCGCCATTTGCGTGCGCAGGCCCCGGTATTGGTAGTGGCGCTGCACCCATAGCGTGTAGTTGCCCGCGCCGTTGGTGATGATGCTGTCCGCGGGCAGGGTGTCGCTCAGGTGCTTCACGATCTCGCCGAGGTTGACCGCGCCGTCCATCGGCTCGGGCGCCAGGAAGTCCAGGTAATCCCGCCGGGCGGCCCGGGTCCATGCGCCCCAGGCGGGCGTCTTGCGGCCGGGCTCCAGCGCGGCGGCGGCCTTGGCGAAGTCTTTCGTCGCCGCAACGATGGACAGCTCCGCCTGATAGACGCGGCCCAGTTCGTTGGGATCGGGGTGCACGTGCAGGAACCTCTGCGCGGGGCATGGCACGTCGAGCAGGCTGTAGCCGCTGGTCGTCGTTTCACCCAGGCGCGCGCCGACGGCCAGGATCAGGTCGGCCTCTTTGATGCGCGCGGCCAGCTTGGGGTTCATGCCCAGGCCGGCCTCGCCCACATAGCTGTCGTGGCGGTTGTCCAGGAGATCCTGGCGCCGGAAGGCGCAAGCCACCGGCAGGTCGAAGGCCGCGGCAAAGCGGCCGATGTCGTCGCCGGCTTCGCGGGTCCAGCCTCCGCCGCCGAGGATCATCATGGGACGCTCCGCCGACTCCAGCGCGGCGGCCAAGGCCAGCATGTCCGCCACCGCGGGCGCCGAATGCGGCGCCCGGAAGGGCCGGGCGCTCGCCGCGGCGACCGGCTCGACCAGCATGTCCTCCGGCAGGGCCAGCACCACGGGCCCGGGCCGGCCGGAAGTCGCCACGTGGAAGGCCCGGCTGATGAACTCCGGAATCCGGCGCGGGTCGTCGATCTGCTCGACCCACTTGGCGATATGGCCGAACATGTGCCGGTAGTCGATTTCCTGCCAGGCTTCGCGGCCCATGCAGTCGCGCCCCACCTGCCCCACGAAGACGATCAGGGGCGTCGAGTCCTGCCTGGCGGTATGGATGGCGATGCTGGCATTGGTGGAGCCCGGCCCGCGCGTGACGAAGCAGATTCCCGGCCGGCCGGTGAGCTTGCCATGGGCTTCCGCCATATGGGCCGCGCCGCCTTCCTGGCGGCAGACGATGAGGCGGAACTCGTCCCGAAATTCGTACAAGGCGTCGAGCACCGCCAGAAAGCTTTCCCCCGGCACGCAATATGCCGTATCGGCGCCATGCAGGCGCAAGGCGTCCACCAGCACCTGGCCGCCCGTGCGCAATCCGTTTCCTTCGCTCATTGTTTTTTTCTCCCTGTGTCCCTGGGCGCGGCCGCGCAAGGCGCGCGACGGCGCCACGGAACGCTAAACATTGTCTTGTTCCTGCCGGCCCGCGGACGCCGCGGCGGCACGCATGTCCCTGAGATAGCGCCCGTCGACTTCCGCCAGGTCCGGGCAGCCCAGCAGCGCCAGGTCCACATCGATCTCTTTCTTCAATAGATTCAAGGCATGGCGCGCGCCCGCCTCGCCGCCCGCGGCGAGGCCGTACATGAAGGGCCGCCCGGCGAATACGAAATCCGCACCCAGGGCCATGGCCTTGATCACGTCGGTGCCGCGGCGAAAGCCGCCGTCGACGATGACCGCCGCGCGGGTCGTCGCCGCCGCGATCTCGGGCAGCACCGCCAGCGTGGAGACGGCCCCGTCGAGCTGGCGGCCGCCATGATTGGACACGAAGACGCCGTCGACGCCTATGCTTTCGGCGGTGCGCGCGTCTTCGGCGCGCAAAATGCCCTTGACGACGAGCTTGCCCTTCCACGAATCCCGTATCGCGCGGATTTCCTTCCAGCTCATTGCGGCCCGGCCGGCGCGATGATCGCCTTTCTGCGCCACGATGATGGGGCCGCCGCGTTCCGCGGTGAAGTTCTCGAAATGGGGGATGCCCTGCCGGGCCAGCGTTCTGGCGAAGGTGCCCAGCAGCCAGCCGGGCTTCAGCATGCCCGACACAACCAGCTTCGGCGTCCATCTGAGAGGAATCGAAAAGCCGTTGCGCAATTCGTTCTCGCGCGTGGAGGCGATGGGCACGTCCACCGTCACCACCAGCACGCCGACGCCCGCCGCGCGCACCCGCTGCAGCAAGGGTTCGATGACCGCCATATTGGCCGGCAGATAGGCCTGGTACCAGGCGTCCGGATTCTCGCGCAGCACACGCTCCATGGGCGTGGTCGACGCGGCGCTGAGCACGAAAGGCACGCCCGCCGAAGCGGCGGCCCTGGCCAGCGCGCAGTCCCCATCGTAGGCGACCACCCCGCACACGCCCATGGGGCCGATCCCGATGGGCATGGACCAGGTCTTTCCGAACAGGCCGGTGCTTTGCGATCGCCGCGACACATCGACGAGCGCATGCGGGGTGAACGCCCAGCGCTCGAAGGCGGAACGGTTGGCCCGCAAGGTGCGATGGTCTTCGGACGCCCCGTCGACATAGCCGTATATGCCCGCAGGCAGGCGGCGCTTCGCGGCTTTCTGAAGATCGGCGATCGACAACATGGCGTTCATGCCCATATGCTCATCCGGGAACCGATCATGATCCGATGAACTTCGGCGCGCGCTTTCCATGAAAGGCTTCGACGCCCTCACGGAAATCGTCGGAGGACCGCAGGCGGCTGTAGCAATGGCCTTCGAGCTCTATCGCCACGGACAGCGTCGCATCGTCCGTGTCGTTGAGCAGCTTCTTGGCCGTGCGCTGGGCCAGGGGCGAGAAGAACAGCAGCTCCTTCACCAGGCTGTCCGTGGCGGCTTCGAGTTCGGCCAGCGGGACGAACTCGGTGGCGATGCCCCAATCGTAAGCCTGCCGCCCCGGCACGCGGCGCGAACGCATGACCACGTCCTTGGTCCTCGTGATGCCCACCATCTTCTGCAGGCGGGCAGAGCCGCCGGATCCGGGAATCTGGCCGAGCTTCTGCTCGGGCAGCGCGTAGAGCGTCGTGTCGGTCACGATGCGGAAATCGCAGGCCAGCGAGATTTCGAAGCCGACGCCGAAGCAATAGCCCTGGTTCACGGCGATCACCGGCTTGGAGCAGCGGGCCGGCGCGGCGATATTCCATGCGAGCTTGGACACGTGCTCGGGGCTGGCCTCCAGGAAGCCCTTGATGTCGCCGCCGCTGGAGAAATGCTCGCCTTCCGCGCGCAGGACGATGACGCGCACCTCGTCGTTCTCGTCCAGCGATTCGAACACCAGGCGCAGCTGGTCGCGCTGGGCCATGGAAATGATGTTGAAAGGCGGGCGGGCCAGCACGACGTCCGCGCGCCCGGTCCGGGCGTCGATGCTGACATGGAAGCCGTCCAGCCGTTCGAGCTTGTCCTGTGCGGAATGTTTGAGTTGGGACACGATGTTGTTCCTTTCTTCGGCGATGCCGGAAGTGTAAGTTAATATGAATCGGCGCCGGCGGGGCGGATGCCGTCCCAGCGCCTGGTCAGCTTGTCATGGGGAATGTCGAAAAGGTCCAGGACCCGGCCCACGGTATGGTCCACCATGTCGTCGATGGACGCCGGCCGGGCATAGAAGGCGGGGACCGGCGGGCAGATGATGGCCCCCATTTCGGTCGCCGCCGTCATGTTGCGCAGGTGCGCCAGGTTCAACGGGGTTTCGCGGGTCATCAGGGCCACCCGGCGGCGCTCTTTCAGGGCGACGTCGGCCGCGCGCGCCACCAGGTTGTCGGCCAGCCCCAAGGCGATGGCGGCCAGCGTCTTCATCGAGCACGGCGCCACGATCATGCCGGCATTGGGGAAGGACCCGCTGGCGATGGTGGCGCCTATGTTCTTGACGCTATGGACCACGCCGGCCATGGATTCGATCTCGGCCCGGGTGAGGTCCAGTTCCTGCGACGCCGTCAGCGCGCCCGACTGGGACAGCACCAGATGGCTCTCCCAATCGGGCAGGGTCTGCAGGTGCCGGAGTATGCGTACGCCGTACACCGCGCCGCTGGCCCCTGTAATGGCCACGATCAGTTTCTTCTTGGAACTCTGCATGGCGGTTCTCAGAGGCTGTCCCAGTCGATCCGGACGCCCGGCACGACCTCGGCCGACAGGTCGATGTCTTTTTCGCCCGGGATCATGACCTTGGTGAACACGTGATCGTGATAGCGGACGGGGCGTGTGGCGTCCAGCCCCATCTTGGCGCTCATGCCTTGCTGATGGAGCTCGAGTTCGGCGGTGTCCCGGCCGCCGTGATACAGCGTGGTGGACGGATCCAGGACGGAACCCTGCGCCCCCGCGATGACGACGAGATCCCGGTCCGCCTGGAAGCGGGTCGAAACGGCCCATTCCACCTGCTGCGGCTCGTGCACGTCCACGTCCTCGTCGACCACGACCACGTGCTTGATGTCGTAGTGCGCGCCGAACGCGCACAGGATCACGTTCTTCGGCATGCCCTCGTGCGTCTTGCGCAGCTTGACGAACAGGTGGTAGCGGCCCACGCCCCCGATGGACAGGTGCACGTCCAGCACGCCGGGAAAGCTGCGCTGCAGATGCGCGAGCAGCGTGGCCTCCCGGGGGATGGAGCCCAGCAGCAGGTGCTCCATCTCCGCCGGCACGATGGTGTGGTAGATGGGGGATCGCCGGTGCGAGACCAGGTCCACGTCGATGACTTCGCGGAACTCACGGGCGCTGTAGTACTTGGGAAATTCCCCGAAAGGGCCTTCCTCGTCGCGCTCGCCCGGCAAGATGCGCCCCTCGATGACGATTTCCGCATGGGCGGGCACGCGCACCTCGTTGCTCAGGCACTTGGCCACCTCCAGCGGCTTGCCGTGCAGCGCGCCCGCGATCTCCAGTTCGTCGTAATCGATGGGCGTGATGGCTTGCGACGCCAGCAGGGTCAAGGGGTCGGCGCCGATCACGATCGCGATGGGCAAGGCCTGGCCCGCGGCCTCCGCCGCTTTGTAGAAAGCGTGCAGGTGCCGCGGCAGCATGAGCAGGGCCATGCGGCGCTTGCCGTGCACCTGGATGCGGTTGATCGACACGTTCTGGACGCCGGTCACGGGATTGCGCGCGATGACCATGCCCGCCGTGATGTAAGGGCCGCTGTCGTGCTCGCTGTGCGTGGGTATGGGCAGCAGGTCGTGCATGTCGACCTCGCGGTGCACCACCTGCTGGCAGGGCGCCTGGCCCGCGGGCGTCTCCTTCCAGGGCAAGGGGTTGTCGGCCGCCTGGCGAAAACGCGCCAGCAACTCGCCCTCGTCGACGCCCATGGCTTCGGCGATCCAGCCGCGGCGCGACATGAAGCCCGAAATCACGGGGATCGGGTGCCCGTCTGGCTTGGGAAAATAAGCCGCCTTGCTGCCGTCCAGCCGCTTCGCAATGGCGGCCAGCCTATGCTTGAGCGGCGTGTTCTCACGCAGCACCGCCACGCGGTCGGTCTCGGAAAGACGGCGCAGCCAGCTCCGGAGGTCCGGATAGACGGTGTGCGTTGACGATAGACTCATGTTTCTGTGACTCCTGTTGGTTGGTCGCTCTCGTATTCACCCGCCACGAGCTTGCGGCGCAAAATCTTTCCGACCGGCGACTTGGGAATCTCGCGGACGAACACGTATTCCCGCGGGCGCTTGAAGTTCAGCAGGTCCGACGCGCGGCAATGCGCATCGAGCTCGCCCGCGTCGACGGCATGCCTGCGCTTCACGAACGCGACGACGCGCTGCCCCCATTTCTCGTCGGGCAGGCCGGTGACCGCCACTTCGTCCACCGCCTCGTGCAGCGACAGGACCGACTCGATGTCGACCGGGGAAATGTTCTCGCCGCCGCTGATGATCATGTCGTCGACCCGCCCCGTCACGAAGAGGTCGCCGTCGCCGTCGATATAGCCGGTGTCGCCGGTGAAGTACCAGCCGCCGCGCATCGATTTGGCGTCGGCGTCGGGCCGGTTCCAATACCCCTCGAAGGCTTCGTCGCCCGCCAGGTCGGCGATGATCTGCCCTTCCACGCCCCGCTCCACCTGCTCGTCCGGCCCCGCCGCATCCAGCCTCACCAGCCTCAGGCGGGCATTGATGCCGGCGCGCCCCGCGCAGCCGGGCTTGTCCAGGGCGCGCTGGTTGATCGAGACGGTGTAGATCTCGGACGAGCCATAGTGATTGACGAATAGTTCCGGCTGGAACACTTGCTGGACTTTCCTCAGCAGGCCGTCCGACATGGGCGCGCCGGCGAACCCCAGCTTCCGCACCGACCCGATGTCCGTCTTCCGGTGCTCCAGCGCGCCCAGGATTTCATGGTAGAGCGTGGGGACCAGGTACAGGCAGCTTATCTTTTCCGATTCGATCAGGGCCAGGGCGCCCCGGGCGTCGAACCGCGGCATGCAGACGAACACGCCGTCGACCAGCGCCATGGACAGCAGGGAACGCACGCCCATCGTGTGATACAGCGGCATGACGCCCAGGGTGCGCTCGCCCGTGCGGTAAAGATTCTGCGCCACGTGCCCCAGGGCGGCCGCGCGCTCGTGCCGATGGCGGCGCGGCACCCCTTTGGGCTTGCCCGTGGTGCCCGAGGTGTAGAGCATGAGCGAATAATCGCCACTGTCGGCGCACGGCGTCAGTTCGTCCGCGCCCTGCGAGCACAGGGCTTCGAAGCTCGCGCCGCCCTCGCGGCGGACGGCGCCGACGGACACGCGGGCGATGCCGCCGGCCTCGGGGGCGCCGAGCACGGCCTCTTCGCTGACCGCTTCATAGAAAACGGCCTTCACCTGCGCATCCTGGATGCAGTATCCGACCTCTTCCGGCTTGGCGCGCCAGTTCAGCGGGGTGACGACCAGGCCCATGAATTGGCAGGCCCAGTGCAGGGTCGCCATCTCATAGCGGTTCTGCATCACCGCCAGCACCCGGTCGCCGCGCGCGAGCCCCAATTCCCGCAGCCCGCGGACCAGCCGCGCGATCTCCGCCCCCCATTCCGCATAGCTCAGCTTTTTGTCGCCGTCGACGATCGCCGGCGCGGCGGGGCTGCGTTCCATGCTCTGGAGGAATGTTCTACCCAAATCCAGCATTTCCTTCTCCGGTGTTCCATTCAGTTGGAGACGGCGGCGCGCCTTTCCGCAGCCGTCTCGAGTACCGCTTTGACGATATTGGTGTACCCGGTGCAGCGGCAGAGATGGCCCGAGAGCATCTCCCTGACTTCCGCTTCCGTGGGATCCGGCTTGCGCCGGAGATAATCGTCGCAAGACATCAGGATTCCGGCCGTGCAGAACCCGCACTGCAAGGCATGATTGCGGCGGAAGGCGGCCTGCAGGTCGCTCAGGCCGTCCTCATGGCCGGACAGGCCTTCGACGGTGTCGACCCGCCTGCCCTCCGCCTGCACCGCCAGGGTCAGGCAGGAGCGCTGCGCCACGCCGTCGATCTGGACCGTGCAGGCGCCGCAGACGCCGTGCTCGCAGCCGACGTGCGTGCCCGTCACGCCCAGCTCATGCCTCAGAAAGTCCGAGAGCAAGGTGCGCGCTTCGCAATCCCCGCTGCGGACGTTGCCGTTCAGCGTCAGCGTCACGCTGCGGGTCTGCCCCTTCTTCAATTGGCTCATGCCTGTACCTCCTTCGCCTGTACCGTCTCGATGGCCTTTCTTCCCAGGCGCCTCACCAGATGCCTGCGGAAGCGCGCGCTTGCGTGATGGTCGTCCTGCGCCTGCAGATCCCAGGCGAATTCATTGAGCGCATCGTCGATGCCGGATTCGTCCAGCCCTTCCCATTCGCGCACCATCGGGCGGTCCGCGACGCCCCCCACCGCCAGACGGACGCGCCGCCCGTCGGCCACGGCGGCCACCGCCGCCATCGCGAAATCCCCGTGCCGGGCGGCGAACTCCTGGAACGCCACCCGCTGCCCCGGCCTGGCCAGGGGAAAATGCACTTCCTCGACCAGTTCGTCGGGCCGGCGGGCCGTGGTCAGCATGCCCTGGAAGAATTCGGCCGCCTTCAGGCTGCGCCGCGATTTCTTGCTGCGCAGCACGACGGCGCCGTCCAGCGCCGTCAGCACCAGCGGCAGTTCCGCGCTGGGGTCCGCGTGTGCGACCGAACCGCAGACGGTGCCGCGGTTCCGGATCTGGAAATGGGAGATATAGGGAATCGCCCGCGCCAGCAAAGGGACTTCGTCGGCCAGCCCGGCGCGCCATTCCACGCTGGCCTGCGTCGCCGCGGCCCCGACCGCCAGATGCCCTTTCTCGACGCGCACGTAGTTCAGGTCCGCCGTGGCGGAGACGTCGATCAGGGCGGACGGCTGCGCGAGGCGCATGTTCAGCACCGCCATCAGGGATTGCCCGCCCGCGAGAATCCGGGCGTCGCCGCCCAGCTGGGCCAGCAAGGCGACCGCCTCTTCCGCGGACCCGGCGGCCAGGTAGTCAAATGCATATGGCTTCATTTCGCCCTCCTCAGGAACCGCAGCAGGCGCGCCCAGAGCGAAAGCCGAGCCTTGGCGGCGCCGCCGCCCGACGCCTGCCGGCCCAGCTGCTCGAACAGCTGGCCGAGGACGATGCGCGCGGCGCCTTCCAGCATCCGCCCGCCCACCGCGGCCACTTTGCCCGACACCTGGGCCTCGTAGTCGTACTTGAGCAGCGTGCCGCCCGCATTGGATTCCAGCCTTACCATGCCGGTGCCCTGCGCGGAACCGACGCTGGACAGCCCCGCGCCGGACAGCCGCAGGCTGTTCGGCGGGTCGAGCTCGCTCAGGCTCACCTCGGCCGCATAGCGGGCCTTGATCATTCCGATGCCCACCGTCACGTCGGCCTTGTACCGGTTCTTGCCCGTGCTCTGCAGCGCATTGCAGCCCGGAATCACCTTCGCCAGAGCGTTCGGGTCCAGCAGCACGGCGAACACCGCTTCCCGGTCGGCGGCCAGCTGGACTTCGCCGCTCGCGGTCAGGGCCTTGCCGCCCTTGGCCGGCGGCGGCGCCGCGTCGGCCGGCGCCCGGGTGGAGGGCGGGTCCTCGATGCCGATCAGGTCCATCACCCGGGACGGCGTGAGCGGCAGCATGAGGTCCTTGACGGAGAGCGCGTCGGCCACGGCATTGGCGATGCACGGCGGCGTGCTCATGTTGTTGCCCTCGCCCAGGCCCTTGGCGCCCAGCGGGGTGAACGGCGACCAGGTTTCCTGATGCACGATCACGGGCTCCGGCACCTCGCAGCTGGTGGGCACCAGATAATCGGCGAACGTGCCCGACAGAAAGCTGCCGTCCGGGCCGTACTGGAATTCCTCCATCAGGGCGGCGCCCAGCCCCTGCGCGAAGGCGCCCCGGATCTGGCCGTCGGCCAGCGCGGGATTCAGCAGGCGGCCGGCGTCATGGCCGGTGACGTAGCGGTCTATCCGCACGCGGCCGGTGTCGCGGTCGACCTCGACCCCGCAGAAATCGAAAGTGAAGCTGTAGGCGGCCGAGGTGTTCACGCGCTCCTCTTCGTCGGGCGGCGTCAGTTGCTCGGGCGTCCAGAAAACGGTCTCCCGCACCGGGGGCTCCATGCCTTCGGGCAACAGCCCGGGCGCCCAGTGCGAGCTGCCCGCCGTGCGGGTGAAAGGCAGGCTGCGCGAGGCGTCGCCCTTGACCTGGATTTTCCCGTCCCGGAACTCGAGCTCATCGGGCCGGCAGTCCAGCTGCCTGGCGGCGATGCGCGCCAGCTTGTCGCGCAGCCGGGTGGCGGCCAGGTGCACGGTGCCCGCCACCGCCCCCGCGAAGCGGCTGGAATAATTGCCCGCGGCGACCGACCAGGCGTCCTTCTGCGTGTCGAAATCCACGTTCACGGTGATCTGGCCGGGATCCAGCCCGAACACGTCGGCCGCCACCTGGGCGCATACCGTCCGGTGGCCCTGGCCCGCGGGGGACGAAGCCACCACCACCGTCAATCCGCCCAGGGGATCCACGCTGATGGTGGCCGCGGCGATGGCGCCGTTCTTCGGACCCGCCTTGGCGCGCATTTCGGGGGTGAGCGCGATGGTGATGTAGCCCATGTTGGAGATGGAGGGCTCGACGATGGCGCAAAAGCCGATTCCATACAGCCTGCCCTCGGCACGGGCGGCGGCGCGGCGCTGGCAGAGTTCGTCCAGCCCGCCTTGCGCCACGGCCTTGTCCATCAGGCGCTCGTAGTCTCCCGAATCGAGCAGCGCGCCGGCGATCGCCCGGTACGGGAAGGCATCGGGCCGCACGAAATTGCGCCGGTACACGGTTAGCGGATCGATGCCGAGCTCCACCGAGATGCGCTGCATCAGCCGTTCGAGCATGAAATAGACTTGCGGGCCGCCGAACCCGCGCACCAGCCCGGTGGGCATCTTGTTGGTGAGCAGGATGCGATTGCGGACCTTCAGGTGGCGGATGGCATAGGCGCCGGTCAGCACGCCGTGCATGCGGTAGAAGCTCGCCGGCTCGGGCGCGCGCAGATAGGCGCCGCAGTCGTCCACCTGATCGTAGTCCAGCGCGATGATGCGCCCCTCCGCATCGACCGCGGCCTCCAGCCGGGTCAGGCGCCCGGTGGCGGTGGTGGCCGCGACCAGGTGCTCCAGGCGGTCCTCGACCCACTTGACCGGCGCGCCGGCCTTGCGCGCCGCCAGGCACATCAGCACGATGTAGGGAAAAACCGCCTGCTTGACGCCGAAGCTGCCGCCGGAGTCGCGGAAGCCCCGGTGCCGGAGCTGGGTGCCCGGCACGTTCAGGGCCAGCGCCATGACCGTATGCAGCGAGAACGGCCCCATGAAGTTGGAGCTGGCTTCATAGCCGTCTTCGGGGGAGATGTACTCGGCGATGACGACCGCGCCTTCGATCGGCGTACAGGAATTGCGCGGATACTTCGCGGTCAGTTCGATCCGATGGGCCGCCGTGGCGAATGCCTGGTCCGGGTTGCCATAGCTGAAGTTCCGCTCGCTGACGACGTTGCCGCCGACCTTGTCGTGCAGCACCGGCGCATCCCCGGACAGCGCCTGCTCGATCTCCACGGCCACCGGCAGCGGCTCGTAGGCGGCCTCGACCAGGTCCGCGCCGTCTTCGGCGATGTAGCGGGATTCCGCGACCACCACCGCGACGGGCTCGCCCACGTAGCGCACCCTGTCCATGGCCAGCGCCCATTGTTCCATGGGCTGCTTGACGCCGACGACGAAAGGCCGGGACCAGGCCCTGACGTCCTCGCCGGTCAGCACCGTCCTGACGCCCGGCAGCGCCAGGGCCGCCTGGGCATTCACGCCCAGCAGGCGGGCATGGGCGTGCGGCGAGCGCACGACGGCGGCGTAGAGCGTGCCGGGCTTGACGCCCACATCGTCGCCGTAGCGTCCACGCCCCGTCAACAGGGTGGCATCCTCGATGCGTTCCGCGCGGCGGCCGACATGCGGCCGTTCAGCCGCCGCGGCCCCGGTCCGATCCTCTACTTGCTGCTGCATGGCCTACGACCTCTCGCTTCGAAACCGGCTGCTCAATTGGCCTTGATTCCGGTGGCCTTGACGACCTTGGACCACTTGTCCATCTGAGCCTGGAAGAATTTCTGGAAATCCTCCGGGGAACCGCTCAGCGTCTCGACGCCCTGCTTGGCGAAGATGTCCTGCACTTCCGGCGTGGCGATCGCCTTCTGCAACTCGGCGTTGATCTTGGCCACGATTTCCTTCGGGGTGCCGGCCGGCGCGAACAGCCCGTAGGGCACGGCCACTTCGAAATCGGGATAGCCCTGCTCGGCGACGGTGGGCACGTCGGGCGCCAGCTTGGACCTTTCCTTGCTAGTAATGGCCAGCGCGCGCATCTTGCCGGCCTGAACGTGCGGGAGCACGTGCGGCACGTTGTCGAACATCACGTCGACCTGCCCGCCCAGCAGATCGGTGATCATGGGCGCGCTGCCCTTGTAGGGAATCTGCGTCAGCTGGGCGCCGGTCTCGTTCTTGAAATACTCCATCGTGACGTGGTTCGAGCTGCCGTTGCCGGCCGATGCGTAGTTGAACTTGCCGGGCTCCGCCTTGGCGCGCGCGACCAGGTCGGCGACGGTCTTGATCGGCGAATCGGCGCGGACCACCAGCAGATTGCGCGATTGCGCGCCGGCGATGACGGGCACGAAATCCTTCGCCGTGTCATAGGGCAGCTTCTCGTGCAGATACTGGTTCAGGATCAGCGGAAAGCCGTTGATCAGCAAGGTGTAGCCGTCCGGCGTGGCGCGCGCCACCATCTCTGTGCCCACGATGGTGCCCGCCCCGCCCTTGTTCTCGACCACGACCGGCTGGCCCCACGCCTCCTGCAGCTTGCGGGCGAACAGCCGCCCCAGCGTGTCATTGAAACCGCCCGGCGCGTAGGGCACCACGATGCGTATCATTTTTTCCGGATACTTGGCGGCGGCGTCGGCCGCGTGCGCCACGGTCGCCGCCAGGCACAGGCCTGCCGCCGCCAGGAACTTCATACCAAAATGCTTCATTTTCATCTCCTCGGTAATAGAAACAACGATGCGCGGGCTTGAAGGCCCCTTCCACGCCGCGCCTTGACAAACCCGGCCGGCGCCTCCTACTGGGCTTCGATCTTGGCTTCCTGGACCACGCGCTTCCACAGGTCGAGCTGGCCGTTGATGAAGTCGGCGAACGCCGCGCGGCTGCCGCCGTCGGGCGTCACTCCCTGTTCGGCGAACACCTGCTTGACGTCGTCCATCTGGAGCACCTTGTTCATTTCCCGGTTCAGCGTCGCCAGGATGTCGTCCGGCGTGCCCGCGGGCGCAACGAATCCGTGCCAGGAAGAAACCTCGTATCCCGCCACCCCGGCCTCGGTCACGGTGGGCACATCGGGCAGCACGGGCGAACGCGTGGCATGCCCGATCGCGATGGGGCGGATCTTGCCCGACTGGATGAAGGGCAAGGCATGCGGCAGCGCGTCGAACGCGACCTCGATCTGGCCTCCCGCCAGGTCGGTGAGCATGGGCGTGCTGCCCTTGTACGGCACCTGCGTCAGGGAAATCTTGGCCATGCCTTCAAACAGCGCCATGGCCAGGTGGTTCGAAGAACCCGGGCCGGACGAACCATAGTTGATCGCGCCGGGATTCTTGCGCGCCTTCTCCAGCAGGTCGGACATGGAGCGGATGGACGACTCGGCATTGACCACGAGCACCATGGGCGAACGCCCCGCCAGCATGATGGGCGCGAAATCCTTGCGCGTGTCGTAGGCGATGTTCTTGTACAGCCAGGGATTGGCCGCGAAAGGAAATTGCACCACCAGCAGGGTGTGGCCGTCGGCCGGCGACTTGGCCGCCTGCGAGGTGCCGATCATGGTGCCCGCGCCCGGCTTGTTGTCCACGATGAAGGACTGCCCGAAGATGTCTCCCAGCTTGTTGCCCATCAGCCTGCCCAGGGTGTCGTTGAAGCCGCCGGCCGGATACGGCACGATGATCTTCACGGGCTTCTCGGGGTACGCCGCCGCCGCGGGGGCCGCCAGGCCGGCTCCCGCCAGCGACACTGCCACGGTCGCCAGCAAGGCGCGGCGCAGCCTGCGGAAAGCCCGCCCCGGGCGAATCGCGCCGGATCGGTTTGTCTCTTCATTTTTATTGAACATATGCGGGTCCCTCTATGGGTGGATGTTTCAGTAGAAATTCCTCGTCGACTTCCACGCCGATGCCGGGGGCCTCCAGCGGCCGGACACAGCCGTTTCCGTCGAGCGCGTACGGCGCGTGGACCAGTTCGTCGCGCAGCAGGTTGTTGCGCGAGGCGTCGGCTTCAAAATAGCCGGGGTTGTCGACGGCGCAGAGAAAATGGACCGTGGCCGCCATGTTGATCCCGGTCATCGAGATGTGCGGATGAACCGGCAGGTGGTAGGCGGAGGCCATCGCCGCGATGCGCAGGCATTCGGTCAGCCCGCCCGCCTTGGAAAGGTCGGGCTGCAGCACGGAAACGACCCGGTCGTCGATCAGGCGCGTGAATTCGAAGCGGGTGTAGTGGTTTTCCCCGGCGGCGAACGGCAGCTTGCCGAACGGTCGCGCCAGTTCATAGCTGCGGTAATCATGCGGGGCGAAAGGCTCTTCCAGCCAGCCCACGTTCAATTCGTCGAGCGCCGGCATAGCCCGCGCCGCGTCTTCCAGGCTGTAGGCCATCATGGCGTCGGTCATGATGCGCACGCCGTCGCCCAGGGCCTTGCGCACCGCCGCGACCCGCGCGAGATCCCGCTCGACACGGTCGCCGATCCGCAGCTTGATCGCCGTGTAGCCGCGCTCGACGTGCCCGGATGCTTCCTGGACCAGGCTGTCGGGCTCCTGCCAGCCCAGCGCCACGCCGCCGGCATACGCGGCCAGCGGGCGCGAGGACCCGCCCAGCAGGCGGTACAAGGGCAGGCCCGCGGCCTTGCCGCGTATGTCCCACAAAGCCATGTCCAGCCCGCTCATCGCCAGGACGCAGGCGGCTCCCAGCCCCATGCCGCGCACCTGCCGCTCATAGATCCGGCGCCAGATGCCGACCGTGTCGCCGGCGTCGTGGCCGAGCGCCATGTCACGCAAGGCGGTGTTGATGAAATGCGCAATCGTGGTGTGCGCGCGCCCATGATGGGATTCTCCGTAGCCCACCAGGCCGCAGTCCGTCGTCACCTTGACGATCACGGCGTCGCGCTTGACGGCGCGCCCGACGCCCAGCGTCACGCCGCTGCCGGCGGGCACCGGCACCGACACCGGATACGCCCGCAGGTCGCGGATGCGCAGCGCTTCCGCCCCGCGCCGACCGCCGTGCCCATCGATTACCGACATTCCGCCTCCCGTTCGCTTCAGACCGCATCCGGCCCCGCAGGGCTGGACGACATGATGAAGAAGCGAGTGTAGTGCCGGCCGATAATCAGATCAATTAATATATAGTTATTGTTTTAATCATTATTAATGATGTTTATGAATGTGTCTCTTCATGATTTATGCCATATACTTCATCAATCTGAAAAAAATAGCGGTTTTTAAATATCATTATTTTTGATATTAAAAATCACTATTGCTTTGGACCTAAAAGGAAGGCCATGGAATTACGCCAGATCCAATATTTCGTCTGCCTGTTCGAAGAAGGCACGGTCACCCGGGCGGCGAAGCGGCTCAACATCGTGCAGCCCGCGCTCAGCATGCAGATCGCAAAGCTGGAAGAAGAACTGGGCCAGAAGCTTTTTGAACGCAGCCAGCAAGGCATGCAGCCCACCAATGCCGGCAGGCAGATGTACCGGCTGTTCCTTCCCATCCTGCGCGACATCGTCCATGCGCGCGACCAGCTGCTGCACACCGACGGCGAACTCAGCGGCCACGTCAATGTCGGCATGATCGCGTCCATCGCGCAGGGCGTCCTGGCGGACGCCCTGCGCGAATACGCCGAATCCCATCCCAAAGTCACCATCACGGTGGCCGACGGCTACAGCACCATGCTGGCGGACTGGGTGGCGGGCGGCCAGCTGGACGCCGCCGTCATCAACAAGCCCAGGCGGCCCCTGGGGCTGAACATGGACCACATCATCGACGAGGACCTCACGCTGATCACCAGCACCGACTACCGGCAATCCCTGCCGCCCAGCGTGCCCTTCCGCACTGTCCAGGAGCTCGAACTGGCGCTGCCCACGCGCCACCATGGCTTGCGCGCCATCCTGGAAAGCTTCGCCCAGGCGGAAGACGTCGACCTTTCCCCGAAGCTGGAAACCGACTCCGTCATTTCCATCCTGAAACTGGTCGAGCGCACCCAGTTCGCCACCATCCTGCCGCGCATCTCCATCGCCAACCGCCAGGAGCGGTACGGGCTGCGCTGCTATCCCATCGTCTCGCCCCGCCTCGTCCGGCAGGTGGTGTGCGTCACGCACCCGCGGCGCCCCCTGAGCCCGGCCAGCGCCGCATTCATCGCCATCATCACCAAGCGCCTGCGGTCTCTCGACACGCCCTCCGAACCGGACGCGCCGCCGGCCGAGGCCTGAGGCGCTTTCCCAACCGCCGGCGCAAGGCCCGGCGCCCCTGCACAGACACGACATGGACAGCACAGACATCGAAGCACTCGCCGCGGCGGTTCAATGGATTTCGGAAGGCAGGCGGGTCATGCTGGCCACCGTCGTCCATACCTGGGGTTCCGCCCCCCGCCCGCCCGGCGCCATGATGGCCATCCGCGACGACGGCCACGTGAAAGGCTCGGTCTCGGGCGGATGCATCGAGGACGACCTGATACGCAAAGTACAGCAGGGCGCATGCCCGGGCCCCCTGCCGGAGACCCTCGTCTATGGCCTGACGGCCGACGAAGCGCACCGGTTCGGCCTGCCCTGCGGCGGCACGCTGCAGCTGGTGATCGAGCCCGCCACGCCGGCATCGGGCCTGGCGGAGTTGCTGGCGGCGCTGCGCCAGGGGCGGCTCATGCAGCGCCGGCTGGACCTGCTCGACGGGACGGTCACGCTGGCCCCGGCGGACCACGCCCGCGCGCTCCAGTACGACGAACGCCGGCTGATCACCACCCACGGGCCGCAATTCCGCCTGATCATCATCGGCGCGGCGCAGGTATCGCGTTATGTCGCCAATATCGCGCTGAGCCTGGGCTACCAGGTGATCGTCTGCGATCCCCGCGAAGAATACCTGGATGAATGGGATATCGCCGGCGTGCAGCTGTCGCGCGAAATGCCCGACGACTTGATCGTTCGCCTGCGGCCGGACCCGCACTGCGCCGTGTTAACCTTGACGCACGACCCCAAGCTGGACGACATGGCCTTGCTGGAAGCCCTGAAGTCCCCGGCGATGTATGTCGGTGCGCTGGGCTCGCGCCGCAACAATGAACGACGGCGCGAACGCCTGGCACTGTTCGACCTGGCCCCCGCGCAAATCGGAAAACTGCGCGGCCCGGTCGGGCTGTATCTCGGCTCCCGTACGCCGCCCGAAATCGCGGTGTCCATCATGGCCGAGATCACCGCCGTGCGCAATGGCGTCGAAATCCTGCAAAAATATCCGTAGGGCCTGTTAACGTTAAAAGGTAGGCGGCATGGCCAGACCCGAACACCAGAAACTCCTTGTGCGCCGGCCCGGCGGCGCCGCCGAGATCGAAGCGCAATGGATCGCGCCCGAACGCAAGCACGCGCGCTTGCTGGTGTTCCTGCACGAAGGCCTGGGCTCGATAGACGCCTGGCGCGGCTGGCCCGCCGCCCTGTGCGACGCGCTGGGCTGCCGGGGCTTCGTTTTTTCGCGTTGCGGCTATGGCCGCTCCGGGCCGGCGCCGCACCCGGATGAATGGCCCGAAGACTACCTGGAGCGCGAGGCCACCGAAGCCATGCCCGCCCTGTTCAGCGCCGCCGGCATCGACCCGGCCGCGGAGCGCCCCGTCATCGTGGGCCACAGCGACGGCGGATCCATCGCGCTGCACTATGCCGCGGCCTTTCCCCGGCTGGCGAGCGCCGTGGTCGCCATCGCGCCCCACGTCTACGCGACCGGCATCAATTTCGACCTCATCGGGCAACTGCAGCGCCAGTACACGGACTCGGCCCTGCAGCGGTACCTGGCGCCCCTGCACGACCATCCGGACGCAGTCTTCTGGCGCTGGAGCCGCCGCTGGACCTCGCCCGAATTCCGCCGCTGGGACATCACGGCCTGCCTCGCCCGAATATCCGCCCCGCTGCTGGCGATACAAGGCAGGGACGACCAATACAGCACGCTGGACCAGCTGTACGAAATCTCGCGCCACGTCGGTCACGCGGAACTCATGATTCTGGAAAAATGCCGGCATACGCCGCATCTGGAATATCCCGCCCTGCTGGCCCGGCACATCGGCGCTTTCCTGGGGATACGGGCGGAAGACGCCGCCGGCGCCGGCTTTGCCTAGGGCCGGTTAACGCTGAAGGCAGGCGGCATCCCGCTCTAGGCCTCCCGGCTGAACGCCGCCGCCGCCCGGCCGATGCGGTCATTGACCGCCTGCCATGCGGGCAGCGCCGGCGGCCGCTCGAGCACGATGCCGGCATAGCCTTGCTGATCGAGGCGGCGCAGCAAGGCGTACAGCTCGCGCGCGTAGGCTTCGGGTTCATGGGCCGCCGCAATCCAATCGACGCCCGGTCCGGCGGAGCCCGCGAGCGGCTCGAAGGCCACCACCGCGATACGGCCCTGGCGATCTTCCCGCGATATGCGCGCTATGTCCTGCCTGGGCATCACCCGCAGCGGCGTGCGTGGCGCGTAATGGGCTTTCAGCGTGCCCGATGCGCGCGGCGCCCCGGCGTCGGGCCGCGCGGGCTCCCTGCCCAGCACGGCCGCGATCTGGGCGGCGGTGACGTGCCCGGGCCTGAGCAGCATGGGTCCCACGCCATCGGCGACGCGCGAGACATCGACGATGGTGGATTCGATGCCCACCTGGGACGGCCCGCCCTCCAGCACCAGCAGCTCGGCCGGGTCCAATTCCGGAAATTCGCTGCGCACGTGCGCGGCGTGGGTGGGAGACACCTGTCCGAATTTATTGGCCGACGGCGCCGCCACGCCGCCTTGGCCGCCCGGCTTCAAGCCGGCGAACCGGCGCAGCAAGGCTTGCGCCACCGGGTGCGAGGGGCAGCGCAAGCCTATGCTGCTCTGACCGCCGCTGACCGCATCGGGAATGTGCGGCGCCCGCGGCAGAATCAGGGTCAGCGGCCCCGGCCAGAAAGCCTGGATCAGCGCGCGCGCCTCGGGCGGCACCGAACTCGCCCAATAGCCGAGATCCGCCTCGGGCGCCAGGTGCACGATGATGGGATGGCCCACGGGGCGGCCCTTCGCCGCGTAGATGCGGGCGACGGCGGCCGGATTCTCGGCATCGGCGCCCAGGCCATATACGGTTTCGGTGGGGAAAGCCACCAGGCCGCCCGCCGCCAGGCGGCGGGCGGCCTCGTCCAGCATTTGGTCCATATCGGGCGCCGAAGCGTTCATGGCCGGAACGCGATGCCCAACGCGCCGGCGACTTCGGCGGCGGCGGCTTCGGCCTGGGCCATGGTGGCGGCGACGATGTTCACGTGGCCCATCTTGCGGCCCGGCCTGGCGTCGGCCTTGCCATACAAATGCAGCTTGGCGCCCGGCACCGCCAGGACGCGCCGCCAATCCGGCTCGCGTTTTGCACCGGTGGCGGCGTCGAACCACAGGTCGCCGAGAATATTGAGCATGATGGCGGACATGTGGCAGCCCGCGTTGCCCAGCGGCATGCCCGCCATGGCGCGCGCCTGCTGTTCGAACTGGCTGCTGACGCAGGCGTTCATGGTGTAGTGGCCGCTGTTGTGGGGCCGCGGCGCGATTTCGTTCGCGACCAGGCTGCCGTCGCGCAAGATGAAGAACTCCACGCACAGCACCCCCACGTATTCCAGCGCCTGGGCGATGGCCACCGCGGCATCGGCCGCGGCGACGGCTTGAGGCGTGGCGGCCGAGACGGCGTCGACGGTGGAAATGGCGAGAATGCCGTCCCGATGCTCGTTGCGCGCCGACGGGAACACCACCGTCCGCCCGTCCATGCCACGCGCCAGTACGACGGACAGCTCGCTGTCCAGGGGCAGCATGGCTTCGAGCACGCACTCGGCGGATTGGAACTCCGCGAAGGCGGCCAGCGCCTCTTCGCGCGTCTTGACCCGGGCCTGGCCCTTGCCGTCGTAGCCCAGCCGCGCGACCTTCAAAATGCCGGGAAAGAGCTCGGGCGGCGCGGCGCGGATGTCGTCCGCATGGCGGATGGCGACATGGGGCGCCACGGGCACGCCGGTCTTGACGATGAAGGCCTTTTCGCTGATGCGGTCCTGGACGATGGCGACGGCGGCGGCGGACGGGCTGACGGAGGACGCTTCCGCCAGGATCGCCAGGCTGCGGGCGGGCACGTTCTCGAATTCGGTGGTGACGGCCTTGCAGCGCGCCGCCAGGCGCGCCAGCCCGTCGGGGTCTTCATAGCCGGCGCGAATGTGCATGTCGGCGACCGCGCCGGCGGGACTGTATTCGTCGGGGTCCAGCACCGCCACTTTGTAGCCCATGCTTTGCGCCGCATGGCAGAACATGCGCCCAAGCTGCCCTCCCCCTATCATGCCCAGCCAGTCGCCCGGCAAAATAGGAGAAGACGTGGAGACCTCACTCATGGAAACGACCTGTATCGATAGCGTGATGGGAAAGAAACGAAGGGCGGCGGCTACAGGGTGACGTGCGGGGGCACGACCATGGCCCGGGCGGCTTCGGTTTGCCTCGCGCGGTAAGCCTGGAGCTTTTCCAGCAGCGCGGAATCGGTCATGGCAAGACAGGCGACGGCGTGCAGCGCGGCGTTCGCGGCCCCGGCCTCGCCGATGGCGAAGGTGGCGACCGGCACGCCCTTGGGCATCTGCACGATGGACAGCAGCGAGTCCTCGCCGCGCAGATAGCGCGACGGCACCGGCACGCCGAAGACCGGCACCGGCGTCAAGGCGGCCATCATGCCCGGCAGATGGGCGGCGCCCCCGGCCCCGGCGATGATGGCGCGCAAGCCCCTGCCCGCCGCGCGCGCGCCATAGTCGACCATGTCCAGCGGCATGCGGTGCGCGGACACGACGCGCATTTCATGGGGAACGCCGAACTCTTCGAGCACGGCAACCGCGTTTTTCATGATGTCCCAGTCGCTGGACGACCCCATGATGATGCCCACCACGGGGTCCGCGGCGGCCTCGCCTGCGTCGGTCAATTGGAATTCGGCCATGGAATGATCCTCGCTGTTCAGCTTGTCAGGCGCGCCGCCGCTTCGCGGTACTTCGCCGCCGTCTTTTCCAGCACTTCGGCGGGCAGCCGGGGCGCGGGCGGGGTCTTGTCCCAGGGCTGGGTCTCGAGCCAGTCGCGGACGAACTGCTTGTCGAACGAAGGGGGGCTGATGCCGACCGCGTATTCCGAGGCCGGCCAGAACCTGGACGAATCCGGCGTCAGGACCTCGTCCATGAGGTGCAGCGTTCCGTGCTCGTCCAGGCCGAATTCGAATTTGGTGTCCGCGATGATGATGCCCTTGCCGGCCGCGTATTCGGCGGCCTCCGTGTACAGGCGCAGGGTGACGTCGCGTATCTGTTCGGCCAGTTCCCTGCCGACGGCCTTGACGACATAGTCGAAATCGACGTTTTCGTCGTGCTGGCCGAACTCGGCCTTCGCGGCCGGCGTGAATATCGGCTGCGGCAGGCGGCTGGCCTGCCGCAGGCCGGGCGGCAGCGCGATGCCGCAGATGCTGCCCGTGGCCTGGTAGTCCTTCCAGCCGGAGCCGATGAGGTAGCCGCGGGCCACCGCTTCGACCAGGATGGGCTTGAGGCGCTTCACCACGACCGCCCGCCCGGCCACCTGGTCGCGTTCGTCCGCGGCGACGACATCGCGCGGGTCGATGCCGGTGGAATGGTTGGGCAGGATGTGCGCGAGCTTCCGCAGCCAGAACTCGGTGAGCTCGGTCAGCACCTGCCCTTTGCCGGGTATGGGGTCGTCAAGAATGACGTCGAAGGCGGAAATCCGGTCGGACGCCACGATCAGCAATTTGTCGTCGCCGACCGCGTACATGTCGCGTACCTTGCCGCGCCCCAGCAAGGGCAGCGATTTGATGTTGGATTGATGAAGGGACTGCGCCACGATGTATCCTTGAAATGAAACATCCCGCCGACCGTCGGGCCGGGCGGGACGGGCTCAACACCAGAACGAAAACATTTATTGAACGACTTGGGCCAGTTCGCCGGCGGCATAGCGGCGCGCCATGTCGGTCAGGGAAATGGGCTTGATCTTGCCGGCGTTGCCCGCCGTGCCGAATTGTTCGTAGCGCTGCTTGCAGATGGCCTTGGCGGCTTCGCGCGCCGGCTTGAGGTATTCGCGCGGGTCGAACTTGGAGGGGTGCTCGGCCATGAAGCGGCGGATCGCGCCCGTCATGGCGAGGCGGATGTCGGTGTCGATGTTGACCTTGCGCACGCCGTACTTGATGGCTTCCTGGATTTCCTCGACCGGCACGCCGTAGGTTTCCTTCATGTCGCCGCCGAACTGGCGGATTTCGGCCAGGAGCTCCTGGGGCACGCTGGAGCTGCCGTGCATGACCAGATGGGTGTTGGGCAGGCGGCGGTGGATTTCCTTGATGCGCGAAATGGACAGGATGTCGCCGGTGGGCTTGCGGGTGAACTTGTAGGCGCCATGGCTGGTGCCGATGGCGATGGCGAGCGCGTCGAGCTGGGTCCTGGAGACGAAATCGGCGGCTTGTTCGGGGTCGGTGAGCAGCTGTTCCATGGTCATGGTGCCTTCCGCGCCGTGGCCGTCTTCCTTGTCGCCCTTCATGGTTTCCAGGGAACCCAGACAGCCCAGTTCGCCTTCCACCGTGACGCCCACCTTATGGGCCATTTCGACCACGCGGCGCGTGACGTCGAGGTTGTATTCGTAGTCGGCGATGGTCTTGCCGTCTTCCTTCAGGGAACCGTCCATCATGACGCTGGAGAAGCCCAGGTCGATGGCGCCCTGGCAAATCGCGGGCGATTGGCCGTGGTCCTGGTGCATGACGACAGGGATGTGGGGATAGGATTCCACCGCGGCCTGGATCAGGTACTTGAGGAAGCCTTCGCCCGCATATTTGCGCGCGCCCGCCGACGCCTGCATGATGACGGGGCTGTCGGTCTCGGCAGCGGCTTCCATGATGGCCTGGACTTGCTCGAGGTTGTTGACGTTGAAGGCGGGAATACCGTAGCCGTTCTCGGCTGCATGATCGAGCAGCTGGCGCATGGAGACAAGGGCCATGACAAGACTCCTGAAATCGATTGGTGATTGAATCCGGCCATTTTACCCGAATGCGGGGTGGCGTCAGGCCGCCCCGCGGCCTTACCCGCGTATCGCGGATTTGGGCCGGAAAGCCTTGCAGACCTCGGCGCGGGTTTCCACGTAGGGGCCGCCGATCAGGTCTATGCAGTACGGCACCGCGGCGAAGATGCCCGGCACCAGCACCGCCCCGTTTTCGTCCCGCAGGCCTTCCAGCGTTTCCTTGATGGCCTTGGGCTGGCCCGGAAGATTGATGATCAGGGCCGCATGGCCCTCGGTTTCGCGGATCACGGCCACTTGCCGCGACAGGATGGCGGTGGGCACGAACTTCAGGCTGACCTGCCGCATTTGCTCGCCGAAACCGGGCATTTCCTTGGTGGCCACCGCCAGCGTCGCCTCGGGCGTGACGTCGCGCCGCGCCGGGCCCGTGCCGCCGGTGGTGAGGACCAGGTCGCAGCCCAGCTCATCGACCAGTTCGACGAGGGTGGCGGAGATGCGGTCGGGCTCGTCGGGGATCAGGCGGGACACGCATTGCGGCGCCCGGGTCAGCGCGCCTTCCAGCCAGCCTTGCAGGGCGGGTATGCCCTGGTCCTGATAAGCGCCGCTGGAAGCGCGATCGGAGACCGACACCAGCCCGACCAGCAACTGGTCGGGCTGCCGGCGCACCAGGCGTTCTTGCATGCCGTTGCCTCCCGCCTAGTGCTTGATCGCCACCGTCTTGACGGTGGTGAATCCGTACAGGGCCTCGAAGCCCTTCTCGCGGCCGTAGCCGGACTGGCCGGACCCGCCGAACGGCAGCTCCACACCCCCCGCCGCGCCATAGTTGTTGACGAAGACCTGGCCGGAGCGGACCTTGCGGGCCATCCTGAGCTGGCGCCCGCCGTCCTGGGTCCAGACGCCGGCCGCCAGGCCGTAGGGGGTTCCGTTGGCGATGCGCAGCGCCTCTTCTTCGGTATCGAAGGGAATGGCGCAGAGCACGGGGCCGAAAATTTCCTCCTGGGCCAGGCGGTGGTCGGGCGGGACGTCGCTCAGCAGGACGGGCACCTGGTAGTAGCCGCCTTTGGGCGCATTGGCGTCCAGCACGCCGCGCGCCGCCACCGTCACGCCGGAGTCGTCGGCGCCGGCAAGCAACTGGCTTACCCGCTGGTGCTGCTTGGCGTTGATCAGGGGACCGCAGTCGGGATCGTCGGCCGCCGGGCCGGTGCGCGTTGCGCGGAAGAGCTCGGACAACCGCCCGACCACGTCGGCATAGACCGCCCGCTGAACCAGCAGCCGGCTGCCCGCGGAGCAGGTCTGGCCCGCGTTTTGAATGATGGCGTTCAGCAGCACGGGCAAGGCGGCGTCGATGTCGGCGTCGGAGAACACGATTTGCGGAGACTTCCCGCCCAGTTCCAGCGTGACCGGCGCGAAATGCGCGGCGGCGGCCTGCGCCACCTGCCGGCCGGTCTGGGGCGAGCCGGTGAACGACACGTGGTCTATGCCCGCGTGCTCGGCCAGGGCGGCGCCGGCCTCGATGCCCAGGCCGGTGCAGATATTGAGCGCGCCCGCCGGCAGACCCGTGGCCATCGCGATCTCGGCCACCTTCAGCACCGACAGGCAGGCGTCTTCGGCGGGCTTGACGACGCAGGCGTTGCCCGTCGCCAGCGCCGCGCCCACGCTGCGCCCGAAGATTTGCAGCGGATAGTTCCAGGGCACGATGTGCCCGGTCACCCCGTGCGGCTCGCGCACGGTGAAGACGGTGTAGCCTTCGGGGTAGGGTATGGTCTGCCCATGGAGTTTGTCGACCGCGCCGGCGTAGAACTCGAAATAGCGCGCCACGGCGGCCGCGTCCGCGCGCGCCTGCTTCATGGGCTTGCCCGTATCCCTGGATTCGATGGCGGCGAGCTCTTCGCGCTGCGCCAGGAGCGCCTGGCTGATGCGCCAGAGCAGGCGGCTGCGGTCCGCCGGCGCCATGCGCCCCCATTCCCCTTCGCGGGCGCTGCGGGCCGCGTGGACGGCGACGTCGATGTCGGCCGCGCCGGAACGGGCGATTTCAGCGTACATCTCGCCGCTGGATGGATCGTATACCGGCAGCGTCTGGCCGGCCAGCGCGGCCACCCATTGGTTGGCGATGAAGTTCTTGTGGATCATGGTGTTCGTCTCCCGGGGCCGGGCCCCTAGTCAATCTCCGCGCTGCTGCAGCGCTTCCACCGCGGGCAGGGTCTTGCCTTCCAGGAATTCCAGGAAGGCGCCCCCGCCCGTCGAGATATAGCCGATGCGGTCCTCGATGCCGTATTTGGCGATGGCCGCCAGCGTGTCGCCGCCGCCCGCGATCGAGAAACCGTCGGAATCCGCGATGGCCTGCGCGACGACCTTCGTGCCGTTGCCGAAGGCATCGAATTCGAAAACGCCGACCGGCCCGTTCCAGACGATGGTGCCGGCCTGCTTGAGGATGCCGGCCAGCTGCTGCGCGGTTTCGGGGCCGATGTCGAGGATCATGTCGTTCTCGGCGACGTCGCCGGCCCGCTTGACGGTGGCCGGCGCGTCGGCGCTGAAGGTTTCGGCGCAGACCACGTCCACGGGTATCGGGACGTCGGCCCCGCGCTGCTTCATGATGTCGATCACGGCCTTGGCCTGGTCGACCTGTTCGGCTTCCACCAGCGACTTGCCCACCGGCAGGCCGGCCGCGAGCATGAAGGTGTTGGCGATGCCGCCGCCCACCACCAGCTTGTCGACCTTGGCGGCGAGCGCCTGCAGGATGGACAGCTTGGTCGACACCTTCGAGCCGGCGACGATGGCCACCATGGGGTGGGCGGGATTTTCGAGCGCGCGGCCCAGGGCCCGCAGTTCGGCCTCGAGCAAGGGGCCGGCGCAGGCCACCGGCGCGTGCAGCGCCATGCCGTGCGTCGTGGCCTCGGCGCGGTGCGCCGTCCCGAAGGCATCGTTCACGTAGACGTCGCACAGCGCGGCCATTTTCCGCGCGAGCCCGTCGTCGTTCTTTTTCTCGCCCACATTGCAGCGGCAGTTTTCGAGCAGCACGACGCGGCCCGGCTCGACCTCGACGCCGTCGACCCAGTCCGTGCGCAGTTCGACCGGCTGGCCCAGGAGTTCGGACAGGCGCCGCGCGACCGGCGCGAGGGAGTCTTCGGGGCGCACGGCCCCTTCGGTGGGACGCCCCAGGTGCGACGTGACCATGACGGCCGCGCCCGCATCCAGCGCCATGCGTATGGCCGGCACCGATGCGCGCACGCGCGTGTCCTCGGTGATCTGGCCGTCTTTCAGCGGCACGTTCAAGTCGCTGCGGATGAACACCCGCTTGCCGGCCAGGTGGCCCGCTTTCGCCAGCGACGTAAGGGTTTTGATCTTGGGCATATCAATGGCTTCCTTTCGGTCGATCATACACGACAAGGGCGGGTTGCCCCGCCCTTGTCCGGATGACCAAATGCTTATTTGGCCGTCATCAAGGCGACCGTGGTGTCGAGCATGCGGTTGGAGAAACCCCATTCGTTGTCGTACCAGGAAGACACTTTGACGAGCGAGCCCGAGACCTTGGTCAGCCCGGCGTCGACCGTGCTGGAGGCGGGATCGTGGTTGTAGTCGACCGAAACCAGGGGTTCTTCGTTGTATTGCAAAATGCCCTTCAGGGGGCCGGATTCGGCGGCCGCCTTCAGGATGCCGTTGACTTCCTCGACGGAGGTGTCGCGCGCCGCCACGAAGGACAGGTCGACGATGGACACGTTGATGGTCGGGACGCGGATGGCGTAGCCGTCCAGCTTGCCGTTGAGCTCGGGCAGCACCAGGCCGACCGCCGACGCGGCGCCGGTCTTGGTGGGGATCATGCTGTGCGTGGCCGAACGCGCGCGGCGCAGGTCCTCGTGGTAGACGTCGGTGAGCACCTGGTCATTGGTGTAGGCGTGGATGGTGGTCATCAGACCGCTGACCACGCCCAGCTTTTCGTGCAGGGGCTTGACCAGGGGCGCCAGGCAGTTGGTGGTGCACGAGGCGTTGGAAATGACCGTGTCGCTGGCCTTGAGCACTTCGTGGTTCACGCCGTAGACCACGGTGGCGTCGACGTCTTTGCCGCCGGGCGCGGAAATGATGACTTTCTTGGCGCCGCCCTTCAGGTGGGCGCTCGCTTTTTCCTTGCTGGTGAAGAAGCCCGTGCATTCGAGCACCACGTCGACGCCCAGCTCGCCCCACGGCAGGGCGGAGGGGTCGCGGTTCGCCAGCACGCGGATCCGGTCGCCGTTCACGACCATGTAATCGCCGTCGACCGTGACCGTGCCCGGGAACTTGCCGTGCGCGGTGTCGTAACGGGTCAGGTGGGCGTTGGTCTTGGGGTTGCCCAGATCGTTGATGGCCACGATTTCGATGTCGTGCTTCTTGCCGCCTTCGTAGTGAGCACGCAGAATATTACGGCCGATGCGGCCATAGCCATTGATCGCCACGCGTATGGTCATTGCAAATCTCCTTTATAGAACTCGTTCGACGGCCGCGGCAACATGCTCGGCAGTCAAGCCAAAATACTTGAACAAGGCGCCGGCCGGAGCGGATTCGCCGTAGGTGTCGAGGCCGACCACCGCGCCTTCCAGGCCGACATATTTGTACCAGCCACCGGTCGCCCCGGCTTCCACCGCCACGCGCGGCAGCCCCTTGGGCAGTACGGATTCCTTCCAGGCGTCGTCCTGGGCGTCGAAGACGTTGGCGCAGGGCATGGAAACCACGCGCACCGCGATGCCGCGCGCCGCCAGCTGTTCCTGGGCGGCCAGCGCCAGGGCCACTTCGGAGCCCGTGGCGATGATGACGGCCTTGGGCTCGGCGGCATCGCGCAGCACGTAGCCGCCGCGGCGGATGCCGGCGATGGCCGCCTGGTCGCGCGGCACGAAAGGCAGGTTCTGGCGCGACAGCAGCAGCGCGCTGGGGCCGCCGTCGCGGACCTTCATGCCGACGCTGGCCGGGCGCTCGAGCGCCGCGACCCAGGCCGCCGCCGTTTCGGTCGTGTCGCAGGGCCGCCAGACATGCAGATTGGGAATCAGGCGCAGGCTGGCGGCGTGCTCGACCGACTGGTGGGTCGGGCCGTCTTCGCCCAGCCCGATGGAATCGTGGGTGAACACGTGCACCACGCGCTGCTTCATGAGCGCGGCCATGCGTATGGCGTTGCGCGAGTAATCCGAGAAAGTGAGGAAGGTGCCGCCGAAAGGCAGGTAGCCGCCATGCAGGGCCACGCCGTTCATGATGGCCGCCATGCCGAATTCGCGCACGCCATAATTGATGTGGCGGCCGAAGTGCAGATGGCCTTCGCCCGCGCGGACGGGCTCCGCGCCCTTCCAGTCGGTCAGGTTGGAGCCGGTGAGATCCGCGGAACCGCCCAGCATTTCGGGCAGGATCCCGACCAGCGCGCTGATCGCCAGTTGCGATGCCTTGCGCGTGGCCACGGTTTCGGCCTTCTGGTTGCAGGCGTCGATGAGCGCCTGCGCGCTTGCCTGGAAGCTGGCGGGCAGTTCGCCGGAAAGGCGGCGGCGCAATTCCGCCGCTTCCGCCGGGAACGCTTGGGCATAGGCGTCGAAGCGGGCCTGCCATTCCGCCTGCGCCTTGCCGCCTTGCGCGCGCGCATCCCAGGCGGCGTAGACCGCATCGGGAATGACGAAAGGCTCGTGCGGCCAATTCAGGGCGGCGCGCGTGGCGGCGATTTCAGCGGCGCCCAGGGCGGCGCCGTGCACTTTCTCTGTGCCCGCCATGGTGGGCGCGCCCTTGCCGATGACGGTCCGGCAGGCGATGAGGGTGGGGCCTTTGCCCAGCGCCGCATAGGCCTTGGCCTGGACGATGGCCGCGTCGACCGCCTCGACGTCGTGCCCGTCGACCCCCGGGATCACGTTCCAGCCGTAGCTGCGGAAGCGTTCGGGGGTGTCGTCGCCGAACCAGTTCTCGACGCGGCCGTCGATGGAGATGCCGTTGTCGTCATAGAACGCGATGAGCTTGGACAGCTTGAGCGTGCCGGCCAGCGAACATACTTCGTGCGAGATGCCTTCCATCAGGCAGCCGTCGCCCAGGAACACATAGGTGTAGTGATCGACGACGCCATGCCCCGGGCGGTTGAATTCCTGCGCCAGCAAGGCTTCGGCCAGCGCCATGCCGACCGCATTGGCCAGGCCCTGGCCCAGCGGGCCGGTGGTGGTTTCCACGCCCGCCGTGATGCCCACTTCGGGGTGGCCGGGCGTGCGGGAATGCAGTTGCCGGAAATTGCGCAGTTCTTCCATGGGCAGGTCGTAGCCCGACAGGTGCAGCAGCGCGTAGATCAGCATCGAGCCATGGCCGTTCGACAGCACGAAGCGGTCGCGGTCGGCCCATGAAGGGTCGGCGGGGTTGTGCCGCAGATGGCGCGTCCACAAGGCCTGGGAGACTTCCGCCATCCCCATCGGTGCGCCGGGATGTCCCGAATTGGCTTGTTGAACCGCATCCATGGCCAGGGCGCGTATTGCGTTGGCCATGGACGAATCTTGGGCAGGCGTAAGGCTCATTGTCGACTCGCGGGGGCGCGGCGGCGAACGTGGCCGGCCCCATCAGTAGGTTTACAAAGCCTCTGATTTTACCACCGTGCGGCATCCCTCTTCAGGCGCATCCGGTATCATAGTCCGATTGCAAGCCCTGCCGCGCCGCCCATGTCCGCACCCCGCTTTTATTGCCCCGCGCCGCTCGCGCCCGACGCCACCATACAACTGCCCGCCGCCCTGGCGCACCACGCGGTCCGGGTGCTGCGCCTCAAGCCGGATACCGGCATCATGCTGTTCGACGGCCTGGGCGGCCAATACCCGTCGACGCTGCTCATCGACGGAAAACAGGCTTATGCCCGCACCGGCCCGCACGAAGCCACGGAAGCCGAGCTGCCCGGCCATATCACGCTGGCGCAAGGCATGCCCTCGGGCGACAAAATGGACTGGGTGATCGAGAAAGCCGTCGAACTGGGCGCCGCCCGCCTGGTCCCCATCGAGGCGCAGCGCAGCGTGACGCAATTGAGCGGCGAGCGCCTGCGCAAGCGCATGGAACACTGGCGCCGCGTGGCCCAGGCCGCCAGCGAACAATGCGGCCGCAACCGCCTGATGGAAATTTCCGAACCGCTGAGCCTCGCCGCCTGCCTGGGGGAGACCGACGCGGCGGCGCAAACCCTGTTCTGCCATCCGGAAGCGGCCCAGAGCCTGCCGGACGCGCTGGACCGCAGCAAGGACCGCATACGCCTGCTGGTCGGCCCCGAAGGGGGGTGGTCGCCCCAGGAACAAGCCCTGGTGGAACAGGCGGGCCTTACGCCCGTCCGCTTCGGCAACCGGGTGCTGCGCACGGAAACGGCAGGCATCGCCCTGATCGCGGCGGTCAGCGCACTGCGGAATTGGGAATGAGGCCGGCCCGGGCCTGTTGACGCCTCAGGCGTCCCCGCCGGAATAGGGGGTGGGCTCCACCCCGGGCTCGGGGTCGGGATGCTTGCCCGCATGCACCACGCCATAGGTGAAATGCCGGTCGTTGTTCGAGGCGAACTCCACGACGTCTTCGCATACCGCCAGGATCGCCTCGGAGTCTTCCGCCAGCGCGGGGTCGCCGGAATGGAGGTTGTCGAACCACAGGAACAGGCCCTGCTTGTGATCGAGCACGGTGTCGCACAGGCAATCGTACAGGGCGTCGAGATTGCCGCCGAAGAATTCGGGGAAGTCCACCGCTTTCACCACCGCGCGCAATACCGCCGAACGGCTGCGCGCGCGGTCGCAGTCGACCACCAAAGCCGTCATGCCGGCCGCTTTGGCGGCGTCGAGGGCCTCGGCCTGAGAGACGGCAGAAACATCGATCAAACCGCCTTTTTGCAATTTACTTTGCAACGACTGCGCTTGGCTCATTCGGGCGTCTCCTTGAAAAACGCTTTGACTTCTTCAATACGGCTCAGACTGTCGGACCGCCCCAGACGCATGAGTTCCTGCGTATAGCTTGCTTCGAACAGCAAATACGACAACAAGGAACCACCCGTCGTTGGCCCGGAAGCAGACGATACACCGAGAACACGGAAAAGGGTACGCACCGCCCGCGGTATCCGCCTGAAATGGGCCAATGCCATTTCATCCAGCGACCGGCTCGGCGTCACCACCAGTGTGCTCACCAGATGCAGCGACTCGCTTTTTAATACATTTGGCGGCAGTTGCGCAAGCAAGTGGTTGATGCGTTGTGTGCGCTCTACATCCATCGAGACGCTGTCCAGGAAGATATTCGACAAAGCATGCCCGCCGATCTGCGCCAGCGAAGGGTATTTGGGATCGGTCTGCCTTTCCTCGGTGTGGGTGTCGTCCTTGAAGCCGGTGCCGATCACCATGATCTTCTTTGCGCCCAGGTGTATGGCCGCGCTCATGGGCGCCATTTGCCGCATGGAGCCGTCGCCGCACCAATAGGTGCGCCCGCCGACCAGAATGGCCTGGGCGGGGAACACGAAAGGGATGGCGCTGGAGGCCATCAGGTGATCGACGCCGATATTGCAGGGCACGGCCTGCCGCAGCGAGCGCTTCCAGGGCTTGATCGTGCCGCGCGATTGATAGAAGGTCAGGTGCTCGCCGGTCGTGTAGGCGGCGGCCGTCACGGCCAGCGCCTGCAGGATGCCGGCATCGAGATTGTGGCGCAACTGGTCGAAATCCAGGCTGGCCCGCAGCAATTCGCCCAGTGGCTCGTTGTCCAGCAGCGATCGCGGCTGCCGGTTGCGCAGGTCGGGAAACAGCCAGCCCACCGCCAGCATGGCGAACCAGCGCAGGCCGGTGCGCGCCAGGCGCAGGGCGTCGGCATGATAGACCCGCCCGGTGCTGATGCCGCCCCAGAGCGCCTCCAGCCGGTCCATGCCGGTTTGCGGGTCGTGCGCATGGCAGGCCAGGGAAACGGCGTTGATCGCGCCCGCGGACGAGCCGGTGATGACGTCGAAGGGGCAGGTGAACCCCTTGCCGCGCCCGGGGTTCAGGATATCCATGACGCCCGCCAGGACGCCCGCCTGGTAGGCCGCGCGCGCCCCGCCGCCGGTCAGGACCAGGCCGATCGAGGCATTGGGCGCGCCGGACGGTTCAAGCGCGCGGTGTGTTGGCATCTACCACGGTCAGCGCGGCCATGTTCACGATGCGCCGCACCGTCGAGCTGGACGTGAGGATATGGACGGGCGCATTGGCGCCCAGCAGGAAGGGGCCGACGGCCACGTTGCCGCCCGCGGCGGTCTTCAGCAGGTTGTAGGCGATGTTGCCCGAGTCCACATTGGGGCAGATCAGCAGGTTGGCTTCCCCGTGCAGGCTGGTGGACGGCAGGATGCGCCGGCGCAAGGCCTCGTCGAGCGCGCAGTCGCCGTGCATTTCGCCGTCGATTTCCAGCGCGGGCTCGCGTTCGCGCACCAGGTCCAGGGCCGCTTTCATCTTGGCCCCCGACGAGGAGCTGCCCGTGCCGAAATTGGAGCGCGACAGCAGGGCGACCTTGGGCTCCATGTTCAGGCGGCGCATTTCCGCCGCGGCCGCGATGGCGATCTCGGCGATCTGTTCGGCATCGGGGTTGTCGTTGATGTGCGTGTCGGCAAGCGCCAAGGTGCGCTCGGCCAGCAGCAGGATGTTCATGGCGGCATAGGTCTTGGCGCCGGGCGCCTTGCCGATGACCTCGTCGATGAAGCGCAGGTGGTCGGCGTAGGCGCCGACGGTGCCGCAGACCATGCCGTCGGCGTCGCCGAGATGGACCATCATCGCGCCGATCAGGGTCAGCCGGCGCCGCATTTCCACGCGCGCCATTTCCTTGCTGATGCCGCGCCGGCACATGATTTCCCAGTAGGTCGTCCAGTAGCGATGGAAACGTTCGTCGTAGTCGGGATTGGTGACCTCGACGTCATGCCCCAGCCGGATGCGCAGGCCGTATTTTTCGATGCGGTCGGCCAGCACGGAAGGCCGCCCCACGAGTATGGGGCGGGCGAGCTTTTCGTCGACGATGATCTGCACCGCGCGCAGCACGCGCTCGTCTTCGCCTTCGGTGAAGACGATGCGCGACTTGCCGCCTTCCCGCACGATGCGCCGGGCGGTCGAGAACAGCGGCTTCATGAAGGAGCCCGAGCGATAGACGAACTGCTGCAATTGCTCGGCATAGCTTTCGATGTCGGCGATCGGGCGCGCCGCCACGCCGTCGTCCATGGCGGCCTTGGCCACCGCGGGCGCGATGCGCACGATGAGGCGCGGGTCGAAAGGCTTCGGTATGAAATAGTCGCGGCCGAAGGACACGCCGTAAGTGCCGTAGGCGGCCGCCACGACGTCGCTCTGCTCTTCGCGCGCCAACCCGCAGATCGCCATGACCGCCGCCTTTTCCATGCCGCGCGTGATGGTGGTGGCGCCGACGTCCAGCGCGCCCCGGAAGATGTAGGGGAAGCACAGCACGTTGTTGACCTGGTTGGGGTAGTCGGACCGCCCCGTGGCCATGACGACGTCGTCGCGCACCGCATGCGCGGCTTCGGGCAGGATTTCGGGATTGGGGTTGGCCAAGGCCAGCACCAGGGGCCGCGGCGCCATGCGGGCGACCATTTCGGGCTTCAGGACGCCGCCGGCGGACAGCCCCAGGAAGACGTCGGCCCCGTCGATGATTTCGGCCAGCGTGCGCGCGGAGGTGTCTTGCGCATAGCGTTCCTTGACGGGGTCCATGAGCGCCGCCCGGCCCTGGTACACCACGCCTTCGATGTCGGAGACCCAGATGTTCTTCAAGGGCAGGCCCAGGTCGACCATGAGATCCAGACAGGCGAGCGCCGCCGCCCCCGCCCCCGACACCACCACCTTGACCTCGTCCACGTTCTTGCCCACCACCTGCAGCCCGTTGATGAAGGCGGCCGATACGCAGATGGCCGTGCCGTGCTGGTCGTCGTGGAACACCGGGATGTTCATGCGTTCGCGCAGCTTGCGCTCGACGTGGAAGCATTCGGGCGACTTGATGTCTTCGAGGTTGATGCCGCCGAAAGTCGGTTCCAGGCCCGCGATGATGTCCACCAGCTTGTCCGGGTCGGTTTCGTTGATTTCGATGTCGAAGACGTCGATGCCGGCGAACTTCTTGAACAGCACCGCCTTGCCTTCCATGACGGGCTTGGACGCCAGCGCGCCGATGTTGCCCAGCCCCAGCACCGCCGTGCCGTTGGTGATGACGCCCACCAGGTTGCCGCGCGCCGTGTAGCGGAACGCGTTCCGGGCGTCCTCCACGATTTCCTCGCATGCGGCCGCCACCCCCGGCGAATAGGCCAGCGCCAGGTCGCGTTGGTTGGACAGCTGTTTGGTGGGCGTGACGGAGATTTTTCCGGGACGCCCATGCTCGTGGTATTCGAGGGCCGCTTTGCGCAGGGTTTCTTCCATGATGGCGTGCTTTTAAAGAGTGAACCAGAGCACATTCTATCGCTTGGCCCCGGTTTGGAATACCGGAAATGGCGGACGAGGCCTATAGATCCTGGCCCGGAAACGGCAGGCGGAAGGACGGGTCGAACAGGGATTTCACGCCGGCGTCGAGTTCGCTGGCCTGCAGCCCGACGCCGCTTTCCTCCGCGCGGCGCGGCGTATAGCGCTCTGAATAGGGCGGTTCGCCCAGGGGCTCGGCGAGCCCTTCGTCGATGACCACCCATTCGATCCAGCCGAGATCGCCGCCATGGCCCAGCAGAAGGTGGGCCAGATTGACGACCCGCCCGGGAGCCGGCAGCAAGGCGTCGAGCCGGTAGCGCGCCGGCCAGCGGCCCGCAAGCCGGCATGCCTGGGCGTCCGGCCCCGCCGCCAGCCGGAACAGCGCCGGAATGAGCTGCTGCAAGCGCGCGCCCTGCAGCGGCTTGGTGTTCCGTTCGCCGAAAGCGCCCAGGCTCACGCTGGCGCCGTCGGCCAGCAGCACGGACGCATGCACGATGCCGGACTTGGCCGTCGCCCCGGCCTCCCAGTCGCACAGGGTGCGATCCGCGAGCCATGCCGCGACGGACAGATGGCAGGGCATGTCGCTGAACTGCGCGAGCCCGGCCGCTTCCAATTCCCCCAGCAGGCAGCCCGGCTGCACGAACCATTTGCTGCTGCCCGCTTCCAGCCGCCGGCAGGCGCTCAGATCGCGCCCGGGCTCCACCCATAACACCGGCTGCTCGTCCAGCCTGGCCGCCTGCGGCACGCCGTCGAGCGCAAACAGGACGCCGTGCTCGGCGCACAGCTTGCGCGCATGCAGGACGTCCGTCGCCTGCTTGGGGATGAGTCTTGCGCTGTGTTCCGCGCCGGGCAGCTCGAATTCGAAGAACGAGCCTTCGACGGCGCGGCGCATGGCGCGGCAGAAGGCTTCCCATGGCGTTTGGGCGCCGCGGCGCCCCGTCAGGAAGGCGCGGCGAGAGCTGGACTGCATGTCTCTGGATCCTTTGTGCTGAAAATCCGCCCCGGGCACGCTCGCGCGCGGCGGCTTACAATCTTGCTTTTGCCCGGAATCTTCGCCTTATGCCCCGCCTTGCCAAGCGTACTGAACAAGTCATGCCATTCTACGCCGTGGAATTATTCAAACAGGCCGCCGTCCTGAACGCCCAGGGGCGGGACGTCATCAGCCTGGGCATAGGCGAACCCGATTTTACGGCTCCGCCGCAGGTCGTGGAAACCATGCACCGGGCCGCGCAGGCGGGGCTGAGCGGCTACACGCCCCCGTCGGGGATCTCGCCGCTGCGCGACGCCATTGCGCACTACTACCGGCAAAGCTTCGGCGCCACGGTCGACCCGTCGCGCGTGGTGGTGACCTCGGGCGCCTCCGGCGCGCTGCTGCTGGCCGCCATGGCGCTGATCAACCCGGGAGACGAAATCCTGATGCCGGACCCCTCCTATCCGGCGAACCAGAACTTCATCATGGCCGCCGGCGGGCTGCCCCGCCTGATTCCCTCCACGCCGGAAAAGCGCTACCAGCTGAACGCGGACGACGTCCGCGCGCACTGGGGCCCCGCCACCAAGGGCGTCCTGATCGCGTCGCCCAGCAATCCCACGGGCGCCAGCATCGCGCGGGCGGACCTCCAGGCGCTGATCGCCGAAGTCAAGCGGCGCGACGGCTTCGTGATCATGGACGAAATCTACCTCGGCCTGTATTACGACGAGCGCCCCTCGAGCGCGCTGACGCTGGACGACGGCATCATCGTCATCAACAGTTTCTCGAAATACTTCCACATGACCGGCTGGCGGCTGGGCTGGATGATCGTGCCGCCCCACATGCTGGCCGCCGTCGAAAAACTGGCTGCCAGCCTGGCGATCTGCGCGCCGGCGCTCGCGCAACATGCGGCGCTCACCTGCTTCGACCCCGAGGTCATGCACATCTACGAGAACCGGCGCCTGTCGTTCAAGCAGCGGCGCGACTACCTGCTGCCTGAATTCGAGCGCCTGGGCCTGCATGTGCCGGTCGTGCCCGACGGCGCTTTTTACATCTACGCCGACATCAGCCGGCACAGCCGCGACAGCGCGGCATTCTCGCATCGCCTGCTGCACGAGGCGGGCGTCGCCGCCGTGCCGGGCATGGATTTCGGCCCGGCGCACGCGGCCCATACCATGCGGTTCTCCTACGCGACCGGGCTGGACCGCCTGCAGGAAGCCATCGCGCGCATCGAGCGGCTCGTCGGCGGCTAGCCGCTAGCGCCCGACGGGGATGCCCGAGGCCAGGGCGATGCGCCGGCGCTCCGCCAGCACCCTGGCGCCGTAGCCGCCGTCGCCGGGGCCCGTGGCGCCCACATAACAGGCCAGCCCGCCTTCCAGCGAACCGCGGCGCTCGATGCAGTCGTGCAGAATCTGCACGCCCACCCGTATGTTGGCGATGGGCGTCAGCGCGGCGATCATGCCTTCGTCGAAGGGCTCGAATTTGTCGCGGTGCACATTGGTCATGACCTGCATCAGGCCCTGAGCCCCCACGTGGCTCTCGGCATACGGGTTATAGCGGGACTCGATGGCGATCACCGCCAGGATCAGCTGCGGATCCAGGTTCTTTTCCTGGCCGACGATGAAGGCGGTGTTGACGATGGCGCCCGCCACGCTCTGCGCGATCCGGTATTTGCGGGCGATATAGCTGCGCAAGGCCTGGAACTGCGCCGACGTCATGCCCGTGACGTGCTGGTCGGCGATGGAGGCCTTGAGCGCCGCGCTGAAGCTCTGGATGGACGCCACCGCGGGCTTGGCGGCGTCGGCGGGGGAAGCGCCGCCGGCATCCGGGCGAGGCGTTTTATCGTCGGTATAAAAAAGCCCGTCGCTGTACGCCGCGCCGTAGACGGCCAGCAAGTCCTGCTTGAAGCCGTCGGGCCGCAATGCCAGCACGACCGCGTCGTATACCTGCGCGACCTGATGGCGCAGCGAAGGCACCGTCATGCCGAACACGGCGGTGACCAGCACGGCGATGCCCGAATAGATGGCACAGACATGCACGAATTCGCCCAGCCAGCTCACCAGGCTTCTTGCGGACCGGCTGAGCAGATTCTCGGAATCAACGGCTACCATACGCCCCATCCCAATAAAATAGCGACAGTGGATGTTAACCTTCCACGGTTCCGCAATATAAGCGAATAGGCCAATATCTGTGAAATATCGTGATCTTAGAGACTTCATCGGGCAACTCGAACGCGCGGGCCAGCTCAAACGCATCCAGGCGCCGGTGTCCACCAGGCTGGAAATGACGGAGATCTGCGATCGCGTCCTGCGCGCCGCCGGCCCGGCCCTGCTGTTCGAGAACCCGGTGCATGGCGGCGCGCCCTGCGGCATGCCCGTGCTCGCCAACCTGTTCGGAACCCCGCAGCGCGTGGCCTGGGGCATGGGCGCCGACGACACCGCCGCGCTGCGCGATACCGGCGAACTGCTGGCCACCTTGCGCGAACCCGAGGCGCCGCGCGGCCTGCGCGACGCTTTCGCGACCGTGTCCAAGCTCAAGTCCGCGCTGTGGGACATGAGCCCCAAAACCATCAAGAACCCGCCCTGCCAGGAAATCGTCCTCGAGGGCGACGACGTCGACCTGGGCAGGATCCCCCTGCAGCACTGCTGGCCCGGGGACGTGGCGCCGCTGCTCACCTGGGGCCTGGTCGTCACGCGCGGGCCGAATGCGCGGCGCCAGAACCTGGGCATCTACCGCCAGCAGCAGCTGGGGCGCAACAAGCTGATCATGCGCTGGCTGTCGCACCGCGGCGGCGCGCTGGACTTCCGCGACCACTCGCTGGCGCATCCCGGCACGCCCTTCCCCATCGCGGTCGCGCTGGGCGCCGACCCGGCCACCATCCTGGGCGCCGTGACGCCCGTGCCGGACAGCCTCTCGGAATACCAGTTCGCCGGCCTGCTGCGCGGTTCGCGCAGCGAAGTCGCCAAAGCCCTGGGCAGCGACCTGTCCGTGCCCGCCTTCGCGGAAATCATCCTGGAAGGACACATCCTGCCCTCGACGGACCCCAGGGCGCTGCCGCCCGCCGTGCCCGAAGGCAATGCCGGCCCCGCCGACACGCGCTACGAAACGGCGCTGGAAGGCCCCTACGGCGATCATACCGGCTACTACAACGAACAGGACTGGTTCCCCGTCTTCACGGTCGAGCGCATCACCATGCGGCGCAACCCCATCTTCCACAGCACCTACACCGGCAAGCCGCCCGACGAGCCGGCGGTGCTGGGGGTCGCGCTGAATGAAGTCTTCGTCCCGCTGCTGAAACGCCAGCTGCCGGAAATCGTGGATTTCTACCTGCCGCCCGAAGGCTGCAGCTACCGCCTGGCCGTGGTTTCCATGCGCAAGCAGTATCCCGGCCACGCCAAGCGCGTCATGTTCGGCCTCTGGAGCGTCCTGCGCCAGTTCATGTACACCAAGTTCATCATCGTGGTGGACCACGACGTGGACGTCCGCGACTGGAAGGAAGTCGTCTGGGCCATGACCACCCGGATGGACCCGGTGCGCGACACCGTGCTGGTCGAGAACACGCCCATCGACTACCTGGATTTCGCATCGCCGGTGTCCGGCCTGGGCGGGAAAATGGGCCTGGACGCAACCAATAAATGGCCGGGGGAAACGCAGCGGGAATGGGGCCGGCCCATCGTCATGGACGCGGCGGTGAAAGCCCGGGTGGACGCCATGTGGGGCGAACTCGGGCTGTAGGCGGCAAGCGGAGGCCGATAAGGCTTTTATGAAGGGTCGGGGCCCGCGCGGGAGCCGGCACTGGCGCCCTTCTTGGCCCCCGCCATTTTCGTTATGCCCCAGCTCAGCAGCAGGCCGCCGGCGATGCGCAGCAGGCGCCGGCGCTTTCCGCGGCCGGACAGCACGGCGGTGACGCCGGACGTCAGCAAGGGATAGCGGCGCGTGAGCGACACCGCCTGCGCGAGCCAATGGGAAACCGTGCCCCCGCCGGACGAAGGCAGCACGCTGCGCAGCAACGCGCGGGGACGCAGTTCGGCGCCGACGTCGCGGGCGCTGCGCACCAGGCTCTGGCGCTCGAGCGCCGCCCGCGCCCGGGCGAGTTCGATTTTCAGGGCGCGGTCCTTGGCGGTCATGCCTTTGCTCATGGTAGCTCCTTCGCGCCCAGCGGCCGCGCCGCATCGGAGGGCTCGCGCAGGCGCTCGGCGAGGGCGAGGTCGCGCCGCAGTTCGTCTATGGTGGCCGCGAACGGCATGGCGCCATGGACCAGCTTGCGCCGGACGGCCCACAAAAAGCCCGCGCCGATCACCAGGTAGCAGAGCGCCAGCACGCACAACGCCATGTAGCGCTGCTCGGTGGGCCAGAAATAAAGCGCCACGGCGATGGAAAACACCAGCACCGCAAGCGTCAGGAAAAGGAGTGCGGCAGCCGTAAGCCCCATCAGCACGACGAGCCGCCCTTTCTGCTCCGACGCTTCGAGCGAAAACAGCTCGATGCGCGTGCGCACGATGGACAACAGGGTGCAGGCAAGATCACCGACCGATTGACGTAGGGCCATAAGCTGCCTTTTTTTTCATGTGGAGGGATACCGCCAGACGCTGCCGGCGGAAATCAGCGACGGCAGATCAGCGCACCGATCAAGACGCCCGCCAGCCCGGCCATGCCGATCGCCTGCCAGGGGTTGTCGTGAACGTATTCGTCGGTGGCCCGCGCCGCGCGGCGCCCGCGTTCCAGCAGCGCATCCTGCGTGTCGTAAAGCGCCTCGCGGGTCCGTTTCAGCGAGCGCATGGCGCTTTCGCGCAATTCGGCCGCCTTTTCGCCGGTGGCCTCCGCGGCCTCGCGCAGCAGCTTCTCGGCGTCGTCCAGGCTTTCCTTCACGCTATCGATGAATTCGTCTTCCGTCGCTTGCACTCTTTTCTTTATTGCCATGGTGTACTCCTGAAGGGTTATGGACAAGTTAACGGCTGCAACCGCTATTGCAGCCGGGTGACTTCGACTTGCGAAGCAATTCCATTTTGCCGACTTTCCTGCTTCATGACCATATGCAGGTCGGAACAGAACCAATCGGTTACTTCGGAATCGGTCGCCGGTATGGGCAGCACCAGGCCGCTGAAACTGGCTTGCGTGGCCTCGGTGCGGCGCGTGTAACGGATGGGCCAGCAGGCCTGTTCGCCCGCGGAAGTCTGGATGCGCTGCCTGGGGCCCACGGTCTTGGTGCTGGTGTGGACCACGATGGGCTTGGTGTCGACGGCTTTCTTATCCAGGTCGATCTGGAAGCGCAGGGCCGGGAAAGTCTGCCCCTGGCGCAAGGTGGAGTCGCCGTAGGCGAAAAGCCCCAGCATGCGCAGGTCGAATTTGCCGCTGACCGGCACGCGCTTGCCGTCGTCGTCGCGGCGCTCGAAGGTGGCATGGCCGTTCTTGACGACCATGAAGTAGTCCAGCGACGACTTGCCCGGCGGCAAGCCGGCCAGCCCGAAACGCGCCACGCCCTGCACGCGCGCCTGGCAGTCGTTGTCGCCCTGCCGGCTGACCTGGGTGAACGACAAATCCGCCCCCAGCTGCATGGCGCCCGACCCCACCAGCTGGGTCTGCCCGCCCTCGCGCATGAAGGGCGCCTGGCACAGGCCGGCCCAGGCCGGCAATGCCAGCCCCAGAGAAAAAACCGCCGTGCCTATGGACCATCTTAATCGCATGTGCAACGCCCGTTAAAAAAACCTTTCTTCACTATACCGTATCCAAGCCGAAGGACAAGAATCCCCGACGATGAAAACGTAAGCAAAGTTTGTGCCCGGAGCCGACGCCGCTCCGGGAATGCTCACAACGCTTTCTGCCGGGTGCCGAAAATCCGGTCGCCGGCGTCGCCCAGGCCCGGGATGATGTAGCCGTCCTCGTTCAAATGGCTGTCTATCGACGCCGTGTAGATATGGACGTCGGGATGGGCCGTTTCGACCGCCCGGATGCCTTCCGGCGCCGCCACCAGGACGAGGGCCCGGATGTTGCGGCAGCCCGCCTTCTTCAGCAGGTCTATGGTGGCGACCATGGAGCCCCCGGTGGCCAGCATGGGGTCCACGATCAGGGCCAGGCGCTGGTCCAGCTGCCCCACCAGCCGTTCAAGATAGGTCTGGGCCTTCAATGTTTCCTCGTCCCGCGCGATGCCGACCGCGCTGACCTTGGCGCCGGGAATGAGGTTCAGCACGCCGTCGAGCATGCCGATGCCGGCCCGCAGTATCGGCACGACCGTCACCTTCTTGCCGGCCAGCTTTTCGACGCCCAGCGGGCCGCACCAGCCGTCTATGGTGGCGGGCTCCAGCGGCAGGTCCTTCGAGGCCTCGTAGGTGAGCAGCGAGGCGATCTCCTGGGCCATCTCCCTGAAATTCTTGGTGCTGAGGTCCGCGCGGCGCATCAGGCCCAGCTTGTGGCGTATCAAGGGGTGGCGTATTTCATGTATGGGCATAGGGCTTCCTTTCTTTCCTTCTTGTTTGCTCGCGGCCGCCTAGCGCGCCGCGAGCCAGCTGATCAGCGCATCGCCAAAGGGCCGCGCGGCGCCGGTGCGTTCGTCATTGACGATGCTGACGATGATGTAGCGCTTGCCGCTGGCGCCGAGCACATAGCCGGCCAGGGCCCGGACGTCGCGCAGGCTGCCGGTCTTGAGATGGGCCATGCCTTTCGTCTGGTCGTCCCGCAGGCGCCGGCGCACGGTGCCGTCCACCCCGGAGATCGCCAGCGAGGACATGAACTCGGGCATCATGGGCGAACGCCAGGCGGCTTCCAGCATGCCGACCAGCCCCTGCGCCGTGAGCCGGCCCTCGCGCGACAGGCCGGCGCCGTTGTCGATGACCCAGCCGCGAGTGTCCACGCCCTGGCTTTTCAGCACCGCAAGCGCGGCCGCCGCGCCCGTCTGCGGGGTGGCGCCTTCGCCGTGGGTTTGCGCCGCCAAGGTGAGCAGCAGGGTTCTGGCCATGACGTTATTGCTCTGCTTGTTGATGAGCCGGATGGTGTCGGCCAGCGTTTCAGATTCGTGCCATACGACCTGGCGCAGCCCGGCGGGCATCCTGCCGTCCTTGACGCCGCGGGCGAGCGTGCCGCCCAGTTCCTTCCACAGCATCTGGAACAAGGCCGCGAAATACTCCGGCTGCGAGATCGCGAGCCGGTACACGCTGAATTCGCCGCAGGAGGCCGGAGCGGTCCCGGACACGTTGATGACGATTTCGGCGCCCACGGCGGCCACCTGGGCGGACACGGACGGCGAGCCGGTGCAGGTCCCGCCGCTCCATTTGACCTCCCCGTTCACCCGGTAGCTCTTGACGGGCGGATCCAGGACGGGCACCCATTTCTGCGCGGCGCGATCCGGCTGGAACAGCACCCGCAGTGCGCCCAGGCCGACCATCATGGCATCCGGACTGGCGTTGTACGGGCGATCGGGCGCGCCGTCGAACACGCCGGGATCGATGGCCACCGGGCCGAACACGGAGCGGTCCACGATGACTTCGCTCAGGTTCTTGACGCCGCGCAGGCGCAATTCGCGCAACAGCCCCCAGAGCTCTTCCATCGTCAACAGAGGGTCGCCGGCCGCCTTCAGGTACAGCGGCCCCTGCAGCGTGCCCTGGGCGTCGATCCGGCCGCCGTCCTTGGCATAGAACGCCGTGCGCCAGGTGTAGTCCGGCCCCAGGCCGGACAGCGCCGTCCAGGTGGTGACCATTTTCATGACCGAAGCCGGGTTGCGCGGCGTATCCGGATTGACGGAAAACAGCACCGGGCCGCCGATCTCTTTGACCATCAGCGACAGCGCGCCCTGGGGCAGGCGCGTGGCGCGCCAGGCGTCGGCCAATTCCTTGGGCAGGTTTTGAGACAGCGCCGGCGCGGCGCACAGGCCCGCCAGCAGCAAGGCGGCGCCCAGGCGCCGCGACCATCCACGGATCCGGCGGCCCAGGCCGGCCCCCGACCGCGACAGCGACAGAAACATGAATATCCGCTCCCGAAAAACCCTCAGCATAACCAAACTGCGGCGCGCCGGGAGGCCGCCAAAGCGGAATTTCCACGCCGCGGCTTAAAATACCGGGACAAAATCATTTCAGGCCCGTCCGGCGGGCCCACCAGAACCCATTTCTCGCGTGAACCCTAGTCTTCATCTTTCGCAGTTCGACTACGAACTTCCCCCGGAACTGATCGCCCAGACCCCCGCGTCCCAACGAGCCGGCAGCCGCCTGCTGCATCTGGATGCGCGCGGAGCGCTGCACGACCGGAACTTCATCGATCTTCCCGGCCTGCTGCGGCCCGGAGACCTGCTGGTCTTCAACGACACCCGGGTCATCAAGGCCAGGCTGGCGGGGCGCAAGGAAAGCGGCGGCAAAGTCGAAGTCCTGGTCGAGCGCATCACCCGCGCCGACACGGCGCTGGCCCATGTCAGGGCCAGCAAATCGCCCAAGCCGGGCAGCCGGCTGGTGCTGGCGGAACAGTTCACCGTGGACGTGCGCGGCCGCCAGGGCGAACTGTTCGAGCTCGTGTTCCCTTCCAGCGTGCTCGAGCTTCTGGAGCGCCATGGCGCCACGCCCCTGCCCCCCTATATAGAGCATGCCGCCGGCCGCCAGGACGACGAGCGCTACCAGACGGTCTATGCGCGCGAGCCCGGCGCCGTGGCGGCGCCCACCGCCGGCCTGCATTTCGACCAGGCCATGCTGGACCGCCTTGCCGCCCAGGGCGTGGCGCGCGCCTTCGTGACGCTGCACGTGGGCGCCGGCACCTTCCAGCCCGTCCGGACCGAAAACCTGTCCGAGCACGTCATGCATGCCGAACGCTACAGCGTCCCGCCGGCGACCATCGAGCTGCTGCGCGCCACCCGCGCGGCCGGCGGGCGCGTCGTCGCCGTGGGCACCACCAGCGTCCGCGCCCTGGAATCGGCCGCGCGGCAAGCGCCCGGGCCGGGCCCGCTGGAAGGCGACACCCGCCTTTTCATCACCCCCGGCTATGAGTTCTCCTGGGTCGACGCCCTGATCACCAATTTCCACCTGCCCCAGTCCACCCTCTTGATGCTGGTGTCCGCCCTGGCCGGCATGGAGCCCATACGCCGCGCCTACGCGCACGCCGTCCAATCCAGGTATCGCTTCTTCAGCTACGGCGATGCCATGTTCATAGAAAAACCCGAGCAATGACGACCGGTCTACAGTTCAAGCTGCTGGCTACCGACGGCGCGGCCCGCCGTGGGGAAATCACCCTCAGCCACGGCGTGGTTCAAACCCCCATTTTCATGCCGGTCGGCACCTACGGCAGCGTGAAGGCCATGCTGCCGCACGAGCTCGAAGAGATCGGCGCGCAAATCGTATTGGGCAACACCTTCCACCTGTGGCTGCGGCCCGGCACGGAAGTCATGGAGAAGCACGGCGGCCTGCACGGCTTCATGCAATGGCACAAGCCCATCCTGACGGACTCCGGCGGCTTCCAGGTGTTCAGCCTGAACGGCCTGCGCAAGATCACCGAGGAAGGCGTCAAGTTCGCTTCCCCGATCGACGGCGCCAGGCTGTTCCTGACCCCCGAAGAATCCATGCGCATCCAGCGCGCACTGAATTCGGACATCGCCATGGTCTTCGACGAGTGCACGCCCTACGCCATCGACGGCCGGCCCGCCACCCCGGAAGAGGCCGCCCGCTCGATGCGCATGTCGCTGCGCTGGGCCAGGCGCTCGCGCACCGCCTTCCTGGAGCAGGAAAACCCCAATGCGCTCTTCGGCATCGTCCAGGGCGGCATGTACGAATCGCTGCGCGACGAGTCGCTGGCCGGCCTGGTCGACATCGGTTTCGAGGGCTATGCCATCGGCGGGCTGTCGGTCGGCGAGCCCAAGGAGGACATGATGCGGGTGCTGGCCCATGTGGCGCCCCGCCTGCCGGAACACGCCCCCCGCTACCTGATGGGCGTGGGCACGCCGGAAGACCTGGTGGAGGGCGTCAGCCGGGGCGTGGACATGTTCGACTGCGTGATGCCCACCCGCAACGCCCGGAACGGCTGGCTGTTCACGCGCCATGGCGACGTCAAGATCCGCAATGCGCGCTACCGCGACGACACCCGGCCCCTGGATCCGTCCTGCTCGTGCCACACCTGCCGCCATTTCTCGCGCGCCTACCTGCACCATCTGCAGAAATCGAACGAAATCACCGGTTCGCGCCTGAACACGCTGCACAACCTGCATTTCTACCTCGCCATCATGGGCGAGATGCGCACCGCCATCGAAAAAGGCGAATTCGGCGCATGGCGGGAAAAATTCGCGCGCGACCGGGCGAGCGGCATCGAATGAGAAAGATGTCGCTACAATAGACAGTTAACTAAAAAACCCACAGGAGTACATTTGATGGCCCCTATCAACACCTTCGCACTGATCACCGCCCAGGCCGCCGCCCCGGGGGGCGAGAACGCCCTGATGGGCATGCTGCCCATCATCCTGATGTTCGTGATCCTTTACTTCTTGATGATCCGGCCTCAAATGAAGCGCCAGAAGGAACACCGCAACATGGTCTCCGCCCTGGCCAAGGGCGACGAAGTCATTACCTCCGGCGGCCTGCTGGGCAAGATCAGCAAAGTCAGCGACAGCTACATCACGGTCGAGGTCACCACCCTGGCGGACAAGCCGGTGGAAGTCATCGTGCAGCGCACGGCCGTCACTTCGGTTCTGCCCAAGGGCACCATCAAGGCGCTTTGATTTCCCGCGCGCGCCCCGCCAGCACCGGGGCATTTTCTTTGCCACAGCCTGTTGACCGACAATGAATCGCTATCCACTCTGGAAATACCTCACCGTACTGGTGGCCCTGATCATCGGACTGCTGTATACGCTACCCAATTTCTTCGGGGAGTCGCCTGCCGTCCAGGTGGCGGGCGCCAAGTCCACGGTCAAGGTCGACAACAACGTCCTCAGCAGGGTCGAAGGCATTCTTGCGCAAAACAACATCACCCCCACCGGTTCATTTTTTGAAATGAACGGGCCGGTGGGTACGGTGCGCGTGCGTTTCGAATCGACCGACGTCCAGCTCAAGGCCAAGGACATCATCGAGAAAGCGCTCAACCCCGATCCGTCCAATCCCGACTACACCGTCGCCCTGAACCTGCTGCCGGCTTCGCCCAACTGGCTGTCCTCGCTGGGCGCGCGGCCCATGTATCTGGGGCTGGACCTGCGCGGCGGCGTGCATTTCCTGCTGCAGGTCGACATGAAGGGCGCCCTGACCGGGCGCTACGACTCGCTGGCGAGCGACGTGCGCAATTCCCTGCGCGACGCCAAGGTGCCGCTGGCGGGCGTCGAACGCAGCGACATGTCGCTGGTCGCCTCGTTCAATAGCGCGGCCGACCGCGACGCCGCCGTCTCGGAATTGCGCCGCGCCATGCCCGACATGGCCTTCACGCCCAGCGGCGAAAGCGGCGGGCGCTTCCTGCTCACCGGCCGGCTCACCGAAGCCGCCGTCACCCAGGTCCAGGCCAACGCGCTGAAACAGAACATCACCACGCTGCACAACCGGATCAACGAGCTGGGCGTGGCCGAACCCGTCATCCAGCAGCAGGGCGCCGACCGCATCGTGGTCCAGCTCCCCGGCGTCCAGGACGTGGCCAAGGCGAAGGAAATCCTGGGCCGCACCGCCACGCTGGAAATCCGCATGGTCGACGACTCCCCGTCGGCCATGGCCGCGCTCTCGGCCGGCACCGTGCCGTTCGGGCTGGAACGCTACAACGACCGCGACGGCCGGCCCCTGCTGCTGCGCCGCCAGGTCATCCTGACCGGCGAGAACCTGCAAGACGCGCAGCCCGGCCGCGACCAGCAAACCCAGCAGCCGTCCGTCAACCTCACGCTGGATTCGAAGGGCGCCCGCATTTTCCGCGACGTCACGCGCGACAACATCAACAAGCGCATGGCCATCGTCCTGTTCGAACAGGGCAAGGGCGAAGTGGTCACGGCGCCCGTCATCCGCAGCGAGATTCCCGGCGGCCAGGTGCAGATCAGCGGCAGCATGACCGCCCAGGAAGCCGCCGACACCGCGCTGCTGCTGCGCGCGGGCGCGCTCGCGGCGCCCATGGAGATCATCGAAGAACGCACCATCGGCCCCAGCCTGGGCGCCGACAACATCAAGCAGGGCTTCGACGCCACGCTCTACGGGTTCATCGCGATCGCCGTCTTCATCATCATCTACTATCACCTGATGGGCCTGTTCTCGACCATCGGCCTGACCTTCAACGTATTGCTGCTGCTGGCCGTGCTGTCCATGCTGCAGGCCACGCTCACGCTGCCGGGCATCGCGGCCATCGCGCTCACGCTGGGCATGGCGATCGACGCCAACGTGCTCATCAATGAACGCATCCGCGAAGAACTGCGCCACGGCGCGTCGCCGCAGCAGGCCATACACCTGGGCTTCGACCGCGCCTGGGCGACCATCTTCGACTCCAACCTGACCAGCCTGATCGTCGGGGTCGCCTTGCTGGCCTTCGGCACGGGGCCCATCCGCGGCTTCGCCGTGGTGCACTGCATCGGCATCCTGACGTCCATGTTCTCCTCGGTCGTCGGGGTGCGCGCGCTGGTCAATCTTTTCTACGGCAACCGGCGCCGCCTGCAAAGCATTTCCATCGGCCAGATCTGGAAACCCGAAGAAAAATAATGCGGCAGCCGGCGCCCTCGGGCGCCGGCGCAATCCTACTACAGGCATAGCAACATGGAATTCTTTCGTATTCATCGCACCATCCCGTTCATGCGGCATGCGCTGGTGCTCAACCTGATCAGCCTGATCACGTTTGTTGCGGCGGTGGTGTTCATCATTGTGCGGGGTTTCCACCTCTCCATCGAGTTCACCGGCGGCACGGTAATGGAGGTGCACTACCAGCAGGCCGTGCAGGTGGACGACGTCCGCAATTCGATACAAGGCCTGGGCTATACCGATTTCCAGGTGCAAAATTTCGGCACCTCGCAAGACATCATGATCCGCCTGCCCTCGCGCGAGGGCGAGGACGCCGGCCAGCAAAGCGAAAAAGTCATGCAGGCGCTGCAGCAGGCGCACGCCGACGCCGAACTGCGCCGGGTAGAGTTCGTGGGCCCGCAAGTGGGGCAGGAGCTCTTGCACAACGGGTTGATGGCGCTGCTGTTCGTGGTCTGCGGCATCCTGATCTATCTGGGGTTCCGCTTCGAATGGAAGCTCGCGCTGGCCTGCGCGATCGCCAACTTGCACGACGTGGTGATCATTCTGGGCTTTTTCGCCCTGTTCCAGTGGGAGTTCTCGCTGTCGGTGCTGGCGGGGGTGCTGGCGGTGCTGGGCTATTCGGTGAACGAGTCGGTGGTGGTCATGGACCGTATCCGCGAAAATTTCCGGAAGCAGCGCAAGATGCCCGTGTCGGAGATCATCGATCTTTCCATCACGCAGAACATTTCACGGACCATCATCACGCACGGATCGACGCAGATGATGGTGATGTCGATGTTCTTCTTCGGCGGGCCCACGCTGCATAACTTCTCGCTCGCGTTGACGATCGGCATCTGGTTCGGCATCTATTCCTCGGTGTTCGTCGCGGCGGCCATTGCGATGTGGCTGGGCATCAAGCGGGAGGATCTGGTCAAGCCGGTCAAGAAGGACGACCCGAGCGCGGAGCTGATGGGGTAGCAACCGGCCCCGGCCGGGCGCCGAGGGTGTCCGGAACGGCGCGGCGGCCGGCGGCCGGCCGCGCGAGAACCAGAGAAACGGGCGAAGCTACTTCCCCCCGCCCGTGGCATGGACCACATACGCCGCCACCGCCTCCCTGGACGCTTCGTCCAGCGTTTCAGCGAACGACGGCATGGTGCCCGCCCCCTCCACCAACACTTTTTTGACCTGCTCCAGAGTCGGTTTAAGCTCGTCCAGATCCGGGCCGATGGGGCCGGCGGCCCCGGCATCCTGCAGCGTATGGCACACCGCACAGGCCGGGACCGCGTCCTTCATGAACAGAGCCTTGCCCTTTTCCAGCATGGCGGCATCAGGCTCCGCGGCGAGCGCCGGGCCCGCCGACAACAAAGACAGGCCCAGCAGACCACATAGTACAAAACGGCTCATCGAAACGTCCTCATGCAACCTTGATCGTTACCATGTGATCACGCCAGCTGTTGTTCAGATAGCCGCGATTGTTTTCCATCCGCTCTTCCGGCTGGGACTCGCCCGCCGCGTTCGTGCTGCGGCTGGCCAGCTGGTAGGTTCCCGGTTCGAGCTGGACGGCCAGGGCGAATTCGCGCCAGGCGTAGCGGCCCAGGTCGGGACCGACGAATTGCGCCGGCTGCCAGTCCTTGCCGCCGTTGATCGACACCTCGATGGTTTTTGCGGCCGTCATGCCGCCCATGGCCACCCCGCTGATCACCACCCGCCCCGCCTTGACGGGCTGAGCGGGATCTGAAGGGGTGTTGATCCAGGACTTGGGCGGCATTTCCCAGATCGATGCCTGGGTCGATTCGCCCTTGGCGCCCACGGGCGCCAAGCGATAGCCGGTTTGCTGTATCTTGGCGGGCGACTGCTCCTTGGTGAAGGCCAGCCGCTTGATGTACTTGACCGAATTCACGCCGGTATAGCCGGGCACGACGATGCGCAGCGGCCCGCCATGCGCCAGAGACAAGGGCTGGCCATTGAGTTCCCAGGCGAGTATGGCGTCTTCGAGCGCCGAGACGGGCACAGAGCGCTCCACCATGACGTCCTTCGGGTCGAGTCCGGCGGGCATGTCTTCGCCGCCGGTGCTGGTCATGTAGACCATGCCCTCGGACATGCCGCCGACCGCTTCCAGCACCGCCTTGACCGGAACCCCGGTGAAGATCACGCAGCCGGCGGCGCCCACCGTCCATTGCGTGCCGCTGGGCTTGCTGGGGAACCAGGCCCGGCCGTTGCCCGAGCACTGCAGCACCATGGGCAGGGCCGCCAGCCCCATGGTCTTGAGTTCCGCCACGGTGAAGCTGCGGGGCCGCGCAACGCCGGCGACTTCGAGCGTCCAGGCGTCGGGATCCTTGACGATGTCGAGCGACGGCGGAGCGATGTTGTTGCGAACGAACAGGTGTTCGGAAGGCGTGATGACGCTCGAACCGAATGCGCCGCGCTTGGTTTCGATGGTATTGGCGCTGTGGACGATGAGGGCGTCCGCGTTCTTCCATTTGGCGTACTCGGGCAAGGGCTTGGCGGCGGGCGCCGCGGCGGTGGCCTGCGCGCCCGCGGCGGTGGCCCGGTTCATGCCCCCCAGCCCGGCCAGAGCGACGACGCCGCCGGTGGACGCCAGCATGCGGCGCCGGGAGGGGCTGCCGAGTTCTCTCGTCTGTGTCATTGTTGTCTCCTTCTTTTCAAGTAATGCCCGGCCATCGGGGCCCGGCTGCGATCTGCATCGGCCAGGAAAGCCGACTACATTATATGCATTATAGATATATTGATATGCATCAATCGTAGCTTAAGTAGTTTTGAACGGTTGGCAGTACAATACCCGCTTTCCATTTCAGCCCCCGGGATATAAACCCGCCACGGCGATCGCCATGCAAGACCCCACCCCTCCCGCCCGCAAGCTGTTCATCCGCACTTTCGGCTGCCAGATGAACGAATACGACTCGGCCAAGATGGCCGACGTCCTCCACGACGACCAGGGCGTCGAACTGACGCAAGATCCCGAAGAGGCCGACATCATTCTCTTCAACACCTGTTCGGTGCGCGAAAAAGCGCAGGAAAAAGTGTTTTCGGACCTGGGTCGCATCCAGCACCTGAAACAGAACAAGCCCGACCTCATCATCGGCGTCGGCGGCTGCGTGGCCAGCCAGGAAGGGGAGGCCATCGTCAAGCGCGCCTCCTATGTGGACGTCGTCTTCGGCCCGCAGACCCTGCACCGCCTGCCGGAGCTGATCGCCAGGCGCCGGGTATCCGGCCGCGCCCAGGTGGACATCAGCTTCCCCGAGATCGAAAAATTCGACGCCCTGCCGCCCGCCCGCGTCGAGGGGCCGACGGCCTTCGTGTCCATCATGGAAGGCTGCAGCAAATACTGCAGCTTCTGTGTCGTGCCCTATACCCGGGGCGCGGAAGTCTCGCGCCCCTTCGACGACGTCCTGGTCGAGATCGCCGACCTGGCCGACCAGGGCGTCAAGGAAGTCACGCTGCTCGGCCAGAACGTGAACGCCTATCGCGGCCCCATGGGCGCCGCCGGCGAGATCGCCGACTTCGCCATGCTGCTCGAATACGTGCACGAGATCCCCGGCATCGAACGCATCCGGTACACGACCTCGCACCCCAAGGAAATGACCACCCGCCTCATCGAGGCGCACGGCGCCCTGCCCAAGCTCGTGCCTTTCCTGCACCTGCCCGTGCAGGCGGGCAGCGACCGGGTCCTGGCCGCCATGAAGCGCGGCTACACCTCGCTGGAATTCAAGTCCATCGTGCGCCGCCTGCGCGCCGCCAGGCCCGACATCACGCTGTCCTCGGACTTCATCGTCGGCTTCCCGGGCGAAACCGAGGACGACTTCCAGAAAACCCTGTCCCTGATACGGGACGTCGGTTTCGACCAGTCCTTTTCCTTCGTGTATTCGCGCCGGCCGGGCACGCCCGCCGCCGACCTCGAAGACAACACCGGCAAGGAAGAAAAGCTCGACCGCCTGCACAGGCTGCAGGCCCAGGTCAACGAGCAGGCGGCCGAAATCAGCCGCGCCATGGTCGGCAGCGTGCAGCGCATCCTGGTCGAAAAGCCATCCAGGCGCGACCCCAACGAGCTCTCGGGCCGCAGCGAAAACAACCGGATGGTGAATTTCATCGGCAATCCGCGCCTGATCGGCCAGATGGTGGACGTGCGCATCACCCAGAACCTGACCAATTCCCTGAAAGGCGAAATCGTCATCAACGAAACCCTGGACACGCTGCGCGCATGACACGACCGACAAGAACGGCCAAACCCGTGACCGTGAAACTGGAAGGCGACAACATGCATCTCGCCAACCTTTGCGGCCCGCTCGACGAAAATCTCAGGCAGATCGCCGACGGCTGGAACGTCAGCCTGAACCGGCGCGGCGAGCACGTGACCATCACGGGCGAACAGGCCAAGGCCGCCGGCAAGGCGCTGCAATGGTTCCACCGCCGCGCCACGCACAAGGCGCTCTCGGTCGACGACATACAGCTGGGCATGGTCGAGCTGGGCGTCGGCCGGGAGCCCGCGGAAAACCAAGCGGCGCCCGAACCGGCCGCCCTGCCCGACCTTCCCCCCGTCGACGACCAGAGCCTGAGCCTGCGCACGCGCAAGTCCGACCTGCGCCCCCGCACGCCGCGCCAGCGCGATTACCTGAACAGCATCCTGCGCCACGACATCACCTTCGGCATCGGGCCCGCCGGCACGGGCAAGACCTGGCTGGCCGTCGCCTGCGCCATCGACGCGCTGGAACGGGAAACCGTCCAGCGCCTGGTCCTGACGCGCCCCGCCGTCGAAGCCGGCGAGCGCCTGGGCTTCCTGCCCGGCGATCTCGTCCAGAAAGTCGACCCCTATCTGCGCCCGCTCTACGACGCGCTGTATGACCTGATGGGCATAGAACGCGTGCAGCGCCTGTTCGAGAAACAGACGATAGAGATCGCGCCGCTCGCCTACATGCGCGGGCGCACGCTGAACCATGCCTTCGTCATTCTCGACGAGGCGCAGAACACCACGCCGGAACAAATGAAAATGTTCCTGACCCGCATCGGCTTCGGCAGCAAGGCGGTCATCAACGGCGACCCCTCGCAAGTGGATCTGCCGCGCGGCCAGGCCAGCGGCCTGCTCCATGCCGTCGACATCCTGGAGTCGGTGCAAGGCATCGCCACCACCCGCTTCACCAGCCGCGACGTCGTGCGGCATCCTCTCGTTGCGCGCATCGTCGATGCCTATGAAAAAGCCGGCGACCATGTCGCCTGAACTCTCGCTGGCCGTCCAGTACGAGTCCCCGGCGCCCGAGCTCCCGCGCTGGAAGCTCCGCCGCTGGGTCCTGCGCGCCCTGGAGGGCGTCGCCCAGGCCCGGAAGGGTTCCGAAAAACCGGGCGCCGTGGCGCTTACCTTGCGGCTGGTCGATGCCGAAGAAGGCCGCGACCTGAACCGCTCATTTCGCGGCAAGGACTACGCCACCAACGTCCTGACCTTCGCATACGGCACCGATCCCGGCGGCACGGCCGCCGGCGACATCGTCCTTTGCGTTCCCGTGTTGCGCCGCGAGGCGGCCGAGCAAGGCAAGGAGCTGCTGCACCATGCCGCGCACCTGGTCGTGCACGGCGTCCTGCACGCGCTGGGCTACGATCACGTCGATGCCGGCGAGGCCCTTGAAATGGAAGCGCTCGAGGCCCATATACTGAGCAAAATGGGCATCGCCGATCCGTACGGGGGTTGACATCGGTCGATACCCGTGGCGGCAATTTCGGTTATGCTAAAACTCCTTGTATTCAGTCCATGGGACAATGTCAGAACCTAGCTCACCCGATGCCGAGCCTCGCCCGGCTAAACATTCTTCAAAATCTTTGTTTGAACGCCTGACCGCGTTCATGCGGCCCTCGGAGCCCGAAGACCGCGAAGACATCAAAGCCGTCCTGGAAGCCGCCCACGACCGGCAAGTCCTAGACGGCGAAGCCTACGCCATGATCTCCGGCGCCCTGGAAGTCGCCAACCAGACCGTCGCCGACATCATGGTGCCCCGCTCCAAGATGGACATGCTCGACATCAGCAAGCCGCTGGACGGCCTCCTGCCGGAAATCATCGAAACCGGCCATTCGCGCTTCCCGGTATACGAAGACGACCGCGACAACATCGTCGGCATCCTGCTCGCCAAAGACCTGCTTCTGACCATCACCAATCCCGCCATCGACCTGCGCCCGCTGGTCCGCCCGGCGGTCTTCATCCCCGAAACCAAAAGGCTGAACGTCCTCCTGCACGACTTCCGCAGCAGCCGCAACCATCTGGCCATCGTCGTGGACGAACACGGCGGCATTTCCGGGCTGGTCACCATGGAAGACGTCCTGGAGCAAATCGTCGGCGACATCGAAGACGAATACGATGAAGAAGCCGAAAAAACCATTTTCCAGACGGGCACCAACAGCTGGCGCGCAATGGGCATCACGGAAATCGAAACCTTCAACGAAAGCTTCCACACCGACCTGCCCGACGACGACTACGACACCATCGGCGGCTGGCTGGCGGCCGAACTGGGGCGCATCCCCCGCCGCGGCGACAGCATCAGCCATCAAGGGCTGAACATCACCGTGGTCGGCGCCGACGCCAAGCGCGCGCTCTGGCTCCACATCCAGCGCGACAACACCGAACCGGCCGCTCCTTCCGGCGCGGAATGACTTTGAACCTGCGCCCCGCACTCGACGGCAGGCTGGCGGGGCTGGCACTGCTCGGCGCCGCGCATGCGCTGTCCTTCGCCCCAGGCCCCCTGCCGCCCTGGGCCCTGCCCTACGTACAGATTTTCTCCCTCGCCATCCTGGCCTACCACGCGCTGCGCGCGCCGTCCGTGGGCGCGGCGGCCAGAGACGGCTTCGCCTTCGGTTTCGGCAATTTCGCCTGCGGCCTGTACTGGCTGTACATCAGCATGCATTTCTATGGCGGCATGGCGCTGCCCCTGGCAATCAGCGCGGTCGTGCTGCTCGCGCTCGCGCTGGCGCTGTATTCCGCCGGCGCCACGGCGCTCGGGCGCTGGCTGGCGGGCAGGCAGACGGCGGCCGGCCACGGCGCCGGGCGACAGGTGCTCACCGCCGCCGCATGGGCGTCGGGCTGGACGCTGCTGGAATGGCTGCGGGGCACGCTCTTCACCGGCTTTCCCTGGCTGAACATCGGCTATGCGCACATCGAAGGCGTGCTGGCTCCCTGGGCGCCGATCGTGGGCGTCTATGGCGTCGCCTGGCTTGCCGCCTTCGCCGCCGCGGCGATCGCGCTGCTGGCCTGCGCCAAGGACACGAAGAACGACGCCAAAGCGGCGGTCGGCGTGGGCCTTGCCGTCGTCTCCGGCCTGGCCGGCATCGGTCTTGGCCATGTCGCATGGACCAAGGCGCAAGACGCCCCCCTGATCATCAGGCTGGTGCAAGGCAATATTCCCCAGTCGGAGAAATTCGACCCCGCGCGGATGGCGCAAGGCATTGCCGCCTATCTGGAGCTGGCCGCCCTGCCGCCCAAGACGCCCGAAGGCGCCCCCGCCCTCATCGTCCTGCCTGAAACCGTCATGCCGCTGTTCCAGGACAGCATCGCCCCCGCGACCTGGCAGCGATGGCTCGACGTCGCGGCCCTGCGCAACGCCGGCATTCTCATGGGCGTGCCCCTGCGCGACCAGCGCGGCGGCGCGGCGCGCCACACCAACAGCGCCATCGCCTTCGACGCCTCCACCCCGCTGTCCGCCCTGGTCCAGGCCGCGCCGCCCCAGCGCTACGACAAGCACCACCTGGTGCCTTTCGGCGAATTCATCCCGCCCGGCTTCCGATGGTTCGTCGACGCCATGAGCATCCCTCTGGGCGACTTCGATCGCGGCGCCGTGCGCCAGCCGGTCTTCCAGATCGGCGCCCAGCGCATCGCGCCCGACATCTGCTACGAAGACGTTTTCGGTGAAGAAATCATCCGCTCGGTGCGGGACGACGACGTGCACGGCCCCGGCGCGACCATATTGGTCAACCTGAGCAACCTCGCCTGGTTCGGCGACTCCTGGTCCTTGCGCCAGCATTTGCAGATTTCCCGCATGCGCGCCCTGGAAACCGGCCGCCCCATGATCCGATCCACCAACACCGGCATGACCGCCGCCATCGATCCCACCGGACGGGTGCGCGCGATGCTGGAACCGCAACGCATCGGCGTGCTGGACGTCGAAGTGCAAGGAATGACGGGCGCCACCCCCTATGTGAAATGGGGCAACGGGCCCATACTGGCCTTCAGCCTGCTGCTCATCGCGCTGGCGCTTTTCAGGAGGGGGCGGGCTCCGCAGGCGGCCTGAACCCATGTCCGAGCTCATAAAAAAACAACGCGACTTGCACACAAGAAAAAATTCATGCATAATCTCGCTTCTTCGTTAAGCAACACACGACGGGGGTATAGCTCAGCTGGGAGAGCGCTTGCATGGCATGCAAGAGGTCAGCGGTTCGATCCCGCTTACCTCCACCACCTAACGAAGAAAACGCCGCAAGGCAACGCGTATTGGAATATGCTACAATGCGCAGCTTGTTTGTCCTGTCCCCTTCGTCTAGAGGCCTAGGACACCACCCTTTCACGGTGGGTACAGGGGTTCGAATCCCCTAGGGGACGCCAGTCGATCTGGCAAGATAGTACACCGCTGCGGAGCGGTAGTTCAGTTGGTTAGAATACCGGCCTGTCACGCCGGGGGTCGCGGGTTCGAGTCCCGTCCGCTCCGCCAAAGAATTCAGTAAAATCAAGCGCTTACACGACGTAAGCGCTTTTTTTTCGCCTAATTTATATTCCAAAATTAAGAGCTTACTTCAAAGCCCGGCCCTACCCCATAAACGGGGATATCAGGCTTGCCAGGAACATACAAAATATTGTATAAGTTCCGCATGTCCACACTTAAGCCTGTCGAGTTCCTCGGAAGTTCGCTTGAAGATCTTCGTGCCTTCCCGCTTTCTGCCAAGCGCGAAGCTGGTCACCAGATCGATCAGGTTCAGAACGGTTTGGATCCGGATGGCTGGAAGCCCATGAACACAGTTGGCCAGGGTGTCAAAGAAATCCGCATTCGCGACAGTGCCGGCGCCTTCAGGGTCATCTATGTTGCCAGGTTCGCCGATGCCGTTTATGTCATTCACTGCTTTCAGAAGAAGTCGGCGAAAACCAGCAAGGCAGACATAGATCTGGCCTCGAAACGTTATCGGAATCTATTGCAGGAGTTAAGTAAATGAGCAACCAACGATTTGCCAGTGTCTGGGATGCCATCGAGGACACGAAGGAAGAAGCAGAAAACATGAAGCTTCGTTCAGTCCTCATGACAGCACTGAAGCAACACATAGTTCATGCCAAGATGAGCCAGGCCGAAGCCGCCAAACTTTTTGGTGTGACCCAGCCCCGTGTTTCTGATCTGATGCGCGGAAAAGTCAACGTTTTTGGTCTTGATGCACTGGTAAATATGGCGGCTGCTGCCGGGCTGCATATTGAAATGCGCGTGCTTGAACCTGCCTGACGGCTTCAGTTCCTTTGGAATGAAAGTGCGCAAAATCGCATAGAATGGACATCAAACTTATACGTTTTTGGAATACGAATTGGCTGGAAACCCGCATAAACATTGACTTCTGTAACTGGCCTGTCACGCCGGGGGTCACGGGTTCGAGTCCCGTCCGCTCCGCCAAAGAATTCAATAGAAAAGCACTTACATGATGTAAGTGCTTTTTTTTGCCCGACTTATTTCCGACCCTGTCTGGCATCCTTGAACGCCGGCGCCTTCAGGGCCATCTACATTGCCAAGCGCCGCAGACGCCATCCATGTGATCCACTGCTTTCAGAACAAGACGGAAAGGACCAGCAAGGCAGATATGGATCCGGCCTCGAAACGTTACCGAGACCTGTTGCGGGAACTAAAACGATTCGCTCTTGTGGCTGATAGAACTATCTATTCAACCCTGTCTGTCTTGCTGGCAGTTCATTTCGTCTATAAAACGATACCACTAAGTCGTTGACCTTTTCAGCGTTCCAGAAGTTGGACGTTGATATCCTGGTAGATAGCTGCCCATTGGGCGTCATCTATCTCCATGAGCCTAAGAAAGCGCAGGTAAAATGCGCCCTCCGCTGCAAGAAATGCGAGGCGAGCCATCCGGCCTTCGGATGTGGTGGTGTCGACGTTCTCCAACTTATCTCTATACCATTCACGCGTGCCTTGCAGGAATTCCGGCGTTTGCATGAGCATGGTCATAACGCCAGCAGCCTTGCCGTCGGCACTGTTTTCGTCCTCGAAGGTTGCCGCAACGTGCCCTTTCACCCGCTCGACAGGCGTTGGGGCTGGTCCGACATGGTGCTCTAACAGCTCCTCATAGCGGCTCAGCCACCGCGTGCCGATCGACTCGATCAGCGCCGCCTTGCTCGCAAAGGTGTATTGCACCCCGCCTTTCGTGATTCCAGCCGTTCGCGCCAGCGCCTCGATCGTCAGGGAAGCAGCACCCTTTGTCCGCACGATGTCTTCCGCCAGGTCAAGAAGCATTTCGCGATCTATGTTCTTTTTTCGCCCCATAGTCCGTCCTATTTAAATACATACGTATTTATTGAAACTATACTATATGGATATACACATTCAGGCAAGAGGCTGAGAACAAACCATCGGCAGCCGAAAATCCATAGGTTGATATTTATGACTCCATACCCAGAGCTTTGTGATACCGGCCCGCGTTGGCAAATACGGTTCTGGTCCGTATTCTGCGGTCAAGCTCTATCTCTCGTCGGCTCGGCGCTGACGCAGTTCATTTTGCTATGGTGGATCACTGATACCACGGGTAGCGTCAGCGCGCTGGCCATGGCGGGGCTTGTGGTTCTTCTTCCTCAGGCCTTGCTAGGCCCAATCGGCGGAGCGCTGGCCGACTGTTACAGCCGCCGGTTCATCATGATTTCGAGTGATACCGTTAGCGCCCTTTGCATGGCAGTGTTGATCATTCTGTTCCTGACGGATAATGTAGAACTCTGGCACGTCTATACGATGATGCTTGTCCGCAGTGCCATGCAGGCGTTCCAGGCACCCGCCGCAGCAGCCAGCACGGCCATGCTAGTTCCGCGGGCCTTCATACCCCGTGCCGCGGGCCTAAACCAATCGCTTCAAGGTGTCATGCTAGTGGCCGCCGCGCCGCTCGGGGCGTTGGCGCTGTCTGCCATGCCGATCGGATATGCGCTAGCCATCGATGTCGTCACCGCTCTCCTGGGCGTCGTTCCTCTGTTGGTGTTCAAGATCCCACAGGCTCGGGCAGCAGACGCTCAGATCACGAGCTTCTGGGCAGACATCCGGGACGGCTTCGACGTGGTATGGTGTAACCCGGGGCTTCTGCGTCTTTATGCCCTAATGGCTGTCGTAGTCATGTGCGTCATGCCTTCCTTCACGCTCGTTCCTTTGCTTGTGAAAGAGCATTTCGGAGGAGGTGCCTCGGAGGTTGCTTTGATGGAGGGACTGGCAGGTGTCGGTATGTTGGCGGGAGGTGTTTTGGCCGCCGTCATCGCGGCAAAGAACAAGGTCCTCTGGATACTCGGAAGCTTCGCTATTTCCAGCTTCCTTTTGGGGACGGTTGGATTCGCGCCTTCCAACATGCTGTGGATCGCGGTCGTTTTCTGGTCGCTAAGTGGCACCGCCTATATCCTTGGCAGTGCGCCGATGACGGCGCTAATCCAGACAACGGTGCCGAATCATCTGCAAGGTCGCGTCTTGTCGTTGCTGACCACGGCGATGGCGGTGGCCGCGCCCGTTGGCCTTGCCACGGCGTCTCCATTGGGCGAAGTCATCGGTATCCGCTGGCTCTTTGTCGTGATGGGTTTTGCCAGTGGCATCATCACCTTGCTTGGTTTTGCTTCACGACCGATACGAGCACTACAACGCCAATAAGTTTACTGATAAATCTCGGTCCTGGGACCTGCCGGCAAATTGCGCCCCCCCACCCAGCCGTTACAGGTTCTCTTGATAGAAAGGAATCAGCCTGGCGAGCGCCTGGCCGACCGGCTCCGGCTGGTCGTACAGGTCGTAGTGCGAGCAGCCTTCGACGACCACCAGTTCCTTCTTCCGGGAAGCAGCGCGGCCGATGATTTCGCAGCCGTCGCGGTAGGCGCCACAGGCTCCGACCTGCTCGCCTACCACCACCATCAGCGGTTGCGTGAGCAAGGTCTTGGCATGGCTACCCGGCGACACCCGCCGTCCAGAAAGAAGCGGACGTCCTGAGAGGCATAGCTTGCCAGCGCTGCGCGACCGCGTGGTGACGGCGCCTATGACAGCCAGTTTTCCACGACCAGCCCGCGAATCCGCTCGAATTCCCCGGAGTTCCCCGTCACGAGGGTCATGCCGAGCGAATAAGCCTGGGCGCCGATCAGCAGATCATTCGCGCCGATAGGGTTGCCAGCCGCCTCCAGTTCGGCGCGAATGCGGCCGTATTCGGCGTCGGCCGGAATATCCAAAGGCAGAATGGGAATTGCCTGCAAGAGGCTTTCAACCCGGGCCGACAGCTTTGCGGAGCCCTTCTTTGCGCAGCCATAGCGCAGTTCGGCCGCGACGATGATGCTGGTGCAGATCCCTTGAGGGCCGACCCGCTCGATGTGATGACCAGCGGGGCCATCCGGGTCGCGCAGAAGCGCACTGATGATGCTGGCGTCCAGCAGGTAACCGCTCACAGGACATCCTCCGGCACGGCGGGTGTGTCGGAGATGTCGGGGAACCGGTCTTCAAGAGCAAGCGGCTCGTCTTGTCTCCATCGAGCTAAAAGCTCGATGACATTGCATATGCCAAAGCATTGGAACGAAACCAAGCACTAAATTCCCCACACCCAATGCCGTTATCAATCTAATCGACGGCCGATATCGCAATCGATCCTGTTCACCGCCAATCGAGACCGAATCAACATGTGGGAAATCGGGAAGATGTTCATAGATCCATCCCTGGATCTTCCATACATAGACGGAAGCCACAACCTTGGGCTGGTCACGCTGTCGGTGCTCGTGGCCGTGTTCTGCTCCGTCATGTCCTTGCTGACGGCCCGGATCGCGCGCGGCTCGGATCTCACCCTGCATCGCCAGATCGCCATAGGCACCGGCGCCATCGCGCTGGGCGGCGGCATCTGGACCATGCATTTCATCGGCATGCTGTCCTTCGAGCTGTGCGCCGCCGTCAGCTACGACCCGACCGTCACCATGCTGTCGGTGCTGCCCAGCCTGGCCGCTTCCTGGGTCGCCTTGCAGATACTGTCGCGCAAGGACGTGCGCGGCTGGCCACTGGTGCTGGGCGGCGTGCTGGTCGGGCTGGGCATCGTGACCATGCACTACAACGGGATGGCGGCCATGCGGATGACGCCCATCCTGCGCTACGACCCGCTGGTGTTCTCGCTGTCGGTCGTGCTGGCGATCGCGCTGGCCATATTGGCCCTGTGGGTGCATTTCGGCCTGCGCCTGGCCCGGCTGCGGCCCCTGCCGCGGCTCGTGCTGAGCGGAACCGTGATGGGCGCCGCGATTTCGGGCATGCACTACACGGGCATGGCGGCGGCGCGCTTCATCGGAACGCCCGAAGACGCGCTGAACGCGGTGCTGATCAACAATACCTTCGTCTCGCTGTGGCTGTCGACCTTCACCATCACGGTGACCGTGCTGGTCACCTCCGTCAACGGGCTGATCCGCTATCGCCAGCTCTATCGCAAGATGGAAGACAGCGAATCGAGCATACGGGCCATCGTCGACACGGCGGTGGACGGCATCATCACCATCAATCACCACGGCTTGATCCGCGCCTTCAACCAGTCGGCGGAACGGCTGTTCGGCTGGAAGGAGTCCGAGGTGATCGGCCGCAACATCAAGATGCTGATGCCGGAGCCGTATCAGTCCGAGCACGACGGCTACCTGCACAACTACATGAGCTCGGGCAAACCCAAGATCATCGGCTCGGGCCGCGAGGTCACCGGCCTGCGCAAGGACGGCAGCCTGATGCCCATGCGGCTGGCGGTGGGGCAGGTCAACCTGCCGGGCGCGCCGCTGTTCGTGGGCTTCGTGACCGACATCACGGCGCAGCGCGAGCTCGAGTCCTCGCTGAGGGAAGCGGCGGAACGCGCCGAGCAGGCGGCGTCCGCCAAGACCGCCTTCCTGGCCAACATGAGCCATGAGATCCGCACGCCGATGAACTCCATCATCGGTTTCACCGAGCTGCTGCTCAAGGACCAGCTCACGCCCGAGCAGCGCGGCTACCTGAACATCGTGCGCAAGTCCTCGCATTCGCTGCTGGGCCTGCTCAATAACATCCTGGACACCATCAAGCTGGAAAAAGCCGCGGTCAAGGTGGAAAGCATAGATTTTTCGCTGAAGGAACTGGCGGTCCAGATCATCAACTCCCTCAGCCTGAACGCGTCGGCGAAAGGCCTGCTGCTGAGCTTCCATTACCCCGACGACATGGGCGAGTATTTCGTCGGCGACCCCTTGCGCATCCAGCAGGTGCTGACCAACCTGATCGGAAACGCCATCAAGTTCACCGAGCAGGGCGCCGTGACCGTGGAGTTCAGCCATGAAGCGGGTGTGGTCCACATCGCCGTCAAGGACACCGGCATAGGCATGAGCCCCGAGCAGGTGGAAAGCATTTTCGACCCCTTCACCCAGGCCGACGTCTCGATCAGCCGGCGCTTCGGCGGCACGGGGCTGGGCACGACCATCTCGCGCCAATTGGTGAAGCTGATGCAGGGCACCATCCATGTGGACAGCGCGCCCGGGCAAGGCAGCACCTTCCATATTCGCCTGCCCCTGCCGACCGGGCGCCGCCCGGATCCCGTCGCGCCCAACGCAAGCGCGCTTGCGCTGCCGCCCCTGAACATCCTGATCGCGGACGACGTCGAGCAGAACCTGGAGCTGCTGACGCTCATCCTGCTCAAGAGCGGCCACGACGTGACCTCGGCCCGGGACGGGGAAGAAGTCCTGCGCAAATTCCAGCAAGGGCGCTATGACGTGGCCCTCATCGACATACACATGCCGCGCGTGGACGGGCTGACGGCGACGCGGCGCATACGCGAGCTGGAGCGCCTGCAGGATCTGCCGGCCACGCCCATCATCGCCCTGACGGCCAGCGTAATGGACGCCGACCGCCACGCGGCGCGCGCCGCCGGCATGGACGGCTTCGCCGTCAAGCCGCTGGATGCGGTCCAGCTGACCGCGGAAATCGCACGGGTGCTGAAGCTGGCCCCGCCCGAAGCGGCGGCCGGCCCGGAAAGCGACGAAGACTTGCCGGATGCGCAGATCGACTGGGCCGCCGGCGTCGCGCTCTGGGGCGGCGAGCAGCGCTTGATGGACGCGGCCACGGGCTTCCTGGCCGCGGTGGACCAGCGGCACCCCTTGCCGGACGGCTCCGCGCCCATCGCGGACTGGCCGTCCGTCCGGGACAGTCTGCACGGCATACGCGGCGCCGCCGGCAATCTGTCCATGCCCGGCATCGCCCGGCACGCGGCCGCCCTGGAAGAAGCCTTGCGCGCCGGCCTCGTGGACGACCTGGCGCCCAGGATCGCCCGGCTCAAGCGGATGCTCGCCATGGCGTCGCAAGAGCTGCGCGAGCGCCGGGCCGCGGGGCCGCAGGAGCCGCCGCAAGCCGATTCGGCCTCGGCGGCCGGCCTCCCGCCCGCGGCCGCCGCGCACATCGAGCACGCCCTCGCCCAGCTGGAGCGCCATGAAATCGACGACGCGTCGCTGCAGCCCATTTTCGCGAGCCTGCGCGCCCATGGGGCGGCGCGGTTGCACGCCCAGCTGAGCGAAGCGCTGGATTCCTTCGACTTCGACCGCGCCCGGACCTTGCTGCGCGAAGCCGCGTCCGTCCTGCAGGCGCGCCCCTCCGACAAGTGAAGCGCATCATATGGAAAGCATGAAAGGCAATCGCCGGACGATACTGCTGGTGGACGACGAACCCACCAATTTGCAGATTCTTCGCCACACCTTGCAGGACGACTACCGCCTGCTCTTCGCCAAAGACGGCCTGAAGGCGCTGGACATCGCCGGCGCCGAAAGCCCCGACCTGATCCTGCTGGACATCATGATGCCGGGCATGTCCGGCTACGAAGCGTGCCGAAGGCTGAAGCGCAATGCCGCCACCGCCCCCATTCCGGTGATTTTCGTCACCGCGCTGTCCGAGGCCGCCGACGAGCAGACCGGCTTCGATCTCGGCGCCGTCGACTACATCACCAAGCCTTTCAGCCCCCTGATCGTGAAAGCCCGGGTCCGCACGCATCTGTCGCTGGTGCAGGCCGAAACCTTGCGCCGCACCCGGCTGCAGATCGTCCAGTGCCTGGGCATGGCGGCCGAGTACAAGGACAACGAAACCGGCATGCACGTGATCCGCATGAGCCATTATGCGCGCGTGCTGGCCCTGGCCGCGGGCTACAGCGCCGAGGCCGCCGAAGACCTGCTGCACGCGGCGCCCATGCACGACGTCGGCAAGATCGGCATCCCCGACGCCATTCTGCAGAAGCCCGGCAAACTGACGCCGGCGGAGTGGGCGACCATGCAGGGGCACACCGAGATCGGCGGCAAGATCATCGGCAAGCATGCGGACGGCCTGCTGGCCATGGCCCGGGTCATCGCGCTGAATCACCATGAAAAGTGGGACGGCAGCGGCTACCCCAACGGCTACACGGGAGAGGACATACCCCACGTGGCCCGCATCGTGGCCATCGCCGACGTGTTCGACGCGCTGACCAGCGTGCGGCCCTACAAGCCGGCGTGGACGGTCGAGGCCGCCATCGAGCTCATCCGCAGCGAGAGCGGCCGGCACTTCGACCCGGATCTGGTCGAGCGCTTCATCGGCTGCCTGCCCGAGATCCTGAAGATCAAGGAGCGCTGGACCGACCACGAGGGCGCGCCCGGCGAAGACGCGAACGCCGGGGCGCCGCCGGCCAGGGCCTATTAACGTCAAAAGGCGGGCGGCACCGGCCGGCCGGCGCCGCCCGCCCGTTCAGACGTTCACCAGCTGCTGCGCCGCCAGGCCCTGGACCAGGGCCTCGACGGCGGGATCGGACGCCGCGGCCTCCGCATTGGCGTTGGCGTCGATGACCGTCAGGGCCGCCATGTTGACGATGCGCCGCACGGTGGAGCTGGAGGTGAGGATGTGCACCGGCGCGTTGGCGCCCAGCAGGAAGGGGCCGACGGCCACGTTGCTGCCCGCCGCCGTCTTCAAGAGGTTGTACGCGATGTTGCCGGAATCGACGTTGGGGCAGACCAGCAGGTTGGCCGCGCCTTTCAGCCGGGAAGACGGCAGGATGCGCAGCCGCAGCGCTTCGTCCAGCGCGCAGTCGCCGTGCATTTCGCCGTCGATTTCAAGCCCGGGCGCCTTGGCCAGCACGAGTTCCAGCGCCCGGCGCATCTTGGCGCCCGAGGCGGAACTGCCCGACCCGAAGTTGGAGCGCGACAGCAAGGCCACCTTGGGCACCAGGTTCAGCCACTTCATCTGCTCCGCGGCCGCGATGGTGAATTCGGCGATCTGTTCCGCGGTGGGGTCGTCGTTGACGTGCGTATCGACCAGCGCCACGGTGCGCTCGTCCAGCAGCAGGATGTTCATGGCCGCGTAGGTCCTGGCGCCCGGCTTCAGCCCGATGACCTGGTCGATGAAGCGCAGGTGCTCGTGGTAGCTGCCCACGGTGCCGCAAATCATGCCGTCGGCGTCGCCTAGCTTGACCATCATGGCCCCGATCAGGGTCAGCCGGCGCCGCATTTCCACGCGCGCCATTTCCTTCGTGATGCCGTTGCGGCACATGAGTTCCCAGTACGCCGTCCAGTACTGGTGGAAACGGACGTCGTTCTCGGGGTTGGTGACTTCGACGTCCTCGCCCAGGCGCAGGCGCAGGCCGTATTTCTCGATGCGGGACATCAGCACTTGCGGACGGCCGACCAGGATGGGGTGCGCCAGTTTTTCGTCCACCACCACCTGCACCGCGCGCAGCACGCGCTCGTCTTCCCCTTCGGTGAAGACGATGCGGGTCTTGCCGCCGTCGCGCACCTGCTGGCGCGCCATGGAGAACAGCGGCTTCATGAAGGCGCCCGAATGGTAGACGAAATGTTCGAGCTGTTCCGCGTAGGAGGCCAGGTCGGCCAGCGGCCGCGCGGCCACGCCGCTGTCCATGGCGGCCTTGGCCACCGCGGGCGCGATGCGCACGATGAGGCGCGGGTCGAAAGGCTTGGGGATCAGATACAAAGGCCCGAACGCCAGGTCGTAGGTGCCATAGGCCGCCGCGACCACCTCGTTCTGTTCTTCTTCGGCCAGCCCGGCGATGGCGTGCACCGCCGCCAGCTCCATTTCACGCGTGATGGTGGTGGCGCCGACGTCCAGCGCACCCCGGAAGATGTAGGGGAAGCACAGCACGTTGTTGACCTGGTTGGGATAGTCGGACCGCCCCGTGGCCATGATGACGTCGTCGCGCACCGCATGCGCGGCCTCGGGCAGGATTTCCGGCACCGGATTGGCCAGGGCGAGGATCAGGGGGCGGGGCGCCATGCGGGCGACCATTTCGGGCTTCAGGACGCCGCCGGCGGACAGCCCCAGGAAGACGTCGGCCCCGTCGATGATTTCGGCCAGCGTCCGGAGCTTGGTCTTTTGCGCGTAGCGTTCCTTTTTCGGATCCATCAGCTTCTTGCGGCCATGGTAGACCACGCCTTCGATGTCGGAGACCCAAATGTTTTCCAAGGGCAGGCCCAGGTCCACCATGAGGTCCAGGCACGACAAGGCCGCCGCGCCCGCCCCCGACACCGCGACCTTGACCTGAGCGATGTCCTTGCCGGCCACTTTCAGGCCGTTGATGAAGGCGGCCGATACGCAGATGGCCGTGCCGTGCTGGTCGTCGTGGAACACCGGGATCTTCATGCGTTCGCGCAGCTTGCTTTCGACCTGGAAGCATTCGGGCGACTTGATGTCTTCGAGGTTGATGCCGCCGAAAGTGGGTTCCAGCCCGGCGATGATGTCCACCAGCTTGTCCGGGTCGGTTTCGTTGATTTCGATGTCGAAGACGTCGATGCCGGCGAACTTCTTGAAGAGCACGCCCTTGCCTTCCATGACGGGCTTGGACGCCAGCGCGCCGATATTGCCCAGCCCCAGCACCGCCGTGCCGTTGGTGATGACGCCCACCAGGTTGCCGCGCGCCGTGTAGCGGAAGGCGTTCATCGGGTCGTCGACGATTTCTTCGCACGCGGCCGCAACGCCGGGCGTGTACGCCAGCCCCAGATCCCGTTGCGTGACCAGCGGCTTGCTGGCGTTCACGGAAATTTTTCCGGGGGTGGGGAATTCGTGATAGCGGAGCGCCGCTTCCCTGTCCGTCATGCTCATGTCTTGTCCTCTTTATAAGTTGGGCGCATTGTCCGCGCTTTCGAGCCTGCAGCCCATTCTACGCAGTAAACATAACTAGACCATTCTTAATAAATATGATTACATAACCGTTTCAATATGGATGCCGCATCATGAAACGCTTCGACGCCGAACAGGTCGCGCGCAGGCTGACTTCCAGGCTGCGCATCCGCCATCTGGCCCTGCTGCTGCGCATCCAGGAATACGGCTCGCTGACCCGGGTGGCCGAAGCCATGGCCACCAGCCAGCCGGCGGTCACGAAAGCCCTGCTCGAACTCGAAGACATCTTCGGCGCCCAGCTGTTCGAACGCTCGGTGCGAGGCATGGCGCCCACGGCGCTGGGGCGGCTGGCCATCGCGCGCGCCGAGGCCATCATCCACGACCTAGAGCATCTGGCGCGCGACATGGAAGCCGGCCTCAGCGGCTATGCCGCCCATCTTCACATCGGCGTCGTGCCCTTCGTGTCCGGCAAGCTGCTGTCGGCCGCCATCCGGCGCAGCTTTCCCGAAGGGGGCAAGCGGCTCACCGTGACCATACACGAAGGCCCCAGCGACCAGCTGCTGCAGCAGCTGCGCGACCACACCCTGGACCTGGTGGTGGGGCAGGCGTCAGCGGAGGCCGACACCCGGGAGCTGGCGTTCGAAGTGCTGTACAGCCAGCAGCCGCGCCTGATCGCCAGCCGCCGCCTGGCGGCCCAGCTGACGCGCCACAAGCTGGACTGGCGCAGGCTGAACGATCTGGACTGGATACTCGGCGCGCCCCAGACCTCCATCCGCGACCAGGTCAGCGCCCTGTTCCTGGGGGCCGGCCTGACGCCCCCCGCCCCCATCGTGGAAAGCCATTCCAGCAAGCTCATCGGCGAAATGATCGTCGACAGCGATTCGGCGGTGTCCATCGTGCCGGCCGACATCGCCGACGAACTGGTGCGCGTGGCGGGCGTCGCCATCGTGCCCTATCGGTTCTCGTGGTCCCTGCCGCCCGTCGCCCTGTTCAGCCGGGCCGAAGGCAGGAAGCGGGAAGCGGAAGCCATGTTCGGCCGGGCGCTGCACCAGGTCTGCCGCCAGACGGCGTCCTATCCCCTGCCCTGACGCAAGGCAAACGGCGGCTGAAACAATCGGTTGCCAAATATTGTGCGGCGCCGCTACCGCCACGGCGAAAGAGCATTGCCTGAAATTCCCGCAAATTCATAAAAACAGCGATCAAATTCCGCTTAACATCTTGATACATGATGGCAGCCCTGGTTGCCCGTGCGCGGCGCCCTGCCTACCATGGGCGGCTCCTGAACCCTTGAACAAACAGCCATGGTGATCGAAGAATTGGCCCGTGCGGCGCCCGCCGCGGACACCCGCCAGCCCGCCTGGACCATTGCGGCGGTCCTGGACCTGTACGCCCTGCCCTTCATGGACTTGATGCACCAGGCGCAGCAGACGCATCGCCTGCATCATGACCCGAATCGCATCGAGCTCGCCAGCCTGTTGTCGATCAAGACGGGCGGCTGTCCGGAGGACTGCGCCTATTGCCCGCAGTCGTCGCGGCACGATACGGAGCTGGAAAGCGAGAACCTGATGCCGGTCCAGGAAGTGCTCGCCGCGGCGCGCAAGGCCAAGGCCGACGGCGCCCGCCGCTTCTGCATGGGGGCGGCCTGGCGCTCGCCCACCGCCCGGCAGCTCGATTCCGTTGCCCGCCTGGTCGCGGAAGTCAAGGCCCTGGGCCTGGAAACCTGCGTGACGCTCGGCATGCTCAAGCCGGGCCAGGCCGAACAGCTGCGCGACGCGGGGCTGGACTACTACAACCACAACCTGGACACCTCGCCCGAGTTCTACGGCAACGTCATCACGACACGGCGCTACCAGGACCGGCTGGACACCCTGGGCCGCGTCCAGGCGGCCGGCCTGAAAGTATGCTGCGGCGGCATCCTGGGCATGGGCGAGTCGCGGCGCGACCGCGCCGGCCTCATCGCCCAGCTGGCCAATCTTTCGCCCTACCCTGAATCCGTGCCCATCAACCAGCTCGTCAAGGTGCCGGGCACGCCGCTGGACGGCGCGCCGGACATCGACGCCTTCGAGTTCGTGCGCACCGTCGCCGTCGCCCGCATCACCATGCCCCGCGCCGCCGTCCGGCTGTCCGCCGGGCGCGAAGCCATGGACGACACCATGCAGGCCCTCTGTTTCCTGGCGGGCGCCAACTCCATCTTCCATGGCGACCAGCTCTTGACCACCCCTAATCCGCAAACCGCCCGCGACGCCGGCCTTTTCGAGCGCCTGGGCCTCACGACAGGAGCCTGACCGCAAGATGTACACCCTCATCCTCAGCATCGCTTCCAGCGTCGCCGTCTCCGTATTGCTCAAGCTCGCGCGCAAGCACGACCTGCAAGTGGACCAGGCCATCGCCGTCAACTACGTCGTGGCGGCAAGCCTTTGCCTGCTGCTCTTGCGGCCGCAGCCCGCCGCCCTGCTGGCTTCCGGCACGTCGTGGTGGGTGTTGGCGGCCCTGGGCGTGCTGCTGCCCACTATTTTCCTGGCCATGGCCGGCGCGGTCCGCCATGCGGGCATCGTGCTGAGCGACGCCGCGCAACGGCTTTCGCTCTTTCTTCCCCTGATCGCGTCGTTCTTGATTTTCAACGAGACGCTGTCGGGCGCCAAGCTGGGCGGCATCGCCGTCGCCCTGGTCGCCCTGGCCTGCCTGCTGTATCGGCCGGGCGGCAAAGCGGGCAGCGGCGAGACCGGCAAAACCATTTTCTTCCTGCTCGCCGTCTGGGTGGGCTACGGGACGATAGACATCCTCTTCAAGCAGATGGCCAAGAGCGGCGCGGCGTTCTCGAGCAGCCTGTTCGCGTCCTTCGTGCTGGCGGGGATCCTGATCTTCGGCTACCTGATCGCCCGGCGCAGCGTCTGGACCCGGCGCAACGTCGTCGCCGGGGTCATATTGGGGCTGCTGAACTTCAGCAACATCTATTTCTACATCCGGGCGCACCAGGTGTTTCCGGAAAACCCCACCCTGGTGTTTTCGGCCATGAACATCGGCGTGATTTCCGCGGGCACCCTGGTGGGCGCCGGCTTCTTCAAGGAAAAGCTACGCTGGGTCAACGCGCTTGGCATCGCCCTTGCCATCGCCGCCATCGTCATCCTCATCCCCCGCTGAGGGCTCCACCGCGGGCTCGACCGGCTGGTGCGACACATCGCTTTCGGGATGCACGCGCGGATCCAGCACAGCCACCACGTTGGAGCTCTCCAGGCTGTCGCCCATGGGGACGAACTGCGTGGGGGCGTCCTCGCTGAGATTGGCGCCCGTGACGCGCTGCGGCCTGACCGCCGCGACCAGCACCAGGGCGCAGGCCGACACGAAGACGAAATACGTCCCCGGATGGAGTTCGCGCATCAGGAAACCGACGATCAAAGGCCCGCCACAGGCGCCCAGCCCATAGACCATGTACAGGATGGCGCTCAGCCCCACGCGCCGATCGGGATCGACGTTGTCGTTGGCGAAGGCCGCGCCCAGCGGATACAGCGTGAACTGCAGAATGCCGAACGCACAGGAAAACGCCAGCAGCGCCCAGTACGGGAAAGTCCACCAGCCCCACAGCGGGATGGCCAGGGCGGCAAGCACCATGGCGTTGATGCGTATCAGCCCCACCCGCGGCATGCGGTCGGCGAGCCAGCCCAGCGGCCACTGGGCGACCACCCCCGTTGCCACCGACACCGCCAGGAACACGGCGACCTGGCTGTTGCTCAGCCCCTGCTTGAGCGCATACACGGGCGCAAGGCCGTAGAACGCGCCGATGAGCAGGCCGGCGACGAACAGCACGGTCAGGGATATGGGCACGCGCGCGACGTAATACTTCGCGTGCAGGGGCGCCGGCAATTGCAGGGCGGGGTGCAGGCGGCGGGTCAGCGCCACCGGGACCAGGCACAGCGCCGAACAGACGGCCGCAAAGACCAGCGGCTCGTAGTCGAGCTGCTTGAACATCGACAGCGACAACTGCCCCAGCACCGTGCCCACGCTGGAAAACACCATGTAGAACGCGAACACCCGACCGCGCTGGCGGTTCTCGGTCTGCTCGTTCAGCCAGCTTTCCAGGACCATGAACTGGGTGACCATGGCGATGCCCGCGAGGAAGCGGAAACCCAGCCAGATCCAGAGATTGTCGAGCAGGATCAGCGCCAGCATGGTCACCGTGACGATGGCGGCGGTGGCCGCATACGCGCGGATGTGGCCCACGCGGATGATGATCTTGTGGCCGATGCGCGCGCCGAACACCAGGCCCAGATAGTAGACGGCGATCAGGCCGCCGACCCATAGCTCGGACACGTTCTGCGCCGTCAGGCGCAGACCGAGATAGGTATTGAAGAGCCCCGAACCGACCAGCAACAATAGGGTTGCGAGATAGAGCGAAAAAAAAGCGGCTACCGTCTGAACCATTGAACCTGCGGCATGTGGGGCGGTGGATGCAAAAAAACGAGGCGGCGGGGGCTAGCCGATCTGCTTGAGCAGCGTGGCGGCGTCGCTGACTTCGAACGCGCCGCCCTCTTCCACATTGAGCTGGGTGACCACGCCGTCTTCGATCAGGGCGGAATACCGCTTGGAGCGCACGCCCATGCCGCGCGCGGACAGGTCCTGGTCCAGGCCCATCGCCCGCGTCCAGCCGGCGCTGCCGTCGGCCAGCATGCGCACGCGGCCGTTCACCTGGCAATCGCGGCCCCATGCGCCCATGACGAAGGGATCGTTGACCGACACGCACCAGATTTCATCGATGCCCTTGGACATGAACTGGTCGTAGTGTTCGAGGTAGCCGGGCAGGTGCTTGGCCGAGCAGGTCGGGGTGAAGGCGCCCGGCAGGGCGAAGAGGGCGATTTTCTTGCCCTTGACCATGTCGGCCACCTGGAAGTTGTTGGGCCCCAGCGCGCAGCCTTCGGTAGGCGTCTCGATAAACTCACCCAGGGTGCCGTCGGGCACGCGATCGCCAATTTTTATGGACATAGGATACTCCGCGAGCGATTCAGAAAAGCAACATCATACGCCGCTATCGAGCGGACCTCCAAGCCTGGGGCGGCGGCCCGACCCTTGTCCCGCAAATGCGTATATGATTGGTGGATCCACCACCATCGTCCCAACCACACAAGACACCGCCGCCATGAGCTCTTCTTCCAACGCCGGACCGGCACTCAGCCACCTCGACGAATCGGGCCAGGTCCGGATGGTCGACGTCAGCGGGAAGGCATCCACGCAACGCAGCGCCGTGGCCGAAGGCCGCGTGCGCATGAGCCCCGAGGCATACCGTTTGCTGTCCGCCCAGGAAAACGCCAAGGGCGAGGTCCTCAATACGGCCAGGATCGCGGGCGTGCTGGCGTCCAAGCGCTGCGCCGAACTGATCCCGCTGTGCCACAGCCTGCCGCTCAGTTTCGTGGGCATCGAATTCTTCCCCGACGACGGCGCCTCGTCCATCACCGTGCGCGCCACCTGCCGCACCGACTACAAGACCGGCGTCGAGATGGAAGCCATGACGGCGTGCAGCGTCGCCGCCCTGACCATCTACGATATGTGCAAGGCCGCCGACAAGGGCATCGTGCTCGAAGAGATCAGGCTGCGCCACAAGTCGGGCGGCAAAAGCGGAGAATGGAGCAATGATTAAAGTCCTGTATTTCGCCCAAGTGGCGGAGCTCACCAAGACCCGCCAGGAAGACTGGCCGCTCGACGCCCCCGTCAGCGGCGCCCAGTGGCTCGAATCCCTGATCGCGCGCTACCCCGAGCTCGCGCCCGGCAAGCGCCTCAAGCTGGCCATCAACCAGGAACATGCCCCGCTCGACGCCCTGATCCGGCCGGGCGACGAAGTGGCCGTCTTCGAACCCGTGACCGGAGGCTGACATGGTCGTCGTGCAAGAGGCCGATTTCGACGCGGCCGCCCTGCAGCAGCAGCTTCGGCGGCGCACGGCCACCCGGGCCGGCGCCATCGTCACCTTCACCGGCTATGTGCGCGACTATGCCTCCGACGCCTCCACGCACAGCCTTTTCCTGGAGCACTATCCAGGCATGTGCGAGCGCGAGATCGAAGCGCTATGCGCCCACGCGAAATCACGCTGGGACATCGACGACTGCCTGGTCGTGCACCGCGTCGGCGAGCTGGCGAACGCCGAACAGATCGTGTTCGTCGCCGTTGCCAGCGCCCATCGCGGGGAAGCCTTCCGGGCCTGCGAATACCTGATCGACGCCCTGAAGACCCGCGCGCCCTTCTGGAAGCGCGAGACGCTGGCCGACGGAAAGAAATTCTGGGTGGAACAGCGCCAGTCCGACCACGAAAAAACCGAGCAATGGAATCCGCCCTCAACCTCAGAACAGGCAGGCGATAAATGAGCAAAGCCGATCCCAGCAAGCCCCCCGTTTCCCTGAAATGCGCCGTGCTGACCATCTCCGATACGCGCAACGCCGGCAATGACACCTCGGGCGACTACCTGTCGCAAAGCCTGGCCGAAGCCGGGCACGCCTGCGTGCGGCGCGACATCTGCGCCGGCAACCTCTACCAGATTCGCAAGGTCATCAGCGACTGGATCGCCGATGACGGCATCCAGGTGATCCTGACCAACGGCGGCACCGGCTTTTCCCACGACAAATCCACGGCGGCGGCCATCCTGCCGCTGCTCGACCAGGCCATCACCGGCTTCGGCGAACTCTTTCGCCATCTTTCCTTCCAGGAGATCGGCAGCTCCATGCTGCAGTCCGACGCCTTCGCGGGGTCGGCGAACAACACCCTGATCTTCTGCATGCCCGGTTCGACCGGCGCCTGCAAGACCGCCTGGGAAGGCATCATCCGGGAACAACTGGACAGCACGCATCGCCCCTGCAATTTCGGCAGCCTTTACCATGCTTGAATTCGACGCCGCACAATCCCGCCTGGCCGCGGCCGGGAACCCGCCCAGCATCGCGGAAGTATGCCCGCTGGCCGAAGCCCGCGGCCGCGTCCTGGCCCAGACCGTCTTCGCCACCTGCGACCTGCCGCCGGCGGACAACAGCGCAATGGACGGCTACGCCATCCGCCATGCCGACTACGCCCCTGGCAAGCGCCTGCCCATCCAGCAACGCTGCTTCGCGGGCGAAACCCCGCAGCCGCTGCACGCCGGCAAGGCCATCCGCCTGTTCACCGGCAGCCTCATACCGGAAGGCGCCGATACCGTGGTCATGCAGGAAGACGGCAACGAGAACGACGACGGCTTCGAAATCCTGCATCCCCCGGTGCAAGGCGCGCACCTGCGGCGGCGCGGGGAAGACGTGCTCAAGGGGAATCAGCTGCTCGCCAAAGGCCGCCTCATCGGCCCGGGCGAAATCGCCCTGCTGGCTTCGCAGGGCTATGCCGAAATCAGCGTGTATGCGCGGCTGAAGATCGGCGTGCTGACCACGGGCGACGAACTCCTGAACCCCGGCCAGCCCCGTGGCGACGCCCAGATCTACAACTCCAACGGCCCCATGCTCACCGCCCTTTGCCAGGACATGGGCGCCAGCGTGGTGCATTGCCTGCACGCCCAGGACACGGCGGAATCGCTGCGCGAGGCATTCACCGTCCTGCTCGCCGATTGCGACCTGGTGCTGACGGTCGGCGGTGTCTCGGTCGGCGAAAAAGACCTGGTCAAGCCCACGATAGAAGCGCTGGGCGGCACGCTGGATCTCTGGCGGGTCTGCATGAAGCCCGGCAAGCCGGTGGCGCTGGCGCAGGTCCAGGGCAAGCCGGTGGTGTGCCTGCCGGGCAATCCGGTGTCGGCCTTCGTGGTCTTCAGCCTGCTGGTGACGCCGTTGCTGCGGACGATGCAGGGCCGTACCCAGGTGATTCCCGCGGTTCAGTACGGTTGCTTGTCCTCCGACCGCCGGTTCAAGGAGAATCGGGATGAGTTCTTGCGAGTGCGGGTGGCCTATTCGTCCAGGGGGGTGACGCTCACGCCGCATCCCCAACAGGGGTCGGGGATCATCAGTTCACTGCCTTGGGCCGGCGCTTTGGCGCGGGTTGCGGCGAATACCGAAGTGCATGACGGCGATACGGTCGCGTTCTACGACTTGCGGCATTGGCTGCGGTGAGGGGCGCGGGGCGCTCGGGGTACGGGACCGGCCATCATCGCCAGGTCCTGCGGCGTATTGATATTCCCGAACACTCCTTCGCCGCCCTGGAAATGAACCCGCAGCGCCCCCACCCTGCCCAACCACGACCGCACCCTTCTTTCACCCGCGAATAGAAACGCGCGAATGTCCTCTTGCAGGCTGCTGTGCAGCAACATGCACAAAGGCTGGTCCCGTTCCGTGTCGCCGTCCCGGATCGATGCGAAAGCCACCCGCGCACGGCCGTCTTCGTGCAGGGCGGCCGCCAGCCGCACGAACAGGTCCGCGGGAGGATGCGGGACGTCGACGGGCAGGACGGCCAGCCAAGGGGTGTGGATGCGCGCCAGCGCGGTGGCGATCCCGGCCAGCGGGCCCTGGGCGTCACCCAGCGTCGGATCGTCGCCGAATGCCTCCCCATACCGGCCATAGAGCTCGAGATAGCGGTTCGCGCTGATCAGCAGGCGCGCGACCTGCGGAGCCAGGAAGCGCTGCGCATGCCACAGCAGCGGCTGGCCGTCCAGCAGCACCAGGCCTTTGTCCCATCCTTGCCAATCGGCCAGGCAGTCCGGCAGCATGGGCGGCCCGCCGGCGCCGCGCTCCGCCGCTTCGCGCATGCGGCGCGCCTGGCCGCCGGCCAGGATCAGGCCGGTGACGGACTCCCGTCCCAGGGGCGCGGCCACGCCGGCCGCGGTGGCGGGCGGCTGGTCCGTCATCCGCCTATGTAGCTCATTTCGATCTTGCCCCGCCGCGCGGTCTCTGCCCCGCGCAGTTCGGAATAGCGGTCGTCGCGCGCGGACCAGATGCCGGCCAGGGCGGCGGCAAGCTGCTCGTCGCTGCCGCCCCGGCGGATCAGGCCGCGCAGATCGTGGCCCTGGTTGGCGAACAGGCACAGGAACAAACGGCCTTCGGGGGACAGGCGCGCCCGCGTACAGTCGCCGCAGAAGGGCTGGGAAACACTGGTGATCAAGCCGATTTCACCGGCGCCGTCGGTATAGCGCCAGCGGGCGGCGACTTCGCCGCGATAGTTGGCGCGCGCGGGCTCCAGGGTGAATTCGCGGCGCAACTGGGCCAGGATCTCGGCGCCGGTGAGGACCTCGGCCATGTTCCAGCCGTTGGTGGTGCCGACGTCCATGAACTCGATGAAGCGCAGCACGTGCCCCGAATGGCGGAAGCGCCTGGCCATGGGCAGTATCTGGTCGTCGTTCAGGCCTTTGCGCACGACCATATTGACCTTGACCGGCGCAAGCCCGACGCGGCCCGCCTCTTCTATGCCTTCCAGCACGGTGGCGACCCCGACGCCGCTGTCGCTCATGCTTTCGAACTTGGCGTCGTCCAGCGCATCCAGGCTGACCGTCACCCGGCGCAAGCCGGCGTCCTTCAGAGCGCGCGCTTTCTTCTTCAGGAGCGTGCCGTTGGTGGTCAGCGTCAGTTCGACGGGGTCGCCCTCGGGCGTGTGCAGGACCGCCAGCATTTCGACCAGGGCCTCGATGTCTTTGCGCAGCAGGGGCTCGCCCCCGGTGAGTCGGATCTTGCGCACCCCCAGGCGCACGGCCACGGCCGCGACTCTTGCGATTTCCTCGAAGCTGAGCAGCTCGGAATGGCGCATGAAGACATGGTCGGCGCCGAACACCTCGCGGGGCATGCAGTAGGTGCAGCGGAAATTGCAGCGGTCGGTGACCGATATGCGCAGGTCGCGCAAGGGACGGCGATGCGTATCCAGCAGCGGGCCGCCGCGCCGCCCTTCTTGATCGGGCCCGGAACCGGCGGCCTCGCTGTGAAAAATGACTTTGCTCATGTCTGACTCTTCAAGCGTTCCATGCGTCATGGCCGAAGCGCGGCCGTGACTGCGGGACCGAAAGCTTCCTCGACCGTCTGTACCCGGCCCATGTGCCGGGCATCGTAGCCCGTCAGTTGCCTGACGTAGGCCTGGTACTGCTCGCTATTCATCAAGTTTAACAAGCGCTGCATCCGCGCGGTCGCCAGCGTGTCGCGATGCACCGCAAAAAAATAGCGCTCCTGGACCAGCGGCAGGAAGGCGAGGCCGCAGCGCCATGCGGCGGTCTCGACGCCGATGCCGGCGTCGGCCATGCCGCTGGCGATGTGGGCCGCGATCGCCATGTGCGTGAATTCGCTGGTTTCGAAGCCCTGGACCCGCGCCGTGTCGATGTTCAGGCGTTCCAGCATCAGGCTGATCAGGAAGCGCGTGCTGGAACCGATCTGGCGATTGACGAAACGCACGTCGGGATTCACCAAGTCAGCGATCGAGCGTATGTTCTTGGGATTGTCGGGGTGCAGGAACATGCCGGTATTGCGCACCGCCAGGTGCACCAGGCGGTGCTTGTCCGGATCCAGCCACGGCGCATAGCGCAGCAGTATGGGCAGCTCGAACTCGCCTTGCGGCACTTGGAAGCCCGCCAGGTCGCAATCGCCGCTGTCCAGCGACGCCAGCGCCTCGATCGCCGTGCGGTAGCGCAATTCCAGCGGCGCCATGTCCATGCCGTTGGCCATCTGCATCAGCCCTTCGACGGCGAAACCGTGGCTGGCATGCAGGCGCAGCCGCGGCTGGCTTTCGGGAAACAGCCGCTCCAGCTCTTCCTGGAGCTCGGACGCCATGCTGTCGAGCGTGGGCATCAGCCTGGCATCGACGCGCCGATTGGCCCATACGAGATGCCGGCCGAAGGACGTGAGCTTGGTGCCCTGCCGCCGCGACGTTTCGATGAGCGCGGTCTCGAATTCCTGTTCGGCCTTGCGCAAAATGCCCCATGCATGCCGGTAGGACAGCCCGCAAGCCTTGCACGCGCCCGAAATATGCCCGGTGGTGTCGATGGCCGACAGCAGCCGCAGCACTTCGCTCAATGGCAGCAGGCTGCCGTCCGGCCGCTCCAGCATCCATTCCGAATTCAGACGCGCCCTGAATTTATGCGCCATGCCCGCTCATCCCCCTTGCCAACACGGCCTTCCGGCCGGTTGGGCACCGTCGGCCTTCCAATATGTCATTTATTTCCTATTGAACAGCTTTGATTTGCTGTGTAGATTACATGAAATTGCCAATCAGCATATGAAAATTAAAACATATAGGCAGGCCCGAGGCCTGTGAACGCCACGAGGCGGCCGGCGCCTGCGCCCGCCGCCAGACCAAGGAAGTCCACTATGCATACGCCGACCCACGCGGACGAATTCGAGCCTTCGGCTCCGGCCGTGGAAACCGTCACCCGGCAAGCCATTGCGCGCCACGCGGGCATGCAAGGAAACCTGCTGCCCATACTGCACGCCATCCAGCACGCCCTGGGCTGTATTCCGGCTGGCGCCGTTCCGGTGCTGGCCCAGGCCCTGCAGCTGTCCCGGGCGGAAATCCATGGCGTGATCCGCTTCTATCCCCATTTCCGGCAGCGCCCGGCCGGGCCGGTCAGGCTCGAGATCTGCCGGGCGGAATCCTGTCAGGCCATGGGCGCCAATGCGCTGGCCGACCACGCGCGCCGGCATCTGGCCTGTGATTTCCACGAAACCTCGCCCGACGGCAAGGTTACGCTGGAACCCGTCTACTGCCTGGGCCTGTGCGCGCAGTCGCCGGCCGTCATGGTCAACGGGCAGCCCCATGCCCGGGTCACCCCTCAGAAACTCGACCGCCTGCTGCAGGCGCAAGGATGCGGATCATGACCCCACCCATCACCGTCTACGTTCCCATGGACACCGCCGCCGTCGCGGTGGGCGCCAACGACGTCGCCCGCGCCATCCAGGCCGAAGCCGACCGGCGCGGGCTGGGCATCGCGCTGGTGCGCAATGGTTCGCGCGGCCTGCTGTGGCTGGAACCCTTGGTGGAAGTCGCAACGCCCCAGGGCCGCATGGCCTACGGCCCGGTCGAACCCGACGACGTTCCCGGCCTGTTCGACGCGGGCTGGCTGCACGGAGGCGGCCATGCCCTGGCGCACGGCCCGACCGAAGACATTCCCTACCTGAAGAACCAGGAGCGCCTCACCTTCGCCCGCGTGGGCGTCATCGACCCCTTGTCCCTGGACGACTACCGCGCGCTGGGCGGCTATGAAGGCCTGCGGAAGGCGCTCGCCCTGCCGCCGGAGGCCATCGTCGCCGAAGTGGCCGATTCGGGGCTGCGCGGCCGCGGCGGCGCGGCTTTTCCCACGGGCGTCAAATGGAAAACCGTGCTGGAAACGGCGGCCCCCAGGAAATACGTCGTCTGCAATGCCGATGAAGGCGATTCCGGCACGTTTTCCGACCGCATGCTGATGGAAGGCGACCCCTACTCACTCATCGAGGGCATGACCATCGCCGGCCTGGCGGTACAGGCCACGTATGGCTACATCTACGTGCGCTCCGAATATCCCGTCGCCATATCGGTGCTCGAAACCGCCATCCAGCGAGCGCGGCAGGCAGGCTGGCTGGGCGCCGACATCCAGGGCTCGGGGCGCGGCTTCGACCTCGAAGTGCGCTGCGGCGCGGGCGCCTATATCTGCGGCGAGGAAACCTCGCTGCTCGAAAGCATAGAGGGCAAGCGCGGCCTGGTCCGCGCCAAGCCGCCGCTGCCCGCCGTCGCGGGGCTGTTCGGCCGGCCCACCGTCGTCAACAACGTCATCTCCCTGGCCACCGTGCCGCTCGTCCTGGCGCGCGGCGCCGGCCACTATCGCGATTTCGGCATGGGCCGTTCGCGGGGCACGCTGCCCTTTCAACTGGCCGGCAACATCCGGCGCGGGGGCTTGGTCGAAAAAGCCTTCGGCGTCACGCTGCGCGAACTCCTGCACGACTACGGCGGCGGCAGCGCAAGCGGCCGGCCCTTGCGGGCCGTGCAGGTGGGCGGCCCGCTGGGCGCCTATCTGCCCGAATCCCTGTGGGATGCGCCGCTGGATTACGAAAGCTATGCGGCGGTCTCCGCCATGGTGGGCCACGGCGGCATCGTGGCGTTCGACGATACGGTGGACATGGCCGCCATGGCGGAATACGCCATGGAATTTTGCGCCATCGAATCCTGCGGCAAGTGCACGCCATGCCGCATCGGCTCGACACGCGGCGTGGAAGTCATCCATCGCATACGCGACAACGAAGGGCGCGCCGACCAGGTCGAGCTCCTGCGCGATCTCTGCGACACCATGCTGGCGGGCTCGCTCTGCGCCCTGGGCGGCATGACACCCTACCCGGTCCTGTCCGCCCTGGACCATTTTCCCGAAGACTTCGGCCTGCCCGCGTCCGCGGGCGCAACGGCGCAGCCCGCCTGACGGAGAACCCCATGCTGGAAACCATCTTGAAACGCGAACGCGACCTCGGCACACCGCCGTCGCCACACACCCGGCTGGTGCGCATCGTCCTGGACGGCCACGAACTGGAGGTCCCCCAGGGCACATCGGTCATGCGCGCCGCCGCCGAGGCCGGCATCAACATTCCCAAGCTGTGCGCGTCCGACAACCTCGAAGCCTTCGGCTCCTGCCGCCTTTGCCTGGTGCAGATCGAAGGCCGGCGAGGGTATCCCGCGTCCTGTACCACGCCCGTGGAAGACGGCATGGTGGTCTGGACGGAAACCCCCAAGCTGCGCGAGCTGCGGCGCGGCGTCATGGAACTGTATATCTCCGACCACCCGCTCGACTGCCTCACCTGCCCGGCCAACGGCGACTGCGAGCTCCAGGACATGGCCGGCGTGGTCGGCCTGCGCAACGTGCGCTATGGCCAGGACGGCGCCAATCATCTCAACGACGCCGTCGACGACTCCAATCCCTATTTCGCCTACGACCCCTCCAAGTGCATCGTCTGCAGCCGCTGCGCCCGCGCCTGCGACGAGGTCCAGGGCACCTTCGCCCTGACCATCGCCGGACGCGGGTTCGGCTCGCGCATGGCGGCTGGCCAGGAACAGGACTTCATGTCCAGCGACTGCGTGTCTTGCGGCGCCTGCGTACAGGCCTGCCCCACGTCCTCGCTCATCGAGAAGTCCGTGATCGAAATGGGCCAGGCCGAGCACGCCGTCATCACCACCTGCGCCTACTGCGGCGTGGGCTGCGCCTTCAAGGCGGAAATGAAAGGCGAGGAAGTCGTGCGCATGGTGCCCTGGAAAGACGGCAAGGCCAACCGCGGCCATTCCTGCGTCAAGGGCCGCTTCGCCTGGGGCTATGCCACGCACCAGGACCGCATGCTCAAGCCCATGATACGCAAGCGCATCTCCGACCCATGGCGCGAAGTGAGCTGGGACGAGGCCATCGCCTACGCCGCGTCGGAAATCCGCCGCATACAGGGCGCCTACGGCCGCGACTCGGTGGGCGGGATCACCTCGTCCCGCTGCACGAACGAAGAAACCTATCTGGTGCAGAAGCTCGTGCGCGCCGCCTTCGGCACCAACAACGTCGACACTTGCGCCCGCGTCTGCCATTCGCCCACCGGCTACGGCCTCAAGACCACCTTGGGTGAATCGGCCGGCACCCAAACCTTCGACTCGGTCATGCACACCGACGTGGTGATCGTCATGGGCGCCAATCCCAGCGCCGCCCATCCCGTGTTCGCCTCGCGGCTCAAGCGCAGGCTGCGGCAAGGCGCGAAACTCATCGTCATCGACCCGCGCCGCATCGAACTGGTGGACTCGCCCCACATCAAGGCCGACTTCCACCTGCCCGTGCGGCCGGGCACCAACACCGCCCTGCTTACGTCCATGGCGCACGTCATCGCCACCGAAGGCCTGGTCGACGCAGCCTTCGTCGCGCAGCGGTGCGAAACCCAGGCCTTCCAGCAGTGGCGCGATTTCGTGTCGCTGGCCGAGAACTCCCCGGAGGCCATGGAGGCGGTCACCGGCGTGCCGGCGCACGACGTGCGCGGCGCCGCCCGCCTGTTCGCCACCCAGGGCAACGGCGCCATCTACTATGGTCTGGGCGTCACCGAGCACAGCCAGGGCTCCACCACCGTCATGGCCATCGCCAACCTGGCCATGGCCACCGGCAACATCGGCCGCGAAGGCGTGGGCGTGAACCCCTTGCGCGGGCAGAACAATGTGCAAGGGTCCTGCGACATGGGCTCCTTCCCGCACGAACTGCCGGGCTACCGCCATATTTCCGACGACGCCGTCCGGGCGCAGTTCGACCAGGCCTGGGGCGTGCGCCTGCAGCCCGAGCCCGGGCTGCGCCTGCCCAACATGTTCGACGCCGCGCTCGGCGGGTCTTTCAAGGGCCTGTACTGCCAGGGCGAGGACATCGTCCAGTCCGACCCCAACACCCAGCACGTCGCCGCGGCGCTGGCGGCCATGGAATGCGTGATCGTGCAAGACATCTTCCTGAACGAAACCGCCAAGTACGCCCACGTCTTCCTGCCCGGCTCCTCTTTCCTGGAAAAGGACGGCACCTTCACCAATGCGGAAAGGCGCATCTCGCGCGTGCGCCGGGTCATGGCGCCCAAGGCCGGCATGGCCGACTGGGAAGTCACCTGCGCGCTGTCCAACGCCCTGGGCTATCCCATGAACTACGCGCACCCCGGCGAGATCATGGACGAGATCGCCAGGCTGACGCCGACCTTCGCCGGTGTTTCGTTCCGCAAGATCGACGAGCTCGGCGGCAGCGTCCAATGGCCGTGCAACGCCGACGCGCCGGACGGCACTCCCACCATGCACGTGGATGAATTCGTGCGCGGCAAAGGGCGCTTCATGATCACGAAATACGTGCCCAGCGATGAACGCAGCACGCGCAAGTACCCCCTGCTGCTCACGACCGGGCGCATCCTGTCGCAGTACAACGTCGGCGCCCAGACGCGCCGCACGCCCAATGTGCTGTGGCATGGCGAGGACCTGCTGGAAATCCATCCGCAGGATGCCGAGGACCGCGGCATCCGCAGCGGCGACCTCGTGGCCGTCCAGAGCCGCGCCGGCGAAACGGCGCTGCGCGCCGAGGTCACCGAAAGGGTCCAGCCAGGGGTGCTCTACACCACCTTCCATTTCCCCGAATCGGGCGCCAACGTCGTGACCACCGACAGCACCGACTGGGCCACCGACTGCCCGGAATACAAAGTGACCGCCGTGCAGGCGCGGAAAGTGGCCGAGCCGTCCCGGTGGCAGCGGGGCTGGACGCGCTTCGACGAAACGCAGCGCCGGCTGCTGGACGGCGGGCCAGGCCTGGACGCGCCGGCGGCCGCAACGCCGCCCGCTCCGGCGCCGCATGCGGCGCCCATGCCCGTCGCGCAGGAATGAGCCCGGCATGCATTGCGAACGCACTTCCGCCCCCGAAGCCGCGCACGACGCCGCTGCCGAGGCATACCGCGCGTATCGGGTCCTGCGCGGCTCGGTCGACGGCCCCGCGGTGGCCGAAACCGACCAGATCGCCACCGAAGTGCCGGTCGCGCTCGAATACAACGGCATCAGCCACGCCACGGTGCTGGCATCGCCGGCGGATCTCGAAGACTTCGCCTACGGCTTCTCGCTCACGGAAGGGGTGATCACGCGCGCCGCCGACATCTACGACCTGGAGATCAGCGCCCGGCCCGAAGGCATCGTGGTGCAGCTGGAGATCGCCAGCGCGCGCCTGCATGCGCTCAAGCAAAGGCGCCGGAACCTCGCCGGGCGCACCGGCTGCGGCCTGTGCGGCATAGAAAGCCTGGGCGAAGTCCGCCGCGAGCTCGCCCCGCTCGCCCGCCCCGCCGTCCCATTGACCACGCAGGCCGTGAATGCGGCCGTGACGCAACTGCAAAGCCGGCAGCCGCTGCGCATACTGACCGGCGCCAGCCACGCCGCCGCCTGGGCCGACTGGGAAGGCAGGCTGGACCATGTCCGTGAAGACGTGGGCCGCCACAATGCGCTGGACAAGCTGATCGGCCATTTGCTGCGGAACGGCCTGCTCGATGAGCCGGGCATCGCCGCCATCACCAGCCGGGCCAGCTTCGAAATGGTGCAGAAAGCCGCCGCCGCAGGGCTGCGCGCCCTGGTGGCGATATCGGCCCCCACCAGCTATGCGATAGACGTGGCCGAGGAATTGAATGTCATGCTGGCCGGGTTTGCCCGCAACGAAGGCTTTACCGTATACAGCCACCCCGAAATACTCGACGACACCGGCACAGGGAGACTGCCTTGAACAACATTGAACATCTCATCCGATTGGCGAACCGGATAGGCGCGTTCTTCGAGGCCATGCCGGACCGCGCCGAAGGCCTGGAAGGCATCGCCAACCACATACAGAAATTCTGGGAGCCGCGCATGCGCGCCGCGTTGCTGAACTTCCTGGAAAGCAGCCCCGACGGCAAGGCCGCCGGCGCCGCCCTGAGCGACATCGCGCGCACCGCCATCCTGCAGAACAAGGAACGCCTGCGCCCGAGGGCGCAGGCTTAGCTTAGCGCCGGGCCTTCGCTTCAGGCTTGCAGGCTATTCGACTTCCTTGACGCGGTAGACCAGCACGGCGGTCTTGGCCAGGCTGAGCACCTTGTTGGTGACGCTGCCCAGCAGCAGGCGCGACAGGCCGCTGCGGCCGTGGCTGCCGATGAAAATGAGGTCGCAGCCTTCTTCTTCAGCCGCCTGGACGATGCCGTCGGCGACGTTGAAGTTGGACACCGCCTTGCCCCTGGCCTTCACGCCCGCGGTATCGGCGCGGTCGAGCACGGCCTTGAGGTATTTTTGGGCCTGTTCCTGAGCGGTTTTATCATAGTCTTCGTCGGTGATGGCGTAAGCCGCCGCCATGCCGTCGAACCCCACCGTGGCGGCGAACGGCTGCGTGACGTACAGGGCGACGATTTCGGCGCCGATTTCACGCGCGAAGCAAACGCCCTTGTTTGCCGCTTGCGCCGACAATGCCGAACCATCGGTTGGAATAAGTATTCTTTTGAACATGATATGCGCCCTTCAGGGTTGTCAGATATGGAAGCTTAACCGGAATTCCCCCGAAAATACAGAAGGGGGTTTCACTGATAATTGACTCATATCAACGCGATTTGGCAGCATGATAAAGATGGGTGCAGCGCGTGCCGGTCCGGCAGTAGGCCAGCACCGGCGCCGGCAGCGTGTCCAGCAATTGCGCAAAGCGCGCGACGTCTTCGGCGGTCATTGCGCCGCTGACCACCGGCTGGTATTCCACCGCCAGCCCGGCCGCGCGCGCCGCCGCCATGACGTCGGCCGCCGCCGGCTGGCCGGGGCCGCCTTCCAGGTCGGGACGATTGATGATGACGCTTTTGTAGCCGGCGTCGGCCACCGCCTGCATGTCTTTCGGCGCAAGCTGGGGCGCCACCGCAAAAGCGTCGGTAAGCGCATGGATGGGTACGGACATGAATGACTCCTAATGTATATACTGATGTTTCTATAGAGGAAAATAGTATGTCCAGCGTTCCCGCCAAGCAAGCCCTTTCCGCATCGCCGCTTGCCGCCCCTCGTTCGACCGGCGCTCCGGAAATCGTCATACGCGACGCCACGCCCGGGGACATGGAAGCCGTGCAGCGCATTTATGCCTACCACGTGCTGCAAAGCACCGCCACCTTCGAAGAGCAGCCGCCCGACGTCCAGGAAATGCGGTCCAGGCTGGCGCAGGTGCAGGCGCAAGGCACCCCTTGGCTGGTGGCCGAAATCAACGGCGAGATCGTGGGATATTGCTATGCGGCCCTGTACCGGCCGCGCGTCGCCTACCGGTACACGCTCGAAGACTCCATCTACCTGGCCGAAGGGCAGACCGGCAAGGGCCTGGGCAAGGCGCTGCTTGCCGCCTTGCTGGAACGCTGCGAACAAGGCCCATGGCGGCAGATGATCGCGGTCATCGGCGGCACGAACAATGTCGGCTCCATCGCCTTGCACCGCAGCCTGGGCTTCGCGCACGCCGGCACCCAGGTCGCCACCGGCTACAAGTTCAAGCAATGGATAGACGTCGTCTTCATGCAGCGCGCGCTCGGCGAGGGCAGCAGCACGCCGCCAAAAGCCTGAGTCCGGCACGTTTTCAAGCCCTAAAGCGGCGGCGCGGAAGGCCGGCCCTGCAGGCTGAGCCCGCCCGCCGCCAGCCATTCCCCCATCGCATTGCTTTTCAGCACATTGAATTCGGCCAGGCGCTGCGCGCCCAGCCCGTCGCCCGGTATCGCCCGCGCGGCGGGGTGGCACATGATCAGATCGCCGTCCTCGGCCATGGCCAGCCAGTTCCTCAGCAACGGCTCGTAGGCGGCCCGACCGCCCTGGAAATCATAGACGCCCAGGAAGCGGCGGTTCATGCGGAACCCCAAGGCCCCCGCCCGGCGCGCGAACCGGCGCGCGCCCAGGAACTCGATGGTGCGCGCCTTGAGCCGCAAGCCCATCGGCGTGCCGCTCAGGCGGCCCGCCCGGGTCTGGCGCAGCCAGGGCGGCCGAGCGCCATAGCGCTGCGCCAGCGTGCGCAGCAAGGCTTCCCGAATGACGGGGAACTGATGCACGTGCTGGTGCCCGTCAACGAAATCGGGCCCGCGGCCCAATGCGGCTTCGAAGGCATCGAGTTGCGCGGCGATCTGCGCGCCGACCTGCGCCGCGGGCAGGCGGCGCAGCCAAGCGTTCAGGATCAGCGCCGAGACCGGCATGTGCAGCGCGGCGGCGCCGATGGCTTCGGTGAAGTTCAGGTGCAGGCCCAGCTGCAGGCCGGAATCGCGCAGGGCGGATGCCTGCGCCGCAAAGCCGCGGCCCTGGGCCAGGCAGCTCGTGGCGCTCAGGCGCCGCAATTCGGCAAGGCGCAGAATGGCTTCGTCCGCCGCCGGATCCATGCCGAAATCGTCGGCGCAGAGGACGATGCGCTTGTGGCCGGCATGCGCGCTTTCTTGCTGTTTCGCCTTACTCATTGACCACGTTCATGGCGTCGGCGCGCCTGGACGGCCGCAAGGGGCTGACCAGCGCCGTCGGCGCCTGAGCGGCCTGCTGCCGCCCCACGCCCTGGCCCTCGCGGCGGCGCACCAGGTACACCGGCCTGTTCTTGACCTCGCCGAAGATGCGGGCGATGTATTCCCCCAGCACGCCCACGGAAATGAGCTGCACGCCCGCAAAGAAAAGCACCACCGTAATGAGCGTGGTCCAGCCCTGGACCGGATCGCCGTACATCAGGTGCTTGATGACGATGTACAGCCCGTATGAAAAAGACAGCAAGGACAGAAAAGAGCCGCAAATGCTCAGCAGCCGCAGCGGCCAGGTCGTGAAGGCGGTCAGGCCGTCGACCGCGAAGCGGAACAGCTTGAAGGGCCGGAAGGTGGACTGCCCATACAGGCGTTGCGGCGGCTCGTACATCATGGGCTCGGACCGGAAGCCCACCCATGCGAACAGCCCTTTCATGAAACGGTTGCGTTCCGGCAGCTGCAGCAGGGCGTCGACCACCGCGCGGTCCATGAGACGGAAATCGCCCGCGTTCTCGGGCACCTGCATGCCGCCCGGCGTGCGCATGAGCTTGTAGAAAATGCGCGTGCCTGCGCGCTTGAAGAAAGATTCGCCGGCCCGGGAAGCGCGCACCGCATAGACCATTTCAATGCCGTCGCGCCAGCGTTCCAGCATGCGGGGGATGAGGGCCGGCGGATGCTGCAGGTCGGCGTCCATGCACACCACCACCTGCCCCGCGGCGGCTTCGAGCCCGGCCGTGAGCGCGGCTTCCTTGCCGAAATTGCGCGACAATTGCACGTAGACGATTTGCGGATGGCGCTGCGTCCAGTCCCGCATGGCCGCCGGCGTGGCGTCGGTGCTGCCGTCGTCCACGACGATGATCTCGTAGTCGGCGGCCAGCGGCCGCAGGACCGCCATCAACGCCGGCAGCAGCACATTGAGGTTCGCGCTTTCATTGAGGCACGGAATGACGCAACTCAGTGTGGCGGGCTGGGAACGGGATACGGACATGGGCGTAAGCACCAGACGGAAAATCCACGCAAGTGTGTGGTATTTTCAAAACGTGACAACACATGATCATAACGTAGATCCCCGCCCGGCTGTTCCGTTTCGGCCCGTGCGGCGCGCTTCCGTTGACGTGAAGACACAATTTTTATAAGATTACTATTAAATTCATCTTATGGCGCGCTGCGCCGCAAGCATAACCCGCCCGCCAGGATTCCACCGCCCATGAACCGTTCCGAACTGACCAACGAAGAAGAAATCACCACACTGGTTCACAGATTCTACGACAAGGTGCGCGCGGACTCCCTGCTCGGCCCCGTCTTCGATGCCCACATCGACGACTGGGACCACCACCTGGCGATCATGGTGCGCTTCTGGTCTTCGCTGCTCCTGGGCTCCGGCACCTACAGCGGCGCGCCCATGCCCAAGCATGTCGCGCTGCCCAGCCTGGACGCCGGCATGTTCCGCCATTGGCTCGCGCTCTTTCACGAAACGACCAGCGAACTTCCCAACCGCGCCTTCGCCGCGGAAGCGGAAAAATTCGCGCAGCGCATCGCCCGCAGCCTTTGGTACGGATACCAGATCAACAATCACCCGAATCGCCTTCCCACGGAACTCCATCATGGCTGAGCTTCTTTCCATTTCCGAACCCGGCAAGCCCCCCCAAGACAAGCCCGACCTCACCGCCTTCCTCAGCCTGGGATTCCGGCCGCTGTACATCGCAGGCTGCGCGTGGGCGCTGATCTCCATCGGCATCTGGATCTACGCGCCAGGATGGCTATCCACGCCCCTGGGCGGCGTCGCCTGGCATGCCCATGAAATGCTCTGGGCCTTCATCGGCACCATCGCCGTGGCATTCCTGCTGACCGCCAGCGCCACCTGGACCGGCTTCAACCCCTTGAAAGGCTGGCCACTGGCCGGCCTGGCCGTGCTGTGGCTCATTGCCCGCGCCGGCTTTCTCGTCGGCGGAGAAACCGCCTTCCATATTGCCTGCGCCAGCGAACTCGCCTTCTTCGTCATCAGCTCCGCCTGCCTGCTGCGGGTCATGATCAAAGGCAAGAGCCGGCGCAACTACGGTGTGCCCTTCATGCTGCTGGCGCTGGGCGTCGCCGACGGCCTGTTCCTGCGCGCGGCGCTGCGCGGCGACTACATGGCCCTCTTGCACCACTTCGACCTCGGCCTGATCTGCATGGCCATGATCGCCCTGCTGATCGCCCGGCGCGTCATCCCGTTTTTCTCCATGCGCATGGTTCCCGGGCTGGAGATCCCCATGCTGGTGCGCAGCGGCCACGTGCAGCTGGGCCTGAGCGCCCTGGCGATCCTGCTGGGTCTTGCGGGGCAAGGCGCGGCCATGGGCGTCGCGCTTTTCCTGGTGGGGCTCGTCAGCCTCTGGCAATTGGGCCGCTGGAAGCCGCTGGCGGTGCTGCGCAAGCCCATGCTGTGGATTCTATACCTGGGCTATGGGGCCATAGGCGTGGGGCTGATGGTCGCCGCTGCGCAGTTCAGCGGCGTGAGCTCCGGCGTCCTGGCGCGCAGCGCCACGCACGTACACCTGATCGGCATGGGCGGGTTCGCCGTCCTCATCATCGGCATGGTGACCCGGACGGCGTTGGGGCACCTGGGCAGGCCTCTTGCGCTGGACGGCAGCATGCTGCTGAGCTATTACCTGATGATCGCGGCCGTGGTGCTGCGCCTGGCCGCGCTATGGCCGTCGAGCGCCACCCTGCATTTCCTGCATGCGGCCGCGCTGAGCTGGATGGCCTGCATGGCCTTGTATCTCTGGCGCTTCGTGCCCATGCTGATACGGCCGCGCTACACGGCGCCGCCCCGGCCGGCGGCAACGCCGCCCGCCGCGCCGCTCAAGCCCCGCGCCGGTTGAACGAGGCCCGGCCCGATGCGCCTGACCACCATGACCGACTACGCCATGCGCATGCTGATGTACGTGGCGCAGCACCCCGACCGCCTATGCACCATCGCGGAGATCGCGAAGTACTACGGCGTGTCCGAACCCCACCTCATGAAGATCACGCACAAGCTCGCCCAGCACGGCTGGCTGGAGACGGTGCGCGGCAAGCACGGCGGCATGCGGCTCGCCCGCCCGCCCCGGGAAATCAACCTGGGCGCCATCCTGCGCGACATGGAAAACGACTTCGCGCTGGTGGAATGCCTGGACGGAGGCAGCCACTGCATACTGGCGGACCGCTGCGGGCTGACCGGCGTGGTGCAAGGCGCGCTGCAGCAGTTCATGCGCCACTTCGAGCAATACACGCTGGCCGACATCATGCCGCAGGACCCGGCGGCCGCCGCGCCCCTGACACAATACGTGAAACTTGAAAACGACGTGTTCAGCCCCGTGGATCAGGGCTCGAAATAGCGCAGCAGCTTGGCGAGCTCCGGGCGCACCGCCCGAAGCTCGTTCAAGTGCGCCGTGGACAGCGTCGCCAGCTTGCGTTCGGCCAACGCGGTCAGCGCGATGCGCACCCGCCGCCGATCGGCCGGGTCCCGGTAGCGCTGCACCAGTTCCATGCGCACCAGCCGGTTGATCAGCTCCACCGCGCTGTGATGCCGGATCAGCAATTGCGCCGCGACGTCCCCCACGCTGGGCGCCTGGCCGTCCACGCTCATCGCCTTGATGGCAAGCAGGGCCTGATGCTGCTGTGGCATCAGGCCCGCCTTCATCGCCGCGTCTTCACTGAAGGCCGAGAACCGGCGCAGCGCGAGCCGGAAAGTAGCCAGGGCCCGGTAATCGGCCGGTGTCGGGTTGCCGTCCGGGCTCTTGGAGGGGTTGTTGTACGAAGTCATTTAGACGAGATCGCAGCGCACCGTAATGGGGTGTGCGCGCAGCACCGACATGACGGTGTCGTCCACCGTGCCTTCGACGTCGGTGATCACGTAGCCGATCTGGCCGCGCGTCTGGAGTTGCTGGCTGGCGATGTTGAGCCCATGCTCGGCCATCATGTTGCTCAGGGTGCCCATCGCCCCGGGCAGGTTGCGATGCACGTGCAGGATGCGCGCTGCGCCCGCCACCGGCTGGTAGGGGATTTCGGGGAAATTCACCGCGCCCTTGGTGGTGCCGCTGAGCACGAAGCGGGCGAGCTTTTCGGCCACTTCGCGCCCGATGTTCTCTTGCGATTCCTGGGTGCTGCCGCCGATATGGGGCGTCAGGATCACGTTGCGCTTGCCGATAAGCGGGCTGGCAAGGGGCTCGTCCACGCTCTTGGGCTCGACGGGGAATACGTCGAGCGCCGCGCCCGACAGATGGCCGGAGTCGAGCGCCGCGCACAGCGCGTCGATGTCGACCACCGTGCCGCGCGATGCATTGATGAGGATGGAGCCGCGCTTCATCGAGGCGAGCGCGGCGGCGTCGATGATGTTGTGCGTGCCTTTGCCGCCCGGCACGTGCAGGGTGACCACGTCGGCCTGCGCCAGCAGCTTCTTCAGCGAGGTCATGGCGCGCGCATTGCCCAGCGGCAGCTTGGCTTCGATGTCGTGGAAAATCACCCGCATGCCGGCGGCCTCGGCCAGCGTGCCGACCTGGGAGCCGATATTGCCGTAGCCGATGATGCCCAGGGTCTTGCCGCGGGCCTCGTAGGCGCCCTCCGCCGTCTTGTCCCAGTGGCCGTGGTGCACCCGGTCGTTCTTTTCGGGAATGCGGCGCAACAACAAAATGGCCTCGCCCAGCACCAGTTCCGCCACCGAACGGGTGTTGGAAAACGGCGCGTTGAACACCGGCACGCCGTGCATCATGGCGGCTTCCAGGTCCACCTGGTTGGTGCCTATGCAGAAGCAGCCGATGGCCCGCAGGTCGGGGGCGCCGGCCAGCAAGGCGGCGTCGATGTGGGTGCGGGAACGGATGCCCACGAGATGCGCGCCGCGCAAGGCTTCGCGCAGCGCATCCGGAGGCAGTGAGGAGGCGTGGGTGACGATGTCTTCGAAGCCTGCCGCGTTGAAGACTTCCCTTGCGCTAGGGTGAATATTTTCGAACAAAACGATGCGCGTCATTGAATATCCCGGCTGACGAAAAAAGGTTTCATTGTGGACCATTTTAGGACGAAATGCCCTTGAACCCATCGTACAAGCAGGGATTAGTGCAACGCAACATCAATCGGCGCCCATCGGCGCCCGCGCAAAACGAGGTCAGAAGCCCACGGCCTGCCCATCGCGGCGGCTGTCGCTGGCCGCCACATAGCCCTGCTCGTTGTCGGTTTCCGACATGCGCCAGATGAACTGGCCCGCGCCGAAATCCATGTAGGGATCGTCCACCGAATGCAACTGGTGGCCCAGCGCGCGCAGGCCTTCGGCGACCGGCGCCGGGGTGGTGGATTCCAGGTCCAGGGTGAAATCGCGGTTGACCTTCCAGCGCGGCGCGCAGCATGCCGCTTGCGGCTGCTGGTCGTAGTCGATCATGCGGATCACCGTCTGCAGATGGCCTTGCGGCTGCATGTCGCCGCCCATGACGCCGAAGCTCATGACCGGGCTGCCCTGGCGCGTGAGGAAGCCGGGAATGATGGTGTGGAAAGGCCGTTTCCCGCCTTCGACGGCATTGGGCGAATCCGGATCCATCGAGAAGCCATAGCCCCTGTTCTGCAGGCTGATGCCCGTGCCGGGCACCACCACCCCCGACCCGAAGCCCATGTAATTGGACTGGATGAAGGACACCATCATGCCTTTTTCGTCGGCGGCGGTCAGGTATATGGTGCCGCCCGCATGGGGCCGGCCCGCCTGGAAGTGCGTGGCCCGGTCCAGGCGGATCAGCTTGGCGCGGCTGTCCAGGTAGTTGTCGTCCAGCATTTGCGCAGGGGTCACGCCCATGCTGCGCGGATCCGACACGTAGCGATACAGGTCGGCGAAAGCCAGCTTCATGGCTTCGATCTGGATGTGCTGCGATTCGACCGAGTCCACGGGCAGATTGCGCAGGTCGAAGCGCTCGGCGATGCCGAGCGCGATCAAGGCCGCGATGCCCTGCCCGTTGGGCGGGATTTCATGCAGGGTATAGCCGTGATAGTCGCGGGAAATGGGCTCGACCCATTCCGGCTTGTAGCCACGCAAGTCTTCGAGCGTCATGGCGGCGCCGCACTCCTTGCTGAACGCGGCGATTTTATCGGCCAGCACGCCTTCGTAGAAATCGCGGCCATGCGACTGCGCGATGCGGCGCAGGGTGTCGGCCGCATCCTTGAAGCGGAACTGTTCGCCGATGCGCGGGGCGCGCCCCTGCGGCATGAAGGCCTGCGCGTAGCCCGGCTGGTCTTTCAGTTCTTCCGCGGCGCGGCTCCATTTCCCGGCCACGATGGGCGGGACGACGTAACCGCGTTCCGCGATCTCGATGGCCGGCTCGAACAGGTCCTCGAAAGGCAGGGTGCCGAACTTGCCATGCAGCGCCGCCCAGCCGGCGACGACCCCCGGCACGGTGACCGTGTCCCAGCCGCGCATGGGCCGCTGCGCCAGGCCGTCAGGACCGACACCGTACTTGCGCTTGAAATATTCCACGTTCCAGGCCGCGGGCGCGACGCCCGAGGAATTGAGGCCGTGCAGCTTCTTGCCGTCCCACAATATGGCGAAACAATCGCCGCCTATGCCGCAGGACACCGGCTCGACCAGCGTGATCGTGGCCGCCGCCGCGATGACGGCATCGACCGCATTGCCGCCGCGCAGCAGCATGCGCAGCCCCGCCTGCGCGGCCAGGGGATGGGAAGTGGACACCACGTTGCGGGCGAACAGCGGCACGCGCGGGGTGGGATAGGGGTTGGACCAGTTGAATTCTTTCATGACAAAAAATACGGCGGGGTTCAAAGCATCTAAACTACTATCAAATGCCGTTTAGGGCAATTCAGGTACCGTATGGCATGTCGGCCGCGTCCCGGGCGGCACGCCGGCGAGCCTGCCGATGCAGCACCGACGCCGCGCTTTCGCCGATCAAGTCCTGGTAGACGGAGGCTGCGGTCGCGCCTTCGGTGTTGATCATCAATACGCTGGACCGCTCTTCCAGTCCGAGCTGCCCGGCCAGCGCCGCGTCCCGGCGCAATGCCCGCATGGCGGCAAGCCCGACCACCCCCGACTCCCCGGCGACGATGGGCATGTCGCGCTCGCTGCCTTGGGCCAGCACGCGCATGGCCTCGATGGCCTCGCCGTCTTCGACCGTCATGAAATGGTCGACGGCAGGCGCCAGGAACTTCCAGGCCAGCGGCGAAGCCTCGCCGCAAGCCAGGCCCGCCATCACCGAATCGACCGTGCCGGTGGCTTTGGCGGGCCGCCCATGGATCGCGCTTTGCAGCAGGCAGTCCGCCTGCACCGGCTCGACCACGATGAAACGCGGCCGATGCCGGCCCTGGTATTCCCACAGATAACTGGCAACCCCGGCCGCGATGCCGCCCACCCCGCCCTGCAAGAAGACATGCGTGTAGGGGCCCGCCTGCCCGGGAGACACGCCGGCCTGGGCCACGATTTCCGCCGCGATGGTTGCATAGCCCTGCATCACGTCCAGCGGAATCTCTTCATAGTCCTCATAAGACGTATCGGATATGACCTGCCAGCCATTGGCCGCGGCCAGGCGGGCCGCTTCCGCAACCGACTCGTCATAATTGCCCTCGATGCGCACGATTTGCGCGCCGTACCTGGATATCGCCTCTTCCCGCTCCAGGCTCACCTTGGCATGCAGCACGATCACGCAGCGGCAACCCGCATCGCGCGCCGCGGCGGCCAAAGCGCGGCCATGATTGCCGTCCGTGGCGCTGATCACCGTATAGCCTTGAAGCTGGTCCGCATAACGCCCCGCGAACACGGCAGCGGGGTCCAGCCCGGGCAGCTGCCGCAAAATCCAGCGCAACAGCGCGACCGGCGCGCCCAGCGCCTTGAAGCTGCCCAGAGGCGAGCGCTGCGACTCGTCCTTCACGCTGAACCGGGCCACCCCCAGGCCGGCGGCGACATCGGGCAGCTCATACAAAGGCGTCGGCGCCGGTGCGATTTCCTTCCATTGATAAAGCCACCGGCGGCTTTCCTCGGCACGTTCGACATTCATGAGAGATTGCAGCTCCGCAGGGTAAGTCCCACGCAACGCGTGCTTATTGGTAATCAACATAAGAGCCTCTGGAGAAGAGTTGCATGACAGAAAGAAGGGATCGAACCGCCCTGAGCGGCCGCCGTAGGCGCCGCCGGCGCCCGCGGCCGCCTGCCTGCGGCACACATGGCGGCTGTTCAGGTGCGGCAGGCAGGCATTCGAGCGAAACCGCCGCAGGCCCGCCCGGTTCGGAAACGAGCCAATGATGGAATAATATTCGCCACCAACCGGCAAGTTTTCTTAAAATATCGCCATAGAGCTGTATTTTTTATGAGTTTCTGGCCGTGCATGGCATGGAATACGAATGACGATAAAACTCGATGCCTACGACCGCATACTGCTCGCCGCCATACAGCAAGACGCCCGTACCGCGCAGAGCGAACTCGGGGAACGCGCCAACCTGTCCACCGCGGCGGTGAACCGCCGCCTGAAACTGCTTGCCGGCGCCGGCGTCATAGAACGCTACACCGCACGCCTCAACCCCAAGGCGCTGGGCTATCCCCTGACCATCATCGTCGAAGTCGCAGTAGAGAATGAACGCGCGGATCTCCTGCAGGAAATGCAACGCAGCTTCAAAGCCTGCCCGCAAGTCCAGCAGTGCTATTACGTAGCCGGCGAGTGCGACTTCGTGCTGGTCTTCCTGGTGCGCGACATGGAACAGTACGTAGCGCTGACGCACACCCTGTTCCACGACAATGACAACGTCAAGGCGTTCAAGACCCTGGTGGCAATGGACCGTGTCAAGTACGGGATGGACGTGCCGGTGGATGGGCCGCCAGGGTGAGTTAATAATTCTCTCGGCCGGCTGGCGTGCGGGAGAAACGTGATGGAAGTTGCCAGTTACGGGTTTGCGCGAGGTGTTTCCGTCCGTATGGCCCGAGGGTATGCCGAGCAGGTAATAGAGTCACAGCACGCGGAGCGAAGTTTCAATCTACACGTCTGCGAAGGGCGTGACTTTCGAGCGGGTCGAGCTTGTTTTCGACACCAAGGTTTCAATCCACACGCCCGCGAAGGGCGTGACCACCAGATTGACGTACAGAGGCAGGCCCACATAGAGTTTCAATCCACACGCCCGCGAAGGGCGTGACTACCGTTTTACCGCCTCTGCCGGGGCGCGTACGGACGTTTCAATCCACACGCCCGCGAAGGGCGTGACTAACCGGCTCCAGGCAGAGATGAACCGCACGGGCGTTTCAATCCACACGCCCGCGAAGGGCGTGACGTCAGCCCGGGCGTGTTTACACGGCAGATCAGACGTTTCAATCCACACGCCCGCGAAGGGCGTAACACGTCCCTCAGATCGGCAGCAATCTGCATGGGATGTTTCAATCCACACGCCCGCGAAGGGCGTGACTTTATACAGTAAACCTGCCTTCCCGGGCAATACAAGTTTCAATCCACACGCCCGCGAAGGGCGTGACACGTGATGATCCTGGCCTTTCTCTTCGCCAGGGCGGTTTCAATCCACACGCCCGCGAAGGGCGTGACTCTGTAGCCATATCGAGAGATCGTGTGTCTAGAGGTTTCAATCCACACGCCCGCGAAGGGCGTGACATGTCCGGTACTGATACATACGCAGCCAAAATCGTGTTTCAATCCACACGCCCGCGAAGGGCGTGACTCGCCCTTGCGCAAGGGCCTAATTTCCGCTTCGGCGGTTTCAATCCACACGCCCGCGAAGGGCGTGACTCGGTTGATGATGTATGCAATGCGCATAAGTGAAGTTTCAATCCACACGCCCGCGAAGGGCGTGACCATCAACCGCTTGCTCGGCCGCATCGGCGATCTGGTTTCAATCCACACGCCCGCGAAGGGCGTGACCCGGCCGCGTGGCCCCAATGGGGGAAGTGAGCCTGTTTCAATCCACACGCCCGCGAAGGGCGTGACATTTTTGAGACGTAGGTTCTGCCGGCATGTAACGGTTTCAATCCACACGCCCGCGAAGGGCGTGACGAGCGGGCGCAGCGTGTGCAGGCGATCTTCGACCGTTTCAATCCACACGCCCGCGAAGGGCGTGACCCGTTGCGGCGGCATAAGGAGGTTGACATGCGCAAAGTTTCAATCCACACGCCCGCGAAGGGCGTGACGCCCGGTCTGGATATACGGCAGGTGGAAATAGAGACTGTTTCAATCCACACGCCCGCGAAGGGCGTGACTCGGGCAATTGCACGGATACCCCACTCGGGCGACGTGTTTCAATCCACACGCCCGCGAAGGGCGTGACACCTAGTAGGGCGGAGGCGATGCAGCAGTACAGCAGGTTTCAATCCACACGCCCGCGAAGGGCGTGACTCTTTGGTCGTTCTGGGTAACGGCCCACCGAATCCGTTTCAATCCACACGCCCGCGAAGGGCGTGACCGGGCGCGTCGTGGGCCTTGCGTTCAAGTCGGACGTTTCAATCCACACGCCCGCGAAGGGCGTGACTGTGCCACGGTAACACAATGATTCCTTGAAGAAATTACTCACAAATCCGCGAACCCGCCCTATGAGACGAGCCTTGATCACTACCAAGCACGCACTGCTCGATAAGAAACCAAATAAATCAATAGCTTATAGGTATCGCGAATCTATGGGGAATTGGCGGGATGCTTCCGGTTCGCGGAGCCGTGCTCAGAACACCAATGGGCCGGCTAAGTCCAGCACAGCCTTGGCGCCTACATGCTCGACACGGCTCTTCCAGTTCTTGCCCAGATAGTAGAACCGCAGGCTGTCCAGCTCCGGATCAATCAAGTCCAACAGACGCTGCTTGAGTATCACCCATTGCGCGGGTTCAACTTCGATCTCAAAAACTGAATATTGCGCACGCTGCCCATAATCGCGGCAGGCTTTGGCCACCCTGCGCAAGCGCCGATCGCCGCCTGCATCACGCGTGCTGACATCATAGCTGACCAATACCATCATAGTCGCCGCTCACTTCCACAAGAAAGGCGGATAAGCTTCAAGATCGCCTCGTAAATGACGTGCCATCAGTTGTGCCTGAACCAACGGAAATAGGCCTACGGCAAGCTTTTCGTCCAGGAACGCATGGCGCATTTCCTCGCGCTTACGCTCTTGATAAGCCACCAGCACGGTTTTGCGCAACTCTTCTTTCAACAGCACGGCACCATTGTCGAGCTGAATAAAATCACGTGGCCCCAACTGCCGGCGATTGATCAGCGACAGCGCAAGACGGTCTGCTAGAAATGGTCGAAACTCCTCCAGCAAGTCCAGCGCTAAGCTGGGCCGCCCGGGTCGATCCCGATGCAAAAAGCCAACGGCGGGATCAAGCCCGACCGTTTCCAGTGCGGCACGGCAATCATGGGTCAGCAAGGTATAAAGGAAAGACAACAAGGCGTTCACAGCGTCCAGCGGCGGACGTCGGCTGCGTCCTTTGAAGCGCAACGCCGCATCCTTGACCCTGACGAGGTGATCGAAGACACCGAAGTATGTTTGCGCGGCATCACCTTCCAACCCGCGCAATACGTCCAGAGTTCGCTCCTGCAGCAGCCGGACCGAGATCCTGCGCAAGCGCTCATGCGCTTGCGTCAGCTCGCCATGAGCGGTGGCCGCCATGGCCTCACCATGATCCCTCAAGGCACGCCCCAGCACTGCCCTCTGGTTATGAACTTTGCCCAGCAGCAGGTTGCGCACGATCAGAGCACACCGTTCCGGGTCGTCGGTACGGCGATACTGTTCGCGCCGCAACAAGACATTGCCTGATACGGGCCCTTCCACGCGCGCCAGGAACTTACCGTTGGAAGACAGAAAGCTCACGCAGATGCCTTGCTCCGTGCAAAACCCCATCAAAGGCGGCGATACCATCACCCGACCCATGCAGACCAGGCTTTCCAGCATGTGCACCGGCAAACGGGCTTTCTCCGCTCCCTCCACTTCCATTACCACATTGGCGCCGTCCTTCTTTAGCCAAGCGCCGTCCGTCGTCACGTACAAGGTGTTGAGTTGTCGCCGCATTTTTTCAGGTTTCCTTTTCATCCCGCAGCTGTCGTACCAGCCAGGCCGTCACGGCGCCGGCACGCGTCAGCAGACGAGGCTGGCAAAGATCAAGCAGCGAGCAACTGTCGCAGCGCTTGGCATCATATGTCGCTAAAGGCGTGTGGGCCGAGATGAACATGTCGCGTGTTTGCTCAATGATTTGCCGCGTCAGTGAACGCAATGCTTCATCGAACATCACCACCTGCCGCCGACGTGGCATGCCGTAAAACAATGCCCCTTCTTCCACCGGCACCTTGAACATGTCTTCCAGGCACAACGCCTGAGCACATAGCTGCACCTCATCCGCCCGATGCGCTTTGGATCGTCCCCGTTTGTACTCTACCGGATATGGGCGTTCACCATGCCCTCCTGCGTGGAACTCCACTACGTCAGCCACGCCGCCTATGCCTAAATCCATGCAGGAAATTGGCATGGCGGTAACCGTACGCACACCATGACGGCGCTCTATTGCAGGGATATCCGCCCGATCATGCAACAGGCGCCCTTCCGCGGTATGACGGTTTTCCGCCCATTGCTGCTCCAGATGGATGAGTGCGCACTGGCGTGGGCAATACAGCATGTGCTGCAGAGCGGAAATGGGGATGAGGTCGACATCCATGGCATCCCCTTGCCGGCATCAAAGCATTTGGTGCGCAGTCACGCCCTTTGGCAAGGCTTCGACGTTCACGCTGACACGGTAGTCCGCAAAGCTGCGCGCCGGGCCGTCGTCCTGCGCATTGATGCGTTCGACGGCGACAGTATCGAACAACACATGCGCAGGCGCATCACCCATTGCGCTCGCATGCTCGAACACGATCAATTTGCGCGCCGCCATTTCACCACGCGCCGCGGAACGGTCGTGTTCAAACATGTTGATAAGCGCGCGCCACAGCAGATCCAGATCAACATCCGAAAAACCGGTGCGCTCCGCCAGCTTGGCGGATACAAAACCATGGGCGCGATACAAGCCGTAAGGCAGGATGTGCTTGCGGCCCATGGTACGGTTGTCGCCGCTCTGCGCTTCAGCTTCTTTCTCGGTCGTGACCGCCATGCGCGTGATGGACACTTCCAGCGGCAGCACGGGTTCCACGGAAGAGGCAAAACCCAGTTGCACCGGGCCGCGCACTTGGCCTGCATTGACACCCGTGGTCATTACCGCGCCAAAGGTTCGCACGTCAAAAAAGTTGCCGCACATCCAGGCTGTAATTTCGCGCGCCTTGGCTTCGTCCTTGGGCAGCTTTTTATAGCCATCCTTCGCGTCGGGCGAAATATCGAGAGCCTTCCAGGCCTTTTCATGCTGCAGATTGAGAACGGCCTTCTCCTGCATGTAGATGGCGTAGCCGGCTTCCCCTTCCTTGTCCAAGGTAACGAAGTTGCGGATCTTGCGTTTGAGCGCAACGTCGGTCACCAACCCATGGTTGGTTTCCGGATCCAGGCGCGGCAGATTGCCTGCATCGGGATCCCCATTGGGATTGCCGTTGGTGACGTCGAACAGATAAACGAATTCGTAGCGGCGGGCGATGGCGGTCATCAAAGATCTCCTTGCATATCAGTTATCGACGGACTCGTCCGGAGTTTCATCCACTCCATCATCACGGCTGGTGAAATAAGTCTGCGCCTGGTGGTAATAGCCGATAGCGAATCGACCCTGATCTTCGATCTTCAATGCGCGTGGAAACTGCGTGGGCAATTCGCCAACAATCTCCTGGATGTCCTTTTCCAGCATCACGGCCAGACCTTTCTTTTCCTTGCGCAACTTGCTCATGTGGTTCTGCGTGTTGCGCAACAGCACCGGAAAGATCGATGCGGGCGTAGCCGAGGCCGCCCCGTAATAGCGATCACGAATCGTGGCATTGACTTGCCCGCCCAGCGCACAGCGCTGCACATACTCTTGCGCAGCGAACAGCCGGCCAAGCAGGTAACCGGGTTGAGTGGATTGCTTGTCGAGACTCACGGGGATCTCCTCATTGGAAGTACGGATGCCCAGGCGGCGCTCGCGTGCCAGGACGCCTTTGCACAAGGCTACACGCAGCCCGGAGATGTCTCCGTCGGCGCGCAGCCGCATGATGGTGTTGGTGAGCAGGCTGCGCGGATAAGGCGCACCACTGAGAATCGCGCGCGTCATTTCGCCGATGATGTTGTTGATCGCATCATCCGCCTTGGGTTTGGTACCGCCGCGGTGCGGTACGGTGGCAAGCACAAGACGGTACACAGACGGTTCGCTGCGCCACGGGCGCGGTTCCAAACGCAAGTCGGCGGCATGAGCAGCGATACGGCGAGCAAACTCCAGCAACGTATCGGCCTGCCAGAAACGCACCGACAGGCGCGAGGCATTGGGCGCCAGCCCCAGCACATAAATGCGTGTAGCGGGGTCCAGCCTGGGATCGAGCTCTTCAAGCGGGCGCCCTTTTGCCACGTGGTCGAGCACCAGGCGGACTTTTTCCGCTTCAGACGCATCGTCAGGCGGGCGATTCAGGAAATTGCCAAACAGATCTTCGGCTTCCGCAGCCTTGTCGTCGTTATCGGCCTCGGCCCAGAATACAACCGACGTATCGCCAATCTGCAGACGCTGGCGATTGTGCTCGCTTTTCCGCAACAGATAATTCAATGCGGTCGTATAGGCGAAGGCCGCCGCTTCGGAAACCGGCGCATTGGCACCTTGATTCTTGCCGTAGGAGGTAAAGGCGTCCAAATTGAAGGAAACAATGGCCGCCCCCGCCGTCTGTGCGCCCCATACTCCTTTGATCGAAGGATGCAGGCGTGCGGGTGGCAGGGTTTCACCGCTCACCAAGCACATGGTAGCTGCGGAGCGCGACTCATCATCGCCGTCCGACAGCCGCGCCCGCAGGGCTTGCGCCGCCGGCCGCTCATGCAGGAAAGCAAGTTCGCCATCCAAGCGAAACACCACATTGGCATCGACCATGTCCGCGGGAAAGCCGCGCATCTCGAATTGATCGGGTGTCCAGCTTCGCAGGAACGCCAACAAAGCTTGCAGGCCCGGGTCTTCCTCATCGGCCAGCATTGACTCATGCAGCAGACGGAAGGCTTCATGCTCCTTGTCCGCGCGATTGCTGGTGTTGCTCACACCGAGGACGTAGCTGGTCTTGTCCCACAAGGCGTTCGGCTTGATTCCCATCGTACGCTTCTCGGCCTGGGGCACGTTCAGCAATTTGGGCTGCGGCTTTTTACCCGAAGTATCGCGAATGTCATTGACCTGCACGGCGGAGCCGTCTGGCGCCAGCAGGATTTCATAGCTGATCTTCTCGGGGCTGTACCCATATGGCGCCACGCCTTCGGCTTTCTGCGCAATCAGCCGCTGGTAGTAGCGCATGAGCGCTTGCAGAATCATGCCTTGACCTCTTCCGTCCGCCAAGGAGGCACCTCGACCATGCCATTCACCAGCCGCGCCCGAAAGAATCGGGGCGTCATGCCCTGCGCGAAATCGATGTCATGCAGCATCCAGCCGAGGTCCTTGTCTTCTTCCCGCAAGGGTTGCGGCTCGGGCCAGTCCGCGTCAGTTTCGATCAAGGCAAAATGAGCGGGAAACTCGCGCACGCCCATGCAAGGCGCATGAAAGCACTGCCCCTTGCGGGCGCGGCGATTGAAGATGTCGAGATGCTTGCCGACCGTATCGTCAGGCCCGGCCTTATCGGTGAGTTCGAAATGCGCTTCTATGACATAAGCCACGTCGCGCAGAATCGTGGCGGCCCGCTGCTGGCGCTCTTCGTCCACATAGCTTGCCAGGCCTGCGGTGGAGCCAGCCTTCATTGCCTTGACCACGTTGGCCGGCGATAATTTGCTGCCTACTTCGTTGCGGCGAATGGACTCGAAGCGGATTGGCCGCAGCACGTGGATTCGGTCTATCACCCAGCGAATGGCGGGCTTCCAGTGAATGGCTTCCAAGATGCCGCGCGCTGCGGAAGGCGTGATCACATCGTAGCTCACGCGTTCCACTTTCATCTCAGGCCGCGTAAAGCAGGCCCTTTCGCCCCAGATGTGCAGGCGGATTCCGTAGCTCATGGCTCCCCTCCCAAACTTTTGTTGGGTTTAGCATTTGATTACATCTTAGCCATCCAATGACAGATCACCAACACAGCTTTTCCGAATTGACAAATGTCGGATCATCCCAACTTACTCCGTGGTTTTCGTCGTAAAGATCCTCATTCACCAGCACCATGAACTGCTCCCCCCATTTTTCCGGCTCGACCGGCTGGATTGCGCCGGTCTGGCGCAAGGCTTCGAAGGCCTGTTTCGGCAGTTGCACCAGATAGGGTTGCAACTTCCGAGCAAGGCCGCCGCTCTTTTCCGCATGGCGCAGCCCCTCGACATGCGCCCGTGCCTCATCATCGAACAGCACAATGACCGGCATCTGCGCGCTGTCTATCATGCGGAACTTGCTTGCCAGGGTTTCGAGCGGCAAGCGGTCGATATGGCTTTTTGCGCACAGAGCCAGCAGCCCGGGAACGTCCAGTTCCTCGCCACCCTTCTGCCAGTAAAGTTTCCGGAAATAAGCCTCGATGGCGGGCGGCGAGAGCGGGTCGTCGCGATATTGCGGCTGCCGTAATATTTCACGCGCGGCCTGAGAAAACTGGAGTAATTCAGGCGGCGGGGCCCAATCCTGGTTGGTGAACACGCGGACTTCACTGTCCGCGGCATCCCGTTCGCCGTGACGGTTGCAACGCCCCGCCGCCTGGGCGATGGAATCCAGCCCGGCTTCGGCGCGATAGACAATGGGCAATGAAATATCGACACCCGCTTCGATCAGCGATGTGGAAATCAATCGGCAAGGCTCTCCGTTCTTCAAACGGGTGCGTACCTCATCCAGCACTTTGCTGCGATGCTTGGCGCACATCCATGTGGTCAGATGGCGAGCACCGGGCATATCGGCCAGGGATTGGTACAAAGCGCGCGCATGCCTGCGGTTGTTGACGATGCAAAGTACCTGGTCGCATGCGCGCAGTGCCTCGCTCAGCGCTTCATCGTTCAGTTCGCCGACATGGCGAACACGCACCCGGTCCAGCCGACGGAACAAGCTGGCCGGATCGGGAGCGAGCTCGCGCACGGCCCCCGCTTTGAACCCCCCATTCAAATGCGCCTCATCGAGCGCCGGCTGGGTCGCAGTGCACAACACCATGCTGCTACGATAATTGCAGGCGAGCTCTTCGATAGCAGCCACCGCAGGACGCAACAATTTGAGCGGCATGGTCTGGGCTTCGTCGAGAATCACCACGCTGCCGGCGATGTTATGCAGCTTTCGGCACTGGGACGGGCGTGCGGCGAACAGGCTTTCGAAAAACTGCACGGCGGTGGTGACGACGATGGGAGCGTCCCAGTTTTCCATGGCCAGACGCAGTTTCTCTTGTGCCTGATAGCGTTCAGCATCCGACTTGGGCGGCACGGCGGCAACGAAGGCGCTATGGTGTTCCAGCACTGCGCTCTGGCCGAACTTACCCAGTGCGTTACGAAATACCGCGGCGTTCTGTTCGACGATGCTGGTAAAGGGAATGACGAAAATCACGCGGCGCAGGCCATGATGAATCGCATGGTCGAGCGCAAAAGCCAACGAGGTCAGCGTCTTGCCGCCGCCGGTGGGCACGGTAAGCGAAAACAGGCCGGGCGAATGCCCGGCTTGCCGGCGGACATGTGCCAAAATGTCCGCTCGTACCTGATCCACCGGACGATCCGCCTTGAGGCTGGATAGATGCCGATTGAGCTCGGCACGCAACTCAATCAACGAAGGCGCGAGCGCAGCACGCTGCGAGCCGCGGCCTTCCACCTGATCATAAAAGGCTTCAGTATCAAGAAAGTCGGCGTCAACCAAGCAAGAAAACAGCATCCGCGTGAAGAACGCCATCTGAAATCCGCTTCGGTCTTTACTGTGCACATTAAGCTTGGGGGCGGCGAGTTTTTCCGGCAGCGCCACTTCCCGGCGCCATGCCTCACGCAACGGAGGCAGGTTTACGCCTTTCAAACGGTCTTGCAGCGCGGTGCGCTCGATGCTCTCCGCGCCATTGGCGAGCCCCGCGTGATGTCCGGCAATGCCATAGGCCAGCACATACCCGAGCCCGCCGTAGCGCTCCACAGCGACCATCGCGCCGCGCGTAGCGTGATCGACACGTACGGCCTGGCCGGCAATACGGTCTTGAAAGTCATCGGTATATTTACCAATGTCATGCAATAGCCCAGCAACCCGCCCCAATGGACCGGCGCCGAATACTTCGGCAAATGCGCCGGCCAGCTCCGATACCGCGACAAGATGATCACGAAGGGGCTGCCAGTCCTTCTTGGAAACATCATCGGTGGAATGTGCAAAATACAGTTCGTGCATGTTGTTCATAAACCTTGAATGCGTTGGCAGAGCCATGCCTCTTCATTGAAGCGATGCCACAAGCCGGAGAAACGCACAACTGGCATACTGCATACTGTTCATGCTGCCACACCATGGCTGTCTTGCAGCAGGCCCCATATGCCAAGGGCGTGTTCATGGCTCGCCTTGCTCCTTTTGTCGTGACTGCAGCCACTGCCGGACATTCACTCGCTTATGCCGATCTGGATCTCGATGCGGTTGTCCGGAGACCGAGGGCCGTGCCAGGCATGGTAGACCTCGCGGCTCTCGCCATTGGTTTGCAAGCCGGCTGCGCTGATGGCTGATAGGAGCGTTTGGTAACCTTTGGCGAACAAGTCGGCGAGCGGGCCTTCATATGTCAGACTGGCGCACCGCAGGCGCGGCAAACGCTGTATTGCGTCGCTGGCTACCGGCAGGCAGAAGGTCATCTCGAACTCGCTATGTGCGTCGCTGGGAAGATGGTGCGCCTGGAAAACAGACGGGCCGTTGATCGTGAGGTCGCGTGCCTTGGCTTCGGCATGTAGCTCGGCAAAAGCAAGCGCCGCTCGTTCGTGGATTTGCGCGATTGTCAGGCGCTGATACCGTCGCAGCGCGGGAATCGGCTCGATGAGATGAATGTGCATATCGTCCTTGCCTCTTGATGGTGAGACGCTTCGGTCTGCCGTTGTATGATTACTCAAGGATACACAGCAACACCATGAGGTTGATGTCCTGGCCTCCGTCCCGCTACGAACGCCTCACGGGCTGTGCAGAACGCGAAGACACTCTCTTCATTGGATGCTCGATTTTCAAGGTATGACATGCACAACCGCTACGGAAAACTCGCTGCCTGGGTTTACAACCTGGACAAGCCCGTCGGCCGCTCTTTCGGGGATGTTGAATTTTATCGTCGCCGCCTGGAACACTGCGATGGCCCGATCCTGGAGCCCGCGGTCGGTAATGGACGCATTCTGGTTCCGCTGCTCGAAGCGGGGTTGCTCATAGAGGGGTTCGATGCCTCCGACGAGATGTTGGCGTATTGCGAAGCTGAGTGCCGGCATCGCGGCTTGGAGGCGGTACTGAGCCGACAGGCCTTCGGGGATTTCAGCTACGAAAAGCGATTCTCCGCCATCATTGTGCCTGCGGGGTCTTTTCAGTTGATCACTGATGGCGCTGCGGCCGCTGCGGTGCTGCGCAGATTCCACGATCACCTCGCGCCCAATGGGCGTTTGATCGTCGATCTCGATCCAATCGGCAGTTTCTTCGAGAGCTGTACATCGGTGCGTAGCTGGGTGACCGATGAAGGCGACCTTCTGACCCTGAACGATCAGCGCGTTGAAACCCGTTACATCGCCCAGACCACGCTTTCCCACCTGCGTTACGAGCACTGGCGCGAGGGTAGTCTGGTACATAGTGAACTCGACCTGTTCAAGCTGCGCTGGTGGGGTGTCGAGGAGTTCGCTATGGCACTGCGAGCGGCGGGATTTGAGGAGGTGGAGGTCTCGGGCAACTATGAACAGGGGCGCGCACCACAGGAAGGCGATACGATCATTAGCTTTGAGGCTAGGCGCGCAGCGGTATGAGATAGCGAGGCTTCCTGGCTGCCGGCCAACCGTCGTCGCCGGAAATAAAATGGGACGGCTCTGCGACGCATCATGTCTCCCATGTCTGAAATTTCATCCACCCGGTCAGGCAATCGCCTGAATGCCGTTCTTTGCCACTATGGACAGCAAGCGCAGGGCCGGGCCGCCGTGCTTCTTCACCCCTCGCACCCGCTTTCATACCCGCTTCTGAAAATCCGTCATACCTCCGCCAGCCGTTCCACCGTGTCGGGGAATTTCTCGACCAAGCGAATCAGCAGGGCGGCCTGGGCAGGGCGGCCTGGGCGTTGGGCTTGGCGCGGCCTTGCTCCCATCTGCGCGGTAACGAGTGAAGGCGGGCAGTTCGACGAAGACGGCTTGCATCACGTAGATGATACGCAAGTTGCGGATGGCGAGACTAGAAATGGGAACTCAGCGTAGGCCATGCTCACGATCTCGTCGAAGGTTTGCTGGTGGTCTTCGGTCGTGTGGACCGCCAGGGTCAGATAGTAATTTTGGCCTTGATGCTGAACGAACACGATCCACTCGTCCGTTAGCTTGCCCTGACTACCCCGCTCATCTAGGGCGCCATGCGACACGGCATGGACTAACTCCTCAATCATCTCCCGGGTGACCGCCGGCGAACGCGCCGAGTCGAAGACATGCCGGACAATCTCTTCGAGCCGTTTACCCAGCATGTGCGTGGCGATGTTATGGCCGACGAACCGAGCTTTTCGGTACTTATCGGAACTGGCCGGACAAGACTGGGGGTTTAGACGTTGATCACACGTTTAAACGTTAAACAAAAAATTCAACACATCCCCATCCTTCACCACATACTCCTTGCCTTCGGCCCGCATCTTGCCGGCTTCCTTGGCACCCTGCTCGCCCTTGCAGGCGATGAAGTCGTCGTAGGCGATGGTTTGTGCGCGGATGAAGCCGCGCTCGAAGTCGGTGTGGATGACGCCGGCCGCTTTCGGAGCGGTGTCGCCGATATGGATGGTCCAGGCGCGGACTTCCTTGACGCCGGCGGTGAAATACGTCTGCAGGCCGAGCAGGCTGTAGGCGGCGCGGATGACGCGGTTCAGGCCGGGTTCGTCCATGCCCATGTCGGCCAGGAAGACCGACTTGTCTGCGTCGTCGAGCTCGGCGATCTCGGCCTCGACGGCGGCGCAGACGGCCACGACGGGGGCGTTCTCGGCCTTGGCGTATTCGCGCACCGCGTCCAGGTGGGGGTTGTTCTGGAACCCGTCTTCGCGCACGTTGGCGACGTACATGGAGCGCTTGGCGGTGATGAAGCAGAACTGCTTGATCAGGGCCAGTTCTTCTTCGTCCAGGGCGATGGAGCGTATGGGCCGCGCTTCGTTGAGCACGGGGATGATTTTGTCCAGGACGGCCACCATCTTGATGCCTTCCTTGTCGCCGGAACGCGCGGTCTTTTGATGGCGCTGCAGGGCTTTTTCGGCCGACGCCAGGTCGGCCAGGGCGAGTTCGGTGTTGATGACTTCGATGTCGGAGATCGGGTCCACGCGGCCGGCCACGTGGATGACGTTCTCGTCTTCGAAGCAGCGCACCACGTGCACGATGGCATCGGTTTCGCGGATGTTGGCCAGGAACTGGTTGCCCAGCCCTTCGCCCTTGGACGCCCCCGCCACCAGGCCGGCGATGTCGACGAATTCCACCACGGCGGGAAGCACGCGCTCGGGCTTGACGATTTCGGCCAGCGCCTGCAGGCGCGAATCGGGCACTTCGACCACGCCCACGTTGGGTTCTATGGTGCAGAAGGGGTAGTTTTCGGCCGCAATGCCAGCCTTGGTCAACGCGTTGAAAAGAGTGGATTTACCGACGTTGGGTAAACCGACGATGCCACATTGCAGAGCCATGGGAATCCTGAAAAATAAAGATGAAAATCAAAGAACGCTATTGTAGGCGCAAACCCGCGGCCCCTGAAAAACGCTCACTTGACCAAGTCCGGCGCCGCCTGGATGACGAGCCATACGACGAGCAGGGGGCCGCCGTTGAACAAGGCGTGCAGCAGCATGGAGGCGCCGATGCCGCGCCTGACGCGCAGCCAGCCCAGCACCAGGCCGGTCAGCCATTGCGGCAGGACCAGCAGGGGCAGGAGCCAGGGGGGTGTTTGATGCAGATTGAAGTTGTACAAGTGCACCGCGGCAAACAGCATGGAGCCAAGATGGAACACCCAGGGGAACACGCCGCGATAGGCCTGGCGATACCGCCAGGGCAAGGGCCGGCATGTGCCCGGCGGGGCGGCGAGATACGGCAGCCAGCACACGGCGACAATGCCCGCGAGCATGAGCACGCCGGGCCATTTGGGGCCCATGAACATGGCGGCGACGGCGGCGGGCACCAGCCACCAGGCTTGCCCCAGCCGGCGCAAGCCGTAACGGAAGACGAGCTCTTCGACGATGGGCGCCCACAGCAACGCCTGCAGCCAGGGAAGATGATCCAGGCTCAGGCGGTGCGTCGCGCCGCCGACCCCGGCGGCCGCCACGGCGATGGGCCCCAGGAAGATGAGATTCACCAGCCACAGGAACAGCGCCCATTTCAACAGGCGCCCCACCGACAGGGCGGGAAACCAGTCTTCCACCCATCCATCGCCGGCCTTGCGGCCCGGCAGCCGCGGCGTGAAGCCGGGCCGCCGCAGGAAGCGGAAGAAATCACGCAGCTCGTCGCGAAAGCGCATCGGCTTGCCGGCGCGTCCGCTGCGGCGCTCAGTCACGATTGCCCTCGTGCAATTGGTTGGTCGCCTGGCGGAAATCGCCGCGCAGCAGCGCCGGCACGACGGCTCGGCAGCGATCGATCACGCCTTCGATCTTCTCGAGCTCTTCACGGCGCGGCGGGTTCAGCACGAAAGCGGCCACCTGCTGCGCGAGCCCCAGGCTGCGCGGGTGCCCGATGCCCAGGCGCAGGCGCCAGAATGCGGGGCTGGAGAACGCCGCCTGGATGTCGCGCAGGCCGTTATGGCCGGCATGCCCGCCGCCCTGCTTGATCTTGACCTGCCCCGGCAGGAGGTCGAGCTCGTCGTGCAGGACCAGGACTTGTTCGGGAACCAGTTTGTAGAAGCGCATGATCGCGCCCGCCGCCTGCCCCGAGCGGTTCATGTAGGTCATGGGTTTGGCCAGGATCACCGCCTCGCCCTCGAAGCGCGCTTTCGCCACCATCGCGGAAAAACCCTTTTCCAGGCTGAAGCCTGCCTTGAGGTCGTCGGCGATGTGGTCGGCCAGCCAGAAGCCGGCATTGTGGCGGGTGGTTTCGTATTCGGGCCCAGGGTTGCCCAGCCCGATGATGAGGCGTATGGGTAGGATCATGGCGAGAGTCTACACAATAAAAACCCCCGCCGGCCTCTCGGCCTGGCGGGGGTATGCTGCGTGGTACCGCGGGCGGCGCTGTGCCGGCGCCGCCACGCCGTGCCCGGACGCCTTACTCGGAGCCTTCCGCGGCGCCCTCGGCGGCGTCTTCCGCGCCGGCGCCCGGCTTGGACAAGGCGGCGGCCAGGACCAGGTCGCCTTCAGCGCCATGGACGATGTGCGTGACGCCCTGGGGCAGGGTGATATCGGACAGGTAGACGTTGCCGCCGGCGCCCAGCTGGCTGAGGTCGACTTCAATGGCCTGGGGCAGGTCGGCGGGCAGGCAGGTGACTTCGAGTTCGGTCATCACGTGGCTGATCAGCTGGCCGTGCGTCTTGACGGCGGGGGAAATGTCGCCGTTCAGGAAGTGCAGGGGCACCTTGGTGGTGATGGCCTGCTTGGCGTCCACGCGCTGGAAGTCGACGTGCAGCACTTGCGGCTTGTAGGGATGCCATTGCACGGCGCGCAGCAATACCTGCTGGCCCTTGCCGTCCAGTTGCATGTCCAGGATGGACGCGTGGAATTCTTCTTTGCGCAGGGCGTGGAAGATTTCGTTGTGATCCAGCTCGATGCTGAGCGGATCCGCATTGCCGCCATAGACGATGGCGGGAACACGGCCGGCACGGCGAAGGCGGCGGCTCGCACTCGTACCCTTGTCGCTGCGCGTAGTGGCGTTGAATTTCATGGAAGACTCCAAAAAGCTAAAAGGCGTATTGCCTTGTTGTTGAACACGGCCCGGATGGGCCGCGCGTTGCGCCGGCAGCCGCGACCAGCGGCCGGCAATGAAAGAGGCTCAATCGGCGAACAGCGAACTGACCGATTCGGCGTTGGAAATCCGCAGTATGGTTTCGCCCAGCAGCGACGCGCAGGAAAGCTGGCGGATTTTCTTGCAGGCGCGCGCGCTTTCGGACAGCGGGATCGTATCGGTGACGACGAGCTCGTCGAGCTCGGAGTCGGCGATGCGCTCGACCGCGCCGCCGGACAGGACGGGATGGGTACAGTATGCGTAGACCGAGCCGGCGCCGCGCTCTTTGAGCGCCTGGGCGGCCTTGCACAGCGTGCCGGCGGTGTCGACCATGTCGTCCATGATGATGCAGTTGCGGCCGTCGACCTCGCCGATGATGTTCATGACTTCGGACACATTGGCGCGCGGGCGGCGCTTGTCGATGATGGCCAGGTCGGCTTCCAGCTGCTTGGCCAGCGCCCGGGCGCGCACCACGCCGCCGATGTCGGGCGAAACGACGACGAGATTGCTGTAGTTGCGGCGCCAGATGTCGCCCAGCAGGATGGGGCCGGCATAGATGTTGTCGACCGGGATGTCGAAGAAGCCCTGGATCTGGTCGGCGTGCAGGTCCATGGTCATGACGCGGTCCACGCCCACCACCTGCAGCATGTTGGCCACGACCTTGGCCGAAATGGCGACGCGCGCGGAACGCGGGCGGCGATCCTGGCGGGCGTAGCCGAAATAAGGGATGGCGGCGGTGATCTTGCCCGCGGACGCCCTGCGCAGGGCGTCGACCATGACCATGATTTCCATCAGGTTGTCGTTGGTCGGCGCGCAGGTCGGCTGCAGGACGAAGACGTCTTTGCCGCGCACGTTTTCATTGATTTCCACCATGACTTCGCCGTCTGAAAAACGGCCTACCGTCATTTTGCCCAACGACATGTCTAGGTGATTTGCAACATCGACCGCTAAACGCGTGTTAGCCGTGCCGGTAAAAATCATGAATCTGTCGTTTGCCATGGCGAATGGTAGGTTTTCTGTGCGTTAAACAAAAAAACTGTTGACCAGCACCTGCAAGGGGCCGACTCAACAGCTTTATTTAACGACAAGCCCGAGGGCTTGAAAGTGGCTGGGGAAGAAGGATTCGAACCTTCGCATGCTGGAATCAAAATCCAGTGCCTTAACCAGCTTGGCGATTCCCCAATTCAACTGCTTATCCAGTACCGTAGCGGATGATCCGACAATCCGTGGCATACCCACGCATTCTTGGCTACCGCTGCGTCGTCGTTTTCACGACTTGCTATTTTACCGATAATTTTGCGATGCTGCATGGCGGCCTGGTCAAACGTTACAAACTCAACGAACAGACAAGAACCCGACCCGCTCATTCTTGCATTCAACCCCAGCCCGCTCAGCCACTTGTGCGCGGCCGCCACACGAGGGTAGCTTGCAAACACCACCGGCTCAAGATCATTGCGACCAAAATAGCTTGGGACCACACCTAAATGGCCATGCGCCCCACCATCTGCCGCGTTTTCTTGTTGCCAATCAGTAAAGACCGTAATTTTGATGGATTTTGAATCCCTTGTCAAATCAGGTGACGAAAATATTTCCCCCGTCGGCACCGACTGCGGCGGCTGCACGATCAGGTAGGCGCGCTCGGGCAAGGACAGCGGCTGAAAGGCATCGCCTATGCCCGTCGCGAACGCCGCCTGGCCGTAGATGAATACCGGCACGTCGGCGCCCAGCGGCAGGGCCAGCCGCATCAACTGCTGTCTGTCCAGGCCGGTATTCCACAAGCGATTGAGCGCGATGAGCGTCGTGGCGGCGTCGCTGGAACCCCCGCCCAGCCCGCCGCCGGAAGGAATGACTTTCTCGTACCGGATCTGCGCGCCCAAAGAGGTGCCGGTCGCGCGCTGCAGCGCGCGCGCCGCGCGCACGACCAGGTCGTCTTCCTGCGCCAGCCCCGGCAGCGGCGCGCCCTCGCGTTCGATGACGCCATCGCGCCGCAAATCGAAGCTGAGCACATCGCATAAATCGATGAAGCGGAATGCGGTTTCCAGCAAATGGTAGCCGTCGGGACGGCGACCGGTGACGTGCAGGAAGAGATTGATCTTGGCCGGAGCGGGTACGTCGTGCAAAGCCACGCTATTTTGCCTGCCCATCGTCGATCACCAGGCGCACGCTGATGCGGCGCTGGGCGTCGTTGCGGTTCAGCTGCAGCAGTTGCGGGCCCAGCGCGTCGTAGCGCGACAGCTGCGCCCGCCAGCCGTCCTGCGCGAACGAGGCGAGCCGGCCCGCGCCGTCTTTCTGGGCGGAAGCCACGCCGCCCGGGGCGGCGCGCCCTTGCAGCCAGTGGCGCAAGCCGCTGACGGGCATGGGGCTGCCCAGGACTTTCTCCACCAGCGCGTCCGGGTCCGGCGCCTGTTCGCGTTCGCCGTTGCTGCGCAGCAAGGTGGCGCGGCCGGGCTCCACGGTCACCCGCGCCAGCGTGCTGCCCAAAGGGTTGGCGAGATCGAGCGTCAGGACGCGGCCCGTATCGTGCCAGGCAAAGCCGCCTTGCACCGCCTCTTGTCCCCCGCCGGCATGGTTGACGGTCAGCGCGAAACGGCCCGTGCGCTCGAACGTGCCCTGCTCCGACCCGCCGATCTTCTGCGGCGTGGCGCAGGCGCCCAGCAGCGCCAGCAAGCCGGCCCCGAGCAGCGCCCGGGACCCCGTCGCGAGGAATCGCATGCTCATGGGAACTTGACCCCGAATCGTTGCAGGGTCTTGATCAGGGTCTCGTTGTGCGGATCCTCGCCGTAAGCTTGCTTCCAGACGCGGCGCGCTTCATCCTTGCGGCCGATGACCCAGAAGACTTCGCCCAGGTGGGCCGCCACATCGGCGGCGGGCAACTGCCTGTAGGAGCGCTCGAGGTATTCGATGGCGGCCTGGAAGTCGCCCGTGCGGTACAGGTACCAGCCCACGCTGTCCAGGATGAAGGGATTGTCCGGCTCGAGCTCCAACGCGCGTTCGAGCAATTCCTCGGCCTCGTCCAGGTTGCGGTTCTGGTCCGCGAATGTATAGCCGAGCGAGTTGTAGGCGTTGGCGTTGTCGGGATCGAGCTCGATGACTTTGCGCATCAATTGCTCGAACGCCTCGATTTTGCCTTGGCGCTCGTACAGCATGGCCAGGTCGTATTTGATTTCGGCGGAATCGGGGATGTCACGGTCCGCTTTCACGAGAATGTCGACCGCGTCGTCGGTGCGCCCGGATTCACGCAAGATGGAAGCCAGGGTGAGCGCCGCCACCGAACGCTCGTGGGTATCCTGGGGCTTGAGCGCCTTGATGGTCGCCGTGGCCTGCGCAAGCCGGCCCTGCCGGCCCTGCAGCACGGCCTTGTGCACTTGCGCCTGGAAGCGCAGCGCGCCGTCTTCGATCAGGTCGAGCTGGGCGATGGCTTCGTCGTAGCGCTTCTGTTTTTCGGCGATGCGCACCAGCATCAGGCGCGCGTCCGATGCGTCCGCGGCCGCGCTGCTGGCCTTGTCGCTGACCGAGCGGCGGCGCTGGGTCTGCACGTTGATGTATTCCTGCAGCAGCGCCTTGGCGCGGTCGTAGCGCTCGGCGTGGACGTTGACCTCGGCCTCGGTGTAGAGCAGGTCGAAATCTTCCGGCGAGCGTTCGCGCATGGCCTTCAGTTGCGCCAGCGCCTGATCGTACTGGCCCCGGTCCGACAAGCGCTTGACGAGCAGCAGCTGAAGCTTGCGGTCGCCGGGATTCTTCTGCAGGTACTCCCGGGCCTGCTCGATGGCCTCGTCCGGGTCCACCTTCAGGCCGTATTCCAGGACCCGCTGGGCCGCGACGTCGGAATTGGGCTGCAAGGCCAGCGCTTTCTCGGCTTCCTGCACGGCGCGCGCCGGATCGGCGGCGGCCCAGGCCGCGTCGGCCAGGGCCAGGTGGGCAATGGGCAGATTGCGCAGCGATTCGGGGATGGCGTTTTCCAGGACTTCCAGCGCCAGGCGCTTGTCGGCCATCTTGCCGACGATGATGGAAGCCTGGGCGATGGCCTGTTCCTTGTTCTGCGCTTTTTCTATGCGCGCTGACAAGGCCGAGGCGAGCCCGGCGGTCTGCCCGCTGGAAGCGGCCAGGGCCAGGGACGACGCGACGGCCTCGGGGTCGCGCGGGGCGAGCAGCGCCCATTCGCGCGCGGCGCGCAACGCCCGGGCCATGTCGCGGCCGCTCATGGAAAACTGGAATGCCCGCTTGGCCAGGCGCGGGTCGGAGGTTTCGCGTGCAAGGTCCAGCATGGTCTGGCCGGCGAGTTCGTATTCCCCCTGGGTTGCGGCGATTTCCGATGCCAGTATCCTATACAGGATGTCGCCCGTCAGGGTGACGGCCGGCAGGTCGCCCGCCCGCAGGCGTATGTACTCGGCCCGTTCGATAGCGTCGTCTGCCTCGCGGACCGTGGCGGAAAAAGCGGGAGCGGACCAAGACACCAGGATAGGCGCGAGCGCTGAAGACAACAGAAGTATCGGAAATTTCATTCAATCGGACCACCGCCGTTACGCCTGGAACGGGCGCCGGGTGGCAAAATTACAGAGTCGGTTTGAAAGATGTTATCACCCACTTATGCCTGAACTGCCAGAAGTCGAAACCACGCGTCGCGGAATTGCGACGATTATGCCCGGACGGGTGCTCCGGCGCTTCAATGTCCATGAAGCGCGCATGCGCTGGCCCGTTCCGGAGCATCTCGCCCAGACCATAAGCGGGCACGTGGTGCAAAGCTGCGAACGCCGCGGCAAGTACCTGCTGATCAATTTCCGGCATGGCACCCAGATCGTCCACCTGGGCATGTCCGGGTCCTTGCGCAGCACGCCGCTGGACGGCGACCGGCGCAAGCACGACCATGCCGAATGGCTGTTCGACGACGCGCGCTTCCTGCTGCACGATCCGCGCCGCTTCGGCGCCATATTATGGCACCCGGCCGCCGACGGCCCCGTGAGCGCCCACCCGCTGCTCGCCAGGCTCGGCATCGAACCCTTCGACCCCGCTTTCACGGGCGACTACCTGCACAGCCATCTGCAAGGGAAAACCGTCGCCATCAAACAAGCCCTGCTCGCCGGAAACATCGTCGTCGGGGCGGGCAACATCTACGCATCCGAAGCCCTGTTCCGTTCGGGGATAGACCCGCGCACCCGGGCCGGAACGCTGTCGCGGCCGCGCTGCGGCCGCCTGGCGCAAGCGATCCGCGACACCCTGGGCGACGCCCTGGAGTCAGGCGGCAGCACCTTGCGCGACTACGTGAACGCCACCGGCGCGCCCGGCGCCTATTTCGAGCTGCATGCCGCCGTGTATGAAAAGCAAGGCAAGCCGTGCCCGGCATGCGCGACGCCCATCCGCCGCATCGTCCAGGGCCAGCGCGCCACCTACTTCTGTCCGCGCTGCCAGCGCCGTTGATTTTGTATTCGTCTATAACAAACACGTTGAACATAAACGAATGCTGCGGTATATTTCGTCCACCAACTGGAGGCTATATTTCTCATGACCAAGCAATTCGCATCTCACGCCGACCTCGAAGACAAGGTCGTCTCGTTTGAAAAACTGTCGGACAACGCCTACGCCTACACGGCGGAAGGCGATCCCAATACCGGGGTCATCATCGGCGACGACGCCGTCATGGTGATCGACACCCAGGCCACCCCCGTCATGGCCCAGGACGTCATCAAGCGCGTGCGCGAAGTCACCGACAAACCCATCAAGTACATCCTGCTGTCCCACTACCACGCCGTGCGCGTGCTGGGGGCGTCGGCCTACAACGCGCAGGAAATCATCGCCAGCCGCGACACCTACGACTTGATCGTCGAACGCGGCGAACAGGACAAGGCCAGCGAAATCGGCCGTTTCCCAAGGCTGTTCCGCAACGTCGAATCCGTGCCGCCGGGCCTGACCTGGCCCACCATCACCTTCGACGGCGAAATGACGGTCGACCTGGGCAACCTGGAAGTCCACATCATGCAGGTGGGCCGCGGCCACACCAAGGGCGACACCATCGCATGGCTGCCCGAGCAGCGCATCCTCTTCGCGGGCGACCTGGTCGAATACCAGTCCACGCCCTACGCCGGCGACTGCTATTTCCGCGAATGGCCGCTGACTCTCGATACCCTGGCCGAATTCAAGGCCGAGAAAATGGTGCCGGGCCGCGGGCCGGCGCTGAAATCCGCCGAAGAAGTCCGCAAGGGGCTGGCGGGTACGCGCGCCTTCCTGACCGACCTGTATTCCAGCGTGAATTCCGGCGTCGCCGCAGGCAAGGATCTGAAGACCATCTACCGCGAGACCTACGACTTCATGAAGCCTCGCTATTCGGACTGGGTCATCTTCGATCACTGCATGCCCTTCGACGTCTCGCGCGCCTACGACGAAGCCACCGGCTACGACGATCCCCGCATCTGGACGGCCGAGCGCGACATCGAAATGTGGAAGCAGCTCGAAGGCTGATCCCTCCGCCCAAGTACGACAAGATACAGACAGAGGAACAAAATGGTGGAAGAGACGAACTACCAGACGCTGGAGCTCGCCTATGCGCCGCCTCCAGCCCAGCCGGAGGCGCGGCGGCCAGTCGTGGTCGTCGGCGCCGGCCCGGTCGGCATGACGATGGCGCTGGACCTTGCGCGGCGCGGCCTGCCCGTGCTGGTGCTGGATGACGACAACAAGCTGTCCGTGGGCTCGCGCGCGATCTGCTTCGCCAAGCGCACGCTGGACATCTGGGACAGGCTGGACGTCGGCGAGCGCATGCTGCAAAAAGGCGTGTCCTGGAATGTCGGCCGCGTATTCTTCAAGGACGAAGAGGTCTGGCGGTTCGATCTCCTGCCCGAGCAAGGCCATCGCCGCCCCGCCTTCATCAATCTGCAGCAATATTATTGCGAAGGCTATCTGTACGAAGCGGCTGCCGCCCATCCCAACATCGAATTGCGCTGGAAGCACAAGGTCGCCAAGGTCGAACCGCTGGAAGCGGGCGTGGCGGTCACGGTCGAAACGCCCGACGGCTCCTACGCGCTGACGGCGGACTGGCTGATCGCCTGCGATGGGGCGCGGTCCCCCGTGCGCAAGATGCTGGGCCAGGAAAGCCACGGCCGGATCTTCCGCGACCGCTTCCTGATCGCCGACATCAAGATGGAGGCCGATTTCCCGACCGAGCGCTGGTTCTGGTTCGACCCGCCTTTCCATCCCAACCAATCCGTGCTGCTGCACAGCCAGCCCGACAATGTCTGGCGCATCGATTTCCAGCTCGGCTGGGACGCGGACCCGGTCGAAGAGGTCAAGCCCGAGAACGTCACGCCGCGCATCCAGGCCCTGCTGGGCAAAGACGCCAAGTTCGAGCTGGAATGGGTCAGCATCTACACCTTCGCCTGCGAGCGCATGGACGCCTTCCGCCATGGACGCGTGATCTTCGCCGGCGATTCGGCCCATCGGGTGTCGCCTTTCGGCGCGCGCGGCGCGAACAGCGGCGTGCAGGATGCGGACAATCTCGGCTGGAAGCTGGCGCTCGTGCAGCGCGGGCTGGCGCCGGAAAGCCTCATCGACACCTACAGCCACGAGCGCGAGCCCGCTGCCGACGAAAACATCCTGAACTCGTCCCGGTCCACCGATTTCATCACGCCCAAGAGCGAGATCAGCCTGCTGTTCCGGAACATGACGCTGCAGCTGGCCAAAGAGCATCCCTTCGCCCGCACGCTGGTCAACAGCGGCAGGCTGTCCACTCCCACGTTCTATACCTGGTCGCGCCTCAACACGCCCGACGTCTATGCCTTCAGCAAGAGCCTGCCGCTGGGCGCAGTGGCGCCCGACGGCCCGGTCACGGCCAACGGCGAGCGCGGCTGGTGGCTGGCCCAGCTCGACGGTCGCTTCGTCGTGGCCGTCATGTGCAATACGCACCTGCCCACGGCCCGCGTCCTGGAAGACCTGCAAGCGCTGCAGGACCACCCCGTCGGCGTGAAGGTCGTCCTGGTGCTGTCGCCCGCGCTGGCGCAGCGGGCGCCCAAGGGCCTGGCCTGGGTCGAGGACCACGAAATGGTCGTCACGCGCCGCTATGATGCGCTGGACAGCGCCTGCTACCTGATACGCCCCGACCAGCACATCGCCGCGCGCTGGCGCTCGATTTCCGTGCCGGCCATCGCCGAGGCGCTGAACCGCGCCATAGACGCCACGCCAGGGAACGCACCATGATCCACAACCGCCTGAACACCCAACCGAATTTCGCTGTGCCCGACGATTTCTACGAGCGCCTCATCGATGCGCATCGCGATCTGAGCACGGAACAAAGCCATGCCATGAATGCGGCGCTGGTGCTGCTGCTTTCCAATCACATCGGCGACCTCGACGTCATCTCCGACGCCCTGGACAAGGCCCGGGCCGCGGTCCGGCCCACAGCCTGAAGCCTAATCACCTACAGGAACCACGCCATGAGCGACCTCAAATATCAGTCCGGTTTCGGTAATCATTGCGCCACGGAGGCATTGCCGGGCGCCCTGCCCCAAGGCCGGAATTCCCCGCAAGTCTGCCCTTACGGCCTTTACGCGGAACAGCTGTCCGGCACCGCGTTCACCGTAGCGCGCGCCGAAAACCGCCGTTCCTGGCTGTACCGCATCCGGCCCACGGCGCTGCAAGGCGCGTTCGAACCCTACGCCGGCGTCACCGGCTGGACCAACACGTTCGGCAGCGGCCCGGTCACGCCCAACCGCCTGCGCTGGAACCCCCTGGACATCCCCACGGAGCCCACGGACTTCCTGCAAGGCATGCACACCTGGGCCGGCAACGGGCATTGCGACGACCAGGTCGGCGTCAGCATCAATTTGTATGCCGCCAACCAGTCCATGAAGAACCGCATCTTCTACAACGCCGACGCGGAGATGATGTTCGTGCCCCAGCAAGGGCGGCTGCGCCTGGCCACCGAGCTCGGGCTGATGGACGTCTCCCCGCTGGAAATCGCCGTCATCCCGCGCGGCGTGCGCTTTCGCGTCGAACTCCCGGACGCCGCCGCCCGCGGCTACGTGCTCGAGAACTTCGGCGCGCCCATGCGCCTGCCGGAGCTCGGGCCCATCGGCTCGAACGGCATGGCCAATGCCCGCGATTTCGAGATCCCGGTCGCCTGGTATGAAGACGTCGAAGGCGAGCACGAGCTGATCGCCAAGTTCACCGGCGGCTTCTGGCGCACCGTGCTCCAGCATTCGCCGCTGGACGTGGTCGCCTGGCATGGCACGCATGCGCCCTACAAGTACGACCTGCGCAAGTACAACGCCATCGGGTCCATCAGCTACGACCACCCCGATCCCTGCATCTTCACCGTCCTGACCTCGCCTTCCGACACCCCGGGCGCGGCCAATATGGATTTCGCCATCTTCCCGCCGCGCATCCTGGCCATGGAAAATACGTTCCGCCCGCCATGGTTCCACCGCAACATCGCCGGCGAATTCATGGGGCTGATCCATGGCGAATACGATGCGAAAGCCGAAGGCTTCACGCCCGGCGGCGCCAGCCTGCACAACTGCATGTCTCCGCACGGGCCGGACGCGGGCACCTTCGAAAAGGCGTCCACCGCCGATCTCAGCCAGCCCACGTACATCCGCGACACCATGGCCTTCATGTTCGAGACTCGGCGCGTCATCCGGCCGACCGATGCGGCCCTGTCGTCCAAGACTCTGCAAAGCAATTATGATGCGGCCTGGTCGGGTCTGAAGAAGCACTTCAATCCAAACAAGCCTTAACGTATCGACAGGACCAGTACATGTCTCACCTCAATGAAACCCACGACCCGGCACTGCAGAGCTGGGTCGCTTCCGCCAACGTCGCCGACAACGGCTTTCCCATCCAGAACCTGCCGTTCGGCGTATTCCGCCCCGCCGGCGCCAACGACGGCTTCCGCCCCGGCGTCGCCATCGGCGATTCCGTGCTGGACCTGGCCGCGCTGGCCCGGTTGCAGCCATGGTCGGGCAAGGCGGCCACGGCCCTGGACGCCTGCCAGTCGGACACGCTGAACGGCCTGATGGCGCTCGATCCCGCGCACTGGTCCGCGCTGCGCCTCGAGCTGTCCCGCGCGCTGCGCGCGGGTTCCGCGCAGCAGACTCGGCTGGAGCCCCTGCTGCACAAGCTGTCCGGCGTCGAACTGACGCTGCCGGCGCGCATCGGCGACTACACCGACTTCTATATTTCGGTGCATCACGCCACGGCGGTCGGCAAGCAGTTCCGTCCCGACAACCCCCTGCTGCCCAACTACAAATGGGTGCCCATCGGCTACCACGGCCGCGCGTCCAGCATCGGGGTCTCGGGCCAGAAGTTCCCGCGCCCGGTAGGCCAGACGCGCCCGTCCACGGAAGGCGGGCAGCCCAACTTCGGCCCCTGCCAGCGCCTGGACTACGAACTGGAGCTCGGCATTTTCGTGGGCCGGGGCAACGCCCAAGGCGACCGGATAACGATAGGCCAGGCGGAGTCCCATGTTTTCGGGCTGTGCATTCTGAACGATTGGTCGGCGCGCGATCTGCAAGCCTGGGAATATCAGCCCTTGGGCCCCTTCCTGGCCAAGAATTTCGCCAGCACGATTTCGCCATGGGTGGTCACGCTGGAAGCCCTGGCGCCCTTCCGCGTGCCCTTCCAGCGCGACGCGGCCGATCCCCAGCCGCTTCCGTATCTCAGCTCGCCGGAAAACCAGGCGTCGGGCGCTTTCGATATCCAGCTCCAGGTCTTGCTGAGCACCGAGCAGTCGCGTGCGCAGGGGGCGGCGCCGGCGCCGCTGTCGAGCAGCAATTTCAAGGATGCGTACTGGAACGTGGCGCAGCTGATCACGCACCACACGGTCAACGGCTGCAATCTGCAGCCGGGCGACCTCCTGGGCACGGGCACGCTGTCGGGGCCCGGGAAGGGGCAGGAGGGCTCGCTGCTGGAGATCAATGGCGGCGGGAAGCACCCGGTACGGCTGCCCTGGGGCGAAGAGCGCAATTTCCTGGAGGATCACGACGAGGTGATTCTTCGGGCGGCATGCCGGAAGGACGGCTACCCGACCATCAGTCTTGGTGAAAGCGCGGGGATGGTGCTGCCGGCCAAGGCGTGATCCGGATGGGCGGGGCTGCGCGCCCATTGCGCGGCAAGCCCCGCCCGCCCATCACAGCACCTTGCCGGGGTTCATCAACCCGCGCGGATCCAGCGCCTGCTTGATACGCCACATCAGCGCCATCTCGACCGGGTCCTTGTAGCGCGGCAGCACGTCGCGCTTCAGTTGCCCCACCCCATGCTCCGCACTGATCGAACCATGGAAACGATGCACGCTGTCGTGCACCAGTTCATAGACGTCGTACTGGCGGGACAGCAATTCTTCTTCCGTATAGACCCCGCCCGGCGCCACGTTGTAATGCAGATTCCCGTCGCCCAGATGGCCGAAGATCACGTGCTGGATGCCCGGGAATTTCTTCTGCAGGGCCGCATTGGTGGTCTCGACGAAATCCGCCATGAGCGAGACCGGAATCGATACATCGTGCTTGATGCTTTTGCCGAATTCTTTTTCAGACAATGGAATGCTTTCGCGCAGATGCCACAAGGCCTTGCTCTGCGTGATGTTCTCGGCGATCACCGCGTCCCGGGCCAGGCCGGCTTCCAGCATGTCGCCCACCACCGCCTCGAAGCGCTCGCGGGCATGGTCGGCGCTCTCGCTGTCGGACAGCTCGAGCAGCGCGTACCAAGGCATGGCGGCGGAGGGGCCCTCGAATGGAATGCGTTGCTGGGGATAGCACTTGACCACGCCTTGCAGGCAGTTGCCGGCGATGAGCTCGAAGCCGGTCAGTGCGGCGCCGAAGCCTTTGCGGGCCCGCGACAGCACCGTGACGGCGTCCCTGACGGATTCCAGCGCGAGCAAGGCCGTGCATGATGCGACCGGCAAGGGATAGAGCTTCAGGGAGGCGGCGGTAATGATGCCCAGCGTGCCTTCGCTTCCGACATACAGATTGCGCAAGTCATACCCGGTGTTGTCCTTGCGCAGCCCCCGCAGGCCGTGCAGCACCTCGCCTTCGGCGGTGACGACTTCCAGGCCCAGGACCAGGTCGCGGGCATTGCCGTAGCGCAGCACCTGGGTGCCGCCGGCGTTGGTGGCCAGGTTGCCGCCTATGGTGCAGCTGCCTTCCGCCGCCAGGCTGAGCGGAAAGAGGCGGTCCGCCTCGCGGGCCGCCTGCTGCACGGCTTGGAGAATGCAGCCCGCTTCGGCCACCATGGTGTCGTTGTCGGTATCGATGCCGCGCACGCGGTTCAATCTTGCGAGCGAGATCACCACCGCCTCGCCGCTGTCATCGGGCGTGGCGCCGCCGCACAAGCCCGTATTGCCGCCCTGCGGCACCATGGGAATGTTGTTGGCCGCGCACCAGCGCACCACCTGCGCGACTTCGTCCGTCGTGCCGGGCTTGGCGACGGCCAGCGCGGCGCCGCTGTAGCGGCCGCGCCAGTCGACCGTGTAGGGCTTCGCATCTTCCCCGGCCAGCACGTGCTGCGTACCGAGGATCCGAACCAGTTCGTCTATTTGACTCATCGTGCGCCTTCCGAAATTCAATGTGACGGCCATTTTAAAGCAGAGACCCGCGCCCATGCCGTGCACGGCGCGGCCGCGCGGGCATTTCAGCGCGGAATCCGGGATAATCATATCTACAGGATGAATTCTTCAAGGACAGCTCGTGACCACCAGCCCCCCCCTGCCAACCGCGGTTTTCAAAGCATACGACATTCGCGGCATCGTGCCCGATCAACTGAACCCCGATTTCGCCCATGCGCTCGGGCTCGCCCTGGCCCAGCGGGCGCGGGCCGAAGGCGTCGAAGCCATGGTCGTCGGCTACGATGGCCGCCATAGCAGTCCCGGCCTGGCGGAAGGGCTGCAGAAGGGCTTGCTGGCGGGCGGCATCGACACCATCGATCTGGGCATGGTTCCCACTCCCCTCGTGTACTTCGCCGCGCACACCCAGCACACCGGGTCCGGGGTCGCCATCACCGGCAGCCACAATCCGCCCGCCTACAACGGCTTCAAAATGATGCTGGGCGGCAAGACGCTGTTCGGGGACGGCATACAGCAGCTGCGCGCCATCATGGAAAACCTCGATCCCATCGACGGCATAGCGCCGGGCACACGCCGGGAGTTGAATCTGCTGGATGCTTATGTGCAGTACATCAGCAGCACCATCAAGCTCGCCCGCCCCATGAAGATCGCCATCGATTGCGGCAATGGCGTGGGCGGCGTCGTTGCCCGGCGCCTGTACGAGTCGCTGGGCTGCACGGTCGACCCGCTGTTTTGTGAGGTGGACGGCAACTTTCCCAACCATCATCCCGATCCGGCCGACCCGCACAATCTGCAGGACCTGATCCGTCACGTGCAGGAAAGCGATTGCGAGCTCGGGCTGGCGTTCGACGGCGACGCCGACCGCCTGGGCGTGGTGACCAAATCGGGGGAAATCATCTGGCCCGACCGCCAGTTGATCCTGTACGCGCGCGACGTCCTCAAGCGCGAGCCGGGGGCCACCATCATCTTCGACGTAAAGTGCAGCCGCCATGTGGCGCGCGCCATCAAGCAGGCCTCCGGCCGGCCGGTCATGTGGCAAACGGGGCATTCGATGATCAAGGCGAAGCTGGCGGAAACGGGCGCGCCGCTGGCGGGCGAAATGAGCGGCCACATCTTTTTCAAGGAGCGCTGGTTCGGTTTCGACGACGGCCTCTACACCGGCGCGCGCCTGCTGGAAATCCTTTCGGAGCATGAAAACCCGTCGGCTGTCCTGGAAGACCTTCCGCAGGACATTTCCACGCCCGAGATCAAGCTGGAGATGTCGGAAGGCGAGCCCCATGCCTTGATCGAGCGCCTGCAAAATGAAGGCAAGTTTCCTTCGGCCAGCAGCATCAGCACCATAGACGGCGTGCGCGCCGAGTACGCGGACGGTTTCGGCCTGGCTCGCGCGTCCAACACCACGCCGGTGGTCGTCCTGCGCTTCGAGGGCGACAGCCCCGAAGACCTGGAGCGCATCAAAGCGGAGTTCCGCGCGGCTCTCGTCGCCGTCGCTCCCGGCATCACGCTGCCGTTTTGAGCGGCGGGCGGGGGTCTGGCGCGATGCCCCGCCGCTACGCTTCCAAGGCGCCGGCATCGGCGCCCCGCCCCGGCAACAACTCCGCATAAATGGCCAGATGCGCCTCGACCACCTTGCGGATGTCGAACTCGGCCTCCGCCAGGGCACGCCCCGCCGCCCCCATCTGCCTGCGCAACGGCGCATCGCCCGCCAAACGCGATACCGCGTCCGCCAATGCGCGCGCGTCCCGGGCCGGCACCAGCACGCCCGAGACTCCGGGCTCGATCGCATCCCGGCAGCCCGGCACGTCCGTCGTCACCACCGCGCGCCCGCAGGCCGCCGCCTCGACCAAGGATTTCGGCAGGCCCTCCCGATATGAAGGCAGCACCGCGATGTGGGCCCCCGCATACAGATCGGCGACGTCCTTGCGTTCGCCCAGGCATTCCACCACGCCTTCCTGCTTCCAGCGGTCGAATTCGGCGTCGCTGATGCTGGCCGGGTTGCCGGGGTCAGGCGAACCGGCCAGCACCCAGCGCAGCGCCGTGGCTTCGCTCGCGGCAAGCCTGGCGGCCTGCACGAATTCCACCACGCCCTTGTCTTTCAATAACCGCGCGACCATGATGGCGCGCACCGGGCCGTCGGGCTCGGGCTTCATGGGGAAGGCGGCCAGATCCACGCCGGATCCGCGTATCAGCACCGCCTGGCGCGCCTTGACCACGCCGGCCCGCATCAGCACGCCGCGGTCGCTCTCGTTCTGAAAGATGACGCGGCTGTTGCCGTGGCCCAATGCCAGCTTGTACAGGAAGGTGGCCGCCGTTCTCAGGAAATCGAACCCGCCGGGCTTGCGCATGAAGATGAAGCCCAGCCCCGATACCGCGGCCACGTAGGCGCGCACCCCGGCAAGCCTGGCGGCGATGCCCCCGTAGAGCACCGGCTTGATGGTCACCGCATGCACGAGGTCCGGGCGCAGGCGGCGAAACAGGCGCCAGAGCGCATGCAGGCTGCTGAGTTCTTCGATGGGATTCCGGCCGCTGCGCGACATGGGGATCACGTGATGCGGAAAACCGTGTGCGGTGATGGCGGTGACCGCGGCGCCGTCCATGGTTGCGACGTGCACCTCGTACCCGGCCTGCCGCGCACCCAGCGCCACCGGCAAACGATGCGACAGGAAGAAGGCGGGATTGTTCACCACGAACAGCAGCCGCGGCCGCGCGGGCGCGTCGGGCATTCCGGCCGGCCGGCCGGCACGTGGGAAATCCATGGCCAGTCGCTGCCAGACGGCCTGGTAGGCCTGCACCATGGCGTTCAGGCTGTAGCGGGCCGCCACGCTGTTGCGGCCCCGTTCGAGCCGCTCGGCGTGCCCGGGAGCGGAAAGGTCGAGCACCGCCGCGCCGACGGCCTGCGCGAGCGACCGCGGATCGCGCGGCGGCACGACCCAGCCGGCATCGCCGACGATGGCGGCGGCGTCGCCCACGTCCGTCACCACGCAGGCCACGCCGCTGGCCATGGCTTCGGCCACCACGTTGGGAAACCCTTCCGCGCGGCTCGACAGCACGTGGACATCCAGGCCGTTCATGAGCGCCGGCACGTCGTCGCGGCGCCCCATCAGTATCGTGCGGCCGCGCACGCCATGGCGGTCCAGCAGCCCCGCGAGCTCGGCATTGGCGGCGTCCATGCCGTCTCCGATCAGCACGCAGCGCAAATCCGGCTGCGTCTTCAGGCAAAGAGAGAAGGCTTCGATCAGATTGGCGTGGTCTTTCAGGGGATTCCAGCGCGCGACGGCCCCGATCACCGGCGCATCACGCGCCACGCCCCATTGCGCGCGCACCCGCGCCCGGGCGTCGGCGTCCGGACGCCAGCGCGACAAGTCATAGCCATTGGGAATGACGAGCAGGCGGTCGGACCGGTAGCCCCATCCACGGTGGCGGTCCGCGGCATCCCGCGCGCAGCTGACGATCACCTGCGGCACCAGGCCGGACAGCCAGGCGCAAACCCGGGGCAGCGCCCGGGCCGAGCGGCTGCCCTTGCTCAGGTCCGCCCCGGAATTGCGTATGCCCCAGGATACCGCCTTGATTCCCGCCAGCCGGGCGGCCACGCCCCCCAGCAGGTCCGCGTGATACATCCACGTCTGCACCACGTCGGGCCGCAGCTCGCGCAGCAGCCGGAACAAGCGCCACAGGCCTTTCACGGCGCCTTGCTTCATGTGCAGGGCGTGCACGGCAATGCCCGCCTCACGCAAGCGCGCGCCGAACACGCCCTCGTCGCCCAGCGAGACCACGATATGTTCCTGCGCCTGCTCCGGTGCCGTGACCAGGCGGTGAAGAACCGTCTCGGCGCCGCCCTGGCCCAGGCCCGAAATGATATGGACGACGCGGATGGCCGTGGCGGGACGCTGCGCCGCGCTCATGCCGGCCGCTCCGTGTCGGCCGGCTGCATCGCGCGCGCGAACACGCCGTCCCACTGGGCCAAGATGCCCGGCAAGCCGTAGCGCTCGCGCACGGAGGCCGCCGCGCGGCGGCCCATGACATCGCGCAGCGTGGGGTCGCTCATCAATTGCTCCAGGGCGTTGCACAGCGCGGGCTGGTCGCCCAGCGGAGCCAGCAAGGCGTACTTGCCGCCCTCGCTGATCTCGCGCGGGCCGCTGGGGCAGTCGACGCTGACGCACGCCCGCCCCAGGGCCATGGCTTCGAGCAGCACGTTGGGAAAGCCCTCGACTTCGGACGTCATGGCGAATACGTCCGCCTTGACGACTTCTTCCCAGGGCTGCTCGGTGCGCCCCGGCAAGGAAACCCGGGACGCGAGGCCCGATGCTTGAACGAGCTGCTCGAGATTCTTTCTTTCAGGCCCCTCCCCCCATATGACCAAGTCCCAATCGGGATAAGCCTCGGCCAGGGCCGAGAACGCCTGGATGAGGGCGTCGAAGCGCTTGCTGGGCACCAGCCGGCCCATGCCCAGCAGCCGATAGCGCCGCGGCCAGGACACCACTTCGGCCTGGCCGACCTCGTCGATGCCGGGCGGCAGCGGGTTGGGCACGACGGCGATGTCCTTGAGCCCGGGCACCATGGCGCGGAAGGCGTCCACGCTGTCCCGGGACTGCAGCACCACGGTGGTCGCGCGGGGATACAGCGAGCGGCGCAGCCGCTTGAGCGTATCGCTCGCGCTGCTGCTGAATGCCGGATTGGTCCGCTCGCAAACGATGACGGGGATTTTCATGCCGCGCGTGGCCGAGAGCACGACTACGTTGACGTTGGTCAGGAAGGATACGATGACGTCCGGTTCGACCTCCCGGATCAGCCGCCGGACCGCGAACCACTTGCTGACGCTGGGCAGCAGCCTGCGGCCCAGCCAGCTCATGCGGTCCGCCAGCCAGACCAGGCGCACCGCCGGATTCAGGTGATAGAAGCAAGTGCCTTTCCTGGTATAAGTGGGCACCAGCGTCACGCTGTCGCCGCGCCGCGCCCATGCGCTGGACAGGGTGGCGGCCACTCTTTCCGCGCCGCCGGCATGCATGGAGCTGACGAAGAACAGTATTTTCATGTAGGCCTCACATCGGCGGCCCGGACGGAGTCCAGCCATGCCTGCGTCATCAGGACGCCCCACAAATGGGTGCTCCAGTCCTGTTCATTCCGTTGGTGTTCACGCCATTTTCGCAGGATGGGGCCGGAATGGAACAGGCCCTCGCGATTCAGCCGCGCCGGGTCCAGCAAGGCATTGGCCCACTCGTTCAGCGGCCCGCGCAGCCAGGCGGCCAAAGGCACGGAAAAACCCTTCTTGGGGCGGTCGACCAGCGCCTGGGGCACGTGGCGGTACAGCACCTGGCGCAGCAGCCACTTGCCCTGCCCCGACCGGATCTTGTAGGACAGCGGCAGGCGGCGCGAGAATTCCACCACCTGGTGATCCAGCATCGGCACGCGGGTTTCCAGCCCGACCGCCATGGCCGCGCGGTCGACCTTGACCAGAATGTCGTCGGGCAGATAGCTCAGGATATCGAGCAGGGACATGGTTTCGTGGAGGCCCCCTTCGATCCGGGCGTCGAAGCAGGTTTCGGGCAGTTCCGCGCCCACCACCGCTTGCGCCGGATCCTTCCAGTACGAGACGAACTGCCGGTAGAACAGGCCCTGGCTGCTTGCCGCCAAGGCTTCGGACAGTTTCTCCAGGCGGTCGCGGCGGCGGCCCGCCGGCATCATGGCCGCGCCCGACCTGGCGGCGGCGGCCAGCGTGCCGTGGGCGAAGCGCGGCAAGCGCTGCCGCTTGCGCCACCAGTCCGCCGCCCGGAAATAGCGCGCATAGCCGGAAAACAATTCATCGCCGCCATCGCCGGAAAGCGCCACCGTGACGTGCCGCCGCGCCATGCGCATGACGAGCGCGGTCGGGATTTGCGAGGAATCGGCAAACGGTTCGTCGTACAGTTCGGGAAGCCGGGGCACGACCGCCAGGGCGTCGGCCGCGCTCACGTACATCTCCGTGTGCTCCGTTCCCAGGTGGCGGGCGACCTCTTTGGCATGCCGTGCTTCGTCGTAGGCGGGATCGTCGAAGCCGATGGCGAAAGTGCGCACGGGCCGGGACGACCGGTTTCGCATCAGCGCGACGATGGTGGAAGAATCGATGCCGCCGGATAGAAACGCGCCGAGCTCGACGTCCGAAATCATCTGCCTGCCCACGGCCGTCGACAGGACTTCTTCCAGCGCATCGGCCGCCGCGCCGTCGGACTCGAAGGACAGCATGTTGCCGCGCGCCGCCGCGCTGACGCCGGCGGCCGACCAATACGCCGTGGCGGCGGGCAGCGCGCCCGTCCGCAGGTCTGCTTCCGTCAGCGTGAGCCGGTGCCCGGGCATGAGCTTGCCGATGCCGCGGTAGATGCTGTATGGCGCGGGAATATAGTTGTGGCGCAATAGCAAAGACAGGGCGCGCCGGTCTATGCTTGCGTCGAAGCCCGGCATGGCCGTGATGGCCTTGAGCTCCGAGCCGAAGACGAAATTCCCCGCCGCATAACCCAGGTACAGCGGCTTCTCGCCCATGCGGTCCCGCATGAGGCTCAGGCTGCGCGTCCGGCGATCCCACAGCGCGATGGCGAACATGCCGGTCATGGCCGCCAGGGACCGTTCAACGCCCCAGGCCGCGAACGCCGCCAGCACGGTTTCCGTATCGGAATGGCCGCGCCATGCGGGGGCCTCGCCGCGCGCCTGCAATTGCGCCCGCAGTTCCAGGTGATTGTAGATTTCCCCGTTGAGCACCATGACGTAGCGGCCGCAGGCCGACACCATGGGCTGATGCCCGGCCGGGCTGAGATCCAGGATGGCGAGCCGCACATGGCCCAGCGCGATGCCGGCCTGGGCGTCTTCCCAATACCCCTGGCTGTCGGGGCCGCGATGCTTGATGCGCTCGCAGCCGCGTTCGACGACGGGCCGCTTGCCCGGCAGATCGCCCCAGATTCCTACGATTCCACACATAATAAATTTCCCCACAGCGCCATCACCCTGGCGACCGAAAAACGATCGCGCACGTCGACGGCGCGCCGTGCGTAGGCTTCGCGCTTTTCCGGATGCGCCATCATATCGGACAAATGCGCCGCCAAGGCCTCCGCATCGCCCGCCGGCCGGACCAGCACGCCGTCTATGCCGTCGCGGATGATTTCGCGCGGGCCGGTTTCGCAGTCGAAAGCCACCGGCGCCAGCCCGCTGGCCATGGATTCGATTAGCGTGTTGGACAGGCCCTCGACCCGCGAACTCAGCACATAGAGGTCGGACTGCAAATACCAGTCGGCCACGTTGCCGGCCCGGCCCGGCATGCTCACGCGGTCGGACAGGCCGGCGGCGTCGATCTGTTCCTGCAGCGCTTCGCGGCTCTCGCCTTCGCCCAGGATGACCAGGTCCCATAAGGGGAAATGGTCCGCGATTTCCTGGAATGCCGATATCAGCAGGTCGAAGCCCTTGTGCGGGTGCAGCCGCCCGACGGCGAGCAGGCGAAAGCGGCCGTTGCGCCGCGCCGGCTCCAGGCGCGGCTCCGCGCTTTCTATGGGCCAGCGGACCGCGTTGGGAATGACCGCGAGCCGGCAGCCCGGCACGTGCTCTTGCAGCCACTGCGCCGTGCCGGCCGTCAGCGCCACCACGGCGGCCGCCCGCGGATAGGCGCGGCGGCGCAGGCGCAGCCAGATCTCGGGCAGCTCCTGGGACGGCGGATGCGTATGCTCGGTGGCGATGACCCGGCAGTTCAAGCCCCGCGCGGCCTCCACGGCCAGCACGGAAGCCGTCGTCATCATGCCCAGAACCACCGAGGGGCGCAGGCGCTTGATCAGGCGGCGCAACCGCCATACGCGCCTCAGGTTGGCCAGCACGCCGCTCAGGCCGCCGCCGGAATACCCGGCCGTGCCCAGGACGTGGCGCCTGACCTTGGGGTGCAGGGAATAGGCGTCGGTGTCGGCGGCCGCCTGCGTGACCACCGTCACTTGCCAGCCCAGCTCGACCCAGTATGCGCTGATGTCGGCCGCAACGCGTTCAGCCCCGCCGCCGCTCAGGGAATGGATGAAGATCATCAGATGGGCGGGAACGGATCGATTACTCAAGACAATACCTGTATCCATGAAAAGAGAATGCCCGGCGCCTGCGGCGTGCGGCTACGGCCGGCGCAGCGCGACCGCCACATAGCAGGCGTACGATAGGGCATACATGATGCTCGTGGCCAGCATGATGCCCGCGGCGCCCATCGACGGGGCCAGGAGGGGGTTCATGACCGCCTTGAGCGCGAAATTGGCCACGGCGATGGCGGCCATGATGCGATAGCGATTCTGGCTGGCGAGCAGCTGGACCAGGATCAGCACGCCGAAATAGAACGGCATTTGCAGCAGCCCCCAGCGCAGCACCTGCGCCACGGCCTGCGTATCCTGCGCGCCGAAGGCGCCGCGCTCGAACAGCAGCGCCACGCCCCAGGGCGCCAGCGCCCAGCCCAGCAGGGTGACCGCGCCGCCCGCCAGCAGCATCAGCGCCGACCACTTCAGCGCCGTCGCGCGGGCTCTTTCGGCATCGCCGCGCTGCTGGATGTCCGCCAGCACCGGCAGGGCCGCGCGCCCGACCGACGCCGCGCCGACTCCCAGCAGCAGGGACAGCAGGCGGGTCGCATAGCCCAGGGTCGCGTTGGCGTTCGAGCCGAGATTGGCGGCCGTGTATTGGTCGATGGGCCCGACGAAGCTCATGGCCACCTGGCCGATGAGCATGACGCCCGCCGCCTTGACCAGATCGGGCCAATGGTGCGAGCGGAGCGCCAGGGCCGGCCGGCCCCGCATGCCGTCGGCGCGCGATGCCAGCTGGAACAGCCAGATCGACTGGATCAGGTAGCCCACCAGCGTGCCCCACAGCAAGGGCCCGACGTCGGTCACCACGCCGGCCAGCATGACCCATATCAGTATGACGACCGCCGGCACGCTGTCCAGCAGGGTATTGATGTGGCGCTCGTGGGCCCGCAGGCGCGCCGCGCTGATCCCCGTCATCAGGGTCAGCAGGGCCGCCGGGGCGAACGCAAGCATGAGCTCGCCGCTCATGCGCGCGGCCTGGGGCGACAGCCCCGCCCCCGCCCACCGCAGCACCCAGGGCCACGCCACGTAGAGCGCCACCGCCAGCACCGTGCCCACCGCGATCGTCCAGCCCTGGAGCTCGCCCAGGAAGCGCGCCCGCTCGGGGCGCGCTTCGCCGCGCGCGCGCACCAGCACCGGGATCAACACCACGGACAGCGCGCCCACCAGCGTGATGGGCAGCCAGTTGGCCATCGTCATGGTGAACTGGTAGGCGTCCACGGCGTCGCTGATGCCGTAGCGGTAGGCCACCGCCATTTCCTTGAACGCGCCGGCGGCCTTGCCCAGCAGCAGGAAAAAGGCGACACGCATCGCCCCCTGGGCAATGCGCCGGTGGTCGGAATGCAGGCTGGACAGGCGCTGTTTGAGCGTTTTCAAGTCAACGCAGGAATTGCGTGTACCAGGGCATGGCGACTTCTATCCCTTGCACGATATTGTGCATGGGCTCGTAGCCCAGCAGTTCCTTGGCCTTGCTGATGTCGGCTTGCGAATGGCGCACGTCGCCGGCGCGGAAGTCCCGGTACACGGGCTGCCTGTCGTACACGATGCCGTTGTTGCCCAGCGCCTTGGCCAGGTAGTCGAAAAGCTCGTTCAGGCTGGTCCGGGCGTTGACCGCCACGTTGTAGACCTGGTTGATGCCTTCGGGCTGCGCCAGCGCCGCCAGGATGTTGGCCTGCACGACATTGTCGATGAAGCAGAAATCGCGGCTGGTTTCGCCGTCGCCGTTCACCACGACGTCTTCGCCGCGTATCATCGCGGCGATCCAGGTGGGGATCACGGCGGCGTAGGCGCCGTTGGGGTCCTGCCGCTTGCCGAATACGTTGAAGTAGCGCAGCCCCACGCTGCCGAAGCCGTAGGAGCGGGTGAAGACGTCGGCATACAGCTCGTTCACGTACTTCGTGACGGCATATGGCGACAGCGGCCTGCCGATGCGTTCTTCGACCTTGGGCAGTTCTTCCAGGTCGCCGTAGGTGGAGCTGGATGCCGCATACACGAAAGCCTGGACCTGGGCGTCGCGCGCCGCGACGAGCATGTTCAGAAAACCGCCCACATTGACCGCGTTGGTGGTGATGGGATCCTTCAGCGAACGCGGAACCGAACCCAGGGCCGCCTGGTGCAGGACGAAATCCACGCCGTCCACCGCTTTCCGGCAGGTATCGAAATCGCGGATGTCGCCTTCGACGAAGGAAAAATTCGCCCATTGCTCGGGGGTCACGGTCTTCTGGACTTCGTCCAGATTGTGGCGATACCCTGTGGCGAAGTTGTCCAGGCCACGGACTTTCTGGCCCATGACGAGCAGCGCTTCGAGCAGATTGGACCCGATGAAGCCGGCGCAGCCGGTGACCAGCCAGTTCTTGGGCTCGGCCCGCAGCGCCGTCGTGACTTCCTGATATCGATTACTCATGGCAAAACCTTTCTGACGTTTGATGCCCCGCCTCAAAGGCGGATGTCGGCCTCCTGGGCCGCAAGCACATACTTCAAGTCGTACAGGACGTGCTCGGGCTTGCCCAGGGCCCGAATGGCGCCGACGCCCATGGCGGCGAACTGGTGATGGGCGACGGCAATGATGATTCCATCGTAGGCGCCCTGGGCGGGATTCGCAACCGGCGTGATGCCGTATTCGCGCACGGCTTCCTCGGGGTCCACCCATGGGTCGTGGACGTCGACCTCGATGTTGTATTCGCCCAGCTCGCGCACGATGTCCACGACGCGCGTATTGCGCAGGTCCGGGCAGTTCTCCTTGAAAGTCAGCCCCATCACCAGCACCCGCGAACCCTGCACCTGTATGGAGCGCTTCGTCATCGCCTTGACCAGCTGCGACACCACATAGCCGCCCATCGAATCGTTCAGGCGGCGCCCGGCGAGGATGATCTCGGGGTGATAGCCGATGGACTGCGCCTTGTGCGTGAGGTAGTAGGGGTCGACGCCGATGCAATGCCCGCCCACCAGGCCCGGCCGGAAGGGCAGGAAGTTCCACTTCGTGCCCGCCGCCTCCAGCACCGCCTGGGTGTCTATGCCCAGCTTGTTGAAGATCAGGGCCAGCTCGTTGATCAAGGCGATGTTGACATCGCGCTGGGTATTCTCGATGACTTTGGCGGCCTCGGCCACGCGGATGGACGGCGCCTTGTGGGTGCCCGCGACGATGATCTCGCCGTAGAGCTCGTCGATCAGGCCGGCCACTTCGGGCGTCGAGCCGGAGGTCACCTTCTTGATGGTGGAAACGCGATGCGCCTTGTCGCCGGGGTTGATGCGCTCGGGGCTGTAGCCGGCAAAAAAGTCTTCATTGAACCGCAGCCCCGAGATGCTCTCGAGCACCGGCACGCAGACCTCCTCGGTGGCGCCCGGATACACCGTGGACTCATAGATGACGATGTCGCCGCGCTTGAGAACTTTTCCTATGGTTTCGCTGGCGCGGATCAACGGCGTGAGATCGGGCTGCTTGTATTGGTCGATGGGCGTGGGCACGGTCACGATGAACACATTGGCCCGGGCCAGGTGCTCGGCCTCGTGCGTGAACTCCAGATGCGTCGCCCGCGCCAGTTCCCCGGGGTCGACCTCGAGCGTGTGGTCCCGACCTTCCTTGAGCTCGGCCACTCGGCGCATATTGATGTCGAAGCCCAGTACCGGGCGCTTCTTGCCGAATTCCACCGCCAGGGGCAAGCCCACGTAACCGAGGCCGACCACCGCAAGCTTCACGTCTTGAATCTGCAATTTTGTATCTCCCGCGCTGCGCGCTTTAACGAAGAAATGAGAGGGGTTGCGGCGCTATTTGCGCCTGACGTTGCGCCCTATGGACGGCAACAGCAGCCACGAAGGCCGGCGCCAGGAAACCAGGCGCGCATACAGCCATAGATAAGCCAGGGAGAACGCCGCGATGCTGGCGCACAGCACCCAGGCGTTGTCCCACCAGATGGTGGCGGGCACCAGGCCGATGAGCGCCAGGAACCACAGATACGGAGAGGTCATGGCGTTGCACAGGGCGGGCACGGCGTGGCGGCGATCGCGGCTGAACGTGACCCGGACCAGGCGCCGGAAAACGAGCTGGTGCAAATGGAGCGCATCGGGCTGGTCCACCGGCGTGCCGCGCTTGAAGCGGCGGCGCCAGATCGAGAACATGGTTTCAAAAACCGGGTAGAACAGCACGGCCAGCGCATAGAAAGGCGACACGCTGGGATTGCGCACCACCAGCTGCACGGCAAGCTCGGCCAGCATGAATCCCAGGAAATACGCGCCGCCGTCGCCCAGGAAAACCCTGCCAAAGGGGAAATTCCAGACCAGGAAACCCAGGGTGGCGGACGCAAGGGCGGCGGCGATCAGGAAAATGGGGATGTCCTGAACCTGCAGCGCGACGAGCGCCAGCGACGCCGCCATGAGCGTGGCGATCATGCCCGCCAGGCCGTTCATGCCGTCTATGATATTGAGCGCATGGGTACAGCCGCCCACCGCCACCATGGTGAACACCAGCGACACCGGCCAGAACGACAGCAGCCAGTCCGCCCAGCTCCAGCCCACCCGGGAAACGCCCCCCAGCAGCCACCACGCAATCGCCGCCGACGCGAACGCGGCCAGCAGACGCTTGCCGGAACCGACGTCCTTGGTGATGTCTTCAAGCAGCCCGGCCACGAAAACCGGCATGGCCGCCACGAACAGCACGGGCCACAGCCAGGTCAGGGTCATGTTGCTGGGGCCGAGCACGAGCAGCCCCGCCAGGCTGCCGGCGACCACGGCCAGACCGCCCACGCGCGGCGCCGCGCGCGCGTGCATGGCCTGCGGCTTCTTCATGTCGGAATCGCCCGTAAAGACGCCATGCCAGCGCTCGGACGCCACGATCAGGCCCCCGACCATGAAGGCGACGATACAGATGTAGAACCAGGTGAATGATTCCCAGAGCTTGAGCGAAATCACGTAATCCCTATAGACGTTGAGGCAATGACATTATCGGCCCTATTTGTAACAGGGCGCCTTCCGGCACCGTAAAAAGTGCAACAAGAAATGTAAGCACAAAACAGCGGGTCACGCTATGGCTCTTCGAGCCTAAGGGACTGAAAAACATAAAAAAAAGCCCGAGATCGTGAGATCTCGGGCTAAATCCACCAAAGGAGGAGGGTGGAGGAGACAACCTGGGCATGTCGGGCTACCAGAGCATTTGCTCGAGACCGCGTGACTGGGGTTTACCCTTGCAATCACGTTTCGACATCCGATAACTAAAGTATATAGCGATTATTTGTGCGTTGCAAGAAAAAACCGCTGCAAAGATGTAACTTTTTAAGTTTGTGGTCTTTTTACAAAAAACCGTTCATAAAAAAGCGTCACCGTAACTTAGAGTTTACCCCAGCCGCCATTCTTTTACAAATTACCGGCCGGGGCCGCTAAATACGGTACGCCGTGACCGTCATGACCTTGGACATGAACCGCATGGCAAGCTTGACCGGCGCCGGCAAGGCATCGGCCCCATGCGTCTCGGCCGTGTTGCGATGCTGGATTTCGTCGTCGCGCATCTGCACCACGATACTGCGCGAACGCTCGTCTGTCTTGGGCAGATCGACCAGATGGCCGTCCAGGTGCTGTTCCACCTGCCTCTCGGTTTCGGCCATGAAGCCCAGGTTCCTGCCGGTGCCCGCCCGGCTTGCCGCCATGCCCAGCGCGAACGAGCCGGCATACCAAAGCGGATTCAGGAGGCTGGGACGGCTGTGCAGTTCGTCCAGGCGCTGCCGGCACCAGGCCAGGTGGTCCACCTCTTCGGCGGCGGCGTCATACAGGACGTCCCGGATTGCTGCGTCGCGACAAAACATCGCCTGGCCGCGATACAAGGCCTGTGCGCAAATTTCGCCCACATGGTTTACCCGCATCAGCCCCGCGGCATGGCGCTGCTCTTCGGACGTCAGGGCGGCGGCGTGGTCGTCGGCCCGGTGCCGGCCCGCGGGATTCGGCCGGCTCGCGTGCACGGACCCGTCCAGAATCTGCACCGCCCGGCCGATTTCCGAGAGCAGCTTATCGACCGTGCCGAGGCGCCTGGGGTCAGACACCGCATGGGGCCCGACCCCGGAATTCACACTATTTTCGACCGTCGACATTCGTATTTCCTTTCACGGTTGGGGCGTCCGCCCCGGCCAGCAATGAGCGGGGACGGCGGCGCTCGATCATAAACCAGGCCAAGGGCAGCAGGATCGCCCAGGCGACCAGCCCGCGGCCCGCGATTTCCTGGTCGCCCAGCAAATATACATTGCACAGGCGCGCGGGGTATTCCTGATACAGCAAGCCCACGATCGCCGTCATCCAGGAAAAATTGCCCAGGAAGAACACGACGATGATGGCATTTGCCCGGCGCAGCGAATGAATCAGCAGCATGCCGGCCAGCACCAGGGTCGCGTACTTGAACCCCTGGGACGCCGCCGACGTCACCGCGTCGTCCAGTGAACGGGGAATCATCCAATAGGCGCCGATGAAGCTGAACAGCAGCAAACCCGGCAGGCCATGCTCATTATATTTGCCGAGCGCGGCAAATGCCGAGCCCGGCCTTGCGCCCTTGGGCGAGCCGGCGCCGGCCAGGCCCGCGGCCGCCCACGCGCCCGCGGCAATCAGCATGGGAATATGGACCAGCATGTGCCAGGCCATGGACCGGGTCAGGAACCCATCCAGGACCCATGCCGCCGCCAGCAGCAGCAAAGCGGCGCCAAGATGGAAGCGGCGCGCGCGGCCCGGCCCGGTCATGCCGCGGGCTCCGCGGGCGGCTGCCGCAGCGCATCCAGCAGCCGCTCCGTTTCGCCCAGATCGACGATGCGTTCCAGGCGGCCCTGCGCGGAAACGACGTGGTAGGCCGCATTGTGCTCATACTGGCCCAAGGGCGCGGGGATCACCACGATGCCGAAGGCGTCCAGCAGCGCGCGCAACTGGGCCGGGTCCGCGGCCGTGGCGAACGTCCAGACGGCCGGTTCCACGCCCATGCCGCGCGCATAGCGTTCCAGGCGCTCCGGCGTGTCCGCCGGGTCGAAGCTGATGCTCAGCAAGCGCACGCGGTCCGCAAGGCCTCGTTGCAGGATTTCCGATTGCAGGCGCTGGTATTCCGTGCCCATGGCGGTGCACAGCGACACGCAGCGCGTATAGATGAAATTCACGACGGCCACGCGGCCGTCGCGGCGCAAGCGCTCCAGCAGCCCGGCCCCCAGGCCCCGTTCGTCCACGAGCATGGCGTCCGGCAGTGCCTTGGGCTCGCGCGCGATATCCGCCCGCCGCGCCGCTTCGCTGGTCAGCACGGTGAATCCGTCGGTCTTGGCCGAAATGGCGCCCAGCCCCAGGACACAGGCCAGCGCCGCGGCGAGCACGGTCCTCATGCCGGATCACCGCAAGGCGGCAAGGTCCGCGTCGCCGTTCCAGGGAGCGCTGCGATCCGCGCTGGCCTGGCGCGCGGCGGCTACTTCCGCGGCCTTCACCGCGCCGGCGGAATTGCCGAAACTGCCGCGGATATGCGTCAGCACCGCGGCGATCTCTTCATCGTTCAGCTTGTCCTTGAACGTCGGCATGCTTCCATCGTATTTCGTTCCGCCCACCGTCAGGGGCCCCATCACCCCGTGCAGCACGATCTGTATGCCCGCATCGGGCGCTCCTTCCAGCCATTCGGATCCCGAAAGCGGCGGAAACACGCCCGGCAAGCCCTTGCCGGTGGCTTGGTGGCATGCCACGCAGTGGGTGGCGTACAGCTGCGCGCCGTCGACCTGCGCCGTGCCGGCTTCGCGCTGGAAGTCGGCCGCGCTGCGCCAGTCGCCGTACGAGGACGGCTGCGCCTGATAGGTGTAGCCGATATAGCCGACGGCCCACAAGAATATCGAGGCCACGATCAGCACCACGATCATGGGCACGGGCCTGCTGCCCTCATAAGGTTCGGGCATCTCGCGCGACTGGGCGGCGATTTTCCTCTTGAAACGATGCGGCATCCTGTTCTCTCCAATGACTTCATTGCGTCCGGCGGCGCGGCGGGGCATGCGCGGCGCGCGCCGCTATCTGTCCGGGCCGGGCGGCGGCTTGACGGGATAGCTGCGGTCCAGGGCAAGGAGGTAGGCGACCAGGTCGAGCGCTTCCGGACGGGCCACGACCACCTGCCCCAGCGGCGCATATGCCGGCGGCAGGTTCACCACCCGGTCGCCCTTCTCGGCCTTGTCCTTGACTTCGAAGAGATAGGGATAGGACGGCATGATGCTGCCCGGCGTGTAGGCGCGCGGCTGGTAGAGGTGGCCCAGGTTCCAGTCGGCGCTGGGCTGGCGCGCGCCTATGTTCAGCAAGTCGGGGCCGGTGCGCATGGTGCCCAGCAGATGCGGCCGGTCATAGAAATAGTCGCCGGCGACCGGCGCCCTGCCCCAGCCCCTCTGGAAGTCGGGCGCTTGCGCCCGGGCCCGGGGCTGCTGCGTGTGGCAGTACACGCAGCCGTTCTCGATGTACTGCCGGCGGCCGCGCAGCTCCGCCGAGGTATAGTCCTTGAGCCCCGGCGACGGCTGGACGTCCGACAGCTGCACATAGGGCACGACGACCAGGGTCGCGGTCGCCAGCGCCAGGGTGACCATCGCCCCGCCCAGCAGTTTGTATTCGTTTTCCATGCTCAGCCTCCCACCACGCCGCCGGCGGCGACGGGAACCTCGACGGGCGGGAGGGAATCCGCACGGTTTCGAAAGAGCGCCGGGCCCACGCGCTTGCGCCCGTAGCGCAGCGCCATGGCGCCGAAATGGAAGGCGAACACCAGGTGGCCCAGCGTCATCAGGCCGCCCCCCACGCTACGCGCCTCCAGATAGGGAATCGTGACCTTGACGGACTCCATAAAGCTTCGGCTCGCGTCCAGCATGGCCACGCCCTGCAGCCATCCGCCGATGGACAAGCCCACGAAATAGACGCCGAAACCCAGCACCACCAGCCAGAAGTGCAGGGAGATGAGACGCGGATACGGCCATTCCCACGCCATCACGCGCGGCATGACGAAATAGATGGCGCCGAACATCACCAGCGAAAAAAACCCGTACAGCCCCAGGTGGGCGTGCGCCACCGTGAAGTGGGTGAAGTGCGTGACCGTGTTGATGCTGCGCAAGGCCTCGAAGGAACCCTGCACCGAGCTGAGCGTGTACATCATGCCGCCCAGCACGATGAACCGCAGCGTGGGCGAATACAGCAGAGTCTTGAAATGACCGCGCATCGTCAAGTGCTGGTTGACCGAGAACGCCAGCACCGGCACGATCATCATCATGCTCTGGACGATGGACAGCGTGATCAGCCACCCCGGCACCGGCCCGCCCACCAGGTGATGGCCGCCGACCTGGCCATAGAAGAACGCCAGCGCCCAGAAGCCCAGCAGCGACAGGTTGTACGATTGTATCGGCCGGCCGATGATCTTGGGCAGGAAGTAATACACGGAAGCCAGGGCGATAGGCGTGTAGAACAGCCCCAGCACGTTGTGGCCGAACCACCAGTTCATGGTGGCCTGCTCCACGCCGAAATGCACGCCCGGCAAATTGCCCACCAGGAACAGGACCGGAAACCAGAACAAGGCCGCGCCCATGTACCAGATGGATACGTACAGGTGCTCGGTCTTCCGGTTCTGCAGCGTAAAGACCAAGGGCAGGCCGATGAGCGCCCCGCCGATCACGAACAAGATGTCTATCTGCCAGGGTATTTCCAGCCACTCCAGCCCGTCGCTGATGCCCGCCGCCACGCTGCCCAGGCCGGCGATCAGGGCGGCATTCCAGAGCATCGCCCCCAGCAGCGCGAACCTGCCGCCCATGAGCTCGGTCTTGAGCAGGCGGGGCAGCGTCCAGTGCGCGATGCCGAAGGCGGCCATGGGCGCCCAGCCATAGGCCACCATGTTCAGGTGCAGGGTCCGGATGCGGCCGAAGGTCAGCCAGGCGTAGTCGGTGAGGAAATCGGGCTGATGCAGCTTGATCGAGCTGATCAGCCCCGCCGCCGAGGCCAGTATCAGCCAGGCGACGGCGCAGGAAAGAAAGACGAAGGCCACATAGGCGGTCGAGCGGTCCGCCCGGACGCGCTCGGCCAGCTCGCGGGCCTGCGTCACGCTGTCCACCGGCGCGCCCGCTCCGGAAACCGGCCCTTCGCCGACGGCGCGCTGCAAGGCTTGATGCTGCGCCGGCGTGGCGGCGGGCTCTTCGACCTTGCCGATCTCCCCTTCGGAAAATATGACTCTGGCGGCCGCCGGATCGGCGTCGAACAGATGCCGGCGCAGGGACCAGATGAAAACGAACAAGCCGGTGACGGACAATATGAAAGTCAGCAGCAGTATGGTGATGGTGCTCATGCGGATGCGTCTCTTGATTGCGGATACCGCCCGCTGCAACGCTTCGTTCCAGCTGCTTATATCGTAAGGCGATATTTATGCGGAATGATACCGGAGAGGCCAAGCCCGCCACGCCATTACCCTACGCATGATGCAGTTATGCGGCGAATTGCGCAAAGGCCGCGGATGCGTCAACATTCAGTCTGCACGATTGTCGATACACACCAGGAACAAGCATGGAATGCACGATAGACTGGGGCGGCCCGGACGGCATGCTCTTCGTTGCCCGCACGGGCAGCGGCCACGTAACGGCCATGGACGGCGCCCCCGACGGCGGCGGGCACAATCTCGCCCCGCGCCCCATGGAAATGCTGCTGGCCGGAACGGGCGGCTGCGCGGCCTACGATGTCGTATTGATCCTCAAGCGCAGCCGCCAGGCCGTCACCGACTGCCGGGTGACGCTCACCGCCGAGCGCGCCGAAACCGATCCCAAGGTATTCACCAAGATCCATTTCGCCTTCGTCGTCAGCGGCAAGGGCCTGTCCCAAACCGCCGTCGAACGGGCCGTGAAGATGTCACACGACAAATACTGCTCCGCCTCGGCCATGCTGGCCAAGACGGCCGACATCACGCATTCGATCCAGATTCTGGAAGCCTGACGCCGCCCCTGCGATACGTGACGAAGTCGAACGCCAGGCCGTTCTCTTCCGGCTGCGCAAGGCGTTCGACTTCCGTCCAGCCCGCCGGCAAGGGTGGAAAGAAAGTGTCGCCCGCCACCTCGGCGTGCACTTCGGTGGCGATGATTTCCTCGGCGATGTCCAGCGCCGCCTTGAAGACCTGTTCGCCGCCGATCACGCAGACGACTTCCGCATCGCGACAGGCCGCGAGGGCGGATTCCAGGTCGGGATGCACGGTGGCGCCTTCGGCGGCGAAGCCCGGGTCGCGGCTGAGCACCAGGTTGGGGCGGCCGGGCAGCGGGCGGCCCAGCGAATGCCAGGTATTGCGGCCCATGATGATGGGTTTGCCCAGGGTGACGCGCTTGAAATGCTTGAGGTCGGAGGGCAGGCGCCAGGGCAGCGCATTGTCGCGGCCGATCACGCGGTTGGCGGAATAGGCGACGACGAGTTGGACGCGGGCGTCGGGCATGGCGATATGTTCCGTATGTCGGTGGGCGGCGGTCAAACCGCCATGGGCGCGGTCAGCGGCGCGTGATGTCGGTAGCCCTCCAGCGAGAAGTCGCCGGGCTCGATTCTTTCCAGCCATTCGGGTTCGTACCGGCCCGTTTCGGCATAGTCGGGGATGCGGTCCGACAGCGCCAGGCGCGGCGCCGGGAAGGGTTCGCGCCGCAACTGCTCGCGCAGCATGTCCACATGGTTCTCATAGATGTGCGCATCGCCGATGAAATAGGTGAACCAGCGCGGCTGGTAGCCGGTCAGGCGCCCGACGAGGTGCAGCAGCGCCGCGCCTTCGGTCAGGTTGAAGGGCGTGCCCAGGCCGACGTCGTTGCTGCGGATATACAGGCAAAGGGAAATTTCCTTTTTCTCGACGTTGACCAGGAACTGGTAGAGCAGGTGGCAGGGAGGCAGGGCCATTTCCTCGAGCTGGGCCCAGTTCCAGCCATGAAAGAGTATGCGCCGGCTGCCCGGATCGCGCATGATGGTGTCCAGGCAGGCGCGCAGCTGGTCCACGGCCTTGTACAGCAGCGCGCTGGCCGTGCCGCCCGCGTTGCCGACCAGGCCGATCTGCGCATAGCCGCGGGCCAGGGCGTCGTCGATCTGCGCCGCGCTGTGCGGCAGGCTGGTGTCGATCAGCTTGTAGGCCGGCCATTCCCGCCACTGGATGCCGTATACGGGCCCCAGGTCGCCCTCTTCCAGCCGGTAGGGATTCGCCAGCCACTGGCGGTTCTCGTTGGCGTTCTGGTCCCATACCTTGCAGCCCAGGGCGTTGAAGTCGGCCGCGTTCCGGCAGGCGCGCAGAAAGCCCACCAGTTCGCCGATGGCGGACTTGAAGGCGAGTTTCTTGGTCGTGACGGCGGGAAAGCCTTCCTGCAGGTCGAATCGCATCATCGCGCCGGGAATGCTGCATGTGCGCACGCCGGTGCGATTTTCCTGCCAAGTGCCGTTGTCGAAAATGTTCTGGACCAGGTCGAGGTATTGCTTCATATGCTGTAGTTTCCGCCTTGACTCAAGGCCACAGTATAGCCAGCGGCGGCCCATGGCCGCAGGGGGCCGTCAGGCGGTCGCCCCCGCCTTGCGCATGAAGGCCCATAGCGCCCGGTGCAGCGAGTACGCGACATTGAAGCGTATCCACCCCGTATCCGCCTGCCCGGGGTCGAAGTAGGATCCCGGCGCCAGCCATATCCCGTCTTTCAAGGCCAGTTCGGCCAGTTTTGCCGAGCCCTGCTCGCGCCACGGGCCGGCGGGCCGAGCCCACAGGAACAGGCCCGCCTGGGGCCTGCTGTACACCTCGAAACCGTGCTCGTCCATCAGGGCGCCCAGTTCGTCGTGCGCCTCGCGCAGCCGTTCCTGCACGCGCCTCAGGTGAGCCTGGTGCCGGCCCTGCCTCAGCACTTCGTGGACGGTGCGCTCCATCATTTCCGGCGTCGTCAGGCCCAGCGTCATCTTGGTCTTGGCGAACTCCTTCAGCAGCTCGGCGTTGGCCACCACATAGCCCACCCGCATCGAGGGCATGATGCTCTTGGAGAAACCCGACACATACACGACCCGCGCCGTCCCGCCCATGGCGACCAGCATGGGGCCGATGCCCGGCAGCAGATCGCGCGACACGTCGTCCTCGATCACCGTGTAGCGGTATTGCTCCGCCAGCTGCAGGATGCGAAAGGCGTTGTTCATGCTCAGGCTCGTGCCGGTGGGATTCTGCAGCACGGTGTTGACGAACACCGCTTTCACCTGGTGCCTGGCGGCCAGTTCTTCGAGGGTGCGGGTGCACAGGCCGTCCTGGTTGCGCGGCACGCTGAGCACCCGCAGGCCCGCCAGGCGCATGGTTTCCAGCAGGTTCGCATAGCCCGGAAACTCGGCGAGCACCACATCGCCCGGCCGGAACAGCGTGCGGATCACGATGTCCAGCCCCTGGGTGGCCCCCTGGGTCAGCAGCACCTGGTCGCTGGCCACCTGCAGGCCATTGTGTTCGAGCGCATGCCGGATATGCTCGCGCAAGGGAAAATAGCCATAAGGATGACCATAGCCGGCAAGCTGCTTGGGGGAAGTGCGCGACACCTGCCGCAGCGCCTGGGACAAGCCGGCCTCGTTCAGCCATTCTCCGGGCAGCCAGCCGCAGCCGGACTTGATGGGTATGGAGTGGTCAGCGAAGACGTCCGCCAGCAGCCAGGACGCCCCGATCTTGGGCGGCGCCCACGCCGACACGGGCGCGGGCGCGGCGCCCGCAGGCGCCCTGCGGGCCGCGGCCGCCACCCGGTAGCCGGAGCCCGGCCGCGCCACCAGCCAGTTTTGCGCAACCAGGCGGCTGTAGGCCGCCGACACCGTGAAGGTGCTCAGGCCATGCGCCTTGGCGAACTTGCGCACCGAGGGCATGGCCATGCCCGGCCTCAACAGTTGTTGCCGGATCGCGTTTTCCAGCGCCTCGACGACCTGCTCCACCAAGGAGGGCGCATGCTTGCGATCACGCACGGGCTCGAAAAACCGCATTGCTTCCCCAGAATCAGCACAGTTATCATCATTCAAACAATACAGTCATATCGATTTTGGTCGACTGTATATTTATTTGCAAGTCGGGGCGAACGAGAATAGGCGGACACCAAGCCTACCCCCTTCGTTTTCGCCTGTCGAGGTAACCATGACCAGTAACGCGAATCTCCCGGATCTGTCGAATCTGTGGATGCCTTTCACCGCAAACCGCCAGTTCAAAGAGCATCCACGCCTGCTGACCAAGGCCAAGGGCATGTACTACACGGCCGCCGACGGCCACCCGGTGCTCGACGGCACCGCGGGCCTCTGGTGCGTGAACGCGGGCCACGGCCGCCAGGAAATCATCGACGCCATCGCCCGGCAAACCGCCGAACTCGATTACGCGCCCAGCTTCCAGCTCGGCCACACCGACTCCTTCCGCGCCGCCTCGGCGGTCGCCCGCCTGATGCCGGAAGGCATGGACCGCATTTTCTTCACCAATTCGGGGTCCGAATCCGTCGATACGTCGCTGAAGATCGCCCTGGCCTACCACCGCGCGCGCGGCGAAGGCCAGCGCACCCGCCTGATCGGCCGCGAGCGCGGTTACCACGGCGTGGGGTTCGGCGGCATCTCCGTCGGCGGAATCTCGCCCAACCGCAAGACGTTCTCGGGCGCCCTGCTGCCCAATGTCGACCACCTGCCGCACACCCACGACCTGTCCAAGAACAAGCATACGCGCGGGCAGCCGGCATGGGGCGAGCACTTCGCAGACCAGCTGGAAAGCATCATCGCCCTGCACGACGCCTCCACCATCGCCGCCGTCATCGTCGAGCCCCTGGCCGGCTCCACCGGCGTGCTGATCCCGCCCAAGGGCTATCTGGAAAAGCTGCGCGCCATCACCGAAAAGCACGGCATCCTGCTGATTTTCGACGAAGTCATCACGGGCTTCGGCCGCCTGGGCGCCAACACCGCCAGTGAATTCTTCGGCGTGAAGCCGGACCTGATCACCATGGCGAAGGGCATCAGCAACGCCGCCGTGCCCGCCGGCGCCGTCGCCGTCCGCCGCGAAATCCACGACACCATCGTGGGCGCCGCGGCCAGCGGCATCGAGTTCTTCCATGGCTATACCTATTCGGCGCACCCGCTGGCCACGGCCGCCATCCTGGCCACGCTGGGCATCTACGAGAAAGACCAGTTGTTCAAGCGCGCCGCCGGCCTGTCGCAAAAGTTCGAAGACGCCGCCCACAATCTGGAAAACGCCCGCCACGTCATCGACGTCCGCAACCTGGGCCTGGTCGCCGGCATCGAGCTCCAGCCACGCGAAGGCGCGCCGGGCGCGCGCGCGGCCGAGGTCTTCGCGAAATGCTTCGACGCGGGCGTGATGGTGCGCTACACCGGCGACATCATCGCCGTCTCGCCGCCGCTCATCATCGAAGAACAGCAGATCGCCGAGATCTTCGAAACGATAGACAAGGTATTGAAAACCGTGGCGTAAAGGCGGCTTGCGGGGGCGCGTGTTCGGGCCACTGGCCCGAGCGCCCGCCCCCGCACAGCCCGCCGGCCGGCATCAAGCCACGCTTTCGCTCGCCGCCTCGCTTTCCGAATAATCCCCAACCGGCGGGCAAGAGCACATCAGGTTCCTGTCCCCGTAGGCATTGTCCACCCGGGCAACCGGCGGCCAATACTTGTTGTCGCGCAAGCCCGCCACGGGATAAGCCGCCGCCTCGCGCGTGTAGTCGTGATGCCATTGGCTCACCAACAGCATCTGCGCCGTGTGCGGAGCGTTCTTCAGCACATTGTCTTCCGCGTCCTTCTCGCCGCGCTCCACCTGCGCGATTTCCTCGCGGATGGCGATCATCGCATCGATGAAGCGGTCCAGCTCGGCCAGGCCTTCGGATTCCGTCGGCTCCACCATCAGCGTGCCCGCCACCGGAAAGCTCATGGTGGGCGCGTGGAAGCCATAGTCCATCAGCCGCTTGGCGATGTCCTCCGCCGTGATGCCGCAAGCGTCCTTGATGGGGCGCACGTCCAGGATGCACTCGTGCGCCACGCGCCCGTTCGGGCCCGCGTACAGAATGGGATAGTGGTCCCGCAGGCGGGCGGCGACGTAGTTGGCATTGAGTATGGCCGTTTCCGTCGCGGCCAGCAGGCCTTCCGCGCCCATCAGCGTGATGTACATGTAGGAAATCGGCAGCACGCTGGCCGAACCGTAGGGCGCGGCCGACACGGGGCCCACTTGCGCTCCCGGCGGCAGCTGGCCGGACTCGTCCAGCACGGCGGGCAGGTAGGGCGCCAGATGGGCGCGCACGGCAACCGGGCCGACGCCCGGGCCGCCGCCGCCATGCGGAATGCAGAAAGTCTTGTGCAGGTTCAGGTGCGAGACGTCCGAACCGAACTTGCCGGGCTGGGCCAGCCCGACCATCGCGTTCATGTTGGCGCCGTCCAGGTAGACCTGGCCGCCCGCATCATGGACGAGGGCGCAGATTTCCGTCACGGCCGTCTCGAAGACGCCGTGCGTGGAAGGATAGGTGATCATCAAGGCCGCCAGGCGGTCGCCGACCTTGGCGATCTTGGCCTTCAGGTCCTCGACGTCGACGTTGCCGTCATCGTCGGAAGCCACGACGACGACCTCCATGCCCGCCAGCTGCGCCGACGCGGGATTGGTGCCGTGCGCGGACGCGGGAATCAGGCAGACGTCGCGCTGGTGCTGGCCGTTGGCGCGGTGATAGCCGCGTATGGCCAGCAGGCCGGCGTATTCGCCCTGCGCGCCCGAATTGGGCTGCAGGCTGATGGAATCGTAGCCGGTGATTTCGCACAGGGCGGCGGACAGGCGGTCGATCAGTTCTTTGTAGCCCCGGGCCTGCTCGGCCGGCGCGTAGGGATGCATGTTGCCGAATTCCGGCCAGGTGATGGGGATCATTTCGGCCGTGGCGTTCAGCTTCATGGTGCAGGAGCCCAGCGGAATCATCGTGCGGTCCAGCGCCAGGTCCTTGTCGGCCAGGCTGCGCAGATAGCGCAGCATGTCGGTTTCCGAACGGATGCGCGAGAAGATCGGATGCGAAAGTATGGGCGACTGGCGCAGCAGGCCCGCGGGAATGCCGTGCGCCGCCGGCAGGCTGCGACCGGCGGGCGGGTTCCAGCTGCCGCCCACGCCGGCGGCGAACACGCCCAGCAGGGCGTCCAGGTCGGCGACCGTAACGGTTTCGTCCAGCGAGACCGCAAGCCGGGTGTCGCCGACCACGCGCAGGTTGATGCACGCCGCCCTGGCCGCCTTGACGATGGCCGCGGTATGCGCGCCGGTGTCCAGCAGCAGGGTGTCGAAGAAATGTTCGTTGACGGCGGCGACGCCCATGCCCGCCAGCGCGTCGCGCAGATAGGCGGTCAGGTAGGCGACGCGTTCGGCGATGCGCTTGATGCCCGCGGGGCCGTGCCAGACGGCATACATGCCGGCCATCACGGCCAGCAGGACCTGGGCCGTGCAGATGTTGGACGTGGCCTTTTCGCGGCGGATGTGCTGTTCGCGGGTTTGCAGCGCCAGGCGCAGCGCGGGCGCGCCCTGGCTGTCTTTGGAGACGCCCACCAGGCGGCCGGGCATGTTGCGCTTGAAGGCGTCCTTGCAGGCCATGAAGCCGGCGTGCGGCCCGCCGTAGCCGAGCGGCACGCCGAAGCGCTGCGCCGAACCGACGGCGATGTCGGCGCCCCATTCCCCAGGCGGCGCCAGCAGCGCCAAGGCAAGGAGGTCGGTGGCCACCGCCACGACGGCGCCCTGGCCGTGCGCGGCCTGCGCCAGCGCGCGGTAGTCGGCCACGCCGCCCAGGCTGTGCGGATACTGCAGCAGCACGCCGAAGCACTCGGGCAGGCCTTGCGCTTCGTCGCCCACCACGACGTCGATGTCCAGCCCGCCGGCGCGCGTCCGGATGACTTCCAGGGTCTGGGGATGGCAATGCCGGGATACGAAAAACACCTTGCTCTTGGAACGCGAACCGCGCCGCGCCAAGGTCATGGCTTCGGCCGCGGCCGTGCCCTCGTCCAGCAAAGACGCGTTGGCGATGTCCAGCCCGGTCAGGTCGGCGACCATGGTCTGGTAATTCAGCAAGGCCTCCAGCCGGCCCTGGGAGATCTCGGGCTGGTAAGGCGTGTACGCCGTGTACCAGGCGGGGTTTTCCAGGATGTTGCGCAGGACGACGTTGGGCACGTGCGTGCCGTAGTAGCCCTGGCCGATATAGTTGCGGAACATCTGGTTGCGCCCCGCGATTTCCTTGAGCTCGGCCAGCGCGTCGGCCTCGCCGCGCGCGGCCGGCAGATTCAGCGCGCCCCGTTTCAGGATGCTGGCCGGCACGACTTCGGAAATCAGGGAATGGAGATCGGGCGCGCCGATGGCCTCCAGCATTTTCGCCTGATCGGCCGGGGATGGGCCCAGATGCCTGGGGATGAAATCGGAATGGGGATCAAGTTCACGCAACATAGTCGACCTAAGCAAAAACGGGTTCGCGGCGGATAAACGGCATCAGTCGTTGGAAAGCGCCTGGTAGCCGGCGGCATCGAGCAGGCCTTCGATATCGGCCATGTTCTCGGGCTTGAGCTTGTAGATCCAGGTATCGAAGGCGGCTTCGTTGATGAGGTTGGGCTGGTCGTTCAGCGCCTCGTTGAACTCCACGACTTCGCCGTTCACCGGTGCGTAGATGTCGGACGCGGCCTTGACCGATTCCACGACGCCGGCGGTTTCGCCGGCCGAGAGATGCGCGCCCGTGTGGACGTCGCCGACGAACACCAGGTCGCCCAGCTGGTCTTGCGCGGCGTCGGTGATGCCCACGAGCAGCAGCTCGCCTTCGGGCTTGACCCATTCGTGGGAGGAAGTGTATTTGCGATCGGTGGGAAGAGACATGTTTTACCCCGCTGGTATTGGATGTGCGTGTTTAGGATTTGAATCAGGCAATCACTTTGCCGTTGCGTACGAAAGGCATTTTTACCACTTCGGCGGGCAGCCATTTGCCCCGGATCTCGACCTGGACGGCGTCGCCGGGCTGGACGCCCGCCGGAACCCGCGCCATGCCTATGGAAACGCCCATGGTCGGCGACATGGAACCGCTGGTGAGCTCGCCGTCTCCCTTGTCGCTGCGCACCTTCATGTGGCTGCGCATGACGCCGCGCTCCAGCAGCTTCAGGCCGACCAGGCAGCGGTCGACCTTGGCGGCCTCGAGCGCGTCGCGCCCGATGAAAGCGCGGTTCGGATCCTTGAAAGAGACCGTCCAGGCAAGGCCCGAGACCAGCGGATCGACCTGTTCGTCCATTTCCTGGCCATACAGATTCATGCCGGCTTCCAGACGCAAGGTGTCGCGCGCGCCCAGGCCGCAGGGGCGGACGCCCAGCGCGGCGAGGTCGCGCCAAAGGGCCTCGACCTGGCCGGCGGGCAGCACGATCTCGAATCCGTCTTCGCCGGTGTAGCCGGTGCGGGCCACCAGCGCGCCGTCCGGCATCGCCGCGCCGGTGAAGGGCTGGAGTCCGGCCGTGGCGGCCTTCCAGGCGGGACGCGCGGCCCATACGCGTTCACGCGCATTCGGGCCTTGAACCGCCAGCATGGCGAGGTCGCGGCGCGGCAGCACCTGCGCGTCGAAGCCGCCCGACTGGGCCACGCCCTGCATCCAGGCCACGTCCTTGTCGGCCGTGCCGGCATTGACCACCACGCGCCAGTCGTCCGGGCCGAAGAAATAGACGATCAGGTCGTCGATGACGCCGCCCTCCGGGTTCAGCATGCAGGAATACAGCGCCTTGCCCGGCACCGTGAGCTTGGCGACATCGTTCGCGAGCAGGCGCTGCAGATAAGCCTTGGCCCCCGCGCCCTTGACGTCGACGTTGAGCATGTGGGATACGTCGAACATGCCGGCATCCCGGCGCACGGCGTGGTGTTCCTCGAGCTGTGACCCATAGGCCACGGGCATGTCCCAGCCGCCGAAATCGACCATTTTGGCGCCGGCTTCGAGGTGGACTGCGTGCAGGGGGGTTTGCTTAAGGGTGGAAGACATGGAGGCTCCGGGTGACGGGAAAACGACGTAAGCCAACAACACGCTGGCCGGCATCGCCCTTCTGTCCTTTTGCCTGAGAGTTGCCCCCTGATCACGGGGTGTTCACCTTCGGCGCCCGGGCCGGGCTGGTAAGCGGTGGCCTGAGTCTCTCCAGAATGCTGCCATGCCTGGCCTGGGGCCGGGGCAATACACGAGCGGTACGGGGTGCCTGAGCGATTCTGGGCGAATTGCGCCTTCGGCGGCCGGGAAAGGCGCTCTCCCGCTCCATGTAACAACAGCAGCCCGTAAGAATAACTCGAAAGCGGCTGAATTCAAAGCGATTTCTTCCGGCGGCGGCCCCGGGGCCGGGCCGCCCATCATACCTCTAGCGCCCGCCCGCAAGCCACGCCCGAGGCCCAGGCCCACTGGAAGTTGTAGCCCCCCAGCCAGCCGGTGACGTCGACCGCTTCGCCGATGAAGTACAGGCCCGGCACGGCGCGCGCCTCCATGGTTTTCTGATTCAGGCCGCGCGTGTCCACCCCGCCGCGCATGACCTCGGCCTTTTTGTAGCCGGCCGTGCCGCTGGGCACGAGCGCCCAGTCGTGGATGCGCGAGGCCAGACGGCGCAGCGTCTTGTCCGGCACGTCGGCCAGGCGGCGCGCAGCCAGGTCGGGCGCCTCCGGGTCCAGCGTGGCGAGCAGCTGCTCCGCCAGCCGCTTGGGCCACAGCCCGGCCAGCGCCGTGCCCAGCTGCTGCCGGCTGCCCGGCTTGGCGTCCAGCAGGCCGCGCTCCAGGTCGCGCCCGTGGGCCAGATCGATGTGTATGGCCTCACCGGGATTCCAGTAGCTGGAAATCTGCAGGATCGCCGGACCCGACAGGCCCCGATGGGTGAACAGCAAGTCCTCGATGAACACGGCGGGAGCCGGGCCGCGCCGCTTGCCGGGCGCCGCCTTGCCGCCTTCGCTTGCGCAGCGCACCGAGACTTCCAGCGCCACGCCGCTCAGCTCGGCGAACGGCGCCCAGGACGCCGGATCGAAAGTCAGGGGAACCAGCGCGGGGCGAGGCTCCACCACTTTCAAGCCGAACCGGCGCGCAACGCCCAGCGCGAAATCCGTCGCCCCCAGTTGCGGGATCGCCATCCCGCCCGTGGCCAGGACCAGCCGCCGCGCCGCGATGGGGCCCTGGTCGGTGGCCAGGCGAAACCCGTCCGCATCGCGCATGACCTCGCGCACAGCGCAAGGCATGCGCCAGGATACCTGGCCGGCATCGCATTCGCGCCGCAGCATGTCGATGATGGCTTCGCTGGACTCATCGCAGAACAGCTGGCCGCGATGCTTCTCGTGCCAGGCGATGCCGTGCCTGCGCACCAGGTCCAGGAAGTCGCGCGGCGTGTAGGCCGACAATGCCGAGCGGCAGAAGTCGGGATTCTGGGAAATGAAGTTGGCGGGCGTGGCGCCGATATTGGTGAAATTGCAGCGCCCGCCGCCCGAGATCCGTATCTTTTCGGCCAGCCGGCGCGCATGGTCGACCAGCACCACGCGCAGGCCGCGCTGGCCCGCGACGGCGGCCGCCATCATGCCGGCCGCTCCCGCGCCGATCACGGCGACGTCGAACATCGCGCCGGCCGCCTCAGTCTTCCTTGATGCAGTCCACGTAATAGCGTTCCTTGCCGTCCGGGCCGATGTCCTGCGCCAGGCCGTGCACATAGGTCTCGAAACCCGGGAACTTGGCGTTGAACTCGCGGGCGAACTGCAGGTAGTTGACGATGCGCTGGTTGAAACGCTCGCCGGGGATCAGCAAGGGGATGCCCGGGGGATAAGGCGTGAGCAGCACCCCGGTGACCCGCCCTTCCAGCTCGTCGATGCTGACGCGCTCGGCCTCGCGGTGCGCCATCTTGGCGTAGGCGTCCGACGGCTTCATGGCGGGCACCATGTCGCTCAGGTAGACCTCGGTGGTCAGCCGGGCGAGGTCATACTTGCGGTAGGCCTCGTGGATCTGCTGGCACAGCGTGCGCAAGCCCATTTTCTCGTAGCGGGGGTGCTCCTTGCAAAAATCGGGCAGGATGCGCCACATGGGCTGGTTGCGGTCGTAGTCGTCCTTGAACTGCTGCAAGGCCGTCAGCAGGGTGTTCCAGCGGCCCTTGGTGATGCCGATGGTGAACAGGATGAAAAACGAGTACAGGCCGGTCTTTTCGATGACGACGCCGTGCTCGGCCAGGTATTTGGACACCAGCGCGGCGGGTATCCCCGTTTCGGCGAAGGTGCCGGAGATGTCCAGCCCCGGGGTCACCACGGTGGCCTTGATGGGGTCCAGCATGTTGAAGTCTTCGGCCAGGTCGCCAAAACCGTGCCATTCGTCGCCGGACTGCAGCACCCAGTCGTCGCGGTTCCCGATGCCGTCGGAGACCAGCCGGTTCGGCCCCCACACCTTGAACCACCAGTCGTTCTTGCCGAACTCGGATTCCACCTTGCGCATCGCGCGGCGGAAGTCCATGGCTTCGCTGATGCTTTCCTCGACCAGCGCCGTGCCGCCCGGGGGCTCCATCATCGCCGCCGCCACGTCACAGGACGCGATGATGGCGTACTGGGGCGAGGTGGAGGTGTGCATGAGATAGGCTTCGTTGAACACATTGCGGTCCAGCCGGCGGGTTTCGGAGTCCTGCACGGTGATCTGCGATGCCTGCGACAGCCCGGCCAGCAGCTTGTGCGTGGAGTGCGTCGCGAAAATCATGGCGTCCCGGCTGCGCGGGCGGTTCTCGCCGATGGCGTGCATGTCTTTGTAGAAGTCATGGAACGCCGCGTGCGGCAGCCAGGCCTCGTCGAAATGCAGGGTGTCGACTTCGGAACCGAGCTTTTCCTTGATCATCTCCACGTTGTAGATCACGCCGTCATAGGTGCTCTGCGTGAGCGTCAGGATGCGGGGGCGCTTGTCTTTCGCATTGCGGGCGAAAGGATTGGCCTCGATTTTCCTGCGGATGTTCTCGGGGTCGAATTCGTCCAGCGGAATGGGGCCGATGATGCCCAGGTGGTTGCGGGTGGGCCGCAGGAACACCGGGATCGCGCCCGTCATGGTGATGGCGTGCAGAATCGACTTGTGGCAGTTGCGGTCCACGACCACGACGTCGTCGGACGCCACGTTGGCGTGCCACACGATCTTGTTCGACGTGGACGTGCCGTTGGTCACGAAAAAGCAGTGGTCCGCATGGAAAATGCGCGCGGCGTTGAGCTCGGATTCGGCGACCGGGCCGGTGTGGTCCAGCAGCTGGCCCAGCTCGTCGACGGCATTGCAGACGTCGGCGCGCAGCATGTTCTCGCCGAAGAACTGGTGGAACATCTGCCCGACCGGGCTCTTCAGGAAGGCCACTCCGCCCGAGTGCCCCGGGCAGTGCCAGGAATAGGAGCCGTCCGAGGCGTACTTCACGAGCTCGCGGAAGAACGGGGGCGCCAGGCCGTCCAGGTAGGCGCGCGCCTCGCGGATGATGTGCCGCGCCACGAATTCGGGCGTGTCCTCGAACATGTGGATGAAGCCGTGCAGCTCGCGCAGGATGTCGTTGGGGATGTGCTGCGAGGTACGCGTCTCACCGTACAGGTAGATGGGGATTTCCGCGTTGCGGAAGCGCAGTTCGCCGATGAAGGAACGCAGGTTCTTGATGGCGTTGGCCACGTCTTCGGGCGAATCGACGTCGAATTCCTCATCGTCGATCGACAGAATGAATGCGCTGGCGCGGCTTTGCTGCTGCGCGAACGAGCTCAGGTCGCCATAGCTGGTGACGCCCAGCACTTCGACGCCTTCGGCCTCGATCGCCGCCGCCAGCGCCCGGATACCGAATCCCGACGCATTCTCGGAGCGGTAGTCTTCATCGATGATGACGATGGGAAAACGAAATTTCATTGGGTGGTGCTCCCTGGAGCGTGATCATCCGAAACGGACGGACGGAGACTGCCGGCAAGCCTGGTGCCCGCCGGCGTCAACAAGAGATCAGGTGCGGGGCAGGGTGACGCCCTGCTGTCCCTGGTATTTGCCGCCCCGGTCCCGATACGAGGTCTCGCAGACCTCGTCGCTTTCGAAGAACAGCATTTGCGCGCAGCCTTCGCCGGCATAGATCTTGGCCGGCAGCGGCGTGGTGTTGGAAAACTCCAGCGTGACGTGGCCTTCCCATTCCGGTTCGAGCGGCGTGACGTTGACGATGATGCCGCAACGGGCGTAGGTGCTCTTGCCCAGGCAGACGGTCAGGATGCTGCGTGGAATGCGGAAGTACTCGACCGTGCGGGCCAGCGCGAAGGAGTTGGGCGGAATGATGCAGACGTCGCCCTTGAAGTCCACGAAGGACTTTTCGTCGAAGGCCTTGGGGTCGACGATGGTGGAATTGATGTTGGTGAAAATCTTGAACTCGTCGGCGCAGCGCACGTCGTAGCCGTAGCTGCTGGTGCCGTAACTGACGATGCGCTTGCCGTCGACGGAGCGGACCTGCCCCGGCTCGAACGGCTCTATCATGCCACCCCCGGCGGTGCGCCGGATCCAACGATCACTCTTTATGCTCATGGCCTTTACCTTATGACATTGGCGCGTATTTTATCGCCACCACGTGATCGTGCATGGGGTGATACATAAAAACCGCTCAATTCCTTGAAAACCAGCGATACACCAGGGCCAGGCCGTTCACCGTGCCGGCCGTCAGCTCGGCCGTCAGGCCGCGGGCCAGTTGATAGCTGACGCGCCCCACCGTGCCCGTATCGGACAAGGCCTGCTGGATGCTGACCGTGAAGCCGCGCGACAGCTGCTTGCTGACCTGCACGAACTTGCGCTCGATGTCGCTGGTGCCGCTGTCCAGCCCGCTGACCACGCTCTCGACGGGCAGGATGCTGCCCGCCGCGCCCAGCTCGCCCGAACGCATGCTGACTTCGTCGATGCCGAACTTGCGATAGAAGGGCTCGCCGTCGCCCAGGAAGGAACTGCCCACCGAGAACAGCAGGGCCACGTCGCCGCCGCCATTGTCGGGCCCGTGGCCGAAGAGCAGCCAGGACAATTTCTCGATCTCGCTGACCGCGGGGTAGGATACCAGGTCGATGCGCGGCCGCTTGGCCGTGCCCGCCACCCGGACGCCCGCCTCGACGGCCAGGCCGGTGCGCAAGGCCTCGATGTCCAGCACCGGGCTCGTGATGTCGCCCTGGAAGGTGATGGTGCCCCGGCGCAGCTGCAGGCGCTGGCCGTAGGTCTCGATGGCGCCGCCGCGCGTGCGCAGAGCGCCGATGCCGCTCAGCCGGCCCTCGGCCATGATGACCCGCAGCTGGCCTACCAGGCCGGAGTTGACGCCGTATCCGGTCAGGTAGAAGCGCGGCCCCAGGTCTACCTCGACGTCCATGGAGACCTCCATGGGCGCGCTGGGCTCCTGCCGCTTCTGGCCGGGCCGGATGACCACCACGTCGCCGTCCACGGTGGGGATGCCGCCCAGCATGTCCAGGTCGAACCAGCCCGCGTCGGCGGTGAGCTTGCCGGTGATCGAGATCTTGGGCAGCTCGGCGTTCAGGACCAGCTTGCCGCTCATCATGGCGTAGCGGTCGGAACGCTGCAGGATGGGATAGCGGTACAAGTCCACCTCGATCGTCCCGCGCGACTGCAGCAGGTTCCAATCGCCGCTGATGTCCAGGCTTCCGCCCTTGGCGCCGGGATTGCTGCTCACCCATTCGGCGGTGCGCCATTCCTTGGGCGTCACGCGCAGCAGCGCCGGGAAACTGAGCGTGTCCAGCACCACGCGCTCGCCGTCCAGGCGGGCCTTCAGGGTGCCGTCCAGCAGGCGGATGCCGTCGTCGATCCGGATCACGCGCAGCTTCTGTCCCGTTATGTCGCCCTTGCTGTTCCAGCCGCCGTCGGGCCGGCTTTCCAGATCGACCCGCGCCTGGACCGCCCCGCCCAGCTCCATGGCGTCGCCCAGGAAGACGCTGGTCCAGCCCAGGTCGTCGATGTCCGCATCGATGCGCACCCGCTTGACGTCCTTCGGCTCCATCCGCATGCCGCCGCCGGGCGTCGCATGCAGCAAGGTCGTTGCCGTGGCCGCGACACGGCCCATTTTCTCCGTCCGGACCTTCAGGTCGGCGGTGATGCGGCTGACGGCCTCGCCCTCCCGCTTGGCGGCGAGGTCCAGCGTCAAGTCGTCCAGGCCCAGGGGAAAGGGCGGCTCGGCCGGCACCATGACGTCGCCGGAGATGCGCCGGACCTGGGCGCGGCCCTGCAAGGCGCCGTCGAACTTCAGGTCCCAGCCCAGGGCCAATACGATCTCAGAGGCTTTGCGGGCCTGAGCCCGGCGCAGCGACACCCCGCCCCGGTCGTTTTCCTCTTTTTTCTGCAGGTCGAATTTTTCGGTGATCTGGGTGACGAGCCGGGGCGTCAGGGCCAGGCGGCCGATGTCGCCGCGCGTCTCCCAGTGTGTGCCGCGGCCGCGTGAGGCGCCGTGCGCCAGCGTGAAGACCGTGGAGCCGGACAGCAGGAAGTCGACCCGGGTCTCGCCCAGCTGCCATTGCCAGTCGGGCGCCTGCGCCTGGGGCGCCAGGGACGCCTTCGCCGGCGTCCGGAGCTGAACGCCCAGGTCCGCGTGGTCGATGCGCAAGCTGCGCAGCGTGCCGGTCCAGCCCTGGACCGGAGGATTTTCGGCCGCGCCTTCCGCCGCCGTTTCCGCCGCGCTTTTCAGCTCGCCCCAGCCGCCTTCGAGGACGACGTGGGCGTCCACCGGCGCCGAACCCACTTCCCGCGGCTTGCTGTCGGCGGGCGTGTATTGCGCGCGCAGATCGGCCTTGTGCGCCTCCATCGATCCGCCCACTTCGCCCTTGACCTGGGCGCCGCCGGGAAGGCCGGGCCAGAACGCCGCCAGCGCGGGCGCCTGGACGTCCAGCGCGATGCGCGACTCGTTCGCTCCCAGCGCTCCTTGGCTTTTCACATGATTCTTGCCCAGCCGCAGGTCGACATCCAGCTCGGGCAGCAGGAAGGCCCGCCAGTCCAGGCCGGCCGCGGCCGGGGCATCCGGAGCCCGCCGAGCCGATGCGTCTGCAGGCTGGGCCGGAGCGCCGGCGGCCGGCGCTGCGGCACCGGCGTGCGCCAGCCGCGCCTTGACGTGGCCGGACAAGGGCTGCTTGTTCCAGACGGAACCCTGGCCGACGTCCAGCGCAAGGCTCGCCGCGCGCAAATCGCCGTGATCGCGCAGATCGGCGTCGAAACGCGCGGCCAAGGTCAGCACCGCATCGGGGATCGCCGGCCCGACCAGCCGGCCCACGTTCAGCCGGTCGACGTCCAGGCTGCCTTCCACCCGGTCCTGGATGGCGCCATCCGCCACACCGGTCCGCCAGTCCACCCGGCCCCGCAAGGAGGATCCGTCCGCCAGCCGCAACTGCGCCACGGCGTCCTTGAGCGGGAAAGGCGCGAGCGGCGCCAGATTCAGGTCCGCATCCAGGCCCATGTCCTGGCCGGAACCCTTCAACACGACGTGCAGCGCGTCCAGGCTGCCTTTGGCCGTGGTCTCTATTTCGAGCGCGCAGCCCGGCGCAGGCGGCTCCCCCGGCGCGCCCTCCTCCGCGGCCGGCAGGGTCGGCACGAAACGGCGCGCGCACAGCGGCGAATCCTCGATCAGGCCGCGCGCCTTCGTGACGATGCGCGCCTCCAGCGGCCAGGGATCACGCAGCGCCAGCGCATGGACCTCGCCCTCGAAGTCCGCCTCGAGCTGCTGGTGGCCGATGTTCAGGCTTTCGATGAACAGGCGCGCATCGTCGCCGTCCAGATAGGCCGACACGGCAAGATCGCCAACGGCGACCGGCAATGGCTCGCCGTCCCGGCGCAGATCGAGACTGCCCAGCGCGAGCCGGTCTATCGCCACGCGCAAGGGCAGCGCGGGCATCCGGAAGGGCTCGGTGGACGGTTCTTCCTCGCCGCCGGCCAGCTCCACCTTCACCGCGTCCGCCGCCAATTCCCGCACATGCAGCCTGCGATCCAGCAGTTCCTGCCAGGTTGCACGCAGCCGCAGCCCGTCCAGGGACACGCTCAGGTCGGGCAGCGACAAGGAAAAATGATCGACGTCCAGCCCGCGCAGGACGGAGCCGCGGACGCCGCGCACTTCGCCGTCGAACTGCTGGGCCGCCGTGACCAGCGCCCAGCGCGTCCCCGCCGTGGACGCCAGCACCCAATACAGGAAGCCCCCGACCACCATCAGCAGCACGATGATCACGGGTCCCAGCCAGATGCTCAGTGTGCGCAGCCACTTCATCGTGATGCTCAAAATGCGATGCCCAAGGAAAAATGCAGCCGCAACCGCTTGTCGCGCTGGCCATAGGCCAGGTCGACGAAGAAGGGCCCCGCGGGCGTGCGCACGGCCAGGCCGGCGCCATAGCCGACGTGCATCTTCATTCGCCCGAACGATTCCGCCGCGTCGCCGGCGTCGATGAAGACATTCATGCCAAACATGTCGGTAAAGTAATGCGTGTATTCCACGCTCGCGACGGCCAGCGCGGGGGCGCCGATCACCGCGTCCCCGCGCGGCAGGCCGATGCTCTGGTAGCGATAGCCGCGGATGGAGCGCCCGCCCCCGGTCCGATACCCGAAATCCTGGGGCAGCCTGTCGGTCCGGGACCACACTTTGCCCACTTCGCCGCGCAGCGTGAGCACGTCGCGCGGCCCGATCGGCCACCACTGCTGGGCCCGCAGGCTGGTCCGGTAGAAGGGCTCGCCCTTGTCCAGGGTGAGCCCCGCCCCCAATCCGAAGTCCACGAGATTGCCCTCACGCGGATCATACTTCTTGTCCACGTCGCGCCGCAGCCACTGCCAGGTGCCCACCAGCGTCGGCACTTCGAAGCCGGGCGCGCCGCTGATGCGGGTGCGGTCATGGGCCGCGACGAGGCCCCATTGCGTTTCGTATTCGACGCGGCTGTCGCCCGCGGCCTTGCGCTCCTGGCGCCGCTTCCAGCCCAGTCCCACGCGCCGGTTGTCCAGCCCTTCGATGTCGGAATGCTCGAACAGCACGCCCACGCTGTCTTTGTAGCCCTTGTAGGTGGGCGGCAGGTGCACGTCGAAGAAGGCGCGCTGCCGGTCCTTGTCGATGCCCGCCCCGGTCTCTATCGAGACCGCGCGGCCGAACACCACGTTCTGCCGGTACAGGCCTTCCACCCGCAGGCCGTGGTCGCTGTCCACGCCGATGGACGTGGTGACGCGGCGCGCCGGCGCTTCCGATACCTGGACGCGCAGCGGCAATTCCACTTCCTCGCCGGGCAGTTCCCTGCGCGTCGCGGCATCCGGATCCAGGGTGACGAAGGCGCCGCGAAAGAACTCGGTGGTCTGCAGCGCCTGCTGCCAGTCGTCCAGCCGATCCTGGTCGTAGGGGTCGCCCGGCTCGTACCGGACATAGCGCTCGATGAGATCCCGCGGCACGCGCTTCAGGCCGATCACTTTCAAGGGGCCCATGCGCACTCGGGGCCCGCTTTCCACCTCGACCGACAGGTCGGCCTTGGCCGATTCGGCGTCCACGGTGGCCTGGCTATGGGACAAGCGCGCGAAATAGAAATCCTTGCGGCTGACGCCGTCCAGCAGCCCCGCCTTGGCGCCGCTCCAATCCGAATTGATGAACGGCCGGCCTTCTTTCAGCGGCCATTGCTCGCGCAGGCTCTCGATGCGGCCGCTGAATTCGGGGCGCGTGATCTGCCCTTTGAAATCCAGGGCGACTTCGCTCACGTGGGTGATGGGCCCGGGCTCGATCGTGATGTCCCAGGATTCGCCCGCGAAATCCTCGCCGACTTCGAGCGTGACGCGCGGCGAGAAATACCCCTGGGTTTCCAGGGCGGACAGCGTCGCTTCATGGGCCCGGCGCCGCAAGCGCGAGACTTCGCCCCCGTCCTGGTCTTCCGCCAGGCGGGTAATGGCCTCCACCGCGCCGTTGATGGCCGAGAGGGCCGCCGGCGGCACACCGCCGGGATCGATGATCACTTCCGGGCGATCGGCCCGCGCCTGGAAGGCAACACCCAGGAATATCGACAGACAAGCCGCGCCTACCCTCATTCAGTCACGTCTTCCTGGCAACGACCGTGGGAATCTTGCCGGACATGTCGCGCGGCAGCGAAGCGACATTGACGGCCATGCGCTGCGCGATTTCATGGTAGGCGGCGGCGGCCTCGCCGTTGGGTTCGGCCACCACCGTGGGCCTGCCGGAATCGGTTTGGGTGCGGATGCTGAGCTGCAAAGGCAGGGAGCCCAGCCAGGGCAGGTTCTGTTCCGCGGCCAGGTTGCGCCCGCCGTGCTCGCCGAAAATGGGCTCGGCATGGCCGCAGTTGGTGCAGATGTGCACCGACATGTTCTCGACGATGCCCAGCACCGGCACATTCACCTTCTGGAACATCTTCAGGCCCTTCAAGGCGTCGGCGAGCGCCAGGTCCTGCGGGGTGGTGACGATGACCGCGCCGGTGAGAGGGACTTTCTGCGCCAGCGTCAGCGCGATGTCGCCGGTACCGGGGGGCATGTCGACGATCAGGTAGTCCAGGTCGGACCAGGCGGTGAGCGTGACCAGTTGCAGCAGGGCCTGGGTGGCCATGGGGCCGCGCCAGATGGCGGGCGCGTCGCTGTCGATCAGGAAGCCGATGGAATTGGCCTGCAGGCCGTGGCCGGTCAGCGGTTCCATGCGCTTGTCGTCCAGGATGCGGGGGCGGCCGGACAGCCCGAGCATGATGGGGACGCTGGGCCCGTAGATGTCGGCGTCGACCAGGCCCACGCGCGCGCCCTGGGCCGCAAGCGCCAGGGCCACGTTCACCGCCGTGGTGCTCTTGCCCACGCCGCCCTTGCCCGACGCCACCGCAATGATGTTGCGCACGCCGGGCAAGGGCCGCAGGCCTTGCTGTACCGCGTGGGTCTCCACCTTGCTGACCATTTTGAGCGCCCCCAGCTTGGCGCCGAAGCGGGCCAGAGCCGTTTCAATACGTTTCCTCAATTCCTCTTCCCCATTGTGCAATGGATAACCGAGGGGTACAGTGATACTTGCAGTATCGCCCTCGATCTCGATTCCGGTATTCTTGGCCGTGACCGGCAACTTTTTCTTCGTGCCGGGGTCTGTGACTTCAGACAGCGCGGAAAGCACCTGTTCAGGATTTAAGCTCATATCGATAGGCCCTTGCGTCAAAATTGCATCAAGCCTTAAGAATAGCGGATTGAGGGAATTATTTTCCCCGAAAGGGGTCTACGTAAACAAGATGAATACATTTAATCAAATTATCCGTGGCGTGCTGTTTTTCGTGCTGGCGATCTTCGGCATGATCATGGCATTCGTTTTCATGGTTTCCACCGCCATCGCCGTGGCCATCCTGTACGTCGTCGCCCGCGTCAAGGGGCGTCCGTTCGGTGTACGGGCCTACTGGGAAGAGCGCCGCCGCCCCGCCGGTGGCAAGGCCGCGTTCAACACCAAAGACGTCACGGATGTCGAAATGCGGGAAATCCCCTAACGGGGCGCAATGCCCGCCTATCATACCCCCAGCGCGCCGCGCAATAGGCGGCGCGTAAACGAAACTTAACAATTACACACCGCTGGAAGCAGCGCCGGGCCGGCGCCGGGCTCCGCAGGGGTCCGCCCATCATGGACCCGGTTCAAGCAAGGTGTCTGGGAAAGCCCTAAAATCGCCTTTCATCCCTCCCGTTCACCTCTTGAATCTTCTTTCACATGTCGCGCACGATTTTTGTCACCACGGCACTGCCATACGCCAACGGCTCGTTTCATATCGGTCACATCATGGAATACATCCAGGCTGATATCTGGGTACGGTCGATGCGAATGTCGGGCCACACCGTGCATTTCGTGGGCGCCGACGACGCCCACGGCGCGCCCATCATGCTGAAAGCCGAAAGCGAGGGCATCACTCCCCAGGCGCTGGTGGCGCGCTATGCCGCCGAACGCCCGCAATACCTGAACGGCTTCCACATCGAGTTCGACCACTGGCATTCCACCGACACGCCTGAAAACATAGAGCTCTCGCAAGGCATCTATCGCCGCCTCAAGGCGGCGGGCTTCATCGAAACCCGGACCATCGAGCAATTCTACGATCCGGTCAAAGGCATGTTCCTGCCCGACCGCTACATCAAGGGCGAATGCCCGCGCTGCCATGCCAAGGACCAGTACGGCGACTCCTGCGAAGCCTGTAGCGCCGTCTATGCGCCCACCGAGCTGATCAACCCGTATTCCACGCTGACCCAGGCAACGCCGGTGCTCAAGTCGTCGGAACACTTTTTCTTCAAGCTGTCGGACCCGCGCTGCGTGGCCTTCCTGCAGGACTGGACCACCGGCGCCAATCGCAGCGGCGGCAAGCGCCTGCAGGCGGAGGTCCTGGCCAAGACCCGCGAATGGCTCGGCACCGACGGCGAAGCCAAGCTGGCCGACTGGGACATCTCGCGCGATGAGCCCTATTTCGGCATTCCCATCCCGGACGCGCCGGGCAAGTATTTCTATGTGTGGCTGGACGCGCCGGTGGGCTACCTGGCATCGCTCAAGGCCTATTGCAATAAAAAAGGCCTGGATTTCGACGCGCTGCTGGATCCCCAAGGCGACACCGAGCAATTCCACTTCATCGGCAAGGACATCGTGTACTTCCACGCCTTGTTCTGGCCGGCGATGCTGCGGTTCTCCGGCCTGAAGACGCCCGACGGCCTGCACGTGCATGGTTTCATCACCGTCAGCGGCGAGAAAATGTCCAAGAGCCGCGGCACCGGCATCTCGCCGCTGCGCTACCTGGAAATCGGCATGAATCCGGAATGGCTGCGCTACTACATCGCCGCCAAGCTCAATTCGCACGTCGAAGACCTGGACTTCAACCCCGATGACTTCATCGCCCGCGTCAACAGCGACCTCATCGGCAAGTACGTGAACATCGCCAGCCGCGCGGCCAACTTCATCAGCAAGCATTTCGACGGCAGGCTCGCCTATCTGGGCGACACCCAGGCGCTTGCCCGGGAACTGGCGCAAGTCGCCGACAAGGTCCGCCAGGATTTCGAGAACCGGGAATACGGCCGCGCCATCCGGCAGATCATGGCCCACGCCGACGTCATCAACCAGGCCTTCGACGCGGCTCAGCCCTGGGTCATGGCCAAGGGCATAAGCACCGCCACCGAAGATCAAAAGGCCGCGCTGCAAGACGTCTGCTCGCGCGCCCTGGCCGGCTTCAAGGCGCTTTCCGTCATGCTGGCCCCCGTGCTGCCCGTCCTGTCCGCCAGGGTGGCAACAGACCTGTTCGGCGCCGGCGCCGCCTATCAATGGCCCGACGCCACGGCCCTGCCCCAGCGCATCGCGCCCTTCAAGCACCTGATGCAGCGCGTGGAACCCAAGATGCTGGACGACCTCTTCGAGCCGCCCGCCGAACCCGTACCCATGCCCGGCGGCGAAGCGCTGGCGGAAACCATAGACATCAAGGACTTCGCCAAGGTCGACCTGCGCATCGCGCGCATCGTCGACTGCCAGGAAGTCGACGGCTCGGACAAGCTGCTGCGCCTGACGCTGGACGTCGGCGAAGGCCGGCACCGCCAGGTGTTCTCGGGCATCAAGTCCTCGTATTCGCCCACCGACCTGAAAGACAAGCTGACCGTCGTCGTGGCGAATCTGGCGCCGCGCAAAATGCGTTTCGGCCTGTCCGAGGGCATGGTGCTGGCGGCCAGCCACAACGATGAAAGCGTCGACGCCGGCATCTACATCCTGCAACCCTGGCCCGGAGCCCGGCCGGGCATGCGCATCAGTTAGCCGGACACCGGCACAGTGGACACGATACGCGTCGACCCCGATCGCCAGGCGGCCGGATACCGCAGCACCATGGTCAGCGTCCTGGTCAATGTGCTGCTGACCGCGGTGCAGTTTTCCGTCGGCCTGTTCGCCCACTCGCAGGCGCTGGTGGCCGACGCCCTGCATTCTCTGTCCGATCTGCTTTCGGACGGCGTCGTCCTGTTTGCCAACCGGCATAGCCAGAAAGCGCCCGACGCCGAGCATCCCTACGGCCATCACCGCTTCGAGACCGCGGCCTCCCTGGCCGTCGGCGCCATGCTGCTGGCGGTGGGCGCGGGCATGCTGTGGTCCAGCTTCACCACGCTGCAAACGCCCGCCGACATTCCCGAAGTGCACGGCATCGCGCTGGCCATCGCCCTGCTCACCCTGCTCGGCAAAGAACTCCTGTTCCGCTATCTGCTACGGGTGGCGCGGCGCGTGCGCTCGTCCATGCTGGCCGCCAACGCCTGGCACGCCCGGTCGGACGCCGCTTCCTCCCTGGTCGTGGCCATCGGCATCGTCGCGAATCTCGCCGGCTTCCATCTCGCCGATCCGCTGGCCGCCCTCGTCGTCGGCCTGATGATCATACGCATGGGCTGGAAGTTCTTCTACAGCGCCTTCAACGACTTGACCGACGCGGCGGTCGACGACCAGACCGAGGAAAGAATACGGCGGCACCTGATCACCACGCCCGGCGTGCACAATGTGCACGGCCTGAAGACCCGCAAGATGGGCGACATGATCTGGGTCGAAGTGGACCTGGAAATGGACGGCCGGCTGACCATAGAAGAAGGCCACGCCATCGCCGTCGAGGCGCGCCGGCGCGTCATGGAGCACGAGCCCGTGCTGGACGTCACCACGCATTTCGATCCCGTCAGGATAGACCCGGTCGGGATAGACCCGGTCGGGCCAGACCCGGTCGGCGCCGGCGTGGATGAATCCGGCCCCCCGCCGCGCTGAATCAGGCGACGTATTCCAGCACCGTGAAGTAGTGGCAGGCGCTGCCCCCCAGCACGAACAGATGCCACACGCCGTGCCCATAGGCCCATTTTTCGTCCGTGGCGTAGAAGACGATGCCGCCCGTGTAAACCAGGCCGCCCAGCGCCAGCCAGCGAAAGCCTTCCCAGGTCAGCGCATCGATCAGCGGCACCACCGCGATGAGGGCCAGCCAGCCCATGGCCACATACAGCACCAATGAAAATATGCGCAGGCCGCGGGCGAGCCAGATCTCCTGCACGATGCCCAGCAGGGCCAGGCCCCACACGGTGCCGAACAGCGACCAGCCCCACGCGCCGCGCAGGCTGACCAGCGCAAAAGGCGTATAGCTGCCGGCGATCAATAGATAGATGGCGCAATGGTCGAACTTGCACCAGATGCGCTTGGCGCGGCCGCGCAGGCCGTGATAAAGAGTGGAGGCCAGGTACAGCCACAGCAGCATGGCGCCGTAGATGCTGAAGCTCACGACCTTCCAGGGGTCGCCCGCCAGCGCGCCCTGCACGATCAGGACGACGCCGCCCGCCAGCGCGACCACCGCGCCTGCCAGATGTGTCCAGCTGTTGAAACGTTCGCCTTCAGGCCACATGCATTGCGCTCCGGATGAAATCGATAAAACCTTCACTATGAAGGTATTTTCCGGGTAATAAGCACATGACCACACCGGAAATATGCTTATTCGGTTTTATTCGTTCTGTTCATGAGGGCTTTTCACTAGACTCCAAGGCATCCCCTTTATTCTGAACAGGTATATCGATGAGCCGTCTTACTATCCACACCATAGATACCGCCCCCGAAGCCGCTCGCGAGCGCGTCGAGGCCGCCCACAAAGCCAACGGTTTCCTGCCCAACCTCATCGGTGTATTGGCCAATGCTCCCACCGCCCTGGAGACCTACCAGGTGGTAAGCGCCATCAATGGCCGCAACAGCCTCAGCCCCGCCGAACGCGAGGTCGTCCAGATCACGGCCGCCACGCTCAACGACTGCGGCTTCTGTGTCGCCGGGCACACCAAGCTGTCCCTGAAAAAGCTGCAGATGCCGGAAGCCGTGGTCGATGCGCTGCGCAGGCTCGAAGCCCTCGAGGACCCCAAGCTCGACGCCCTGGCCCGCTTCAGCGTTGCCGTCATCGAGAAAAAAGGCCAGGTGTCCGATGACGACCTGGCCGCGTTCCGCGCCGCCGGCTATGGCGACCAGCAAGCGCTGGAGGTCGTGCTGGGTGTGAGCCTGGCCACCTTGTGCAACTACGCCAACAGCCTGGCGCAAACCCCCATCAATCCCGAACTGCAAGCTTACGCCAATCCCGAGCTCAGCGCATTCGCCTGATCGGCCGATGCCGGCTCTCTTTTCCTTGCGTTGACAGGCCCTAGCCATGACTACGACAAACCAGGCCGATACGCTGATCGGCGCCGTCGCGGCGCTGATCAAGACGGATCTCGCTCCCATTACCTCCGCGGTGGACCAGGAGGGACGCTACCCCATCGAATTCCTGCGCAAGCTGGCCGGCGCCGGCGGCTTCGCGGCGGCCGTGCCCAAGGCCCATGGCGGGCTTGCATTGGGGCTGGGCCCGCAGATCGACGTCATCAGCGAAGTCGGCCGCGAGTGCGGCTCCACCGCCTTCCTCGCATGGTGCCAAAGCACTTGCGCCCTCTACCTGCTCGGTTCGCCGAACGAAGCCGTACGCACGCGCTACCTGCGCGCGGTCGCCACGGGGGAAAGGCTGGCCGGCACCGGCATGTCCAACACCGTCAAGCATCTGGCCGGCATCGAGAACATACACCTGAAGGCGCGGCGGCAAGCCGACGGCTACGTGGTGTCCGGCTCCCTGCCCTGGGTGTCGAATGTCGGAGACTCGCATCTCGCCATCGTCGCGGCGTCGGTCGAGGGCGGCGGCTATGTGATGTTCGCCGCGCATGGCGACGCCGCGGGCGTCAGCCTGCACCCCTGCCCCGATTTCGCCGGGCTGGCGGGCACGCAAACGCTCAATATCCGCATGAAGGACGTCCGCATCCCAAATGAAGACGTGCTCGCGCATCCCGAGCAGTTCCCGGCCTACATGGCTGGCATCAAGCCCGCCTTCGTGCTGGGCCAGCTCGGCATGGGCTTCGGCGTGATCGACGGCTCGCTGCGGATCATACGCGAAAGCAATGTCGCGGGCGCCCACGTCAACCAGTTCCTGGACGACCAGGGCGATGCGCTGGCAAACGAAGCCGCCGCGCTGAAAGCCAGCGCCCGGCGCCTGGCCGCTCAGGCGGACGAAGGCGGCGCCGCCCTGATCGACGTGCTGCGCCTGCGCCTGGCCGCATCGGAGCTCACCTTGCGGGCGGCGAATTCGGCCGTGCTGCATGCCGGCGCGAAAGGCTATCTCATGCGCCACCCGGCGCAGCGCCGCCTGCGCGAAGCAGTGTTCGTGGCCATCGTCACGCCGGCGCTCAAGCATTTGCGCAAGGAAATCCACGCGCTCGAGCAGGCCGCCGCGGAGGCCCAGGCAGCATGAGCCGGCAATGGATGTGCGGCCCTTGCGGCATGATCTACGACGAAGCGGCCGGCATGCCCGAACACGGCATCGCCGCCGGCACCCGCTTCGAAGACATACCCGACGACTGGGTATGCCCCGATTGCGGCGTGACCAAGGCCGACTTCTATCTATTGCCGGACTGACGACATGAATTCCGCAGCGAACGCCATGGCCGCCGCCATTCTGGAGGCCGACGACATCCAGCTGAGCTACCAGCGCCCGGGCGCGGCTCCGCATACGGTGTTGCGCAATTTTTCGCTACGCCTGATGCCGGGCGAAGTCATCGCCGTTCTCGGGCCCAGCGGTGTGGGCAAGTCCTCGCTGCTGCGCGTGCTGGCCGGCTTGCAGCAGGCCGACCGCGGCAGCGTGCGGATCCGGGACGAACCCCTGCGCGGGCCGCATCCGCGCTCCAGCTTCGTCTTCCAGGACCCTTGCCTCCTGCCCTGGCTGACTCTCGAAGAGAACGTGGCGTTCGGCCTGGACTTCAAGCATCAGCCCGACCTGGCCCATGGCGAGAAACCGGCAAGAGTGCATGCGGCCATCGACGAAGTGGGCCTGCGCGGCGCCGGCGGACGCTACCCTGCGGAACTGTCCGGCGGCATGGCCCAGCGCGCCGCGCTTGCGCGCAGCCTGGCCAGGCAGCCGGAGATCCTGCTGCTCGACGAACCGTTCAGCGCGCTGGATGAAATCACCCGCGGCGACATGCAGGCCCTGCTGCAGAAGATCACCGCCCGTCACGGCACGGCGGCCGTCCTGGTCACGCATGACATCGACGAAGCCATGATCCTGGCGGACCGCATCGTGCTGATCGGCGACAGCCCCGGCCGCCGGATAGGCGAATGGGCGATGAGCGCCGAGCATCCCCGAGACCCGCTTTCCCCAGAACTGAGCCGGATACGCCTGGAAATCATGAAGCTGCTGCGCGAGCACCGCCGGGCGGCGCCATCCGAACATGCCCGCAACCCGGCGGCAAGCATCGAAACCGCGGCATAGCGCCGCAGCACCTCCCCAGGAGCATTGCATGACTGACTTCGGCGATTTCAAAGCCACCCGCCAGGCCCGGCGCCAATTCCTGAAATTGTCCGCCCTGTTCTCCGCGGCGGGCGCCCTTCCCCTGCTGCAATCGGCGCAGGCCGCCCGCGCGGCCGAGCCGGACGCCCCGCTGCGCATCGGCTACCTTCCGATCACGGATGCCACGCCGCTGCTGGTCGCCCACCACAACGGGCTGTTCGAGCAGGAAGGCCTGCGCGTGGAAAAGCCGCGGCTCTTTCGCAGCTGGGCGCAAATCGTGGAAGCCTTTCTTGCCGGACAGGTCAATGCCGTGCATCTGCTGTCCCCCATGACCGTATGGGCGCGCTACGGCAGCCGCTCGCCCGCCAAAGTGGTCGCATGGAATCACATGTCGGGCTCGGGCCTGACGGTACAGCCGCACATCGGCCGCATCACCGATCTGGGCGGCACCACCGTCGCCATCCCCTTCTGGTATTCGCTGCACAACATCGTGCTGCAGCACCTGCTCAAAAGCCAGGGCCTGGAGCCGATCAGCGACGGCAATCCCGGCCCGACGCAGGTGAAGCTGGTGGTCATGGCGCCTTCGGACATGGTGCCCGCCCTGGCCAACAAGCAGATCGCGGGCTATACAGTGGCCGAGCCCTTCAATGCCAACGCCGAAGCGCTCAAGGTCGGAAAGATCCTCCGGTTCACCGGCGATGTCTGGAAGGACCATGCCTGCTGCGTCGTGCTGATGCACGAGCAGGACCTGGACCAGCGGCCCGAATGGTCGCAGAAAGTCGTGAACGGCATCGTGCGCGCACAAGCCTGGATACAGGACAATCGCCAGGAAACGGCCCGCATCCTGTCGCGCGACAATCCCCAGAAGTACACGCCGCATACTTACGAAGCCCTGGCCAGCGTCCTGGAACCTGAACGCATGGACGCCGCCCACTACGAAAGCACGGGCGCCATCGTCAACAAGGACTGGAAGGAAAAGCGCATCGACTTCCAGCCGTATCCCTATCCCAGCTATACCGAAGAACTCATCCGCAAGCTCAAGACGACGCTGGTGTCCGGCCAGAACGCCTTCCTGAAGGAGCTGGATCCCGCCTTCGTGGCGCGCGACCTGGTGGACGACCGATATGTGAAGCAGGCCATCCTGGCCAACGGCGGGCCCGCCGCTTTCGGCCTGCCGGACTCGTTCACCCGCGAAGAAACCATCACCCTCTGACACAGACTGGACAAGCCCATGCGCTCGACCCATGCCCAAAATGCCGGCATCGCCCGGCCCGATCCCGGATCGATCTTCCAGCCCCTGCGCCGGCTCGGCCTGAATGCGCAACAGGCCTACGCCCTGAGCGGCGTGGCGGTGCTGCTGGCGCTCTGGGCCGCGGGAACCCATTTCCTGGCGGGCGGCCTGCCCCTGGCGGCCTCGCTTGCGCCGGGCGCCACTTTCCAGAGCCTGTACGAGCTGGTGAGCACCGGCCAGCTCACCAGCCATACGGCGATGAGCCTGCAGCGCGTGCTGGTGGGGCTGGCCCTGGCGCTGCTCATCGGCGTGCCGGTGGGGCTGGCGGTGGGCGGATCCCGGACGCTGGAGAACGCCAGCGGCACGGCCTTCCAGTTCCTGCGCATGATTTCCCCCCTGTCCTGGATGCCCATCGCCGTCATGGTCTTCGGCATCGGCGACGCGCCCATTTATTTCCTGCTGACCTTCGCCGCCGTCTGGCCCATCATGCTGAACACAGCCGCCGGCGTGCGCCAGTTGGATCCGAAATGGCTGATGCTGGCCAAGAGCCTGAGCGCCACGCGCCGCGAGGTCCTGTTCCGCATCGTCGTGCCCGGCATCCTGGGCAATGTGCTGACCGGCGTGCGGCTGGCCATCGGCATAATATGGATCGTGCTCGTTCCCTGCGAGATGCTGGGCGTGAGTTCCGGGCTGGGCTACTACATACTCGACACCCGCGACCGCTTGGCCTATTCCGAGCTCATGGCCGTGATCGTCCTGATCGGCGCCCTGGGCTTCCTGCTGGACGGGCTGGCGCAGCGCGCCTACCGCCACTGGTCGCGCGGCGCCCGTTAAAGCGCCGGACCGCGGCTGCGGTCCGGGCGGCCGCCTCAGAACTTCATCTGGAAGGTCACGACCACATTGCGGCCGGTGGCCGGCAGTTCCTCCATGGACGCCCGATAGCCCTTGTCCAGGATGTTGTTGAAGTGAACCGCGACCTGCTGCCTGTTTTCCTTGCCGCGGGCGGCGCCCAAGGCAAGATTCAAAGTGCCCCAGCCGGGCAGGCGCCGCGTGGTCGCCACGCCGTCCGACGCCACCGTCTGCCGCGACTGCGTGGAGGCCCGGGTGAACAGATCCGCCCAGACGTCCACGCCGGACAGCGTATTGTCATAGCGCAGGCCGATCCGCCCCGTCAACGCCGGCGTATCGCTGTCGTATGTCGACAGCGACCCGAGCTTGAGCTTGCGCCTCGTCCACGCGCCCGATACATAAGGCGTGAACGATGTGCCGGGTATCGCATATTCGGCGGCCAGCTCCAGGCCATGGGTGTCGGCGCCGTCGGCGTTCACATAGATATAGCCGCCCGGATCGGTCGCGGCCTGGCACGCGGCATTGCCCGCGCAAGGCTGGGTGGTGATGTAGTTCTTGGCGCGCATGTAGTAGGCGGTGGCGTCCAGCGTCAGCCCGCCCAGGCTGTAGCGCGCGCCGATCTCGATGTTGCGCGATGTTTCGGGAGACAGATTGGGATTGCCGTAGGTGAGCGTCCCTCGGCCCGCCGATGTGTCCGTGAACATCTGCAGCAGGGTGGGCGTAATGTAGCCTTCCGAGTACAGGGCGCGCAGCGTCGTATTGCTCACTCCGGTATAGGTCAGCCCCAGCGACTTCACCAGCTTGCCCGTGTCGCCGCCCTGCCCCGCGCGCGCCGGATCGCTGGTTTCGCTCAGGCTCGCCTTGACATGGTAATACCGCAGCCCGCCGATCAGCTTGAGATCCTTGGCCAGCGACCATTCGTCCTGCAGGAAGGCGGACATCGTACGGATCGACGCGCGGTCCTGCCGCAAGGAACTGACGGCCGACGGCGGCCTTGGGCCGATCGCCGTGCGGGTTTCGGACGTCTTCGCCGTATCCAGGTCGTCCATCAGGTAATGCACGCCGGCAATGGTGTAATGGGACGGGTGCAATTGCAGGTCGACCTGCGCGGTGCCGCCGTAATTGATGTTGCGATCGTCCGACGTCGACGTGACGCCGACATTGATCATCGGAGTGGGCCGCATGGCGACGCGGTTGGCGAACAAGCGGTCGACCGTCTGGTAGTAGGCATCGACATGCACCTTGCGCACGATCGGGCTCAGGTCCTCGCCGGTGTAGTAGAGGCCGACCTTGGTCAGGTCGCGCTTGGGCAGCTCGATGCTGAAATCCGTGACGGGGTATTCATATGAAGACGGGTCCGTCCAGCTGTCCGTATCCAGCCGGTGCTGGTTGGCCTTGAGGGCAAGATAGTGGTTGCGCTTTTCGCCCAGGGTATAGCCCAGATGCAGCGCCACGTCGCGGTTGCGGTAGGCGGACCCTTCCAGCCTGCCGCTGGCGCTATAAGGCCCTTCCGGAACCTTGCGGTCGCCGTGCCGATCGCCGCTGGCCGACACCCGATAGTCAAAATCCCCCAGGGTGCCCGAGACGGCGCTCCATCCCTGCCTGCCGCTGGAGCCCGAATACCACGCGCCGCCCACTTCCAGTTCGATGGGCTTGGACGCGCCCCGCCGCGTGATGATGTTGATCACGCCGCCTATCGCCTTGGCGCCGTACAGCACCGAGGCCGGGCCGCGCACGACTTCGATGCGCTCGACGTTGGCCGGGTCGACGAGGATGGGCGTGCCATAGGTGCTGTGGTCGGTGATTTCCTGCCCGTCCACGAGGATGGTGACCCGCTGCGAAGATTCGCCCCGTATGCGGATGCGCTTCATGCCCGGCGCCGAGGCATCGATCAGCGTCACGCCCGGCACGTCGCGCAGCAACTCGGCGATGCTTTCAGGCGCCTGCTGCTCGATCTGATTCCGGTCGATGACGGACACCGACGCCGGATTGTCCTGGATGGAGGTGGCCGTGCGTGTCCCCGCGACCGTAATGGTATCCAGCCATGAGGCCCGCCCCGACGCGGCCTCGCCCGTCCTGCCGGTGTTTTCAGCCGCCTCGACGGAGGCGGACGCCAGGCAGGAGGCCGCCAACGCCAGTGCCGCTGTGGCCAGAGTTGTATTGTTCATGAGTAGTTCCCGTACTAGCCGGCCGCGGCCCCATGCCGCGCCCCGTACAGGAAGCGAATGCCGTCCTCCTTGGCGTCATTGCGCTTTCGCCAGCAGCTTCTGGGCGGAAGTGGCGCAATACGCCGGCTCGCCGCCATCCGGCCGGCATGCCTGGCCGGGAGCCATCCATTGGACGCTCGCCCGCCGCTCGCCGATGCGGATCAGATAGCTCTGACGCTCCTTGCCTTGCGCGTCGCCGTGCACGAACGGTTCGAACCGCGCTTCGGACTCCCGGCACAGGATGCGCTCGATCCGTGTCCCGCCCTTTTCCAGGATGGCGCGCACGGCGGTCGCGCGCCGCTCGCAGTCCGCCATGGTGGGCGTATTGACGAAAGCGGCCGAAAGCTGGCCGCCGTCCGCAAAAGTGAGGACGAGCATCAGGATACCGATATTCATGGCTGGATTAAAAATTAATACAAGTCATAATGATAATAATTCTTTTTTAAATTTTATTGATGAAAATCAAGAAAAGATTTTATGTAGGCGAACCGCTATGCCGGCCTAGCGCCCATCTGTCGGCCGCGGGTCGGGCGGCAGCAGCAAGACGATCGCCGCCGTGCAGACCGCGATGCCCGCCATGCCCAGGAACAGCGAAGCAAAGCTGGACGCCTTGACGACGGGGCCCAGCAGCCACACCGCCAAGGAACTGACCCCGAAAGACACGGCCAGGCGCATGCCCGCCACGCGCGAACGCACGCTGTCGTCCACGTACTTGACGATCATGGCGTCCGTGAAAGGGATGCTGCCGAAGATGCACACCATGGCGCCGAGCAGCGCGAAGAAGAGCCACCAGCCATTGGCCATGGCGGCCAGCACCAGCCAGGGTACCTGGGCCAGCACCATGCACAGGTACAAGCGCTTGAGCGGGATCTTGTCGATCAGGTGGCCCACCACCACCTGGGTCAGCGACGCCAGCGTATAGATCACGGCCAAGAGCAGCCCGATCAGCGCGGGGTCGTGGACCAGGCCGTCGAAACGCTCCGTCAGGAACTGGGTGTTGCCGTTGGTGGTGAAGTTGAACAACAGGCTGCCCGTGATGGCCGCCGCGGTCATGACGAGCAAGGCGCGAGCCAGCTGGCCCGGCGGCAGCACCACCTGGGGCGGCTTGCGGCTGCGCCCGGGCGCCGGCCCTTGGGATTCGCACAGCAGCGCGAATGCGACGCCGCAGCCCAGCGAGATCAGCCCGGGCACGGCGAAAGCGGCGCGCCAGCCCCACCACTGCACCAGCAAGCCCGTGAGCAGCGCCGCGCCGGCCACGCCCAGATTGCCGGCCAGGCCGTTGATGCCGATCACCGCGCCGGGCCGGCTGGCCCGCTGGACCAGCATGGGGATGCCCACCGGATGGTAAATGGATGCGAAGATGCCGATGGACGCCAGCCCGCCCGCAAGCTGCCAGGGCCCTTGCGCCAGCGACGTGAGCAGCGCCGCCGCCCCCAGCCCGAAGAAGAAGACCAGCATCATCTGCCGCCGGCCCCATAGATCGCCCAGCCGGCCCGAAGGGACCGACCCGATGCCGAACAGGAAGAAAGCGCCTACGCTGTAAGGCATCAAGTCTTCCCAGCGGGCGAAGCCGAATTCGTCGGCGATGGCCCCCACGGCCGTGGCGAAGATGAGCAGGAACAGGTGGTCGAGCGCATGGCCGACGTTGAGCAGCAGCGCCACCTGGCGGGGGTGGTCTTTGACCACGGCGGATTCGAGATCCGCCGGCGAGGACGTTTTCGTATTCATGCCGATAGTCTGACTGATATAGAATGAGTCGTCTTTCGAGGTTTTTCAACAGACTATCGCGAAATGGACACTCTGATCCTGCAGGCCGGCCCGCATGCGATTTCGCCTGTCGTCCTGCCCGACGCCGACGCGGGGCCCATGCTGGTCGCCCGCCGGCGTTCCTTTCCCGCCGGCGCGCGCATCGACGCGCACCAGCACGTACGCGGCCAGTTCCTGTTCGCCGCGGCCGGCACCATGCTCGTGCGCACCCCGGGCCATGCCTGGCTGGTCCCTCCCAGCCGCGCCCTGTGGATACCCGCCGGCACGGAACACGCCATCGACGCATACGGCGGCCTCGACATGCGCACGCTCTACCTGAACGCCGCCAGCGCCGAAACACTGCCGCGAGGCTGCGTGGTGCTGGAGGTCACGGCGCTGCTGCGCGAACTGATCATGCGCATGACCTCCCCCGAATCCCTGGACGGAACGGAAGCCATCGCGCTGATCGGCCGCCTGGCGGTGCTTGAGATCGGCCGCCTGCAAAGCTGCGCGCTCCAACTGCCCATGCCGGCCAGCCCCGACCTGCTCGGCCTGTGCGAACGGGTGCTGAAGAACCCGGCCCGCGTCGACGGCGAACCGGTCTCGGCAAGCTCGCGCAGCCTGTACCGGCGTTTCCGCGCCGAGACCGGGCTCAGCTATGTGCAATGGCGCAAGCAAGCCTGCCTGCTCCATGCGGTACGCCTGCTCGGTGCAGGCCAACCGGTCACCCAGGTCGCCCTGGACCTGGGCTACGAAAGCCCGAGCGCATTCTCGACGATGTTCCGCCGCAGCCTGGGCGTCACGCCGCGCGCGTTCTCGCCGCGGCACACCAAGACATAGCGAAGGCCCTCATGGACGACACGACAAACACTTTCAATCGGCTTCGTCCGCGATTGCAGAAGATCGCTTACCGGATGCTGGGCGCGGTCGCCGAAGCGGAAGACGTCGTGCAGGATGCCTGGCTGCGCTGGCATGCGGCGCAGCCAGATGTCGACAATGCCGAAGCATGGCTCGTCTCGGTGACGACCCGCCTGTCCATTGACCGGCTGCGCGCCGCCAAGATCCAGCGGGAATACTATTCAGGAATCTGGCTGCCGGAGCCCCAGATGACCGAGCCGCCGGCAACGCCCGAACAGATCAACGAACGTGCCGACGATGTATCGATGGCCTTCCTGATACTGCTCGAAAGCCTTACACCCGAAGCCCGCGCCGCCTTCCTTCTGCATGAAGTCTTCGATGTCGACTATGGTCGGATCGCCGATACGCTGGGCAAGACCCAGGCGGCATGCCGGCAGCTCGTAAGCCGAGCAAAAGCGCAACTGCGCGACGATCGCCCGCGATTTACCGTGCCCCGCGCGACGCATCATCGTCTGATGCAGACCTTTGCCCAGGTCCTTGAACGCGGCGACCTTGCCGGAATCCATGCGCTGCTTGCCGAAGACGCCATGCTGATGGGCGACGGCGGAGGCCGGGTCAGCAGCTTTCCCAAGCCCATGGTGGGCGGCAGGCGCATCGCGCAACTCTTCTTTGCCGCAACGCGGCGCTACAAAGACGAACTGCACATCGAACTGGCCGCCCTCAATGGACAGTGGGCTCTGCTGCGCTTCATCCAGGGCCGGCTGGAATCCGCGCAGCTTTTCGAACTGGACGGCGAGCGCATTGCCCGCATCTACGTTCAGCGCAACCCCGACAAGCTGGCCCGCATCGCAGCGGCCTATTCGGACCGCCAGGCCTATTGAAGCCCTGGCATGCTGCGCTTTCCTCCTTTGGTGCGCATCGGGCAACAGTCTGTACCCATCTGCATGCCTACCCCCGTGCCGCATTCGTCCCTACCATGGCGACATAGGGCTTTCCGCCGCTATCGTCACCCGGACAAGAGTGCCGTCTTACCATCGACAGGAGCAACCATGACCCAACGCATCAACTATATTCAGCAATCGCCGGAATTATTCAAGAAGTTCCTCGAATTCAGCAATGCCCTGAAGAACAGCGCCATAGAGGAAGCCATCCGCGACCTGGTTTCGATCCGCGCCTCGCAGCTCAATGGCTGCGGCTTCTGCCTCGACATGCACGTAAAAGAAGCGCATATTCACGGCGAACGTCCCTTGCGCCTGTATCATGTGGCGACCTGGCGCGAATCGACGCTTTTCTCTCCGCGCGAACGCGCAGCCCTGGCGTGGACCGAGGTCCTGACCAAGCTTCCCGACCACGGGGTGCCCGACGAAATCTATGAACGGGTGCTTACCCAATTCAATGAAAAAGAGCTGTCCGACCTGACCTTCGCGGTGATGGTCATCAATGGGTGGAACCGCGCAAACGTCGCATTCAGGACGGTGCCCGGATCCGCCGACAAGGCCTTCGGCCTGGACAAGGCGAATCTCGCTTGACCGTTCCGGCCAGGCGGTCTGGACTGCCTTAACAGGAAAATAACGCAGCAGCGTCACAAACCGTGGTCCCCATACGTCTAGTCGAGTATGGATACCACGACACACTTCCCGGCGCCGAAAGATCGCGGGCGCCACTCCGCCGTCGGCGTCGCTGACCCGCTCGCCGGCAGCTTCATCACCAGCTACGCAGGCGTCATCGCCTTTCTGGCCGTCGCCGACGAGGGCAGTTTTTCACGGGCGAGCGATCGTCTGGGCATCGGCCGCTCCGCGGTCAGCCGTAGCGTCCAGAAGCTCGAGGCGCAGCTGGATGCCCGCCTGTTCCATCGGACGACCCGAAGCACGGCGCTGACACGCGAAGGCGAGCTGTTCTACCGGAACTGCCAGCCCGGGGTGGCGCGCATCGTCCAAGCGCTGGAAGACTTGCGTGAACTGCGCGACGGCCCGCCACGCGGCCACCTACGCATCCATTCGAACCCGGGCTTCGGCCGCAAGGTGATCGCTCCGCTGCTGCATGGCTTTCATGCACTGTACCCCGACATCACTCTTGAACTCCTGCTGGACGATCGTCCCGCAGACTTCACGGTGGACCGCATCGATGTGTCATTCCGGGACGGCCGCATGGAAGACTCCGATATCGTGGCGCGGCAATTGATACCGATGCAGATGATCACCTGCGCCTCGCCTGCCTACGCGGAAGCCAAGGGCCTGCCGCGCCGTGTCGATGAACTGGCCGGCCATCGCTGCATCAACTATCGCACCGCTACGGGCCGGATCCGGGAATGGGAATTCAAGATCGACGGTTACGCCAAGCGTCATCTGCCGCCCGCCCAGCATACGTTCAACGACTTGGATCTGATCCTGCAGGCGGTGTTGCATGGTCAAGGCATTGCCCAGCTTCCCGCATACCTGGTGTGTGAACTGGTCAAGAGCCGCAAGCTGACCGTATGCCTGGCCCAGCATGCGCCCGACGACGGCGGCCACTATCTTTGCTACTTGAGCCGCAAGCAGCTTCCCGCGCGGATCCGCGTGTTCATCGATCATGTGACCGAACAGGCGCGTTCATTGGACCTGCAGTGCCTGACCACTCTGGCGACCACACCCTCGACCTGAGGTTCGCCTGATTGGTGCGCTTGATGCAACACCATGGGTCCGCCGCCGATCCTACCGGTAGGCAAGGCGCAGTCCTAAAATTTTTTCACGCAGCTCAATTCAAGAGAACCCCATGAAAATCGTCGTCATCGGAGGCACCGGCCTCATCGGCAGCAAAGTAGTCGGCAAACTGGAAGCGCTGGGCCATCGCGTCGTTGCCGCTGCGCCGGCAGCAGGGATCAACACCATCACCGGAGAAGGGCTGGCCGAAGCCATGTCGGGCGCCCACACCGTTGTCGACCTTGCCAACTCCCCTTCGTTCGCTGTCCAGGAAGTCCTTGAGTTCTTCGAGACCTCCGGCCGCAATCTGTTCGCCGCCGAGATCGCCGCAGGCGTGCGCCACCATATCGCGCTATCTGTCGTCGGCGCCGAACTCGGCAACGACACCCTGATTCCGGGCGACAAGCCCTGGCTCGGCACCGTGAACTTCGATACCTGGATCGCCCAGTCGCAGCCATCCAGATAAGCACACCCGGCAGCACAACATGGTCTCCCTGAAACCGCCTCCCTTATCCCTGCTGGACAAGTATCGCGGGCGCGACACGCAAACGCTGTACTCGGCCACCGTCGTCGTGACGGGCGGCGATGCCGGCCACGGAAGGGCGTCGGGCATCGCACGGTCGGATGACGGCAACCTGTGCGTCCACCTACGGTTGCCCGAAGCGCTTGGCGGACCGGGTGGAGGCACCAACCCGGAACAACTCTTCGCCGCCGGATACGCCGCCTGCTTCCATGGAGCGCTCAGCCTGCTCGCGGCGCGGATGGGCATTCCGATTCCAGGCAGCTCGGTGCAAGTGAAGATCGAATTCAGCCGCGACCCCATGGACGGCCTGTTCGCGCTGGCCGCATACACGAGCATCTTTTTGCCCGGCGTTGAACGGTCCATTGCCGAAGAACTGGTCCGCAACACCGAGCGCTTCTGCCCCTACGCCAAGATGGCGCGGCAAGGTATCACGAACATCGTCGCGCTCGCCCCGTGGGAGGATACGGACAACCGGTAGCCGGTATCGCAGCAATTCAACCATCATCAACCTTATTCCGAACAGCACAATGATTCGATTCAAGAACGAAGTCGTATTGGTGACCGGCGGCGGTGCCGGCATCGGCTTATCGACCGCAGTGAAATTTGCCGGTCAGGGCGCCCGCGTAATCATTACCGGGCGCAAGCAGGAAACACTGAAGCAGGCAGCGCGCTCCGCATCAGGAATTGACTACATCGTGGCGGACGCAGGCAAGCCCTCCGATGCCGCGCACACCATCGAAGAGACCATCCGCCGATACGGGCGTCTGGACGTGCTGGTCAACAATGCGGGCGCCGGCGCGATCCTGCCCTTGTCCCAGGCCGGCGTTGCTCAAATCAGCGAAATATTCGCCGTAAACGTGTTCGGACCATCATTGCTTGCAACCGCCGCCCTTCCCCATCTGAAGCAGTCCGCAGGCAGCATCATCAACGTATCGAGCACCTTTGGACACAAGGCGGCCGAGGCCCTGTCGCATTACGCAGCCAGCAAGGCCGCGCTGGAGCACATGACCCGATGCTGGGCGCTTGAATTGGCACGCGACGGCATACGCGTGAACGCCGTCGCTGCCGGTCCGACGGACACCGAGTTCCTGTCCCAAAGAATGAAGCTATCGACGGAACAGGTGGAGAGCGTCAAGGCAAGCGAGCGCGCACGAATTCCGCTCGGCAGACGCGGCCTGCCCGCCGACGTGGCCAGCTGGATCGTTACGCTGGCGTCGCCGGAGGCGGCATGGGTCACAGGACAGGTTTTTACGGTCGACGGCGGGCTGAGCGTGAGCTGACCGGACAAGGTTTTCTTGATGTATCTTAAGAAAAGATTAAGCAGAACGTAAAAATTTTCAGCTTGTCACGCCCTGGCGCTTCCCACATCATCTGGTCACTTACTTGGAGGATCTGATGGTGAAAATAATATCCAATACGGGCGGATTCGGCGCCGACGTCGTGGATTGCCCGCCGGGGCTGGTGGTGTCGGAAGATGAACTCGAGCAGATAACGCGTGCCTGGACCAGGCACTCCGTGTTGTGCTTCCGGGGGGTGGACATGACGCCGGAAGAACATGTGAACTTCAGCCGTCGGCTCGGCGATCTGCACATCATGAGGCCGCTCAAGTTCAACCTCGATGGCTACCCCGAAGTTTTCGTCGTATCCAACGCGAGCAAGGCCGATCCGTCCAAACCTGTGACGGGCAATGCCGAAGGCGATGCGGGGCTTCGTCGGGCCGGTGAAGGGTTTCATACCGACGGCGAAGACAAGGCCATTCCGAACGGCGGCTCCTTCCTCTATGCCAGGCAAGTGCCTCCCGAGCGCGGCGACACGCTCTTTGTGGATATGTACAGCGTCTATGAGGCATTGCCCAGCGGGATCAAGGAGCTCATTGCGGGCCGCCGTGCCCGTTACAGCCGTATCGATTTGCATGCGACCCATTACCCGCTGATGGCGCCGCTTACCGAGGAAGAAAAACGCGAGCGTCCGGATGTCTACCATCCCTTGACACGACAGCACCCGGTCAGTGGGCGCACGTCGCTCTATATCGGGCGCTGGGCATGCGATATCGAAGGCTTGCCCGTCGATGAGAGCAAAAAACTGATCACCTTTCTCCAGGATTTCGCCAAGCAGCCGCAGTTCATTTACACCCACAAATGGGCGCCCGGCGACGCAGTGCTATGGGACAACCGCTGCACACAACACTGCGCCACCGGCTTTGATGACGCAAAGTACGTCAGGACGATGCACAGAACCACACTGGAAGGCGAGCTGCCGATCATGGCTCGCTCCAGCGCCGGTATAAACGCAGCGGTGTTCAATGAATATTCGGTTTCTTGAAACGGCACTGTGGCTGGCCAAGCTTAAAAGCATCAAGGCCACAGCCGAAAAGCTTTGCCTGACACAGGCCGCCGTATCAAGCCGGATTTCCAATCTTGAACAGGACCTGGGCGTCTGCCTGTTTGTGCGCGGGGGCGATGGCTTTGAGCCGACCTCCGCCGGCGTGACGTTCCTCGAGCATGCGGAGCGAATCGTGGACGCTCATCAGTCTTTGCGCGCCTCTATGCGCGATCCGAGCAAGCTGGTAGGGTCTTTGAGAATCGGCATGACCAGCACGCTGATTCCGACGATCTTGCCCGGACTTGTCGACACGCTGCGGCGGGACTATCCGAGCATCTCAATCAGCCTGAAGACGGAGCTGACCGAGAAGCTGCTCAAGGAACTTGAGATCGGCCGAGTCGATCTTGTCCTGGGCGCCGACAGCGAAGCGGTACACGAGCGGTTCGAGATCGTGCCGCTGTGTGCTTTTTCGATGACGTTCGTGGCGAGCCCCAGGCTGAGGCTGGAGTTCACTGATGCAGCGCTTCCCGAGGAGCTTGCCCAGTATCCCATCATCGGTTATCCGCCGGGAACCCGTTCGCAGCTTCGCATAGACCACTATTTCGAGAACTGCGGCGTACGCCCGCAGATCATCCATGTGTCGAATGCGGTCCCCACGAATCTGCAACTCGCCACGTCCGGCCTCGGCATCGCAGTCGTTCCCGAAGCCATCGTGCAGCGGGAGATCGCATCCGGCGAGCTGGTTCCCATCAAGTTGAAACGGCCCTTCGTGTCCGTCAACTACCAGGCTGTGTTCCTGCGCGACCAAGGCCAGGGCCTGGCAAGGGCGGTTGCCGCCTTGGCTCGCGGCGTTGCGAGCGACTACTGCGAATCGGTCGGCAAAAGAATTGCCTGGCAATAGAGGAGAAAAAATTAGTGAAAATTTCCGTCATTCAAATGAATTCCGTCTCGGATAAAGCGGCGAATCTCGCAAAAGCCGAGAGGCTGACGCGCAGCGCCGTGACGCAGGACTCCCCCGACATGATCGTGTTTCCCGAACACTTCGATTGGGCGGGCGGCAGTACGCAAGAGAAGGTCGCGGCAGGCGAGCCCGAGGCCGATGGCCCCGCATACAGGTTTTGCGCGCGCATGGCGGCCGAATACGGCATCTATGTCCATTCGGGCAGCTTCTACGAGAAGGTTCCCGGTCAGGAGCGCGTATTCAACACGACGGTCGTGTTCGATCCCCACGGCAAAGAGCTTGGGCGGTATCGGAAGATACACATGTTCGACATATTCACGCCCGATGGACTGCGCTACGGTGAATCCGATGCGGTGGCGGCGGGCTCCGAGGTCTGCACCGCCGACGTGGGCGACTTCCGCCTCGGCCTGGCCATATGCTACGACCTCCGATTTCCCGAGCTCTTTCAACAGCTCGTTGACCGGGGCGCCAACGTCATCATGCTGCCCGCGGCATTCACCCTGCAGACAGGCAAAGATCACTGGGAGGTGCTGTGTCGGGCTCGCGCCATCGAGACGCAAAGCTACGTCGTGGCCTGCGGCTCGCACGGACCGTTCAGGCAGAACGGCGAGACGCGATACACCTACGGGCATTCGCTGATCGTGGACCCATGGGGCCATGTCATCGCCAAGTGTTCCGACGGCGACGGCTTCGCCACCGCTCGCCTGGATATCCAGCTGATCGATAAAGTCCGCAAGGAAATTCCCCTCGCCAAACAAAAGGTGCTTCAGTGAAAAAATTCATCCTGGAACCCATGCCGGCCGCCCTGGAAGCAAAGTACGTCGACATGCTGTCGGCGGTGCAGACGGCCACCGTCGGCCACTTCCGCCACTGGGGGTTCATGGCTCCCGACATCAAGCCGATCAATCATACGCGCAAGATCATCGGCACCGCAGTGACCTTGTCGCTGCCCGGCCAGGACTCCACCCTGCTGCATCACGCCCTGACGCTGCTGCGCCCGGGCGATGTATTGGTCATCGACCGCCTGGGCGATCAAAAGCATGCCTGCCTGGGCGGCGGCGTGGCGCTCGGCGCTGTGCTGGCAGGCGCTGTAGGCGCCATTGTGGACGGCATGTGCACAGACCCCTCGGAGCTCGAGGAACTGGACTTCCCGGTCTGGGCCCGGGGCGTATCGCCCATCACCACCCGAATCTACAACATCGGCGGGCAACTGAACAAACCCGTGGCATGCGGCGGCGCCGTCGTCTGCCCGGGCGACATCATCCTGGCTGATGAAAACGGCGTACTTGCCATTCCCCGGGCCGAAGTCGCCGAAGTGTCCGAGATGGCGCTGGAAAAACAAGCCCGTGGCGACAAGAACGGCGAGCGGATGCGGGGCGGCGAACGGCTCGGCAACCTGTCCGGTGCGAGCAAGCATGTCCTTGAAGCAGCATAACAAATAGAACGATTGGAGAATTCCTTATGAAACTACGCAAAGCCCTCGCCGCTGGATTGACCTTCGGCTGTCTGGCGTTAACCACAACGTTCGCCCACGCGGCATGGCCCGAGCGCCCGATCAAGATCGTGGTGCCATTTCCGCCTGGCAATTCTTCCGACGTTTCAATGCGCTTGTTGGCGGAACTGCTCTCGCCGCGTCTGGGTCAGCCCGTCGTTGTCGAAAACAAAGTCGGTGCCGGCGGCACCATCGGCACGGGCTTTGCAGCCAAACAGCCGCCCGATGGCTATACCTTGGCCATGGGCTCGACGGGTCCGCTGTCAATCGGTCCAACATTGCGCCCGGAGACGATGACCTATGATCCCCTGGCCGATCTGGAACCCATAGCCGCGATTGCCTGGGCTCCGCAAGTGATGGTGGTCCGTCCCGATGAGCCCTTCGATACGGTGGCGGGCCTTATCAAGCACACCAAAGAACAAGGGCAGGGTCTTCGTTATGGCTCTTCCGGAGTGGGAACAACGCCGCACCTGGTCATCTCCAAATTTCTGCACGACGCGGGCATTTCGGGAATGCATATCCCGTACAAAGGCGGGATGCAAAGCCTTACGGACCTGATCGGCGGGCAAGTGGACTTCATGTCCGACAACGTTCCGGTGTTCGCCTCCGCCCTGCAGGGCAAACGCGTCAAGCCCATCGGCGTCACATCCGCCGAGCGTATTCCGAGCTTGCCCGAAGTACCGACCCTTGCCGAACAAGGCATCAAGGACTTCAGCATGCAGGGCTGGATTCTTTTGGTGGCACCCGCCGGCGTGCCCGACGAAGCCAAGCACCGCCTTGAAAAAGAAGTTGCGGCAGTCATGCAGGAAAAGGAAATGCGCGAGCGCTTACTGGGCTTCGGCTTGGTGCCGATGAACATGCAGCAGGCACAGATTCCCGCGTTCTTGAAAGACGAGGCACGCAAGTGGAAGGAAGTTGTCGAGCTTTCCGGGGCGAACAAAAACTGACGATGCGTTAGCCGGGAAATCAAGCTCATCAGCGCTACGTTCCTCAGTGAATAGGGATATCGTCTGCAAACGTCAGATAGCCATATTGACGGAAAATACGCAGGCTGAGCTTGATCTGGCGATTTGGTCCCCATAGTGCTCGTTGCTGCGATCGCCGGCGACACCTCGAATTATGCGCTGGGCATCGTGCTGCTACCGCTGCTGCCTACCCGCGGTAGGCGGGATCCTCGACCCAGACCCCGTCGCCGTCCTCGAACAGGATTTGGCAGCATAGATACAGCGCCTGCTGTATACCGCTGGTAATGACGACTTGGTCGGGGCTGCAACGCACCGATCGCGAACGGCGCACGTAATCGGCCACGGCTTCCCGCAGCACGCGCACACCTTGCGGCTCGCCGTAGCCCGCCGGCGCGACTTGCGCGAGCGCAACGACGCGAGCCGATGGAGATAGCGGCTGCGCAACGGCGGCGCGCCTTTCCCGGCTGCTTTCCCCTTGAGACGGAGCAGCCAGCGAATTCGCTACCCGGGTTCCCACCCTATGTTGCGTTTCCAGGACGCCCTCCGCCAGCAGCTGTTCGAACGCTTCGATGACCGTGCCCCGCGCGATGTCCAGCGATTGCGCCAGAACCCGCGAAGAGGGCAAGGGATCGCTCGGCAGCAGGTCGCCCTTGCGCACCGCCTCGCGCAGCGCATGGGCAAGCTGGCGGCCAAGCCGGCCGCTGGACCTGTCCAGCGCGCCGATCGACGGAATGTCCACTACCCTGGGCTTGCGTGCCATTCTGGTTTAAGTAAATTGCTCGATTCTGGCTCTACATGATAAGCCAGATAACAAGGATAATTGCACGAACCCATTCCCCCGAGCCCACCGCCACGGAGCCTTTCCCATGTACGTTCCCCAACACTTCGATGAACCACGCACCGATGTGCTTCACGATCTGATCGCCAAACACCCCTTTGGAATGCTCGTCACGCATGGCGAAGCCGGACTGGATGCCAATCACTTGCCATTCGAGCTCGATCCCGCCGGTGGAAAGCACGGAATACTGCATTGCCACGTGGCCCGGAACAATCCCGTATGGCAAGACCTTGGCAATGGCGATGAGGTATTGGTGGTGTTCCGCGCAGGCGATGCCTATGTTTCTCCGCAGTGGTATCCCAGCAAGCACGAATTCCATAAACAGGTCCCCACCTGGAATTACATTGTGGCGCATGCCCATGGCCGGGTAACGATCCGCGACGACGAGCGCTATGTGCGCGGCGTGGTCGCGCGCCTGACCCGGGCGCATGAAGCGTCCCAGCCCATACCCTGGAAGATGACGGATGCGCCAAAAGACTACACCGACATGATGCTCAAAGCGATCGTGGGAATCGAGATACAAATCACCAAGCTGGTGGGCAAAGCCAAGCTGAGCCAAAATAAAGAGATCCGGGACATCCAGGGAGCGGGCACGGCCCTGGTCGCCAAAGGCGAGCGCTTGATCGGCGAAGCGATGCTCGCCGCGGCCGCCGCCAAGGCCGAATGAACCGAATGGCGCCAAGAGTCGTCCGGCAGGAATCGGCCGTCCGGACAACCGCGCATTGAGACGGCGCCATTAGCGCCTGAGACGCCGGCATTACGGATTTTGCAGCCGCGCCGCCTAAGATCTGCTCCACAAGGGTTTCCACAACGAGGAGAACGACATGACAGCACTGAAACGCATCCTGCCCGCCATTGTGCTGGGCACCGCCGCCGCGGTCGCCACGGCCCCGGCGGCATCGGCGGACCGGCCCCGCGCGCGCGACCTGGGCATACCCTTCGTCGGCGCGCCCGGCCCCAACAACGCGATCACCGACGTCAAAGGCGTAACCGTCGGCTATTCGACCATCATCGAGGGCGATGGCAAACTGGAAGTGGGCAAAGGTCCCGTCCGCACCGGGGTCACCGCCATCATGCCACGCGGCAAAACCTACGATCCCGTCTTCGCGGGCTGGTATTCCCTGAACGGCAACGGCGAGATGACCGGCACCACCTGGGTCGAGGAAAGCGGCTTCCTGGAAGGGCCGGTGCTCATCACCAACACCCACAGCGTCGGCGTGGTGCGGGACGCCGCCATCTCCTGGCTGGCCGACCACGACCTGGTCGGCCCCAGGCTGTTCAAGGACCTCTATTTTTCGCTGCCCGTGGTGGCCGAGACCTATGACGGCGTCCTTAACGACATCAACGGCATGCATGTAAAGAAACAGCATGTCTATGCAGCCCTGGACAGCGCCGCATCAGGTCCGGTCGCCGAAGGCAACGTGGGCGGCGGAACCGGCATGCTCCTGTTCGGCTACAAAGGCGGAACCGGCACCGCGTCCAGGCAACTGCCCGACGACAAAGGCGGCTACACGGTCGGCGTGCTGGCGCAGGGCAATTTCGGCACGCCCCAAGGCCTGCTGATCAGCGGCGTACCGGTCGGCACCGAACTCATCCCGGACGGCCTCACGGCATGGGACGCGAAACCACGGCCCGAAACCGGCTCCGTGATCGTCATCGTCGCCACCGACGCTCCCCTGCTGCCTCACCAGCTCAAGCGCCTGGCGCGCCGCGTGCCCATCGGCCTGGCCCGCACCGGCGGCTACGGCGGCAACGGCAGCGGCGAGATCTTCCTGGCGTTTTCGACCGCCAACCCGGGCGCCTTCAGCCGCCGCGAAAACGCTTCGGTTCAAATGGTGTCCAACGACACCATGGACCCGCTCTTCGAGGCAACCGCCCACGCGACGGAGGAAGCCGTCATCAACGCCATGATCGCCGCCGAAACCATGACGGGCCGCGACGGCCATAAATTCACGGCGATCCCGCACAACCGGCTCAAGGAAGTGATGAAGAAATACAACCGGCTTGCGAAAGAGTGAGCTCCGGGCGGATCCGCCGAACAGCGGCCAGAAGCGCAACTTCCAGGCCCATGTGATCTGCGGGCGGCCTGCCTTATTCCGCCCTGACGAACATGATGCCCTACGACCACGCGCGCAAGGACATCATCAAGGCATTGCGGTTCGTCGAGCCAGTGTCGAGCTTCCGGTCCGCCTTCACCTACCAGAACGCCTTTCATCTGGTCTTCGAGGACATCGTGGCCCGCCTGGCCGGTACCGAAAGCTGGGAGGCATTCCTGCGCGCCGAGCTGCTCGACCCGCTGGGCATGTCTTCCAGCAGCTACGACGCGCAATCCATGGATATAGGCACCAGCGTGGCGCTTGAACCATGGTCCGGAGACGTGTTCATTGCCAACGCCGAGCTGCCGGCCCACGGGGCCGGCCCCATTGCCGACGGGGCTTTCCCCGACGCATCCACACCGCGGGTTTAAGATGGTTTGCATCACACCTACAGGAGACCGCATCGTGGATTCCCCCATGTATCCCCATCCTAGCCCCGAACTGGCCAAGCGGCGCGCCGAACTCGCGCCCGAAGCACTGTCCGCCTTCAAGGCGTTCAGCAAAGCCGTATTCGCCCCCGGTGCGCTGGATGCGAAAACCAAGCAATTGATCGCCGTGGCCGTGGCCCACGTCACCCAATGCCCCTATTGCATCAAAGGCCACACCGAAGGCGCGGCCCGCGCGGGCGCGTCCGACAAGGAAATCATGGAAGCGATCTGGGTGGCCGCCGAAATGCGCGCAGGCGGCGCCTACGCCCATTCCGCCCTGGCCTTGCAGACGCTGCAAGGCCTGCATGGCGGCGAGGATTGATTATTGCGGCACGTGCTGCAAGAGCGCTCGCAGCAGCGCGTGGGCGACGACGCCTTGAAGATTTCCCGGCGTGAGAGCCGAGCTGTGCTTGCTGCTCATTGCCTGAACACCAAAGCCGGCCTGACGCCTACATGGCTTTACACGCGGCGGCCTATTCCGGAAATCTATAAGTATTCCTGAAAGAACTTTTTTCTCAGTTAATCGCTCCCATTGGAGCGATTAATGAAGAATTGGTATTATATAATATGATAACTCCCTTGAGACCTTGAAATGGCCACTAGAAGTCCATTGGGAGCATTTATGCCTCAACTACCCGTCCCTATACCCGTTGAGCGTGCTATCCGGAAACTCGGCAGCGATATTTCCCTGGCGCGCCGGCGCCGCCACATCTCCCAGGCGTCTCTGGCAGAGCGCATGGGCGCGTCCTTGTCCACTGTGCGTCGCATGGAAAAAGGCGACATGCGTATTCCCATCCACTTCTTCGCTCGCGCATTGCACGTCTTCGGTGAAATTCAGGCGCTTGAATATCTGCTCGATACGCCGAACGATGAAATCGGCCTCACGCTGATGGACGAGCGCTTGCCCAAGCGGGTATACAGCAGACACGGCGGTACATCGGGAGCCTTGTGATGGCCGCTGCTGCATCGATCCGCCAGCAGGTTCAGGTCTGCATCGGAAAGGCCGGCCTTCCACTGGGCTCACTCGTCTATGTCCGGCAGGGCCGGCGCGAGCACTGCGCCTTCACCTATGACAAGGCTTGGCTAACCAACCCGGCGCGCTTCAACGTATCGACCGACCTGCAACTGATGTCATCGGTCATCCAATAATCCCCAGTTGGGATCATTGAAAATTCCCCACCTGCTTTTCGGAGATAAAGCAGATGGATACTCAGATGAATTGGAACCAGCGCATCATGGCAGCTCATGCCAAGCCT
>NZ_JACCEM010000005.1 GCF_013416525.1 Parapusillimonas granuli
GGCCGGCGGGCGGCTGCCGCCATGAGTCTCATCCAATCAGCCAAGATGAATGGGCATGATCCGTATGCCTATCTGAAGGATGTGCTCACACGCCTGCCGACGCATCCGAATAACAGGATCGAAGCGCGCTTGCCGCATAACTGGGCTCCGCTCACCACCGCCTAAAAGATATCGGCCGCTTACGCGGCCGAGTCAATGTGTGATGCGCGGACGCTTACCCCGCTCGCCCTGCTTGGCAGCGCCTTCTATCCGATTCTTGTCCATCGGCTCGCAGTTTCGCTCCACGCTTCCTCCCCACGTTCGGTCACCCTCACGCAGTTGCGCTTCGCTTCGCTCACTGTGGTCAGCTCGCGGCGGGACTTGCACCCACAAGAGTGCGCTCATGCTGAGCGCACAAAAAAGAAGGCCCCACAACCGTAATTGTGAGGCCTTTGTGCCGATCCTAATCACCTATTCTACTTCTGAAATTATTAAGAAATCGTTTTATTGATCTCATCCAGCAATACTGTAGACGATATAGGCGAAATCAGCCGATTTTTTGCGATCCTCCTGATTTTTCCCTGGCTTAGTAGAATCAGGAGTTCAGATATCGCAATATTACTTGATCTGAAGAAGTCAAATTAAGCAATACCAACAATATCGCCGGCGTTCAGCGTCAAACCGTCAGTTGCATTAACGCCTGTGAGCTTGACGAATGTATCATTCGCGCCCAGACCTGCAGTTCCGTCGGAAATGAACAAGTAGCTATCAGTTCCGTTGGAGTAAACAATGGCACTGCCTGCAGCCGTAGTAGAGGAGTTTCCAAGCGCAGTCACGAAGGCGTTGAGGTCAGCTGCACCTGCAGTTACCAACCCTTTTGCATTGACTGTCAAGCCTGTGCCGGTACCTGCGTCCACGGTAATCGCCGTTGCACCGAAATCGATCCTATTGCCCGTACCTGCGGCCCAATCAGTGATCGTGTCAAAGTTCGATGCGGTAGGGGTAGCGCCCAGCGAGCCACTTGCAAACGCAAAAACGTTCGCACCGGCACCACCCGTCATAACGTCGACGCCCGCACCACCGGTAATAATATCATTACCTGTGCCGCCAATAATCACATCATTGCCAGCGCCACCGCTGATATTGTTGTTACCAGCACCACCGACGAGCACATCGTTGCCGGCGGAACCAATAATGGTGTCATTACCGGCACCACCTGTCACCTTGCCAGCGCCTGCCAAGCCACCACCAGTCATATCCAGTGCCGCCGTACCAGAAAGACCAGACGCATCGATCTCGTCAGCAGTTACTGTACCGGCGAGCGTCAGATTATTGCCGCCAGTTGCAACAATCTTGCCTGTACCGCCAGCGGTGGGAGTCAGGGTCACTGCACCACCAAAGGTTACTGTGCCAGCAGCAGCGGTACCCGTGTCAATGGTCAGCTGTTCAATGCCGTTGAAGCTTTGTGCTGAAGTGCCAAAATCGGTTCCCGCTACAGCCTTCAAGGTAAGCGCATCAGTAGTACCAACGCCTTCGATTTGGAAGGCACGGGCGCTATTCCCTGCGACTCCAGTAACGAATTCGACCGTGTTGCCATTGCCCAATGTGAAGATGTGAGCGCCAATAGTGGCGTTTCCAAATGCAAGGGTGTCTGCACTAGCGAATTTAGTGAGGTCGATATTTCCTGCTACAGCGTCAGAAACAAGAATACGTTCAATGTTGGTGACTGTCGTTTGGGCAGCGGCCGACGCAGCGGTAGCTTGAGCGGATGCGATGCTCAACGTATCGCGACCTTCACCACCATTTATTACATCACGATTGGCGGCTGTCGCATTCTCGGCACCCACGAAGGTGTTACCCAGAATAAAGGTGTCATTGCCCTTACCGCCAGTGATGTTCAATTGTGCGGCATTGGTGTGGGTAACATTCAAATTGCCGGCGAAATCAGCTGCGTTTATGGTCCTGACCGTAGCAGCCAGCGAAGTGGTGACCGTCAGGTTTTGCGAGCCAGCCACTTTCAAGGTATTGGTGCTGGTTGCGCCGGCCACACTTGCCAGCGTGTTGGCTACCGCACCGTCGCTATTGATGGCGATTGTTTCGTAGCCATTGGTACCGGTCGCCACAGTGGCGCTCAGAGCGCCGTTCGTGACCGAAGCAAGATTAACGTTCAGAACATCTGCCGCGCCAGCCAAGGCCGCAGCTACGGTGTTCACGCTTACATCAGTTGTGTTGTTGGAAATGGACAGCTCTTTAAGAGCCGTTTGGACGTTGTTGAAAGTAATCGCGTTTGTGTTACCTGCGGTACTCAGCTTTTCGACTTGCCCTGCGTTCGTCAGAGTCACCGTGCTAAGACCGACACCAGCGTTCGTAACCTGGATGTCTTGGATGTTTGCAAGAGATGCGGGCGTGACATTGGCCGTGACGGTCGCAATCAGTTTGTTGTGACCCCCAGCACCATCTAGCATGTCGGTGTTATTGAGGGAGTCGCGCAACAAGCCGCCCTGAGCAACTTGGTCGCCTAGGAACACATCATCACCTGCGCCACCAGTCTTGATATCAGTACCCGCAGTGAGCGTAAGCTGCTCACTTCAACAACCTACTGATTTACCGAATTTTTTTCTTTGACGAGCTCGCGTACAAGCAGATAAAAAAGTACGTGCGACTTGAATCAGTCCGATTTACAGAGAAAAGCCCTGCGTACAAGCATTCCAGCATTTGGAGCTTAGACCCCATATTCCTCCTTGTCAAAACCGCCTTGGCTGAAAAAATGCACACCAGTCGCGCTGCCCTGAATCGCTTGCTTGACGAAGCTGATACCAGCCTGAGACTGACCACTCCAAGCAGTGCAGCCAAGGCCCTGGGCAAAAACCTGCGTATTGAACTTGCTTAGAAAACAGCCCGCCAAGCGGGCTATAAATCAGGCGAAGGTCTCTACGCGAACAGCCCGGTCGTCTGGGCGGCGGCGTTGGCGTTGTGCCGCTTCCGGCCCTCGGTCAAATGCAGATAGCCGGCGGTCGTTTTCAGCTGAGTGTGGCCCAGCGCCTGTTGCACATCGACAATGTCCGAACCGCTGTCCAGCATCATCGAGGCGTACGTGTGGCGCAGGTCGTGCATCCGCAAGCCGGGCAGGCCGGCATTCTCGCGGGCCGTTACCCAGGCATTGCGGCAGGAGTGATACGGCCTTCCGGTTTTCGGATTCGGGAAGACCCAATCCGAACCAGCTGTTTCCAGCCGATGCTGCAGGATGTCGACTACGCCGGATGAAAGATGCAGCACGAAGCCCTTCTTGGCTTTGTCCTCCTCTGCGGGGACACTCAGGGTTGCGCGTACCTCGTCGAACCACGACCAGCGCATCGCAAGGACGTTGTCACGGCGCAGGCCCGTGGCCCCCATCACTTTGATGATGTCGGCAAGGTCAGCGTTCTGTGACGCCTCGGCGGCCTTGAGTAGGGCTTTCAATTGTGCACGGGAAAGGAACTTGCCTACGATTTTGCGCACGGTGGTCAACTGGATGGCGTGCGTGGGGTTCTCCGTCACATTCGTGCTCTTGGTGCGAATAGCCTCGTTGAAAATGTGGCGCACCAGAATCAAAATGCGCTTGACTGTCCCGTCCGACAAAGTGCGGGAGGACGCCTTGGCCCAGCGGCCACCGGAGGCCTGTTTCTCTTTCAGTCGGCCGGCATAGTCGACGATCTCGTCACCGTCGACCTCGTTCATGCGGCGCTGGCCGAACTCGGCCTGAATGTGATTACGGTATATCGAAGCGTGGGTTTCATACGAACGGCTCTCCAGCTTCACTTTTGGCAAGAAAGTCTTATAGAAGAACTCGTCCATCGTCGGTGCGAGCACTGTACGGCCTCTGGGCACGCCCTGCTTTTTCTCCTTCAGCTCAGCCAGGAAAGAGCGTGCAAGAGAACGCGCCGCATTCGCGGAAATTTCACCCACGGCGCCGAGTCTTTCCTGACGTTGCTTTTTTTGTTCGTTCCTGTAAAGGATGATGTAGCTCATGCTACCTGGCCCGGTTTTCTGCACGGCAAAGCCGGTCTGTTCCGTGTCAAATATCAGAATGTGCTTTTTCCCGGCGGGAACGATGGCTTCTTTGACGGCTTTCTCAGTGATATGCAGCTTCATTTTCAAGTGTCCTGTACCGCACACCTAGCCATGACGGCTGACGGCAGGCTGGCTGCCCGTCGGGCCGAGCGGTGCGAGAACGCTCGAACTTGATATCTGGCGACGAAGTCCAAAATTTAGGATTTTTGTCAAGTGGAAATTTCTATTCGAGATGGAGGTACGGACAAGTTCTCGGACCGTATCGAATTGACCGCTCAGCGAGGCGAAAGCTCATTGCGCCCATCAGGGGCCGTCTTTCTGCAAGCTGCTTGACGCAGATCATGGCCCGGTGTCCACCTGGGCCCGACTTGTCTCTTAACATGCAGGTGTAGAACACGAGTTCGTCGTCGCGGGCTTCATCGGGCAAGTCAAAGTCCGGTTCTTCTTTGCCATGCCGATGGCATCGCTATCGAGCCGTTGCCATGCGCGCGCCTTATCTTAGGTGCTTTGGCTACAATGCCTAGCGCACACAGATTTTCAAACCTTTTCAAGAAACATGACTATCACTGCGGCCGCAGCCGCCAACTCGACTGACGGTCGACCCGCATCCCATCATGTAAGCGACATCGCTACACATCCAGCATACCGACCCGACATAGACGGCTTGCGCGCCGTTGCGGTTCTTGGGGTCTTGGTGTACCACGCGTTTCCGCAAGCATTGGCGGGCGGCTTTGCGGGAGTGGATGTCTTTTTCGTTATCTCAGGGTTTTTAATCACCACCATACTTTTGAAGAGTTTCGAGCGAGGAGCGTTCAGCCTTCTGGACTTTTACGCCAGGCGGATCTTGCGGCTCTTTCCTGTGTTGGTGGTGGTTCTGCTGTTTTCCTTGCTTGCCGGCGCGTTCGTCTTTCTGCCTTCGGACTATGAAAAGCTTGCAGTCAACACACTCGGCGGCGTCGCGTTCATCGCCAATATTTTGTTTGCAACGGATACCGGCTACTTCGCGGGGATAGCCGAGTCCAACCCTGTGCTGCATTTATGGTCGCTGGGCATCGAAGAGCAATTCTACGTGGTGTGGCCGCTGCTGCTCTTCGCCATTTTCAGGCGCTCCATTCATATGGGCTGGACGATGGCGGTGCTCATCGCGGTGTCTTTTCTATACAGCGTCTATCTTGTGGAGGTTGACCGTTCCTGGGCGTTTTATTCGCCGTTGTCCAGGTTCTGGGAACTGGGGGCCGGCGGCTTGCTCGCATATTTGATGCAGTATCCGAAGCCCGCCATGGTGCGGGCGCTGCTTGCTTTCAATGCAAGCTTCGGCTTCAGGAAGGAAAGAGAGGCGGGAGAGGTCTTGCGGCATCTCGCCAGCCTTATCGGGCTGGCTTTGGTGACGGCGTCTTTCTTCATCCTCTCGCCCAGTGGCGTCTTTCCGGGCCTAGGTGCGCTGATGCCGGTGCTGGGCTCGGTGCTGTTGATCGCGGCCGGCCCTCGCGCCGCCATGAATCGCTTATTGCTATCCCGCCATGTCATGGTGGGTATCGGTTTGATCAGCTACCCGCTATACCTATGGCACTGGCCGCTGCTGGCTTTGGCTGCGAACGCGAACAGCGATGGGTCATACGTCGCCACGCGAAACCTGACGCTGGCGATGGTGTCGCTAAGCTTTTTGTTGGCGTGGCTGAGTTATCGGTACATAGAAAAGCCTTTGCGCCAACGTGGCACGCGCGCTGGTAAAGTGGCGTCGCTTTCCTTGGCGATGACGGCGACGGCCGTGGCCGCGTGCTCGATATGGATGCTGCAGGGAGCGCCCCAACGGCTGCCGGCCGAGCTGCGCGACGAGTTGGCCACGGGCCTGCGGGACGAAGCCTGGATGGCGGGGCTGAGGCGCGGTATTTGCCACAACATGATCTATTCCGGCAAGGGCTTGGGCGAGCGGGCGGATTGTTTTCCTGACGGCCATCCCAGCATCATGCTATGGGGCGATTCGCATGCGGCGTCGCTTCGTGTCGGATTGGACGCGCTGCGCGCCAGTGAACCATTCGCCATTTGGCAATACACGACGGATGCGACGGCGCCATTGTTCACATCAGAAATGTTCAACAACATGAAGCGGCCGCTATCTTTTGTGAACGGCGCTGTACTGGATACACTGCGCGTTCATGCGCCGGATACCATCTTGCTTCATGCGGTTTGGCGCTATTACCTGAGCGACGCGAACCGGATGGCGGATTTGCTGGAAGAAGCGGTCCGAGTGATTCACCAAGCAGCCCCTGATAGCCGCATCGTGGTGCTTGGGCCCATACCCGTTTGGCGCGCCGGCTTGCAGCAGATCCTGTTCAACTACTACTGGCGCCATGGCGCGACACCGGCAGGCGAACGCATCAGCTTCGGTCTGTTGCCGTCATTGCAAGAGTTCGACGCCGTGCTGGAGGCCCGGATGCGGCATGCGAATGTGCCCTATATATCGGCGATGAAGGAGTTGTGCAATGAAGCCGGCTGCCTTATCCGGACCGGTCCGGGAAGGGCGGGGATCATGTATGTCGACGATCAGCACCTGTCTGCTTCCGGCTCCAAGTACCTGGCGCAAAAAATCCTGCCCCGCTTGTTGGGGAAGGTGAGCGGAGCCGAATAGGAACCGGCGGCATCGTCGCTTTGGAAACCCTTGAAGTTTTCTTCGATCCTTGTGGGCCGGAATACCGTGAAGCTGCCCAGCAAATGAGGCATCTTCAGGATATCGATATGGAAGTCGTCCCTGATTCGCTCAAAGGCCGCGTTGTAACGGCGTGGAATGTCGGTCATGCCTGCGCTGTCCGGCGAAAGTTCGCTGAAGCGCACGGTTGCAGAACAGCAAAGATCCGATAAAGGATTGAAGTTTTCTTCCTCGTAGCTTTTCTCGATGAACAAGTTTTCCGACTCCGGAAGATCCAGGGGAATTTGAACGTCAAGATCCGGCGCAAGATCAAAGGCCCCGTTCTTCAATGCTGCATCGACCTCGTCCTCGGTGGGCAGATCCTTGAAGTAGATCGAGATATCGCCCAGGCTGCACTTCTTCCACTTGTTAACTACGTAGTCCAGCCCCGAGAGCTCCCAGAGGATGGAATGGCCGTACAGCAATTCTTTATCTTTTGTTTTTGCGATCAGCAAAGTACGCATGACACTTGGCATTCGGTGCTCTCCAATTCGCTGTTGGGGTCGGACCCCGTGGACTTTCCTCGCGCGACATTTTTTGCCGCATCTTCATCTGGTCTGGTTTAATTACAATTCGTCGCACCTGCGGCGAACTAATCTTCCAAAGAGGCATTCTATGACTTCACCGGATTGTTCATCGACCCAATGCAATTGCCAACAGCATGTTGACCGACGCAAATTTCTTGGCCGCACGCTGGCCGGTACACTGGCCACTGCGGCCGCCATGTCCGGCTCCATGGCCAGCGCAGCACCCTCGGAAGCCCCCGTCAAGGCGAAGACTGATCCGAATAAACGCAAGTTCATGGAAGAGGCGACGCGTCTTGCGATCGAGTCCGTCGAAAAAGGTTGGGGCGGCCCGTTCGGGGCGGTCATTGTGAAAGACGGGGAGATCATAGGCCGTGGCCAGAATCGCGTGCTTCTGACCGGCATACCGGTGTTTCACGCCGAGGTCACCGCCATCATGGACGCGTCGGCAAGGCTGAATCCCAAGGCACTGCTGGGTTCCGAGTACGGCGCGGGCACCATACTTGAAATGATACCCAGGGAAAGCGGCTCGCCGGACCCGGTGCCCGAGCGCGCCCGCATGCTGAAAGGTTGCGAAATTTACATCAACGGCGCCCCCTGCCCCATGTGCATGAGCGCCATTTACTGGTCCCGCATTGATCATGTGTATTTCGCGGCCAGTTTGAAAGACACCAGCCAGATCGGCTTCGACGACGCCTTCCAATACGAGGACTTTGCCAAGCCATGGGCCGACAGGCGTATAGCGGTCACTGAAAACTTTGAGCGCGATGTGGGGCTGAAAGCTTATGAGGCATGGATGGCGAAGAAGGACAGGCATCCGTATTGATGTCGATGGGGTGCAGGCATGGGGTCTAGCCCCATGCGGCCGCGCAAACATCCAGACGCTGAGGCGACCGTCCAGGCTACCGGCGCCTCATTCCGGCGGGAACTCCTGGTAACGCAAATCGGTCATGAATTTGACTGCGGAATGGCGTCTGACTACAATTGTGGTAAGCGTGATTCAAAGGAGGCCGTGATGAGCACCGTGTCCGTGCGTATCGATGAAAGCTTGGTCAGCGCTGCACGCGCTGCCGCCAAAGCGGAGTTCCGTACCGTGCAAGGCCAGGTCGAGTTCTGGGCCAAAGTGGGTCGGGCGGCGCTTGATAACCCGGACCTGCCCGCTTCGTTCATCGCCGAGAGCCTAATGAGCATGGCGGAGCCGCGTGAGGACAGTACGGTCTTCGTGCCCCGTTCGGCCTCCAAGGCATGAGCTGGGAAGTCCGGCAAACCCGACGCTTTGTCCGCATCTACAAAAAGCTGCACGACAACGCGGTGGCCGAAGTGAATGCGGCTGTCGAAGTCGTGGCCCAAAACCCCGACATCGGGGATAAGAAAAAAGGTGACCTGTCCGAGCTATGGGTCTACAAGTTCCGTTGCCTCGGTCAGCTCTACCTGCTTGGCTACACCCGCGATGACGGTGTTCAACTGGTGTATCTCGATTAAAAGCCATAGAGCGCGGCCGGGTTATCGATCAGTATCCGGTTTCTAGTGGCCGCGTCCGTAATCCACTGCGCCAGCTGGTTGCGAAGTTCGCCGGTGTCCACCATTTTTGGGGTCAGCTCCAACCGCAAGTTCTGCGAGAATCGGCGCACTTCCGCGTCCTATCCGCAATATCGATGCGATTGCGTGGCTACCCGAGCACAGCAGGAGCGGGACTCCTGGCGGCTCGCGCCGCGAAGCATTGCCCGGAAGAACTTCCCTATCACGGAATGCATAGACAGGCAGTTAAGGCATTGCCGGGCATCGGGCAGATGAATCCTCAGGCTGACCACGGCACTGCCGCGTTATGAATCGTTGGCGCGGGAGCATGACATGGACGGTGATCTGACTTGGTGGCACTACCTGATTGGTTTCATCGTCTTGATATTGCTGTGGCGGTTCGTCTTTATTTTTTCAGTTTTAATCGCGGCCATCGACGGCATTGCCTACGCCGTGTTCTTTCACACAGGCCCCACAGAGTGGCGCCTGGCTGCGTCAGTGCTCATTTTTATTGTGGCCAGGGCGCTGATGAACTGGGCCGACGCTGATGCGGGGAAAAGCAGCAGCCTGCACCCTCGAGCCGGCGGGCAGCGGGGCTCGAGCGGCGTGTTGAAATACAAGACTTGCCCCATGTGCAGCGGCGGCGGCGCGTGTATTGCGACCGTATAGGCCACGACCCCCATTACAGTCGGATGTGCAGCAGTTGCAACGGGACGGGTTACAAGCTGTGCACTACCTGTTTTGGAGCCGGTGAAGTACGTGAATAACAGCGGCAAGGCGCCGCCCTCGCGGGGCCGTGCCGCCCCGCAACAGCTGGCCAGAGATCAACCGACCACATAGAAGGCTATGCCTTCATCCTGCCAGTAGCCGCTGAGCTTGACCGCCTCGGCTTCCGCCGCATCGGCCGTGTAGAAATGCACCCCTGTCTCGTTGTTGCTGAACCGGTGCAGCGCTGTCAGTGCGTCGTCCACCTGGCTGCCGTAGGCCTGGAAGGCGACGCCTTCGTACTGGTAGCCACCATCAAGTGCCCGCAAATGGGCAACTTCGTTGGCATCCGCGGTAAGGAAGTGGTCGCCATTGGCGCTGTTGAAGAAGCGGTGTACGGCGATGCTGTCGGTCATATTGAGCAGCCGTTCGAACGCCAGGCCTTCGTACTGGAACCCGCCCATGTCCAGGACAGCCGAGGCCTCGTCGTTGTTGGATGTGAACAGGTGTGCGCCGGACTGCGCATTGAAGAATCGATGTACGCCGGGCGTTATGTCGTTGACGTTGGCGTTGTAGTTTTTGAAGCCGGCCAGTTCAATGTTGACGAGCACGTTCGCGCCTTCCGCACCGGTGTTGTCGGCCACCGTATATTGACGGCTGCCGAGATCATAGCTGATCTTGTAGTTGAAGAAATCGCCGGAAAAGAACACGCGGTCGATGCCCGCGCCGCCATCGATGACATTGTTGGCGGCATTGACGGTGATCGAATCATTACCGGCGCCGGTGATCACGTTCTCGATCAGCACGCCGCGCGCAATGCCGATGTTGTTCGTCATTCCGTTGGCGGACGAAAAATTCCCAGGACGCAGGTCCACATGACTATCGGTGCCCCAGCCACTCAAATTGAGCGTATCCACGCCGCCGCTGTCGTAGATGGTCAGGATGGGGTTCAGGTTGACCGAGAAATCATAGACGTCGGCGGTCAGGCCCGTGACGGTGGAGCCAAACCCATAGATCGTGTTGCCGCCGCGCGCCTCGGCGGCGCCGTACATATGCTGTATGGCCATGATGTCGTTGATCATCGGCGTTTGGGGCCGGTGCAGCACGCCGTCCATGCCCATCCAGTCGGCCCAGGCCACATCCCCGTGGCCGGTGCGTTCGGACGGGCCGTAATAAGACATCACCGACCAGACCGTGCTGTCCTGCCAGGACGATGCGCCCTTGTTATCGGCGCCGTTATAGTCGCCCATATGGTCCAAACCCAGCAGATGGCCCATTTCATGGACAAAGGTCATAAAACCGTTGCCGCCGATGTAAGGCGTCCATGTGTCCGAATTCGTATTGAAATAGGCGCTGCCCTGCGGGGGGTAGTAGGCGTGGGCGTATCCGATCGCGGTCGTGGTGTTGGAAAAATCGATGTCTGCCTTTGGGCCATTGGTGAACTGAAGTGTCTGCGGGATCAGCTCATCCCACAAGGCCATGGCAATATGCGCGAATTGTTGCTGCACGGCAGTGAAAGACGTGAAGCCGGCCGCTTCACCTTCCTGGAAGTTGAGTTCCGAGCCATCCTGCGCAAAGCGGTAGGTGATGACTGCTTGCTTCCAGGTTAGGCCACTGTTCAGTTGATTCAAGACTTGTTGATCGGTCCAGATAGGCAAAGCCATCGATGTCTCCTGAGTGCATGTTGGGATGATTCCCTTCGTGGACGTGATATTAGCAAGAAATCGGGATCTTGTATCAAGATATGTCATTTCCGGCTCGCCAAGTCCCGGGTCCGATTGGCATCCCGCGGCCGCGAGCGCTTGTTGGCTGGCAGAGAGGTGATGCATGAAGCCTATCTCTCGCAAGGTGGCAGTCGAACGCCTTCCTATAATGCATCCTTGATCGAAATACCTCTACGCGGCAATATGTAGCGCCAGCCGCGACCACTTGTAGGTGTGATGACACCGCGTACCTGCGATCCGGCTTTCGTCACCAGTAAGGATCTCCATTGCAAAACACCGACGACTCGGTCCCTAGTGCCCTGGTGTGGCTGCGGCGCGACCTGCGCTGCGACGACCATGCCGCGCTGTATCATGCGCTGCGCCGTTACAAGAAAGTGTATTGCGCCTTCGTGTTCGACACCGACCTCCTGGATGCGTTGCCCACCCGTGTGGACCGGCGGGTGGAGTTCATACACGAGAGCGTGCTGGAGCTGAACTCCAGCCTTCAGGCACTGGCCGCGCGGAGCGGCGTTCGCGGCGGCGGGCTTATCGTGCGACATGGTCCGGCGGTGCAGTGCATCGTCCAGCTGGCGCAAGAGCTGGGCGTGCGGGAAGTCTTGGCCAATCGCGATTACGAGCCCGAAGCCATTGCGCGCGATCGAATTGTAGCGGACGCCTTGCGTGCCGCAGGAGTCGGCTTCAGCGATTACAAAGACCATGCGCTGCTTGATCGGGACGAGGTGCTGACCCAGCAAGGTCGACCGTACAGCGTATTCACGCCCTACTACCGCGCGTGGCTGCAAAAGCTGGACGATTTTCAGCTCAAACCCTACCCCATCGAATGCTACGCCCACCACTTGGCGCCGCGGCCTGCGGGTCAGATTCTGCCCGCGCTGGCGGACCTGGGCTTTGCTCCCACCAATCTGCGGGACCTGGCATTGCCCACGGGAACCAGCGGCGCGCAGCGCCTGCTTCAGGACTTTTTGCCGCGCATGTCAGCCTACCAAGAAGCGCGCGACTATCCAGGACGCAAGGGGGTGTCCTACCTGTCGGTGCACTTGCGCTTTGGCACGATTTCCATACGCCAGGTGGCAGCGCTGGCCGCCAAGCAGGCAGCGCAGGGTTGTGCGGGCGCGCGGGTCTGGCTGTCGGAACTGGCCTGGCGTGACTTCTACTTTATGATCCTGTGGCACAACCCGCAGCTCGTCACGCAATCTTTCAAGTCCGGCTACGACCGTGTGCAGTGGGATGATGCGCCCGATCTTTGGAACGCTTGGTCTGCGGCCCGCACCGGCTATCCGCTGGTGGATGCGGCGTTGCGCCAACTGCTGCAAACCGGCTACATGCACAATCGCCTACGTATGGTGGTGGCCAGCTTTTTGACCAAAGACCTGGGTATCGATTGGCGCCGCGGCGAACGTTTTTTTGCTCAGCACCTTAACGACTATGACCTGGCTGCCAACAATGGCGGCTGGCAATGGGCCGCGTCCACGGGCTGCGATGCGCAGCCTTGGTTCCGCATATTCAACCCGGTGACGCAATCGCAGCGCTTCGACCCCGACGGGAACTTCATTCGCCGTTATCTTCCGGAGCTGTCAAAAGTGCCCACTGCGCGTATCCACTATCCTGCTGCGATGAAGCCGGCGGAGCTCGCGGCTTGCGGGCTGCGTTTGGGCGTGGACTACCCTTTGCCTGTGGTGGATCATGCACGCGCAAGGACCCGGACCCTGATGCGCTTTTCGTTTTTATCCGAGCAATGACCGCTGGGCGTTTGAGGAATTCGATTCACCGATGCCGGCAGGCAGCGCCCCTGGGCGCCACGCACCAGACGGGACGCACGACGATGGATTGTCGTCCTTGAGGGACAGCGTTCCGCGAGATTCGAGCAGACGTCGCGTGTTTCTCCTGCTCTTTTTGTGGCAACCCGGCATCCGGCAGCACAGTGCGGTAGTTCGCCGCCATCACCTTGTCCGGCAAGCCAACGTTATGTTGCATGGATGGTTGCAGGCGTGCAACCATCCATGCAACATAACAGCAGCCCAGCACCAGTCACATGGAAAAGCTTACTTCCCGCCAACAACGCATTTTTGAGCAGTTTGTTCAAATGCCGGAAGAATTGCAGTCTGTGGCCGATTTCGCTGCGCTTGGTCTTGAACGGACCACTATTTTTTGGGATATCAAGAAGCTGGTGCAAGCTGGCCTCCTGGAACCAGAAGGCAAGGCATATCGCATCAATAGGGCATCGGATGCCTGGTTGCGCTGGGACTTGTCGCGTGCCCCCTTGGCTCAGACCGGCTGTCGCTTACAACCCCGCTCCGCTCGATAACTATCAGCCCAACCGCTCGTTTCTATTGACGGATGCCCAACTGGAAACTGCCGGAACCGTTGATGGGGTCGCTCAGGCAAAAGAAAAGGGGAAATCGTACGCGCGGGTACTGTCATCATTGCTTATCGACCTGACCCATGCGTCGTCCAACCTTGAGAACGTCAACATCTCCTGGCTGGACACCAAGACATTGATAGAACTCGGAGAACGTCCCGAAGGTTTGACCGAGCAGCAGTTGCGCATCATGCTGAACCACAAAGAGGCCATCACCTTCCTGAGGGATCATGGCACTCATTTGCAGCTCGGCAAACGAGACCTGTTCGACATTCAATCGCTGGTCATCAAAGGTTTACTGGCCGATGACTCGGGCGTTGGCGCACTGCGGTCGGTCGTCGTAAGGTTCCATGACAGTCGCTATATACTGCCCGACAACCCCCATCAGCTGCGCGAGATTTTCGAGCAGTTCTGCGACAAGGCGAACGCCATTACACACGAATGTCCCGTTCATACGGCAGTCCCTCGCGCCGTTCTCCTTCTCGGACATCAAAGGCCGTGATTACATGTTCGGCTTGCTCGCCTTTTATGAACGCGGTCGGCACCATTTCCTGGCCGAAGCCTTTACCGAGGCATACCAAAAATCTGCCGCACGTTTGAGGAAGCGCGATGAACGCACGTACTAACATCCAGATCATTAACGGACCAGGCGGAAAGCCTGCTTTCGTGGTCATCCCCCACGACGAGTACATCGCCAGCCATGTTGAAGATCGCGATCTGATCCCCCATGACGTGATTAGTCGCACCGTCGATGGCGCCAGTCCTGTCAAGGCATGGCGCGAGCATCTTGGCCTTACGCAAACCGAGAGGGCCCATCGTCTGGGCGTCACCCAATCCGCATATTGCCCAACAGGAAAATAGCGAGCGCCTGCGGAAGTCCGGCCGCATGCGCTCTAGGCGGCGACGGGCCAGCTTCCCCGCGCCACCATGGCATGGCTGATGCGATGGACCATTTCCGAGACTAGCTTGACGAATCGGATCGGCGCCTTGGGCGACACGATGACGGCTGTCAGCAAGGCCTTCAGATGAACGGGCATGCGCAGCGCAAGCGGTTGTCCGCTGGAGGCGGATCGCTCGCAGGCCCAGGCGATGATCCTTAACGTTTCATCATCGAAGATCGGCGCCAGCCCGGATGCAGCCTGCGGCGACGCTTTGCATTGACGAGGCCGGACGTGCGGTCTATGAAGACTTCGGTGTCTTCGTCGGCAAACAGCGACGTCGGATCATGAGGGGTCCGACCCCACCACTGTCGCTGGCATGGGGTCCGTCCTCCTCGTAGCATAACGAATCATGGCGGACTGGTCGAAGACGAGCGCTCCGAACGTGATCAGCTCCGCCAGATCATAGAAGCTTATCGTTCTGCATATGCGTTGATCTTGGTCCAGATCAGGACAGACGTAAATGCCCGCTGCCAGAGCCATCCTTTGCGGTGTGAAAAAGTATCGCTATCAGCGCGTTAGTCAGGATATCTGAGCTAAAGCAGGATGGCCATGTATTAAGTTCACCTTACGGTTCGGCAATATTCGGCATGAGGTCTCACCCCTTAAAACATGCGAATATCGAATTTGTGTAAGTAAAGGTGTCTATGAAGGTATACTGCGCAGACAAAGTCGAGTCGCGGCACGGCCCCATGCCATTTGCCTGCGTAGTTAACATCCATGATGCCCATGAAAACAAAAACTTCCGTACGCTGGACGCTGCTTTCCTTTCTTTCAATCGCGCTTGCCGCCTGCGATGGTTCGGGCGGATCCGACGCACCGCCGATTCCTGACGTCGTCTGCGTCGAATCCGGCCCCTATGCATGCAAGACAGGTGCGTCGGAACCTTTGTACACATTCCAATGGGCATTGAATTATCAAGACAGCTATTTCAAGGACTACCCGGACGTTTTCGGTGGCGGGATGGACTTGAACGTTGAACCGGTGCATCGGCAGGGCATCAAGGGCCAGGGCGTGAACGTGCTGGTGGTCGATTCGGGTGTCGATCTTCACAACGAAGATCTGGCTCCCAATGCGGACTTCTCGCTATCCTGGAACTTGGGTTCGAATACTCAAGATCCCCATCCCACAGCTCCGACGACCTCGGCGGCTCCCCACGGCACGGCGGTGGCGGGCATCATTGCCGCTGCTCAGAACGGCAAAGGCGTGATGGGCATCGCTCCGCGCGCGCGAGTCGGCGGTGTCAACTTCCTTGAGCATCAAAGCGTTGCGGGCTGGGCGGCTGCAATGGGCGGCGCGCCGTGGTCCAGCTCTGCGGACGTCATCAACGCTTCGCTGGGATACTCCGGGGCGCCCTTTTCGTACGACTCCGAAGACGATAGCTACACACCGATCATGCGCTCGCTCAAGAAGTTGCGTGGCGGCAAGGGGGCCATTTACCTGAAAGCGGCGGGCAATGATTTTCACAGCTACGAGTGTGGGCTTGGCGCAGCGTATTACGATTGCAGCAACCCTGGCAACGACGAGCTGGGGCCGAAGGAACCCAACACCATCGTGGTGGCGGCGGTCAATGCGTTCGGCGAATCCAGCAGCTACAGCAGCGTGGGCTCGGTCAACTGGATCAGTGGCCTGGGCGGCGAATATGGCGCCGGCGGTACTTATGGTGAAGCGGCCACCGACGACTACAGCGGACCCACCATATTCTCCACCGATATGCGAGGCTGCACTTTAGGCTATAGCACCAAAAGCGCAAAAACGGCTTTTCTGCGCGGCGAATCGCAGCGCAATGGCGTGCCTGACAACCCCGATTGCGACTACTCTTACATGAACGGCACATCGGCGGCGACGCCGACCATCTCCGGGGTGGTCGCGTTGATGCTCGCCGCCAATCCCGATCTAAGCTGGCGGGACGTTCGCGACATTCTGCGAATGTCGGCGCGCAAGGTCGACGCCGGCTACCTGCAAGGGTCGCCCCACCCGCAGGGCCTGATTCCTTACGGCGCGCGCATGGATCTCGTCACCAATCAATTGCTTGAAGAATTGGGCGGCAAAGACGACATCCGGCCTGGCTCCAAGGTGTTCCCCATCGACCTGGGCTGGCAGAAGAACGGCGCCGGCCACGAGTATTCGAACTGGTATGGGTTTGGGGTACCCGATACGGCGCGAGCCATAGAATTGGCGCAACAATACAAACGGAATCCACAGCTTAGCCGGCTCGACGATGTCAAGATACCCGAATTCCAGAATATTAGCGTTTGGTACCAGGGCGACCAGTATGCGGAGCACTTCGCGGAAGCCGGTGTGACCAATGCGCAAGCGCGTGATCTCCCCTACCGGGAAATCACGCTGCTGGGAACCCTGAGCATGGCGGAGCAGGTCGCGGACACCGTGCAGGTCCGCCTGTCTGGCAATAACGTTTGCCTGGGCTCCGTCGGTATTGCCGTGCAGTCGCCGTCGGGCACGATGTCGCTGCTGAAGCTGCCCAATGATATTTTTCGTTCACAAGAAATCACGAGCTTCGAGGATTACGGCATGAGCAGCGTGGCTTTCTATGGCGAGCCCGCGGCCGGCGATTGGAAAGTCTACCTGGTGGCGGCCAACCCTGACCTTCCCCTGAATTACGCCCGGGAGAACGCGGCGGGGAGATATGAGCGCGCTGTTTCCCTGAGCTGCTTCGGCGGCGCCGCCGCCCCGTCCGACTATCTCTTGCATGCGCAGGCTCGTATCATTGCACAATAGGTCTTGCCTGACACAAGGACACATCATGAAATGGATCAACGGTATTTTGGGCGGCGTTGCTGCGGTCGTGCTGGCTTTTGGCGCTGAAGCCGCCGGTACGTATGCGCCTGGTAGCAGGATTCCGGCCGACCAGCTTGGCCAACTCGGCAATCTGCCGGTCTACAGCGTAGGCAAGCAATCCTATCGGCTGCTGCCGCAGAAGGGCGCCGATGGCGCCAGTCTATTGGTTGACAGCCAAGGTCTGGTGGTAAGCAGCGCAAACGAAATTCTTATCACGGGGGCATCGGAAGCCGAGATTCGTTCGAGCACCGGACCCGGCCCCGCCCCGGTGTCGATCCAGTACTTCGCCGCCACCGGCATCGCTCTGGTGCGCTATGCGGATTTCCCGACGGCGGTGGCCGCCTTGGCGCCGCTGCAGCAGCGCCTGCCCGCAGCATCCGTGCGCCTGGCCATCAGCCGCGGAACGGCGCGAGCGTATTAGAGGGCGGGGTCAGGCCCGTTGGATCCGACCCCATCCCGTCACTTCTGTGCGCCGAAGGCGCCCTGCGCGGAAAGATCTTTCACGCGCTGCGCGTCCTTGATTACAAGCTGCTTCAAGGCTTCCGGCCCTTGTTTATCGCCTTGCGGTACGGTGCCGCCGAAGCCCTTTATTTTCTCGATGAACCCGGGGTCCGTCACCACACTTGCAATGGCTTGATTCAGCTCCGCCAAGGCATCGGGCGGTGTTCCGGCGGCGGCGAAAAGGCCGTTCCAGATCTCCAGGTCAAAGCTTGGCAAGCCGGCCTCTGTGAAGGTCGGAACGTCAGGCGCCTGATCCACGCGTTTGTCTCCCGTCACAGCCAGGGCCCGGACGCGCTTGTCCGCATGCAAAGAGGCCATGGTGACGGTCTGGTCGATGACGGCATCGATGGTGCCGGCCATGAGGTCGACCAAAGCAGGACCCGAACCTCGATACTGGACCAGCTCGGCTTTTGCATCTGCCAGATTGACAAAAAGCGCTTCGGCAAAGTGTGCCGTCGTGCCCGGGCCGCCGGAGCCGAAGTTGATTTCGCCCGGCTTTTCTTTCATGGTGCTGATCAACGACTTTACGTCTTGCGCCTTGAATCCATTGCTTACGGAAAGCATCATGGGCACGGAAGCGACTATGCCCAGCGGCTGAAAGTCTTTGATCGGATCATAAGTGCTGTTTTGTTGCAGGTGGGGAATGATCACCAGTGCCTGGTTGATGAACAGCAGTGTATTGCCGTCATTTCGTGTGCGCAGGAAGCGTTGCATTCCCACCAGCCCGCCCGCACCCGTCACATTCTCGACGACAACAGGCCGCTTTATTTTTTCGCTGAGCGTGTTTGCCGCGACACGCGCCAAGGCATCAGAGGACCCGCCCGGTGGCACGGTCACAATGATGGAAATGGGTTTGTCGGCCTGGGCCATGGTTAAAGTCGTGGTGCTGATCAGCAGCGCTCCAAGCAAAAGTGATAGTTTTTTCTTCATGTTGCCTCCCGGTTGGTTTAAAGGTGTTGGTAATAGGGTTTCATGCGGTCGCGCGATGCTTGGATATGGTTTGCCATCGCGCTGCGGGCTGCGCCAGAGTCGCAGCGGGAAATAGCCTCGACAATGGCCAGATGCTCTTTGATTGCTTCTTCCGCCACCGACGAGTGATAGCGCAGGCGGAACAGATGCATGTGGGCATATAGACCTTGCAGCGTGTGCTGCAGCAATTCGTTGCCGCACATTTCGGTGATGCGCGCATGGAACTGGCCGTCGAGCATGGCGAAACGTCCGTAATTGCCTTGCGTGTCCTCAGTGACCAGTTGTTCCATGTGGTCGCACAACGCCCTGAGCGCATGTATGTCTTCGGGCTTTACATTGGCAGCGGCCAGACTGGCGGCTTCGGGTTCAAGCAAGGTGCGCATCAAGTACGCCTCTTCGAAATGCTTACCCGATGGCAGGGGCGCGGCGCTGTATCCCGCGTTGTGCTTCTTCACCACCAAGCCCTCCGTCTCCAGACGGATCAGGGCTCCCCGAATTGGGGTCTGTGACACGCCGAACTGCCGCGCCAACGCATCGACCGACATTCGCGCATTGGGCGGAATCCGTAGCGAGATGAGTTCCGTTACCAGCGCCTCGTAGATTTCGTCGCTGAGAGGTCGGCGTTCTTGAATAGGATTGCCGCGGCTATGCGGTTCTTCTGGATAAAGAAACGGTTTCATGGTTATCCCTTGAGCGGTGTCGCCAAGCGTAGGCCGACCTGCTGTTTGCTTGACGATAAAATTTCATATCGGATATGATATCGAAAATTGAAACAAAAGTATAGCCGAGACGGCTGTGCACAAAAGGAACGGTATCGTGCTCACGGTAGAAGAAGTCACTGACAAAAGTCTGGCGGCGCTGCGTAACGCAGGGGTGCCAGAGCAACATGCGCAAACCCAGTTGTCGCTGCTTCTTGAAGCAGAGTTGCGCGGGGTGGCTTCGCACGGTTTGCTGCGTCTGCCCCGCGTAATCGAACGCATACGCAATGGCGTGTGCGATCCGGGCACGGTGGGCAAGGGCGTATGGGCGATGCCATCGCTTTACCGCATCGAAGGCAATCACGGCCTGGGGCCGGTGGTTGCGCTGGATGCGATCGCCAAGATTTCCGAACGGGCGCGCGACACCGGGGTAGCGGTGGCGGCCATCCGAGGCTGCGACCATCTCGGGATGTTGGCCTGGTATGCCGAACGGGTTGCTCGTCAGGGCCAGATACTGATCGCACTTACCATCAGCGAAGCCTTGGTTCACCCATGGGGCGGCAGCCAGGCCATGCTCGGGACCAATCCCATCGCCATTGGGGTGCCGGCCGTGCCGGAACCTTTCGTGCTTGATATGGCCACCAGTCTGGTCTCCATGGGCAAGATCCACGACCATGCGAACCGCTCCGTGCCGATTCCTGAAGGTTGGGCGGTCGATCAGGACGGCCGGCCAACCACTGATGCAAAAGCGGCAAAGCACGGCGCCATTGCGCCATTCGGCGGCGCCAAAGGCTATGGATTGGGGCTGGGATTTGAACTGCTGGTGGCCAGCTTGACGGGCAGTGCATTGGGGCGCGATGTCAGGGGAACGCTCGACTCCGAGCACCACTGCAATAAAGGGGACGTGTTCATCGTGCTGGAGCCGCAAGAGCAGTCTGCGCAAATCATTGGGCAGTTCATGGACGCGCTGCGCGCATCGCCTGCTGCCGAGCCTGGAAACCCAGTGCGTGTGCCGGGCGACCGTGCCAGAAGCAAGCGCGACAGCAGCTTGCAGCAGCAGATCACCCTGGCGCCCGCCGTGTGGGCGCAGATTCAGGACATGGCACGAAACGATCGTGCGCAATCCAATACCAAAACTGGAGAAAAGATAAATGCAACTTGATTACGGGGTGATGCGGGCGCCGGCACGCCTGATATTCGGTCCGGGGCAACGCAAGGCGCTCGGCCGGGCGGCGGCCTCTTTGGGCAGCCGGGCCTTGATCTGCACGGACACGCGGCTGGCCAACAGCCCGCTCATGCAAGAACTGCTGGATGACCTTGCTGCCCACGATGTCTCGGTCGAAGTGTTCGATGGCACGGAGCCCGAACTTCCGCTGGAGGGCATCCGGGATTGCGTCGATCGCCATCGCGAATTCAGGCCCGAAGTCATTATCGGCATCGGTGGCGGCAGCTGCATGGATCTTGCCAAGATGGTCAGCCTGCTCATGAAGTATCCCGAGCCGGTCTCGCAATACTATGGCGAATTCAAGGTCCCGGGGCCCATCGTCCCCGTCATCGCTATCCCGACGACCGCAGGCACAGGTTCCGAAGTAACGCCCGTCGCGGTCATCGCCGATTCCGATCGCGCCGTCAAAGTGGGAATCTCCAGCCCGGAGCTCATCCCGCACACCGCGATTTGCGATCCCGAGCTCACCCTCAGTTGCCCTGCGGGGCTGACGGCGATTTCGGGCGCGGACGCCTTCGCGCATGCATTGGAAGCGTTTTCCGCGATCCGCCGGCCGCCTGCGCCCGGCATGGCCATGGAGCGTGTGTTCGTGGGCAAGAACGTCCTCAGCGATCAATATGCGCTGTCCGCCATGCGGCTGATCTTCGCCAACCTGGAGAAGGCGGTGAAAGAGGGAAGCGATATCGAAGCACGCAGCGCGGTGATGCTCGGTTCGACCTATGCCGGCTTGGCTTTCGGAACTGCCGGTACCTGCGCGGCCCATGCCATACAGTACCCGGTCGGCGCCCAGACGCACACCGCCCATGGGCTGGGAATCGGCGTCTTGCTGCCATACACCATGGAGTTCAACGTCGAGGCATGCGAAAGCGTTTATGCTGAAGTCGCACGCGCCATTGGAGTCGATGCCGGCGGCACCGACCACGAGGCCGCCCACGCCGGGATCGCGGCTGTTCGCGCGCTGTTCCAGCGCATAGGCATCCCGGTCAGCTTGCGCGAATTGGATGTCAAAGACGAAGACCTGGACCAGATTGCCGAGCTATCGATGGGCGCCGCGCGCCTGGTCGAGAACAACCCCAGAATCCTTGATAAACATTCCGTCCGCAGTATCCTGGACAAAGCGATGAGTGGAGCTTAACCATGTTGGAAAAAATGAAGTCGAACCAAGCAAATGCGGAGCTGCATGCCGGGCTTTTCATCGGGGGCAAGTGGTGCGATGGCACCCGCCAGCGCAAGATCGAAGTGATCAACCCTTCGGATGAAAGCGTGCTGGGCACCGTCGCGGATGCGGGCAAGGAAGACGCCATCGCGGCAGTCGACGCCGCTTATTCGGCTGCGGGCGCCTGGGCCGCGACACCTCCGCGCGTGCGGTCCGAGATCCTTCGCAAGTGCTTCGAATTGATGCTGCGTGATGCCGAAGACCTGGCCCGCCTGATTTCCCTTGAAAATGGCAAGGCATTGAAGGATGCGCGCGGCGAAGTCGCCTACGCGGCGGAGTTCTTTAGATGGTTTGCCGAAGAAGGCGTCAGAGTGCGAGGCGATCTGGGCACTGCGCCGTCGGGAAACAACCAGATCCTCGTGCAGTACGAACCCATAGGCGTATCGGTATTGATCACGCCCTGGAACTTCCCCGCGGCCATGGCTACGCGCAAGATTGCGCCGGCCTTGGCCGCCGGCTGCACCTGCGTGCTCAAGCCTGCAACCGCCACGCCGCTGACCGCCTACGCGGTGGCGCGTATTCTGGCTGAAGCAGGAGTGCCCGATGGCGTAGTCAACGTCATCACATCATCCACGACGTCCGAAGTCGTCAACGCCATGCTGGAAGACAGCCGCGTGCGCAAGCTGTCGTTCACCGGCTCGACCGCCGTTGGCCGCACACTGTTGCGCAAGGCCGCGGACCAGGTGATTCATAGCTCCATGGAGCTGGGCGGCAATGCGCCTTTCCTCGTATTTGAGGACGCGGACATCGACAAAGCGGTGGAAGGCGCCATGATCGCCAAAATGCGCAACGGGGGCGAGGCATGCACGGCGGCCAATCGCTTCCTGGTTCAGCGCAAAGTGGCTGACGCCTTCACGGCGCGTCTGGTTGATGCCATGTCGGCGCTGAAGGTCGGCGCCGGGCCCGACCCGGACACCGATTGCGGCCCGCTGGTCGACTCCGCCGCCATTGGCAAAGTGGCAGAGCTCGTCGATGACGCAAAGGCACGAGGCGCTCGCGTATTATGTGGCGGCGAACCGGGTGAAGGCCCAGGCTATTATTACCCGCCCACCGTGCTGCAGGGCGTGCCGCAAGACGCCAAGATGTTCAGCGAAGAAATCTTCGGGCCGGTTGCGCCCATTTATGTATTCGACACCGAGGAAGAAGCCATCCAGATGGCCAACGACACGGAATACGGCCTGATCGCCTATCTGTACACGGCGGACGTCGGCCGAGGCATGCGGGTATCGAAGGCCTTGGAGGCCGGGATGGTCGCCTTGAACCGCGGGCTGGTGTCGGATCCGGCCGCTCCGTTCGGCGGCGTCAAGCAAAGCGGGCTGGGGCGCGAAGGCGCTCACCATGGCATCCTGGAGTTCATGGAAGCCAAGTACATTGCCACGGCTTGGTAAATCAACTGGAAACAACATGAGCAAAAAATATCAGATCGCTACCATCGAGGGCGATGGCATCGGGCCCGAAGTGACTCAGGCCACCATGCAGGTACTGGACGAAGCCTGCGGTAAAGGCGGGCTTCATTTCGAAATGCTGGATGGCGGCGCGAATCACTATGTGAAGAGCGGGCACGTATTGCCCGAGGACACTTTCGATGCATGCCGGCGGATGGATGCCATCCTGCACGGCGCCGCAGGCATGCCGGGCATCGTCTACCCCGACGGCACTGAAGTCGGCAACGATCTTCACCTGCGACTGCGCTTTCGGCTCGATCTATATGCCAACGTACGCCCCATCAAGCTGCTGCCGGGCGTTCTGTCGCCATTGCGCGCCTTCGAGAACGGCGGCATCGACTACGTCATTATCCGCGAAAACACCGAAGGCCTGTACGCCAGCCGCGGAGCCGGTGTGCTGTTGCGCGATGAGTTCGCTTCGGACAGCCTGATCATCACCCGCAAGGGCACGGAACGCGTCGCCAAGTTTGCTTTCGAACTTGCCCGCAAGCGCCGGGGCGCGCAAGCCGATGGCAAAGCCAGGGTCACGGTATGCGACAAGGCCAACATTTTGCGTGCCTATGCGTTTTTCCGTGCGGTATGCGACGACGTGCATCGCGACTTCAGCGACGTCGAGATCGACTACGCATACGCCGATGCCATCACCGTGCACCTGCTCAAGCGCCCGGACTTCTATGATGTGATCGTTGCCGAGAACATGTTTGGCGATATCATTTCCGACCTGGGCGCCGCCACGGTAGGGGGCATGGGCATCTCGCCGTCCGGGGAAATCGGCGACCAGCATGCTCTTTTTCAGGGTGCCCATGGCTCCGCGCCCGATATCGCTGGGCAGAACCTGGCAAGTCCGGTTGCGACGATTCTATCGGCCGTCATGATGCTGCGCTGGCTGGGCGACAAGCACGGCGACGCCGGCATCACCCAGGCGGGCGACCGCATCGAGGCGGCGGTCGGCAAGGTCCTCGCCGAAAAGATCGCCGTTCCGCGCGACCTTGGCGGCCAGGCGAGCTGCACCGAAATGACCGAAGCCGTTTGCAAGGAACTGGCTGCGTAAGATTTGGCGTGCTCAGGCCCAGCATTGGGCCAGACCCTGCAAGTACCTATCCGCGAGGTTTACCTAACCTCCGGCCAAACTCGAAAGCTCAAGCTCGGGCAATCGGAAGTGCTGGTGAAGCACGCTCCGCGCTGGATGCCGGCGCTGGGCGCGCGGCCGGCCGGCGCAACCGTGCGTGCGCTGGCATGGATCGGGCCGTAGGACCGGCCGCAACCCCTCCCTCAAATCCCCCATCTCCGCCTCACACCTGCCGATGCCCATCGGCCGCGCTGGTGCTCACACACCTCTCCTGCGGGTAAACCCCATGAAGAATTCCTGAAAGTGCTCGCTATAATCTGTCCACAATGTAAACGATTGATCCACATTAAGGACAAAAAGGCCAAACCATGCCAGTCGACTCGCCCGATACGGACCCGATGACGCCGTATCAATATCCCAATCCGCCCGACGCCCTGCCCGAAATCGTCATTCCGCAGGCCATTCCCGCCGACGAGCGCCTGTGGGTGCCGCAAGCTGAAAACGTCTGGTTCCGGCCGCTCTGTTTGAACGTCAGCCAGGGCTATTGGATGAATCTGCTGCGTGTCCGCAAGTCGGGCGTGCTCAGCCGGCATCGCCATCCGCAGGCCGTCCATGGCTTCGTGCTGAAGGGCCGCTGGCGTTATCTCGAGCATGATTGGGAGGCGACCGAGGGCAGCTATGTGTTCGAGCCGCCGGGCGAGACGCACACTTTGTATGTGCCGCCCGATGTCGAAGAAATGATCACCTACTTCCAGGTGAACGGCATCATGTACTACACCGACCCCTGGGGGAAGGGCATGGGCTATGAAGACGTCTTCACCAAGATCGACATGTGCCGCAAGCACTTCGCGCAGGTGGGCCTGGGCGAAGACTATGTCCGACAATTCATCCGCTGACCCATGCAAGTGAAAGCAAGATATGACTTCGCCGGACGCGTCGCGGTGGTCACCGGCGGGGCCGGCGGCATCGGCGCGGAAATCGTCCGCCAACTGAGCGGGCAGGGCGCGCGCGTCATGGTGTGGGACCGGCAGGCTTCTGATCTCACGCCGCATTCCTGCGTGGTCGACGTGACCGACCGCGCCTCTGTGGCGCGCGCCTGCGCCGACACCATCGCCCGCCTGGGCGGGGTGGGCATGCTGGTCAACAACGCCGGCTATGCCGGCCCCACGGGGCCGCTGGACCAGTACGACCCGTCCGCCTGGGACGCCATCCTGCAGGTCAACCTGACCGGCGTGTTCAATGTGTGCCGCGAAGTGGTGCCGCACATGCGCGCGGCCGATGCCGGCCGCATCGTCAATATCGCGTCGCTGGCGGGCAAAGAGGGTACGCCCGATGCCGCGGCCTACAGCGCCGCCAAGGCGGGTGTGCTGGCCCTGACCAAGTCGCTGGGCAAGGAGCTGGCGTTGACCGGCATCCGCGTCAATGCGGTGGCGCCCGCGGCGGTGCAGACGCCGCTGCTGTCGCAGATGTCGCCCGGGCACGTGCGCACCATGATCGCCAAAAGCCCGATGCAGCGGCTGGGGGAAGCGTCCGAGGTCGCCGAGCTGGTGGCCTGGCTGTGCTCCGACTCCTGCACCTTCAACACCGGCGCCGTATTCGATCTTTCCGGGGGACGCGCCACTTACTGAACTGATTCCCCGGCATTCCACCACACCTTCAATTCAATAAAACCTGATCAAAGAGACACCCAAATGAAACGTCGTGAATTCAATCGCTGCCTTGTTTCGACCCTGTTCGGCGCCGTGTCGGCGCTGGCCGCCGTGCCCGCCGCGCATGCCCAGGAATTTCCCAGCCGCCCCGTCGAGCTGGTCGTGACGTTCGCCGCCGGCGGCGGCACCGACGCCCTTGCGCGGGCGCTGTCCGATGCGTCGCGCAAGCATCTGCCGCAGCCGGTGGTGGTGCTGAACAAGCCCGGCGCCTCGGGTGGCATAGGCCTGACGGACGTGGCCAACAGCAAGCCCGACGGCTACAAGCTGGCGCTGGTGACGGCCGATATGGTGATCATTCCGCACCTGGGGCTGACCAAGACCACCTATGAAAGCTTCACGCCCATCAAGCAGCTCAATGCGGATCCGTCGGCGATCACGGTGGCCGCCAACTCGCCCTACAACACCATCGAGGAATTCCTGGATGCGGCGCGCGCCAAGCCGGAAACCATGCAGGTGGGCAATGCGGGCGTCGGTTCGATCTGGCACCTGGCCGCCGCGGCGCTGGAAGACAAGACCGGCGCCAAGTTCAATCACGTTCCCTTCAATGGCGGCAATCCGGCGGTGGTCTCGCTGCTGGGCAACCATATCGATGCGGTGGCGGTCAGCCCGGCGGAAGTCATCCAGCACGTCAAGACGGGTAAACTCAAGATGCTGGCGGTCATGGCGGATCAGCGCGTGCCGGGATTCGAGAACGTGCCCACGCTGAAAGAGCGCAATATCGATTTGTCCATCGGCACCTGGCGCGGCATCGCGGCGCCCAAGGGCACGCCGCAGCCGGTGCTCGACAAGCTGGACGCCGCTTTCAGCGCGGCGGCGGCGGAAGACAGCCTGAAGCAGTTCATGGCGGCCCAGAACCTGGGCTATGTGGTGGCCGACGCGCGGACTTTTTCGGCGCAGATGGAACGCGATAACGCCACCTTCAAGGCGTTGATCGAAAAATTCAATATGCGCCCCTGAGATCGAGAGCGAGCAGAACATGGATTTGGGTATATCTGGAAAGACGGCTTTGGTGTGCGGCGCGAGCAAAGGCCTGGGCTACGGCTGCGCGCTGGCTTTGGTGCGCGAGGGCGTGAATGTCGTGATCGTCGCGCGCGGGGCCGAGGCCCTGAACGCCGCGCACGAGCAATTGCTGGGCGCGCGCCCGCGCGGCGATGCCTTTGTGAAGGCCGTCGCCGCCGACATCACCACGCCCGAGGGGCGCGAGGCGGCCTTCGCCGCGCATGGCGATTACGACATCGTGGTCACCAACGCCGGCGGGCCGCCGCCCGGCGACTTCCGCGACTGGGAGCGCGACCACTGGCTGAAGGCCGTGGAAGGCAATATGCTGACGCCCATCGAGCTCATCAAGCGCACGGTGGACGGCATGGCGCGGCGCGGCTTCGGCCGCATCGTCAACATCACGTCCAGCGCGGTGAAGGCGCCGATCGACATTCTGGGCTTGTCGAACGGCGCGCGCAGCGGCTTGACCGGCTTTGTAGCGGGGGTGGCGCGCAGCGGCATCGCGGCGCGCGGCGTCACGATCAACAACCTGCTGCCCGGCGCCTTCGCGACCGATAGGCTGGAATCCACCCTGGCGGGCGCGGCGGCCAAGACGGGGCAGGGCGTCGACGCCATCCGGGCGGCGCGCCAGGCGGCCATTCCCGCCGGGCGCTTCGGGAACGCCGAAGAATTCGGCGCGATCTGCGCATTCCTTTGCAGCGTCCAGGCCGGCTACATCACGGGGCAGAATGTGCTGGCCGATGGCGGCGCATATCCCGGTACTTTCTAAGCGGGCGGCCATGACCTATCAAACGGATCTATTCGCCGGCAAGACGGCGCTGGTCACGGGCGCCACGCAGGGAATCGGGGCGGGCGTCGCCAACCTGCTGGCGTCGCTGGGCGCGCGCACCATCGCGGCGGGCCTGAGCCACACAGAAGGCGAACTCCGCCCGGACATCGAGGTGCGCATCGGCGACGTCAGCCGGGCGGACGACGTGGACCAGCTGCTGCGGGGTATCGACGACCTCGACATCGTCGTCAATTGCGCGGGCGTCATCAGGCGCGGGGCGGAGCACGACCCGGCCGTGTTCGAGCAAGTCCTGGCGGTCAACCTGACCGGCACCATGCGCGTCTGCAGCGCCGCGCGCGACCGCCTGGCGCGGCGCGCCGGCTGCATCGTCAACACTGCGTCCATGCTGAGCTTTTTCGGCGGCGCGCTGGTGCCCGCCTATGCGGCCAGCAAGGGCGGGGTGGCGCAACTGACCAAGTCCCTGGCGCTTGCCTACGCGGAGGACGGCATTCGCGTCAATGCCATTGCGCCGGGCTGGATCGCCACGCCCTTGACCCAGGCGTTGCAGGAGGACCCCGCGCGCTCCGGCCGCATCCTGGAACGCACGCCGCTCGGGCGCTGGGGCACGCCCGAGGACGTGGCCAAGGGCGTGGCATTCCTGTGCTCTCCGGCGTCTTCCTTCATGACCGGGGTCATTCTGCCGGTCGACGGGGGCTATCTGATCGCTTGACGAAGGCGGGGGGCGCCGCGGGGCGGCCGGTTGCGCGGGCTGTACTTGGCCGGGGGTTTGCTGGGATAATAGCCGCCGTGGGTCGGTTTCTCATCCTAGTTTCTTTCGCCCTCCAGCGTTACGCCTTCTGCCATGCCCAAGTCGCCTCGCACCGCCCCGCCGCCTTCCGCAAAGGTGGCGGGAACCGCCGCATTCTCGAAGTTCATGCACTTGCTGCAGTTGGTCGCCGATACGCCGGCGGCCATGACGGTGGCCGAGCTCAGCAAGCTCAGCGGCTACCCGCGCCCCACGGTTTATCGCAGCGTGGCCGCGATGGTGGCCGAGCGCCTGCTGGTCGAACACCCCGAAACCGGCAGGCTGGCCCTGGGGCCAAGGCTGGTGCAGCTTGCCAGCCGCAGCTGGGGGCGCTCCGAAATGCGCCTGGCGGCCGTTGAAGACCTGAAGCATCTGCGGGATTCCACCGGCGAAACCGTGCACCTGGCCGTACCCAACGGCCAGCACATGGTCTATATAGAAAAACTGGAAAGCCTGAGCGCGGTGCAGATGAACTCGCGCATCGGCACCAACGTGTCCATGTATTCCACAGCGGTGGGCAAGGCGTATTTGTCTTTCCTGGACCCGGCCGCCCAGCAGGCGGCGCTCGATCTGCTGCCCCAGCCGTTCGAGCGCCACACGCCCAACACGGTAAGGGACGTCGCGGCGTTGCGCCGGCAGCTCAAGCAGATCCGCGAACGCGGCTGGTCGGTGGACGACGAAGAGAACGAGGCCGGCATCTATTGCTTCGGCGCCCCCATCATCGGCCGCAACGGCGTGCCGGTGGCGGCGATCAGCGTCAGCACCTTGCGCTTCCGCCAAAAGCCCGACCCGGAGGCCGCCTACGTGGCGCCTCTGCTGCAGGCATGCAAGTCCATCATGCGGCGTATCGCCGAAACACCGGCGGACTGGGACGCGCTATAGGCGGTCCCGCGCACTATCCCCGTTTGTCACCCGCCACATTGAACTCGTCCGGGCCATGGGCCGGGCGCCGCCTTCTTGCGGCCGCAAGGCGCCGCGGCGGCATCGTCACGTCATGATTGACTAGTAGTAGTAAATGGAACTACTATAAATTCACGCAGCAGAAGTAAAGCATCCGGCCCTGGCCCGCAGTCCGCGAGCCCGGGCCGGCAAAAGACGTTACGTTCACTGTTGGAGACAAGCGATGCTGAAGCCCATTTTGTCGAGCTTGATGATTGTCGTGTCAGCACTAGGGTTCAACGCCGAGGCGGAGCAGAGCCAGATTGGCCAAAATACCCAATTTATCGTCCCTGCGGGGCCTGGCGGTTCGCTCGACATCGTGGCCAGGAAACTGCAGGATCTGTTGATGCAGAAGAAGCTCGTCAGCAATTTCGTCGTGCTGAACAAGCCCGGCGCCGGCGCCCAGCTTGCCCTGAACGTCATGGACCAGAACGTGGGCAACCCCAACTACCTGATGACGCTGCCGACCGCAATCATCAACAACAGCTACCTGGGGATGATCAAGACCACCTACAAGAACTACACGCCCGTCGTCATGCTGCTGGATGGGTACGTCGGCGTCCTGGTCAGAAGCGACTCGCCTTTCAAGACGGCTCGTGATTTGGTCGAGCACCTGAAGAAACAGCCTGACAGCCTGAACATCGCCATCGCCGCCAGCTTGGGCAATGACGTCCATGTCGGCGTGGCAAAGGCATTGATGCTCGCCGGCGTCGACATCTCGAAGCTGACCTTCGTGCCCTTCAAGTCATCCAGCGAATCCATCACCAACTTGATCGGCGGCAACGTGGAAGTCGTGGGGGCGACCACCCCCACCATCATTCCCGCGCTGCAAACCGGCAAGGTCCGCGTCCTGGCCATCGGCTCTCCCGAGCGCCTCAAGGGCGTGCTGGGCGACGTCCCCACCTGGAAGGAGCTCGGCGTGGACACCATCACCTCTTCCCCTCAAGGCGTGTTGGCGCCCAAAGGCATCAAGCCGGAGGAAGTGAGGTTCTGGGAATCCGCGTTCAAGCAGGTCGCCGAAACACAGGAATGGAAGCAGTTCCTGGAGCAAAACCAATGGGCCCCCAGGTTCATGACCGCGTCGGAGACCATGGCGATGCTGGAAGAAGAAACCGCGACGATTGAAGAGGTGTTGAGCAAGCTGCATATCAAGAAGCAGTAGCATGCTCGTCGTTGAGCTGATGACTGGCCCCGCAGCGTCGGCTTTGGATCATGAAGCAAACACCTTCTCGATGGAATCGGCATCGATAAGGTTCAGGGACCAAACCTCCAGATCGGCAGCGCTGCCTGTGTGGATGCGCTGAACCAAAGTGTCAGGCAAGGGGCCGAATTTGTGGATCAATTGACGCTCCAGCAGCGCTGCTTGGCCTTCCTGACGGCCTTCTTGAAACCCTTCTTCGCGCCCTTCCTTGCGCCCCTCCAGGATCCCCTCGCGCTTCCACTGCCGGGCCCACATGCCCGGCTTCTCACTGATCAACATGACAAGCTCCTGCAAACTCGTGACCTGGGGCACCGCCTCTTGCGGCTGGGCCCGCGACAGCACCAGGTGCTGGATATAGGCGGCAAGGCTGCGGTTCAACTCCTCAAACCCCGCCCCTTGCACCGCGTCCATCAAAGTGTGCAGTATTTCCGGGATTTGCTCAATGGCCGTGCTGTGCTCCAGCCGAAAAAGCAGCCCCGCCAGGTTCGCATCGGGCAGGCCGCCCGCGCGCAGCAGCGCGCCTTCGTCGATCAGCACGTAGCGCAGCTGCAGCTGGTAGTTGGACAAGTCAGGCGCCGTCGCCCACGCGCCGCTGCAGGCGCTCGGCCACGTACTGCGTGTTGACCTCGCGCAGGCCCGCCCAGCATCCCGGGCAAACCCGCACTATCTCATGGCAGGCAGCTTGCCTCTCGGAATCCCATCGCGAGAGCTGCCGTCATTTCCAGCGCCGCAGCCACCCCAAGCCCTGGGATGTTTCTCCGGCGGGCCGATACTCGCAGCCTACCCAACCTTCATAGCCGGCGTCGTCCAGCACCTTGAACACATAGTCATAATTCAGCTCGCCGGCATCGGGCTCATGCCGCTCGGGCACTCCCGCGATCTGAATGTGGCCGATGCCGGACCGATACTTCTTGAAGGTCGTCGACACGTCGCCTTCCATGATCTGCGCATGGTAGAAGTCCATCTGGACTTTGAGATTGGGCGCGCCGACTTCCTGCACGATGGCATGCGCCATGTCCTGGTAGTTCAAGAAATATCCCGGCATGTCCCGGGTGTTGATCGGCTCTATCAATACGTTGATGCCATGCGGCGCGCATAGCCTTGCCGCGTGAGCCAGGTTTTCCACAAAAGTCGCGCGGCACGACGACAGGTCCGCGGCGTTGGGAACCAGGCCGGCCATGGCGTGCAGATTCGGTGTTTGCAGCACCTTCGCATAGGCGATCGCTTTTTCCACGCCGGCGCGAAACTCATCGCTGCGGCCGGGCAGCGCGGCGATGCCGCGCTCATTGGCGCTCCAGTCGCCCGGCGGCATGTTGAACAGAACATTCTTCACCCCATGGGCCTGCAGGCGCGCGGCTATCTCGCTTGCTTCGTGCTCATAGGGGAACAAGAATTCAACGGCATCGAAACCGTTGCGGGACGCCGCGGCGATGCGGTCCAGGAACGGCAGTTCGGTGAACATCATGCTGATGTTGGCGGCAAATCTTGGCATTGAGTCCCTCGATTGTGGTGCAGGCGCTTTGATTGCGCCATTTTCCCGGCGGAAGCCTTTTACAGATTGAATGTGTCCCGCAGTTCGGCGATTTCCTGTTCAGTCAGGACACGGGGATTATGCCCCCGCAAGAGCAAGAAAAGCTTTGCGGTCTCTTCCAGTTCTTCGATGGCGTATACCGCCGATTCCAGCGACCGGCCCGAGACCACGGGGCCATGATTGGCCAGCAGGACGGCGCTGTGCTTGCCCGCCAGGCCGCGAATGGCGTCTCCGAGCTTGGGGTCGCCGGGGCGATGATAAGGCAGCAGCGGAAGCTGGCCGATCTTCATGACGAAATACGGCGTCAGCGGCGGGATGCAGCAATGCGGATCCAGGCCCGACATGCACGACACGGCGGCAGAATGCGTAGAGTGCAAATGCACGATGGCGTTGGCGGCGCCGCGTTCCTGGTACATGGCGCGGTGCAGGAATGCTTCTTTGGACGGTGGATCTCCGGCCAGCAGCATGCCGTTCCAGTCCAGCTTCGAGATGCGGGCCGGGTCCAGCGACCCCAGGGACGTATTAGTTGGGGTCAGCAGCCAGCCGTCTTCGGTGCGTACGCTGATGTTCCCGCTGCTGCCGGCCGTCAGCCCGCGCTCATACAGGGATGCGCCCATGCGGCAGATCTGTTCGCGCAAGCTGCTTTCGCTCATGGCAGATGGTCCCAAGCCTTGCTGAAGAAGTCCACGCTCCCGAAGTTTCCGGATTTCAAAGCGAGCGCAATGGCCTTGTCGCCCAGGCTGATCGTCCAGGGTACGCCGGGGTCGATCTGCGGCCCGATGAGCAAGCCGGGAATTTCCAGCGCCGTGACGACCGCGCCGGAGGTTTCTCCTCCGGCGACGATCAACTGGCGCACACCCAGGTTGACCAGGCCCTGCGCGATGCCGGCCAGTGTCTGTTCTATGGCGGCGCCCGCTTGTTCGACGCCCAGGCGCTCTTGCAGCCATTGTACGCGTTCGGGCTCGGCGGTGGCGTAGACGGCGACGGGGCCGTCAGGCAGGCGCGTCGAGGCCCATGACAGCGCGTCAGCCACCAGGTCTTCGTCGTTGATCAGGCGCGCCGGATCGATGGCATACGCGGGTGTGCCGCGTGCGATCAAATCCGCAAGCTGAGCCCGCGTCGCCTGAGAGCAGCTCCCGCAAAGGATTGCGCGCAGCCCCTTGGGGGCCTGCAGGCTGTCGCCGGCCTCGGCCGAAGCTTCAAATCCGAGAAAGTTTTGCGGCAGGCCCAACGCCAGGCCGGAGCCGCCCGTCAGCAGCGGCAGAGCCGAGCCCGCGGCGCCGATCTGCAAAAGATCGGCGTTTGAAAGCGCATCCACGATCGCGATCTGGATGCCTTCGGCTTGCAGCTCGGCCATCCGATCGCGGATCGCCTGCGCACCCTTGGCCACGGTGCCGAAGTCGATGAGGCCGACCGGCCTGGCGGTTTGCCGCTGCAGCACGCGAACCAGATTGGAATCGGTCATGGGCGTGAGCGGGTGGTGCCGCATTCCGCTTTCGGACAGAAGCGTGTCGCCGACGAATAAGTGGCCTTTGTAGATAGTGCGATTGTTTTCGGGGAAGGCGGGGCAGGCTATGGTGAAGCTCGCGTCCAGGGCGCCCATGAGCGCATCGATGACCGGTCCGATGTTCCCGTGCTCGGTCGAATCGAAGGTGGAGCAGTACTTGAAGTATATCTGCCGGCAGCCGGCGTCGCGCAAGTACGCCAGCGCCTCCAGCGTGTCGGCGACCGCAATATGCGCGGGGCAGGTCCTCGACTTCAAGGCGATCACCACCGCGTCGGCTCTCGCCGGCAGGGGCCTGCTTGGGACGCCTATGGTCTGCACGGTCCGCATCCCGGCCCGGACGAGCATCCCCGCCACGTCCGTCGCGCCGGTGAAGTCGTCGGCAATGCATCCGATGGATATGCTCATGCTGCGCTCTTGTGCTCGAATGCCGTTAATCGGCTTTGATCCCGGCCGATTTGATCACTTGTCCCCAGCGCTCGATCTCCTGGGCCTGATACCGCGCGAAGCCGTCGGGGCCGAGATCGCTCGGCGCGATGCCAAGGCCGGCCATGCGCGCGCGGATCTCCGGCATGGCCAGCACCTTCGCGATGCCGTCGGCCAGCTTCTTGACGACGGGCTCCGGCGTGCCGGCGGGGGCGAACACGCCTTGCCAGGACCGGACGTCGAACGCGGGTATGCCTTGCTGCGCTATGGGCGCCACGCCGTCGAGGCCTTCGACGGGGTCGGGCCCGGTGGACCCCAGCGCGCGGACCCGGCCGCTGTCGATCAAGGACTTCGCCACGGTCGAGGTCTCGAAAATCATGTCGATCTGTCCGCCGATGAGATCGGTCATGGCTTGTGTGCCGCCCTTGTAGGGAATCTGGCGCATGCGCGTGTTGGTCAGGCTCTGCAAGAGCTCGCCCGCCAGGTGCTGGGACGTGCCGGGCCCGGCGGTGCCGAATGTCAGCTCGCCGGGCCTGGCCTTGAGGGCGGCGATCAAGTCGGGGAGCGTCTTGTACGGGCTGTCGACATTGACCACGAGCACGTTGGTGACCGTGCCCACCAGATGGACGGGCGTGAAGTCCTTGACGACGTCGTAGCCTATGGACTTGTTGAAGTACGGAATGACGGCGTGTGTCGTGATGGTGCCGCCTACGAGGGTGTAGCCGTCCGGTGCCGCTTTGGCCACCATCTGCGTGCCGACGACGCCCGATACGCCGGCGCGGTTCTCGACCACGACGGATTGCCCCAGGATGTCTCCAAGCGGCGGTGCGATCAGGCGCGCCACCGAGTCGGCAAGGCCGCCGGCGCCGAAGGGAACGACGTAACGAATCGGTTTGGCGGGCCAGTTGTCCGCGTCGCCCGCGGCCAGGGCGGGGAAGCTGAATGAGACAAGGGCTGCCGCCGCCGCGATGCCCAAAATTTTGCGGCGAGTGGGATGCGAGTGATCGCGTGGCATAGGGATATCTCCGGCTGGTGTATCGGTTCAGTGGCCTTGGCGCAGGAGCCTGCGGACCATAAAGTTTCGAACGAGTATAGGATTCGATAAACCAGTCGTCTAATATATTTTTCCTTGCCGTTTGATATGTCTAAAGAATGGTTTGGGGAGTGAGGGCCGCCACTTCAAGCGCGGTATCGATGAAATTCGACAAGACGGGCTGCGTGGCTTCCTTGCGCCAAGCCAGGATCAACTCCGAGAAATTTGCCTCGGGCTGCTCGATCTCGCGGAATATGACGCCCGGAAATGCAAGGTCTTTTGCCGAGGCGGCCACGAGCGCAATGCCGACACCGGCCGCTACCGTGGCCAGAACGGTGTATAGCTGGCGCGCCGTCTGGACGACTCGCGGCTCGGATTGCACTTGGCCGAATATACGGCGCGTGATCAGGTCGAAGTAGCCGGCTTCCTTCGCGTCGAAAGCGACCACGGGCTCCCCGATCAGGTCGTTTAGCCCGATGACGGCCTGGCTTGCATGGCGGTGGCCGGCCGGCAGGGCCACTATCATGCGCTCGCGCAGCACCATCCGGGTTTCGAAATCGCTCTCGAGCCCCAGGGGGCGCATGAGCCCCACGTCGATTTCCCCCGTGCGCAGCGCTTCGTGCTGGAGGGGCGTGACGAGCTCCTTGAGGTCCAGGTCCACCTGCGGAAAGCGCGACCTATAGAGCTTGATGATGGCTGGAAACAAATGGGGAAGAGCGCCGGCGATAAAGGCGAGGGTCAGCTTGCCCCGTTCCCCGCGCGCGGCCTGTTTGACGCTTTGCACCACGCTGTCCGCATGGCCGAGCAAACGCTTTGCCTGAATCAATAACTCGTTGCCGGCGTCCGTCAGCTGCAAGGGACGGCCCCGGACGAACAGGGGCGCGCCGATCTGCTCTTCGAGCTGCATGATTTGTTGGCTGAGCGGCGGTTGCGTCATGTGCAGCCGCCGTGCCGCGCGGCCGAAATTCAGCTCTTCCGCCACTGCCATGAAATAGCGCAGGTGTCGTAGTTCCAGGCTCATGGCTATCTTTATAGTCGAAAAAAATATGGAAATACAATGAATTATAGATTAGACATATGAAATCCGGGCTTCTAGAATTCCGCTGGAATCGCCCGCCTTCCTGCGCGCGGCGACAGCGTCCACTTTCAACGAAAAATAGGTCTGTATGCGCGGCAACACGGTAAAACAGCGTTTTCTATCCGGGCAATCCATTGTCAACGGGTGGCTTTCCATTCCCAGCAGCTACGCCGCTGAAGTCGTCGCGAGCCAAGGCTTCGATGCCGTCACGGTCGACATGCAGCACGGAATGATGGATTTCGAGACCGGCGTCTCGATGCTCCAGGCAATCAGCGCGACCCCCGCCATGCCCCTGGTTCGCTGTTCCTCCATGGACGAAGCGCAGATCATGCGCTTGCTGGATGCCGGCGCATATGGGGTGATTTGTCCTTCTATCGATACCCCAGAGCTGGCGGCGGCCTTCGTTGCCGCCTGCCGTTACCCGCCCGTCGGCAATCGGTCCTTCGGTCCGGCGCGCGGCCTGTTGTATGGCGGCCCCGACTACTTCGAGCATGCCAATGACCATATCCTGACCCTGGCCATGATTGAATCGCAATCGGCGCTCGACAACCTCGATGCCATACTCGACACGCCGGGGCTGGACGGGGTCTACGTCGGGCCCAATGATCTGGCCTTGAGCCTGGGCGAGCGGCCCGGCTCGGAAATGCAAGGCATGGTGGCGGACGCGATCGGCGGCATCCTGCAAGCGGCGCTTGCCCGGAATCTGCTGGCGGGCATCTTTTGCGGTTCGTCCGCGGTCGCGCGGCAGCGCTTGGAACAAGGGTTCCACCTGGTAACGCCAGGAAACGACGCGAACATGCTTGGCGGCGCCTGCAAGACGCGCATCGCGGAAACCTTGAGCGCGGCAGGCGCCGGGCAGAAGTCTTCAACCGGCTATTAGAAGACGCCACCGCGGCGGGGATGTGGACAAGATCGAATGAAACCAAGCAAGCTTTTGAACGCCATGGAGTTCGAGCGGGAGGCGCGACGCATCCTGCCGCATTCGGTGGGCGGATTTTTGTTCGGGGGGGCCGAGGACGGCCGCAGCCTCGCTGAAAACCTGGCGGTTTTCGACCGGCTGTTATTCCGTCCGCAAGGCTTGACGGGAACGAGCGCTCGCTCGCAGTCGGTCGAGCTCTGGGGCGCCCGGTATTCGTCGCCGATCGGCATCGCGCCCATTGGCGTCGCCGCGCTGGCGTGCCACCGTTGCGATCTGGTGCTGGCCAAGGCCGCCGCAAAGAACGGGATCCCGTTCATACTGAGCGGCTCGTCCAATGTTCCGCTCGAGCAGATCGTCGAGCAGGCGCCCGACGCCTGGTACCAGGGCTATTTGCCGGGCGATGAATCGCGCCTGGAAAAATTGATGCTGCGCCTTGAAGCGGCGCAAGTGCGGAATCTGGTCGTCACGATCGACACTCCGGTGGGGGCCAACCGCGAGACCAACGAACGAAATGGCTTTGTATTGCCGCTGAGGTTGACGCCGCGTCTGGCGCTCGACGGCATCATGCACCCGCGCTGGACGGCAAGGGTGTTCATGCGCACGCTTTTGCGCGACGGCATACCGAGGTTCGCAAATCAGAGTCACGAACCGGGCAATCCCATCACCGCCGATCAGCCCCAAGGCTTTCGCAGCGGCTGGGACAAGCTCGACTGGAACCACCTTCGCTGGCTGAGGGATCGCTGGCAAGGCCGTCTGCTCATCAAGGGCGTTCTGCACGAAGACGACGCCCGCAAGGCGGTGGGCATCGGATTGGACGGGCTGGTGGTTTCGAACCATGGCGGGCGGCAGCTGGACAGCGCGGTTTCGACGCTGCAGGCCTTGCCCGAAATCGTTGCCGCCGTGCCCAGGAGCTTCCCCGTGCTGATCGACGGCGGCTTTCGGCGCGGGACCGATGTCATGAAAGCGCTGGCGCTGGGAGCGCGCATGGCATTCATGGGGCGTCCCATGCTGGCCGGCGCGGCGGTCGCGGGAAGCCAAGGCGTGGACCGCGTCATTCAAATCTTCAAATCGGAAATCGACCGCAACCAGGCGCTGCTGGGATGCGCCGATATCACAGCCCTGAACACCAACTATCTGACCACCGCGTCAGCCCCCAGATTACTAAAGGAGTCATCATGGGAATCAAAATAAGGCTTTCTTGCGTGTTACTGGCCATGACGGCGACGTATGCCGCCACCGTTCACGCGAACGACTATCCCAGCAAGCCGGTTACGGTGATCGTTCCGTTCGCGGCGGGCGGCACGAGCGATGTCGTCGCCAGGACCATCACTCAAAAACTGGCGACCGAATGGGGCCAGCCCATCGTGGTGGAAACCAAGCCCGGCGCGAACAGCGCGATCGGCGCCACTGCGCTGGCGCGTTCGGCTCCGGACGGCTATACATTCTTGATAGGCTCGATCGGTACGTACGCCATCAATCCAGGGTTGTACAAGACGCTCAATTACGACCCCAACAAGGACTTCGCCTATCTGTCGATCGCGGTACGCAACGCCAACGTCCTGGTCGCGGCACCGAACTTTCCCGCCAACACGGTGGAAGAGCTGATCGCTTATGCCAAGAAAAATCCGGATAGTGTCTCGTACGCCACCGGAGGCACGGGCTCGTCCGATCATTTGTCGGCGGTTCTGTTCCGGCAGCAAACGGGTACCACGGGCGTCGATGTTCCCTATAAGGGAGGGGCCGCCGCCCAGAACGACATCATGGGCAACCAGGTGAACGTGTCGTTCCAGAATTTGGGCTCGGTGTCGAATCTGATCAAGTCCGGGCGCATGAAGGCATTGGCGATCACGGCCGAGAAGCGATCGGCCCAATTGCCGGACGTTCCCACATTTGCCGAGGCCGGTGTGCCCGGCATGGTGGTCTATTCATGGCAGGCATTTGCAGCGCCCAAAGCCACGCCCGACGGAATTCTGAAGCGGCTTTCGACGGGCCTGCAATCAGCCATGAAGAATACGGAAGTCAAGGAAAAGCTCGAGGGCATGGGCTTCGAGGTCATGGCGACGACGCCTGAGGAAGCGTTGAAGTTTCAGCAGGCGGAAGCCGCGCGCTGGGCCGCCATCATCCAGCAGAACAAGATAAGCGTCGATTAACCGGGGAAGATGCTTCCAAATATTACAGAGCGCGATATACTTATGGGTTTGCGAGGTCTTGAACCGGCATCGGCCGCCTCGCGCCATCTGAACTCTCAGGATACCCATGAGCTCATTGAATGTCATCCGCCTGCCGCTGATCTCCGCCCTGGCCCTTGCACTTGCCGCGTGCGACGGCTCCGGCGGGTCCGGAACCCCAATACCCGACGTCGCCTGCGCCGAGACCGGCCCCTATGCCTGCCGGACCGGCACGACTGAACCGCTGTACACCTTTCAGTGGGCGCTGAATTACAAGGACAGCTATTTCCAGGACTACCCGTCGGTGTTCGGCGGCGGCCTGGATCTGAACGTGGAACCCGTGCACCGCCAGGGCATAAAAGGCCAGGGCGTGCGCGTGATGGTGGTCGACTCGGGGGTGGACCTGCACACCGAGGACCTGGCACCCAATGCGGACCCGAGCCTGTCCTGGAATCTGGTCACCGACATGCCGGATCCCTATCCCACGGAACCCGCGACAACGCAGGGCCCTCATGGCACCGTCGTGGCCGGCATCATCGCGGCGGCACAGAACGGCAAGGGCGTGATGGGCATCGCGCCCTTGGCCAAGATCGGCGGCGTCAACTATCTCGAAAGTGATGAGGATGACCCGGGAGCCTGGGCGGCGTCGCTGGGAGGCGCGACGTGGTCCAGCGGAGCCGACATATTCAATGCGTCGCTGGGGATGGGCGCTGCTTTTGCTGTTCCTTACGATTCCGACGAAGACACCTACACCCCGGTCATCCGCGCCATGAAAAAGCTGCGCGATGGCAAGGGCGCGGTCTTTCTCAAGGCGGCCGGCAACGACTTCGACAGCCGGGTATGCGGCCTGAGCATCGGCTATTACGATTGCAGCAACCCATCCAACGACCAGATGGGGCCGCGTGAGCCCAACGCGATCACCGTGGCCGCCATCAACGCCCTTGGCGAGGCCAGCAGCTACAGCAGTGCCGGGTCGGTCATCTGGGTCAGTGGCATGGGCGGGGAATATGGCGAGGGCGGCACATACGGCGAGGTCGGTATCGGAGACTATAGCGGCCCGACCCTCTTCAGCACCGACCTGCGCGGCTGTGCGGTGGGCTACAGTTCCAAGACCGCTGAGACGCCCTTCCTGCGCGGTGAATCCCATCACAACGGCGTCCTCGACAACCGGGATTGCGATTACACCTACATGAACGGAACCTCGGCGGCGACGCCGACCATCGCGGGGGTGGCGGCGCTGATGCTCAGCGCCAACCCGGATCTGAGCTGGCGGGACGTGCGCGACATCCTGCGCATGTCCGCCCGCAAGGTCGATGCGGGCTACGTGTCGGCTTCGCCCCACCGGTTGGGGCTGTTTCCCTACGGGGCGCGCATGGACCTGGCCACCAACAAGCTGAGCACCCATCTGGGCGGCAAGGACGACATCCGGCCCGGCTCCACCGCCGTTCCCATTGACCTTGGCTGGCAAAAGAACGGCGCCGGCCACGAGCATTCGAACTGGTACGGCTTTGGCGTGCCCGACGCGGCCCGGGCCGTTGAGCTGGCGCGCGAATACAAGCGCGATCCCCAGTTGAGCCGCTTGCAGGACGTCAAGATTCCGCAGTTCGAGACGGTGAAGGTCTGGTATCAAGGCGACGACTATTTGGAGGACTACTATGAGGAATATCCTGGGAAACAAGGCGTGACAGACGCACAGTCGATGGCGTTTCCGTATCAGCGCGTCACGCTGCTGGGCACCCTGCAGTCGCCGGCGCAAGTCGTGGATTCATTCCAGGTCCGCCTAACCGGTAAAGACGTCTGCCTGGGCGCGGTGGGCATTGCGGTGCGCTCGCCGGCGGGCACGGTGTCGTTGCTGAAGCTGCCCAATGACGCCTTCCGTGCGGGTGAGACCGTGGAATTCGCTGATTACGCCGTGAACAGCGTGGCGTTCTACGGCGAAGAGGCGCAAGGGGAATGGCAGATTTACCTGATGGCGGCCAATCCCGACCTGCCCTTGGAGTTCGCCGTCAAGCTGCCTGACGGAAACTATAAGCCCTGGTTTTCGCAGTCGTGCTTTGGCGCGAAACCCCACCCGGCGAAATACTTCTTGGAAACGGAAGCCCGTATCATTGCGCAATAGCATCGCCTGAAATCAAAAAGGACACAGCATGAAATGGATGAACAGTTGGGCGAGCGGCCTCGCGATCGCGGTGCTGGCCTTGGGCGCCCAAGCGGCCGAACCCCTGGTGCCGGGCCAGAAGCTGCCCGCCGATCAGATTGCCGCCTACGGTGAGCTGCCGGTCTATGCCGTCGGCAAGCAGCGCTACCGCCTGTTGCCCCAAGCGGGGGCCGATGGCGCAAGCCTGTTGCTCGACGCCCAGGGCACCGTGCTCGGCAGCAAGAATGAAGTTTTGATCACAGGGGCGTCGGAAGCCGAGATCCGTGCAAGCACCGGGCCCGGCCCCGCGCCGGTATCGATCCAGTACTTCCAGGCCACCGGCATCGCGCTCGTGCGCTATGCGGACTTCCCCACGACGGTGGCCGCGCTGGAGCCGCTGCGGCAGCGCCTGCCCAGCGCCTCGGTGCGCCTGGCCATCAGCCATGGGGCGGCGCGGGCGTACTAATAAAAGTAGGGTGGGGCTCGACCTGGCGCGGCCCCGAAGGGCGCAGTCCTCGAAACACGTCCCATCGGTTCAGAAGTACACCGCTTCACATGAGTAGTTGTGGTTCGGTCGCAGAGGGTCAGGCTCCTGCCACTCCGTTCTTCATCGCTATCACTTCCGCCATGATGCTCACCGCAATCTCGGCGGGTGTCTTGCTTCCAATGAAGATGCCTACCGGGCTACGCAGCTTTTGCACCGACTCGGGCGTCTGGTCTAAGTGATCGATCATTCTTTGCCTGCGTGCGGCGCTGTTTTTTCTGGAGCCGATGGCGCCTACGTAAAATGCGTCGCTATGCAGCGCGGAAAGCAGGGCAAGGTCGTCCAGTTTCGGGTCATGCGTCAGGGCGATGATGCAAGTTCGAGCATTGGGAGCGAAGCCGTTCACGGCGTCGTCCGGCATGCCCGGCAGGATCTCCACGCCGGGCACGGACCACTGGCTGGCGTACTCGCTTCGGGGGTCGCAGACGGCCACCGAAAATCCGTTGAAAACCGCCATGGTCGCCAAGTATTCGGACAACTGCCCCGCGCCGATGATCAGCATACGGTAGCTGGGCCCGAATACGCTGCTCATCAAGGAGTCTGTGCGGGTCAAGGCCTGGGCGGCGTCGGCGGGTATGAGTCGGACCCGTCCGTCTTTCATGCTCAATTCTCGCTTGATCAGACGCCCTTGGTCGATGGATTCGAGCAGATCGGCCAGCAACGCCGGGTCGGGGTCGAATTCGGTAATCAGTTCTACTGTGCCGCCGCAGGGCAAGCCGAAGCGATGCGCTTCGTCGGCATCGATTCCGTATTTCAGGATTTGCGGAGTTCTGGGCCATGGATTCCCAGTATGCCGGTGGATGAGGTCGTCTTCGATACAGCCGCCCGACACAGAGCCGACCACGGCTCCGTCGTCGCGCATCGCCATGACGGAGCCGACGGGGCGTGGTGAAGAGCCCCAGGTATGCACGACGGTGATCAGCGCGGCGTGGCGATTTTCCTGGCGCCACTGGCATAGGCGGCGCAGCACCATGAAATCGGCGCTATCCATTTGGTATCTTCATCGTCGTAGCTCTGGGGTTGACACCTAACCCGCCAGTTGCGCCGCGCGCGAGATCAGCATGTGGCCGATCTCTTCGATGTGGCCTTCCAGCCGTTGGGTGGGGCCACCCACCAGCAGCGCATAGCATTCGGTGCCGAACCGGAACCCCACGGCGATGGCCGTAGTGTCCGATTGGTACTCGCCGATGGCGACGTGATAGCCGGCGGCTTCGCCATCCACGATGACCTGCTTCAGGCGATTGATGTCGGTGACGGTGCGATCCGAGTAGGCCACCAGCTTCAACTGCCGCAGCACCTTGTTCCGTTCTTCGCTGTCGATCAGGGCGAGCAGCGCCCGCCCGGAGGCGGCGCTGTGCATGGGCTTGATCTGGCCCGCATACGCCGAGAACCGCAAGGTACGGTCGGGCTCCACGACCTCCAGGTAGAGCACATGGTTTTCTTCGCGCTTGGCCAGGATGGCGGTTTCGCCTGTTTCGCTGCTGATGCGATGCAGGGTTTCGGAGGCCATCGACAAAATGGGGTCATGGCGCGTAATGGCCTCGCCCTGATCGCGCCAGCGCCGCGTGGGGTAATAGCCGTGATGCTTGCCCAGCCAATAAAGATAGCCTTGTTGCCTTAGCGTTTCCATCAGCGCATGGCCGCTCGACTTGGGCATGTCGAGCTCGGTGCATAGCCGCGCCAACGTTGCCGGCTCCATCGTCCGCGCAAAGAACTCCAACACATCCAACACGCGCACTGCGCTTTTGACGCCTGCCGTGCGTTCCGTCATGGCTTGAGGTGATTTCATTTCACTCCTGAACATTCATTCGACGCGACGCCCACGAGGGATTATTGGGTCTTGATGCCGGCGGCGTCGATCACTTTCTCATATATAGCAGATTCGCGATGCATGAAGGCTTCGAATTGCGCGGGTGTGCCGCCGACCACCTCGAAGCCTTGCTGCTCGAGCTTGCCTCGGAAGACGGGTTGCGCCATGACGTCGGAAACGGCTTTCTGAATCTGGTTCAGCACGGGTTGCGGCGTGTCGCGAGGCGCCACCAGGCCATACCAGGAGCCGATGTTCAAAGGCGTGAAGCCGCTTTCGGCCAGCGTGGGCGTATCGGGCAGGAGCGACGAACGCGCATTGGACATGATGGCCAGGGCCTGCAGCTTGCCGGCGCGCGCATGGGGTACGACTTCGGGCAGGTTGCCCATGGTGAAGGACACATGGCCCGAAACCACGTCGGTCAGCGCCGGTGCTTGGCCGCGGTAAGGTATGTGGGTGGCGTTGATGCCGATGGCCTGCTTCAGCATTTCGGCCCCCAGGTGCGACATGGTGCCGCTGCCGCCGGAAGAGTAGTCGAGCGCATCCGGTTGCGCCTTCGCGTGCGCGATGAATTCCGGCAGGGACGCGGGTAAGGAGGTCTTGGCGGCCAGCACGAACGGTACTGATGCAAGAAGTGACACGGGTTCGAAACTGGTGAACGCGTCGTACGGCAGGTCGTTGCGCAGCAGGGGGTTAGCGACGAAGCTGTTTGCGACGACACCCAGTGTGTAGCCGTCGGGCGCCGCCTTGGCGACGGAGGAAAGGCCGATCATGCCGCTTGCGCCATCGCGATTGTCGACCACTACGGCATGCCCCCAGCGTTCGCCCAACTCTTGCGCCACTTGGCGCGCCAAGCCATCCATGCTGCCGCCGACGGGGAAAGGCACGACGATGCGCACCGTCTTCGACGGATAGGCGCTATGGCCGCCTTCGGGCTGATTCGCGGCGTGGGCCGCCGTAATGCCGCAGGCCATGCCGAAGGCCAGCGCGGGCAGGGCTTTGATTACCGTACGTCGCTTTCCTGCTTTCTTCCTCATCAAGATCTCCTGTAACAAAAAGGAAAAAGAGGTCAGCCCCTCTGCGAGTCTGACCCCTTGTCATATATCCTCATACATGAACGAAAGTTCTCATGTGAGAATATATTAATCTTCTGAGCCGGACAGGGTCAAGCCGAAAAACAGCTTGACGGGCCGATTTCATCACTCTTAAAATATTCTTGTGTATGAATGATCGTTCTTATGTGTGAACTTAATAGTTTGCGAGGCTGCTCAGGCCGGGTTGTGATGGCTAGTCATCACGTGTAACTAGAGGGTGGAATGGATACGTTGAGTGAAGGTCGAACACTGCCATGGCAGCATGTGGTGACCGAAGAAGAGCTTTCGATTTATCAGGCGGCGGGGTTCGGCAAGCGGTTCCAAGGGGAAATCAGGCCGGCCTTGCTGGTGATCGATGTGCAGTACCGCTCGGTCGGGCACGAACGCCTGCCCATCATGGAGTCGATAAAGCGCGAATATCCGACCAGCTGCGGTGAATATGGCTGGCGCGCCGTGCCGCATATCGCGCGGCTCATTCAGGCGTTCCGGCAACGCAATCTGCCGGTCATCTTCCCGCATGTAGCCTACAAGGAAAACCACGATGGCCAGCGTTTTGCCGACAAGGCGCCGGGCATCATGTCCATACCAAGGCAGGGTTATGAGATGGTCAAGGAGTGCGCGCCGGAGCCGGGCGATATCCTGTTGCCCAAGCATCATGCCAGCGCCTTCTTCGGCACGCCGCTGGTCAGCTACCTGACCACCCAGAACGCCAACTGCGTCGTGGTCACGGGCACCACCACCAGCGGCTGTGTGCGCGCATCGGCGGTCGATGCGTCCTCTTATGGCTATCACGTCATCGTCCCGCACGACGCCGTCTTCGATCGGTCGCAAACTTCTCACGCGGTCAATCTGTTCGACATGAATAGCAAGTATGCCGACGTGATGTCCACCGACGAAATGCTGGCTTTGATACCGGCCGCTCAGGCGCGGGGGGCATGACCATGCAGCAAAAGAAGCATGTATTGATTGCCGGTGGCGGCATAGGCGGCTTGACGGCGGCGCTGGCCTTGCTGCGGCGAGGTTTCGATGTGTCGGTCTTCGAGCAGGCCCAGGAACTGAAGGAAATCGGCGCGGGAGTCCAGCTCGGGCCCAACGGCGTGCGTGTTTTGTATGAGCTGGGGCTCGAAGAGCCGGCCAAGCGCCTGGGCGTGGACGCGCAAGCCAAAGAGGTGCGTGTCTGGAATACAGGCAAGACGTGGCCGCTGTTCAATCTGGGCAAAGAGTCGATGGACCGCTACGGCGTTCCTTATTTAATGATGCACCGCGCAGACCTGCATTCCATGCTGCTCGAGGCCGTGCGTGAAATCAAGCCCGATGCGTGCATGGTCAACAGCCGGGTAGCCGGTTTCGAGCAGGATGCGGATGGCGTGACCTTGATCTTGCAGGACGGCAGACGCATCCGGGGCGACGTGCTGGTGGGCGCGGACGGCTTGCATTCGGCCACGCGCAAGGCCATGTTCGGCCCCGATCAGCCCAAGTTCACGGGCGGGTGCTGCTGGCGCGGCATCATCGACATCGAACGCCTGCCGGAGCATCTGCGCCGGCCCGTGGGCGTCAATTGGATCGGCCCCAATGGCCACGTGATTCTGTATCCGCTGCGGTCGGGGCGTTTGCTGAATTTTGTGGGCCACGTCGAGCGCGACGACTGGGCGGGCGAATCCTGGACCGAGGAAGGCAGCGTAGACGAACTGCGGGCCGACTATGCTGGTTGGCACAATGATATCCAGACCATCGTCGGCCAGATAGAAACCCCGTACAAATGGGCGTTGTTCCTGCGCGAGCCGCTGCCTCAGTGGACCAAGGGGCGCGTCACGCTGATGGGCGACGCTTGCCACGCCACGCTGCCTTACCTGGCACAAGGCGCCAACATGGCCATCGAGGACGGCATGGTGCTGGCCCGCGCCCTGAGCCAGTTCGACGACGTGCCGGAAGCGCTGCAGCGCTACGAAAAGGCGCGCAAGGAACGCACGACGCAAATCGTCAGGAAGTCGTCCGAGAATCTGGGCCGGTTTCACAACCATGCGCTGCTCAATCCCGACACGGCCGACGACTACGTCAATACGGAATGGGCATCGGAAAAGATACGGGATCGCTACGAATGGATTCTGTCTTACGACGCCGTGAATGTGCCGCTGGATTGACCCGCGTCGCCGCGTGCGGGCCACGTTTTGCATCAACCACTAGAAATGAAGGGTAAATCATGAAGAAGACGAAGAAAGCGATCGTCGCGGCGACCCTGTTCGCCGTCGGCGGCATCGCATTGGCGGGCAACGGCCCGGATGGCTATCCCAACGAACCCGTGCGCTTCGTTGTGTCGTTCGCACCGGGCGGGGGCACGGACCTGGTTGCGCGCCTGGTCGGGGCCGAGCTGTCCAAGCGCGTCGGGCAGACGGTGGTCGTCGAGAACAAGGCGGGCGCCAGCGGCATCATCGCAGCGCAGTACGTTGCGCGTGCAAAGCCCGACGGCTACACGCTATTGGTGGGAGGCAGCGGACCCATGGTCTTCAATCCCATCACGCAGAACAACTTGCCTTACGATCCGGTCAAGGATTTCGAGCCCGTCACCATCCTGGGTTCCTATCCACTGGTTATATTGGCGGGCGTCAAAGAGCCGTTCGATACCGTGAAAGACCTGGTCAAATATGCCAAGGAAAAACCAGGCGAACTCAATTACGGCTCGTTTGGTTATTCTTCGCAGGTGCCCACCGAATACTTCGCATCGATTGCCGACATCAAGCTGACCCAGATTCCGTACAAGGGTTCCTCGGAAGCGGCGCAGGCATTGCTCGCAGGGAATACGCAGCTTTTCAGCTCCGACATCGGTCCCGGCGCGCCGCTGGTCGCTTCGGGGCGGGCGAAGGCGCTGGCGGTGACATCCGCCGAACGCAATCCCATCCTGCCCGACGTGCCCACGCTTGCCGAGTCCGGCTACCCGGGTTTCGACTTCTCGCTGTATTCCGCCGTGGCAGCGCCCAAGGGTACCCCGGCCGCGATCACCGATTACCTGCAGAAGGAGCTGCACGCGGTCCTGCATTCTCCTGAAGTCACCGAGAAGCTGGGCACCATGGGCATCAAGCCCGAAGGCATGCCGCCGGCCGAAGCCGCCGCGCGCTATGCGCGTGAAGTCGAAATGTTCAGTCCCATCGTCGACAAGATGGGCCTCAAGGCCAACTGATTGTGAAACCAAGCGCTTTTGTCTATCGGCGTCCCGCCGGCATTGAAGAGGCACTGGAACTGCTGCGGCAGCATCCGGATGACGCCCGGGTCATTGCCGGTGGCCAGAGCTTGGTGCCGGCCATGAATCTGCGCATGGCCACGCCAGGCATGCTGGTGGACCTGGCCGGCGTCAAGGAGTTGTCAGCACTGGAACTCGACGGCGCCGGCAGGCTGGTCGCCGGCGCCATGGTCGCGCATAATCGATTCCTGCGCGATGAGCGTGTCAAATCGGGCTGGCCCGCCATCGGCCTGGCGGTACGGCATGTTGCCCATGAGCAGATCCGCAACCGGGGCACCATAGGCGGCAGCCTGTGCCACGCGGACCCCGCCGCCGAATGGGCGGCCGTCTGCCTGCTGCTGGATGCGGAAATGTCTTTGGCCGGCCCGCAAGGCGCACGCAGCGTCGCGGCCGACGACTTTGTCAGGGGCGTCTACGAGACGGCGCTCAAACCCGGCGAAATACTGAGCCGTATACGTTTTCCGGCTCCGCTGGGCAGGTGGCGCTGGGGCTTCCATGAAATCGCCCGTCGGCGGGGGGACTTCGCCCTGGCGGGTGCCTTAGTCGGGTTGAATGTCGACGAGAACGACGTGGTGCAGGCGGGAAGACTGGTCGTGTTTGCCGTGGAAGACCGGGCGCGGCGCCTGGATGCGGCGCTGTCCACCCTGATCGGACGCGGCATTGCCGACATCGACACCGAGCTCATCGGCTTGTCGGCCGCGGCATCGGTCGACCCGCGCTCCGACATGCATGCCAGCGCGGACCAGCGCTGCCATCTGGTGCACAGCTGCGTTACCCATGCGCTGGCCGGGGCTGGGGTCAGACCCGCCGGGTCTGACCCCTCGACGCCCACTTGGAGCAATCAATGAATGAAACCCACAGCATAGACCTGGTGGTGAACGGCCAGATGGTCTCGCGCCAGGTGCCCGCCCGCCTGCTGCTGGCGGATTTTCTGCGCCAGGATCTTGGTTTGACGGGAACCCACGTCGGTTGCGAACACGGTGTCTGTGGCGCGTGCACGATATTGCTGAATGGCGAGACCGTGCGCGCCTGCCTGATGTTCGCCGTTCAGGCGCAGGGCTGCGAGCTCACGACCATAGAAGGCCTGACGCCCGATCAAGGGCTGTCCCCGCTGCAACAGAGCTTTTGCAGCCATCATGCGATGCAGTGCGGCTTCTGCACGCCGGGCATGGTCGTGACCGCCGAAGCCTTTCTGGCGCGCGGCGAACCGATCGATGCGGAGTCGGTACGGGAGGCCATGTCCGGCAATATCTGCCGATGCACAGGATACCTGTCCATTGTCGACGCGGTCATGGAAGAGGGCCGGCGCCGCAGCCCGGGATCACCGTCGACATCGACAGGTCAGGCGCGAAATGAAGATGAATAGCAATGAAATGATCGGCCAGGCAGTGCCCCGCCGCGAAGCGCCTCGCTTTGTCAGCGGCCGTGGCCATTATGTGGACGACTTGCGTCGGCCGGGCATGGTCTACGCCCGCGTCGTGCGCTCGCCCGTTGCCCATGGTTTGATACGCGGCATCGACACGGCCGAAGCGGCATCGATGCCGGGTGTACTGGCGGTGGTGACGGGCGCCGATATCGCAGATCTGCTCAAGGAGATTCCGCAGCGTACCTGCCCTTTGCCGGGCATGGAGCATTTCCTGCAGAAGCCGCTGGCGGTCGATCGGGTGCGCTACGTGGGCGAGCCGATCGCCGTGGTCGTGGCAGAAGACGCCTATCTGGCCGAGGATGCGGCCGAGCGGGTCGTGCCCGATATCGAGTCCCTGCCTCCCGTTGTCGACGCCCAAGTGGCACTGCGCGACGAGACCCTGCTGCATCCCGAGCAAGGCAGCAACAGCTCGACGTCCTATCAAGTGGGCTTTGGAGACGTCGAGCAAGCATTCGATCAGGCCCATCTGGTCGTGCAGGAACGCTTCTATGTGCACCGGCACAGCGCCGCGCCGCTGGAATGCCGGGGGCTGGTCGCCGAATGGGACGCGTCCCTGGAACACATGACGGTGTGGGGCGCGGCCAAGGTTCCTTTCGCGAACCGGCGCATTCTGGCGGACATGCTGGCGCTGCCGCTCGAACGCGTCGACATGCTCGAATGCGACGTGGGAGGCAGCTTTGGCGTGCGGGGCGACTTCTATCCGGAAGACTTTCTCATCCCGTATCTGGCGCGCCAAGTCGGGCGGCCGGTCAAATGGATAGAAGACAGGCGCGAGAGCCTGATGGCGCTGAACCATTCGCGCGAAACCTATTGCGACCTGGCCCTGGCCTTCGACCGCGACGGTACGATGCTCGGCATGCGCGGCACCATGGTCGCCGACAATGGCGCCTATGTCCGGACGAACACGGGGGTGATGGCGGGCAAGGGCACGCAGTTCCTGCCCGGGCCGTACCGCATTGCGGCAACATCGTTCCAGGTCCGTTCGGTCTGCACCAATAAAACGCCCGCCGGCACATATCGCGGCCCGGGCCGCTACGAATCGACCTTCTTTCGCGAGCGGCTCATCGACATCGCGGCGGCCAGGCTGGGCATGGATCCGGTCGCGATCCGGGCCGCCAACCTGATCCTGCCCGGCCAGATGCCTTACGATGCGGGCGCGCTGGTGCCCGGCATGGGCCCCGCCGTCTACGATTCGGGACAATACCCGCAGGTGCTCGATCACGCCTTGAAGGCGTTCGACTGGGCGCGGCGCAGCCGGCGTTCGGGCACGCTGCAAGATGGCCGCTACATCGGCCTGGGCCTGGCTTGCTTCGTCGAGTCCACCGGCGGCGGGCCGGGCGAGCACGCGCGCCTTACGCTGCGCCACGACGGCTGCTTCGACCTGGCGCTGGGCGCATCCAGCGCCGGGCAGGGGCATGAAACATCCATGGCCCAGGTGCTGGCCGAATGCCTCGACGTCCCCATGGAGGCCGTGCGCGTGCACCACGGTTCCACCACGCTGCTCGACACGGGCTTCGGCGCCTACCACAGCCGCAGCGCGGTCATGAGCGGGGCCGCCACGCACGAGGCGGCGCGCCTGATGCGCGCGCGCTTGATCTCTCGCGGCGCGCAAAGGCTGGGTCGCGACGAAGACTCGCTGGCGTGGCGCAACGGCTGTGTGGTGGACGCCCGCGACGGCGCCACGCTGCTGACCCTGGCGCAGCTGGCCGAAGGCATTCCCGGCCATGCCGATGCGACCGAGCGCGGTGAAGTCGAGGTCAACGCCAAGTTCATGTCGGATCAGCTTACCTACACTTTCGGCGTGCAGCTGGCCGAGGTGGCGGTCGATCCCGGCACCGCGCAGGTCGAGGTCCTGGACTACTACTGCGTCGAGGACCTTGGCCGCGTCATCAATCCCGAGATCGTGCATGGCCAGACCATAGGCGCAGCGGTGCAGGGGTTGGGCGGCACATTGCTGGACGAGTTCATCTACGACGGCAGCGGGCAGCTGCTGACGGGCACGTTTGCCGACTACCTGCTGCCCACGAGCACGGATTTTCCCGTGGTGCGCGGCGACACGCTGGAGCTGGCCCGCTCGCCCAGCAATCCGCTGGGCGTCAAGGGAGCGGGCGAGGGCGGCATCATTGCGACCGGCGCCGCCATTGCCAATGCGGTCTCGTCGGCGCTTGCCGGCGCAGGGGTGTCGGTCACGGCGCTTCCCATATCCATGAAGAACTTGGCGGCGCTGCTGGAGCAGGCACGCAACAAAGAGAAAGGTGAAGAAATGAAGGTGCAGGGCGATTACCTGTTGAGCGCCGGCCGCGACCGGGTGTGGGCGGCCTTGATGGACCCGGAAGTCTTGAAGGCGTCCATACCCGGATGCCAAAGCATGGCCGAGACGGCTCCCCATGCCTACGAGATGGTGGTCAAGTCCAGCATCGGGCCGGTCAGCGTGCGCATGAAATCGGTGATGCAGATGCTGGATATCGTCGAGCAAAGCTCATACCGCCTGGTGGTGCAGGGCAATGCCGGCCCGGCCGGCTTCGCCAAGGGGGAAATCCGCATCCGCATCAGCGATGCCGAGTCCAACGGCACACGCCTGGACTACGAAGCCTCCGGCGACATAGGCGGGAAACTGGCGCAAGTCGGTGCGCGCCTGGTGGAAGGCGTCGTCGCGAAGATGACGGCGCAGTTCTTCCAGAACTTCCAGAAGCGGCTTGGCGAGCCCGCCGCAGCGCCGATGGCTGCGCCGGTCGGTGCGCAGGCGCTGCAGCCATCGATCTGGCCGACCTGGCCCATGGTGCCTTGGCTGATCGCGGCGGCTTCACTGGGGGCGGCCGCGACATCCTTGATCATGTGCGCGATGCGAGGCTGAGGCGATGTCGAATCAGCATATCGATGGCGGCCATTTCAGGGCCAATGGCATCCGGCAGCATTACCTGCGCTGCAAGGGTCAGGGCGCACCGGTGGTGATCGTGCCGGGCATCGTCAGCCCCGCGGCTTTATGGATGCACGTGGCGGAAGCCCTGGCGGACGACGGGCACGATGTCTGGGTGGTGGACGTGCGCGGCCGAGGGCTCAGCGAACAGGGGCCGCAATTGGATTATGGGCTGGATGTCTGCGCCGACGATCTGCAGGCTTTCCTGGCCGCTGCCGGCCTGCAGTCCCCCGCGGTCGTCGGGCACTCGATGGGCGCCCGCATCGGGGCGCGTCTCGCGGCCCGGTCCACCGCCATCGGGTCCCTGATCATGCTGGACCCGCCCGCCAGCGCGCCCGGCACACGGCCCTATCCGATTCCCGCCGAGCGCACCATTGCCATGGTGGAGGCGGCGCGGCGCGGCGAAGGCGACGCCTACCTGCGCCGACCGGGCGTTGCGCCATGGCCCGAGCCCTTGCTGCGGCAGCGCGCCCAATGGATGGCAAGCTGCGATCCGCGCGTCATCGAGGCTGCCTACCGCGACTTCCATGAGCAGGACATCTACGACGACGTGGCGCGCGCGAACTGCGAGGTCACGCTGGTCGTGGCGACGGCCAGCGGCGTCATCAATCAGGAAGAATTGGCCAGGTTTCAACAGAGCCGGCCGGATTTGCGGGTGGTGCGCGCCGAAGGCGCCGCGCACCAGCTTCAGGCCGAGAACACAGACTTATGCCTGCGCGTATTGCGGCAGGTTCTACCGAAGGGAGTGCGGCAAGCATCATGACGTCATCAACAGTGGATTTTGATCTGGTCGAATTGTTCCTCGAGGAACTGCGGCTGTGCAAGGTAAGCGAAGGCGAGCAGGTGGCCATCTTGAATGCCGGCACGGAATGGTCGGATTATGTGCAGGCCCTGCTCAAGGCGGCGGAACGCCTGGGTGCGCAGGCCTTCAATGTGACCGTCCAGCGCGACCAGACCTTGAAGGCGGCCGTGCAAGGACGCCATCCGTTCGCCGGCAGGGAGCTGGTGCTGGATATGCTCAAGCGCTGCGACATGGTCATCGACCTGGTGGGCTTGCTGTTCTCGCGCGAACAGCTGGACATGCAGAAAGCGGGCGTGCGCATACTACGCATCATGGAACCGCCCAATGTGTTGCGCGCCATGTTTCCCACGCGCGAGCTGGCCAAGCGCGTCGAGCGGGGACGCGAGATCCTGATGCAGGCTCGCCGCATGCACATCACGTCGCGGTTCGGCACCGACATCACCTATGAACTCGGCCAGTATCCGGTCATGTCCGAGTACGGCTATACCGACGAACCCGGCCGCTGGGACCACTTCCCTTCAGGCTTCGTATTCACCCAAGGCAATGACGGTGAGGTCAACGGCACCGTCGTGCTGCGCCAGGGCGACATACTGGCCGCGTTCAAACGCTATCTGCAGTCCGACGTCATCCTCACCGTCGAACGGGGCTACGTCACTAAGGTGGAAGGCTCCGGCATGGACGCCGACCTGCTGCGCACCTACGTGGCCGGCTTCAACGACCCGCGCGCCTATGCCATTTCGCACATAGGCTGGGGCATGAACGACGCCGCGCGCTGGTATCACTTCGAGGCCACCCGCCGGCTGCACGAAGAGCACGTCATGAATGCGCTTTCCTTCTACGGCAACGTGCTTTTCTCGCTCGGCCCCAATGTGGAGCTGGGCGGCGACAACGATACTGCCTGCCACATGGACATCCCGATGCGTGGCTGCAGCCTTACCCTGGACGGCACCGAAATCGTCCGCGACGGCGACATCGTTCACCCCGAGTTGAAAGTTGACCGCGCCGTCAACCCGCCGGCGTTTTGATGCTAGGTTCAGGCCCGAATTAGCGAAGTTGCTATAGGGGCCGGTTTTAGCCATGGCATGGCGCGGCCTGACACGGCTTGAGTTTGCTACGCCCGGGTAGTTCCCGCAGTGGCCATTTCATCCGCCGCAGCCACTCCCGCGCCGTGATCCAAGCCATGATGGCAGCCTGACATTCACTTTCAGGGAGGCCTTCATGAGCGAGCGCGATGCCGCCTACCGGCGCGCGGGCGGCCTGCCCGATGCGAACCTGGCGGGGCTGCTTTTTCGGCTGGAGCACAGCACGGCCAGCACAGCACGGCCATTGAGCAAATCCCGGAAATACTGCACAGTTTGATGGACGCGGTGCCCCAGGTCACGAGTTTGCAGGAGCTTGTCATGTTGATCAGTGAGAAGCCGGGCATGTGGGCCCGGCAGCGGAAGCGCGAGGGGATCTTGAAGGGGCGCAAGGAAGGGCGCGAAGAGGGGTTTCGAGAAGGCCGCCAGGAAGGCTTCTGGGAAGGTCGTCAGGAAGGCCAAGCGGCGCTGCTGGAACGCCTGCTCATCCGCAAATTCGGTCCCTTGTCCGCTACCTAGGCCTGCTGCCCTGTATCGTGATGCGGTGCATTTCACGCCGCTCGCCTGGATAATCGTTGATGGCATAGTGCATGGTGCAGCGATTGTCCCAAAAAGCGATGGAGCCTTTCTGCCAGCGGAACCGGCACGTGTTCTCGGGCTTGGTGCTGTGCTCGTACAGATAATTGAGCAAGGGAAGGCTTTCCTCGCGCGACATTCCTTCAAATGCAAGGGTAAAGGGGCGATTGATGAACAGGCATTTGCGTCCGGTTTCCTCGTGCGTTCGTACGACCGGGTGCACGACATGGTTGACGCCTACGGATTCCAGCAGCTTGGTGGATCGCCCCGCGTTGCGGGCGGCGATGTTGCCGGTCAGGTATTCATTCGTATGGACCGCTTGCATGCCGTCCAGCATGCCCTTCATGCTGTCCGAGAGCGTCTCGTAGGCGCGGTACAGGTTGCACCATAAGGTGTCGCCGCCCACGGTGGGTATTTCCCGTGCATAAAGCACCGAGCCCAGAGGCGGCGTTTCCTGGTAGGTTTCATCGGTATGCCAGGTGTCCCCGATAATGCCGGTGTCCGTGGCTTCTTTGATGACGGGCATGATCTGCGGGTGAGAATCCAGGGTCTTGTAGACCGGACTCGTGCTGATCTCGCCAAATTGGCGCACGAAGGCGATGTGTTCTTCCTTCGTCAGTTCCTGGTCGCGAAAGAAGATCACACAGTGATCCAGCAGGCACTGGCGCACGTCCACAAGCACAGCCGCGGAAAGCGGCTTGGACACATCCAGCCCAAGAATTTCTGCGCCGATGGTGCCAGTCAGCTTTCTGATTTCCATGATTTAGTCCTCCGTTGGTTTATATCTCAAAGATATCCACGGTAATATAATTAATCTGTTATTTCAGTGTCTAATACTGTTTTAACCCTTTATTGATATCGGCACAGAATAAATGATCGATATAAAGCGGCTGCGGTATTTCTTGGCGGTAGCGGAAGAGCAGCACTTCAGCCGCGCAGCGGAACGGCTCGGCATCAGCCAGCCGCCTCTTAGCGAGCACATCCAGGCGCTGGAACGCGATCTGGGCACCACGCTGTTCCATCGCACCACGCGCAGCGTGACGCTCAGCGAGGACGGGCTGATTTTCCTGCCGCATGCGCGCCGCATCCTTGCCGACATAGACCAGTGCGCGGAGGTCATACGGAACGCCCGCTGGGAGAAGATGCACGCGCTTCGCATCGGCGTCCTGCACGCCCATGCCTATACTTTTTTGCCGCAGCTGCTTGCGGCATGGGTCGATACGCAAAAGGACGCAAGGCTGAGCCTGGTGGAGCATGCGACTCAGGATCAGACCAGCGTGGTGACGGCGGGGCACGTCGACCTGTCGTTCGTGCGTGAGCCCATACATGAAGAAGACCTTCGGGTAACCAGGATTTTTTCGGAACCCTACTGGATCGCCATGCCCCAGCAATGGGCAACCAGAAATCGCGACGCGGTCTCGATCACCGAGCTCCAGAATTGCCCGATGATCGGCTTTCCAAGCCATCATGCCAGCGGCAGCACGCGCGCGCTGTTCCGCGACATGCTCATAAAGCACAAGGTAAAAACCGGCGACTTCTTGCAGGTGAAAACCATGCATGCCGCCTTGGCGCTCGTGGCGGCGAAGCAAGGGTTTTCTCCTGTGCCGCGCTCGCAGCACAAGCTTGCGCTGTATGGGGTGAAGTACCTGCCGCTGGAAGAGCCGGCCCCGCAATTGTCGGTCGGCATCGCGCGCAAGCATCAAAGCAGCAATCCGCTGGTCGAGACCTTCATTGATTTCTGCGTCCGGTATTTCGATGACCCGCATGACGCCGCGGCCGGTCCCGAAGCGGGATAGACAAGCCGGCAGATTGATAGGCTAGCCTTTGCCAATCGGCGTCTAAAAATGTATTAGAAGGCTGCCGCTCCTATGATACCGTTGATATTCGCTCGAATCCTTGATTCAAATCATGACGAAGCGATCCAGCTTGCATCCGTCGACATCACGGTGCCGCTGGCAAAAAAACGTTTAGGAGACATTTTCATGAAGAACAATTCGTTGAAGCTCAAGCTCGCGTTGGCCTGTGCATTGAGCGTGGTCCCATGCATTGCGGCGCATGCGCAAAACGGCAACGCCGACAAATGGCCGGCGCGCTCCATCACATGGGTGGTTGGCTACGCCGCCGGCGGCACGACCGACGTCGTCGCCCGAACCATAGCCAAAGTGGCGTCCGAGCAATTGGGGCAATCGATTGTCGTCGTGAACCAGCCCGGGGCCAACAGCAACATTGGCGCGGTCGCGGTAAAGCGTGAAAAGCCGGACGGCTATACCTATTACGTGGGCAGCGGCGCGAACGCGATCAACCGTACGTTCTACAAGAATCCAGGCTACGACATCGTCAGTGATTTTGCGGCGGTCTCCTTGTTCGGAACCGTCCCCAATTTGCTCGTGGTCAATCCGAAGCTGCCCATCAAGACCGTGCAGGAATACATCGACTATGCCAAGGCGAACCCCGGCAAACTGACTTGCGGCTCGTCGGGTCCGGGCTCTTCGATTCACATGTCCTGTGAGCTCTTCCAGCTCGAGACCAAGACCGAGCTCCTGCATGTTCCCTTCAATGGCAGCGGGCCGGCCATGACGGCGCTGCTGGGCGGGCAGATAGACTCCGTCTTCGACAACATGCCCACGGTCATGCCGAACGTCGATGCCGGCAAGTTGCGGCCGCTGGGCGTGACCACGGCCGAGCGCTGGCCTTCCCGGCCCGACATCCCTTCGCTCAGCGAGTCCGGTGTGCCCGGCTTCGCGGTGAAAACGTGGTTTGGCCTGTTCGCTCCCGCCGGGACGGATGCCAGCATCGTCCGGCGAATGAACGCCGCGGTGAACGCCGCGCTTGCCGACAAGGCGACGCATGAAATTTTGGTCAGCCGGGGCCTGGGCATCCCGCCGGCGCCCAACGAGCCTGAAGAATTCGCGCAACTGGTTCGAGCCGACGTCGATAAATGGGCGAAGGTCGTCGAAGCTTCAGGCGCTCGGGCAGACTGAACATGAAGAATCAGCGGACCATCCTCATCACGGGGGCAAGCCGGGGCATAGGCTTGGCCGTCGCGAACAGGGCCCACCAAGACGGCCATATTGTCGTCGGTCTGGCACGCTCGGTGCCCGCTGCGCCTTTCCCCGGCGCGTTTTACCGGGCAGATCTTGCCGATGCCGGCGAAACCCGCCTCGTCCTGGAGCGGATCAGCGCGGAGTTTCAAATAGATGCCGTCGTGAATAACGCGGGGCTGACTACCTCCAGCACCATAGAGGAAACGTCTGTGGACGAGCTGGAGCGCATCCTCGCAGTGAACGTCCGTGCGCCTTTGCAAGTCGTGCAGGCTTGCCTGCCGTCCATGATCCGCTCGAAACGCGGCTCGATCGTCAATATTTCGAGCCGCGCCGCATTGGGCATGCCGCGCCGTAGCGCATACTCCGCCGCCAAATCCGGCTTGGTCGGCTATACGCGCACTTGGGCGCTGGAACTCGGCAAGCATGGCATTATCGTCAACGCCGTTGCGCCGGGGCCGGTAGAGACCGAGCTATACCGCAACAACAATCCCATGAGCCAGGAAGAACGGCGGGCACTGGCGGACCGCATTCCCGTGCGCCGGCTGGGGCGGCCGGAAGACATCGCCGGAACGGTTGCGTTCTTTCTGTCGGACGATGCCCGCTACGTCACCGGGCAGGTGCTTTACGCCTGTGGCGGGCTGTCCATCGGCGCCGCACCCACATGAACATATTCTGGAAGGCATGAAAAATGGTCAGCAAGCACAGCGTCGCGCTCGTGACGGGCGGGGCCGGCCGTATCGGCCGGGCCATCGGCAAACGGCTGGCGCAAAATGGGCATCGCATCGTTTTGCTTGACGTATCGGACGGCGTGCATTCGGCGGCGCAAGAGCTGAACGGCATGTCGATCAATGCGCGCTCGGTGCAAATCGACATCACTGACAGCGAGGCGGTCCAAAGCCTTCCCGATCGCCTGGGCGATTGGTGGGAGCACCTGTCGATACTGGTGAACAATGCCGGTATTTCCCCGAAGACCGACGGCGCCAAGCGTCCAGTCATCGACATGCCGTTGAGCGAGTGGAACCAAGTGATGGCGGTCAACCTCACGGGCACCTTCCTGGTAACGCAGACATGCCTGCAGGCGATGCGCCACCGGAAATCCGGCCGCATCATCATGATCGCCAGCCAGGCTGCGCGCACGCGGACAGCCGTGCCGGGCGCGCACTACCAGGCCAGCAAGGCCGGCATGGTGGGGTTCGCCCGTGTACTGGCGGCGGAAGCCGCGCCATACGGCATAACGGTGAATTGCGTCGCGCCCGGCCGGATCGAATCGGACATGACCGCCGCTGTGGATGACGGCACCAACAGCAAGCTGGCCAACGCAATACCCATTTCTCGCATGGGAACCCCCGAAGAGGTCGCCGCCGCTGTGGCATACTTGGCCTCCGAAGAGGCAAGCTACTCTACCGGGGCCATCATCGATGTGAACGGCGGCAGCTTCATGCCTTGAATGTCGAATGAGGCGACAGGCCGTCCAAAGCGCCGGCCTCGCTACAACAGAGGCGCATCGATGGCACGCTCATCAACCAACGCTTGGACACCCCCCTTGGAACTCCCCAGCGGCCTCGGCGCGGAGCAGCGCGTGGCGGAAATGCTCGCCGATATCCAGCGGCATAACGGCGGGGCCAATGTATATCTGTCGCTTTGCGGCACGGCCCTCGAAGAAGCGCGTGCAAGCGACGCCCGGCACGCCGCCGGCGCCGTGCTGGGGCCGCTGGATGGTGTCGTGGTTTCGGTCAAGGACAATATCGATGTGGCCGGCTTGGCCACCACCGCCGGACTCGGTTTCCGCCGCCATGCCGTCGCCCGCGACGACGCGGTCGCCGTGGCGCGCTTGCGCGCCGCCGGTGCGGTCATTCTCGGAAAAACCAATATGCACGCGGCGGCTTTCGGGGCGACGAACCACAATGCCGACTTCGGAGACTGCGCCAATCCGGCTCATCCCGGCCGGGTGGCGGGCGGTTCCAGCGGCGGCGCGGCCGCCAGCATCGCGGCGGGCTGGGCCGACCTGGCGCTGGGTACGGACACCATGGGTTCGGTGCGCATACCGGGCAGCTATTGCGGCGTGGCGGCCGTCAAGCCCAGTTACGGGCGGATCAGCCCTCGCGGGTCGGTGCCTCTTTGCCGGCAATTGGACCATATCGGTTTGCTCGGCCGGCATGCGGCAAGTCTGCGGCCCGCCTTGGCGGCGGTAGGCGGGTTTGATCCCGCCTGCGCCGATTCGCGCCTGTGGCCCGATGCGCCCGCCGCTCGGCCCATGCGCGCATTGCGCGCGCCAACGGCGCTGCACGGCCTGGATATCGAGCCCGAAGTGTGGGATGCGTTTCAATCCGCGATTGCGCAGCTGGAAGCCGCGGGCATGGCCGTGCATCGTTTCGAGGCGCAAGCCGATGGCTTGACGCCGCTGCGGCGGGCCGGGCTGCTGCTATGCGAGGCCGAGCTGTTATGGACGTATCGAGAGGAATGGGCCGAGCATCCGGACCAATTTCCGAAGGATATGGCCGCCGCTTTGCGTTGGGTGGAAGATCGCAAGCCGGCGGACTTCGCCCGCGCCTGGGCCAAGGCGGCAGACGCCGTCTTGCTGTGGCGGGCATGGCTGGCCGACGCGGACGCCTTGTTGCTGCCGGCGGTGGGCCAGCGGGCTTTCGGCTATAAAAGCGCGGTGCCCACGCAGCAGGCCGACCTGACGCTGCTGGCCAATTTCGTTGGCGCGCCGGCAGCCGTGCTGCCCATCCCGGCGGTCGATGGGCAGCCGATGACCGGGCTGCAAATAATGGCCGCGCCCGGCGCGGACTTCGCATTGCTGGATTTTGCCGAGCGCGTGGAAGGGGTTTTGAACTCAGGGCCTGCAAAGGCCTGATCCAAAGCCCGGATCAGTCATTTCCGTCCCGCCAGTTCCATCCCGGCGATATACCCGAACGTCAGGGCAGGCCCCAAGGTGATGCCGGCGGCGGGATATTCGCCGCCCATGATGCTGGCGGCATCGTTGCCCACCGCGTACAGGCCTTCGATGGCGGCGCCCGACTGGGTCAGGACCCGGGTACGTTCGTCGGTGACCAGGCCGGCAAAGGTGCCGATGTCGCCGATGGTCAGCCGGATGGCGTAGAACGGTCCTTTTTCCACGGGCGCAATGCACGGGTTGGGCGTATTGGCCGGGTCGCCCTGGAAGCGGTTGTAAGCGCTGCTGCCTCGGCCGAAATCGGGATCTTCGCCGTGGCGGGCGCCTTGATTGAATCGCGCTATCGTGGCTTCCAGCGCGGCGGCATCCACGCCGATTTCACGGGCGAGGGCGCTTATGGTGGACCCGCGCCGCAGGTATCCGCTGCGCAAATGCCGGCCTATGGGCATGGGAAAAGGGGCGACGCGGCCCAGCCCGTAGCTGCGCAGCGTCTTGTGATCGCAGATCAGCCAGGCGTGGACCTCGTCTTGGTCTTTGCAGGCGGCTGTCATGTCCTGCGCAAAGTCATGATATGAATTGCTTTCGTTCGTGAAGCGCACGCCCCGCGCGGTAACGGCGATGACACCCGGCTTGGCCCGATCGATGAAATGGGGCATGACGCCGAGCGATCCGTCGGGCCGGTTCATGATCGACACCGGCACCCAGGCTGCGGCATGAGGAATGGTCTGATCCACATGCCCGCCCGCCGCTACGCCCAGGCGCAGCCCGTCTCCCGTGTTGGCGGCCGGCGATGGCGAGTGGTGGCCATAGCCGTTGCGCACGTGGGGAAACAGCGCGCCGCGCCGCTCCGTGTCGTGAGGGAAGCCGCCGCAAGCCAGGACCACGCCCCGGCGGGCGGTGATCTGCACACGCGTGCCCTCATGGTCGACGATGGCGCCTTCCACCCTCGATCCTTTATGAAGCAAACCGACGGCGGGCGTGGAGAGCCAGATGGGGATGTCCAGATCCAGGGCGGACTTGGCCAGCCGCCCGGCCAGTGCGTTGCCGTTGGTCAAGCCCATGCCCCGGCCGTATCGGACGACGTCGATGGCATGCCGGGCCAGGCGCCGGCAGACATAGCGGAACGAAACCCAGGATTTGAAGGCGCGCATGAAATGCCTGATGTCTTCGCCCGAAGCGAGCATCATTCCCAGGACCGTCAATTCGGGCAGGGGCGGTGCGAGTTTCTGGATGAAAGGGCCCAGTTCCTTGCCCGACAAGGGGCGGGTGACCATGGAGCGGCCGCCCTGGACTCCCCCCGGCGCCTCGGCATGATAGTCGGGGAAGACCGCCGGCATGTCGAACCGCAGAGATGTGCGGGTGGTGAAGAACTCTACGGCCTGCGGGCCTTTTTCCAGAAATGCATCGACGCGAGGACCATTGAAGTGCGTGCCGGCCTGGTGCTGCAGATAAGCCCTTGCGGCGCCGGGCGGTTCGATGATGCCTTGTTCGGTTGCGAGCCGGGTGCCCGGTATCCACAGCCAGCCGCCCGACCTTGCCGTGGTGCCGCCATATTGCGCGGATTTTTCCACGACCAGCACCTCCAGGCCGTGGAAGGCGGCTGTGATGGCGGCCGACATGCCGGATGCACCGGAACCGATGACCAGGACGTCGCACTGATAAGGTGAAGAGGGATGTTCCATAGCTCACTCCAGCTGTTTATTTATTATTAACTAATAAGTTAGTCTAATTCTAATTATGCACCAAGAGCCTTGCAAGGCTAAAACGTGTCTGGAATGAATGCACATCAAGGATATGAAGCTTTTTCATGGCTAGGGAAAACCCTTTTGCTCATATGATTAGTCAGTAGCAAAATCAATTGACAATAACAAATTTGAGCCGTAGAGTAAAAAAACGCGAGGACGCCCGCGCGAAAACCACGAAATCCACCAGGAGACAAACATGTATGCCATCCGTCTGGCTCTATCGAGCCTTTTGCTCGCGTGCTCTGTGGCGCACGCCTACCCCGACAAACCCATCAAGCTGACGGTGCCGTTTCCCGCCGGCTCGCAGACGGATCTCGTGGCGCGTTTAGTGGCTGAACGCTTGGGGGCCGAATTGAAAGGCACCGTCGTCGTCGAGAACAAGCCCGGGGCATCGGGCACCATAGCCGCTGCGTCCGTGGCAAAGGCCGCGGCCGACGGCTATTCATTGCTGATGACTTCGGCCGCCTTGCAGGCCATGAACTACAGCCTGCTCAAGCAGATGCCCTATGCGGCCGCCGATTTCGCGCCCATCGGCAAGGTCGCCTCGACCGGCATGGCGCTGATGGTGAAAGCCGACAGCCCCGTCAAGACCGTGGATGATCTGGTGCGGCGGGCCAAGGCGCAGCCGGGCAAGCTCTCGGCCGGCTACGGCTCTCCCGGCGCGCAAATCGCGCTGGCCGTGCTGAAGCACGACGCAAAAATGGAGGTGCTCGATGTCCCTTACAAGGGCATTCCAAACGCCGTCACGGATATGCTCGGCGGGCAGATCGATTTCACTTTCGTCGATTTCGGCAATGCCATCGCCCAATCGAAGGGAGGAAACGCGCGCGCATTGGGCGTTACTCCGCATGAAGGCTCCCGGCTCATGGAGGGCGTCCCCGCATTGGCGGCCACCTTCCCCAATTATTCCATCGCCAGCTGGTATGGCGTCATGGCGCCGGCGGATACGCCGAAATCCGTCCTCGCCACGCTGGACGCCGCGCTTCAAAAATCCATGTCCGGCCCCGAGGTCGCCGCCAAGATGGCATCGATAGGCGTGGAGCCCGCCCTGATGAACGCCGCCGAGTTCGGCCCTTATATCGACCGTGAAATCCAGTCGTGGGCCAAAATGATTGAAATCGCTCAAATTCCAAAACAGTAAGGAACGCTATGTCCGACATCATCGACTTTCGCACCCGTCCGCCCGCCCTGTCGTTTCTCGATGCGCGCATCTATACGCGGCCCGACATCCGCAACCGGTTCACGAAACAGATAGGCTACGAGCCGGCGCCGTCGGCGGAGCAGAAATCCATGGACTTGTACTTCCAGGAGGCAAACGCGGCGGGCATCGTCTATGGCGTATGCGTGGGCCGCAACACCACGCTGCTGGGCGCGGTTTCCAACGCCGACGTCGCGGCGATCGCCAAAGACTATCCAAACAGGTTCTGTCCGGTGGGGTCCATAGAAAGCCCGACGATACGCGGCATGCTTCAGCAATATCAGGAAATCCGCGATCTCGGCATGACCGTGCTCAATCTCGAGCCGGGCGTATGGGCGCAGCCGCTTTATGCGGACGACCGCCTGCTCTACCCCTTGTACGAGCGCTGCGAAGCGGACGGCACGGTGCTGCTGCTGATGACCGGCGGCAACGCCGGCCCCGACATCAGTTACACGGATCCGCAGCACATCGATCGCGTGCTGGCCGATTTCCCCGCCTTGCAAGTCGTGGCCACGCATGGCAACTGGCCGCATGTCCAGGAAATCATTCATATTGCTTTCCGCCGACCGAACTTGTGGCTGAGCCCCGATATGTACTTGAATGAAGCGCTTCCAGGCCTGGACGAATACCTGGCGGCCGCCAAGGGTTTCCTGCAAGACCGCTTCCTGTTCGGAACCGCGTATCCCATGGCGCCGATGGTGGAGTATTGCCAATGGTTCACCGGCTTGCCGATCGCTGCGCCGATAATGGATAAAATCCTATATCAAAATGCTGCGCGCCTTTTGCAGCTGCAACCGGCAACAGGCAATTAGAAACCAGGCCGTCCGCAGTGAGTGGGCGGCGCCCACTCGAGGGTTCACCCGCTTTGAGTTCGTCCGAAAAAACCCGCCGCGGCATACAGTCGATCGAAATAGGCAGCCATTTGCTCAAGACGCTGAGCGACCATGGCGAACCCATGGCCCTCCGCGACTTGGCGCTTGCGTCGGGCGTCGCCGCCGGAAAGGCGCATCCCTACCTGGTCAGCTTCTGCAAGGTCGGCTTCGTCACCCAGGACCCCGCATCCAATCGCTATGAGCTCGGGCCGCTTGCGCTCGAGCTCGGCCTGGCCAAGCTGCGCCGGATCGACGCCGTCAAGGAGGCGTCCAAAGTGGTTGGCGAGCTGGCTGCCGCGACCTCGCAAGGCGTCGCGGTGGCGGTATGGGGCAATCTCGGCCCCACGATCGTGCAACTGGAAGAGCCGGCGCGTCCGCTGCACGTCAACCTGCGCATCGGCACGGTGATGTCCTTGCTGCACACCGCCACGGGCCGCCTCTTTGCCACCTACATGCCGCCCCGGGTCATAGAGGATGTCCTTGCCGCCGATTCCATGGGCCTGCATTACAAGAACCCGAACGACGCGCACTCCGATACCTCTTTGCAGAAGGCGACCGAGGAAGTCCGGAGGCGGGGCCTTGCGCGCGCGCTGGGGCAGCCCATTCCCGGCATCAACGCGTTTTGCGCTCCGGTGTTCGATGCCAATGGGCGCATCGCGCTGGGAATATTGATCATGGGTGCCGCGCCCGGCTTCGATAGCGATTGGGACGGCGACATGGCTCGGCGACTGCTGGCATGCGCGGCCCAAGTCTCGAAGTCGCTGGGCTACAAGCCCGCAAAAACCACGGACTAACCCTTATTGCCTATCGGTTCTACCTGCGTTTACGATGCGGTTCAACCTATAAGGCACACCGGTATAACCGAACCTGGAAAATGGTTCTACCGGGGTAGAAACGAGGTAGTCCATGGACTTTTCTGCTGTTCAAAAACAGGCCGGCGCCGGGGCGCCCGCCCGGGCGAAGCGGGGCGCGCGGGTGCCTTGGCCGCGCCTGCTGCACCGGGCGTTCGTCGTCCTGATGTATTTATTCATGCTGAGCCCGCTGATCTTCGTGGTCTGGCTCAGCTTCTTCAAGGATGCGATCCTCTACTTTCCGCCATCGGGTTATACCCTTTCCTGGTATGCCAAGGCGATCACGGATTCGGCCTTCGTCAACGGCTTTTTGACCAGCTTCCAGGTCGCGGCGATCGCGTCGGTATGCGGCGTGGTCCTGGGCGTCGCCGCCGCGCTGGGCATCATCCGCTATCGCTTCCGGGGCAGCGATTCGGTCAACACCTTGCTGCTGTCGCCCTTGCTGATTCCCGGCATCGTGGCGGGCGTGGCCATTTACCTGGCCTATCTGCGGGTGGAAAACATATTGGACATGGACGTGGTCGGCACCTACGGCGGGCTGGTGCTCGCCCATGTCTGCCTGACCATACCCTGGACGGTGCGCCTGGTGTCCGCCAGCATGCACGGGCTCGATCCTTCCATCATCGAGGCGGCGCGGAACCTGGGCGCGCCGCCTGGTGTGGCGTTCCGCCGGATCACCCTGCCCATGCTCAGGCCCGCCATCGTCGCGGCTTCCCTTTTCAGTTTCGTGGTGTCGTTCGAAAACCTGGAGCTCTCCCTGTCGCTGGTCGGCCCGGGGCGCACCACGCTGCCGATCGCCATCATGCAGTATCTGGAATTCAATCTCGACCCCACGATTGCGGCCGTTTCGGCCATACAGATCCTGTTGCTCGGGGTGGTCATGCTGGTCACTGACCGGTTCGTAAAACTCAGTCAGGTGGTTTGAACATGGCAAAAGTAACTATTGATCGCTTGAGCAAGCAGTTCGGTTCCTCCGTGGCGGTGGCCGATTTCTCACTCGAAATCGAAGACGGCGAGCTGGTCGCCTTCCTCGGCCCCAGCGGCTGCGGCAAGACCACCACCCTGCGCATGATCGCGGGCTTCATCGAACCCACCGCGGGCACCATCCATATCGGCGACGAAGACGTCACCCGCATGCCGGTCCACAAGCGCAACACGGGCATGGTGTTCCAGCGCTATGCGCTGTTTCCGCACATGACCGTCAGCGAGAACGTGATGTTCGGCCTGGAGATGCACAAGATCCCCGTGGCGGAGCGCGACAAGCGCGTGCGCGAGGCGCTGGACATGGTGCGCATGACGCAATATCGGGACCGCTACCCCAGGCAGCTGTCCGGCGGGCAGCAGCAGCGGGTGGCGATTGCGCGCGCGCTGGTCATACAGCCGCGCGTCTTCCTGCTGGACGAACCCTTGTCCAACCTGGACGCCAAGCTGCGCCTGGACGTGCGCGAGGAAATCCGCGCCCTGCAGCGCGACCTCGGGCTGACGACGATCTTCGTGACGCACGACCAGGAAGAGGCGCTTGCCATCGCCGACCGCATGGCCATCATGTATGACGGCAAGGTGCAGCAGATCGGCACGCCCGACGCTCTGTACGAGCGGCCCGACAACATCTTCGTGGCGGACTTCCTGGGCAAGATGAATTTCTTCGACGGCTCGGTCCGCGAGCCGGGCCGCTTCACCACGGCGTCCAGCCAGCAGATCGTCGTGCCCGCCGCCGGGGCCGCCACCCGCAGGATAGGCGTGCGCCCGGAAAGAGTCCGGCTCGAGGGCGAGCCGCAAGGGCCCAATGCGCTGGCGGGGGTGGTCGATTCGGCGGTCTACCTGGGTTCCATTCTGGACGTGCGCATCAAGCTGGATACGGGCGAGTCGGTCAGTTCGCAGCTGTCCAACGCAAGCGGCCATTTGCGCGCCTATGCGCCGGGCACGCGCGTGCATGCGTGCTTTCAGCCCGAAGACTGCGTCGTTTTTTCGGAATGAGGCCGGAGTCGCTCATGGATGTCGATATCAAGGGCAAGTCCGACAAGCGCCGCGGCGCCAGCCTGGCGTTTCCGGCGTCGGTGCTGGTGCTGGTGATCATGATCGTGCCGATCTTGATGCTGTTCCGGTACAGCTTCAATCATTTCGATGCGGCGATGATGGTGGAAGGCTTCACGCTGGACAACTACGTCAAGTTCTTCCAGGACGCGTATTACCGCGACGTCTTCTTCAGCACCGTCTATGTCGCGGCCACGTGCACGGTGCTGTCGCTGGTGCTGGGCTTTCCGGTCGCCTATTTCCTGGCCAAGACGCAGAGCCGCTACAAAAGCCTCTTCATCATCCTGCTGGTGTTTCCCTTGATGGTCGGGAACGTGGTGCGCGCGGCGGGCTGGATGGTGATTCTGGGCAACGCCGGCTTCGTGAACTTCATTGCGCAGAAGCTGGGCCTGGTGGATGCGCCCATGCAGATCATGTATACGCCGCTGGCCGTCATCGTCGGCACGACCGGCGTGGTCCTTCCGTACCTGATCCTTACCTTGCAGAGCGTGCTGGAAGGCATCGATTTCTCCATCGAGGAAGCCGCCCAGAGCCTGGGCGCCAGCTTCTTCACGGCGTTCAGGCGGGTGGTGCTGCCCATCGCCGCGCCGGGCGTCGCGGCGGGCACCCTGCTGGTGTTCATTCTTTGCATGAACGCCTATGCCACGCCGGTGCTGCTGGGCGGCACCGGCATCACCATGATGGCGCCGGCGCTCTACGACCAGATCACCAAGGCGGCGAACTGGCCGTTCGGCGCGACGCTCGCCCTGGTGCTGGTGGTCGCCACCCTGCTGATGGCCCTGTTTTCCAACTGGCTCATACACCGTCGCTACGTGAGGACGATGGTGTCGTGATCCATCCACGGTTTTGCTGAAGCTCAAGGAGTCAAGTCGTGAGTGCTGTACTTTTCAAGAATGGGAATTTGCTGGATCCGACGCAGCCCGAACTGCTCGAAGGTTATGACGTGCTGGTCGAAGACGGCAAGATCAAAGAGGTGTCCGACAAGCCGCTGTCGTCGAGCTCGGCCCGGGTGATCGATGCCGCCGGCAAGACCGTCATGCCCGGCCTCATCGACCTGCATGGCCACGTGATGGCCACGCAGTTGAACCTCAGCTCCCAGGGCTTCCTGCCGGATGCGCTGGTGATGATGCGCGCCGTGCCCATCATGTCCGCCATGCTGCGCCGCGGGTTCACCACCCTGCGCGACGCCGGGGGCGCGGGCTGGGGGCTGAAATGCGCGGTGGAAGAAGACACCATCGTCGGCCCGCGGCTTTTCATTTCGGGCCGCGCCCTGAGCCAGACCGGCGGGCACGGCGACCCGCGCCAGCGTTCCGACCAGCTGCGGCCCATGAGTTTTTGCGGGTGCTGCTTCCGCGCCGGCGACATCGGCCGCGTGGTGGACGGCGTCGACAACGTGCGGCGCGCCGTGCGCGAGGAATTCCAGATGGGCGCGGACCAGATCAAGATCATGGCGTCCGGCGGCGTGGCGTCGCCCACCGATCCGATCGCGGCCTATGGGTATTCCGAAGACGAAATCGCCGCCATCGTCGACGAGGCGCGCAGCAGGCAGACCTACGTCATGGCGCACTCCTATACCGCCGATGCGATCGAGCGCGCCGTGCGCAACGGCGTGCGCACCATCGAGCACGGGAACCTCATCGACGAGCGCGTGGCGCGGCTGATGGCGGAAAAGGGCGCTTATGTGGTGCCGACCCTGGTGACCTACGAGGCCTTGGCCAACGAAGGCGCCACCTATGGCCTGCCGGCGGACAGCGTGGCCAAGATCGCCACGGTGCGCACCGCGGGGCTGGAGTCCCTGCAGCTTTACAAGCGGGCGGGCGTCAAGATGGGCTTCGGCAGCGATCTGCTCGGGCCGTCGCAGCGCCTGCAAAGCGACGAGTTCCGCATCCGCGCCGAGGTCCTGTCCAACTTCGAAGTCATCCAGAGCGCCACGCTGATCGGCGCCGAAGTCCTGAACATGCAGGGCCGTCTGGGGCAGCTGGCCGAAGGCGCCATGGCCGACGTCCTGGTCGTGGACGGCAATCCCTATAAAGACATCGGCTGCCTGCTGGGGCAGGGCGACCATATCCCATTGGTGATGAAAGGCGGAAAGATCTATCACGACGAACTGGCTTAAGGCCTGAATCATCATGGCAAGCACTAACCTGGGCGTGAAGGTGGACAGCTCGATCCGGAATCGGCTGAAGAGCGCGTCCGAGCTGGTGGGGCGAACGCCGCATTGGCTGCACAAGCAGGCGCTCATTTCATTCCTGGAACAGATCGAACGGGGCCGGCTTCCGCCGGCCGCGGGAGAAGGCGGGGACGACGGCCCCCTGCCGCTTGCCGACGAGGCCGAATGGCACAACGCCCCGCCGTTCTTCATGTTCAGCCAGGACGTCCGGCCGCAGTCCGTATTGCGCGCGGCCATCACCTCGGCCTATCGCCGGGCCGAGCCCGAATGCCTGCCGTTGTTGCTGGAACAGGCGCAGGTGCCGCGCAAGGACGAGGTGCGCCGGCTGGCCACGGAGCTGGTGACGGCTTTGCGCAAGAAGCGCGCCGGCCGCGGGGTCGAGGCGCTGATCAAGGAGTTCTCGCTGTCCAGCCAGGAAGGCATCGCATTGATGTGCCTGGCCGAAGCCTTGCTGCGGATTCCGGACCGCGCCACGCGCGACGCCCTGATCCGCGACAAGATCTCGAAGGGAGACTGGAAGGCGCACATCGGCGGCTCCTCGTCGCTGTTCATCAACGCGGCGGTATGGGGCCTGCTCATCACCGGCAAGCTGGCGTCCGTCAATAGCGAGCAGCGGCTTTCCAAGGCGTTGTCGCACATGATAGGCAAGGGGGGCGAGCCCTTGATACGCCAGGGCGTCAACATGGCGATGCGCATGATGGGCGAGCAGTTCGTATCGGGCCAGACGATATCCGAAGCCATCGCGAACAGCCGCAAAATGGAAAGCAAGGGCTTTCGCCATTCCTACGACATGCTGGGCGAATCGGCGACGACGGCCCAGGACGCGGAACGCTATTACCGCGCCTATGAGCTCGCCATCCATGCCATAGGCAAGGCGAGCGCGGGGCGCGGCATCTATGAAGGGCCGGGCATATCGATCAAGCTGTCGGCGCTGCATCCCCGCTATTCCCGGCGGCAGCACGACCGGGTCATGGACGAGCTCTATCCCCGTCTGCTGGAGCTGACGAAGCTGGCGCGCCAGTACGACGTGGGCCTCAATATCGATGCGGAAGAGGCCGACAGCCTGGAGATCTCGCTGGACCTGCTCGAAGCGCTGTGCGCCGAGCCCGACCTGAAAGGCTGGAACGGCATCGGCTTCGTCATCCAGTCCTACCAGAAGCGGGCGCCCTATGTGATCGACTACATGATTGACCTCGCGCGGCGCAGCAGGCGCCGCCTGATGGTCAGGCTGGTCAAGGGCGCCTATTGGGACACGGAGATCAAGCGCGCCCAGGAATCGGGGCTGGAAGGCTATCCCGTCTACACCCGCAAGGTGTACACCGACGTGTCCTACCTGGCATGCGCGGCCCGGCTGCTGGCCGCGCCGGGCGAGATCTACCCTCAGTTCGCCACCCATAACGCCTATACGCTGGCGGCGGTGTACTACATGGCCGGCGAGAACTACTACCCGGGGCAATACGAGTTCCAATGCCTGCACGGCATGGGCGAAGCCCTTTACGAAGAAGTGGTCGGGCCGGTATCGCAATCCAAGCTGAATCGCCCCTGCCGCATCTACGCGCCGGTGGGCACGCACGAGATCCTGCTGCCCTATCTGGTGCGGCGGCTGCTGGAAAACAGCGCGAACACGTCGTTCGTGAACTTGCTGAGAATGGACGGCATCACCACGGAACAGCTGGTCGCCGACCCGGTGGACGCGGCCAAGGCCTTGTGGCCGCTGGGTGTTCCCCATGAGCGCATTCCCTTGCCGCGCGATCTTTACCGCGGCGACGGCCAGGCGCGCCTCAACGCGCAAGGCATAGACCTGACCAACGAGCATAGGCTCGGTTCCCTGGCGGCGGCCCTGGCCAACAGCGTCAACCGGCAATGGAAAGCGGCGCCCATGCTCGGCGACGGCGAGGGCTGGGATCCCGATCGGGCGGAACCCGTGATCAATCCCGCGGATCATCGCGACATCGTCGGGCATGTCGTCCATGCCGGCCTGGACGAGGTGGCGCGCGCCCTGGAGCAGGCCGCCGGCCCGGGTTCGGTCTGGCAGGCCACGCCCGTCGAAGAGCGGGCGCAATGCCTGCGCCGCGCTTCGGACATGCTGGAAGGCGACATGCAATCGCTGATCGGGCTCATCGTCCGGGAAGCGGGCAAGCCCGTGGCCAACGCCATGGAGGAAGTCCGCGAGGCCGTGGACTTCCTGCGCTATTACGCGGACCAGATCGAGCGCGAGTTCGGCAACGATACGCACCGCCCCCTGGGCGTGGTCGCGTGCCTCAGCCCCTGGAATTTCCCCTTGGCCATATTCATGGGCCAAGTGGCCGCGGCGCTGGCGGCCGGCAATACCGTCATCGCCAAGCCGGCCGAGCAAACCCCGCTGATCGCCGCCCAGGCGGTGTCCATACTGCGCGCCGCCGGGGTTCCGGATGCGGCGGTGCAATTGCTGCCGGGCGACGGCGAGACGGTGGGGCAGGCGCTGGCGGCGGCGAGCGTGGTGGGCGGCGTGGCCTTCACCGGCTCGACGGACGCGGCCCGGCATATTGCCCGGACGCTGTCCACGCGCCTGTCCGACCACGGCGGCGTCATTCCTTTCATCGCGGAAACCGGCGGGCAGAATGCCATGGTCGTCGATTCCTCGGCGCTGCCGGAGCAGGTGGTGCTCGATGTGCTGGCGTCGGCGTTCGATTCGGCGGGGCAGCGCTGTTCCGCGCTGCGCGCGCTGTTCGTGCAGGAAGACTGCGCCGACAAAATACTGCACATGCTGGAAGGCGCCATGCGCGAGCTCGCCGTCGGCAACCCCGACCGGCTCTCCGTCGATGTGGGGCCGGTGATCGACGCCGACGCGAAGGCGCGCATCGAGGCGCACATCCAGGCCATGCGCGCGGCGGGCTGCCGTGTGGAGCAGCTGCCGTTGCCGCCCGAGGCGCGCCATGGCACGTTCGTCCCGCCCACCCTCATCGAATTGCCCAGCCTGGACATGCTGACGCACGAGGTATTCGGCCCGGTGCTGCATGTCCTGCGCTACCGGCGCGAGGAAATCGGCACGGTCATCGACGCCATCAACGGCACGGGATACGGGCTTGCGTTCGGCGTCCACACCCGCATCGACGAGATGGTGGCATACGTGAGCTCCCGCGTCCGGGCCGGAAACATCTACGTGAACCGCAGCATCGTCGGCGCCGTGGTGGGCGCGCAGCCGTTCGGCGGGGAAGGCCTGTCCGGCACGGGACCCAAGGCGGGCGGTCCCTTGTATCTGTACCGATTGCTGTCGCGCCGGCCGGCGCACATGCCGGCCGGCATCGAGCTCGCCGCCGGGCTGCCGCAAACCGTGCAGCTCCCCGGGCCGACCGGGGAGCACAATACCTATACGGTGGTTCCGCGCGGCGCCGTGCTGTGCCTGGCCGCCAGCGAGGAAGGCGCGCGGCGGCAATGGGAGGCATGCCGGCTGACGGGCAACCAGGCCTGTTTCGTGGACGTCCGGGCCGCCCGCGCTGCACTGGGCGCGCAGGGCGCCGAGCAGGACGGCGTGAGCTGGGTCGCCATGGACCGCATCGATGCGGCGCCCGTCGACGCGGTGCTGTTCGAGGGCGACAGCGACGCCCTGCGCGAGCTGAATCGGCGGCTGGCCCTGCGGGACGGCCCGCTGCTTCAAGTGCAGGGCCTGACGCCGGAGGCGATCCGCGACGGCGCGCAATACTTGCCGGAACCGCTGCTGCGCGAGCGGTCCCTGAGCGTGAACACCACGGCGGCCGGCGGCAACGCCGGCTTGATGGCCATAGGCTGAATCATGGAAACAGGAACTCGGAAATGAGCAAACCAGACAACCCCTACATCAATTCATTGCCCGGCGAAGAAATGGGCGACCTGAACGCCAGCAAAGGGTGGCGCCCGCCGGTGCCGGCCACCGGCCGGGATCGCGGCGCGGGCCCGTTCAAGCGGCTGGTGCTGCGCGGCGCCACCATCATCGACGGCACCGGAGCGCCGCCCTGGGGCCCCGTGGACGTCGTGATCGAGAACGACCGCATCGCCGCGCTGGCGGGGGTGGGGGCGTCGCTCGACACCATCAACCAGGACCGCAGGCCGGCCGCTGGCGATTTCGAGGTGGATTGCCACGGCAAGTTCGTGATGCCGGGACTGGTCGATTCGCACGCGCATATCGGCACGCCCTACCATTCCATGTGCGGCGTCGAGCCGCCCGCCGACTACATTTACAAATTGTGGCTGGCCCATGGCGTGACGACGGTGCGTGAAATGGGCGGCCTGAACGGGCTCGGCTACACCATGCAGCAAAAAGAGGCATCCGCCCGGAACGAGATCGCCGCGCCCAATATTCTGTCCTATGCCTATTTTCCGGCGGTCAACGACCGTGTCAAGACGATCTACACGCCCGACCAGGCGCGCGACTGGGTGCGCAAGCTGAAGAATCGGGGCGCGGACGGCATCAAGTTCTTCGGTGCGCCGCCGACCATCATGCAGGCGGCGCTCGACGAGGCAGCCAAGCAAGGCCTGCGCTCGGGCTGCCACCATGCGCAGATGGCGGTGACGCGGGTCAACGCGCTGAAGTCGGCGACCTGGGGCTTGACGAGCTCGGAACACTATTACGGCCTGCCCGAAGCCTTGTTCGAGTCCAGGGTGGTGCAGCAGTTTCCCACCGACTACAACTACAGCGACGAATACTTTCGTTTCGCGCTGGCCGGCCAGACCTTCAAGCAGGCGGCCCAGCCCGGCAGCCCGAAATGGAAGGAGGTCATGGAACGCTTCCTGGAGTTGGGCCATACCTTCGTGCCCACCTTCAACATCTATGATGCCAATCGCGACCTGATGCGCGCGCGCCGGGCGGACTGGCACGACGACTACACGTGGAAGGCGATCTGGAAATACTTCCAGCCGCAGCGGGGCGGCCATGGGTCCTACTGGTATCGCTGGAGCACCACGAACGAGATCGAGTGGAAGGAGAACTACCGGCTCTGGATGCAATTCATCAACGAATACAAGAACCTGGGCGGGCGGGTCTGCGCCGGCAGCGACAGCGGCTTCATTTTCCAGATCTTCGGTTTCGGCCTCATCCGCGAGCTCGAACTGCTGCAGGAAGCGGGGTTCCATCCGCTGGAGGCCTTGCGCGCCGCCACGTCGCTGGGGGCGGAATTGCTGGGCATAGACCAGGACACCGGGTCGGTGGACGTCGGCAAGCGCGCCGACCTGCTGGTCATGGATCACAACCCGCTGGAAGACTTCAAGCTCCTGTATGGCACCGGCGCATGGCGCCTGAACGACCAGACAGGCCGGCCCGAGTGGGTGCGGGCCTTGCGCTATACCATCAAGGCGGGGCTGATTTTCGACGTGGACGAACTGCTGGCGGACGTGCGCAAGCTGGCCGACGACAGCTGGGGCGAAGACGGCGACCAAAGGCCTCCCCATGCCCGTTGAGCTTTTCATCCTTGCCGGCTTCCTGGGCAGCGGCAAGACCACGCTGCTGCTCGACCTGCTGAAGTCGGACAGCCAGGGGGAAACCGGCGTCATTGTCAACGAGGCCGGCGAGATCGGCGTGGACGGCGTGGTGGTGAAAGACGGCGCCGACGACATCCCGCTGACCCTGCTGTCGAACGGCTGCGTGTGTTGTTCCCTGCGCAGCAGCCTGGTGCTGACGGTGGGCGCCATGCTCGACGCGCCCAGGCCGCCCGGCGCGCGCCCGCTGCGCCGCATCGTGCTGGAGACCAGCGGGTTGTCCCGCCCCGGCCCCATCGTGGCGTCGCTGGCGGATCCGGAACTCGCGCGGCGCGGCATACGGGTGACGGTGGTCAGCACCTACGATTGCGTGCGCGGAGCCTTGAACGTCGATGAGTTCGACGAGGCCGCGGCGCAATTGGGAGCGGCCCAGCGCGTCATGCTCACCAAGCTCGACCTGGTTGCGCCCGAGGCCGCCCGCGCGCACATCGAAGTCATCCGGGGCGTCAACCCCCTTGCGCAAATCGTTGCGGATGCCGACCGCGCCGCGGCGGTGCGCCAGGCCTTCGCCGACAGCGGCCCGGCGGGCCCGGCCGAGGGCACCGTGCAAGGCCTGTTCGGCGGCGCGCCGGCCAAGGCCCACCCGCGCATCCACGTCATGGCCGGCGCCTTGCGCGCGGGCGCGTCCTGGGACGACGTGGCGATGTGGCTGGACGACCTGGCTTCGATATGCGGCGATAAACTGCTGAGAGTCAAGGCGGTCCTGAAGGTCGCCGACTGCGCCGAACCCATACACATCCAGAGCGTCGGCGCCACGTTCGGCGCGCCGCGCCGCCTGGTGGGCCTGGCCGCCCATGAAGACATATGCGTGGTCATTGCCCGCGATATCGACGCCGGGGACATCCAGGCGGCTTTGCCGGACGCGCCCATCGCATTAAGCAACACGAAGCATTCAGCCGTAGCTCAACGCAGCAGCAAGGTTTTCGCCTGACGCTGCCGCATCATTTAACTTTTCTCACTACATGAGAGGCAACCATGCTAGAAAAAGAATTGAATCGACGCAAATTCATGAAACAGGCCGCCGGCCTGGTTCTGGTGCCTTCACTTCCCATGATCCCCGGACTGGCCCACGGCCAGGCCACGGATGTGGTGGTGGGCACCTGGGGTGGCGACTACCAGAACCTGCTGCAGAAGTTCATTGCGCCCATCGTCGAACCCATGGGCATCAAGCCGGTCTACGATACCGGCAACGCAACCGCGCGCAACACCAAGCTGAAGGCCGAGCGCAATTCCCGGCGCGGGTCGATGGACGTGGCCATGCTGGGCGACCTGGACATGTACGACGCCAGCACGGCGGGAGTGCTGGAGCCGGTAACGGCCGGCAACGTGCCCAACCTGGCCAACACCATTGAAACGTTCCGCACGCCGTATTCCATTCCGCACATCTTCAGCGCGATGGTGCTGGTGTACAACAAGGACAAGGTGCCCACGCCGCCCAAGTCCTTCAAGGACACCCTGGACCCCAAGTACAAGGGCCGGGTGGGATTCTCGGACATTCTCTACAACTTCAACACCTTGTTCGCCGGCCTGGCGGAAGGCGGGAAGGGCGACAGCTTCGAGCCGGGATACAGCTTCCTGCGCAAGCTGAAAGGCAACCAGCCCAAGGTCTTCCCGTCCAACGAAGCGGTCGCGGCGGCCTTCAAGTCGGAAGAGATCTGGATTGCTTGCATGTGGAAGGCGCGCGCCCTGCAATGGCGCGACGCCGGCCTGCCGCTGGAATTCGTCATTCCCGAAGAGGGCGCCATCCCGGTCACCTTCGAAGGTGCGGTGCCCAAGAACAGCCGCAACAAGGCGGCCGCGCTGAAGTACCTGAATGCCTTGCTCGAGCCCGAAGGCCAGCTGCGCTTTGCGGAAACCATGGGCTATGCGCCGACGGTCAAGAACGCGACGCTGCCTCCGGACCTGCAGAAGCGGGTGGGCTTCACGCCCGAGGAACTCGCCCGTATCCATCCCTACAACCTCGAAGCGCTGGCCGCGCAGCGGGCGGCCAGCCTGGACTTCTGGAACAAGGAATTCAAGGCGGGCCTGTAAACCCGTTCAGCCGACCGGAAGCCGGATTCCCTACGGAGCCGGCTTCTTCTTTTCAGGCGCCGGGCCCCGCCGTGGGTCCGGCGCCCAGGATCGCCTTCTTTATTTCTGGAGCAGACCATGGCCCGCCGTCCCGAACGCAAACTGCCGAAAGCCAACGCAATGATCACCGCGCCGCAGCCCGAAGCGGTCTCCGCCGGCGCGGACGTGCTGCGTTCGGGCGGCACCGCCGTCGATGCGGCGATCGCCTGCGCCATGACGCAGGGGGTGGTGGATCCGCTGATGTGCGGCATAGGCGGATTCGGCATGCTGCACGTGTACGACCCCGCCACGCAGACAGGCAAGGTCTATGAAGGCTTCGGCGGCTGTCCGCTGGAGTCCCGGCCGGACATGTGGCGGGACATCGCATTGGGCGTCACCACCGACGGCTTCGGCTTCATCGTCAAGGACTTCGTCAACGAAGCCGGCGCCCAGTCCGTGACCGCGCCCGGCCTGCTCAGAATGCTGTCGCAGGCGCATGCGGACCACGGATCCATGCCTTGGGCCGATTTGTTCACCCCGGCCATAGCCTGGGCGAAAGAAGGCTGGCTGCTGCGGCCGCACGTCTACACGGTGTTCACCCAGAACGAGCGCAAGTACGGCCGCATGAACTACGGCGACAAGCTTGGCCTGACGCCGGACGGCCGGCGCATCTACCTGAACGAAGACGGGTCCTACAAGACGCTCGGCTCGACCATACGCAACCCGGACTTGGCCGCCACCCTGGAAGTGCTCGCCCGCGAGGGCGCGGAAAGCTTTTATACCGGCTCGATCGCTTCTCACATCATTGAGGACGTGCGTAGCCAGGGGGGAATCCTTACCGCCGCCGATCTGGAGCAGATCGCCGTGGAAATCACCCGTCCGCTCTCCTTCGGCTATCGAGGATGGCGGGTCGACGCTCCCTCGCCGCCAGGAGGCGGCATACTCGTCGGCCAGATCCTTCGCATCGCCGAACAGTTCGACCTCGCCTCGCTGGGGCACAACTCCACCGAATACATCCGTGTTCTGGCCGAAGCCATGAAAATAGCCCTGCGCGACAAAGAGCAATTCATCGGCGATCCGAAGTATTCCGACAACCCCGTCGACCGCCTGCTATCCGATGAGTATGTCCGGACCTGCGCGCAAGCCATACGTTCGGGCGAAAAGGCGAATATCGAGCGCGCCAAACCGGCGGAGTCGCGCCACACCACGCATGTCTCGGTCGTGGATGCACGAGGCATGATCGCCACCATGACCCACACCCTGGGAAATCCTTCGGGCTTCATCGTGAAGGACACGGGATTCATGCTGAACGGGGCCATGAGCACCTTCGATCCCATGCCGGGCACCCCGAACTCCATCGTTCCCGGCCGGCGCCGATACTCGTCCATGGCGCCCAGCATCATCTATGACGGAAACGATCCCGTCCTGACGCTGGGCGCTCCCGGCGCGTCATGGATAGGCCCGGCCGTGGCGCAAGTGATCCTGAACGTATTGGAATGGGGCATGGACATTCAGGAAGCCATCAGCGCGCCCCGCATGGTTTCCACCAGCAACGCCATAGACATCTCCAACCGCATTCCCATGCCGGTGCAGAAAGGACTCGAACAGCTGGGCTACGAAGTAAGGCGCAGCCACCTGAGCTACGCCTTCGCCGCCGTGCATGGCATCACCCGCTTCGACGGAGAACTCCGAGGCGGCGCCGACCCGCAGCGGGACGGGTATGCGGAAGGGGTGGTGGTGCCGTGAGGGCCGTTTGGGCCTCGCAAGGACGATGCGGTTGGGCCTAAAATGGTCCGGGCCTGATGGCAAATCGCCGGCCCGGCTCTTTGTCGGCAATCGCATCCAGGAGGCCCCATGTCTTCAGATATCGTCAATATCCGCCCACAACCCGATCAAGTGCTGGTTGACATCGCCGACTACGTGCTCGATTATCGAATCAACAGCGGCCTGGCCTATGAAACGGCCCGGAACTGCCTGATCGACACACTGGGCTGCGGCCTGGAAGCCCTGGAATATCCGGCCTGCGCCAAGCTGATGGGGCCGATCGTTTCCGGCACGGTGGTCCCGCATGGCGCCAGGGTGCCCGGCACGCCCTTCCAGCTCGACCCGGTGCAGGCGGCGTTCAACATCGGCGCCATGATTCGCTGGCTGGACTTCAACGACACCTGGCTGGCCGCCGAGTGGGGGCATCCCTCCGACAACCTTGGCGGCATCCTGGCCGTGGCCGACTGGCTTTCACGCAACGCCGTCGCCCGGGGCGAGGCGCCGCTGACCATGCGCGACGTGCTCACCGCCATGATCCAGGCGCACGAAATCCAGGGATGCATCGCGCTGGAAAACTCCTTCAACCAGGTCGGCCTGGACCATGTCGTGCTGGTCAAGGTGGCCTCCACCGCCGTCGTGTCGCGGCTGCTGGGGTTGTCGCGCGACCAGATCATCGATGCCGTGTCGCAAGCCTGGGTGGATGGGCAAAGCCTGCGCACCTACCGGCATGCGCCGAATGCGGGCAGCCGGAAGAGCTGGGCGGCGGGGGACGCCACCAGCCGGGCCGTGCGCCTGGCGCTCATGACGCAAGCGGGTGAGATGGGCTACCCGTCTGTGCTGACCGCCAAGCGCTGGGGATTCTACGACGTGCTCTTCAAAGGCAGGCCCTTCCGCTTCCAGCGCGCCTACGGCAGCTACGTCATGGAGAACATACTGTTCAAGGTCGCATTTCCAGCCGAGTTCCACGCGCAGACGGCGGCGGAATGCGCCATAGCGCTGCATGGGCAGTTGGGTGCGGCCGGCCGTACCACGGACGACATCGCGCGCATCACCATACGCACGCACGAGGCCTGCATCCGCATCATAGACAAGCAGGGACCGCTGAACAATCCGGCCGACCGCGATCATTGCATTCAATACATCGTTGCCGTCTGCCTTTTGTTCGGTCGCCTGACGGCCGACGACTACGAAGACGGCGTCGCGGCCGACCCGCGCATCGATGCCTTGCGGGCCAAGATCGTCTGCGTGGAAGACCCCATGTTCACGGCGGATTATCACGATCCGGAAAAGCGGTCCATTCCCAACGGCTTGACACTGGAATTCAAGGACGGCGGCGTCATGTCGGAGGTGGTGTGCGAATACCCGCTGGGCCACCGGCGCCGGCGCGCCGAAGGCATTCCGCTGCTGGAGGCCAAGTTCCAGCGCAACCTCGCGCGGCGCTTCCCGGCCGCGCAGCAGCAGCGCATACTGAAAGTGTCGCTCGACCAGCACGCCCTGGAAGCCATGCCGGTGAACGAGTACGTGGATTTGTATATTGCGGGTCGAACCCCGCATGAGGTCTGACTCGCAACGCTGCGCTTTTGCATCTTGTGCAAGGCTGCTTGCCATTCATACTGCTTATTGCCTGAATTGCGCTGCTATAGAATCCTTGACATAAAAATCGTTGCGTGACGAAGTCGCAGCCGGGATACCAATAGCAGGAGCAGGAATGTTTGTCGATCATGACGTTGAGAGGAATTCCGAGAGGCCCGGGGAGATATCGGAGCGCACGGCTGTAAATGAATGGTTGTGGAGCTTTGAAAATGCTTTGCGAGCATGTGACCGGGACGCGTTGCTGTCTTGTTTCGGTGACGAGTGTCATTGGCGCGATATGCTTGCCTTCAGTTGGGACATTGCTCCACACGATGATCAGCAATCCGTTGTCGGGGATTTGATCAAGTATCAGCCTCGCGTCAATGCACGAAATTTTCGGGTGGCGGACGGCCGTACACCACCGCGCCGCGTTCGGCGGCTGGGCAATGACGTCATTGAGGCGATTTTTTCTTTTGAAACCGATGTGGCGCGTTGCAATGGAGTATTGCGACTGCCGGCCGACGGCACAGGGAAGGCTTGGGTATTTTCGAGCTCGCTTACTGAACTGAAAGGGCATGAAGAACCTATTCTGCAGCGTAGGCCGACAGGCATTGCATACTCGCGCAACTTTGGCGGTGCTAACTGGTCGGATTTGCGATCGGCAGAGCAAGCATTTGTGGATCGAGAGCCAGTTGTATTGATCATAGGTGGCGGTCAGGCTGGAATCACCTTGGCGGCGCGGTTGCGCTTGTTGGGCGTTGACGCGTTGGTGATTGAAAGAAAGCCGCGCGTAGGGCAGGTGTGGAGTGACCGCTATCATTCCCTTGCACTTCATAATCAGGTGGCAATAAACCACTTCCCCTATATCCCTTTTCCTCCAAGCTGGCCGAAGTATCTCCCTAAGGATATGTTGGCAAAATTCCTGGAGTTCTATGCCTGGGCGATGGAGTGCAATGTGTGGACGAATACAACGTTCATCATGGGCAATTACGAAGAAGAAAAGGCCGTCTGGAATGCAACTGTCAGATTGAGCGACGGAACGAAGCGTACCCTGCATCCACGGCACCTGGTCTTTGCTAATGGTGTGGCGGGTGGCAAGAAAATGCCGGACCTGCCGGGGCTTGCGGATTTTGAAGGAGAGGTCCTTCATACCGACGATTACTATTCCGGGGCCAAATACAAAGGCAAGCGTGTGCTTGTTGTCGGCACAGGCACCAGCGGCCATGATTGCGCGCAAGACCTACATGGTCACAATGCGAAGGTCAGCTTGATACAGCGCGGTTCCACGACAGTAGTGAGCGTCGAAGCGGCAGCCTTTAACAATACGGTTCACTATCAGGAAAACATTCCCACCGAAGATGCCGACCTGATCGGTACCGCAGCAACATTTCAGCTTTTGCAGCGTGGTTATCAGTTGAATGTGCAGAAGATGAAGGAGCATGATAAAGCTCTGCATGAAGGTTTGCGTGCGCGTGGCTTCAAGCTGGACTTCGGTCCTGATGAGGCTGGCCATCAAATGAAGTTGCGCTCTCGGCATGGCGGCTATTATCTGAATTGTGGATGCTCGGAACTCATCGTGAACGGCGAGATTGGCCTTTTGCAGTGGGAGGATGCAAAAACTTTCGTGAAGGAAGGACTCCTGATGAAGGATGGCCGCATCGAAAAGGCCGATATCGTGGTGACCGCGACCGGCTACTATTCACAAGAGCAGGTCGTCAAGCAGCTTCTAGGCGAAGAAATTGCCTGGAAGGTGGGACCCATCTGGGGTTTGGCGGAAAATGGGGAGTTGCGAAACATGTTCGGGCCCACTCCGCAGAGGGGCCTATGGTTCCTGGGTGGCGGCCTATCTCAGAATCGCGTCTACAGCCATTATCTGGCTATCCAGATCAAGGCGCGTGAGCTGGGTCTTGTTGAATGACAGTCAGGTGGCAAGGGCCAGCATGAGCGAGAAGCTGACCGAACTGGATGAAGTATTCGCCAGTGAAGGCTTGTCGGAGCGCCTGCACCGGGTAGCAGGTCCTATGCATGAATCGGCGCGGAACTTCTGGCGCATGGCGATCGCAGATACGTCCTTGACGCCGCGCATGAAAGAGTTGCTGCTGCTAGCCATGCATGCGACGGCCACGTCCGTCAATGAGAGAGCGATAGCCCGGCATGTCAAACGTGCGGTCGTCGCGGGTGCGAGCGAGTCGGATGTGATTGACGTCCTGGTTTCCGTCGTGGGTGCTGCGAACCATGCATTGTATTTTGCTGTGCCCATCTTGGTGGAGCAATTGCGTCACGTTGAAGGCGAAGATCAAGCCTGTGCCCCTTTGCGCGCGGATGTGGAAATGGTCAAGGCGAGATTCGTGGAAACACGAGGATTCTGGAACCAGGAGAGAGAATCGATTGCGAGCCTGCTCCCGGATTACTTCATTGCATTGTCCAAGATTTCCATGTCGCCTTGGGAAGCTGGGTCGCTGACCCCGAAAGAGCGCGAGTTCATATATATAGCCATTGACTGTTCGGTGACGCATATGTATGGGCCGGGTTTGGCCATGCATATACGAAATGCGCTGAGGCATGGCGCAACTTCAGCGGAAATTCTCGCCATATTTCAACTATCAGCGCTATTGGGGCTTGAGGGTTATATCATGGGTGCCGAGGGGCTGTAACGCCTCATTGAGAGGCAGATGGTAAAAGCCCATAGCTGTGCGCCAGAACAATTCATCCTTCTCATCCGGAGTTGCTGATGAAACGATGCGCTTGAACGCATTCCAGCCGATGCCGTATCCATAGCTTACTTTGTCGGCCGGGAAATTGCTTTCGAACATGCATCGCTTAGGCCCAAAAAGCTCGATGCACGTTTCGATCCAGGGACGCCAAGCCCGTGCAAGTGCTAACGAATTCGGCGCCTTGTCGGCGGATTCGAAGCCGAAACCGGATATTTCCATGCCGAGGCCGCCCAGCTTCATCATTACATTGGGCCGAAGGGACAAGAATTGCAATTGTGTTCTCCAGTAATCAAAGACCGCTTCACGCTGGTTGGCATAGGCGCTGATTCCCAACACGCCTCCGCAGTGATTGACGGCGATAGGCACATTTGGAAAAGCATCAGCAAGGGCCATTATCCGAGGGATCTGGTGAAAATAGAGCCAGGCGTCGAAGGTCAGCTCCAAGCGATCCAAATGCATGAAGCCGGCGCGAAAGGCCTTGGACCGCATCATATCCTCACTGGATGGATATGCCGGATTGCACAGTCGCGTGTCCATGTCCCATGCCGAAGGATGGCGTATGCCGCAAAAGCGGCCGCCCGATGATGTCCTTCCGCCGCATACCCCGATATGTGCTTCAAGCACAGGGCGAACTCCGTCTCCCAGCATGAGATCGGCGAAACCAACTATGCCTGAACATACATATTCTTTGCCGTAGATTCCACTGGCACTCATGGCCGCCACGCCATTGGCGAATTCGGTTTCACCGACCGGGCGAAATGCATTAGGGCCATGGCTTCGGTACATAGACCGTGCCTGCATATAGACGGTGGCACGAACGTCATGACCGCTTTCGCGTATGTCGGAAATCAGATTGTCCAGCAGATAGGTCACACCGGGCCGAACATAAAGATGATGATGCGCATCGACGATCATTTGGTTTGGCTCCAGCGCTTCTTCTTTACATGAGGAACGCTGGGCGATACGTTTCGATATAAGCACTCGTGAATCCGCGCAAGAGTCAAGCAGATACGTCGACATCGCCCAGTTCGGCCGCGATGTTATCGGGCAAACCCAGTTCAAACGCATTAAGGGTGAGGGAGACCATGCAGTAGTAGCCCAGAATGGCGATCAGCTCGACCACGGCCTTTTCCCCCAGGCTCGCAATGGCTCGTTGATATAGCGATGAGGTCAACCGTTGCGTAGTGAGCAGCGACATGGAGATTTCGTAGATCAACGATTCAGCATCATCGAGAAAATAGGGCGGACGGTGTGATGCAATGCATTGAATGATATTAAGATCAAGACCGGCTTTTAACGCCAATGTTTTGTGAGCGGTCCATTCATGGTGAGACGTCCAGTGTCTGGCACAAACCAAAATGGCGAGTTCAACCAATTTGGGCTGCAGCGAAGTTTGAAAGCGAAGCAATTCGCCGAGATGCTGAGCGCGATAAGCGAGTTCAGGATTGCGCAGCCAGGCGACCATGGGTGTCGGGATCTTGCCGCGCAATCCCGCGGCCGTCATGTCGCACACGGCTCGTTGTTCTTGTGTAAGCGGATCGAGAGAAGATAGCGTCATTCGTGCCATGGGATGCTTATCGGAAGTCGGTAATAGTCAGAAAGTGGGGCGTGCGGCCGTTATGCCGCCATCCACCACTAACTCCGTCGCTGTGATATAGCCTGCTTCATCGCTGGCAAGAAATAGTATGGCGTGAGCAACGTCCCACGCATCGCCCATTTTTCCTATTGGCACGCTGGCATGCCTGCGAGCGATCAGTTCTTCTGCATTGCCCATGCCTAATTGGCTGGTGAGCCGGTGCTCGACCAGCGGCGTATGCATGACACCCGGGATCACCGTATTTACTCGGACTCCCTTTTTGACGTATGCGATCGCGGTGGAGCGGCTAAAGGCGAGGACACCGGCTTTCGAGGCAGCGTAGGCGCTACTGACTCTGCCGTCGACCTGAAAGGTCATGCAGCCGATGCTGGATACATTGACAACGGCGCCGCCCCGGCCATGTGCTTCAAATTGGCGTGTCATGATGGGAAGGACGTGTTTGCAGCTAAGAAAGACGGAGGTCAGGTTGAGGTCTATCTGGGCTCTCCAAGTGTCTTCCGTCATTGTTGTAGGGTCGCCTGGCGCGCTGCCTCCCACGTTGTTGACTAGGATGTCTATGCGACCATATCTAGCCATGCATTCGTCGACGGCATGCTGGACGGAAACACTGTCCGTTACATCGCAGCGCAGTCCACGCCATTGTGCAAGCCGTTCATCATGAAACGCCTGCTCCGTTGCTGTCAGCGCCTCGTCGTTGACATCGACCCCGAATACGCTGGCTCCTTGGCGTGCCAGCAAGACAGCAGTGGCTTTTCCGTTTCCCCATCCGGCACCGACCGATCCGGCACCTGTAACGAAGGCCACTTTTCCCACCATACTCAACATTCGTCGGCGCCTCATTCTGGCTGTATGTTTGCATCACGGACAATTTTTTCGGCTCGTTGCATTTCTGTATGGAGCAGCTGCCTCAGGTCTTCGGCATTACCGACCATGGGTGCGGCATTGATCGCTTTTATTCTTTGCTCTGTCTCTGGATCTTTCAGCACAACAGCGAGTGCGCTTGAAAACTTATCGATCGCCGCCTGGGGCGTATTTGCAGGCGAAAACACTGCGACCCATGCGGAAAAGCTGAAATCGGGCAGACCCGATTCGGACACTGTAGGTAGTTCGGGCGCATTTTCAACTCGTTCCGGGCTTGTCACCCCTATGGCTTTGAGCCTGCCGGCGGCGATGTTGGGCAAGGCGGTGGCCACTGGCTCGCAAATGATATCCAGGCGGCCGCCTATCAAATCATTGAGCGCTTGCGGCGAGCTTTTATAGTTAATCATTTGCAAATCGACGCCCGCCATAGTTTTGAAGCTTTCCATACAAATCTTGGCGCCACTGGTGGCGGCACCATAGTTATACTTTCCGGGGCTGGCTTTTGCGAGCGCAATGAATTCCTTCAAGTTATTGGCCGGAATATTGGGATTGATGACCAATACGTTGAAGAAGTCCTTCAAGGCTGTAGATACAGGAGCAAGATCATTGATGGGATGAAAGGGTAGATTCTTGCGTAAATAGTAGTTGGCGGCAACGGTAGAGCTCGACCCCAGCACGTAGGTGTAGCCATCGGGAGCCGCCTTCGCTGCTGCATGCACGCCCATGGCACCTTCTGCGCCAGGACGATTTTCAATGACAACCGGTTGTCCAAGCTTTTCGCTAAGCTTTTCGGCGATCACGCGCGCGACCACATCCGTTGCGCCGCCCGCGCCTAAAGGCACGATCAGCGAAATGGGTTTAGTTGGGTAGTCGGCAGTTGCTTGGCTTATACTCGTGGTGCAGGCTGCGATGACAAAAAAACACGTCAAAGCTATGCTCGATTTCTTCATTATGTCTCCTGTACGCTCTCGCCGTTGTTCTTGGGCCATCGCTGGCGGCTGCACAATTATCCCGTGGCGAACTGCGCCATACAAGGATTCTCCCGCTGCGAAAAAATGAAAGGAGCTTTGCGTGCGGCGCGCGATATCCGACTCCATACGGCTGTATATTGTTCTCCTGATCTGTGTGTGAAGAAATCGAGGATTGCAGATGTCTGACTCTAAGCTTGGTGTTGTGATCGGTGGCGCTAATGGCATAGGCGCTGCTTGCTGCGAGCTGATGGCCCAAAGGGGCTGGCGGGTTGTGGTGATCGATCTGGACGAAACGCAGGCCCGGCAGCTTGCGCGGAGCGTTGGAGGGGTCGGGATGGGTGCCGATATACGGGATTTGAAATCCTTGGAGAGCCTTGCCAACACCATAGAAAAGGACCTGGGGCCAGTCAGGTCGCTGGTGGTTTCCGCTGCCGCGTTTCAGGAGCGCCATTCTCCTGGTGACTTCCCCCTAGACCTGTTTCGCACTGTCATGCAGGTCAATGTTGAAGGCACTTTCAATGCTAACCGGGCATTCGGCGTCCGCATGGTAGAGTCGGGAGGAGGAAGCATAGTCAACATTGCGTCCACGGTTGCACATGGCTCCTCCCCGTTGCATGCATATGGGCCAAGCAAGGCCGCAGTCGTTAACTTGACGCGTAATTTTGCAAGCCAATGGGGCCGCCATGGCATCAGGGTGAACTCTGTGTCCCCGGGGACGACTGAAGTGGCTCGTGTATTGCAACGGCCGCCCGGGCGCTACGCGTCCGATGTTAAGGACCACATGGCGCTAGGCAGGCGAGTGCAGCCCAATGAGGTCGCGGAGGGAGTTGAATTCCTGGCGTCGGATAGGGCTTCCGCCATAACAGGCGTGGATCTATTGATCGATGCAGGTTGGCTGGCAGCCAGCACCTGGGGCCTCTATGGCGGTGTTCCCAAGCCGTCTGAAGACTAGCCCAAATACGCTCTTTCTATCCGGAACCATTTGCTAGAATGGCTTAGGGTTTGGGTCGAAAGGTGGCGTTGATGAATGAATTGGCGAGCATGCAGACTTTCATAAAGGTTGTCGAAACAGGCAGCTTTTCAGCAGTGGCTCGCCATGGCGCTTCGGTCAGCTCAGTGGCAAGGCAGGTCAAAGCGCTGGAAGACGAATTGGGCATCAGGCTGCTTAACCGCAGTACAAGAAGCCTGTCCTTAACCGAGCCTGGTCGTCTGTATTACGAAAGGGCGACTCAAATATTGCGCGATTTGGCCAACGCGAAGCTAGCAGCCAAGTCTTTCCAGGATAGCGTCAAGGGTGTGCTGCGCGTTTCGCTTCGCGTGTCATCGGGCGCAGCGATCATCCCCGCTTTGGCTCCGTTCTTCAAACGGTACCCTGACTTGAAACTCGATATCTCTTTGAGCGATGAAAGATGCGATCTCATTGCCAATCAGATCGATGTCGCGGTGTGGATGGGCGTCATACCGGACGCCGATATCGTTGCTCGCCGCCTGAGTCCAAGCAGAAGAATAGTGTGTGGAGCGCCTTCGTACATTCAGAACCGTGGAATGCCAAAGATCCCGGACGACATTCGGTCTCATGACTGCATCGTGTATACCGCTCCGAAGTATGGAAACATCTGGGCTTTTACAAAGGATGGTAAAGAGCAGGAAATAGAAGTCGATGGTGTCATTCGTTCAGATAACGCCATTGTGCTCAGGTCGTCAGCTGTTGCTGGCTTGGGCTTGATCGTGGTGCACGAGTGGATGGTCAGACCCCTGCTTGCCAATGGACTTCTGGTGCGGGTGCTCGAAGATTACACTGTAAAGCCTATTGACACAGAAGCCGAGCTCTATGTCGTATATCCAAGTAGCCGCGGGCTTTCCCGTAATGTCAGGGTGTTCGTCGATTATTTGCTGACCTTGTTCAACGGCTCGCAGGATCTTGGCACCATAGGGGTTGAGGATGCGAAGCCGGCAAGCTATTTTGGAGAGAAGGCGGCCCTCGTGCCCCCGTCCACCGGAAGTACGGTTCCGGTTACGTAGCATGAGCGCTCTCCCAGAAAAAACAAAATAACGTCCACCACGTCATCGGGTTCAGCTATTCTGCCCAAGGGTGACATGCCTGACGGCCGAAAGCTTGTGCCGATCCCCTCGGGGCCGGGCTGCTCGCAAATCATGGGTGTCGCGACAGTGCCAGGAGCTACGGCATTGACAAGTATATTGGCATCGGCAAGCTCGACGGCAAGAACTCCGACAAGCACATGAAGCGCAGCCTTGGATGCGGCATAGAAACCGGTGCCGACTTTGGGTCGGATTCCACTGATGGAACCAACAAAGACCACTCGTGCAGGATGTCCAGGCGTGCTTCCATTCTTGAGTAAAGGCACGGAGTACCGGGTGCTGAGCCAAGGACCTTTTATGTTGACGTTCATCATCATGTCGATATGCTCCGGTGGCTGATCCACCAGCCGGCCGGCGCGCAGAACGCCGGCCGAGCATATCAAGGCGTCGATTTTCTCTGTCTGGTTCTGAATCTGTTCAAACGCGGCTTGGGTGCTGGCAATGTCGGACACATTGCAGGCCAGATAGCTGAACATTTCCGCACGCATAAACAAAGGTGTTGCGCAATGCGGTGGGGGAGGATTGACGTCCAGAGACCATACCCGCCATCCATCTGCCAGAAGGCGCCTAGCGGTTTGCAATCCTATGCCCGATGAACCGCCCGTTACGACGGCTGTTTTTGACATGTTCGGAAGGCCTTCTTTACTTTATGCGCTTTGCGACTTTGCCCCATGTAATCAGTTCCTGATCTATCCGTGACGTGAACTCCTGCGATGTTCCGGTCACGGGCCGGAAGTTCATTTCGACCGCACGCTGCTGCATTTCTGGGAGCGATGAAATATGATTGAATGCTTTATTCAATTTTTCTGTCACGCTTTGCGGCATACCCGCAGGTCCCAGGATCGCATAGAAAGCATAAACGCTCATTCCCTTGAGCTCAGAAATACTACCCTCTTCAAGAGTCGGCAGCTCGGGCAGAGACGCCAATCGCTCCTTTGCCGTTACGGCGATCCCTTTGATTTTTTCCGCCTTGATCAAAGGAGCGGCCGATGCCGGTACCGCCACGGCAAAATCTATATTGCCCGCCACCAGCTCACGCACGACATCTCCCGCGCTTTTGTAGGGAATATGAGTCATCTGGATGCCAGTCAGACTTTGAATGTATTCGACCAGCAGGTGGCTGGGAGCGCCAGTGCCCGCCGATCCGAAATTGATCACATTGGGGTGGACACGTGCATAATTGACGAGCTCGTCGACTGACTTGATGGGGAACTCGTTCTTTACCGCCAATACTGCATCTGCTTCAGCGATGACTCCGATATGAGTAAAGTCTTTTTTCGGATCATAGGGCATTTCGCGCATGAGCGGCGCCTGGATTACGCCGCCCGTGGTGGCCAGCCATAGAGAATATCCATCAGGAGGCGCCGTTTGAACCGTCCGCCCAGCTATTTGTTCATAGGCTCCGGACTTGTTTTCTACATATACTGGTGTATTCAGCAGCTTTTGCAGCTCCGCAGCGTATAGCCGTGCGATGCTATCGGCCCCGCCGCCAGGGCCAAAGCCTAGAACCAGCTTTATCGGTCTGGACGGATATGTTTGAGCGATGGACTCGGTGACTGCGAACACGGCACCGCACGATAACGCGATTGCAAATAGGCCCTTGCTTAGCATGGCTTGTCTCCTTTTTGCGTCTCAGCATAAAGGATGGGCGGGACGATGGACAGCTGAGTGAATGGGAAGCTATTTTGCGGAGGATGCAAAGGTATCAGGAGGTTCGCAGGTTCAGGGCCGTCGAGGGCCGGGCCCCATAAGAGCGATCCCCCCCAACTCTGCATCCAGGGGAAACATGGGCCGTTCCAGATTCGTGTAGTTGAACTGCGAAAAGTCCGAGCCGCATACCCCGGGGCCGGCAACCATGACGATATGCTTGGCCAGGCTTCCGAAGCCCGCCAGGAAATGCTGCTTGGATTTGATCAGAATGAACTTCTTCGTTTCGGGCAGTATCCCGGCATGGGTGAAAATGCCGGCGTCGAAAGGCTCCTGGGGTTTCTCCGACACCAGGATCAGGATGCCGCCGGTGTCCAGCACCGCGGTACGGCCAAGGGACAGCCGCATGCCGGTGAACATGGGGCCTGTCACGGTATAGCGGCCGTCCGTGATGTTGACCACGGTGCCGGTTACCCGCAATGGCTTGCCGCGCAGGTTGACGGCCGGCATGTCTGTCTTGCCGCCCAGGTCTATCGTGCACTGCGCGCCCATGCCTGCGCTGATCAAGGCCTCGACCGAGGCGGGATCCCAGTAAGGTCCGGCGACCGCATCCGTCATGCCCAAGGCCATCATCTCGCGCAATACGCTCATTTCATCGGTCGTGCCGCCCGACGCGCAATTGTCGCCATGGTCCACCAGAAGCACCGGCCCATCCGGCAGGAGGGCGGCCCGGGCCAAGGTCTTTTCGAATGGGTCATATTCGGTGATGAAGTCCGCCCGGCGCCGCCACGCCATGTCGGCCAGTTCATCCAGCAGCTCGACGGCGTCGGCCTGCTTGTTCTTGTCGGCGACGAGTACGATGGAGAGCCCGGTATACGGCGTGTCCGCCAAAGGGAAGCCGGCAAAGACGGATGCGTTCAGCACGCGTCCGCTGCTTTCCGCCGCGCAGGCCTTGTCCATGATGTCTTTCATGGGCTGGCGCGACGGGGACTGATTCAGGATCTGCGTCAGCATGGGCAGGCGCCGCCACAGCAGAACGGGTTCGGCGCGCTTGTCCAGCATGGCGCGCAAGGTCCTGGCCGCGCGTTCGCCGGTCTGGTAGACATCGACGTGTGGATAGGTGCAGTAGCCGGTGACGACGTCGGCATGCCGTATGAACTCGGCGCTCAGGTTCGCATGGAAGTCCAGCGCGGCCACGATGGGCGTATCGGACTGTACGGCGCGCAGCCGGCGCAGCAATTCGCCTTCCGCGTCCAGGTAGCCCTCGGCCACCATGGCGCCATGCAGGTCCAGCAGTATGGCGTCGCAGCCCTTGGCGGCGCTTGCCACGATAGGCGCGACAATGGCCTCGAAGGCCGCACGCGTGACGATGCCGCTGGGCACGGCATTGGCATAGATTGCGAAATCGACTTCGGCGTTCAGTTCTTTCGCCAGGTCCAGATAGGCGGCGACGGCATTGTTGGTGCCTTGGCTTGCCCTGACGGCTTCGACGCCATGGCAGGGGCCTTCGCGCACCGACCCGCGGCTGAAGGACTGAAGCTCGGTGGGCTGGGTCGAAAACGTATTGGTTTCGTGCTTGAACAAGGCGAGAACGAAGCGCATCGCTGATACGGCGTCAGTATGTCAGTATGCCGACCGGCCGCCGTCCGCCGGGATGGAAGCGCCGGTGATCATGCGGGATTCGTCGGACGCCAGGAACAAGGCGATGCCGGCGACGTCTTCGGGCTCGCCGAACCAATATGGGTAGGCCTTGATGGTGTCGTCGACTTTCATGGCGTCTTCGCTCTTGCCGGGCTGGCCGGGTATGCCGTATGTGTCGCGAATGCGCTGGGTATTGATGCGGCCGCAGCAGATCGCGTTTGCCCGCACGCCGTGCTTGGCATACGCGCCCGCCAGGTTGCGGGTGACGGACACGATCGCGCCCTTGGCCGCCGAATAGATATGCGCCTTGCCGGAGCCGCGCAGCGCGGCGCCCGACGACATGTTGACGACGCTGCCGCCGCCGGACGCAATGATTTTGGGGATGGCGTATCGGCAGCCCAGCAGCGTGCCGCGCAGGTCGAGGTTCATGGTCTTGTCCCAGACGTCGAGCGGCACGTCGGTGACCAGCGAGTCTTCGGGCAGGGAACCGCCCGCCGTGTTGAACAGGCAGTGCAGTGCGCCGAAGCCGGCCACGACGTCGTCCACCAGTTGCCGGACGCTGCCGTCGCTGGTCACGTCCACGGCAAACGCCTTGGCCTGGGTCGAATCTGGACAGATGGACGACGCAAGCGACTGCACCGCATCGAACCTGATGTCGGCCAGTGCGACCCGTGCGCCTTCGCGCGCGAACATCTTGGCGGCGCATTCGCCGATGCCGGTGCCGGCGCCGATGATCAGCGCGACTTTGCCAGCCAGGCGTCCGGGCCGGGATACGGTGTTTTCTTGATTGGAAGGCATTTCAGGGTTCTCGATCAAGCGTGGAAGAGGGAACGTTCGTCGTACATGCGGGCGGCCTGTTCCAGCGTGATGAACTGCGCGCCTTTTTCTTGCAGCGACTTCAGAAGCTTATCCAGCATGATCATCCGGTGGCCGCGCCCGATCACGTACGGGTGGCAGGTGTAGGTCAAGATTCCCCAATCACAGGTTTGCCGCATGTATTCGAAGTCGTTCACCCAGTTCTCCAGCACGCCCGAGGCATTCTGCAGCCCGGGCGCCAGCGATTGGCCCACCCTGAGGTATTCGAAATGCGGAAAGTCGTCGAGCGTCCAGCTGATGGGCAATTCGATGAGCGGCGTCGGTTTCCCGAACTGCATGGGTTCATCGACCGAGACCACGTCGCCCTGGCGCACGCGGTAGGGTTCATGGTCGTTGCCCATCATGCTGCTTTCATACAGGAAGCCATGGCGCAGCAAGAGCTCGACCGTGTACGTACTGAGGTCCCACGACGGCGAACGATAGCCGCGCGGAGCGGCGCCGGTCAGTTCGCGGATTTTTTCGATGCCGCGGATCAGGCCGTCTTCCTCTTGTTCCGGCGTCAGGTTGGCGGGAGGCACGTGCGTCCATCCGTGATGGCCGATTTCATGCCCGTAAGCGAGGATTTGTTCGCACTCCCTGGGGTAGGTGCCGATGACGACCCCTGGAATGAAGAACGATGCTTTTATGTCGTAGCGCTTCAGCAGGTCGAGTATGCGGGGAAGGGCGACGGCGCCGAACTCGCCGCGGGAAACGGGGGTGGGCGTGGTCAGGCCGCGCGCCACCAGCCCCGACATTGCATCGAAATCGAAGGTGATACAAGCGTAGTGCCGGTTCATGTCATGCCTTGCTTAGAAAATCCATCAGGTACTGAACGCAGCGCTGCGGGTAGCCGTCGCAAATGTTGTGCGCCGCAGTGTCTATGTATTGAAGCCGTGCGTTCGGAATCCGTTTCTGCATTTCGGCATAGGCATCGGCGTGGCCGATGGATTCCTTGCCGGCCGCGACGATGAGCGTGGGGCACTGGATCTTGCCGAGTTCGTCCATGAAGTCGTGCGTGCACATATGCAGCACGAAGCGCGTAATGAAGGCCGGGTCGTTCGAGCCGGTTTGCTCGATGAACCATTGGACGAGCTCGGGATCGGCGGTGTCGTCGAACCGTTCGTGTATGGTCTGGGCCAGGAATGGCTTGAGGCCGATTTCCTTTATCTTGGGAATCCAGGTGGGGGCATGGCTGTGCTTCAAGCCGGGCGTGGCGGCATAGAGGGCCAGCGTCCCGACTTGCTTCGGGTGCTGTATTGCCAGTTGCTGGGCGACATAGCCGCCGGCTGAGTTCCCGACCACGTGCACGCTGCCTTCGCCCGCCAGGTCGATCAGTTGAGAGGCGTCTTGCACCAGGAGGTCCAGCGAAAACGGGTCGCTTTCCGCGGGCATGCCGGAATTGCCATGGCCGCGCAGATCCATTCTGATGACCCGGTACTTGTGCAGCAAAGTGGGCATCCAGCTGAACCAGCGCGTTGAATTGCCCATGGCGGGATGCAGCAGAAGAACCGTTTCCGGCTTGGCCCATGGCGGCGTGAAATCATCGACGTGGTAGGCGATCTCCAGGCCGTCGTGTGATTTGAAGGTCGAGTGCATGTGGGGTCTGGTACCTTTGAAGCGATGAATCAATTGATCGAGATTTTTGCGGCGGTGATCAGATTGCGCCATTTTTCGATTTCCGATTTCGTGAGCGCTTCGAACTCGGCCGGCGTGCCGCCTTGCAATGCATACCCCAGCCCCACGACCCGCTCTTTGACCGCCGGGTCCTTCAGGGCCTCGTTGAAGGCGTGGTTCAGTTTGGCGACGATATCGGCCGGCAGGTTCCTGGGGCCGTATACGCCCCATTGGGTGCTGCTGTTCACGTTGGCCAGGCCGGCTTCGTCGAAGGTCGGCACATTGGGCATGGCTTCGCTGCGCCGCTCCCCCGTGACCGCGAATGCGCGCAGGCGGCCGTCTTCCACGGGGCCGCGCGCCGAGCTGATGCCGGTGAAGGTCAGGGGGACCTGCCCCGACATGACGGCGGTCAGTGCTTCGCCGGTGCCTTTGAAGGGAACGTGCTCGATCTTGACGCCTGCAACCATGTTGAAAAGCTCACCGGCCAGATGCGTGGACGCCCCATTGCCCCCCGAGCCGTAGAAGAGCCGCCCGGGTTCTTTCTTGGCCAGATCGATCAATTCCTTGAGCGACTGCGCGGGCACCTTGGGGTTGGCGACCAGGATCACGGGACCGGAGGCCAGATGGACGATGGGCGTGAAGTCCTTGACCGAATCGTATGGCAGGTTGTTGCGCAAGCTGGGATTGATCATGAACGTGGAGTCGACGATGAGCAGCGTGTAGCCGTCGGGGGCGGCCTGCGCCACTTGCTGGCTGCCTATGATGCTCGAGCCGCCCGGCTTGTTGTCGACGACGATTTGCTGGCCCAGCACTTCGGACAGCCGGGGCGCCATGACCCGCGTGAAGATGTCGGTGCCGCCGCCGGGGGCGAAGGGGACAATGACCCGGATGGAGCGTTCAGGCCAGCCCTGCGCCGTGCTGGTTCCGGAAAGCAATGCGGCCGACAGCGCGATCAGCGAGGCGATGAATTTGAGGCCGAGTTTCATTGCGTTCTCCTGAAGAACATGAAGGGTATAGGGGCGCTCGTATCAATACACGGATATGAAACCACAGCCGGCCATGTTTTGCAATGAAAAACTCATAAAAAAGAAAATTGTGCAATGCATGTTGCACGCAATGCCTATTGCAAGGCATTATTCTTTATGATGGCAATCCGTCATTCTATTGTTGCGGAGGTTCTTCATGCAGCGATTCGCCACACTCAAGCAGCTCAACGCGCTATACATTACGGCAAATATGGGAAGCGTGACCGAGGCGGCAAGGATTTTGCACGTCACCCAGCCCACCGTCACGCTTCAGATCAAGCAGCTGGAAGAGGCGGCCGGCCTGCCGCTGTTCGAAAAGATAGGCAGGGGCATCGTCCTGACCGAGGCCGGGCGGATCCTGACGCGGCATGCCTCGAAGATCGTCGGGCAATGGCATGATGCATCGCAGGAGCTCGAAGAGCTCAGGACGAAAGCCCGCCAGACCTTGCGCATCGGCGCGATTCAAACCGTCGAATACTTGTTGCCGCCGCTCTTGATCGCCTTCTCCGAGCAGGACCCGAACGCGAAGATCGACCTGCGCATCGGGCAGAAGGAAGAAGTGCTGAAGCTTCTCAGGGAGCGCTCGGTCGACATGGTCGTCCTGGAAAACGACACGGTCTCCGACGAGTTCAATCATCAGGTGTTCGCCGATCATCCCATGGCGTTCATTGCGTCGCCGCGGCACCCCTTGTCCCAGGACGGCTCTTTCACATTGCAGGATGTCGTGGATTCCGGGCTGATCGTGCGGGAAGCCGGCGCCAGCACGCGCAGCGTGGTCGAGGGCGTTTTCAAGAGCCATGGCATGCCCTTTCAGTTCAAGTCGGAATTCTCCAGCAATGTGGCGATCAAGCGCATGGTCGAAGCCAACCTGGCGGTCGGGTTCGTGTCCCTGCATGCCTGCAAGGCCGAGATCGAGCGCAATCTGATCGTTCCGATCAGCAGCGACCGCCTGCAGGGCTGGCTGCATTCGGAATGGTGCGTCATTACCGAGAAAAACGCGGAACACCGGCCTCTCGCAAGCAGCTTCGTCGACTTCCTGCTGACGAAGGGGAAGGCGGTGACGGAGGCGTATTTTTGTTATCGGTCAGCGCTTGAGCAAAGTCGCGAACCAGCTTAGCTCCACGACGGTTTCATCATGTTGATTCAATACTTTCCTTAGCATCTGGATGGTCCCGCGGTTGCCGGCCTTGCTCTCGGACCGGCCGATGATTTCAGCGCTTACCCTGATGGTGTCCCCGATGAACACGGGCTTCTTGAAGGCGCAGCGTAGCTCTTTCACGCCCAATGTGCTGGTTTCGATGGCGCGCATGAAGTCGCTGCGGCCGATCAGCCCGGTGGTGATGGAAACGACCAGCATGCCATGGGCGATTCTCTCACCGTGAGGCGTGTGCCGTTCGGCATACTGGGCGTCCATGTGAAGCTTGTGGAAATCGCCGGAGACACCCGCGAAATTGACGATGTCGGCTTCCGTGATCGTGCGGCCGCCGGTCTCGAACCGGAAGCCTTCCACAACGTCATCGAAGTAAAGGTCGTTCAAGGCTTGGCATCCTGGCGTCTAGGAGTTATTGGGGGGATGGCGCCGCGGCGGTCACCGCGAACGCCGCCGTGGCCGTAAACAGCAGCTTCCCGGACGTGGTGGCGATGGACGCGCGGCAATGGGCGATTCTCTTGCCCAGTTTCTCCGTGTGGACGGTGATGCTTACGTCCGAGGCGCCTGCGGCAAGGAAAGAGGAGCTCATCTGCACCGTGGCCGCGCGCAGGCCGGGCGCCAGCCGCGCCTGCAGCGCGCGGCTCATGGCGGCATCGGCCATGGCCATCAGCACGCCGCCGTGGTAGTTGCCCGACGAGTTCGCATATTCCGGACGCCACCGGCAATGGAATTGCCCGGCCGCGGCGCTCGCGCCGTCGGCAATGGCGTCGGATATGCGCAGGTGCTCGTTGAACGGTACGCTTGCCGCGGTTGCCATGTGGGCTCGCCTTACTTGCCGGCTGCGCGCGACCACTTCACGTGTTCGCGTTTCAAGAACTCTTCGAATTCCGCGCCGCTTTGGTTGATCGCTTCCAGGCCGGACTGATTCAGCGCCTGGATGGCCTGTTCGGAAGCGACCGCCGCTTTCAGCGCCGCGGTGAGCTCTTTCACCTGTGCGGCGGGCGTCTGGGACGGCGCGAAAAAGCCGAACCATGATTGGATGTTGTAGCCGTCGATGCCTTGTTCGCTGACGGTGGGGACGTCGGGCAGCGCCTTGTTGCGTTCCAGCGATGCGATCCCCAGCACTTTCAACCGGCCGTTCTGGATGTAGGGCAAGGCGACGCCCATTTCCACCGAGGAAACCTGCACGTGGCCGGCCACCAGGTCCGTGACCACGGCGGAGGTGCCGCGGTATGCCACGAACAGCAGTTCGATGCCCGCCTCGCGCGCCAGCAACTGGCCGGCCAGGTGGTGCGGCGTTCCCGGGCCCGAATCGCCCCAGGAAAGGCTCTCTTTCTGTGACTTGGCGAGCGCGATCAGCTCTTTGATGTTGTTCGCCGGAACGGATGGATTGGCCACGATGACATGAGGCACGCCGGCGGTCAGGTTGAGCGGCGTCAGGTCCTTCGCGGGGTCGTATCCGGGCGGCGGATCGAGCAGCGGCCGCACGCTGATCGTGCTCGTCGAACCCAGAAGCAGAGTCTTGCCGTTGGGGGTGGAGCGGATGGTATGGAGCGCGCCCAGTGCGCCGGACGCGCCGGGCTTGTTGTCGACCACGACCGTGGACTTAAGTTCTTTCGACAGCGGCTCCGACACCGCGCGGGCCACCAGGTCGACACTGCCCCCGGGCGCGAAGGGAACCACCAGGGACACAGGCGTGTTGGACGCATTTTGTGCGGCGGCGAATGAGGTAAAAAGAACCAATATCGAACAACTGATCGTTTTTACCGGGCGGATGAGGAAACCGGACTTCATGGGGATGCTCCTGGGGAAATTCATATAAATATTATTTTCGGCATGGAAACATCGAAGATTTGGTCAAGCCATGCCGTGGTCAATTAAAGAGGATGTCCGGCGACGCATCCAATAAAATTTATCGCTGCAACCATAAAGTAAATTAATGAATCGGCCCGGGGGATCTGGCGCGCGCGCGTGCCGGGGCAGGCGAGGCCTGGGCGCCGAGGGTTCTTGGCGCCGAAGGCCTGGGGCCAGTGCCGCCCGCCTTTTAACGTCGGCAGGCCCTAGATGACCAGCGGATACTGAGGCCGGTCGGACGGCAGGAAAGACGTCTGCAGCGGCATGCCCGCATAGCATTCCGCCAGGCTGGTGGCCGCCGCCCGGTTGCTGGTCAAATACTCCAGTTGCGCGATTTGGACCTGGCGGTGGTAGGGATTCTTGTTTTCCCAGTCCAGCCTTTGCAGAACCGAAGTCATCCTCCAGGTGAATTGCTGGGCGTGCCAGACCCGTTGCAGGCAGAGATCAGTGTAACGCTCCAGGTGCGCCGAGGACGATTTCTTGAAGTAGTCGGCCAGGCCGTCCGCCAGGATGCATACGTCGGCGATGGCCTGGTTCAGTCCCCGCCCTCCCGTTGGCGGGACCATATGGGCGGAGTCTCCCGCCAGAAACATTTTTTTGTAGCGCATCGTATGGCATACGAAGCTGCGTATGTCGAAGCGCGTTTTTTCCAGTATCGCGCCTTCTTCGAGCTTCCAGTCGGCGTCCGTCTCGAGCCGGGTTTGAAGCTCTTGCCAGATGCGCTCATCGCTCCAGTCGTCGACGGTGTCTGTCAGGGGGATCTGCAGATAATTGCGGCTGATGCTGGGCGAGCGCATGCTGTGCATGGCGTAGCCGCGTTCGTGCGCGGACGTCACCAGCCATTTGCTGGAGGGCCTGGCTTCGGCTACGATGCCCAGCCATGCAAAAGAGTAGTTGAGCTCATAGGCCTCCAGCTTGTCCGCGGGAATGGTGCGCCGCCCGATGCCGTGATACCCGTCACAGGCCGCGACGATCTCGCATTCCAGTTTTTTTTGCTGTCCTTCATGCATGTATTCGATGGTGGGCCTGCCGTCCAGGTCTGTGATCCGCAGCGCCTGCGCCTCGAAAAAAAGCTTGCCGCCGTCTTGCTGCCGCCGCTGTATGAAGTCTTTCACCACCTCTTGCTGGCCGTACACCATATTGACCCGGCCGCCCGCCAGCTCCTTCCAGTTGATGTACCGGCGCTTGCCTTCAAAGCGGATTTCCATCTGCTCCTGGGGCAGGCCTTCTTTCATCATGCGCTCGCCGACGCCGACCGCCTTGAAAAGGGCGGTGACGTCCGAATCCAGCACGCCGGCCCGCATTCGCGCCTCGACATATGCCTGGCTTCGTGATTCGAGTATCACCGAGTCGATGCCGTGCAGATACAGTAAGTGCGAGAGCACCAATCCCGATGGTCCCGCCCCGATGATGCCAACCTGTGTGCGCATGTGTTGCTCCTAATCCTGGAATGAAGATCAAGTAAGGACTCTACCCAGAGGGCCGGCGCTTAACAAATAAAAATTGCGCCGCGATCCATAGCAAGAAACCTATGATTCAGGATGGGCATGCATAGGTTTTTTCCTATGATTCGACGGGGAAAACTCATACATTGCGCGAGCGGTCCGCTTGTACACTCTTGGCTTGTCTCGCATAAGCAATGAGGGCAGGGAATGCTTGGAAAGGAATGGGGCGCGGTCGTTCAGGGCAAACTCGTGGTGCCGCCGACTTTCAATTTCGCAACCGATGTGCTCGAGCCGCGGGCCCGCGCGACGCCGGACCATGCGGCCATCATCAGCGTGGGCCGGGACGGCTCGGAAGACATCTGGAGCTATGCCCGGGTCCAAGAGGCGGTGGTCCGGCTTGCCGGCGCGCTGGCCGAGCGCGGTGTCGAGCAGGGAGACCGGGTGCTGATCTTCATGCCAAGAACAGCGCTGTGGCTGATTGCGATGACGGCATGCCATTACCTGGGCGCGGTGCCGGTGCCCAGCGTCACCCAAATCGGCGTTTCCGAAGTGACCTACCGCATTCGGCGCAGCGGCGCCCGGGCGGCCATCAGCTCGTCGGAACTGGTGGACCGCTTCTCGGAAGTTCTCGATCTCGTGCCGCTGCGGCTGTGCCGCGGTATTGCCGACGGGTGGGACAGCCTGGAGGAGGCCGTCGCAACCCCGCGCGACACCGTTGCACCCGCTGTGATGCCGGCGGAAGCGCCGGCATTGATGTATTTCACCTCGGGCTCTTCGGGGCTGCCCAAAGCGGTCGTGCACGCGGCGCGCGGAGTGTTCGTGCGCAGTTGGCAACCGTGGCACATGTTCGATACGTCGATGCATGACGTGATCTGGACGACGAGCGATACGGGATGGACCCGGGCCGGGTCTTGTCTTTTGTACGGCGCGTGGTTCTGGGGGGCCACGTCGCTGATCATCGAGCCGAATCTGACGGCGCAAGAAAAGGTCGATGCGCTGGCCCGTCATTCCGTGTCCATGTATAGCGCCGTCGCCACCGAATTGAGGCAAATCATTTCCACGGCGGCGAAAGCCTCCCTGCCGAAATTGAAGTTCACGCTGTCGGCCGGCGAAGCCATGACGGTCGACCTGTCTCGACGCTGGGCGGAGTTCTCCGGCGCTCCCCTGCTGGTGGCGTTCGGGCAGACCGAGACCCCGCAGTGCACCATCACCGCTCCGGACGAGGTGCCTCAAAACGGCGCCATCGGGCGCGCGATGCCCGGCAATGTAGTGGCTGTCGTCGACGATCGCGATCAGCTATGCGCCCCTGGCGAGGTCGGCGAGCTGGCCGTGCGTGGAGACAATCCGGGCCTGATGCTCGGCTACTGGAACGACGGTTCGATCGAAAAGACGTTCACCCAGGACGACTGGCACCGCACGGGGGATTCCGCGCGTGGCGACGCCGACGGAAACCTGTTCTTCATCGGCCGGACCGACGACATCATCAGCTCGTCGGGCTACCGGATCGGCCCGACCGAGGTTGAAAACGCTTTGATGGGATACCCGGCCGTGAAGGAGTGCGCGGTGACGTCGGCGCCCGACGCGCTGAGGGGGGAGGTGGTCAAGGCGTACATCGTCCTGCACGAGGGCCATCAACCGTCGCAGAAATTGATCGCCGGCATCCAAGAATACGTCAAGGGAGTGATCGCGCCGTACAAGTATCCCCGTCAGATCCAGTTCCTGCAGGATCTGCCCAGGACCGCATCGGGAAAGATCTCGCGGCGGCTGCTGCGCGAGGAATTCGGCTAGGAAGACTGGGTAAAAACGCCGAACTCGGTCCATAGCCGGTCGCCAAGCTTCAGGCTGCGCTTCACCTCTCTCTGGCGCTTGATGGCCACCGCGGCCACGATGGCGTTGCACAAGCTGAAAGCCGCGGTGTAGGAATCGAAAGGCGAGGTGCTGGACGTGTGTATGAGCAGCCTGTGGTTCGATAGGTTGGCGACGGGCGCCAGGGGGCTGTCCGTGACGCAGGCGATGGTGGAGCCCAGGTTGCGGAAATGTTGGGCCGTCTGCACTACGGTCCGGGAATATCGCCTGATGGTGATGGCCAGCAGCACGTCGTCCTTTTTGGCCCAAAGCAATTGGTCCGCCAGGGCGGTGCCGGTGGGCAAGGCGTATACGTTGGCAAGGCACATGTTCAGATGGGTGTACAGGTAATGCACGACCGCCGAGCTGTTCTTTGCCGCCACCAGATAAATGCGGCGCGTTTCCGGCCGCATGAGCGTATCGACCAGTGCTTCGAAGGCCTTGAGGTCGATGGCGCCGATGGTGGCGCTCAGGTTTTCCCGGTCCAGCTCCAGCGTGCGCTCGAGCACATGGGAAAGGGAATGCTTGTTCTTGGAGGCCAGTTTGGCTCGCTGCGAAGGCGAGGTCAGCTTGGAGGCCAGGTCGAGCCGTGCTTCGTCCTGTACTTCGGACAGCGATGCGTATTCCAGCTTGGCGAAAAAACGCACGACCGTCGATGCGCTGACCCCCACTTTGCCGGCGATGGCCGTGGCCGATTCCAGCAAGTGCTGCGGATATCCAGAGAGAATGTAGTCAGCCAATCGGGCCTCGTGTTTCGTCAACTTTCTTGGATAGTTAGCGATACGGTCGAACAGCTTCATAGTGGTCCCTGTCTTGGGTGATGTGCCGTGATTCTACGCCCAATTCAAATGGAGGAAAGCCTAATCTTGCAATTTCCATTGCAAGATCAAGATTTTTATGATGATAATGTGTCATTTAAGATGCATGGCAACTTGGGGGTTGGCGCATGGAGCGAAATGCAGGGTACGAGAAGCTGACCGCTTGGCTCCGGTCGCATCAGCAGGACATGTTCGACCTGCTGGAGCGGGTCGTGAATATCGAAAGCGGCAGCTACCATAAGCAGGGCGTCGATCGGGTTTGCGAAGCGTTCCGGGCCTTCTTCGATGCCGCCGGCATCCAGACCACGGTTTATCCCCGGGAATCCCACGGCAATTGCCTCAGGGCCGACATCCCGGGCAGCGGCGAGGCGCAGCTTCCCCACGTGCTGCTGTTGGGTCACATGGACACCGTCTTCCCGGAGGGCACATTGGAACAATGGCCTTACCGGGTGGAAGGCGGCATAGCCTATGGTCCCGGGGTTGCCGACATGAAAGCGGGCCTGGTGATGAACGCTTTCGTCGCCCGCGCATTCTTCGAGTGCGGCGGCAATGTCGCCCCGATTCGTGTTTTTTTTACCGGCGACGAAGAAATCGCATCGCCTTCCTCCAGGGAACTGACGCTCGAAATGGCGCGGGGCGCGGGCTGCGTGCTTAATGCGGAGCCGGGCAGGCCCACCGGCAACGTGGTCATCGAGCGCAAGGGCGCGATGTTCGTGGACTTCGAGGTCGAAGGGGTGGCGGCCCACGCCGGCGTCGCGCACGAGAAAGGCGCCAGCGCCATCGAGGCGCTGGCCAGGAAGGTCGTGGCCTTGCATGCGCTGACCGATCGCAGCGCGGGGGTCACGACCAATGTCGGCACCATCGAGGGCGGCGTCTCGGTCAATACGGTCGCCCCGTTTGCCAAGGGGCGTCTCGACGTCCGCTATCCGAAAGGGGTGGACGAAGACCGGCTGCAGCGGCAAATCGCCGCCATCATCCAGGAAGCCTCGCCGGCTTGCACCTGCGGGCGCATTACCCACGAAGGGCGTTTCCTGCCGCTGTTCCAGACCGACGAAAGCCGGATGCTGCTGAATGACTACATACGGGTCGCTCAGCGGCTGGGGGTCGCCGTTAAAGGGGAATCGACGGGCGGGTCGGCCGACAGCGGGTTGACCGCCGCCGCGGGCGCGCCCACGCTGTGCGCAACAGGGCCTGTCGGCGGAAACGCGCATACGCGAAAAGAATACTGCGATTTGCGCACCCTGGTTCCGCGCGCCGAAATCTGCGCGGGGACCATATTGGCCAGGGACGAAATGTATGTTCCGTAATGGACCATGCGCCGTCCAATGACTTCTCGGAGAACACCATGTCACGCCTGCCACTTCTTGATGAAAGTACAGACCCCGAATTCGCCGCGGCATTGGCCGATGTGGAAAAGAGCCGCGGCAAGGCATCCAACGCGCTGAGGTCCATGGGGCACGCCCCAGAAGCCTTGCAGCGGTTTGCGTCGGTGGGGGATTACGTGCGGTATCGCTCGACCCTGACGGCGCGCGAAAGGGAGATCGTCATCGTCATAACGGGCCGCGCCTATGAATACGCGATGATGCACCACGTGCCTCTGGCGCTTCAGGCCGGCATCGGCGCCGAGGAAGTCGACGCCATGCGCAGGGGCGAAGTGCCTTCCACGTTCAGCGGCGCGGACCGCGCATTGGCGCAGTACGCGCTGGAATTCTCGACGCCGCCGTCGGTCAGCGACGAGACTTTTGCAAGACTCAAAGAATTCATGTCGCCCCGCCAGATCACCGACGCGTCGTTCACGGCGGCATACTACGTGGCATTCGCCTTGATGCTCGCCGCCATGAAGCCGGCGCCCGATTCCGCCGAGTATGTCCAGGCGGGCCTGGCATGGCAGCTCAAGGCGGACCAGTCCTGATTTTCGGCCTTTCAACCACACAAGCATGGAGTCGGCATGAAAACCCATAAATTGATATTGAGCGCCTGCATAGGCCTTGCAAGCATGGTTGCCGCGGGTGCGGCGGGAGCCGCGGACGCCTATCCGGCCAAGCCGATCAAAGTGATCGTGGGGTACCCGGCCGGGGGCGCGAACGATCTGGTTGCGCGCGCCATCGGCCAGGAAATGTCCAAGGACCTGGGCCAGCAAGTGGTCGTGGAAAACATATCCGGCGCGGCGGGCACCATAGGCGCGGCATCGGCGGCGAAGGCGGCTCCCGATGGCTACACGCTGTTCATGGGGGCGGGCGCGCACGCGTTGGCTCCCAGCGTGCGGAAATCATTGCCCTACGACATCGTGTCGGACTTCGCCCCGGTCAGCGTGGCGGCCATCGGCTCTTATGTGCTGGTCGTCAACCCCCAAATCAAGGCCAATTCCGTCAAGGAATTGATCGACTTGGCCAAGGCTAGCCCTGGAACCCTGACCTTTGCCTCGTCGGGCGTCGGGGCGCCGCCGCATCTCGCCGGCGTGCTGTTTCAAGAGCGTACCGGAACCAGGCTGCACCATATTCCGTTCCGCGGCGACGCCGATGCCAACACCGCCGTGCTGGCCGGCCACGTCGACATGATCTTCGGCTCCTTGGGGCCCACGGTGCCTCACATACGCGGCGGCAAGGTCCGCGCATTGGCCGTGACCGGGAACGCCCGCAGCACGGCCCTGCCCGACGTGCCCACCCTCCAGGAAGCCGGCGTGCCGGACTACAACGTGTCGACGTGGTGGGGGCTGCTCGCTCCGGCCGGCACGCCGCCCGCGATCGTCGACAAGCTTGCCAGGTCCGTGGAAAAGGCGGCCGCGCTGCCCCATATAAAAGAGCAGTTCGTCAACATGGGCGTTGAAGCCGCTTCCAGCACGCCGGCCGAGTTCGCGGCGTTCATCAAGGCGGAAGTGGCCAAGTTCAAGAAGATCACGGAGGCGGCCGGCATTGAACCGCAATGAGTTTACCGGCCGGATCGCCGTGGTCGGGGCGGGGGCCGTCGGCGGATTCGTCGGCGGCAAGCTGGCCGCCGCCGGCTACGACGTCGTGCTCGTCGATGCCTGGCCCGAGCATGTGGAAGCGGTCCGCAAGAACGGTTTGACGATCGCCGAGCCGGACGGCGCATGCTCGATTCCCGTGCGCGCGCTGCACGCCCATGAATCGGCATCGATTCCGCCATGCTCTCTGGACGTCGCATTCATTTGCGTCAAGCTCTACGACACCGACTGGGCCACCGGCATCATCTTGCCCGCGCTGAAGCGGTCAGGTTGCGTCGTCACGCTGCAGAACGGCCTGGTCGAAAGCATCGTGGCGGCCCGCGCGGGGTGGGAGCGCACGCTGGGTTGCATAGGCAGCGGCATGTATGTGGCGCTGGAAGGGCCGGGCCGCGTGCGCCGCAGCAAGAAAGCGGTGAAGAGCGGCTCCTGCGTATTCTATGTCGGCGAAGCCCAGGGCCCGCGCTCCCGGCGCGCCGAGCTGCTGGCCGGCTTGCTGTCGCATGTCGACACGGCGCAGGCCACGGACAATCTGTGGGGGCTGCGCTGGGCCAAGCTCGTGGCCAATGCCATGACGTCGGGGTTCAGCGCCCTGTGCGGCTTCGGGCTGAAACAGACCTTCGGGGATCCGGCTTGCTGCCGCGTCATGATCGGGCTTGCCGCCGAAGCGATCGACGTCGGGGCGGCGCTTGGATACGCGACCGAGGACGTCTTCGGCGTCGCTCCCGATGTATGGCGGCAAGCTCAGGCCGGGGACGCCTGCGCCATCGAAAGAACCATGGCCGCGCTGCGCGCGCAGCATCAGCTCGTTACGGACGATGCCTTGTCGGGCACGGCCCAGGATCTGAAGAAAGGCAAGCGGACCGAGGTTGATTTCATGAACGGCTTCGTCGCGGCGAAAGCGGCCGACGTCCATGTTCCCGCGCCCCTGCATGCCGAGGTCGCGCGGCTGCTCCGTCGGATCGAAGAAGGCATTGATACGCCGGGCACGAGGCATTTGAAGAGCCTGGAGCCGATCCTGGGCTCGAAGGCCAAAGAAGGGGGCTGATCATTGCCATGCCGCCCGCTTCGTCGGCGGCATGGTCCCGGATCAAGACCACCCGAGAATCGCTTCTATCCCCCGGACCATGGTGATCAGCTGCGGCGGGATCTCGCTTGCGCGCTGTTCGAAGGCGCCGTCCTCGGCCGGCACGCCGCAATTCAGCACGAATACGTTGGAGTCCACCGGCCGGCTGACGGGAACGGCAAAGCCGTAGGTATCCTGCCGCCAATGCCGATTGTTGGAGCAATAGCCGTGCTTTGCGAATTCCCGCCTTGCGGCTTCCAGCTGCGGCATGTGCCGTTCGTGCTCTTGCGGGCAATGGATGCGCAACTGGTTCAGGACGGCGTCTCGTTCCGCGGCCGGAGCCTGGCATAGCCAGGCTTTGCCGGCGGCGGTCGACAGCATGGGCAGGGCCGCGCCGATGTCGGGATGCGTTTGCAGTTCCTCGTTCGCCCTGGCGGTTTCCACATAGACCATGTGCAGCCTGTCGCGGATCACCAGGGATACCGCGCCGTTTATCCGCAAGGCCAGGCGCTGCATCAGCGGCCTGGCCGCCTGGCGCAGACGCATGTTGGCCAGCAGAGGATGCGAAATGGACAGCAGGGCCAGCCCCGGCCGGTACTTCCGGCTGCCGGGATCGCGCCGCAGGTAGCCCAGCTGCACCAGGGTGTGCGTCAGGCGCGCGATGGTGCTGGGCGACAGGCCGGTGCGCAGGGAGAAATCCTTGTTGCCCAGGACGCGTTCGCCGGGCTGGAAGCAGGCGAGCACGTCTATGCCCTGGGCCAGGGTGGAGGCGAACTGGCTGTCGCCATGGTGTTCCTCAGCCATGTCCGCCGTCCGTGACCAGGCGCTCGATGTGGTCGACCATGGCGCGCAGCTTGGGCGCGACTTCCTTCCGCAGCCCTCCGGCTCCCAGGCGTTCCACCCTGACGCCGCAATTGAACACCAGCCGTTCGCCGTCGACGGGCATGCGCAGGGGCACGCCCACGGCGTGCACGTCGGCCTGCCAATCGCCTTCCGAAACGCAATAGCCGTGGGCCTTCCAGTCTTCGACAGCGATTGCCAGCGCTTTGGAAAACTTGCGCAGCTGTTCGGGCTCGTGGCGTTCGAGCTCGTCCAGGACGGCCTGCCGCTGCGCGGGGCCGGCGCCGGCCAGCCAGGCGCGGCCCATGGCGGACGCCATGACGGGCAGCCGCGCGCCGATGTCGGGGCGGAAGGCGATCAGGTCGTGGCCGCGGCTGGTTTCCACGTAGACCATGTGTCGCTGGTCGTATACCCCCAGGGAAGCCGTGCCGCCGGTGGCCGCGGCGAGTTCGCGCATGAGCGGCCGCGCCAGCTGGCGCAGGCGCATGCCCGACAGCAAGGCATGGCTGAGGGACAGCACGCCAGCGCCCAGCCGGTAGCGCCGTAGCTGAGCGTCGTGCATCAGCAGGCCTTTCAGGCACAGGGTGTAGGTCAGGCGCGACACCGTGGCCTTGGACAGCCCGGTGCGTTCGGCCAGGTCGCGATTGCTGAGTATGGGGTCGCCGGCACGAAAACACTGCAGGACCGCGAGGCCGTTCGCCAGGGTGGTGGCAAAGGCCGGGTGGCGGGAGGTCTGGGAAGAAGCGGGCATGGATGGCCTGAAATTCAATATATCGAAACAATAGTATCAGCATTAAGAATAAGCCGCTATTCTGGCCGGCAAATAGAACACAGGAGCCAGCCATGATCCGCGACCCGGAAACGTTCCCGCTTTTTATCGACTCCTTGCGCCGCTTCGTCCGTGCGCGGCTCGTGCCGCAAGAGAAACGGGTGGCGGACCTGGATGAAGTGCCCGAAGACCTAGTCCGGGAAATGGCGGCCCAGAACATGTTCGGGTATTCCATCCCCGAGGAATACGGCGGCGTGGGCATGAGCACCGAAGAGCTCGTCCTGGCGGCCATCGAGCTTTCGCAATGTTCGGTCGCTTTCCGGGCGCGCGTCGGCACCAACACCGGGATCGGATCCGAGGCGTTGGTGGCGGACGGCACGCCGGAACAGAAGCGGCGCTATCTGCCGTTGCTGGCAAGCGGCGAGGTGACCGGCGCGTTCGCATTGACCGAGCCGGAGGCGGGGTCCGACGCCACGGCGCTGAAGACGACCGCGCTGCGCGACGGCGACGATTACATCCTGAATGGCAGCAAGTGCTTCATCACGAACGCGCCGATCGCGGGCCTGTTCACGGTCATGGCGCGGACGGATCCGGGTAATCCCAAAGCGAGCGGCATCTCCGCCTTCCTGGTAGAGCGCGATACGCCGGGCCTGAGCACCGGCGTTCCCTACCAGAAGATGGGGCAGGCGGGCTCGCCGGTGTCCGAGGTGCATTTCCAGGACTGCCGCGTTCCCGCCGCCAACATCGTGGGCGGCAAGGAAGGCATGGGCTTCAAGACCGCCATGAAGGTGTTGAATAAGCAGCGCATCCATCTGGCGGCCTTGTGCATCGGCCCCGCTGTGCGCATGCTGGAAGAGGCGATGAAATTCGTGAGCGGACGGCAGCAGTTCAAGCAGCCGCTGATGAACTTCCAGCTGATCCAGGCCATGATCGCCGATTGCCAGACCGACATCCAGGCGGCGCGCGCGCTGGTGCTGCAGACGGCCCGCCAGCGGGACGACGGCGAGGACGTCACGCTGAATGCGTCCATCTGCAAATATTTTGCATCTGAAATGTGCGGCCGCGTGGCGGACCGCTGCGTACAGATGTTCGGTGGCTATGGCTACATCGCCGATTTCGGCATCGAGCGCTTCTATCGCGACGTCCGCTTGTTCCGCCTGTATGAAGGCACCAGCCAGATCCACCAACTGAACATTGCCCGCCTCACGCTGCAGGCGGCGGGCTATGCGCCGGGGCGCTGAGGCGCCGCCTCCGGCATCGCCTGACCTCGTCTGTTTGCAGCCTCGTTAAAAGACCGAATCAATCTGGAGACATCATCATGCTGAAGAAAATAGTCACGGGCCTGGCGGCCGCCGCCCTTTGCGCCGCCGCATCGCTGGCCCATGCGGCCTATCCCGAAAAACCCATACGGCTGATCATTCCGTTCGCGCCGGGCGGCTCCACGGACATCCTGGGACGCGTCCTGGCGGAAGCCATGCAGCCCATGCTGGGCCAGCCCATCATCGTGGAAAACAAGGCCGGGGCGGGCGGCAACATAGGCGGGCATTTCGTCGCCCAGGCCACGCCGGACGGCTACACGCTGCTGCTGGCGGCGGCCGGGCCCACGGTGATCAATCCCAGCCTTAACAAGAACATGCCGTTCAGCCCGGTGACGGACTTGGCGCCCATCACGGCCATCACCGCCGAGCACAACCTGATGGCGATCAACCCGTCCATCCCCGCCAAGAACCTGCGCGAGTTCATCGCGTACGCCAAGCAGCACAAGGGCGGCATTTCCTTCGGCTCGCCAGGGGCGGGCACGCCGGCGCACCTGGCGGGCGAGCTGCTGAACAAGATGGCCGGGCTGGACATGCAGCACGTTCCGTACAAGGGCAGCGGCCCGGCGGTCACCGACCTGGTCGCCGGGCACATCGGCCTGATGATAGACAACATGCCGCCGCTGCTGCCGCAAGTGCAGTCGGGACGCCTGCGCGCGATCGCGGTGCCCAGCGCCGCCAGGACCGCGGCCATGCCCGGCGTGCCCACCTTCGAGGAAGAGGGGCTCAAGGGCTACGTGATCATGGCATGGAAGGGGCTGATGGCGCCCGCCGGCACGCCGCAACCCGTCATCGACAAGCTGCATGCCGCCATCGTCGAGGTGCTCAAGCGGCCGGACATCCAGAAGCGGCTCATCGAGCTGGGCGCGGAGCCCAAGGGCAATACCCCCGCCGAGTTCGCCGAACAGATACGCAGCGAAACCGAGTGGTGGGCGAAGCTGATCAAGGACACGAACACGACCGTCAACTGACGCTCCTGGCCTGCCGTGGAAGAGCATGATGAGCACTGAAAAACTGAATGATCCAGCCGCCCGGGACGTGGCCGCCTTGCGCCAGCGCGTTCGCGCCTTCATCGACGGCGTCGCCATTCCCATGGAGCGCCCCGGGATCGCGCAGGATGTCGACGCGCTGGACGAGGCCGTCGGCCGCTTGCGCGTCCAGGCGCGGGAGGCGGGCATATACGCGCCGCAGCTGCCCACGGAGTGGGGCGGCCTGGGGCTGGGCTGGGAAGCGTGCTGCGAGATCTTCGAAGAAGCGGGGCGGGGGCTGCTGGGGCCGTTGGCGCTGAACTGCGCGCCGCCCGACCAGCCCAATATGCTGACGCTGCTCGAGCTCGGCAACGCGGGCCAGCTGCGGCGCTATCTCGCGCCCCTGGCGCGCGGCGAAAAGCGCGCTTGCTTCGCCATGACGGAACCCGCGCCCGGCGCGGGCTCCGATCCGGGCATGCTGCGCACCCGCGCGGAGCGCTGCGCGGATGGATGGGTGCTGGACGGCCACAAGAAATTCATCAGCGGCGGGGTCAAGGCCGATTTCGCGCTGGTCGAGGCGGATACGGACGAAGGCGTGACGCTGTTCATCGTGGAAGCGGGCACGCCCGGCTATCGCGTGGCGCGCGACATTCCCACGATAACGGGCTACCAGATCGGCGGGCACGCCGAGATGCATTTTGACCGCTGCAAGCTGCCCGGCGCCGCGGTGCTGGGCAAGGTGGGCAAGGGCCTGCAATATGCGCAGCTGCGCCTGGAGCCGGCACGCCTGTCGCACTGCATGCGCTTCATCGGCCGCGCGTCCCGGGCGCTGGAACTGGCCCAGGCTTATGTGCAAGAGCGCGAGTCTTTCGGCAGCCGCCTGGCCGAACTTCAGCAGGTGCAGGCCATGATCGCCGATTCGCACATCGACCTGCACGCGGCGCGCCTGATGACGCGGCATTGCGCGCGGCGCATGGACGCCGGACTACCGGTGAAGCATGAATCGTCGATGGCCAAGGTTTTCGTGTCGGAAGCCGTCAACCGGGTCGTGGATCGCGCCGTGCAGCTTATGGGAGCGCTTGGCGTCTCGGACGACACGCCGGTTTCCATGATATGGCGCGAAGCACGGCCCTTCCGGATCTACGATGGCGCGAACGAACTGCACCGCGCCACCCTGGGCAGGCGTATCCTGGCTCATCAGCTGCTTCCTTGAGAGAACGAACATGACGTCCACATTCACGGGTTTCCGGCTGCACGCGCCGGAAGGCGGCGGGCAGGCGCCCGCGCTGCGCAAAGAAACACTGTCGCTGGAAGACCTGTCCGCCGGAGACACCGTCATAAAAGTCGCCTTTGCGGGGGTGAACTATAAAGACGCCCTGGCCGCCACCGGCCAGGGGAAAATCATACGGCGCTATCCGCGCATCGGCGGCATAGACCTGAGCGGGCGCGTCGTGTCCTCGGCCGCGCCCGGCCTGGCGCCCGGCGACGAGGTCGTCGTGCACGGCTACGGCCTGGGCGTGGACCACGACGGCGGGTATGCGCAGTATGCGCGCGTGCGCGGCGAATGGGTCATGCCGCTGCCCGCCGGCATCAGCCTGATCGACGCCGCCACCTTGGGGACCGCGGGCTATACGGCCGGGCTGGCGCTTCACTGCATGGAACACAATGGGCTGGAGCCTGCCAAAGGGCCCGTCGCCGTCAGCGGCGCCACGGGCGGGGCGGGCGGCATTGCCATCGACATCCTGAGCCGGCGCGGCTACGAGGTCACGGCCGTGTCCGGCAAGGCGGACGACTGCCGGGACTATCTCGCGTCCTTGGGCGCCAAAGACGTCATCGCCCCGCCGGATTTCGGCGCGGCCGCGCCCCTGGCGCACGCGCGCTGGGCCGGCTGCGTCGATGCGGTGGGCGGCCCGATGCTGGCCTGGATGCTCGGCGCCACGCAAAGCGAAGGCGTCGTCGCCGCCTTCGGCAACGCCGGCGGCAACGAGCTTTCCACCACGGTATTTCCTTTCATACTGCGCGGGGTGAAGCTGCTGGGCATCAACGCCAACAGCCCGATGGACGTGCGCCGGGAAGTCTGGGCCAAGCTCGCCACGGTGTATCGTCCCGCCCGGCTGCAGGCGATCCGGCGCACGATTGCGCTGGACGGCCTGCCGGACGCGGTGGCGTCCATGCTGGCGCGGCGCAGCCATGGGCGCATCGTCATCGACATGAGCCTGTGATTACGTTTCCCCCATTTTTCATTGCAATTCGCCGAACCATGACTTCCACCGCCACGCTGAATTCCCTTTTCGCCCCTCGCAGCATCGCCGTCGTCGGCGCGTCCAACACGCGGGGGAAATCGGGCGCGACGCCCATCGCGCTGTTGCGCAAGCAGGGCTATGCCGGCCGCATCCATCCCGTGAACCCGAAAGAGCATGAGGTGCAGGGGCTGCCCTGCTTTCCAACCATAGGAGACATCGACGGCGACGTGGACCTGGCCATCATCGCCGTGCCGGCCAGGTTTGCGCGGGGCGCGCTGGAAGCCGCCCGGCCGGGGCAGCTGGGCAACGCGGTCATCTTCACCTCTGGATTCGCCGAGGTGGACGAGGCCGGACGCGCGGAGCAGAAGGCGCTTCAGGCCTTGGCCGGGCAGCGCGGCATACGCCTGCTGGGGCCCAACTGCCTGGGTTTCATGAACATCCCGCAAAACGTCTACGCCACGTTTTCGCCGGCGCCGCTGACCGGCATCGTGCCCGCCGGCAAGATCGGCATGGTCACGCAGAGCGGGGCTTTCGGCGCTTACGCCTACAGCATGGCGCGCGAACGCGGGATCGGCCTGTCGTTCTGGGTCAGCACCGGCAATGAAAGCGACGTGGACGTCGCCGATTGCATGCAATGGCTGGTGCAGGACCCGAATACCGAAGTCATCATGGCCTACATGGAAGGCTGCCAGGACGGCGAGGCCCTGAAGCTGGCCTTGCGCGCCGCGCACGAAGCGGGCAAGCCGGTGGTCGTCACCAAGATAGGCCGTACCGCCGCGGGGGCGCAGGCCGCGGCATCGCACACCGCCGCCCTGGCGGGCAATGATGCGGTTTACGACGCGCTGTTTCGGCAATATGGCGCTTACCGGGCGCACAGCATGGACGAATTCTTCACCCTGGGGCAGGCGCTCAGCATCTGGAAGGGCGGGCGTGCCCGGCGCAGCCTGGGCATCGTCACCATTTCCGGCGGCGTCGGCGCCTTGATGGCCGACGAGGCCGACGACCAGGAGCTGGCCTTGCCGCCGCTTCCGGAGGACTTGCGCCGGCGCCTGCTGGCGCGCATCCCGTTCGCGGGCCCGGCCAACCCCGTGGACGTCACCGGTCAAGCCATCACGGACCCCGCCGTCTTCCAGGACACCTGCCTGGACATGCTGGAAACCGGGGCCTATGGCGCGCTTGCCGTCTTCCTGGCGGCGGCGGGCTCGTCCGAATCCCTATGGCCGCACATCGAGCAGCTCGCCCGGTCCCTGCAGGCCCGGCATCCCGAAACCCCCTTGGCCATTTGCGCGCTGCTGCCCGCCGAAAGGCGGCGCAAGCTGGAAGAGCTGGGCTGCATGGTGTTCTCCGACCCCAGCGACGCCGTGCGCACCCTGGGCGCGACGCTGGGCCGGCACGTCGCGCTGCCGGCGCGGCCGGACGGCTCCCAGGCCGATTCCTTCGCCGTGGAGCCCGGCGCGGGCACATTCAGTGAAAGCGCATCCTTGCAGATACTGGCGCGGGCCGGCATTCCCGTCGTGCCCAGCATCGTGGCCACGTCCGCCGCCCAGGCATGTGCCCATGCGAAGGCGCTGGGTGCGCCCGCAGCCATGAAAATCGTCTCGGCCGACATCCCGCATAAAAGCGATATCGGCGGCGTGCGGCTGAACGTGCAGGGAGACGACGCGGTGGCGCAAGCCTACCAGGCCTTGCGGGACGCGGCGAAAAAACACGCGCCTGCCGCCAAGGTGGACGGCGTGCTCGTCGCGCCCATGATTTCGGACGGCGTGGAGTGCATCATGGGCGTGCACGGCGACCCGGTGTTCGGTCCCGTCGTGATGTTCGGCCTGGGCGGCGTCTTCGTGGAGATCCTCAAGGACGTCACCTTCCGCCTGGCGCCGTTCGACGCCGAAGAGGCGAAAGCCATGATTCTTTCCACGCGCGCCAGCGAAATCCTGCAAGGCGCCAGGGGGAAGCCGGCGGCCGACATCGACGCGCTGGCTCAAGCCTTGGCCGCGCTGTCGCGGCTCGCCTACGCCGCCCGCGATACGATCTCGTCCATAGACGTCAACCCCATCGTCGCGCGCCCCGCGGGGCTGGGCGCGATGGCATTGGACGCGGTGGTCGTTCGCAAGGCTTGAGCAGAAGGGAGCGGACCCTGCTTGGGAAATGCTCCCTTTGGAATTTGCGTTTTTTTATAAGGCCAAGGCTTGAAGTCATGGGGTAAAGTAGAGCACCCCTTCCCATGAAAGACATAAAGTTTCTTTATGCTTTCAATCAAAAATTTAATTTGATGGCCGTTCGGCATTCAACGTTAATACTCGATGTGGGCGTCCTTGTTGTGCTGTCGCCGTCGTCGATCACATCACATCCATAAAATCCGGCGCCCCTCATAGACCATAGACGGCCGTTCCTTGGCGGATTGCAGGCTGTCCAGCTCCTCCGATTCAAATTTGACAGGGGAAAGAAGATGCTCGCAGCGCGATTGATGAGACTGTTGGTATTGATGGGCGGCATGGCTATTGCGACCTCCGGCTTGGCTTCCCAGCCCATTGAAAGTTTTCCGAGTCACCCCGTAAAGCTCGTGGTGCCCTTCAGCCCTGGCGGCAGTGTCGACATCACGGGCAGGTCCATTTCGCAGCGGCTGGGCGAGCTGCTCAAAGTGCCGGTCGTGGTCGAGAATCGGCCGGGGGTTGCGGCCGTGATCGGCACGCAGTCGGTCGTCAACGCCAAGCCGGACGGCTACACCCTGCTTGTCGGATCGACTTCCCTGAGCATCCGGCCCCACCTGGATCCGCCTCTGCCTTTCAATCCGAATGTCGACTTGATGCCCATTACGCTGGCGGCGAATGTGTCCCATGTATTGATGGTGTCGCCCGAGCTTGGCGTCAAGAATGTGGCCGATCTGGTCAAGCTCTATGAAAAGCGGAAAACCCCCATACTGTATGGGGACGTCGGCCAGGGATCGCTCCACTATCTGGCGGGGGAGCTCTTCAAGCGGGGCACCGGCATAGAAATCACTCATATCAGCTACAAGGGCACCAGCAATATGCTGACGGACCTGCTCGGGGCGCATGTCGAACTGGCGTCCATCGAGCTGTCGGTGGCGGGCTCCTACATCAAAAGCGGCCGTCTCATTCCCATAGGCCTGGCGGCAATGGAGCGCAATGCGGAATGGCCGGACCTGCCGACGATCGCCGAACAGGGCGTCAAGGACTACGAAATCACCTCGTGGTTCGGCTTCCTTGCGCCGGCGGGCACGCCTGAGCCCATTGTCAACGTCTTGAACGCGAAGATGGTCGAGGCGCTGGCGGATCCGCAGGTGAAGGAGGCCTATGCGAATGCCGGCCTGAGCGTCGTGGGCTCGACCGTCGAATACTTCAAGAACTACCTGGCTGCGCAGGACAAGAAGTGGGGCGGCGCCATCAAGTCGTCCGCACGGAAGTAAGCCGGTTCAACGACCAGATGCGAGCGTTCACCATGGAGTTCACGCACACCATCAACGGCTTGGCCGTTTCGAGCGAGGGAGACTTCGAAGTCATCGATCCGGCGACGGCGCGTGGCTTCGCGCGCTGTCCCGATGCGACGCGCGAGCAGCTTGACCAGGCGGTGGCCGCGGCAAGGCGGGCATTCGGCCAGTGGCGCCGGACACCGGCGGCGGAGCGCGGCGAGTACGTGCGGGCCTTCGCCGCTGCCCTGCGTGCTTCGGCGACCCGGCTCGCGCCCTTGCTCACACAAGAGCAAGGCAAGCCGCTGGCCGCCGCAACAAGCGAGTTCCTGCGGTCCGCCGACCATATCGACGTTCTGAGCACCATCGACATCGGCGGTGAACTGCTGCGCAGTGGTGGTCGCGACAAGGTGGAGCTGCACTACCGCCCGCTCGGCGTCGTGGGGGCGATAACGCCCTGGAACTTTCCGGTGGTGCTCGCGGTATGGAAGATCGCCCACGCCATCTACACGGGCAACACGGTCGTGCTCAAGCCGTCGCCGTACACTCCCCTGACCACGCTGAAGCTCGGCGAGCTCGCGCGCGGCATCCTGCCGCCGGGAGTGCTCAATGTCCTGGCCGGAGGCAACGACTTGGGCGCATGGATGAGCGAGCACCCAGGCATAGACAAGATTTCGTTCACCGGTTCCGGGCCGACCGGCAAGAAAGTGCTGAGAAGCGCCTCGTCCAGCCTGAAAAGAGTGACGCTGGAACTGGGGGGCAATGACGCCGCGATCGTGCTGCCCGACGTCGACATCCCGAAAGCCGCGCAGGACATTTTCTGGGGGGCGTTCAACAACAGCGGCCAGATATGCAAGGCGATCAAACGCATCTACGTGCATGAAGACATCTACGCGCCCATGGGAAACGCGCTTGCCGCGATCGCGCGCGCCACGAAGGTGGGCAGCGGCATGGAGCCGGGCGTGCAGCTGGGCCCCGTCCAGAATCGGGCGCAGTTCGACATCGTCAATGCTCTCATCGACGATGCGCGCCGTCAGGGCGGCGAGTTCCTGTCCGGCGGCGAGCCGCTGCCCCTGCCGGGATACTTCATCCCGCCCACCATCGTGAGCGGTCTCGGCAAGGGAAGCCGGCTGGTCGAAGAAGAGCCTTTCGGTCCCGTCGTGCCGCTGATCCGCTATGTGTCGGTGGATGACGCGCTGGACCAGGCGAACGATACGGCCTTTGGCCTGAGCGGCTCTATCTGGACTGTGGACATCGAGCAAGGGCGAGCCCTCGCGGCGCGGCTCGAGGTCGGCACGGCATGGGTCAACCAGCATGGCGGCAGCGATCCGCATCTTCCTTTCGGGGGAGCGAAGGCATCGGGCATGGGCCATGAGAACGCTTTGCTGGGTTTGCGCGATTACATGCAGCTCAGCGTCGTCCAATCACCTCCGGATCCTTCGGCTCCGGCTGCCAAATAAACATGGAAGGAATGTCACGATGTCCAGCATCCCCAATGCAAGCAGAAACCATGCCGGCCAGGCGCGATCACGAGAGCCGCAAACCGCGGTCGTCCCGGATGAGCAGGAGCTCACAGTCGCCCAGCGCTACCTGAAGCGATTGCACGCACATGGAGTCGAATACATCTTCGGCAACGCCGGCACTGACTTTCCGCCCTTGATCGAGGCGCTGGCCAAAGGCGGCCATGGTGTCGAGCCCGTTCTGATTCCGCACGAGAACGTCGCCATGTCCATGGCCTACGGCTATGCGATGATCACGGGCCGCCCGCAGTTGATCATGGTGCATGTCAGCCTTGGCACCGCGAATGCATTGTGCGGCTTGTTCAACGCGGCCAGGCAGCACATTCCCCTGCTGTTGACGGCGGGCCGTTCACCGGTCCTCGAGTATGGCAAGCTCGGAGCGCGCAACAACTACATCAATTGGGCGCAAGAGATGTTCGACCAGAGTGGGATGGTGCGCGAACTGGTCAAATGGGAATACGAGCTGCGTGATCCCGCGCAGGTGGAGGATGTGGTCGACCGGGCGGTGGCGGTCGCGTGCTCGGCTCCGCAGGGGCCGGTTTACCTGGTGCTTCCCCGCGAAGTGCTGTCGGCGCAATCCGGTACGCGGGACGACGGCGGCATCGGCATGCAGGCGCCTGTGCGCGCCGGCATGCCCAACGCCGCCGACATGGCCACCGCGATCGAATGGCTGAATGATGCCGAGCGGCCGCTCATCATTACGGCGGACGCGGGCCGCACGAGCGAAGGATTCCATGCCATGACGGCGCTGGCCCAGGACCGGGGCATTCCCGTCGTCCAGTATCGGCCGCGTTATCTCAGCCTGCCCGCCGGCTCGCCGGCAAATGCCGGTTTCGACCCCGTGCGCCTGCTGCCCCAGGCGGATCTCATCCTCGTGGCCGATGCCGACGTGCCGTGGCTGCCCGGGAGCGGCGGGCCGGCGCCGCAGGCGAAAGTCATCCACCTGGGCATGGACCCCCTGTTCCTGCGCTATCCAATACGCGGATTCCGGTCCGAGCTGTCGCTGCAGGGCGACACGGCATCCATCTTGAAGGCTTTGTGGGCGGGCACGGAGGGCCGCCGCGCTTCAGCGTGGCTGGCGCAGGCTCATGCGAGGCAGCGCGGCGCCGCCGACGAGGCGGCGGCGCTGGGCGATTCGATGAGCAATCGCTACATATCGCGCTGCATCGCCGATGCGATGGACGACGACAGCGTGCTCATCAACGAATACACGTTCAGCCTGGAAGAGCTGCGGATAGACGGGCCGGGCCGCTACTTCTCCCATAGCCCCGCCGGCGGCTTGGGCTGGGCGCTCGGCACCGCCCTGGGCGTGCGCATGGCCAAGCCCGATTCGGTGGTGTTCGCTGCGGTCGGCGATGGTTCGTACATGTTCGGAAACCCGACCCCGACCCATTTCGTCAGCGCTGCGCGAGGCCTGCCGTTCATTACGGTGATCTACAACAACCGGCGCTGGGGGGCGGTCCATCGTGCGACCTTGTCCATGTATCCCGACGGCGCCGCGGCCCGCATGCCCGAACCGATATTCGCGACGCTCGAACCCGCGCCGGATTACGAGCGCATCGTCGAAGCGAGCGGAGGGCTGGGCTTGAGGGTGGAGGACCCCGCGGAACTGCCCGCGGCGCTGGCGCGGGCGGTGCACGCGGTGCGCGAGGAAAAGCGGCAGGTCGTCCTGAATGTGATTACCGAGATCAATTACGCCCGCACGAGCTGAGCGATGATCAGGCCCCGCATGGGGCCTGAACCCCCAGCTGGACGCGATTAGCGAGATCGGGCGGCCGGGGTAGCGCAGCAGCGCCTGGCGGCAGCCCTGCGGGCGGGCTTCGCGCACGTAGCTGGCGAAGGTCGAGACGGTTTTCCAGAAGCTGCCCGAAATCAACGCCCGAGGCATCGCCATCTTCCTGGTCGAGCAGGACGTGCACCGCGCATTGAGCATCGCCGGCCGAGGCTATGTGCTGAAACATGGACGAATCGTCATGGCCGGATCCTGGGCGGTCCGGCCTTTTTCTTGGCTCATGAATAAAACAATAAATGTCATAAAATCTATGTTTGACGTAATTCGTTTTATTCACTACTATTCGCCCAATCAAGAATTATTCGAGACACATAACTTTCTGGTGAACGCGTGAATACAGCCACACACAGCCAGGCAAGGCTCCGCCTGACCGACGTTTCGTCCGGCTACGGTTCAATGAATGTCCTGCACGGCGTGTCCCTGGAGGTCGGGGGCGCCGAGGTGGTCGCCATCATCGGCCCGAACGGCGCCGGAAAGACCACGTTGATAAAGACCGTATGCAGGCAGCTGCCGCAAACCAGCGGCAAGGTCTGGCTGGATGCGCGCGACATCACCGGAACGGCCGTCAAGGACGTCGCGTCGCTGGGCATCGCCGTGGTTCCGGAGGGGCGGGGAATATTTCCGAGCCTGACCGTCATCGAGAACCTCAAGCTCGGCCTGTATTGGCGCCGGAAGGCCGCGCGCATGGAACAGGAAATCGAAGAGGTGGTTCAGCGCTTCCCCAGGCTGCGCGAGCGTTTCAAGCAAACCGCCGGATCGCTGTCGGGGGGAGAGCAGCAAATGCTGGCCATTGGAAGGGCCCTGCTGTCCAAGCCGAAGGTGCTGCTGCTGGACGAGCCGTCCATGGGCTTGTCGCCGCTGTTCGCGCAAGTCGTGTTCAAGGTCATCAAGGAATTGAAAGCGGCCGGAGTCTCCGTGCTCCTGGTGGAACAGAACGCCGAGGCGGCGCTGCGCATTTCCGACAGGGCATACGTTCTGGAGCGGGGGCGGATCGCCATCAGTGGCGAGTCGCAAGTATTGCGGGTTGATCCGCGTGTAAGAAGCGCATATCTGGGGGGCTGAGCCCGCCGCGATGGATGCGCCATCCAATAGTCGATAACGATATTCAGGAGACAAGCATGAGCATCATCACAAAACAAGCGGTGAAGTGGCTGGCGCTATGCGCAGCGGCGTTCGTGTCGTCGGCCGGCGCCGAGATAAGGATCGGGCTCATCGGGCCCATGTCGGGCGCGGCGGCCGTGTATGGAACCGAGGCGAAGGCGGGCGCGGAGTTCGCCCTGGCGCAGTTGAAAGAAATGCGGGACAAGGCGGCCGGAGAGATCCGGCTGATCTCGGCCGACAGCACCGGCAATCCAGGCTTGGCCGCTCAAGCGGCCGAACGCATGGTTTCCAGCGACGGGGTCACGGCGATCATCGGGGGCATGACGAGCGCCGAAACACAGGCGATCATCGAAGTCACGCGCAAGGCCGGGGTGGTGCAGCTATCGCCGCTGGCGCAAGACAACTCGCTGACGCGGCAAGGCAATCAGTGGTTCTTCCGGATCGCGCAGAGCGCGGATGATTTCGGGGCGAAAGCGGCCCGGTGGATGATGCAGGATCACGGCGCCAAGCGCGTGTTCATTCTGGCGCGCAACGACAACTACGGCATTTCGAACGCCGACGGTTTTGCAGCGGGCCTGAAAGAGCTCGGTGGAGTCGAAGCCGGGCGCGCCACATACGAACCGGCGGCGAAGGATTTCCGCCCCATTCTGCGCACCGTTGCCCAGGCCAAGCCGGACTTCGTGGCCATCATGGGGTTCTACACGGATGCCGCGCTCATCGTGAAGCAAATGGGCGAGATGAAAATGAAGGTGTCGATATACGCCAACACGGCGCCCGGCCTTCCGCAGTTCTCGCAGATCGCCGGGCCGGCTTCCATCGGCACCTACGGCGCGCTCTACTACTTCGCGGGCTCGGTCGACACCGAACGCGGCAAGCAATTCGTCGAACAATGGAAGGCCGCCTACAAGCGCGCTCCCAGCCAGTACGAGGCAATGGGATATGACGCCATGCTGCTTCTGGCGCACACGCTGGGCACGTTGCCGGACGTAAAGAAAGCGACATCCGAGCAATTGAAAGACGCGTTGCTGAAGGTGTCCGGCTTCCAGGGCGGCGCCGGAACGATTTCCATCAAGCCGAACGGCGACGTGGAGCGGCCCCTTCCGTTCGTGCGGCTCGGGAAAAACGGTCTGGAACTCGACCGCCTCGTGCAGTAAGACGGGTCCTTACTCTTACAACGGTGTGGATACGACGTGATTACTGCTCTTATTAGCGGGCTTGCGGTCGGCTGTGTGTATGCACTGGTCGCCATCGGCTTCAGCATGATCTTCCGTGCGATGGCTCTGGTGAACTTCGCACAGGGCGACATCATGATGCTTGGCGCGTTCGCCGGCTACACGCTGCTCCTTCTCGTGCCCGGGGCGCCTTATCCGTTGCTGGTGCTGGGCGCGATCGCGACGGGCGCCGTCATCGGCTATCTGCTGGAAAGACTGATACTGCGCCCGGCCGTCAAGCGGAACGCGAACCAGATCTACCTGGTGCTGCTGACCCTGGGCATCGGCATGGTGCTCAGCAACGGAGCGCGGCTGATCTGGGGCGCGAACCCGGTCGTATACGACCTGCCGCTGCGTTTCGAAATAGTGGAGTTCGGAGACGAGACCTTGCCGGTGGTCTATTTCTACATTGCCGGCGGCATGGCGGTCATATTGATGCTGCTGCACTATTTCTTCACCAAGACCTGGACGGGCCTGACGCTCAGGGCCGTGGCAGATGACCCCAATGCCGCCGGCCTGATGGGCATATCGGTGACGCGCGCATCGTCCATCGCGTTCATCGTCGCCGCCATGCTGGGAACGGTAGCGGGCGTGTTCTACGCGCCGCTGTACTTCGTGTCGTTCGATATGGGCCTGATCGGCATCAAGGCTTTCGCCGCCGCCGCGGTGGGGGGCTTCGGGAACGTGCAGGGGGCGGTGATAGGCGGCCTGGTGATTGGCGTCGCCGAGGCGATCGGCGGCTCCTTCCTGGGCACGGAATTTCAAGACAGCATCGCTTTCGCAACCATGATCATCCTGCTTTTGATTCGTCCCAAGGGCCTTCTTGGAAAGGGAGTGCTGGCGCCATGACATCGACCATTAAAACGCACAGGCTGTCGCATCAGCTGCGGGATCGCCGCAACTGGCTCGCCTATGCCGCAGTGATGCTGGCCATGGCCGTCATCCCCCCTTTGGCGGGCGATTTCGGCCTGTACCTGGGCTGCGTGATCATCTGTTATTCCATCGCGGCGATCGGCCTGCAGGTCATGGTGGGCGTGGCGGGCCAGCTCTCGCTCGGCCATGCGGCCTTCATGGGAATCGGCGCCTATGCCACGGTGCTTTTGCAGATCAGGCTGGGTTTCCATTTCCTGCCCGCGGCGGCGGCCGGCATCGCGCTGACGGTGCTGTTCGGCTTGCTGATGGCGCAGCTCATCCGCTTGTCGGGCATCTATTTCAAGATCGCAACGTTCGGATTTGGCGTCATCGTGTACCAGGCGCTGGCCAATTGGTCCTCATTGACGGGAGGCCACACGGGCTTGACGGGCATTCCTCAAATAGAACTGTTCGGCATGGCGGTCGAAACCCGCCGACAGCTGTTCATGGTTCTGCTGGCCGTGTTCGCCGTGGCCTATGCGCTGGCTGTGCGCATGGTGCAGGGGCGGGCGGGAAGAGCCTTCGCCGCCATAGGGCAGAACGAGGCCGCCGCCGCGTCATTGGGCGTCAACGTTTCCGGCTACAAGGTCGGCGTCATCGTCATCGGGTGCGGCTTTGCGGGGCTGGGCGGCTTGTTCATTCCGCAGCTCAACGGTTTCGTGAACCCCGACAACTTCACCTGGATCGAGTCGCTGCTGCTGTTGATCATGATTTCCGTGGGGGGCTTGGGAAGCCTGGCCGGAGCCGTCATGGGCGCCGCGCTGCTGGTCGTGGTGCCCGAATACCTGAGGACATTCGCGGAATACAAGATGTTGATCTTCGGAATGATTCTCATCGTATCGCTGACCTTGATGCCGAAAGGCTTGGCGGGTGTGGCGACGCTGGCGCTGAACAAGCGTGCGGAGGGACGGCGGCAATGACGGCGGACAACACTCCAGCCTTGCTGGAACTCATCAATGTGGGCAAGTCCTTCGGCGGCCTGCACGCTGTGCGCGAGGTATCGATGCAGGTACGCGCCGCCACGATACACGCGCTCATCGGGCCCAATGGCGCGGGCAAGACCACAACATTCAATTTGATCAACGGAATCTTGCCGGTCTCGGCCGGGCGGATTCTTTTCCAAGGGGCCGATATCACGGGATGGCCGGTCCACAGGCTTGCCGCGGCGGGCATTGCCCGCACATTCCAGACCCCGCAGCTGTTTGACGAAATGACGGTGATAGAGACCGTAATGTGCGGCTGCCATCTGCGAGGCCGCTTGGGGCCGTTGCGGTCGATGTTCTCGCTTGGCGGCAAGCGCCTGGAAGAGCGAGCCATACTGGACCACGCCGTGGAGCTGTTGCAGCGTGTGGGCCTGCATGAACTGATGGACGAGAAGGCCGCGAACCTGTCGTACGGCCACCGCCGGGTGCTGGAAGTGGCCCGCGCATTGGGCACGAATCCGAAGCTTCTGTTGCTGGACGAAGTCGCCGCCGGCTTGAATCCCACGGAAACCCAGTACATCGCCGGCCTGATCCGCCAGTTTGCCGCGGACGGCATGGCGATCCTGCTGGTGGAGCACGATATGCGCTTCGTCATGGAGATGAGCCACAAGGTCACGGTGCTGAACTTCGGGGAAATCCTGGCCGAAGGGCTGCCCGAGGACGTCGCCTCCGATCCATCCGTCATCGAGGCCTATATCGGCAACTGGGAGGAATAGCGATGCAGCTCGCGACTTTTAACATGATTGGAGAGACAACTTGGCGCACATCGTAGGAGTTGACATCGGAGGGACCAACACGGACCTCGTGTACGTGAATACGGAGACGGGCGATCTGCGGACCGCCAAGGTCCCCACGACCGCCCACAACCAGGCTTTTGGCCTGATGAGCGGAATCGAGGCGCTTGGCCTTGCGGCCAAGGACATCAGCCTGATCACCCACGGCACCACCGTGGCCACCAATGCGACGATCGAGCGCAAAGGGGCGAAATGCGGCTTGCTGACCACGCGCGGATTCCGTGACGTGCTGGAATTGCGGCGCCGCGACAGGCCGAAAACGTATGGGCTGATCGGCGAATTCACGCCGCTGATCGAAAGGCGTTATCGCGCGGAGGTCGACGAGCGCATCGGCGCCGACGGCGAGACCATCGTCGAGCTGGATGAGCAAGGAGTCGTGGAACAGGCAGGCAAGCTGCGCGATCTGGGATGCGAGGTGCTGGTCATCAGCTTCATGCATTCCTATGTCAATGCCGCGCATGAACGGCGTGCCCGCGAGCTCGCCAAGCAGGTCTGGCCCAATGACTACATCGTCATCAGCAGCGATGTGCTGCCGGTGATGCGCGAATTCGAACGCACGAGCACCACCGTCATCGCGGGCTACGTGCGGCCTTTGCTCGAACGCTATCTTTCTTCCCTGACCGGCAAGCTGGGCGCGGACGGCTACCGTGAGGACCTGCTCGTCGTGCAGTCGAACGGCGGCCTGGTGTCGGCGCAGATGGTGCCGCAATTCGCGGCCAACACCATATTGTCCGGCCCGGCGGCCGGCGTGACCGCGGCGGTTTCCATTGCCAAGGCGGCGGGCCTGAAGAATGTCGTCTCGTGCGACATGGGCGGCACCAGCCTGGACATATGCGTCATCAACGACCTGGTTCCGGCGGGCACGCATCAGCAGCACCTGGATTTCGGCATACCGCTATGCGTGCCGATGATAGACGTGCATGCCATCGGGTCGGGCGGCGGCAGCATCGCGCGCATCGACTCCACGGGCATATTGCAGGTCGGCCCGCAAAGCGCTGGCGCCGATCCCGGCCCGGCGTGCTTCGGCAAAGGCGGCACCCTGCCGACGGTGACGGATGCCAAGCTGGTGCTGGGCATGCTCGGCAAAAGCCTCGCCATCGGAAAGAACACCGGTATTGGATTCCACCTGGACCTGGCCAGGCAGGCGATCGAGCGCGCCATCGCCGGCCCGCTCGGCTTGTCCGTGGAGGACGCGGCCGAAGCCATCCTGAAGGTAACGGGCGCGCAAATGGGCGCGTATGTGCGGAAGAAGCTGTTCGAACGGGGCCTGGACCCGCGCGACTTCAGCATCCTGGCCTTTGGCGGCGCGGGTCCGCTGCACGCCAATCGCATCATGCGCGAGACCGGTTGCGAAAGAATGGTCATTCCGCCCTACCCGGGCATTACGTCGGCGATGGGCTGCCTGCTCGGCTCGCTGCGGCACGACTTCATACAGGCGTTCAATCAAGCCATTCCGAGCCTGGACGTCCGGTCGCTGGATGCCGTGTATGCCGGGCATATCGCCAAAGGCACGGAACTGCTGGTGCATGAAGGTGTGGCGAAAGACAGGATAACGCCGGTGCTGGGGGCCGATATGTGCTATTTGGGGCAAACCCACAGCATATACGTGGAATTCGACCCCGATGCGGAGCTCACGCAAACCTACCTGCAGAGCGCTTTCGAAGAGGCGTACCGGCGCCAGTACTCGCAATTGCTGGGAGGCTACGACGTGCTGCTGGTGAACCTGCGGACATCCCTGATGGGCGACCCCGCCGTCAGCGACATGAGCGCCTTTCATCAGTTGCCGACCGGGGCTCCTCCCGAGCCGGACACGTGTTCGGTGTACTTCGACGGCAAGCCCCGGCAGACGGCGGTCTACGAGCGCCACGCCCTGCCTTGCGGCTTCGAGATCACAGGACCCGCCCTGCTGTTGCAGCAGGATTCAACATCGTTCATTGAACCCGGCTATCGAGGCGTGGTTCAAGCATGCGCAAGCATATTCGTCGAGAGGACTGCAGGATGAGCGTCGATCCCATTACCCTTGCCGTGATGCGCGGCAACCTGGAACAGATCGCGGACGACATGGACACCGTGCTGGGCGCGTCGGCGATATCCTCCATCATCGCCGATGCGTGGGATCTGGCCAGCGGCGTGTTCCACCCCGAAACCGGAGAGGTCATCGCGCAGGGGCCCAACGGGCTGCCGATCTTCATCGTCGTCATGCAGCATACGGTGCAGAATGTTCTCGCGGCGTTTCCGCCGCATACCATGCGGCCCGGCGACGTTTTCATCGTCAACGATCCCTACTCGGGCGGCACCCACACGATGGACGTGAAGCTGGTCAAGCCCTATTTCCGCAATGGCAAGCTGACCATGCTGGTGGGCAATACCGGGCATTGGCCCGACGTGGGCGGGATGACGCCCGGCGGCTTCACGCCGGCTTCGACGGACGTCTATCAGGAAGGCTTCAGGATGCCTCCGGTAAGGCTGATGAGCGGCGGCGCGATGAACGAGGACCTGCTGAACGTCATGCTGCTGAACATGCGCGCGGCCAACGACCGGCGCGGCGATCTTGCCGCGCAGATCAATTCGCTCGACGTCGGTTGCGCCGGGCTGGACCGGCTGTTCAACCATTATCCCGAGGACACGGTCTTCAAGTGCGTCGACGAGCTCAAGCTGCGCTCCGAGCAGCTGATGCGCAATTGCATCGAGCAGCTGCCTGACGGGAAATACTCGTTCGAGGACTCCTTCGACAACGATGGCGTGGTCGACGAACCTTTGAAGATATCCCTGGAAATCACCATCCACGGGTCCGAGATGACCTTCGATGTATCCAGAAGCTCCCGGGAATGCCGAGGCCCCTTCAATTGTCCGTTGAGCAGCACCATCAGCGCGCTTCTCATCGGCATGAAGCACATATTCCCCGACATCCCGGTGAATTCGGGGTGCTTCGTGCCTTTCCATTTCATCATTCCCGAAGGCAATATGTACAACCCGCGGCCGCCCAAGCCGGTGTCGGCCACCACGACCGAAACGGCGCAAAGGCTGATCGGCGCGGTGCTGGGCGCCTTGGCGCCGATCGCCCCGCAAAGCATCCCGGCGGGCACGTTCTGCACCGGCACCAACATCGGCATCGGGGGCACGAGCCCCACCCGGGGCGAATACGTGAACATGTTCTTCTTTGGCGGCGGCTACGGCGGCTCTGAAACCTGCGACGGCCTGACGAACGGCTCCACCTTGGTGTCGACGGCCCGCAATACGTCGATAGAAGTGCTCGAACACGCCACGCCGCTGCTTTTCACCCAGTACGGAATTCGTGGGCGGTCCGCGGGGGCGGGAAAGCACAGAGGCGGATACGGCGTGGAAGTCGCATTCAGGCTGCGTGACGGCGAAGCCTATCTGACTTTGGTCGGGGACCGCGGGACGACCCGGCCGCACGGTTTATTCGGAGGCGAGCCGGGGTGTTCCGCGGACCATAGCTTCCATGTGGGCAGCAAATCGTTCAAGGCGCCCTTTTTGACCAAGATCGACCGGCTTTATCTTCAGCCCGGCGACGGGGTGGTGCTGCGCACGCCCGGTGGGGGCGGCTACGGCGCTCCGCAACTGCGGGACCCGTCGCTGATCGACCAAGACATCATCAACGAGCTCGAAAAGCCAAGCGTGGCGTGAGCGGACCATCAGGAGAATCATCCCATGACACAGAATGAATCAAGCCCGCTTCAGTCGACCATCGAGCTGCGGGTCGACAGCCACTATGCCAACCAAGTCGTATCGCTGGGAACCATCATGGAGCTATTCGGAATGGCGGGCGGCAAGTTGTCGATGATGTTCGATGGCGACGCGGGGTTCATGAAGTCCTTCGATGAGGTCGAATTCGTGGCGCCGGCCTATGAGGGCGATTATCTGAGGGTGACGGCCACGCAATTGTCCGTGGGCAAGACGTCGAGAAAGCGCAAATACGAAGCCTATGCCGTCGCGAGAACCCACGGCGTCGGGCAGGCGCCTTCTCATGGCGAGGTGCTGGATCCGCCGGTTTTGATCGCGCGGGCGGTGGGCACGGTAGTGGTGCCGAAGGAACTTCAGCGGCGCGAGCATAACGGCTGACGCATTCGGGCACTCTCACCAAGGAAACTTCTGCAACCATGTCACGCGCACAGATACTGTCGCTCGATCGTCCCTCGTATATTGAGCGCAAGAAGAAGATAGAAAGTGAACCGTTACCAAGCAACATCGGGGAGCTCCTGGAGGACGCGGCACGCACGCACGCGGGGCGGGCCGCGCTTCATTTCTTCGAGTCCGATTCTCCGCCATTGGCTTATGAAGCCCTGCTGGCGCAGGTCAACAAGCTGGCGAACGGATTGGCCGCCGAAGGAGTCAAGAAAGGCGCGCATGTCGGTGTGATGCTCCCCAATGTCCCTGAGTTTCCCATCACATGGCTTGCGCTCGCGCGGCTCGGGGCGGTCATGGTGCCGATAAACATCTCATACACGGGCCGGGAGCTCAAATACGTCATAGACGACTCCGAAGCGCAGTGGCTCGTCATTCATGCTGACTGCCTTGCCGCCTGGGAGGAGATCGGACAAGAACACCGGGCCATGCGGGGCGCCGACAAGGTGTTTGTGGTGGGCGCGCCAGGCGGCGCGTATGCGTCGTGGCAAGGCTTGCTGGACGGACAGTCCGGCGCCTTCCTGCCGGCCTGGGAAGTCGGCCCGGACGATCTGATGAATATCCAATACACCTCGGGCACGACGGGATTTCCCAAAGGCTGCATGCTGACGCATGGGTATTGGCTGATTTCGGGCAAGCAAAACGCGTTTCGGGACGGGCTGCCCTATCGGCGCATCCTGGCGTCGACTCCGTTTTTTTATATGGACCCCCAATGGCAGCTGCTGATGTCGATGTATCGCGGCGCCTGTCTATGCGTCGCCAAGCGGCAAAGCGCCAGCCGGTTCATGTCATGGGTGCACGACTACAAGATAAATTTTGCCTTGATGCCGGACGTGGTGCTCAAGCAGCCCCCGTCGAAGCATGACCGCGACCATGAACTGATGCGCGTCAATGTATATGGCCTCAGCAAGGACAACCACGTCCTGCTGGAAGAGCGCTTCGACGTCTGCGCCCGCGAGGCCTTCGGAATGACCGAGATCGGCACCGGCTTGTTCATGCCCGTGGAAGCCACCGACATGGTGGGCTCGGGATCTTGCGGCATTCCCGTGCCCTTCCGGGAGGCAAGAGTCGCGGATGCGGACGGCAATACCGTTCCGGACGGCGAAATCGGCGAGCTGCTCGTGCGCGGTCCGGGCATCATGAAGGGCTATTACAATAAGCCGGATGCGACGGCCGCATCGTTCCACGGCGACTGGTTTCGCACCGGCGACCTGTTTCGGCGGGACGCGCGCGGCTACTTCTACATCGTCGGCCGGATCAAGGAAATGATCCGGCGTGCCGGCGAGAACATTTCCGTGCACGAACTGGAATCTGTATTATTGGCTTATCCGGAAATATGCGAAGCCGCCGTCGTGGCCGTGAAGGACGAAATACGCGGGGAAGAGGTGAAGGCTTACGTCGTGCCGCAGCGGGGCGTGCGCCGCGACGTGCTGCTCGGCCCCCTGATCGACTATTGCAAGAACAATCTGGCGGCGTTCAAGGTTCCCAGGTATTTTGAATTCCGCGACGTGCTGCCGCGGACGGCCTCGGGAAAGGTGGCAAAGCACATGTTGATTTCCGACCAGCAAGATCCACGCGCGGGCAGCTACGACCGCGTGGCGGATGCCTGGCGGTGATCATTTGAAGATCCAATATGGCGACAAAAACAAAGCGACCCATTACCGTAACCGACATCCAGCAGCGCATCGAGGCCGAGTATCCCAATCTGAGCCCCGGCATGCAGAAGTTTGCCCGCTTCGTCCTGAAGGAACCCTCCCGGATCGCGCTGCTTCCCATCCGGCAAGTCTCGGAGCTGGCGCAAGTCAGCACTTCGACGGTGATCCGCTTTGTGGACCTGCTTGGGTTCCATGGCTACCAGCAGTTCAGGGACGTCTACCGGATCGGCTTGTCGCTCACCGGGCCGTCCCGCTATGGCGTGCACACCAAGCACATCATCGGCAGCGGCGCCAAGAACGAAGAAGGAGACTTCTGGAGCCGAACGACCGACAACCTGGTTCATCACCTGGTCGACACGCATAAATCCATCCAGGCCGAAGAACTCAGGCAGATTTCCGCTTTGCTGCTGGCCGCCCGGCAGATCGGCGTGGTCGGAACCAGCGGCATATTCCCGGCGGCGTTCTACCTGCGATACGTGCTGAGCCTGATACTGGACGACGTCCATCTCTTCGAGGGGCGGTTCTCCACTTTCGGCGAGGATCTGGTTTCCTTCAACAAGGACGATCTCGTGTTCATCATCAGCTTCGATCCGTATGCGGCCGATTCCGTGCGCATTGCGCAGTATTGCGCACAGCATTCCATTCCCGTGGTGGCCCTTACGGACAGCTCGGTGTCCCCGGTGGCGCTCAAGGCGAAGCGCAAGATCATCGTGCCCACCACGAGCACCAACTTCTACCAGACGCTCGTGCCGACGTTCGCGGTATTCGAGGGATTGCTGTCGAACCTGGTGGCCGAGATCGGCAAAGAAGCGGTGAGCAGGGTGAGCGCGAAATTCAGGCGCAAGGAAGAGCTCGGGCTGTATTGGAAAAAACCCTAGCATTCCTCATTGCTTGTACTTCGCAGGCGTGGCCCCCGCGCCGAACTTGGACACCAGCACCAGGATGATCGTCACCAGCGCGATTTGAATGACGGACACCGCGGCGATGGTCGGGTCGATCTCGTTCATGATGTTGTCGAACATCTTCTTCGGCAGCGTCATGTTCGAGCCGCCCAGGAACATGGCGATGACCAGTTCGTCGAACGAAGAAATGAAGGCCAGGAAGGTGGCGGAAATGAGCGACGGCCGGATCTGCGGCAGCGTCACGCGCCAGATCGCCATGGCGCGGCTCGCCCCGAGGTTCATGGCGGCGTGTTCGTAGCTGATGTCGTAAGTGCGCAGCGCGGCGCTGACGATGATGACGACGAAGGGAATGGCGTGCACCGTATGGGCCAGGACGATGGCTTGCCAATGCCCGATGAGCCGCCATTGCGAAAACAGGCCATAGACCGCGATGGAGTAGATGATGGTGGGAATGATCAGCGGCAGGATGGAGATCTGGTTCACTAACGATTTTCCGGGATACCGGCCCCGCACCAGGCTGAAGGACAAAAGCGTGCCCAGCACCACCGACAGCACGGTGGCGCAGGCGGCGATCTTGAGGCTGCGGAAGGTGGAGCTCATCCAGGTGAAGTCATCGATGTAGGCTTCGTACCAGCGCAGGGACCAGCCGGGCGGCGGAAACTGCAGATAGGCCGACGAGCTGAACGAAATGGGAAAGACGATCGCCAGCGGCGCCATCAGGAAAAGAAAGGCCAGGCAGGCCCACACGCACAGCGCGATGCGCAGGGGCGACCAGGCGGTCTTGCGCCCGCGGGCGCGTGCGGTCTTCAGTTCCATTGCATGTTCCCCCGAAGAACGATGCGCAATATCAGGTACACCACCAGCGTGGCGGCCAGCAGCACGACCGACAAGGCGGACGCGAAGCCCCAGTCCAGGAACTGGCTGACTTGTTTCTCGATGAGCAGGGCGGTCATGGGGACTTTGCCGCCGCCCAGCAAGGCGGGGGTGATGTAGAACCCGACCGACAGCACGTACACCAGGGTGGCGCCGGCCAGCACGCCCGGCAGCGTCAGTGGGAAGTAGACCCGCCGGAAGGTTTCCCAGCGGGAAGCGCCCAGGCCTTCCGCCGCCGCCAGCAGGTTCGGGTCCACGCGCCGCATGACGGCGTACAGGGGGAAAACCATGTAGGGCAGCAAGACGTGCACCATGCCGATGAGCACGCCCATCAGGTTGTTGATCATGATGATGGGGCTGGCGATGACGCCCGTGTCCAGCAGCAGGCGGTTGACGATGCCGTTGCGGCCCAGGATCACCATCCATCCGTAGGTGCGCACCAGGACGCTGGTCCAGAAGGGCAGGAGCAGGAAAATGAGGCCGATGGTGGGCCAGTACCCGCCGGCGGTGGCCAGGAAATACGCGACCGGGTAGCCGATCAGCAGGCAGATCAGGCTGACGTAGGCGGCGACCAGCAAGGTGTCGGCCAGCACGCCGACGTATAGCCCGTCGGTCAGGGCCTTCCGGTAGGCGTCGAGCGTTCCGTCTTGAAAGCCCTGCACGAACAGAATGGCCAGGGGCAGCAGGAACAGCACGGCGATGAATGCCGTGGCGGGCACGGCGGCCCATATCGATGCGCCCGCTCCGCGCCGGCATAGCCGCGACAGGCGCGGCCGCCGGGGCGGAGCACTGGAGGCCGGCTTGCGCCCGGCCGGGGTGGCGGGGGTCATGTCCATTGAATCACGTGGATGTCGTTGCGGTCCCAGCCGATGGCGACCGGTTCGTTCATGGCGAGCGCATGCCCGGCGGCGCCCAGGGGCCAGCGGACGATCAGTTCGACGCCGCTGCGGGTGCGCAGGCGGTATTTCGTGGTCTCGCCCAGGTACACGATCTCGGTGATCGTGGCGTCGATCCTGGTGTCGGCGCGGTCTCCTTCCTTCATGTAGCGGGCGCGTTCGGGGCGCAGCAAGATGCCGATGTCGCGCCCGGTGTGGGCGCCGGGCGGCAGGGCGATGCGCGTGCCGTCTTCCAGCGTGGCCGCTTGGCCGGCGTCATCGGCGCGGGCATGAAGCAGGTTGGATTCGCCGATGAAGCCGGCCACGAAGCGGTCGACGGGCGTCTGGTAGATTTCCTGCGGCGTGCCCAGCTGGGCGATCCGGCCTTCGTTCATGACCGCGATGCGGTCCGACAGCACCAGCGCTTCTTCCTGGTCGTGCGTGACGAACAGCGCCGTCAGGCCCAGGCGGCGCTGCAGCCGGCGCACTTCGAGCTGCATCTGCTCGCGCAGCTTGCGGTCGAGCGCGCCGAAGGGTTCGTCCAGCAGCAACAGGCGCGGCCCGAAGACCACCGCGCGCGCCAGCGCGACCCGCTGCTGCTGCCCGCCGGACAGCTGTTTCGGCAGGCGCGCGCCGAATTCCGGCAGGTCGACCAGCTTCAGGGCCTCGCGCACTTTGCTGTCGCATTCCGCCTTCGGCACTTTGCGCATCCGCAAGGGAAACGCGATGTTTTCCGCGACGGTCATGTGCGGGAACAGCGCGTAGTTCTGGAACACCATGCCGATGTCGCGCTTGGCGGGCGGCATGTAGGTGATGTCCAGTTCGTTCAGGCAGACCACGCCCTCGTCGGGCTGTTCGAAACCCGCGATGACCTTCAGGAGCGTGGTCTTGCCCGAGCCGCTGGGGCCCAGGATGGTGAGCAATTCCCCCTCGCGGATGCTCAGGTCTATGCCCGCCAGGGCCTCGACCTGGCCGAAGCGGCGAGTCACGCCTTTGATGTGCACGCCATGGGCGGCGCGGTCCGCATCGGCATGCGTGTGGGGAGGACTGCCGGTCATGGGCCGTTTCCTTTCAAGTGGCTGGGCGAATCTTCTTCAAGGCGGGCCGGGGGGGTCATTCCAGCAGCCAGCGCGCCCAGCGTTCCTGGATGGCGGCGCGGTTGTCGGACCACCATTCCAGATTCACCCAGAACTGCTTCGGCAGATTCTCCGGACTGGTCGGCAGGTAGGGCACGATCGTGGGATCGGTGTACTGCGTGGCATCGAGGTTCAGCCCGGGGTAGCCGATGATGTTCGCATAGGCTCCCTGCAGCTTGGCGTCGGCCGCGATGGCCAGCAGGCGCTGTCCCCAGTAGGCGTCCTTGGCGCCCTTCGGTATGCCGAAAGCTGATTCCTTGATGGCGCCCTGGTTCCATACCATGGCGATGGGCGCGCCTTCTTTCACCAGCGCGTAGTAGCGGCCGTTCCAGGCGGTGCCGATGACGGCCTCCTGATCGACGAGCAATTGCGCGGACTGCGCGCCCGTCGTCCACCAGGCGGCGATATGCGGCTTGATTTCATTCATTTTCTTGAAGGCGCGATCCACGTCCAGCGGATACAGCTTGTCGGGCTCGACGCCGTCGGCCAGCAGCGCGAATTCCAGGTTCTCGATCGGGCTGTTCTGCATGGTGCGCGGGCCGGGGAACTTCTTGACGTCCCAGAAATCCTTCCAGTTTTGCGGGCCTTTCCCGTCCTTGAATACATCGCTGCGGTAGCCGATGATGGTGGAATAGGCGCTTTTCGGGAATACGTACTTGCGGTTCCTGAGGTGTTCGGGGAATTTCGACAGATCGATCACGGACAGGTCCAGCGGTTCCAGCAAGCCGGATCTTTCCGCAAGAATGGCGTCGGGTCCCGCGATCTCGGTGACGGTCCATTCAATGTTGCCGGCCTGGACCATGGCGCGCAGCTTGCCCAGGTCGACCGGGCTGGTGGTCTGCACTTTGATGCCGTACTTTTTTTCGAAGGCATCGTAAAAGGTTTTCCGGTTGGCGGCCTGGGTGGCGCCGCCCGAATCGTTCATGACGATTTTCTGCGGCTTCTCGGGCTGGGTCTGGGCCGGCGCGGCCGACGGAGCGGCAAGGACGGCGGCGGCAAATGCAAGAATGCCAAGACGAGTATTGATACGGCGCAACTTTGACATGGTTGTCTCCTGTGATGCGTTTACGCTTATCGACATACTTCTTTCTCAGGCCCGCCGAAGCGCGTTGCCCCGGCCGGCCGTCCCGAGGCCGGCGCCGCCTAGGTGGTTGCGTCCACGGGCCCCAAGCCAAGGAATTTGGCCGCGTTGTCGTGCAGCCATTTGCGTTTGACTTCCTCCTTGATGGGCAGCGCCTTGACCTCCGCCAGGCTGCGGTCTATGGGCTGCATCGGGTAGGCGGAGCCGAAGATCATCTGGTCCTGCAGCATGGTGTTGCCATACTGGAGCAGCATTTCATAACCCGAATTCGGTACGGCCAGATACTTGGGGCGCACCGCCACCAGGCCGATGCGCACGTTGGCGTGGCGCCATGCCACCGCCAATAGTTCAGGCACCCAGGGCCAGCCCGGCGGGGACGCGCACACGTTCAGTTCGGGAAAGTGCATCATGACGTCGTCCAGATACTGGGGCCGGCCATAATCCATGGACGTGGCAGTGGAAAAATTGGTGCCGACGTGAATGTTCACGGGGACGCCCAGCTCGATGCACTTGGCGTACAGCGGATACATCTTCGGGTCGTTGATGCGCAGCTTGTGTTCGAAGCATTGCAGGTTCAAGCCGCGCAGCCCCAGTTCGGCGACCGCGTGGTGCAGCTCGCGCACCGCCGCCATGCCCTTGTTGGGATCGACGCCCGCAAAGCCGATGTAGCGGGGGCCGTGCTTGGCGCAGAAGTCGGCCACGTCTTCATTGCTGATGCGCAAGCCGAAGGTGGTTTCCAGATCGCGCCCCTTGATGACCACGTGCCTGGCCTGGCAGGCCTCGTACATGTCCAGGTAGGCCGCCAGGGGCTCGGGCGCCTGCTTGATTTCGCCGGCGGCCCGTTCGCTGGCGTTGTAGACGCGCCGGTAGTTCGCCAAATGCGGCCCCGTCTTGCCGAGCGTCGGCGGAGTGCTGCCGTAGTCGATGAATGTCATAGCCATTTTTCCTGTATGCGATCGTAGCTGCCGGCCTTCAGGTCCGCCACGCCTTGCGTCAGCTGTTTTTTGGCGATCTTGCCGGATGGGGTCTTGGGCAGCGTTCCGTGGTAGGCGATGTAGCGGGGTATCTTGAAGCGGGCCAGCTTGGCGGCGCAGTGTTCCAGCAGCGCGGACACGGGCAAGTCTTCCGGGCCGTATCCCTCGCGCAGCGCGACATACACTTTGACCTCTTCGCCGCGCACCTCGTCCGGAACCGGCACCGCCGCGGCTTCGGCCACCTGGGGCAGGGCGGTGATGACGGCTTCGACTTCCCGCGCGGCGATGTTTTCCCCCGCGCGCCGTATCATGTCCTTGACGCGGCCCACGATGTAGAAATAGCCGCGCTCGTCCTGGCGGAACAAATCGCCGGTGCGGAACCAATCGCCGTCGAAGGCGGCGGCCGTGGCCTGCGGATTCTTGTAATAGCCTTGCAGCATGCCGGGGCCCCGCACTTGCAGTTCTCCCACCTGGCCCGCCTGGACGGCCTGGCCGGATTCATCGACGATGCGCGCCTGCCTGAAGGGGCCGGGCTTGCCGCAGGAGCCCGAGCCCGTCATGTCGGTCGCTTCTATCGGCATGAACAAGCAGGTTCCGCACTCCGTCATGCCGAATGCCTCGCGCGCGATCAGGTCGAATCGTTCTTCCAGGGCGGCGTGCAGGTCTTTGGGTATCCCGTATACGTTGACGCGGACCAGGGCATGGTCTTTCTCATCGGGCGCTTCGGGCTGCTTGTGGACCAGATAGGGCAGCAGGCAGAAGTTGATCCGGTGCTCGCGCACCCAGCCCATGAACCGGCTGGGGCTTTGCCGGTTGGCGACGAACAGGGTGCCGCGCTGGAAGAAGGTCATCAGCAGCAGCCATTGGGGGTCCATGTAGAAGAAGGGCGTGGGCGCCAGGATGCGCGCATATTTGCGGCCGTCCCGGAACGCATTGGATTTGCTGGTGATGAGCCAGTACCGATGCGACAGTACGCAGCCCTTGGGAAAGCCCGTGGTGCCCGAGGTGTACTGGATGTTCATGGGGTCATCCAGTTCGACTTCATACGGCGGGCGGAAGGCGTCGCCGTCATTGTCGAGCAGGGCTTCCCAATGATGGGCCGAATCGCGCTCGCTGCCCACCGTATGGATGCGGTCCGCCCGCAGCAGGCCCGGCAAGGGGTTCAGCGCATCCAGGGCGGGCAGGCAGCCGTCATGGATGACCAGCCATTCCACGTCTCCGTTTTCAATGATGAAGGTGAGTTCCCGCGGCGTGTAGGCGATGTTTATCGGCACCATGACGGCGCCCAGCCGGGCCAGCGCCAGCCATGTCAGCGGAAACGCGGGGATGTTCGGCAGCATGACGCCGACATGCCGCCCCTTGCGGATGCCGGCCTCGTACATGCCGCAAGCCAGCCGGTTGACCGTCTTTTGCAGCGTGGCGTAATCGATGGTTGCGCCCAGCTCGAAGAAATTCCAGGCCAATGCGGCGGGGCATTCCGCGGCGGCCGCGTCCAGCAGGAAGCCTATGCTGGCCGGCAGCGGTTCGGCCTCCAGTTGCTCGATGCGTGCGGCCAGCGGCGGCACGGTCTCCTTCAGGACCTGCTCTCTGCTCATGACGTTGTCTCTTCTGGTGTTATGGGCCGGATCGGCGGCTTGTTTGACGCTACTGTATGCCCAGTTGCCCATTAAAACTAATACAATTTACAAGCAGTGCAAGAAACTAAAAGTTATGGGTAGGGGGTCAGGCATGCTCAACGTCCGTTACCTGGCGGTGTTTCGCGCAGTTGCGAAAGCCGGCTCCGTGTCCGCCGCCGCGCGCATGCTGAACGTATCCCAGCCGGCCGTCACCAAGACGGTCCGGCTGCTGGAAGAAAGGCTGGGCCTGGCATTGTTCTCGCGCGTGAACGGCCGCTTGATCATCACGCCGGAAGCCGAACGGCTCATGCCCGAAATCGAGCGCTTGTTCGGTACGCTCACGGTCATCAAAAACCTGGCGGACGAAGCGCGGGAAGGGCTGTCGGGCACGATTTCCATCGCCTCCGTCACCACGCTGTCGATGTCGCTGGTGGCGAAGGCCATCGAAAACTTTCATCGCGCGCACCCCGGGGTGCGGTTCGACATCAAGTCCTTGCCCACGCGCCTGGCCGTGCAGCACGTCGCCACCAACTACGTCGACCTGGGCGTGCTGGACGCGCCCGCCGGCGCGCTGGATATGGAAACGATAGAACTGTGCCGGTCGCGCGTGTGCTGCGTGCTGCGCCGCGACCACCCCCTGGCCCGGCGCCGCTATATAGAGCCGCGCCAACTGGCCGACGAGAGCATCATTTCGTTCAGCGACGAAACCACCACCGGCATGCTGCTGCGTGAAGCCTTCCATTCCGCCAACGTCGCGCACAACGTGCACTTCACGGTCAACCACACCATGACGGCCTACACGCTGGTGCGCCGGGGCGTCGGCGTGGCGCTGGTCGATTCGTTTCCATTGTTTTCAGGCGATTTCACCGATCTGGTCGTGCGGCCTTTCAGCCCGGCAATCGAAACCCGGGTCTGTGTCGTGTTCTCATCCACGCGGGCGGTACCCATCGTGGCAAGAAACTTTGTTCACGCTTTGAAGCAAGCGGTAACGGAAATGGTGGACACCCATGGGAATATGCTCGTGCTGCCTTGATGCGCCAAAGGCCGCGCACAGCCCAGACGATTCCGATGAGTGATTACCCTGATGTCTCGGCCTAGATGTATGATTTAAATTATATATATGACTTGCCCCTTTCGAAGTAGCTCCGAGCGTCTTTAGAAGGTCAGGGCGCATCGGGAAATATTCAGGAGACGGATATGGCCGATGTAAATGCGTTCACAGAGGGCGGCTGTAAGGAAGATTCAACCGGCAACGCCGTGACCCGCCGGAAATTCATACAGCTCGGCACACTTCTCGGGGGGGCGTGGGGCGTCGGCGTCCCCGCGTCGGCGCTGGCGCAAAGCGGTGAAGGCGGCAAGGTCCGCAAGGGCGGCACCCTGGTCATGCTGGTGGTGCCCGAGCCCCCCACCCTGGCCGGTTATCAAAGCACGTCGGGGCCCGTGGGGCAGGTGGCCACCAAGGTGTACGAAGGCCTGCTGGAATATGGCTTCGATCTTCAACCGAAGCCCGGGCTGGCCAAGTCCTGGCAGGTGTCCGACGACGGCCTCACCATCACGTTCAAGCTGCAGGACGGCGTGAAGTTCCACGACGGCAAGCCCTTCACCAGCGAAGACGTGCGGTTCAGCGTGATGGAAGTCCTGAAGAAAATCCACCCGCGGGGCGCGGCCACCACCTTCCGCCATGTCGTCGCGGTGGAAACCCCCGACCCGCTCACCGCCGTGTTCAAGCTCGATACCGCCGCGCCGTATCTGATGATGGGGCTTTCGAGCTACGAGTCCCCGATGCTGCCCAAGCACTTGTTCGAAGGCGAAAACATACAGCGCAGCGAATACGCCAACAAGCCCGTGGGCACCGGCCCCTTCGTTTTCAAGGAATGGCGGCGCGGCGAGTTCGTGCTGCTGGAAAAAAACAAGAACTACTGGAAGCCGGGCGAGCCGAACCTGGACAGGATCGCGTTCCGCTTCATCCCCGACGCCGGGTCCCGCAGCGCCGCGATCGAGGCGGGCGAGGCCCATATCGGGGGCTTCAGCGCCATTCCCAACGTCGACATCGCGCGCCTCAAAGAGAAGCCCTTCATAGAAGCCACGACGCGCGGGTACGAAATGCAGGCGCCGATCACCATGCTGGACTTCAACACCAAGCGCAAGCCGTTCGACAACGTCAAAGTCAGGCAGGCGATTTCGTATGCGATCGACCGCCAATTCGTGATCGACCACATCTGGTTCGGCTTCGGCAAGAAAGCCACCGGCCCCATCAGTTCGAACTTCGCGGCCAACGGCATTTATACGCCGGACGTGCACAACTACGACGTGCCCAATGGCGTGGAAGTGGCCAACAAGCTGCTCGATGAAGCCGGCTTTCCCAGGAAGGCCGACGGCACGCGCTTCGAGATCGTCCATGACATCACGCCCTATGGCGACGAGTGGCGCCGCTTCGGCGAATATATCCAGCAGGTGCTGGGGCGCATAGGCATCAAGGCCACCCTGCGCTATGAAGACGTGCCCACGTGGCTGCGGCGGGTGTACACGAATTATGACTTCGACCTGACGAGCAACTGGGTGCAGACGCTCGCCGATCCGGTGATCGGCGCCCACAGGTTTTATTCGTCCAAGACCATCACGCCGGGAGCGGTGTTCGTGAACGACTCGCAATGGAGCACGCCCGAAACGGACGAGCTCCTGGACCGCGCGGCGATCGAAACCGACCCCAAGAAGCGCAACGAAATCTATCACAGGTTCCAGAAGCTGGTGGTCGAGGCGGCCCCATACGTCTGGGTGCACGAGATCGAGTTCGTCACGGTGAAGAACAAGCGGGTCAAGGACGACATCGTGACGCCTCTGGGCTTGTACGGGTCCTTCGGGAAGGCCTGGCTGGACAAGGCCTGATCCGCCTTCCCCGGTCGCGGCCAGGCGCATGGAGCGGATATGCTTGCATTGATAGGCGGGTCCTTGCCCAGGATCTTCAGGCGCTTGTTCCAGGGCGTCCTGACCATCCTGGTCATCGTGGTCCTGAACTTCTTCCTGCTGCATTCTGCGCCCGGAGACGCGGCGGAAGTGCTGGCCGGCGAAGCGGGGTCGTCCACCCCGGAATACATTGCGCAGCTGCGCGAAGAATTCGGGATGGACAAGCCCCTGGCCGTCCAGCTCGGCGTGTACGTGAAGAACATCCTGACCCTCAATCTGGGCTATTCCTTCCGCGCGGCCAAGCCCGTGAAGGACTTGATCACGGAACGCCTGGGCGCCACGCTGCTGCTGATGGGCACGACGCTCGTCATTTCCGTCGGCATGGGGGTTCTATTGGGCGCCCTGGCCGCGCGCTGGCTGAACACCTGGAAAGACAATCTGATTTCACTGGGCGCCCTGATTTCCTACGCGACGCCCATGTTCTGGGCTGGGCTGATGCTGATCGTCCTGTTCTCCATACACCTGGGCTGGCTGCCGACCAGCGGGATGGAGAACATATCCGCTTTTTATGAAGGCTGGGAACGCGTGCTGGACATCGGCAGGCATCTGGTTCTGCCGGCAACCACCTTGTCCCTGTTCTACCTGGCTTTCTACACGCGCCTGATGCGCGCCTCCATGCTGGAGCAGTCCGGCCTGGATTACGTGACCACGGCGCGGGCCAAGGGCTTGACGGAGCGCCAGATCGTTTTCGGGCACATGCTGCGCAATGCGGTCCTGCCGGTGGTGACCATGGCGGGCATGCAGATCGGCGCCATGCTGGGCGGCTCGGTGGTCGTGGAAACCGTCTTTGCCTGGCCGGGACTGGGCTACCTTGCCTTCCAGGCTTTGTTCGCGCGCGACTTGAACCTGCTTTTGAGCATATTTTTCATTTGCGCCATTTTGGTGGTCGTCGCGAATCTTCTGGTGGACGTTTTGTATTCGGTTCTCGACCCGCGCATCAGAACGGCCTGAGACCATCGATTCACAGCTATAAGGCCCGAAACTATGGCTCCGCTCATTCGTCGATTCAGCAGGAATGCCTCGGCCGTCTTCGGCGCGGTGATCTTGCTGGTGGTTGCGCTGGTTGCGTTGGTCGGCCCCTTCTTCTACGCGCAGGACCCGTTCAGCATGGTGGGAACGCCGTTTTCGCTGCCGTTCCAGGAACACCTGCTGGGCACCGACATCCTGGGCCGGGACGTCGCCACCGGCATCGTCTACGGGGCCCGGACGTCGCTGCTCATCGGCCTGTTCGCCACCGCCATCGCGGTTTTCCTGGGCACGGTCCTGGGGGCGATGGCCGGCTACTACGGCGGCTACGTGGACCAGTGGGTCATGCGCATCACCGAGATCTTTCAAACGATTCCCTTCTTCCTGTTCGCGATCCTGCTGGTGGCGATACTGGGCGCTTCCATAACGAATGTGGTGCTTGCGATAGCCATCGTGTCCTGGCCGCCCATGACCCGGCTGGTGCGCGGTGAATTCCTGGCGGCGCGGGGCAAGGAGTATGTCGAGGCGTGCATGGTCATGGGCATGAGCAACTGGCGGACCATCGTCCACCACATTCTGCCCAATACGCTGTCGTCGATCATCGTCATGAGCTCCCTGATGGTCGCCAATGCGATATTGATCGAGTCCGCATTGTCTTTCCTGGGCCTGGGCGACCCCAACGTCATGAGCTGGGGCTTCATGATAGGCGCGGCCCGCCCGGTGCTCAGGACGGCATGGTGGCTATGCGCGTTTCCAGGGGTCGCCATACTGGTGACGGTCCTGGCCATCAACCTGGTGGGCGAAGGGCTGAACGACGCGCTCAATCCACGATTAAGGCACTTTTGAATCATGGAAGAAGCATTGCTCGACATCCAAGGCCTGACCATCGCGCTGCCCGCCGGGACGGACCGCAAGTACGCCGTTTCCGGCCTGAGCATGACGCTGCGTCCCAACGAGGTCGTGTGCATCATCGGGGAATCGGGTTCGGGGAAGTCCATGACGGCGCGCGCGGTCATGGGGCTGTTGCCGAAACCGCATGTGCGCATCGCTTCCGGGAAAATCCTGTTCAAAGGCCGCGACCTCGTCGCGGCCGACGACGCGGAGCTGCGGCGCATACGCGGCAAAGAAATCGCGATGATCTTCCAGGAACCCATGACCGCGCTCAACCCGGTCATGAAAATCGGCCGGCAGATAGGCGAGGTGTTCCATGTCCATCAAGGCTTGACCCAGAAGGCGGCGGCGCCGCGGGTCAAGGAATTGCTGGACGCGGTGAAGCTGCCCGATCCGGAAAGGATTTTCCATTCCTATCCTCATCAGCTGTCCGGCGGGCAGCGCCAGCGGGCGATGATCGCCATGGCGCTTGCCATGAACCCTTCCATCCTGATCGCCGACGAGCCCACCACCGCGCTGGACGTCATGACGCAGGCGGAGATCCTGCGGCTGCTCAAGGACATACAAGAAAAATACGGCACCGCCATCATCTTCGTGACCCATGACTTCGGCGTGGTGGCCGATATCGCGGACCGGGTCCTGGTGATGCAGCTTGGGAACCTGGTGGAATCGGGAACCGTGGACCAGGTCCTGGAAGCGCCCACGCATTCCTACACGCAGTCGCTGATCAAAGCCATCCCTAAGCTGACTTACCGGGAAGGCATCAAGGAGGCGGATCAGAAGCCCGTCATCCTGAACGTCAAGCACCTGCACAAAGCCTATTTTCGCTCGAACGGCTTCCTGAAGAAGCCGACGAGATTCCTGGCGGTCAATGACGTGAGCTTCACCGTTCGGCGAGGCGAGACGCTGGGAATCGTGGGGGAATCGGGGTCGGGCAAATCCACGATCGTGCGCTGCCTGACGCGCCTGATCGCTTCCGACCAAGGCGTGGTCGAGATCGACGGCACCGACGTGCAGGCGTTGTCGCGGCGCGAAATGAGGCGCTTCAGCCGCCGCATCCAGATGGTGTTCCAGGACCCGTACGGGTCGCTCAACCCTCACCATACCGTCGGCGATCTCATTGCCGAAGGCCCCATCATCCACGGCACCCCGCGCGCGGCGGCGCATGCCAAGGCGCGCGAGCTGCTGGACATCGTGGGCCTTGGCGCCCAGGCCGCGGGCCGGTATCCGCACGAGTTTTCTGGCGGGCAGCGCCAGCGCGTCGGGCTTGCGCGCGCGCTGGCCCTGGATCCCGAGGTCCTGATCGCCGACGAGCCCGTCTCGGCCCTGGACGTCTCCGTCCAGGCGCAGATCCTGAAGCTGTTGACCGAGCTTCGGGACCAGATGGGCCTGGCCATGGTTTTCGTCACGCACGACCTGCGGGTTGCGTCGCAAGTGAGCGATACGATCCTCGTCATGCGTTATGGGGAAGTGGTGGAAAGCGGGCCGGGGGCGAGGATTTTTTCGAATCCGGCCCATCAATACACCCGCGATCTTCTTGCGGCCATGCCGGGCCTGCGGCATGGCCGCCTCGATGCGTCGATGGACGCGCAGCGGGGATGACATGGCAAACGAGCAAACAGACGATCTCCCTCCGAGCATAGGCCGGCTGGGGGCGGATCTCAGAAGCGGCAAGATCACCGCCGAAGCGGTCACGGCCGGGTTCCTGCAGAAGATCGGCGCGTCGAACCCCAAGCTGTCGGCATATGCGCACGTTGCCCACGAGCAAGCGCTGCAAGCCGCAAGGCGGGTGGATGCGCTGCTGCGCCAAGGCGTGGATCTGGGCCCCTTGATGGGGGTGCCCATGGGCGTCAAGGATCTGTTCAGTGTCGAAGGCATGCCGACGGCGGCCGGCAGCCGTGCCGATCTGACGGGGCTGGTTGGCGGCGAAGGGCCGTTCATCCGCAAGCTGAAGCAAATGGGCTGCATCGTGCTGGGCAAGACCCGCACGACCGAGTTCGCCATGGGCACGTTCAACCTTACCCATCCCACGCCCTGGAACCCGATCGACCCGTCCCGCAAGCACATGCCCGGCGGCTCCAGCAGCGGCTCGGCGGTGGCGATGGCCGCGGGGCTGTGCGCATTCTCGGTCGGGGGAGACACGGGCGGCTCCGTGCGCCAGCCCGCCGCTTTCTGCGAAGTCGTCGGCTACAAGGCCAGTGCGGCGCTTTGGCCGCTGGAAGGCATCTTTCCGCTGGCGCCCACCCTGGACAGCATAGGGCTGTTCACGCGGAACATGGACGATCTGGACCTGATCGCCGCCGCGCTGGGCGGGGCCGCGATGCCGGCATGGCAATTGGACGGCGCCCGCGTCGGCCTGCCGGAGCGGGTTTTTTGCGACGGCCTGGACCCAGAGGTCGAGGCGGCGTTCAACAAAGTATTGGACGCGTTGAAGCGGGCGGGCGCCGTTTTCAAAAGCATGGATCTCCCGGGCACGGAGCGCGTGGCCGAAACCTTCGGGCGCGGGGTGCCGGCGGAATTCCTGGGCTTTTTCGGCCGCGAACGCTTCATGAAGAATCGCGGCTTGCTGGACCCGGTGGTGTGGTTCCGGGCGTCCGCCGCCCTGGATTACCCGGCCGACTTGTACTTGCACTTGCTGCGAGAACGGCACGGGCTGCAGGAACAGGCGCGGCGCATACTGAGCGAGGTGGACATGGCCATCATGCCCACCTCGCCCGCCCTGACGGTGCCCGCCGACTCCGTTGGCGACGTGGACGCCGTGGTGGCATGGAACGCCAGGGCGCTACGAAATACCCAGCCCATCAACCTGCTGGGGCTGTGCGGCGTGTCTTTGCCGATACCCGCTGCGTATTGCGCCGGGGCCAGAGGCATAGGCTTGCAGCTGGTCTGCCGGAATGGAGAGGACGGCGCCTTGCTTGCCATGGCTCGGGCTGTTGAAGCCGTGTTGGCACGCTGAGCGGCGCCTTGAGCTTATGGCCCCAGCATGCCGTCCGCAATGATCTTGGCCGTACCCACGGAATCCGTCAGGCCAAGGTGGCCATGCCCCACGGCCAGCCATAAGCCGGGCCGCTTTTTGCTGGGGCCGATGACGGGAACCGAATCGGGCATGCAAGGCCGGTGGCCCATCCATGTGTCGTATGGCTGCCCCTCCAGTTGCGGGAAGGCACGCTTGGCGATGCGGGCCAGTATATCCGCCCGGTGAAGGTTGGGTTCGGCCTTCAAGCCCGCAAGCTCGACGGTTCCCCCTACCCGCAGGCCGTCTTCCATCGGGGTGAAGAAAGCCTTGTGATCGGTCAGCACCACGGTTCGGCTGACCGCTGCGGCATCGCCGCGGAATTGCACGTGGTAGCCGCGCTGTGTTTCCAAGGGCAGTTGAATGCCCAGCGGGCGCAGCAAGCGGCGGGACCAGGCGCCGGCGGCGACCACGACATGCTGCGCGTTCATCGGACCGCTGGAAGTGTCGAGCGTCCAGCCGCCATTTGCGTCGTTCTTTAACGATTGGACATTGGCCTGCACGAAACGCCCGCCGTTGTCGAGGAACTTGGCGAAAATGGCGTGTAGATAGCGGAATGGATTGCGTAATGTCGCTTGATTTTCGAGATAGATGCCGACTTGATAGCCTGCTGGCGCCTGGGGTTCGAGGTCGAGGATCTCGGGCCGTGCGATGCGGGTGAACGTGATGCCGTGGCGCTCGCGCAAGCGCCACGATGCGCGGTCGCCATTGAGCGCGCGTTCATTGGGATATAGGTGCAGGTGCCCCCGCTTGAGGATGACCTCGGGGGCGCCGACCTCGTTGGCAAGGGCTTCATGGAGGCTGACCGCTTGTTGATGGATCTCCGCCAGGCGCGTAGCGGATTTCTCCACCGCGGACGGGCGGGATGCCCATACGAAGCGCGCCAGCCAGGGTAGCGCGCGCGGGAAGTAGCGCCAAGGAAGAAACAGCGGGCTGTCCGGATGGCCCAACATGCCGGGAACGGAAGCGAGGACGCCCGGCATGGCCAGGGGAGCGACCGAGGCGGGGCTGATTGCCCCAGAGTTGCCATAGCTGGACCCCCGGCCGGGCTCGTCTTTGTCGATGAGCACGGTGTCGACGCCCCGCTTGGTTAATTCATATGCGATGCATACCCCGATGATGCCGGCGCCCACCACAGCGCATGTGCCTCGCTGCTGCATGTTTACATTCCTTATTTCGAGGTTAGATCCAGCTGTGCCGTCAGTTTCTTCCATTTGGCGATTTCGGCATCGATGAATGCGCGGAACTCGGCCGGAGAATCCCCTGCAGGAAGGATATTGAGTTCCGCGAATTTTGTCTGGATGTCTTTGGACGCCAGCGCGGCACGTGTCTCCTTATTCAGACGCTGAATGACGTCCGGCGGTGTGTTGGCCGGCGCCAGCAGGCCGAACCAGGTTCCGCCTACGAAGCCTGGAAGGCCGGCTTCCGACATTGTGGGGATGGTCGGCGCATTGGCGAGCCGCTCGGGAGTCGCGACGGCAATCGCCCGAAGCTTGCCTGCTTCTACGTGCCCCATGACGGCCGTGGCTGTATCGAAAGTGTATTGAACTTGCCCGCCCATGAGATCGGTGATCGAGGGACCGCTGCCCTTATAGGGAACATGTGTGGCCTTTATCCCCGTAAGAATCTTGAATTGTTCGCCGATCAGGTGATTGGATGTATTCGTGCCGAAAGAAGAGTAATTCAATTTCGTGGGATTCTTCTTCCCATACTCAATGAGCTCTTGCAGGGTTTTGACCGGCAGCGCCGGATTCACGACGAGCACGAACGGAACTTGGCCGACCATGGATATCGCTTCCAGATCCACCTTGGGGTCGTAGTTCATTTTTTCCATTACCACCGGCGCTATCGCGACTTCGGGCGAGGCGGCTAGCAAGATCGTATAGCCGTCCGGCTTGGCCCGCGCAACCGACGCGGCACCGATGGTGCCGCCGGCCCCCGCCCGGTTGTCCACAACGACTTGCTGGTTCAGGTTCTGGCTGAGGCGTTGCGCCAGTATGCGTGCCGCCGTGTCGGTACTGCCGCCCGGCGGGTAGGCGACGACGAGCTTTATCGGTTCAAGAGGCCAGGAGCCCTGGGAATGAGCGGGCTGCAGGGACAGACCCATGACAAGCGAGCTGAGCAGAAGAATGCATCGACGTACCATCACAGTTCCTTTGAAGAGAGAGTTGTACTGCGTCCACGAGTAACTTCTTGCGTAGGCACACTGTATCCATTACGATCTTTATATGCAATACTAAGTATTGCATAGCAATATTACTTTGATCATCTACCGTGGGAGTGGCGCAATGAACATGCAGACGTCGCAGCAGCTTTTGATCGTCGATGGCTTGGTTTACTTTTGTGATGGAAATCCGATCCCCTTGCTGGAAGGCGGAGTAACGGCGGCGAATATCACCGTCACTCACATGCACTGGGATTTGGGCAAGACAATCACTGAACTGGGGCGTTGGCACAAACGGCTGTCGGCGCCCGATTCAAAATGGCGGCTGGTCAAAACCGCCGGCGACATCGAGCGGGCAAAGCAGGAAGGCCGGGCCGGCTTGATCATGGGCTGGCAGAATTCTTTGCCTTTCGACGGGGAGGTCGATCGGGCCGCTGCTTTCCATGCGTTGGGCATGAGAGTGATACAACTCACCTATAACGAAGCCAACTTGGCCGGAGACGGATGCATTGAAGAACGGAATGGAGGCCTGACGCGCTTCGGCCGGGCGCTCGTGGCCGAACTGAATGACGTGGGAATCGCAATCGACCTGTCTCATTGCGGGGAACGGACTTCCCTTGATGCGGCCAGCCTGTCATCCAAGCCGGTACTTGCGACACACGCCAACGCCAAAGCGGTGGATGACCAGGTGCGCAATAAATCCGATGAGGTCCTGCGCGCCATTGCCGCAACGGGCGGGGTCATCGGCGCCTCGATACATGGGTTCATGAACTGGGACGGCAATCCGAAGAATCCGCCCACACTGGCCAACTTCGTACGGCACGTCCAGCACATTGCCGACGTAGTGGGTGTAGAGCACATTGGAATAGGAACCGACTTTTCCGCCGTCCAAGACGAGCAGAACGTGCGCTCCATTCTCGAGCTGTCCAAAGGGGCGTATCCCGAGACCGGCGGCAAGTATGCGCAGGCGTTTGGCAATGCCTCGGCCTCCCGATATCCGTCCGAAACGCCTACGCCCAGCCGCTTCGGCCACATCATCGAAGCCTTGGAAAAGGGCGGGTTTAGCGCGGAGGAAATTCAGGGCATAGCGGGCGGCAACTTCATTCGGGCGTTCGAAAGGATTTGGGGGTGACCATGTCAAGGCCACTTACCATCGCGGCGGCGCAGACCGGCGCCGTGTCGGTCTGCGGTGAACAGCAAGTTGAAGAGCTCGCCCATCGTTTGCTGGACGAAGCCGGCCGGAAGGGTGTGCAGCTCCTCTCATTTTGCGAGTTGTTCCTCGGGCCGTTTTTCGCCAATCGCCTGGAAGAAGACTTCGATCGCCACTTCATGTTCATGGACGATCCCGTGCTGGCCGGGCTGCGGTCCAAGGCAAAAGAACTGGGCATTGCGCTGGTGCTTCCCGTCGCCGAACGCACGCATGCGGGCTATTACAACTCGGCCCAGGTCATCGACGAGCACGGGGTGGTTCAGGGCGTGTACCGCAAGACTCACATGCCCGCTTACTTTCCCAATGCCTCCCAGGGCGGTACCGGCAGCTATGAGAAGTTCTACTTTACGCCTGGCGAGCAACTGCCGGTTTACACGGTGGCGGGCACCAGAATAGGGGTGCAGATATGCAACGATAGGCTTTACCCCGAAGCATCGCGCGTGCTGGCGATGAAGGGCGCGGAAATCATCGTCATGCCAATCAGCTTCTCGACATACTCCGACCCGGTTCACCGTGCCTCTATATGGGAGGTCCCATTGCGGGCGCGCGCTTATGAAAACGGTGTGTTCGTGCTTGCCTGCAATCGTGTGGGAACGGAGGGTCCGCGTACCCATCTGGGCCGAAGTATGATTGTGGATCCGCGCGGAACGATGTTGGCGGAAGCTGGAACGCAAGACCCCGAACTGCTGGTGGCGACGGTCGATCTGAACGATGTGGCGGCCGCCAGAAAGAAGTTTCCCTGGTGGCGCGACCGCCGTCCAAACTTGTATGGTGTGCTCGTTGAAGAAGAGCCTTGAAATCGCATGACAAAAGAGCTTGGTGATACCCCCGATGATGCTGCCAGCAGATTGTTCGTTCATTCTCTGGCCAAATGTTTTCAAATACTTGAAGTCCTCCAGAAAGCGGGGCGGCCACTGGGGTTCACCGAGATCGTGGCAGCGTCGAAGCTCAATCGCAGTGTGGTGCAACGCATGGTGCACACCCTGAAGGCGCTCGGGTATCTGCGCCAGCATCCTGATACCCGGGCTTATACCTTGTCGAGCCGGATGCTCAGCTTCAGCCACACTGTGCTTGCGCTGGACCGGCTGCGCGAGAAGGCGCATCCTTACCTCGAGGCCTTGAATCGGGATACCGGCGAGACGGTCAATCTGATGAGGCTGGAGGAAGACGAGATCGTATATATCGCACGGTTTCCCAGCCATCACGCAGTGAGCGTGGACCTGCATGTCGGTTCACGCTTGCCTGCATTCTGCACTGCGGCGGGCAGAGCCATACTGTCTTGCATGGATTCGGCGGTTGCCCGTGCCGCCCTGGAGCGGGCTGACCGCAAGGCGATGACCGCCACGACGGTCACGGATCTGCCCGGGCTCATGGCCGCCCTGGCGGCGGCTCGGCAAGCGGGCTACGCCTTGAATGATCAAGAGGCCTTTGTTGGCGATATTTCCATTGCGGCTCCTTTGCTTGATCGCCAAAGAAAACCGGTGGGTGCCGTGAATATTGCGGTGCCGTCGCCGCGCTGGAAGCTGGAGGACGTGCAGCGCAGCCTGGCGCCAAAACTGATTGCCACCGCTAAAAGCATCAACGCTTCGCTGGGGGATTTGTAGGTTTCGGCGCCCACCACTGCGCACGTACGCCGCTTCATGTGTCATCGCTCCAGAGTTCAGGATTGGATCAGGCTGCGTGATGGGGCGCTATCGATTTCACCCAGCAAGACCGCGGCTTCATCGGTCAGCGCGCTGAGCGCGCGGCAGAACACCTCATATTCGCTTGCGCTGAGCCGTGCGCGCAGCCGCTGCTCGCGCTCCAGCGAGGCGGGCAGGCCGATGCGCAAGTATTCGATTCCTTTTTCCGTCAGGGAAAGCAGCTGTTTGCGGCGGTCTTTGCCGTCGCTGCCTTGCCGGACCAGTCCCAGCTTGGTCAGCTCGAGGGCGATGCGGCTGACCTGGCTGTGATCGAAACTGGCGAGGCGAGCCACGTCGCCGGAGGCGGCGGTGCCGAGCCGGTTCAGGACGACCAGTACACGCCACTGGCGGCTCGTCAGGTCCATGGAAGCGCGTACGGATGCGTCCACCAGGCGCGACATGGCCTGGGCGGCCACGAACACGCGGTAGGTGATCAAGTTTTCCGGCGCGTGGCTTGCCAGCTGGTCGTCCGTCGCGAACTTGGCAGATTTCTTCAGGGCGGTCGATTGTCTTTTATTTGTCATGGCAATGTTTGCTGTAGCACATAATGGTATATACTTCATTCAGACATAAACATAACTGATTTCCATCCCGGAAAAGAAGGAGACCATGGTGCAGCCGATTTCCCGACGCCGCCTGTTGGCGGCACTTTCTTCCATGGCGCTGTGCGGCCCGATGCTAGCCCAGGCGGCCGCCGGCGATTTCCCCGCCAAGCCCGTCACCCTCGTCATTCCGCAGGCGCCCGGTTCGGGCAGCGATGTCGTGGGCCGCATGCTGGCCAACTTCATGGCTCCCTCATTGGGGCAAACCATCATCGCGGAAAACCGCCCGGGCGCGGGCGGCATCATCGCCCATCAGTCGGTGAAACGCGCTCCGGCGGACGGCTACACCATCCTGTTCACGTCCACGGCGCAATTGCTCGTGGTTCCCGTCATGAACTCGGCGGCCCACTACTCGCTGGACGATTTCACGCCCGTGGCGCCGATTCTCTGGGCGCCTTTCGCGGTGCTCGTCGCGAATACGCCGGAAGCGCCCAAGGACATCAAGGAGCTCATCGATGCGATACGCGCCAAACCGTCCGCCTATGCCTCCGCCGGCATGGGCACGATGACGCATCTGGGCACGGAAAGCTTCCTGCGCCGCGCCGGCCTGGAAGCCACCCATGTCCCCTACCAAGGCAGCGGCGCGGCCCTGACCGACCTGATGAGCGGCCAGGTGCTCTTCGCCACGGATTCGCTGACGGCGTCCATGCGTCACATCAAGTCCGGAAAGCTGCGCGCCCTGGCGGTCACGGGCGACAAGCGCGAAGCTTCCCTGCCCGATGTTCCCACGCTTGCGGAGGCCGGGCTGGAAGGCCCTCCGATCGGCGTGCTGGGCGGCCTGTTCGCCCCGAAGGGCGTACCGCCCGAAGCCATCCGGAAAATCAAGCTGGCGGTGGAAGAGGCGCTGCGCAACCCGAAGCTGCAGGAGCAGTTCGCGGCGACCGAATCCACGGTGCTGCACATGACCAACGATGAATTCCTGGCCCGGTTGAACCAGCAGGCGCCTTTCTGGCAGGGGCTGGTGGCCGATCTGGGCTTGAATGCGAAATGATGGACGGCCTGGGTCCACCCTCCGCGGCCTTGGCCGCGGTGCTTCCCGATCCCGCCTCGAAAGGGGTGCTGGACAAGGTCCGCGTCCTGGACATGTCGCGGCTGGTCGCCGGCAACATGCTGTCGCTGCAGCTTGCGGACTTCGGCGCGGACGTCATCAAGGTCGAATCGCCGAAGGCGGGCGACACGCTGCGCCATTGGAAGGAAGCGCTCGAGCATGGCGGCGGGCTCGATGCCTGGTGGCGGACCTATGCGCGCAACAAGCGCAGCCTGGCGATCGAGCTGCGCGATGCGGGCGCCCGGAGCGCACTGCGGACGCTGCTGGAGTCCGCGCATGTCCTGATCGAGAGCTTTCGCCCCGGCACCCTGGAGGCCATGGGGTTCAGCCCGGAAGACCTGCATATGCTGAATCCCCGGCTCGTCATCGTGCGCATCTCCGGCTGGGGGCAAACCGGTCCCTACAAGAACCTGCCCGGCTTTGGCAGCCTGGTGGAAGGGTTCAGCGGCTATGCGCACAAGCACATGGCGCCGGAAGGCGTGCCGCAGCTGCCCAACATGGCGCTGGCGGACATGATTGCCGGCCTGACCGGCGCATTCGCCACGCTTGCCGCGCTGCGCGAAGTCGAAGTCAACGGCGGCGCGGGGCAGGTCGTCGATCTGTCTCTGCTCGAACCCATGCTGGCCGTCATGGGTACGGATGTCTCGGTCTATGCCGCGACCGGCGAAAAGAAGGATCCCGCCCGCAAGATCGCGTCGCCGAGGAATGCCTACCGGTGCAAGGACGGGCGCTGGGTCGCGTTGTCCGGCTCCACGGACGTCATGGCGCGGCGGGTGATGGAGGCGATAGGGCGGCCGGAACTGGCCGACGACCCCCGTTTTTCCACCAACGAGGCCAGGCTGGAGAACGACGCCGAGCTGGACGGCATGATCGCCGACGCCGTCAAGGAAATGAGCCAGGACGAGTGCCTGGCGTTGTTCCGGCGGAAAGGCGTGACGCTGGGGCCTGTTTATGACGCGCCGCAGCTTCTGGCCGATCAGCACGTGGTTCGGCGCCAATGCTATATCGCGCTGGATTCGGATGACGGCGCCGTGGTCATGCACAACGTCACGCCCCGCCTCAGCCGCACGCCGGGCGCGATCCGCCGCCCGGCTCCCGGCCTGGGGCAGCATACCGGCGAGCTGTTGCGGGAAGCGGGCGTGGATGAAGCAGAGATCCAGGCCATGCGGGCGCGAGGAGCCATCCGATGACGTTGCGTGATCTGCGTTCGGTACTGTTCGTGCCCGTCCTTTCCACGCATCTGTTCGCCAAGGCGGCGCAGCGCGGGGCCGATGCGCTGGTGCTCGACCTCGAGGATGCGATTCCGCCGGACCGCAAGCAAGCGGCCCGGGACAAGGTGGCCGAGGCGGTCGGATGCCTGGCCGATCGCGCGCCCGTGCTGGTGCGCGTCAATGCGGATCCCGGCCTGCTGCGCGCGGACATCGCGGCGCTGCCCGTATCGCGGCTCGCCGGCGTCATGCTGCCGAAAGTCGAGTCGGCGGCGCAGGTCCAAGCCGTGGCGGGCTGGCTGCACGAGTCCGGCCGCGGTGGGGCGGCCCCGCCCATCATCGCCTTGATCGAAACGCCGTTGGGCGTGCTGCGCCTGGAGTCCATTGCCACGGCGCACGGCAGCGTGGCGGCCCTGGGGTTCGGCGCGGAAGACTATGCGACGGAAATGTCGATCGCGCCGACGCCCGAGTCGCTGGATTGGGCCGCGCATGCGGTGGCCAATTGCGCGCATGCCTTCGGCCTGGCCTGCTGGGGCTTGCCCGGCAGCGTGGCCGAGATCCACGACATGGCGTCATACGCGGCGCTGGTCGCCCGCGCCCGCGCGATCGGATTCACCGGCACGGTCTGCATCCACCCCGCCCAGGTTCCTCACGCCAACCGAGGGTTCAGCCCGTCCGCCGCGGAGCTGGAATGGGCGCGCGCCGTCGTTGCTGCGGCCGAGGACGCCGATGTCCGCGGGCTCGGCGCGGTGGCGCTCGATGGCCGGATGATAGACCGGCCGGTGATCGAGCGCGCGCGTTCCTTGCTGTCGAGAGGGTAAAGGCCCTGGACGGTCATGAGCTTATAAGCTTGGCGTCCCATAATCTAATAAGCATGAAATCGTTCGCGTGAACGCATGCCGCTCCTAGAATTGATTCACCTCAAGAGTCATTCAAACTACGGAGAGCATGATGAGCGATTTGCCACGACAGCTTCATTTGAACGCGTTCCTGCGTAACGTTGGGCAGCACGAAGCGGCATGGCGCCGGCCGGAAACCGACCTGTCGGGGTACACGGACATCGGCCACTACATCCACCTCGCCCGCACCGCCGAGCGCGGATTGCTGGACGCCATTTTCTTCGCCGACCATCCAGTGCTGAAAAGCCGGTCGCAGGACCGGCTGTTCGACACCCTGGATCCATTGACGCTGCTGGCCGCGCTGGCCACCGCGACCGAGCGCATCGGGCTCGTCGCCACGGCGTCCACCACTTACAACGAGCCTTACAACCTGGCCAGGCGCTATGCGACGCTGGATCACGTGAGCCGCGGCCGGGCGGCATGGAATATCGTGACCACGGCGAACGCCAATGCCGCCGCCAACTTCGGCTATCCGCATCATCCCGACGCCGGCCAGCGCTACCAGCGGGCCGAGGAGTTCCTGGAGGTGGTCCTGAAGCTCTGGGACAGCTGGGACGAGGGCGCCTTCATCGGCGACAAGGAAGGAGGCCGGCTGGTGGATCCGGATCGGATCCGCACAATCGATCATGAGGGTCGGCACTTTTCCGTACGCGGCCCGCTGGAAGTGCCGCGTTCCCCCCAGGGCCGTCCCGTGCTGTTCGAAGCGGGTTCCTCGGAGCCGGGGAAAAACCTGTCGGCGCGGTACGCGGACGCCGTCTTCACGGCTCAGCCGGACTATGAAAACGCCAAGGCCTTCTACCAGGACGTGAAATCGCGCGTCCGGGCATTCGGCCGCGATCCGGAGCACGTCCTGATCCTGCCGGGCCTTTCCTTCTTCATCGGCGGGACGGAAGAGCAGGCGCATGCGCTGCGGAATGAGTTCGAGGATCTGACCTTGCCGACTTACGGCCTGGCCCAGCTCAATCAGACGACCGGCTTGTCCTTGACGCTGGATGACCTGGACTCCGTGTTCAAGCTGCCGGACGACGGCGGGAAAGAGGTCGTGATGAAAAGCCGCGTGGAGCTGCTGCGCCATATTGCGGACACCGAGACCATCACCTTGCGCCAGCTGCTGCGCCGCCTGAGCGCCGGCCGCGGCCATCGCGTGGTCGCCGGCACGCCGAAGCAGATCGCCGACACGATCGAGCATTGGTTCAGGAACGGCGCCGCCGACGGTTTCAACCTGATTCCCCCCGCCTTGCCGACCTCGCTGGAGGCCTTCGTGGACCATGTCGTGCCGGAGCTTCAGAAGCGCGGCCTGTTCCGCACGGAATACACCGGCACGACGCTGCGCGACCATCTGGGCTTGTCCTTGCCGCCGCGTGTGCTCCGGCCATTGGCGGTGGCGGACGCCGCGCTCGTTTGAACCAACCGATAGAAGGAGAAGTCCGTGTCAGTACAGACCTCGTATTTGCCGGAACTGGGCCGCGCGCCGTTTCCCGCCGGGTCCGGCCATGCCGTCCACGCAATGCGCCGCGGCGCGGCCAGGCCGCTGATTCCCAAGTCGACGTCGGCATCCCAGCGCCTGCTGGGTCCGGCCCTCGTGATCCTGCTGTGGTTCATCGCCACGTTGTCGGGCTGGCTGTCCCCCGAAACGCTCCCCAGGCCGGACACGGTCGCGGCGACGTTCAAGGAGTTATGGGCGGACGGCTACCTGGCGGACAACATTGGCGCGTCCTTGGCGCGCGCGGGGCAGGGACTGGCCGCCGGGGTCGCCGCGGGGCTGCTGCTGGCGCTGGCGGCGGGCCTGACACGCCTGGGCGACGCGCTGTTCGACGGCCTGGTGCAGATAAAGCGGGCGCTGCCCAACCTGGCGTTGATTCCGCTGTTCATCATGTGGATGGGCATCGGCGAAGCGATGAAGATCACGGTGATCGCGCTGGGCGTCTTCGTGCCCGTCTACATCAACACCCATGCCGCGCTGCGCGATATCGACCTGCGGTACGTGGAGCTGGCACAGACGGTCGATCTGAACCGCCGCCAGTTCCTGCGCTACATCGTCTTTCCCTCATGCCTGCCGGGTTTCTTCACGGGCTTGCGGCTGGCGGCGACCCATGCGTGGACGGCCCTCGTCGTGGTGGAAACCATCAACGCCACGAGCGGAATCGGCTACATGATCTCCCAGGCCCGCATCTATGGCCAGATAGAAATCGTGATCGCGGGATTGGTGCTTTACGGGGTGCTGGGATTCGGCACGGACGCGTTGATACGCACGGTACACAAGAGGGTGCTGGGATGGCGTCAAACAGTGGCTTAGCGGCGGCCGATGCGCCGATTGCCGTTTCGGTGCGCAATCTGACACGGCGGTTCGGAGAACAGACCGTGCTCGACGCGGTCGATCTGGACATCCACGCGGGGGAATTCGTCGCCTTGCTGGGCCGTAGCGGATGCGGCAAGAGCACGCTCCTGCGGGCGGTGGCGCGCCTGGATGCCGCGGCTTCCGGCGGCGGCGCCCTGAGCGTTTCAGGACAGAGCTCGGTGCTGTTCCAGGACTCGCGCATATTGCCGTGGATGACCGTGCTGGACAACGTGAGGCTGGGCACGCCCGATGACATGGACGCCGGCCGAGCGCGCCGGGCGTTGGCCGGCGTCGGGCTGTCCGGCAAGGAGTCCGCATGGCCGAAGGTGCTGTCGGGCGGGGAGCAGCAGCGCGTCGCCCTGGCTCGCGCCCTGATGCGCAATCCGGCGCTGATCCTGGCGGATGAGCCCTTCAGCGCCCTGGACGCATTGACGCGCATGCGCATGCAGTCGCTGTTGCTCGAGGTCCATGCGCGGCATCGGCCCGCCGTGCTGTTCGTCACGCACGACGTGGACGAGGCGCTGGTGCTTGCCAACCGGATCATCGTCCTGGATGCGGGCCGCATCCACTATGACAGGCGCAACCCTCTCAAGCTTTCGCAAGGCCGGGGCAGCAGCGGCTTCGAAGCCATGCGCCGGGAAATTCTCGCGCTGCTGGGCGTACGCGTTGCCGCGGCCGCCGATCCGATCACCACTACTCATTGAAAGGAGGCCGAATGGCCACATCGAATCTTTTCTTCATCAAGGCGCTGCTCGTCGGCTTTGGAATCCTCCTGGCGGTGCCGTTGAGCGCGCATGCCGCCGCCACGGCCGATCTTCCCGTAGAGGTTCCGCCGGGCACGAAGCTGGTCATTGCGGACGACGCCCGGGGCACGGAGCTGCTGCTGAAACTGTCCGGCCAACAGGAGAAGCTGGCGGCCGACGTGTCGTACGCCAGCTTCAGCAGCGGGCCCTTGCGCATGGAGGCCATCCGGTCGGGCTCCGCCCAGGTGGGCATCGTGGGCGATGTTCCGCCGATTCTGGCGCACTATGCGGGTGCGGACTTGCGCATCGTCGGCGTCGTGGCCAGCACCGGTCCTTCGCTGCTCATCGCCACTTCTCCCGGCTCCGGCATCAAGACCGTGCAGGATCTCAAGGGGAAGCGTGTGGCCGTCAACGACGGTACCGCGCAGCACGCCGTCGTCCTGCGCGCCCTGCAGCAGGCGGGACTGGGCCCGGGCGACATCGTGCCGGTCAAGCTTGGCGTGTCGGAATTTGCGGACGCCCTTCGCGCCAATCAGATCGACGCGGCCGTGCTCAAGCAGCCCGACCGCGCGCGCTATCTGTCGACCGCCGCCGCCAAGGGAGCGATCGAGCTTCCGTGGACGCCGGGGATCAATCCCGGCTATCTCTATGCCTATGCCTCGCGCTCAGCGCTGGAGGATCCGGCGCAGGCCGCGGCCATTCGGGACTTCATCATCCACTGGTATCGGGCACACCAATGGAGGAACGCCAACCGGGACGAATGGCTGCGGTCGTATCTGGTGCAGAACCAGCGGCTGAAGCCCGACGACGCGCAAAAAGTCGTTGCAAGCCACGGAGACACCGTATTCCCGGGACTGAGCGAAGAGGTGATCGGCACGCAGCAGAAAACCATAGACCTGCTGCAGTCGGCGGGCGCGTTTCCCGGCAAGAAGCTGGACGCCCGTGACGAATACGACCTGCGCTACGCGCCGCTTTCCGCCGGCTCCGAATCGCTGCGGCGATGAGGCGCGCAGCGCGGAGAACCAGGGGCCGAGCCCCGTAGGACGCCCGGCCTCCGCCCTTCGGGGCGGCTACAACCCTATCGATGCCGTATCGATATCCGGCAGGCCGATGATCTTCAGCGCGCTCAGGTCCGGCCCCGCGGACGTGATGTCCACCACGGCGTCGCCCGTCGCGTTGAAACCGGCGGTGCCGTCGTTCAGGACCAGATAGGTCCGGCCGGCGGAGCTGATCGCCGCGGCGCCGTTCGCGGCGAACGATTCCGCGGTCAGGACCGCCGCCAGGCTGGCGGCGTCCATGGTGTCGACGCTGCCGGTCACCACGCTTGCGGGCGCCACCGTCGAGTTCCCGACGATGAAGTCGCTGCCGACGTCGAAGTCCGCGATCAGGTCGATGGCGCCGAGATTGGACGTGGACACGTCGTTCAACACGAAGAAATCGGCGCCGGCGCCGCCGATCAGGGCGTCGGAGCCCGCGCCGCCGATCAGGGCCTGGCTGCCGTTGCCGCCGACCAGCGCCTCACCGCCGTCGCCGGCGCGTATGACGCCGCCGTCGCTGATGTTGATTCTGGCCGTTTGATAGACGGGCCCTCCTTCGACCAGGCTGGTATCGGGGATCAGGAAGGTCATGGTGTCCGAGCGGGCGCCGGTGACCTCGACGTTGGCCGCGGAATCGGTGAACCAGATTCCGACGCTGTCGCCGGTGTAGTCCTCCCATATCCACTGGGTGCCGTCATGTTCCGCGCCGCGCACCTCCATGGCGGCAAGGTTCAGCCCCGCCACGCCGCGCAGGTCGATGACGTCCCCGGATTCGGCATCGTAGTCGCCCACGGTGATGACGCTCGGCGTGCCGGCCGTGGCGGCGATCACGAAGGTATCGGCGCCGTCGCCCCCGAGGGCGGTCTGCCCATCGGCGATCGCAATGGTGTCGTCGCCGCCCATGGCCTCTATGGTCAGGCCGGCCAGGGTCGCGCCGGACAGATCGATGTCGTCGCTTTCCTCGGTGCCCTGGGCGGTCACCGTGCCCGCGCCCACGACGCTCAGTTGTTCAAGGTCGCTGAACGAGCCGACCAGGTGCTGGCCGTCGGCCAGGGTGACGGTGGCTGATCCGTCCAGCGGCAAGGTGTCGGCGGCGATGAAGCCGCCGCGCGCGAACGCGGCGCCGCCGTCTTCGTTGATCAGCGTGATGTCGCCTTCGGCGGAGCCTGCGAAGGTGATGACGCCGCCGGTGTCGACCAGCGAGAAAGGCTGTTCGAAGGAATCCGGCAGGCGAACGGGCTCATCCGGCGTCCATCCTTCCGGAACGGTCAGCAGCGCGCCGTCGGGATGCACATAGTCCTGCGGGATTTCCCAGTTGGACGGCAGTTCGAAGCCTTCCGGCGGCGTGAATTCAGGCAGGAAGGGGGCGACCTGGCCGACCCGCGCCAGGGCCGCGTCGGTGTGCCCGGCTTCGATGGCTTCCTGGAAGACGGGGTCTTCCGAGAACAGGGCGAGGTCCAGGCCGTTGCCCAGGTTGCGGCCTTCGGCCAGGCCGTAGGTGAGCAGGTGCTCCAGCGCGGTGGTGGCGCCTTCATCCACCGCCGCGGCCACGTCCGAATTCTCGGCCAGGTAGGCGCCCAGCACGATGACCATGTTGGGATTGCGGCCCTCGTGGATGCCGTAGCGCTGGAAGTGTTCCGTGGCGGTCGTGGCGCCGGCCTCCACCGCCAGCCCCACGTCGGGATTGGCGGCCAGGTATTGTTCCGCGTCGAAGAAGGCGAGCGGCGAGCGGTCTTCCGCCGCGCCGTACATCTGGAAATGCTCATACGCCGATAGGGCGCCGCTTTCCACCGCCTCGGCCACGTCGGGATTCTGTTCCAGGTAGTAGTCCACGTTGAAATAAGGGCTGGCCGCACGGCCCTCGGCATGGCCGAATTGTACGAAATGTCCATAGGCCGTCTGCGTGCCGGCGGCGACGGCGTCCGCCACGTCGGAGTTATGGGCCAGATAGAAATCGGCGTCGAACAGGGCGCTGGGTGAGCGCCCTTCGTTGACGCCGTACATCTCGAAGTGCTGCTCGGGCGTTGTATCGCCCGCCGCCACGGCGGCAGCCACGTCGGGATTGTTGGCTAGATACCACTGGCTATCAAAGAACTTCAATGCCATCGGAGATCTCCTTGGGGTAGGTTGAAACGAGACCCCGGGCAGCAAACTCTGTTCCCGCATACAGGATTACCCTTATTGCGGCATGTGCGCGCGTGATTCAAAATCCGATTAATAAGAAAAATATTACCGTTTTTCGGAAATCAATTACCTCAAAGAGGAGACAACATGAAGCTTGCATTGAAAAAGCTATGCGGGGCGTTTTCCCTGCTCGCCGCTTGCGGCGCGGCCGCGCTCGCTCCGGCCGCCGCGTCGGCGCAGGCCCAGACGGATTCGCGCCTGGACACCATCCTGAAGCGCGACAAGCTGATCGTCGCCACGTTCAGCACCGCGCCCCCATTCGGCTATACGGACGAAAAGGGCAAGCTGGTGGGCTTCGACATCGACATTTCCAGGCTGATCGCCAAGTCCCTGCTCGGCGACGAGAACAAAGTCGAATTCGTGTCCGTCACCAGCGAAGGGCGCTGGCCGGCGGTGGCATCGGGCCGGGCCGACATCGGCGTGGCGTCGACCACCGTCTACCCGGACCGCGCGATACGCGTCGCATTCACGCGTCCCTACATCGATTCGGGCATGTCGGTGGCCGTGCGCAAGGACGCGAACGTCAACACCCTGGCCGAGCTGAACAGCAGCAAATACACCCTGGCCAATCTGAGCAACCCGCAAATGATGGACCGGCAGAAGCGATTCCTGCCCGACATCAAAGTGCTGACTTTCGATACGCCCAGCAGCCAGTTCCTGGCATTGAAGTCGGGCCAGGCCCAGGCCATGCAGATGGATACGCCGGTCCTGAACTGGTATGCGGCGAACAACCAGGAACTGAAAGTCCTGCCGGAGGCGCTGGCGGTGACCTCGGGCAACGCCATCTTCATGAAGCAGGGGGATTTCCAGCTGTGGCTCTGGATGGACACCATGGTGCAGGAAATGACCGCGGGCTCGCGCTACAACGAGTACACGGAAATCTATCGCAAATGGTTCGGGCGCAATCCGCCTCCCCAGCGCTTCTACAGCATGGCGGCCAAATGACCGCGCGCGGTTTGGGTCGGGCGAATACGAACATCAGGTAAGAGGCAAAGCTGAATGAATCAATCACGACAAGGCGAGGAGAGCCCGGGCACGCAGCGCAGGGCCGGGCCGCTGAGCGGCATGCGCGTCATCGACGCCGGATCGATGATCGCGGGTCCGCTCGCCGCCACGCAGTTGGCGGACTTCGGGGCCGACGTCATCAAGATCGAAATGCCCGGCATAGGCGATTCCATACGCCAGTGGGCGCCCATGAAAGAGGGGCGCTCCCTGTGGTGGAAGGTGATCGGGCGCAACAAGCGGCTGCTGACGCTCAAGCTGTCGGACCCCGACGGGCAGGAGATCTTCCGCGAATTGGTGCGGTCCGCGGACATCGTCATCGAGAACTACAAGCCCGGCACCTTCGAGCGCTGGGGGCTGGGCTATGCGGAGCTGTCGAAGATCAACCCCCGCCTGGTGCTGGTGCGCGTCTCGGGCTTCGGCCAGACGGGCCCCTACTCGCAGCGCGGGGGATACGGCACGATCGCGGAGGCTTTTTCCGGCATCCCGTCCTTCACCGGCTTTCCCGACAAGCCGCCGACATTGCCGGGCTTTCCCATGGCCGATTCCGTGGCGTCCACCTTCGCGGCGATGTCGGCGATGTTCGCCATTTACAACCGCGACCACAACGGCGGCAAGGGCCAGGAAGTGGACGTCAGCCTCTACGAGCCCTTGTTCCGCCTGGTCGAGGCGCAGGTGATCGGCTTCGATCAGCTCGGCATCGTCAAGCAACGGCAGGGCAACCGCCTGGCGGAGGACTCGCCGCGCAATACGTATCAGACGCGCGACGGGGTGTGGATAGGCATTTCCGCCAGCTCGCAGCGGACCTATGAACGCCTCGCCCACGCGATCGGCATGCCGGAGCTGATCGACGACCCCAGGTTCGTCGACAACGCTTCCCGCTGCGAACACGACCAGGCGCTGGATGCCTTGCTGGCCGCATGGTTCGCGCAGCGCGACAGCCAGGACGTGATGAGCCTGTTCGAGCGCGCGGACGTCGTCGCCGGACCGGTCATCGACATCCGCGACATCTTTGCCGACCCGCACTATCGGGCCAGGGAAAACATCGTCCAGGCCCAGGACGACGATTTCGGATCGGTGCGCATGCAGAGCGTCGTGCCCAAGTTCGCCGCGACGCCCGGCGAAGTGCGGCACGCGGGCCGGCGGCTGGGCGCCGACAACCGGGAAATCTATATCGGGGAACTGGGCATGACGGAGCAGAAGCTTTCCGAACTGCAATCGAAGGGAGTCATCTGAATGAGCAAGCTTTTCGATGGGGTGCGCATCGTCGGCGCCGGGCAAACCGCTTATGCGAAGCGATCGCCGCATGGCGTGCACCGGCTGCTGTACCAGGCGGGCACGGCGGCGCTGCGGGACGCGGGGCTGGAATGGGGCAGCGTCGACGGCTTGGCGGTCACTTCCTTCATGCTTCCGCCCGACAACGTGGCGATCGTGGCCGAGCACCTGGGCATACAGCCGCGCTTCATGTTCCAAGGGGTCTATGGTGGCGCTTCGGGCATCATCGGCATGGCCCATGCCGCCCGCGCCATCCGCGACGGCGCGTGCGACGTGGCGGTCGTGGCCGCCGCCGACGCCTTCGACGTGACCTCGCACAACGCCACGCTGGATCATTTCAATACGTCGGTGCGCGATTTCATGTCGCCGCAGGGCTTCGGCGGCGCCAACGGCATGTTCGCCCTGCATACGCGTCTGTACATGGAGCGCCATGGCGCGACGCGCGAAGACTTCGGCCGGTTCTGCATTGCGCTGCGCGCCAATGCGCTGCGCAACCCGAACGCCTTGTTCAAAGAGGCGCTGACGATGGACGCCTACTTGAATGCGCGGCAGATCGCCGACCCCTTGCGGCTGTACGACTGCGTCATGCCCTGCGTGGGGGGGGACGCCATCGTGCTGGCGTCCGAGAAAATCGCCGCCGGGCTCGAAGGGCCCAGCCTGCGCATCCTGGCATCCGAGGAAATCCACAACTATCTCGCCCATGACGTATACGGCCTGCCCGGCGGCTGGGAAGGGTTCGCCGACCGGCTTTACGAGCGAGCCGGCTGCGGCCCGTCCGACCTTCATTTCGCGCAGGTGTACGACGACTACCCCGTCATGTCCTTCGTGCAGCTCGAAGGCCTGGGGATTTCCCCCAAGGGGCGAACCGCCCGGTTCCTGCGTGAAACGGACATCACCGTCGATGGAGAATTTCCCGTGAATACGGGCGGCGGCCAGTTGTCCGCGGGGCAGGCCGGCGCATCCGGCGGCATGATCGGCCTGGTGGAAGGGGTCACACAGCTGCTGGGCAAGGCGGAAGGCCGCCAAGTCAAGTGCAAGCGGGGCGTGGTGTCGGGCTACGGCATGGTGGCCTACGGGCGCGGCCTGTCGTCCAGCGCGGCTATTCTTGAAAGGGTGGAATGAAAATGTCAGGGCATCAAATCACAGCCAAGCCGCAGCCGCGCGTCAATGAGGTCAGCGAACCCTTCTGGACCGGGGTGAACGAAGGCCGCATCCGTCTGCAGCGCTGCTTGAACGAGTCTTGCGGAAGGGTGATCTTCTATCCCCGGGTGTGTTGTCCGTTTTGCCATGGGTCGGAACTGGAATGGACGGACGCGGCGGGCGACGGCAAGGTGATCTCCCACACCACGATACACCGGGCGCACCACGACGGGTTCAACGGGGAGCTTCCTTATGTTTTCGCGGCGGTGGAGCTGGCCGAGGGGGTCATATTCTATGGCCAGCTGCGGGGCGCGCCGACCGACGGGACCTCTCTGGTGGGCAGCAAGGTCAGGGCGGAATTCTCCGAGCATGGGCCCGATCGCAAGATCGTCGTGTTCAGGCCGGCATAGCGGGTTTCAGTCGCCGGCCTGCGCCTCTTCGGAGGCGGCTGCGATTTTTTGCGCCGCCGTCCGCAGGGCCGGCAGGAAGTCCTTGATGCGCTCGAAAGGCATCCTGGCGGTGGGCACGTACAGGCCCAGGCCCGCCATCAGCTTGCCCGAGGCCAGCCTGATCGGGACCGCGCAGCCGACGAGCCCGGGCAGGAATTCTTCATTGTTGGCGGCCCAGCCTTGTTGCCGGACTTCTTCGATGGTGGCCCTGAATCTGTCTTTGGACATGATGGTGCCGGGCGCCAGCTGCGCGAAGTTGGCATCGGCGAGCCAGGCCTCGAACGCCGGCGGGCTCAATTCCGCCAGATACAGCTTGCCGATGGAGGTGCAGTGTATGGGCGAACGGCGGCCCTGCTCGAAATGCAGGCCGGGGGAGGGCGTGGTGCGCGCGGTGTCGATGTAGACCACGTTGTCGTCGGCGCGCACGCCGATCTGGCAGGACTCGCCGATCTCGTTGGCCAGCGCGACCAGGATCTGGTGCGGGCGGTCCGTCCGCATCGCGGCTTCGGTGGCCGCCACGCCCAGCCGGACCAGCCCGGCGCCGACGATGAGTTTCTTGGACCCCATGGCGCGCTTGACCAGATTGCGCTTTTCCAGCTGGGCGGCCATGCGGTGCACCGTGGTCACCGGCAGGTCGCACAAAGCGGCCAGGTCGGTGACGGACAAGGGGCGCGCCGCGTCGGTCAACGCGGTGAGGATCGCGATGGCGCGGTCCAGAGGTTGTTCAGCGGTTGTTTTGGAGACGGTTCTATTCATTGCCCAATTAGCGTTAGTACTCATTGACCGCTCAGGCGGCCAAGATTCAAAATCCACTTTATAAGAAAAAAACTTCCATTTTTCGGAAATATATCAGCATACCACCGAGGAGAAACCATGTCACTGGATCCGGCGTTCTTCCAGCGCATCCTGGCGACGCTTTCCGAAGGCCTGTTCACCACCCTGGCGCTGGCCGCTCTGGCCATCAGCCTGTCCGCCTTGTGGGGCGTACCGTTGGTGATGGGCCTGCTTTCCCGTTCGCGGCTCTTGTCGCGCCTGACCGGCGCGTACATCGAAGTCGTGCGCAATACCCCCGTTCTGGTGCAGATGTTCTTCATCTTCTTCGGTTCCGGCACGCTGGGATATCCGCTATCCGGTTTCGCGACGGGCCTGATCGCCATGGTATTGCAAAACGGGGCGTACATCGCCGAAATCTACCGGGGCGGAATCCAATCCATACCGGGCCAACAGACGGAGGGAGGCCTGGCGCTGGGGCTGACGCCGCTTCGGGCGTTCCGCATCGTCGTCCTGCCCCAGGCCTTGCGCAAGGTGATCCCGCCGCTTTCCAACCAGGGAATACTCATCATCAAGGACACTTCCTTGGTGGCGACGATATCCGTGGCCGAGCTGACTTTCCATGCGCGCATGCTTGCCGACCGCACCGCCGCCGTGTTCGAGATCTTCTTCACGCTGGCCGCGTTCTATTTGATCATAACCGCCGTCTTCGGGGGCGCGATGCGCCTGCTCGAGCGTCGCATAAGGATCGCATGATGGAACTGCTGATCAACAGCCTGCCATTGCTCGGCATGGGCACGGTGACGACGCTCTACCTGTCGGCCGCGGCCATCGTGCTGTCCACGGCGCTTGGCCTGGCCTTCGCGTTATGCCAGCTGTATGGCGGGCTCTTGTTGCGCATCGTGGTCGAAATCTACCTGTACATCATGCGCGGCGTGCCTTTGCTGGTGCTGCTGTTCACCATGTATTACGCGGCGCCTTACGCCGGCATGGAAATCGACCCGACGACGGGCGGCATCGTGGTCATCGCCGCCTATTTCGGGGCCTTCATGACCGAAGTCTTCCGCGCCGCGGTGCTGTCCGTCCCGGTCGCGCAATGGGAGGCCGGCAAGGCGATAGGGCTCACCGGCAAGCGGATCTTCACGGACATCGTCGCCCGTCAGGCCATGCGGGTGGCGGGTCCCGCCTACGTCAACACATGCATCGGGGTGGTCAAGGGAACATCCCTGGTGGCGATCATCGGGCTGGTGGACCTGACCTACGTCGGGCGGCAGATCGTCGAACGCACGTTGGCGCCGTTCGAGATCTTCGGCTTCGTGGCCCTGGTCTATTTTCTTATTTGTTATGCGCTGTCCCGTTTGGGAAAGTATCTGGAAAGGCGGTTGAACTATGTCAATTGATGCCCGCTCGAGCGGCGACGCGGCGATTTCGATAAGCAAGGTATCCAAGTGGTTCGGACAGCACCAGGTGCTCAAGGACATCAGCACCGAGGTGCGGCACGGCGAGGCCGTGGTCATCATCGGGCCCAGCGGCTCGGGGAAATCCACGCTGTTGCGCTGCGTGAACTTCCTGGAGGAATTCCAGCAGGGCGAGATCACCATAGGCAATGAGGCCATGGGATACAGGCTCGATGCGAGCGGGCGCCGCGTGCGCCGCTCCGAAACGGAGATCGCGGCGATGCGCGCCCAGGTGGGCATGGTCTTCCAGAGCTTCAATCTGTTTCCCCACATGAGCGTGCTGAAGAACGTGGCGCTCGGGCCGGTGCGGGCGCTGTCGGTGCCGCGCCGCGAGGCCGAGGAAAGGGCGGCCGCCCTGCTCGATCGCGTCGGCCTGGCGAGCAAGGCCGGCGCCATGCCCAGGCTGCTGTCGGGCGGGCAGCAGCAGCGGGTGGCCATCGCGCGGGCGCTGGCCATGCAGCCCAAGGCCATACTGTTCGACGAAGTGACCTCGGCGCTGGATCCCGAGCTGGTGGGCGAGGTGCTGGACGTGATGCGGCAGCTTGTGCAGGACGGCATGACGATGATCATCGTCACGCATGAAATGGCATTCGCCAAGGCCTTTGCGCATCGGGTGGTGTTCATGGCGGACGGGGAGATCGTCGAGCAGGGGCCGCCGGAGCAAATCTTCGATGACCCGCGGTCCCCCCGGCTGCAGGCCTTCCTGAAGCGGTTCAAGCAGGGGTATCAGTTTTAGGAGGCCGGACGGCCTGCGAGGCCCGGCCTCTTGCCCCCTCCTTACTGCAGCGTGATCCCCGCGCTCTTGATGATTTCCGCCCATTTCGCGCCGTCTTTCCGCATGGTGGCGGCAAAATCCTCCGGCGTGCCCTGGCTGGGTTCGGCGCCCAGGCGCTCGATGTCCTGCTTGTATTTCGCCAGGCCCCGGGTCAGCGCGCCATTGAGCTTGGCGATGATGGGCGCCGGCGTGCCCGCGGGCGCGAAGACGCCCCACCAGGAACTGGCCTCATAGTCTTTGAGCCCCTGCTCCGACACCGTGGGAACATCGGGAAGCTGCGGGCTGCGGGCGGCGCCCGTGACCGCGATCGCCTTGACCTGGCCGGAGCGGATATAGGGCAGGGCGCTGGGCAGATTGTCGAACATGATTTGAACGCGGCCGGCGACCAGGTCGGTATAGGCGGCGGCGCTGCCCTTGTAGGGAATGTGGGCCAGCTGCACCTTGGCCTGCCGGGCGAACATTTCGCCCGCTAGGTGGATGACCCCGCCTTTGCCGCCGGAGGCGAAGTTCACTTCACCGGGCTTGCCGCGCGCATACGTTATGAGCTCCGGGACCGATTTGGCGGGCACGGACGGATGGGCGACGAGCACGTTCATGGCCGTGCCCACCATCATCACGGGCGCAAGATCCTTGTACGGATCGAAGGGAAACGAGGGGTCGAGGCTGGGGGAGATGACCAGATGGCCCGCGCCGCCCAGCAGCAGCGTGTAGCCATCGGCGGGCGCGCGGGCGACTTGCGCGGAGCCGATGTTCCCCCCGGCGCCCGCGCGGTTCTCCACGACCACCGCGACTTTGAGCTCATCCCCGAGCGCCTTGCCGATCAGCCGTCCGAACAGGTCGGTGGTGCCGCCCGCGCCGAAGGGCACGATGAGCTTGATGGGCTTGTCCGGATAGGCGTCCGCCGCGGCGCTCGCGCCCGTCAGGGCGAGGGTGCTCAAAAGCGCATAGGCCACGCTGCGTAGAATCTTCATGTCTGTCTCCTGATTGGGCCGGATCCCGGCGTCCTTCATTGGGCCTTGGCCTGAGCTTGGTCGATGACTTGGCGCCACTTGGTCAATTCCGACTTCACGAAAGCCGTGAAGTCGGCCCTGCCGCTGCCGACCGGCAGCACGGTTTTTTGCAGCAGCGATTCCCGGACGCTGTCTTTCGCCAGCACCGTGGCAACGTCACGGCTGATGCGGTCCATGAGTTCGCCAGGCGTTCCCCCCGGCGCCCAGAGCGACAGCCAGGAACTGACGTCGATGTCCAGGGAGCTGCTTTCCTTCACGGTGGGAACGTCGGGCAGCGACGGAATGCGTTCGGCGCGCGGCGTGGCGAGCGCTCGAAGGTCTCCTTTCTGCACGTATGGAATGAGGCCTTGCGCGGAGTCGATCATCAGCTGGATGCGCCCCGCCAGCAGGTCGGTCGTTGCCGCGGCGGCGCCTTTGAACGGAATGTGGACGATGTCCGTATGGGTCTTCTGCTTGAAGAGCTCTCCGGCGACATGGGGGCTGGTGCCGTTTCCGCCGGACCCGAAGTTGAGTGCGCCGGGATGCTGTTTTGCGTACTGCACGAGCTCCGGCAGCGTTTTCGCGGGCACGGAATCGTTGACCACGATCAGGAAGGGCAGATCGGCCACCTGTGTGATGGGCTGCAGATCGCCCATCAGGGTGTAGGGGACTTTGTCCTGCATGACGGCGTTGATGACGATGGACGTGCCCGCGAACAGCAGCGTGCGGCCGTCTCCCGCGGAACGAGCCACCGCCGCTGCGCCGATGTTGCCGCCGGCTCCCGGGCGGTTGTCAACGACCACCGGTTGTTTCCACAGCTGGCCGAGCTCGTTTGCCACGCTGCGCGCCACCACATCGGTGACGCCGCCCGGCGGGAAGGGAACGACGATGGTGATGGGGCCGCCGGGCAGCGCCTGCGCCATGGCGGAGGGCGCAAGCAGCGCCATGCAGAGCATGAGCGGCGCGAGCAGCAATGTATGGGTATGGCGATGGTGTTTCATGTCTCCTCCTTTGCCGGTGATCCGGGGTTCTTGCTATCGCTCGTCGCCGTCTTCCAGCTTCAGAAGCCTGGCGGCGGTGTTCCAGAGAACGTCATTCAGGCTCTCGGGGCTGATCGGCAGCGCTTTGTAGCCTTCCACGGCTAGGCCCAGGGGCCGGCTCGGGTAGGCGGATGCAAACACGAAGCGGTTTTTCGCGACGGTTTCAATGGCTTTTGTGTAATGTTCTTCGCCGGGCAAGCCGACGTGGTACATGTCGGGCATCAGGTATACGTTGGGCCGCCTTGCGGCGACCCCGCACAACTCGATCGCATAAGGCCAGCAGGCATGGGACACCACGATCTTGAGCTCGGGAAACCGCGCCGCCAGCCGGTCGACCTGCAGCGCGTTTCCGAAATGGACGCCGCCGCCGCCCATGGGGCCCAGAGTCAGCACGGCGGGATAGTCGTGCTTGAGGCAAAGCTCATAGTGATCGAACAGGCGCGGGTCGTCGCAGAACATGGGCTCATCGTAGCCGCCGGGGTCGAAGGCGATGCCTTTGAAGCCGTATTCGCGAATGAAGGTTTCGGCTTCCCGCACATTGCTTTTCCCGCGGAACGGATTCGCACCGGCCAGGGCATAGAAGCGGCCGGGAAAATCGCCGCATATCCTGGCGAGGTCGGCGTTGGTGACTTCGCCGCGGAAATCGTTGCACTGCCGGCCGTTCATGACCCCGATCTCGATGCCCGCGGCTTGCATTTCCTCGAACATCAGATCGGGGGAGCAGGCGAGCACCGACGGAGCGGGCTCGACGCCCTGCAGCCGGTTGAATTTGGTATAGCCGCTCTTTTCCCAGATGGCGGTTTGCAGATAGGTGTGCAGCGGCGGCCGCAGGCGAAAATCGATGACGCGTGTCATAGGGGCTCCAGTATCCGGCTCAGAGGTTCAAGAGGTTCTTGGCGTTGAGTCCCAATGCCTTTTCCATGGCGTCGGGGTTGAAGGGCAGTTGCTTGAAGTCGTCCACGGTGGCTTTCAGATTGCGCAGGGGGTAGGCCGTGCCGAAAAGATATTGGTCGCTCATGAAAAGATTGGCCGCTTCGATGTAGGGCGCGGTGCCTGGACGGAACTGCATGGAGTCCGGCGACAAATACACATTCCGGTGTTTCATCGCCACCGCCGTGGCTTTGACGACTTCGGGCCATGCGCCATGGACGACGATGATCTTCAGCTCGGGAAAACGGGTGGCCAGCCGGTCGATGGGAGTGGGGTCGGCGAAGCTGATGTCGGGCCCGGCGAGCGGCCCGGACATGACGGCGACCGGGCAGCCCAGATCCAGGCAGCGCTCATAGACGGGCGTGATCCGTTCATCGTCGGGATGGCCCGGGAAGGCCCGGCAGGGCTCGATGAAGATGCCTTTCAAGCCGCGCCTGCCGACGTACTCGTCGATTTCCTCGCATGCGTTGTGAATGCGATTCGACACGTCTATGCCGGCAAAGCCGACGATGCGGCCCGCGTACCGGTTCTGCAGATCGACCAGATGGTCATTGGGCAGGATGCCGGCCGGAAACTTGAGCGCGCCCATGTCCATGGCGGGGCTGTTGCGGCCCATGGCCACGCCCACCGAGATCTCCGCCGCGTCCATCTCTTTGATGAAATCGTCCACCGAATCGTTCATGAAGGCGGGCGACGGGCGCGCTCCGCTGCGTTCCTGGACGCTGGCGACAAAGTCCTTCTGGAAATAGCTGTTGAATTGCGGAGTGGGCGGCCGGCAGCGGAAGTCGACGATATACATGGTCATGCAAGGGGCTCTGAGAGGGTTGGGGGGCGGCGGTGGGTCGACGCCGGACTTCAGGTTCAGGTGGAGGCCTGACTGATCCAGACCTTGGCGTCCAGGTCGCCGTGTTCGGACAACTCCATTTCGTACTGGTAGCGGTCCGGCCTGTACAGGCCGAATTCGAACTGCACCGGCCGGTCTTGTTTGTTGAAGAAGATCCGCGACACGGCAAGCAAGGCCGAGCCCACCTCCACGTCCAGCAAGGGGGCCACCAGCGCGTCCGCGAGCTGGGCGGAGATTCTTTGCTTGGCTCGCCCCACTTCCACGCCGGCTTCCTTGAGCAGCACCAGCAGAGGTTCGGGCTTGTCGGCCTTGATGGCTTTGGAGAATTCCAGCGGCGTGAAGCTGGTGACGTGCGAGACCGGCCCGGACGAAGCGCTGCGCAGGCGCACCGACTTCATGACGTCCGAACCTTCCGGCAGGCCGAGCGCCGCCCGTACCACGTTGCTGGCCGGGATCTGTTCGCAATACAGCACTCGGATGGCCAGCTTCAGATTGGCCTGGAACAGGCTGCCCAGCAGGCCGGCCAGCTTGATGTCGGCCAATGACGCCGAATTCGCGGTGGGCCGGGTGCCCCGCCTGGGGCTGCGTTCGATCAATCCTTCATCGGCCAGGCGGGCCATGGCCTTGCGGATGGTGACGCGCGCCACTTGATATTGCGCCATCAGGGAAAACTCGTTCGGAAAGCCGTTGGCGAATGCGCCATTCTTCAGCTTTTCCAGCAAGAGCAAATACACCTGATGATGCTTGGGCACCGGTATGGCGGCGTTCAGCGGTCTGTGAGTGTTCATGCCACAGATGGTAGCGACGCGCTATTTGACCGGTCAATGGGACAAATGAAAAACCTTTATGGGACAAATAGATAGGAGCGGCCGGACCTCGCGCGGGGTCCGGCCGCTCGCCACTCGGCGCGCTTACAGCAGCTTGCCGGGGTTCATGATGCCGTTCGGATCGAACAGCCGCTTGATGTCCCGCATCAAGCGTATCTGCATGGGGTCTTTGTGCTGGTGGAAGGCGCGCCGCTTCAGCTGGCCTATGCCGTGTTCGGCGCTGATGCTGCCGCCGTATCGAGCCACTTCCTCGAAGACGAGATCCGCGATGCGTTCTTCCCACTCATGCGCCCAGCCGCGGTCCGCGCCCAGCGGGCGCGATACGTTGTAGTGCAGATTGCCATCGCCGAAATGGCCGAAAATGTACAGCCGGGCGTCGCCGGCGACGGTGCGCAGGCGCGCTTCGGCGGACTGCATGAATTCCGGGATGCGCTCGATGGGCAGGGAGATATCGTGTTTCAGATGCGGGCCGTCCGCTTTCTGGGCTTCCGAGATCTCTTCGCGCAGGCGCCACAGGCTGTGCAGCTGGGCCAGCGTCGCGGACAAGGCGGCGTCCATGCATAACTCCTGTTCCAGGGCCTGGCCAATGACTTCTTCCAGCATTGCCTGCAAGGCTTCTTCGCCGGCGGTGTCGGCCAGCTCGACCAGCACGTAGGCCGGATGACGCGTGGGGAAGGGGGCATGCAGCCCGTCGACCTGGCTCAGGACCAGATCGAGGCATTGATCGGTGAAGAATTCGAAGGCTTGCAGGCGCGGCCCGCAGGCGCCGAAGACCAGGCGCAGCAGCTGGAGCGCCTGGTCCGGCGAATCGACCGCCGCCAGCACCACGGCGCGCACGCGCGTGGGCGCCTGCAGGCGCAAGGCCACGCCGGTGATGATGCCCAGTGTGCCTTCGGAGCCGATGAAAAGCTGCTTGAGGTCGTAGCCGGTATTGTCTTTGCGCAGGGTCTGCAGGCCGTCATAGATTTCGCCGCTGGGCAGCACGGCTTCGATGCCCAGCACCAGCTCCCGCGCCATGCCATAGCGCAACACGTTCACGCCGCCGGCGTTCGTGGCGATATTGCCGCCTATCTGTGAGGAGTCTTCCGCCGCCAGGCTCAGCGGCAACAGGCGGTCGGCCTCGCTTGCCGCGCGGCGCAGGTTGCCCAGTATGCAGCCCGCATCGGCCACCATCGTATTGGCGACCGTGTCGAGGGAGCGGACCTGATTCAGGCGATCCAGCGACAAGATGACGTTGGCGGCGGAGGCGTCCGGCGTGGCTCCGCCGCACAGCCCGGTGTTGCCCCCACGGGGCACGACCGGCACGCCGTATTGATTGCAAAGCCGCAGGCACGCGGCGACCTGCCCGGTCGTGCGGGGCCGGACCACGGCTTGCGCGTTGCCTTTGTAAACCCCGCGCCAGTCTGTCAGCCACGGCGCGATGCCGTCCGCGTCCGTTTCAACGATGTCGGTGCCCAGCGTGTCGCGCAGTTGTTTCAGAAAATCGGATGTCATGGGGTGAATGAGGATGGAAGATAAAGGTGTTGGGCCGGAAAGGAACCTGGCTTCCTGTCATGTTATCAGGTTTTCAGAAGACTTGGCGGCCACGGCTGGACGAGCCCCTGGCCTTGGCTTCCTACAAGCGCAGCCGCGCCGCCGCGTTGTTTAAGTGCCTGAACATGGCGGCTTTGGCGGCCGCGCCGTCGCGGGCTTCGATGGCCCGCAATATTTCTCGATGCTCTTCCAGCGCTTCGGCGCTGACGCCCGCTTCGGCGGAATGCGCGCGGGCGATGAAGATGGTGCTGTCGATGCGCGCGGCCAGGAAGTCGAAGAATTCCAGGAACAGGGGGTTGCCGGTGGCCCCGGCGATCAGGCGGTGGAATTCCTTGTCGGCCGCCGCGCCGGCGCCCGGGTCGTCGGCATGCATGAGTTCGAAGGCCTTGTGCAGGCCGCGCAGCGTTCTGGGCGTGCGCCTGGATGCCGCCAGGTAAGCCGCCCCTTCCTCGAAGGCCAGGCGCAGCTCGAAGATGTGCTTGAGCGCTTCCTGGCCGCCGCCGTCGGCGTCGAGCCTGAAGGTCTTGGAGCCGCCCGTGCCGGTGGCAAACACCCCCGCGCCTTGGATGGTTTCCACCAGGCCGTCGTGCTTCAGGCGCGACATCGCTTCGCGGATCACGGCAAGGCTGACGCTGAAGGCGGCGGAAAGCTCCGAACCCGTGGGCAGGCGATCACCCGCCTTGAAGTCGCCGCGCAGCAGGCGCTCCCGCAGCGCGTCGGCCACGTCGTCAGCCAGGGAGGCCCGGCGCTTTACGGGTTTGAGGCCGTCCGTAGACATATCGGTATTTTCTTTGGTCAAAAGCGCCGTGTGTCGGGTTGTGGGGCGCAAGACATCATATCAGAGCGCCCGCGGCGGGGCGGACCCCCTGGAATCGGGCTTTCGTCATTCGATGCTTGACGACGCGCCTTCAATCCGGTAAATTGATACCAATCATTGTAATCATAACAATCATTAGGTTCTTTGGATGCCTGAATCCAAGGCCGGCGGTATTCATAAGTGCTAAGCAAAAGGAGCGGTGAAAAATGGTTGATTTGTCGAACCAGCGTCTGCTGGTGGTGAGCGCGCATGCCGTGGATTTCGTATGGCGGTGCGCCGGGACGATCGCGAAATACGCAAGTGCCGGCGCAAAGGTGAGGATCATCGATCTCACGTTCGGCGAGCGCGGCGAGTCGGCGGAGGTCTGGGCGAGCCGGCCCGGCATACGAGTCGAAGAAGTGAAGGAGATTCGGCGCGCGGAGGCGGACGAAGCCGCGGCGCTGCTGGGCGCCGAGATCCGGTATCTGGATTTCGATGATCACCCCATGGTTCTGGACAAGCTGCACTACCTGAAGCTGGTCGACGAAATCCGTGACTTCAACCCGACGGTGGCATTGACGCACCATACCGAGGATCCGCTGAATTTCGATCATCCCGAAGCGGCCCGCGCTTTCTTTTGGGCCTTGCGCTGCGCCGCCGTGCCGGGCGTAAGCCCGGAAACGAAAAAAATCGGTCGAGTAAAGGTGTGCATGTTCGAGCCCGACCAGCCGGAATTCTGCAATTTCAAACCCGACACCTTCATCGATATCACCGACGTGATGGATGTAAAGCTCAAAGCCATGAGCCTGGTCGATTCGCAAGCCTACTTGGTTGAGAACTACACAGGGCGTGCGCAGTACCGCGGCTATCTGGCGCAGCGCGTTTCCGGCAACAAGGCGATCCGCTACGCGGAGGCCTACATGCGGTTCGAGCCATATGTCGGCGAAGCATTTGTTTGAATGGCAACCGAATAGACCGAGACGGAGGAGCAAGGATGAAAGTAGCGGTGGTGGGAGCGGGCGGCGTCGGCGGATACGTGGGCGGCCACATGGCCAGGGCCGGGGTGGACGTCACCCTGATCGACCAATGGCCCGAGCACGTGGAGTGCATGAAAAAGCACGGCTTGAGCCTGCAGGGCGTCACGCCGGAAGAAAGCCACGTCGTGCCGGTGCGTGCGCTGCATGTCTGCGATGCGCAATCCCTGGCCAAGGAGGAACCGATCGACGTCGCCATCATTGCGACGAAGTGCTATGACACCCGTTGGGCCACGGAGCTGATCGCTCCCTACCTGGCGCCGAACGGCTGCGTCGTATCGTTGCAGAACTCGACGATGGAAGAGGAAATAGCGGGCATCGTCGGCTGGGGACGCGTGTTGGGATGCATTGCGAGCATCATCGCGGTGGAGCTTTACAAGCCGGGCCACATCAAGCGGACCATTGCGCTGGGCTCGAAGGATCACACGGTGTTTCGCATCGGCGAATGCCATGGGCGGGTCACGGCGCGCGCCAAGGCGATTGCGGCCCTCCTTCAGCATGCCGACTATTCCGAAGTGACCACCAATCTGTGGGGGGAGCGCTGGTCCAAACTCGTCATCAATGCCATGCGCAACGGTTTGTCCGCCATTACCGCATTGAACGGCAATGAGCGCGATCTAAACGAGGCGCCGCGCTGGGTTTCCATCCGACTGGCGAGCGAAGCCATACGCGTGGGCCAGGCGCTCGGCTATGCGCTGGTGCCCATGCAGGGCATGGACCCCGAGCTCCTGGCACGAGCGGGAGAAGGCGACAAAGAAGGCCTGGAGCACGCGGTATCCAAGCTGGTGGGCGTCGCGCAACGTCGGCGCGCGGATCAACGGCCCTCCATGGCGCAGGACATCGAGCGGGGCCGCAGGACGGAGTCCGACTACATCAATGGACTGATTGCGAGAAAAGGCGCCGAAATCGGCATTCCCACGCCACTGAATGCGAAGCTGCATGAGCTGGTGAAGGCGGTGGAACGGGGTACGGCGAAACCGGGGCCCGGACTCATCGACGGGATATAGGCGGCGCATGCCCGGCGCAGCGGTCCATGTATCGCTGGGCCCGGATGGCAAGCACTGGCCGGCGGACATGGCTCCCGGCCGGCATGACGACAAGGAGACGACAATGATCACCAAATGGCTGGAAACCATGACAAAACATTCGGCGCTCGCGGCGCTATTGCTCGCCGGACTCGCCTTGGCACCGCTGTCGCATGCCCAGCCATCCGGCGCGGCCGCCGGCGGTTATCCGGAAAGGGCCGTACGTATCGTCGTGGCCTACGGGCCGGGAGGCGGCGCGGACCTCATCGCCCGCGCAGTCGCCGAAAAGCTTACCGTCGCCTGGGGAGTCCCCGTGATCGTGGACAACCGGCCGGGGGCGAACGGCTCCATCGGCGCAAGCCAAGTCGGCAACTCGAGCCCGGACGGCTATACCTTGCTCATGGCGTACACCCCTGAAATCGCGATCAATAGCGTAATTTCACCGCAAAAAAACTTCGAGCCGGTCCGCGACTTGCAGCCCATCATCATGGCGGCCGACAGCCCGCTGATCCTGGTGGTGAATGCGTCCAGCCCTCATAAAACCATCTCGTCGTTTATCGAATACGCGAAACAGAATCCCGGCAAGGTGAGCTATGGAACCTCGGGAGAAAACAGTTCCGGCGACTTGGCCGGTGCGCTCTTGAATAAGGCGGCAGGCATATCGCTCATACACATTCCGTACAAAGGCGGCAATGCCGCGATCGTCGACCTGCTTGGCGGGCAGATAGATAGCGCCATCTCAGGCATGCCTCCGGCTTTGGCGCATTTTCAGGCAAAACGCCTGCTGCCGCTGGCGGTCACCACCAGAAACCGCTCGCCTCTGCTGCCCAACACACCGACTCTGACCGAGCTGGGCGTGGCGGTGGACATCTCGGCATGGTTCGGGCTGTTCGCCCCCCGCGGCACGCCCGGCCCTATCGTCGAGAAGATCAACCGCGACGTTGCGGCGGCTCTCGCTTCCAAAGACGTAAAGGAACGCCTGCTGAGCCAAGGCGCAGAGGTCCGAAGCGACAGCGTCGAGGAATTCACGGCCTTCATCGGCCAAGAGGTCGAAAAGTACCGCGGCATCATTGAACAGAGCAAGAAAGGCAAGGGCCAATAAGCGTGACGCGGAGGATCAGGATGGCGGACAGAGTCGGGAAGTGGCAGCTGCCGGCCGGCAGCTGCGATTGCCATATGCATATCATCGACCGGCGGTTTCCTTTTGCGCAAGGAGCGCTGCCGCTGAACCGGGAGGCGCGCGTCGAGGACTATCGCCGCCTTCAGGCGCGGTACGGCCTGCAGCGCGCAGTGGTCGTTCAGGCGACCTACTATGGCACGGACAACTCTTGCGTTCTGGAGTCCCTGCGAGAGTTCGGCGGCACGGCGCGCGGCGTCGTCGTTGTGGATGGCGGCGCTTCCCTGGAAACCTTGCGTCGATTCCGCGCGGCGGGCGTGCAGGGCATACGCTGCCGCATGACGGACCGGGCCGTCGTCGCCTGGGAAGACATTCCCCGCCTGGCCAAGTCGGCGGCCGACCTGGGGTGGCACATTCAACTGCAGATGGATGGCCGCAGGCTGCATGAACGCGAGGACATGATACGGGAGCTGCCCTGCGACGTCGTGATCGAACATAGCGGAAAGTTCATGGAGCCCGTGGACGTCAGCCATCCGGGCTTGGCGGCCTTGCTTCGCTTGCTGGATACCGGAAGGGTGTGGGTGAAGCTGTCCGGAATCTACAACACATCTTTATCGGGCCCGCCGCTTTATGCCGATCTCGAAAACCTGACTCGGACGCTGGTCCGCCATGCGCCCGGGCACATGGTCTGGGCGAGCGACTGGCCTTTCGTCCTGACCGCGGATGAGGACCTGCCGCGGGTCGGGGATCTGATCGGCGCGATGCTGCGTTGGGTGCCGGAACAAGAGCTGAGAAAAAAGATATTCAGCGACAACCCGGCACGCCTATATAAATTTCTTTAACGAATCAATCAAGTGGAGAGACGCATGACCAATTGGCAAGACCCAAGATACAAAGAACTGTCCACCGCCGAGATTTCGGACGCGCTGGATTTCTTCGGGCTCCCGGGCCCGGCACATGGCCTGGGATGCGTGACGGGCGATCACAAGATCATGGGGCGGGCCTTTACGGTTCGCTTCGCCCCTGTGGACCCTTTGAACGCCGGCACGGTGGGCGACTTCATCGACGATGTGGAAGAAACGGAAATCATCGTCCTGGACAATGAAGGGCGAACCGATTGCACGGTATGGGGAGGCATCCTCAGCCAGATCGCGAAACGCAAGAACCTCAGGGGAACCGTGATCCACGGCGTGTGCCGCGATTCGCACGAAGCAATGGATTGCGGCTATCCGATCTTCAGCCGGGGCACGTTCATGCGCACGGGCAAGGATCGCGTCCAGGTGGAGGAGGTCGGAGGCGCGGTTTCCCTGGGAGACGTTCGCGTCAACCCTGGCGACCTCCTGGTGGGCGACCGGGACGGCGTCGTCGTGATCCCCTTCAGCAGAGTCCTGGAAGTGCTGGAGCGCGCAGTCAAGACGCGCCAGGCCGAGCAGGACATCATCCAGGCGACCGAATCCGGCAGCTCCCTGCGAGCGGCTCGCGAGGCGCTGGGCTATCACACGCTGCAGCGCAAGCAGGCCGGCCAGGCCTGACCATGACAACGGGCGGCGCAACGCCCGAAACAGGAGATCGATGTGAGCTTCAAATCCAAGTTTTCCGTATTCGCTTCCGCGGTGTTGATGGGCTTGGCCGGCACAGGCGCCGCCGCCGCGGCAGCACCCTATCCCGACAAGCCGGTCACGATGCTGGTGCCGTTTCCGCCCGGCAATACCTCGGACATCATGACGCGCGTCGTTGCGCACGAACTCGAACGTGCGATCGGTCAGCCTATCGTCGTCGAAAACCGCCCGGGCGCCGGAGGGGGCATAGGCCTGGCCGCAGTGGCCAGAGCCGCCGCGGACGGCTATACGCTGCTCGTGGGAACCAGCGGCGCCTTCATCACCGCGCCCATTTTCCAGGACAAGCCGTTGCCGGCGGAAAGCTTTGCGCCCATCACCTTGATGGCGCATACCGCGCACGTGCTGCTGGCGCACCCTTCTGTGGAGGCCGACACGCTGAAGGAGCTGATCGCCGAAGCGAAAAAAGATCCGAAGAAGTTCACCTTTGCGTCGCTGGGCAATGGCTCGATTTCCCACTTGGCCATGGAAATGCTGCTGCGCAAGTCGGGCGCGCAGATGCTGCAGATTCCCTACAAGGGCACGGGGCAGGCGACAAATGATATATTGGGCGGGCGCGTGTCGCTGATGATGGAATCCATCAAAACCTCCTCCATCGCGCACGTCGATTCCGGCAAGCTCAAGGCCCTGGCGGTAACCGGAAAAAATCGGTCCGTGCTGCTTCCCGATGTCCCGACTGTGGCGCAGGCGGCTGATTTGCCGGATTATGAATCGGGTTCCTGGATCGCTCTTTTCGCTCCCGCGGGCACGCCGAAAACCATTGTCGACAAGCTGAACAAAGAAGTCATCAAGATCATGGAAACGCCGGAAGTGAAGAAGAAGCTGCTGGAATTGGGCATCGAGGCTGAAGGAAGCACGCCCAAAGAGCTGGCCGAGCTGATTCAGTCGCAAACCGATAAATGGCAGAAGTTCATCAAGGAAGAGAACTTGGCGGCCCAATAAGCAGGCTTCCCTTGGCCCATGTCGCCCGCCGCCTTCAAGATATGCGGAATATGCTGTTATACAAAGAAGTCAAAGAAAAAATCATTCAGGCCCTTTCCGAAGGGAAATGGCAGGCGGGCGACAAGCTTCCGGTCGAATCCGACCTGGCTGACATGTACGGCGTCAGCAAGTCCACCATTCGGGCAGCGGTGGGCGAGCTGGTCGACGCCAACATTCTGGTGCGCAAGCAGGGCAAAGGCACATTCGTCGCCACGGAGAAAGTGTCGCGCAACCTGTACCGCTTCTTTCATTTGGTGGATGCTTCCGGAAAGCGCCACTATCCCGTTCGTCAATTGCTGTCCATTTCGAGGGAAGCCGCGACGGAAAAAACCATCGACGCGCTGCAGCTGTATCGGTACAGCGACCGGGATGTTTTCAGCATACACATGCTATTCAAAATCAACGGGCGCGCAGTGGGGCGCAGCAATCCGTGCGTGCCCGTCGCCCTGTTTCCGGGCCTGGACGCCAAGGAATTCCAGCCGGACGATGTGTCGCTGTATTCGCTCTACCACACGATGTACAACATCAATGTGATCCGGGTCGAAGCCAATGTTGGTGTAAGCAGCGCCACGCCCGCCGTGGCGCGCGAACTCGGCGTCCGGCCCCAGGCTCCGTTACTTAGAATCGAGCGCATCGCATATACATATCAGGATGTGCCCGTGGAATATCGGACCATCCTGCTGGATACCAGTGAAATACAGTACAGGATCGAGCAGGGGTCTTCGGTTTGATGGGGTCGCCGGCGCTAGGCGGATTGCAAGGGCGGACACTTCCGATGCCAGGGCCGGAGCCGCTCATAGAAGCTTGCCGCGCGATAGAGGGTGGCTTCCTCGAAGTGGCGGCCCACGATCTGCGCTGAAAGAGGCATGCCGGTCGTGCTGGAAAAACCCGTCGGAACCACCAGGGCGGGATGGCCGGTCATGTTGAAAGGCATCCGCACCTGGCGCTCGTAGGTTTTCAGGAACGCTTCCGCATCGCTCACCTTGGGCGTGGCATCATAGCCGGTAGCGGTCACCAGCAGGTCCGCATTCGACAGAAGGCCTGAAAGCTCCGCGCAATAGCGCCTGCGCAGTTCATTGGCGCGGGCATGGTCGGCCGCGGTCAGGAACGCGCCTTGAAGCAGGCGTTCCCGGCATCGCGTTCCATAACACCCCGGGTCGGAACGCAGCCAGGGCTCATGGATGGCGTAGGCTTCCATGCTGAGCAGCAGCCGGGAAAGCTGATTGTATTTACGCAGCGTGGGTATCCGTACTTCATGCAGCGTGGCGCCTCCCTCGGCCAGCACGCGCGCCAGCTCTTCGATCCCGGCAATGTGTTCGGGATCGGCGGCCGGGTCTTCCATGTACACATTGCGCGCGACCGCGATGCGCAGGCCTTTCAGGCCGGATGCGTAGTGCGTGATGTCGGCGTCCGGGCGATTCCAGGTTGCGGGATCCGCGGGGTCGCTGCCCATGATGGCCTGCAGCGCCAAGGCGTTGTCTTGCACCGTGCGCGTCATCGGGCCGACATGATCCATCGTCGGCGCCAAAGGAACGACCCCGTTGCGGCTGACGCGGCCATATGTCGGCTTCATGCCCACCAGGCCGCAGCGGGCGGCCGGGTTCCGTATCGACCCGTTGGTGTCCGTGCCGAGCGACATGGGGACCATGCGCGCGGCAACCGCGACCGCGCTGCCGCTGGAGGATCCCGCGGTGATGTATTCCGGGTTCCAGGGATTGCGGGGGGCCGGCCAGGGGCAATCCACCGGATGCCCGCCGCAGGCGAATTCGTCCGTGCCCAGTTTTCCCAGCAGAATGGCCCCTTGGCTTTTTAGTTTTTTCACCACCCACGCATCTTCGGCGGCGATGTAGTCTGCCAACAAGGCGGATTGCGCGGTAGTGCGTACGCCCGCGTAATCGATGATGTCCTTGAGGGCGTAAGGCACGCCGTGCAAGGGGCCGCGCCATCTGCCTGCTTTGATTTCCTTCTCCGCGGCGAGGGCGCCGTCCAGGGCGATGTCCTCGGTGACGCCGATGAACGCATGCAGGCGCCCGTCTTCCCGGGCGATCCGGTTCAATAGCGCCTGCGCATACCGGACGGGCGACAGATCCTGGCTGCGAATGAGCTCGGACGCCTCGTGCAGGCCGAGCTGGCTGAGGTCGGCGTCGTTCATTTGGTCAGGCTCCAGGCGGGCCGCGGAAGCAAGGCGATGCCGGGCATGTCTTCTTCCAGGGCTTCCACGCCGGCCCTGGCCATGGCGGCGGCGCGGATGAGTTGCTCCGGGTATTCATCCGCGGCTTTGCTCAAGCCCAGGCCGCGGGCCGTTCGCAGCGCCCATTCCGAAAACTCCTCGGGAGAGGTGGGCGATATGGGCCGCTGCGGCGGCCTTGGAATGTCCTGGGCCATGTAGCCTCCTGCTGTGGAATCAGTTCGCGGTGGCGCCGGAGGCCTTCACCACTTCGCCCCAGATCTCCACTTCGGATTTGATGTACTGGCCAAACTGCTCGGGCGTGGTGGGGGCGGCGACGGCTCCCATGGCATCGAAGCGTTCCCGTACGGACGGCATCGCCAGTGCCTGGTTCACGGCGGCGTTCAGCTTTTCAATGACGTCCTTTGGCGTTCCCGCGGGCGCCACCAATCCGAACCATGCCGAGACGTCGAATTCGGGGAACCCCGATTCGGCCATGGAGGGCAGGTCGGGCGCGCTGGCCGAGCGCTCTTTGGTCGTGACCGCGAGCGCCCGCAGCTTGCCCGTCTGGACATGCTGCCAGGCCGAGGGCATGTTGTCGAAGCTCAGCTGGACTTGTCCGCCTATCAGGTCGGTCATGGCCGGCGCGCTGCCGCGGTAAGGAACGTGCAGCATGTCGATGCCGGCCTGCAGCTTGAACAGCTCGCCCGCCATGTGGGTCGAACCGCCGGTTCCGGCAGATGCGAAGGCGAGTTTGCCCGGATTCTTCTTGGCGTAGTCGACCAGTTCCTTCACGTTGTGCACGGGCAGGGATGGATTGACCACGAGCACGTTGGGCGAGCGTATGAGCAAGCCCACCGGCGCAAAGTCTTTGACGATGTCGAAGTTCAGGTTTTTGTACAGCGTCTGGTTGATGGCCGAAGTCACGGCAATGACGAACAAGGTATAGCCGTCCGGGTTCGACCGGACGACATGCTCGGCCGCCAGGTTGCTGCCGGCGCCGGGCTTGTTCTCCACGACGAACGACTGCTTCAGGATATTGCCGAGTTCGGCGGCGATCACCCGTGCCGCGATGTCGGTGGTGCCTCCCGGCGAGAACCCCACCACGAGGCGAACGGGCTTGTCGGGGTATGCGGCTTGAGCCGGGCCGGCGCATCCCCATGCAAGGGCTCCCGCAAGCAGCAATTTCCAGCACGTCGAGATTTTTCTTGAAAGGAAGGTCATGATGGTTGTCTCCTGATGGATGGATAAGTTTTGAAGGGACTGCGATCAGTGTCGCGGTGTGGCGCTCAGCGCGCAGAGCGCAAGGACCTTGGTGGCATCGATGAAGTCTTCGATGCGCATGGCCTCGTCCACGTTGTGGCTGCCGTTCTGGTTCCTGACCAGGATCATCCCGGTCGGAACGCCCAGCCGGGCGAACATGGCGGCGTCATGGCCGACCGTGGGCATCCTGAGGGTTTTCAGGCCGAGGTCGCCTGCCGCGGCGTCCGCCGTGTCGAGCAGGGCCGGATCCAGATGGATGGCCTCGGTGCCGACTTTCGGGCCGAAATCGAAACGTACCCGGAATTCTTTCTGTATGCGGTCCGCTTCGGCGAGAATCCGGCGATACAGATCGCGGGCGACGTCATTGTTCGTGCCTGCGATATTGAAGCTGAAGCGGACATCCCCCGGAACCTTGGTCATGGCGTGCTGCGCCGGGTCCGTGGCAAATATGCCGAAGTTGATGATGAGGTCATCGTTGTTCCCCTCGTCCAGAATGCTTTTCCAGAGCTCGTCCGCGGCGCAGACGAGCTGGGAAGTCGCGATCACGGCATCGCTGCGCAAATGCCTCGGACTGGTCGACGAATGGCCGTAGACGCCGTGGCACTTGGCAAACGGATGGCGGATGTTGCCCCGGATCGCCGTCGCCAGGCCGATCGGTATGCCAAGGTCTTCGAGCACCGGCCCTTGTTCGATGTGCAGTTCCAGATAGGAGTGAACGTCCTCGTGGCGCAGCCGCTTGCCATGTATGGACGCCGCGTCGGCCGGGACGCCGAGCGCTTGCAGATGGGCGGCCAGGGACCGCTTGGTGCTGATATGCGTCAGTTCGTTGAGGTCCTTGTCGGTGAGCTGGCCCAGCGCCAGCTTGCTTCCCAGGTATGCGGTCCCGAACCACGGGCTTTCTTCGCCGCGAAGCCCGAGGGTCCTCAGGCGGCGCGGGGGAATCACGCCGGCGCGCTTGCAGGCCGCTTGGACCAGGGTGCCCGCAACGACGCCCGCCAGGCCATCGTAGTTGCCGCCGAGCGGAACCGAGTCGAGGTGGGAGGCCATGACGGTCATGCCATGCGGGTCTTTGCCCGGCAAGTCGTATTGGAAGTTCCCGCCTCCATCGATGCCGCATTCCAGTCCTTCGGATTCGGCGAAGCGCTTGATGAGCTCGCCCGCTTTCGTTTCCTGCTCGCAGTAAGCGGGCCGGGTGATGCCGGGTCCGTCCCGGGAAACCTCGGCGATCGCATCGAACAGGTCCTGCGCTGCGGTGGACAGCCGGCTTATCTCTTTGTTCAGCGCATCATGCATGGAGGGGCTCCTGGTTCTTGACGGCGCGGATCGCAAGGTCGATTGCGGCGTTGATCTGATGGATGTCGTCCGCGGCCATGGCCGTGGAAAGCGCCATCAAGCCATAGCCTGACGGCAAGATGCCGTTTTCGATCAATGTCCGATTGAAGATCCGCAGCTTCGAGGTTTCGGCGGGGGTGGGGTAGACCGCGCGATAGTTGGCGGGAGCGCGGTCGGTGAAGTGGATCTTGAGCAAAGAGCCCATTCCCACGACGACGCCGGGAACGCCATGCCGTTTCAGTGCTTCGTTGGCCGCGTGCCTGACTTCGCCGCCGATTCGATCCAGATGCGAGAACGCTTGCTCGTCCAGGTATTCGAGGGCGGCGCATCCCGCTTGCATCGTCACCGGATTGGCGGAAAACGTTCCGCCGTGGGGCAAGGCGGGCTTGCCCGAGGATGGGTCGAACACGGCCATGACATCGCGCCTTCCGCCGACCGCGCCGACGGGGAAGCCGCCGCCGATGACCTTCCCGAGCGTCGTCAGATCGGGCGAGATCGAAAACAGCGCCTGCGCGCCGCCGTGGCTCAGCCGGAACGAGATCACTTCATCGAAGATGACGAGCGCTCCGACCGCGTCCGCGGTTTCGCGTATGGCGCCCAGGAAGGCGTCCGACGCCGGGATCAGCCCGGCACGGTTCGGCAGTGGGTCGATCAGAATCGCGGCGAGGTCGCGGCCGTGCAGGGAAATCAGCTCTTTCGCCTTGTCGGGATCGTTGAAGGGCAGCACGATGACGTCTTCGATCACGCTCGCCGGCGTTCCCTTCGCATAAGGCACGGGGTTGGGCGTGTTTCCTCCCCACTGCTGGGGACCGGGATCCAGGCTGATTTCCGCCGGGTCATAGCTGCCGTGGTAGGCGCCTTCCACCTTGGCGATCTTGGGGCGGCCGGTGTAGGCGCGAGCCGCCTTGATGGCCATCATCACCGCTTCCGTGCCCGAATTCGTGAAGCGCACGGTATCCACGGAATCCAGGCGCCGGACCAGTTCCCGCGCCAATGAGATTTCGGACTCGGTCGGCATGCCAAAGCAAGTGCCCCGTTCCATCTGCTTCAGGACCGCCTGGTGGATGCCGGGATGCGCATGCCCATGGATCAGCGACGTATAGTTGTTGATGCAGTCGATGCGCCTGTTGCCGTCCACGTCCCATACATGGCACCCTTTGCCATGCGAGGCATACAGCGGAAAAGGTTTTTCGAATACGGTCGTGCGCGTATTGCCGCCGGGGAGATACTGTTTCGCTTCGGCATATAGCGCGTTTGATTTCGGATAAGTGCTTGCGTCGTACATGGTTTGACTCTATTGCTGGTTCAAGAGGGAGCTTGGTCGCCGTTGCGGCAAAAATGATGGACCACGTTTTCCAGAAGCCTGGAAATGGAGTTGTCGAAGCCGTTCCACGGCAGGCTGCCGCAGAAAGTGATCGATCCCACGGAGAAGACCGCGCCTCCCTGGTCGTTTTCGAAGTACACGATTTCCGCGCGGACGAGAGACGCCGCCTTGTCGCCTTCTTTGTAGGCCGGTGGAGCGATCAATTCTTCCAGCGTGGCGCCAAAGGTCGAAGAATGGCCCTCGGAGCGGCACAATACGGTGGCCTGAGGGGGCGTGCCCAACAGAAAATCGGCTCGGTCGAGCTCGAAGCCCGCCGCGCCGCCTCCCGAATAGCCGAAGTCTCCGATGCGCTCGTCGGATATTCCCGCGAACATCCAGGCGAATCGCTGCTCATAAGATGCCTCCAGCCGCTTGTAGTAGGAGCCTTCGAACTTGCCTTGCGCGCTGAAGCCGACCCCCACCAGTTGCTGGGGCGCGCGTCCGTTGTTGCGCCAAAGCCCGCCGTAGCCCCCATCGAGGGCGTGGTAGTACTCGCCCGGCTGTGCGATCCATGAGCGGACCCCGGTTTCCGCGCGGCGAACTTCCAAGGTGCCGGGGACGGTTTCGCTCGCGGCGATGCGCCAATAGAAGCCGTTGCCGCCCAGGTAGGCCAGGCGTCCGCCGCCGTTCACATAGTCGCGGAAGGCGTTCAGCGTCGCCATGGATTGGTATTCGGGATGCGTGCCGGTCAAGACCGCCTGATAGGGCAGCAAGGCCCCTGCGCCTTCTTTTTCGAGTTCATGGTCGGTCAGGATGTCGAACTCGATGTCTTTCGCTTCCAGCCAGGCGACGATATGCATGTCCGCCGCAAAATGGCGCAGGCCCGAGCCCCGCTGGTCGGTATAGGCGATGTAGGCCGGGCGCATGGTCAGAATGGGCCGCCGGGCGGTCGAGAACGTCACCCCGCTTCCGTCCGCATGGAGGTTGTAGCAGGACAGCCCGAACTGTTTGTTTTCCGCCGGGTGGTGGGGGTATGTTCCCCATTGCGCCATGCGGGCCTTGAACGCTTCGTCGTAATTTTTTCTGTCGTAGTTGGCGTAGATTTGATAGGTATAGGTGGGGATGACGAGCGCGACCCGGGCCTGGGGCCGGCCCCGGCCGGGCACAATGAAAACCGGGATGATGTCCTCTGCGCCCGAGGCATCGTTCGGGCGCTCCCTCAGGCGTATGCCGTATACGCCGCTGCGCATGTCGCCGGGCACCACGAATTCGAAGTCCGTCGTCCAGCCGCAATCGTACAAATCGTCTTCGTGAAAATGGACGGCAGCATAGTCGTCCGGGCGCTGCTTCCAGTCCATGCCGGCTCCCGTCCAGAAGGGGCCGCGGACGGCCCGGGTGGGAAGATTGAGCAGGCTGCCATGGAACTTGAAGGGGCCTCGGTCGGAGATGGCCAAGGAGCCGATGTCCCGGCTGAAGTCCCACCACGCCAGCAATTCGGGATGGCGATAGGCATGGGGCATCAGGATTGCGCGATCGGTGTGCGCGCCTTGAAGGAAAAAAGGATGCTCGATGCGGCCATTGAAATAGTTATGGAAGCCGTTTTCCGGGTTGCCTGGTTCCGCGGCGAACACCACTCTCGTTACGTGGCCAATGGGCCGGGGCAATGGCATCGACGCGGTGCAGGCAGGCAAGGCGGCTCCGTCCGGCGGGATCGGGGTCTGCATGACCACAAGGCGGTCCCCATCGCCGACGAGGCGCAGCTCGTACCAATGCCTTTCGTGCAGCACTGCGGAAAGCTCGCAGCGCGCGGCGCCGATCCGCACACAAATGCCGTTGCGGCGCACGGCGACGGACAGGGCCTGGTCCGCCTGAATGCTGAGCGCCACTTGCTCGCCGTCATTCAGGAGCCACGGCTGTACCCTCACGCAAGCCGTCCATTGGCCCTCAAGCCGCAAGCCGGCCGTGGAAGCGATGCCACAGGAGCCGGCGCGGATTTCCTGCTTGACGGATGCATAGGCGCCCGCGAAGGACGAAGGCAGTTCTTCGAGGACGACTCCGGGGCCTTCGGGGTTGGGGTCGGCGCTGTGAATGCGCACGAGATCCGCGTGATAGGGCGCGGGCAAGGCGCTGGAAACCTTGACGCCGATCTTTTCCCCGGGGCGGGCTGAAAACCTGTCCGTATATCCTACAAGTGAAATCATCGCGGCTCGTCCCTCCAGGCGCATGTCGTTATGAAGAATTCCAGGAATGGTAAATTGAATACTCCAAACAAAGAAGTTTTGGAGTAAAAAATCCATTTCTAAATCAGCGGGTTGCGCATGCGAGCCGTGGCAAAGTGAAAGGCTATGAAGATGAAACCGTTATCGGTGCAGGAACAGCTGCGCCGTCGATATGAAAACCTTTCCCGCACTTTGCGGCGAACGGCCAGCTGGATTCTCGCCAATCCCGCCGAAGTGGCCACCCGCCCTTTGAACGAGCTTTCCACCTTGTCGGGGCATTCCAGCGCCTCGTTCATCCGCCTGGCGCAAGAACTGGGCTACGACGGATGGAAGGGCCTGCGGGAGGGATTTGCGCAGGTGTTGCGCGACGGTGCGGGCGAGTCGATGTTCGCCGAACGCTTGACCACCTTCAATTACCTGGCATCGCCCCAAGCAATGCTGCGCACGGAATTGAAGAATGTGCAGCGCTGCTACACACCCGAGAACGCTGAAGTCATCGATGAGACCGTCGAGCGCATGGTAGGGGCGCAGCGGATCGCGCTGATCGGCCGGAGGTCCTGTACGCCGGTTGTCACCTGGCTGCACTACCTGCTTCGAATCACCTGCCCGGGCGCGATCCTGGCGGATGACCGGGGCGGGGCCTTCGGCCTGGACCTGCTGGGCCTCGGCAAGGACGATATCGTGATTTCCGCGTCCTTCAGTCCATGCAGCCGGGAAACCGTCAGCGCGACGCGGCGGGCATCGAAGGCGGGCGCCTGGACGCTGGGAATCGTCGATGCGCCGCTCAGCGCCTTGGCGCGGGTGACGGACAGGCGATTGCTGGTCGGCAAAGAGTCGGACGCTTTCTTCGATTCCATGGTGGGCGCCATGGCGGCCGTACAGTGGCTGGCTTCGGCGTGGACTTCGCGTATGGGCGCCGGCGCGTTGCAAAGGGCCAGGGAGTATCAAAGGCTGATGGTGGAGACGGGAGCTTTCGAGCCGGACGAGTAATGTTCACGGCCGCGGCGGTGGGCGCCGGCTCACTGCTTCTTGACCGAAAAACCGCAATGAAATACGTTGAAATCACCTCGTTGCGCCGTCCTTTGACCTAAATCACGCATCCCGCGAAACAGGCACGGCGGGTTGTCCGCGAGTGGCTAGACTCGAAGCCGTCAGACGCTGCATCGGCGTTTTGCGCCCGCCGCGTTTCGTTGCTTCGCGCTGTCAATACAGCCGCTTACCATAGGGAACTCATTCATGAAAAAAGCACTGTTCGCCGCCGCCATCCTGGCGGCTTCCGGCCTGGCCCATGCACAGGAAGCCATCTACGACGTCGAGCCCACGCACGCCTTCGTTCACTTCGAAGTCCTGCATTCCGGCACCTCCACCAACCGAGGGCGTTTCGATACGGTCGAGGGCACGGTGACGCTGGACAAGGCCGGGCGGAAAGGCAAGGTCGACGTCGTGGTACGCCCGGGCTCGGTCAACACGGGCATAGAGTCCTACAACGACCACCTGCGCAATGCGGATTTCCTCAATGTCCCGGTGTATCCGACGGCCCGGTTCGTGGGCGACGGCTTCATATTTGAAGACGGGCGGGTCAAGTCGGTCTCGGGCATGCTGACGCTGCTGGGCAAGACGCAGCCGGTTACGCTGAACGCCTTGCGTTTCAACTGCTATGACAACCCGCGCGCGAAAAAGGAAGCTTGCGGGGGCGACTTCGAAACCATGCTCAAGCGCAGCGATTTCGGCATGACGTTCGGGCTGCCCGGCATTCCCGACGAAGTCCGCATCCTGATACAGATAGAGGCTTTGAAGCGCTGAGGGCCGCTGCGGAACGCCCGGCCGCCATGCCGCTGCGCAGCCCGTTCGTCATTGCTTGATGTTGTCCATGCCGGCGACCAGTGCGCGCTGGGTCTCGATTTCCTCTTTCAGGAAGGCCGTGAAATCCTGTATGGAATTCGGCTTGAACTGGTCGACTCCCAATGAGTTCAGGCGTTCGCTGACGGAGGGATTCCGCATGGCCTGGTTCACGGCCTGATTGAGCTTTTCCGCGACGTCCCGGGGCGTTCCGGCCGGCGCGAAAAGCCCCAGCCATGAGCTGAACTCATAGCCCGGCACGCCGGCGCCATCGACGGTGGGCACGCCGGGCAGGGAGGCGAGCGGCGCCTTGGCGCTTACCGCCAGCGCCCGCAGCGTGCCCGACTGCACTTTGGTGACGGCCGACCCGGCGCCGGAGAACATCATTTCGACATGGCCGCCGGCCACGTCGGTTTCGGCCAGGCTGCTCCCCTTGTACGGCACGTGCCGAAGCGAGATCCGGCTCATTTTGGCGAGGTGCTCCATGGCCAGGTGGTTGCTGGAGCCGATGCCGCCGGAGCCGTAGGTGAGCGCGCCCGGCTGGGCCTTCGCGGCCTGGATGATGTCCTGCAAAGACTTATAGGGCGAGTTGACGGGCACCACCAGCACATTGGGAAGCGTCGCCACCTTGATGATGGGGCTGAAGTCCTTCAGGGAATCGTAGGGGGCGTCCTTGAGCAGCAAGGGGTTGGTGACGTGCCCGGGCGCGGCAAGCAGCAGCGTGGAGCCGTCGTTTCGCGCGCGCGCCACGCTGACCGTGCCGATGACGCCGTTGGCGCCGGCCTTGTTTTCGACGATGAAGCTGCGGCCCAAGTCTTTGGACAGCTGCTCGGCCAGTACGCGGCCGATGACGTCGGTATAGCCGCCGGCGGAAAACGCCACGATGATGCGCGTGGGGCCTTTGGCCGCGTCGGTGTCGGCCCAGGAAGGCTGGATGGCGAAAGGCAGCGCCAGGCCAAGCGCGGCGCCGAACTTCAGTAAGGCTCTTTTTCCGTTTGAACGGTTCATGGTGTTTCCTCCTTATTCCATGTGGGGATAGCGGTAGTGCGTGGCGGGCAGGAAGGCTTCCTTGACGGTGCGCGGCGATACCCAGCGCAGCAGGTTCAAGGCGGAGCCGGCCTTGTCGTTGGTGCCGCTGCGGCGTGCGCCCCCGAAAGGCTGCTGGCCGACGACGGCGCCCGTCGGCTTGTCATTGATGTAGAAATTGCCCGCGGCATGGCGCAAGGCGCCGTTCGCTTCCTGGACGGCCTGGCGGTCACGCGCAAAGACCGCGCCGGTCAGGGCGTAGGGGCTGGTGGTGTCGACGAGCCGAAGGACGTCCGCCCAGCGGGCGTCTTCGTAGACGTAGACTGAGAGCACCGGGCCGAAGATTTCCTCTTGCATCAACGCGTGGCCGGGGTCTTCCACTTGCACGACGGTGGGCGGGACGAAGTAGCCCGCGCTTGCGTCGGCCTGGCCGCCGGCCAGGATCCTGGCACCTGCGCCCTGCCGCGCCAGGTCGATGTAGCGCGCAATGCGGCGGAACGCCTTGTCGTCGATGACGGCGCCCATGAAGTTGGACAGGTCGAGCACGTTGCCCATCTTGATGCCGGCCACGTCTTCCAGCAGGCGCTGCCGCAATGCCGGCCAGAGCGATGCGGGAATGTAGGCGCGCGACGCGGCGCTGCACTTCTGGCCCTGGTATTCGAAGGCGCCCCGCAGCAGCGCCACGGCCAGCGCTTCGACGTCCGCCGAAGCGTGCGCGAGAACGAAATCCTTGCCGCCGGTTTCTCCCACCAGGCGGGGATAGCTTTTGTATGACTTCAGGTTCTGGGCGGCCTTGAGCCATAGCTCGTCGAAAACGGTGGTGGAGCCGGTGAAGTGCAGGCCGGCGAAGTCGGGGTGGCCGAAGACGCGCGCGCTGATCTCCGACGAGTTCCCGGGCACGAAATTGATGACGCCTTGCGGCAGCCCGGCTTCTTCGAGCAGCCGCAGGAACAGATAGTTGCTGAGCGCCGCGGTGGCGGCGGGCTTCCAGATGACGGTGTTGCCCATCAGCGCCGGCGCCGTCGCAAGATTGCCGCCGATCGCCGTGAAGTTGAACGGCGTGACCGCATACACGAAGCCTTCAAGCGGACGGTAGTCGGTCAGGTTGCGCATGCCCCTCGACGAATTGGGCTGCTGGGCCGCGATTTCCTGCGCGAACTGGACATTGAAGCGCAGGAAATCGATGAGTTCGCAAGCCGAGTCGATTTCCGCCTGCTGCGCGGTTTTGCTCTGGCCCAGCATGGTCGCGGCGTTCAGGCGCTGCCGGTATTTGTCGGCCAGCAGGTCCGCCGCCTTCAGAAACACCGCAGAGCGGTCCTGCAGAGACCAGCGCGACCATTCTTGGCGGGCTTTCATGGCCGCTTCGATGGCGAGCTCGATGTCCTTGCCTTCCGCTTGGCTGACCGTTGCCAGCTTGTGTCCATGGTCGTGCGGCGCAGCGAGGTCGACCCGCGCGCGGGTGTCGATGTGATCACCGCCGATGACGAGCGGGATGCTTGCTGCGCTTTGGCTCTGGGATTCGAGTTCGCGCTGCAGGGCCGCGCGTTCGGGCGAACCTGGGGCATAGCCCAGGACGGGTTCATTTTGCGCTTTCAGGACGGGCCCGATGGCGCTGTCGAAAAGGGGGGCGCTGCTGCTCATTGCTGGATGGGGGCTCACTGGCGAAGGTTGATGGGGAACCGTGCGGCACGCGACTGCAGGATTCGATGCCGGCGTATCGCGTGGTATCAGATATTATTTTGCGAAATAGTATACGATTTTATTGGACGTAATAAGTTGGTGTTTACGCTGATACAGCTGTGCGCGCTTCCCGGAGGGTATAGTACGGTCGTGTTGCCGGCATGCCGGCTCGTCAGGGATTGGGCTGTTTTATGATGAATGCTGCCACTAAGAAGACCACGGCGACGGATCGGGTATACCTGGAACTGCGCAAGCGGATCCTGGACGGCGCGCTGGCGGAAGGCTCGCCGATACGGCAGGACGACATCGCCGCCGAACTCGGGGTCAGCAAGATACCGGTGCGCGAAGCGCTCATGCGGCTGCAGTCGGAAGGGCTGGTGTCCTTCACGCCCAATGCGGGCGCCACGGTCACGGTGTTGACGGTGGCGGATTACGTGGAAATGCTCGACATGCGCATCGCGATCGAATGCCGGGCCCTGGAGCTCGCGGTGCCCAACATGGCGGCGTCGGACATCGCCCACGCGCGGGCGCTGCTGGACGCCTACCACGCCGCCATCACCGAAGAAGGCTGGAGCGAACTGAACGCGCGCTTTCACGAATGCCTGTATGCGCCCGCGAATCGGCCCCGCCTGGTCGCGCTGATCAAGTCGGTGCAGGACCAGATGGGCAAGATCATGCGCCAGCGCGTCAGCGCGGTGGCGGGCCACGAACGCTCGCATCGCGACCACGTGAAGATCCTGGACGCCTGTGAGCGCGGAGACGTCGACGAGGCCGTGGCGCTGCTGCGGCGGCACATCGAGCATACCCAGCGCGAGGTCCAGGCTTATTTCCGGCGCAAGTCCGCCGGCAAGGCATGAAGGCGCGCTTGCGCCGGCATCGCGGCCGGAGCGGCCCCATGGCGGGTCAGCGCGAACGGGCCTTGTCCACGTAATCCAGCAGGCCGTTGTACTGTGTGGCCACGGCCACCCCGAGATGGCGGAACGCATGGAAGGCGAAGGGCCGGATCGGCGTGGGACGCAGCGGCATGTCTTCCGTGGGCAGGCCCAGCAGGCGTTCGCCCAGCAGCTTGCCCATGGCGGTGGAAACCGCGATGCCGCGCCCGTTGCAGCCCAGGGCGCAGATGAGATCGCCGCCGGTTTCGTGAATGTGCGGCATGTGGTCCTTGGTCACGGCGAAATAGCCGCTCCAGGCGTATTCCCAGGCCAGCGGGCCCAGGTGGCCGAACATGCGGGCCGCGGCCTTGTGCAGCTTCCGGACGATGAAATCATGGCTCAGGCCCGCCGTGGCGCCGGCGCCGCCCATCACCAGCCGATGGTCGGGTGAAATGCGGAACGAGGTGAGCAGCCGCCGCGTGTCCGAGGCGCAGTGGCGCTGGGGCAGGATGGCGTCCAGGTATGGTTGCGGGAGCGGCGCGGTGGCGACCTGCGCCGTGCGCACCGGCACCATGGACGTCCTCAGGCCGCCCACGATGTCGTTCGCGTAGGCGGCGGTCGCAACGATGACCTGGGGCGCCGCGGCCGTTGCGCCATTGGCGCAGGCCAGCACCCACCGACCGTCTTCTTTCCGCATCGACTCGACGGGCGTGCGGGCGTAAAGACCGACCCCTTGCGACTGCGCCGCGCGCGCCAGGCCTCGCGCATAGGCCAATGGGTTGATGCAGCCGCCGCGCCGGTCGATCCAGGCCGCCTGAAAAATCGGCGTACCGAGCAGGGAGGCGATCTCATCCCTGGGCAGCATCGCCACCGGCGCGCCCAGCTCCGCCCAGAGCCGGCAGCGCTCTTCGATGCGCTCGGCCGCAACATCCGTGTAGGCGGGCTGAATCCAGCCGTTACGCACCGGTGAGCACTCGATGCCGTGAGCCGCGATGGTCTCGAAAACCAGGTCCGGCGCCGCAGCGCCCCAAAGCGCCAGCCGGCGCCCGGCTTCCGGGCCATAGCGCGCACGCAGCACGTCGGGGTCCCATTTGAATCCGGGGATGACTTGGCCATTGTTGCGGCCCGAGGCGCCCCAGCCGGGTTCGACCGCGTCCAGCACCGCGACGCGCCGGCCTGCGGCGCGCAGCGTCAGCGCCGCCATCAGGCCGGTGAAGCCGCCGCCCACGATGGCTACGTCGAACTCTTGCGCGCCTTCCAGGGAAGGCAGGGGCGGAAGCGGCGGGGTGATCGACGCCCAGAGGCTGTCGGGGAATTCGGGCCGTTCTCCGGCCAGCAATTGATTGGATGCCATGTGCGGGTTTTTTCGAGATGGAAGGGACGGATTGACATATTATCCTAAATCGGATCCAATCGTATGGACGAATCACCATTCACGCAGCAGGATCCAGGACAGACCCATGACCGCCAAAGTAGGAAGAGTAGACCACCCCGTCGTCGCCGTGCGCGACCTGCAACAAACACGCGCGCAATATCAAAAGCTGGGCTTCGTGGTGCCGCCCAGCGGCAAGCACCAGGAATGGGGAACGGAAAACCTGTGCATCATGTTTCCTCATGATTACCTTGAAATCCGCGGCATCGGCGACCCCGGCAAGTTCCTGGCGGGCGTGGACACGTTCCTGGAAAAAGGCGAAGGCTTGTATAGCGTGGCGTTCAATGCCGGGAATGCCGACGAAAGCTACCAGGCCGGCCTGGCGGCGGGGCTGGGCATAGAGCCTCCCAGGGATCTCAACCGGAAGCTGGTCCTGGAAGACAAGACCCTGGACCTGTATTTCCGCACGGTGATGCTGGACCATAGCCTTTACCCGGGGCTCACCCACGCCAATCTTTGCGAACACCTGACTTTCGATACGCTTCGCCAGCCGGGCTGGACGGATCATCCCAACGGCGTGGTCGGTTTCGGCCGCCTGGTGGGCGTGGTGTCCGACTTCGACCAAGCCGAAACCGCCTATGTGAAGCTGCTGGGCGCCGACAACGTGCGCCGCGGCGCCGACCGCATCCTTCTGAACTTTGGCGAAGGCGCGGACATCGAGCTGATTTCGCCCAGCGAAGCCGAGCGGCGCGGGGATGCGCAGGAGCGCCTGGGCGATGCGTATCTGGCGTCCGCCACCCTGCTGGTGAAAGACATCGGCCGCAGCGAGGCATTGTTCGCAGCCAACGGCATCCGCTACAGAAAGGTGGATGACCGCAGCCTGGCCGTGGACCCGGCCGACGCATGCGGCGCGCACTTGTATTTCCAGGCGGACGGCCGGGGCGCGGGCGGCGCCTGACTTCCCGGCACAAGGCCCGGCGCCGCTTGCCATTGACTAGCCCCGAACCCAACCGTTAGAGTAGCGGACGGATTCGATACGGGGAAAAAGACAACAATGAGCAACTGGAGCGCGGGCTATGTGGCCGACATCGGCTATACCTACGGGTATTACACGGAACTGAATCCCTTGCGGGTGGGCTTGGCGTTCTTGAACTCGGGGCTGTCCATGCCCGAGGTGGGGCACGCCTGCGAACTGGGATTCGGGCAAGGGCTCAGCGCCAACATCCATGCCTCGGCCTCTGTGGTGAAATGGCATGGCACGGACTTCAACCCCGCCCAGGCGGGGTTCGCGCAGGAACTGTCCGCCGTGTCGGGCTCGGCCGCGGCGCTGCATGACGACGCCTTCGCCGACTTCGCCAGGCGGGCCGACCTGCCCGACTTCGACTACATCGGGCTGCACGGCATCTGGAGCTGGATCAGCGACGAGAACCGCGCCGTCATCGTGGATTTCATCCGCCGCAAGCTGAAGGTGGGCGGCGTGCTTTATATCAGCTACAACACGTTGCCGGGCTGGGCGGCGTTCGCGCCCATGCGCCACCTGATGGCCGAGCACGCGGAAGTGCTGGGCGCCGAAGGGCGCGGCATCGTCAGCCGCATCGACGGCGCCATCGAGTTCGCCGAAGGGCTGCTGGCCACCAACCCGCTGTTTTCGCGGGCGAACCCATTGGTGGGCGAGCGCATCAAGAAGCTGAAGGAACAGAACCGCCATTACCTGGCCCACGAATACTTCAACCGCGACTGGCACCCCATGCACTTCGCCACCATGGCCGAATGGCTGGAGCCCGCCAAGCTGCAGTATGCGTGCTCCGCCCATTACCTGGATCACATCGACGCGGTCAATCTGTCGGCGGAGCAGCAGGCTTTCCTGAAAGAGATCCCCGACCCCATGTTCCGCGAAAGCGTGCGCGACTTCATGGTGAATCAGCAGTTCCGGCGCGATTACTGGGTGAAGGGCGCCCGGCGGGTCACCCCGTTCGAACAGGCCCAGGCGCTGCGGCAGCAGAAGGTGATGCTGGTCACGCCGCGGGCGGACGTCTCCATGAAAGTCAACGGCGCGCTGGGCGAGGCCACGCTCAACGAAGGCGTCTATGCGCCCCTGCTGGACGCCCTGGCCGACCACAAGGCGCGCACTCTGGGCCAGCTCGAACAAGCGTTGTCCGGAAAAGGCGTCACCTTCGCGCAGATCGTGCAGGCTGCCATGGTGCTGGTCGGGGCCGGAACCCTGGCGGTGGCCGCCGCGGAAGACAGTCAAATAAGCAAAGCCAGGAAGCACACCGACAAGCTGAATGCGCACTTGATGCTCAAGGCCCGCAGCATGGGCGACATCAGCTACCTGGCCAGCCCGGTAACAGGCGGCGGGGTGATGGTCGGCCGCTTCCAGCAGCTTTTCCTGCTGGCGCTGGCGCAGGGCAGGAAACAGCCCGCCGAATGGGCGCAATACGTCTGGCAGATTCTGGCCGCGCAAGGCCAGAAGATCGTCAAGGAAGGCGTCGCCCTGGATACGGCCGAAGACAACATGGCCGAGCTCTCCGCGCAGGCGACCGCCTTCGCGCAAAAGCAGCTGCCCTTGCTGCGGGCGCTGCAGATCGCGGCGTAGGGCGGGGGCGGCCGGCGTTCAGGGTCAGCACACGCCTTCGCTGCGCAGGCGCGCGCATCACCGGCGTCGCCTATGTGCCGATCGAAGACAGCCCCGTGCAGCCCCAGCTTTGGGCGGCATGGTCCACCAAAGGGACTGACGACGCGGCGCTGTCAGCCTTCCATCTGGCGGTGAAGCTGCATCTATCCAGAGGCCGGCCAGCCTAGGGCCTGTCAACGCTAACCGGCCGTGGCCCCGTGTGGTGGGCTCCCACCCGCTCGATTGAGTTCCCGCCGACGCGGGGGCATGTCCGCGCTTGTCCCATTCCGCTGAGTTCATTTCGGGATAACCCTTGGTTGACCCGGAATTTTTTCGGTGTCATATTGGTATACCAAAAGAATTCATAGCGGGAGACGACATGAGCAAAATGTTTTATCAGGGTGGGGCATGAATCTTTTACGCCTGCTTTTCAAGCACGAGACCATCGCGTTGGCGCCTAACGCGTTTAATTCGGATTCCAGCGCGGCCACTGTCATTCTGAAGATCCTCTGCCAAAGCTTGGTGCGGATCGATCACGATGGTGCGATCGCTCCGGAACTTGCGCTGCGCTGGGCGGTTTCCCCTTGCCGCAAGCACTATACGTTCGACCTCGACGATCGGGTGCGCTTCCATAGTGGCCGGCCCTTTACGGCAAACGACGTGGTGCGCGTGTTCCGGCAGGTTTTCGACGGCAAGAGCGACAGCGTGCTGGCCGCCGACTACGAAGGCCTGAAAGAGGTGAAGGTTCTGGGACCGCATAGAGTGGCGTTTGAATTCTCGGAGCCGAATGACGCTTTTCTCAATAACCTCGCCTGGCGCACGCACATCGTGGACGACACGGTGGCGCAACCCTGCGGCACCGGCGCCTTCAAGCTGACGGAATGGGTGCGCGGCAGCCACATCAAGCTGGAAAGGCACATCGATGGCCGCGGCCGCGGCGGCGCCAATGTCGACGCGGTGGAAATCCGCTATGCGCCGGACGTCAACGAGCGCATCGCCCTTATCGAACGCGGCGCGGCCGACATCGTGGAAAGCGTGCCGGGTTCGGCCGCCCAGCGTCTGGAAGACGCGGGCCTGCTGCGCACCATGGCGGCACCGTCTCAGGCGCGCGTGCTGCTTTGCTTCAATTGCCAAGAAGCGCCGTTCAACGATGCGCGGGTGCGGCACGCTGTGGCGCACGCGGTCGACCGCTCGGCCTTGATCCGCGACGTCATGGGCGGTCAAGCCCGGCCGGGCGAAGGGGTCCTGCCGCACGACGATCCGTGGATGCATCCGGTGGATCCGGTAGGCTACGATCCCGACAAGGCCAGGATGCTGCTGCGGGAAGCCGGCTACGGAAACGGCTTGACCATCAAGGTCGCGCATCCGACCACGGCGCCGCTGCCGGCCATCTCCGCGCGCGTGGCGCAAGATCTCGAAGCGGTTGGAATACGCATGCGGGCCAGTTCCTACGACGACCCGCCTTGGTGGCCCTATATGTACATGCGCGGCAACTGGCAAATGGCCATCCAGGGAACGGCCAGCCGGCCGCATTTCGATACCTTGCTTCAGCGCGAATTCTGCACGGACGGCGTGTTCAATGCCGGGCGCTATTCGAATGCGGAACTCGACGGCCTGGCCAGGCGGGCCAGGCACAGCACCGATAATGAAGAGCGCCGCGAGCTGTATGCCCGCATCCAGGAAATCATACGCGCGGAGCTGCCGGTCATGGCGCTGTTCTCGGCCAACGTGCTGGTCGGCTGGGGGCCGCACATTTCCGGGTTCAAGGCGCATCCGCACGGTGTGGTCGACATACAGAACGTCCGCATGGCCGCGCCGGATGACGAAACGGCATAGGGCACGGCATGGCGCGACTGATACTTTCCCGGCTGTTCCAGGCTTTCATGACCCTGCTCATGACCAGCCTGATCGTCTTCGTGCTGGCGCGCTCGTCCGGCAGCCCCGCCGATCTGGTCCTGCCGACGGACGCCACACCGGCCGAGCGCTCCGCCTATATTGAACGCATGGGGCTGGACAAGCCCATGGCCAGCCAATACATGATCTTCCTGAGGGACGCTTTGCGCGGAGATTTCGGCACGTCCATACGCACGGGGGCGCCCGCGACGGAACTGGTGTTCGACCGTGTCGGCAGAACGCTGATACTCGCCACGGCGGGCTTGGCGGTCGCGCTGCTGATCAGCGTGCCGCTGGGTGTGCTGGCCGCGGTCCACAGGGGTAAGGGCTGGGACCGGTTCAGCATGGGGTTCGCGCTGCTGGGGCAGTCCACGCCGGCCTTCTGGCTGGGCATCGTGCTCATCCTCGTCTTCGCCGTGGGCCTGCGCTGGTTTCCCAGCTCGGGCGTGGGCACATGGCAGCACTATGTCCTGCCGAGCGTCGTGCTCGGGTGGAGCATCAGCGCGGGCATCGTGCGGCTGCTGCGGTCCTCGATGCTCGAGGTGCTGGACGCCGAGTTCATCAAACTCGCACGCACCAAGGGCCTGTCCGAAGGAATCGTCGTATGGAAGCATGGGTTGCGCAATGCGTTGATACCGGTGGTGACCTTCATCGGCTTCATGTATGGCGTGATCATCGCGTCCGGAGTGGTGATCGAAGTGGTGTTCGGCTGGCCGGGCCTGGGCTACCTGGCTTATGAGTCGACGCTGTGGCGCGATTTTCCCGTGCTGCAGCTGTCCGTCCTCGTCTATACCGCGATCATCGTCGGCATCAATTTCCTGGTCGATCTCAGCTATGGGCTGATCGATCCGAGAGTAAGGGGATAGGCATGGCGACCATGGCATTGCGCAGGCTCACCTCCGATCGCTTTCCCGTGATCCCGCTGCTCATGGTGGCCGCGACCGTACTGGCGGCCGTGTTCGCGGACTACCTTGTGCTGCACGACCCATTGGCCATCAACCCGGGAGCGCGCCTGCTGCCGCCGGTATTTGCGGGCGGCTCGTGGGACTATCCACTGGGCACGGATCGATTGGGGCGCGACATATTCAGCCGCATCATTCTGGGCGCGCAAGTGTCGCTCGGGGTCGCCGTGACCACCATCATGCTGGGTGGCTTCGTGGGCACATTGCTCGGCCTGGTGGCGGGCTACCGCGGCGGCTGGATCGATGCGTTGATCATGCGTTCGGCGGACGGCTTCCTGGCCTTCCCCAGCATCTTGCTGGCCTTGGTGCTCGCCGTGACGGTGGGGCCGAGCTTCATGGTGGTGGTCGTCGTTCTGGCGCTGGTGCTGTGGGCGCGGTTCGCGCGGTTGGTGCGCGGCGAAGTCCTGAGCATCAAAGGGCGCGATTACGTGCTCCTGGCGCGGGTGGCCGGCGCCGGCGGCCTGTATATCGTGTTGCGCCATATTCTGCCCAACATCCTGAATACGCTGGTGGTGCTTTGCACCCTTCAAGTGGGGTGGGCGATCATCGTCGAGGCATCGCTCACCTTCCTGGGCGCGGGCGTCCCTCCGCCCACCCCGACCTGGGGCGGCATGGTGGCGGAGGGACTGGACTACATCGAATCGGCCTGGTGGATCTCAGTCATGCCCGGCGTCGCCATCCTGTTCGTGGTCTTTTCCTACAACCTCGTCGGAGACTGGCTGCGCGACATCCTGGACCCCCAACTGCGGAATATTTGAAGATGGACTACTCCACACGCGAGCCACTCTTGCGCGTCCGGAACCTGACTACGCAGCTGCAAAGCAAGCGCGGAACGGGGCTGGCGGTCAAGGGAGTGTCGTTCGATCTCTATCCCGGCGAGACTTTGGGTCTGGTCGGGGAGTCGGGTTCCGGCAAGAGCTTGACATGCCTGTCCGTCTTGCGGCTGAACCCCAAGCCGGCGTCCACCGTGACGGGCGGCGAGGTCTTGTTCGAATCCGAGGACCTGCTCCGGATTTCCGACGACGAAATGCGCGCCTATCGCGGCAAGAAAATCGGCATGATCCTGCAAGACCCGATGCGCGCTTTGAATCCCGTCCTGACGATAGGCGATCAACTGTTCGAGTCTTTACGCCTGCACAAAGGCCTGCGAGGCGCGGAGCTCAGGCGCGCCGCCGCCGCGCTGCTGGAGCGTGTCCAGATTCCCAACCCCGAGCAAGGGCTGTCGGCCTATCCCCATCATTTCAGCGGCGGAATGCGCCAACGCGTGGTGGGAGCGATCGCGATGGCGGGTTCCCCCTCCGTGCTGATCGCAGATGAGCCCACCACCGCGCTGGACGTGACGGTGCAGGCGGCCTTCTTGGACCTGCTCAAGCGCATACAGCGGGAAGAAGGGTTGAGCATCCTGTTCGTCACTCACGATTTCGCGGTGGTGGCGCGCATGTGCGATCGGGTCGCCGTCATGTACGCCGGCCGCATCGTCGAAACGGCGCCTACGGCGGCACTGTTCAATGCGCCGCGCCATCCTTATACCGAAAGCCTGCTGAAATCGGTGCCCGACGTGGATCACAAGGACGAGCGCCTGTACACGATACCCGGCCAGCCGCCGTCGATTTTCTCTGAAGTGCGGGGCTGCGCATTCGCGCCGCGTTGTCCTTACGTGATGGAGCGCTGCTTGAAAGACGTTCCGCCGCAGAAGGAGAGCGGCCCGGGCCATACCGTCAGCTGCTGGCGGCTGGGAGACTGACATGGCGGAAAGATTCGTGCTGGAAGCCGAGAACCTCGTCAAGCATTTTGAGCGCCCGGGCGGTGTGCTGCAAAGGATGAAGCATGCCCCCGTCGTCGCGGTCGACGGCCTGAGCCTGCGCCTTCGGCCGAAAGAAACGCTGGCCCTGGTGGGCGAGTCCGGTTGCGGCAAGACCACCACCGCGCGCATGCTGCTCGACCTGGAGCAGCCCACGTCCGGCGTGATCCGCTACGAGACCATCGCGCTGAACCAGGCGACGCGTGCCGAGCGGCGCCAGTACCGGTCTTCCGTGCAGGCCGTGTTCCAGGACCCCTGGAGCTCGCTGAACCCGCGGATGCGAGTCAGCCAGCTGATCGCCGAGCCGCTGCGGCTCAATGGCCGGTCGGCGCGCGAAGCGGCCGAAGCCGTGGCCCGCGCGCTGGACGATGTCGGGCTGGAACAGGCGGCGGCCAACAATTTTCCTCACGAGTTCAGCGGCGGCCAGCGCCAGCGGATCGCCATCGCGCGCGCCATCGCCGTGCGCCCCAAAGTGATCGTGCTCGACGAGCCCGTATCCGCTTTGGACGTATCGGTGCGGGCGCAGATCATGAATTTGTTGAAGGACTTGCAGGAATCACTGGGCATGAGCTACCTGCTCATTTCCCATGATCTCGCCACGGTCCGCTATCTGGCGAATCGTGTGGCGGTGATGTACCGAGGCAGTATCGTGGAACAGGCCGAGGCTGAGTCGCTATTCACGCGTCCCCAGCATGCCTATACCGAAACTTTGATTTCCGCCGCCCGCATCCGCAGACCGGGCGACGAACGCGGATAGGCCCTACAGGACGGGTCTGCAGCCTGATGAAGAACCGGGCCAACAAGAGGAGGACATGATGAAATCAGCGGTTATATACAAGGCAATATTGGCGGGCGCACTGTGGGTGGCCGGCGCTACGGCCATGGCAGCCCCGGCCGGCACGCTTACGGTGGTCGTGCCCAACTTCGGGCGCGAGCTGCTCGATCTGGGCAAGACTTCGACCCAGGATCTACAGTACACGGGCCACATCAATGACCCCCTGATCGGCACGGCGCCCGATGGCTCGCTGGCGCCCGGGCGCGGCCTGGCGGAATCCTGGACCATGAGCGAGGATGCGAAGACCTACACCCTGAAGTTGCGCCAGGGAGTGAAATGGCATGATGGCAAGCCGTTCACCAGCGATGACGTGGTGTTCAGCCTGACCGAGCGCTTCATCGCGAAGGACGCCATCTGCACATTCTGCCGGCTGCTGCAGTCCATCGAGTCCGTCAAGGCGCCCGACCCGCATACCGTGGTGATCCAGCTGAAGTCTCCGGATCCTCTGTACCTGGCCATCCTGAGCGCGCGCGATGGAGACATTCGCATGCTGGCCCGTCATAACTATCGCGCTACGCCGGAAGGCTTCGAACTGGTCGGCGACCCCATCGGGACCGGGCCCTGGAAGTATTCGTCGTTCTCGCGGGGGGTCGAGATGACCCTGAGCGCCAATGCCGACTACTGGGACAAGGCGCGCATACCCGATTTCGCTTCGATGCGCATCGTGCCGCGCAGCCAGCCCAGCACGCGCCTGTCCATGGTCCGCTCCGGCGAGGCCGACATGGCCTTTGTCGATCCTCGCCAGGCGGACGACGCGCGCGCGGCCGGCCTGAACGTAATGACTGCCAAGGGCGCCGCCATCGCGTCCCTGGAGTTCTATGGCTGCTACCAGCAGGAAATGCTCTGCCACAAGCAGGACTTCCGGGAGGCGCTGGTCCGGGCCATAGACATGCCCACCATCTTCAAGCACATTTACCCGAAAGGCACGGCCCAGCCTATTTCCTCCGCCTACTGGCCCGTGGATCAGTCCATAGGCTTCGACCCCAACCAAAAACCCTATGCCTATGATCCCAAGCGCGCCGCCGAGCTGCTGAAGAAAGTCGGCTACAAGGGCACCACCGTCAAGATCTGGTCGGTGCGCACCGTCTCCATCCCCGAAGCGCCCGAAATCATGGAGTTGGTGGACGGCTACCTGCGCGCCGCCGGATTCAAGACCGAGGTCACGCCCATGGAGTTCGGAGCCTTCCGTCCGCGCTATGCTTCCACGCCGCAACGCTGGGAGACCCAGTACGCCGCGCATTTATACTTGAATGCGCCCGGCGTGCGGCCGACCGTGCTGCCGAACCTGCGCGTCGCGGTCATCGGGCAAGACGTCGGAGGACTCATCCAGGGATATTGGGACCTTCCAGGCATCAATCAGGAGTGGAAAAAACTGATCACGCTGCACAAGGCGGATGAACTTGAAACGGCGCTTCGCGCCCTCAATAAAAAAATGCACTCGGAATTCATCAATCATCCGGTTGCGATGAAGAGCCAGGTCGCCGTGGTCGGCAAACGGGTGGAATCGTGGACGCCGTCGTTGTACGGTTTCGCCTGGCATCTGGAAACCGTGAAGCAACGTAAATAGCGGGGGCTCCAGGCGCCGCGCAGAGTTATGCTGACTGTCTTCGGCGTCTGGTTTTCGTCATAAGTGAGGGTCAATGGCTAATTCGGAAATTATTTATTCGGAGCCCGCGCAGCCGGTGGCCACCGCCACCGAGCGCGCCTACAGCACCGTCCTGGGCTGGATAGAAACGCGGCAGATCGGGGCGGGGTCCGTGCTGGACGAGCGCCGCTTGTCCAACGCGCTGAACATTTCTCGGACCCCGCTTAGAAATGCTTTGAACCGCCTGTTGGGCGAGGGCTACCTGGTGCGCCTGGTCAACGGCACGACGATCGTGCGCGAAATCGACGTGGGCGAGGTGCTCGAGCTGCTGTATGTGCGCCGCATCCTCGAACCCGAGGCGGCCGCGTTGGCTACCGGGCGCATCCCCCCCGCGCTGCTCCAGAAAGTGCGAGCGGCGATCATGGATCCCGCCCTGGCGACCGACGGCCGCATCGAAACCTGGCATGCCGGCGACGAGATGCACGACCTGGTCTGCGAGTATTGCTCCAACCGTTCGCTTTCGGCGATTTTGAAGGACGCGCGGCGGCGCATACGGATTTCGAACGTCGAACGCGTGCCGGGACGCAATGCCGAAGCCAGCAGTGAGCACTTGGCGATCGTCGATGCGCTGGCGGCCGGCGACCCCGATCAGGCGCGGGAATTCATGCGCAAGCACCTCGAAAATATTGCCGAAGGATTCCTCGCGGCATTTGGAGTAAGGAACGAACATGGCGGTTAGCTTATTGAGGGTCGAGGCCGAGCCGCTGACCGCGGCTGCTTTCGAGCCCTTCGGAACGGTGATCGAACACACGGGGGAAGGGCGGCGGCACTACATCACCGAGGCCTTTCGCGGCCAGGAAGCCGCAAGCCAGCCGTGCATGTGGATCAGCCGGATCGTGGCCCCGACTCGCATGCCCTTGCTGATAGAGTGGATGGAACGCCATCCTTTTTCAACCCAGACTTTCATGCCGCTGGGCCCCACCCACTTCCTGATTGTCGTCTGTCTCGGCGGCGACAACGGTCTTCCAGACCCGTCCTCGTTCCGCGCGTTCGTTTCCCGGCCGGGACAAGGCGTCACGTACCGGCGCAATGTCTGGCATTACGGGCTATCGGTCTTCGACACGCCCATGGATTTCATCGTTGCCATGAGCCTCACCGGCAATCAGGACGACGACGTATTCCATACGCTGGAGCGGCCTGTGCAGGCATGCCTCAAGGGCGACTGGCCCAGCGAACAGGAGCAGATGTGAGCAATCCAATTCATTTGAATCGTGATTTCGTCGGATATGGCGCCAACCCGCCCGATCCCCAATGGAAGCCGGGTGCAGCGCTGGCCGTGAATTTCGTCATCAACTATGAGGAAGGCAGCGAACCGTCGATTCCGGATGGCGACGACTACAGCGAGACCGGACTCACGGAAGGCGGCAGCCCCGGCAAGGGGCGCGATCTGGCCGCCGAGTCCATGTTCGAATACGGCAGCCGCGTCGGATTCTGGCGCCTGGACCGCCTGCTTGCCGAACGCGGCATGACGGCGACCATCTACGGCTGCGCCCTGGCCCTGGAGCGCAACCCCGAAGTCTGCGCCCGCATACGCGAGCGCGGCTACGACGTCTGCGCGCATGGCTGGCGCTGGGAACACCACCAGAACATGCCGGAGGACGTCGAACGGGAACGCATTCGGCGGGCCGTCGAAAGCATAGAGAAAACCATCGGCCGCAAGCCGGAAGGGTGGTATTGCCGGTACGGACCCAGCGTCAATACCCGCCGCCTGGTCGTCGAGCACGGCGGCTTCCTCTATGACTCGGACGCCTATAACGACGAACTTCCCTATTGGACTCGCGTGGAAGGCAGGCACCACCTCGTGATTCCGCACGGCCTGGTCAACAACGACACCAAGTTCATCCGCGGGGCGATGCTTACCGGAGACGACTTCTTCCAATACATGAAGGACGCTTTCGACGTGCTGCGTCGGGAATCACAGACACATCCGAAAATGATGACCGTCAGCCTGCATCTGCGGCTCATGGGCCATCCCGGAAGGTCGGTGGGGTTTGAGCGTTTCCTGGACTACGTTGCCGGTTTTCCCGACGCATGGGTCTGCCAGCGGCAGGAAATCGCCCGCCACTGGTGGGAGAAATTCCATCCGTGATCCTTGAAGGCGCCGGCCCGGCGCAGGCGCAAGCGGCCTGCACCCTGGGCCGACTCGCCTACCCCCCGTAAGGAATGCTGATGCCCGCCTTCTTCGCCACTTCGCTCCAGCGGGCGATTTCCGACTGGCTGAACGCCGCGAACTCTTGCGCGTTGCGGGTCTTGGGTTCGAAGCCTGCGCCGATGAACTTTTCCCGGTAGTGTTCGGTGTTGAAGCCTTCGACCAGGATGTCGGAGAGTTCATTGATGAGCTTTTGAGGCATGCCCGCCGGCCCATAGACGCCCAGCCAGCTGGTGACGTCGAAGTCCGTCATGCCCTGTTCCTGCATGGTGGGCACGTCGGGCAGCTGGCGCGCCCGGTAGGAGCTGGTGACGGCCAGCGCGCGCAAGCGGCCGGACTGGATCATCGGCAGCGTAGGCGGCATGTTCATGAACAGCAGGTCCAGGTCGCCGTTGGCCGTGCCGATGAGCGCTTCGCTGGCGCCTTTGTAGGGCACGTGTTCCACCTTGAGGTCCGTGCGGATGCCGAACAGCTCGCTGGCCAGGTGGGACGAGCTGCCGACGCCGTTGCTGCCGTACAGGATCGATTTCCCGCCTTGCGATTTCTTCTTCTGATAGTCGATGAATTCCTGCAGGTTGCGGGCGGGGTGGTCGGAGCGCACGACCAGGACGTTCAGGAATTCGGCCGGCTGCGCGATGGGGATGAGGGCTTTGGTCAGGTCGACGGGGATGCCCGTGCGGGTGACGGGGGGAATCACGTTGTGGCCCAGGCCGCCGGTCTGCAGCGTATAGCCGTCGGGCGCGGCGGCCGCCACCGCCAGCATGCATATGATGCCGCCGGCGCCCGGCTTGTTCTCGACCACCACGCTCTGCTTGTATTTGTCTTGCAGGATTTGCGCCGAGAACCTGGCGGCCAGGTCGGTGGCGCTGCCGGTGGTGGAGCCCACCATCATGGTGATGGGGCGGGACGGGAATTTCTGCTGCGCCAGCCCGGCGCCATGCCAGGCCAGGCCGGAAGCGCCCATCAGTTTCAGTACAGTGCGACGGTCCATGTTTGTCTTCTCCAGGAGTGTGCTCAAGTGGTTTGGTGAATGTGGTCCGCGGGCCAGGCTGTTGTAGTTTGGGCTCCGGCCGCGGGGGTGATCAGTCGTAGCGGGGCATCAGTTCGCTCCAGCTCCTGCCTTCCATGAACTGGCCCCACCTGCGGTAGTAGGCTCTTGCGTTTTCTTCCGTGAACTCATGGCTGACGACGGCGCCGCGCAGTTCCGGCACGGGCCTGGTATGGCCGATGCCCATCTGGTAATTGAAGTAGAGCTCTTGCGCCACGGCGCCCTTGCTGGATTCGGTCGCGCCGGTCCAGTTCTCCATGTCGTCCGATTCGGTCATGCCGCCGGGGCCGGAGTAGCGCAGGAAATAGTGGCGGGCCGCTTCCTTGACGTCTTCCGGCGCATCGCTGTCGACCAGATACATGCGCCACATTTCCATTTCCGTCGCGCTGACGGGGTGGAACACCGTGATGGTGCGCGGCTGCCAGCCATGGAAGGACATATTGGGGAAAATCGTGCCCACGCGGTGCTTCACGCGCAGCTGGCTGCCCAGATTCTGCACGCGCTTTTCATGGACCTCGCGGTAATAGCGCTCGATTTCGGGGTAGGCGGCGTACATGGGGCTGTAGTCCGGTTCTTCGAAGTGCGGCAGGTTCCCCAGCAGGCCGTGGCCCAGGTCCTTGAAGGCGATCGCCACGCGGCCCTTCATGGCGTCGCGCCGCCCGCGTCCGCCGCTGGGGCCTATCCCCACGATGTCCACGGATCGATGGCTGATGTCGTGATAGAGGTCGCCGATGAAGTTCTCGGCGGGCATCTTCCAGTTGCACTTGACGCGCCATTTCTGCACCCCGCCGATCACTTCGGAGCCGCCCGGCCGGCCGTCCCGGTGGTCCAGGGCGGAATCCAGATACAGGCGCATGTCGCCCAGGTATTCTTCGAACGGCGGCGCGTCGGGATCCCAGGTGGCCCAGATGGTGCCCTTGTAGTTGTGGATCTGGGCCACGCTCTTCAGGCCCCAGCTCTTCTTGTCCAGCTCGCCCATGTAATGGGTGGTGAAGCCCGGGACGCCGACGAGTTCGCCCGGCCGCTCCACCAGCTGGCCGTCGGTCGAGAAGCTCCAGCCGTGATAGGGACAGGTGAAGGTGCGATTGTTGCCGTGGTCGTAGCGGCACAGCTTCATGCCCCGGTGCGAACAGCTGTTCAGCAGCACCTGGATCTGGCCCTGGCGGTTGCGCGTCAGGATCACCGAATCGGTGCCCATCTGGGAAACGAAATAGTCGTCCGGATTGGGCACCAGGCTTTCGTGCCCCACGAATAGCCATGCCCGCGAGAAAATCTGCTTGATCTCCTCTTGGAAAATCGCCTCGTCGGAAAAAACCGCTCTTTTTACCAGGCCTTGGTCGGCCTGTACCAGTTCATTGATGGGTAGCATGCATCCCCCGTGTCATTAGAGTCGTAATGGGTCGTGCCGTGGCGCGGACGGCGAGTCAGAAGAAGGTCGTCAGGGCTTTGGCGAGCAGAACATTCTGGTCCAGGTAAAGCGTGCGCTCGGCGATCTTCCAGCGCCCTTCGTGGCGTCGCAGGATGTCGTCCCGCTTGCCGACGAACAGCGAGGTTTCCGTTTGCAGGCGGTTCTGGTAGACCAGGAAGCGGGAGCGCACCTTGACTTCATCGGGCGCGCCGGCGGCTTCCGCGGGCGCCCACACCTGCACGTTGCCGATCAGGTGCGAAATGCGCGACGCGGGCTCTTCGGCCCAGTGGATGCCGGTGTTGATCTGCGCGACCCGCTGGCTGAGCGTCTGGTAGCCTTCGTCGAACCAGGCCGCCTCACCGGGCCGGGTGTATTCCTGCGTCTTGATGTGGTCGCGCCGGATGTTGCGCGCCAGCGGCATCCGGTACTGGATGTCCGGGTGCAGCAGCTCCAGCCATTCGGAAAAGCGGCGGGTGTCCAGCAGCTCGGCTTCTTCGAACAGGAAGTTCTGGATCTCCCACCACAAGTCCATGCTTGCGCGGACATAGGCGGCTTCGGGCTGGCTTGTCTCTGTGTGATTGTCGTTCATGGCTCCGTCCAAAATGTTTTATGCGGCGGTATATGACGTTTTCACGGTGGTGTAGAACTCGGCGGCGTAGCGGCCTTGTTCCCGGGCACCGTAGCTGGATGCTTTGCGCCCCCCGAAGGGAACGTGATAGTCAACGCCCGCGGTGGCGCAATTGACCATGACCATGCCGGCTTCCGCATTGCGCTTGAAGTGGCTTGCGTGCTTCAGGGAGCTCGTGCAAATGCCGGCCGAAAGCCCGAAGTCGGTGTCGTTCGCCAGGGCCAGCGCTTCTTCGTAGCCGTCCACCGCGATCATGGCGGCGACGGGCCCGAAGATTTCCTCGCGGCAGATGCGCATGCCGTTGTGGCAGTCGGTGAACAGCGCCGGGCTGAAGTAGTAGCCGTCGGTTTCGCGCAGCAGGCGCTCGCCGCCGATTGCCAGGGTGGCGCCTTCGTCGCGGCCGATGGCGATATAGCGCTCGTTCTGGCTCAGTTGCGCATCGTCGACGACCGGGCCGATGTCCACGCCCGGCTTCAAGGCGTGGTCGACCGTCAGCGCCTGCATGCGCGCCTTCATGGCTTCCAGGAACCTGGGATAGATGCCTTTTTGCACGATCAGCCGGCTGGATGCGGTGCAGCGCTGGCCGGTCTGGAAGAAAGCGCCCTGGATCGCGCAGTCGACGGCGGTTTGCAGGTCGGCGTCGTCCAGGACGACCAGCGGGTTTTTGCCGCCCATCTCCATCTGGACCTTGGCCATGCGCTTCACGGCGGCTTCGGCCACCTTGCGCCCGGTGGCCACCGAGCCGGTGAAAGAGACGGCGTCGATGTGCCGATGATCCAGCATGGCCTGGCCCACGACCGAGCCGCGCCCCATCACGAGATTGAAAACGCCCGGCGCGAACCCGGCGCGGCTGATGATGCCGGCCAGCTCCCAGGCGCTGCCGGGCACCAGGTCGGCGGGCTTGAAGACCACGGTGTTGCCGTAGGCCAGCGCCGGCGCGATCTTCCAGGCGGGAATGGCGATGGGGAAGTTCCAGGGGGAAATGATCCCCACCACGCCCACCGGCTCGCGGGTGATTTCCGCGTCGATGCCGGGCCGCGCCGGCGGCAGTTTTTCGCCGGGTATCCGCAGCGCCTCGCCCGCGAAGAACTTGAAGATCGCCCCGGCGCGGTTCACTTCGCCGATGCCGTCGGCCAGCGTCTTGCCTTCCTCGCGCGCCAGCAAGCGGCCCAGTTCTTCCTTGCGGGCCAGGATCTCGGCGCCCACGCGATCCAGCAGGTCGGCGCGCTGCTGCGCCGTGCTGCGCGCCCAGGCGTGGGCCGCCGCCCTGGCGGATTCGATCGCCAGCGCCGTTTGCGCGGCGTCGGCCTGGCTGTATTCGCCGACCCGGTCGCTCAGGTCCGAGGGGTTTAGATTGACGCGCGCGGTCGTGCCTTCAACCCACTCGCCATTGATGAAATTCGCGTGCATGTCTCCTGCCTGTTTGAAAGTGTTCTTGTGCCGGGTCGAGTCAGGCCCCGGGGGGCGCCTGTTCACCGCCCACGCCGGCCTGCCGTAGGAAGTCGAAATCGCAGCCGTGCTCGGCCTGCAGCACGTGCTTGTGGTACAGCCATGCGTATCCCCGCAAGGGCTGCCGGGCCCGGCTGTCGAATTCGGCGCGGCGCCGCGCCAGTTCGTCTTCGTCGACCAGCAGGTCCAGCCGCTGGGCCGAGACCGACAGGCGGATGCGGTCGCCGTTGCGCACCAGCGCCAGGGGCCCGCCCAGGCCGGCTTCGGGGGAAATGTGCAGGACCACGGTGCCGTAGGCGGTACCGCTCATGCGGGCGTCGGAGATGCGCAGCATGTCGCGCACCCCCTGGCGGGCGAGCTTGGCCGGGATGGGGATGTAGCCGGACTCGGGCATGGCGGCCGCGACGGGCCCGGCGTTGCGCAATACCAGGACGTCGTCGGGATGGACGTCGAGGTCGGGCGAGTCGAGCCGTTCGGCCATGTCTTCGAGCGTGTCGAAGACCACCGCGCGCCCTTCGTGCTCGAACAGGCGCTCATCGGCGGCGGCGCATTTGATGAGCGCGCCGTTGGGCGCCAGCGACCCGAAGAGCGCCAGCAGGCCGCCCTTGTCCCGCACCGGGTCCGAACGTTCGCGCACGACGTTCTTGTCGAACCAGGGCTTGCCGCGCTCCAGCTCTTCGCCCAGCGTCCTGCCGGTGACGGTGGGGCAGTCCAGATGCAATAAGTCCTTGATCTGGCGCATGACGGCGGGCAGGCCGCCCGCGGCGTGCAGGTCTTCCATGTAGTGCGTGCCGGTGGGCTTCAGGTTGACCAGCACGGGCGTGGTTTCCGACAGCTCGTTCAGTTGCCTGGGGCCGACGGCGATGCCCAGCCTGCCGGCCATGGCCGTCAGGTGGATGAGCGCGTTCGTGGAGCCGCCTATGGCCAGCAGCACGCGCAGGGCGTTTTCGATCGACTTTTCCGACACGATCCGGTCTGGCGTCAGGCCCTGGCCGGCCAGCCAGACGGCTTGCCGGCCGGTGGCCTCGGCGGCGCGCAGGCGGTCCGCGTGGACCGCCGGTATGGTGGCCGACTTGGGCAGCATCATGCCCAGGGCCTCGACGATGCAGGCCATGGTGCTGGCGGTTCCCATCACGGCGCAGGTGCCGGCGGTGGTGGCCAGCTGCCCTTCGATTTCCTCGATCTGGTCCACGGAGAGGTCGCCGCCCCGGAAGTTGGACCAGTGCCGGCGGCAGTCGGTGCAGGCGCCCAGGCGCTCGCCTTCGTAGCGGCCCGTCATCATGGGGCCGCCCACCAGCTGAATGGCGGGCCTGCCGGCCGAGAATGCCCCCATGAGCTGGGCGGGGACGGTCTTGTCGCAGCCGCCCACCAGCACGACCGCGTCCATGGGCTGGGCGCGCACCATTTCCTCGACGTCCATGGACATGAGGTTGCGGAACATCATGCTGGTGGGATGCAGGAAGGGCTCGCCCAGCGAAATGGTGGGGAAGACGATGGGCAGCGCCCCCGCCGCCGTCACGCCCCGTTTCACGGCTTCGATGAGCTCGGGGAAGTGCCGGTGGCAATTATTGAAGCCGCTGCCCGCGTCCGCGATCCCGATGACGGGACGGTTGAGCTCGTCGCCCGAATACCCCATGGAACGCGCGAACGACCGGCGCAGGTACCGCGAAAACTCGATGTCGCCGTAGTGCGTCAAGCCACGGTACAGGCCGCGCTGCTTCTCTTCAGGCATTCGTCGTCTCCGATGCCCCCGCCCAGACTTCCGGGTTGACCATGGCCTGCGGGCGCGTGCCGGACAGGGCGTCCAGCAGGTTGCGCACGGCGAGATCGATCATGGCGCGGCGTGTTTCCACCGTGGCGCTGCCCACGTGGGCCTGCAGCACCACATTGGGCAGGGCGCAGAGCGGGCTGGACGCGGGCAGGGGCTCTTGTTCCATGACGTCCAGGCCCGCGCCGGCGATGCGGCCGGCCTTGAGCGCGTCGATCAGCGCCGCCTCGTCGACGACGGGCCCGCGGGAAGTGTTGATCAGGTAGGCGGTGGGTTTCATCGCCGCGAATTCCTTGGCGCCGACGGAGTGCCTGGTTTCGGGGGTGAGCGGGACGTGGATGCTGAGGAAGTCCGACTCGGCGAACAGGGCGTCGCGATCGCGGTATTCCGCAAAGCCCAGGGATTCGGCTTCGGCGTCGCGGTTGCGGTTGTGGTAGATGACCTTCATGTTGAAGGCCTTGGCGGTTTCCGCCACCACCCGCCCGATGCGGCCCATGCCGAGCAGGCCCAGCGTCTTGCCGCGTATGTCTTGCGTCAGCGCGGGCGCGCCCTTTTCGGCCCAGGCGCCGCTGCGCACGTGGGCATCGCCCCGGACCAGGTCGCGGGCCAGGCAGATCAGCAGGCCGAAAGTCAGGTCGGCCACGGCGCCGTCGAGCACTTTCGGGGTATTGCACACCAGCACATTGCGCTTGGTGGCTTCCGGAATGTTGATGTTGTCGTATCCCACCGCGAAGTTGGACACGACGCGCAGGCGCGGGAGCGCATCGAACACCGCCGTGTCGAACTTGCTGCGCACGGTGCAGACCACGCCTTCGATGCTGTCCAGCTGTTCCTTGGGCAGCGCGTCGGCCAGGCCGGCGCCGGTGGGAACGTCGATGATCTCGCATTGGGCGGCGAGCTGCTCGCGCAGGTCGGCGGGCACGGGGGCGGTGATGATGACTCGGGGTTGCGGCATGGGGGGCTCCTGATTCAAAAAAACAGAACGTGCCTTATTGCACTATTCCTTCAATATCCGTTGCGAAGACGGGCTGTTCGCCCGCTTCGACCAGGTTCGGCATGGCGGGGTGGCTGAGGTAGCGGCAGATGATCCAAGAGCCGTCCTGCGGGTTCTCGACCACTTCCGCCACGGCGCCGTCCGACAAAGACACGCGCATGCCGGGAACGAGGTCCATCAGGTTCAGTGTTTTGTTGTCCGACATGGTGCGATCCTTTCATCAAACGGTTAATTGTTCAGCCGGAACGCGCACGCACATGTCGGCCAGTTCATCGGTCATGATGACCTGACAGGACAGGCGGCTGGTTTCCGATGCGTCGGGGACGATCTGCAGCAAGGCGGCTTCGGCCATGCCCGCGGGTTCCAGGAGGTCGAAGCATTCTTTCTGGATATGGACATGACAGGTGCCGCAGATGGCGCCGCCGCCGCATTCGGCGACGATGCCTTCTATGCCGTCCTGGCGGGCGGCTTCCATCAGGGAGACGCCCACCGGCACCTCCAGGGCTCGTTCGGCGCCGTCGGGCAGTAGGAATCTAACGGTTGGCATTGGCTGTCTCCTGGTTGCGGCGAGGCGCTAGGGTTGTGGGGGCGACCCGATGCGCTTCATGGATTTGATGAACTCCACCGGGCTGTCCAGCGCTTCCACCGCGGCGAGCAGGCCCTGCTGATAGCGCTCGACCAGCCAGCCGTTTGCGCTGCGGGTGACGACGTCTTGCACCGCGATGGCGGGGTTGACGATGCCGGCGATCTGCAGGCGCCGGCCGTGCTGCTCGGACCAGAACGTGGGCGGGCGCCCGGCGGGCGGGGCTTGCATGGCGATGGCGGCGGCCGCCGCGCGTGCGCTGTCGAGCGCGTTCTGCACGCTTTCGACGCGCGCGCGGGCGCCGAGTTCGTGCCGATAGGCGCGGGCGCAATCGCCGATGGCGAAGACCGCGGGCGCCGAACTGCGGAACTGTGCGTCGACCAGGATGCCGCCGTCGCAGGCGATGCCCGCGCTTTCGGCCAGGCCGGTGTCGGGTTCCGCGCCGATGGACACCAGCACCGCGTCGGCGTCGTATGAGGTGCCGTCCGGCAGCAGCGCGGTCCAGCCGCCGCCCGGCCTGGCCGCCCAGTCCACCCGGGTTGCGTTGCGGCGCAGGCATATGCCCGCCTGGCCGTGCATGGCGTCGAATTCCGTGGACGCATGCGCCGAGACCTTGCCGGACATCAGGGCGGGCGAAGATTCCAGCACGACGACTTGCGCGCCCAGCTTGGCGGCGGTGGCGGCGGCTTCCAGGCCGAGATAGCCGCCGCCGACCACCAGCAGCCGGCATGCGTCGGCCAGCCGGGCCTGCAAGGCGCGCGCATCGGCCAGGTTGCGCAGCACGTAGACATCGGGCCCATGCAGCACCGGCAGGGTGCGCGCATGCGCGCCGGTGGCGATGACGCAGTGCTGGAAGCCGATGCGGCGGCCCGAGGCCGTGGTGACGACGCTGGACGCGCAATCGAGCTGCGCGGCCGGGTCGCCGGCGTGGACCTGGATGCCGTGTTTTTCGTATACCTGGGGCGAGCGCAGGGCGAGGCGTTCGGCGGCCATGGCGCCCGACAGAAACCCCTTGGACAGCGGCGGGCGCTGATAGGGCTCGCACGCTTCGGCGCCCAGCAGGGTGATGGGCAGCGTGTAGCCGGCGGTGCGCAGCGCGAATGCGCATTCGACGCCGGCATGGCCCGCGCCGATGATGACGGTGCCGGGCGCCGATTGCTGTGCCGCGAGCGTTTCAGGGGTCGTAGACATTGCGTTTGCCGGTTTACTTCAATGCGCCGCTGGTGAAATGGCTGCTGCTGCGCAGCCGCGATTCCGTGTTTTCTATGTGATTGCGCGCGCACTGGCGGGCCAGCTCGGGGTCGCCGCGCTGTATGGCCTGGTAGATGATTTCGTGTTCGCGTTGCGCATCGGTGCCCCGCTTGGCCTTGGCCGAGCGGGTGCGCGAGACTCTCAGGTTGTCTCGCAGCAGGCGGCTGAGGAAGTGGAAGAATTCGACGTAGTGTTCGTTGCGGGTGGCTTCGGCGATGGCGCGGTGGAAGCGCAGGTCGGCCTCGATGCCGGCGGCGATGTCGTCGGATTCTATCGCCCGGGCCATGTCGTCCAGCGCTTTGCGCATGGCCTGCAAGTCGTCGTCGTTGTGGCGGGCGGCGGCCAGGGAGGCCGCTTCGATCTCGAAGCCGCGGCGCAGTTCGACGATGGCGAGGATTTCATCGAGATTGTCTTCGTCGGCCGCGTGCATGCGCAGCACGGAGGGGCGCGCCACCGCCTGGACGGCCAGGCCGCGCCCTTGCTTGCTGGACACCAGGCCGTCGGCCTTCAGGCGGGACACGGCTTCGCGCAGGACGGTGCGGGATACGCCGAGGCGGTCGGCGATGGTTTGCTCGGGGGGCAGGACTTCGCCCAGCTTGTAGTTGCCGCTGGTGATTTCGTTGGCCAGGACTTCGGTGATGCGGTCCGTAAGATTCGGTTCAGCGCGTGAGGTGGAATTGCCTTGTGGCTTCAGTAGGTTCATGGTCACGTCTCTGCTTGTCTGCTGGATGGGCAGTTTATGCGATTATACTACAAAGTATTGGGTTGAGAAGATGGTGGCTGGATTTTCTATGTTGTCACTGGACTATGGGCCGATTTGGGCGCGGCGGTCGGGTGTGTGGTAATACTATAATCATATAGTGTTATTTTTGCCGTCGGCCGCCCTTGTTGCGGCTCTTGTGGTGGCGGGGGCGGCGCCCAAGCAATGTTATCGTATGCGTGTCCGCGCCCGTTTCCGGGGCGGCGCCCAGGCACTATTTCAGAGGCATGCAACCATGACCACCACGGCAGAAACCACCGACGTCACCTACCCGTTGAGCACGGACATCAACATCGTGTTCAGCGCGTATGAAGACCGTTTGATCGTCAACGCCGAAAGGCCCAGGCATGGGGCGGTGCACATGCTGCTGACGCGGCGCATGACCATGATCGTCCTGCACCAGCTGTTGACCAAGCTGCCCGAACTGACCGGCCTGGACCAGACGCCGGCGGAATATTGGCAAGAGGTGCTGCAGATGGCGCATCAGAAAGCCATGCAAGCCAAGCGGGACACCGACAAGGCGGCGGAAGGGGCGGCGGGCCCGCAGGCCGGGGAAGCCGAAGGCGCCGCGGACGCGGCGGCCGATGCGGCGCCGCAGGCGGCGATTTATCTGGCCACGGAATTGATCATCAAGCTGGACGACAAGCAGTTGATCCTGGCCTTCAAGGGCCTGCCCATGCCGAAGGCCATGACCCAGGCCAGCGCCCACGAGCCGGTGTTCGCCATGCCTTTGTCGCCCGACCATGTGCACCAGCTGATCGAGCTGTTGATCAAGAAGGCGCAGGACGCCCAGTGGCATTTGCCGCTGGATCTTCCCTGGCTGGAAAGCCCCGCGCCGCAAACCACCACGCTGGGCGTGCTGCTGCACTGACCGCCCAGCTGCCCGCCCGATCGGCCGGCGAGCCCGCCGGCCGGGCGTCTCCACATGCTCCGCCGGCTTTGTTGGCCGGCCTCATTGCTTGGCGTCAGTTACATATGTAGAATTATGATACATAAAGTAATGCTGGAGATGGAATGGTTGTCACCGCCCCCTTGTTCTATACAGAGTGGTATCTGCTACATAACCCCGACGTCACGGAAGCCGTCAGCCAGGGGCTGATCGAACCGCTGGAGCACTTCTTGCGTTACGGCCTCAAAGAAGGCCGTTCGCCCGGGCCATTGTTCGACGTGCAGTTTTATCTTCACGGCAACCCCGACGTCGCCGCCGCGGTCGCGCGCGGCGAAACCACGGCCTACGAGCATTTTCTCACTTACGGCATCTACGAGGGCAGGGCCCCGATCGCCCTGTTCGACGCCGCCTACTACCTGCGCCACAACCCGGACGTGGCGGATGCCGTGCGGGCCGGGCACTTCACCCCCATCCAGCATTTCGTGGAATACGGCCAATACGAAGGCCGCATCGTGACGCCCATCATCAACCTGGCCGCCTACATGGACGCCAACCCCGACGTGCAGCGCGCGGTAGAGGACGGCCAGATGTCCGCCATGGAGCACCTGATGCTTTACGGCATACGCGAGAAACGTGGCCTGGGCAATGGAATAGACTTCGGCATGATGGACGGCGATCCGGTGTTCCTGCGATTGCTTGCGGAAGGGAAGATTGTCGATGCGCTGCTGCGGGTGGCGGAAGTGGCGCCGTATCTGCCGGATTATGGTCCGCCGGATCCTAAGCCGGGGCCTGATCCTGATCCGCAGGGGTGGGGAACGCTTGATAATCCGTACCCCCTCAAGCCGGAGGTGCTCAAGTATCAGCTACCCAATGCGGAAAACTATATCAAGCTTGCGGACTTGTCGGATAGCCAATGGCAAACCGTCAATGGGGGCTCTGTATACAATTATTTCCTGGCGACAGGCTCGGCTGCGTTAACGGATCGGCTCACCATCAATGGGGGCGTTTCCGACGAACTGTATGCCACCTTGGATCAACCGCTCGACTCCAAGTATGCGCCTCGCTTAAAGAACATTCCCGTTCTACACCTGACGGCGACTTCGGAAAGCGGCCTGGACCTTCGCAATTCAGAAGGAATATTGGAGATATCCAATGAAGCGTCCGTATCCAATCTGACTGTAACCAATGTGCCTGTCTTGATATCTGGCTCAGATATCTTTCCGCTCGCGTTGAGTGCGAAGGGCATCGGGGAGGGTATCGATCATGAATTCGTTGTGGTGTATCAAGAACCAATGGAGCCTTGCGGCTGCGGTTCGGAGCAGACATTGCGTTTGGACGATGCGCATTTGGCGCGCTTATCCGTCACTGCCTTGGATGGCGGTGGTGAGGTCTCGGCCAATATTTCGACTTTGTTGCTTGCCGCGTATGGCAACAGCGGAATCAGGAGCTTCAAAAGCGACGCCGGGGGCGTAGGGCTGGATGGCAGTCTCATTATGCTGCTAGTAGAGGGCTCCGGCTCATTGGAATTGAACTTGGCGGAGCTAAAGGGAAATGGCGGGGCCGACGTCGTATACACCAACGTGAGCGCTTATCTAGCCGAGGCCATGGTGCTGACTCTTGCTGAGTTGGATGGCGCCGTAGGGAACAAGAGCGACCTATCACCGGTACGTGGAGGGCGCAAGTCAGATCATTTGATTACAGTGCCTCCCCTGGAAGAAGGGGCGATAGTCGAAATCCAAAATATGACATTGACCTCGACATGGAACTATGAGGAAAGCCCGGTCGTAAACGACGTCATTGATTTGACGGAGTGGTTCATTAGCAAGGACAACCTCATCGCCAGTGTAGCTTCGCTGACCATTGCAGAGGGAGACTTGGTAAAAACCAGTGAGTCTTTACGTTATGTAGATTTCATCTTCTGCTTCGACATGAACGGTGCAGATCCCGGTGGAACATCAACGCTCATCCTGAGCAACATCGTCACAGTCGACGAATACAATTTCATGCTGAAGGCGATCGATACCGTCAATGCAAATGGCCTGACGGACACTCTTGACTTGATAGGTTGGGGTGGCACGATTTCGGACGGAGTTCTATACGATGAATTTTCGTATCCGCCGACCTCTGGAACCGAGATAGTGATAGCCGGAGCCGGTTTTGGCCGGGATGCCATATCGGGCATCGTCGGCGTGTTGGTGGATGAAGAAAGCATCATGTTGTGATGCCATGACGCGCCATCGTGGGCGGCCATAAGGCAGGCGCCACGCATGGTGCCTCAGCCCTGCCTGCCCATTTCATCCCGCCTCACGAATCATCCCAGTTCATGCCAGCCCGCCGCCGCTCGTTTACCGGCGGCGGTGCTTCCACACTTGCTCTCCAATCCGTAAGCAGATATGCAGCTCGTAGGCTGATGAGCCCGGCGCGCCTATGCGAGATCAGCCACCCTGGCAACAATAAGTTAATTCCAACATGAATATTGGAAAATTTTCACAAGTGACAATTTTTAGAAGCATTATGAAAAATTCAACCACATAATGCAAATCATTGATTTATCAGAATAAATTTTTTATACCACATCACTTTCCCAGAAAACACGAGTAAAATAAGCCATTCTCATATGTAACTATTATTACAATTAAACACATATGAACCCAGTTTCGGTGCAGCACGACACAGGAGACTGTCATGGCAACTGAACTCAAGGTTTTCAGTCTTAAATGGTATTTGGACCACAACCCCGACGTAGCTGCGGCGGTCGCCCAGGGGTTGGTGGATGCCTTCCAGCACTTCGAACAATATGGAAAGGCCGAAGGGCGCTCCATGGGGCCGCTGTTCGACGTGGATTTGTACCTGGCCCAGAATCCGGACGTCGCGGCGGCGGTCGAGCGCGGGGAAACCACCGCCTACGACCACTTCATCCAATACGGTGCGGGCGAAGACCGGACGCCTTCCGCGCTGTTCGACGAAGCTTTCTACCTATTGCAGAACCCCGATGTGGCCGCCGCGGTGCAGGCCGGCACCATGACGGCGGTTCAGCACTTCCTGTCCTACGGCCAAAGCGAGCCGCGCCCATTCAACCCCTCCATCGACCTGGGCGCCTACCTGGAAGCCAACCCCGACGTGGCCGCCGCGGTGCAGAACGGCTTCATGAGCGCAATGGAGCACCTGATGGTCTACGGCGCCGGCGAAGCGCGCGACCTGGGCAACGGGGTGAACCTGGGCATGTTCGCCAATGACGGCACCTTCCAGCAGGCACTGTCCTCCGGGAACATCGCAGGCGCCCTGCTGCGCGTGGGCGAGGTCGCCCCGTTCCTGCCCACCTTCCAGCCCCCGGCCGGGTGGACGCCCCCGCCAGATACGCCGATTCCCGTCGATTTCGTCCCGCCGGCCGGCATACAGCTGGTGATCCCGCCAAGCGTGATCGTGCCGCCGGGTACGGAATTGCCGCCCACCTTCACGCCGCCAACGCCCACGCCTGGGGGCGGTGGCGGAAGCCCCAGCCCGACGTTCACGGTGACGCTCGGCGGCGATGGGACGCTGACTTTTTCGGGGACGGCGACTGGCGACATCATCATGACGGTGGATGATGGCGGTGTTGCGACATTCGTTCGAGGTTCGGTGACCGCGTCGTTGAAGCCCAATATGGGGAGCATCCATAACATCGTTGTCGAAGCAAATACGGTACTTCAGGCAGCGGAAGATGTGGTCAGCAGTTTGTCTCGAATTGATTTGGTCAATGGTGGAAAGCTGCGCGTCGAAACGAACTTCACACCACTTGGCGATGGAAATCAGAAATTAGAAAGCGCAAATATCGCGCAAGTGTACGTGGGCGATATGAATGGGCCTGCGGCCGTATGGGATAGCGTATTGGTCACCAGCAATGATATTGCTGATAAATTCAAGCTGTTCTGGGTGACGGGCGATGAGGAATACTACCGCCTATTAAGTTCCAGTGATCAACAGGCCAAAACCATTGTGAATGACGCCAATCTTGAATTGAGCGTCATCTATGCCGCTTACTTAAAGAATGGTGGAGATCCGATTTGGGACGTCGTGCAAACTAAGGATGGTGGAGTGCCTCATTGGGATATTCGTCAGCAATCATTGCATGACAACCTCATGGGGAACCTGAATCGTACAGTGGTGGCTGGCCGTGTGGCAGATGAGGTGCTGAGCATCCCGGCCAGTGAAGGGGCGTACATGGATGCCTCTAGCACGTTTGGCGGCCGGCCATATCACGATGGGAAGCTGAGCAAAACAGAGAATCAAGAAAAAACCGTCGCATGGGACCTCGCGCATGGAGTTGAGCGTAGCGCGAGTGACAGGGCGGTAATCCAAAATGAGATTTATGTCGTCCGGGAGGTTGCTAACGGAACGGATGTCGTTACGAAATACGCTACCGTCCAGTCGGCAGTGAATGCTGCTCAAGCTAACGACGTAATTTACGTTGGACCGGGCATGTTTCATGAAGACATTAATGTGGGGATGAACGACCTCCATGTCATTCTTTCCGCCGGCTCCGTCATAGACGGAGGTTTTGTCGTGCGTAGCAGCGCGGATGGTTTCCATCTTTCGGGTGATGGATCCATTTATGGCATGGAGACGAACTTGGTTGCCGGCTCCAAAGGTAAGGGGGTATATATACAGAGCGGCGCGGACGTTACGGTCGACGGTGTTCAGTTCACGTATGATGGTGGTGATACGGGTCAAATTCGCGGCATCGAGGTGGAAAACGGAAGCAGCGTCGTTACCGTGGATGGCTCGACTTTTACAGGATGGTTGACAGGAATATACGTCAATGGCGGCAATGAGCTTACCGTATCGAACAGCTTTTTCTCTGCCGGGCAGGTAGGGATTGGTACCGATGGGCCCGCCAAGCTCAGCGTCAAGAGCAGCAGCTTCGAGACAACATCGGAAGCGATAGGATTGACGCAAGAAAAAATGATCCGAAACTTGGACATCAGCGGAAACACGTATGGTGAAACTCCAATCTCCATTGCGAATCATGGTATCGACACCGGCGTAGACGAGCTTCAGGGAACGAACGTCATTGTGGTGGCGAACGGTCAAGCCATTCAGAACGCTGTAAACAAGTTGGCCAATGTCCTGACAGAAGGAGTTGGGCAAGTCATTTTGGGTAAAGGAAATTTCACGGGAGACGTCGCTCTTAATGGAAATATCCAATTGATCGGCCAAGGAGAGGATTTCTCCAAGGTAGTGGGAAGCATAAAAATCAACGTTCCGTCAGACGCCGGCAAAGTCGTTGAAAACGTCCTGCTAAGCGCCTTTACGGTAGACCCGGACGGAGCCGGGTCATTCCCAATTATTGCCTACTCCAATATGGACGAAATTTACAATACCGACGGGCTATCAATCATTGGTGTCAAGATCATGGCGGATGGGCAGCATGGCCTCGGACTGTTCGATGTAAGGAACGCGTATTTGCAAGACTTGATCATTTTCTGGGAGGGAGATTCCCAACCAACCGGCAAATTCGGTATAGAAGCCATTGGATTGCAAGGCGCCACACTTAAGAATATATCGATGCAAGGATTTTCCACCGATGGCACTTTTGAAATGTTAAATATTTGGCTCCATGATGGTTACGAGTCCAACGGGAATATTCAAATTATTGGGGTAAACAATTTGCTCGACCAGATTCTCTATCCTAGTCCTGGCTGAATGGTGCCCACAAATTGGCCGCCACCCCATTCGAATACCCCGAGACGAACTCCTTCGCCGCGCCGCTTTGCGGGTCGTACACCGAGCGGCGGATCCTTCCTATGTTGCCGCCGTATAGATGGATGCTGATGGAGACCCGGTCCGCATAGGCGTTGCTGACGCGATGGATGTCGCCGATCTTGGGGGATACACAGGCGACTTCGCCGGGGTTCAGGCGGGTTTCGGGGCCGGCGGGCGCCAGGCCGCCGCTGCCGCGGCGGTAATGCTGTTCCAGTTCGGCGCCTCGCAGCATGGCGATGACGCCCCATACGGTGTGGTCGTGGATGGGGGTTTTCTGGCCCGGTCCCCAAACGAAGCTGACCAATGAGAAGCGGTCCAGCGGGTCGCCGTACAGCAGGTACTGCCTATAGAACTCGGGGTGGGGCCGGGCGAAGGCGTCGGGCAGCCAGTCGTCGCGGGCGACCAGGTCGCGCATCAGGTCGCGGGCCTGGTCCAGTATGGAGTCATCGCCGGGGGCGCGGTCCTGCGTCAAGCGGGTCAGGCCGGCCACGGTGTTCAACAGTCGTTCGGTGTTCATTTCACGCCTCCTGCGCCAACGAACGGGCCAGGGCCTTGCGGTCGATCTTGCCGACGGAATTTTCGGGCAGGCTGTCCACGAAGTAGACGTCTTCCAATTGGTAGATGCGCGACAGGCGCTCGCTGACGGCGGCCTGGATGCGGGCCTTGTCCTGGCGGGCGGGGTCGGCGGGCACGACGAAGGCGACGGGGACTTCGCCCAGGTCGGCGTCGGGCCGGCCCACCACGCAGCAGCTGCTTACGTCGGGGCAGGCGCTGATGGCTTGCTCGATGAGGGCGGGGGATATGTTTTCTCCGCCGCGTATGATCACGTCTTTCAGCCGGCCGGTGATGTAGAAGTAGCCCTCTTCGTCCACGCGTCCCAGGTCGCCGCTGCGCAGGACGGGTCCGGCAGGCTCCTGCACGCCGTCTTCCTTCACGCCCAGGTAGCCCAGCATCAGGCTGTCGCCTTCGATGCATATTTCGCCGTCCACGCCCGGCTGGTCGATGATGCCGCCGTCGGCGGCGCGGAGGTAGACGCGCTGGTGGGGCAGCGCCTTGCCGATGGAGCCGATCTTGCGCTTCGAGGGCGGGTTGATGGTCGAGGTGCAGGTGGCTTCGGACAAGCCATAGGACACGACCAGCGGGCATTTGAGCACCGCTTCTATCCGGGCGTGCAGCTCGCGGGTGATGGGGGCGGAGCCGCAGCGCGCGAAGCGCAGGGCGGCAAGGCTTGCGGCCGTGAAGTCCAGGTCGAGCATGCGGGAATACATCGTGGGCACGCCGGTGATGATGGTGGGACGGTGCGTGTCCAGCAGCCTGGGCGTGTCCGGCGCGCGGAAGCGGCCGGCCAGCACGACGTGGGCGCCCGCCAGGAAGGGGCTGAAAATCTGGTTGTTGAGGCCGTTGGTGTGGTACAGCGGCATGACGTGCAGCAGCTTGTCGGCCGGCGCCAGGCCGGTCAGCGGAACGACGCCCCGGGCATTGTTGAGCAGGCCCTTGTGGCTGAGCAGCACGCCCTTGGGCCGCCCGGTGCTGCCGGACGTGAACAGCAGCAGGCCGGGGTCTTCGGGCCGAATGCCGTCGGCCCAGCAGGGCGGGGCGTCGGGCAGCGCGTCGATGCGCAATCGCCGCGTGCCGTCGGCCAGGTCCAGGCTGGGCAGGTTGACGGCGTCGGCCAGCACGATTCCGGCGCCGACGGAACGCAGGCGGTCGCGGATTTCCTCCTGGGTCAGCCGGGGTTCCAGCGGGCACGGGCAGGCGCCCGCCGCCATGACGGCCAGGATGGCGACCACGGCATCGGGTGAGCGTTCCATGGCCAGGGCCACCAGCTGCCGCGGCTGGACACCGGCCTGGCGCAAGCGGCCCGCCAGGGCGCTGACCCGTTCGTACAGGGCGCCGTACGACAGGGTGGCGGCGCCGGCGGCGTCGCTCAGGGCCGGGCGCGATGCCCAGGATTCCGACCGCCACAGCGATGGATAGGCGGCCGGCAGGCTGGCGTGGTGCATGGGGCCTCCTATCGCAGGGTCACGGCGGCGTCGCGTTCGAAGGCGCCGTCCGGGTCCAGGGCGGCCAGTGCGTCGATTTCGCGCTGCGTGGGCGGTTCGGTCGGGCGGGCCCCTTCGCTGTCGAATTCGAAGCCGGTGCGCGCCTTGACTTCTTCCAGGCTGGATTCGGGATGCCAGGACTGCAGGGCCAGGCGGCCGTTCTTTTTCACGAAGACGGCGATGGGGGTGGCCACGCCGTGGAAGCCGCCCCAGGAAGTGCGGAAATGCAGTTTCTCGACGAAGGTGCGCGGAGAGTGTTCGGTGCGCCAGGTGCAGGCGCGCCGCGCCGTGGGCAGCATGACGGCGCCGCCGCCGCCGCCCGGCAGGCGCACCTTGGGCTGGTGCCAGTCGCCGATGCAGGAGTTGTTGGCATTGCCTTCGCCGTCGATCTGGGCGGCGCCCAGGAAGGTGAGGTCCATGCGGCCCCGGCAGCAGAGGTCGTAGAAGTCTTCGTTGGCGAATATGGATGCGGAATGTTCGGCAAGCACCGGGTCGGAGCTGGAGACGGGAATCTTGGACGGACGCGGGTCCACGCCGCCGGCCACGTTGATGTAGATGAAATCCCAGTCGTAGGCCTGTTTGGCCATCAGGCAGGCCAGCATGGGCATGGTGGAATTCACGCCGCTGAAGGTGATTTCGTTGGGCCGGATGAAGCGGGCCAGATTGGTGACGATATAAGAGAAAGGGGACCAGTTCGTATTCATTGGGCATGCTCCGGCAAGGCTTCGGGGGCGGCGTCCAGGTGGGCCTGCAAGGCGTCGGGACCGGGTTCCAGGTACCGTTCCACGGCGGGGTAGTCGATTTCATAATCCGGCCAGCACGACCCCGGCCATGCGCCGTTCGGCACCACGGCATAGGCCTGCACCAGGAAGTAGGGGATGAGCGTGACCTCGGGCTGGCGCTCGAAGACTTCGCTGTCCACCAGGCGTTCGGCCACGACCAGGACGCGCTTGGCCGAGCGGCTCATGATGCGGTCCCAATGCGAGGTTCCCAGCACGCGCACATTGCCCTTGGCGTCGACCTCGTTGGCGTGGATGACCGCGACGTCGGGCTGGATGGCGGGGATCACCCAGACGGGGTCGCCTTTGCCGTAGGGGTCGTCCAGCTTCTTCCAGCCGTTGATGTCGATGAGATGGCTGCCTTCCACCCCGGCGCAGGGCTGGAAGGGCGTGCCGAAAGCGGCGGCGCGCAGGCCGGCGGTCAGCGTGGCGCAGGCGTGCTCTTCCAGTTCGAGCGCCCCGGTTTCGATGGCCTTGCGGTAGTTGGGCGCCAGGCCGAAGTTTCCTTCCATGGCGACGATGCCGGTGCGCGCGCGGGTGGCGACGCCGGCGCGGCACAGCAGGTCGATGTCGTAGCCGGGGGACTGCTTCACGATTTCGAGGTTGGCTTTCTTCTGCCGGACGAGCTCGCGCACGAGCGCGAAGGGGCCGCGATGCAGGAAGCTGCCCCCCAGGGCCACCGAGGCGCCGTCGGGGATCAGCGCGGCCAGTTCCTGTATGGACACCTGCTTGTCGGGGTTGTTGAATCCAGATGACATGTCGTTCTCCTGAGCGGCGGGATCATCCCGCCAGGTATTGCTGTATGCGGCCCTTGAAGCCGGGCTTGGATGCGGAGCGCACGAGCGCCGCCATATCGGCCGCGGCGTCGTTCAAGTCCAGCGCGGCGTACAGGCCGGCCCGCGTGTCGGCGGACAGCGCGGCGGCGGTTTGTTCCGCTTCTTGCAGCAGGCCGGGCCATTCGCTTTCGGGGGCGGTTAGCGTGGCGAAGCCGATGCGCAAGGCCTCGTCGGCCTGGAAGGCGCGGGCGCTGCCCAGGATGGACAGCGCATGGGCGGGGCCGACGATGTTGCGGAAGCGCCGGGTGCCGAGCACGAGGCCGAATTTCAGCCCGGGCATGCGGAAGCCGGCGTCGGGCGTGCAGTAGCGCAGCTTGCACGCGGCGAACAGGTCCACGCCCGCGCCGAAATTCTTGCCATGCGCCAAGCCGACGGTCAGCGCGGGCGAGCCGGCCACCCGCTGCAGGAGCGTTTCGATGCGCACCATGCGCAGCACCAGGTCTCCTTCGCTTTGTTCCTCGTAGCCGGTGAAGTCGAAACCCGCGCTGAGGTTCTTGCCCGCGCCACGGAAGACCAGGAGCGGAACGCCGGCGGCATGGGCGGATTCGACCCCTTCGATCAGGGCTTCGACCAGTTCGCTCGACAGCGCGTTGCGCTTTTCGGGCCGGTTCAGGGTGAATGTCCAGCCGCCCGGCAGGCGGTCTATGGTGAGCAGGTCCGGCATGGGGCTTACTCCACCGTCTGGGGCTTCAAGAGCCCGTCGAAGACTTCTTCGTTGTGCTCGCCCAACGCGGGCGGGCGCAGGCGGACGTCCGCCGTGCGGGCATCGAAGCGGATGGGGGAAACGAAAGTGCGGGTGCGCACGCCGTTGGGGAGTTCCAGGTCGCGCACCCACTGCATGTGTTCGACCTGGGGGTCCGCCAGCACGTCTGAATAGTTGTTGATGGGGGCGCAAGGCACGCCGGCGGCGCGGAAACGCTCGAGCCAGGCGTCGGCGTCGGCGGTCTGGAAGATGGCTTCCAGGATCTCGCGCAAGGCGTCCTGGTTGACGGCGCGGTCCGTTGGGTTCAGGAAGCGGGCGTCCTGGAACAAGTCCGCGCGTTCGACCACGGCGCACACCGATTTCCACAGGGAATTATTGCCGGCCGCCATGCCGAAGTAGCCGTCCTTGCAGCGGAACACCTGGTAGGGCGCATTGCGCGGGTGGGCCGAACCCAGCTTGACCGGGTCGACGCCCGTGCCGAAGTATTGGGAGGTCTGCAAGGCCGCGATGCCCAGGGTGGCGCCCAGCATCGAGACGTCTATGTGCGTGCCTTCGCCGCTTTGCGCCACGCCGCGCAAGGCGGCGGCGATGGAAAAGGCGGCATACAGGCCGGCCGTGAAGTCGCAGACCGGAACCCCGCATTTGACGGGGGCGCCGTCCGGCTCGCCGGTGACGCTCATGAGCCCGCTCATGGCTTGCAGGGTCAGGTCGAACCCGCCTTCCTGGCTGCGCGGGCCGCTTTGGCCGTAGGCCGAGATCGAACAATAGATCAGGGCGGGGTTGCGCTTGCGCATGTCGGCGTAGCCCAGGCCCAGGCGGTCCATGACGCCGGGGCGGTTGTTTTCGATCAGGACGTCGGCCTGGGCGATGAGGTCGGCGGCAAGCCGCTGGTCGCGGTCGTTCTTCAGGTTCAGGGTGACCGAACGCTTGTTGCGATTGAGGGAGGCGAAGTTTTCGCTGTAGCCGTCGGTGATGGGCGCCCAGCTGCGCAGGGTGTCGCCGCAATCGGGCTGTTCGATCTTGACGACGTCGGCGCCCATGTCGGCCAGCAGCAGGCCGCAGAAGGGGCCCGCGGCCACATTGCAGACCTCGATGACGCGTATGCCTTTCAGCGTTGATTCCTGATTCATTGGATTTCCTTTATGTTGCGATGCCGAAATAGCCGCCGCGATAACCCATGTGCGCGGACAGGTCCCTTGCGGCTTGTTGTACGAGCGGCGCGAATTGCGCCATTTTCTGATTGGTGAGCCGTTCCAGAGGCCCGGAGATGCCCAGGGCGGCCACGACCTTGTCGAGCCCATTGAAGACGGGGGCCGCGATGCCGCCTATGCCCTGGCGCCATTCGCCGCGGTTGATGGCATAGCCGATGCGGGCGATGTCGGCCAGTTCGTGCTTGAGCGCAGGAATGGAGATATGGGTGTTTTCGGTGTGCTTGCGGACCGAATTGCCGTAGTGCTCGATGTAGTCGGGCGCCTGGAAGGCCAGCAGGGCCTTGCCGGTGGCCACGGCGTAGGCGGGAGCCCGCCCCCCCACGGTGGAATAGGCCAGCAGGGGCTGGGCGCTGTCGATCTTGTCGACGTAGACCACGTCGAGCCCGTCGAGGACCGACAGGTGGACGGTTTCCCGGGTTTCGCGGGCGAGATCGCGCATGAACGGGGGCGCGAGCCGGCGGGCGTCCATGCCGGCGAGCTGGCGCGCGCCCAGTTCGAACATCTTGAGCGTGCAGCGGTAGGCGCCGGTGTCGGGATCGCGGCGCACGTACCCCGCATGCGTCAGCGTTTGCAGCGTGCGGTGGGTGTTGCTGCGGGTCAGGCCGACTTCCGCGGCGATCTGGTCCAGCGTGAGGACCTCGCCGTCGAGCCGGCTGATGGTTTCCAGCACAGTGAGCCCTTTCAGTAAAGTTTTGTCCACTTCAATCCTAATTATTGGGAAATATAAGGGATTCTACCGCTTTTTATAGATGATTTGCCTCAATTTCCGCTAGATGTATGTTATATATTCGCCTACAAAAAATCAAATATTAAAATCAACATTCCAATATTTAGGAAATTATAGGAGATAAGCCATGTTCAAGAAAGTCTGCCGCCTGTTCGTCGCCGCTGCGCTGGCGACCACCGCTTCCTTCGCGGCCGCCGCGCCCTGGCCCGACGGGCCGGTGCGCATGATCGTGCCCTACCCGCCCGGCGGAGCCACCGACTTTTCCGCCCGCGTCTATGCGGAACACCTGGGCAAGATCCTGGGCAAGCCCATCGTGGTGGAAAACAAGGCCGGGGCCGCCGGCGAGATCGGCTCGCAATTCGTGGCGGCCGCGCCGGCCGACGGCTATACCTTGCTGCTGGGCGCGCTGGGCAGCATGGCCATCAATTCGCTGCTGCCGTCCAAGAAGCAGCCATACAAATTCCCCGAGGCGTTCGAGGGCGTGTCCATGGCGACGTCCACGCCGCTGGCCGTGGTGGTCCGCGCCGATCTTCCGGTGAAGAACATCCAGGAACTCATCGCCTACGCCAAGAAAAACAGCGGGCAGGTCAGCTATGGTTCAGCCGGCTATGGCTCGTCGCAGCACATGACGGCCGAGAAATTCCAGCAGGCGACCGGCATCAAGCTGCTGCACGTGCCCTACAAAGGCAGCGGGCCGGCGCTCACCGACCTCATCGGCGGCCAGGTCGACATGGTGTTCGACACCATGCCAACCCTGATGGGCCATGTGGGCAACAGCAAGCTGCGCTTCCTGGCGGTCACGACCAAGGACCGCGCCAAGACCTTGCCGAACGTGCCGACGCTGCAGGAGGAAGGCGTGAAGAATTTCGACGTTAGCACGCGTTATGTGCTGCTGGCGCCCAAGGGCACGCCAGAGCCCATCCGCCAGCTGGTGTCCGACGCCATGAAAAAAGCCGCCGCCGAGCCTTCCGTCCAGAAAGCCATGGCCGGCCAGGGCGCCGACGCCGTGCCGACCGCGCCCGACGAAACCTACCAGGCGCTTGCCGCCGAAGTCGCCATCTGGGCCGACGTCGTGAAGAACGCCGACCTGAAGTAAGGACGTCATGGGAACGGGCGGCGGGTGCCGCCGCCCGTCTCGCACAGGAGCGCACATGGAAAAACCGATAGACCTGGCCGTGGTGGGCGGAGGCTCCACCGCGGTATCGTTTCTGGCGCAATTCGTGGCGGAGCTGGATCGGGCGGATTACGGCGGCGCGCTGCGGGTCGCCGTGTTCGAGCCGCTGGGCGAAGTCGGGCCGGGGGAGCCTTACGCCCGGGACCTGCCCACCAATCTGCTCAACATCCCCGCAGGCCGGATGTCCGCATACGCCGAGCGCCGCGGCGATTTTCTTGAGTGGATCAACAGCCGGGGGCCGGAAGTCCTGGACCGGTACGGAATCCACGAGCCGGATGCCGGCGCCTTCCTGCCCCGGCCGCTGTTCGGCGAATATCTGGCCGACGTCTGGCGCAAGCTGTGCGCACGGGCCGGCGAACTGGGGATACGGATAGACCGGCTGCGGGCGCGTGTCGATGGCATGGCCCTGGATCCCGCGGGCGGGCGCTTGCGCCTTGAAACTTCGGCGGGCGAATTCCAGGCCCGGCGGGCCGTCCTGTGCAACGGCAATCTGCCTACCGTCAGCTACGCCGGGCTGCAAGGGCGCAAGGGGTATTTCAATAGTCCTTATCCCGTCGCCGACCTGGTGCGCCGGGTGGGGCGCGATGCCCGCGTGGGCATCATCGGTTCCAGCCTCAGCGCCATCGACGCCATCGTCGCGCTGAAGGAGTCCGGCCATGCCGGGCCCATGCTGGCCGTATCCCGCAGCGGCCGGCTGCCCGCCGTGCGCAGCACCATGGCGCCGCCGACGCCCATCGTTCCGCCCACGGCGCAAGAAATCACCGCCCTGGTCCGGAGCCCGGAGCGCGGGCTGACGCTGGAAGACCTGTACGCGTTTTTAAGCGAACGCCTGGCCGCCACGGGCGACGCGCTCGATCTGGCCGACATCCTGGGGTACGGAGGCAGCCCGAAGGAAGCGCTGGGCCGCGAGATCGAGGCGTCGTCCACGCTGCCGCGCAGTTGGCAGGCCATCGCCATATCGCTCAATGAAGCCATCGAGCATGCATGGAGACTGATGCCCGACGCCGAGAGACGCCGTTTCCATGCCGACTGGCGCGCGCTATGGATGACGCGCCGCGCCACTTTTCCCATGGTCAACGCGGTCAAGATCAAGCGTTATCTGGACGAAGGCGGCCTGCGGATACATGCCGGCAACAGCGGCCTGGATATCCACGCCGCCGGCGATGGGTTCGAGATCCGCCTGCCCGGCGCGCAAGGCGGCACGGCGGTCCACCGCGTCGATTTCGTCGTGAACGCCACGGGCATGTCCACCGACGTCAAGGCATCGCGGGATCCCCTGGTGCAGTCGCTGCTCGCGCGCGGCATCGCCAAGGCCGATCCCTACGGGGGATTCGGCCTGGATTTCGATACCGGCTGCCTGCTGGATGCCAAGGGGGGCGTCGTCGAGAACATCAGTGTGCTGGGCAGCCTTGCCGTGGGCACGTATTTCTGGACGATGTCCCTGGACGTGAATGCGCGGTTGGCCCTGGAGCAGGCCAGGAGAATGGCCGGCGAGCTGTCGGTGGCCGGTGTTGCGGCGTGAGCCGCTGTTTTCATTCGGCCTGGTGAAACACCCTGACCCGTGGGCTGGTCTTCGATAACATCGTGCGCGAAGCGACCCGCATATCGTATTCGGTCTGCAGGTTCAGCCAAAAGCGGGCGTCCATCTGGATGGTGGTCTTTGTCGTTTTGTAACACGGATTGCATCACGCAGGCCGCATGCGGGCGTGGTGCGCCCGGTTCCATCACGAACCGCCTCCTGCTTTACAATAGCCCCATTCCAGGCCTGCCGCTGCATTTGCATTGCCGGCGGGCCTCATTCGTTCAAAGGACTGCTGTATGGCCAATCTACAAGCCGTGACCAAGGACCGGCATGCCGGCAAGCGCTGGCAGCGTTATTCCTCGTATTCATTCGCCGCCAACGACGCGGTGGCGGCGCTCGTCGTGCAGGAACTGCCGAAGGCCTGCATGACTTTGCCCATCGGCTTCATTTCGGTGGAAGGCCGCTACGTGCCGGTGGCGGTGCAGGGGCTGGCGAGCGGCAAGAATCTGCTGGTGGCGCCCGACGGCCGCTGGCTGGGCGGCTACGTGCCGGCCGGCTATCGCGGCTATCCCTTCGTCCTGGCCAATGCGGAAGACGGCCGGCAGGTGTTGTGCGTGATCGAGGACAGCGGGCTGGTTTCCGAAACGGGCGGCGAGGCGTTCTTCGATGAGAGCGGGCAGCCGTCCAAGGCGGTGGGCGACGTGCTCAATTTCCTGAGCCAGGTGGCGGCCAATCGGCAGGCCACGCAGAACATATGCGCGGTGCTGCAAAAGCATGAACTTATCCAGCCATGGCCCATCAAATTACAGACCGAGGCGGGCGAGCAGGCGGTCCAGGGCCTGTTCCGCATCGACGAGGCCGCGCTGAACGCGCTTCCCGCCGAAGCGCTGGACGAAGTCCGCAAGGCGGGCGCGCTGCCTATGGTGTATTGCCAGCTGCTGTCCATGCAGCATCTGCAGAAACTCGGCCAGCTCGCCCAGCAGCACGCGGCGGCGCAAGCTTCGTCCCTGCAGACGGCGGACGGCGAACTCGATCTGGAGTTTCTGAACGACGGCGGCACCATCCGTTTCAGCTGAAATGGGTCCGGCGGGAGTCTGGACCCGGACGGAGCCGCCGAGGTTTAAGCTGAATTTAAGAGATGTAAAGGGCCGGCTCCGCAGGGGCCGGAACCCTTGGGAAATCCTCTTAACGTGCTATAGTAAAAAGCTTTTTCAAGAAATCAGCAGTTCTTTGGTCTTTCCTCTTCACATGCGGCGCACCCCGCCGCTGTGTGATGCTTACAGGTTAATTCATGAAGTCAACCCGTCGCACCGAACTGGGCGAGGCGCTGTACCGCTTTCGCAAGACGTTCTATAGCCTGGCCGCATTCAGTTGTGTCATCAATATTCTGGCGCTCACGCCTTCCATCTACATGCTGCAAGTGTACGATCGCGTGCTGGCCAGCAGTAACGAGACCACGCTGTTGATGCTGACATTGCTGGTCGTGGGCTTGTTCATGCTGTCGGGCTTGCTGGAATTCACCCGTTCGTCCGTGCTGATCCGGGTGGGCAACCGGTTCGACATGATGCTCAACCAGCGTGTGTTCACCGCGGCATTCGAGCGCAACCTGCGCCGCCAGGGCGGCAACCCCTCGCAGGCCATCCACGACTTGACCAATCTGCGCCAGTTCCTGACGGGCAATGCGCTGTTCGCTTTTTTCGACGCGCCCTGGACGCCTATATATATAGTGGTCACCTTCATGGTGCACCCCTTGCTGGGGCTGATCACCCTGGGCGGCTCCATCATTTTGTTCGTGCTGGCCTACATCACCAACATCGCCACCCAGAAACCGCTGGCCGAAGCCAACCAGGCGTCCATCGCGGCGGGCGCGTTCGCCAACAACCATTTGCGCAACGCCGAGGTCATCGAGGCCATGGGCATGCTGCCCGGGCTGCGTTCGCGCTGGTTCGGCCAGCACAGCAGGGTGCTGTCGCTGCAGACCCTGGCGTCCGACCGCAACGCGCGCATCAGCACGATCACGCGTTTCGTGCGCATCTCCCTGCAGTCGCTGATCCTGGGGGCGGGGGCGCTGCTGGTCATCGAAGGCAAGATCACGGCGGGCATGATGATCGTCTGCTCCATCCTCATGGGCAAGGCGCTGGGCCCGGTCGAGCTGGCCATCGGGACCTGGAAGCAGGCGCTGTCCACGCGCCAGGCCTATGCGCGCCTCGATGAAATGCTGCAGTCGGCGCCGCCGCGCGGCGAAACCCTCAGCCTGCCGGCGCCCAAGGGCGAGCTCCTGCTCGAAAACGTGTACGCATCGGCCCCCGGCGGCCAGACGGCCATCCTGAAGGGGCTGAACTTCGGGGTCAAGGCGGGTGAAGTCGTGGGCATCATCGGGCCGTCGGCTTCGGGCAAGTCCACGCTGGCGCGCCTGCTGGTGGGCGTGTGGCCGGCCCAGGCGGGCAAGGTGCGGCTGGACGGCGCCGACGTCTATTTGTGGAACAAGGACGAACTCGGCCCGCACATCGGCTATCTGCCCCAGGACATCGAGCTGTTCGAGGGCAGCATCGCCGAGAACATCGCGCGGTTCGGCGAACCCGACCCGGCCAAGGTGATCCAGGCGGCCGAGCGCGCCGGCGTGCACGAAATGATTCTGCGCCTGCCCAAGGGCTACGATACCCGCCTGGGCATGGACGGCGCCTCTTTGTCGGGGGGCCAGAAGCAGCGCATCGCGCTGGCCCGGGCCATCTACGGCGATCCCGCCCTGGTGGTGCTGGACGAGCCCAACTCCAACCTGGACGACGTCGGCGAGGCCGCGCTGGTCCAGACCATTCTGGATCTGAAGAAGCGGGGCGCCACGGTCATCCTGATCACGCATCGCATGAACGTGCTCAGCGCGGTCGACAAGCTGCTGGTCATGCGCGAAGGCACGCCCACCATGTATGGCCCGCGCGAAGAGGTCCTGAAGGCGCTGCGTCAGCAGCAGATTCAGGCGGCCGCGTCGGCCGCCGCGCAGCCGGGGGGGCCGACCCCTTTGCAGATCGTCGCTAAAGGCCAGGCTTGAACATGAATTGGTTGAACAAGAAAGACTCCGACAGCAGCCTGGACATGCCGGGCGGCAAGGTCGATACGAACTTCGGCGCCCCCCTGCGCTGGGGGCTGGCGGTGCTGCTGCTGGGCTTCGGCGGCTTTGCGGCATGGGCGGCGTTCGCGCCGCTGGACGCGGGCGTGCCCGCCAACGCCACCGTGCAGGTCTTCGGCAACCGCAAGTCGGTGCAGCACCTGGAAGGCGGCACGGTCGAGGAAATCCTGGTGCGCGAAGGCGACCAGGTGAAGGCCGGCCAGATCCTGATCCGCCTGAACGACACGCGCGCCGTGGCGGAGCAGGGCGTGATCAGCTCGCAATACATACTGGCCAAGACCACGGAAGCCCGCCTGCTGGCCGAGCGCGACGGCCTGCCCAAGATCCAGTACGATCCGGCCGTGGCCGAGCGCTTCCAGAACGATCCGCGCTACATCAGCGCCACCAGCACGCAGGACATGCTGTTCACGACCCGGCGCGAAGCGCTTGAAGGCGAAATCGCCATCCTGCAGGAAAACCTGCACGGCGCCGAGCAGCAATTGAAGGGCTTGGCCCAGGTGCAGGCCAATCGCAAGAACCAGATCAGTTTCATCCAGCGCGAACTGAAGGGCGTGCGCGAGCTGGCCAAAGAAGGCTATTTGCCGCGCAACCGCATGTTCGAGCTCGAACGCGACGCGGCGCAGCTGCAGGCCGCCCTGTCCAACGACGTGGTCGAAGCCGGGCGGACCCGCAACCAGGTGGCCGAACTGAAGCTGCGCATCCTGCAGCGCCGCCAGGACTACCAAAAGGAAGTCCAGTCCCAGCTTTCCGAGGTCCAGAAGGAAGCGTCCGCGCTGGGCGACCGGCTGGCCTCGCTGGATTACACCGTGCGCGAAACCAAGATACGCGCGCCCATCGACGGCTACGTGCAGAATCTCAGCGTGCACACGGTCGGCGGCGTCATCCGCCCGGGCACCGAGGTCATGGAAGTGGTGCCGCTGGACCACACTTACATCGTACAGGCGCAGGTGCCGGTGCAGGCCATCGACAAGGTTCACCCCGACCTCGACGTCGAAATCACCTTTCCCGCCTTCAACCATGCCCAGACGCCGAACATTCCCGGCAAGGTCTTGACGGTGTCGGCCGACCGGCTGGTGGACCAGGCCACGCACATGCCGTACTACCTGGCGCAGGTGAAGGTCACGCCCAAGGGCATGGAGATGCTGGCGGGCAACGCCATCCGCCCGGGCATGCCGGCGTCGGTGTTGATCCGCACCGGCGAGCGTACTATGCTCAGCTATCTGCTCAAGCCCTTCCTGGAACGGCTCGATAAATCCTTCAAGGAGCAATAGCATCATGCGGGTGATCCTGGCTCTTGCAAGCGCGGTCTGCCTGGCGGCCGCGCAGGGCGGCGCCCAGGCCCAGCAAAGCGCCGCCGCGCCCGCCGCCGTTGCGCCGGGTTCGGTGCTGACCCTGTCCGACGCCTGGCGCGCCGCGTTGCAGAACGATCCCACCTATCAGGCGGCCATCAGCGAGCGCGAGGCCGGGCAGACGAATCGCGCCATGGGCCGCGCCGGGCTGCTGCCCCAGGTCAGCGCCGCGTTGGGGCGCAACAAGATCCGGGGCACGCTCGACAGCCCCACGGCTTTCGGGGGCGTGACGACGACCGACCTGGACTACATGTCCAAGACGAATGAAATCCGCGCCACGCAGTCGGTGTTCAACTGGAGCCGCATCGCCGAATACCGGCAGAGCAATGCGCGCGCGGACTACAGCCTGGCGGTGTTCGATACGCGCTCCAAGGATACGGCGGTGCGCCTGATCAACCGCTATTTCCAGACTTTGCTGTCCTACGAAAACGTGGTGCTGTCGCAAAGCTACCTGGAAGCCAACGAAAAGCAGATCCTGGCTGCCCGGCGCCGTTTCGACAGCGGCGAAGGCACGATCACGGACGTCCGGGAAACCAGTTCCCGGCGCGACCTGGCGCGGGCCGACCTGATCCAGGCGCAGGATGCGCTGGTGGTGGCGCGGCGCGAACTGCAGGAAATGGTGGGCAGCGCCCCGTCGGCCATCGTCGGTTTGCAAAGCGGCTTCAAGACGCGGCCGCTGGACCCGGCCACGCTGGAAGGCTGGCTGTCGGCCGCGATGTCGAACAATGCGGAAATCCGCGCCGGCATCGAAGGCCTGCGGATTTCCGAGCGCGAAATCGACCGCACGTTCGGCGGGCATCTGCCCACGCTGGACATCGTCGCATCGCGCAGGCTGGTCGAAAACGAAACCATTTCGACGCGCGACCAGGACAGCAACACGACTTCCTTCGGCGTCCAGATCTCGCTGCCGATTTTTTCGGGCGGGCTCACTTCCGCCCAGGTGGAACAAGCGCGCCACAATCGCGACCGCGCGGCACAAGAACTGGCGGCCACGCGCGAGCGCATCGCGGTGGAAGTCACGCGCCAGTATCAGGCGGTGGTCAGCGGGGCGGAGCGCATCGCGGCGCTAGTGGTGGCGGTGGAGTCCAGCGCGGCGGCATTGACGGCGGTCGAACGCGGCTACCAGGCCGGTACGCGCAGCATCGTCGATATTCTCGACGCGCAAGACCAGCTCTATCGTTCGCGGCTGGAACTGACCAAGGCCAGGCTGCAGTATGTGCTGGCCCGCCTGATGCTGGCGGGCGCGGCGGGCACGCTGGATGCGGCGGCGATCGATACGGTTACCGATGCCTATTTCGATGGGGGCCGCGCGCCGGTGAATATCGATCAGAAACTGGTGCCGGTGGTGGCGCGCAAGTAGTCCGGCGGTTCAGCCTACGTTGTCCCGCAGCCAGCGTTCGGCGTCCGCGGCCATGTCCATGATGCGTTTGACGATGAGTTCGTCGGGGGCGCCCAGCGCGCGCTGGGCGGCGAACATGGCTTCCATGCTTTCCTGGGTGGGGAACCAGTCTTGTTCGGGCTGGAGCTCCAGGCCGCTTGGATGCTTGACGTTGCCGTTCGGGAGAATATACCAAGTGCTCATTCGGGCATTGTAGCGGGGATCTCGCCGATCTCGGGGCGCTGCCGGCCATGCCACGCAAGAAACCGGCGGGCGCCTCCATGAAAGCCGCCCCCGCGCGATGCCGGCCGGTTTTCCACCGGCGATTTTCCTGCTACGATCTGTGGGCATTTCAACATCGAGACACGGCGTTCATCATGACCTGTTACAAGCTTGGCAATCTGGCCCCCGACATCCACGAGTCCGCATTCATCGCGGCCGAGGCCACCATCATCGGGCAGGCCACGCTGTGTGAAAACACCAGCGTGTGGCCGGGCGCCGTGATCCGCGCCGACAACGAACCCATCGTCATCGGCAAAGGCTCCAACGTCCAGGAAGGGGCGGTGCTGCACAACGACCCGGGCTGCCCCGTGCACATCGGCGAAAACGTCACCATCGGCCACCAGGCCATGCTGCACGGCTGCACCGTCGAAGACGGCGCCCTCATCGGCATACAGGCCGTGGTGCTGAACCGCGCCGTCATCGGCAAGGACAGCCTGGTCGGGGCCGGCGCCGTGGTCACCGAAGGCAAGGTGTTTCCCGAAAGATCGCTCATTCTGGGGGCGCCGGCCAAGCTGGTGCGCACGCTGTCCGACGAAGACGTCGCCGGCATGCGCCGCAACACCCAAACCTACATAGACCGCGCCGCGCGCTACAAGAAAGATCTCGTCGCCCTCTGATGAAACCGTCAACCAGTGGTGCCGGGCGGCCCTTCCTGGGCATAGGCGTGCTCGTGCTGTCGTCCTGGGCGTTGTCGGGCCTGGACGCCAGCGGCAAATGGGTGATGGGCGCCGGGGTGTCCCTGCTCATGCTTTGCTGGGTGCGCTATGTGGTGCATCTGTTCCTGGTCCTGGGGCTGGTGCTGCCGGCCCGCGGGGCCAAGGTGCTGCGCACCAAGCGCCCGGCGGCCCAGATCACCCGGGGCGGGGTCATGCTGCTGGCCACGCTGTCCTTCTTCACCACGCTGCGCTATCTGCCCCAGGCCGAGGCCACGGCCATCAATTTCCTGGCGCCGCTGATCATGCTGGCGGTGGCGCCCTGGGTGCTCAAGGAACCCGCGCGCCTGTCGCGCTGGCTGGCGGCGGGCGTGGGCTTTCTGGGCGTGCTGATCATCATCCGCCCGGACGCCGGGCTGCACCCGCTGGGCACGGTGTTCGGCCTGCTCACCGCCTGCCTGTTCGCCACCCAGTTCATCGCCACCCGGCGCCTGGCCGCCGAGGACCCCTTCACGACGCTGGTATGGAGCGGCGCGGTGGGCAGCGTGCTGCTCACGATCGCGCTGCCCTTCGTGTGGCCCACCATACGCCCCATGCTGGCGGCGCTGGATGCCTGGCAGTGGCTGATCCTGCTTTCAACCGGCTTCTGGGGGGCCTTGGGCCATCTGCTGCAGATCCAGGCGTATCGCTACGCGCCCGCGTCCATGCTGGCGCCCTTCCTGTATCTGCAGATCGTCAGCGCGGCGACACTGGGCTGGCTGATCTGGGGCCAGTTCCCGGATCCGCTCACCTGGCTGGGCATCGCCGTGATCTGCGCCAGCGGCGTCACGATCGCCCTGGTCGAATGGCGCGGCCGCAAGCCCGCCTGAAGCTACGGTTTTGCGGCCGATACACCCCTGGCGCGATGTATTTATAATGGCGCCATGAGCAAGAAAATCCTGATCGTCCGCACTTCCTCGCTCGGGGATCTGGTCCATATGCTGCCCGCCATGTCCGACATCGCGGCCCATGTGCCAGGCGCGCAAATCGATTGGATCGTCGAAGAGAATTTCGCCGAAATTCCAGGCTGGCACCGGGCGATAAGGGAGACCATACCCGTGGCCCACCGGCGCTGGCGCAAGCACTGGTGGTCGGCGGAAACCCGCGCGGCGCGCGCCGCGCTGCGCCGGAACCTGGATGCACGCCAGTACGACATCGTGCTCGACATGCAGGCGCTCATGAAATCCATCTGGCTGGTGCGCCAGACCCACGGCCTGCGGCACGGGCTGGACATGCGCTCCGCGCGCGAGCCCCTGGCTTCGCTGTTCTACGACGTCAAGCATACGGTGGAATTCTGGCAGCCCGCCGTCACGCGCCAGCGCAAGCTGGCCGCGGCCGCGCTCGGCTACACCTACGAAGGCCCGCCGGATTTCGGCCTGGAACGCATCACCGACGGGGTCGAGATCCAGCCGTACGCGGTGATCATGCCTTCGGCCAGCCGCGACGACAAGCTATGGCCCGAGGAAGACTGGCACAAGGTGTTCGGCCGCCTGCGGGAAAAGGGCCTGAGCCTGAAGCTGCTGTCGGGCAGCCCCGCGGAGACCGCCCGCGCCCAGAAGCTGGTGCAGGGCCATCCGGATGCCGAAGTCCTGCCCCGCATGAGCCTGACCGAAGTGGCCAAGGTGCTGGCCGCGGCGCGCATCATGGTCGGGCTCGATAGCGGCCTCACCCATCTGTCGGCCGGCCTGGGCCGGCCGACCATAGGCATCTACAAGGCGTCGACTCCGGTCCGGACGCCGCTGGAAGGGCCGGCCTATACGGCCAGCCTGGGCGAACGCGGCAACGCGCCTTCGGCGGAAACCGTGCTGAGCGCGGTCGACCAGGCCTTGGCGACGCAGGCCGTGCCGCTGGGCGGCGACGTGCCGGCCTGAAGGCCGCGCCGCCGTCCCGCGCCCGCCGTAGGTGACTTTTCTATTTCATGCTTAAAATAGTTCATATTCCGTCCACCACAGGCCTTTTTTGAATCGTTTTTTCTATACCGCGCTCGTCAGACTCCTGTCCCCCGGCCTGCTGGGCTGGATGGCTCTGCGCGCGCGCCGTGCCGGCGGCGACTGGGGCGTGTGCGCCGGCCCGCGGTTCGGGCGCTACGCGCAGCCGGCGCAAGTCGGCCGGCCGGTATGGGTGCATGCGGTCAGCCTGGGGGAAACGCGCGCGGCCCAGCCCTTGATCCAGGCCTTGCTGGACCAGGGCGTGCCGGTGCTGCTCACCCACATGACGGTCACCGGCCGCGCCGAGGGCGCGCGCGCGTTCGCCGACGCCATTGCGCAGGGGCGGCTGGAACAGCAATGGCTGCCTTATGATTTCCCCGGCGCCACCAGCCGCTTCATGGCGCACTACCGCCCCCGCGCGGGCATCCTGATCGAACGCGAGGTCTGGCCGAATCTGCTGGCCTCGGCGCGCCGCCACGGCGTGCCCATGATCCTGGCCAGCGCGCGCTTTTCCGACCACGCCCTGCGGCAAAGCCTGCGCGTGGGCAGCGTCATGCGCGAGGCCTATGCCGGCTTGTATGCAGTGTATGCGCAGACCCTGCATGACGCCCAGCGCCTGGAGCAGGCCGGCGCGGTGGCGGTGCGCGTGTCGGGCAACTTCAAGTTCGACATCTCCTTGCCGAGCGACAAGATACAGCGCGGCGAGGAATTCGCGGCGAGCCTGGCCCGCAAGGTCGTGACCGTCGCCAGCACCCGGGAGGGCGAGGACGCGCTCTTCATCGCCGCGATCGACCGGCAGATCAAGCGCGCGCAAAGCCATGGCAAAGACATCACCGACCGCGTGCTGTTCTGCCTGATTCCGCGCCACCCCGAACGCTTCGACGCGGCCGCCGAGCTGCTGAAGCAGGCGCGGCTGTCCTTCGTGCGCCGTTCCGACCTCATCGAGGCGGGCGATTGCAGCTCGACGGCGCTGCATGCCTGCGAGGGCGTCACGGTGCTGCTGGGCGACACCCTGGGCGAAATGCCCTGGTATTACGCCATGAGCCAGGTGGCCATCGTGGCCGGCAGCTTCGAGCCGCTGGGGGGGCAGAATCTGATCGAGGCCTGCGCGGTGGGCGTGCCGGTGATCGTGGGGCCGCATACCCGCAATTTCGAGCAGGCGGTGGTCGACGCCATGGACGAAGGCGCGGCGCTGCGCGTCCAGAACGCCGACGCCGCCGTGCAGACGGCGCTGCAGCTGCTGGACGAGCCGCAGCGCCTGGCGCGCATGGGCGAGGCGGGCTCGCACTGGGTGCAGAAGCACACGGGAGCGGTGGCCCGCGTGCTGGGCGGCCTGAACGAGATCGAGAGCCTTACAGCGTCAGGCCGTGATATTTCATCCCGAGCTCGACCGTCGCCTTGAAGAAACCTTCCTTGTTGCCGCAGTCGTAGCGCAGGCCCTCGTATTCCAGCCCGAACACCGGCCTGGCTTCGAGCAGGCCGGCGATGCCGTCCGTCAGCTGGATTTCGCCGCCGACGCCGGCGTTCGTCTGGCGCAGGTGATCGAAGATTTCCGGCTCCAGAACGTAGCGGCCGACCACCGCCAGCGTGGTGGGGGCCGCCTCGGGCGCCGGCTTTTCCACGATGCCCGAGACGCGCATGGTGTTGCCGTTGACGGATTCGCCCGAGATGATCCCGTATTTGTTGGTGTCTTCGCGCGCGATGTTCTGGATGGCGAGCACGCTGCCGTTCTGCTGGTGGGCCGCTTCGACCAGCTGCTGGGTGACCGAGGTCCCGGCGTCGATCAAGTCGTCGGCCAGGAGGACGGCAAAGGGCTCGTTGCCGACGATGGGCGCCGCGCACAGCACGGCATGCCCCAGGCCCAGCGGCGCGGGCTGGCGGGTATAGATGCAGTTCACGTGGGAAGGGATGACGTTGCGCACGGCATCCAGCAATGCGTCTTTGTGCTTGGCCGAGAGTTCGGCTTCCAGTTCGGGAACACGATCGAAATGGTCTTCGATGGCGCGCTTGTTGCGGCCGGTGATGAAGATGAGATCCGTGATGCCCGCCGCGATGGCTTCTTCGACCGCGTACTGGATCAATGGCTTGTCGACGATGGGAAGCATTTCCTTGGGCATGGCCTTGGTGGCGGGAAGAAAGCGGGTGCCCAGCCCGGCAACGGGGAAAACAGCTTTGCGTATTGGTTTCATGAGGCTCGCGGAAATGGGATTGAACTGCTGGAATGATACTCCGGCCGCGGGCAGCAATCGCCGTGCCCGGCTCATGGAGCGCCCAGGACTGTAGACAGTAAAACCAATTAATAAGGCCGCTTATGCCGCGTAATCCGCGCTTGTGGCCCGGATACCGGCCGATAAAATCAATGAAAACTACTATCAACGGCGGGATGGCCCTTGCGGACCCATGCGCCGCCGGCATAATTTTTTGTATCCCGATATATGTTCGTCACCCATACAGACCGAGTGCGTGCGGAACTCGAAAGCCGCATTGTCGACGGTGCGCTGCCGCCCGGTACGACGCTGGACGAACCATTGCTGTGCAAAATGTTCGACGTATCCCGCACGCCCGTGCGCGAGGCCCTGCTCCGGCTTTCCGCGGAAGGCTATGTGCGCATCGTGCCCAGGGCGGGCATCTACGTGGTGCGGCTTTCACCCGATGAGCTGCGGGAAATGTTCGAATCGCTGGCGTATTTCGAAGGCATGTGCGCCGGCCTGGCGGCGCAGCGCATCACCAAGCCGCAACTGGACAAGGCGCGCCGGCTGCAGGAACTGGGCCGCGACGCCCTGGCCCGGCGGGACGTCGACGCCTTCCGCCGGTACGACACGGAATTCCACCAATGCATCTACGATGGTTGCGGCAACGGCTACCTGCGGTCGCAACTGGTCTATCTGCACAAGCGCACGCGGCCCTATTGCCGGCTGCACGGGCAATTCACGTTCGAACAGGGCCAGGCCTCATGGGACGACCATCAAGTCCTGCTCGATGCGTTGCAGCGCGGCGACGAAGCCTCGGCCGTGCAGGTGGCTTCGCGCCACATGCAAATGAACGCGTTGCCTTTGATCGAGACTGGGGAGGCCGCGCCGGCGCAGGCCGAGACGCTGGCTCCCTGACGCGCCTTCATCGGGCCACGCGGAAGCCCGAATTGGCGGCGGCGCTGTCCGGCGTGTTGCCGTTGCGGGCGCCCACCCGATACCGGTTGCAGTACGAGGCATGGCACAGGAAGGAGCCGCCGCGCATGGAACGGCGGCCGCTGTCCCGCAGGAAGGCGGGATTGTGCGCGGCGGTCAGCCGGTGATAGTGCGGCGTGAAGGCGTCGGCGCACCATTCCCACACATTGCCGGCCATGTTGTACAGGCCGTAGGCGTTGGGCTCGAAGGAGCGGGCGGACAAGGGGCCCGGCGTCCAGCCGGGCGCGGGCCGGTCGGGAAACGCGCCTTGCCAGATATTGCAGCGGGTCCTGCCGTCCTGCGGCGGCGCATCGCCCCAGGGATAGCGTTTGCTGTGCAGGCCGCCGCGCGCGGCGCACTCCCATTCCGCCTCGGTGGGCAGGCGCTGCCCGGACCAGGCGCAATAGGCCTGGGCGTCGAACCAGGAAATGTGTACGACGGGATGCTCGGGGCGCTCATGGATGTGCGACCCCGGCCCTTCCGGGCGCTGCCATGACGCGCCTTCGACGATGCGCCACCACGGCAGGCCGCGCGGGCTGGCCCAGGCGTTGGCGCCCGCCCCGAGCTGGCCCTGGAACACGAATGACGCGCCCAGCAGTTCCGCGTCGGTGACGTAGCGCGTGTCGCGCACGAAATCGGAAAACTGCCGGTTGGTGACGGTGGTGGCGGCGATGTGGAAGCCGTCCACGGTGACGAGCCGCGGCGGGCCTTCGCCGTCGTCGGGAAAGCCGTCCGGGTCGCCGGACCCCATCAGGAATTGCTGCGCGGGTATCCACACCATGCCGGCGCGCGGCCTGGTTTTCGGCGCCGCCGCCGCGGGCCCGGGCGGCGCCTGCATGCGGGCGCCCGCGCCGGAGTCCCCCCACAAAGGGGTGCAGCACGTCTTGCCCCCGTTTCCGCCCATGGCCGTCATTCGCCTTCTTTTTCCCAGAAGGCGGGCGCCGAACTCTGCGCCTTCATGATGGCCAGGACCTTCTCGCGCGGCAGGACGCCGCAACGGGCGGCCCAGGTCTCGTATTGCGCGGCCATGTCCCGCACGCGGTCGGGATGCCGGCCGGCCAGGTCATGCAGTTCGGTCCGGTCCTCCTCCATGTCGTACAGCTCCCAGGGCCCGGGGTAGTTGCGCACCAGCTTCCACTTGCCGATGCGAACGGCGGCATTGCCTTCGTGCTCCCAGAACATGGGCGGCCGGTCCAGGCCGTCCGCGTCGAACAGCGGGCGCAGGCTGCTGCCTTCCAGCGGAGCGACGGGATTGCCCTCCCATGATTGCGGGTAGGGCGTGCCGGCGATATCCAGCAGCGTGGCCATGATGTCGGGCAGGTAGCCGGGCGCATGCCGTATGCCGCCTTTTTCCTTGATGCCCCGGGGCCAGTGGCAGATCAGCGGGGTGGATATGCCGCCTTCGTGGATCCAGTGCTTGTACAGACGGAACGGCGTGTTCGAAAGATTCGCCCAGGCGACGCCGTAGCTTTGGTAGGTGTTCTCCGGCCCGGGCATGATGGCGGGGTTGTTGCCGAAATGGATCTCGTCGCCGGCGCGCGTGCGGGCCTTGGCGATCATCAGCTTGTTGACGAGCTCGTCCACCGTGACGCCCTCGGGGATGTCCTCGGCGCAGGCGCCGTTGTCGGACAGGAAGATGATGAAGGTGTTGTCGAGCCTGCCCGTTTCTTCGAGCGCATCGATGATGCGCCCGATGCCCTGGTCCATGCGGTCGACCTGGGCGGCGTAGACCTCCATGCAGCGCAGCAGCCAGGCTTTCTCCTGGGCTTCCGTCCAGGGCGGCTGGGTGGGGTCGCGCTCCGACAGCGCCCATTGCGGCTTGAGGATGCCTGCGCCGATCAGGCGCTTGAGCCTTTCGGCGCGCAGCGCGTCCCAGCCCTGGTCGAAGCGGCCTTTGTACTTGGCGATGTCTTCGTCGTGCGCGTGCAAAGGCCAGTGCGGCGCGGTGTATGCCACGTATTCGAAGAACGGCTGGTCGGGGTGCAGGCGGGCGTGCTCGCGTATGTAGTCCGCCGCCTGGTCGCTGATGGCGTCGGTGTAGAAGAAGTCCTTGTCGTCCCGGGCCTCGTGCTCGATGTTCTCGTTGCCGCGCGTCAGGGTGTTGGGATCGTAGAAGCTGCCGGCGCCGATGATGGTGCCGAAGAATTCGTCGAAGCCGCGCTGCATGGGCCAGGTGTCGGTGGGCTCGGTCAGATTGCTGGCCACGTGCCACTTGCCGCTCATGTAGGTCTTGTACTGTGCGGCTTTCAGCGCCTGGGGGATGGTCACGCAGTTCTTGCCCAGGTTGCCGGCATAGCCCTCCGGCCCCATGTCGTAGGTCAGCACGCCGACCCCGGTCTGGTGCGGGTGCAGGCCGGTCAGCAGGGATGCGCGCGACGGGCTGCAGCGGGCCGTGTTGTAGAACTGGGTGAAGCGCAGCCCGTTCGCGGCCAGCCGGTCCAGGTTGGGGGTTTGAATCTCGCCGCCGTAGCAGCCCAGGTCGGAATAGCCCATGTCGTCGTTCAGGATGAGCACGATGTCGGGCTTGCGTGTGTCGTTTTGATTCATGGCTGTCTTGGGATGGGGGGTCGGGGAATGGGGCGGAGGATCAGTCGGACGGCAGCCGCTCGCCCGTTTGCCGGTCGAACAGGTGGGCGGCGGCGGGGGCGAAGGACAGGAAGACCTGCTGCCCCTCCTGGGGCACGGCGTGCTGGTCCAGGCGCATTTTCATGTGCTGGTCGCCCACCGTGACGATGGCGATCACGCTGTCGCCGAGGTCTTCGATGAACTCCACTCTTGCGGGGATGCCCTGGTCGGCGATGCGCAGGTCGCCCGGCCGCAGGCCCAGGGTGACGTCGCGCTCGCCCAGGCCATGGGCGCCGCCGGCGGGCAGGCCGGCGCCGTGCACGCGCACTTGCCCGCCGGCCAGTTTCGCGGGCATCAGGTTCATGGGCGGCGTGCCGATGAAGGCCGCCACCACGGCGTTGGCCGGGCGCAGGAAGACTTCCTTGGGCGTGCCCACCTGCACGATCCTGCCTTCCATGAACACGGCGATGCGGTCGGCCACGGTCATGGCTTCCTCCTGGTCGTGGGTGACGTACACCGTGGTGACCCCCAGCGACCGCTGCAGCCGGCGCAGTTCGGCCCGCGTGTCGACCCTGAGCTTGGCGTCCAGGTTGGACAAGGGCTCGTCCAGCAGGAACAGCCGCGGCTTGCGGACGATGGCGCGCGCCAGGGCGCAGCGCTGCTGCTGGCCGCCGGACAGCTGGCCCGGGCGGCGCGACAGCAGGCGCCCGATGCCGACCTTGGCCGCGGCTTCCTGCACCGCGTCCTCGATGGTGGCCGCGGGCGTGCCCATCATCTTGAGGGGGAAGGCGATGTTCTCGGCCACCGTCATGTGCGGGTACAAGGCATAGCTCTGGAACACCATGGCGACGTCGCGCTCGCCGGGCTGGGCATGGGTGACGTCGACGTCGTCGAGCAGCACCCTGCCTTCGTTCACCGATTCCAGGCCGGCCAGGATGCGCAGCGTGGTGGTCTTGCCCGAGCCCGACGGCCCCAGCAGCGCAAAGAACTCGCCGGGGCGGATGTCCAGGCTGATGCCTTGCAGCGCGGTGAAGCTGCCATGGCGCTTGACGACGTTTTCCAGCTTTACGGATCCGGACTGGCTCATCGGCGGCCCCCTCCTTTGACTGCGCCCACGGTGAGCCCCTTGACGATGTGGCGTTGAGCGAGCAGGCCCACGATGATGACGGGCGCCATGGCCAGCATGGCCCCGGCCGCCAGCCTGGCCCATTGCGTCTGCTCGACGGAAATGAAATTGAACATGGCCACGGTGACGGGCCGGACGTTGTTGCCGGTAAGCACCACGGCGAACAGGAATTCGTTCCAGGCGTTCAGGAAGACGAAGACCGTGGTGACGGCGATGCCGCCGCGCACCTGCGGCAGGATCACGTACCACAGGGTGCGGAAGCGCCCGGCCCGGTCGAGCAGCGCGGCCTCTTCCATTTCGAAGGGGATGTCTTCGAAGTACGACACCATCAGCCAGATCGCGAAAGGCAGCGAGAACGTGAGGTATATGGCGGTGATGCCGCCATAGGTGTCCAGCCCGCCGATCTTCTGCAGCACCAGGTAGTAGGGGATGATCAGCCCCACCGGCGGCAGCATCTGGGTGGCCAGCACGTAGAACCCGCTGCCGCGCTTGGCGGGGTACCGGAGCCTGGCCATGGCGTAGGCGGCGGGCACCGCGAACAGCATGGTCAGCACGGTGGTGGACACCGAGATGAGGGTGCTGGACCACAGGTTGGGCAGGATGGACGACGAGCCGAAGATGACGTCGCGGTAGTTGCCGAGAGTGGGCTCGAAGATCAGCAGCGGCGGGTAGGCCAGCACGTCGCGTTCGGTCTTGAAAGACGTCAGCAGGCCCCAGAGCACCGGGAACACCCAGACCGACAGCAGGCAGGCGGCGAGCAGCCACAGCAGGATTTTCCTGGCCGCTTTCATTCGGGCCTCCTGCGCAGGCGGAATATGACCCAGGCGATGGCCAGCGTCAGCGCCAGCAGGACCACGGCCAGCGAGGACCCATAGCCGATGTTCAGTTCGGAGAACGACGTGCGGTAGGCGTACAGATTCAGGATTTCGGTCGACGAGCCGGGGCCGCCGCCGGTGGCCGCGAAAATGGCCGCGAACGCCGAGAGCGCCGTCACCATGCGCAGGATCATCACCATGACCAGGGCGGGGCGGATCAGCGGCAGGGTGATGTAATGGAAGCGCTGCCACGGCCCGGCGCGATCGAGGCGCGCGGCCTCGTAGATGTCGGGCGGCAGGGTGGACAGCGTGGCCAGCAGCACCAGGAAGGCAAAAGGCGTCCATTGCCAGGTGTGGATGGCGATGACGGAGATCAGCGCCAGCTGCGGGTCGCCCAGCCAGTTGTAGCTGCCCAGGCCCAGCTGGCGCGTGACCAGGTCGACCAGCCCGACGTCGGGCGCCAGCACCAGCGTGCGCCAGAACAGGCCGACCACCACGGGCGCCAGCACGATGGGCAGGATGGCCGCGATGCGCAGCAGGCCCTGGCCTCTTGGTATCTGCAGCACCAGCAGCGCCAGCGCAAGCCCCAGGGCCACCTGCATGAACACCGTGGAGGCCGTGTAGATGACGGTCAGCAGCAGCGAGTTCCAGAAGCGGGGGTCCCGGCCCATGTGAAGGTAGTTGTCCAGGCCGGCGAAGCCGGACATGTACGGCATGGCGAGGTCGAGCCGCTGCAGGCTGCTCCAGCCCAGGTACACCAGGGGTATGGTGGTGGCGCAGAACAGCAAGAGCAGGGCCGGCGCCAGCAGGGCCAGCGCGAAGCGGCGTTCCTGGTCGGCCAGCGAGCGGCCCCTGGCCGCGGCGCGTTGGGGGCCTCCTTTGGAATCGCTGCCGGGCATCGAGGCGGTGGCTGCCATGAGGCGCTCAGGCCTTCATGATCTGGTCGATGCGGGCTTGCGCCTGGTCCAGGGCGTCTTTGGCGCTGCGCTCGCCCACCAGGGCGGCCTGGATGGCGACGGCCATGGTGTCGCCGATGGCCGGCCATTGCGGCACGCGCGGGCGCCATTCCACATCGGTGTCGTGTTCCAGGGATTCGAGCGCGGCGGGAATGAAGTTGTCGCCCGCGCCTTTCATGGCCTCGGCGAATTCGGGCGCCTTCCACAGCGAGGCGCGATTCAGGCCGGAGCGCGGCGTGGCGCTGCTGGACTTCCAGGACGTGCGGGCCTGGGTTTCGGCCGAGGTCGCCCAGGCGATGAACAGCCAGGTCGCTTTCTTGAGGTCGGGCTTGAGCGCCGCGTTGATGGGGAAGCCCCAGTTCCAGATCGAGGTGACGCGCTTGCCGCCCGGCCCCTTGGGCCAGCGCGCATAGGCGACCTTGCCCACGACGCGCGATTTCTGCGGGTTGGTGATGACGGCGGCGGAAGAGTGTGCATCGATATAGCAGGCCACGGTGCCTTGTGAAAAGGCGTCGGCGATGTCGGGCCAGTTCCAGTTGCGCACGGCCGCCGGCGCATACTTGGTGAGCGCGTTCACGTACCATTCCAGCGCCTTGACGGCTTCCGGCGAATTGACCACGACTTTATCGCCGTTGAACCACTGGCCGCCGAAGCTGCGGAAGATGGACGGGTAGATGTACATGTTCTGCCCGGCGCCGGCGAAACCGCGCAAGGCCAGGCCATACAGCCGGTTGCCGGGGTCGTTCAAGGCCTGGGCGTTGGACAGCAGTTCTTCCAGCGTGTCGGCCGGCTTCAGGCCTTTGGCGTCGTACAGGTCTTTGCGGTAGACCTGCACGGTGACCTCGCCGTCGTACGGTATGCCGTAGGGCTTGCCGCCGACCGAATCCGCATCGCGCCAGGCCTGCAGGATGTCGTTGTAGTCGTACCAGGCCGGGTCGGTGAGCGCCGGGTCGTTCAGGTAGCCGTCCAGCGGGTCGACCCATTTATTGGCGACGTACAGCGGGTAGTACATGGGGTCGGCGGCATGGGTGGCGTAGGTGGCTGTGCGGGAAGACAGGTCCAGCATGGCTTTTTGCCGGATCTGCCCGGGCGGCACTTTTTCCATGCGCACCTTCACGCCCGTCAGCTGCTCGAACTGGGGCACCAGGGAGATCAGGTTTTCGAAATAGCTGGCCGGGATGACCGCCACGGTGATCTGCTTGCCTTCCGCCTGCCGCCAGTTGATCTTTGCGGACTGGTAGGGCGCGAGGTCGCCGTTGCCCTGGGCGTGGGCGCGCGGCAGCAAGCCGGGGCCGACCATGGCCAGCGCGGTTGCCGATGCCGCTTGCTTGAGCACTTTGCGCCGCGAGGCTTGGTCGACTTTACCGTTCTTTTGCATGAAGCCTGGCGTTTTATTCATGATGTCTCCTGACTAGAATACGGCCACCGGTCTATGTAAACGTTTACATTGTGGTAATATAGCAGCTTGATCTATGTTAAACAATGCCCTTGAATTAGGTGTAAACCCGTAATATGATCGCCTCCATCGCCATTTGTAATCGTTTACTAAACGCACGCTTCCATATCGCCTAGCCAGATGCCCGACTCCCCCCACAGCCGCCGCGCCGCCACGCCGCGGTCGCGCTCAAGCTCGAAAGACGTCGCGCAGCTGGCGGGCGTGTCGACCGCCACGGTATCCCGGGCCATGAACAACCCGGATGCGGTCGACCCCGAAACCCTGGCGCGCGTGCGGGCGGCGGCCGACAAGCTGCGCTACGTGCCCCATGGCGGCGCGCGGTCCCTGCGCAGCCACCGCACGCGCATGATCGGCGCCGTGGTGCCTTCGATGGAATACGCCTTGTATGCGCGCACCACCAGCGCGGTGCACCAGCGGGTCAATGCGCAGGGCTACGCCCTGGTCCTGGCGGAGCACCATTACGATCTGGACGCGGAATTGCGCGTGGCTTCGCAGCTGGTGCAGCACGGGATGGACGCCTTCGTGTTCGTGGGCCTGGATCACCACCCGGCCTTGTTTTCACTGCTGGAAGACTACGGGCGGCCGTATGTGCTGACCTGGGGGGTGGACCCGCTGCGGCGGCATCCCAGCGTCGGTTTCGACAACCAGGCCGCCGCCTACCAGGTCACGCGCCATCTCATCGAACTGGGCCACCGGCGCATCGGGCTGCTGAGCGCGCCCTTGGGAGGCAACGACCGGGCCATGGCGCGCGGCCAGGGCATGCGGGCGGCGCTGGCGGAAGCGGGGCTGGCGCTGGATCCGCGCCACGTGCAGTACGCGCCCATCCACCTGGGCACGGCCGAGCAGGGGATGTCCAGGCTGATCTCGCTGCCGGACCGGCCGACGGCGGTGGTGGCCACGAACGACATTTTCGCGGTCGGCGGCATGATCGCCTGCCGGAAGGCGGGGCTGCGCATTCCTCGGGACATGTCCATCACGGGCATCGACAATACCGACCTGGGCGCCACCCAGACGCCGGGCTTGACCAGCGTCCGCACGCCCATCATAGAAATCGGCCATGCGGCGGCGGAACAGCTCATTGCGCGGCTGGAAGGAAAGGAATTCGAGGCCTTCCAGTCCTTCCCCATCGAGGTGGTCTACCGGGGCAGCACGGCGCCGCCGGGCGGGGGCGCCTTGCGGTAAACTGCGCGCATGAGATTCCTCTTCATCGTCGTTCTGCTGGCCAATGTCGCCGTCCTGGGTTTCGGCCAGGGCTTTTTCGGCCCGCCGCCCAGCGAGCGCGGGCGCGAGCCGCGCATGCTGTCCGAACGCAACCAGCACGCCATCCAGCTGGGTGCGCCCGAATCCAAGGTAAGCGGTCAGAGCCCCAGCGCTTCCTGATCCAGCAGCGCCAGCCGCGCCAGCCCGTCCAGTACGGGGGTGCCCAGCCATTCCATGGCCTGCTCGGGCAGGCCGAGGTCGCGCTGCATTTGCGCAAGGGCGCGCCGCGCTTCGTCTTCCACCATGGGCCAGCCGCCGCCGCTGCAGAATATGCGCGGCGCCCGCCCGAAATGCGCCAGGCCCGCACGCCATTGCCTGAGCAGCGCGCCGGACTGCGCGGCGGCGATGCCGCTGCCGATGGCCTCGTGGGTGTTGGTGGGGAAGGGGACGGCGCCGCCTTCCGCGTGCGGCAGGTTGGCCGTGCCGTTGGCCAGCGATGCGCGCATGAGGTCGAAGCCGGGCAGGATCAGGCCGCCCTGGAAAGCATAGCCGCCGGTCTGCGCGGCGCCGTCGGGATCCGCGGGCGCGAGGGTGTCGATGGTGGTGGCGGTGCCGAAGCTGGCCAGGATGGCGGGCGCCTCGGGCAGGCGTCGGGCCAGGCCGATCATGGCCACCCAGCGGTCCGGCCCCAGCTGCGCGGGCTGGTCGTACAGGTTGACGACTTCCGGCGCCGTTCTTGCGCCGTCCACCCAGTCTATCGCCAGGCCCTGGCTGAAGCTGAATATGTATTCGAGTTCCCTCGCCAGCGCCTGGCCCGCCACGTTGACGCCGATGGCGGCGCGCGGCGGTTCCGGCAGCGCGGCCAGCCAGGCCGCCACCTGCTGGATGTTGTTGTGTTCCAGCGCCAGGACCTGGTTTTCGCGTTCGCCGGTGTCGCGCCGCGTCCAGCCGAACTTGATGCGGGTATTGCCCGCGTCGATCAGCACTTGCATCAGCGCGCCTCCGATTGCGGCCGCACGGACACTTCGCCCACCGACACGGCGGTTTCCCCTTCGGGCGAGCGCAGGATGAGGCGGCCCTGCGTGTCGACGCCGCAGGCGATGCCGGCATGCAGCAGGCGGCCGCCGTCCAGGACGTCGATCCGTCGACCGGCCAGCGCATCGACCTGGGCATAGCGTTCGGGCAGGGAGCCAAAGCCGTAGGCCGTGACTTGATTCAGGCTGTCGTACCAGGCCTGCGCCAGGGCTGCGACCATGGCGCAGGCGGAAACGGCTTGCGCCGCGGCGTCTTCCCGGGCGATCTCCGACCAGTCGGCCACTTGCCGGTTCAGCGACTGGCTGAGCGAGCGGGCGTCGTCCAGGTTGACGCCCATGCCGATGATGGCGACGTAGTGGTCGGGCGCCAGGCGCGAGGTGCCGGCGCGGGTGGCTTCCACCAATATGCCGGCGAGCTTGGCGGACTTCCACAGCAGGTCGTTGGGCCATTTCATGGTCAGCAGCGGCCGGTTGGCGGGGTCGAGCAGCCCGCGCATGGCGACGCAGGCGGCCAGGCCGACCAGCGGCGAGAGCGTCGGCAATTGATGCGCCGGCAGGAAGAGGTCGAACGCGCAGGAGAACATCAGGTTGGCGCCGCGGCGGTTCTGCCAGCTTCGGCCGGCTCGTCCGCGGCCGCGATTCTGCAAATGGGCCCCCAGCAGCCAGGGACGGGCGAGCGGGCCTTGCGGCGCGCGCGCCCTGGACAGCAGGTCGGCGTTGGTCGAATCCGTTTGTTCGACCCACAGCACCTGCTTGAACTGCGGCAGGCAGGAACGGAGTTCGGCCTGCAGCGGTTCCGGGTCGGGCAAAAAGGAAGGGGCTTGGGTGTTCATGACTGTTGCGTGTTGTGTCGGAATGCGTGGCGTAAAATAGGCACGCTTCGTTTATATCTTAATCTGCCGATATGCTTGCTCGCACCCAGAATATAACCTTCGAGGGCGCCGCCGGCCCCATAGACTGCGCGCTCGATCTGCCCATGTCGGCGCCGCGCGGCTGGGCGCTGGTCCTGCATCCCCATCCGCTGCATGGCGGTGCGCGCGACAACAAAATCGTCACGACGATCGCGCGCGCCTGCGTCCAGCACGGGCTGGCCGCGCTGCGCCCGAACTTCCGCGGCGTGGGCGCTTCGGCGGGCGAGTTCGACGCCGCCGTCGGCGAAACCTCCGACATGGAACTTCTGCTGCGGCAATTCGGCCAGGCGTATCCCGAACTGTCGCAAGGCAAGTGGGTGCTGGCCGGCTTTTCCTTCGGCACGTCGGTGGCGGCGCAGCTGTATTCCGTGCTGGCCGAGCAATCGCAAAAAGTGCCGGATGCCTTATTATTGTTCGGCTCGGCGGTCGAGCGCTTCCGCTTTCGCACGGTGGAGGTGCCGGCCGATACCTTTCTGGTTCACGGCGAGGCCGACGAGGTCGTGCCGCTTTCCGAATCCATGGAATTCGCGCGCGCCCACGGCCTTCCCATGGTGGTCGTTCCCGACGCCAGCCACTTCTTCCATGGCAAGCTGATCGCACTCAAGCAGCTGCTGCAGCTGCGCCTGGCGGCGGTGTGACGGCCCGGAAAAATTCCTTTACGATATGCCGATGACATACAGACCTTCCTCCTTGCATTTTTCCCGGATCTCCCGTTTTGCCGCCGCGCTGGCCCTGGCCGCGGCCTTGTCGCCCGCGCCGGCCTGGTCGCAGCAGGCCGCCGCGCCCGCTCCCGAAGCCGCCGCCGCGGCGCCCGCCGCCGACGGCCGGGTGCAGGTGGGCGCGCTGGCCACGGTGCCCGCGCCCAGTCTCACGGCCAAGGCCTGGCTGACCATGGACGTGAACAGCGGCCAGATCATCGCTTCGGTCAACCCCGACGAGCGCGTCGAGCCGGCGTCGCTCACCAAGCTCATGGCCGCCTACCTGGTGTTCGACGCGCTGGAGAACAAGCGCCTGACGCTCGAGCAGTCCGTGACGGTGTCCGAAAAGGCCTGGAAGACCGAAGGCTCGCGCATGTTCATCAAGCCCAACAGCCAGGTCACGATCGACGAGCTCCTGCAGGGCGTGATCGTGCAGTCGGGCAACGACGCCACCGTGGCGCTGGCCGAGGCCGTGGCCGGCAGCGAGAACGCCTTCGTCAGCCTCATGAACGACGAGGCCGCGCGCCAGGGCCTGAAGGATACCCATTTCACCAATTCCCCCGGCCTGCCGGACCCCACCCACCTGACCACGGTGCGCGACCTGGCCGTCCTGGCGCAAAACCTGATCACGCGTTTCCCGCAATACCTGCACTACTACAGCCAGAAGGAATACACCTACAACAAGATCAAGCAGAACAACCGCAACCGCCTGCTCTGGACGGACCCGACGGTCGACGGCCTGAAAACCGGCCACACGCAGTCGGCGGGGTATTGCCTGGTCGCCACGGCGGTGCGCGACGGCCGCCGCGTGCTGTCGGTGGTGGTCGGTTCCACCAGCGATTCCGCGCGCAGCGAAAACAGCCTGAAGCTGCTGAACTGGAGCTTCCAGAATTTCGATACCGTCAAATTGTTCGACGACACCAAGCCGGCGGTCACGGCCAGGGTCTGGGAAGGCCAGATCGATTCGGTCGGGCTGGGCTCCCGGGGCGCCACCTGGGTGACGGTGCCGCGCGGGCAGTCGGCGCAGGTGAAGCCGGTCGCGCAGTACGCGCAGCCCCTGGTGGCGCCGCTGAAGAAAGGCGACCGCGTCGGCACATTGTCCCTGTCGCTGGACGGCAAGGTGCTGCGCGAAGAACCCCTGTACGTGCTGCAGGACGTCCCCGAGGCGGGCTTCTTCGGCCGTATCTACGACAAGATCCTCATGCTGTTCGAATGACGGCGCGGGCGCCGTCTCCCTACTATTTCACCGGGTGCAATAATGATTCCTGATGTCGATAACGACAGTATCGTCTACCTGAACGGAGACTACGTTCGTTTGGGCGATGCCAAGATTTCCGTGCTGGATCGTGGCTTTATCTTTGGCGACGGCATCTATGACGTCGTTCCCGCCTACGAGGGCAAGCCGTTCCGCATGAACGGCCACCTGGCCCGCCTCGAACGCAGCCTGGCCGCCATCGATATCAAGGTGGACTTGAAGCGCGCCGACTGGGAGCGCATCGTCCATGACCTCATCGGCCGCTCGGGGCTGGGCGACTGCATGGTCTACATCCAGGTCACGCGCGGCGTGGCCAAGCGCGACCACGCCTTCCCCAAGGGCGTCGCGCCCACGATCTTCTGCATGGTCTCGCCGTTCGTCCGGCCCGGCGCGCAGGTCCGCGAACAAGGCATGTCGGTGGTCAGCATGACCGACATGCGCTGGCTGCGCTGCGAGATCAAGTCGGTGTCCCTGCTGGGCAACGTGCTGGCCAAGCAGCACGCGGTCGACAACGGGGTCGACGAAGTCATCCAGTTCCGCGACGGCTACATGTCGGAAGGGTCGTCCTGCAATATCTGGATGGTGAAAGACGGCGTGCTGCTGGCGCCGCCCCGCAGCAACCTGATCCTGGAAGGCATCCGCTACGGCCTGCTCGAAGAGCTGGCCGAGGCCGCGGGCATCCCGTTCAACGCCCGCCCGATTTCGCAGCAGGAAGTCGACCAGGCCGACGAGCTCATGCTGTCTTCGGCCACAAAGGAACTGCTGCCCATCACCACCTACAACGGCAAGCCCGTGGGGTCGGGCAAGCCCGGCCCCGTGTACGCCAAGCTGCGCGAAGGCTACGACCGGGCCATCGCCGCACTTTGACTGCCATGCGGGAAATTCCACCCGAGCAATCGCTCATCGAGTACCCCAGCGACTTCCCCATCAAGGTCATGGGGAAGTCGCACCCGGACTTCGCCCAGGCGCTCACCGAGGTCGTGCTGCAGTTCGATCCGGGCTTCGATCCGTCCACCGTGGAAATGCGGCCCAGCAAAAGCGGCAACTACATCGGGCTGACTTTCATCGTCCGCGCCACCTCGCGCGAGCAGCTGGACGCCCTGTACCGCGCGCTGCACGGCCACCACATGGTGTCCGTGGTCCTCTGACGCGCCCATGATCCCGTACAAATGGCTGCCCCGGCCCACGCCCTACCTGCAGGCGTGGCAGGCGATGCGCGACTTCACCGAGTCGCGCGATGAACATACGCCCGATGAAATTTGGCTGGCCGAGCATGCGCCGGTCTATACCCTGGGGCAGGCGGGCAAGCCCGAGCACGTGCTGAACCACGGCGACATCGAAATTGTCCGCTGCGACCGCGGCGGCCAGGTCACCTATCACGGCCCCGGCCAGGTGGTGGCCTATTGCCTGGTCGATCTCCGGCGCATGAAGCTGTTCGTCAAGGAATACGTGGCCTTGCTGGAAGACGTGCTGATCGATCTGCTGGCGGGCATGGGCGTGCGGGGCGCCTGCCGCAAGCCCGGGGCGCCCGGCGTCTACGTGCCGCTGGGCGGTTCGGCCGGCGGCGAACTGGCCAAGATCGCCGCCCTGGGCATCAAGGTGCGCAACGGCTGCGCCTATCATGGCCTGGCGCTCAACGTCGACATGGATCTGGCCCCTTTCCTGGGCATCAATCCCTGCGGCTACGAAGGGTTGAAGACGGTGGATTTGCGGTCCCGCGGGATTGGCGCTACCGTAACCGAAACCGGCGAGTCGCTGGCGCGGCGGCTGGCGGCCCGGCTCGGCCAGGCCGGTCAATGCTAGAAAGGAGGCATGCATGGCAAATGCGGGTGATGTGCTGCTGGCCGAGCGCAGCGGCGGCGTGGTCACGCTGACGCTCGATCGTCCCGATCAGTTCAATGCGCTGTCCGAGGAATTGCTGGACGCGCTGCAGGATGCGCTGGCCGGAATCGCGCGGGACGAGGACGCGCGCTGCGTGGTCCTGGCCGCCAATGGGCGCGCGTTTTGCGCGGGGCACGACTTGAAGCAGATGCGCTCCAAGCCGGACCACGGCTATTACCGGCAGCTGTTCCAGCAATGCGGCCAGGTCATGCAAAGCATCGTCAGCCTGCCGGTGCCGGTGATCGCGCGGGTGCACGGCACGGCCACGGCGGCGGGCTGCCAGCTGGTGGCCAGCTGCGATCTGGCCGTGGCGGCCGATGCGGCCAGGTTCGCGGTGTCGGGCATCAATGTCGGCCTGTTCTGCTCCACGCCCGCGGTCGCGCTGACGCGCAATGTGGCGGCCAAGAAGGCTTTCGAAATGCTGGTGACGGGCGAGTTCATCAGCGCGCAGGACGCGCGCGACAACGGCCTGGTGAACCACGTGGTGCCGCTCGATGAGCTGGACGCTAAGGTGGCGGAGCTGGTGTCGGCGATTTGCGCGAAAAGCCCCTTGGCCGTGCGCACCGGCAAGAGCATGTTCCAGCGGCAGCGGGGGATGCAGCTGGCGGACGCCTACGATTATGCGGCGGGGGTGATGGCGCAGAACATGATGGCCGAGGACGTGGCCGAGGGGATAGACGCGTTCATGCAGAAGCGGCATCCCGTGTGGAAGGGGCGCTGACGGCTCGGTTGCTGTGCGGCAATGCAACAAGCGTCCCCTGTAGGGGAATTAGGCGAAGCGCCGGACCGCGCGGTAAAATACCGTTTTCCTCCATCCATAGCCGGTGGTATGAAGCATGCCGCCGCTTACAGCGCGAAGCGATGCCGTTTCGTGGCAGGGACCTGTATGACTACACCCGTTGACCAGCCCGAAGTCCGTAAACCCACCGTGCGCCCCGCGCCCTACGACCCCACGCAGAAGCAGAAGTCCGGGGACAAGACTTCGCGCATTCCCATCAAGGTCGTCCAGGCCGAACGCTTGAAGAAGCCCGAGTGGATACGGGTCAAGGCCGCCGCGCCGGGCTCGCGCTTCCACGACATCAAGCGCATACTGCGCGAAAACAATCTCTTCACCGTCTGTGAGGAAGCCTCCTGCCCGAATATCGGCGAATGCTTCGGCAAAGGCACGGCCACCTTCATGATCATGGGAGACAAGTGCACCCGGCGCTGTCCCTTCTGTGATGTCGGCCACGGCCGCCCCGACCCGCTGGACGCCAGCGAGCCGGCCAACCTGGCGCGCAGCATCGCGCTCATGAAGCTGTCCTATGTGGTCATCACCTCGGTCGACCGCGACGATCTCCGCGACGGCGGCGCCGGCCATTTCGCGGATTGCATCCGCGAGGTCCGCGTCAAGTCGCCGTCCACCCGCATCGAAGTGCTGGTGCCCGACTTCCGCGGCCGGCTGCAGCGCGCGCTGGACATCTTCAACGAATGCCCGCCCGACGTCATGAACCATAACCTGGAAACCGTGCCGCGCCTTTACAAGCAGGCCCGTCCCGGGGCCGACTACATGCATTCGCTGAAGCTGCTGGCCGAGTTCAAGGCGCTGCAGCCCAATGTGCCGACCAAATCCGGCATCATGGTGGGGCTGGGCGAAACCGACGAGGAAGTCCTGGAAGTCATGCGCGACATGCGCGCGCACAACATAGACATGCTCACCATCGGCCAGTACCTGCAGCCGTCCGAACACCATTTGCCGGTCTTGCGCTATGTGCACCCGGACACCTTCGCCATGCTGGAACGCGAAGCCTATGCCATGGGCTTCACCCATGCGGCCGTGGGCGCGATGGTCCGTTCGTCCTACCACGCCGACCAGCAGGCGCATTCCGCCGGCGTAGCCTAGGCCGCGCACGGCGCCAGGGCGCCGCGGCTCGCGATATCCCTATATATAGATGGCCGTCTTTGTCCCAGCACAAAGACGGCGCGCGCCATGGGTGCTTCAATGTGCCTGTAGGGCTGGAAGCCAGCCGACGAACCAGGTGCAGAACCATGCGTGCCCCAGCAGTCAAGACATTATCCAGACTCACCGCCATCGCCCTCGCGGCGGCATTCGTAGCCGGCTGCGTGCAGGAAGGGCCCAAGCCCTCTGAACAAACCGCCGATTCGGACGCCACGGAACTCGTGTCGCTGCCGCCCGGCGCGGTCAAGTATTATCCTCCCGGGGAATTCCTGCGCAACGGCTTTCCCGTCACGCCCGCCCAGGCCACGGACGCCTTGCCCGGCGGCCTGCGGATGATGAAGCGCCAGGTCAGCCAGGCCGAGTACGCCGCCTGCGTGGCGGCCAAGGCATGCAAGCCCCTGGACCGCGACCACCGCGATGACGCCGACCCGGACCTGCCGGCGGTGGGCATCAGCTGGCGCGACGCCACGGACTACGCGCAGTGGCTGTCGCGGGAAACCGGCCACCATTATCGCCTGCCGACTTACGCGGAATGGGTGTATGCGGCCGGCGCGGCCTACAAGGAAGACGTCATACTCGAAGAATTCGATTCCAGCGATCCGGCCCAGCGCTGGCTGGCCGAGTACGCCCTGGAAACGCAGCGGAAAACCACGGTGGACGGCACGCTGCGGCCTTTCGGCGGCTTCGGGCAGAACGACAACGGTTTGCAGGACATGGCCGGCAACGTCTGGGACTGGACGGACACCTGCAGCGTGCGGGTGAACCTGGACCTGGTCGCGGGTTCCGGCGCCGCGGCCGGGTCGGAGAACTGCGGCGTGCGCGTGGTGGCCGGCCCGCATCGCAGCTACATCACCGACTTCATACGCGATCCGAAAAGCGGCGCGTGCTCGGTGGGGGTTCCCCCCAGCAACCTGGGCTTCAGGCTCGTGCGGGACGACTCCGGCGCCAAGCCGCGCGGCGGATCGGGCTCCCTGCGTGAAAAACTGGGTATCGGCTAGTGCTTCAGGAAGGGGTGACGCCTCGTACCGGGTCGCCCTGGTCGGTCTGGATTTGCGGGCCTTCGGCAAGGCGGATCAGTTCGTCCAGAGAGCGGACGGTGATGCGCTTGCGGCCGCTGTTGACCAGGCCGCGGTCTTTCCATTGGCTGAGGAGGCGGCTGACGGTATGCAGCGTGGTGCCGGTCATTTCGGCGATGTCTTGCCGGGTGATGGGAAAGCTGATTTCTATCCCTTCGCTGGTCTTGGCGCCGGATTGGTCCACCAGGCGCAGGATGGCGCGCGCGACGCGCTGTTCGACTTCTTCGGTGGACAGCTCGCGTATGCGCGAATGGGCGTCCTGGAGGCGCTGGCCGACGGTCTGCAGGGCGTTGAAGGCGAACTGGGGGTTGCCGGCGATGAACTGGTCCCATTCGGAAGAGGGCCAGGCCAGCACGATGCTTTCCTGGACCGCCAGCGTCGTGGCCGGGTAGTGGCTGCGCCGCATGGCCCGCGCGATGCCGAAGACCTCGCCGGGGCTGACGTAGCGCACGGTGACCTGTTCGCCGTCGGGCGTGACCTGGACGACCTTCAGGTGCCCGTGCAGCAGCACGAAGAAACGGTCGGCTGCCTCGCCCTGCGTGAACACCGTGCTTCCTTCCTGGAGCAGGATGGACTGCGCGCTTTTCAGTGCCTGATCGAGTTCGGCTTCGGACAAGGACCGGAACAGATCGAGATTCTTGATGAGCGAGCGGTTGAGAAGAGAGCTCATTGGGATATCCACGCTAGGAACCAGGACTTTCGATTCTAACACCCCGGTTTCCGGCGGCCGGTATGCAAAGGCAACAACAGCCATGCGGGGCGTCCGCCGCTCCTCCCTGGGCCCCCTTGGCGGACCCTGATCCAACCTGCATCAAGAATAGGGGTAAACCCGGAAAAATGTGTCCAGAAGTTTGTTCTGCAGCAAAGAAGCGGAGCCTCCCGAGGAGTCAAATGAGGGTGTTGAAATTGACAACGTAAATAGAAAGAAGGGAGTTGCAAATGAAAGCGTTCCGTCCTACCCTCTTTGCCGTGGTGATGACCGCGCTGATGGCGGGCGTTCCCGTGATGGCCGACACCGCGGACAAGCTGGATCGCGTCAAGGTCGATCTGGTCCCGCCGCCCATGGTCCATCCGCATGAGCAAAAGGCAAGCTCGGGCCCCAAGATCGTCGAAGTCACCATGACGATCGAAGAAAAGAAAATCGTCATCGACGACAAGGGCACGACGATGCAGGCCATGACGTTCAATGGCTCCATGCCCGGCCCCACCATCGTGGTGCATGAAGGCGACTACCTTGAAATCACCCTGGTCAATCCGTCGACCAACGCCATGCCGCACAACGTCGATTTCCACTCGGCGACCGGCGCGCTGGGCGGCGCCAAGCTGACCGACGTGCATCCCGGCGAACAGGCCACGCTGCGCTTCAAGGCCGACCGCGCCGGCGTGTTCGTCTACCACTGCGCGCCCGAAGGCATGGTGCCCTGGCACGTGGTGTCGGGCATGAGCGGCACCATGATGGTGCTGCCGCGCGACGGCCTGAAGGATCCGAAGGGCAACGAACTGAAGTACGACATCGCCTACACCATCGGCGAGTTCGACCTGTACATTCCCAAGGACGAAGACGGCAAGTACAAGGACTACGCATCGCTGGCGGAAAGCTACGCCGACACGGTGGAGGTCATGCGCAAGCTGACGCCCACGCACGTCGTGTTCAACGGCAAGGTCGGCGCGCTGACCGGCGCGGGCGCACTGAAGGCCAAGGTCGGCGAGACCGTGCTGATGATCCACTCGCAGGCTAACCGCGACACCCGTCCCCACCTGATCGGCGGCCACGGCGACTGGGTCTGGGAAACGGGCAAGTTCAACAACCCGCCCGAGAAAGACCTTGAAACCTGGTTCATCCGCGGCGGGTCGGCCGGCGCGGCGCTGTACACCTTCAAGCAGCCGGGTGTGTACGCCTACGTCAACCACAACCTGATCGAGGCTTTCGAACTGGGCGCCGCCGGCCACTTCGTGGTCGAGGGCAAATGGAACGACAACCTGATGAAGCAGATCAAGGCGGCCGGTCCGATCACGCCCGAGAACGTGAAGCTCTCGGAAGAAAACGCGGCCAAGACCAAGCACATGCTGGCGCCCGCCAAGGCCGCGGCGGCTCCCAAGAAGGTGGCCGCGGCGACACCCGCGAAGGACGCGGCCAAGGACGCGAAGCCGGCCGCCAAGACGACCGCGCACGCCAGCGGCGAGAAGCTGTACAAGTCGGCTTGCGTGGCCTGCCACACCACCGGCGTGGCCAACGCGCCCAAGCTGGGCGACAAGGCGGCATGGGATCCGCTGATCGCCCGGGGCATGGACGCCATGATGGAAGTGGCCATCAAGGGCAAGGGCGCCATGCCTCCGCGGGGCGCCACGACGGCCGACGATGCGACCCTGAAGGCGGCTGTGGAATACATGCTCAGCGCGGTGAGATAGGTAGTAACCTTGCATCGGGAAAATACCGATCTTTGAAATCGACTTAGCTGGCTACACTCGCTCCATGTCCAAAAGGCATGGAGCGATTTCTTTTGTGCCACGGCAGCGTTAATGCGTCACCCGTTTAACTCAATCCTAAAAAGGGGCAGCATGACCATGAAGTTGATTCGCAAAACCGTTCTCCTGTCCGCGCTGGCGGTTGGTTTCCTGGCCGGATCCGGCCTCGTCCAGGCCCGCGACCTCACCATCGCGCTGCGCTCCGAACCCAGTTCCATGGATCCGCAGTTCCATTCGCTGACCCCCAACACGCAAATGTCGGAGACCATTTTCGATCCCTTGGTGCGCACCGACGGCAATGCCAAGCCCATCCCCTCGCTGGCGGAATCCTGGACCGCCGACGGCAACGTCTGGGTCTTCAAGCTGCGCAAGGACGTCAAGTTCTCGGACGGCTCGCCCTTCACGGCCGACGACGTCCTGTTCACCTACGATCGCGTGCCCAAGGTGCCCAACAGCCCCTCGTCCTACGCGCTCTACCTCAGCACGGTCGACAAGGTCGAGGCCCCCGATCCGCACACCGTCAAGATCACCACCAAGGGCCCGTCGCCGGTCCTGCTGGCCAATCTGTCCATGGTGCCCATCATGTCCAAGAAGGCGGCGTCCGGCCCGGCCCCTGAAGGCAAGACCACGGTCGAGCTCAACCGCGGCGACGGCCTGATCGGCACCGGCCCCTACAAGTTCGTATCCTGGAAGCGCGGCGCCGAAATCGTGCTCGACCGCAACGAGCACTACTGGGGCGAGAAGCCCGTGTGGGACAAGGTCACGTATCGGCCCATCACCAATTCCGCGGCCCGCGTCGCCGCCCTGCTGGCCGGCGACGTCGACGTCATCGAAGACCCTCCAACCGACGACCTGCCCAAGCTCAAGAAGGACAAGAACCTGTACATCCAGGAAACGCCTTCCGTGCGGGTCATCTACATCGCCCTGAACCAGGGCAAGGAGCCGCCCGCCGGCATGCAGGGCACCGACGGCAAGAATCCGCTGACCGACCGGCGCGTGCGCGAGGCCTTGTCGCTCGCCATCGACCGCAAGGCCATCGTCGACCGCGTGATGGACGGCGTGGGCCTGCCCGCCGCCAACGTGCTGGCCTATCCGGCCTTCGGCACGTCCGAAAAATACTCCAAGGTTGCGCCGGCCGACGCCGAGAAGGCCAAGAAGCTGCTGGCCGAGGCCGGCTATCCCAACGGCTTCACCCTGTCGCTGGGCTCGCCCGACGGCCGCTACACGAACGACAAGCGCATCGCGCAGGTCGTGGCTTCCATGTGGGCGCGCATCGGCGTCAAGACCGCGGTCGAAACCATGGCGCCGCCGGTGTTCTTCAAGCAGCGCAACGCCTTCGCCTTCAGCGCCTACCTGGCGGGCTGGGCCGCGAGCTCGGGCGAAATGCTCAATCCCATGACCTCGCTCATCGTCACCAAGGATCCGGCGCGCGGCATCGGCACCACCAACTGGAGCAAATACTCCAATCCGGACGTCGACAACCTCGTGCTCGAAGCCTCCAAGACCCTCGATGACGCCAAGCGGGCCGAATTGCTGCAGAAGGCGGGCGACATGGCCATGGACGACTACGCGCTGCTGCCGCTGCAGTTCGAGCTCTCGGTGTGGGCCATGAAGAAGGACATCCGCTACGGCGGCCGCGCCGACCAGATGACGCTCGCCCAGTACATGACCCTGGCCAAGTAGCGGGGCGGTCGCGCGGTGCTATCGACCATCGTCCGTCGCCTGCTGCAAACCCTGGTCGTCGTGCTGATCATGTCAGCGCTGGTGTTCGCCGGTTTGTACGTCATCGGCGACCCGGTGCTGATGCTGGCCAGCCCCGAGGCAAGCGACCTGGAGCGCGAGGCCATACGCGAAACGCTGGGGCTCAATCTGCCGCTGTGGAAGCAGTACGCCATTTTCATGTCCAAGGCCGTCCACCTGGATTTCGGCAACAGCTTCCTGAACGGCGAGTCCGCCATGCGCCTGATCCTGGAGCGCATGCCGGCGACGCTCGAACTGGCCACGCTGGCCATGCTGCTGTCCGTCCTGATCGGCGTGCCGCTGGGCATCTACGCGGGGCTGCGGCCGCGCAGCCTGGCCGCGCGCGGCATCATGTCGGGCTCGGTCCTGGGGTTCTCGCTGCCCAATTTCTGGGTCGGGCTGATGCTGATCATGCTGTTCGCCGTCATGCTGGGCTGGATGCCCGCGGGCGGGCGCGGCCCGGTGGAAACCTTCGGCCCCATACAGCTCAGCATATTCAACTGGGAGGGCCTGAAAAGCCTGATCCTGCCGGCCAGCACCATCGCCGTGGCCAAGTGCGCGCTCATCATACGGGTGACCCGCGCCGCAACCCGCGAATGCCTGCCGCAGGACTACATCAAGTTCGCCCGGGCCAAGGGCCTGCGCGAAAAGCGGGTGCTGGGCGTGCACCTGCTGAAGAACATCATGATCCCCATCGTGACCATAGGCGGGCTGGAATACGGCCAGGTGTTCGCCTTCGCCGTGGTGACGGAAACGGTATTTTCCTGGCCGGGCATGGGCAAGCTGCTGATCGACTCCATCATCACCCTGGACCGGCCCGTGGTGGTGGCCTATTTGATGCTGACCGTGGTGTTCCTGGCCATGCTCAACCTGGTGGTCGACATCGCCTACACCATACTCGATCCGCGCGTGCGCCTGGGAGCCGCCTGATGGAACTGCAAAAATCGCTGACGCCCGCCATGCCCGACGCCGCGCCCGCGGTGCCCCGGCATGAAAGCCTGCTGCGCGTCTTCGTCGCCCAGTTCTTGTCCAGCAAGGTGGCCGTGCTGGGCCTGGTCATGCTGATCGCGTTCATCTTGCTGGCGATCCTGGCGCCCTGGATTTCCCCGCAGAACCCGTACGACATCGGGTCGCTGGACATCATGGATTCCAAAATGCCGCCGGGCGCCAAGAATTTCGACGGCACGCTCACCTACTGGCTGGGCACCGACGGCCAGGCGCGCGACGTCCTGTCGGCCATTCTGTACGGCCTGCGCACCAGCCTGTTCGTGGGCTTCGTGTCGGTCATCGTGGCGTTCCTCATCGGCGCGGCGGCCGGGCTGATCGCCGCATACTTCGGCGGGCGCATCGACGCCCTGCTGATGCGCATCGTCGACATCCAGCTGTCGTTCCCCTCCATCCTGCTGGCGCTCATCCTGCTGGCCGTGCTGGGCAAAGGGGTGGACAAGGTCATTTACGCGCTGATCGCGGTGCAGTGGGCCTATTTCGCCCGCGCGGCGCGCGGCGCCGCCATCGTCGAGCGCAACAAGGAATACGTCGAGGCGGCGCGCTGCATGTCGCTTTCCTGGCATCGCATCCTGTGGCGGCATGTCTTCCCCAACTGTATTCCGCCGCTCATGGTCATCGCCACCATAGACCTGGCGCACGCCATCGCGCTCGAAGCCACGCTGTCTTTCCTGGGGGTGGGCGTGCCCGTCACCGAACCCTCCCTGGGCATGCTCATTTCCAACGGCTTCGAATTCATGCTGTCGGGCAACTACTGGATCTCCTTCTTCCCCGGCATCGCCCTTGCGCTGATCGTCATCGCCATCAACCTGGTGGGCGATCACCTGCGCGACATCCTCAATCCGCGCAACGAGATCTAGGGCCCGCCATGACTGAAACCGCGACCCTCGCCCCAGCCCGGACGCCCCGCCACGATGCGCAGGAAGCCAAGCTGCTGCTCGACGTCCGGGGCCTGCGGACCTGGTTCCACACGCGCGACGGCATCGTCAAGGCGGTCGACGGCGTGTCGCTGCAGCTGCGCGAGGGCGAGATCCTGGGCCTGGTCGGCGAGTCGGGCTCCGGCAAGAGCATCACCGGTTTCTCGCTCATGGGCCTGGTCGACGCCCCGGGAAGGCTGCGGGCCGACCGCCTGATGTTCGGCGGCCGGGACCTGCTGTCACTGTCGCCCGAACAGTATCGCCAGCTGCGCGGGAAGGACATGGCCATGATCTTCCAGGACCCGATGATGACGCTCAACCCCACCCTGCGGGTGGATACGCAGATGATCGAAGCCGTGCTCGCGCACGACAAGGTCTCGCGCAAGGCGGCGCGCGCGCGTTCCATCGACGTGCTGGTCAAGGTGGGCATCCCCTCGCCCGAGGAACGGCTGCTGGTGTATCCGCACCATTTGTCGGGCGGGATGCGGCAGCGCATCGCCATCGCCATCGCGCTGCTGAACTCCCCCAAGCTGATCATCGCCGACGAGCCCACGACGGCGCTGGACGTCACCATACAGGGGCAGATCCTGTTCGAGGTCCAGAAGCTGTGCCGCGAGCTGGGCACGGCGCTGATCTGGATCACCCACGACCTGGCCATCGTCTCGGGCCTGGCCGACCGCCTGGCGGTCATGTATGCGGGGCGCATCGTCGAAACCGCGCCGACGCCCGAGATCGTCGGCGGCGCCCGCCACCCTTATACGCATGGCCTGATCTCCTCGATCCCCTCCATACACACGCGCGGCAAGGAGCTCTTCCAGATTCCCGGTTCGACGCCGTCCTTGCTGAATCTGCCGGAAGGCTGTCCCTTCCAGGCCCGCTGCTATCGCGCCGACAGCCAGTGCCTGCGGGCGCCGCCCTTCGCAGAGGTCGGCCCCGGCCACTGGGCCAGCTGCTGGCACCAGGGGGTGCAGGCATGAGCGAACCGGCAGTGATACTGGGCTTGCGCAACGTGCAGCGCGTCTATACCCAGCCCGTGGATCTCTTGTCGCGCCTCGGCGGCGCGCTGAAAGGCGGGGTCAAGCCGCGCGCGGTGCATGCCGTCGCCGGCGTCGACCTGGACGTCATCGCCGGCGAAGTCATCGGCATCGTGGGGGAGTCGGGCTGCGGCAAGTCCACCCTGGGCCGCATGCTCACCGGCATTCTGCCGCCCACCGCCGGCGAGATCCGCTACAAGGGCAAGCCGGTGGCTTCGCTGGGCGGCGCGGCGCGGCGCGAATACGAGCTCGGCGTGCAGATGATCTTCCAGGATCCGTATTCCTCGCTCAATCCCCGCATGCGCGTGATCGACATCATCGGCGAAGGCCCGGTGGTGCACGGCATGATCCGGCGCGGCGAAAAAGAAGCCTACGTGTCGCAGCTCATGCACAAGGTGGGGCTCGATCCCTCCTACCGCTATCGCTACCCGCACCAGTTCTCGGGCGGGCAGCGCCAGCGCATCGGCGTGGCGCGCGCGCTGGCCGTCAAGCCTTCGGTCATCGTCTGCGACGAGGCCGTGGCCGCGCTCGACGTCTCCATCCAGGCGCAGGTGCTGAATCTGTTCATGCAGCTGCGCAAGGAATATTCGCTGACTTATTTCTTCATCAGCCACAACCTGGGCGTGGTCAGCCACCTATCGGACCGCGTGGCCATCATGTACTTGGGCCGCATCGTCGAGATCGCCGACACCGACACCATCTTCAGCCGCGCGCGCCACCCCTATACGCAGGCGCTGATCAAGGAATTGCCCGTGCTGCGCACCGACCGGCGCCAATTCGACACGATCAAGGGCGAGCTTCCGTCCCCGCTGAATCCGCCCTCGGGCTGTCCGTTCCACCCGCGCTGTCCTTTCGTGATGGAGCGCTGCACCCGGGAACGCCCCGTGCTAAAGCCGGTGAAGGCCGCGCCGGCTGCCGCTTCCGGGACGACCGCGGCGGGCATGGACGCGGGCAAGCGCCACCTGAGCGCCTGCCATCTGGATGATATGTAGGGCCATGCGGCAGCCGGCGCGATCCGCGGCGGAAATGCCGCCATGACCCTGGACACCCATGCGCTGGGCACCGAGCAGTTCACTTATTGGAGACGCCATGAAATTCGCCGACACGGAATTCGAACCCTATGTCCTGTCCCTGCCCAAGGCCAGCGCCATCCCGCTGGTCTGCGATTCGCCGCACAGCGGCGTGATCTACCCCGCCGATTTTCAGTACGCCATACCGATCTCGGTGCTGCGTTCGGGCGAGGACACCTTTGTCGAGGAATTGTGGCAGGCGATTCCGTCCGTGGGCGGCACGCTGCTGGCGGCCAATTTCCCGCGCACCTATATCGATCCGAACCGCGAAGAGGACGACATCGATCCGAACATTCTGGCGGAACCCTGGACGACGGAGCTCAATCCGACCGAGAAATCGCGGCTGGGGCACGGCTTGATCTGGAGCCGCGCGCGCAACCAGCCCATCTATGACCGCAAGCTCTGGGTGGGCGAGGTCGAGAACCGCATCGGAAGCTATCACCGACCGTACCACGATGCTCTGCAAAAGCAGATCGATGCCGCGCATGAGCGTTTCGGGGTGGTCTGGCATTTGAACCTGCATTCGATGCCGGCCAATTCCTACGAGGTGCTCGAGATCGATACGGACAAGCCGCTGGCGGATTTTGTGCTGGGGGACCGGGACGGCACGACTTGCGATCCGACTTTGATCGGCATCATCGAGGACTATCTGGTGGACTGCGGCTATACGGTGGCGCGCAATGATCCATTCAAGGGCGTGGCGTTGATTGCGCGGATCGGGCGCCCGGAGGAAAACCGCCATAGCCTGCAGATCGAGGTGAATCGCAGTTTGTACATGGACGAGGAGTCCTATGAGAAGAGCGCGAACTTCTCGGTCTTGCAGAGGGATTTGACGGGGCTGTGCGGGAAGGTGTCGGAATTTGTGCGATCCGTGCTGTGATGGGGGATTGAACCGATGACGGCGCGGGCATGCTGATCAGCCGGCGTTTCTGGCTTGCCAAAAATCCACACGGCATCGGCAAGTGGAGTTATATTTCTTCTTGCTATATGCTTATTACTGAAATTTGAGCCAAAACCCCGGATCCGGCCTCCGGATCCCCATCGGCGGACGCCGACGCCCATTGCTGACACCATGCCCTCCCCATCGCAACGATTCTTCAACAAGAACCTCATCCTCCTCATCATCTGCCAAGGTCTGTTCCTTACCAACAACGTCACTTTCATCGCCATCAATGGGCTGGTGGGCATGGGCCTTACGCCGGTGCCGTGGATGGCCACGCTGCCGGTCATGGGGTATGTGGTGGGCGGCGCCCTGTCCACCGGGATCGTCGCGCATACCCAGAGCCGGTATGGGCGGAAGAAATCGTTCCAGCTGGGGCTGCTCACGGCCATCGGCTCGGCCCTGCTGTGCGCGGCTTCGGTGTGGATACAGAATTTCTGGCTGCTGACCCTGTCCACCCTGATCGCGGGGTACTACAGCGCCAACGGCCAGCTCTACCGCTTCGCGGCGACCGAGCTCGTCGAAGCGGGACACCGCGAGAAAGCGATTTCATGGGTCCTGGCGGGCGGGCTGATCGGCGCCATCATCGGGCCGAATCTGGCGAAATACGCCAAAGACGCGGCGTCGCATCCCTTCATGGGGGCGTACCTGGCCCTGGCCGTGGTCGGGCTGCTGGCTTTGCTGATCATGCAGTTCATCCGCTTCCCCGACGACGCGCGCAAGAGCGCGCCGCAGGACAGCGGCAGGCCCTTGTCGGAGATCGCGCGCCAGCCGGTGTTCATCGTGGCGGCGCTGGGCGCTTCGCTGGGATACGGCATCATGAATCTGCTGATGGCGGCCACCCCCCTGGCCATGGAAGTCTACGGCTTCGAATTCGGCAATACCGCGACCGTGCTGCAGTGGCACGTGATCGGCATGTTCGCGCCCGGTTTTTTCACGGGCTCGCTCATCAAGCGTTTCGGCGTCCTGGAAGTGATGGCGGCGGGGCTGCTCATCAACATCGCGTGCATCGCCGTCGCGCTGTCGGGCAGCAGTTTCGAGCAATTCCTCATTGCGCTCTTCCTGCTGGGCGTGGGCTGGAACTTCCTGTTCACGGGCGCCACCACGCTGGCCACCCAGGCCCATACGCCGCAGGAGCGCGACAAGGCGCAGGGCGCCATCAATTTCGCGGTGTTCATGGTCATGGCCGTCTCATCGTTCAGCTCCGGCGCCCTGGTCACGACGCAGGGCTGGTACTGGCTGAACGTGGGGTCGCTGGTTCCGGCCGCGATCATCGGGTTTGCGCTGCTGGGGCTGTTCCTGCGGCGCAGCAGGGCGGCGGGGGCGGCCGGCTAGGCCGATGCCGCCCGCCTTCCGGCGTCGGCAAGTCCCGGCGTGCGGCTGAAAGGCCGCCGCTTCCAGCGGCAGCCGCCGTTCATTTGCCGCTGACGTATGCGCCGGTCCGGTGCAGCTGTTCCTCGGCATGCTCGATGCCGCTGACGGCCTGGCTGCCGGCCTTGGCCAGCAGCTGTTCGATCAGCAGTTCGACCAGCGCGGTCGCCGCGGCGCTGGATGGAAAAAAAGACGGTGTCTTGGTCGAGAACAGCAGGGTGCTGTCGGCGACGCGCGCGAGCGGGGCCAGGACGCTGTCGCAAATGGCGATGACGCGGCACCCCGCATAGCGGGCGGCGTCGGCCACGCGAACGGTTTCCTGCGAATAGGGTTCGAAACCGATGATCACCACGGCATCCGAGGCGGTGAGGGCGCGCAATTCCATTTCCAGGGTGCCGGCGTCGCCGCGCAGCATGGCGACCGAGGGGCGGAACAGGCGGTACAGGTACTGGAAGCTGAAGGCGGGCGCGAACGACGCGCGAAAGCCGGCGACATAGACGCGCTTTGCGCGCGTCAGCAGTTTCACGGCTTCGGGAATGCGGTCGGCGTTGTCGGCCCCCAGTTGCCGGATGTTGTCGGTTTGCGCCATGACGGCGCGCTCCAGCGCGCTGCGCGGATTCTTGCCGCGTATGAGCTCCCGCGCCTGGTCCGCGTAACGGCGCGGCGGGCGCTGGAGCGAGCACACGAAGACCTGCTTCAAGTCCTCCCAGCCGCGATACCCCAGCGATTGCGCCAGCCGGACCAGGGTGGCGGGCTGCACGCCGGCCCGGGCCGCCACCTTGCGCATGGACGAGACCGGGATCTCGTCGGGGAAATCCAGCAGATACTTGGCGCCCACCTGGAACTGGGGCGTCATGGCGGCGAAGCCGCGCTGGATGCGTGCGCTCAGGGCGTCCAGGCTGGAGGGCGCGGACGCGGGGGAATGGGTGTCGGTCACTGGAAGGTATGGTCCGGTGGCTGGGGTTGCAGGGTGCGTTCTAAAACCGCAACAGTTTTGAACGCGCGAGTCGCCTCAAGCATGATTATATTGATTTATTTGTTGCATGGTATATGATTAATACAACATTTGTTGAAATCTAGGGCTAAGGCGCCATGACACACGTTTTTCATCGCAACCCCAAACAGCAGCTGGAATTCGCCGTGCGCGGCGAAGGCATCCGGCTGTTCGACCAGAACGGCAAAGGCTATATCGACGCATCCGGCGGGGCGGCCGTTTCCTGCCTGGGGCATGGGCATCCGGCCGTCATACAGGCCATCAAGAACCAGCTGGACCAGGTCGCGTACGCGCATTCCTCCTTCTTCACCACCCAGGTCTGCGAAGACCTGGCGGATTTCCTGGCGGAGCGCGCGCCCGGCGACCTGGACCATGTCTATTTCGTATCCGGCGGGTCCGAAGCGGTCGAAGCCGCGCTCAAGCTCGCCCGCCAGTATTTCGTCGAAGCCGGCCAGCCCCAGCGCCGCCATTTCATCGCGCGCCGGCAAAGCTACCATGGCAATACGCTGGGCGCGCTCGCCATCGGCGGCAACGCGTGGCGCCGCGAGCCCTTCCTGCCCATTCTGGTGCCCGCGCATCATGTGTCGCCCTGCTACGCCTACCGCGACCAGCTTCCCAGCGAAACCGAAGAGCAATACGCCGAGCGCCTGGCCCAGGAACTGGACCAGAAGATCCGCGAACTCGGGCCCGAGAACGTCGCGGCGTTCGTGGCGGAAACCGTGGTCGGCGCCACCGCGGGGGCGCTGGCGCCAGTCAAGACCTATCTGCAGCGCATACGCCGGGTCTGCGACCAGCATGGCGTTTTGCTGATCCTGGACGAGGTCATGTCCGGCATGGGCCGCACCGGCCATCTGTTCGCCTGCGCCGAAGACGGCATCGTGCCCGACATCATCACCATCGCCAAAGGCCTGGGCGCCGGCTATCAGCCGATTGGGGCGATGATCGCAAGCAGCCGCATCTACGATGCCATCGTGGCGGGCAGCGGCTTCTTCCAGCACGGGCACACCTATATGGGCCATGCCACGGCGTGCGCCGCCGCACTGGCGGTCCAGCGCGTCATCGAACAAGACGGCCTGCTCGCCAACGTGCTGGCGCGCGGCGAGCAGCTGCGCGGCGAGTTGCGCAGCGCGCTGGCCGCGCACCCCAACGTGGGCGACGTCCGCGGGCGCGGCCTGTTCGTGGGCGTGGAATTCGTAGGCGACAAAGCCGCCAAGTCGCCGCTCGATCCCGCGCTCAAGACCCATGCCCGGCTCAAGAAGCAGGCCATGCAGAACGGCTTGATGATGTACCCCATGGGCGGTACGATCGACGGCGTGCTGGGCGACCACGTATTGCTCGCGCCGCCTTTCATCTGCACCGCGCAGGACATCAGCGAAATCGTGGCGCGTTTCGTCGACACGGTCCAGCAGATTCTGCCCGCCTGAACCCTGATAGTAGGATCCCCACATGGCCCGTTTGCCTTATGCCGACCTGACCCATCCCGAAGTCAGCCCACTGGTCGACCAAATCGTCGCGGAGCGCGGCAGCGTCCTGCACCTGTACCAAATGCTGCTGCAAAGTCCGCCCGTGGCGCGCGGCTGGCTCAATCACCTGACGGGCATACGCCAGCACAGCTCGCTGGCGGGCGACATCCGCGAAATGGTCATCATGCGCATCGCCATACTCAATGGCGCGCCGTACGAAGCCGACCAGCACGCGCCCATCGCCCTGAAGGAAGGCATGAGCCAGGCGCAGCTGGATGCATTGGGCGAGTGGGAAGGCTCGGCGCTGTTCAGCGACAAAGAACGCGCGGTGCTTGCCTACACCGACGCCATGACGCGCCACGTGCAGGTGCCGGACGCGGTCTTCGACGGCGCGAAGCAGTATTTTTCAGCGCGCGAGATGGTCGAATTGACGGCCACCATCGCGACCTACAACATGGTGTCGCGGTTCCTGGAAGCGCTGCAGATCCATACGCACGACGAACGCTGAGCGGCCGGCGCGCCATGCGCCGGGCCTAGCTCGGCCGCGTGCGGAAGAGGGCCGCTCAGTCCCTTTGCCACAAGACGTCGCCTCGGCCCGCATGCTTGTTCAGCGCGCGGGCCAGGACGAAGCACAGGTCGGACAAGCGGTTCAGGTACTGGACGACGGGCCGGTTCGCTTCCAGGCCGACCACCGTGCGCTCCGCGCGCCGGCATACGGTGCGCGCCAGGTGCGCCATGGCCGCGGCGCGGGTGCCGCCGGGAAGAATGAATTCGCGCAGCTTGCCCAGGTCCGCATTGTGGCGGGCCAGCGCCTCTTCCAGGAACAGCACGTGCTCTTCCTTCAGCGCCACATGGCCCGGTATGCATAATTCCGCGCCCAGGTCGAACAAGTCGTTCTGTATCCGGCCGAGCAAGGCGTCGATGGCCTCGGGCAGGTCTTCGCAGCGCCACAGGCCGATGACGCTGTTCAGTTCGTCCACGTCGCCCAGGGCGTCGATGCGGGGCGTGTTCTTGGCGACGCGCGTGCCGTCGCCCAGGCCGGTCGTGCCCTGGTCGCCGCCGCGAGTGGTGATGACGGAAAGTCTGGTGGCCATTGGAGTGTCCTCGGCTGTTTAGTTGGCGAGTTTTTTCAGGGCGTCCCCGGTGACGCGCACGATGCGCCAGTCGGGCAATATCTGCGCGCCCAGGTGTTCGTAGAAGTCGATGGCGTTCTTGTTCCAGTCGAGCACCGACCATTCGAACCGCCCGCAATCGAGCTCCACCGCGAGCCGGGCGAGATGCCGGAGGGCGAGCCCGCCCAGGCCTTTGCCGCGGTGTTCGGGATCGACATAGAGGTCTTCCAGATAAAGGCCGCGCTTGTCGAGGAAGCTGGAGTAATTGTGGAACCACATGATGTAGGCGACGGGTGTGCCGGGATCGGCGGCGCTTGCGCCGACCAGGCAGTTGACGGCGGGCTGTTCGCCGAACAGGCTCCGGCGCAGGCTGTCGGGCGTGGCCTTGAAAATGCCGGTCAGGTTCTCGAACTCCGCCATGTCGAGCATGAGCCGGTGGATATGGGGAATGTCTTCGATGCGCGCGGGCCGCAGTTGGTATGGGGAGGCTGCGTCGTTCAAACGTGTTCCTTCGATTGGCGTTATGCTTTAAACGTATCTTTCAGGAGTTTAGCGTATGGGTAAGCGAAGCAGGGTGTTGCTGCCGGCGGCCGCGGCCGCGCTGGCGGCATGCTCGTTCTATTCGGTTCAGGCGCTGGCCCAGGAGGCCAGCGCGACGGGCGAGGTGCGCCGCGTGGACGCGCAGGCGGGCAAGATCACGATCAAGCACGGCGCCATCGCGGCGCTGGACCTCCCGGCCATGACCTTGGTCTATCACGTGGATCCGGCGCTGCTGGCGGACATCAAGCCGGGCGACAAGGTGTCTTTCAAGGCCAGGCGTGACGGCGGGCGTTACGTGGTGACGGCGATTTCGAAATAGCCGGGGCGGTGTTCGGCCGGCGGAGGCGCGTTCGCCGGCCTGACGGGCGGCACCCTACAAAACATAGCGCGCCAGATCCTGGCTGCTGGCGGCCTCCTGCAGCTTGTCGTTGACATAAGCCGCATCGATCGTCACCGTCCGGCCGCTGCTCGCGGTCGCGTCGAACGACAAGTCCTCCAGCAGCTTCTCCATCACGGTATACAGCCGCCGCGCGCCGATGTTCTCGGTGCGCTCATTCACCTCATAAGCCAGTTCCGCCAGCCGCTGTATGCCCTCGTCGGTGAAATTCAGCGTGACGTCCTCCGTGCCCAGCAGCGCGCTGTATTGCTTGGTCAGCGACGAATCCGTCTCGCGCAGAATGCGGACGAAATCCTGCGCCGTCAGCGAATCGAGCTCGACCCGTATCGGGAAACGGCCCTGCAGTTCCGGGATCAGGTCCGACGGCCGCGACAGATGGAAAGCGCCGGAGGCGATGAACAGAATATGGTCGGTGCGCACCACCCCGTATTTCGTGTTGACCGTGGTGCCTTCGACCAGCGGCAGCAGATCGCGCTGGACGCCCTGGCGGGACACGTCGCCGCCCGCATGTTCCTGCCGGGTGGCGATCTTGTCGATCTCGTCGAGAAAGACAATGCCGTTCTGCTCGGCATTGGCGACCGCCGTCGTGCGCAAGTCTTCTTCATTGACGCGGCGCGCGGCTTCTTCTTCGGTGAGGAGCTTGAAGGCTTCCTTGACCGACATCTTCTTGACCTTCTTCTTGTCGCGGCCCAGGCCCGCGAACATGCCCTTGAGCTGTTCGGTCATTTCCTCCATGCCCGGAGGAGCCATGATTTCCATCTGCGGCGCCATCTGGGCGACCTCGATCTCGATCTGCATGTCGTCCAGCTTGCCTTCGCGCAGGCGCTTGCGGAAGGTCTGGCGGGCGGTGTTCTCTTCGCGCTGGGGTTCGCCGTGCACGTTGCGGGGCGGGGAAATCAGCACGTCGAGGATGCGGTCCTCGGCGGCGTCTTCGGCCTGCGTGCGGACGCGGCGCATTTCGAGGTCGCGCGTTTGCTTGACGGAGATTTCGACCAGGTCGCGGATGATGGTGTCGACGTCGCGGCCCACGTAGCCGACTTCGGTGAACTTGGTGGCCTCGATCTTGATGAAGGGCGCGTTGGCCAGCTTGGCCAGCCGGCGCGCGATCTCGGTCTTGCCCACGCCGGTGGGCCCGATCATGAGTATGTTCTTCGGGACGATCTCGTTGCGCAGCGGCTCGGGCACTTGCTGGCGGCGCCAGCGATTGCGCAGGGCGACCGCGACCGACCGCTTGGCGCGGTTCTGGCCGACGATGTTCTTGTCGAGTTCGGAGACGATTTCCCCGGGGGTCATGTTGGTAGCGGACATAATGATCTGGTGTTCGTTACAGCGTTTCGACGATGTGGTTCTGGTTGGTGTAGATGCACAGATCGCCGGCGATTTCCAGCGACTTCTTCACGATGTCCGCCGGGGCCAGATCGGTGTTCTGCAGCAAGGCCAGCGCGGCCGACTGGGCATAGGCGCCGCCCGAGCCGATGGCGGCCAGCCCGTGCTCGGGTTCGAGGACGTCGCCGTTGCCGGTCAGCACCAGGGTGTGGTCCTTGTCGGCCACGATCAGCATGGCTTCGAGGCGGCGCAGCACGCGATCGGTGCGCCAGTCCTTGGTGAGCTCGACCGCGGCGCGCATGAGGTTGCCCTGGTGCTTCTCGAGCTTGGCCTCGAAGCGCTCCTGCAGGGTGAAGGCGTCGGCGGTGGCGCCGGCGAAGCCCGCCAGGATCTTGTCCTGGTACAGCCGCCGGATCTTTCTTGCGGTGCCTTTGATGACGATGTTGCCCAGGGTGACCTGGCCGTCGCCGCCCAGGGCGACTTCATTGCCCCGGCGTACGCAAATAATGGTGGTGGCGTGAAATTGTTCCATGGATTCTTCCTTTGAAGATTCCATATGGGGATGGAATCAGCGGATTCAAGATGGGGTTTCGGGGCCCTGGCCCCGTACGCGGCCGGCCCGCTGGATGCTTGCCCAAAAAGCAAAAGGGGCCAGACCCCGCAAGAGGATCTGGCCCCGGTTAGGAAAGGCCATGGCCGGGGGGCGGTCAGTCGCCGTAGAGCTTCTGGCGCATTTCGCGGCGTTCCTGGGCCTCCAGGGACAGGGTAGCCGTGGGGCGCGCCAGCAGGCGCGCGATGCCGATGGGTTCGCCGGTTTCTTCGCACCAGCCGTATTCGCCGGAGTCGATGCGCGAGATGGCTTGCTGGACTTTCTTCAGCAGCTTGCGCTCGCGGTCGCGGGTGCGCAATTCCAGCGCGTGCTCTTCTTCGATGGTGGCGCGGTCGGCCGGATCGGGCACGAATTGGGTTTCGCGCAGGTTTTCGGTCGTGGCGTCGGCGTTGTTGAGGATTTCCTGTTCCAGTTCCTTCAGGCGATTGCGGAAAAACGCCAGCTGGGCCTGGTTCATGTAGTCAGCCTCTGGCATTGCCAACAGTTCCTTTTCGGTCAGCAACTGACCCTGGTTCTTAACGGCTGCGGATTTGCTTGCCATGATGTGTCCTCTTTTTGTGGTGTTGGTGCTGGAATCCGTACCGTCCGCGTCAGCGGCGGGCGGCGAGGTTCGCGATCAGACCAAGCATTGTTCTAGCCCCCGGGTGAAGATCTCCTGGGGAAGTTTACGGCCAATGAACACCATTTTGGTACTAGGCTTTTCACCCGATAGCCAGGGCTTGCCGGGTTCCGCGCCCATCATCATGTGCACGCCCTGGAAGAGCATGCGGCGGTTGATTCCTTTCAAGTACAAGATGCCCTTGTAACGCATGAGATCGGGGCCGTACACCTGGACGATGCCGCCCAGGAATTCTTCCAGGCGCTCGGGGTCGAAAGCCTTGTTGGAACGGAAGACGAAAGCGCCGATCTGGTCGTCGTGGTGGGCGTGATGATGGTCGTGGTGATGGTGGCCGCAGTGCTCATCGCATTCATGGCCGTGGTCGTGGCCGTGATGATGATCGTGAGCGGCGTCGGGATGCTCTTCGGCCAGGAATTCGGGGTCGATATCAAGAATGGTGTTCAGGTTGAAGCCGCTGATGTCCAGCAGCTGCTTGATATCGGCTTCGCCGAAATGCACCGGCATGATCGAAGCGCGCGGATTGATGCGCACCAGGCGCGATCGCAAGGCCTGGTATTCTTCTTCGGTGACCAGGTCTTTCTTGGAAATGAGGATCTTGTCGGCGAAGCCCACCTGCTTCTGCGCTTCTTCCTGCTTGTCCAGCGTGCCCATGCCGTGCTTGGCATCGACCACCGTGATGACGGCGTCGAGCCGGTAGTAGTCGGCGATTTCGTCGTCCATGAAGAAGGTCTGGCAGACCGGGCCGGGGTTGGCCATGCCGGTGGTCTCGATGATGACCCGCTCGAAGTTCAGGTCGCCCGCCTGCCGGCGCGTGCGCAGGTCGTTCAGGGTGCGCATGAGGTCGCCGCGCACCGTGCAGCACACGCAGCCGTTGCTGAGTTCGACGATTTCTTCTTCGCTGTCTTGCACGAGAAGGTCGTTGTCTATGCCTTCGGGCCCAAACTCGTTTTCGATGACGGCAATTCGGCGCCCATGGTATTCGGTCAGAATACGCTTGAGCAAGGTCGTTTTACCCGCGCCCAGAAAACCGGTAAGTATGGTGACGGGTACCATTTTATTCAGGTCGTCAGCGCCTTTCATTGCATGCCTCGCTGCGCAATCGCTGCGCAAAAAAAAACTCAACGTGCGATTACATCACAGCAAGCGTTTTAGCGCAAACATATGTTTCTAAAGTGTTAATGGGCCCGGCAATCGGCGCAGATCGCGCGCAATTCGGTCTCGTGGCCGGACAGCTTGAAGCCGGCGTGGGCGACTTTATGGGCGAGCTGCCGGCTGAGGGTCGGGTCGCTCAGTTCGGCCACGGCGCCGCATTGCGTGCAGACCACCAGCAGGTCGTGCGGCTCGCCGGCGGCGTCCATGCAGGCGGTCCAGGCGTTGATGGCGTCCAGCCGGTGGACCAGGCCTTCATCGACCAGGAAGTCGAGCGCGCGGTACACCGTGGGCGGCGCGGCGCCCGGCTGGACCGCCCGGATGAGGTCGAGCAGTTCGTAGGCCTTCACGCTGCGGCGCTGCTGGAGCAGGATCTCCAGCACCTTGCGGCGGATGGGGGTAAGGCGTTTGCCACGCTGCATGCACAGCGATTCGGCGGTGCGCAGCTGGGCCGCCAGGGCGGTTTGCTGTGTCGAACGGTTGGCAGGCATGGTATGGGATCGGGAAAACGTTCAAGTTATGTTATAACATAACGTATTGGCGCATGGCACTGCTTGCCGGCGTCCATGCGCAGTCGTGCTTTTCTTCGATCCTAACGCAATCATGCTTTCTTTGCCTCCCACTTCCTCCCGACGGTATCGCGGTTCGGCCCTCCTGGCTTCCAGCACGCGGCGCATGGCATGCGTGCTGGCGGCGGTCGCGCTGTTGTGGACGCTCACGGGATGGGCGATGGGATGGTAGGGCGGGACGTGGCCGTCATCGAGCTGGACCAGGTCTCCTTGGGGTGGCGCGACCGCGTGGCCGTGCGCGACGTCAGCGGCGCTTTCGAGCGCGGTTCGCTGACCGCCATCGTGGGGCCCAACGGCGCCGGGAAGTCCACGCTGCTCAAGGGCATCACCGGCCTGGTGAGCCCGTTGCGCGGCCGGATCCGCACGTCGGGCCGGGCCGATTCGCATATCGCCTGTCTGCCGCAGCTGGGCGAGCTCGACCGCAGTTTTCCAATCTCCACCTACGATCTCGTGGCCATGGGCGCCTGGCGCCGCGTGGGGGCCTGGAAGCGCTTCAGCGCCCAGGAGCACGAGCGCGTGCGGTCGGCGCTGGAGGCCGTCGGGCTCGCGGATTTCGGACACCGCATCATCGGCACCTTGTCGGGCGGGCAGCTGCAGCGCGCCCTGTTCGCGCGCCTGATGCTGCATGACGCCGACACCTTGCTGCTGGACGAACCCTTTGCCGCGGTCGACATGGCGACCACGGAGGACTTGATGGCCTTGCTGCATCGTTGGCATGACGAGGGCCGCACGGTGGTCGCGGTCCTGCACGACCTGGATCTGGTGCGCCGGCATTTTCCGCAGTGCCTGTTGCTGGCGGGCCAGCTGGTCGCCTGGGGCCGGACGGATGACGTCCTGACGCCGGAGAACCTGCACCTGGCGCGCCACCTGTGCGCGGGAGACTTTCTGTGAGCTGGATATTCGACCTGCTCGTCGGGCCCTTCCTGGACTACGCATTCATGCGGCGGGCGCTGGCGGGGTCCTTCGCATTGGCTTTCGCGGCCGGGCCTCTGGGCGTGTTCCTGGTGCTTCGCCGCATGAGCCTGATGGGCGACGCCATGGCCCACGCCATTCTGCCGGGCGTGGCGGTCGGTTTCCTGACGGCGGGGCTTTCACTGAGCGCCATGACGATAGGCGGCATGATCACCGGCCTGCTCGTCGCCGCCCTGGCCGGGGCGGTGTCGCGGCTCACGCCGCAGCGCGAGGACGCCAGCTTCGCCGCCTTCTACCTGGTTTCGCTGGGCCTGGGCGTGCTGCTGGTGTCGCTGCGCGGCTCCAACATGGACCTGATCCATGTGCTGTTCGGCACGGTGCTGGGGCTGGACGACGCGGCTCTGCTGCTGGTGACGTCCGTCGCGAGCATCGCCTTGCTGACGCTCGCATTGATCTTCCGGCCGCTGGTGCTGGAATGCCTGGATCCTCTTTTCCTGCGCGCCCAGGGCGCCTCCGCCTCGCTGGTGCATCTGGTGTTCCTGCTGCTGCTGGTGGCCACGATGGTGGCCGGCTTCCAGGTGCTGGGCACGCTGATGGTGGTGGGCATCATGATGCTGCCGGCCACGGCCGCCAGATTCTGGACGGGCACGGCGGGGCGCCAGATGGTGCTGGCCGCGGCGCTGGGCACGGCGGCGTCCTACGCCGGCCTGCTTTTTTCGTATTACGCCAATGTGCCGGCTTCACCCGCCATCATTCTTTCGGCAGGATGCCTGTATTTCGTCTCGGTACTTATCGGGCCTCACGGCGGGTTGTTGCAGGCGGCGAGGCAGGCTCGCGCGCGGCGGCGGCGCCTGTCCCGGGTCCTGGAGCACTCATAATGTCCCGCATCAGCGCTTTCCATGATTTCCGGCCTTTGCGCCGCCTCGCGCTCACGTCGATCGCGGCGGGTTTCGTCGCCGGGCTGGCGCCCGCATCCGCGCTCGCGCAGCCGGCGGGCCTGGCGGGGCCGCCGCTGAAGGTCGTGGCCAGTTTTTCCATCCTGGGCGACATGGTGCGCGAGATCGGGGGCGAGCACGTTTCCCTGACGACCATCGTCGGGCCCGACGCCGATGCGCATACGTTCGAGCCCTCGCCCAAGAACGTGCAGGCGCTGGCCAAGGCGCAGGTGCTGGTGCTGAACGGGCTGGACTTCGAGCCATGGCTGCCGCGCCTGGTCGAATCGGCCGGCTTCAAGGGCTTGCAGGTGCTGGCGAGCAAGGGCGTCCCGGTCAGGCATCTGAGCACCGAGGGCCCGCGGGAGCACGCCGGCCATGCGGAGCACGATCATGATGAGGACCACGATGACGAGGATCACGATGAAGCGCCCGGGCACGGCCATGCGCACGGAGACGTCGATCCGCATGCCTGGCAAAGCCTGAGCAACGGCATGATCTATGCCGCCAACATCGCCGACGGCCTGGGCGCGGCGGACCCGGCCCGCCGGGCGTATTACAAGAACCGCGCGAGACTGTACATCGAAAAAATGAAGAAGCTGGACGCCGAGATCAAGCTTGCGCTGTCCGATGTGCCGAAGCACAAGCGCAAGGTGATCAGTTCTCATGACGCCTTCGGCTATTTCGCCGACGCCTACGGCATTCAGTTCCTGGCGGTGACGGGCATATCGAATCAGGCGGAGCCTTCGGCGCGCGAGGTGGCGGCGCTGATAGACCGGGTCAGGCGGGAGTCCATCGCGGGGGTGTTCATCGAGAATGCGGCCAGCCCCAAGCTGGTTGAGCAGATCGCCAGGGAAACCGGCGCCAAGGTGGGCGGCACGCTTTATTCCGACGCGCTGGCGAAGGCGGACCAGCCGGCGTCCAGCTATCTGGGCATGTTCACCTGGAATGCCGGGCAGCTCATTTATGTCTTGAAGTCGGATGTCATCAAGCCGGGAGGCGGCTAGCGCGGGTTGGGCGGGCCGCCGCGCCCGTTGTTCGGTTTCCGCGCGGCTTGTTGATCGACCACCGCGCCCGGCGGTTCAGCCGCGGCGCCGGCCGGCCCTGGGGTGGGCCTGGTCATAGACCTTGGCCAGGTGCTGGAAGTCCAGGCGGGTGTAGATCTGGGTCGTGGAAATGTTGGCGTGGCCCAGCATTTCCTGGACGGCGCGCAGGTCCTGGGCGGATTGCAGCATGTGGCTGGCGAAGCTGTGGCGCAGCGCGTGCGGGTGCGCATGCACCGGCAGCCCGATCCTGGCGGCCAGGCGTTCCAGCTGCAGCTGCACGACGCGCGGCGATATGCGCTTGCCGCGCGCGCCCAGGAACAGGGCGGCGCCGTCGCCGGGGCCGGCGTCGGCGTGCAGCAAGCCGGTGCGCAAGGGCAGCCAGCGTTGCAGCGCTTCGATCGCCTTGCCGCCTAGCGGCACGGCGCGCGACTTGCCGCCTTTGCCGCGCACCACGGCTTCTTTTTCATCCAGTTGCAGCCAGCTGACGGACTCGTAGCCGTCCTGGCGCGTGTATCGCCAATCCAGGCTGATGAGTTCGGCCAGCCGCAATCCGCTGGAATAGAGCACTTCGAACATCGCCTGGTCGCGGCAGTCTATCGGCGTGGAGGGCGGGGGCAGGCCGGGGTGGTCCAGCAGCGCCTGCGCCTGGTCCACGGAGAGTGCCTTGGGCAGGCTGCGCGGCGCTTTGGGCGCGCGGATGCCGGCCGCCGGATTGGCGTCCAGGCCGGCGGCCGGCGCCCACCATTGGAAGAACCCGCGCCATGCCGCCAGCGCCCGGGCCAGGCTGCGGGGCTGCAGCCCCTGGCCGTGGAGCCGCGCGATGGCCTGGCGTATGTGGCTTTCGGCGTAGCGTTCCAGCGCCAGCCCGGGATGGCACTGCGCCAGGTGGTGGAGGTCCTGGCGGTACCCCGCCAGGGTATGCGGGGAATAGCGCCGATGGGCCTGGAGATGGGCCAGCCATTGCTCCATGGGCGGCGGCAGCGCATGCATGGCGGCGGGCCCTATGCGCAGTCGCCGCCGGCGGCGCGGCCCTGCAGGCGCGACAGGCCGGCGCCGGCCAGTTCGCCGATGATCTCCAGGAAGGCGGTGCCCATGTCGGGGGCGAACCGTTCGGGGTCGTTCGAGCCCAGGACCAGCAGCCCGATGGGCGGCGCGCCCTTGGCCGGCGCCAGGGGGATGACGGCCAGCGACGCCGGCCGTTCGCCCAGCCAGCCCGCCGCTTCCTGGTCTTTGTAGGGGCCGCAATAGGGCCGGGGCAATTCGCGCGCGTAGTCGCGCACGGACGGGGTGACGTCCCGGAGGTGCGGGCTGCCGGCGCCCAGCCCGGGCAGGTCCCATACGCGCAGGGCGACGCCGGGCAGGTCGAAAAGCTCGCGCAGGCTGTCGACGATGTGGCGCGGCAGGGCGGCGGCATCGTCTTCGGCCAGCATGCGGCAGCACCAGCTGGTGAGCGTCTTGCTGGTGCGCTCGTTGCCGCTGGCGTTGTGCGCCAGGCCGGAGAGCTTCCATTCCAGGTCCTTGACCCGGGCGCGCAGGGTGAGGATCTGGCGCTCGCCCAGCGATATGGCGCGGGTTTCATTGGGATGGGGGACACGCAGGTTGGCGAAGAGCTCGGCATGATCCTGGAAGAAGGAAGGATGCTCTTGAAGATAGCGCGCGATCGTGTCGGCGGAGAGGCTCTCTGCGGTCATGGTGGCGTAAGGTCCTTGGAAGGAAACTGTTGAACGAGCCGGTCGATGTCGACCTGGCCGGAATAGACGGTGGTGGCGGGGCCGCTCATGCGCAGCGCCCGGCCGTCCCAGGCTACCGTCAGCGGCCCGCCGCGCGTATGCACCCGCACGGGGCTGTCGAGCAGGCCGCGCCGTATGCCGGCGACGGCGGCGGCGCAGGCGCCCGTGCCGCAAGCCAGGGTTTCCCCGGCGCCGCGCTCGTAGACGCGCAAACGTATGGTGTGCCGGTCGACCACTTGCATGAACCCCGCGTTGACGCGCTGCCTGAAGCGCGGATGCGACTCGATCAGCGGGCCCGCCTGTTCCACCGGGTGGCGGTCCACGTCATCCACCAGCTGGACGGCATGGGGGTTGGAGATGGCCACCAGGGACAGCAGGGCGTCGGCTTGCCCGGGCAGGGGCAGCACCCACAGGGTGTCTTCGCCGCAGGCCTGCGATTGCAGGCCCGTGGTGTCGAAGCCGACGTCGTCGGGGCCGAAGCGGGTCTGGCCCATTTCGACCGAGACCCCGGCCTCGGGGGTGTTGTCCAGGGTGATCAGGCCGGTGCGGATTTCGGCGCGCAAGGGGTTGCGGCGCGACAGGCCTTGTTCGTGCACGAAGCGCACGAAACAGCGTGCGCCATTGCCGCAGTGCTCGACTTCGCCGCCGTCGGCGTTGAAGATGCGGTAGCGGAAGTCGGCCTCGGGATGATGCGGGGCCTCGACGAGCAGGATTTGGTCGGCGCCGATGCCGAAGTGCCGGTGCGCGAGCGCGCGCGCCCGTTCGGGCGTCATTTCTATGGCTTGGCGGACGCCGTCAAGGACGACGAAATCATTGCCCGCGCCATGCATTTTTACGAAGTTCCAGATCATGGGAGTGATTATGCCCCGATTCATAGGGTTTGACTGCGGTGTCGCGGCCTCAGTAGATGCGGGCTTCGCCTTCCGGTCGGGTCTTGAAGCGCCGATGCACCCAGTAGTATTGGGGCGGGTCGCGGCGCACCCAGTCTTCGATGAGCCGGTTCAGGCGCGCCGTGGCCGCCTCGGGCGTGTCATCGCCGGGAAAGTCGTCCAGCGGCGGCAGGACCTGGACATGATACTTGCCGGTGGCCAGGTCCAGCCGAGACACGATGGGCACGACGGCCGCATCGACGCTTTTCGCGATCTGGGCGGTGGCCAGCAGGGTGGCGGCCTGCACGCCGAAGAACGGCAGGAAGGCGGCCCCGGTCGTGCCGAAATCCATGTCCGGCAGGTAATACGTGGGCACGCCGTTGCGCAGGTGGCGGATGAGCCCCCGGACGCCGTCGTGGCGGCTGATCAGGTGCACGGTATTGAAGCGGCCGCGGCCCTGGCGGACGATCTCGTCCACGTCGGCATCGCTTTGGCGCGTGTACATGGTGGCCGATTCGCGCAGGAACAGCGTCAGCCTGGTGGCGGCGGCGTCCAGCCCGATGAAGTGCGGCGCGAGCATCAGGATCCGGCGCCTGGACTTGATCAGTTCGTCCAGATGCTCCAGCCCGGTGATGGGAGTGGTGTCGAGGATGGTGGACGGGGCGCCGAACCACAGCAGGCCGCGGTCGACGACGGATTGGGCGAGCAGCTGGAAGTGGCGCCTGAGCCAGATTTCGCGGTCCTGGGGGGATCTTTCGGGAAAGCACAGCGCGAGATTGGTGCGCACGATGTGCGCCCTGGAGCGCATCAGCCCGGGCGCCAGCCAGCCCAGCGCGCGCGCCCAGCGCCGCCGCGTGGCATAGGAACTGCGGCCGAAGTAGGAAAATACCCCGCGCAGCAGGGAAAGCTTGTTGAATTTCATTGGAGCGGATCGGCGGGGCGCGGCGGCGCCTCTTTGGGAATCTTGTAGCGGTTGTAGCTCCACAGGTATTGCTGCGGAAAGCGGCGGATGAGCGTTTCCATGGCGCCGTTGATGGCGGCCGCCAAGGCCTGCGGATCGGCCGGCAGGGGTTCCGGCAGCCGCAGATAGTGCATGCGCCAGCCTTTGCCGCCGGGCAGCCGCTCGCCGGCCGTCAGGATGACCGCCACGCCGGTCTGCAGCGCGAGCTTGCCCGCCAGGGTCATGGTGTAGGCCTGCTTGCCGAAGAACGGCGCCCAGACGCCGTCGCCGGCGCCCGGGACCTGATCGGGCAGCATGCCCACCGCTTCGCCGCGTTTCAGGGCGCGCACGAACTCGCGCACGCCCTGGAGCGAGGCGGGGACGGCCCTGAGACCGGGCATGTCGCGCGCATGCCGCATGATGGGTTCCAGAAACGCCTGCCGGGGCGGGCGGTACATGACGGTGAGCGGCCCGTACTGCGTCGCGTTGCGGGCGGTGATCTCGAAGCAGCCCAGGTGCGGCGTCAAGTACAGGATGCTCCGGCCTTCGGCCATGGCCTGGCGCACCACTTCGTCGTTGCCGTCGTCGGTGATGGCCAGGCATTGTTGCGTATGCAGCCAGATGCGCGGCGTTTCCAGGATCATCGCGCCGGTTTCCGCCGCCGCCCGCCGCGCGAACGACGGGTCGGCATAGCCGGCCTGCCGGGCGTTCTGCCGCAGGCGCCTGCGATAACGGCCGGGCCAGGCATAGACGAGCATGCCGGCGAGGCGTCCGATCCTGTGCAGGACAGGAAGTGGCAGCGAGGCCAGCAAATGAAACAAAGCCCGGAACATAGACGGCGGAAATAACCCTTACAGGAGATGGCGTAAATAGTGTCCGGGCCTATTTTCGCTTAAAATGGCGTTTATCGCTGAGTTAACCGACAACTTGCGGGGCGATACAGCGCTGCCTGCGGGCGGCGTGCAACTAATCCGCTAAAGCGTCGCGCCCGATTTCCACTGCTACGCAGGTGTCCGAGGTGCAACGCGTTTCGTTCAACCTCCAGGCCGGGCAGCCGGCAACACAAGGACGCATCGCCGTGGCAAACAACGATTTTCTTTTCACTTCCGAATCCGTCTCCGAAGGCCATCCCGACAAGGTCGCCGACCAAATCTCCGATTCCATCCTCGACGCCATCTTCACCCAGGACCCGAACGCCCGCGTGGCGGCCGAAACCCTGTGCAATACCGGCCTGGTCATCCTGGCCGGTGAAATCACCACCACCGCCAACGTCGACTACATCCAGGTCGCGCGCGACACCATCAAGCGCATCGGCTACGACAACACCGAATACGGCATCGACTACAAGGGCTGCGCGGTGCTGGTCGCCTACGACAAGCAATCGCCCGACATCGCCCAGGGCGTCGATCGCAGCGAAGACGAAATCCTGAACCAGGGCGCGGGCGACCAGGGGCTGATGTTCGGCTATGCCTGCGATGAAACCCCGGACCTCATGCCGGCGCCCATCTGGTATGCGCACCGCCTGGTGCAGCGCCAGAGCGAATTGCGCAAAGACGGCCGCCTGCCGTGGCTGCGCCCGGACGCCAAGTCGCAGGTCACCTTCCGCTACATCAACGGCAAGCCGGCGGAGGTCGACACCGTGGTGCTGTCCACGCAGCACGCGCCCGACATCTCCCAGTCCGACATCCGCGAAGCCGTCATCGAGGAAATCATCAAGCCCAGTTTCCCCGACGGCCTGCTGACGCCCAGGACCAAGTTCCTGATCAACCCCACCGGCATCTTCGTCATCGGCGGGCCGCAGGGCGATTGCGGGCTGACGGGCCGCAAGATCATCGTCGACACCTATGGCGGCGCATGCCCGCACGGCGGCGGCGCGTTCTCGGGCAAGGATCCCTCCAAGGTGGACCGCTCGGCGGCCTACGCGGCGCGCTATGTGGCCAAGAACGTGGTTGCGGCGGGGCTGGCGCGCCAATGCCAGGTGCAGGTCAGCTACGCCATCGGCGTGGCCGACCCCATCAACATCACCGTCTACACGGAAGGCACCGGCGTGATCCCCGACGAGCAGATCGCCCGCCTGGTGCGCGAGCACTTCGACCTGCGTCCGAAGGGCATCATCAACATGCTGGATCTCCTGCGCCCCATCTACGCCAAGACCGCCGCTTACGGGCACTTCGGCCGCAGCGAGCCGGAATTCAGCTGGGAAGCCACCGACAAGGCGCTGGCGCTGAAGCAGGCGGCCTGACATGGAAGAGCGCGAGGCGAAACGCGAGCGCGACGACGCGCGCAGCCTGAATCCCAGCGATTCGCCTTGTGTGGCGGTGTGTTCCACTCTGTACGACGATGTCTGCCGGGGTTGCGGGCGCACGGCCATGGAGGTCGCCAATTGGGTGCTCCTGGACGACGACGAAAAGCGCGAGATCTGGGAACGCATCACCGCCCAGGGGTATCCGAAGCGAAAAGGGTAGGGCGCCGGCGCCTGTCCCCATGCTACAATCCAGGCTTCCCGAGGAGCGCTGCAACGGTGTCGATCCATGATCCACCGCTAGGCTCGGGAAGCCTTCTTCACCCAACGGCGCTCATCGTTCCCTGTACAGGCGAAGATGAGCTCACGTTGCAAAGGCGCTTCGGCTGCTACAGGTTTATTGGAATACCACCATGAATACTGTTGCTGAAGCCACCGTCACCGACTACAAGATCGCCGATATCGCCCTGGCCGAATGGGGCCGCCGGGAAATCGCCATCGCCGAGACCGAAATGCCCGGCCTCATGGCGACCCGCGAGGAATTCGCCGCCAGCCAGCCGCTAAAGGGCGCCCGCATCGCCGGCAGCCTGCACATGACCATCCAGACCGCGGTGCTCATCGAGACCCTGAAGGCGCTGGGCGCCGACGTGCGCTGGGCGTCGTGCAACATTTTCTCCACCCAGGACCATGCCGCCGCCGCCATCGCCGCCGGCGGCACGCCCGTTTTCGCCGTCAAGGGCGAAACGCTTGAAGACTATTGGCGGTACACCCATGAAATCTTCGAATGGCCCAATGGCAACCATGCCAACATGATCCTGGACGACGGCGGCGACGCCACGCTGCTGCTGCATCTGGGCGCGAAGGCCGAGTCCGATATTTCCGTGCTGGCCAATCCCGGCAGCGAAGAAGAGCGCATTCTGTTCGCCGCCATCAAGGCCAGGCTCGCCGCCGATCCCAAGTGGTATTCCGAACGCCTGGCGGCCGTCCGCGGCGTAACCGAAGAAACCACCACCGGCGTGCACCGCCTGTATCAGATGTCGAAGAAAGGCGAGCTCGCCTTCCCCGCCATCAATGTCAACGATTCGGTCACCAAGTCCAAGTTCGACAACCTGTACGGCTGCCGCGAGTCCCTGGTCGACGGTATCAAGCGCGCGACCGACGTCATGGTCGCCGGCAAGATCGCCGTGGTCTGCGGCTTCGGCGACGTGGGCAAAGGCTGCGCCCAGGCGCTGGCCGCCTTGCGCGCCCAGGTGTGGGTCACCGAAATCGACCCCATCTGCGCCCTGCAGGCCTCCATGGAAGGCTACAGGGTCGTGACCCTCGATGAAGCCGCCGACAAGGCCGACATCTTCGTGACCGCCACCGGCAATTACCACGTCATCACGCGCGAACACATGGAGCGCATGAAAGACCAGGCCATCGTCTGCAACATCGGCCACTTCGACAACGAAATAGACGTCGCGGCCATCGAGGACCTGCCCTGGGAAGAGATCAAGCCGCAGGTCGATCACGTGATCTTCCCCGACGGCAAGCGCATCATCCTGCTGGCCAAGGGCCGGCTCGTGAACCTGGGCTGCGCCACCGGCCATCCTTCCTTCGTGATGTCGGCGTCCTTCACCAACCAGACCATCGCCCAGATCGAGCTCTTCACCCGCGGCGACGCCTATGAAAAAGGCCAGGTCTATGTGCTGCCCAAGCATCTGGACGAAAAAGTGGCCCGCCTGCATCTGAAGAAGCTGGGCGCGCAACTGACCACCCTGAGCCAGGCGCAGGCCGACTACATCAACGTTCCGGTCGCGGGCCCCTACAAGCCCGACCATTATCGCTACTAAGCTCAAACAAAGGAGAATGGCCCATGGAACTCATCCTGGTCTGGATACTGAATGCCGTCGCACTGCTCATCGTTGCATACATCCTGCCCGGCATAACCGTGGCCTCGTTCGGTTCCGCATTGATCGCGGCGCTGGTCCTGGGCCTGCTCAACACACTGGTCAAGCCCGTGCTCATCCTGCTGACGCTGCCCATCACCATCGTCACGCTGGGCTTGTTTCTGCTGGTGCTCAATGCGCTGGTCTTCTGGTTCGCCGGTTCGATACTGAAAGGCTTCCAGGTCAATGGGTTCTGGTGGGCGCTGCTGGGGGCATTCGTCTATAGCATCGTGTCGGGACTCCTGTCGAGGTTATTGACTTCATGAGTAGCAAGAAGGTTGTAAGTCTGGAATTTTTTCCACCGCGCGACGCGGCCGCCCAGGAAAAGCTGGCGGAATCCGCCCGCAAGCTGCTGGCGCTGCGGCCCGCGTATGTCAGCGTGACGTTCGGCGCGGGCGGCTCCACGCGCACCGGCACGGCCGATACCGTGCGCATGATGCAGAAGCTGGGCTGCGAGGCGGCGCCGCATTTGTCCTGCATCGGGTCGGCACGGGCGGTGCTGGGCAATATCCTGGATTCCTACCGCGAGCAAGGGGTAAGGCGCATCGTCGCCCTGCGCGGCGACCTGCCTTCGGGCATGGGCGGCGACCCGGGCGAGCTGCACTATGCGTCGGACCTGGTGTCCTTCATCCGCGAGCACAGCGGCGACTGGTTCCACATCGAAGTCGCCGCGTATCCGGAAATGCATCCGCAGGCAAGCAGCGCGCAGGCCGATCTGGATCATTTCATCGGCAAGGTGAATGCCGGCGCCGATAGCGCGATCACGCAGTATTTCTTCAATCCGGACGCATATTTCGATTTCGTCGAACGCGTGCATGCGAAGGGCGTGGACATTCCCATCGTGCCCGGCATCATGCCGATCACGAATTATGCGCAGCTGGCCCGCTTTTCCAATATGTGCGGCGCGGAGATCCCGCGCTGGATGCGTCTGCGCCTGATGGATTTCGGCGACGACAAGGCGTCGATCAGGGCTTTCGGCGTCGACGTCATCACGCGCATGTGCCAGCGCTTGCTGGACGGCGGGGCGCCGGGGCTGCATTTCTATACGCTGAACAACGCCGAAGTCACCACGGCCATCTGGCGGCAACTGGATGTGGGGCCGAAGCAGGCGGAGCTTCAGGGCGCTACGCTGAGAAGCGCCTGATGCCGCAAAGGGTACGCGCAGGCCGCCGGCGGCGGCTTGCCGCGGCTCCGCCTCATGGTTGTTGCGTGGCCACGCCCATGCCCCGCCGCCCTCAGAGCACGGGCGCCGGCTTGGCCCAGCCCTTGTCCGTCAGGATCGCGTCCAGCTGGAAATCATGGGCGGCGGGCGTGTAGCCCTCGCCGGACAGATCGCCGGTGGCCCAGGCGATGCCGATCGCCGTGAAGACATGCCCCTGCGCCTTCAAAGCCGCCAGTGTACGGTCGTAATAGCCCTTCCCGTAGCCGACGCGGTCGCCCTGCCGCGTATACCCCAGCGTCGGAACCAGGATGATGTCCGGCGGCGGCGCGGGCTCGCCCACGGGTTCCATGATCCCATAGGCGCCCGCCCGCAAGGATGCCTCCGGCGTCCACAGGCGGAACTCCAGCGGCGCATCCCGGGTGGTGACGACAGGCAGCGAGACGCGGTATCCTTCCTCTTCCACCCATTGCTGCAGCAAAGGCTGCAGCGCGGGTTCGTCTTCCATTGCCCAGAAAGCGGCTATGTTCTCCGGCGCGCGGCGGCCCTCTTCGCGAAGGCGCGTGCGCGTCGTGGCCAGCCAGGTGTACAGGCGCCCCCTGATAAGCAGCGCGCCCCGGTTGCTGTCCACCGCGTTCTGGGCGGCCCTGCGCTGCTTCAGGCGCGCGCGCAGCGGCGCTGCGGTATTCTCTATGCTGTTATTCATGAGCGATGTTATGTGGGACCGATTCAAAATGTTAGCTAATCGACAACGGTATCAGAAATCCCGCGGCGTGTGTGGCTCGGCGTTGGTCTTGCCGGCGCGCCTGAGCCTATGGCTGGCCTTGACGATGGGCCTGGTCGCCTGCGCCGGCGCCGAGAAACCGGTGCTGGTGGCCGGCGACGGCGCGGCAGCCGCCAAGGAAGGCGCCGGCGCGTCCCCCGACCCCCGGATGGGCGGCGCGGTCCAGGTGGCGTCGCTGCAAGGGTACGTGCCGCCCCGGCATGCGACCTCGTCCGGCGACACCATCCAGGTCGTCCCGCCGCCCCCGGCGCGCAAATTCGTGATCGACGCCCGCGAGGCGATGCAGAAGAAGCAATGGGCGCTGCTGGACCAGTTCGTGCCCGCGGCGAAGGCCGATCCGCAACTCGGCGTCTACGCCGAATACTGGTCCCTGCGGCGCAGGCTCCAGGATCCGACCCTGCCGGTCGCCGACGAAGCCATTGCGCGCTTCATGCAAGAAAACGCGGGCACCCATCTGGCGGACCGCCTGAAAGGCGATTGGATCGTGGCGGCCGTGCGGGCGGGCGATTACGCCCTGCCGGCCAGGCTGGGCCCGCCGGCCAACATGAACGCCGCCGAAAGCTGCTCCATGATCATGGCGCAGCACATGTCGGGTCAGCGTGTGAAGGCGCTCGACGCCATCGACGCCTTCCAGCCCAACACCGCCTGCTGGACCATGCTGGACCAGCTGGCGGACAGCAAGGTATTGGCAAGAAAAGACCTCGAACAGCTCTTGCGGGCCACGCTGGAAACCAACAAGGCGGCCAATGCCCAGCGCATGGCGGCCATCATGTTCGACGGCGCCGGCATGGTGCAGTACGCGGCCATCATGAAGAACCCGCGCAAATGGCTGGAAGGGCGCAAGCCGCCGCGCACCAACACCGAGGTCGAACTGACGACGATCGCCTTGTCGCGCCTGGCGTATGGCGACAAGCGCGACCAGAACGCGGCCTACATCGAACAGCACTGGTCCAAGGCATTGCCCAAGGACAACCTGCATTGGGTATGGAGTCAGTTCGGGCTGGTCGCGGCCTTGAACGTCGACCTGAAGGCGGCCGAATGGTATCGCCGTTCCGGCAACACCCGGCTCACCGATTACAACCATGCCTGGCAGGTGCGCGCTGAATTGCGGCAGCCTCGCATCGACTGGGATTGGGTCGCCAAGGCCATACGCCGCATGTCGTCGCGCCAGGCGGCCGAGCCGGTGTGGGTGTACTGGTATGCGCGCGCCCTGGCCGCCCAGGGCAACAAGGCCGCCGCGACCCAGTACTATCAATCCATCGCCGGCGAGCTCAATTTCTATGGGCAGCTGGCCGGCGAAGAGCTCGGCATCACGCCGGCCCTGCCGCCCGCGCCCATGCCCGTCACCCGCGCCGAGCTCGCCGAGGCCCGCGCCAACCCCGGCCTGCAGCGTGCCATCGCGCTGTTCGACCTGGGGTGGCGCCCCGAGGCGGTGCCGGAATGGAACTTCGCCTTGCGCGGCATGAGCGACCGCCAGCTGCTGGCCGCGGCCGAACTCGCGCGCGCCGAACACATCTATGACCGGGTGGTGAACACGTCCCTGCAGACCAAGCAGGAAGTGGACTTCTCCCAGCGGTTCATCGCGCCCTTCGAAGGGCGCGTCACGGAAAAAGCCCGCCAGATCAACCTCGATCCGGCCTGGGTGTACGGCCTCATCCGCCAGGAATCCCGTTTCATCATCGACGCGCGGTCCAGGGTGGGGGCGTCGGGGCTCATGCAGCTCATGCCGGCCACCGCGCGCTGGGTGGCGCGCAAGATCGGCATGAAGGACTTCAATCCCGCCTCGGTGAACGACTTCGACACCAATACGGTGCTGGGCACCAACTACCTGCGCATGGTGCTCAACGACCTGAACGGCTCGGAAGTCCTGGCCACGGCCGGCTACAACGCGGGTCCGGGCAGGCCGGTGCAGTGGCGCTCCAAGCTGGCTGCGCCGGTGGAAGGCGCGATCTTCGCCGAAACCATCCCCTTCACCGAAACGCGGCTGTACGTCAAGAACGTCATGTCCAACGCCACCTACTATGCCATGATGTTCACCGGCAAGCCGCAGTCCCTGAAGGAACGCCTGGGCACGATCGCGCCCGCGCCGCGCAAGAAGGTCGACCTGCCGTGACCGCCGGCAAGCCGGACGGCGCAGGGCGGCCGGGGGCCGACCCCGCCATCGCGGGGCTGGACGTCTACGTCGTCGGCGGCGCGGTGCGCGACGCCTTGCTGGGCCGGGAAGCCAAGGACGGCGACCGGGACTGGGTCGTGGTCGGCGCCACGCCCGAACAGATGGCCGCCCGGGGGTTCATCCCCGTCGGGGGGGATTTCCCGGTTTTCCTGCATCCGCGCAGCAAAGAGGAATACGCGCTGGCGCGCACCGAGCGCAAGTCCGGCCGCGGCTACAAGGGCTTCACCTTCTATACCGGCGCGGACGTCAGCCTGGAAGACGACTTGCGGCGCCGCGACCTGACCGTCAACGCCATCGCCCAGGCGCCCGACGGCCGCCTGGTCGACCCGCTGGGCGGGCGCGGCGATCTCCGCGACCGGGTGCTCAGGCACGTGGGCCAGGCATTCGCCGAAGATCCCGTGCGGCTGTTGCGGCTGGCGCGCTTCGCTGCGCGCTTTCCGGATTTTTCCATTGCGCCGGAAACCATGGATCTCGCGCGCCGGCTGGTCGAAGAGGGCGAGGTGGACGCCCTGGTGTCCGAGCGCGTCTGGCGCGAAATGGCCAAAGGCCTGGCTTGCGACGAGCCGGGCCGGATGTTCCAGGTGCTGCATGAAACCGGCGCCCTGCCGCGCATCATGCCGGGCTTCGTCTATGATCCCTCGACGCTGGAGTCGGATCTGGCCTGCGCCGCGCGCCGCGGCCTGGGGCTGGCGCCCCGGTTTGCGCTCGCTTGCCGCCAGGCGGATGACCCGGGAGCCATCGGCCGGCATGTGCGGGCGCCCGGCGAATGCGTCGATTATGCGCGCCTGCTGCCCGCGGTGCTGGATGCCCTGGGCGCCCAGCCCGGAAACGGCGCCGAGCCGGCGGCGTGGCTGGACCTGATGGAACGCTGCGACGCCCTGCGCAAGCCGGAGCGGTTCATGGACCTGATCGCGGCCGCCGATTGCGTGCGAGCCGTCGATGTCGATGCTTGGCGGAGGCGCGTGGACGCCATACGCTCGGTCGACGCGGGCGCCATCGCGCGGGCCGAGCAGGGGCGGCCGGAGCGGATCAAGCCCGCCTTGCGCGAAGCCCGCATGCTCGCGCTGCGGGCCTCATAGGCGGCCGCGGCGGTCGCCCCGCGTGAATCCCATCAGCGGCGCATCGATGCCGCGCCCGACGGCCAGCACTTTGAAGAGCTCGCCCATCTCCGCTTCGGACAGCAGTTTCTGCGCGGCGGACATGGCGCGCCCGGCGGCCGCCGTGCCGGCGCCGTTGCCCGCGCATGCCATGAGCAGTTCCGGCAAGCCGGCATTCATCAGGAAGCGCGCCTGCGAGGCATAGCCCAGGACGTCCAGGCCGCCCTCCAGGGCGGCGTCGGCCATGGCGGTGAAGTCCACATGCGCGGTGATGTCCTGCAGCCCCGGGTGAGCGAGCGCGTCGGCGTGGGCATGATGGCGGAAGTGGCACATCAGCGTGCCTTCCGCGCGCTGCGGGTGGTAGTACTCGGCCCGGGGAAACCCGTAATCGATGAGCAGCGCCGCGCCTTTGCGCAGCCAGCCGCCCATCTGCCGCAGCCAGGCTTCGGCCCGCAGGTTGATTTCGGAGCGATAGCCGGGCAGGGGCGGCATGCGCTGTGCGACGATGCTCGCCAGCCCGGCGGGGGCGGGGCGTTCGGCCCAGGCGAAGTCCGGGCCTTCGAGGCGGACGCCGAGCTCGCGCAAGCGGCCGGCTTCGTCCCATTGGAAAAGGGTGGCGGGCATGGCGTCCAGCACTTCGTTGGCCAGGATGCAGCCCGAGAAGTCCTCGGGCAGGGCGTCCAGCCAGGTGACGCGGTCTCGATGGTCCGCGAGCCTTTCCTGCTGGCGGGCGCGCAAATCCGCGGAGACCTCCAGGATCAGGTAGCGCGGGAAAACGCCCATGCCGGCCAGCGCGGGCAGGATCGACGCCGCAAGCGCTCCCGAGCCCGCGCCGAATTCCAGGATGGCGTCGCCGCCGCTGAGCGCCAGGATCTGCGCCGCCTGGCGAGCCAGCGTCTGGCCGAAGAGCGGGGTGAGTTCGGGCGCCGTGGTGAAGTCGCCGGACGGCAGATCCGCCCCGAATTTGGTGTTTCCGGCGGCGTAATAGCCCAGCCCGGGCGCATACAGCGCCAGCTGCATCCATTGTTCGAACGGCATGAAGCCATTTTCCGCCTCGGCGATCTCGCGCGCCAGGTGGTCGCGCACGGTCCGGGCGTGGGCGGCGGATTCCGCATCCAGGGGCGGCAGGCCGGAGGGCGGGCTGGCGGCGCGGCTCATGGGCGCTTCTTCTTGTTCATCAGGTAAAGGGTGTGGCACATGGACAGCAGGAAGGCTGTGATGAGGGCGACGGAGACGGCCACGATGAAGTTGTCGAACACGATCCACAATGGAATGGACAACAGGATCGACAGGAGAAAAGGCCTGGTGATGAGCTGTTTCATGCCGGTATTGTAAGGGTTCGGGGTCCTGCAAACGATGCGGCCCACCGGCCAACCGGTACGCGAGAAGCCAACGAAGGCCGCGGCGGCCGACCTTTCAGATAGCGGTGGCGCCATGAGGATGAGGGATGAGGATCCGGCCTGGCCAGGACAGACCCGGCCAGGACCCGGCCCGGCCGGGTCGGGCCCTCGGGCCTGTTGACGTCAACAGGCCCTGTTGGATCAGGCGAAGTCGCCGCGCCGGGCGTAGCCTTTGCCGGCCGAGGCCGGCTTGCCGCCGAAGCCCGGACGAGCCTTGCCATGGCCGGCGGGCTTGTCCGCCGCCTTGTGGGCGAAGGAAGGCCGCTCGCTGCGGCCCTTGTAGCCGCCGCGGTCGTCGCCGAAGGGCTTGCGGTCTTCGTAAGCGGGCTTGTCGCCGAAACCGCGGCGGGCCTCGCCGCGGCCATGCCAGGGGCTGGCTTCATGCTGCGGCTTGTCGCCGAAACGCGACCTGCCTTCGAACGCGGGCTTGTCCGCGAAACGCGGCTTGCCTTCGAACGCCGGCTTGTCGCTGAAACGCGGCTTGCCTTCGTAGCCCGGACGATCGCCGAAAGGCGCGCGGTCGCCATTGGGCTTGCGGCCGTGGGCCGGCTTGCCGCCGCCGAAGCCGCCGCGGGGCGCGAAGCCCTTGCCCTTGCGGTCGGTGTAGGTGGGGCGCACGGTTTTCTTGGGCTCCAGGCCTTCGATCACCTCGGCGGGAATGGGCTGGCCGATGAAATGCTCGATGCGGCGCACCTTGTGGCGCTCGGAATGCGTGGCCAGGGTGAAGGCCAGGCCGTTGCGGCCCGCGCGCCCGGTGCGTCCGATGCGGTGGACGTAGTCTTCGGCCTGCATGGGCAGATCGTAGTTGACGGCATGGCTGATGCCTTGCACGTCGATGCCGCGCGCGGCCACGTCGGTGGCGACCAGGATGCGCAGCCGGCCGTTTTGCAGCAGGCCGAGCGTGCGGGTGCGCTGGCGCTGGTTCATGTCGCCGTGCAGCGCCGCCGCCGCGAAACCCTGGTCGTTCAGGCGGTCCGCCAGATCGTCCGCGCCGCGCTTGGTGGAGGTGAAGACGATGGCCTGGTCCAGGTTCGCGTCGCGCAGCAGGTGGTCGAGCAGACGCATCTTGTGGCTGCTGTCATCCGCATAGAGCAGGCTTTGCGTGATGTTGTTGTGCTTCTGCTTCTGGCCGGAGATCTCGATCTGCTGGGGATCGCGCATCATCTTGGCGGCCAGGCGCGCAATGCTGCCGTCCAGCGTGGCCGAGAACAGCAGGGTCTGGCGGCTTTCGGGAGTGCGGCTGACGATGTGCTCGATGTCTTCGATGAAGCCCATGTCCAGCATGCGATCGGCTTCGTCCAGGACCAGGGTGTGGACGGTGGAAAGATTGACGCGCTTGGCCTGCAGGTGGTCGATCAGTCGGCCCGGCGTGGCGACCAGCACGTCGACGCGGCGCGACAAGGCCTTGAGCTGCGCGCCGTAGGGCATGCCGCCCACGACGGTGGCGATGCGCAGGTCCTTGATATGGGCGCCGTACAGCTTGGTGGCGTCGGCGACTTGCATGGCGAGTTCCCGCGTGGGGGTCAGCACCAGCACTTGCACGCCCGAACCCTTGTTGGGCGGCATCTGCGAAATACGGTTGAGGGCGGGCAGCATGAAGGCGGCGGTCTTGCCGCTGCCGGTCTGCGAAGAGACCATCAGGTCGTGGCCTGCGAGCGCCTTGGGGATGGCGGCCGCCTGTACGGAAGTGGGGTCGGTGAAGCCCGCTTTCTGGACGGCGGACAGCAGGGTAGGCACGAGACCTAAAGAATCGAAAGACATGAATATCCTTTGCCGGCAAAACGGCATACACATGGCGGGGGCGGAAAAGTGAGCCCGGAGCGCTGGTTGATTGGAGCATCGTGCCGACCGAATCAACCTAAAGTGCAGCGTAGTGTGTCTTGAAGACGCGGCGAAAGGCTCGGGGGTCAGGGAGCGATGGCGTTCGACATGGGTGCTGATGAATCAGTCAACTGCTATGCGACAGCAAGGGTAGGCTGTATGAAAATGTCGACGCGTGAAAATGCAGTCGAAGGATTATACTGTGATTTCGAATTAAGGGAAATCCCTGTATTGTCGATTTGCAACACCCGCGCTCAGGCCTGCCGGCCGCCGGGCGCCGGGACGCCCCGGCCGCAACGCGGTTCAAGCCGGGCCGTGTGGCCTCCAGCGGAGATCCAGGCTGGCGATGAGCGCCGCGTGGTATTCGGGCAGCAGCTCGGCAAGCTGGCCGCGCTGCCGGTTCCAGCCCGCCTGCGCGGCGGCGCCGCGCGCCACGGGCGGCGCCCAGACGGCCTCCGGGAAGCGGCTGTCGCCGCGCCAGCGCGGAATGACGTGCCAATGCAGGTGGGGCACCATGTTCCCGAACTGGGCCAGGTTGATCTTGTCGGGGCGCAGTATGCCGCGCTGGGCTTGCTCGACCAGCCAGACGGCATCCATGAATTCGCCGCGCTCCCGGGACGACAGCTGGGTCATTTCGGCCACATGGGCGTTCCAGACCACCCGGGTGTAGCCGGGGTAGTCCGCGTCGTCGACCCGCAAGACCCGGAAGGCGTCGTTGCGCCACAGCACGGGGCCGCCGGGCTGCAGGCACAGGGGGCAGCCGCCGGGCGCGGTCATGGCGCGGTCCTGAGCTTCATGGCGTGTTCCAGCGCGTCGACGATGGTCTGTAGCACCTTGATGCGCGCATAGCGCTTGTCGTCGGCGGGGAAGATATGCCACGGACAGGCGTCCGTACTGGTGTGTTCGAACATTTCGTTGGCGGCGTCCAGGTAGTCGTCCCATTTTTCGCGATTGCGCCAGTCTTCCGGCGTGATCTTGAACGATTTGAACGGGGATTGCTCGCGCTCATGGAAGCGCTCCAGCTGCTTTTCCTTGCTGACGGCCAGCCAGAATTTCAGCACCAGCGCGCCGTTGTCGCGCAGCAGGGATTCGAATTCGTTGATTTCGCCGTAGGCGCGCCGCCATTCGGCCGGCGTACACAGCTTTTCGACGCGCTCGACCAGCACGCGCCCGTACCAGGAGCGGTCGAAGATGGCGATGGCGCCCGGCAAGGGCAGGTTCTGCCAGAACCGCCAAAGATACGGGAAGGCCTGTTCGTATTGGTTCGGCGCGCCGATGGGCAGGGCGTGGAACTGGCGGGCGTCCAGCGCATGGGTGATGCGCCGGATCGCGCCGCCCTTGCCCGCGGCGTCCTGGCCTTCAAAAACCAGCACCAGGGGCAGCTTGCGGAATTTGTCGTGGCGGGTCAGCTGCGCCAGCCTGGCCTGCAGGCGGGCGAGCTCGCGATCGTAATCGGCGCTTTGGGGCAGGGACAGCGAATAGTCCAGGTCCTGCAGCACGGTGGGCACGGGCGCCCCGCCGGGCGCGGCCGGCAAGGCCGGCGGCCTGGCCGGCGCGGTTCGCAGCGCCGCCAGCACCGCTTTGCCGGTGCAGGCGGCACGCATGAGCGGGTCGGCGGCGGGGATGATCTGCCACGGCCGGGACGGGTCGTTGCTGAGGCGGATGGCCAATTCCCCGGCCTTGCGCAGGCGATCGAATTTCTTCCGGACCTTGATGTCTTCGGGCATGACCTGCCAGGCCGTGTCGGGATCCGCCAGCAACTGGTCGGTGCGCCGCGCCTGGGCCTCGCGGGACAGGTGGAACCAGAGCTTGACGATCTGCACGCCGTTGTCGTTCAGGGTTTCTTCGAAGCGCCGGATCTCCTGGGCCAACGCGGACAGCTTGCGCAGGTTCGGCGACTTCCTGGCGGCTTCGGCCAGCAGCGGCTTGTACCAGGAACCGAAGACGATGCCGGTGCGCCCGCGCGGCGGCAGCCTGCGCCAATAGCGCCAGAAAAAGGGCTGGGCCCGTTCTTCGGCGCTGGGTTCGCCGAACGCCAGGGTGCGGATATGGCGGGCGTCCATCCATTCGTTCAGCAGGCTGACCGCGGCGCCTTTGCCGCAGCCGTCCATGCCGGCGATGACGACCAGCAGCGCGCGCCCGTTCTGCTGCAGGCGCTTGTACTGGGCCTTGAGCAGCGCGGTGCGCAGCCGCGCCTCGATGGGCTTGGCCTGATCCTTGGTGAGCGCCGGATCGGTTTCGGCAATGGTGAACATGGGCCTGCGGGAAGGGGGCCGGCGATCAGGACGGGAAAAAGAGCTGCTGCAAGGCGGCGCCGGGCTCTTCGGCGCGCATGAAGGCCTCGCCGACCAGGAAGGCGTGCACGCCGTGATCGCGCATGAGCTTGACGTCTTCGGGCGCCAGGATGCCGCTTTCGGTGATGACGCGCTTGCCTTCGGGAATGTGCGGCAGCAGGTCCAGCGTGGTCTGCAGCGAGGTCTCGAAGCTGCGCAGATTGCGGTTGTTGATGCCCACCAGCGTGGTGTGGAGATCGAGCGCGAGATCGAGTTCGGCGCGGTCGTGGACTTCGACCAGGACGTCCATGCCCAGTTCGGTGGCCAGGGATTCGAATTCGCGCAATTGCTGCGGGCTGAGCGCGGCGACGATGAGCAGCACGCAATCGGCGCCCAGGGCGCGGGCATGGATGATCTGGTAGGGATCGATCATGAAGTCCTTGCGCAGCACGGGCAGCGTGCAGGCGGCGCGCGCCTGCCGCAGGTAGTCGTAGGATCCCTGGAAGAACTGGACGTCGGTCAGCACGGACAGGCAGGCGGCGCCATGGGCCGCATACGAGGTCGCGATTTCGACGGGGTTGAAATTTTCGCGGATCACGCCCTTGGACGGCGAGGCCTTCTTGATTTCAGCGATGACGCCCGGCTTGCCTTGCGCGATCTTGTCTTCGATGGCGCGCGCGAACCCGCGCAGATCCTTGCGGCTTTTGGCCTCGCGCAGGAGATCGGATTCGCTGCGCATCTGTCGAGCCGTCTTGACTTCGGTTCTTTTGGTTTCGAGTATGTTGGCAAGGATGTCGTTCATACCGTCAGCGTCCGTGTGTAGGTGCAGAATTCCTCGAGCTTGGCACGGGCGGCGCCGCTGGCTATGGCGTCGAAAGCCATTTTCAGGCCTTGCTCGATGGAGTCTGCCTTGTTGCCGGCATAAATGGCCAGGCCGGCGTTAAAGCCAACAATATCACGAGCGGGGCCTTCGATGTTGTTCAGCGCGTCCAGCACCAGCTTGGCCGATTCGCTGCGGCTGGCCACTTTGATCGACCGGTTCGACACCATGCTCATGCCGAAGTCCTCGGGATGGATTTCATACTCCTTGACGACGCCGTCCTTGAGCTCGCCGACCAGGGTGGCCGCGCCCAGCGACGCTTCGTCCATGCCGTCCTTGCCATGGACGATGAGCACGTGGTTGGAGCCCAGGCGTTCCAGCACGCGGACCTGGATGCCGACCAGGTCGGGGTGGAATACGCCCATCAGCTGGTTGCCCGCGTTGGCGGGGTTGGTCAGCGGGCCCAGAATGTTGAAGATGGTGCGGACCGCCAGCTCCTTGCGGACGGCGGCCACGTTCTTCATGGCGCCGTGGTGGGCGGGCGCGAACATGAAGCCGATGCCGGTGCGCTGTATGCTTTCGGCGATCTGGTCGGGCCCGAGCATGACGTTGGCGCCCAGCTCTTCGAGCACGTCCGCGCTGCCCGAGGACGACGAGGCGCTGCGGTTGCCGTGCTTTGCGATCTTCACGCCCTGCGATGCGGCCACGAACATGGCCGCCGTCGAGATATTGAAGGTGTGGGCGCCGTCGCCGCCCGTGCCGCACATGTCGAGCAATTCGTTTTTGTCGGGGACGTCGACCTTCAAGGCGAACTCGCGCATGACCTGGGCCGCGGCGGTGATTTCGCCGATGGTCTCCTTCTTCACGCGCAGCCCCATGATGAGGGCGCTGGCGATCTGCGGCGACATCTCGCCGCGCATCAGGCTGCGCATCAGTTCCAGCATTTCGTCGTGGAAGATTTCGCGGTGCTCGATGCAGCGGGTCAGGGCTTCGGCGGGAGTGATGGGGGGCATGGATGTATCCTTTGTCTCGATCTTGGAGGTTTCAGATTTTCAGGAAATTGTTCAGCAAGGCGTGGCCGTGTTCGCTGAGCACCGATTCTGGATGGAACTGCACGCCGTAGACCGGCAGCGTCTTGTGGCGGATGCCCATGATCTCGCCGTCGTCGGTTTCGGCGGTGACTTCCAGGCAGTCGGGCAGGGTGTCGCGCCGGATCGCCAGCGAGTGGTAGCGCGTCACGGTGAAGGGCGAGGGCAGGTCGGCGAAAACGTCGGTGCCCGCGTGGGTGATGCGGGACACCTTGCCGTGCATGATCTGCTTGGCGCGGACGATGTCCCCGCCGAAGGCCGCGCCGATGGCCTGGTGGCCCAGGCAGACGCCGAGTATCGGCAGCTTGCCCGCGAAGCGCTGGATCAGCTCTATGGAAATCCCCGCTTCCGCGGGGGAGCAGGGGCCGGGCGAAATGCAGATCCGGTCCGGATTCATGGCGGCGATTTCATCCACCGTCACCTGGTCGTTGCGCAGCACGCGCACGTCCTGGCCGAGCTCGCCGAAGTATTGCACCAGGTTGTAGGTGAACGAGTCGTAATTGTCGAGCATCAGTAGCATGGGGTTCTCCTGGGGGCGCGCTATGCGTCCGTTAGATGGGTTCGTCGAGGCCGTACTGGACCTGCTCGGCCGCGCGCAGCACCGCGCGCGCCTTGGCTTCGGTCTCCTGCCATTCTTTTTCAGGGTCCGAGTCGGCGACGATGCCCGCCGCCGCCTGCACGTAGAGCATGCCGTCCTTGATGATGCCGGTGCGTATGGCGATGGCCACGTCCATTTCGCCGCCGTAGCTCATGTAGCCCGCCGCGCCGCCGTAGATGCCCCGGCGCACGGGTTCGAGCTCATCGATGATTTCCATGGCGCGCACCTTGGGAGCGCCGGTCAGGGTGCCGGCCGGGAAGGCGGCGCGCAGGACGTCCATGTTGCTCATGCCTTCGTTCAGTTCGCCGGAGACGTTCGACACCAGGTGCATGACGTGGGAATAGCGCTCTATCGTCATGGTGTCGGTGACGCTGACCGTGCCGGTCCTGGCGACCCGGCCGATGTCGTTGCGCGCCAGGTCGATCAGCATGACGTGCTCGGCGCGCTCCTTGGGATCGGCCGTGAGTTCGGCCGCCAGCGCCGCGTCTTCCTCGGGCGTGGCGCCGCGCTTGCGGGTGCCGGCCAGGGGGCGGATGGTGACCATGGTTTTCTTGCGGTCCGCCTCGGTGACGATTTCCTGGCGGACCAGGATTTCCGGCGACGACCCCACCACCTGGAAGTTGTCGAAGTTCCAGTAGTACATGTAGGGCGAGGGATTGAGGGAACGCAGGGCGCGGTAGAGGGAGAGGGGGGAGTCGCGGAAGGGTTTGGCGATGACCTGGCCGATCTGTACCTGCATCAGGTCGCCGGCGGCGATGTATTCCTTGGCCTTGAGCACCGCGTCGATGTAGTCCTTTTTATCGAAATCGCGCCGGCTGTTGGTCTGCATGCTGGCGTAGGCGTAGGGGATCACCACCGGCGTGCGCAGCTTTTCGCGCAATTCCTTCAGGCGCCGCTTGGCCAGGGCGTAGCTTTCCGGCTGGGCGGGGTCCGCATAGACCATCAGGTAGGTGCGGCCCGCAAGGTTGTCGACGATGACCAGTTCGTCGACCTGCAGCAGCATGATGTCGGGCGTGCCTTCTTCCTGTCCGGCCGGAAAAGGCTTGACCGCCGGGCCCAGGCGCGGTTCGATGTGGCGCACGGTGTCGTAGCCGAAGTATCCCGCCAGGCCGCCCGCGAAGCGGGGCATGCCCGGAAGCAGGGCGACCTTGAACCGGGCCTGGAAGGATTCGATGAAGTCCAGCGGGTCGCCCTCGTGGGTTTCGACCACTTGGCCCTTGTGCAGGACTTCGGTCAGCGCGCCGGTGGACCGGATCACGGTCTTGGCCGGAAGACCAATGAAAGAGTAACGCCCGAAACGCTCGCCCCCCACCACGGATTCCAGCAGGCAGCTGTTGCGGCCGCCTTCGGGGCCGCTGTGGGCGAGCTTGAGGTAGATCGCCAGGGGCGTGTCGAGGTCGGCGTAGGTTTCCGCGATCAGGGGGATGCGGTTGTATCCTTGCGCCGCCAGGGCGTTGAATTCGATCTCTGTCATAGTGGTCTCTGTGTGGGGGTTGCATACAGGCCGGGACAGGGATGCAAAAAAAAGCCCGGCCATTTGAGGGTTCCGGGCTTCGCTTACGACTGGTAAATGCTGGCGGCACGAAAACTCGAGGGTCTTGGCGCCGGGCGTGGATTACCGCTACCCAGAACACAAACGCCACCAGCGCCAATAGGCGCGGGGCGTGGTCGTGTAATAAGGGGCGGCAAACATTCGTGTGTATTCGGCTTTGAAAAATTCGGTTTCAGCGAGCCGCCGCCCATTGGGCGGCTTCCGCGATGGACATAACTATATCATCGACGGGAAGATTTCGCACGTCCATTCCTTCGTTGTAGCCATACGGCAGCGCCAGGACCGTCATGTTCGCCGCCCTTGCGGCCAGGGCGTCGTTGATGGAATCGCCGATGGCCAGGGACGCGGCCGGGTCCGCGCCCAGCAGTTCGCAGGCGTGCAGGAAGGGCATGGGGTCGGGCTTCTTGCGGGCGCAGGTGTCGCCGCAGACCACTTGGCTGAAGTAGCCGGCCAGCCCCATGCGTTCGAGCAGCGGCAGGGTGAATTGGGTGGGCTTGTTGGTGACGACGGCGAGCGCGGCGCCCGCCTTGGAGAAGGCTTCCAGGCCTTCGACCACGCCGGGGTATACCGAGGCTTCGTCGCCGTTGACCTCATGGTAGTGGCGATGGAAGATCTCCAGCGCCCGGGCGGTTTCTTCGGGGCTCGGCTGCCTGCCTTCGGGGTTGTCGGCCAGCAGCCGCTTGACCAGGTTCTCCGTGCCTTTGCCCACATAGGTTGCGACGGTGGCGACCGGCAGTTCGGGCATGCCCAGTTCGGCGCGCATGGCGTTCGAGGCGCGCGCGAGGTCGGGTATGGTGTCCAGCAGGGTGCCGTCCAGATCCAGCAGTACAGCGGAGAAACGCATACGAGATTCCTGTTCGGGATTCAGCCCGGTGTTGCAATATTGTATGCGTGAAAAAATCCAGATGTTCGCCCGGACACTTGCCTGTAATATGGTGGCCTTAAATTGGCCGTCGGGAACGTGCGCGGGTGTGCGCACGCGCGCCATGACAGGTTGATGCGAGTGATAGCGATACTGAAGTGTCCGGGACAGCCAGGCTCGATCCTGGGCCAGGAATACAGCGAGAGTCTGAAGATGCTGGCGAGTTTTCGTAAGGTGATGACGGAAGAGTCGGTCACGCCGTTGTTTCAACCTATCGTGGATTTGCAGTCGGGAAATATTCTGGGGTATGAAGGGCTGATACGCGGGCCGTCGAATACGCCCTTGCACATGCCCTACACTTTGTTCAACGTGGCCCGCATGTGCGGCGCCACGGTCGAGCTCGAACGCCTGTGCCGCAAAGTGCACATCGAGCAGTTCTCCCGCCATGGGCTGGAAGGCAGGCTGTTCCTGAACATGAGCCCCGACGTCCTGGTCAACCCCGACCTCCAGACGGACACTTGTTTTTTTTCAGAGCGGGTGCATGGGATATCGCCGGAGAACATCGTCATCGAGCTCACGGAATCCAGCTCGGCCGCCAGCTACAACCGCATCAAGCAGGCGGCTTCCGATTACCGCGCCTATGGCTTCCAGGTTGCAATCGACGACCTGGGCGAAGGCTTTTCCAGTTTGCGGCTCTGGTCCGAACTGCGGCCCGAATTCGTCAAGATCGACAAGTATTTCATCCAGGGCATAGACAAGGACCCCGTCAAGCGCCAGTTCGCCCGCTCCATTTTCGAAATCGCCCGGCAGTCGCATTCCAAGGTGATCGCCGAGGGCATAGAAACCGAGACGGAGTACGCGGCCGTGCGCGAACTGGGCATACAGTACGGCCAGGGGTACTGGCTGGGCCGCCCCGCCATGCCGCCCATTCTGCGGCTGCCCGCGGAAACGCTGTCGCTCATGGCCAAGCGGTCGGGCGCCGGGCAGCGCCACGAGCTCCAGCCTTTCAAGGCCGATCTCACGGTGCGCAAGATCCTGCGCGCGATCCCGGCGGTGGCCGATGCAACGCCCACCAACGCCGTCTACGAAATCTTCGAGCAGCAGCCCGAGCTGCAGGTGCTGGCCGTGCTGCGGGAGAAAGTCCCCATCGGGCTCATCCAGCGCCTGCGCATGCTGGACCGGCTGGCCCGCCCCTACCATCGCGAGCTGTACGGCAACAAGCCTTGTTCGCACTTCATCGAGAACGAGCCGCTGGTGGTGGACATCGGGACCAGCCTGCGCGACCTCAGCTACCTGATCACCGAAGGCAACCCGCATCATCTGTCGGAGGGCTTCATCATCACGGCGGACGGCGAGTACCGCGGCGTGGGCACGGGTTTCGACTTGATCCGCGAGATCACGCAGATGCAGATACATGCCGCGCGCTACGCGAATCCGCTCACGCAGCTGCCTGGCAACGTTCCCATCAACGAGCACATCGAGGCGCTGCTCACGAACGGGGAATCCTTTGTCGTCTGCTATGCGGACCTGGACAATTTCAAGCCGTTCAATGACTTGTACAGCTATCGCAAGGGCGACGAGGCCATACAGATCACGGCGGAGCTGCTGCGCCAGCATTGCGATCCCGACCTCGATTTCGTCGGGCACATCGGCGGGGACGATTTCATCGTGGTGTTCCGCAGCCGGGACTGGCACGAGCGCTGCCAGGACATTCTGGACGCTTTTTCGGGTGCGACATCCGGCCTGTACCGCAAGAGCCACCGGGAGGCCGGCGGTTACATGACGGAGAATCGGCAGGGGCTGGAGATGTTCCACCCGCTGATCAGCTTGTCGATCGGCGCGGTGCAGGTGGACGCGGCCGTGCCGTTTTCCAGCCATCAGATCGCGGAGTTCGCGGCGTCGGCGAAGTCGGAGGCGAAGAAGATCGCGGGCAATACGCTTTTCGTGGAGCGCCGCTCGCTATTGCCGTCGGTGTATACGGACGGGAATCGGCGGCGGGCGCATACTTTCGTCAATGGCCATGGTTGATGGCCATGCCCCGTACCGACGCCTAGAGCGACACAGTCTCCCGCCCCCAGTCTCCCGACTCGCCCCTGGCGATTTCCTGCCGCATGGCGTCGATCACCGCCTGGTAGTCATCGTGCCCGAACACCGCCGACCCCGCCACGAAGGTGTCGGCCCCGGCCGCGCGGATCTCCGCGATGTTGTCGACCTTGACGCCGCCGTCCACTTCCAGCGCGATCGCCTGGCCGCCCGCCTGCCGCCAGGCGTCGATCTTGCCGCGCGCCCGGCGCAGCTTGGACAGCGTGGCCGGGATGAACTTCTGCCCCCCGAAACCGGGGTTCACCGACATCAGCAGAACGATGTCGAGCTTGTCCATCACGTAGTCCATCCAGTCCAGCGAGGTGGCCGGATTGAAGACCAGCCCCGCCTTGCAGCCGTGTTCCCGGATCAAGGACAGGCTGCGGTCCGGATGGCGCGAGGCCTCCGGGTGGAAAGTGATGATGTCGGCGCCCGCCTTCGCGAATTGCGGGATAATGGCATCGACCGGCTCCACCATCAAATGGACATCGATGGGGGCGTCGGTGTGCGGACGAATCGCTTCGCACACCATCGGGCCTATCGTCAGGTTGGGAACATAATGGTTGTCCATGACGTCAAAGTGTATCCAGTCGGCGCCGGCGGCGACGACGTTCCGGACCTCTTCACCCAATCTTGAAAAGTCGGCGGACAGCAGGCTGGGGGCGATGCGGGTTGGCTTGGTAAAAGGCATGATATGAAAGACTGGTATGCGTTGAGCAAAAATCGCGGCGGGGAATATGTCATTATTGTAGGTGAGTGCCGCAATTTTCTGGAAACGCCATGAATCCCTCCGACATCGCCGTCACCGTCGTGCCCCAGTATCTGCCCGAACAGTCCGATCCGGCCAGGCAGCAGTACGTGTTCGCCTATACCGTGCGCATCACCAACAACGGGAAACAGGCGGCCCAGGTCGTCAGCCGGCACTGGATCATCACCGACGGCGGGCAGAAGACCCACGAGGTGCGCGGGCTGGGGGTCGTCGGGCAGCAGCCTCTGCTCGGGCCCGGCGAAAGCTTCGAATACACCAGCGGCTGTCCCCTGCCGACCCCCATCGGCACCATGCGCGGCAGTTATCATTGCGTGGGCGAAGACGGCCTGCCCTTCGACGTCCCCATACCGGAATTCGTCCTGGCCGTGCCCCGCACCTTGCACTAGTTTCTCGTGAGTTTATGAAAAGAATTCTGTTGTCAAGCTGTTTGCTCGCCATCCTGGCGGCTTGCAGCACGGTGCCTCCCGATACCGGCGCGCCCGGCGCCGCGGCGCCCGCCGCGCCCGAGCCCAATATCGCCGAACTGCCCCTGGTGGTCCCGCCCCTGGAATCGATGCGCGACACGCCGCCGCGCGGCTTGTCCGGGAAGTTCCAGCAGGCGTCCTGGGCGGCGCTGCCCGGGTGGCGCGGCGACGGCCTGGACCACGTCTGGAAAGCGTTCATCAACAACTGCAAGGGGCTGATGCGGCCGGTTTCGGGCTCGCTCGCCATGCAGGCGCGAGCCACCCCGCGGGTCTGGCAGCCGGTGTGCGCGGCGGCGCAGCAGTCGGGCCTGCCGGTGGACGCGGCCGGCGAGCCGGTGCGCCGCTTCCTGGAACAGCATTTGTCGCCCTGGCGCTTGCTGGACGCAACGGGCAAGCCGGCCCAAAACACCGTGACGGGATACTACGAGCCCTTGGTCAGGGCCTCGCGCAAGCGCGGCGGCAATTACCAATGGCCGCTGTACTCGGCGCCCGACGACCTGCTCACCATAGACCTCGGCGCCGTGTATCCGGAGCTCGCGGGCAAGCGGGTCAGGGGCAAGTTGGCGGGCAAGCGGGTGGTGCCCTACGACACCCGGGCCGAGATCGCCGCCTCGCCGGACCGGCAGCCGCCCGTCATCGCCTGGGTCGACGACCCGGTCGAGGCCTTTTTCCTGCAAATCCAGGGGTCCGGGCGGGCGCAGCTGCCGGACGGCAGCACCATTCGGCTGGCCTATGCCGACCACAACGGCAGGCCCTACAAATCCATCGGCCAATGGCTGGCGCAAAAAGGGGAAATCACCCTGGCGCAGGCTTCCATGCAGAACATCAAGGCCTGGGCCAAGAACAACCCCTCGCGGGTCCAGGAAATGCTCAACGCCAATCCCGCCATGGTGTTCTTCAATGAAGAACCGATACGCGACCCGGAGCTCGGGCCCAAGGGCTCCTATGGCATTCCGCTGATCGGCGGGCGCGCGGTGGCGATCGATACGGCTTTCGTGCCGCTGGGCGCGCCGCTGTATCTGTCCACCACCCATCCGGCCAGCAGCCAGCCTCTGGCCCGCCTGGTCTTCGCGCAGGACACCGGCGCGGCGATCAAGGGGGCGGCGCGCACCGACTTCTACTGGGGCTTCGGCGACGAGGCCGGGGCCATGGCGGGCCGCATGAAGCAGCGCGGCGAAATGTGGGTCCTGTGGCCCAAACAGGCGGGAGCTCCCTCGGCGCGATGAAGAAAGAATCCATACTGGTCTGCGGCACCGGCATCGCCGGCCTGGCCACGGCGCTCGGGCTGGGCCGCGCCGGCTTCGACGCCGCGCTGCTGGGGCCGCGCGGCATGCGCGAGTTTCCGTCCGGCGACGTCTATTGCCCGCGCGTGTACGCGATATCGGCGGCGAGCCAGGCCTTTCTGGCCGGCCTGGGCGTCTGGGACATGATGGACGAACGCCGCCTGACGCGCATCGACACCATGGAGGTCTACGGGGACGCCAGCGGCGCGGTCACCCTGCACGCATGGCAGGCGGCCGAACCCGCCCTGGCCTGGATCGTCGAGTCCAGCGAAATGGAAAGGGCGCTGCAGCAGGCGCTGCGGGTGTACGGCATTCCCTGGCACACGCACAAATTCGACCGCCTGGAGGCCGGCCGCGTCCATACCGACGAAGGCGCCGTGCTGCGCGCGGACCTGCTGGTCGGCGCCGACGGCGCGCGCTCGGCGCTGCGCCATGCCGCGGGCATACCGCATCATTCGCGTCCTTATGGCGATACCGGCGTGGTCGTGCACCTGACGTCCGAGCTGCCGCACCAGAACATCGCGGTCCAGTGGTTCACCGGGGACAGCATACTGGCCTTGCTGCCCATGCCCGACACGGCGGAAGGCCATCAGGTGTCCATGGTCTGGTCCATGCCCGAGGCGGCGGCGCAGGCGCTCCTGGCCTTGCCCGAGCCGGTCCAGAGGCAAAAGCTGGAATCCGACTTGGCGGCCGCCACGGGCGGGCGCCTGGGCAGGCTGGCGGTGCGCAGCCCCATGTTCGGCTTTCCGCTGTTCATCGAACACAGCGGCATGGTGGCGCCCAGCGTGGCCCTGGTCGGCGACGCGGCGCACCGGGTGCATCCCCTGGCGGGCCAGGGGCTCAATCTGGGCCTGGGCGACGTGCAGGCCTTGCTGCGGGTGCTGGCAAGCAAAGAGCCCTACCGCAAGGCGGGCGACCCGAGGGTGCTGTCGCGCTATCGGCGCGCCCGCGCCGAACCCATACTGGCCATGAGGCTGGCGACGGACGGCTTGCACGGCCTGTTCGCCGCCCGGTCGGCGCCCGCCGTGTGGGCGCGCAATCTGGGCATGGCTTGCGTAGACCGCCTGCCTCTGGCGAAGCGGTTTTTGATAAGCGGCGCCGCGGGGCGCTGATACAGGAGATCTTATGCATTTGAAGCAATGTTTGGCGGTGGCGGCGTGGGTCGGGCTATCGTGGATGAGCGGGCCGGTCCTGGCCCAGAGCGCCGTTTCCACCGCCGGCAGCGAAGCGGCCGCTCCGGCGCGGGCGTTGTCGACGCAAGGCAATGAAGGCGCCGCCCCCGCCGCGGCCGTCTCGACGCGCGACGCGGCTTCGCCCGACGCCGTGCGCGCGGCTTTTGGCGAGCGCTTTCCCGGCATAGAGGTGTCGTCGGTCGAACGCACCCCCTTCCCGGGCTTGTTCGAAGTGCGCATCGGCATGGACTTCGTCTATACCGACGCCCAGGTCGAGTACATTCTTCAAGGCTCGCTGATCGACGCCAAGTCGCGCCGCGACCTGACCGCCGAGCGCAGCGAGGAGCTCTCGCGCGTGGCCTTCGCCGACCTGCCGCTAGAACTGGCGATCAAGCAGGTCAAGGGCGACGGTTCGCGCCGGATGGCCGTCTTCGAAGACCCCAATTGCGGGTATTGCAAGCGGCTGCATCAAACCCTGAAAGAAGTCGACAACACCACGGTCTACACCTTCCTGTTCCCCATCCTGTCCCCCGATTCGTCGGTCAAGGCGCGGAACATCTGGTGCGCCAAGGACCGGGCGGCCACCTGGCGGGCATGGATACTCGACGGCAAGACGCCGCCGGAAGCCCAATGCGACACGCCGATCGACACCGTGCTGGCCCTGGGCCGCAAGCTGATGGTGCAGGGCACGCCCGCCATCATCTTCGCCGACGGCAGCCGGGTCAACGGCGCGCTGCCGCTGGACGCGCTCCAGAAGAAGCTGGACGCGCTGTAGGCAAGCGCCGCTATTGCATGTGCCGCGCGAAATCCAGCCCGCGGATGATGTCCGCCGTGGCATGGGCCAGGCGCTGGTTGCTGCCGTTCACCGGCAGGGCCAGCGTCAGGTTGTTGCGTATGACCGGCTCGACGATGCGTGAATAGCTGAGCTCCACGTGGCCGGCGGAATCCGTGACGGCGGAACGGGGAATGATGGTGAACACATTGCCCTGGGCCGTGGTCTCCACGATGGAATGCACCACGTCCACCTCCGCCACCACATTCAATTCCACGTTCAAGTCCCCGCAGGTGCTGTCGACCAGCGCCCGTATCGTGTTGGGTGCGCTGGGCAGCACCAGGGGATAGCGGGCCAGCTCGGCCACCTTCACCTGGGCGGGCGGCGCGGGCCGGCAGTCGCGGGTATAGGCCAGCACCAGCTCTTCCCGGTAGATGGTCTCGCAAGTCATGAGCACCGACGGCGGCGGCTCGTAGAGCAGGGCGAGATCGATGCGATCCCTGATGAGCCATTCGCGCATTTCCGTGCTGAGCCGTTCCGCAATCGTGATCGACGAGTTCGGGAACAGCAGCCGGAACTGCTTGACGATGTGAGGCGTCAGCCGGCGGGCGATGCGCGGCGGCAGGCCCAGCTTCACGCGGCCCTGCACGGTTGAGCGGAAATCCAGCAAGTCCTGCTTGGCATGGACCGCCAGGCTGTGGATGGCCTTGGCGTGGTGCAGGAAGCGCAGCCCGGCCTCGGTGGGCTCGACGCCGCGGCCGGTGCGCCGCAACAAGTGCTGTTGCAGCTCGGTTTCCAGCAATTGAACCTGGCGGCTGATCGAAGGCTGGGCGACGTCCAGGACGTCGACCGCGCGCGAAAAGCTGCGCTGCTCGCACACGACGATGAAGTAGCGGATCTGCTTGAGGTTCATGCCTTCATGATATACGAAAATTCTATATCTGAAGTCAGCATGGCGGTCTTGTTCCGGAAGCCGGCGCGGCCCATCATGGCCGCATGAACCAGCACAGCACCACGGCGGACTGTCCGCCCCCATTGTCCCTGGACCGGATACGCCGGCCCGCCCGCCGCCTGCCCGCCGGCGCCTGCGATACGCATACCCATATCTTCGGGCCGGCGAGCCGCTTCCCGTTCGCCGCCGACCGCCCCTACACGCCTCCGGATGCGTCGTTCGAAGACCTGCGCGCCCTGCACCGGAAACTGGGCATCGACCGGGGCGTCATCGTTCAGCCGGGCTGCCATGGCTTCGACATGTCGGCGGTGCTGGACGCCCTGGAAAAAGGCGGCGGGCGGTATCGGGCGGTGTGCCTGCTCGGGCCTGGCGCGGGGCTCGAGGACGTCCGGGCGCTCGATGCGGCGGGCGTGCGGGGCGTGCGCTTCAATTTCGTGGCCCATCTGCGCAATACGCCATGGGCGGAAGTCCGGCGGGTCGCCCGCCTGATCGAGCCGCTGGGCTGGCACCTGTGCATGCACAGCGACGGCCGGTCGCTCCCGGGCCTGCTTCCCTTGCTCAAGGACCTGGGCCTGCCTTTCGTGCTGGACCACATGGGCAGGGTGTCCGCCGCCGACGGCGTCGATGGCGCCGAATTCCGCGCAGTGCTCGGCTTGGCCGGCCACCCGCGCGCCTGGGTGAAGGTGTCGGGCATGGACCGCATCTCTTCGACCGGGCGGCGCCCCTACGACGACGGCCGGCCGTTCCTGCGGGCCTTGATCGACACCATGGCCGACCAACTGCTATGGGGCAGCGACTGGCCGCACCCCAACGTGCGCGGCGACATGCCGGACGACGGCGAACTGGTGGACGCGTTCACCGAACTGTGCCCGGACCCCGGCCTGCTGCAAGCGATACTGGTGCGCAATCCCCAGGCCTTGTACCGCTTCGCCGAGATCGCCGATGAACACACCGCGGAGCGCCGGCCATGAACGTCTTGCTGATGAAGTTTCCCGGCTTGGCCGTGGACCGGGACCGGATCGCCGGCATGCTGCGCCTGGGCGTGCCCGAGCTGGACGCCTGTGCGCTCGACGTGATGCATGCCGTCGACGGCGTCGAGACCTATGCGTATCTGGAGCCTCTCGCCGCCGCCGGCGGGCCGTCGCTCGACACGCTGCGGCGCATCGTCGCCGGCCAGCTGGGCGCGTTGTTCCCGCGGGCGAGCCTGCTTGCGCTGCGAGCCACGCTGGACCTGCCCGGGGCGTCGGCGGACCAGCCGGCCCCCTGGCATTACGTGGTCGAAACGGACGTGCTGCCCGCGGCCGAAGACGATTTCAACCAATGGTATGACACCGAGCACCTGCCCGGCCTGGCTGCCGTGCCCGGAACGGTGCGGGCGCGGCGCTATCTGGCGGCGGACGCCTCGCCCCGCTATCACGCCGCCTACGACCTCGCCAGCCGCGAGACCTTCGGCTCCGAGCCCTGGCTGGCGGTGCGCGCGACGGACTGGAGCTCGCGCGTGCGGCCGAATTTCACCAATACCCGGCGCATCATGTTCAAGCGCGCCGATGTGCAAGGAAACTGAAATGCCACGACTGCTTCCCCCCGATCCGCAACAAATGGACGACCACCAGCGCCGCGTGCACGACGCCATCGTGGCGGGCCCGCGCGGCCGGGTGCGCGGGCCGCTGGCGGTCTGGCTGCACCGCCCCGGGCTGGCCGAGCACGCCCAGGCGCTGGGCCGGTACTGCCGCTACGATTCCAGCCTGTCGCCGGCCTTGTCCGAGCTGGCGATACTCACGATCGCCGCCTGGTGGAAGTCGGACTTCGAATGGTGGGCCCATGCGCCCATCGCGGTGCAGGCGGGCGTGCCGACGCAAGCCGTCGATGCCATGCGCCGCGGCATCCGGCCGCAGTTTCCGGATGCGGAGCAGGCCATGGTCCACGAGTTCGCGAGCACGCTGCTGCGCCGCCGCGAAATCCCCGACGAGCTGTACGAGCGCGCGCTCGCCTTGCTGGGCCGCGACCGCGTGGTCGACCTGGTGGGCGTTTGCGGCTACTACACGCTCATTTCCATGACGCTCAATGTTTTCCGCATACCGGCGCCCGAAGGCGAGGCGCCGCGTTTCGAATCGCAGGATGGGGAGGTTTGAATGAAAGGACGTTTGCAGGGCAAGGTGGCGATCGTCACGGGCGCGGGCAGCGTGGGCCCGGGCTGGGGCAACGGCCGGGCGATCGCCTATCGCTTCGCGCAAGAAGGCGCCAAGGTATTCGCCGTGGACCTGAACGAGCACGCCATGGTCGAGACCGTGGAGCGCGCCAAGGAAGCCGGGGGGCAGATCGCCACCTGGAAGGCCGACGTCACATCCGGCGAGGCCGTGCGCGGCATGGTGCGGGCCTGCGTCGAAGCATTCGGCACGGTGGACATCCTCGTCAACAACGTGGGCGGGTCGATGAAAGGCGGCCCGGTGCAGCTGGACGAGGCCGACTGGGACCGCCAGATCGACTACAACCTCAAGAGCGTCTACCTGGGATGCCGGCATGTGCTGCCGGTGATGGCCGAACGGGGCAGGGGGGCGATCGTGAACATATCGTCCACCTCGGGCATACGCTGGACCGGGTCCGCCCAGGTGGGCTATGCGAGCGCCAAGGCGGGCGTCATACAGCTGTCCCGCGTGGTGGCCATCGAATATGCGGCCAGGAACATACGCTGCAACACCGTCATTCCGGGGCAGATGCATACGCCCATGGTCGAAACCCGGCTGGCCGGCCAGCGCGCCGGCGGCGACGTCGAGCGCCTGCTGGCCGAAAGGCAGGCCCGCATCCCGCTGCCCTTCATGGGCGACGGCATCGACACCGCCAACGCCGCGCTGTTCCTGGCGTCGGACGAAGCCCGCTTCATCACGGGAACGGAACTCATCGTGGACGGAGGCATGAGTGCGCGCTGCGGCTGACATCCTGAGCGATCGCTATCCCGATCCCGCCGTGGTCGCGCTGGACGATCGCTTCCACCGGCTCGTGCTGCCCTTGGCCGCCGTCGAGCGCATCGCGGGCGGATCGCGCTGGGCCGAAGGGCCGGTCTGGGTGGGCGACGGGCGCTATCTGCTCTGGAGCGACATTCCCAACGACCGCATCATGCGCTGGGACGAGATCTCCGGCCAGACCCACGTGTACCGCCATGCCTCGAATCACGCCAACGGCAATACGCGGGACCGCCAAGGCCGGCTGATCACCTGCGAGCATCTCGGCCGGCGCGTGACGCGCACCGAGCATGACGGACGCATCACCGTGCTGGCGGACCGCTACCAGGGCAAGCGGCTGAATTCGCCCAACGACGTGGTCGTGAAGTCGGACGGGTCGATCTGGTTCACCGATCCGCCCTTCGGCATCGTGGGCTTCTACCAGGGCGAGAAGGCGGAGCAGGAGCTGCCGGCCAACCTGTACCGCCTGGACCCGGACAGCGGGGAGCTCGACGTGGTGGCGGGAGACGTGCAAGGGCCCAACGGCCTGGCGTTCTCGCCCGATGAAAGCCGGCTTTATGTGGTGGAGTCCCGGGCGCGGCCGCGCAATGTGCTGGTGTTCGACGTGCAGCCCGGCGGCCGGACGCTGGCCGGCGGACGCGTGCTGTTCGATGCGCAGGACGGCACGCCCGACGGCTTGCGCGTCGACGTGGAAGGCAATCTTTGGTGTGGCTGGGGCATGGGCACCCCGGAGCTGGACGGCGTGCGCGTTTTTTCGCCGGAAGGAAAGCTGATAGGCAGGATCGCTCTGCCCGAGCGCTGCGCAAACCTGTGTTTCGGTGGCAAGCACCGGAACCGATTATTCATGGCGTCTTGCACGTCGATTTATTCGCTTTATGTCAATACGCAAGGTGTCGCGGGTGGCTGAAGCGGACCGGAGAACCAAGGAGTCATCCATGTCCATTCTAAAAAATACAGTAGTGATCAAATCGATTCTGGCGCTTGCGCTGGGCTTTGCCGCCACGGCCGCCGCGGCGGCCAGCACGCCCACGACCATCGTCGTGGCGTTTCCCGCGGGCGGGCCGGCGGACACGCTGGCGCGCGTCGTCGCCAAGGAACTGGAAGCCAGGCTGCAGTCTCCCGTCGTCGTGGAAAACAAGCCGGGCGGCAACGGCGCCATCGCGGCCAGCTATGTCGGGCGCGCGGCGCCCGACGGCAATACGCTGTTCCTGAGCTCGGCGGGCGCCATTGCCATCAATCCGCCGCTGTATCCCAAGCTGGTCTACAACCCGAAGAAGGAATTGCAGCCCATCACCATGCTGGTGTCCACGCCCGAGGTGCTGGTGGTGCCCGCCGACGGCAAGGTCAATGACCTGAAGCAGTTCCTGGACAACGCGGCGAAGAAGCCCGGGTCCGCGACCCTGTCGTCGTCCGGCATCGGCAGCATGCCGCACATGGCGATTTCGCTGCTCAAGGCCGCCACCAAGGCCGAGATCCTGCACGTGCCCTATCGCGGCGCGGCGCCCGCCATCAACGACACCGTGGGCGGCCAGGTGGGCGGCTTCTTCGGCGATATCTCCGGGCTCATGCCTTTCATCAAGGACAAGCGCGTGCTGCCGATCGCCATCGCGGCGCCCAAGCGGTCGGCCCTGCTGCCCGAGGTCCCGACCTTCGACGAGCTGGGCTACCGGAACGTGTACGCCAACAATTGGTACGGCATGTTCGCTCCCATGGGCACGCCGGCCGACAAGGTCCAGGCCCTGAACAAGGCGCTGCGCGAGGTGATGGACAGCGAGCCGCTGCGTAAATACGTCGGTTCCACCGGCATCGAGGCCACGCCGACTTCGCCCGAGGAATTCGCCGCCATCATAGACGCCGACACCAGGAAGTGGGCGGAGGTCATCAAGTCCGAAGGCATCACGGTCAACGAATGAGCGTGCCGGCGCGCCGCGCCGGCGCCGGCTAGCCCTGGGCGTCGGCGGGACCGAAACGCAGGCTGACGCGCAGCCCGGGGTTGCCGTTGGCCAGCTCGAAGCGCGCGCCGTGCAGCCTGGCGATGGCCATGACCGTGGTCAGGCCCAGGCCGTAGCCCGGCACGTCGGGGCGCAGCCGGTAGAAGCGTTCGCCGATGCGCGCATGCTTGTCGGGCGATATGCCGGGCCCGTTGTCGGCGACCGTGAGCACGGTCTCGTCGCCCTGCCGTTCGATGGAAACCTTGATCCGCGCCGGGCTGCCGGCGTATTTCAGGGCGTTGTCGACCATGCAGGCGATGGCCCCGGCGAGCAGGTCGGGGTCGCCATGGACGGTCACCGGCGCCGCCGACGCGACCACCAGCCTGGCCTTTTTTTCTTCCGCCAGCGCTTCATAGAGCTCCACGACGTCGGACGCGATGACGTCCAGCCTGGACGGTTCGAACCGCTTGCGCATCGCTCCCGATTCCAGCTCGGATATCTGCAGCAGCTTTTCCGACACCTTGGCCAGGTCTTCGATCTCGGTGACCAGGCAGGCGATGCTGGCTTCGAGTTCCCGGCGTTCGGCCTGCGCGAGATCGATGGTGCGCAAGCGCGCCAGCATGCGCGTGAGCGGCGTGCGCAGCTGGTGCGCGACGGCGTCCGACACGTTGCGCACCCCCAGCATCAGGAGTTCGATGCGGTCGAGCATGTTGTTGATGTCGTGGGTCAGCAGGGCGAATTCGTCGGGCTTGCGCTCCATGGGCACGCGCTGCGTGATCTGGCCGGCGCCGACCTTGGCCGCGGTGCGGCGGATGACCTCCACCCGGCGCTGCATGGCGCGCCGGAACAGCAGGGCGCCCAGCAGCACCAGCACGGCCGTCACGCCCACGGCCGCAAGGCTGGCATGCTTGATCAGCTGCGTGATCTCGTGCAGGTCGCGCAGATCGTGGCCGACGATCAGGCGGGATCCGTCCGGCAGGGCGTGCGCCACCACATAGCCGTGGGCCGGCCGGCCGCGCAGCAGGACGGTGAGGTCGGTTCCTTCGGGGCCCAGCGCATCCAGCGCCGGAGCCGGCTCGATGTTGCCGGCCAGCGCCCGGCCCGCCGGATCGAGCAGCAGGAACATCTCGGTGTCGGTATTGACCTGGTCCGCGAGTTCCAGCTCGATCTCGCGGACCAGGCCCTGCAGGCCGCCCTGGTTGTAATGGGCGCCCAGGCGCTGGGCCGTGATGGCGACCTGCCGCGAGAACTGCGAAGCCTGTATGCCGGTGGTCTGGTAATAGACGATGCTCAGCAGGATCAGCGAGGTGGACAGCGCGAACAGGCTGTAGTTGAGCGTCAGGCGGAATGCGACCGAATTCCAGACGGCATGCAGGGCGTTGCGCAGGCGATGCTTCATGCGGCGCCGGACGGCTCGTCCTGCGCGAGCATGTAGCCTGTGCCGCGCACCGTATGGATGAGGGAACGGTCGGCGGGGCCGTCGACTTTCTGGCGCAGGCGGCTGATGTGGACGTCGATCACATTGGTTTGCGGGTCGAAGTGGTAGTCCCAGACCGCGGCCAGCAGCATGGTGCGGGTCAGCACCTGGCCGGAATTCATCATCATGTAGCTCAGCAGCTTGAATTCGCGGGGCTGCAGCAAGATGTTGCGGCCGGCGCGGCTCACGCGGCGGCTGATCAGATCGAGCGACAGGTCGGCCACCTGCAGCTGCCGCAGGTTGTAATCGGCCGACGCCCGCCGCACCAGGGCTTCGAGGCGGGCGGCGAGTTCGGGAAAGGCGAAAGGCTTGCTGAGGTAGTCGTCGCCGCCGGCCTTCAAGCCGCGCACCCGCTCGTCCAGCGCGGTCAGGGCGCTGAGCACCAGCACCGGCGTCTGCTTGCCCAGGCCGCGCAGGGTGGCGAGTATGGACAGGCCGTCCACGTCGTTGGGCAGCATGCGGTCCAGCACGATGACGTCCCAGTATTCGCCGGTGGCGCGCTGCAGGCCGGACGCGCCGTCGGCGCAGGTCGTGACGGAATGGCCGAGCTCTTTCAGCCCCGCCGCGATGTATCGCGCGTTGTCGATGTCGTCTTCAATGATCAGGCAGCGCCACATGGCTCGTATGCCTGCGCGGCAGGCACTCCTCTTTCGGGTACGGACGGTCTTAAAGAATGCTATGCGGGCGCGGAATGGTCAAGCGCGCAAGATTACCAAACGGTAATGCCCCGGTAATCCTGGGCGCCGCGCTTTTTACCTACCATTTGGCACTGGCCCCATCGCGGTGATGGCGTGCCGCGCGGCGTTCGCGAAGAAGAGGCGCCGCGCCGATTCAGCAAGCAGCGAGGGGATGAGGAAAGGATGAGAATACGCTCTAAGCAGGACTTTTGGTCGGGCCTGATGTTCGTGGGCATCGGCCTGTTTTTCGCATTGGAGGCGACCCACTATCAGATGGGCACGGCGGCCCGCATGGGGCCGGGCTATTTCCCGTTCTGGCTGGGCGTGATCCTGGCGGTGATGGGGGCCGGCGTGGCGCTGGGCGCGCTGTCGATCAAGGCCCAGGAAACCCGGGTGGAGAAGTTCGACTGGCGCGTCACCGCGCTCATCATCGGGTCCGTCATGCTGTTCGGCGTGCTGCTGAACTTTCTCGGCGTGTATCTGTCGACCTTCATCCTGGTGGTCGTGAGCAGCATCGCGGGCCACGATTTCAATTGGAAAGTGGCGGTGGCCAACGGCGCCTTCCTGGTGTTCTTTTCCTATTTGGCGTTCATCAGGGGGCTAGGTCTGATCTTCCCCCTCTGGCCGAGTTTCAGCTGAGGAGCCGGCCATGGAACTGCTTGAACATCTGTCTCTGGGCTTGTCGGTCGCCTTCACGGCCGAAAACCTGATCTACGCCTTCATGGGCTGCCTGCTGGGAACCCTGATCGGCGTGCTGCCGGGCATCGGGCCGGTGCCGACCATCGCCATGCTGCTGCCCATCACCTACATCCTGCCGCCGACCGCCGGCTTGATCATGCTGGCCGGCATCTATTACGGCGCGCAGTACGGCGGCTCGACGACGGCCATACTGGTGGCGCTGCCGGGCGAGACCTCTGCGGTGGTGACGGTGCTGGACGGCCATCAGATGGCGCGCAATGGTCGCGCCGGCTCGGCCCTGGCGATCGCGGCGCTGGGCTCCTTCTTCGCCGGCTGCGTCGCGACGATATTGCTGTCGGCCTTCGCCCCGCCCTTGGCCGAAGTCGCCTTCAAGTTCGGCCCCGCCGAGTATTTTTCCCTGATGGTGCTGGGGCTGGTCGGCGCCGTGGTGCTGGCTTCCGGCTCGCTGCCCAAGGCCATCGCGATGATTCTCCTGGGCCTGTTGCTGGGCATGATAGGCACGGACGTGAACTCCGGCGTGGCCCGCTACGATTTCGGCATCCCCGAACTGCAGGACGGCATAGACTTCGCCATCGTCGCCATGGGCGTCTTCGGCTTCGCCGAAATCATGAACAACCTGCAGCAGCGCGAGAACCGGGTCGACATCACCGACAAGGTCGGCACGCTTTACCCCAACCGCAAGGAGTTCCGCGAAGCCTATCCCGCGGTCCTCCGCGGCACGGCGCTGGGGTCGGCGTTGGGCATCCTGCCGGGCGGCGGGGCGGTGCTGTCGTCGTTCGCGTCCTATACGCTGGAGAAAAAGCTCTCCCGCGAGCCCGAGCGCTTCGGCAAAGGCCACCCGGCGGGCGTGGCGGGACCCGAGTCGGCGAACAATGCGGCGGCGCAGACTTCGTTCATTCCCCTGCTGACCCTGGGCATACCGGGCAACGCGGTGATGGCCTTGATGGTCGGCGCGATGACGATACACAACATCCAGCCCGGCCCGCAGGTCATGAGCAGCCATCCGGAGCTGTTCTGGGGGCTGATCGTGTCGATGTGGATCGGCAACCTGATGCTGCTGGTCCTGAACCTGCCTCTGATCGGGCTGTGGATCAAGCTGCTCAAGGTGCCGTACCGCATCCTGTTCCCGGCGATACTGGTGTTCTGCACGATAGGCGTCTATTCGCTCAATTACAACGTGTTCGACATCTACATGACGGCGGCGTTCGGGGTGATCGGCTATCTGTGGACGAAGCTGAAGTGCGAGGGCGCGCCGTTGTTGCTGGGGCTGGTGCTGGGTCCGATGATGGAGGAAAACTTCCGGCGGGCGCTGTTGCTGGCGAGGGGCGAATACACCACCTTCGTGACGCGCCCGCTCTCGGCGTCCTTGCTGGTCCTTGCGCTCATTCTGGTACTGATCGTGGCCTTGCCGTCGATACGGAAGAAGCGGGAAGAGACTTTCGTGGAAGAAGACTGAGTGGCTTGACGGGTTGCCGGCCGCACCTGGGGTTTACACCTAATTCCCCTCGCAAAGGCTGGCACCCGCAAGAATTTTCATTTACATTGACTGGCCTGACCACTAGACCACTGCCCGTCAATCGAATGATTCCTCTCCAAGCCGTCAGCGTGCCGCGCCTGTATCGGGTCATCGCCGGACAAATCGCCGGCCGGATCCGCGCGGGCGAATTCGCGCCCGGCGAACGACTTCCCTCCGAAAGAGACTTGGCCGAGCACCTTCAAGTCAGCCGCGCCTCCGTGCGCGAAGCCTTGATCGCGCTCGAACTGGAAGGGTATGTAGAAGTCCGCGTCGGAACCGGCGTGTTCGTCACCCATGCGCCGGCGGAGCGCGCCGAGCCGCAGCCGGCGCCGCCCAGCCCCGATCCCGGCGGCGACGACATCGGGCCCTTCGACCTGCTCGAAACCCGCTTGCTGCTGGAGCCCGAGTGCGCCGCGCTGGCGGCGCAGGTGGCGCTGCCGGCGCAAATCGCGGCGATCGAGGCCGCGCACCGGGCCATGAACACCGTAGACGAACCCGGGCGCCATGATCGCGCGTTCCATCTGGCGATTGCCGACGCTTGCGGCAACGCCGCGCTGGCGTCCGCGATCGCCCACCTATGGAACCTGAGCCAGGGCAGCCCCGTCTATTCCCGCATGGAAGCTCATTTCGTGACGCAGCACATATGGGAACAGGCGCGGCGGGAACACGAACAGATACTCGGCGCCATCTCGGAACGCGATGCCGGGCGGGCGCGCCATGCCATGCACGACCACTTGGTCGGCATCCTGGCCCGCCTGCGGGCGGACTTCGGCCGAACGTCCTTGTAAAGCGTGTATTCACCCCGACACATGGATCCGAATCATGCCGCTTCCTAATCCCTCCGGCAATCATTCCAGCCTCCTCTGCCAAGAGGCCCGCGCCCGCCCGCCCGCATTTCCGGCATCCAGGCGCCGAAGCTGGCTGTTCGTGCCGGGGCTGGACAGCGCCGCGCAGCGCCGGGCGCTGGCTTCGGGCGCGGACGTGCTGGTCGCCGACCTGGAAGAGCTGACGGCGCCGCAAGACAGGGCGGCCGCGTGCATACGGGTGGTCGACTTCCTGGGGGAATGCCGCCAGGCGGGCGTGGCGGCGGCGGTCCGCATCAATTCGCTGCGGCATGGCGGCCAGGTCGAGCTCGAGAAAATCATCGAAGGCGCTCCCGACGCGGTGCTGACGTCGCAGGCCGACGCGGCGCGGCATATCGAAGAGCTCGATGCCTTGCTGGCCGCGTGCGAAACGCGGCTGCGGCTGCCGCCGGGCCGCACGGCCGTCGTTCCGGTGCTGGCCTCGCCCCTGGCCATCGTGCGCACCTTCGACGTGCTCACGGCCAGCGCCCGCATCAAGGCGGCCGTGCTGGCGGGCGGCAGGCTGGGCGCGGCCCTGGGAATGGAAGACCCGGGCGACGCGACGGCGCTCAGGCCCATCCGCGGCCGTTTCGCCCTGGAATGCGCGGCGGCCGGCTGCCTGGCCGTCGACAGCGGGCATGCATACCCGGACGCCCGGGCGCAGGCGGACGATCTCGCCTGGGCGCGCGGCGCCGGCATCAAATCAAAGTGCGCGGTCTTCGAAGACCAGGTGGCCGCGCTCAATCGGGCGCTGTCGCCGTCCATATGAAACAAAGGAGAAATCAGCATGAAAGCTCGGTCTGACGTGGAACGCAACGGCGGCCAGATTCTGATGCAGCAGCTTCGCATTCAGGGGGTGCGCCGGCTGTTCATGGTGCCGGGGGAAAGCTATCTGCCCTGCATCGACGCCCTGAACGAGCACGTGGACGCCATCCAGGCGGTGGTCTGCCGCCAGGAAAGCGGCGCGGCCTACATGGCCGAAGCGTACGGCAAGCTCACCGGCGAGCCCGGCATCTGCTTCGTGACGCGCGGCCCCGGCGCCACCAACGCCTCCATCGGCGTGCATACCGCCTTCCAGGATTCCACGCCCATGATTCTGTTCATCGGCCAGGTGGGCAACGATTTCTACGAGCGCGAGGCGTTCCAGGAAATCGACTACCGGCGCATGTTCGGGCAGATGGCGAAGTGGGTCGCCCAGATCGACCGTACCGACCGCATACCCGAATACATCGCCCGGGCGTTCGCGGTCGCGACCAGCGGCAGGCCGGGGCCCGTGGTCCTGGCGCTGCCGGAAGACACCTTGTGGGGGCGCGCCGTGGTCGAAGACCTGCCCAGGTATCAGCGGGCGCTCAGCCATCCGGGCGTGGGCGACATGACGCGGCTGAAAACCTTGCTGGACGAAGCCGAGCGTCCGTTCCTGCTGGTCGGCGGCAGCGGCTGGACCCAGGACGCCGTCGAGCGCATAAGCGCTTTCGCGCAGCGCTTCGAGCTGCCGGTGGGCACCGCCTGGCGCCGGCTGGAATGCTTCAACCAGCGCCATCCCAACGCGGCGGGCCACGTCGGCTGGGGCATGACCGACGAACTGCGGAACCGCATCCTGGATGCCGACCTGATTCTGGCCGTAGGCACACGTCTGGGCGAGGCCACCACGCTGGGCTATACGCTGGTCGAAAGCCCGCGGCCGCGCCAGAAACTGGTGCATGTCTACCCCGACAGCGCCGAGCTCGGCCGGGTCTTCATGCCCACCCAGGCCATCGTCGCCGGCGTCGCTGGCTTCGCGCAGGCGCTGGAGCCCCTGCAGCCCGGGCATGCCGTCCCGCGCGGCGCGGCGGTCCAGGAGGCGCACGCCCAATACCTGGACAGCCTCAGGGCGCTCGACTTCCCCGGCCCCATGAGCCTGGACGCCGCGGCCGGGCACCTGGGGCGCAGCCTGCCCGACGACGCATGCCTCACGGTGGGCGCGGGCAACTATGCGCTTTATCTGCATCGCTATCGCTCGTTCAACGGACTGGGTACCAGCCTTGCGCCCACGGTGGGCTCCATGGGCTATGGGCTGCCGGCCGCCATCTCGGCCAAGCTCGAGCACCCGGACCGCATCGTGGTGTGCGGGGCGGGCGACGGCTGCTTCCAGATGAACATGCAGGAACTCGGCGTGGCCATGCAGTATCGCCTGGGCATCGTCGTACTGGTGTTCAACAACGGCATGTGGGGCACCATACGCGCCCACCAGGAACGCGAATTCCCGGCGCGCCCCATCGCGCTCGATTTCGAGAACCCGGACTTCACCCAGGTCGTCCGGGCCTACGGCGGGCTGGGCATCGCGGTGGAAAAAACCGAGGATTTCCCTGCCGCGCTGGACCGCGCGCTGGCATTCGCGCAAACCGAAAACCTGCCGGCCCTGCTCGAAATCCGCTATGACGCCGACGGCATCGCGCCGGGCGAGACCTTGTCGGCGATACGCGCGGCCGCGCTTGCGCGCGCCGCCGGGTGACATGATTCCATGACCCTCCGTCCTTTAACCTGAAACCTTGGATTGCAGATCGACGTGAACATCATTTTTGCCTCTACCCTGGACCTGGACGACGACGCCTGGATCAATCCGCTGCAGGCGGCCATCCCTTCCGCCCGCATCCACGCCTGGTCCGACCAGGGCGCCTCCGTGGGCGCGGAACTGGCCATTGCATGGAATCCGCCCCAGAACCTGTTCCAGCGCGAACCCGGGATCAAAGCGGTATTCAATCTGGGCGCGGGCGTCGACGCGCTGTTCCGCCTGCCCGGCCTGGGCGCGGACGTATCCGTGGTGCGCGTCGAGGACGCCGGCATGGCCGTGCAAATGGCGGAATACGCGGTGTACGCGCTGGTACGGGCATCGCGCAACTTCGACGAGTACGAGCGCCTGCAAAAGCAGAAGCGCTGGGAGCCCCAGCCCGACATCCAGCGTTCGAAATGGCCGGTGGGCGTGCTGGGCATGGGCGTCATGGGGACGCGCGTGGCGCAGGCGATCGCTGGCCTGGACTACCCCGTGGCGGGCTGGTCGCGCAGCGGCAAGGATTTGCCCGGCGTGCAAAAGTTCGCCGGCATGGACGAGCTCCCGGCTTTCCTGGCGCGCACGCGCGTGCTGATCAACACGTTGCCGCTCACGGACGAGACGCGCGGCATCCTACGCCGCGAAACGCTGCGGCAGCTGCAGCCGGGCGCTTATCTGATCAGCATGGGGCGCGGAGGCCATCTGGTGGAAGAGGACTTGCAGCCGCTGCTGGACTCGGGCCACCTGCTGGGCGCGACGCTCGATGTCTTCCAGCAGGAGCCTCTGCCGGAGGATCATCCGTTCTGGTCGGATCCGCGGATCACGATCACGCCTCATGTGGCGGCGGCCAGCCTGCGGGAAGAGACCATCGAGCAGGTGTCGGACAAGATCAATCGCTATCTGCGCGGCGAGCCGCTGACCGGCGTCGTGGCGCGGGACAAGGGGTATTGATTTCCGGCCGCCGGGGGCCTGGCACCCCGGCGGCCGCCCAGCCGACTACCCTAGGCTGATCCAGGTCGTCTTCAGCGAACTGTACTTGTCCAGCGCGTGCAGCGACTTGTCGCGGCCAAAACCCGATTGCTTCACCCCGCCGAACGGTACGGTCACGTCCCCGTCGAAATAGCAATTCACCCACACCAGACCCGCGCGCAGCCTGCGCGACACCCGGTGCGCGCGTGACAGGTCGGCCGTCCACAAGCCCGACCCCAGACCATAGATCGACGCATTCGCCTGGGCCAGCGCCTCTTCCTCCGTGTCGAAACGGCTGGCGGCGAGGACCGGGCCGAAGATTTCCTCGCGGACGATCGTGAGCGACTGCGTGCCGCATTCGAAGATGGTGGGCTCGACATAATAGCCGCCGGTTTCGCTGCGCACTTGGCCGCCGCCGACGCGCAGCGTCGCGCCTTCACGCTTTCCGCTGTCGACGTACTGCAGCACGCGCGCCAGTTGGCGCTCATCGACGATGGCGCCCATCTTGGCGTTCGGGTCCAGCGGATCGCCGGGCTGCATGGCGGCGGCGTGCCGCTCCAGCTTGCGCATGAACTCATCGTAAATGCCCGACTGCACATAAAGCCGGGAACCGGCGATGCATACTTCGCCCTGATTGTTGAAAATGCCGATGGCCGCGGCCAACGCAGCGCGGTCCAGGTCGGGGCAGTCGTCGAAGATGATGTGGGGCGATTTGCCGCCGCATTCCAGCCAGATCTGCTTCAGGTTGGACTGGCCGGAATATTGCATGAAGCGCTTGCCCGTCGCGGTCGAGCCGGTGAAGGCCAGGCAGTCGACGTCCGGATGCAGGCCCAGGGCCTGGCCCGCCACCGGCCCGGTGCCCGGGACGATGTTCAGCACGCCCGGAGGGATGCCGGCTTCGAGCGCCAGCTCGCCCAGCCGGATGGCGGACAGGCAGGATTGCTCGGCGGGCTTCAGCACGACGCTGTTGCCCATCGCCAGGGCCGGCGCCACCTTCCAGGTGGCCATCAGCAAGGGGTAGTTCCAGGGCACCACCGCCGCGATCACCCCCAGGGGCTCGCGCGTGATGGTGGCGAGCGCGTGCGCGTCGGTGGGCGCGATTTCATCGTACTGCTTGTCTATGGTCTCGGCATACCAGGCGTAGGTCCGCGCGGCTTCCGGAATGTCGTATCCCAAGGTGTCGGAAATGGGCTTGCCCATGTCCAGCGTTTCGATGAGCGCCAGTTCTTCGGCATGCAGCGTGATCAGTTCGGCCAGCTTGAGCAGCCGCTTCTTGCGCTCGGCGCGGGGCATGCCGGACCAGACGCCGGATTCGAAAGCGCGCCGGGCGGCGCGGACGGCCTGGTCGATGTCGTGCTCGTCGCACGACGCCACTTGCGCCAGCGTCCGGCCCGTGGCGGGGTTGACCGCGTCCAGCGGGGCGCCGCAGCCGGCGTGCGTCCGGCCGTCGATGATGGCCTGAGTGCTCGGCTTGAGCTTGCTGGCGCGGGCCTGCCAGTCTTGCAGCGTGAGGGTCGATGTCATGTGTCCGCTCCGTATCGGGATCAAGCCGGCGGCTTATTGCCGCGCGGCAGGGCGAGGAAAACACCCGCCGCGGTGATCAGGGCGATGCCCGTCATGGCCAGTGCGTCGGGTGGCTGATTGAATAGAAAGGTGCTGAACCCCACGGCCATGAGCAGCTGGCAGTAGTTCAGCGGCGCCAGGGTGGATGCGGCCACGCGCTGGAAGGCCGCGATCAGCAGCAGATGGCCGGCGCCGTTGCAGACGCCCAGGCTCAGGATGAACAGGAAGTCGGCCAGGTCGGGCCAAGGGTCCGGCAGGAAGAAGGGCGCGGGCAGGCCGGTGATCACCACGCACACGAAGGCGGTGTAGCTGTACTGGATGTGGCCGGGGACCTTGCCCGCAAGCTTGCGCGTCAGCAGCTGGAATATGGAAAAACAGATGGCGGACGCCACCATCAGCGCCGTGCCCAGCGCCGGCAGGTCGTTGCCGGGCCGCACGACCAGCAGCATGCCGCCGAAGCCGGCGAAGACGGCCAGCCATTTCGCGAGCCCGACTTTTTCTTGCAGAAACCAGGGGGACAGCACGACGACGATGAGCGGCGACGTGAAGTAGATGGCCGTGGCCTCGGCCAGCGGCATCCAGATGAGCGCCGTCATGAAGCAGGTGCCCACCGTGCCCAGGGCCACGCCCCGCCAGATCAGCAGCCCCTTGTGCGGCGCATCGCGCAGCCTGGGCCCCCCGTGCCTCACCAGCATCGCCACGGCCAGCAAGGCCACGGTCGCATAGCGCATGATGTTCAGGAAGGGGGCCGGGTAGGTTTCCAGCAGATGCTTGGACGACGCATCGAAAATGGCGAAGGTCATCAAGCCGCACAGAAACAGCAGGACGCCCGCCTTCTGGGAGGCGGGCGGCGACAGCGCCGGTGCGGGGACGGAGCTCATGGACTCAGGCCGACGCCACGCCGGCATGCGTCAGCATGGCGCCCAGCAGCACATTGGCGCCGGCTTCCAGGTGCTCGGGCCTGGCGTCTTCCACTTCATTGTGGCTGATGCCGTCCTTGCAGGGAACGAAGATCATGGCGGTGGGGCTGACGGTGGCCATGTAGACCGCGTCGTGGCCGGCGCCCGTGACGATGGGCATGTGCGCGTAGCCGCGCGCCTGCGCCTGTTCCCTGACCGCGTCTATCAGTTCCGGCGCGAAAGGCGTGGGCGGGAAATGCTGCACGTCCTGCAGGTCGACCTGGACCGCATAGCCGCAAAGATCGCCGCTGGACAAGGCCTTGACGGCCCGGCGCAGCCGGGCGTCCATCTCGGCCAGGCGGTCGGCGTTCTCGTGCCGCAAGTCGACCGTGAACGACACGCGGCCGGGGATCACGTTGCGGGACGACGGGAAGACGTTGGCCACGCCGACCGTGCCGCGCCCTTGCGGCGCGAAGTCCAGCGCGATCTTGACGACTTCCTGCATGAGGTGGGTGGCGGCGTACAGCGCGTCGCGGCGCAGGGGCATGGGCGTGGGGCCCGCGTGCGCTTCCATGCCGGTCACGGTCACGTCGTACCAGCGCAGGCCGAGCGAGCCCGTGACCACGCCGATGACCTTGTCTTCCGCTTCCAGGATGGGGCCCTGCTCGATGTGCGCCTCGAAGTATTTTCCGATCTGGTGCGAAGGAACCGGCGCCGTGCCGGCATAGCCGATGTTCACGAGTTCGTCGCGCACCGCCTTGCCGTCGACGTCCACCGCGGACAGCGCGGTTTCAAGCGGAAAGACCTTGCAGAACGCGCCCGAGCCCATCATGACGGGCACGAAGCGCGTGCCCTCTTCATTGGTCCAGATGACCAGTTCCAGCGGGGCGTCGGTTTCTATGCCTTTTTCGTTCAGCGTGCGCATGACTTCCAGTCCCGCCATCACGCCGAAACAGCCGTCGAATTTTCCGCCGGTGGGCTGCGTGTCGATGTGGCTGCCCGTGGCCACGGGCGGCAGCGACGGCCGGCGCCCGGGGCGGCGCCCGAAGATGTTGCCGATCTGGTCGACGGTGATCTCCAGGCCGGCTTCCTTCATCCAGCCCACCACCAGGTCGCGCCCCTGTCCGTCCAGCGGCGACAGCGCGAGCCGGCAGTTGCCGCCCTTGGGCGTGGCGCCGATCTCGGCCAGTTCCATCAGCGAGCGCCACAGGCGCTCGCCGTTTATCGTCAATTGGGAAATATCGCTCATGCCGGTTTCCTTTCGAATGTTGATGTTGACGGGCCTCAGGACTGCTTGGCCTTCAGGCCGCGCAGCAGCGAGCCCAGGGCTTGCCCGAGGATGTCCACCATGTAGCCGCCTTCCTGGACCACGACGGTGGGCAGGCCCAGCGCGCTGATGCGTTCGCCGATCTGCCGGTAGGCGTCCAGGTCCAGCTTCAGCACGCTGATGGGATCGTCGCGGTAGGTGTCGAAGCCCAGCGCCACGACCAGCGCCTGCGGCCGGAAGTCGCGCAAGGTGACCAGGACTTCGTCCAGGGCGCCGATGAAGCCCGCGGTGGTCGTGCCGTGGGGCAGCGGCACGTTGACGTTGTAGCCGTGTCCGCTGCCGTATCCGCGCTCGTGGGCGTAGCCGGTGTAGAAGGGGTAGTAGCCGGCGGGATCGGCGTGCAGGGACACGGTCATGACGTCCGAGCGCTGGTAGAAGATGTTCTGCGTGCCGTCGCCGTGGTGGGCGTCGACGTCCAGCACCACGACGGACGAGAAGGTCTCGCGCAGGCGCTGGGCCGCGATGGCGCTGTTGTTCAGATAGCAGAAGCCGCCGGCCCGGTCGTAGTGCGCATGGTGCCCGGAAGGGCGGCACAGCGCATAGGCGATGTCCTTGGTGGCGCTGACCCAGTCGGCCGCGGCCACGGCGCAGTGCGTGGAGCGCAGGGCGGCCTGCCAGGTGTGCGGGCCGATGGGGCAGGCCAGGTCGCTGATGTAATAGCCGGCCTGCGCGATGATGGAGTCCGAAGGGCAGGGGGGGCGCCCGGCCTGTTCGACGCGCCCGTTATGGTACGGAGACATGTTGGGCAGGACTTCCGGGCCGGGCTCCAGCCCCGGCTGCTTCATGGCCTGCCACCGGGAATAGGCGTTCTTCAGGAACTCCACGTATTCCAGGCTGTGCACCGCCAGCATGGCGTGCCCATAGTCCGGCGGGGTTTCGCTGGTGATCCCGGCCTGGGCCAGCATGCCGTTCAGGATTTGCGCGCGCGCGGGCACGTCGGCGGGTGCGCAGATGCGGCCGGCGCGCATGAACTGCTGGGGCTGGTGCAGCAGTTGTTCTTCGGAAAAAAATGCTTTCATGTCGGTTCCGGTTTACTTGATTTCGACCTCGACGAACACGAATTCGCTTTCTTTCGACGGGTTGATGACGTTGTGCTCCACGCCCACCGGCCTGAAGTAGGAGACGCCCGCCGTCAGCTGGCTGGTGACTTCGCCGTCCGGAGTCTCCAGCAGCAAGGGGCCGCTGGTTTGCGGCACCACCACGTAATTCATGCCGTGGCGATGCCACCCGGTTTCTCCGCCGGGCGGAAAGCGCCATTCCGTCACCTTGACGGTGTCGTTGTCTATCTGCACGGTGGGAATTGCTGCTGGGCGCGTCATGGTTCACTCCTGATGTTCAAGCGTAATACTGGTGGGTTCTAAGCCCTATACCGCTATGCCGTTTCCGCCTGGGTCGGATCCCAGTGCTTGCCCGGCACGGCCGCGATCAATTGCTGTGTATAAGGATTCTGGGGCGCATCGAAAATCTGCGACGGCCGCCCGTATTCGACGATCTTGCCGCGGTGCATGACCACGACGGCGTTGCAGACCTGGGCGGCCACGCGCAAGTCGTGCGTGATGAAGATCATGGCGATCTGCAGCTTCTGCTGCAGGGTGCGCAGCAGCTCCAGCACCTGCGCCTGCACGGAGACGTCCAGGGCCGATACGGATTCATCGGCCACCAGCAGCTTCGGATCGAGGGCCAGGGCCCGCGCGATGCCGATGCGCTGGCGCTGGCCGCCCGAGAATTCGTTGGGATACCGATGGTAGGCCGAGGCGTCCATGCCGACCAGGTTCAGCAGCTCGCGTGCGCGCGCCTCGGCCTGGGCGCGCGGCTTGCCGTTGGCGACCGGGCCGTCGGTCAATATCTTGCCGATGGTGTGGCGCGGATTGAGCGACGCGAACGGATCCTGGAAGATCATCTGGATGTTGTTGCGCATGGGGCGGAACTCGCCTTCGGACAGCGGGGCGATGTCCTTGCCCTGGAACAGCATCTGTCCGCCGTCCAGGCCGATGAGCTTGAGCAGGCATTTGCCTATCGTGGACTTGCCCGACCCGGACTCGCCCACGATGCCCAGGGTCTCGCCGTGGCCGACCGTGAAGCTGACGTCGTCGACCGCGTTGACGACGCGCTTCTTGCCCAGCATGCCTCCGCCGGTGACGTAGGTCTTGCGCAGATTGCGCACCTCCAGCACGGGCGCGGGCTTTTCCGCCTGCGCGCTTTCATCCATGCGGCGATGGGGCACCGAGGAAATCAGCCGCTTGGTATAGGGGTGCGCCGGCCGGTTCAGCACCTGCTCGGCGGTTCCCTGCTCGACCAGTATGCCTTTCTCCATGACGGCGACGCGATGCGCGATCTCGGCGACCACGCCGAAGTCGTGCGTGATGAACATGACGCCCATGCCTTTTTCCTTCTGGATGCGGGCGATCAGCGCGAGTATCTGCGCCTGGGTCGTCATGTCGAGCGCCGTGGTGGGCTCGTCGGCGATCAGCAGGTCGGGCTCCAGCGCCAGCGCCATGGCGATCATCACGCGCTGGCGCTGGCCGCCCGACAGGCGGAAGGGATAGACGCCGTAGAGCGTCTCGGGATCGGGCAGGCCCACGAAGTTCAGGAGATCGAGCACGCGCTTCTTGCGCTGTTCCCCGGGGTACTTGTCGTGCACCTGCATGACTTCGCCGATCTGCTTGCCGACGGTCATGAGCGGGTTCAGGGCCGATAGCGGCTCCTGGAAGATCATGCCGATCTCCTGGCCGCGCATCGCCTGCAGCCGGCTTTCCGGCTGGGTGAGCAGGTCGGTGCCCTTGAACAGGATGCGGCCGCCCGTGGGCTTCAGGTAATCGGGCAGCAGGCCCATGATGGCGTTGGCGCTCATGGATTTGCCCGAGCCCGATTCGCCGACGATGCACAGGATTTCGCCCGGGAAGATTTCATAGGAAACGTTCTCGACGGCGTAGGGGCGGTCGCCGCCGGCGGGCAGCGGAATGGAAAGATTCTGTATCGAAAGCAGTGGTTTCTTGCTGTCCATGTCGCGCTCCTTATTCGCCGCGCTTGCGCAGTTGCGGGTTCAGGGCGTCGCTGAGGCCTTCGCCGATGAGATTGATGGCCAGCACCGTGAGCAGGATGGCCACGCCGGGCCACACGCTCATCCACCAGGCTTCGCGGATCATGGTGCGCGAAGCGCCGATCATGAAGCCCCAGCTCATCATGTTCCGGTCGCCCAGCCCCAGGAAGGACAGCGCCGATTCCGTCAGAATGGCGGTGGCCACCATGAAGGACGCGGACACGATGATGGGGGACATGGCGTTCGGAAGGATCTGGGACCACACGATGCGGGCCGGCTTCTGGCCGATCACGATGGCGGCCAGCACGAACTCGCGCTGCTTGAGGGTCATGAACTCCGACCGCACCAGGCGCGCGGCGGGAGGCCAGGACACCGCCGTGATGGCGCCCATGATGGAATAGATGGACGGGCTCAGCACGGCCACGATCACCACCGCCAGCGCCAGTTGCGGAATGGTCTGGAAGAACTCGGTGAATCGCATCAGGGCGTCGTCGATGCGGCCGCCGCAATAGCCGGCGGTGGCGCCGATGGCAATGCCGAAGACCAGGGCGATGGCCGTGGACAGCAGGCCGACGATCAGGGAGACGCGCGCGCCCCAGACCAGGCCGGCGGTGATGTCGCGGCCCAGCATGTCGGTGCCGAAGGGGTAGGCCGGGTCGGTGAACGGCGGGATGAGCGGCGCATCGACCATCATCCAGGGCGAGTCTTCGTAGATGTAGGGCGCGCCCACCGCCAGGGCGGCCACCACCAGAATGATGCACAGCCCGAATACGGCGCCGTAGTTGCGCGCATAACGCTTCGCGAATTTTTTCATCATGCGGCTCCCGGTTCGCCGCCCGCCGAGATGCGCGGATCGACGAGTCGATACGTGATGTCGGTCAGGAGGTTGAAAACGACGACCATGGTCGAAGTGACCAGGAAAATGCCCAGCAGCAGCTGGTAGTCGCGCTGCAGCAGCGCATCGAACATCAGCCGGCCGATGCCGGGCCAGGCGAACACCGTTTCAGTCAGGACGGCGCCGCCGGCCATCTGGCCGAGCTGTATGCCCGCGAAAGTGATGACCGGCAGCAGGGCGTTGCGCAGCACGTGGATGCGGATGATGCTGCCCGGGGGCACGCCTTTGGCGCGGGCGGTCTTGACGAAATCCATGCCGATCACTTCCAGCATGGAGGCGCGCGTCAGCCGCACGTAGAAAGCCATGAAGAAGCAGCCCAGGGTGACGGTGGGAAGAATCAGGTGCATGGCGATGTCCTGCGCGCGCGCCAGCCCGGTCAGGTTGGAGCCGACGGACTCCATGCCGAAGGCGGGCAGCCAGCCGAGCAGGACGGAGAACAGCAATATGCCCATGAGCGAGAGCCAGAACAGCGGCGTGGCGTACAGGATCAGCGCGCCCGTCATGACGGTGCTGTCCAGCCACCGGCGCTTGTTGCTGTAGCGGGCCTTGGCGGCCACGACGCCCAGCAGCACGCCCAGGGTGATGGAAAACAGGAAGGCGCAGATCATGAGCAGGAAGGTGGCGGGCAGCCTTTCCAGGATGAGGTCCAGGACCGGCACGTGGTTGCGGTACGAAAAGCCGAAATCGAGCTGGACGACGCCTTTCAGGTACAGAAAGAGCTGGGTGAGGACGGGCTCATCCAGGCCGAAGGATTCGCGCAGCCTGGCGACGTAGGTCGGGTCGCTGGCGCCGGCCTGGCCGGCCAGGACCGCGGCGGGATCGCCGGGCGCGAGGCGGATGAGAAAAAAATTGACGACCACGACGCCCAGGATCACGAAGATCGCCTTGGAAAGCCGGGAAGCAAGGAACAAAAGAAATTTCATGGGCGAGGCACCGATATACGAGGAAGGCGGGTATTCCCGGCCGGCGGCGCAGCCATGGCGCAGCCGGCCGGGAAGGGCTTACTTCTCTATATACACATCGTCAAAGGACTCGTTCAGGCCAATGGCGGTCTTCACGAGGTTCTTGACCTTGCTCCGTGAAAGAGTGGGGAACTCCATGTCGACCAGATAGCCCAGCGACACGTCCTCGACCAGTTTCTTCTGGATCTGGGTGTAGAGCTCCTGGCGCTTGGCGGGATCGGTTTCCGATGCGGCGGCGCTCCAGACCTTGTCGAGTTCGGGGTTGCTATAGCCCTGGACGTTCGCGAAAGGCGAGCCCTTCACGATGTTGGACGTGATGTGGAAACGCTCGACCCCCAGCGCCGGATCGCCGTACTGGTAGGCGTAGGTGGTGGTCAGGTCGAAGTCCCAGTTGCCCGTGCGGCTGGCCCAGCCCCCGGCGTCGGTGGCTTCCAGGTTCACCTTGAAGCCCAGCTGTTCCAGGCTCTGCTTGGTGTATTCGTCCAGCCGCTCCCAGGTGGCGCCGTAGGGGAAGCTCAGGTGCCGGATGGTGTAGTCGCCCGGGTTGATGCCGGATTCCTTGATGAGCTGGCGCGCCTTCTTCATGTCGAAGTCCAACGAGGGCATGTTCTTGTCGTAGAACATTTCCGTGGCGACGAAGGGGCCGGTGGAAATCTGGCCCAGGCCGAAGAAGATGTTGTTCACGATGAGCTTGCGGTTCATCGCGGCCATGACCGCGCGCCTTACCTTGACGTTGTCGAAGGGCGGCTTGCGCTCGTTGAAGATCAGGTAGGCCTGGGGCGAGAACATTTCCCAGCCCTTGGTGGTGTAGTCGACGTTGGGCAGGGCGCGCAGGCGCTTGATGTCCACGTTGTCGACGTCGCCGCCGCGCAGGACGTCGACCGTGCCTTGTTCAAAGGCGACGGCGCGCGAGGCCGAGTCGGGGATCACGTTGAAGATGAGCTCGTCGAGATAGGGCTTGCCCTGCTTCCAGTAGTTGGGATTGCGTTCCAGCTTGATGTATTCGCCGCGCTTCCATTCCTTGAACATGAAGGGGCCGGTGCCGACGGGCTTCTGGTTGGCCGGATTGGTGGCGTAGTCGGTGCCCGCGTATATGTGCTTGGGCATCATCGGGGCGAAGCCGGGCTCGAACATGATCATGAAGGCCGAGAACGGGCTCTTGAGCTTGATCTTGACGGTCAGGTCGTCGACTTTTTCGACCGAGTCCACATACTTGGCCAGGATGACGCGGGCGCGCCCGTGCGTCTTGGGCAGCATGTCGGACAGCGAGAACACTACGTCGTCGGCCGTGAACGGCTTGCCGTCGTGCCATTTCACGCCCGAATTCAGGTGGAAGGTGTAGCTCATGCCGTCGGGCGCGACTTCCCAGGACTTGGCCAGCCCGGGCTGCGGCTTGAGGTCGTGCGAGTAGGTCAGCAGGCTTTCATAGATCTTGCCCGCCACGTATTGGGTCGGGGCCTGCTGATTGAGCGCGGGGATCAGTATCGGCGGTTCGGGTTGAACGATCATGCGGAGCGAGCCGCCCTGCGTCTGGGCGATCGCGCCGTTGACGGCCAGGCTCATCGCCAGGGCGCCCAGGCTTAGCTTGAACCATTTTTTAATTCTCATGGAGGTCTCCTTCTGGAATCCAGCAAGTGGTGTGGGTGGATAAGACAGCTTGTTGCGGTACTTCGAGTAAGGGTTTCAGCTGTGTTTCAATTTTTCAATTCTTGGACGCCGCACCAGTCGACGATGAACTGGGCCATGGCGGCGGCGACGCGTTTCATGCTGTCCAGCGACACGCACTCGTCGATGCCGTGGATGTCCTTGGCGAGCGGGCCATAGCAGGTGACGGGCATGTCGGTCATGAGCCGGAAGTGCCGCGCGTCGGTGCATGCCGTGCAGGCGATGCGCTTGGGCTCGGCGCCGGTGATCTTGGCATGCGCCTGCGCCAGCGTGCGCATGGCGGGCGCTTCCAGGTCGAATTCGCAGCCGGGCGCGAACTGCCCTTCGAAACGCAGGTTGAGGTCCAGCGAGCTGTTCAGGCGCGCGACCGTTGCGCGCACGCGTTCACTGACGATGCGCTTGGCTTCTTCGGGATCCATGTCCGGGAAGAAGCTGATGCGGGTGCCGAGCGTGCAGGTGCACGGAACCGATGAGTTCCATTCGCCGCCTTCTATCCTGCCCAGGTTGAAGTTGATGGGGTGGGGTTCGTCCTTGAACAGGGCGGGGCGGTTCTCCGGCGCGTTCCATTCGGCTTCCAGCTCCTTCAGGTCGGCCATGACGGCGATGCCCGCTTCGATGGGATTGACGCCTTTGGTCATGTAGGCCACGTGGGCGGGACGGCCGGTCAGTTCGACGAACATCCAGAACACGCCCACCTGGGCCGACAGCATGGTTTCGCCGAAGGGCTCGGGAATGATGGCCGCGTCGAAGTCCTGGAGCTTGGCTTTGGCCAGGGCGTTCTTGAGCGCATGGATGGTGGCCAGGGAGCCATTGCCGCCGTCTTCCTCGTTCAGGACGGCGTTGAAGCCGACCGTGGCGGCCGGTTCCACGCCCAGGTTCCTGAGCGCCTTGAACGCGGCCAGCGAGCAGACGATGCCCGCCTTCATGTCGCCGCTGCCCCGGCCGTAGAGCCATCCGTCCTTGACCACCGGGCTGAACGGCGGGTTGGACCACATCTTCTCGGGGCCGGTGGGGACGATGTCCAGGTGGCCGTTGAACAGCACGGAGCGGCCGGTGGCCTTTTCAGGCACGTAGCGGGCCAGCAGGTTGTAGCGGCCGTTGTCCGGCGAGCACGGGCAGGCGAACAGCGGCAGGTCCTTGAGCAATTCATTGTCGAGCTTGATGCGCTCGGGCTCGAGCCCCAGATCGCGCAGGGCCTGTTCCATGAATTCCGCGGCGGGCTCTTCCGCGCCCGAAGGGCTTTCCGCCCTGACGAAGGCCGAGAGCGTGTCGATCATGTAGGGCTCGAGCGCCTCGATGGCGGCCGTGATTTGTGTGGTTTCCAGCTTCAATGCCTGTCCCCAAAAAAATTGTTCTTCGTGTTGCGATGCCGAGACGCAAAGGTAGATGACATTTGGTACTCTATAAAGGTCCATTAATTAAATTATTTAGGGTGCCATTATGCGCGAAGTGATTTTGTCAGAGTTTTTGCTGCAAAAACTGGAGCGCAATGGAACCGTATCGCTGGCCCGGCAGCTGTACGACACCCTGCGCCAGCTGATTTTGTCCGGCGATCTGCGCGCAGGCACCAAATTGCCGGCCAGCCGCGTGCTGTCGAAAGAAACCGGGCTGTCGCGCAACACGGTGCTGGGCGCATACGAACAGCTGCAATCGGAAGGCTACGTGGTGTCCACGACCGGCAGCGGCACCTTCGTTTCCGATACGGTGCCTTCCCTGCCCGTGCGCGACGCCGGCCGGACCGATGCCGCGGCGGTGGTGCCGCCGCATCTGGCCTTGTCGCGGCGGGGCGCAGAGCTGGTGCGCAACGCCCAGGCGTCCAGCATGCAGTGGGGCGCGTTCACCCCCGGCGTGCCCGACGTCTCGCTGTTCCCGCACGAGGTCTGGTCGCGCCTCCTGAGGCGGCGCTGGCGCAAGACGGATCCCGGGCTGCTGACCTATTCGCACGGGCCGGGCTACCTGCCCCTGCGGACCGCCCTGGCCCAGCACCTGCGGCTGGCGCGCTCGGTGGACTGCGAGCCGGACCAGGTCGTCGTGACCAACGGCATCCACCAGTCGCTGAGCCTGATCTCGGTCCTGCTGGGCGACGGCAATGAAGTGGCCTGGATCGAGAACCCCGCCTACTGGGGCGCGCGCACCGTGCTGAAGGCCAACGGCATCCGCGTCCTGCCCATAGACGTGGACGACGAGGGCATGGCGCCCAGCGAAGAGCAGATGCAGACGCCGCCGCGCTTCATGTTCGTCACGCCTTCGCACCAGTATCCGCTGGGCACGGTCATGAGCCTGAGCCGCCGCCGCATGCTGCTGGAATATGCGCATCGCAACAACATCTGGATCATCGAGGACGATTACGACAGCGAGTTCCGCTTCGACGGGCGGCCGATCGCATCGCTGCAGGGGCTGGACAGCAACGACCGCGTCATCTATCTGGGCACTTTCTCCAAGACGCTGTTTCCCGGGCTCAGGCTGGGCTTCATGGTGCTGCCCAAGGTATTGAGCGCGCATTTCGGCACGGGCTTGTCGGAGCTGTACCGGGAAGGCCGACTGATCGACCAGGCGGTCCTGGCGGATTTCATGAACGACGGGCACTATGCCGCGCACATACGGCGGATGCGCGCCCAATACGCGCGCCGGCAGGCCCTGTTGCGCGATGCGATACTGGAGCACTTCGGCGCCGACTGGCCCATTTCCACGCACGAGGCTGGGCTGCACCTGGTGATGCACCTGCCCGAAGGCGCGGACGACGTGGGCATCGTGCTGGTGGCGCGCTCGCTGGGCATCGCGGTCAGGCCGCTGTCCCGCTACTACGCCGGGGGCGGCGGCCGGCCGGGCCTGATTTTCGGGTATGCCTGCGTGCCCGACGATGCCATCGGGCCCGTGTTCCAGAAGCTGGTGCCCGCCATCATGCCGGCCCTGGAGCACCTCAGGCGCTCGCGCCAGCAGCAGCCTCGCAGGCCCAGCAGCAACATGATCAACGAAGGCGCCTGGAGCGGCGCATGAGGCGGCGGGCCGGGCCGGCGCCCGGCCACGCAACGGGCGCGGCGCCTAGGCGCCGAGGTCGATGCACAGATACTTCAGTTCCAGGTATTCATCGATCCCGTACTTGGAGCCTTCCCGGCCCAGGCCGGACTGCTTGACGCCGCCGAAGGGGCCGACTTCGTTGGAGATGATGCCGGTGTTGATGCCCACGATGCCGTATTCCAGGCCTTCGGACACGCGCCAGATGCGGGCGTAGTCGCGCGTATAGAAATACGCGGCCAGGCCGAAGATGGTGTCGTTGGCCATGGCCAGGACTTCCTGCTCGTCCTTGAAGCGGAAGATCGGCGCCACCGGGCCGAAGGTTTCCTCGCAGGAGAACTTCATGTCGTGCGTGACGTCGCGAACGATGGTGGGCTCGAAGAAAGTGCCGCCCAGCGCGTGGAGCTTGCCGCCGGTGACGATTTTGGCTCCTTTGGCCACCGCGTCGGCGATGTGTTCCTGGACCTTCTTCACGGCGTCGCCGTCGATCAGCGGGCCCTGCGTCACGCCCGCGCCGAAGCCGTCGCCCGTCTTCATGCCCTGGACCTTGGCCGTCAGGCGCTTCAGGACTTCTTCGTAGACGTCGTCATGCACGTAGATGCGGTTGGCGCACACGCAGGTCTGGCCGGTGTTGCGGTACTTGGACGCCATGATGCCGTCGACCGCGGCGTCCAGGTCGGCGTCGGCGAACACGATGAAAGGCGCGTTGCCGCCCAGTTCCAGCGACAGCTTCTTGATGGTGGGCGCGCACTGCCGCATCAGGATGCGGCCCACTTCGGTCGAGCCGGTGAAGCTGAGCTTGCGGACCACGTCGCTGTCGCACAGGGCGCCGCCGATTTCACGGGCGTCGCCGGTGAGCACCTGCAGCACGCCGGGCGGCACGCCCGCTTCTTCCGCCAGCACGGCAAGGGCCAGCGCGGTCAGCGGCGTCTGTTCGGCCGGCTTGACGATCATGGTGCAGCCCGCCGCCAGGGCGGGGCCCGCCTTGCGGGTGATCATGGCGGCCGGGAAGTTCCAGGGGGTGATGGCGGCGCACACGCCTATGGGCTGCTTGAGCGCCATGAGCCGTTGCCCGGCCTTGGGGCTTTGGAAGACGTCGCCTTCGACGCGCTTGGCTTCTTCGGCGAACCATTCCAGGAAAGACGCGGCGTAGGCGATTTCGCCCACCGCCTCGGCCAGCGGCTTGCCTTGCTCGGAGGTCATGAGCGCGCCCAGGTCCTGCTGGTGCTTCAGCATGAGCTGGGCCCACTTCATGAGAATGACCGCGCGCTCCTTGCCGGTCTTGGCCGACCATGGGCGCAGCGCCGCCTGGGCGCCGGCGATGGCTTCCTCGGTTTCCTTGCGGCCCAGATTGGGGACGGCGGCGATGACGGCGCCCGAGGCGGGGTTGTTCACGCTGATGGAGCTGGCGCCGGCGGGCTGCCACCGCCCGTTGATGTAGCAGGCCTGCCGCAGGAGGTCCGGGCGGTTCAGTGACGGAACCTGTTGTGTCATGGGGAATCCTTGTATGTATGTGTATGGACGGCGGGGCGCGCCCGGCGACGGGCGCGCCCCGGTTCCGGGTTCAGGCGGTCAGGGTGTTGGCCAGGATGTCCAGTGCCCGGTCGAATTGCTCGTCGGGGATGGTGAGCGGATACAGGAAGCGCAGCACGTTGCCGTAGACGCCGCAGCTGAGCAGTATCAGCCCTTGTTCGATCGCCTTGTCCTGCACCTGCTTGACCCGCGCGGCATCCGGCGCGCCGGTGCTCGGGTCGTTGAGTTCGAGGGCCACCATGGAGCCCAGCCCGCGCACGTCGGCGATGGCCGGGCACGTGGCGCGCAGGTCGTTGAGGCGGTTCATGAGTTTCTGCCCCAGCCGGTTCGCGCGTTCGCACAGCTGCTCTTCCTGGATGATGTCGAGCACGGCGTGCGCGGCGGCGACGGCCAGCGGGTTGCCCGCATACGTGCCGCCCAGGCCGCCGGGCGAGGGGCTGTCCATGACTTCGGCGCGGCCCACCACGCCGGAGATCGGCATGCCGCCGCCCAGGCTCTTGGCGATGCACATGATGTCGGCCTGCACCGAATGGTGCTCCATGGCGAACAGCTTGCCGGTCCGCGCAAAGCCGGTCTGCACTTCATCGGCGATGAGCAGGATGCCGTGTTCGTCGCAGATCTGGCGCAGCGCCGTCATGAGTTCGGGAGGCGTGATGTTGAAGCCGCCTTCGCCCTGCACCGGCTCGATGATGATGGCGGCGACCCGCTTGGGATCGATGTCGCTCTGGAACAGGAGGTTCAGCGCCTTCAGGGAGTCGGCCACGCTGATGTCCTGCGTGGCCGTGGGGAAGGGGACGTGGAAGATGTCATGCGGCATGGCGCCGAAGGACAGCTTGTAGGGCGCGACCTTGCCGGTCAGCGCCATGCCCAGCAGCGTGCGGCCGTGGAAGCCGCCGCTGAAGGCCACGATGCCCGAGCGGCCGGTGTGGCTGCGGGCGATCTTCACGGCGTTTTCGATCGCTTCGACGCCGGTGGTGAAGAAGGCGGCCTTCTTCAGCCCCGAGATCGGGACGATGGCGTTGATGCGCTCGGCCAGCGCCACATAGCTTTCATACGGCACGATCTGGTAGGCGGTGTGCGTGAAGCGGTCCAGCTGTTTCGCGATGGCGGCCTTCACCTTGGGATGGCAGTGGCCGGTGTTCAGCACCGCGATGCCGCCCGCGAAGTCGATGTACTCTTTGCCCTCGGCATCCCATAGCGTGGCGTTTTCCGCGCGTTCCGCATAAAAATTGCACATGACGCCCACGCCCCTGGGCGTGGCGATGGAGCGGCGGGTATTCAAGTCAAGGTTTTTCATGGCGATCTCAACAAGTCCGTGAGTTGCCCCGAAAGGGGCGGGAAATCCTGCCGTCAGCAGGCTTTCGACTATTAAAAGGCAAAATGGCCCTATTAAGTAGATCCACTTTCAAAAAAATCATGGTGCCATTATGCCGTCCGGGCTGAAAGTGGCCCGCGTCCCATGTAAAATCATCGCCGGCCGATTGGGGCCGTCCCTTTCTTTTCCGCTCATTTTCTCATGCCCTCTGCCCACGTAGCCGTGATCGGCGGCGGTCCCGCCGGCCTCATGGCGGCCGAAACGCTGTCCCAGGCGGGCGTCCGCGTGTGTGTCTACGATGCGATGCCGTCCGTGGGGCGCAAGTTCCTGCTGGCCGGGCGCGGCGGGCTGAACCTGACCCACAGCGAACCGTTCGACCGCTTCGTGGCGCGTTACCGCGAGCGCTCCCGCGAGGTGGGCGACTGGCTGCGGCGCTTCAATGCCGACGACTTGCGCGCCTGGACGCATGAGCTGGGCGTGGAAACCTTCGTGGGAACGTCCGGCAGGGTGTTTCCCAGCGAGATGAAGGCGGCGCCCATGCTGCGCAAATGGCTGCATCGGCTGCGGGCGGGCGGCGTCGAAGTGCATGCCCGCCATGTCTGGAAGGGCTGGTCGGACAGCGGCGGCGTGCTGTTCGACACGCCCGGGGGCCGGATCGAGCTGCGTCCCGACGCGGTGATCCTGGCGCTGGGCGGCGCCAGCTGGCCGCGCCTGGGGTCGGACGGCGCCTGGCAGGGAGCCCTGTCGGCGCGGCGGGTGCGCATCGCGCCCTTGCGGCCGGCCAATTGCGGCTTTCTGGCCGAATGGAGCCCCTGGTTCAAGGAGCGCCATGCCGGGCAGCCGCTCAAGTCCATCGCCATGGCGCCTCGGGGCGAGCCGATGCGGCGCGGCGAATGCGTGGTGACGTCCGACGGCCTGGAAGGCGGGCTGGTGTATGCCTGGTCGGCGGTGCTGCGCGATGCGCTGGAGCGCGAGGGCGAAGCCTGGCTGTGCCTGGATCTGTTGCCCGACCGGGATCCGGGCCAGGTGCTGGCCGAAGTCTCCCGGCCGCGCGGCTCGCGTTCTTGGTCCAGCCATTTGGCGGGCCGCCTGGGCTTGCGCGGCGTGAAGGCCGGCTTGCTGCGCGAGCGCCTGGATCCGTCGGCCTACGGCCCCGGCATGCTGGCGCAAGCGATCAAATGCCTGCCGCTGCGCCTGACCGCCACGCGGCCGCTGGATGAAGCGATCAGCACGGCGGGCGGTGTGGATTTCCGTTCGCTCGACCGGGACCTGATGCTGCGCGACCTGCCCGGCGTATTCTGCGCGGGCGAGATGCTGGATTGGGAGGCGCCCACCGGCGGCTACCTGCTGACGGCCTGCTTCGCCAGCGGGCGCGTGGCCGCGCAGGGCGCCCTGCGCTGGCTGGCGGCTACTGGTTGTCCACGATGACCTTCAAGGCCTGTTCGCGCGACGCGTTGCCGAACACTTCGTAGGCCTGCATGAAGTCCTTGAAGGCGAACCGGTGCGTGATCAGCTGTTCGGGCTGCAGCTTGCCGGACTCGACGGTCTTCAACAGCATGGGCGTGGTGTTGGTGTTGACCAGCCCGGTCGTGATGGTGACGTTCTGGATCCACAAATTCTGCAGTTCCAGGTTCACGGCCGCGCCGTGCACCCCCACGTTGGCCAGGTGGCCGCCGGGGCGCAGCACGCGCTGGCAGATGTCGAAGGTTTGCGGTATGCCCACGGCTTCGATCGCGACGTCGACGCCGTCCCGGGTTTCCTTGCGGATCGCCTCGACCGCGTCGCCCTGGCCGCTGTTCACGGTATGGGTCGCGCCGAATTTCTTCGCCAGTTCCAGGCGGGCGTCGTCCACGTCGACCATGATCAGCTTGGACGGCGAATAGAACTGGGCCGTCAGCAGCGCCGCCATGCCCACGGGGCCGGCGCCCACGATGGCCACGGTATCGCCCGGCTGGACCTGGCCGTACAGGACGCCGATTTCGAAGCCCGTGGGCAGGATGTCGCTGAGCATGACCAGCGCTTCTTCATCGCTGCCCGCCTTGACGGGATACAGGCTGTTGTCCGCATGCGGGATGCGCACGTATTCCGCCTGGGTGCCGTCGATGAGATGGCCGAGGATCCAGCCGCCGTCTTCGCAGTGCGAGTACATCTGCTTCTTGCAGTATTCGCACTTGCCGCAAGCGGTGATGCAGGAAATCAGCACGCGGTCGCCCTTCTTGAAGTTGCTGACCGCGCTGCCGACTTCCTCCACGATGCCCACGCCTTCGTGGCCCAGGATGCGGCCGGCGGTGACGGCGGGCACGTCGCCCTTCAGGATGTGCAGGTCGGTGCCGCAAATAGTGGTTTTGACGATGCGGACGATGGCGTCCGTAGGCTGCGCGATCGTCGGCACGGGAACCGTCGCGAAGGTTTTCTTGCCCGGCGCCTCATAGACGACGGCTTTCATTTGGGATGGCAAAGCCATGACTGCCTCCTTGTACAACACGAGAAATAGGGGGAGTGTGATAATTCAATTATCATATTCTCACATGAACGCGGCATGCGCGTTGACATTGCGCAAGCGACAACCCGCGCTGCGCGGCCTCTTGCTCAGCTCCTATAATGTCCGCCTTCGAGGAATCAGAGCGGGAGGCCGAATTTTGGCGAAATGGGCGATAGGCATTGACATAGGCGGGACTTTCACGGACCTGGTGGCGATCGAATACGTCAGCGGTGCGCTGCACAGTCTCAAGATACTCACGACGCACACCGATCCCGCCACCGCGGTGGTGGACGGGGTGGGCCGCCTGATGCGCGAAAACGGCATCGCGGCGCGGGACGTGCTGAACGTGACGCACGCCACCACCTTGTTCACGAACGCCCTCATCGAGCGGCGTGGCGCCCGCACCGGCATGCTGACGACCCAGGGCTTCCGGGACATCATAGAGATGGGCAACGAGCGCAAATACGATCTGTATGACCTGCGCCTGGACCGCATCGCGCCGCTGGCGCCCCGGACGCTGCGGGGCGAAGTGGCGGGCCGGCTCGACGCCCAGGGGCGCGAGATCGAAGCGCTCGACGTCGACCAGGCCTTGCGGGTCACCGGCGGGCTGGTGGCGGACGGCGTGGTGTCGCTGGCGGTCTGCCTGCTGCATGCCTACAAGTCCGATGTCCATGAGCAGCGTCTGAAGGCCGCCATCGAGCAGGCCTATCCGGGGCTCGCGCTGACGCTGTCTTCGGAGATCGCGCCGGTGATCCGCGAATACGAGCGCATGTCCACCACCTTGGCCAACGCCTACATCAAGCCGATGGCCCAGGGGTATCTGGACACGCTCGCCCAGCGCCTGCGCGAACTCGGCCTGCGCAGCGAGATCCTGATGATGCTGTCCAACGGCGGCCTGTCGCACCTGGAAGACGCCAAGGCCCACCCCATATCGCTGCTGGAATCCGGCCCCGCGGCCGGCGTCGTGTCGGCCGTGCATCACAGCCTGCGCGAAGGCAAGGGCGATCTGCTGGCCTTCGACATGGGCGGCACCACGGCCAAGCTCTGCCTGATCGAGCAAGGCCGGCCCTCGGTCACCTTCGGCTTCGAAGCCGCCCGGCAGCAGCGCTTCGCCGAAGGCAGCGGCATGCCCATCAGCATCACCACGGTGGACCTGATAGAGATCGGCGCCGGCGGCGGCAGCATCGCCCACCAGGACGAGCTGGGCCTGCTCAAGGTCGGCCCGCAAAGCGCGGGTTCGGAACCGGGGCCGGTGTGCTACGGGCGCGGCGGCGAACAGCCCGCGGTGACCGATGCCAATCTGATCCTCGGCTACCTGAACGGCGGTTATTTCGCGGGCGGCACGCTGCCCATAGACATCGATGCGGCGCGCGCGAGCTACGCCGGGCTGGGGGCCGCGCTGGGCCGCCATCCGGACGACGTGGCATGGGGCGTGCACGACATCGTCGCCGAGAACATGGCGGCGGCCGCGCGGGTGCACGTGGCGGAACGCGGCAAGGATCCCCGCAATTTCGTGCTGGTCGCGACGGGCGGGGGCGGCCCCCTGCATGCCTATTATCTTGCCCGCAAGATCGGGGTGAAGACCATCGTCTGCCCCCCGGACGCGGGCGTGGCGTCGGCGTTCGGCCTCCTGGTCTCGTCGGCGCGCACCGACCGTTCCCGCACGGTCAGCTTCAAGCCGGCCACCGACTCGGTGGCGCAGCTTGAAGACATGTACGCGGCGCTGGAGCGGGAAGTGGCCGCCAACCTGGAAACCCTGTCCGGCAGCTTCGGCCCCTGCGTGCTGCGCCGGCGGGCCGATGGCCGGTTCATCGGCCAGGGCTTCAACCTCACGGTGGACCTTCCCGACGGCCCTTATGCCGGCGATCCGGCCTCGGGCGGGCCGGGCGCGGCAAGCTGGCCGGCGCGGCTCGAACAGACGTTCCGCAAGGAATACGAACACAAGTTCGGGCGCACGCCGCCCAACGTGCCAGTGGAGCTCGTGAACCTGCGCGTGACCGGCCTGGCCGCGCCGCGCCGGCCATTCGAATCGTCCCGGCGCGCGGCGGCCGGCGCGGCGGCGCCGGTGGCGGTGCGCGCGGTGTATTTCAAGGAATCGGGCGGCTTCGTCCAGACGCCGGTCTATCGGCGCGAAACCCTGCCCACGGGATTCCAGGCCCAGGGGCCGCTGCTGGTCGAAGAACCGAGCACCACCCTGGTGGTCGGCCCCCTGGGGCATGTCGAGGTGGCGCCGTCCGGTAGCCTGGTGGTCAGCATTGAGGACTTGCAAGCATGAAAAATCCCGTCGATCCGGCGTCCGACGCCATTTTCCTCGAAGTGTTCTGGACCCGCATCCGCTCGATCGTGACGGAAGCGGCCAAGGTGATCGTGCGCACGTCGTTCTCGACGCTGTCCTCGGAGGCCAACGACTTCGCCGTGGTGCTGACCGATGCGCGCGGCCAGACCCTGGCCGAGAACGCCGGCGCCATCCCGTCTTTCATCGGCACTCTGCCGAAAACCGTGCAGGCCACCGTGGCGGCCATCGGCATGGACGCCATGCGGCCCGGCGACATCTTCATCACCAACAATCCATGGATAGGCACGGGCCACTTGAACGACGTCTGCCTGGTCAAGCCGATTTTCCATGGCGAACGCATCGTCGGCTTCGCCGCAACGACCGGCCACGTGCCCGACATCGGCGGGAAGATCCGCTCCGTCGACGCGCGCGAGCTGTTCGAAGAAGGCTTCCACATTCCCATCATGCATTTCCTGCGCGAAGGCAAGGCCGACGACACGCTGCTGAGCCTGCTGCGCGCCAACGTGCGCACGCCGGACCTCACGGTGGGCGACATCTGGTGCCACGCGGGCGCGGCCGAGCTCATCGCGCGGCGGGTGGCCGACCTGCTTCAGGAATACGGGCTGCACGAGCTCGACAGCCTGGCCGACGCCTTGTTCGACCGCAGCGAGCAGGCCATGCGCAAAGCGATCGCGGCCCTGCCGGACGGCGAATACCGCTACGGCATGGACACCGACGGCTTCGCCGAGCCCTTCCGTTTCAACGTGACCGTCCGCATCGCGGGCGGCGAGCTCGAATGCGATTTCGCCGGCTCGTCGCCGCAGCAGCCCCGGGCCATCAACTGCGTGCTGGCCTACACCAACGCCATGGCGGTGTACGCGATAAAAAGCCTGCTGCTGCCCGATCTTCCCAACAACCACGGCCTGTTCCGGCCGCTGCGGGTGACCGCGCCGCAGGGCTCCATCCTGAACCCGGTGCCGCCCGCGCCGGTCGGGGGGCGGTCGTGCACCGGCCATTACGTGCCCACCGTGGTGTTCGGCGCGCTCTATCCCGTGCTGCCCGAACGCGTCATGGCGGGCGTGGGTTCGCCGGTGTGGATCACCAACATGAACGGCATACGCGAAAACGGCAAGCCCTTCGCCACCGTGCTCTTCTACAACGGCGGGATGGGCGCCACGGCCGGCAAGGACGGCGCCTCGGTCATGTCCTGGCCCAGCAATATCTCCCCCACGCCCATCGAAATCGCCGAGCGCGATTCTCCCCTGCAGTTCCGCTACAAGCGCCTGTGCCCCGATTCCGGGGGGAAAGGCGAATTCCGGGGCGGCCTGGGCGAAGAGATATGTTTCGTCAGCCGGCATACCGGTCCGCTGTCCGTGGTCTTCCTGACCGAACGCATCAAGGTGCCGGCGCCGGGCCTGGGCGGCGGCGAGGAAGGCGGCCGCGGCGCGGTCCTGATCAACGGCCGTCCCATCGACTCGCGCGTGCCGCAGGTATTGCAGCCGGGCGACGAGGTCACGCTGCGCACGCCGGGCGGCGGCGGCTTCGGGCCGGCCGAGCGGCGGGCACAGGCGGCGCGCGACCGCGATCGCGAATTGGGTTATACCTGCGCGTGATTAAAAACACTGATTTCCGGCACATGGGTAATATGGATATGATCGATAGGTATTAGACAAAGCGGGTTGCCGCTGCAATACTGCTTTTCCTCTTCTCCAGCAAGAACTCCCGGCGGTTCGCCCGCCGATCATCGTGGTGTCCATCATGTCTATCGCACGTTTCTTCACGGCCGTGGCGCTTGCCGCCGGCATCGGTCTGGCGGCTCCCGCCTCGGCGTCCGGGTTCCCGGACAAGCCCGTCACCCTCGTGGTCGGTTTCTCTCCCGGCAGCAGCATCGACCTGGTGGCGCGCACCGTGGCCAAGAAACTTTCCGAAAAAATCGGCCAGCCCGTGATCGTCGAGAACAAGTCGGGCGCGGGCGGCAACCTGGCGGCCGACTACGTGGCCCGCGGCAAGGCCGACGGCTACAACCTGCTGGTCGTCGCCAACAGCATCGCCATCAGCCCGGCGCTGTACAAAGACCTGAAGTTCGACGTCAAGAAGGATCTGGCCGCGGTGGCCTACCTGGGCATAGGCCCCGTGATCCTGAAGGTGCGCAAGGACCTGGGCGTCGATACGCTGCAGGAGCTCGTCGCCTACGCGAAAGCGAATCCCGGCAAGTTGAACTACGGCTCTTCGGGCGTGGGTGGGACGCCCCACATGGCGACCGTGCTGTTCAACCAGGTCGCGGGCACCAATATGGTGCACATCCCCTACAAGGGCGGCGCGGACGCCCTGGCCGCCCTGCTGGGCGGGCAGGTCGACTTGCTGATCAACCCCTTGCTGGGCGACACGGCGTCCGACCGGATCAAGTCGCTGGCCATCACCGGCGAGCAGCGTTCGGTGCTGGCGCCCGACGTGCCCACTTTCAAGGAGCTCGGGTATCCCGAGTACGACGTGGGCGTCTATTACGGCATCATGGGCCCGAAGGCCATGCCCAGGGACGTCGTGGACAAGCTGAACGCCGGCTTCAATGAAGCGCTGGCCGACCCCGAAGTGGTCGAGGCCTTGAGCACCCGCAGCGGCATCGTCCTGAAGGCGGGCAGCGCGGAAGACTTCCAGCGCTTCCTGGACAAGGACATCGAGCTCTGGCGCGAAGTCGTCGAGCGCAACAAGAACGTCCTGAACTGAAACATCCTCTGGGGCCCGTCAATGCTGACGGGCCCCAGGGTCTTGCAACGTCGACAGTCCTAGGTCACCGGGGCCGGGTTGAACAGCACCAGCGCATTGTGCAGCTTCCATTGCTCGGCCCAGGTCTTCCTGCGGCCGCTGGCGACATCCAGCATGTACCGGAATAGCTCCCAGCCCACTTCTTCGATGCTGGCCGAGCCGTCGGCGATCTTGCCCGCGTTGATGTCCATGAGGTCGTGCCAGCGGCGCGCCAGGTCGCTGCGCGTGGCGACCTTGATCACCGGGCAGGCCGCCAGGCCGTAAGGGGTGCCGCGCCCGGTGGTGAACACATGCAGATTCATGCCCGCCGCCAGTTGCAGCGTGCCGCAGATGAAATCGCTGGCGGGCGTCGCGGCGAAAGTCAGGCCCTTCCAGCGCAGCTTTTCGCCGGGCGCCAGCACGCCGGCGATGGGCGAGGAACCCGACTTCACGATGGATCCCATCGCTTTTTCCACGATGTTCGACAGGCCGCCTTTCTTGTTGCCCGGGGTGGTGTTGGCGCTGCGGTCCACGTGGCCGCGCTGCAGATAGGCGTCGTACCAGGCCATTTCGCGGATCATCGCCTGGGCGATCTCGGGCGATGCCGCGCGCGCCGTGAGCTGCGCGATGCCGTCGCGCACCTCGGTGGTTTCTGAAAACATGACGCTGGCGCCCGCCCGGACCAGCAGGTCGGCGCAGTAGCCCACGGCCGGATTGGCGGTGACGCCCGAGAACGCGTCGCTGCCGCCGCACTGCACGCCCACCACCAGCTCGCTGGCGGACACGGTCTCGCGGCGGCGCGCGTCCAGCCGCGCCAGATGCCGTTCGGCCTGGCGCATGATGGATTCGACCATGGACATGAAGCCGACATGGGCGTCGTCCTGCAGGCAGACGACGTCGGCCTGCGCCGCCTCGCCGCGCTCGTCCCGCAGGGGAATGGAGCCGGGAGGCAGCAGCCGCTGGGGCTGGAGCTTTTCGCAGCCCAGGCTGACCACCATGATTTCCCCGCCGAAGTTGGGGTTCAGGCTGATGTTGCGCAAGGTGCGTATGGGGATGGCGGCATCGGGCGCGTCGATCGCCACGCCGCAGCCATAGGCGTGTTCCAGCGCCACCACGTCGTCCACGTTGGGAAAGCGCGGCAGCAGTTCGGCGCGGATGCGCCGGACGGCGTGTTCGGTGACGCCGGCCACGCACTGGACGGTCTGGGTAATGGCCAGGATGTTGCGCGTGCCGACCGAACCGTCCGCGTTGCGATAGCCTTCAAAGGTATAGCCTTCCAGCGGGGGCGCCGGGCCGTTCCCGGCGGTGGCCATGGGAAGGCCGTCGAGCCCGCGGGCGCCGGGCATGTCCAGGCGCCGTTCGTGCACCCAGCTTCCGGCCGGCAGGGGCTCGGCGGCATAGCCGATGGGAACGCCGTAGCGCAGGACGGCCGCGCCCTTGTCCAGATCCACCAGGGCGACCTTGTGGCCCTGCGGGACGGCTTCGCGCAGCACGACGCCCGAGGGCAGGGCGGCGCCCGCCGGCAGGCCGCCGTCGTTGGCGACGATCACGACGTTGTCGCGGGCGTGCATCTGAATGGTGAGCGGGCTGGGGCCGGCTGGGGCGGACGGCATGCTGCGGTTCTCCTGCGTAAGCGCGATACCGAATTTGGTAGCGGTACCATTTTATGCCAAGGCGAGTCTTGCGAACGCACTTTTGGTGAAAACCCTAGCAAAGAATCGATTGACGCTTGGTTTTGGTACCGCTACCATCGATTTTGGCTGTGGTAGCGGTACCAGCTTCGCGCGCGGTGCCCGTCCCAATATACTCAGACAGGAGACAACATGAAAAAGATACTATGTGCGCTGGTGGCCACGTTCGCCATGTCGTCGGCGCAGGCATGGCCCGACGGCCCGGTAACGCTGGTGGTGCCGTTCCCGCCCGGCGGCTCCACCGACCTCATCGGCCGCGTCCTGGCGCCTGAATTGCAGGAAAGGCTGGGCGGAAACTTCGTGGTCGACAACAAGGCCGGCGCAACCGGCACCATAGGCGCGGGCATCGTGGCGCGCTCCAAGCCGGACGGCAACACCATACTCGTTTCTTCGCTGGGGCCGTATGTGATTGCGCCGCATCTGATGGACAAAGTCCCCTACAACGCGCTCACGGATTTCGATTATCTGACCGTCGCCGTGCAGGCGCCCAATGTCCTGGTGGTGCCGGAGTCTTCGCCGCACAAATCGATTGCGGACGTGATCGCCTTCCAGAAGGCGCAGCCCGGCGTCATGACTTTCGGTTCGTCGGGTTCGGGCAGCAGCGACCACCTGACGGCGGAGCTGTTCTGGCAGCAGACCGGCACCAGCGGTACGCACGTGCCCTACAAGGGCGGCGGGCCGGTCGTGACGGCTTTGCTGGGTTCGCAGATCGATGCGTCTTTCATGAACATCAACACGGCGATGCCGCACATCCAGGCCGGGAAGTTCCGGGCGCTGGCGATCACCAGCGCGAAGCGTTCGGACCTGTTGCCGAGTGTTCCGACGCTGGAGGAGTCCGGGATCAAGGATGCGAATGTATATTCATGGCAGGCGGTGGCCGCGCCGCGCGGCTTGCCGGCCGACGTGAAGTCGAAGCTGCATGCGGCGCTGGTGGCCGGGCTGAACAGCCCGAAGGTGAAGCCGCGTTTGCTGGAGCTGGGTTTCGAGATCGTGGCGAACACGCCGGAGCAGTTCACCGCGTTTCAGGAGGCTGAGTTCCATCGTTGGAAGAATCTGATTTCCAGCCGGAACATCAAGTCGAATTGATTTCGGGGCGGCGCTCGGGCCACCGGCCCGAGCACGAGTTCCGCGACCGCCCCGACACAACAAACACCGCGGCCCTCACCGATCCAGACAAGGCCGCTTCGGATCGAACCCCCATTCCGGCACCAGATACCGCATGGCCACGGCGTCGTCCCTCGCCCCCAGCCCATGCTTCAAATACAGCTGATGCGCCTTCTCGACCTCCAGCATATCGATCTCCACGCCCAGCCCAGGCTTCGACGGCACACGTATGCCACCGTCCTGAATGCGTAGCGGCTCCTTCGTGAGGCGTTCGCCGTCCTGCCAGATCCAGTGCGTATCGATGGCCGTGATGCGCCCGGGCGCCGCCGCCGCCACATGCGTGAACATCGCCAGCGAGACATCGAAGTGATTGTTCGAATGAGAACCCCAAGTCAGACCGAAATCCTGGCAGGTCTGCGCAACGCGCACCGAGCCCGACATCGTCCAGAAGTGCGGATCGGCCAGCGGGATGTCCACCGACTGCAGCGACAAGGCATGCGCCATCTCGCGCCAGTCGGTGGCGATCATGTTGGTGGCCGTGGGCAGGCCCGTGGCGCGGCGGAATTCGGCCAGCACCTCGCGTCCGGAGAACACCCCTTCCGCGCCGCAAGGGTCTTCGGCATAGGCCAGCACCCCGTGGAGATCCCGCGTCAGGCGGACGGCGTCCTTCAGCAGCCAGCCGCCGTTCGGGTCCAGCGTGCAGCGCGCGCCGGGAAAGCGTGCATGCAAGGCGCGGATCGCTTCGATTTCTTCTTCGCCGCGCAGGACCCCGCCCTTGAGCTTGAAGTCCTGGAACCCATACCTGGCCTGCGCCGCCTCGGCAAGCCGGACGACGGCCTCCGGCGTCAGCGCTTCTTCGTTGCGCAGCCGCAGCCAGGCGTCGTCCGCCTCGGGCTCGGATCGATAGGGCAGGGGCGTTTTGCGCCGGTCGCCCACATAGAACAGATAGCCCAGGACGGGCACCGTGTCGCGCTGCTGGCCGGTGCCCAGCAGGGCCGCGACCGGGACGCCGAGGAATTGGCCCAGAAGGTCGAGCAGGGCCGACTCCACCGCGGTGACGGCATGGACGGCCACCCGCAGATCGAAAGTCTGTTGCCCGCGCCCGGCTGCGTCGCGCTCGGCGTAGCGTGCGCGCATGGCGTTCAGCACGGCGTTGTAGGCGCCGATGGGCCGGCCGACGATCAGCGACGAGGCGTCTTCCAGTGTCTTGCGGATGCTTTCCCCGCCCGGCACTTCTCCGAGGCCGACCTTGCCGCTGCTGTCGGACAGCATGACCAGGTTGCGGGTGAAGAAAGGCGCGTGCGCGCCGCTGAGGTTGAGCAGCATGCTGTCATGGCCGGCGACCGGGATGACGCGCAGTTCTGTGATGATGGGTGTGGAATCGGGCATGGGAGGAATGTCGGCAAGCTGGGATGGTACCGCTACCATCGAAAGGTGAGGCAAATGGTAGCGGTACCATATGGAGCAGTCAAGTGGTTTCGCGCTCTATGATCGTGAAACCCACGTCGATCACCGGCTGGTCCACATCCCGGCCTTCGGCCCGGTCGATGAGATGGCCGGCCGCCAGCCTGCCGATGTTGGCGCCCTTGATGTGCACGGTGGTCAAGGCGGGAACCATGTCCGCCACGAAGGGGACGTCGCCGAAGCCGATGATGGCGATCTGCTCCGGGACCGAGATGCCGCGTGCCCGCGCTTCCGTGAGCGCCCCGATGGCCAGCAGGTCGGAGCTGCAGAATACGGCGTCCACTTCGGGATTCTGTTCGAGCAGCGCGCGCAGCGCCTCGCGGCCGCTCTTGAGCGAGCGCGAGGCGCCCACGTCGATGTCGGTGATGGGTGGCAGGCCCGCCTGGGTTGCCGCGGCGGCGTAGGCATGGGCGCGGCGGCCGGCCCGTTCGTCGTTCGCGCGGATCATGCCCAGCTTGCGCCGACCCCTGCCGATGAGGAAGCGCGCCACCTCGCGGCCGATGTCCTGGTGCGAAAAACCGATGAGCATGTCTATGGGATTGGGCGTCAGGTCCCAGGTTTCCACCACCGGGATGCCCGAGGCGAGCAGCCGCGTCCGCCCTTTGCCCTGCTGCAGGATGCCCGTCAGGAAGATGCCGTCGGGCCGGCGGCCGATGATGGCCTCCAGCAGGAGCTCTTCCCGCACGGGCGAGTAGCCGGACTGCCCGAGCATCAGCTGATAGCCGGCGTCGAACAGCGTGGCGTTCAGCGATTCGATGGTTTCCATGAACACCGACATGACGGTGCTGGGCACCACGGCCGCGATCAGGCGGCTGCGCGCCGAAGCGAGCCCGCCGGCGAGGCGGTTGGGGACGTAGCCGGTGCGCTGCACGGCATCCAGGACCTTCTGGCGGTTTTCCGGCGAGACGCGCTCGGGCGAGGTCAGTACGCGCGATGCCGTGATGGGCGCGACGCCCGCGAGCTTCGCGACGTCGCGCAGGGTGATGGCGCCGCTGCCGCGCCGGCTTCGCCTGGTTGTTTCTTTTGTGGTCATGTCCGCTCGAATGGTGCCGGTAGCGGCATTTTTACCATTTTCAGGCCATGGCACCAAGCCGCTGCACCTGGGCGCGCAGTTCTTCCTGCAGGGCGGGAGCCAATCCCAGCTTGCGTCCCAGCTCGTCCAGGTAGGCCCTTTCCATGAAGCTGTCGTCCGCAATCACGAGCAGGCTGGCAAGATAGACTTCGGCGGCGATCTCGGGCGTGCTGGCCAGGGCGGCGATTTCGGCCGGATCGGCGGGCTTCTTCAATTCGGCATCGAACCACGCCATATCGGCGGGGCTGCTTGCCAGCTTGGCCACTTCGGCGTCGATCAACTGCCGTTCCGTGTCGCCGATGTGGCCGTCGGCCTTGGCGGCGGCGATCATGGCCGCCAGTATGGCTTTGCTGTGCTGCTCGGCATCGGCGCCCGGCGTGAAGGCCGCGGCGGGCTGCGGCGCATAAGGCAGCGGCTGGGGCTGGGGTGAGGGCGCTGCGGCGCCGGCGGCGGACGGCGCGGACTGCTTGGCCTGCCAATCCTGGTAGGCCTTGAGCGCTACCGCGCCCAGGGCCGCCGCGCCGCCGTAGGTGGCCAGTTTTCCACCCATTTTCCGGAATTTCTTGTTGCCCAGCAGCAGCCCGAGCGCGCCGCCCGCCAGGGCGCCCCCGCCGAAACCGCCGAGGCCGGACGCCAGGCCCGGCGCGGCGTCCTGGATGCGCGAGCCCGCATCCTGGCCCAGGCTCTTTCCTGATTGAAGCAATTGTTGCAGCAGCTGTTGTACCGACATGTGATTGGCGTCCTTGTAAAGTGAGCGGGCCTGCGGACAGGCTCCAAAGGACGTCAGACAGCGCCGCGAAGCGAAAGTTGCATGGCCGAAGCCGCCGCCCGCCGCCCCGGAGGGGCGCGGGCCCGGCATCATTCCGCCGCCGTGGCGACGGGCCGCGCCCGGACGGTGACGCCGCGCGAAGGCAGCCCGAGCGAGATCGCCGCGGCGCCGAACAGCAGCAGGCCGGCCGCCCCGAAGGCGATCAGGTGGGTGCCGAAAGCTTCGTATGCCCAGCCGCCCAGCCATGAACTGATCATGCCGCCGACCTGGTGTCCGACGTAGGCCCAGCCGCAGAGCACGCCGACCAGCCGGGTGCCGTAGACATCGGCCATGATGGCGGAGGACAGCGCGACGCTGCCCGCCCAGACGATGCCGCCGACCGACGCCACGCCGTACAGCTGCCAGGGCGCGAGCGCTTCCACCAGGCCGAAAAAGCCCAGGCCCCTTACCGTGTAGATGACCGCCAGGATATAGCGCCGCTCGACCATGTCGGACAGCTTACCCAGGGCGAAGGAACTGAAGATGGCGACCAGGCCGATCAAGGCGATGCCGAAGGCGCTGGTCTGCGAGTCGAAGCCGTGGTCCATCAGCATGGGCACCCCATGGGTGCCCAGCAGATTCATGCTGAAGCCGCAGGCGAACAGGCCCAGCGTCAGTTGCCAGAATGGCAGGGTGCGCACGGCCGCCGCCGCGCGCAAGGGCCGCGCCTGCGCCGCCGCCGCGGGGGGCGGCACCGCACAGGACGCCTGGGCGAGCGCGGGCGTGCCGGAGGCGTTTCGCGCGCTCAGCGTATCCGCGTGTTCCGGAGCCTGGTCGCGGATGACGAAGAGGGCGGAGGGAAACGTGATCAGCGAGAAGACCACCGCGAAACCGGCCAGCGTCGCCTGCCAGCCGAAAGCGCTGATGGACGAGGTGAACAAAGGGGTCAGGATGGCTATGCCCGCCATGGAGCCCGCGGACAGCACGAACAGCGCCATGCCGCGCTGCCGGACGAACCAGCGGCTGATGACCGGCGTCAGCGAGACCGGGCTGGCGAGCGCCAGGCCGATGGACAAGCCCACCCCATAGCTGAGCGCAAGGCTGATCGGCCCCTGCGCATAGATGGTGCCGGCGATGGACCCCGCGACGAACAGCATGCCGACGAGCAGCACGCGCCGGGTGCCCCAGGACGTGACCAGCTGCCCCGCGAGCGGCATGGTCAGGCCGTAAGTCAGCATGCCGGCGGCGATGATGCTGGAGAGCTCGCTGCGCGACATGCCGAGATCCTGGGTCATCGGAAGAAAGAAGGGCCCCGCGCCCAGCCGCAGGCCGACGGTCAGCAGCGTCAGCGCCGTAGCCGCCCAGACGATCGCCCATCCGTAATACATGCCTTCACCACTTTTACCGCCCTTGCCGGCCATCTTTTCGCTCCACCTGTCAGATCCCCTTATTCAAGCGCTTTATGGCGGTTTCGGCAAGTGCGCTGCAGATCGGGCCGATGTATTCGCGGTGCCGGAATGTGCGTCAGATGCCGCGCCACTCCTGCATGACCAATTCAATCATTTTGTTTGCAAAGTAGGTCTGGTTCCTGCTCTTCAGCGCAACGAGCCCCATCGTCCGGCTCAGCTTGGGTTTTTCCAGCGGACGCGCGGACAGGCCGGGGCTCACCGACGCCGCAGACAAAGCCCCTTCCGGCACGATTGCGATGCCGACTCCCGCGGCGACGAATTGCATCATGGTGGTGAACTGCGTCACGGTGATGGCGTGGGTCAGGGTCAAGCCGTTCGTGATGGCGGTGGCGTCGATCAGGCGTCGCGTGCGGGAGTCCGCCGGCAATGAAACCAATTGTTCCGACTGTATGTCGAGCCACGACACCTGCCTGCGCTTTTCGAGGCGGTGGCCCTGCGGCAGCAAAACATGGAAATACTGGGTGCTCAGTGGCAGGGTGGAAAAAATGGGCGCGATATCGTCGAGATACGTGAGCCCGAAATCGGAAACGCCCGAACGCAGATTTTCGATTACGGTACCGTGCACGCCTTCATGGATGTGCAGGGTGACGTTCGGATAGGCTTGCCGATAGCGCGCCGCGATCGCCGGAAGCACAGTGGCGGCCACCGACATGACCGACGAGATGATCACCTGGCCGCGCTGTTCGGCCTCTCTTTCCTGCACCGCTTTCAGGTAAATCTGGACGTCGTTCAAGACTCGTTCGGCAAGCGCCACGAATTCCTTCCCCGCCTCGGTGATCTCCACGCTGCGAGTCGTGCGATTGAACAAGGCGAGCCCCAGGAGGCGCTCCACCCGCTGCACGGTGCGTGTGAGCACGGGCTGGGAAACATTCAGGGTAATCGCTGCGGCATTGAAGCTTCCATATTCCGCAATGGTCTTGATGGCCAGCAGCTCTTTTGCGCTGAGGTCCAGTTGGTCGGGACGGATCATGGTGAAGGAAGGGCTCGCAGGTTCACGAAGAAGATAAACGCTTGATTTATGTTGAAAACGCAATTATTGCAGTTAATAGATTCCTGTTGGAAATAATAAAGAGGCTCACTAAGATGGCTTCATGTATTTCAGGAGGCTTTAAGATCATGAACGCCATAGTGGAAGACGACGTCGTCGGGACGGATGTCGATCTCGTGGAGTATTACTACGAGAAAGGTTTCAGCGACGGGCTGCCGGTCGTGCCGCCGACCCCGGAGAAAATCGAAGCCGTCATTCGCGAGTTGGGAGGAGATCCCGACTACGTAGAATGCAAAGTCGCCCCGCGCTGGGGTGAGCTGACGCGAGAGGTGTTGGCGATCAATATGGTGATGGCGGGTTGCAAACCCGCCTATGCTCCAATTGTGCGCGCGGCCATGCTCGCCTTGACCGATTCGGCATTCAACTTGAACGGCGTCCAGGCGACGACCCACGTGGCGTCGCCCCTCATCGTGGTCAACGGCCCGATCGCAGCCGAAGTCGGAATGAACGGCGGAGCCAACGCCTTCGGATCGGGCAATCGCGCCAACGCGACCATTGGCCGGGCGATCAGGCTGATCATGCTCAACGTGGGCGGAGCCTGGCCGGGCGACCTGGACAAAAGCACATTGGGACACCCCGGCAAGTACACATATTGCGTGGCGGAGAACGAAGCGCAAAGCCCCTTGGCGCCCTATCACGTCGAACATGGATACCGTGCCGGCGAATCGACGGTATTCGCCCTTGCGGCGGAGGCGCCGCATAGCGTCACGAATCACGTCTCGAATGACCCGGAAGGAATCCTGGATACGATCTGCTCGGTGATGAGCACGATAGGCTCGAACACCGCGGTGCTGGGCGGCCACATGGCGGTCGTGCTGGGCCTGGAGCATGCCAGGACGATTGCTCAACATGGTTGGAATCGCTCGGATGTGCGCAATTACATCTTCATGAACCACGGCAATCGTTTCATCGATCTTGCCTATGGCCATCGCTACGGCAAGGTCTACAACCGCAATCTTCCGAAATGGTACAAGCGCGAAGACCACACCCGCATCCCGATCATCCACGATCCCGATCACATTCATTTGTTCGTCATGGGCGGAGAGGCGGGGCGGTTTTCGGCGGTGATTCCGGGATGGGGCCACATGAGCACGCCGGTGTTGAAGCCCATCGACGCCACAGCGGCGCACGAGGAGCCGGATTGTTCCAGCGGCACATGTTCACTTTGATTCGGGAAGAAAACCATGCTGATGCAAATGAAAGGCGTCGATGTGCGCGTTTATGATCCGCGCGGCGTAGTGCGCTCCATAGAAAAGCCCACGGCGGCAAGAAAGGCTGGCCTCGATGGCCTGAGGCTGGGCGTTCTCGACAATTCCAAATGGAACGCCAACAAGCTGCTCAGGGGCTCCATCGAAGCGCTCAAGCGGGAAATCGACTTCGAGGCGGTCAACTACTACGTCAAGCATAGTTTCTCGAAGGATGCGGCGCCGGAACTGATTGCGCAGATCGTCGAGGAAAACGACATCGTCCTGACCGCTATCGGTGACTGCGGCTCCTGCACGTCGGGATGCCTGAGAGACGCCATTGCTCTTGAAGGCGCGGGTGTTCCGACGGCGGTCATCGTGACGACAGAGTTCGTCAAAGAGACCGTCCTGACACGGGAGGCCTTGGGAATGCTGGACCTGGAGCCGGTCATCATTGCGCATCCGGTCAGTTCGATCACGCTGGAAGAGGTTGCGCAGCGCGTTGCCCAGATACTGACTCAGGCGCAAGCCGTCTGGAAAGGGGAGCAAAAGGGCGCAGCCGCGAAATACCTCGAGAATCGGCGTGCCCCCGACTGAGGGTTCGGCGCGCTTGCATTCCAGCGCCGCACGACACCGCTGAAAGGCGGTGTTCGTGCGCGGACGGCATCAGTACAAGACATAAAACAACCATTTCGAGTGGAGAAGAGACAATGAAGAACGCGAAATTCGCCGCGGTGGCGATACTTGGCTTGGCCGGCGCCGTGCAGCCGACGTTCGCATCAGCGGCCGAGCCTTATCCAAACAGGCCGATCACGATGATCGTTCCCTTTCCTGCTGGAGGGCCGACGGACATCGTCGCGCGGGTGGTTGGGCAGAAGCTGTCGGAAGACCTGGGGCAATCGGTCATCATCGATAACAAGCCGGGAGCCAGCAGCGTGATCGGCGCCGGGCAAGTGGCGCGCGCCGCGCCGGACGGCTACACCCTTTTGCTCAACTATTCCGGACATGTCATCAATCCTTTCCTGAAGAAGGACCTTCCCTTCGATCCCTTGAGGGACTTCGAGCCCATCGTCGGACTGGCGTCCACACCGCAGATATTGGTAGTTTCGCCCAAGGTTCAGGCCAAGTCCGTTGAGGAACTCATAAAGCTCATCAAGGACTCCGGCAAGGGAATGACTTTCGCGTCCTCCAGCGTGGGCGCGCCGGGCCATCTCGCGGGCGAGCTGTTCGGCCAGATGACGAAGCTGCCGCTCATGCACGTTCCCTATCGCGGCAGCGCGCCCGCCCTGACGGATCTGGTCGGCGGCCAAGTGGACATGATGTTCGACAGCGCCCCTTCGTCCATCTCTTTCGTCCGATCCGGAAAGCTGAAGGCACTGGGCGTGACTTCGGAAAAGCGCACGGAAGTCGCTCCTGAGCTTCCCACCCTGGATGAATCCGGCCTGAAGGGGTTCGCCGTAACCACCTGGTACGGCGTGTGGGCGCCCGCCAAAACTCCGGTCGATATCGTCGAGAAGTTGAACGGCGCGATCAACAAGGCGCTTGCCGATCCCGATGTCAGGGCCAAGCTGCTGCAGGCGGGCGCGGATCCTCTGGGCGGGTCGCGGCAGGACTTCGCCGAGTTCTGCCGATCGGAGTCCAAGCGCTACGGGGCGATCGTGAAGGCCGCCAACATTCAGCCTCAATCATAGGAAGCGGTTCAATGCAGCTTGACCCGGGGCGTGCCGCGCTTGAGCAGCAGCCGCCCCAGGGCGAGGGCCGCCGTGCGCCCGAAGCCCAGGACGGCCAGGTGGTGCGTCAAGTGCAGACTCATGTACATCAGCCGCGCCACCAGGCCTTCGACGAACCAGCTTTTCCCCGACAGAACGCCCATCAGGTTCCCGACCCCGCGATTGTGCCCGATCGAGACCAGCGAGCCGTAGTCGCGGAATGCAAAGCCGCGACTCGGCGCGGGCGCGCCGCGGATGCGCGCGCTCATGGCATCGTACAGAAAGGCGGCCTGCTGGTGGGCGACCTGGGCGCGTGCGGGCAGGTTCGAATTCTGGCCGATCCACGGCGCCTGCGCGCAATCGCCGAACGCGTAGATGCGTGGGTCCGCGGTGCGCAATTGCGCATCCACCACCAGCTGGTTCACCCGATTGGTTTCCAGCCCCAGTTCGCCGAGCATGGCCGGCGCTTCTATGCCCGCCGCCCACACGCATAAATCGGTTGGATAGCGCCGGCCATCCTGATCGGAGAGATGGTCGGCGGATACGCCGGCGATGCGCAACCCGGTGAGCACCTCGACCCCGCGTGATTCAAGCAGGGATTGAGCCGCGAAGGAGAGTTTCGGAGGAAGGGCGGAAAGAATGCGGTCCGCTCCTTCGATGAGGGTGATGCGCATCTCGCAGCCATGCCCGTGCAGCCCGTAATAGGCCAGGCCGGCGCGGGCCTCCAGCAGTTCTGCCGCCAGCTCCACCCCGGTGGCGCCCGCGCCCACGATGGCGATGTCCAGGCCCGGCGGCTCGGCGCCGCCGGCGTCGTCGCCATGCTGGCCCGCCGGGATGCGCCGCACCATCAGGTTCAGCAGCCGCTGCCGGAATCGCTCCGCCTGCTCGGTCGAGTCCAGCGTGATCGCGTGTTCACGCGCGCCCGGCGTGCCGAAGAAATTCGTCCTGCTGCCTATGGCCAGGACGAGCGTGTCGTACCCGACGCGGCGGGCCGGGAAGATCTCCAGGCCGGTGGAGCCGGCCACGGACAGCAGCAGGACTTCGCGCGCGTTTCGGTCCAGCGCGTGCATTTCACCCTGGATGAAGGTGAAGCCGCTTTCGCGCGCGAGCATGAAATACGACAAGTCTTCGCGGTGGATGTCCAGGGTGCCCGCAGCCACTTCGTGCAGCGACGGCTTCCAGATATGGCTTTCCGCCTTGTCGATCAGAACGACGTGGCTGGGACCGAATTTGCGGCCCAGCCTGGCGGCGAGCTCCAGCCCGCCCGCCCCGCCTCCGACGATGACGACGCTATGGGGCAGATCCGGCATGCTTTGACTCCTGATAAAGCGACGCCCACTCTTACAGCATACAATAAAGCCCGAAAAATCCTTGCGATTCAATCACTGTTTCTCTTTTTTGAGGTCCGCATCATGTTCATACAGAAGCTCGGGGCCGCGCTGGCGGCCGCCGCCGTTTTCGGCGCCTTGTCCACGACCGCGGCGGCCGCCGATTGGCCCGGCGGCAAGCCCATCACCATGATCATTCCTTACGCCGCGGGCGGCTTTGCCGACACCCGCATGCGCATGCTGGGCGAAGAATTGGCGAAAGAGCTCAAGGCCAACGTGGTCATCGAGAACAAAGCCGGGGCCGGCGGCGTCATCGGCACCGCGGAAATCGCCCGCGCCAAGCCGGACGGCTACACGATAGGCAGCGGCCACCTGGCGCCCTTGTCGGTGAACCCCACCCTGATGCCCAAGAACGTGCCCTACGACGTCCAGAAAGACTTGGCGCCGGTCATCCTGATCGAAGAAGCGCCCCTCATCCTGAATGTCAACAAGAAGGTGCCCGTCAGCAATGTCGCCGAGCTGATCGCGCTGGCCAAGAAGGATCCGGGCCGCATCACCTTCGGGTCGTCGGGCGTGGGCGGCGCGCATCATCTTTCGGGCGAGCTTTTCGCCAACAGCGCCGGCGTCGAGATGACGCACGTGCCTTATAAGGGCGGCGCTCCCGCGGCGACCGACCTGATGGCCGGCCACATCGACATGATGTTCGAAATGGGCTATGCCGCCATGCCCGCCATCCAGGCCGACAAGGTGAAGCCCCTGGGCGTGACCAGCAACCACCGCCTGCCCCTGCTGCCCGACGTGCCGACCGTGGCCGAAGCGGGCCTGCCCGGCTTCGAGTCGTACAACTGGCAAGGCATCGTGGTTCCGGCCGGCACGCCGCAAGACATCATTCAGAAGCTCAATGCGGCTTTCAACAAGATCCTGAAGAAGCCGGAAGTGATCCAGGCTTTCGATCAAACCGGCGGCCAGGTGGGCGGCGGCACGCCTGAGGAGTTCGGCAAGTTCATCCAGGACGAACGCGCCAAGTGGGCCAAGGTGATCAAGGAAGCCAAGATCTCGGTCGACTAGGCCGGGCTGGAACGGTCGGGCCCCGCATGGAGCCCGGCCACGGGGGCATGAACGCCGCCGGTCAGCGCTGCAGCAGATGCTTGGCGATGATCAGTTGCTGAATCTGGCTGGTGCCCTCGTAAAGCCTCAACAGGCGAACGTCGCGGTAAAAACGTTCGGCCTTGTACTCGCTGATGTAGCCCGACCCCCCATGAATCTGCACCGCCCGGTCGGCCACCCGGCCCACCATCTCGGTGCAGAACAGCTTCACGCAAGACGCCGCCATGCTCAGTTCCGCATTCCTCTGGCCCGGCGGATTGGCATCGTACATGCGCGCGCAATCGCGCATCATCGAAAGGCCGGCATACAGTTCCGTCTGGCTGTCGGCCAGCATGGCCTGTATCAACTGGAACTGGGCAATCGGCTGACCGAACTGCTTGCGCTGCTTCGCGTAATCGACCGCGTCGTGAATCAGCCGGTCGGCCATGCCGCAGGCCAGCGCCGAAATATGCAGCCGGCCCCGGTCCAGCACCTTCATCGCCGTTCGGAACCCTTTTCCGGGCGTGCCGCCGATGACGTTCGCCGCGTCCACCTTGACGTCCTCCAGCACGACATCGCAAGTCTTGGTGCCGCGCTGCCCCATTTTCTTGTCGGGCTTGCCCAGCGAGATGCCGGGCGCGTCGGCGGGGACGATGAAAGCGGTGATGCCGTCGGCGCCCGGGCCGCCCGTGCGCGCCATCAGCGTGAAGGCATTGGCGCGCGAGGCGTTCGTGATGAAGCGCTTGGTGCCGTTCAGGATATAGTGCCCGTCCTGCAGCGTGGCCCGCGTTTGCAAGGAGCCCGCATCGGAACCCGCTCCGGGTTCCGTCAGCGCAAACGAAATGACGATTTCGCCCGATGCGATGCGCGGCAGCCAGGCCTGCTTCTGCTCTTCCGTGCCGTCCATCAGGATGCCCTGCGATCCAATGCCGACGTTCGTGCCGAACACGGAGCGGAAGGCGAAGGCGGTATGGCCCATGTCATAGGCGATATCGCATTCCTGCGCCATCGACAGCCCCGAGCCGCCGTATTCCTCGGGGATGGAAATACCGAAAAGCCCGATTTCTTTCATCTCGGCGACGATCTCGGCCGGGACGTCGTCGGTTTCCTCCAGGATGTCTTCCGCGGGCTTCAGCCGCTGTTCGATGAAGCGCTGCACGGTCGAGCGCAGGATCGAGAAAGTTTCGTTGTCGAGTGCCATGATTTCGCCTAGGTAGAGGATAGCGTGGTGGTCTTGCAGTATGGTAAGGCTATTGACGTTTCATTTGACGATTTAAATGCATGTCAAATACTATTTGACAATAACGCTGACGGCAGCCGCGCATGGACCTCAATTCATTGCATTTTTTCATAGACATCGTCGATGCGGGAAGCCTGAGCGCCGCCGCCCGCAAGCGCAATATGTCCAGGGCGAACCTCAGCTACCGGCTCAAGGCCTTCGAAGACGCGCTGGGGGCGCAGTTGCTCAGGCGCACGACCAAATCCATGCAGTTGACCGAGATAGGCGCGGCCGTCTACAAGCATGGCCGCAATATGCTGCAGGAACTCGCGGCCGTCAACGACGTCGTCTCCAGCGCTGCGGGCAGCGTCTCGGGGCATGTGCGCCTGAGCGTATCGGCGGGGCTGGGCCACCTCGCGCTATCCGATACGCTGGTTCGTTTCCGGCGCGATCATCCGGGAGTCACGTTCGACGTGGTCTTCAGCAACCAGATTTCAAACCTGGTCGAGGAAGGCATCGATATCGCCTTGCGCGTGCTGTCCCGGCCGCCGGCCAATTCCATGGCCGTCGAGCTGGCCGACGTCGACTGGGTGGTCTGCTCCAGTCCCGAATACATGCGTGGCCGGCCGCCGATACACGTGCTGGAGGACCTGCAGCGACTGGATATCGTGTGCGCCTCCGCCGTCGGCGCCGCCTTGAGCGTGACGGGGCGCTATGCAGGCGGCAGCAGGAGCGTGGAGCTCGACCCCGTGCTGCGCTCGGACAACTTCGTATTCCTGAAACAGGCGGTGATGGAGGGCGGCGGCGTGGGCTTCCTGCCCCGGTACATGCTGCGCGACGAGCTGGAGTCGGGGCGCCTGGTCAGGCATCTGGAGTACTACCGCATCAGCGTGTTCGGCGCCAAGATATTCCTCCTGACGCCTCCGACCCGCTACCAGACCGCCGCGGCCCGCGCGCTCATCCAAGCCTTGAAGGCGCGTCTTTGCAACGAGGCGCTTTATGTCAATTAGCGTACGCCAAATAGAGGCTTTTCGCGCCGTGATGATTTGCGGCACTACCAAGGCCGCCGCTGAACTGATGCACGTCAGCCAGCCGGTGATCAGCAAGCTGATTGCGCAGATGGAATCGCGATTGGGATATTCGCTATTCGACCGCACGGGCAATGCCATTGTGCCGAACGAGCATGCACGCAAGCTTTTTGACGAAGCGCTGCATGTGCAGGAGCGGGTTGAGCAGTTCGTCCGGTTTGCCAAAGCCCTGGGCCAGCCGGGGTCGGGATCCTTGACGATCTATACCAGCGCCACGCTATCCACTACTTTATTGCCGCGCGTGGTTGCCCGCTATCATCTTCGCTCGCCCAAGGTACGTGTCCGTATAGCCAATAAAAGCGTGGGTGAAATCGCCCAGAGACTCGTCTTGAATCCCGACAGCATAGGCTTGACCATCTGGCCCGTCGAGAACCCGGCCGTTGAATGCACGGTGCTCGCGTCGAGGCCCGTAAAAATCCTGATGCGGGCTGACCACCGACTCGCCGACTTTCCCAATGCCCTTTGCTTTGAGGACCTGCAACCGGAAAGCTTGATTCTCCATTCCGACTCCATGCCTCTTGGCGATGCCATACGGGCCCAAATGGCTCGCTATGACTACGATTGGACGGTGCCGTTCACCGTTGACAGCAGTGAGACCGCTTACTCGCTCGTTGAGCAAGGCCTGGGGCTCTTCCTTTGCGACGCTTTTGCTTCCAGCAGCCTGAATGCCAGGAATTTGGTGACTCGGGACATCGATAGCGGAATTCAGACTTCGGTTTGCCTGCTCCGTTCCCGATTCCGCCAAGCCGATGAGCAGTTTCGGCTGTTTACCACCGCGCTTCGGCAGCAACTGTCAGAAGAATAGCCTCAAGCTATTGTCACGTACAAAAAAGAATTTTCAATTCACCAGGTTCTCGCCTACGCTCTCAGGTGTTTTATTTGGAGACACCATGAGTGACATTGACGCAGGGCTGAAGAACATCAAAGAAATTCTGGGCGACGAGTACTTCGCCAACCGACAAAAGAGCACCAACGATTTCAACCGGGATATGCGTGAGTTGACGGCACGCTATTGTTTCGGCGAAGTCTGGGAGCGCCCCGTCCTGGATCGGCGCACGCGTAGCATGCTGGTCTTGGCTATGTTGGCCGCATTGGGCAAGGGCGCTGAAATAAAAATGCATGCCGTTGGCGCAATCAACAATGGGTGCACGGTTGACGAAATCAAAGAAGTGTTGCTGCAGGCCGCAGTTTATGCGGGCATACCTGCGGGAGTGGAGGCCTTCAAGCATGCCGAGCTGGCGTTGCGTGAATGCGGGGCTCTGAAATGAAGGTTCGTGTTGGTTTCATCGGACTTGGGGCAATGGGTTTTCCTATGGCCGTCAACATGGCCGAGGCCGGCCATGATGTCCTGGGCATGGACATCGATGAAGCGGTAATGCAGCGGTTCATGGAAACCGGAGGCAAGGCGGCGCTTTCGGTTGCGGAGATCGTGGCGCACAGCGACGTCGTAGTCACCATGTTGCCCGCCGGCGATCATGTGAAGGCATGTGTGGCGGAATTGATCGGGGCCGGGTACTCCAGCAAATTATTGGTCGATTTTTCAACGATTGGCGTGGAGGCGGCTCGCGACGTCCACGAACTTTGCGCGCGGCATGGCATTCGGGTACTGGATGCGCCGGTAACCGGCGGCGTCATGGGGGCTGAGAAAGGTTCGTTGACAGTGATGGTCGGCGGCAGCCACGATGATTTCCAGGCGGCCAAGCCCGTGCTCGAAGCAGTTGGAGCGTCTATTACCTATGCCGGCGGGCCTGGCTGCGGCCAAGCTGTGAAGGTGTGCAACAACATGGCGGCGGGCATCATAAAAATTGCGGTCTGCGAGGCGTTTGCTTTGGCCGAGCGGCTGGGGGTCGACAAGAAGGTGCTGTTCGACGTTGCCTCCCATGGCAGCGCCAATTGTTTTGCGCTGACGACGACTTGCCCCGTACCGGGGCTTGTTCCGACTGCTCCGAGCAGCCATGGGTACAAAGGCGGATTTGCGACGCGATTGATGCTCAAAGACATGAAGCTCGCTCAAAGCGCCGCAGCGGCGTACGGCGTACCTGTTGCGTTGGGATCGGCGGCTACGAGCCTTTATGAACACTGCACGCAGGCAGGTCTGGGCGACCTGGACAACTCCATTATCTTCAAGGTTGTAAATGGGGATTTTTCGTATCAGTCAAATAAATAACCACCATAACGAGGATTCGAAGCAATGAAACTTCTGAAGACATTATCGCAAGCGATGCTTTCAATAGGCGTCCTTTCGGTTTTATCCTTGAGCGCTTCTCAGGCTCAAAATGTAGCGGCGAATTACCCGGGCGCTCAACCGGTGAACATCGTCGTAGGATTCAGCGCAGGCGGCTCGACAGACATGCTGGGCCGCCTATTGGCCAAAGCATTCGCGGAAGAATTGGGCGGCAACTTTATCGTGGAAAGCCGGCCCGGCGCCAATAGCAATATCGCAAGCGGGTATGTCGCACGCGCCAAGCCGGATGGCCATACGCTATTGATGGTTCCGTTTGGCCTGCCGGTAAATCAATACTTGTACCAGCAAGTCCCTTACGATTTCAAAAAGGATTTCGCACCGATTGCGTTGGTGGCACAAGTACCCAATGCCATTGTGGTGAAGGCCGACTCTCCGGTGAAGACGGTCAAGCAGTATGTCGAGCAGTCCAAAGCATCTAAAGAGGGTAGAACCTACTCGACACCAGGAGTGGGGTCATCGCTGCACTTGGCAGGCGAGTTGTTCAAGTACGAAACTCAAGCGCCCTTGCTGCATGTGCCGTATAAAGGCAGCGCGCCATCCCTGACGGCCGTCATGGCCGGCGATACGGACTCGGCCTTCGATAATCTGTCGACGGTCGTTCCACATGTCGAAGCTGGCAAGCTGCGCATACTGGCGGTGACCAGCAAGGTCCGGTCGGCGTCGTTCCCGGATCTCCCGACCGTAGCCGAGTCGGGTTATCCGGGATACGAGATCAGTTCCTACTTCGGCCTCGCGGCTCCCGCGGGTACGCCTTCAGAAATCGTCGACCGCCTGAACAAGGCCACGCTGAAGGCTTTGCGTAGCCCGGAATTGAGCGAGTACCTGAAAAACCTGGGCGCCATCGTTGCCGACAACAAGCCTGAAGAATTCGCTGCCTTCCTGAATTCCGAGGGCGAGCGATGGGGACCAGTCATCAAGGCTGCGGGAATCCAGCCCAATTAGGACCCATTCCCGCAACGCCGGTCTGCGCTCCTACGCAGGCTGGCCGCGCAGCCGTTTCAGCAGGAAAGGCACGAACAGGAACAAGACGGTCAAGGTCAGGAAGGTGATCGAGATGGGGTCGTCGACCAGCACCGACCAATCTCCCTGGCCGGCCGCCAGTGCGGTGCGCAGCTGGTTCTCGGCCAAGGGAACCAGAATCAGGCCGATGAGCAATGGCGGAATGGGAAAGCCATACACGCGCATGGCGTAGCTGACAACGCCCAGGCCCGCCATGAGCCCCAGGTCGAAGACCGAACCCGAAACCCCCCAGATGCCCACCATGGCGAAGACCAGGATGCCCGCATACAGCTGCGGTTTCGGTATGTACAGCAACCGCACCCACAAGCCGACCAGCGGCAGGTTCAGCACCAGCAGCATGAGGTTGCCGATGTACAGGGAAGCGATCAGCCCCCATACCAGTTCCGGGTTGCTGGTGAACAGGAAGGGCCCGGGCTGCAGGCCGTAGTTCTGGAAGGCGGCCAGCAGTATCGCCGCCGTGGCGGAGGTGGGCAGGCCCAGGGTCAGCAGGGGCACCAGGATGCCGGCCGCGGCCGCATTGTTGGCGGCTTCCGGGCCGGCCACCCCTTCGATGGCCCCTTGGCCGAATTCGTCCCGGTACGGCGACAGCTTCTTTTCCAGGGAATAGGACAGCATGGTGGGAATTTCGGAGCCGCCGCCGGGAACGGCGCCCATGGGGAAGCCGATGATCGTGCCGCGCAGCCACGGCTTCCAGGACCGTGCCCATTCCTGGCGCGTCATGTAGATTTTGCCGCGGATGGGAATGATCTCGTCCTTGCTGTAGGTATACCGGCTGGCGACGAACAGGATCTCGCCCACGGCGAACACCGAAACCAGCACCACGGTCAGTTCCACGCCGTCCAGCAGGTCGGGCAGGCCGAAAGTCATGCGGGGCTGGCCGGTCATGCCGTCGATGCCGATCACGCCCAGCGCCAGGCCCAGGAACAGCGAAATGAAGCCGCGCACGCGCGACGCCCCCATGACCACCGCCACCGACGTGAAGGCGAGCACCGTCAGCGCGAAGTAGTCGGCGGGCTTCAGGATGAACGCCAGTTCGGCGACCACCGGCGCGGCGAAGGTCAATAGCAGCGTGGCGATGGTGCCGGCCACGAAGGAGCCGATGGCGGCCGTCGCCAGCGCGGCGGCGCCGCGGCCGGCGCGGGCCATTTTGTTGCCTTCCAGCGCCGTCATCATCGAGCCGGCCTCGCCGGGCGTGTTGATCAGGATGGACGTGGTGGAGCCGCCGTACATGGCGCCATAGAGCACGCCGGCAAACATGATGAAAGCCGATACCGGGCCGACGGTAACGGTGACCGGCAGCAGCAGCGCGATGGTCAGCGCGGGGCCGATGCCCGGCAGGATGCCGATGGCGGTGCCCAGCATGGAGCCGACGAAGGCCCACAGCAGGTTCATGGGCGACAGCGCCACGTCGAAGCCGTGCAACAGGAGCGCCAAGGTATCCATTACAGCCCCGCCAATGGGAGGAAGCCGCCCAGCTGCAGCCCGAGCCAGCTGAACAGCAGCCAGCTGACGGCGCCCAGGATCAGGCCGGTCAGCAGGTCGGGCAGCACCCGCCGCGACCCGAACGAGCGCGCCACCAGCATGAAGGACAGCATGGCGGTGATGGGCAGGCCGAGCGGTTCGATGGTCAGTGTGGGCAGGACGACCGCCAGCAGGGCGGTAAAGAACGCGCGCCGGTCCATGGGCTGGTCGGCCGCCGCGTTCTCGGCGTCCAGCGGTTCGAAAGTTTCACCCCGTGCGATCTGCACGAGCAGCAGCACGCCCAGCACCATGAGCCCGACGCCGACCCCCGCGACGAACATGCCCGGGCCGATGGCGGCATACTGGGCGGTGGCGGCCAGCTGAGTCGAGGCGTGAAAACAGACCCCGCCCAGAAAGAGAACCGCCAGCCCCAGCCACCAGGGGCGCTTGCGCAAGGATGCCATGATCTAGGGCCTGTTAACGCTCGACCGGTGTTTACTTCGCCAGGCCGGCGTCTTTCAGGATCTGGTTGATGCGGCCGCTTTCGCTTTGAATGAACTGGCCGAAGGCGTCGCCGGGCAGGAAGTAGGGATCCCAGCCCTGCTTGGCCAGCACGGCTTTCCAGGCGTCGCTGTCGTTCAGGCGGGCGAAGCGGTCGACCCATTCCTTGTGGTTGGCTTCGGGCATGTCGATGGAGCCCAGGATGCCGCGCCAGTTGGCGATTTCGACGTCGTAGCCGGCTTCCTTGAAGGTCGGGACGTCGAGGTTCGGCATGCGGTCGGCCTTGGTGATGCCCAGGATCCGGATGCGCCCGCTTTCGGCGAATTGCTGGAATTCGGAAATGCCCGAAATGCCGGCCTTCAGCGTGCCGTTCACGATGCCGGTGACGGTGTCGGCGCCGCCGGCCTGCGGGATGTAGTTGAGCTTCGGGACCGGAACGCCGGCGCTTTGCGCCAGCAGGGCCAGGGCGATGTGGTCGACGCCGCCGGCCGAACCGCCGCCCACCGGCGTACCGCCCGGGTTGCCCTTGAGGGCTGCGACGAAATCGCCCAGCGTCTTGTAGGGGGCATCGGCCTTGACGGCGAGCACCAGGTATTCCGCCGTGAGGCGGGCCACCGGCTTGAACTTGCTGAGGTCGATGGGTGATTTATTCAGGGTGATGGCGCCGACCGTGATGGCGCCGAATACGGCCAGGGCGTCCGGCTTGCCTTTCTGGGCGCGCTGGAATTCGGCGAGGCCGATGGTGCCGCCCGCGCCGCCCTTGTTGGTGAAGTTGACCGTGCCCGTATAGATGCCCGCCTGCTGCATGGCCTGGAAGGCCTGGCGACCCGTGGAGTCCCAGCCGCCGCCGGGATTTGCGGGCAGCATGACGCTGACCTGAGCTTGGGCGGCGCCGGCGCACAGCAAGGCCGTCGTGGCCAATGCGGCCAGGAATGAGGGGAAGCGCATGGGGGTCTCCTGAAGTCGTACCGTTCTTGTCATTTGCAAGATGCAAGCCGTAGGTTACGAGGGCGGCCAGCGGGTGTCAAGGCCGCCGCCGCGCCGCATGCGCCCGGCGCGCCCAGGAAATACGCGCTTCTCGGGGCCGGTGCCGCCTGCCTCGGCGTTAACAGTCCTCAGGCCGGCCGGCGCGAACCGCTATACCTGAGCCAGACGTCGTGCGCGAGGCCCGCGAAGGCGACGAGCCAGGCCGCCATCGCCGCATAAAGAAAGACGGGCGGCACGAAATACAGGAAATCCAGTTCCAGCACATGGCTCAGGCTATAGGTGGCGGCTGCGTACATGCCGAAGGGAAAGACCACGCCCCAGTACAGCGGGTCGTACTGAATGGGAAAGCGCATATAGGCATGGCGCCACAAGCCGAGCACCAGCAGCAGCGGAATCCACCAGGTGCCCGCCGCCCAGAAGAACAGCGTCAGCCCTTTCAGGAAGGGAAGGATGGAGTGCAGGAAGGGCCGTGCCTGCGCATTGGCGATGAGTTGCGCGCCCGCCAGCGTGGAGATGGCCATGGCGCCCATATTGATCCAGTACGACGGCGAGAGATCGGCCGGCGAGAAGCGCAGGAACAGATAGCGGAAGAAAATCAGCGCCATGATCAAGACATACAGCATGCCGCCCCACAGCCACAGGAACAAGGCCAGGGAGTTCAGCGCCAGGGTGCCGATGGGGCCGCCATGCCCGGCCAGCATGCCGCCCAGCACCGACAGCGACTGGGTGGCCACGACCGCCAGCAGCCAGCTGCCGTTCAGGCCCCGGCCCAGGTCCGGCTTGTTCTGGCGGATGGTCAGCGCGGCGAAGATCGCGTAGGTCAGCCCCACCCAAAGCGCCGCGGCCCATAGCCACAAGAGCCAGCCGACGCGGTAGTTGCCGTAAAGCGCCACGAATTGGCTGCCCAGTATGCCGGCTCCCGCCACCGCCGTGAAGAACCCGGGCCCGCGCAGGTGGTCGGCCATGTCGCCGAAGAACCTTCTTGGATAGCGGACGATGCGCAGTATGGTCAGGATCCACAGCCCAAGGAAGAAGACCAGGTTCAAGTCGAAAAGACCTTGCGCAATGCCGGGCAGCGCCAGCATGTGGGCGGCCAGCGACACGATGCCGGTCGCCATCACCAGGCCGAAGCAGGCGGGGGACATGGATTCCAGGTCCCAGCCTTTGGTGCCGCGGGCGGGCTTCATGGATTGGTCGATAGAGCTGATGATCATGGTGTTCTGGTTCTACAAAGCATACCGTGCGGCACGGTCAGGCCGCCATGAGCCATCCGGCCATGCCGGCCAGCGCCACGACGGCGACCGGGGAGACCCGGCCGAAAACCAGCAGCCCGAACGCCGCGAGCGCCAGAGCGAAATCCGCCTTGCCGTGAATGGCTCCGGTCCATAACGGATCATACAGCGCCGACAGCAGAATGCCGACCACGCCGGCGTTGATGCCGGCCATGGCGGCCCGGACGCCGGGGCGCAGGCGCAAGCGGTTCCAGAACGGCAGGGCGGCGGCAAGCACCAGGAAGGCGGGCAGGAAGATGAGCGCCAGCCACGCCAGGCCGCCGCGCCATCCGTTCAGCGTGCCCTCGGCGATGGCGCCCAGGTAGGCCGCGAAGGTGAACAAAGGCCCGGGCACCGCCTGCGCCGCGCCATAACCAGCCAGGAAGTCGGCGCTGCTTACCGCGCCGCCGGGAACGACCGTGGCCTGCAGCAGGGGCAGCACCACATGGCCGCCGCCAAAGACGAGGGCGCCCGCACGGTAGACGCCGTCCAGCAGCGTCGCCGTCGGCGAACCGCTGACGGCGGCCCACAGCGGCAGCCCGGCCAGCGGCAGGGCAAAGAGAAGCAGCGCCACGATGCCGGCCCTGCGCGAGACGGGATAGGTTTGGTGGACCTGGGCGCCCGCCGGCTGCGGCGGCTTGAGCACCCAGCGCCCCGCCAGGCCGGCGCCGACGATGGCGGCGACCTGGCCGGCGGCTGTGGGCGCGGCCAATGTCAGCAGCGCCGCCAGGATGGCCATGGCGGCGCGCGGGCGATCGGGGCAGAGCGACCTGGCCATGCCCCATACCGCTTGGGCCACGACCGCAACGGCCACTATCTTCAACCCATGCACCCAGCCGGATCGGGCCAGGTCCTGATACTGCCCGATGCCATAGGCGAACAGGATGAGCGCCAGCGCCGAAGGCAGGGTGAAGCCCGCCCAGGCGGCGAGCAATCCCGGCCACCCCGCGCGCCCCAACCCCAGGGCCATGCCGACCTGGCTGCTGGACGGCCCGGGCAGGAACTGGCAAAGCGCCACCAGGTCGGAATAATCGCGGTCATTCAGCCAGCGCCGGCGCTCCACGAACTCGGCGCGGAAATAGCCCAGGTGCGCGATGGGGCCGCCGAACGAGGTCATGCCCAGGCGCAAAAAGATCAGGAAAACGCCCCAGGGGCCGTCACGGCGGTCGTCGGTCATGGATGGCTGCGGGTCGGAAGATGATGTCGACGAAAGAATACCGGATTCGCTTGACTTTCCAATGATGGTAAGGATTAATTTTCTTCCATCGACGATGAATTTTTCAAGGACCATCATGACTCAGCCCGCCAAAGCCGGCTCCAGCGCGGCAGCCGTCATCAGCCTGCCCATCGAAGGCATGACCTGCGCCTCCTGCGTCGGGCGGGTCGAGGCCGCGCTTTCCAAAGTGCCCGGGGTCGGCAGCGTATCGGTCAACCTCGCCACCGAACGCGCCGACATCCGGCCGGCCGGGCCGGTCGACCGCATGGCGCTGGTGCGGGCGATCGAAAAGGCGGGCTACGACGTGCCCGCCGGCGCCGTCGAACTGAAGGTGGAAGGCATGACCTGCGCTTCCTGCGTGGGGCGCGTCGAACGCGCGCTCAAGGCGGTGCCCGGCGTCTCGGATGCCGTGGTCAACCTGGCGACGGAGCGCGCGACCGTGCGCGGGCGGGCCTCGGCCGACCAGCTCATCGCCGCGGTCCGGAATGCCGGCTACGAGGCGCGGGCGCACGAGGCCGTTGCGCCGGGCGGCGAAGACGACGCCCTGGCGAAGAAAGAGGCGGAGCGCGTGGAGCTGAAGCGCGACCTGCTCATCGCCGCCGTGCTGACGCTGCCGGTGTTCATCCTGGAAATGGGGTCGCACCTGGTGCCTGGCATGCACGCGCTGGTGGAACGCACGATAGGCATGCAATGGAGCTGGATGCTGCAGTTCGCCTTGACGACGCTGGTGCTGGCCTTGCCCGGCCGGCGCTTCTATGCCAAGGGCTTTCCCGCCCTGCTGCGCCTGGCGCCCGACATGAACTCGCTGGTGGCGGTCGGCACCTCGGCCGCTTACGCCTATTCGGTGGTCGCCACCTTCGCGCCCGGCCTGCTGCCCGCCGGCACGGTCAACGTCTATTATGAAGCCGCCGCGGTGATCGTGGCGCTGATCCTGCTGGGCCGCTACCTGGAAGCGCGCGCCAAGGGCCGGACGTCCGAGGCCATCAAGCGGCTGGTCGGCCTGCAGGCCAGGGTCGCCCGGGTGTCGCGCGGCGGCCGGGTCGTCGAGATCCCCATCGGCGACGTCGTCGCGGGGGACATCGTGGACGTGCGCCCGGGCGAGCGGGTGCCGGTCGACGGCCAGGTCATCGACGGCCAAAGCTATGTCGATGAATCCATGATCACAGGCGAGCCCATACCGGTCCAGAAGGTCGCCGGCAGCGAGGTGGTGGGCGGCACCGTCAACCAGACGGGCGCCTTCACCTTGCGCGCCACCGCCGTGGGCGGGCAGACCGTGCTGGCGCAGATCATCCGCTTGGTCGAGCAGGCGCAAAGCTCCAAATTGCCCATCCAGGCGGTGGTGGACAAGGTGACGATGTGGTTCGTGCCCGCGGTGATGGCGGCGGCCACGCTGACTTTCCTCATCTGGCTGGCCTTCGGCCCCGCCCCCGCGCTGACCTTCGCCTTGGTGAACGCGGTCGCCGTGCTCATCATCGCCTGCCCCTGCGCCATGGGCCTGGCGACGCCGACCTCCATCATGGTCGGCACCGGGCGCGGCGCGGAATTGGGCGTGCTGTTCCGCAAGGGCGAAGCCTTGCAGATGCTGAAAGACGCCCGGGTGGTGGCGGTGGACAAGACCGGGACGCTGACCGAAGGGCGGCCGGTGCTCACCGACCTGGAAGTGGCGGACGGCTTCGACCGCGCGCGGGTGCTGGCACTCATCGCGGCGGTGGAATCCCGTTCCGAACATCCCATTGCGCGCGCCATCGTCCAGGCCGCCGAGCAGGAAGGGCTCGCCGTGCCCGCGCTCGATGATTTCGAGTCGGTGACCGGCATGGGCGTGCGCGCCGGCGTGGACGGCGTGCGCGTGCAAGTGGGCGCGGACCGCTACATGCACCAACTCGGGCTCGACACCGGCATCTTCGCGGCGACCGCCCAGCGGCTGGGCGGCGAAGGCAAATCCCCCCTGTATGCGGCCATCGACGGGTGCCTGGCCGCCATCGTGGCGGTGGCCGACCCCATCAAGGCAAGCACGCCCGACGCCATCGCGGCGCTGCACCGGCTGGGCTTGAAAGTCGCGATGATCACCGGCGACAACAAAGTGACCGCCAAGGCGATCGCGAACCGGCTGGGCATCGATGAAGTGGTGGCCGAAGTCCTGCCCGCGGGCAAGGTCGACGCGCTGCGCCGCCTGAAGGCCGAGCACGGCCGCGTCGCCTTCGTCGGCGACGGCATCAACGACGCGCCCGCGCTGGCCGAAGCCGACGTGGGGCTGGCCATCGGCACCGGCACCGACGTCGCCATGGAAGCGGCCGACGTGGTGCTGATGTCCGGCAATCTTCAAGGCGTGCCCAACGCCATCGCCCTGTCGCAGGCGACCATCGGCAATATCCGGCAGAATCTGTTCTGGGCCTTCGCCTACAACACGGCCCTGATTCCGCTGGCGGCGGGGGCGCTGTACCCCGCCTACGGCGTGCTGCTCTCGCCCATTTTCGCGGCCGGCGCCATGGCGCTGTCCAGCGTGTTCGTGCTGGCCAACGCGCTGCGCCTGCGCCGCTTCCAGCCGCCCATGGCCGGCACGCCGGGCGCCGCCGCATGAAGGAAATACAGTAGTCTTTTACTTGGCCCCATCCGGGGCTGCCGCCCATCGAAGTGATCTTACTGGAGGCTTGCAATGACTCAATCCAAAAACCACCCTGCTCAGGGCTCGACCACCGGCGCCGGCGCGCCCGCGCCCAGCGACCGCAATTCCCTGACGCTGGGCTCGAACGGCCCGATACTGCTGCATGACGTGCACTTTCTGGAGCAGATGGCGCACTTCAACCGCGAAAAAGTCCCGGAGCGCCAGCCCCACGCCAAGGGCGCGGGGGCGTTCGGCACTTTCGAAACCACCGCCGACGTCTCCGCCTACACCAAGGCCGCCTTGTTCCGGAAGGGCTGTAAAACCGAAGTGCTCGCGCGTTTTTCCACCGTGGCGGGCGAGGCGGGCAGCCCCGACACCTGGCGCGACGTGCGCGGCTTCTCGCTCAAGTTCTACACCGAAGAAGGCAATTACGATCTGGTCGGCAACAACACGCCCATATTCTTCCTGCGCGACCCGATGAAGTTTCCGCACTTCATCCGCAGCCAGAAGCGCCTGCCCGATTCGGGCCTGCGCGACAACCACATGCAGTGGGACTTCTGGACCAGCAATCCGGAGTCCGCCCACCAGGTCGCCTACCTGATGGGCGACCGCGGCCTGCCGCGCACCTGGCGCCACATGAACGGCTACGGCTCGCACACCTACATGTGGGTCAACGCCGCCGGCGAACGCTACTGGGTCAAGTACCATTTCCATACCAGGCAGGGCATGCAGCATTTCACCAATGCGCAAGCCAAGGAAATGGCCGGCCTGGACGCCGACTACCACCGGCGCGATCTCTTCGAGGCCATCGCAGCAGGCGACCACCCCAGCTGGACGTTGTCCGTGCAGGTGATGCCCTACGAAGACGCCAAGTCGTATCGCTTCAACCCCTTCGACCTCACCAAGACCTGGTCGCACAAGGACTACCCGCTGATCGAAGTCGGCACCATGACGCTCGACCGCAATCCGGAAAACTTCTTCGCGCAGATCGAGCAGGCGGCGTTCTCGCCCGGCAATACCGTGCCCGGCATCGGGCTCTCGCCCGACAAGATGCTGCTGGGCCGCGCCTTTGCCTACAACGATGCGCAACGCAACCGCATCGGCACCAACTTCCATCAGCTGCCGGTCAATAAGCCCAAGGTGCCCGTCAACACCTATATGTTCGATGGGCAGATGGCCTACGAGCACAGCGGCAGCCAGCCGGTCTATGCGCCCAACTCCGGCGGCCGCGGCTGGGCCGACAGCACCGGCAAGGTGGAGGACGGCTGGGAAACGGACGGCGACATGGTGCGCAGCGCCTATGCGCTGCATGCCGAAGACGATGACTTCGGCCAGGCCGGCACTCTGGTGCGCGAGGTATTCAACGACGCGCAGCGCGACCGGCTGGTGGAAACCGTCGCCGGCAGCCTGCTGGGCGGGGTGCGCAGCCCGGTGCTCGAACGCGCGTTCGAATACTGGAAAAGCATCGACGCGGACGTGGGCCGGCGCATCGAGGAAAAAGTCCGCAGCGGCCAGGCGGCGGAACCGGCGGCGGGAATGAGCGAAGCCTAGCGTAGATGACAGGCGAACCTGGCAGGCGTGTCGGCGCGCCTGCCGGTTCTTGTATGCTGTGCGCGCATTATGCTGGCGCGTCGAGTGCCGCCTTTCGCCCGCCTCAGGCGACCACCTCGACCAGTTCCATCATGCCCATGTCCTCGTGATCCAGCGCATGGCAATGCCAGACGAACTTGCCGGTAAAGTCGGTAAAGCGGCTGCGGAATGTAATGGAGGTTGGCCGGTCCTGGGTGCCGTTGGGCGCCAACGGAATGGTGTCGGCCCAGTAGGGTTCGATGTCCTCGCCATTGACCTTGACGACATAGCAGTCATTGACATGAATGTGGAACGGATGCGGGTAGCCATTCATGTTGTACAAAGTCCATTCTTCGACGGCATTCAGGGCCACGATCTGCGTCGTCGACAGCGCGGATTGGAACGTGGCCAGCTTGCCTCCGGCGTTGCCGGTGGAAAACACGAAATTGGCCAGCGACGAATTGTCCGTTGCCGGGATGAACCATTCTTCACCCTCGGGGATGGGCTGCGCGAGCAAGGAGCTGTCCTTGCTCAGCACCGACAGGATGACCGCCCGGGTCTTGCCGCCGTGCTGGGCGAGCTCGGCATCGGTGATGGGCTGGTAGTTGTTATACAAAGGCAAGCGGTGCGGGCTGGGCAGATCCATGTCGACCGGCGTGCCTTCGACGACGACGCGTGCGACGATTTCCGGGTCCATGCCCGACGGAGCCTTGGCGCAGCGCAGATAATAAGTGCCGGGAGTTTTGCTGGCCTGCACCAGCATCGAGTTGCGATTGCCGGGATACATGGCGCTGCCTGGCCAAAGGACGCCGTCCATCCGAGTCACGGAGTCGGCATTGACGGGCCGGTACTGGCGCGGGAAGGCGTTTCCATCGCGGGCGTAATGCCACAGGGTGTGCTCGTCCAGCACCGGGTTGAAGGGGTAGAAGACGTCTGCATTGAGAAAATGCCAGTTCTGGATTTCCCCCGGGCGCATGACGATGGTGGGCTGATAAGCCCCATTGAGCACGAAGCCGCTGTTATTGTTGCCTGTGTAGTCGTACAGGGTGTCGCTGCGGCCTTTATCGCTAAGATTCAGGCGATGCACGAAGATGATTCTTTCGCGGATTTCATCGGGCAGATCGAAATCATTGCGCGGGGTGGAGATCAAGATGGCCCCGAACATGCCGCCGAGCACCTGCGTGGTGGTGGATCCATGCAGGTGCGGGTGATACCAGTAGATTCCATTGGCATGGTTGGCGGGCAAGGCGATTTCATGCTGCCGGTCGGCGCCGGGCGGTACCCCCGCGTCGGGGGTGTCCACCATATAGTCGCCATAGACCCCGGGACGGATTTCCTTGGGATCCACATGCAGACCGTGAAAATGCAGGTTGGTGCTGTTCTGGTAATTGAGAAAGCTCAATGACGAGTACTTGGCATCATTTGCGGGCAGCCTGTTCTGCAGCCGGATACGCAAGGTGTCGCCCGCATTCAGGCACAGGGTAGGGGCCGGGAGACCATTGTCATAGCTGCGCAAGTAGGCGTTCACGGAACGGGATGCGCCCGGATAGACATTCTGCGAGGGGGCGGCGAACTGGACGCTTCTGTTGCCATAAGCGGCCACCAGATCGATATCGATGAGGCCGTTGCGGGCATGGATGCGGGGGGCTTCGGGCAGGGTGTCCGCCGTCACCTCCGAAACGTCGCCACCGCCGCCGCAACCCGCCAGGGGCGGCAGCATCAGGCCGGCGGACAAGCCCAGCGACCAGCGCAGGACGTTGCGGCGCTTGGGGTCCGCGGGACCGATGGCGGTCGCCGATGGTTGACGGGCGCCGTGGTGATTGCTTGTACTCATGCTTGTGCCCTCGTCAGGCCAGATGGATGGGATTCGGGATCAGGACCACCGGGTCTTGGGCGGGCCGCCCGCAGGCGGCGCTGCGGTTGTCGCCCCAGGCAAAGACGGTCAGGCCGTCGCTGGCCAGCACATGGCCCGTTCCCGTGGCCAGATGCGTGATCGGCGGCAGGCCGGTAATTCGCATGGCCCGCGGAGAGGAGTGCCGTTGCGGCAAGCCGATCTGCCCCAACCCGTTCCAGCCCCAGGCAAAGACTTCGCCCTGCTCGGACAAGGCCGCCGTGTAAAACAGCCCGCCGCCGACCTGGCGCACGGGAAAGTCAGTCTGGATCTTGACTGGACGAGTGAAGTAGGCGCCCTCGGCGCTGCCTGTTTGGCCATGATTGTTGGCGCCCCACGCCCATAACTGGCCGGCTGCATCCAGGGCCATGCTGTGCGTGTCGCCCGCGGCGATGCCGATGATGAGCTCGGGCAAGGCCACTTGGGCCGGCAGGCCCGAGGATTTGAGCGTCCCGTGCCCCAGCTGGCCGGCCTGGTTGGCGCCCCAGCTCCAGACGCGGCCGGAGCGATCCAGGGCCAGGGCGTGCGCCGAGCCGCATGCCAGGCTGGCGATGGCGGGCAGGCCATCGAGCGCAGCCGCGGTATTCTGTGCCGGCTGTGCCGGCCGGCCAAGCTGCCCCTGGTGATTGAAACCCCAGGACCACACACTGCCGTTCTCCAGCACGGCCAGGCTGACGGTCTGCATGGTGGCCAACTGGCGTATTCCTCCGGGTATGGCTCGGACCGTCTGGTGGGCCGCTCCATGGTCCGGTGCAATCACGGGCCGGCAGGCCAGCAGGGCTCCGGTGTCGCAAGCCCCCAGTATGTGAGTGTTGCCATCGGCGACAAGGCGAAAAGGCGCGCCCGGGTTGAGCAGTTGCGCATAGGGCTGGGCATAGCGCCGGTGGCCGACTTCGGTTTTATCCGTGAAGCAGATTTCCCCTGGAAGCGCATCTTGCAGGCCGGGGTAGGCGGTTTTGAAGGCCCCCCACCCCCAGGCCGCGCCTTTGCCGTCGAGCGCGACGGAGCGTTGAGGGCCGGCGCTGAGCTGAACGATAGCCATGATGTATCTCGTTTTATTATTTGTTGCTAAATATATTAGCTCAGAACGTCGCGGTGCATTGAAGTTCGAGGTCGCCAGGCCGGTCGATGGCTCACTGCCGGCCCGCATCATCCCCGCCGTTGAATACGCACACGGGGGCGGCGTGCGCCGCCCTATGCGACAACGCGCTGGACGTGGTTATATGTATAATAATGTAATTAATTTGCCATATGTTACAGCATCTGGCGGGCAGGCTGCGGAACTGTTCCGTACGCATCGGAAAATAATGTGCCGCATATTATTTTTACACTTCTGGCATTGGCAGTACCGCTGAGTGGATGCGCACAGGCTCGAGCCCCGTCGTTTTACATGGCCGGCTCATACTTTCCGGCATGGCTTTTGTGCGCCGTAATCGGCATCGCGGGCGCGGCGTTCACACGCGTCCTGTTCATCAGAATTGGACTCGACGACATTTTGCCATTGCGGCTGCTGGTTTATTCATGTATCGCCTTCATCATCGCGATGGTTGTCGGGCTGTGTTTTTTCATTGAATAGCCATGCAGACAGCCAATCCTCACGACAATAAAAAGAAATGGGCCTGGGCCGCGGCGTTTGCCATCTTCATCGCCACCGCGGCGCTCGGCTGGTCCACTTTCAAGCGAGTGCTGTCCCATCCCTTGTCCGAAGACGCGGTGATACAGGCGGACGTGGTACACATCAGCACGCCCGTACCGGGCAGAGTCATGCAGTTCAATGTCAAGGAAGGCAGCCGCGTGAAGCGGGGCGATCTTCTGTTCAGCCTGGATCCGGCCGTCTATCAGCTTCGGGTCGAACAGGCCGAGGCGGAATTGCAGGTGGCCGAAGCGGCGCTGGAGGCCAAGCGCCGGGGTATCAACGCGGAAACGGCGAACGCCGCCATCGCGGATGAGCAGATCGCCCGCGCCCGGCACAATTTGACCCTCGCCGAGCGCACTCACCAAAGGCTGCTGCCGCTCGCCGGCAAAGGGTATGTCACCAAACAGCAGCTCGACGACGCGGCCACCCTGAAGCGCGATGCCCAGGTCAGCTTGAATCAGGCGGTGTCGCAGGCAGAGGCTGCGCGCCAACTGATCGGCAACCTGGACGCGGAGAGCGCCATGGTGCAAGTGAGCCGCAGCGCCCTGGCAATCGCCAGGAAATCTCTGGCTGATACCAGGGTCTATGCGCCGCATGATGGATTGGTGGTGGGGCTCTCCGTTTCAACGGGCGAGTATGCGGCTCCGGATCAATCCCTCTTCACCCTGATCAACACCGAGAGCTGGCATGCCACGGCCTACTTCCGTGAAACCGAACTGGCCGACATCGAGCTGGGGGCATGTGCGTCCGTGTATGTCCTGGGACAGCGGGGACCATCCCTCAAGGGGCGGGTTGAGAACATCGGCTGGGGAATCAGCTCCGCCGACGTGATCAACCTGCCGCGCAGCCTTCCATATGTCCAGAAATCGCTCAATTGGGTACGCGTGGCACAGCGCTTCCCCGTCCGCATCGGGCTGAATGAGCCGGATTCGGGCTTTCTGCGCATGGGCGCATCGGCGGATGTGGTGATCAGGCATGGCGGCGACTGCTAGCGGCGTTCTTCCGGCGCTGCTCAGCGTTGCGCGGACGGAGCTGCTGCCGTTCGACGGCCGCCTCGGCATGGCGTGGCGCGTTGCGGCGCAATGCATGATCGCCGCCGCTGTATTCATGACCTATGGCATTCCCATGGCGGCGATCGGCTGTTATCTGATCCTGTTCATCATGAAGCCGGCCAGCACAGAAAGTTCGCTCATGGCGGTCGCCATCTCGATACTGGTAAGCCTGGTGGTCATGATCATGTTCGCGGTGCTGCACTGGACCATCGATTCTCCACTGCTGCGGATGGCGGTGCTGGTCGGCGGCTCGATCCTGTTCTTGTATATCGGTGCGGCCAGCCAGTTGGGGCCGGTGGGCAATATTCTTGCGATGGTCGTTGCATTCATCATGACCTTGCTCAGCGACGTGCCGTTCGGGGAAGTCGCCACGCGCGGGCTGCTCTACGCCTGGCTCATGGCCGCGGCTCCCATGGGGCTGGTCGTGCTTTTCAATCTGTTTTTCGGCAGGTCATCGCTGGCATGGCTGCGCGCGAGGCTTTCGGCAAGGCTGCAGGCGGCCGCCGACGTGATCGAGGGGCGGTCGCCATCCGCCGCGCTTGAAGAGTTCCTGCTGGAAGGAAATGAAGAACTTGACAAGCAGGCGGGCTTGGTCAGGCTGCTGCATTTGGCGCCCACGGTGCAAACCCGTTTTCTGACGAATGCGATAAGCACGAGCTACCGTCTTATGCTCGCGGCATCTAGGCTGGAGCCCTCCGATACGAGCCCATGCCGCATGCGGCTCGCCGCCCGGTGCAGGGAGGCGGCGTTGGCCATGCGGCAAGGTGTTCCTGCACCGGCGGACATTGGCGGCACTGAAGGGGACGCCGGACTGGACGATGTGCGAAAAGCCTTGGCATCCCTATCGAGCGGGACGGCGCCGGCGCGAGGCCATGCGCCGGCATCCCGGAAAGGCTTTTTCTTTGCGGACGCCTTGAGCAACCCTGCCTATCAGCATTTCGCGCTGCGGACGACGGCCGCGGCGGTGATTTGTTATTTGATCTACACCGCGCTCGATTGGCAAGGCATCCACACCGCGATGATCACTTGTTATGTCGCCGCGCTGGGATCGACCGCCGAAACGCTGCACAAGCTGTTTCTGCGTATTATCGGCTGCCTGGCCGGTGCGGCCATGGGCATGGCTTCCATCATCTTTGTGATTCCGCACATCACATCGATCGGCGCGCTCATGATCCTGGTGTTTGCGGGCGTTCTGGCCGCAGGCTGGGTGGCGGCCGGCAGCGAGCGGATTTCTTATGCCGGCATACAGATCGGTCTGGCATTCCTGCTCACGGTCCTGCAAGGGTTCGGGCCGGACGTGCAAATGGACGTGGCCTGGGACCGCATCATCGGCATCATGCTCGGCAATTTCGTCATGTTCGTCATGTTTACGAAATTGTGGCCGGTCGGCATGATCTCTTCCGTGGTGCCGGCGCTCACCAGAGCGCTGAACAGCCTGGCCGCCATTGCCACCGCCGATCGCAACGACGATCCCGGAACAGAGGAGATATCGGGCGTCATGTCCGAGTTGAGCCAGGCGCGGCAAGGGCTGCAATTCCTTTTGTTCGAACCGCGCAAACTGCGCCCGGCCGACGGCAACGTCGCCCTTTTGCATGACGTCATCAGCAAGGCAAATCATCTCTGCCGGCTGGTTGCCTTTCGGGAAGGACGGCAAACATCCGAGTATGACCGGGCGATCCGCGAGCTTCCCGACTTGATGCGGACAGTAAGGCGTGCCAACACATGATTACTCTCGATATTTCCAAGCGGAGCTGGAGCGATGCCGCTCGCGTGTTGGCTCGCATGCTAAGCATCATCACGGCTTGCGCCGTGTCGGCGGGCTGCGCCGGCGATGCGCTGAGCCGCGCCCCGGCCTCCCCCAGCCAGCCCTGGAGGCCTTCTCCGTCCGCCGCAAGCCCGAATGAGGGGGGTGATGCATCGCAGGCCGCGCCGCTTGACGGCTTCTCGGTGCCGGCCGATCCCCGTATCGCTGAATTGCCGCGGGGGCCGGTCGTCGATGCGAACGCCACTTATTCGCTGCCGGAGCTGATCGATCTCGCCCAACGCGAGCACCCCTCGACCCGCCTCGCCTGGAACCGGGCGCGGCAGGCGGCGCTGGCCGTCGGAGTGTCGGAGGCGACTTTCCTCCCGATGCTTTCGGCCAACGTCATCGGAGGCTGGCAGCGGACCAGCACTCCTTCGCCCCTGACCCTCGACGGCCGCCGCTCCGATATCGACGCCGATCTGCATGGGGTGGCTCCCTTCCTGGCTATCGAGTGGCTGCTTTTCGATTTCGGGCAAAGGCGTGCCTTGGCCAAAGGCGCCGAACACGCGTCCTATGCCGCGAACGTGCTGTTCAACGGCGCTCACCAGAAAATCATCCACGACGTCACCCATGCCTATTACACCCATGCGGCCGCCGGCGCGCGGTTGCGCATCGCCAAAGAAGCGCTTGCCAATAGTCGTCAGGTGCGCGAGGCCGTCGAGCAGCGCCTGAAGGGCGGGCTGGCCACGACCGTGGAGCTGGCGCTGGCGCGCCAGCAGGTGGCGCAAACGGTGTTGCGTGTCGCCAATGCGGAAGGACTGGAACGCAATGCCTACCAGAGCCTGCTGGCGGCCGCGGGTTTGCCGCCGACCAGCAAAATCCATGTCGGCGGCCTGGAGCAGCGCACGCTGCCTCGCGCGGCTCCCGCGCTGACCGACGAGGCCATCCGGACGGCCCTTTCCAGGCGGCCGGACCTGCAGGCGAGCTACGCTGCGCTCGGCATGGCAGAGACCGGCGTAGCGGCGGCGGAGGCGGACTTCATGCCCAAGGTGTATCTCGCGGCGGTCGCGGGCGGCAACAGAACGAGCTTCGAGGCGGCGCATTTGCCTGCGTTGCGCCACCGTTCGTCCAATTCGGCGGTGCTGCTGGGCGTTACCCTGCCGCTGTATGACGCGGGCCTGCGCGCGGCCCGGTTGAAAGATGCGGAAATACACGTCGACAATGCGAAGCGGATTTTCCAGAAGGCTCAACAGGACGCCGTGCGGGAAATCGTCATGGCGCAAGATGTGCTGCATTCGGCCTTGGCGAGCTATTACGCGGCCGACGAGCTGACACGGACCGCATCGATCGCCTATGACGCGGCGCTGGAGGCCTATCGCCATGGCGTGGGTACCGCCACCGTCGCCATTGAAGCGGCAACGGGCCTGCTCGACGCCCGAAGCGCCCATTCCGATGCGCATGCCGCGTCATTGTCGGCGGCCGCCAATCTGGCGTTCGTCATGGGGGCCATGACCGTGCATCGGGATTCCTGGCTCGAGCAGCCCGGTCCCGAGACACACCTAGAACGATAAGGCAGGGACCATGTGGCCGGCGGCCTGGCCGGCCGGTGAATCCAGCTTCAATCGGCGGCCAGCAAGACCTTGGCGCCATCGGTCGCGCCTGCGGGAATCTTGCTCAACGCGATGGTCTTCCGGCTCTTTTCCTTCAGCAGCGCGGCGAGATCGAAGTCAATGTAGTTCAGGCTTTCGTAGCTTCGAACGCTGAATCGAAGGCGACGCAGATCCGAGAGCGCCGTCCAGGATGTGTACTCGGTGGTATACATGGAATGGCCCGCCACGCCGGGAGCGACGGCATCCTGGACGGCGCCCTCGAAACGCTCGTCCATGGTGATGCCGCGCGGCCTGTCGAAGTTGTTCATCACGTGCGACAGGGTCGAGACGGCCTGCTCGGGCGTCTTGGCTTTTTCGGCGAATTGGGAATAATAGACGGCCCTGACGAATCGGCCTACCGACGTATTCGAAGCCGGCAGCGCCGCCGTGGCGATACCTGAATCCGGCTGCGCGAATTGCAGCCCATTGAGCTCCAGCTTGGATTGATCCTTGTTGCTCAGGAAGGTGTAGTTATTCAGGTTGGTCATGTGCCAGGAAAATTCCGGTCCATTGGTCATGACGCCAAGAGGGTTGTCGATCACCTGTTGCTTGCCGTTGGCAAACTCGATGACGATGGAAGCGCCGCCGGCGTCGTGCAGCGTGTAGTGAAACGGCGTCTTCAGCACGCCGAGCGGCAGCAAGGCGGTCACCAGCACGGTCTGGTCGCGCAGCGCGGCCTTGACCTCTTCCACATTCTTGAACTGCGACAGGGTCCAGGCCCCCAGGTCGACGGCGGCAAGCACCGCATGGGTTTTTTCCGTCATGTCTTTGGGGCCTTCGGTACTGGCGAAAGCCAGCAGGCTGAAGCTCAGGCCGTGTTCGTTCAGCCCTTCCAGAACCTTCAGATCCTTGGTCAAGGGATCTGGGGTGGTCACGGACACAAAGCCGTATTTCGCTTGAAACGACAGTACAGGGTGATGGTCGGCTTTGGAGCCGAAGCCCGTGCCCGCGGGAAAGTAGGTGGCCTGGTAGGGCAGCTCCATGGGCAGCTCCATGGTCCTGCCGGAATACGGCGCGCCTTGCGCATCCGTGTACAACAACGACGTGCATGTGTAGGCGATGCCGGGGAGTGTCAGGGCGGTGGCCAGCACACTGGCGATCAGCGTGCGCTGCAGTCCTGTCCTTATGATCATTACGCTTATCCTTGTAAACCATCGATTGAACGCGCATCGCTTTTTTTGGCGATAAGGCGATGTTTTCGGCATTTCCGTATCCGAACGTTACTGATTATAGGGTGACCGCAACATGTTGCGCAGAAGCCGCGGCAGATAGGCCTGCACAGGCAGGCTCACCTCCGCGCCGGCTGGCATATCGCCAATTTCCGGGCCACCCGCGGCCCCGGAACATTCCCTGATGGCACCGTGTCAATGGGCGTTCGGCGGCCGCCTGCTGTTCGGCGCCGACCGCTGTGCCCATCCCTTGCGCCCGCGCCGGCCATGCCGACGCGGGGCGGCTTCATCCCGAGGTATATGTTTTTTTATATAAATTAGATGAAATCATCATTATTAAAGGAATAGGTTTCGAATGATACTTTGCGCTGATTTTTTATTGACCGCTGCGGGAAGGCGGCGCCGGAAGGCTTATCCAGGCCGGGAAACTGAACACGCCCCGACGGTCGCTCCGTCCGGGATCTAGAACGAGGAGACAAACATGTTGGGTATCAACTTATTCAACGGCTTGGTCTATGGCGCATTGCTGATCATCATGTGCTCCGGACTGGCCCTGATCTACGGGCTCAGGCGAGTCGTCAATTTTGCGCATGGCGCGCTCTACATGCTTGGGGCCTACCTGGGCTACAGCATCGCCCTGCACACGAATTTCTGGGTCGCCCTGGTGGCGGCGCCCGCCGTCATGGCTCTGTTCGGCGTGCTGCTCGACCGCTACGGGTTCCGGCTGCTGCAGGATCGTGAGCCCTTGTCCGTGGTGCTGGTGACGTTCGGCCTGCTGCTGGTGATCGAAGACTTCGTGCAAACCGTCTGGGGCAAGAGCAATCTTTCCTTGCCGGCCCCCGAGCTGCTCGCTTTTTCCATCGACTTGTTCGGCACCCAGGTGCCGGCCTACCGCGTGGGGGTGATCGTGGTCGGGGCCGCCGTCGCCCTGGGCCTGAGCCTCTGGCTGCGTTTTTCCCGCATCGGCCTGTTCGTGCGCGCGGCCAGCACCGACCCCGCCACCACCGCCATGCAAGGCGTCAATACCGACAATCTGAGCGCGGTGGTCGTCGGGCTGGGCACGGCATTGGCGGGCCTGGCCGGCGTGGTCGCCGCGCCGTTTCTCTCGCTGTCGCCCGCAATGAGCGCCGACGTCCTGATCGACTCCTTCGTCGTGGTCGTCGTGGGCGGGCTGGGCTCTTTGGCGGGCGCGTTCGTGGCCGCCTTGCTGCTTGGCATGGTGCAGTCCATCGGCGCCGTCTACCTGCCCAACGTGGCCGTGCTTCTGCCGTTTTTGCTGATGGTGGCGATTCTCATCTGGAAGCCGGCAGGGTTCGCCGGCAGCCGTACTTGATTCAGGAGCGTTTGAACATGACTTTTCAACGTATGGGTATGTACACCCTGGTTGCGTTGGCGGTGGGTGTGCTGGCCAGTGCGCTGATCACTTCGGGCACCGTCCTCAGCCTTTTGACTCAAGCCGTCATTTACGCCATTTTCGCTCTGGGGATCGGGGTGCTGCTGCGCCAGAACGGCTTGGTCAGCTTCGGCCACGCCCTGTATTTCGGGGCGGCCGGCTACATCGTCGGCCTGCTGCTCAATATGCGGCTCATGCCGGCTGAACTGGCCATCCTCGTGGCGCTGTTGTGCCTGACGGCATTCGCCTTCCTCATCGGCCTGGTCATCGTGCGGGTGCCGGGAATTGCTTTCGGCATGCTCACTTTGGCGATCGGACAGATGTTTTTCCTCAGCGCCTCGCGCTCGCGCGGCGTCACGGGCGGCGCGGACGGCATGTCCATAGACTGGCCGTCGACCTTGTTCGGCTTCACTCAATCTCAGATCCTGCATCCGGCGAATCTGTTCCTCGTGTGCTGGGTGACCCTGATCGTGCTGATGATCCTGCTCACTCTGCTGCTGCGCGGCCGGTTCGGGGTCATCACGGAGGCCGTGCGCGACAACGAAGAAAGGGCGCGTTTCATCGGCATCTCCACCGTGTTGCCGCGGGCGGCCGTCTATGCCTTGTCGGCGGCCATCACGGGGGTCGGCGGCATTCTCGCCGCGTTGAACACCGGCTTCATCTCGCCTGAAAGCCTGCACTGGAGCCTGTCCGGCATGGCGCTGATGATGGTGGTCGTGGGCGGCTTCAAAGTGCTGTGGGGGCCGGTGCTGGGCGCGGTGGTCTATTTCCTGTTCAAAGACGTGCTCGGCGAATTCGCGACGCACTGGATGGCCATATTCGGCATCGCCCTGATCACGGTGATCGTGTTCGCGCCGTCCGGCATGGCGGGCGTCCTGCAGCGCCTGATGGGCCAAGGCAAGAAAAAACCCCTGCGGGCTGCCGGCGGCGAGGAAGCGGCGGCCGGCGCCGGCTATCAGGCGCAGGCGCAATAGCCGCGCGCCGCACAGGAGACAAATCATGAGCAATTTCGTTTTGCAGGCTGACGACGTCGCCATTCATTACGGCGGCGTCAAGGCGGTCGACGGCGTGTCGCTGACCCTGGAAAAAGGCCAGATACGCGGGCTGATCGGCCCCAACGGAGCGGGTAAATCGACCGTCATCGACGCCATGACCGGGCGCCGGCGGCTGACCCGCGGCAGAGTCATGCTGCGCGGCCAGGACGTCAGCGAGCTGGGCGTGGTCGAGCGCCGCAAGATCGGGCTGTCGCGCAGTTTCCAGCGCACCAGCATTTTCGGCGGGCTGTCGGTGCGCAAGCAGGTCGAACTGGCCTCCGTCATGATGGGCGTGCAGGATGCGCGCGCCGACGCCGAGGCCGTGCTGCGCGAGCTGGACCTGCTGCATCTGTCCGACATCGAAGCCGAGGACCTGGGCTATGGCGAGCAGCGCCGGCTCGATCTGGCGCTGGCGTTGGTGGGGCGCCCCAGCGTCCTGCTGCTCGATGAGCCGATGGCGGGGCTTTCCGTCAAGGAGTCCCAGGATCTGGCACAGCACCTGAAGAAGCTGACCTCGAGCTGGGATGTGTCCGTACTTTTAGTGGAGCATGACATGGACGTGGTCTTTGGTATTTCCGACGCCGTCACCGTATTCGAGCTCGGCAGGGTGATCGCCAGCGGCGAGCCCAAGGTGGTGCGCGCCGATCCGCGCGTTCGCGAAGCTTATCTGGGAAGCGCGGCATGACGGCCATCCTCAATCTCGAAAACGTGCACGCCTATTACGGCGCCGCCCACATCCTGCACGGCCTGGGCCTGTCCGTATCGGCGGGCGAACGGGTCGCCTTGATCGGCCGCAACGGGGTCGGCAAGACCACCGTCGTCAACACCATACTGGGCCTGGCCCAGATGAAGGCCGGTGCCGTGTCGTTCGGCCGGCGGCAGATCAGCCGTTTGCGCCCCTATATGGCGGCCAAGCACGGCATCTCCGTCGTGCCGCAGGGCCGCTGCATCGTGGCCAACCTGACGGTCGAGGAGAACCTGTTGCTGGGCGCGGCCAACGGCCGCAAGGGCCACTGGGACGTGCCCAAGATCTACAAGCTCTTTCCGATCTTGCAGGAACGGGCGCATACGCCCGGCACCGCCTTGTCCGGCGGCCAGCAGCAGATGCTGGCGGTGGGGCGCGCGCTCATGGCCAACCCGGACCTGCTGCTGCTCGACGAACCCACCGAAGGGCTGGCCCCGGTCATCGTCGACCAGTTGGCCGACATCTTCAACCTGGTGGCCGACCAGGGCACGGCGCTGCTGCTCATCGAGCAGAACATGAGCCTGGTCGCCCGCGTCGCGCACCGGTATCTGGCGATGTCCAAGGGCGCCATCGTGGCGCGGGGCGGCGTCGTCAATTCACGCGAAGGCCTGGACGACCTGGAAAGCCACGTCATGGTCTGAAACCCGTTCCGGCGGCCGGCCCCCGCGCCCCGCCTCGTGCCGATTACCTTATTTGAACCACGGGTGCCGGACCGTTTCCGGCAATCACAAGAGGAGACCTTCCCACATGATCAAACGCAGGAATTTCAACAAGCTGGTGGCTGCTTCTGTATTGGCCGTCTTGCCCATGGCGGGCTTTGCCCAGAATAAAGATCCCGTCAAGGTCGGCGTGCTGACGTCCAGGACGGGCGTGTGGGCCGAAATGGGCGAGGAAGTGGCCCGCGGCATCATGTTTTCCATCGACAACGCCAATGCGGCCGGCGGCGTGGACGGCCGCAAGATACTGGTCGCCGAAGGCGACGATGAGGGCAACCCCGACGCCGGCCGCCGGGGCGCCGAAAAACTGGCGCGCTCGGGCCACAACCTGCTGATCGGTTCCATCGGTTCGGCGGTGTCGCTGGCCATCGTGCAGGGCCTGGATCGCTGGGATGCGGCGTATTTCGCCACCATCAGCAAGACCGACAGGCTGAGCGGCGACAGCTGCAAGGCGCGCAGCATACGCACCGTGCAATCCGATGCCATCGACATCGCCATGATCAACAAGTGGGCGCCGAAGATCAAAGGCGAGAACTTCGCCGTGATCGCTTCGGACTATGCCTGGGGCCATGATTCCAGCAGCTCGTTCAAGAAGGCGGTTGAAAGCAGCGGCAAGAAGGTCTCGCTGAGCCTCTTCGTGCCCCTGGGCGCGAAGGACTACTCGCCCTATATTTCCCAGCTGAAAGCCGCCAAGGTCGACGCCATCTGGGCCGCCATCCCCGCGCGCGACGGCATTGCCTTCATCAAGCAGGCCGGCGAATTCGGCCTGCTGGCCACCACCCCCGTGATCGGCCATGCGATGCTGTCGGAATTCATCGTGCGCGCCACGGGCAACAATCAGGAAGGCATGGTGGGCACCCTGGGCTACGGGGCGGACTTCCAATACCCGCTCAACCAGGCTTTCGTCAAAGCCTGGAAGGAAAAATTCAATCGCGTCCCCACCGAAACCGAAGCGCTGGGCTATCTGGGATCCGAAGTCATGCTGGAGGGCGTGCGCCGCGCCAAGAGCGTCAAGCCGGCTGAAGTCACCGCTGCCCTGCGCGGCGCGGAAGTGGACACCATTTTGGGCAAGCTCACCGTGCGCGCGGCCGACAACCAGTTGGTCGTGCCCAACTTCGTTGCACGCGTGAAGAACGTCGACGGCGAAATGCGGCCGGTCATCGAAGAGGTCTTCACGCCCGACAACGCACCCCCGGCGTCGCCGCTCTGCAAAATGTAAGCACGCCGTTTCTGGGGCTCGCCCGGAGCGGGAAAGCCCCTGCGCATCATTCAGAAAATCAGCCACCCGGCCGAACCGGCCGGGGTTCACCACGGTGAAGCCGCTGGTGTGGGGAAAACATGACTCAAAAAACCAACTCTGCGCGGATGGAGTCCGCGGATGTGATCGTCGTGGGCGGCGGAGGATCGGGGATGGCGGCCGCCATCGCTGCCGCCGAGTCCGGCGCGAAAGTCATCCTGCTCGAGAAGAATCCGCATCTGGGCGGCACGACACGGCTTTCCGTGGGGTCGATCACGGCGACGGGCACGCGCTTCCAGAAAGCGAAGGGCATACACGACACGCCGGACGAGCACTTCAACGACATGTCGCTGTTCCTGACTCCGGAGCTGGCCGAAAAGGAAAACCTCGAGTTGCGGCGCGTGCTGGTCGACCATGTGCCGGAAACGCTCGAATGGCTGATCAGCATCGGCCTGTGCTTTTACGGCCCGATGCCCGAGCCGCCGCACAACAAGCCCCGCATGCACAACGTCCTGCCGAATTCGCGGGCGTATGCGTATTACCTGGAAAAAGAATGCCGCCGGCAAGGCGTCGACATCCGCTTGAACGCCAAGATCGACCGGCTCATCATGGAGGGCGACGCGGTCAAGGGCATTCTGGCCGACGGCGGTTCGGGGCTTTGCGAGTTCCGGGCGCGCGGAGCCGTCATCCTGGCCACCGGCGATTTCAGCGCGAGCGAAACGCTGAAGAAGCAGCACGTGCCGCATGCCGCCCAGGTGGATGCGATCAATCCCGCCAGCACCGGCGACGGGCACGTGGTCGCGCAGCGGATAGGCGGCTGGATCCGGAACCCCGAGGTCATGTGGGGGCCCAGCATGCGTTTCAAGGCGCCGCCCGTGGAAACCCTGCTCAGGCGCCTGCCCCCGTACAAATGGGTGACCAAACCGCTGCAGTTCGCCTTGATGAATCTGCCGATGTGGGTCTTCCGGCCCTTCGTCACCCGCTTCATGACGGCATCGCTGGCGCCCGAGCCTTCCATGCTGCGCGCGGGGGCGCTGCTGGTGAACCGCAAGGGCGAACGCTTCACCAATGAGCTGGCAAGGCCCGAGCTCGATGTGCCGAAACAGCCCGGCAAAGAGGCTTTCCTGGTGTTCGACGACACGCTGGCCAAGGCCTTCGAGGCCTGGCCCAACTTCGTGTCCACCGCGCCGGGCGTGGCCTATGCCTATCTGAAAGACTACAAAGCCACGCGCCCAGACCTGTATTACGAAGCCGCCACGGTCGAGGATCTGGCGCACAAGATGGGCGTGCCCGCCGACACACTGGCGCGGCAAGTGCGTCAATACAACGCCGGCCTGGATGCCGGCGACGGCAGAAAGCCGCTGGTCAATGGGCCTTTCCATGCGCTTGGCCCGGTGCTGAGCTGGATCGTGTTCACCGAGGGCGGGCTGGCCGTCACGGCGCGCCATGAAGTCATCAAGCCGGACGGCGCGCCGATTCCCGGCCTGTTCGCCGTCGGTTCGGCGGGGCAGGGCGGCACCATACTCGCCGGCCACGGCCACCACATCGGCTGGGCCATGACCTCCGGCCGCCGCGCCGGCCGTTTCGCCGCCGAGCTGGCGCGCGGGAACGGATCATGACGGCCCCGGCCGCGCCTGTTTTTTCCTCTCTTTTCCGTGTCCATCGTATGAATAATCCAAGTTATCCCGTTGTGCAGTTCCTGGTCGCCCGGGGCCGTGGCCTGAGCTACGCATTCGCGCTTTTACTGTTGCTCGCCTCGATCGCGTGGGCTTTTTTCACCGGCTCGGTCCTGATCGGCGTGGCCGGGATCATCGCGTCCGGCGTGCTGCTCGGCCTGTTGCTGAGCTATGTCGAAGTGCTGCGCATCATCGCAGACACCTTATTGCCGAAATACTGAACATCTTGAACGAATATGCAGCAAGGAGCATGCCGTAATGCAAAGGGAAGTTGATGTTGTCGTGGTGGGCGGCGGCCTGGCCGGCCTGAGCGCCGCCAATAGGGTGGCCCAGGATGGGTTGCGTGTGCTCGTGCTCGAAAAAGGTTCCGAGGAGGCCTATCTTTGCAACAGCCGCTACACCGGCGGGCTGTTCCACATCGCCATGGACGACATGGCGGGGGAGCCCGATTGGGTCAGGGCCAACCTGGAGCGCGTGACCAACGGCACCTGCGAGCCCGCCCTGGCCGAGGCCTTGACCGCCCATGCCCGAAGGGCCCTGCGCTGGCTGTCTTCCCTGGGCGTCCGCTTCATCAAGGCCGGCCCGGACGGCCTGCGCCGCAATGCCTTGTCGCCTCCCGGCGTGCGCCAGACGGGCCTGAACTGGCAGGGGCGCGCCGGCGATGTCATGTTGCGGACCCTGGGCGAGAGCCTGCAGCGCATGGGCGGCCAATTGATGCGCGGCGTCGAGGCCCGGCAGCTGATCATGCGCGACGGCCGCTGCGCCGGCGTGCAGGCCGTGGCGGCTTCCGGCGACTCGCTCGATATTTCCGCCGGCGCGGTGGTGATCGCCGACGGCGGTTTCCAGGGGAACCCGGAGCTCGTGCGCCGCTTCATCTGCGAGCATCCGGAGCGCGTCCTGCAGCGCAATGCCCAGACCGGCCGCGGCATGGGATTGCTGATGGCCGAAGCCGTGGGCGCGAAGCTGGTCGGCACCGAGAATTTCTACGGCCACCTGCAGCACCGCAACGCCATGGCGGACGGCGCGCTATGGCCCTACCCCGTGGTCGATTCCCTGGCGACGGCGGGCCTCGTCATCGATGGCACGGGCAAGCGGTTCTGCGACGAGGGCCTGGGCGGCGTCTACGTCACCAACGCCGTCGCCAAGCTCGACGACCCCTTGTCGGCCGTCATCGTTTTCGACGACGCCACCTGGCAGGGGCCGGGGAAGGACTGGCTGCTGCCCGCCAACCCCTATCTGCTCAGTGCGGGCGGCAGCCTCGTCACGGCGCCGACGCTGGCCGAGCTTGCCGGCCGGCTTGGCCTGGACGCCGGGCAATTCGACCGGACCATCGCAGACTACAACCGGCTCGTCGCGTCGGGCGAGCGCGCCGGCCAGCCGCCGCGCAGCACAGGCGTCTATCGTGCCTGGCCGGTTCAGCGGGGGCCGTTCCACGCCATCGAAATCTGCGCCGGCATCACCTACACCATGGGCGGCATCGCCACCGATGCGGGAGGCCGCGTCCTCGACGCCGACGACCGGCCGATCGCGGGCCTGTACGCGGCCGGCGCCTGCACGGGCGGGCTGGAAGGCAGCGGCGGGGCGGCCGGATATTCGGGCGGGCTGTCCAAGTCCGCCGTCTTCGGCATGCTGACCGGCGAATCGATTGCGGCGTCCCTGCGGGCCCATTGAGCATGAGCGCGGGAACAGAGGAGATGACCATGCAAGAAAACAACGAGGGGTACAAAGAGGTCGACCTGCTGGTGCTGGGGGGCGGCGCGGCGGGGATGACCACCGCCCTGGTCGCCGCGCTCGAAGGGCTGGACGTCCTGCTGGCGGAAAAGACGGACCAGGTCGGCGGCACCATGTCGACGTCGGCCGGGACGATCTGGATCCCCGGCAACCAGCAGAGCCGGGAGGCCGGCTACCAGGACACCGTGGACGCCGCCCGGGTGTATCTCGACGCGCTGATCGGCACGCCCGACGATACCGGGATACGCGAAGTCTATCTGCGGACCGCGCCTGAAATGGTCGAGTACCTGCGCCGGCGCAGCGACGTGCAGTTCGCGCCTTGCGGCAAGCACCCCGATTACCGCGACATGGCCGGCGCCGCGGTGGCCGGCCGGGGCCTGGCGCCCGTCACCTTCGACGGCCGCTTGCTGGGGAAGGATTTCGAGCGTGTCCGGCCCCCGATTCCGGAATTCATGGTGCTGGGCGGCATGATGGCCGGAAAGTCCGACATTCCCCGGCTGATCAACCGCTTCCGCTCCGTCTCCGACTTCCTCTATTCCGGCGGTCTGTTCTTGCGCTATCTGAAAGACCGGCTCCGGTATTCCAGGGGCACCCGAGTGGTGATGGGCAACGCGCTGGCCGCAAGGCTCTACTACAGCCTCAAGAAGAACGGGGTGCCGGTCCTGTTCGAAACCCAGGCCGAAAGCCTGTTCAGGGAAGACGGCCGGGTCGCGGGGGCCTTGCTGCGGTCGGCGGGCCGCAGCCTGCGCGTGCGTGCCCGCCGCGGCGTGGTCATCGCCACCGGCGGCTACGGCCATGATGCCGAATTGCGCCGGCGCTGCATGCCCGCGCCCACGCCGCCCTACAGCCTGGCGTGCGCCGCCAACACCGGGGACGGCATCCGGCTAGGCTTGCAGAGCGATGGCGCCATCCGGCCCGAAACCCAGGGTCCGGGCGCGTTCTGGACGCCGGTTTCGGTGCTCCGGCGGCCCGATGGCTCAAAAGGGCTCTTTCCCCATCTTTCGCTCGACCGGGCCAAGCCCGGCCTGATCGCCGTCAATGGCGCGGGCCGGCGTTTCGTCAACGAAGCGGATTCCTATCATGATTTTGTGGAAGGGATCTATGCGTCGCACAAAAGCGTTCCCACCATGCCGGCGTACCTGGTTTGCGAAGCCGACTTCGTGCGCCGCTATGGCCTGGGCGCCGTCTATCCCGGCACGACCGACCTTTCCCGCGCCGAGCGTTCCGGCTATCTCGTGGTGGCGCCGACCCTGCAGGAGCTGGCGCGCCGCATCCAGGTGCCGGAACCGGCTTTTGCCGAAACCGTAAGGCGCTACAACGAAATGGCCCGCCTGGGCACGGACCTCGAATTCGGCAAGGGCGGCTCGGAATTGAACCGGTTCAACGGCGACCCCGAACAGAAGCCCAACCCCTGCCTGCGTCCCATCGAGCACGGGCCGTTCGTGGCGCTGGCGGTCTGGCCCGCCGAGATCGGCACCAGCACGGGCCTGGTCTCGGACGCCGACGGCCAGGTCCTGGACGGACAGGGGCGGCCGGTGGGCGGGCTGTATGTGGCCGGCAACGACATGGCGTCGATCATGATGGGGACGTATCCCGGCCCGGGTACCACCCTGGGGCCGGCCCTGACGTTCGGCTACCGGGTGGCGCGGCATGCGGCCGGGGTATCGGCCGCGACACGGAAACAATCCAGCACAGTGAGCATGGCATGAATGATTCCTATCTGAAAAAAGTGTTTGGCCTGCAGGAGCGCACCGCGCTCGTCACCGGCTCGGCGGGCGGTATCGGCCGCGAGGTGGCCCACGCACTGGGGCAGGCGGGGGCGCGGGTCGTGATCAACGACTTGAGCGCGGAACGCTGCCAATCGGCGGCCGAGGCCTTCCGCCAGGCCGGAATCCAGGTGAAGGTCGCCGTGTTCGACGTCTCCGACCGCAAGGCCGTGGCGCAGGCCCGCCAGAGCCTGGCGCGCGAGGGCTGGGAGATCGACATCCTGGTGTGCAATGCGGGCAACCAGAACAGGAAGCCCTTCATCGACATGCCGCCCGAGGAATGGCAGTCCCTGATGAACGTGCATGTGATGGGCACCCTGAATTGCACCCAGGTCTTCCTGCGGGGCATGTGCACGCGCGGCTATGGCCGCGTCATCATGATGTCGTCGGTGTCCGCGGTGGCCACCATGCCGAACATCGCGGCGTATTCCACCGCCAAGGCGTCTTTGGCCGCCATGGCGCGCGCCATTGCGGTCGAATACGGGCCCTACGGGATCACGGCCAACGCCGTGGCTCCCGGTTTCGTGCGCACCGACTTCACCATCGGGCTGCAGCAGCGCGAGGGCTTCGAGCAATTCTTGCAGGAATCCGTGCCTTGCGCCCGCTGGGCCGTGCCGGAGGACATCGCCCCGGCCGTGCTGTACCTGGCTTCGCCGGGCGGCAGTTTCGTGAACGGGCAGCTGCTGGCCATCGACGGCGGGATGCTGGCCCGCATGTAGGGCCGGCGCCGTTCGCGGCGCGGCGCCGGCCCGAAGCGCCGGGCGTCAGCCGCCTTCGAGATGGATGATGCTTCCGTCGGCCGCCGCCTGGTGCACGGCCAGCGTGGCCTGAAGCGTGCGCAGGCCGTCCCGGCCGGAGCACACGGGCTGTTCGCGGCCTTCCGCCACCGCGCGCAAGTGGCGCAGCTGTTCGACGTAAGGGTCCTGCCTGTGCAGCGGGGTGCGCTCCATGCTCAGGGGTTCGTGCCAGCCGCGTTTGCCCAGGTACTTGAACACCTGGAGCCGGGGCAGGGCGAGCGATGCGTCGGTGCCCGTCAGGAAGATGGAATCGACGTCTTGCCTGGCGTAGTGCTCGGCTTCGCCGGCGGCCAGATCCCAGTTCCAGGGGGCCGCCGCGGCGTCGCTGACGACCAGTGTCGCCAGCGCGCCGTTCCGGAATCGCAGCAGCGCGGTGGCGGTGTCCTCGACGGCGAAACCGCGAACGGCGTTCGAGCACTGCGCCTGCACCGATGCCACCTCGCCCAGAAGAAAACGCAGCAGGTCGATGTCGTGGATCATGTTGATCAGGACCGGCCCGCCGCCCGGTTGACGGCGCCACTGCATGTCGAAGTAGCTATCCGGCTTCATCCAGGTCGCCATGACGTTGGCCGTCGCGGGCCGGCCCAGCACGCCGGCCGCGACGAGCTCTTTGGCGCGGCGCAGAATGGGATTGTGCCGGCGTTGATGCCCGACCATCAGGGGAACCCCGGCCGCTTCGGCGGCCTCGCAAAGCCGCATGCCTTCCTCGACCGTGTCGGCAATGGGTTTCTCGACCAGCACGGGCAGCTTCAGATCGATGCAGGCAATCCCGAGATCGGTATGCGTGCGGTTCGGCGTGGCGATGATCACCGCTTCGGCGCGCTGCGTGGCAAGCAGTTCCATCGGGTCGGCCGACCACGCCACGCCGAGTTCCGCGGCCAGATCGCGTCCGGCCTCGCTGGGGTCTGCAATGCCGGCCAGGACGACGTCCGGATGCCGCACAATGCGTTCGATATGCATGCGCCCGATGGCGCCGGCGCCAAAGACATGGACCGGCAGGCGCGCGGCCGTGGCGGAGCGTGTTGGACTGTTCATGAAAATTCTCCGTTTGAGATCAAACCCCGCGGCCGCCGGAAAGGTCGAAAGCCGCGCCGGTCGAAAACGAGCATTCGTCCGAGCACAGCCAGGTGATCAGGGCCGCCGCTTCATCCAGCGTGCCGGCGCGGCCGAGCGGGATGCGCGACAGGGCGGCGGCGAGATATTCGGCGGACAGCTGCTGCAGCAGATCGGTGGCGATCAGCGCCGGTGTGACCGCATTGACCAGAACGCCGGTGCCGGCCAGGTCCTTGCCCATGGACTTCGTCAGCCCGACCACTCCCGCCTTGGTTGCCGCATACGGCCCCAGGTTCTTCGGTCCCTCGTTGGCGGTGACCGACGCGATGTTGACGATGCGCCCCCAGCCATTGCGCACCAGATGAGGCGTGGCCGCGCGGCTGACCAGGAACAGTCCGGTGAGATTGATGCGCACGACCCGATCCCATTGCTCCGGCGAGGTTTCCCAGAAAGGTCCGTTGGGCCCGACGATGCCCGCTCCGTTGACCAGGATGTCGAGCTTGCCGCGAGCCTCGATCAACTCGGCCATGGCGTTTTCCACATCGGCGGCCTGGCTGACGTCGACGACGCGGGTGAGGACGCTGTGGCCATGCAACGCGCCGCATGCGTCCAGCTTGGCTTTGTCGATGTCCCAGACGACGACGGCCGCCCCTTCACGCACCAGCCTGTCGACCGCCGCGCGCCCGATGCCCGAGGCCCCTCCGGTGACCAGCGCGATCCTGTTCGCGAAACGTGTTGGGAGGTGTGTGCTGTCTGTCATGTTGTTTCCTTGGATGTATGTCCGCTGAGGGCGGACGCATGTATTTATGAGTCATGCGTACACGGCCGCGAGCGACAGTTTGCCGCCTGAAGGTATGTCTGGGAAAATGGTTAGTTATTATGATTCATATCAAAAAATGGATACCTGAAAGGGGAGCGCGTGGACTGGACGCACAAGCTACGTCTTAGGAACCTTCAAATGCTGTTGAGCCTGGCCGAGACCGGCAACATGAGCCACAGCGCGGAAGCCCTGCACACCACCCAGCCCGGGCTCTCGAAATGGCTCAAGGAACTCGAGGATGAAATCGGCCTGCCGCTGTTCGAACGCCATGCGCGGGGCCTGCGCCCGACGGCGTATGGAAACGCCCTGATCGAACACGCCAGGCGCATCGAGGCCCATCTCGATGCCGCAAGAGAGGACATGCTGTCCATGCGGGTCGGCGGCGCCGGCATCGTCACCATCGGCTTTGCCGGGGTGTCGGCCGTGGACACCGTCCCCATCGCGGTCTTGCGCATCGTGCGCAAGATTCCCAACGTCCACGTGAAGCTGTTCGAGAACAATCTGGGCAATCTCATGAGCGCGCTGAATTCGGGCGAAATGGACATCGTCGTCGGCCCCAGCGATTTCAGCGCGCTGCCGCCGCGGGTGCGCGCGGAAACTCTGTATGCGGAATCCATACACGCGGTTGCGCGCAAGGACCATCCGATTTTCGAGCTCGACACCATCACCTGGCAGCATGTGCTGGCGTATCCCTGGGCTTTGTGGGCCAAGGGCACGCCGGTGCGCAGGGCTTTTGACCGGGCCCTCGAGACCGCGGGGCAGAAACTTCCCGTCCATTACGTCGAGTCGAATTCCGCGGCGCTGAACACGGCGCTGCTGCTGCATAGCGACATGATAGGAGTCACGTCGCAGCGTCCGGCGATACGCTGGGGGAGCTTGAATCTTTTGTCGGTGATTCCGTTGTCGCTGGGGGTGCTGGGCGCCGTTTCGGTGTACTGGCGCGAGGATTCGCTCAATCGCATCGCTGTGAAGGCGGCGCTCGATTCGATCAGGGAAACGGGGCGCGATGCGAGCGGGGGCGATTTGTTCCACAGCACCGCCGCGTTTGCGGATGAGGGGCGGAACTGAGGGGTGATGCTGGGATTGGGGCGCTGCTCGGCTCAGCGGCGGGCACCGCATATCCGCCAGGCAACCCCCCAGCGAGCACTTAGCCGGCGTCCGGCTGCGCCGCCGGCTCGGCGCGTCGGAACGCGTCCAGCTTCGCGCAATTGGCTTCCACCTCCAGTATCAGCGGATACCGGCTCAAGTCCACCTTGAATCGCCGTGCGCTATTGACCTGCGGGATCAGATAGACATCGGCCAGCGTGGGCGAACCGCCAAAACTGAAGCCGCGGCGCGTGGCGTCGCGCGCCAGCATCTGCTCGTAGGCCTCGAAGCCCGCGTCTATCCACGTCTGGCACCAGGCGTCGACGGCCGCGTCGTCCGCCCCGAACTGCGAGCGCAAGCGCTTCAGGATGCGCCGGTTGTTGATCGGATGCACGTCGCATCCGATCATGGCCGCCAGCGCGCGCACGTGCGTGCGATCGAAGGGATCGCTGGGCAGCAAGGCCGGTTCGGGCCAGGTTTCTTCCAGCCATTCGAGGATGGCGGGCGACTGGATCAGCGTCCTGCCGCCGACCGCCAGGGCGGGCACCAGCTGCTGCGGGTTCACCGCCTGAAAAGAGGGCGCCAGATGCTCTTCGCGGCGCAGGTCGATGCCCACGTACTCGGCGTCCAGGCCCTTCAGATTCAACGCGATGCGCAGGCGATGCGATGTTCCGCTGCGGAAAAAACTATAGATCTTCATGGAGTTCATTCCGCCGCGCCGATGGTTAGCGCGATCTCTCCTATGCCCTCGACCTTGCCGTGCAGCGTGTCGTCGGGTACGACGGGCCCGACGCCTTCGGGCGTGCCCGTGTAGATCAGGTCGCCGGGTTGCAGGTGATAGAACAGGGAGAGGTCCGCGATGATTTCGCGGATGTTCCAGATCAGGCGCGATACGTCGGATTGCTGCTTCACTTCATTGTTCACGGTCAGGGACAGCGCGCCGGACTCGACCACCCGCCCGGGCATGGCAACGACCTCGCCGCAAATGGAGCTGAGTTCGGTGTCCTTGCCCAGGTCCCAAGGCCGGCCCTTGTCGCGCGCGGCCAGCTGCAGGTCGCGGCGGGTCATGTCCAGGCCGCAGGCATAGCCGTAGATGTGCTCGTGCGCATCTTCCTGGCGGATGCGGAAGCCCGGCTTGCCGATCACCACCACCAGCTCCATTTCATAATGGAAATTGGCGGTCTCCGGCGGATAAGGCATGACCGAGCCGCTTGCAAGCAGCGTCTGGGGCGACTTGGTGAAATAAAACGGCCTTTCGGTGGCTTTGTCGACGGGGCGGCCCATTTCCTGGGCGTGGGCGTGGTAATTGCGCCCGACGAAAAACAGCCTGTTGACGGGCAAACGGGCGGCCTGGCCGCGAACCGGCAGGGAAGGCGCGGCGGGAGGCGCCCAGAGGTATTCAGTCATTGTCGTTTCCTGGAAAAAATTCAGCCACGGTTTTCGTAGACACCGAGCTTGCGATGAAGAGGGGATTCGTCCGCCATGAAAATGAAAGCGGGCTCCTCGTTTGAAAGATTGGTCAGGGTTGCGTCGGCATAGCCCGGCAGGCAGCAGGTGTCCGCATTTTCCAGCGTGAAATCCTTCCCGTCGCAGCGCACGCCGGCGCGCCCTTCGATCTGGTGCAGCACCTGGGCCGGCGAGCGGGCCGGCAGGCGCAGGGTCTGGCCGGGGCGCAGCATCAGCGCGTAGAAACCGAGGATGTTTTGGGCGTCCGACATGGTTTCCGGGTTCACGTAGGTGATCTGGATGAACTGCTCGCCGGGATTGTCTTCGGCATAGGCCGCCAGGGCGGCGCGCGCCTCGGACCACGGGTAGCGCAGCATGGGGTAAGCCGCGGCGTTGCGCTCGAAGGCGGGCGTGGGCACGATGCCGGGGCGGTAGGCGCGATCCAGCCGGCCGAGGTTCAGGTGCTGGCGCTCGCCTTCATTGTGGTAGCTGGCTTCCATGTAATACACCAGGGGCAGGTCGAGCACGTCGAGCCACACCACGGGCTCGCCGCCATCGTGGCCGTGTTCATGCCACTGGCCGGTGGGCGTCAGAATGAGGTCGCCGCGCTCCATGGGGCATTTTTCGCCATTGACGGTCGTGTATGCGCCGCCGCCTTCGACGATCATGCGCACCGCGTTCGGCGTGTGCTTGTGCGCCGGCGCCCATTCACCGGGCAGCAGCAGCTGCATGCCCAGGTACATGGCGGCGCTGGCCTGCATTTTCTCGATGCCGTGGCCGGGGTTGGCCAGCACCAGCACCCGGCGCTCGGCTTTTTCTATGGGCGTGAGTTCGCCCGCTTTCAGCAGCAAGGGCCGCAGGGCGCCGTAAGACCAGTGCGTGGTGGCGGTGCGGCGGGTGGGGATGTCCGGCGGCAGCACCGCGCGCAGGCTGGGCCACAGCGGCACCAGGTTCAGGCTCGACAATTCATCGCGGTAGTCCTGCGGCAGGTCTTCCAGGCGGCCCAGATCATTGGCTGTACTCATTTTGGTTCTCCTTGTGTTCAGGCGTCGCCGGCCAGGCAATTGCCGACGTTCCAGCCATAGAGCCATTCCATGGCGTCAAAGAACCGCTCGGGGGAGCGGCCTTTCCAGAGGTCGTTGCGCACCAGGCGCTCGACGCCCTTGGCGTGATAAAGCCGGCCCATTTCACGGCTGGACAGCACGATGCGCGCGGTGCGGGCGACCCGCGAGCGCTCGTAAAGGCTCAATGCCCGGTTCCAGTCGTTGTCGTGCAGGCGCAGGGCTTCACCGAGGGTGACGGCGTCTTCCATGGCCATGCAGGCGCCCTGGGCGAGGTATTGGGTGGTCGGGTGGGCGGCGTCGCCCAGCAGCGTGGCCCGGCCGAAAGTCCATTGGCCGATGGGATCGCGGTCGGCCGTGGCCCAGCGCCTCCAGTTCTTGGGCAGGTCGATGAGCTGGCGCGCCTGGTCGCAGATGCCCTGGAAATAGCTCTGCACCTCTTCCTTGCTGCCGTCGGTCACGCCCCAGGTTTCCTGCTGACGGCTGTGGAAGGTGACCACGACGTTGTACTGCTCGCCGCCGCGCAAGGGGTAGTGGACCAGATGGCAATTCGGCCCGACCCAGATGCTGGCGGCGTTCCAGCGCAAGTCCTCGGGGAAGTCTTCCTTGTCGACCACGGCGCGATACACCACGTGGCCCGTCACGCGCGCCGGATCGCCCACATACTGTTCGCGCACCACGGACTTGACGCCATCGGCGCCGATCAGCGCCGTGCCTTGCCAGCTTTTGCCGTTCTGGTCATGGACGGTGACGGCATCGGCGGACTGTTCGACGCGCTCGATGCGCGTGTTGGTATGGAACTCGACCTTTCCGGTTTCCAGGGCGCCTTCGAGCAGCGAAGTGTGGACGTCGACACGATGGATGACGGCATAGGGATTGCCGAAGCGTTCGCGGAACGCCGCGCCGGTCGGGATCCGGGCCACCTGCCGGCCGTCGACGGCGTCGTGCATGACCATGTAGTCGGTATAGACGGCGCGGCCACGCGCTTTTTCACCAATGCCCAGCGCGTCGAAAGCGTGAAAAGCGTTGGGCCCGAGCTGGATGCCGGCGCCGATTTCGCCGATTTCAGGTGCTTGTTCGAATACTTTCACTTCATAGCCGCGCCGCACGAGAGCGAGTGCGGCAGCCAGCCCGCCGATGCCGCCCCCGGCGACCAGAACTGGTGATGCTGATGTGTTGGTTGTCATTCTTGACCCTTGTGTATGCAATATGGCCGCGTCTCTGCGGCCATTCGGTAAGCTCACATATTGTATGTGTACATATAATAAGTATGCTTATATTAAGTGTAGTGTTATGATCTTTCACTGTCCTATTATGGAAAACCCTGAGTTCGTATGACCCGGAATGCGCGCCCATCGCAGGTCGAACCCCTGCAGCTCGATACCCTGCCAGGCCATCTGATTCGCCGCCTGCACCAGATCACGGCGGGCATCTACACACAGGAAGTGGGCGAAAAAAGCGTCACGCAGGTACAGTTCGCGGCCTTGCAGGCGCTGCGCAACCATCCTGGCGTGGACCAGCGCACATTGGCCAAGCTGATCGCGCTGGATGCGTCGACGACGGGCGGGGTCATAGATCGCCTCGAAGCGCGCGGCCTGGTCGACCGCCGGCTGTCCCCCAATGATCGACGAGTCAAGCTCTTGTACATCACCCACGAAGGCGAGGCCCTGCTGGACCGCCTGGTGCCGCTGATGCTCCGGGCGCAGGAGCGCATGCTGGAGCCCCTGGCTCCGGAACAGCGCGCGCAATTCATGGAAATGCTCGCCGTGCTGGTCAGCGTGAACAACGAACTCAGCCGGGCACCGGGCATGGAGTGACCGGCGCGCGGCGCTTCGACCCGCCCCGCACTGTGGCGCGTCCGCATCCTGCCCGCGGCTTCGCTTCAATTCATAAGTTTTACTTGTCTTATAAAAATATTTTGTTTATTCATTTATAAATTGATCTAGATTAAAGTTGTCCCACTCATAACTATTGACATCCAGTTGCAATTGACTGGTTCGAATCAACAAAGGGACACAAAAATGATTTTTCGCGGTCGAAAGCTTCTTGACGTATTGCTTGCTTCATTCGCCACGGTCAGCCTTGCATGGCTGAGCTCGGCGGCAAACGCCAATACCTATCCGTCGAAACCCATCACGGTCATCGTGCCGTTTGCCGCCGGTGGGCCGACCGACGCGTCGGCGCGGGCCGTCGCATCGGCGCTGGCCCAGGAAATGGGGAAAAGCTTCGTGGTCGAAAACGTCCCGGGCGCCGGCGGCTCCATCGGCACGGCGCGGGCCGCAGCCGCCAGCCCCGACGGCTACACGCTGCTTTGGGGCACCGGCAGCGGGCTTTCCATTTTGCCCAATCTGAAGCCCTTGTCGTACGACGCGCGCAAATCCTTCGCGCCCATCAGCATGGTGCTGTCGGCGCCCTTCGTGTTCGCGGCAAGCCCGCGCCTGGAAGTCAAGACCATTGAAGAATTCGTCGCGCTGGGCAAGTCCCGGCCCATGGAGTTGAATTACAGCTCGTCGGGCACGGGAGGCACGGCCCACATGATAGGCGAGCTGTTCAACATGAAGGCCGGCATCGAAGCGGTGCACGTGCCCTATAACGGCGGCGCGCCCATGATGCACGCCCTGCTGGCGGGCGATGTGGACTACGCTTTCGACACCCCGACCAGCATCGTGCCCCTGGCCGAGGACAAGCGCATCATTCCGCTGGCGGTGACCAGCCTCAAGCGCTGGCCGGCGCTGCCCGATGTGCGGACGCTGGACGAGATCGGCTACAAGGACTTCGACGCCACCACCTGGTTCGGCCTGCTTGCGCCGGCCAGTACGCCCGCCGACCGCATCGAGCTGATCAGCAAGAGCGTTCAAAAGGTGCTGGCCAACCCCGAAACCCGCGGCAAGCTGGAAAAATCCGGCTTCTTCGTGGACGGCACCACGCCCGCCGAATTCGCCAAGAAAATAGACGAAGACACCAAGCTGTGGGCGGAGCTGATCCAGAACGCCAAAATCAAGATCACCAACTGAGCCACAGCCATGAAACAGCACGCACTGATCGTCGAGAAGTCGGCTGACGAGTTCCTGGTCCATCGCGACATCTACAGGGACCCGGAAGTATTCGACTGGGAGATGAAATACATTTTCGAGGGCACCTGGAACCTGCTGGGCCTCGAATCGCAGATTCCCAAGGCCTTCGACTACTTCACCACGCATATCGGCCGCACGCCGGTCATCGTGACGCGCGACGCCAAGGGCGCGGCCCATTGCGTCGTGAACAGCTGCCGCCACAAGGGGGCGCTGGTGTGCCATACCCAGCAAGGCAATAGCCGCAACTTCGTCTGCCAGTATCACGGCTGGGCCTACGACGCCTCCGGCAAGAACATACTGATCAAGGACAAGAAAGAGGGCGGCTACCCGCCCTGTTTCGACAACGCTTCGCACGACCTCGCGCCCGTGCCCCGGTTCGCATCGTATCGGGGCGTGCTGTTCGGCAGCCTGAATCCGGACGTCCCCGAGCTTGAAACGTATCTGGGCGATCTCAAGACCATGATCGACCTCATCGTGGACCAAAGCCCGCAAGGAATCGAGTGCGTCGCGGGCACCGGCGCATTCACCTTCCAGGGCAACTGGAAGCTGCAGCTGGAGAACGGCGTGGATCCCTATCATTTCTCGTCCACGCACCCGTCCTACATCCAGGTGCTGAAAAAGCGCGCCGAATCGAAATCGGTCTACTCCAATTTCAAAAGCAGCGAACTGGTGCGTGGCACGTTCGCATTCGGAAACGGACATAACGCGATGTGGGGGCCGGCGCCGTCCGACGCGGCCACGCCGCTCGGCCATTCGCGCGCCGAACTGGAAGATCGCGTGGGAAGCGTGCGCGCCAAGTGGATGGCCTATGTGCGCAACATCACCGCGTTTCCGAACGCGCAGTTTGCGGAAAACGCCTCGCTGCAGCTCCGCATCTGGCGTCCACTTGCCCCCGACTTGACCGAAATGCGCACCTTCTGCCTGGCGCCCGTAGGCGAACCGGCCGAAGCCCGCCGGCTGCGCATCCGCCAGTATGAAGAATTCTTCAACCCCACCGGCCTGGCCACTCCCGACGACATCACCAACTATGAAGACTGTCAGCGCGGCATGCAGGCCGCCGGCATCGCATGGCAGCAGGGCCATTCCAGGGGAACGGCTTTCCAGCGCGCGGCGGCTCCCGCGGAAGCCCTGGAGCTGGGCGTGCATCCCATATCGTCCGTCGTGGGCGGCTTCAATCTGGGCGACGAAACCGTCATGCACGAAACCTACCGCTACTGGCGGACGCTGATCGAGCAAGGATTGATGAACGACGCCGCACAGGGGAGCGAATCGTGACTGCGAGCACCATTGAAGAAAAGGCATGCCGGATCGTGCTGACCGAAGCGCGCCTGCTGGACGAAAAGCGCTGGGACGACTGGCTGGCCTTGTATGCGGATACGGCCGTGCTGTGGATGCCCACCTGGCGCAATGAGCGCGAGCTTACCGAAGACCCGGACACGGAGCTGTCTTTTATCTACCTGGAAGGCAAGCCGGCCCTGAAGGAGCGCATCAGCCGGATTACTTCGGGGCTTTCGGTGTCGTCCATGCCCGACCCGCGAACCTGCCACATGGTCGCCGGCCTGCGCGCGCAGGCGGCCGACGGCGTCGTCCAGGTCGAATCGAGCTGGACCAGCCATATCTACGACCACAAGCGCAAAAGCCATCTTACGTATTTCGGCCATTACGGACACACGCTGCAGGCCACGGCGGACGGTCTCCGGATCCTGCACAAGCGCATCGTACTGATGAACGACTATCTCGAGTCCAAGCTGGACTTCTACTACGTTTGACACACCCCACCGATGAAGAAATCACCACGCATCCTCATTTCAGGCGGAGGCATAGGCGGCCTGACCGCCGCATTGTGCCTGATCGAACGCGGCATCGACACGCTGGTCCTGGAGCAGGCGAAAGAGCTCAAGGCGCTGGGCGCCGGGCTGCAGCTTTCGCCGAACGCCACGCGCGTGCTCCACGGCCTGGGCCTGGGGCCCGCGCTGGCCGGCGTCACCATCAAGCCCAGCGAAAAATGCATACGCCTCTGGAACACCGGGCAGCAGTGGAACCTGTTCGACCTGGGCAACGAGTCGGTGCAGCGCTACGGCTATCCCTACATGATGCTGTACCGCCCCGATCTGCACGACATACTGCTGGAAGCGCTGAGGCAGCGCGCCCCGGGCTCGATTCGAATGAACGCGCGCGTGCGCGCGGTCGGACAAACCACCGAAAACGCATACGTCGAGCTGGAAGACGGCACCCGCCTGGAAGGCGATGCGCTGATCGGCGCCGACGGCGTGCACTCGATCACGCGGGAAAGCGTCATCGCCAAGGACAGCCCGAAGTTTTCCGGATGCATCGCCTGGCGCGGCGTCATTCCCATTCATACCCTGCCGGCCAGCATGCAAGGGCATTCAGGGGTGAACTGGGTGGGCCCAGGGGCGCACATCGTGCACTACCCGGTCAATGGGGGCCGGCTCGTCAGCTTCACCGGCATCGTCGAAAAGCAAGGCTGGTTCAAGGAATCCTGGACGGAACAAGGATCGGTGGACGAATGCCATGAGGATTTCGCCGGCTGGCACCCCGACGTGCACGTCTTGATCGACCAGTTGGGAACCCCCATGCGCTGGGCCATGATGCTGCGCGATCCCCTGGGCAACTGGACGAACCGCCGGATCAGCCTGCTGGGAGACGCCGCCCACCCCACTTTGCCGTTCCTGGCGCAAGGGGCGGGCATGGCCATCGAGGATGCTTGCGTGCTTGCCCGCGCGGTGCAGGCGCACAGCGGCGATCTGCCGCGCGCCCTGCAGGTCTACCAGGCCACGCGCATCGAGCGCAGCACCCGCATCGTCATCGGCTCCGCCGAGAACACCAAGCGCTTCCACAACCCGGAGCTCGCCGACGCGGAAGGAGCCCAGCGCTACATCGCGCGCGAATGGGAGGAAAACAAGGTGCGGGCCCGATACGAATGGCTGTTCTCTTATGAGCCCGAAAACACGCCCCTGGCCGAAGTCGAGCGGGACAGCCTGGATCCGGTGAGCTGATCACCTGGAGCACAGTTCGTAGGCCACTTCTTTGAACGCATTGACGAACGGGGTGACGATGTCAGGCAGGCGCCGGCCCCGTTTCCATATCTGGTAATACGGCTGCATGACGGAGTCTTCCACCACACGGGCGATGTCGACCCGGCGCAAGTCGCACAGCGGCTCGATCACCGAGGGCAGCAGGGCGGCGCCATGGCCGGCGGCGACCATGGCAATCATGGTCTGCATCGAATTGTAGGCGCCGCGCGGCGTGAAGGAGCGGCCGGACGCGCCCAGCGCGGCATCGATGGATTGCTGCAGGGGGAATTCGGCGGCAAGCGAAATGAGCGGAATATCGGGGATGTCGTTCCAATGAAGACTGAGCGCCGCGCCGCGCGGTCCGCCGGGCGCCGACAGCAAGCCCTTGGGCGCTATGTACAGCATGGGAAAGCGGATCACTTCCCGCGTTTCTATGCTGGTGGACGGCTTGCGGTAGATGCTGAAGCCGATGTCGGCTTCGCCGGTTTCCACGAGCGTCTGGATCTGGCCTTGCGCGACATCGAAAACGCGCAGTTGCACCATGGGTTGGATGCGCGCGAACGCGTTCTCCACGTGCGGCATCAGGCTGGCGGCCACGACCTGGGTGACCGCCACCTTGAGCAGCCGCCTTTCCTGCGCCGAGGCCGCCGTCACCCGGGTCTTGGCGAGCAGCATCTCGCTGATGATCAGGTTGGCGGAAGCCACCAGATTGGCTCCTGCCGGCGTCAAGGACACCGAGCGCGTCGTGCGGTCGAACAGGCGGCAGCCGAACTGGGCTTCGAGATCGCGGATCATGGAGCTCAGGCCGGCCTGCGTAATGTGAAGCTGCTCGGCGGCGCGCGTGAAGCTGCCCAGCTTTGCAACCAGGACGAAGCCCTGCAGCTGGCGAAGAGAAGTATTCATGCGGGCCCGGCCGCCCGCCGGCGCGCTCGAACCGGAACCCGCCGCCCCGCCGCGGCGCTTGATGGCCGTGAATGCTTGTTTTTCAACATCAATACCCTTTGAATGGCCCAGACACCATGCAACAACCCACACCCCAGAACCGCATCAACGTGCTCGTGAAGCGCAAAACGATGCTGACCGACGACATCGCCTTGTTCGAACTGGAGGCTGAACAGCACGGGCGGCCGCTGCCTCCGTTCGAAGCGGGCGCACACATCGACGTGCAGGCCGGCGACGCGCTGCGCCAGTATTCGCTGTGCAACGCGCCGGAGCAGGCCGGCCGCTATGAAATCGCGGTGCTGCGCGAACCGGCTTCGAGGGGCGGATCGCGCCACATGCATGAACAGGTGCGCGAAGGCGACCTGCTGCAGATTAGTGTACCGCGCAATCTTTTCCGTTTGAACCGGGCGGAACACAGCATATTGCTGGCCGGCGGCATCGGCATCACGCCCTTGCTGGCCATGGCCGAAAGCTTGCATGCCCAGGGCCGCGGCTTTGAATTGCACTATTACGCGCGCAGCGCGGCAAGAACCGCCTTCCGGGAAAGGCTCGCCGCCGCCCCCTTCAGGGACAAGGTCTTTTTGCATCGCGACGATCAGCCCGGCGAGCATCTCGACCCCGTCCAGGTGCTGGCGGCGGCGCCGCGCGCATCGGCGGTCTATTTTTGCGGCCCGCCCGGCTTCATTCACCATGTGCAGGCCGGCGCCCGATCCCTGGCATGGCCCGACGATACACTGCATTTCGAGAGGTTCAGCGCGGAACCGGCGGGCGACGACGCATCCGCCGACACCGAGTTCAGCGTGACGGTGAAGAGCACCGGCCAGACCTTCCTTGTGCCCGCCGGCAAATCGATTGTCCAGGTGCTTGCGGAGCATGGCATCGACATTCCCGTGTCCTGTGAGCAAGGCGTCTGCGGCACCTGCCTGACCGGCGTGCTGCAAGGCGAAATCGATCACCGGGATCAATACCTGACGCCCGAAGAGCAGGCCCGGAACACGCAGATGACGCCGTGCTGCTCCAGGTCGAAGGGCGCGTCCATCGTGCTGGATTTATAGGCGTGGGACTCGACCTGCGATCGGGTTGCCGGAAACATTGAGATTCAGAGGGCGGTTCGATAAAATCCGCGTGGAACGCAGCGGCGAAAAGAAAGTATCCCTACCCTGGCTCGACACGGGGCGGCTTGAAACCGGCGCGGCGGCCCAGCCCGGTGTCTCGGCGGCGCGCTGCGGGGCGGATGAAAAACATATACAGGAGCAGTCCTTCATGGGGGCATATGTCTTGAGTAAACACGCGTGCGCCCTTGCCTTGTTGTTTTGCGGCGCCCAAATCGCCCATGCCGAAAGCGCCGCCGCGGGCCGGCCGGAACAGCCGACCCGCGTTCCCAGAGACGCGGCGGCATGGACGGCGCAGATCACGCCCTATCTCTGGGCCACAGGGCTCAGCGGGAAGGTTTCCCCATTCCAGAAAGCCCCGACGCTGGGGGTGGAGAAGTCGTTCTCCGACGTGCTCGGAGACCTCAATGGCGGCGGTTTCGTCAATGTATGGGCCCGCCGCGATCGCTTCGTGTTGTCGGCCGATGTCATGTACGTGAGCACGACCGATGCCCACGGCGAGGGGCCGTTGCCGGCATTCCAGCTACCCGGCATCGGGATCGCAATTCCGCCGGGAGCCAGCGTCGACGCAAAGGTCGACAGCAAGCAGTTCACGGCAGCCTTGCAAGGCGGATACCGCGTCGTCGACACGCCCGCGTTCACGCTCGACGTCTTGGCCGGCGCGCGCATCTGGCATATTTCCAATGACGTCACGGTCACGGCGAGCCACCCCGCCATCAAGTCCCTGACAGCCAAACACGGTGAAAGCTTCCATTGGGTGGATCCTTTGGCCGCCGTGCGCGCATTCCTCCCCATTACGCAAAGGCTGTTTCTGCATGTGCAGGCGGATGTCGGCGGCTTCGGTGCGGGTTCGAATCACACGTGGTCGTCGCTCGCGGCGGTCAACTATGTCTTTTCCGACCGCCTGTCCGCCTCAGTGGGCTACAAGACGCTCAATGTCGATTATGACCGTGGCGGACACGTCTATGATGTGCGCATGCGCGGTCCGGTACTTGGGCTGACCTATCGGTTTTGATGGCGACGGCCAAGGTCCCTGGCAAGCGGTGGACGGCGCCGCAATCCTCTAGCCATACATTCCCGCCGTTTGTGAAATTTCGGCGGTGTGCCGCTTGAGCAGCCGCACGGCGTCGGCCTCATTTTCTTCCGTCAGCATGTGGGCCGGCCCCATGATGGTCAGAGCGGCAACGATGCCGCCCGACAAATCGAAAATTGGAGCAGACAGGGACGTGAAATTGGGCAAGAGGGTGTTCTGGCACCGGCTATAGCCTTGATCTCGGATAATCGATTTCATCTCGTCGACAGCAGCGGCCGTGCGTGGAATATCGGCATGCGGCACGGTGTATCCCGAGCTCTGCAGCTTCAGCTCATGTTCGAGCATTCCCGAGGTCTCCGCAGCCGGCAGATGCGCGAGAAAGTTCCGCCCAAGGGCGGAGGACAGCAGCGGTAGAACGCTGCCGACTCGCAATTCGAGCAAAGGCAGGCTTTTACTGCCTTCGACACGATAAACAATGGTCGGGCCCTTGTTTCCCCAAACGCCCAGGAATACGGTGTGTCCTGTTTGCGTGCTGATGTCCAGCATAGAGGGCCGCGCCAGCTTGTAGACATCAAACTGCTCCAGGGCGGCAATGCCGAGCTTCAGGGCATATGGACCAAGACCGTAATGGCCCGTATCGGCGTCTTGCTGAACGATCCCCACCCTTTGGAAGCTGACGAGATAGTAATGAGTGTTGGCAGTGGTCAGTCCGGTCAATTCGGCAAGCTTGCCAAGCGGGACCGGGCCGGACGCGGACCGCAGTGCGTCCAGAATGGTGAATCCCGTCTCAATCGACTGAATTCCGCGCCGAACGGTTTTCTCTGAAGACGCGGCTTTGAGCGCCGCGCCACCTCCGTGGCCCTTCCTCGCCTTCTCGGGTAGTTCAGGCGCTTTTGTCGCGGATGTCGTTGGCTTTTTCTTCATCACCTATCAACGTCTGTCTGGGAATGCAGGTCGAGATCATAACGCCTAACACCCTGGCCGGCACGTTCGCTTGCGGCTTCAATTCCGTGTGCGGCCGTCAGCAAGTTGACATTGTTTGATACTGTAGTGATAATTTGACCCTATCAAAAACAACGTGAACTTGATCGAGGAGATGGCGAGATGGGAGCGATAGCGAACCAATCGAATTACGAAGCGGAGCCGGCGACATTGACCCGCCGCGAAGAGCGGCAGGTGGTGGTTGCGTCCACCGTCGGTACGCTTTTCGAGTGGTATGACTTTTTCATTTATGGCTCATTGGCGGTGTTCATGAGCCAGGTCCTTTTTCCACCAGACAATCCCACCGTTTCGCTGTTGGCGGCGCTCGGCGCATTGGCGGTGGGATTCATCATCCGGCCGATCGGAGCGGTCCTGTTCGGGTACCTGGGTGACAAGCTTGGGCGAAAAATCACGTTTCTCACCACCGTCGTAATGATGGGTGGAGCGACTTTGCTGATTGGTTGCCTGCCCACGTATGAAACTGCCGGACACTTATCGTGGATTTTGCTTTTGACCCTGCGCGTGATTCAGGGGCTGGCGGTCGGAGGCGAGTACGGCGGGGCCGTCATCTACGTCGCAGAACATTGTGAGCCGAAACGCCGGGGGCTGCTGACAGGCTGGATACAGATCACTTCATCGGCCGGGCTGATCCTTTCGCTCGTTGTGATTCTGATCACGCAAGCCAGCATGAGCGCGGAGGACTTCCGCCATTGGGGCTGGCGCCTTCCTTTCATCTTGTCGATCGTGATGCTCGCAATTTCCATCTACGTACGGGCCAAGCTGAACGAGTCGCCGGTGTTCACCCGCATGAAGCAGCAGAAGCGCCTTTCCCGGAACCCCGTGAAGGAAACGTTCGGCCAGTGGCGAAGCCTGCGCCTGGTGCTGATCGCCTTGGTCGGGGCGACCGCGGGCATGGGCTCGACCTATTTCACGGGCCAGTTCTACGTAATGATCTTCTTGCAGCAGGCCGTACAGATCAGCCAGGCCACGGTGTATCAGCTCTTGATTATTGGATTTGTGATCGGTGCGCCCACGTTTGTGCTGTTCGGATGGCTGTCTGACCGAATCGGTCGTAAATGGCTCATGATGGCGGGCCTGTTCGCGTCGGCGCTCGGCTATCACGCCATGTTCGGCGCTCTGCTGTCGGCGGGTAATCCGGCCCTGGCGGAGGCCATGAAGACCACGCCCGTGAGCATCCACGCTGACGCAAGTGGCGGCAGCTGCGACTTTGGCCTTCAAGCCGCATTGGTGAGCGCCCACTCCGACCACAAGAAAGTCTGCGTTCAGGCAAAGAAATTCCTTGTCTCAAAGGGCATTAACTTCGAGTACGCCGCACCGCTCCCCGGCCAGCCAATAGCCATGTCCGTAGGAGGTGTGACGGTCAATGGCTTTGATGCCAAGGCATACGGGGAAGCCCTTGCCCAAGCCGGCTATCCCTCCAAAGCGGATCCGGCGCGCATCGATCGGGTGTCGATAGTGGCGATCCTGATCCTGATGACAGCGGTGGTGGCGATGATCTACGGACCAGTGGCCGCTTACCTGGTGGAGCTGTTCCCGCCGCGCATTCGCTATACCGCCTTGTCCTTCCCATATCACATCGGCGCCGGCATCTTCGGCGGGCTCGTGCCCTTCGTGGCGACCTATCTGTCTCAAGCTAGCGGGAACATTTTCGGAGGCTTGATGTATCCGGTCGTTGTGACGGCAATCGTGGGTGTGCTGGGCTGCCTGCTGCTGCCGAACACGCGTGCTGAAGCGGTCGATCATGACCCTTCCTACTAAATCAGCTGTATCGATCTTAACCGGAGAATCGCATGTTAGAACTTCACAACTTCAAAGCGGCGGCCGTACAGACGGCTCCCGTGTTCCTGGATACTGACGCAACCGTCGACAAGGTCCTACGTCTCATCGAGGAGGCGGCATCCAATGGCGCCCGCCTGGTAGCGTTTCCCGAGGTCTTTGTCGCCGGATATCCATACTGGAGTTGGGTCGGCAATCCCGTACAAGGATCTCCATGGTTTGAGCGGCTGGTTCGCTCGGCGATTGAAGTTCCCGGGCCGGAGATTAGAAAAATCGCCGCGGCGGCGCGGCGCAACAAAATCAACGTTGTCGTTGGCGTCAATGAGCGCAGCAAACACAGTGTGGGTACGCTCTATAACACCTTGGTTACCATCTCTGACGAAGGGCGGATTCTTGGACGGCATCGCAAACTGGTGCCAACCTGGGCCGAGAAGCTGATTTGGGCGCCTGGTGACGGCTCCGCCTTGCGCGTCCACAACACTTCGATCGGCCCATTGGGGTCCCTGGCATGCGGAGAGAACACCAACACGCTCGCACGCTTTGCGCTGCTTTCTCAAGGCGAGATGGTGCATGTCGCGAGCTACATCTCTTTACCGGTCGCCCCTCCCGACTATGACATGGCGGACGCCATTAAAGTGCGTGCCGCGGCCCATAGTTTCGAAGGAAAAATCTTCACCATCGTCTCTTGTTCAACGATCTCCGAAGAAATCATCTCGGCCCTGGAGCTTGATTTTCCCGAGGCAAGGCAGCTTCTGGTCCGGAAAAACAGCGCGTTCTCCGGCTTCATCGGGCCGGACGGGCGCATGATAGGCGAACCGCTGATCGACGACGAGGGCATCGTATACGCCGACATTGACCTGTCGCGCTGCATCCAGCCACGCCAGATGCATGACATCACCGGCCACTACAACCGCTTTGATGTTTTTGACTTACGAGTAAACCGCAAGCCGCTGCAGGCTGCGCGATTCGAGGATTTCGCTGCTGAGGACGACCTCAACTGCGACGCCATGGCTCAGTTGGAACAGGAAATTCAGGCATGACTCAACCACGCATCTTCCGCATTGGGCAAATCGTTCCATCGTCGAATACGACGATGGAGACAGAGATCCCCGCTATGTTGAGAGCGCGCGAAATGACCGCTCCGGAGCGCTTCACCTTTCATTCCAGCCGGATGCGGATGAAGAACGTGACGAAGGAGGAGCTCGCGGCAATGGATGCCGACAGCGACCGCTGCGCGCTCGAATTGTCGGATGCGCGGGTGGACGTGCTGGGCTATGCCTGCCTGGTTGCGATCATGAGCATGGGCGTCGGATATCATCGCGTCTCCGAGGCACGGCTTCACCAGCGGACGATGGAGAACGGGGGGCCCGCTCCCGTAGTGACAAGTGCCGGCGCACTGGTCGACGGTCTAAAAATCATCGGGGCGAAGAAGGTTTCGCTGCTTGCGCCCTACATGAAGCCGCTGACCAAGCTGGTGATTGACTACATCGAGCATGAAGGTATCGAGGTGGTCGACAGCATTTCGCTTGAAATACCGGATAACCTCGAGGTCGGCCGCCAAGACCCAATGGCGCCCGTTGAAATCACGAAGAAGTTGAACACGGCCAACGTCGATGCGATCGTCTGTTCCGCATGTGTGCAGATGCCGTCGCTTCCGTCCGTGCAGCCTATTGAGGATCGGACGGGCCTGCCAGTCATCTCTTCTTCCGTGGCAACCACTTACCAAATGCTGAAGAAACTGGGTTTGCCGACAGGCATCCCTGGCTACGGCGCTCTTTTTTCCGGCAAATACTGAGCGGCACCTGAAGCGTGTGGCACTGAAGCGTACGGAATTGGAATGGGCCAGCACGTTGACCATCCGGATGCGGCCATTAAAGATCGACGCGGCGATCCTCCGCAGTCCCAGCATGCTCACCGCGCCTTGGGCGGGTGGGCGTCCATGAAGTCGACCAGGGCTGGAACCAGCGCCGGGTGCAACGGCAGCGTTGGGTCGGTATAGGTGGCAAGCGGCGCGTTGGGCACGCCGGTCTTCAACATGTGCGTGCCGCCGGGCAGGTTCACCCGTTTCGCCTGGGGCATGGCCTGTTGCAGCAGGTTCGCGTCGCGCGGCAACACCTGTACGTCGGCGTCGCCCTGAACGATCAGCGCGGGGCCCGGCCAGTGGCCGGCTTCGACCACAGGGTCGTAGGCGAACAGGTCCATCATGTAGCGCTGCAGGCCGGTGCTGAACAGCGGCCGCAGCCCTTCCGATATCGTTGCCGGATCACGCGGCTTGCCCGCCGCCAGGTCCGCCACCAGTGACTCGACCTCCGGCAGGATCGCGGCGTTGCCGGGCTGCGCCCGGAGCTGTTCGATCATCAGGTCGCCGACGGGGCGGCCCGCTGTCGACAGCAACAGCAGTCCGCACAGCGCTGGCGGGGGCTTGCGCGCCGTTACCAGCGCCGCCAGGCCGCCAGGCCTTCGGCCAGCAGCTTGTAGGTATCGGAGGCCAGGCCCATCCGCGGCGAGTTGCCATCCCGATTCGTCGGGCCTGAGCCGGGAATGATCACCACCGCATGCGCGGCGCCGTCCATCCGGATGGCCTCGGCTTCGAGCGGGCCCTGCGGGCCGGGAATGCGGACGGTTTCCGCCAGGGCCGCAATTGGGAAACACAACAAGAACTGGAGAAGTCGGCGCATCAGTACTCCGTGGCATTGGGCCTTGCGGGCACGAATGCGTGGCCGCAAGGGCCGAAGGATTCTAGCATCGCCTCGCCGCTCGCAGCGCATTAGCACACCCGTGGCGGACCATGGCGCCGGCCTTCTTGATCTCACATTGGTTTGGCCGAATAAGCCCTTTCGATCACATTGCTCAGCGCCTCATATGTTTGCTGGAGGCGGCTCAAGTCGTGGGGTGCCTGGCTGATGAGCGGGGCGAAATGAAGCACGTTTGAGATCAGACACGCTATTTCCTCCAGGGGCGCATCGGCGCGCAGTTCCCCGCGGCTTATGGCGATGCGTACGCCTTCGGCTACCGATTCCTCGTTGGACAAGGTGACGTTGTTCAATCGCGTAATCATGCGAGGCGGTATGACGTCGCGGTCGATGCGAAAGCGTGTTATCAGACTCCAGATTACCCCCTCGCCATCGCTGTTGTACTCGCCATATCGTCCAGCGTTGAAGGCGTAGGATCGCTCAAGCTTCTTGCGCAGTGAGATTTTCTTGTTTGTCCAGATGGCTTTATAAGTTTCCACCACGTTTTCCGCGGCGGCATCCAGGACAGCCTCCGCCAAGCCGCTCTTGCTGCCGTAATGGTAGTGGATGTTGGCCCGGGTCGTGCCCAATTCATCTGTCAAGTCGCCGAAACTGACGCCTCGGTAACCTTTCAGGGTAAACAGTCTGATGGCGAGGCGTTTGATCTCTTCTTTCATGGCTCAAAGGCTAACGGAAGATCCGTAAATCGAAAGTAAACAGGCTGCGGCTTCGCTGCTTGGGCTTGCGCGTCCAAGCAAGCTTTAGACCGAGGTCGTTGGTAACCGTGATGTGCGATAAGAATGAAGGATGAATTCGGATGTGTCCAGTTGGTGTGCACAGGCTTGTGTGGTCCGGCCTGTGATCCTAAGGGTAAATACTGAGTTTCGCAACTTCAGCTTACTGACTATCATGTAAGTCAGTTTTTGCGGGAGATCGGCCTTTCGATTGGATTGGAACAGCAAGTACCAAGGCTGAAAACTGTATGAAATACAAGGAGGCTAGAGCTATCCAGCGTTTCATACAGCAATGCAATCACTTGGAAATAGTTATCGTCACCCATTTTTTTTTTGCCCAAATACTTACTTGCATGTAAGTTAACAATGGAGTTCATTATGAAGTTCGAAGCCCGCGGCATCATCCCCGCCGCCTTGATGCCCTGGACACCCGATTTGGGGATGGACTTGTCGGGCCTGCGTCAGCATTTATTGGATATTGCCGGTGTTCCGGGCGTGTCTGCGTTGTGCGTGAACGGGCATGCCTCTGAGGTGAGCTCCTGCACGGAAGACGAGCAGGCCGAGATACTGGCCACGACATGCGAGACGGTCGGAGACAAGTTGCCCATCGTTTCAGGCGTGTGTTCAGAAAGCAGCTTGATGGCCGCTGATCTGGCACGGCGCTGGGAAGATGCAGGCGCTTCGGCGTTGCTTGTGTTTCCTCCTTCGGTATTCGGCAAAGGGGCGCAGCTGCGCCCGGAAATGGTTCTCGAGCACTATCGGCGTATCGCTGGGGCTTCGTCACTTCCTCTCATCATCTTCCAGTACCCGCTGGGAGGCGGCCAGGGGTATGCGCTCGATACCTTGATGCGCCTGATCGAAGAAGTCCCCGCCATTGCGGGAATCAAGGACTACTGCGGCGATCCGGTATTGCATGAGGAAGTGGTGCGTCAGCTGCGGAATCGCCCGCACAAGGTGGCGATGCTCAGCTCGCACAGTTCATGGCTTCTCCAGTCGCTTGCTCTGGGGTGTGACGGCATCCTGTCGGGTGCCGGCAGCACGATCGCTTCTCTTCAGGTGGAATTGTTCGACGCCATGCGGAATGGTGACTTGCTGCTTGCGCGCGAGATCAATGAACGGATGAACGTTATTACACGTGTGTTTTATCGCCCGCCGTTTATTGATCAGCACAATCGCATGAAAGAGGCGCAAGTGCTCTTGGGGCGCTTCAAATGCGCTGCGGTGCGGCCGCCAATAATGAAACTGAAAGAACAAGAAATCTCGTCGATCAGGACTGCTTTGATCACGGCTGGAATGCTCAAAGAAAGCACTATCGACGTTTGATTACTTGGCGGCCCGCGCAGTGCCGGCCAGTGAGAGCATCAAAACCAATTCAGAGCACAAAACGTGTTCAAGACCGCGCCAACTAACGTTTGGGTGAGCCATGCAGGGACTGTACGTTGTCTTTACCGCGCCATATCGAGATATGGAGGACGAATATCATCATTGGTACAACACCCGACATCTTCCCGACATCCTAGCAGTGCCAGGCGTGGCGTTGGCACGGCGATATTCCGTATCGAGCAAGATGCCGGCCGTCGCTTTGCCTCGATTTGCCGCATTTTACGGGTTGAGCGATGTGGGGCGTGCCGTATCCGAAATTATCGCGCGACGAGGGACGGAACGCCTGAAGTCTTCGCCTGCTGTGAACAGGGCCCAAAGCCTTGCCTGCATTTTCGATATGGGTCTGGAGCAAATTGAAAGCCAGTGCCGAATCCCGATCCTGCTGTTTGCCCTGTGTAATTCACAAGAAATAGGCGCGTCGGATCGAGTTTTGACGGCACCTGCAAGCGCCATTCAGGCAAGCACGGCGCCTGTCCCGTTTTGCTCGATTCAATTGCATCATCATCCCGAAGGCGTCGGAAACGCATGCGTCGAATTTGCTTCTGACGCGCAGGTTTATCGGGCCAGTGCGATTAGTGACTTAATGAGGGAGCCGTCCGCGATCTGAGGCGGGCACAATAAATGGAATTATTTTTTCAGATCAAGAAATTTTCAAACCAAAAAATCTTGAGCCGCCGTTCCGGCGGCAGGAACCATTAACCGGAGATACAACGACATGAAGAAGACATTTAATGCGATCATGGCGATCGCTGCACTTACCATTACCACACTTGCCTATGCTCAGACCTTTCCATCCAGGCCTGTAAAAATCATCGTGCCATACCCGCCCGGTGGAATTACAGATATCGTGGGTCGCACCATTGCAGAGGGGCTGTCGCAGGAGCTTGGACAGCCGGTGGTCGTCGACAATCGGGTGGGGGCAAGCGGTGTCATTGGAGCGGTTGCCGCCGCACGCGCCAATCCGGATGGCTATACCTTATTCGTTGGAACCAGCACGACGAACGGTACCAATCCCAGCACCCAACAAAGTCTGCAATACGATCCGGCCAAGGATTTCGAGCCCGTCGCTTTACTTGCGGCGTCACCATTCATGATGATAGTCAACGACAAGGTGCCCGCACGCACGGTGTCGGAATTTGTCAAATATGCCAAAGGCCGTCCTGACAAGGTTTTCTATGGCACACCCGGCGCCGGTGGCTCAATACACCTGAGCACTGAGCTTTTTTCCCTTGAAGCGGGTATCGAGATGGTTCATGTGCCATACAAGGGAAGCTCCCCCGCGTTGACGGATCTATTGGGCGGAAGCTTGCAAGTCATGCTGGACAACATGCCTTCCGCGGTATCCCTTATGCAGGCGGGCAAGGTTCGCGCGTTGGCCGTGACGGGCAAGGCACGGTCTCCGCTTGCGCCTGACGTGCCTACATTGAAAGAAGCCGGCTATCCGAATTTTGATTCTGAATCCTGGCTTGCCTTATACGCCCCCGCGGACACGCCTGAAGCAGTGATCAATACCTTGAACGCTGCCGTCAACAAAAGCCTGAAACGACCGAGCTTACTGGAAGTATTCAATAAGGTCGGGCTGGTCACCTACGGTGGCACGCCGGGTGAACTTGCCAGCTATCAGGCGGCAGAGATCGAGAAATGGGCAAAGGTTGTAAAGGCGATTAACTATGAAGCCAAGTAAGTAGACGCTCATCGCCGTTGGGGCACTATCGGTGCCCCTGCGATCTGGTGGGATAGGCATCGCGACACATGCCTAGTTAACAAATTCATATTTCATATACTTGTCTGAGGACAACATGAACAGTTCTAATAACCAAGTGGTTGCAATTACCGGAGGAGGCAGCGGCATCGGTCTGGGCACGGCAGAAGTTCTTGCGCAAGCCGGCTACAAAATTGCCTTGATCGACATCAATGCGGATGCTCTCCATACTGCCAAAGAGTCCCTTGAAGATCACGCGGACAATCTTCTGACCATTACGGCGGACATCACGGACTCCAGGCAAATGGCGAATGCGATCAGTCAAACAGTCGAGCATTTCGGGGCTTTGGACAAATTTGTTGCCAATGCCGGAATTCGGGTGCCGCTGACTCCGTTTATCGATACTCCCGATGAATTATGGGACAAAGTCATTCGAGTCAACCTGAGCGGGGTTTTCATCGCTTGTCGTGAGGCGGCTCGAATCATGGTTCGAAACAAATCGGGCGCCATGGTCATCATATCGTCGCTGAACGCATTTTCTTCAAGAGTTGGGCAGGTTGCTTATTGTTCCAGCAAGGCAGGGGCAAATCAGCTAAGCCGCGCCCTGGCGCTGGAATTGGCCGAATTTGGCATACGGGTGAACTCCGTCTGCCCAGGCACGGTAAATACCGCAATGTTCAAACTGGCACAGTCACAGGATTCCGGCGACCTATTGAAACAACGAATCTACGGCTCGGCTGAACGTTTTCGGCCCGGAATTCCTATGAGGAAGATAGCGGAACCGGTTGAAGTCGCAAACGCCATTAAATTTTTGCTTTCCGACGACGCAAGCCATATCACCGGCATATCGATGTTCGTCGATGGCGGCGAGTCCATCATTTAATGCCGGCTTGGCGCCCAATCGACGCCATTGCCTTATCCAGCTTTATAGCTCTCAACAGCGGAGATGAATTTGAAATCGAGTAAGAAGCCTGCCGGTAGGTCCGTGCATGTCATTGTGGTGGGCGGAGGCGGAGCAGGCTTGGCAGCCGCCATTGCAGCGGCTGAGAACGGCGCGTCGGTTACCCTCATTGAAAAGGGCTCAAAGATAGGCGGAACCACGGCGTTATCCGTCGGATCCATCACGGCGGCGGGAACACGGCTTCAGCGAAGCAACGGGATAAAAGGGGATACCCCGGAGGCGCACTTTGATGACATTACGGTCCTGTTGGGTGCCCAGCATCAACATGATAATCTCGCGCTGCGTCGTGTGCTCACCGAAAACGTCCCGGACGTCATTGCGTGGCTGGAGTCGCTCGGACTGACTTTTCTAGGTCCGTTCAGCGAGGAGCCGCATCGAGTTCCAAGAATGCACGTAGTCCTTCCGAACTCCAAGGCATTCGTTTTTCTATTGGAACGGCGTTGCAGGGAATTGCCGATAGAAGTGGTTACCGAGGCGACGGCCGAACGGTTGTTGATGCGCGACAACAAGGCGATAGGCGTTCAAGCCACTGTAAACGGCGAGAAAAGAGAGTTCATCGCCAACAGCATCATATTGGCAACCGGCGACTATTCTGCAGCAGACGATCTTAAAGAGCGGTTCATGCCGGCGCTGCGGCACGTCGATGCCATCAACCCATTGAGCACCGGAGACGGCCACCGTATGGCCATCGACGAGGACGCCATTGTTTGTAAAGGAGAGCTTGCAGCCGGTCCCAAGCTTCGCTTCAAGCCGCCATGCTCAAAGGGCATGCTGGCCAATCTGCCGGCATACCCCGTCCTTACAAAGATCATGCGCTTCGCATTCCGTTGGGCGCCGAAATGGCTGTCGCGGCCATTGTTGCTTCCCACCCTTACCAGCTATCTGTCACCGGAGCCATCCCTGTTCTCGGCCGGAGCCATATTGATAAACCGGGATGGAACCCGCTTTATCGATGAACGCAGCGCGCGCAAGCATGACTTGCACCAGCAACCGGGCAAGTGCGCCTACATCGTGCTGGACGACAAAACAGCCCGCATGTTCAGCAAGTATCCATACTATATTTCGACCGCACCTGGGGTGGCTTATGCCTATATGTCCGATTACGCTCGATATCGTAAGGACATATATACTTCGGCGGCTACGCTCAAAGAGCTTTCGGACAAGTTGAATTTGCCTCAAGGCTCATTGGCCAAGACCATTGCTCAATATAACGCGGAAGACCGCGTAAAAGCGGAGGGTGGTGGCCTTACCCAGGGGCCATTCCATGCGCTTGGTCCCGTTTATAGCTGGCTGGTCGTTACACAAGGCGGGCTGGCAGTAGACTGTCAGCATAAAGTGATTCGGGCCGATGGAAGCTGGATCGAAGGGCTGTACGCCGTCGGAAACGTCGGGCTTGGCGGTTTGATCGTTGCCGGTCACGGGCATTACTTGGCGTGGGCGTTTACATCGGGGCGACTGGCCGGGCGAAACGCCGCACTAGCAGGTGGCGTACAGCATTCGTAATGCATTCACCGAAGCCGCTTCACTGCCTGCACGATCTCTCATCGCGGCCATTTCTTGAGTGTGTTCGAGTAGAATGCCCTCTCGAAAGAAAATCCTTATTCGAAAATTCCGTATGGACTGTGCCGTATTCCCGGCTGCGAAGGGTACCCAGGGGGCGCAGCAGAGCATCGGCAGCTGGCTCACCCCGCTCCTGCCCAACGAGCCACGCATCTCCGATCCCGTCCGGCAAGCCGCGCTGACTGAGCGTTATCTGCTGCCGGCGTTGCCCGAGCTTGAGGCGTGTCTACTGGCTGTGCGCCGTCAACTGGACGCCGAACTGAAGCGGCTGCAGCCGGTAAAGCTGGGAAAACCCTATCCGCTGGGTCAGTGCCTGGAAATCGCCGAGGCTGTGCAGGCGCGTTTGCGCACGGTGGGGGAATCAGACCTGCCGGCAGACGCCGCCATCGGTTTGCGAGCGCTGCGGGCATTTCAGCGCGCGGGCGGCGATTTCCGTCAGGTGTGGGGCGACCTGCGCGGTCAATACTTCCAAAACGCCTACCAGGTCGGCACGCTGTACATCGACGTGGCCAATGACACGGTCACCCCCACCAAGCCCAAGGTGGAAGTCCTGCCCTTCCACCAGGCGCAGTTCATTCCCATTCAGGACTTTGCGCATTTTCGTCAGATTGCCGGCAGCTATTGGGAGCACGCGGTGTATCCCAACCATGTGCTGCCCGCACTCGCGCCGCATTGCCCGCTGATTCATGTCAACGCGCAGGGACGGATCACGCTGCATGAAGCGACGCAATACATGCTGGCGATGACGCGCAGGCACGGCTTTGCAGCCAGCGAGGTCGTCCTGAGCGAAGCCGCCATGCCCTCAGCGGTCTTCGAGCAAGCCTGTCTGGCCCTCAAGGATGCCGGCTACCGCCTGCCCCGCAACGCCGGACACGGCCGAACACTCGCCATGCAGCAGTGTCGCCAACAACGAGCCAAGCGCCGGCACTTGGAGCTCGGACAGCTCACCCAAGTCGTCCACGAGGCACACCAGATCAACCTGCAGCTTGTACGCTGGCACCGGGAAACCCGCTCGACACGACAACCAACCCAGAAACAAATCATGCCAACCATCAAGATCGACAACATCGACTACGACCTGGACAGCCTGTCCGACGACGCCAAGGCACAGTTGCAGAGCATCCAGTTCGTCGACCAGGAGCTCGCCCGCCTGCAAGCGCAGGTGGCAGCCATGCAGACGGCGCGGAATGCCTACGTCAGCGCTTTGAAGGCCGCGTTGCCAACGGCGCCGATGTAATACTGCCCCCCCCCTGGGGATTATTGGATGACCGCTCGATCACTTTTGATGCGATGGGCAGCTTTCGACTGCAATGCATCGCAAATGCCATGCAAGGATCCTGCTCATGAAAACCGCCACGTTCCCGCCGCCCAGGGTGGATCCGCAGCTGCGCCGGGACACCGAAAGCGTCCTGCGCGAAGGCGAAAGCTTGTCTCAGTTCATCGAGCAGGCCGTACGCAGCAAGGTCGACCTGCACAAGGCAAACGAGGAGTTCCTGGCGCGTCAGACCGGACGGTATGTCGATGCCGACACTGTTCTGGGTAAACTGCGCGCCAAGTGCTTAGGGCGGGCTGAACGGTATGGCGCACGCCTTGCGCGTAGCCGCCAAGCTACATGTTGATCTGGCCGGGATAGAACCAGCGAGCAGTCGTAAAGTCCGCTTGATTCGTCAGGGTCCAAATCGATCACATTCAAAGGCATTCCTCTACCACTCGCCGCCGACAAAAGAGGCGAAACGTCGATTTTCGGGTCAAGGCGCAGTAGTGCATGATTGTTGCCCATGGCATCGTAAAGTGAACGACCGTCGGCCATCCAGACGTGAGGCGTACGGCAGCCGGGTACCGTTGAAGGAGTGTACTCGGCCATGCTATAGGCTGGTTGAGCCGCGCCATCGTATTCGATGATTGGTGACTTATCGTAGAAGTACCCAAAGTTGAGGCCCTTGCATGCGTACTGCTGCACGTTCAATTCGTAAGCTTTTTTGCCTAGCGCACTGCGCGCTGCTTCCCCCTCGGCACTATCTTCTTCTATGGTGCCGGGAACCTCACGGCGTTGCCGCCCCATTTCAATGCAGTGATTCATCACGAAGTGTGATACTTGCTGCGTGATTGGCTGGCGCTCCCGTTCGTAGGCATCAAGTATGCCTTCGTCTCCCCAGCCATCCAGGTAAGCCGCTATCAGCCAGGCAAGATTAGCGGCGTCTGCAATGCCTGCATTCATGCCATAGCCCGCATAAGGAACCCAGATGTGCGCCGAGTCCCCACACAGGAATACTCGATTGTTGCGGAAACGGTTTGCAACCAAACGTCGTCCATACCCCCTTCGGTGCTGAGCACTTCATATTCAAATTCCGCTCCAACACCGAGAATATCCCGAATGCATTTGTCCCGGTTCACGGAATCAAAGTCCGGCTCATCGTCTTTCAAATAGTTATGGATAAGCCAGCGCTCGCTTCCATCGATGGCGTACATATTTCCGCATCGCTTCGGATTCAGCGAGAAAATCGCCCAGGCCGGGCCTTCCGGCATCATGGACAACAATTTCGGGGCGCGTATATAGGTCGACTGACAGCGCTGTATGACCGGGTCTCCTTCAAAGCGGGCTCCTATTTGTTTACGGATCGCGGACTTTCCGCCGTCGCAACCTATCATGAACTGACACTTGATGGTTAGCGGCTCATTGCTTGCAAGACGAAGACAGCGCAAGCTGACACCTTCGCCGTCCTGTGAAAAGGACTCGAAGCCGGTTCCGTACAGAATTTCCAATCTATCAAAACGGGCGGCATGTTTTGCAAGGAGGGGCTCAAGAAATATTTGGTTGATACGATGGGCTTTTGTTCGGATGCCTGATCCCATTTGGAACAAGTGCTGTTCCGTTCTCTGTGTTGTGACGCTTTTTTCATGCGTCTATGATTGCTGGCATAAAAACAGATCGCGTCATTCTGGATGGCGCTGTAATCGGAGGCATGCATGCAATACGGAAGCTACATCCCGTTTGGTAGTGAGAAGAAGGCGGCGCTCTATGGTGTCGTTGATAAGGGGTTTGTTTTCGATTTGGCGACGCCAGCGCTACCTGATTTACGAGCTGCGTTGGAATGGGAAAGCCTGGATGGATTAAATCGTCGCGCTGTTGATCGTATTGCGAAGGGAGATGGGCTCAAGGGCGAAGAAGTTACCTGGCTTTCCCCCGTTCCGAATCCCGACAAAATCCTCTGCGTGGGTCTGAATTTTTATAAGCATGCCGAGGAAGCCGGTATGGCAGTTCCGGTTCGGCCTTCAATTTTTGTGCGCTTCGGATCCTCACTCGTCGGACATAACACTCCGGTGGTGCGTCCTGCTGTTTCCGATCATTTTGATTACGAAGCTGAGCTGGCAGTCATCATCGGCAAACCTGCTTATCAGGTTTCGGAGGAAGAAGCGCTGGATTACATTGCGGGTTATTCCTGTCTCGCTGAGAATTCCATTCGTGATTGGCAGCGCCATACTAATCAGGCGACACCGGGGAAGAATTTCATGTCCTCCGGGGCGTTCGGCCCTTGGCTGGTTACGCCGGATGAGTCGGGGCCTGCCGAGGAGATGGTGATTTCCGGCTGGCTGAATGGAGAGCTGGTGCAACGAGATACCGGCGCAAACATGATTTTCTCCGTTGCATACACGATTTCTTATTTGTCGACTTTCACCGAGTTGCTTCCGGGAGACGTGATCTCGATGGGAACACCGGCGGGCGTCGGGCTGGCGTATGACCCACCTCGTTATCTAAAGCCGGGCGACAGGTTCGAAGTGGAGATTTCAGGAGTGGGGCGGTTGAGTAATACCGTCTCCCAGGGTAATTGATGAAGGATATGGATATGCAGGATGCGGCAATCTGGCTAAGCGAAGAGGATATTACTTCCTTGGTCACACTCAATGACACGATCAGCGAACTGGAGACGGGTTTGCGCCAGTTGGGACAAGGAACGGCGTTCAATATCCCAAAGGCGCTCGGCTCACTTGGAGAAGCTGCCTCCATGCATTCGCTTGGGTCTGCACTGGTAGAGGCTGGATTTTGTGGCTACAAGAACTGGGTGAACACGCCCCGCGGAGCAAAGGCGGTTTTCATACTGTTCCACGCCGATGAAGGTCGTTTGCTGGCAATCATGGAAGCGAATGCATTGGGGCAGTTGCGCACGTCAGCCATGACCGGTTTGGGTACTAAGTGGCTTGCCCCTGAACACGTCAGTGACATGGCTGTTATCGGTTCAGGTCGGCAGGCACTTGCACAGATTGCTGCGGTGGACGCTGTGCGTCCTTTAAGCCGTCTACGTATCTGGAGCCCGACGGCAGAGCGGCGATCTGCCTTCTGCGAGAAGGTGCGCGAGCAGTTTGCTATGGAAGTCATCAATGCCAATTCTCTTGAAGAGGCAGTTGATGGTGCCGAGATCGTCACCACGGTCACACGTGCCCGGACCCCCTTTCTGCACGGCAATCTGTTGGCAAAAGGCGCGCACTACAATGCAGTCGGCGCCATCCTGCCTTCGAATGCAGAATTCCACCAGGACGTCTTCGAGCGTGTCAGCATCATGGCTGTCGACGATGTACCCAACACCAAGAAAGCTTCGCGAGAGTTCATGGATCACTTCGATGTAGAGGGTAGGGACTGGGGTAGAGTTCGCCCTCTGGGCGAACTGATTGCCGGGAATGAGTGTAAGCCGGCAGGCGGGGATTTGTCCTTATTCAAATCCATGGGTATGGGGATTTCCGATCTCTCGGTGGCTGCGCTTGCTTATCAACGCGCCTTGCAAAGCAACCTCGGTCTTCGCATTCCCCTGATGCAGAATGCACCTGTGCGCTGGGCCGCGCCTGCCCAGCAATCGTAGCGTGCGCCCATCTCAGCGCCGCCAGAACAGAGACGACAAGGATAGACAAGGAGACGAAATGAATAACGGTATTACCCTGATCGATGTCAGCGGCCAACCCGCGCGAGAGCAGACTTTCTGGCCGACGGTAGTGCTTCGTAGAGCGATTATTGAAGCCGAGATCGAGCGCTTGGCAAGTATCGATCGCCCAGTAGACGGTCGGCGTGCTGCGGCAGTCAACCATCCAATGAATACCGGTCCGGTTCCTGCGTTTGCTCCCGGAATCGACGTCCATATTGTGGTGCTCAAACCGGGTGAGGAGACTGTTCCTGTATTGCGCAATTCCAGTTCCGTGGATATGTGCATCCGCGGTTCAGCGACCGTATCCAACGGCGGTATGCCGTTTCAGGTCGAGAAGTACGACGTATGGAATACACCGTCGATGCACCCGGTTGTTTACCGTAACGACGGCAACGACCTGTTTGTCAGGCTTTCCTACAGCAATACTCCGTTGCTGGAGCGGCTCGATGTACATTACAGTAGCCCGGTCGAGGGCGCTCGGCAGAACGGTGATCGCCCCAGTGAGCCGCATGTGGTGCAACGCAGTGCCCGCGATGCTGCCGTGCCGATTCCCATTGGGCAGGATGGCGCCCAGCTGATGGGTTATGAGTGGCTGGTGGATATCGACACGATCGATTCGAAGGTGCTGCACTGGCCATGGAAGGATGTCGCTCCTCATCTCGACCAGGTGCATAATCTGGACCTTAGCTATACGGGCCGGCACTTATATGTGCTCTATAACCCGGCTACAGAGCGCCGGATCGGTACCTCCCATAGTTTCTTCGCCACCATCGCAAAGCTGCCGCCGGGCAAGGTCGACAAGCCGCATCGCCATACCTCTGCTGCGATCAACTACATCATGTGGGGACACGGCAAGAGCGTGGTGAACGGCGAGCGGATCGAATGGGAAGAAGGCGATCTGCACTTTTCCGCACCGGGCTGGTCAATTCATAACCATGCTTCGCGTGAACAAGGATTCATGGCGCTCACGATTCAGGACCATCCTCTGCACATCGCGATGGAATCGCTGTTGTGGCAGGAAACATTGAAATCTCCCATTACCAAGCTCGGCTCGGAACAGGGAATCGAGACCAATCTGACAGCTATTGGAGGGTAGAAGGTGCGAGATCGTATCGAACCCATTGTGCGCAAGCTCGCGCCTGACGCAGAGCTGCTGCTGCTTGAGAACCAGTTGCGCCACTTCTATGAAGAGGTCGCCGAATTGCTCGATCAGGACTTGGTGGAAGAGTTTCCGGCCTATTTCCTGGACGATTGCATATACCAGGTCGTTTCGCGAGAGAACTACACCGAGAAGCTTCCGCAAGCAGCAATCTATTGTGACGGCGTGGCAATGGTACGCGACCGTGTCATTGCCTTGCGCGAAACTCAAGTGTATGTCCCGCGGGTCTGGCGACATTTTATCAGCGGCGTCCGGGTCACGGCCATTGAAGGAGATGAAATTCATGCGCGCGCCAATTTCCTGATTACCGAGGCTACATCGGACAACGACCCAACAGTCTTTCTTGTAGGGACGTATCTCGATATTGTTGTGCGAGACGGCGATAGTTTCAGATTCAAGCAACGGCTTGCTGTATTTGATAACCATCATATATCGAGATCGCTCATCGCACCGGTATAAGGGACAGGAGAAATGGATATGCAGCAAGCTACGATCATCAGCCCTATCAAGAATCGTCATTGGCCAGAAGAAGGGTGGACGCGCGTTCCGTATTGGGTATATTCCGATCCGGAAATTTATCAGCGCGAGCTGGACACTTTTTTTTATGGTCCCAGTTGGAACTATGTCGCGCTGGACTGTGAAGTCCCTGAGCAGGGTTGCTACAAACGTAGTTGGATAGGCGAACGGCAGGTGATTGTCGTTCGGGGCGAGAACGACCAGATCTTTGTCTGGGAGAATCGTTGTGCCCATCGCGGTGCCCGCGTCTGCTGGAAAAACAAAGGCAAGGAAGAGTCCTTTACCTGTCCTTATCACCAATGGAATTTTGCGCTCGACGGCAGTCTGCAAGGTGTTCCGCTAAAACGTGGCGTATTGCGCAAGGGCGGAATGCCGTCAGATTTCGATAATGCGGATCACGGGCTCAAGCGCCTGCGGGTCCATGTGGAAGGCGGCTCGATCTGGGCCAGTTTTCATGACGACCCTCCGCCGTTTGAAACATTCTGTGGCGCAGAAGTCCTGACAGCGTTGCGCCGGCAGTTTTCGGGCAAGGGCTTGCGTTTGCTGGGCTACAACCGGCAGCGTATCCCCAGCAACTGGAAGCTGTATTTCGAGAATCTGAAAGATCCTTATCATGCGACCTTGCTGCATTCTTTCTTGATTACCTTCGGCCTCTGGCGTGCGGATACGCAGTCCGAGTCGATTCCGACTGATTCAGGACACAGCATCATGGTGTCCCGGAACGTGGGTAAGAAGAAGACTGAAGCTGCCTCCGAAATCAAGCGTTTCAAGGAAGAGCTTGAACTGTTTGATAAAGATACCGTGACACCGCGAAACGAGTTCGACGATGGCAAAGTCGTTGCCGTGACGCACTTTCCAAGTGTTGTGATCCATCAGCAAGCCAATACATTCGGCATGCGCCATGTGATTCCCAAGGGGCCCGACTCTTTCGAACTGGCCTGGACATTCTTCGGCTATGAAGACGACGACGAAGAGATGACTCGTCTGCGTGTACGTCACGCCAACCTGTACGGACCGGCCGGGTTCGTTGCGATGGAAGACGGTGAAGTGCTCAGTGAGTCTCAACTGGGTACGCACCATTACGCACATCGATCGGCGGTCGTTGAGATGGGTGGGCGGGGCGTTGAGCCGCAGGATCACATGGTCACAGAAGTGCTGATCCGGGCTTTCTACAAGCACTACCGCGAGCTGATGGGACTCTGACATGGGGCCGCACACCGCCACTGGGCTTGTCCCTGAGCGATACAGGCGTATGGTGCTCGCGTCCCGTCCCGTAGACAAGCCGGACACCACGCATTTCCGGCTGGAGGAAGTCGGGATGCCCGGCGTGGCTGCGGGGCAGGTTCTGGTTCGAAATCGCTATCTTTCGATTGACCCCTATATGGTGGGTCGCATGTACACGACGCAGTCTTATGCAGCTGCTCAAGCGCTGGGTGAAACGATGGTAGGCGAAACGGCCGGGCATGTAATTGCGTCGCAGCATCCGGATTTCCAGATTGGGGACGCAGTGGTCGGCGCCCTGGGATGGCAGGAGTACGGTGTGTCTGACGGCACCAATCTGCGCAGGGTTGACGAACAGCGGGCGCCGCTGTCGGCGTATCTGGGCATGCTCGGCATGACGGGGGTTACCGCATGGTACGGCATAAACAGAATCTGCCGTCCGGTCGAGGGTGACACGGTACTGGTCAGTGCCGCTGCAGGGGCAGTAGGTGGCGTCGCCGTGCAACTGGCAAAAGCCAAGGGTTGCAAGGTTATCGGCATTGCCGGAGGCGAACAGAAATGTCATTACGTGACACGCGTCTTGGGAGCCAATGCCTGCATCGATTACCGGCCGCTTGCCTCAAAAGAGGCGTTGACGGAGGAGATTTTCAAGCATGCCGTCGACGGGGTGGATGCGTTCTTCGACAACGTCAATGGTTGGGTGCTTGATGCGGCCTTCCCGGCCATGAGTCTGGGTGGACGTATCGCCCTGTGTGGGATGATCGGCCGCTATGGAAACAGGTCGATGCAGCTGTTATCGCATCACTTTCTTTTGCTTTCAAGGCTTACGGCGCAAGGTTTCATCGTTTGGGATCACGTGGGTGAGTGGGGCCGTGCCGTAGATGAACTGAGCGATTTGATGGACGGTGGTTTGCTCAGATCCGAAGAAACTCGTGCGTTCGGGATTGAGGCTGCGCCGCATGCTTGTTTAGGCTTGCTCGCAGGGAAGAATGTTGGAAAACAGTTGGTTCAGTTTTATTAAGAGTTCCTTATTCTTGAATCATCAGGGGAGACAATGAAGAAATTACAATTATCAGCCGGTAACGGCATCACCCGTAGGGGTTTCATTAAAGTGGCCGGATTGACAGGCGCTGCCGCCATGCTTGGAGGCTCTGCACCGGCCGTGCTGGCACAATCGAAGGCACCTTTGAAGATCGGCGCGTTGAACTCCTATTCCAAGGTGTTCGCAGCCTTGGGTAATGCCAATATCCAGGGGATGGCGCTTTATTTCAATTCGATCGGAAACTCAATCGCAGGCCGACCGATTGAAATCATCAGAGAGGATGATGAAATCAACCCTCAGGTCGGACTGCAGAAGCTGAAGAAGCTTGTCGAAAGTGACAAATGCGATCTGGTGACGGGTATTCAGGCATCTAATGTGGCGATGGCGGCTGTCCAGTACCTGCGCCAGAGCCAAGCCTTCATGGTGTGCTCAGGCGCCGGCCTGGTGAACCTGGCATTTACCGGCTTGCCATACTTCTTCCGCAGCTCTGTTAATACCTATCCTGTTCATGCGGCGATGGGCGAGTGGGTATACGATAACGTCAGCAAGGAAGTCCTGATCAGCGCATCCGACTTTGCGGGCGGTCGTGGCTCGTTGAACGAGTTCAAGGATGGCTTCCAGGACCGCGGCGGGAAAATAATTAAGGAAATTTATCCCCCATTGGGCAACAACGACTTCAGCCCATATTTTGCGGACATGCGGAACATCAATCCGGCTGCCACTTTTCATTTCTATGCGGGTACGGACGCGGTGCGTTTTGTGAACCAGTATTCCGAGTACGGGTTGAAGGACCGCATTCCAATTACCGGTTCGGGTTTCATGCTGGATAGTGATACTTTGCCTGCCCAAGGACACTCTGCGCTTGGGATACGTAATGTACTGCACTACGCCGACACCTTGCAAAATGACGCCAACAAGCAGTTTGTTGAAGCCTATCGCGCCGCACATAACGAGTATCCCAGCGTTTATGCTGAATACGGTTATGTCGCCGCAGCGGTTATTCACGCCGCCGTTGAAGCTGTTGATGGCAATACGTCAGATAAAAGAAAGTTGCGTGAGGCAATGCTTGCGGTGCAACTGAATGCCCCAAGGGGACCGTTCAAGTTCAACCAGAAGACCCAAGGTCCAGTCCATAACGTCTACATCCGGGAAGTGGCCGAGGTGGATGGTCGTATCACCAATAAAGTGATTCACACTATTAACGACGTCACTGATCCGGACAAGTTGCCGACCTGACGGAACGACTCTTCCGGCCGATTCGGCTTTCGCTGGATCGGCGCCCTTTGTTTCGCTTCGATGATGCCATGGATTTTCTAATCTCACAGCTGCTGAACAGTCTTGTCTTCGGTATGCTGCTTTTCATGATGTCGGCCGGTTTGTCCCTGATATTCGGCTTGATGAACGTGGTAAACCTTGCCCACGGCTCGTTCTTCATGATCGGCTCGTTTACTGCCTTCTCCCTTGCGCAGTGGTCGGGGAATTTCTGGATCGCACTGGCCGCCGGTTGGGTTCCTGCGGCTGCTGCTGCCGTACTGATGGAACGTGTGTTCATCCGGCCGATGTACTCGCGCAGCCATCTCGACCAAGTGCTTCTTACCTTCGGCTTTATCTTTGTTTTCGGGGATATCTGCAAGTACTTGTGGGGGCCGGATATCCGTAACATCGCTCCGCCTGAAGCATTGCAAGGCGCGATCATGGTGGCGGGAGCAGTGTTGCCAAAGTATCGATTGTTTCTAGTGGCTTTCGGGGTGGCGCTTGCCGTGCTGCTTTGGTTTTTCCTGGAGCGCAGCCGGGTTGGGGCAATGATCAGGGCGGGCGTCGACGACGCAGCGACCGCAGCTGGTATTGGAATAAATGTACCGTTTCTTTTTGGCTGTATTTTTGCTCTTGGCGCGGCATTGGCGGCTATTGGCGGAATTGTTGCTGGGCCGGTTATGGGGACCTATCTCGGAATGGATATCGAAATCCTTATTCCTGCGTTTATTGTTACGGTGGTTGGCGGAATGGGTAGTTTGAAAGGTGCGCTCGTTGCCAGTCTACTCGTCGGAGCGATAGATACCTTCGGAAAAGCGTACTTTCCAGATTACGCGTTATTTCTCATTTACCTGTTGATGGTGGTTGTGTTGTTGATGCGGCCGCACGGGTTGTTTGGCATGGTGAAAGGATAAACATGAGTAAATCTATTCATCTTCCTGGCTTTCTGGGCCTGATCCTTTTACTTGTTGTCGCGCCTTTTGGTGGAGATTATCTGCTTGGGATCGTATCTGAGATTCTGATTTTCGCCATTTTTGCAATGAGCTTAAATCTGCTCGTTGGGTACACGGGATTGTTGTCATTTGGCCATTCCGCATTTTTTGGCGTAGCAACCTATGTTGCAATCGGACTCGGAGTCCATCTCGGGATTTCCGGATGGCTTGGCGCTGTTGCCGGCGTCATTGCATCCACCGCGTTGGCGGCGTTCATCGGTCTGTTCTGCATACGGGTCAAAGGTATTCCTTTCCTCATGCTAACCATGGCCTTCTCTCAGTTGTTGTTTGCCACAGCATTGAAATGGAGGTCGGTCACTGGAGGTACGGACGGATTGATCGGCTTCATGCCGCCGGATCTCTTCGGTTGGAACATGGGGTCTGATGCGATTGCCCGTTATATCGTCATTGTGATCGGTTTTCTTTCAGTGTTGGTGTTCCTCTGGTATCTGGTGCGCTCTCCGCTGGGTTCGATCTTTATCGGGATACGAGATAACGAGCAACGCATGCGGGCGATCGGCTACCCAGTGCAACGTTTCAAGCTGATCGCCTTCACGATATCCGGTTGCCTGGCAGGTATCGGGGGCTCGCTGTACGCACTGTTCAACTCTTATGTATCCTCGGATATTCTGCACTGGCATCTTTCCGGCGATGCCATGATCATGGTGATTCTGGGTGGCAGTGGAACCGTATTTGGTCCTGCATTGGGTGCCGCGCTTTTTCTGCTGCTCAAGAACTACATCAGTTCGTACAACGAGTACTGGGCATTCTGGGTCGGCGTTACTTTCATCTTCTGTGTGATGTTCCTCCGGGAAGGTGTTTGGGGTTTGATCATGAAGAACTTCTCAAAACAATTCTTCCGTAAGAGGGAATCTAGGAAACCGGTCGTTGCGCCGGTAACCACGGGAGAGCAATTATGACCCTCCTGAGAACAGAGAATCTCTGCAAGTCCTTCGGAAACCTGCAAGTAACAACCAATGTTTCACTATCGGTCTTCCCCGGGGAACGGCATGTCATCATCGGGCCCAACGGCGCAGGTAAGACAAGCCTGGTGCACCAACTGACCGGACAATTGCGATGCTCTTCCGGGCGTATTCTTTTCAAGGAACGGGACATCACCGGAATGGAACCCGAGGCCATATGCCAGATGGGGATAGGCCGAACCTTTCAGAAGAATACGCTGTTCCCCTCTTTGTCCGTTGCCGAGAATGTGCGTCTGGCGGTGCAGGCCAAGCAAGGTAGTTGGTATCAGGCTTTGCGCAACATTGATTCGATGGCGGCGCACTGGGAACGGAGCTACCAGATTCTTGATCAGATTCAATTGACTGATTCTGCGGATCAACGGGTATCGAACCTGTCATACGGCGAGCAGCGCCAACTGGAGATCGCCATTGCGTTGGCGGCAGAGCCGGAACTTTTGCTGTTGGATGAGCCGACTTCGGGTATGTCTCCGGCAGAGACCAATCGCATGATTGACCTGGTTCGTACCTTGCCCGAGTCGCTCACCATTCTCATGATAGAGCACGATATGAAAGTGGTTTTTTCCCTGGCGGATACGATCACTGTCTTGTATTACGGCGAGGTGCTTGCCAGCGGTACGCCAGATGAAATCAAGAGCAACGAGAAAGTGCGTGAGGTCTATCTCGGAGGGAAGCACTAATGCTCGAGGTTAGAGATATTCATTCCTATTACGATGACAGCCATATTCTTCATGGCGTCTCGCTCTCGGTTGAACCAGGAAAGGTGACGTCCGTTCTTGGTCGTAACGGTGCAGGGAAAACAACTACCGTCCTGTCGATCATGGGTTATCTGAAGCCGCGCCAGGGCTCTATTCATTACAACAATCAACGTCTGGACAGCCTTCCTTCGCATCGAATATCCCGTATGGGGGTAGGCTTTGTTCCACAGGAACGGGGAGTATTCCCGAGTCTGACTGTCGAAGAGAACCTGACCGTCGCTGCACGGCCCGGAAAAGATGGAGCCTGGACGCTTGAGCGTGTCTATGAGACTTTCCCCAGGCTGTATGAGCGGCGTCAGAACAGTGGGTTTCAGCTGTCGGGGGGGGAGCAGCAGATGGTGGCCATCGCCCGTGCGCTCATGCTCAACCCCACGATGATCATTCTTGACGAACCGTCCGAAGGACTCGCTCCTCTCATTGTGGACGAAATTGGCACGATTCTGCAGCATCTCAAAGACGAGGGGCTGGGCGTTCTCCTGATCGAGCAGAACCTGAAATTCGCGCTAGCGCTTGGTGATATGCATTATGTGCTGTCTAAGGGTGAAGTCTGTTTCTGCGGGGATTCGGACTCTCTGCGAGGCAATGAGGCAGTGCTGAGCACGCACTTGAGCGTATAACCGGACAAGATGAGTATGGCACAAAAAGGTTTATTCGTCGTTACCGGTGGCACGCGGGGCATCGGTGCCGCGATTGCCAGAATGGCTTCCCGGTCTTGGCCGGTGGTCATGATGTATCGCTCCGATATTTATCAGGCCCAGGCCATGGTTGCGGAAATTAACGCCAGCGGTGGTGAGGCGCATAGCATTCAGGTGGACATCGGTGATGAGCAGGATGTCGTCAGGGCGTTCACGCTTATCGACAACCTGGGTCGACCCGAAGTGCTGGTGAACAATGCCGCTATAACGGGCGGCGTATCGAGGGTAAAAGATGTTCGGGCTGATGTATTGGACGCAGTTTTTCGAACCAATATTACGGGGCCGTTTCTGGCTTCACGCGAGGCGATCCGTCGCATGTCTAGCCGGTCGGGAGGGTCGGGGGGCTGCATTGTGAATATCTCTTCCGGCGCTTCAGTCCTGGGTTCCCCGAACAACTGGGTCCATTACGCGGCATCCAAAGGCGCGATCGATACCTTTACCGTGGGCTTGTCCAAGGAGGTGGCCAAGGAGGGCATCCGGGTGAATGCTGTCCGTCCCGGCGTGGTGGATACGGAAATTCATCATTCGCGCGAGCCAGCCGAACTGCAGGCAATGATCAATGCGATTCCCTTGGGCCGAATGGGAACAATAGATGAAATCAGCCAGGCGGTGATGTGGCTGGCATCGCCGGCGGCGTCATACGTAACGGGGGCGTTGCTTGACGTCCGCGGCGGATTTTGAGCACTTACAAGAAAGAATAGGGAGAATTCATGTCAAACCCCGGTATCAATACCTTGGCGTCGGTTGTCTACCAGTTCTTCGCAGGGCTGGACAATCGCGATAACAAAGCAGTTGCGGCGCTGATGGCTCGCGACGGTGTATGGGTCCGTCAAGGGTCAGAGCTGCAAGGGCAGGCGGCCGTCCAGAAGGCGCTGGAAACCCGCGACCCACAACGCTATACGGCTCATATCGTCACCAACCTGTGGGTCGAGAACGTGACTCCGACCACAGCCAGGGTTCGCTTCTACATGACGGCGTATGAGATGCGTTCTGGTCTGGAGAAACCCGAGTTTTTGGGGACGCGTGACTGCGTTGATGACCTGCGCCTGGAAGAGGGCGGCTGGCGCATTCTTCGTAAGGAAAGCCGTCGCATCATGCCGCCGGAAGCATAAGGCGGTTCGCTCGACACAGTTCCTTTACCGCTGCGTCCTGATGGAGAATTACTTTGTTATCCGATGACCTCATTCACGCTTTGGCGCGTGATTTCTACGAAGCCGAACAGAGTCGCGTGCAAGTGCGTGCACCGTCTGTCAGGTATCCAGATCTGACAATGGCTGATGCTTATGCTATCCAGAACGCTTGGGTGGAGATGAAAATAGCCAGTGGCAATCCGATTAAGGGATTCAAGATTGGCCTGACATCACGTGCGATGCAAATGGCCGTGGGGATCAGCGAGCCTGATCATGGTGTTTTACTGGAAGACATGTTTTTCGAGAGCGGTGAAACCATTCCCTCCGATCGATTTATTGGGCCCCGTCTCGAAGTGGAACTCGCTTTTGTCCTGGGAAAACAGTTGAAAGGCCCTAACGTGTCGGTCTTCGACGTACTGGATGCCACACAGTATGTCGTGCCTGCGCTCGAGATCATCGATTCACGCGCTTTCATGACGGATCCTGACACTGGGCGACAACGAAGCGTGCTGGATACCATTGCCGATAACGCGGCAAATGCGGGGGTGATACTTGGGGGCAACCCTATTCGACCCGAACAGGCCGATCTGCGGTGGGTCAGCGCAATCCTGAGCCAGAACGGGGTTATTGAGGAAACGGGGGTTGCCGCGGGCGTGCTGGGCTGACCTGTCCCGGCTTTTTCGATCCAAGGTAACTTGAGACAATGGCCTCTCAGAGAGTGAGAGGCATATGAAGAAGACGCGATACAGCGACGAGCAGATAGTCCGGATCCTGCGCGAAGCCGATAG
>NZ_JACCEM010000006.1 GCF_013416525.1 Parapusillimonas granuli
CGCCGATGATAGTGGACGTACGTCTGTGAAAGTAGGTCATCGTCAGGCTCTTATACCAAAAAACCCCCCAGCGACACATCGACTGGGGGGTTTTGCTTTGAACGCGCCTGAACAGGGCACATGTCCGTCACGCCGCCCCGCGGTGCCTTCGCGCTGCCGCAGCGCCGACTATACAGTGTGATAAATTTCCGCTGTACAGTTAGTTGGCTGTTGCCAGGCTGTATATTTTTCCCCTTTGGGGCTTGTGATAGCATCATTCGCACATTTTGCGCCGGCGCAATCCCCCGCGCCGCCGAATGCGATGGTCGTCATAATGAAAATATTCCGGAGACTCTATGAACAGACGTGACCTTTTGAAGCTTGGCGGGCTTGCGGCTCTGGCTTCCCCCTTGGGCATGAAGCCGGCATTCGCCGCCGATCCCATTCTTTTCGGGGTTCCCAACCCCATGTCCGGCCCTTTCGCCGCCAACGGAAAATTCGCGCAGATGGGGGTCGAGCTCTTCGTGGAGCATCACAAAACCCTGATCGGGCGTCCGGTCGGCTACAAGATCCTGGATACCCAGGGCAAGCCCGCAACCGCCATCCGGCAGGTGCAGGACTTGTTCGAACAGCAGAAAGCCCGCTTCTTCGCCGGCGGGATCCTGTCCTCGGAAGCGCTGGCCATGGGCAAGGGGCTGGACAAGCTCGGCGGCATCTTCGTCACCACCGCGGGCGCGGACGAAATCACCGGCAGCGATTGCAACCGGGCCACTTTCCGCTGGTCGGTGCCCACTTACGGCGCCATCCGCGAAACCGTCGGCCCGCTGATCAAGCGCCACCCCGAAGCCAAGCGCTGGTACACCATCACCCCGCAGTACGTGTTCGGCGAAGGCCTGCTCACCGCCACCAAGAACATACTCAAGGAAAACAAGCTCGAGCACGTGGGCAACAGCTACCATTCGCTGGACGAACGCGAGTTCAGCGGCTACCTGACCAACGCCATGGCGGCCAAGCCCGACGTCCTGCTGCTGCTGAACTTCGGCTCGCAAAGCTCGGAAGCCCTGCGCCAGGCGGTGAGCTTCGGCATGAAGAACAACACCATCATCCTGATGGCGTGGGCATCGGGCCTGGAACAGTTCGAATCCCTGGGCGCCGATCTCTGCCAGGACGTGTATTTCGGCGTGCAATACTGGCATAGCATCGATTCCCCGCTCAACCACGAACTGGTCAAGCGCACGCGGGACAAATTCAAGATCAACCCGAACTACAGCCTGGCCGGCGCCTACATCCTGACCAAGATGATGGCCGACGGCATCGTCAAGGCCAATTCCACCGATGTACCGAAAGTGATTGCGGCCATGGAAGGCACCACCTATGATGGGCTGACCGGCAAAGAAACCATACGCAAGGAAGATCACCAGGTCATCAAGAACTACTACCTGCTCAAGGGCAAGGCCAAGGCGTCCATGAAAGACAAGGACGACTACTGCGACATCGTCCATGGCGGCCAGTCCTTCCTGACACCCGAGCAGGCAGGCTGCAAGATGCCCGCCTGAGTCCGCCCGGCATCGCGGCCCTTGGGCCCGCCCTCCCGCGGGGCGGCAGAAGGGCCGCGATGCCGGACTCCTTGGTTCCGTTGCGCATTTGCTTCGCACCGCGAGTCCGTGTGCCGGCCGCGCCGTCCCCGGCTTCGGGCGGCGCCGCGCAGGGTCCCAGGCGCTTCCGCGCGCCACAGCAAAAAGGTCAGGGTAGCGATCGACTATGAATCTATATCTGCTGCAGTTGATTAACGGCATAGGCATCGGAATGATTTATTTCCTGCTGGCCGTGGGCTTGTCCATCGTGTTCGGTTTGTTGCGGTTCGTGAACTTCGCGCACGGTGCGTTTTACTTGATGGGCGCCTACGCCTGCTATGCGTTCATGCAACTGGGAGGCAGCTTCTGGCTGGCGCTGCTGTTCGGGCCGGTGGTGGTGGGGTTTTGCGCCTGGGTGGCCGAGCGCCTGCTCCTGCGGCGCATCTATGACTTGCCGCATGAATTCCACATTCTTTTCACGCTGGGGCTGGCCTGGGCCATACAGGAGCTCGTGATCCTGTATTGGGGGCCGGTGGGCGTGAACGTGTCGCCGCCCGCCGAGCTGAACGGCGTGGTCATGTGGGGCGCCTTCATCTATCCCAAGTACCGGATTTTCCTCATCGCGTTTTCGGCGCTGCTCGCCTTGGTCATCTGGCTGCTGCTGGAACGCACTCGCCTGGGCAGCATCATCCGCGCCGGCAGCGAGTCGCCCGAAATGGTGACGCTGCTGCGCATCAACGTCTACAAGATCTTCGGCCTGACCTTCGCGCTGGGCGCGGCCACCGCCGGGCTGGCGGGCGTGCTGGCGGCCCCCTTGCGGGGCGTCGAACCCTTCATGGGCATAGAGGCTCTGGCCGTCGCCTTCGTGGTGGTGGTCGTGGGCGGGATGGGTAGCTTCAGCGGCGCATTATTGGGAGGGCTGCTGGTGGGCATCGTGCAAAGCGTGATGAGCACCCTGTGGCCCCAGGGCGCAAGCCTGATGATCTACGTGGCCATGGCGCTGGTGCTCTTGCTGCGTCCCGACGGCTTGATGGGGAGAAGCCAATGATCTCATTCCTGAAAAACAACCGCTACCTGCTGATGGCGGTGGCGTCGGTCCTGATCCTGCCGGTGGCGCTCGCTTCAGGCTCGCTGGCTTCCGAAGTGCTCATCTTCGCGCTGGCGGCGCTGGGCTGCAACCTGCTGCTGGGCTATGCGGGGCTGCTGTCCTTCGGCCAGGGCATATTCTTCGGCATCGGCAGCTACACGCTAGGCATTCTGCTCACGCGCACCGGCCTGCCCATGGCTTTCGTGCTGGTGCTGGCCATTGCCATGGGCGCGGCCGTAGCGGGGCTGGTGGGCTGGCTGGCCATCCGGCAGAAGGGCGTTTATTTCGTCATGCTCACCCTGGCCCTGACGCAGATGTTCTATTTCCTGGCCTATTCCACGCCCGAGCTGACCGGCGGCGACAACGGGCTGCTCGACATCCCCATGCCGCCCCTGACGGTGCTCGGCTACACGGTGCTGCCGAACAAGACGGCCTGGGAATACTACAGCTTCGTCGCCATTCTGTTCCTGCTGGCCTATTGGTCGCTGCAGCGCGTGGTCGACTCCATCTTCGGCCGCACCTTGCTCGCCATCCGCGACAACCCCGCCCGCGCCACGGCGCTGGGATACAACATCATCCATTTCAAGATGGTGGCCTTCATGCTGTCCGGCGCCATCACCGCGCTGGCCGGCGCGCTGTACGCGATGATGACGGGCATTGCGCCCCTGACCAGCATCAACTACCACATGAGCGAAGTCATCCTGCTGGTCACCGTGCTGGGCGGCACCGGCAAGCTCATCGCCTCGGTGCTGGGCGCGGCGTTCTACGTGATCGTGTCGGACTGGCTGTCGCATCTCTGGCCGCGCTGGCTGCTGCTGTTCGGGCTGCTGCTGATGGCGGTGAGCCTGTACATGCAGGGCGGCCTGTGGGGCGCCTTCAAGACGCTGGGCGAAATGTGGTCGCGGCCGCGCGGCGCCCGCAGCGAAGCCAAAAAGGAGGCGTCATGAGCCAGCCCATTCTGGATGCGAGGAACGTCGTCAAGCGCTACGGGCGGTTCCAGGCCTTGTCCGGCGTCGACCTGCGCGTCATGCGCAACACCATACATTCCGTCATCGGCCCCAACGGCGCGGGCAAGACCACGCTGTTCCACACCCTGACGGGCACGGTGCCGCTCACCGCCGGGTCCATTTCCTTCAACGGCAAGGAAGTCGGCGGCATGGCCGACCACGAACGCGTGCAGCTGGGCATGGCCCGCTCTTTCCAGGTGACCTCGCTGTTCCCGACCTTGACGGTGCGCGAGAACCTGCGGGTGGCGGCGCAAGGCATACAGCCGCGGAAGGCGCTGCATTTCTGGTCCAAGTCCTTGCTCCACGACGCCCATGCCGAGCTGATCGAGTCCATCCTGGCGCGGCTCGAACTCACGCACTGCATCGACCGGGTCAGCAGCCAGCTGTCGCACGGCCAGCAGCGCCGCCTGGAAGTCGGCATGGCGCTCGCGGCCAAGCCGCAAATCATCTTCCTGGACGAACCCACGTCGGGCATGGGCATCGACGACATCGACGCCATGAAGGCCATCATCCAGGGCTTGCGCGCCGACCTGACCGTGGTGCTGATCGAGCACAACATGGGCATCGTGATGGACATCTCCGACACCATCACGGTGATGCAGCTGGGCAGGGTGCTGGTCGAAGGCACGCCCGAGCAGGTCAAGAGCGACGACCGCGTCCGCCAGGCCTACCTGGGCAACATGATTACAGGAGGCGGCTGATGCTGTTGAACGTCGAACATATCCACGCCTATTACGGGCAAAGCCATGTGATCCAGGACGTCTCGCTGCAGGTCGGGGAAGGCGAGCTGGTGTGCCTGCTGGGCCGCAACGGGGCGGGCAAGTCCACCACCCTGAAAAGCATCATGGGCATCGTGCCGGCCCGCCAGGGCAGGATCACCTTCCGGGGCGAGGACATCACCGCGCTGCCCACTTATCGCATCTCGGGGCGCAACATCTGCTTCGTGCCCGAACACCGGGGCATATTCCGGCTGCTGACCGTGGAAGAAAACCTGAAGCTGGCCGCGCACAAGGGCTCGCGCTGGTCGCTCGACGACATCTACCGGATTTTCCCGCGCTTGAAAGAGCGGCGGCGCAACGGCGGCGGGCAGCTGTCGGGCGGCGAACAGCAGATGCTGGCCATCGGCCGCGCGCTGGTGAATTCGCCCGAACTGCTGATCCTGGACGAGCCGGTGGAAGGCCTGGCGCCGGTGATCGTCGAAGAGATCGTGGCCCAGCTCAAGCAGATACGCGGCAGCGGCATCGCCATCCTGCTGGTCGAGCAGAACCTGGAGGTCTGCACGCAGCTTGCCGATCGACACTATATTCTGGAAAGCGGCCGCGTTGTGTACCATGGGGACAACGCGGCATTCATGGCCGACGCCGAAGTGAAAGACAAATACCTGGGCGTGGGCGTCGCCGACTGACGCGCCGCGGCGCCATTTTCATATCGAGGCAAACATGGACACCACCGTAATACCGACCGCCGCCCTGCGCATCGACGCGCAGCGCTTGTGGGATTCCCTGATGTCGCTCGCGCGCATCGGCGCCACCGCCAAGGGCGGCGTGTGCCGGCTGGCGCTCACTGACCTGGACCGGCAGGGCCGCGACCTGTTCACGCAATGGGCCAAGGAAGCCGGCTGCGCCGTCCGGGTCGACGAGATCGGCAACATCTTCGCCCGGCGGGCGGGAACGGACGACGCCTTGCCTCCCGTCATGACCGGCAGCCACATCGACACCCAGCCGACGGGCGGCAAGTTCGACGGCAACTACGGCGTGCTGGCGGGCCTGGAAGTCATCCGCCGGCTCAACGACGCGGGCGTGCGCACGCGGGCGCCCATCGAGGTCGCCGTCTGGACGAACGAAGAAGGGTCGCGCTTCGTGCCGGTCATGATGGGTTCGGGCGTGTTCGTGGGTGCATTCGGCCTGCAGGACGTCCTGGCGCAGAAAGACACCGAAGGCAAGAGCGTGGGCGACGAACTCCGCAAGATCGGCTATGCCGGCACGGAAAAGGCGGCGCATTTCCCCATCAAGGCCTACTTCGAGGCGCACATCGAGCAAGGGCCGGTGCTGGAGGCGTCCGGCACGGTCATCGGCGTGGTCGCCGGCGCGCTCGGCCAGCGCTGGTACGACGTCGTGGTCACCGGCATGGAAGCCCACGCCGGCCCGACGCCCATGGAATTGCGCAAAGACGCCTTGCTCGCCGCCGCCGGGCTGATCCAGGGCGTCAACCGGATCGCCCTGAACCATGCGCCCCATGCCCGCGCCACCGTCGGCTGGATAAACGCCCATCCCAATTCGCGCAACGTGATCCCGGGCGCCGTGAAGTTCAGCGTGGACTTGCGCGCCGCCTCCGACGACGTCCTCACCGCCATGGACGGCGAGCTCAAGGCCTTGTGCGACGCGCTGCGGGGCGAAGGCCGGGTCGAGGTCGGGCTGGAGCAGGTCGTGTATTTCCCGCCGCAGCCTTTTCACGACGAACAGGTCGGGGCGGTGCGGCGGGCGGCCGCGCGCCTGGGGTATTCGCACCAGGACATCGTCAGCGGCGCGGGGCACGACGCGGTGTATCTCGCGCGGGTCACGCCCACGGCCATGATCTTCATTCCGTGCAAGGACGGAATCAGCCACAACGAAATCGAGGACGCCCTGCCCGAGCACATCGAGGCGGGCTGCAATGTGCTGTTGCAAGCCATGCTGGAGCAAGCCGGCGTCGCCGCGTCATAGACAGCCAGGATCGTCGCAATGAAAGTATTGATCGCCCGACTCAACCACGAGACCAACACGTTTTCTCCGGTGCCCACCCCCTTGTCCGCCTTCGGCGACCACGGCCCCGATTACGGCGCGGACGCATACAAGGCGAACAAGGGCGCGGTCACGGCCATGGGCGCGTTCATCGATCTCGCCGAATCCTGGGGCGCCGAGATCGTGACGCCGCTCTCGGCCACCGCCTATCCCAGCGGCCCGGTCGACGCGCAAGCCTATCGGTCCATGTGCCAATGCATCGTCGATGCCGCGCCCGGTTGCGACGCACTCATGCTGGACCTGCACGGCGCCATGGTGGTGCGGGACACGGACGACGGCGAAGGCGATCTGCTCGAACGGCTGCGCACCGCCTGTCCCGGCGTGCCCATCGCCGTGTCGCTGGACCTGCATGGCAACGTCACCCAGAAAATGATCGACCATGCCGACATCATCACCGGGTTCAAGACCTATCCGCATACCGATATGTACGAGTCCGGCGAGCTGGCCGGGCGCATCCTGTGGCGGATGCTGCAAACCGGCCGGAAGCCGGCGCTCGCCTGGCGGCAACTGCCGCTGATGACCCACACGCTGAAGAGCTCCACGCAGGCGCCCGCGATGCGGGCGGCCGTCGACAGGGCCATCGAACTGGAGCGGCAGGACGGCATTTACGCCGTCACCGTCATGGCCGGCTTTGCGCTGGCGGACATCCCGGCGCCGTGCCTCAGCGTGCTCGCCGTGGCCCGCGACCAGGAATCGGCCCAGTCGGCGGCGGACGCCCTGGCGCGGCAGATCTGGGACAGCCGCGAAGGCTTCGTCTACGTCAGCCCCAGCCTCCGGGACTCGGTGAGCCGGGCCAAGGCCATGGCCGAAATCGCAGGGGCGCAGGAAGGCTGCGGCAACCCGGACGGCCCGGTGCTGCTGCTCGACCACAGCGACAACTGCATGTCGGGCGGCACCTGCGACACCATGGACGTGCTGCAAGAGGCGCTGGCACAGGGTCTGCGGGACATCGCCGTGGGGCCGCTGTGCGATCCGGAGGCGGTCGATGCCATGTTCAAGGCCGGCGAAGGCGCGACGATCACGCTGCCCCTGGGCAACAAGCGGCCGCTGACCAGCCTGGGCATCACCAAGACTCCGCCCGTGCTCGCCGGCACGGTGCGGCGGCTGGGCGACGGCGAATACGTCATTTCCGGCCCCACCTACCGGGGCATGAAATGCGGCATGGGCCGCACGGCCCTGTTCGCCGTCGACGGCGCCGAGATCGTGGTCACAGAGAAAACCCACGAGCCCTGGGACCTCGGCGTGTTCACCTGCGTGGGGGTGGACCCGGCGTCCCGGTCTTATGTGCTGCTCAAGTCGCGCATGTATTGCCGCCCGGTGTTCTTCCCCATCGCCCGCGGCTACGTCGAGTGCGACAGCCAGGGCGTGACGAGCTCCAACTACGATCTCTTTCCCTTCCGCAAGGTGGTCCGGCCGGTGTACCCGCTGGATCGGGACGCCCGGCCGCCGGCTATGCCAGCGCGCGCCGCAGAATGATCGCCACGTGTTCCGCGCGGCGGCCGGAATCCTGCTCCAGGCCGTCCGCGATCTGATGGCGGCAGCTGGTTCCGTCGGCGACCAGCAGGGTGTGGGCGTCGGCTTCCCGCAAGGCGGGCAGCAAAGACAGCTCGGCCATCTTCATGGACGCCTCGTAGTGGGAGGCGTCGTAGCCGAAGCTGCCCGCCATGCCGCAACAGCTGGATTCCACCAGTTCCACTTCCAGCTCCGGGATCAGCCCCAGGATCTGCTGGACCGGCTTGACGGCATCGAAGGCTTTCTGGTGGCAGTGGCCATGCAGCAGCGCCCGCTTCTGGGGTAGCGGCTTGAGCTGGAGCTTGAGCCGGTCCGCCTTCAGTTCGCGGGCGAGGAATTCTTCGAACAGATAGGATTGCTTGGCCAGCCCCTGGGCTTCTTCGCCCAGCCCCATGACCAGGAATTCGTCGCGCAGCGTGAGCAGGCAGGACGGCTCCAGCCCCACGACCGGAATGCCGCGCCTGATGAACGGAAGCAGGGCGTCGAGCGTGCGGCGCGCCTCGGCCCGGGCCTTCTCGACCAGGCCCGCCGACAGATAGGTGCGCCCACAGCACAAGGGCCGGTTTTCCTGGGGGCTGCCCGCCAAAGCGCGGGCGACGTGCACCTTGTAGCCGGCCGCCGTCAGCACCTGCAGGGCCGCATGGGCGTTCTCGGATTCGAAATAATTGTTGAAGGTGTCGGCAAACAGCACGACGTCGGCCTGCTCGGCGGGCGCGCTGGCCGCGTTCTTGATGAAGGTGTCGCGGCGCCATGCCGGCAGCTTGCGCTTGGCGGAAATGCCCAGGTGCTTTTCCGTGAGCCTGGCCAGCAAGGGCACGGCGTTGCGCAGGTTGAACAGCCAGGGAAGGCGCGCCGCCCACGGCGCCCACTGCGGCATGGTGGCGATGAGCCGGTCTTTCAGGCTCAGGCCGTGCCGTTTGCGCCATTGGTTCAGGAATTCGATTTTCATCCTGGCCATGTCGACGCCCGTGGGGCAGTCGCGCTTGCAGCCCTTGCAGCTGACGCACAGGTCCATGGCGTCGCGCACGGCCTCGGAGGCCAGGGCGTCCGGGCCGAGCTGCCCCGACAGCGCCAGGCGCAGCGTGTTGGCGCGCCCGCGCGTCAGATGCTGTTCGTCGCGGGTGATGCGATAGCTGGGGCACATCGTGCCGGCGTCGAACTTCCGGCAGTGGCCGTTGTTGTTGCACATCTCGACGGCCTTGGCGAAGCCGTGGGCCGGGTCCCCGCCGGTGCCCGGCGCGCCGACGCGCTCAGTGGCCGGGTCGTTCTGCACGTTCCATGCGGACCAGTCGAGCGCGGGCTTGAGCGGGACGACCTGGTAGCTCGGCTTGAAGCGGAAGAGCTCCTTGGCGTCCATTTTTTCGCAGCGCACGATCTTCCCGGGGTTCATCAGGCCGTCGGGGTCGAAGAGGTCCTTGATTTGTTCGAAGGCGCGCGTGAGCCGGGGGCCGAATTGCCAGGCGACCCATTCGCTGCGGACCAGGCCGTCGCCGTGCTCGCCCGAGAAAGCGCCCTTGTAGCGCCGCACCAGCGCGCCGGCCTCTTCGGCGATGGCGCGCATTTTCTGTGCGCCGTCGCGGCGCATGTCCAGGATGGGGCGCACGTGCAGGGTGCCGACGGAGGCGTGGGCGTACCAGGTGCCGCGGGTCCCGTGGCGCTCGAAGACCTCGGTCAGCTGGCTGGTGTATTCGGCCAGGTGTTCCAGCGGCACCGCGCAGTCTTCGATGAACGAAACCGGCTTGCCGTCGCCGCGCATGCTCATCATGATGTTCAGGCCGGCTTTGCGCACTTCCCAGAGTTCTTTCTGCGGCCCCGCGTCGGGCATTTCGACCACTGACCCGGGCAGGCCGAGGTCCGCCATGAGTTCCACCAGTTGCGCCAGCCGCGCCAGCTGTTCCTGCCGGGACTCGCCGGCGAATTCCACCAGCAGGATGGCCTCGGGCGAACCGATCAGCGCCTTGTCGATCACCGGGCGGAAAGCCGGATTGCCCCGGGCCAGTTCTATCATGGTGCTGTCGACGAGTTCGACCGCGCAGGGACCGAGCTTGACGATGTGCTGCGTCATGTCCATGGCCTGGTAGAAGGTGGGGAAGTTCACCACCCCCAGGGTCTTGCTGCGCGGCAGAGGCGACAGCTTCAGGACCAGCCTGCGCGTGTAGGCCAGCGTGCCTTCGCTGCCCACCAGCAGATGGGCCAGGTTGACGCGGCCGTCTTCGGTATAGGGCCGCGGATTCTGCGGATGATAGATGTCCAGGTTGTAGCCGCCCACGCGGCGCAGGACGGCCGGCACGTGCGCGGCGATTTCGTCGCGCTCGCGCGCCGCGATCGCCCGCAGGCCGCCGATGATTTCCCGTATGCGGGCCGGGGCGCCCGCCATGCTCTGTTCGTCGGTGAAGCGCGCCTGCGTGCCGTCGGCCAGGACCGCGTCGATGGCCTCCACGTTGTGGACCATGTTGCCGTAGGCGATGGACCGCGAGCCGCAGGAGTTGTTGCCCGCCATGCCGCCGAGCGTGCACTGGGCGGCCGTGCTGACGTCGACCGGGAACCACACCCCATGCGGCTTGAGCCAGGCATTGAGGTGGTCCAGCACGATGCCCGGCTCGACCGTCACGGTCATGGCGTCGAGATCGAGCTCGACCACCTGGTTCAGGTGCTTGCTGTTGTCGATGACCAGCGCCGCGCCCACGGTTTGCCCGCACTGGGACGTGCCCGCGCCCCGCGCGAGCAGCGGCACGCGCATTTCCCGACAGAGATCGATGGCGGCGGCCACGTCGTCGAAGCCGCGCGGAACGAGCACCCCCACCGGGTCGATCTGGTAGATGGAGGCGTCGGTCGCGTAGCGGCCGCGCGATGCGGCGTCGAACAGGACTTCGCCCTGTACGATTTTGCGCAGGCGGCTTGCGATTTCGTCGCGCGCGATAAGCGATTGTTTCAGGTGTTGCGGTGAAAGAGGCGCGTTCATCGTGTTCTTGTCGCTGTCGGTCGCAAGGCCTGCGGCCGTGGGGTTAGTCGGAGGTTGGAGGCGGGTTCAGGTTTTCGAGCACGGTTTCGCCCTTGCGCTGCAGATGCAGGCGCATGACTTTCGCCATGCGGGCGCCGTCGCGCGCGACCAGGGCGTCGACCATCTCTTGGTGTTCGAGCATGGCCTGGTCCCATTTGTCGTGATTGAGGTTGGACCGGAAGCGCAGGTTCTGCAGCCGCAGATTGATGGTCTTGTAGACCGTGGAAAGCAGGTCGTTGTGGCCGGCGGCGTTGATCAGGTCGTGTATCTGCCGATTGACGTGATAGTAGGAGGACAAGTCCCGGCGGGCGTGGCAGGCCTGCATTTCAAAGGTCAGCGCCTTGATCTCGGCGATTTCTTCTTCGCTGATGCGCTGGCAGGCGAGCTCGCCCGACAGCGCTTCCAGCGCGCACATGACCTCGAAGCTTTCCCGCACGTCTTTTTCGGACAGCGCGATGACTTGCGCGCCGCGATTGGGCTGCATGCGCACCAGGCCTTCCGCCGACAGCAGGCGGAAGGCTTCCCGCAGCGGCGTGCGCGAGACCTGCAGCAGGTCGCACAAGGCGCGTTCGTTCAGGCGCGAGCCGGCCGGCAACTGGCCTTCGATGATCATTTCCCGCAGCCGGTCGGCGACCGTCGTGGGCAGGGTGCGCCGGTCCACCGCATCTGTGGTGATGGGCGCGGAGGCGCTGTACGGCGCAAGGAGAGGGTCGTAGCTGGCTTGCGGAGTTTTCATGTTGGTATACAAACGGCCGATGAGCGGGAAGGGTGTGCATCGCGCGTGAGGGGTGGATGGGCTCCTATTCTAACCGGTTTGCTTTCTGGGCTGATGCTGTGGTGCACCAAAAATAATGCTTGCAGTCGTTTTGCTTTCTTCTTATTATTCACGAACATTTGTATTTTGTATACCAAATTTTGCCAGGAGCGCCCTCCCCATGATTCCCTTGCATTCCCATCCCTCCGGCCGTCACTTTCTGCAGATTCCGGGGCCGAGCAATGTGCCCGATCGTGTGCTGCGCGCCATCGACAACGTCACCATCGACCACCGCGGGCCGGAATTCGGCGAATTGGGCAGGGCGGTGCTGTCGGGCATGAAGAAAGTGTTCAAGACCGAATCGCACGTCATCATCTATCCCGCGTCGGGCACCGGCGCCTGGGAAGCGGCGCTGGTGAACGCGCTGTCTCCGGGCGACAAGGTGCTGATGGCCGAAACCGGCCACTTCGCCACGCTCTGGAAGAAAATGGCGGTCAAGCTGGGGCTGGAAGTGGAATTCATGGACGGCGACTGGCGCCACGGCGCGGACGCCGACAAGGTCAAGGCCCGGCTGCAGGCCGATACGGAACACGCCATCAAGGCGGTCTGCGTGGTGCACAATGAAACGGCCACCGGCGTCACCAGCAACATCCCCGCCATCCGCAAGGCGATCGACGCCGCGAAACACCCGGCCCTGCTGATGGTCGACACGATTTCCTCGCTGGGCTCCATCGACTACCGCCACGACGAATGGGGCGTGGACGTCACGGTGTCCGGCTCCCAGAAAGGCCTGATGCTGCCTCCGGGCCTGTCCTTCAACGCGGTCAGCGCCAAGGCGCTCGCCGCCTCGGAATCCGCCCGCCTGCCGCGTTCCTATTGGGACTGGAAGGAAATGATCGCCATCAACGCCAAGGGCTATTTCCCGTACACGCCGGCCACCAACCTGCTGTACGGCCTGTATGAAGCGCTGGACATGCTGTTCAGCGAAGGCCTGGACAACGTCTTCGCCCGCCACGACCGCTTCGGCGAGGCCACGCGCCGTGCCGTGCGGGCGTGGGGCCTGGAAATCCTGTGCAAGAACCCGGCCGAATACAGCTCGGTGCTGACGGCGGTCATCATGCCCGAAGGCCATAGCGCCGACGCCTTCCGCAAGACCGTGCTCACGCATTTCAACATGTCGCTCGGCCAGGGCTTGAGCAAACTGTCGGACAAGGTGTTCCGCATCGGGCACCTGGGCGACCTGAACGACCTCACGCTGTGCGGCACGCTGGCCGGCATCGAAATGGGGCTCGACAAAGCGGGCGTGCCGCATCGCAAGGGGGGCGTCCAGGCCGCAATGGACTACCTGGCCGGCTCCGCCGCGGCGCCGGCCGTCAAAGCGGCATGACGCCCGCAGCGTCCGCCGGCGCCGGCGGGCGCTGCGCCGTCCCATGCCCGGCGCCGCACAGAACAACAAGGCGGCGTCCAGCCGCCGGTCGCAATACAGGCTCGCACTTCAACCGCGTTCCGACAGAGGACGTATTCCGCAGCACCAATTGAGGAGATCCACATGAAGCACTTGACTCGCAGCTTGTCAAAAAAGCCCTACGTTTTTGCATCGACGCTGTTGCTCGCCGGGGCGGCCGCCATGCCGGCCCATGCCTGGGAACCCACCCGTTCGGTCGAGATCATCGTGCCCGCGGGCGCGGGCGGCGCATCCGATCAAATGGCGCGCACCATCCAGAGCATCATCCTCAAGCACAAGCTCATGAAGCAGTCCACCCTGGTGCTGAACAAGGGCGGCGCGAGCGGCGGCGAGGGCATCATGGAAACCAAGGCGTCGGTCGGCGACCCGCACAAGCTGATGGTGGCGTTTTCCGCCATCTACACCTTGCCGATCGCGGTCAACCTGCCGTTCAACTGGCGCGACCTGAATCCCGTGGCGATGATCGCCCAGGATGAATTCGTGCTGTGGACCAACGCCGAGGCGCCCTACAAGACCGCCGGCGACTACCTGAAGGCGGTCAAGGATGCCGGGCCCGGCAAATTCAAGATGGGCGGCACGGGCGCCAAGCGCGAAGACCAGATCATCACGGTCGCGCTGGAAAAGGCCGCGGGCGTCAAGTTCACCTACGTCCCCTACAAGAGCGGCGGCGAAGCGGCAACCCAGCTGGTCGGCAAGCACACCGATTCCAACGTGAACAATCCCAGCGAGAACGTCGCCCAGTGGCGCGCCGATCAGGTCAGGGCGCTTTGCGTGTTCTCCGAACAGCGCATGGCCTACAAGGAAAAAATCACCAAGGAACTCGCCTGGTCCGACATCCCGACCTGCAAGGAAGCCGGCTACGATGTCCAGTACCAGATGCTGCGCGCATTCTTCCTGCCGCCCAAGACGACGGCCGAGCACGCCGCCTATTACGCCGACCTGCTCAAGAAGGTCACCGACACGGACGAATGGAAAGAGTATCTCGCGAAACAGGCCCTGCACGGCCAGTACCTGACCGGCGCCGACTTCGTCCGCTTCCTTGAAAAGGACGAAGCCAATCACAAGACGCTGATGCAGGAAGCCGGCCTGGCCGCCAAGAAATAAGCACGCGGAGCCGCTAATGAGCCAAGAGCAAATCCAGGACAGCCCGCCGAAAGGCGGGTTGTCCCATAGCCACGTCGATGCCATCACCGCGGTGGTCGTGTTCGCGCTGGGCCTGGTCATGATGTTCGACAATCATCGCATCGGCATCTCCTGGGCGTCCGACGGGCCCGAGCCCGGCTACTTCCCCTTCCACATCGGCGCCATCCTGTGCATCGCCGGCACGGCGGTGTTCCTGGGATCGGTATTCGGGAAGAACCGCAACCGTGAAATCTTCGTCAGCTGGGCGCGTTTCCGCCTGGTCCTGCTGGTGCTGGTGCCCACGGGCTTCTACATACTGATGGTGCAGTTCCTGGGCATCTATGTCGCGTCCCTCTTGTTCATTGGCGGCTTCATGCGCCTGCTGGGCAGGATAGGCTGGCTGAAGACCCTGCTGGTCAGCGTCAGCGTCAACGTATTGCTGTTCTGGATGTTCGAGATCCAGTTCATGGTTCCTTTGCCCAAAGGTCCCTTGGAAGCCATGTTGGGCTATTGAACCGGAAACAGGAGATCCATTGTGGATGAACTCAATTCTTTGTTTCATGGATTCGCCACGGTATTGAGCTGGTACAACATCTGGATGATGATGATCGGCCTGGTGCTGGGCGTAATCATCGGGGTGCTGCCGGGCCTGGGCGGCCCGAACGGGGTGGCCATCCTGCTGCCTCTCACCTTCACCATGCCGCCCACGTCAGCCATCATCATGCTGTCGTGCATTTATTGGGGCTCGCTGTTCGCGGGCGCCATCACGTCGATTCTGTTCAACATACCGGGGGAAACCTCGTCGGTGGCGACCACCTTCGACGGCTATCCGCTGGCGCAGCAGGGGAAGGCGGGCAACGCGCTCACGGCGTCCTTCACCGGCTCGTTCTTCGGCGCGCTCTCGGGCGTGCTGCTCATCACCTTTCTTGCTCCGCTGGTGTCGCGCTTCGCCCTGCAGTTCGGTCCGCCGGAATTCTTCGCGGTCTTCCTGCTGACCTTCTGCAGCTTCGTGGGCACCGACAAGAAGACACCGTTCAAGACCATCATTTCCATGATGCTGGGCTTCGGCCTGGCCGCCATCGGCATGGACACGATCAGCGGCGGCCTGCGCATGACTTTCGGCCTGTCCGAGCTGCTGCGCGGCATCGACTTCCTGGTGGTCGTGATCGGTCTCTTCGGCATCGGCGAAATCCTGGTCAGCATGGAAGAGGGCCTCAAGTTCGAAGGCAAGAACGGCAAGATGAATCTGAAGGTCGTGCTGCAGACCTGGCGCGAAATGCCCAAGTACTGGATGACGCTGGTCCGCAGCACGCTGGTCGGCTGCTGGATGGGCGTGACACCGGGCGGCGCGACGGCGGCCTCGTTCATGGGCTATGGGCTGGCGCAGCGCTTCTCGCGCAACGGGCACAAGTTCGGCAAGGGCGAACTCGAAGGGGTGATCGCGCCGGAAACCGCGGCGCACGCCTCGGGCACTTCCGCGCTGCTGCCCATGCTGGCGCTGGGCATCCCGGGTTCGGCCACGGCCGCGGTGCTGCTGGGCGGGCTGATGATCTGGGGGCTGCAGCCGGGGCCGCTGCTGTTCGTCGAGCAAAAGGAATTCGTCTGGGGCCTCATCGCCAGCATGTATCTGGGCAATTTCGCCGGGCTGATACTGGTGCTCAGCACGGTGCCCCTGTTCGCCGCCATCCTGCGCATTCCGTTCGCCATCGTGGCGCCCATCATCATCGTGGTGTGCGCCATCGGCGCGTATTCCGTGCACAACGCGATGCTGGACGTCTGGCTGATGCTGCTCTTCGGCGTCATCGGCTATGTGCTGAAGAAGCTGTCCTACCCGCTTGCGCCCATGATCCTGGCGCTGGTGCTGGGCGACCGCATGGAAGACGCCTTCCGCCAGGCGATGCTCGGGCCGGGCACGGGCCTGCATGTGTTCTGGGCCAACGGCCTGGTCGGCACCATCACCACATTGGCCCTGATCATGCTGTTCTGGCCGCTGGTCCCCTATCTGCTGCGCTTGCTGCGCGGCGCGGGCGGCAGGCACAACGGCAACCATGGCGGCAAGACGAGCTCGGAGGCGGCCAAATGAGCGAACTCATCCTGGTCGAACGCGACGGCGACATCGCGACGGTGATCCTGAACCGGCCCGAGAAACTGAACGCCATGACGCGCGGCATGTGGCAGACGCTCGGGGCCACGGTCGGCGAACTGTCGGCCGACGACACTCTGCGCTGCATCATCCTGCGCGGGGCCGGCGAAAAGTCCTTCTCGCCGGGCAACGACATCGCCGAGTTCGAGACCGACCGCTCCAACAAGCGCCAGGCCATCGAGTACGGCCGCGTCATGCACGCGACCGCCGAGGCGCTGGCCGGTTGCCGCCATCCGCTGGTTGCGCAGATACACGGCATCTGCGTGGGCGGCGGCCTTGAAATCGCTTCCCTCTGCGACATCCGCATCTGCGGCGTTTCCAGCCGCTTCGGCGCGCCCATCAAGAATCTCGGGCTGGTCATGGCGTATCAGGAAATGGCGCCCCTGGTCCGCCTGGCCGGGCCGGACGCGGCGCTGGAGATCCTGCTGGAAGGCAGGATCTTCGATGCGGCGGAAGCCAAGGAAAAGCGCCTGGTCACGCGGGTGGTCCCTGACGATCAGGTCGCGGCCGAGGCGCGCGCGGCGGCCCGGCGCATCGCCGACGGCGCGCCGCTGGTGGCCCGCTGGCACAAGAAATTCGCCCGGCGGCTCGCCGATCCGCGGCCCGTGTCCGAGGCGGAGTACGACGAATGCTTCGATTGCTTCGATACGCAGGACTTCCGCGAGGGCTATGCCGCGTTCCTGGCCAAGCGCAAGCCCGAGTTCACCGGGCGCTGAACCGCGCCATGCCGCGGGGCGGCATGGCCTTACGCAAGCATAGAGGTCGATGAATGACGAAATCGAAACATACGGGCCCGCTGAGCGGCATGCGCGTGCTGGAGCTCGCGCAGATCATGGCGGGGCCCACCTGCGGGATGATGCTGGCCGACATGGGGGCCGATGTCATCAAGGTGGAAAAACTGCCCGGCGGCGACGACTCGCGCGGCTATAAAGAGCCCAGGGTCAACGGGGTGTCCGCGCCCTTCATGATCCTGAACCGGAACAAGCGGGGCATTGCGCTCAATCTCAAGACGGAGCAGGGCAGGGAGATCCTGCTGCGCATGGTCGAGAAGGCCGACGTGCTGACGGAGAACTACCGCCGCGGCACGCTGGAGAAGCTGGGGCTGGGCTACGACGAGGTGCTGTCGCGTGTCAATCCCGGCCTGATCTATTGCGCGGTATCGGGCTACGGCCGCGACGGCCCTTACGGCGACAAGGGCGGTTTCGATCTGATCGCCCAGGGGTTCTCGGGCATCATGTCCATCACCGGCGAGCCGGGCGGCCCGCCCGTCAAGACGGGGAATTCGATCGCGGACACCAATGCCGGCATACTCGCGGCGCTGGGCATCGCGGCCGCTTATGCGCACAAGCTGCGCACCGGCCAGGGGCAGGTGGTGGACACTTCGCTCATGGAAGCCGCGATGCAGCAGACTTACTGGCACGCCGCGATGTTTTTCGCGACGGGGGTGTCGCCGGGGCCGACGGGTTCGGCGCATCTGCTTGCGGCGCCGTACCAGGCTTTCAAGGCGCGGGACGGCTGGATCAACATCGGCGGCGCCAATCAGGCGAACTGGGAGCGCATCGCCGAGGTCCTGGGCCACCCCGAATGGCGCGATGATCCGCGCTTCGCCACCAACACGGCCCGCATGGAAAACCTGGCCGCGCTCACAGCCGAGATGGAGGCCGTGCTGTCTCGGCACGATCAGAGCCATTGGCTGGAGGCCTTCGATCGGGCGGGCGTCCCGGTGGGGCCGGTGCACACGATAGGCCAGGCGCTGACGCATCCTCAGGCCCTGGCGCGCAACATGGTGCTGGAGCTGGATCATCCGCAAGCGGGCAAGACCCGGGCGCTGGGCTGCCCCATCCACTTTTCGCGCACGCCGACGCAGATCACGCGGCCGGCGCCGATGCTCGGCGAGCACACGCGTGAGGTGTTGCGGGAGTATGGATACGGCGACGGGGAGATCGACGCTTTGCTGGAGGCGGGCGTCGTGGAGTGAGAGGGCCGGCGTTCTTGGGGCGGGCCGCCTCGAGGACCCGATAACGGCGCGCGACCGCCGATCAAGCCGTGGAGCCGCCCAGCCTTCCCAGCAGCCTCGCCGTCTCGAACATGGGCAGCCCCATGACCCCCGTGTAGCTGCCCGACAGGTGCGCCACGAACATGCCCGCCTTGCCCTGGATGCCATACGCGCCCGCCTTGCCCATGGGCTCGCCGCTGGCGCAGTAATCGTCGATTTCAGCCGCCGTCAGCGTCTTGAAACGGACCTCCGTGATCGAGACGTCTTCGAGCAGACGGCCGCCCGCGGCCAGCGCCACGGCCGTGTGCACCGCATGCGTGTTGCCTGACAGGCGGGCGAGCAATTGCCGGGCGTGCTGCGCGTCGTCCGGCTTGCCCAGGATGTCGCCGCCCAGGATCACGGTCGTGTCCGCCGCCAGGATCGGCCGTTCCGCCCGCAACGCGACGCCAAGCCCCTGCGCGGCCAGCCAGGCCCGGGCGCGCAAGGCTTTTTCCCGCGCGGTGCGCCTGACATAGACCGCGGCCGCTTCGCCCGGCAAGCGGGGTTCGTCTTCGCCGGGCGGGGCGGGCACCGCCAGGATCTCGTGGTCCACGCCCATGCGCAGCAGGATCTCGTGGCGCCGTGGGCTGGCCGAGGCCAGGTAGATGCTGGGGAACTTCATGGGCCGCGCTATTTCACCTTCAGGATCTTCATGCCGTTGGTGCCGCCGCTATTGCTGTAGTAGTCGCCCTTGGTGAGGATGATCCAGTCGCCCTTGCGCAGCAGGGCCTGGGTTTTCAGGCGGTCGATGGCCTGGTCGCTGACGTCGGCCGGGTCGATCTTCGCGGCGTCGAAGGGCACGGTGTAGACGCCGCGGAACATGGCGGCGCGCCGCTGGGTGCGGGGATGCCGCGTATAGCAGTAAATGGGCACGCCTGAACGGATGCGCGACATGATCAGCGGCGTGTGGCCGCTTTCGGTCAGGCTGATGATGGCCTTGATGCCCGGGAAATGGTTGGCGGCGTACATGGCCGACAAGGCGATGGTCTCGTCGCAGCGCGAGAAGGTTTCCCCGAGCCGGTGGCCGGAGCGCGTGGTGGTGCGCTCCTGTTCGGCGCCCAGGCAGACGCGGGCCATGGCTTTGACGGCTTCGACGGGGTACTGGCCCGACGCGGTTTCGGCGGACAGCATGACGGCGTCGGTGTAGTCGAGCACGGCGTTGGCGACGTCGGAGACTTCCGCGCGCGTGGGCATGGGGCTGCCGACCATGGATTCCATCATCTGCGTCGCGGTGATCACCAGCTTGTTGTGCGTGCGGGCATGCTGGATGATGCGCTTCTGGATGCCCACCAGCCGGGCGTCGCCGATCTCGACGCCCAGGTCGCCGCGGGCCACCATGACGCCGTCGCTGACCTTGATGATGGCGTCCAGCGCGCGGTCGTCGGCCACCGCTTCGGCGCGCTCGATCTTGGCGATGATCCAGGCCTTGCTGCCCGCTTCCTGGACCAGCTTGCGGGCTTCCTGGATGTCGTGGCCATAGCGCGGGAACGAGACGGCGATGTAGTCCATGTCCAGCTCGGCGGCCAGCTTGATGTCTTCGCGGTCCTTGTCGGTCAGGCTGGGGGCGGAGATGCCGCCGCCGCGGCGGTTGATGCCTTTGTTGTTCGACAGCGGCCCGCCCACGGTGACCGTGGCATGCACGGCGTGCTCGTCGACCGTGTCGACGGACAGCACCACGCGGCCGTCGTCGAGCAGGAGCTCGTCGCCGGGGTGGCAGTCCTGGACCAGGCTGGGGTAGTCGATGCCGACGATGGACTCGGTGCCCGCGTCGCCGGGATGCTGGTTGGACAGGGTGAAGCGCTGCCCGGTCTTCAGTGTCACCGCCTGGTTCTTGAAGCGCGCGATGCGGATCTTCGGCCCTTGCAGGTCGCCCATGATCGCCACGAAGCGGCCATGCTTTTCCGAGAGGCTGCGCACCAGCCCGGCGCGCTTGCGGTGGTCGTCGGGGCTGCCGTGGGAAAAGTTCAGCCGGGCGACGTCCATGCCGGCGAGGATGAGCGCTTCGATGCTGTCAGGACTGCTGCTGGCGGGGCCGAGCGTGGCGACGATTTTCGTGCGACGCCGCGGCGCGATGGTTGGACTCATTGAAGGGAGCTCCTGTGCTTATGCGCGGTGATAGGGATGGCCTGTCATGATGGACCAGGCGCGATACAGCTGCTCCGCCAGCAGCACGCGCACCATCGGATGCGGCAGCGTCAGCGACGACAGCCGCAATTTGCCTTGGCAGCTTTGCTTGAGCTCGGCATCCAGGCCGTCCGGACCACCAATCAGGAAAACGATATCCTGCCCGCTCGCCCGCCATTTTTCAAGCTCGCGCGCGAGCGCCATGGTGCCGATGTCCTTGCCATGCTCGTCCAGGGCGATGCGCAGCGCGCCCGGCGGGACGGCCGCTTCGATTCGCCGGGCCTCGGCGTGCATCATCTGGGCAGCCGTTTTCCCGGATGTCCGGGACTCGGGCTTGATCTCTCTGAGTTCCAGCGTGCAGTCGGCCGGCAGCCGCCGGGCGTATTCCTTCCAGCCGGCCTCCACCCAGTCCGGCATGCGCAGGCCGACGGCGATGACGATGAGCTTCATGGCTCAGGCGTCATCGTCGCGGTAATCGAAAGCGGAAGGCATGTAGGGTTGGGTCGATTGGGGCAGCAGCTTGACCCGCACGGGCTTGCCGCCCCAGATCTCTTCCAGGTTGTAGTACTGCCGGACTTCGGGCTGCATGCAGTGCACGACGATGTCGCCCAGGTCGATGAGCACCCATTCTCCCGAGTCCTCGCCTTCACACGCGATGATGGGGATCTTGTGCGCGCGCGCCTTGTCGGCGACGTTGGCGGCGATCGCCCGCGTCTGGCGGTTGGAACTGCCGCTGGCGATGATGACGCGATCGAAGAGACCGGTGATGTGAGAAGTGTTGAACACCTTGATGTCCAGCGCCTTGACGTCTTCCAGCGCGTCGATCACCAGGCGTTGCATTTTTTGAATATCCATAGAGTGGCGTTTTATCGTGTCGTTAAACGGCGGCTGCGCTGTACAGGCCGTGGCGCCGTATGTAGTCGGCGACCTCGGCGTCCAGCATGCCGCTGGTGGATTGCCCCCGCGCCAGGCGCTCGCGTACCTGGGTGGAAGAAATGGTTTGCGGTTTGAACGGCAGGATCTCCAGCCGCCGCCCCAGGGTTTCGAGGTGGGCCTGCAAGGCCGGCGGCGCCTGCGGCGCGGCGCCCCGGTGCGCCACCGCCAGCGTCGCCAGCCGGGCGATTTCCTGCCAGGCGTGCCAGGAGCAGAAATTGCCCAGTTGATCGGAACCCAGTATCCAATAATACTCGGGACCGGTGGGAAGCTGGCGCAGCGTGTCCACCGTGTAGGTCTTCCCGCCCCGCCGGATCTCGATGTCGTTCACGGCCATATGGGGGCGGCCGCGGACGGCGATCCGCAGCATGGCCAGCCTGTGCGCGCCGCTGGCGGCCAGCGCGCCGCGTTGCCAGGGGTCGGCGGCGGGTATGAGCTCCACCCTGGCGAGCTCCAGCGCCCGCCAGGCCGTCTCGGCCAGGTCGATGTGCGCGAGATGGACGGGATCGAAGCTCCCGCCCAGCAGGCCGATTTTTATAGCCATTCGCGCGGCGTCAGGTAGGCCTGGAGCTCGGCTTCGGCCGAGCCTTGCTTGGGCGTCCAGCAATAGCGCCAGGCCGCGGTCGGCGGCATGGAAAGCAGGATGGATTCCGTGCGGCCTCCGGACTGCAGCCCGAACAAGGTGCCGCGATCGAGCACCAGGTTGAACTCCACGTAGCGCCCGCGGCGATAGGCCTGGAAATCGCGCTGCTTTTCGGTGTAGTCGATGCCCCGGCGCTTTTCCACGATGGGCATGTAGGCGTTCAGGAAGCAGTCGCCCACGGCGCGGGTGAGCGCGAAGCTGTGGTCGAAGCCGCCTTCGCTGAGGTCGTCGAAGAAAATGCCGCCTATCCCGCGCGTCTCCTTGCGGTGCTTGAGATAGAAGTATTCGTCGCACCACTTTTTATATGCCGGATACTTTTCCGGGCCGAAGGGCTGCAGCGCATCGCGGCAGGTGCGGTGGAAGTGGCGCGCGTCTTCTTCGAAGGGGTAGTAGGGCGTCAGGTCCAGGCCGCCGCCGAACCAGAAGACGTCGGCGCCGCCCTGCGGCGCATGGGCCACGAACAGGCGCACGTTCATGTGCGTGGTCGGCACGTGGGGATTGCGCGGATGCAGCACCATGGACACCCCCATGGCCTCCCAGGACCTGCCCGCCAGCTCGCCGCGGTGCGAGCTGGCCGAGGGCGGCAGCGCCTTGCCGCGCACATGGCTGAACAGGACGCCCGCCCGCTCGAACAGCGAGCCGCCTTCCAGATAGCGCGTCAGGCCGCCTCCGCCTTCTTCGCGCGTCCAGGGGTCGGCGTCGAAGTTGCTGCCGTCGGCCTCTTCGAGGGCTCGCACGATCCGTGACTGCAGGTCGAGGAAATAATCGTAGGCGGCTGAAATGGGAACGGTCATGGTATTCCTTGTGTTGGGCCCGCGGCCCGCGTTCAGGAGGACGGCCCCGCGGCCGACACGGCGCGCCAGCCGATGTCGCTGCGGTACTGTTGCCCGTCGAAATGGGTCTGGGCGATCGCGTCGTAGGCGGCGGCCTGCGCGCGCTTCACGGAATCCGCCAGGACGGTGACGCACAGCACGCGGCCGCCCGAAGTCTTGAGCACGCCGTCTTCGAGGCGGGTGCCGGCATGGAAGGTGACGCATTCGTCGGTGTCCGGCGCCAGGCGTTCGATGACGTCGCCCGTGCGCGGCGTGTCGGGATAGTTCTTGGCCGCCACCACGACGCCCAGCGCCGTGCGGCGGTCCCATTCGATCTCGGCCTGGTCCAGCTTGCCCGCGATGGCCAGTTCGAAGACCTGGGTGAGGTCGCTTTTTATCCGCATCATGATGGGCTGGGTTTCGGGGTCGCCCATGCGGCAGTTGAATTCCAGCACTTTCAGCGGCCGGCTTGCGTCGGGGCCTTCGCCTATCATCAGGCCGGCGTACAGGAAACCCGTGTAGGGCAGGCCGTCTTTGGCCATGCCGGCGATGGTCGGCTGGATGACTTCGCGCATGATGCGGTTGTGCAGGGCGGGCGTGATGATGGGCGCGGGCGAGTAAGCGCCCATGCCGCCGGTGTTGGGGCCCTGGTCGCCGTCCTTCAGGCGCTTGTGGTCCTGGCTGGTGGCCAGCGCCAGCGTGTTCCGGCCGTCGCACATGACGATGAAGCTGGCTTCCTCGCCCTGCAGGCATTCTTCGATGACGACGCGCGCGCCCGCCTGGCCGAAGGAGCCGTCGCCCAGCATCATGTCTATGGCGCGGTGGGCTTCGTCCACCGTTTCCGCCACCACCACGCCCTTGCCGGCGGCAAGGCCGTCGGCCTTGACGACGATGGGCGCGCCCTGTCGCGCGACATAGTCCCTGGCCTGCGCCGGGTCGGTGAAGGTCTGGTAGGCCGCGGTGGGAATGCCGTGGCGGACCATGAAGGCCTTGGCATAGTCCTTGGAGCTTTCCAGCTGCGCCGCCGCCTTGGTGGGGCCGAAGATCTTCAGGCCGGCGGCGCGGAAGGCGTCGACCACGCCGGCGGCCAGCGGGGCCTCGGGCCCGACCACGGTAAAGGCGATTTTTTCGGACTGCGCGAATTTCACAAGCTCGTCGACCGCGGTGATGGCGATGTTGCGCATCTGGCCGTGAGCGGCGGTGCCGCCGTTGCCAGGCGCGACGAATATGGTTTGGACCCGCGGAGACTGGGCCAGGCGCCACGCAAGGGCATGTTCACGGCCACCGCCGCCGATAACGAGTAGTTTCATAGATTCGAGCTTGATAACCCCGTGAAGGGCAAAGTTGTATGAATGGATGTCGGGTGGGGAAGCGCGCTATTGGGCTTCATCGAAGACGGCGGTAGTGTATACCTCTTGCACGTCGTCCAGGCTCTCGAGCGCATCCAGCATCTTCTGCGTCTTTTCGGCGTCTTCGCCCGTCAGTTCGGTTTCGTTCAAGGCCTTCATGATGACGCCCTGGACTTCCGGGACGAGCCCGGCCGCTTCGAACGCCGCCTTCAGCGCGGCATAGTCGGCCGGCGCGGACACGACTTCGATCACGCCTTCGTCGTCGGTCTGGACGTCTTCGGCGCCCGCTTCCAGGGCCACTTCCATGACGCGTTCTTCGGGCGTGCCGGGCGCGAACAGGAACTGCCCGCAATGCTTGAACATGAAGGCGACCGAGCCTTCCTGGCCCAGGTTGCCGCCGTGCTTGCCGAGGGCGTGGCGCACTTCCGCGACGGTGCGGGTGCGGTTGTCGGTCATGCAGTCGATGATGACCGCCGCGCCGCCGGCGCCATAGCCTTCGTAGCGCACTTCTTCATAGCTGGCCCCGTCGGCGCCGCCCGCGCCGCGCTGGATGGCGCGCTGGATGTTGTCCTTGGGCATGTTGGCCGCGGTGGCTTTGTCCCAGGCCATGCGCAGCCGCGGGTTGGCGTCCGGATCGGCGCCGCCGGCGCGCGCCGCGACGGTGATTTCACGAATGATTTTTGTCCAGAGCTTGCCTCGCTTGGCGTCTTGGCGACCTTTTCGGTGCTGGATGTTCGCCCATTTACTGTGACCGGCCATAAAGTCTCATCAAATCAAAGGTAAAGAAGCCATTTTAGCGCGTGCAGAAGGACGGGCATCGAATTACACTTGGGCTTCCGATTCGAAATGGTATGGAAAATATGGCCGATCCCGTCGTCATCGCAAAGAATGCGCATACGGACTGCGTACTCCTGCCTCAGCTGGCCAACCGCCACGGCTGCATCACCGGCGCGACCGGCACGGGCAAGACGGTGACGCTCCAGGTGCTCGCCGAAGCGTTTTCGCGCATGGGCACGCCGGTATTCCTGGCCGACGTGAAAGGCGACCTGACCGGCATCTCGCAGGCGGGCGCGCCCAGCCCCAAGCTGCAGGACCGCCTCGCCAAGCTGGGCCTGCCGGAACCGGCCTGGGGCGGCTGCCCCGTGGCGTTCTGGGACATATTCGGCGAACAGGGCCACCCCGTGCGCGCCACGGTGTCCGACATGGGGCCGCTGCTGCTGGCGCGCATGCTGGAACTGAACGACACGCAGGAAGGTGTGCTGAGCCTGGTCTTCAAGCTGGCCGACGACGAAGGCCAGCTGATCCTCGACCTGAAAGACCTGCGCGCCATGCTGCAGAACGTGGCCGAGCGCGCCGCCGAGATCCGCAGCCGCTACGGCAACGTGTCGTCGGCGTCCATCGGCGCGATACAGCGCAGCCTGCTGCGCCTGGAGGCCCAGGGCGCCGAGCGCTATTTCGGCGAACCCATGCTCGACGTCTTCGACATGATACGCGCCGATGCCGGCGGGCGCGGCGTCGTGAACGTGCTCGCGGCCGACAAGCTCATGCAATCGCCCCGGCTGTATGCCGTCTTCCTGCTGTGGCTGCTTTCGGATCTATACGAAAGGCTGCCCGAAGTCGGCGACCCGGACAAGCCCAAGTTCGTGTTCTTCTTCGACGAGGCGCACCTGCTGTTCAACGACGCCCCGAAGGTCCTGCTGGAAAAAATCGAGCAAGTCGTCCGGCTGGTGCGCTCCAAGGGCGTGGGCGTCTATTTCGTCACGCAGAACCCGCTCGACATCCCCGATACCGTGCTGGGTCAGCTGGGCAACCGTGTGCAGCACGCCTTGCGCGCCTTCACGCCGCGCGACCAGAAAGCCGTCAAGACGGCGGCGCAGACCATGCGCCCGAATCCCGGACTCGACATCGAAGCGGCGATCACCGAACTGGGCGTGGGCGAGGCGCTGGTGTCCATGCTCGATGAAAAAGGGCGGCCGTCCGTCACGCAGCGCGTATGGATGGTCGCGCCCGGCAGCCGCATCGGTCCCGCGTCCGAGGCCGAGCGCCAGGCCTTGCGGGCCGGCTCGCTGCTCGCTGGAAAGTACGAGCAGGCCGTGGACCGCGAGTCCGCCTACGAGATCCTGCAAAAGCGCGCGGACGAAGCGGCGCGCGCGGCCGCCGCGTCGGCCGGCAAAGGCGCTGCGCCCGGCGGGGCCGACGGCGGCGGCCTGCTCGGGTCGGTCAATGATTTTCTGTTCGGCTCCACGGGCCCGCGCGGCGGGCGCCGCGACGGCGTCGTGCAGTCGGCCGTCAAGAGCGCCATACGCAGTTCGGCGACCAAGCTGCTGCGCGGGGTGCTGGGTTCGCTGGTCGGCAAGCGCTGACCGGCCCAATGATCAAGGACAAGCCGGGCATGGGCCCGTGTTTTTTTATTTAGGAAGAGGTGAGGAAACGCATGTTGAACAAGCATAAAATCGCGGTGATTGCCGGAGACGGCATCGGCAAAGAGGTGATGCCGGAAGGCCTCCGGGTGCTCGACGCCGCGGCCGGCCGCTACGGCATACAGTTCGAGTGGGACACCCTGGACTGGAGCTGCGACTACTACGCCAAGCATGGGCGCATGATGCCCGAAGACTGGAAAGAGCGCATCGGCGGCCACGAGGCGATTTTCTTCGGCGCCATAGGCTGGCCCGCCACGGTGCCGGACCACATCGCGCTCTGGGAATCCCTGTTCAAGTTCCGCCGGGAATTCGACCAATACATCAACCTGCGGCCCGTGCGCCTGATGCCCGGCGTGCGGTCCCCGCTGGCGGGCCGCAAGCCCGGCGACATCGATTTCTACATCGTGCGCGAGAACACCGAGGGCGAATACTCCAATAGCGGCGGCCGGCTGTTCGAGGGCACGGAGCGCGAGGTCGTCATCCAGGAAAGCGTGTTCACGCGCGTGGGCGCCGAACGGGTGCTGAAGTTCGCCTTCGATCTGGCGCAGAAGCGGGGCAAGCACCTGACTGCGGCCACCAAGTCCAACGGCATTTCCATATCCATGCCGTGGTGGGACGAGCGCGTCGCCGAGATGGCCGCCCGCTACCCCGACGTACGCTGGGACAAATACCATATCGACATCCTGTGCGCGCATTTCGTGCAGCATCCGGACTGGTTCGACGTCGTCGTGGCGTCCAATCTGTTCGGCGACATTCTGTCCGACCTGGGGCCGGCCTGCACCGGCACCATAGGCATCGCGCCGTCCGCGAACCTGAATCCCGACCGCAAGTTCCCGTCGCTGTTCGAGCCCGTGCACGGCTCGGCCCCCGACATCTACGGCAAGGGTGTCGCGAACCCCATCGGGCAGATCTGGAGCGGCGCGATGATGCTGGAATTCCTCGGCCATCCCGAGGCGGCGGCAAGCGTCGTCAAGGCGATAGAAACCGTGCTCGAGAACGGTCCGCGCACGCCCGACATGGGCGGGTCCGCCAGCACGCGCGAAGTGGGGCAGGCGATCGCCGATCTGGTGGCGTCGGCCTGAAGACGGCGCGCTTCCGGGCCGGCGCCGCCTGCCTTTTAGCGTTGGCAGGCCCTAGCGTTTGGCCGGGCCGGGCTTGCGCCGGGTTTTGCGCAGGCCCGACCAGACGATGGCGCTGATCATCAGGGCGCCGCCCGTCAGCGCGCGCGCCGACGGGTATTGCGCAAACAGGACCGCCGCAAAGAAAATCGCGTACACAGGCTCCAGCGCGATCACGATGCCCGCGCTGCGGGCATTCAGGACGGTCAGGCTGGCCACCAGCAGGTAGTGCGACAGCGCCGTGCACAGCACGCCCAGCAGGGCGATCCACAGCCAGTCCAGCGCCTGGATCTGCGTGATGGCGGGAAAGGAAAACGGCAGCGTGAGCAGCGCCACGAACAGGTTTTCCCAGCAGGCTACCTGCTGCGCCGGCAGATGGCCGGCCGCGCGGCGGTTGATGAGGGTGAACAGCGCGAAGGTCAGCCCCGAAAGCACCGCCCAGCCCAGCCCCACCGTGGCGTCGTCCCGGAAGTCGACGGACGGCGTCACCAGGATCAGCCCCAGGGTCACCAGGGCGAGTATCAGCCATTCCTGCACGCTGATCTGTTCCTTGAATACCAGCCTTTCGCACAAAGTGATGAAGGCGGGAAAGCTCGCGAAGCCCAGCGTGGCGATGGCGACGCCGGACACCTTCACCGAAATGAAGAAAGTGACCCAATGGACCGCGAGCATGGCGCCCGCCAGGGCAAGCACCGCCAGGTTGCGCCCGGCGATGCCGCGCAGCGCGGACGCGCCCTGGAAGCGCATGAACAGGTACAGGGCGACGAAGGCCAGTCCAGCCCTGCCGGCGGTGATGACGGCGGCGTCGGAATTGATGAGTTCGCCGAAGATGCCCGTCAGGCCGAACAGCACGGCCGCGGCGTGGATTGCAAAAAGAGCGTGCCTGCGATTCATATTTCAGATACAGGGCCGCGTTTACGATTTAAACTAGCCGCATCATCGGGCAAGCAATTTTTTTGCAAGGAGTCGGTCTTGGAAACGCAGGTGAAAGCAATACGCATCGAGAAGCACGGTGGTCCGGAAGTACTGAAGCTGGTTACGGTGGATGTCCCCGCGCCTCAGAACAATGAAGTTACTATACGCCAAAAAGCGGTGGGCCTGAATTTTATCGACATCTATTTCCGGACGGGGCTGTACCCGCATCCGCTGCCGCACGGCCTGGGCTTCGAGGCATCGGGCGTGGTCGAGGCCGTGGGCGGCGACGTCAAGCACCTGAAGGTCGGCGACCGCGTCGCCTATGGGCAAAGTCCGCTGGGCGCCTATGCCGAAGCGCGCAACGTGCCGGCCGACCGCGTGGTCAAGATTCCCCGCAACGTCAGTTTCGAGCAGGCGGCCGCGCTCATGCTGAAGGGGCTGACGGTGCAGTATCTGTTCCGCCAGACGTATCGGCTGCAGGGCGGCGAAACCATTCTGTTCCATGCGGCGGCCGGGGGCGTGGGCCTGATCGCCTGCCAGTGGGCCAAGGCGCTGGGCGTGAAGCTCATCGGCACGGCGTCCACCCCCGAGAAGGCGGCGCTGGCCAAGGCGAACGGGGCCTGGGAGGTCATCGATTACAGCAGGGAAGATGTGGTCGAGCGCGTGAAGGAGCTCACCAACGGCAAGAAGGTTCCCGTGGTCTACGACGGCGTCGGCAAGGACACTTGGCTGACCTCCCTCGATTGCCTGGAGCCACGCGGCCTGATGGTCAGTTTCGGCAACGCCTCGGGGCCGGTCGAGGGAGTGAATCTCGGCATCCTGGCCAGCAAGGGCTCGCTGTACGTGACGCGTCCTTCCTTGGGTACGCACGTGGCGACGCTTGAAAAAATGCAGGCGGCGGCGGAAGAACTCTTCGGCCTGGTGTCCAAGAAGAAGATCAGCATCAACATCGGCCAGCGCTTCGCCTTGGCCGATGCGGGCGCGGCTCAGGCGGCGCTGGCCGGCCGTAAGACCACCGGGGCGACGATACTTACGCTCGACTGAGCGCTGAAGCTGGGGGGCGTTGCGGGCCGGCGGGTTCTACTCGCTGCCGGCCGGCCGGGGCGCCCCTTGCCGGGAAAGCCCGCGCGGTCACAGCTCGAGGTGATAGTTGCGAACGCGCTCGACTTCCTCCTTCGAGCCCAGGACCACGCCCACGCGCTGATGCAGCGCCTCCGGGAAAATGTCCAGAATGCGCTCCGAGCCGTCGGTCGCCGCGCCGCCCGCCTGTTCCACGATGAAACTCATCGGGTTGGCCTCGTACATCAGCCGCAGCTTGCCCTTCCTGCCTGAAGGGCGCTCGTCGCGCGGATACATGAAGATGCCTCCGCGGGTCAGGATGCGATGCACATCGGCCACCATCGAGGCGATCCAGCGCATGTTGTAGTCCTTGCCCAGCGGCCCCGTCTTGCCGGCGAGGCAATCGCCGATATAGCGCTTGACCGGCGTTTCCCAATGGCGCATGTTCGACATGTTGATCGCGAATTCAGACGTCTGCTCGGGAATCCGGATGTCTTTGTGAGTCAGCACCCACGAACCCATTTCGCGGTCCAGCGTGAAGCCCACCACGCCGTTGCCCACCGTCAGCACCAGCATGGTCTGCGGACCGTACACCGCGTAGCCTGCGGCGACCTGGCGGCTGCCGGGCTGCAGGAAGTCGGCTTCCTCGATGTCGCGGCCCGAGGCGTGATGCGGCGCGCGCAGCACCGAAAATATGGTGCCGATGGACACATTGACGTCGATGTTCGAAGAGCCGTCCAGCGGATCGAACAGCAGCAGGTGTTCGCCCTTGGGATAGCGGTTGGGGATCCGGTGTATGGTTTCCATTTCTTCGGACGCCATGCCCGCCAGGTGTCCGCCCCACTCGTTGGCTTCCAGCAGGATCTCGTTGGAGAGCACGTCCAGCTTCTTCTGGACCTCGCCTTGCACGTTCTCGCTTTCCAGGCTGCCAAGCACGCCGCCGAGCGCGCCCTTGCTCACGGCATGGCCGATGGCCTTGCAGGCGCGGGCGACGATTTCAATGAGCAGGCGCACTTCAGCGGATACCGCCTGCTTTCGGCGCTGCTGTTCCACCAGGTACTGGGTGAGGGTTTTTCGTGTCATTTTTTGCTCCGACAGCTAGATTTTCAGGGCTTTGGAAATGATTTCCGCGACATTGCGCGACAGTTTTTCCCGGTCTTGTATGGATTGCAGCGCGGATCGCAAGGCGCTGCGCTGCGGCTCGGCGAAGCGCGCCCAGTTGTCGAAGGCGCGCGCCAGCCTGGCGGCGATCTCGGGGTTCAGTTCGTCCAGCGCGATGACCTGTTCGGCCCAGAAGGCGTAGCCGTCGGCGTGATGCACGCCTTCCAGGTTGTTCATGCAGAACTGGAAGATCAGGGAACGGGCGCGATTCGGATTGCGCAGGGAAAAAGCCGGGTGCAGCATCAGGGCGCGCACGGTCTCGACCGTCGTCCCGGGGGCGGTGGCTTGCAGGGCGAACCATTTGTCCATGACCAGTGGATCGTGCTGCCATTGCTCGTAGAAATGGCTGAGCGCCTGGGCGCATTCCGGGGACTTCGAGTGGTTGACCAGGGCGGACAGGGCGCCCATGCGGGCCGTCATGTTGCCGGCGCCGTAGTATTGTTCCAGCGCCAGGGTTTCCGCCTGGGGATGCGCCCCGGCCATCAGCATGGACAGCGCAAGATTCTTCAGCGAACGCAGGCCCGCGGACAATGGGTCGGGGCTATAGTCGCCGGCATCTTGCGCCGAATGATAGGCCGACAGCCATTCGGGCGCCAGGGCCGCGCCCAGCTGGGCGCGCAGCTGCCGCCGCGCTTGCACCACGCCCAGCGGGTCCATGGGCGAGGTTTTCTCGAGCAGTTCCTTTTCCGCGGGCAGGCTCAGGACGCGGGCTTTGTAGGCCGGCGTCAGGGCCGCATCGCCCAGCAGGCGCCGCCAGGTCTCGACCAGCGCGGTGTCCGCCGCGGGGTCCTGGCCCTGGCGCAGGGCGCCAACCAGGGCCAGCAGCCGGCGGGTGGCCAGTTCCTGGCCGGCTTCCCAGCGCGCGAACGGGTCGGTGTCGTGGCCGGCCAGCAGCATGAGCTCGGTGTCCGGGCGCTCGTATTCGACGATGACCGGGGCCGAGAAATTGCGCAGCAGCGACAGCACCGGCCGTTCCGGCACATTCCGGAATGTCCAGGTCTGTTGCGCCTCGCGCAATTCGAGCAGCACGGTGTCCCGGGCCGTGCCGTCCAGTTCGGGCTTCAGCGCCGCGCCGGACCGGTCCAGCATGCCCAGCGCGAAGGGAATGTGCAGGGGAGGCTTTTCGGCGGGCGGGTCCTGCAGCTTTTCGATGCCGACCGGGTCGCATCGCTGGGTGAGCGTGACGGCGCAGGCATGGGCATCGGCATCGTAGCGCAGGTCGACGGCGACCCGGGGCGTGCCGGCCTGGGCGTACCAGCGCCGGAATACGCCGAGATTCTTGCCGGGATGCTTTTGGACATACACCGATTCCATCGCATCGACGAAGTCGTCGCAGGTGACGGCCTGCCCGTCGTGGCGCCGGAAATATTCTTCCAGGCCCGCGCGGAAGCCTTCTTCACCGAGCAGGGTATGCTGCATGCGTATGACCTCGGCGCCTTTTTCGTACACGGTCGCGGTATAGAAATTGCCGATTTCCTGATAGCTTTCCGGGCGGATGGGGTGGGCCATGGGACCGGCGTCTTCGGGGAATTGCGCGATGCGCAGCGTGCTGACGTCGTCGATGCGCTTGACGGCGCGCGCGCTTGCGGCTTCGGCGCCCGACAGGCCTTGCGCCAGCATGTCGGCGGAAAACTCCTGGTCGCGGAACACCGTGAGGCCTTCCTTGAGCGACAGCTGGAACCAGTCGCGGCAGGTGACCCGGTTGCCCGTCCAGTTGTGGAAATACTCATGCCCGATGACGGCTTCGATGGCCCGGTAGGCGGCGTCGGTGGCGGTGTCCTTGTCGGCCAGCACGTAGGACGAATTGAAGACGTTCAGGCCCTTGTTTTCCATGGCGCCCATGTTGAAATCGCGCGCCGCCACGATCATGAAGCGGTCCAGGTCGAGTTCCAGGCCGAAGCGGCGCTCGTCCCATTCGAGCGAGCGGCGCAGGCATTCCAGCGCCCATAGCGTCTTGCCGCCCGAGCCGCGGTCGCTGTAGACCTGGAGCAGCGCGGGCCGCCCGCTTTGGGTGCGCGCCTGTTCTTCGCGGCAGTCGAAATCGCCCGCCACGACGGCGAACAGGTAGCAGGGCTTGGGATGCGGGTCCTCCCAGCGGGCCTCGTGGCGGCCGTCGGGCAGATCGCGCTGTTCGAGCAGGTTCCCGTTGGACAGCAGCAGGGGATATTTTTGCTTGTCGGCGCGCAGCACGACCTGGTATTGCGACATGACGTCCGGGCGGTCCGGAAACCAGGTGATGCGGCGAAAGCCTTCGGCTTCGCACTGGGTGAACAATTGGCTGCCGGACACGTACAGCCCCATGAGGCTGGAATTCTGTTCCGGCTTGCAGACGCTGACGATGTCCACGGTATAGCGGTCGGCCCGGGGGTGGAGCGTCAGTGTTTCCGCCTGCAGCACGTATTCGTCCGCCCGCAGCGGCCGGCCGTCGATGGCCACGGATTCGAGCTCGAGATCCTGCCCGTTCAAGACCAGCGGCTGCCAGCCGGCCGAAGCGCTTTCGAAAACCAGCTGCGCGTGCACGCGGGTGCGGGCGGGGTCGAGATCGAAACTGAGTTTTACCTGGGGCAGCCGGTAGGGGTAGGGCTGATAATCGTGGCGGGAAATGGTGGGCGCTGTGTCGGTACGCATGGTATGGGGCGGCAATGGATTCTCGATGCCCTATTGTAGTGTCTATGCGGGCCGTGGCGGCGGCAACTCCAGGGCCAGAAATATCGCGCCCGGAATGGGGTTGAATACATAGGGTTCCGTCGGCTTGAACCCCAGCGAGGTATAAAGCCTGACGGCGGCCGACATGGTGGGCAGGGTGTCCAGGCAGATGCGCTCGTAGCCGGCGTTCTGCGCTTCCTGGCATATGCGGGCGGCGAGCCGGTTCCCGAGGCGCGTTCCGCGCATGGACGGCTTCACGTACAGGCGTTTCATTTCGCAGGCCTTGCCCCCGATGGGCCGCAAGGCGACACAGCCCACCGGCTCGGGCCCGTTCCAGGCGAGCAGGATCCGGCCGGCGGGCGCGGCGTATTTTCCCGGCAGCGCGGATAATTCGGCCTCGAAGTCCTGGAAGCTCAGGTCGATATTCAGGCTTTCCGCGTATTCGCGGAACAAGCCCCTGACGGCGGGCAGATCCTGCGGCAGGCGGGCCGCCATTATTTCGATGGTGTCTGTCATGGGTCGATATTGTATAAGCGCAGCAATTTTTACCGATATGAAACCTTTGGACGGGCGCGGTGGTCTTATGCTATGGATAGGCGTGCGCCGCGGCCATCCGGCCGGTTTCAGTTTACACACGGGGGGTTTATGTGGAATAGATTACAGCAATGCAGGGCGGGCGCATGGCGTGTCTTCCTGGTCCTGGCGGCTGCCCTGTTGGTGAGCGGCTGCGCGTCCACCTTGTCGGCGCGCGTCACCAGCTTTCAGCAGTGGCCGGCCAATACCCAGGGCGCGAGCTACCGCATCGAGCCTGCGCCCGCGCAAGTCAACAACCTGGAATTCCAGTCGGTCGCCGACATGGTCCGCGCGTCGATCGGCCCCATCGGCCTGGTAGAGGCGCCGTCGGCGGGCGCGGCCCGCTTCGTGGTGTCGATCGAATATGGGAATCCGCATACCCAGACCTGGGTCCGCACTTACGACGACTATTATTTGAATGACGGCTGGGGCTTCGGCCCGGCATTCGGCGGATTTTACGGCGGCGGCTGGGGGGGCGGCATATTCATGAGCAGCTACCCCAGGGACGTACCCGTCACCCTATATAAGAATACGCTTACCGTGATTATCAAGGACAACAGCAACAACAAAGCCGAAGTCTATCGTTCCAGCGCCGTGCACAACAGCTACGAGGACAAACTGATGGAGGTCATGCCTTATCTTGCCCGTGCGGTATTCGATGGTTTTCCCGGCAACAATGGGCAGACCCGGGAAGTGACTTACGACAAGATGCGCTGAACGCCCATGGCGCGCTGCGCCGGCCGCCGTTCGGAGAACGCGCGCACGCGCCCGTGCCGGCACCCCTCAGGCAAAAGAAAGGGGCCGCGAGCGGCCCCTTTCTTGAATGCCTACTTGATCAGGAAGGAATCGCGGCTGGCGCCCTCGGCCTCGGCGGAAGTCAGCCAGCGGGGCGCCTTGCCGCGCCCCGTCCAGCTTTGGCCGGTTTCGGGGTGGCGGTATTTCACGGGCACGCTGCGCTTGGCGCCCGGGGCTGCCGGCGCCGCTTTTTTCGCCCTGACGTGGGTGCTCTTTTTGGCATAGGCGGCGCTGACGTCGTCGGGCGTGATATCGTATTCACGCATGGTCTTGACGATGGATGCGATCACCGGGCCGCGCAGGGCTTCGGCCTGCCGCTGGAGCTTGAGTATCTCTTTTTCGATTTTGTGCTTTATGGCGGTATATGAGGCTTGGACCATGAGGAGTTTCCGTTGTCGTGTTGGGTGCGCATGCATATGGAAATGAAACCATTCCCGATATACGGCGGTTATGTGTCCATGTTTTTGATGCGCGCTTATTTTAACGCAGTATTATCGGATTCCGGCCGGGTCCTGGGTATAAATGTATAAAGACGTACCCGTCCGCCGGCGACGTTAATCATTATGTTCAACCATCATGATGAATATGAAGAATAATCCATTTCGGGTTGCCGCCATTCAAACGGTGACTTCCAGCAAGGTCGACGAAAATCTGCGCCAAGCCGCGGACCTCATCGCGGCGGCCGCCCGGGACGGCGCGCAACTGGTCGCGTTGCCCGAGTATTTCTGCTTCATGGGGCGGCGCGACACCGACAAGCTCGCGATCAAGGAAAAGCCCGGCAGCGGGCCCATACAGGATTTCCTGGCGGGCCAGGCGCGCGAACACGGAATATGGCTGGTGGGCGGCACGCTGCCTCTTGATAACGAAGAAACCAGCCGCATTTATAATGCATGCCTGGTGTACGACCCCGCCGGAAAGCAAGTGGCCCGCTACGACAAGATCCATCTGTTCGGTTTTCAGAAGGGCGACGAATCCTATGACGAGTCCATCTCCATACGGCCCGGCGAAAACCAGCCGCAGGCTTTCGATGCGCCCTTCGGGCGGGTGGGGCTGTCCATCTGCTACGACTTGCGTTTTCCCGAGTTTTTTCGCGCCATGGGCGAGCTCGATCTCATCGTCCTGCCCGCGGCGTTCACCTACACGACCGGCTCGGCCCACTGGGAAGTCCTGCTGCGCGCACGCGCCATCGAGAACCAGTGCTATGTGCTGGCGGCGGCCCAGGGCGGCAAGCATGAAACCGGCCGGCGCACCTGGGGCCATTCTGTTTTAATAGACCCCTGGGGCGACGTCGTGGAGTGCCTGGCGGAAGGCCCCGGCCATGTTTGCGGGGCCGTCGATCCGCAGCGTATCGCCGATGTACGGGCCTCGCTGCCGGCGCTCAAGCATCGCACGATGTAACCAACCACTCATACGGTATCCTGATTCATGAAAATTGCTGATCCTGCCATCAACGCCCTGGCCACGGCCAAATCGGTTCTGCTCGACCCCTGGGGCCTGGACGAATCGCATATGGCGCGTGCCCTGGGCGAGATCTTCACCCACAAGGTCGATTACGCGGACTTGTATTTCCAATACACGCGCAGCGAAGGCTGGAGCCTGGAAGAGGGCATCGTCAAGACGGGCAGCTTCTCGATCGAGCAGGGCGTGGGCGTGCGGGCGATCAGCGGGGAAAAGACGGCGTTCGCCTATTCGGACGCCTTGACGCCCGATGCGCTGCTGTCCTCCGCGCAAACCGTGCGCACCATCGCCCGCCGCGGCGCCGGGCGGCAGAAAGTGGCGGCAAGGGACGACGCTCCCGGCCGCTCGCTGTATCCCGCGATCGATCCGGTCAACACGCTGTCGGCGCCCGAAAAAGTCGCGCTCCTGGAGCGCATCGAAGCCATGGCGCGCGCCGCCGATCCGCACATCATCCAGGTCATGGCCGGGCTGGGCGCGGAATACGACGTCATTCTGGTGGCCGGCAGCGACGGCCGCCTCGCCGCCGACGTCCGGCCGCTGGTCCGGCTGTCCCTGACCGTGATCGCCGAGCGCAACGGCAGGCGCGAAATGGGCCACGGCGGCGGCGGCGGGCGCTGCAGCCTGGCTTATTTCACCGACGACGTCCTTCGGTCCTATGTCGAACGCGCAACGCACGAAGCCCTGACGAACCTGGAAGCCAGGCCCGCGCCCGCCGGGGAAATGACGGTGGTGCTGGGTTCGGGCTGGCCGGGGATACTGCTGCACGAAGCGGTGGGGCACGGCCTGGAAGGCGATTTCAACCGCAAGGGCTCCAGCGTGTTTTCCGGCCGGATCGGCGAGCGCGTGGCGTCCAAGGGCGTCACCGTGGTGGACGACGGCACGATCGCCGACCGGCGCGGGTCGCTGAACATAGACGACGAGGGCAATCCGTCGCAGCGCAATGTGCTGATCGAAGACGGCATTCTGAAGGGCTACATCCAGGATTCCATGAACGCGCGGCTGATGAAGATGGCCGTCACCGGCAACGGGCGGCGCGAATCCTATGCGCACCTGCCCATGCCCCGTATGACCAATACATACATGCTGGCGGGCGCCCATGCGCCGGGCGAGATCATCGCTTCGGTGAAAAGAGGGCTGTATGCGGTGAATTTCGGCGGCGGCCAGGTGGACATCACCAGCGGCAAGTTCGTGTTTTCGGCTTCCGAGGCCTATATGATCGAGAACGGCAAGGTGACTCACCCGGTCAAGGGCGCGACGCTGATCGGCAATGGCCCGGACGCGATGAACCGGGTCAGCATGATCGGCGACGACATGCGCCTGGATCCGGGGGTGGGCACTTGCGGAAAGGAAGGCCAGAGCGTTCCGGTCGGGGTCGGCATGCCGACGGTGCGCATGGACGGGTTGACTGTGGGCGGCACCGCCTGATTCGTTCGCGGGACGTGTCGCTGGGGTATGGGACGCGGCTTGCCTGACTTGTCGCGCGGTTCGTGTTGCCCTCGTTCGTGTCACGGAACGCGGTCTGCTTGGCGTGTTGTTCATCAGGTCATGGAACACGGTCTGCTTGGCGTGTTGTTCATCAGATTATGGAACACGGTCTGCTTGGCGTATCGGGGCATCGGGCTAGGCGAAGGCGGTTCTGGCCGTTGGCCAGAACTCCCCGGTTTTGGCTCGTCTCCAGGGCGGTCGCGGAACTCGTGCGCTCGGGCCAGTGGCCCGAAAGCGCGCACTCAAACAGCCGCGCCCTTGCATCCCTGGAGCCAAGCCAAAACCGGCGCCTGCGCATAATCGCCCGCTGCCCCGATACGCCAATCAGCCCTGCGCCCATTGTGATTGAACCGATGATGGCAGCGGCATGCTGGGCGGGCTGGTTCTGGTGTGATGGTATTGGTCTCGACGTGATGGTGTTGGGCCTGATGGGGCGATGCCATTACGCTGGAGGCCCGTTTCATGCCGCGATAGCCACCACACCACGGCCATCGCAGTACCGCCATCGTACTGCCGCCACCGTGATCATGTCCCCTCCATCGCCATGCCATGGCTGCCACAGAGCCACGCTGCTGCTGGCCAAACCCTCTTGCCAAGAACCAGCCCGCCACTGAGACAAGCCCAGCCTCAATTCTCGATACCATGAGGCCTGCCAGGTGCTGCGCGGGTGCTCGGGCGACTTTCGGGGCCCGCCGGCCAAAGCGCGTCTGGCGGGGATGCAAGGGCGCAGCTGTTTGAGCCCGCGCTTTCGGGCCACTGGCCCGAGCGGGCGAGTTCTGCGACCGCCCCGACAGGCGTGCTTTGGCCGGGCAGTCCTGCGCAGCAGGACCGGGTCACGGGAGCAAGAGCGCCCGCGCAGCACCTGGCAGGCCGCGTCAAGAAACCAATAACGGCGCAACAATCAATAAGCAGGCCGCGTCAAGAAACCAATAACGGCGCAACAATCAATAAGCAGGCCGCGTCAAGAAACCAATAACAACGCGACGATCAATAAGCAGACCGTTCAACAACCCAGACAACAGCGCAAGAAACCAGATAACGACGGCCCGGCAAGCCGTCACCCGCCCCATCAAAACCTGGACAAACGAAACGGCGCAAGATCGATTTCAGGCTCTTGATTCAACACCATCTTCGCCGCCACCTCCCCCACAGCCGGCCCGATACCGAAACCATGGCCCGAGAACCCCGTTGCGACATACAGGCCCACATGCCCCGCCACCGGCGAAATGATCGGTAGCGCGTCTGGGGTTACGTCTATGTACCCCCCCCACATCTCCCGCACCGGCGCCGTTTCGAACGCCGGAAACACCTGGGCCAGCTTCTTCAGCGAAGACCTTGCCGCCGCCCGCGAAGGGCCCGGATCCAGCACCCGCCGCTGCTCGAACGGAGTCACGCCGTCCGGGCCGAAGCGGCGCTTGACCCGCAGCTCGCGGAAGAACGCCCTGCCGAAACGAAGCTTGACCAGCCCGCTGCTCTTGACCCACGCCGGCAGAAAATGCCGGAACAAACGGAAACTGTCGGGCACGATGTCGGTGTACGAAGCATTGAACTGCGAGACCGTATAGCCGCCGTCCGCGCGCGGACGGCAGGTGAAATCGCGGCCGTTGACCGCGATGTCCAGGGGCGGATTCACGGGCGGAGTGCTGAGCACCGAGGCGCGCACCTTCAGCTGCGGCAGCGAAACCCCCAGATTCCCGCAAAACAGCCGCGACCAGGCGCCGCCGGCGACCAGCACCGCATCCGCCTGGATGCTTCCATGCTCGGTGTGCACGGCCCATGCTCCGCCCCCCCGCATGCTCAAGCCCCTGGCCGCGCAATGCTCGCGGACGTGCGCGCCGTGGCGGCGGGCGAGGCCGGCGATGCCCTGCGTGGCGAGAGCGGGCTCGGCAACCCCGTCGCTCCGGCTGTACAGGCCGCCTATCCAGCTTTCCCTGGCGTTGGGCAGGTGTTCCGACACTTGAGTGCGATCGAGCATGACCGCGTCGACGCCCAGGGGCCGGGCCGTGTCCAGCCAGCGGCGGTAGTCGTCCAGTTCCGCCGGCGTGCGGGCCAAGTACAGGATGCCGCTATGCCGGAAGCCGACGTCCGTTTGGCCCTGGATCTCGTCCCAGAGCCTGTTGGCGAGCAGGGCGAGCGGGATTTCGGGCAGGTCTCTCATCAGGCTGCGCACCCAGCCCCAATTGCGCGACGATTGCTCGCACGCGATGGTGCTTTTCTCGAAGACCGCGACGGACACGCCGGCCCGGGACAGGGCATAGGCGGTGGACACACCGATGATGCCACCGCCCACGATGGCGACGTCGACTCTTTCCGGCAGCGACTGTATCGACTTCATGGAATCAATTGCTTTTCAGCCCGAGCTGTTTGACGATCTTCGCTTCCTCGGCGAAGGTTTTTTCAGCATAGGCGGCATAGTCGGCGCTGTTCATGTAGACCGGCTCCTGGCCGTACTTCTGAAGCACTTCCGTGAACTGCGGCGACTTCACGACTTCCTCGAACACGCCGGAAAGCTTGGCCATGACCTCTTTGGAAATGCCTTTGGGCGCGGCGATGCCGAAGGGCGCATAGACGGGCGGGATATCGGGGGCGAGCTCGTGCAGGGTCGGCACGCCCGGATAGATTGCGCTGCGTTTTTCGCCCCAGGTCACGAGGACGCGCATCTTGCCGCTTTCCACCATGGGCACGATGGTGGACGAACCGGCGTAGGCGTCGACGAAATCGCCCATGACCGCCTGGATGACGCCGGTTTCGCCCTGATAGGGAACGTGCGTCCATTTGACGCCGTAGCGCTCGGCGATCTGCTCCATCATCACGTTCGAGGCGCTGCCCACGCTGGCGGTGCCGTAGGTGATTTCTTTCGTGCGCGACTTCGCGGCGGCGATGAAGTCTTCCCAGGTCTTGAAGGGGGAGTCCGCCTTGACCGCCACGCCCAGGGTATAGCCGCTGAGCATCATGATGTAGGTGAAGTCCTTGAGCGGGTCGTAGCCGGCGTCCTGGATGTGGGGCAGGCGAAATACGGGGCTGGGCAGAATGGCGAGCGTGTAGCCGTCGGGCTTCGCCTTGGCGATCTCGCGCGCGCCCATCGTTGCGCCCGCGCCGCCCTTGTTCTCGATGATGATGGATTGCCCGAGCTTGGGCGCCACCATTTCCGCGAACCTGCGGATCACGGTGTCAGTCGAGCCGCCCGCCTGGTAGGGCACGATGATGCGTATGGGGTGCGAGGGGTAGGACGGCGCCTGTGCGGCGCCGGCGCCCGAAAAGAGCAGGGCCAGGCCGCCGGCCAGCAGGCTGCTGAGTTTTTTGCTGTTCATGAGAGTCTCCCTTTAATTTGATTTCCAGCATTCGCCGAATGCGCGATAAAAATTCTTGCCCAGCACGCCGGCGATCTGGGCGTCGGTCAGCCCGCCGTCCTCCAGCGCCTGCGCCAGCACCGGGAATTGAGCCGGTGTCGGTGTTTCCTTGGGATACCGGGCTTCCATGACGTCGCCGAAGGCCGCCGCGAGGTCGCCGCCCGATGCCGGGTATTTGGTGCGGGACATGACCATGACGTGCCGGACCGCTTCATAGGTGTCCACGGACGGGAAATCGGTGCCGATGCCGACATGCTCGTATCCGACCAGGTCGCCGATGTATTTGACGTTGGCGACGAAGTCTTCGAGGCTGGATTGGCGCGCCGGGTCGCCGCGCCAGTTCAGGTAGCCGTGGATGCTGCAGCCGATGACGCCGCCGGTCGCGGCCACCGCCTTCAGCACTTCGTCGCTTTTGTTGCGAGGGCGCTTGATGACGCCGTTGGCGTTCGCGTGCGTCAGCAGCACGGGGCGGGAAGAGTGCTTGCAGGCATCCAGGCATGTCTGTTCCGCGCAGTGGCTGGCGTCGATCGCGATGCCCACGCGGTTCATTTCCTCGACCACCTGGACGCCGTAGCGGCTCAGGCCGCCGTTGCGCGTTTCCAGGCAGCCGTCGCCGATCAGGTTGGCCTCGTTGTAGGTCAGCTGCACCACGCGCAGGCCCAGCTCGTGGAACAAGGCGATGCGTTCCAGGGATTCCCCGAAAGGCTTCGCGTTTTGCCAACCCATGATGAGTCCGACGCCGCCGCTCTGTTTCGCGCGGTCGATGTCCGCCAGCCCTTCGACGAGTATCCAGGTGGGATCTTCCCGGCAGCGCTTCCGCCAGGCGGCGATGTCCTGGACCGCCTGTTCGAATCGAGCGGACATCTCCGTGATCGTCACGTTCATGGCGGTGACCCCGCCGGCGCGCACGTCGCGGTTGTTGCCGTCGCTGAAAAACACGAGGCCGTCGATGACCGTGGCCGCCTCGTAGTTGAATGTTCGGGCATGTGCCATCTTGCAAAGCTCCTCAGTCAATTGCTATAATTATCGAATAGCGATAGTTGTTTCCCGGTATTCAATATTTGGCAATAATTTGTTCTCTGTGTCAATAGGGAACGGGTAAGAGGTGCGCGCGTGAGTCTTTCGCCTTTGTTCATTCAGTCGCTGGAAAAGGGCCTGCTGGTGCTGGAAGCCTTCGGGCGGCACGAAACCATGAATCTGCAGGAAATGTCGCGCGCCGTCGGCATCAGCACCAGTTCCGCGCAGCGCGTGGCCTACACGCTGGAACAGCTCGGCTACATCGGCAGGCAGCCCGGCAGCAAGCGCTATCGCCTGGCCGTCAAGGCGATGAGCCTGGGCTATTCGTATCTGGCGCGGGAACGCCTGTTCCGGTCGGCGCACGCCATTCTGCACCGCCTGCATCAGGAATGCGGCGAAAGCGTCAACTTCTCCGTTCCGGACGGCGACGACATGGTGTTCGTCATGCGCATCCACACGTTCAAGCACGTGCCGGTCTACATGCCGATAGGCGCGCGCATCCCGATCACGGCGTCGGCCTCGGGGCGGGCGGTGCTGGCCAGCCTGCCTCCCGAGGAGGTCGACGAGCTGCTGGCGCGCACGACTCTGGTCCGGCATACGCCGCGCACCACGATGGACGTCGGCAGCCTGCGCCGCATCATCGACGAGGCCCGTGAAGAGGGCTTCGCATACGCCGACGAGGAATTCTTCGCGGGCGACGTCAACGTCGCGGCGGCGGTGTTCAATGAAGCGCATCGCCCCGTCGCCGCGGTCAATATCTCGGTCCCCAAGCCCCGCTGGGACGTCGCCAGGGCCAGGCAGGAACTCGGCCCGATGGCCGTGCGCGCGGCCCGCGCCATCAGCGCGGGCTGAGGCAAGGGCCGCGGCCATGGGGGCGGAGAGCCCCGGCCGTCCCGCGCCCATGCATTGACACGACTACTTCCAAGGCTTATCATTTCAACAGAAATGAATTTGACCCTTATCATCCTCCGGCCTTTCGTGTCACCATGACGACCTCCCCATCCTCACAGCAGTACGACTTGCGCATCCTGCGCGCCATGCGGCGCATCACGCGTTCCGTCGCGCTGCATTCCCGGCAGCTGGCCGCCTTCAGCAACATCACGGCACCGCAGCTCGTCTGCCTGCGCGCGGTCATCGAACACGGTCCGCTGACGGCAACGGCAATCAGCCGCGAAATCCACGTCAGCGCCAGCACCGTGGTGGGCATCCTGGACCGCCTGGAAGACAAGGGCCTGGTCCGCCGCGAACGCGGCCGGGAAGACCGCCGCATCGTGTTCGTCTCGGCAACGCCCGAAGGCATCAAGCTCGCCGGCGAAACGCCGTCGCCGCTGCAGCAGAAGCTGGCGGACGCGCTCAAGGCCCTGCCCGAACTCGAGCAGGCCACTATCACCTTGTCGCTCGAACGCATCGTCGACCTGATGGAGTCGGACGGCGCTCTTCCGGCGGATCCCCCAGGAGAACCCGCTTCGCCCCTGCTCGACGTGCCCATCGGCAGCGGGGCCTTGCCCGAATCCGGATTGGCAGTGTGAATCTAGAAACCAGAACAGACCCCCACACCTCCACCTTTTCCCCCGAGCAGGCAGCCGGCGCATCCCCGCGCGACCGGGACATGCATTGGCTGCGAGCGCCGGAAGCATCCGACGCGGCCGACATCCATCGACTGATTTCGCGCTGCCCGCCGCTGGATCTCAACTCCGTCTACACCTATCTCCTGCTCAGCGAGCACTTCCGCCAGACCTGCATCGTGGCCGGCGCCGAGGACCGCCTGCTGGGCTTCGTGTCCGCCTACCTGCGTCCGCAGCGGCCCGACGTGCTCTTCGTCTGGCAGGTCGCCGTGCATGCCGAAGCGCGCGGACGCAGGCTGGCGCACCACATGCTTACCCGCCTGCTGCGGCGCGAGGCCCTGGCGCGGGTCGCATACATAGAAACCACAGTGGGACCCGGCAATCGGGCGTCGCGCAGCGTGTTCGAACGCCTGGCGCGCGATCTGTCGGCTCCCTTGAACGAAAGCCCCTTGTTCGACGCAGGCTTGTTCGGCGGCCAGTCCCATGACGACGAACCCCTGCTGCGCATCGGGCCGTTCCGGTCGCCGGGCCGGCCAGCATCCGCATCGGCCCGGTGACGCATGCCGCGGCATCTCCATCCCTCGCGGAGCGCGGGGTGGAGCTTCTTTCATAACTTTTCATGACCAAGAGAGGAAGAAAACATGATGGACTTAAAAATATTCGACCGGATGGAGTCGCAGGTGCGGGGCTACATCCGGTCATTCCCCGTCATTTTCAAGCAAGCCAAGGGCTCCGTGCTGATCGATGAAAACAACAAGGAATACATTGATTTCTTCAGTGGCGCCGGCACGCTGAACTATGGCCACAACAACCCGCTCCTGAAGCAGAAATTGATCGAGTATCTCGAGTCGGACGGGGTGGTGCACGGACTGGACATGGCCACCACGGCGAAGAAGTATTTTCTCGAGACGTTCGAGCGCGTTTTGCTCAAGCCCAGGAACTGGCGGTATTCCCTGCAGTTCACGGGCCCGACCGGCACCAATGCGGTGGAAGCGGCGCTCAAGCTGGCCCGCCAGGTGAAGGGCAGGGCGAACGTGGTGTCGTTCACGCACGGCTTCCATGGCGTGAGCGCCGGCTCGCTGGCCGCCACGGCCAACGCCAAATTCCGCGGCGCCGCCGGCTTTCCCCTGGCCAACACCACCTTCATGCCGTATGACGGCTACATGGGTCCGGACGTCAACACCATGGCCTACTTCGAGCGCATGCTGGAAGACCCCAGCAGCGGCCTGGACAAGCCCGCCGCCGTCATCGTCGAGACCGTGCAGGGCGAGGGCGGCGTGAACGTCGCCGGCCGCAATTGGCTGAAAGAACTCGAGCGCCTCTGCCGCCGGCACGACATGCTGCTGATCGTCGACGACATACAGGTGGGCTGCGGGCGCACCGGCAATTTCTTCAGTTTCGACGCGCTGGGCATCCGGCCCGACATCATCACGCTGTCCAAGTCCTTGTCCGGCTTCGGCCTGCCGATGTCGCTGGTGCTGATGAAGCCCGAACTCGACATCTGGAAACCCGGCGCGCACAGCGGCACTTTCCGGGGCAACAACCTGGCCTTCGTCACCGCCGCGCAGGCGCTGGACAGCTACTGGACCGACGACGGCTTCGCGGCGGCGATACAGCGCAAAGAGCGCCTCGTGCGCGATTGGCTCGAGAACATCGTGCACAGCTATCCGCAAGCCGGCCTGAGCGTGCGGGGCAGGGGCTTGATACAAGGCCTGGTGCTGCCGACCGGAGGCGACGCGGCGAACCGCATTGCGCGGGCGGCCTTTGAAGAAGGAGTCGTGATCGAGACCTCGGGCGCGCAGGACGAAGTCCTGAAGGTCCTGCCGGCGCTGACCATCGAAGACGACCGGCTGATGCGCGGCCTGGAAATCATAGAGCGCAGCCTGGGCCGTGTGCTGGCGCGGACGGACGCGAGCGCGCGGGTGTTGAAGATGGGAGGAAAATCGCGATGATCGTACGCAATGTCAAGGATGTCATCGGGACGGAAAACGAGGTCAGGACGGAGAACTGGCTGAGCCGCCGCGTGCTGCTGCGCAAGGACGGCATGGGCTTCTCCTTCCACGAAACCGTCATCTTTCCGGGCACCGAAACCCACATTCATTATCAGAATCACCTGGAAGCCGTGTGGTGCATAGAGGGAGACGGGGAAATCGAAACCATCGCCGACGGCCGCAAGTACGCCCTGGGTCCCGGTGTCGTGTACGCGCTGGACCAGCATGACGAGCACTGGCTGCGCGGCGGAAAGCAGCCGTTGCGCGTCATCTGCGTGTTCAATCCGCCTTTGACGGGCTTCGAGGTGCACGACGAGAAAGGCGTGTATCCCGCCGTGTCGGACGCCGCTTGAAATCAAAGGAGCAGACATGAAAACAGCGATCAAGGATCCCTATGTTTCACGCACGGACCGGAACGCCGCCATCATCGCCAGGCAGGACCCCGTCGTCTACGGCGGCGGCCGCTACGCCGCCGCGCTCGATGAAACCCGGCTGGCCGACTATGAGCGCGACGGCTTTCTGTTGATCGAGGGCCTGTTCAGCGGACAGGAGGTCGCCGCGCTGCTGCGGGAAGTGCAGCGCATGAGCGCCGATCCGGCCATTGCCGCCTCGGAGGAGGCCGTCACCGAACCGGGCAGCGATGCGGTGCGCTCGATTTTCCGGGTGCACGAGCTGAGCGCGGCGCTGGGCGCGCTGGCGCGCGATCCCCGGCTGATCGACGTCGCGCGCCAGATCCTGGGCTCCGAAGTCTATATGCACCAGTCCCGGGCCAACATGAAGCCGGGCTTCAAGGGCAAGGAGTTCTATTGGCATTCGGATTTCGAGACCTGGCACGTCGAGGACGGCATGCCCGGCATGCGCGCCATCAGCTGCTCGCTGCTGCTGACCGACAACAATGCCTGCAACGGCCCGCTCATGCTGGTGCCCGGCTCGCACATGCAATTCATTTCCTGCAAGGGAAAGACGCCGGAGCGCCACTACGAGCAATCGCTGAAGAAGCAGGAATACGGCGTGCCCGACCCCGTGAGCCTGCGCCTGCTGGCCGAGCAGGGCGGCATAAAAGCCATGGAGGCGGCGGCCGGGTCCGTCATTTTCTTCGACTGCAACACCATGCACGGATCCAACGGCAATATTTCGCCCTGGCCGCGCGCCAATGTCTTCATGGTCTACAACAGCGTGGAGAACGCGCTCCAGCCGCCCAAATACGGCCTGAGTCCGCGTCCCGAGCACATCGCCACGCGCGGGAGCTTCGAGCCGCTGGTCCCGCTGGAAGCGCCGGCGTACGCATGAGGCGGCCGGGCGGACGCGATTCCGCCCGGCAGGCTGCCCGGGGGCGAGCCTGAGTCCGAGCCGGACGGCGGCCCGCCCCATCGGGGCCTTCTGCGCCGCCGGCGCCATGCCGGGCCGGCGGGGGCCGGCCATCAATGCGGCTCGGGGCTCAGGAAGCCTTTCAGGAATTCCTGCGTGCGCGCTTCGCGAGGGGTGGAGAACACCTGTTCCGGCGGCCCCTGCTCGACGATCCGGCCCTTGTCGAAGAAGCAGACCCGGTCGGAGATCTGCTTGGCGAACTGCATTTCATGCGTGACCAGCAGCATGGTCAGGTCGTGTTCGTTCGAGAGCCGCTGGATGACGTTCAGCACTTCGCCGACCAGTTCTGGATCCAGCGCGGAGGTGGGCTCGTCGAACAGCATGATGTTCGGGCGCATGGCCAGGGCGCGCGCGATGGCCACGCGTTGCTGCTGGCCGCCCGACAGCTGGCTGGGAAACTTGTCGGCCTGGTCGGACAGCCCCACCAGCTCCAGATATTCCTCGGCGCGCCGGTTCGCCTGTTCCTTGTCCAGCCCCAGCACGTGCACCGGCGCTTCCGTGATGTTGCGGCGCACCGTCATGTGAGGGAAAAGATTGAACTGCTGGAAGACCATGCCCATTTCCTTGCGCATGGCACGCAGGTGGTCTTCGCCGGCGGGGACGAGCCGGCCATCGCGCTCTTCGTGCCAGAGCGGCTTGCCCGCCACGTGGATCACGCCGTCGTCTATGGTCTCGAGCGTCATGAGTATGCGCAGCACGGTGGACTTGCCCGAGCCCGAGGGCCCGATGATGGTGACTTTCTCGCCTTTGGCGACGCTGAAGTCCAGAGCGTCGAGCACGGTGAGCTCGCCGAACTTCTTGGTGACGCGGTCGAATCGAATGATGTCTTGGGTCATCGCAGGGGCAGTCCTTGTTTGGGCAGGCGCGTGTCCAGCCGGCGCACGCCCGCCGCCGCCAGCAAGGTCAGCAGCAGGTACAGGCCTCCGACCATGGAAAGCGGGATCAGGTAGTTGAAGCTGCGGTCGCCGATGATCTTGGCCACATTGAGCATTTCGAGCACGGAGACGACGGAGAGCACCGGCACGTCTTTCATGATGGACACCAGGTAATTCCCCAGCGCCGGAATGATTCTGGGTATGGCCTGCGGCACGATGATGACGCTGAAGGTGCGCAGCGCCGACAGGTCCAGGGCGTGCGCGGCCTCCGTCTGCCCGCGCGCGATCGATTCGATGCCCGCGCGGTATACCTCGGAGGTGTAGGCGCTGTACTGGATGCCCAGGGCGAGCGCGCCCGTCAGGAAGGCCGGCAGGACGATGCCGTATTCGGGCAGCACGTGGTACAGAAAGAAAAGCTGGACCAGAAGCGGCGTGTCGCGGATGAATTCGGTGAGGAAGCGCGCCGGCCAGGACACGATGCGCGACCGCGACGACTTCAGGCCGGCCAGCACCAGGCCCAGCACGGCGGCCACGACGAAGCCCAGGGCGGTCGCCTGCAGCGTGACCGCCAGGCCCTTCAGCAGAATGGGCAGGATGGACCAGGCGAAGACCCAGTTGTTGGCGGTGTCCCATTCTATGCCCAGCAGCATGTTCAGGACCTCCCGGCGCGCCAGCGCCCCACGGAACTTTCAAGCAGCTTCATGAGCGCGGTCAGCGCCAGGGCCATGCCGAAATACATGAACAGCAAGAGCGTGTAGATGGTGACGCTGTCCTGGGTGAAGTTGCGGATCTGCTCTGCGCGGAAGGCCAGGTCGCCCAGGCTGATCAATGAAACGAGGGCGGTATCCTTCAGGTTCTGTATGGCCAGGTTGCCGAAGCTGGGCATCATTTCGGGAATCGCCTGCGGCAGCGCGATGCGCCACAGAATCTGCCGCGGCGTGAAGTCCAGGGCCTTGGCCGCCTCGTGCTGCGCAGGCGGCACCGCCTGGATGGCGCCCCGGACGACCTCGGCGCCATAGGCGCCTATGTTCAGGGCCAGCGCCAGGGTGCCGGCGACGACGGGCGGCAGGCGCAGGTCCACGCCCACCGCCTGCCCGAGCAGCGGCAGGGCGAAGTACAGCCAGAACAGCTGCACCAGCAGCGAGGTGCCGCGGAAGACTTCGATGAAGGCCACCGACACGCCCCGCGCCAGCCGGCTTCCCGACACCTTGCCCATGCCGAAGGCGAACGCGCATGCCGCGCCCAGGATGGTGGAATACACCGTCAGCTGCACCGTGACCCATGCGCCCTCCAGCAAGGGCGGCATATAGCTCGACCAGTTCATGGGGCGGGCGCGCTATCCCGCCGCGCAGAGCTGTTCGGTCGTCTTGTTGAACGATTCTTCGGCGTCGGTGGGGCTGAAGCCGTAATGCGACATGGTCTTGGCCCAGCCTTCGGTCCGCTTGAACTTGGCGAGCTCGGCGTTCACTGCGTCGCGGAAGTCGGCCGAGTCCTGGCTGAAGGTGAAGGCGCCCCAGCTGCGCGCCGGCGCGCCGCCGACCACGGGGTCCTTGAACTGCGCCGCCGCCTCGACCTTGTCGCTCTTGGAGGCCAGTTCGCTCACCGTCAGGCTGGTTGCCGCATAGGCGGCCGCCCGGCCCGTCGAGACCGTGGAGATCGCGTCGGCGTTGTTGGCGATCGTCACCATGCGTTCGGGCGGAACGCCCAGCGCCTGCAGGATCTCCAGCTGATCGGCGCCCGCCATGATGGCGACTTTCTTGTCCGACTGGACGAAGCTTTCGTAGGCATGGAGGTCGTGGGGGTTGCCCTTGGCGACCAGCAGGCCTTCGCCGTAGGAGCTGTTGGGTTCGGAAAACAGCACTTCCTTGCAGCGTTGCGGCAGGATGGCCATTTCGGCCGCCACCATGTCGAAGCGGTTGGCCCGCAGGCCGGGAATCAGCGAGCCGAAGTTGGTCGTGATCCATTCGATTCGATGGATGCCCAACTGTTCCATGATGTGCTTGGCCACGTCCGGCCCCATGCCTTTGGCCTGGCCGTCCATGTCCATGTAGCCGTAAGGAATTTCATTGGCAACGGCGATGCGCACGGTGCCGCGCTTCTTGATGTCGTCGAGGCCGGCCGCATGGGCCTGGAAGGCGAGCATGCCGGCGGCCAGGGCCGGCAGGGCGCGCAGGATCAGATTTTTCAGGCGTTGGTTCATCGCGGGTCCTTTTCTTGTCGTGGATGCGGTTGCGATCGGCATCGGCTTGCCCGGGGCGGGCTCGGGACGCCGACCCTTGAAAATCATACAGCATATAATGATTTGAGTTCAAATCAATTGTGTGGATATCAATCGTGTCGATATGAACAAAATTTCTTCTTGGCAGGGCGGGAACTCTGTGCTAGGATCTACGCCTATGTACCGCGCATCCCAATTTTTCTTCTTTTATTTTTTTGCTTTTCCGAAACCGCTGGTGGAGGAAGGGAAGCGTTGTACGCAGTAAAAAAGAACCAAATTCCCAAAAAGCCGCCAGCGAAGCTAGGCGGCTTTTTTTGTACCGCTCGCTAGCTGACAAAACCAGGAGTTATGCTGTGTCACACAATACAGACGATTTACGTATACGCGAAATCAAAGAACTCAGCCCGCCCGCGCACGTCATGCGAGAATTCCCATGCACGACCGCCATTTCCTCTACGGTCTATGGCGCCCGCAACGCCTTGCATCGCATACTGGAAGGCACGGACGACCGGCTGGCGGTGGTCATCGGGCCCTGCTCCATCCACAACCCCGCGGCGGCCATCGACTACGCCAAGCGCCTTGCGGCCGAACGCAAGCGCCACCTGGGCGAGCTCGAGATCATCATGCGTGTCTACTTCGAGAAGCCCCGCACGACGGTGGGCTGGAAAGGCCTCATCAACGATCCGGGCCTGGACGGCAGCTTCAACATCAACCAGGGCCTGCGCACCGCGCGCGAACTCCTGATCGACGTCAACGCCCTGGGCCTGCCCGCCGGCTGCGAATTCCTGGACATGATCACGCCCCAGTACATCGCCGACCTGGTCTCCTGGGGGGCCATCGGCGCGCGAACGACCGAAAGCCAGGTGCATCGTGAACTGGCTTCCGGTCTTTCGTGCCCGGTCGGGTTCAAGAACGGCACCGACGGCAACACGAAGATCGCCATCGACGCGATCAAGGCCGCGTCGCAGCCGCACCATTTCCTTTCGGTCACCAAGGGCGGGCATTCCGCCATCGTCTCCACCGTGGGCAACAATGACTGCCACGTCATCCTGCGCGGCGGCAAAGTCCCCAACTACGATGCGGAAAACGTCGAGGCGGCCTGCCAGGCGCTGGTGAAGAACGGCTTGCGGCCGCGCATCATGATCGACGCCAGCCACGCCAACAGCAACAAGGACTACCGCAACCAGCCCCTGGTGCTGGAAGACATCGCGGCCCAGATGGAAGCCGGCGACCAGCGCATCTTCGGCGTCATGGTCGAAAGCAACCTGGTGGGCGGCAGGCAGGACCTGGTCGACGGCCGGCCGCCGGCTTACGGCCAGAGCATCACCGACGGCTGCATCGACTGGGACACCTCCGTCCAGGTGCTGGAACGCCTGGCCGAGGCCGTGCGGAATCGCCGCCAGGCCTGCACGCAATCGGCAAATGCCCTGATCGGCAGCCACGCCTAAAAAACAGTAGTATCGGAATAGCGACATCATCCACAGGGTCAAGGAGTCTGACAAGCATGAACGCCCCCGTCGGTAACCAGAATCTGCGCAGGGAGATCCCGGCCGGGTTCCTGGACGCTTTGAAGAGCCGCTTCGGCGAGCGCTTTTCCACGGCGCAATCCGTGTGCGAGCATCATGGCCGGGACGAATCCCCGTATCCCGCCATGCTGCCGCATGGGGTGGTGTTCGTCCAGACCACCGAAGAAGTCGCCTGGGTGGCGCGCCATTGCAACGACCACAAGGTGCCGCTCATTCCCTATGGCGCGGGGTCCTCGCTCGAAGGGCACATACTGGCCGTGCAGGGGGGCATCAGCCTGGACTTGTCCGGCATGAACCAGGTGCTGGCCGTGCACCCGGAAGACTTCACCGTCACCGTGCAGGCGGGCGTCACGCGCAAGCAGCTCAACGAAGAAATCCGCGACACCGGCCTGTTCTTCCCCATCGACCCGGGCGCCGACGCCAGCCTGGGCGGCATGGCCGCCACGCGGGCGTCGGGCACCAACGCGGTGCGCTACGGCACCATGCGTGAAAACGTCATGTCCCTGAAAGTGGTCACCGCCGACGGCCGCGTGATCGAAACCGCCAATCGGGCAAGAAAGTCTTCCGCCGGCTACGACCTGACCCGGGTGTTCGTGGGCAGCGAGGGCACGCTGGGCATCATCACCGAGGTCACGGTGCGCCTGTATCCCCAGCCCGAGGCCGTGTCCGCCGCCATCTGCAATTTCCCCACGCTCGACGCGGCGGTGCAGAGCGTGATCGAAATCATCCAGATGGGCGTGCCCATCGCCCGCGTCGAATTCATGGACACCGCGGCGGTCAAGGCCATCAACGCCTACAGCAAGCTCGATCTCAAGGAATCCCCGCTGCTGCTGTTCGAATTCCACGGCAGCCCGTCGGGCGTCAAAGAGCAGGCCGAAGTCGTCCAGGAAATCACGCGCGGCAACGGCGGCATGGATTTCGAATGGGCCGATCGGCCCGAAGACCGCAGCCGCCTCTGGACGGCCCGCCACAACGCCTATTTCGCCGGCCTGCAACTGCGCCCGGGTTGCCGGGCCAGCACCACCGACGTCTGCGTGCCCATTTCCCGCCTGGCCGAGTGCGTGAGCGAAACGGCGGCCGAGCTGGACCTGGCCTCTTTCCCCTACACCATCGTGGGCCACGTGGGCGACGGCAACTTCCACGTGCTCATGCTGCTCGACCCCGACGATCCGGCCCAATGGGAAGAATCCGAACAGCTGAACCGTCGGCTGGTGGAGCGCGCCATCCGCATGGAAGGAACCTGCACGGGCGAACATGGGGTCGGCCTGCACAAGATGGAATTCATGCTGGCCGAGCACGGCCGCGACGCGCTGGACCTCATGGCCGCGCTGAAGCGGGCTTTCGATCCGCACGACATCCTCAATCCCGGCAAGATCATTCCGCCGGCCTGACGGACGGGGGTTCCGTACAAATACCAAGAACCAAAGAGAGACAATGAACCAATCCCTGTTGAGTCCGGCGCCCGAAACGGCTCCGGATTTTGCCGGACTGATCGCCAGGCTGGCCGACAGAGTGCCCAGGCACTGCATCCTGTCCAAGGTCGAAGACACGCGGCCTTACGAATGCGACGGTTTGTCCCTGTACCGGGCGCTGCCGCCGGTAGTCATCCTGCCCGAAAACGAAGCCCAGGTGGTGGCGGTCTTGCGCGAATGCAAGGCGCTGAACATTCCCATCGTGGCGCGCGGCGCCGGCACGGGGCTTTCGGGTGGCGCCATGCCGCATGCCCAGGGCGTCCTGATGGGGCTGGCCAAGCTCAACCGCATCAAGAGCATAGACCTGGACACGGCGACCGCCGTGGTGGAGCCGGGCGTGCGCAACCTGGCCATTTCCGAGGCCGCCGCGCCCTACGGCCTGTACTACGCCCCGGACCCCTCCAGCCAGATCGCCTGCACCATAGGCGGCAACATCGCCGAGAACTCCGGGGGCGTGCATTGCCTGAAGTACGGGCTCACCGTCCATAACGTGCTGCGGGTGCGCGTCGTCACCATAGACGGCGACGTCGTCGAACTGGGCTCCGGCGCCCCCGACACCCCCGGCCTGGATCTGCTCGCGGCCTTCATCGGCTCCGAGGGCATGCTGGGCATCGTCACCGAAATCACCGTGAAGCTGATACCCAAGCCGTCCTGTGCGCGGGTGATCATGGCCAGTTTCGGCAGCGTCGAGTCCGCCAGCCTCGCGGTGACCAACGTCATCGCGGCGGGCATCATCCCGGCGGGGCTCGAAATGATGGACAAAAGGGCGGTGCACATGGTCGAGCCCTTCGTCAAGGCGGGCTACGACCTCGACGCGGAAGCCATCCTGCTGTGCGAATCGGACGGCACCGAGGAAGAAGTCGAGGACGAGATCGCGCGCATGCAGGCCGTCTTCCAGGACGCCGGCGCCACTCGCTTGCAGGTGTCCGCCTCCGAGGCCGAGCGCCTGGTTTTCTGGGCGGGGCGCAAGAACGCGTTTCCGGCGGCCGGCCGCATCTCGCCCGACTACTACTGCATGGACGGGACCATTCCGCGCCGCCACCTGGGCCGCGTGCTGAGCGCGATCGAGCAGATGGAAGACGAGTTCCGCCTGCGCTGCGCCAACGTCTTCCACGCGGGCGACGGCAATCTGCATCCGCTCATCCTGTTCGATTCCAACCAGCCCGACGAGGTCGAGCGGGCCGAGAAATTCGGCGCGGCCATACTCGAACTGTGCGTGCAGGTCGGGGGCACCATCACGGGCGAACACGGCGTGGGCATGGAAAAAATCAACCAGATGTGCGTGCAGTTCACGCGCGAAGAACTCGATTATTTCCTGGCCTTCAAAAGGGCGTTCGACCCCTACGGCCTGCTCAACCCCGAAAAAGTCGTTCCCACGCTGGCGCGCTGCGCCGAGTACGGCAAGATGCACGTTCACGGCGGCAACATCCGCTTTCCCGAACTGCCGCGTTTCTAAGAGGCCCGCATGGATTTCGTATTGACCGAACTCTGCCAGCAAGTCATGACGGCCCGCGGCGCGGAGCGGCCGCTGCACATACGGGGCGGGGGCACCAAGCGCTTCTATGGCGAGCCGGTGGACCAGGACAGCGTGCACGACACCGCCGTGCTCGATTTGTCGGGCTACCACGGGGTCGTCAACTACCAGCCCTCCGAACTGGTGATCACGGCCAAGGCTGGCACCCTGCTCAGCGAAGTCGAGGCCTTGCTGGCCGAGCGCAACCAGATGCTGGCGTTCGAGCCGCCCCGGTTCGGCGCCGCGTCCACCCTGGGCGGCTGCATCGCCGCCGGCCTGTCCGGCCCGCGGCGCATGGCGGCGGGCAGCGCGCGCGACTACGTGCTGGGCGCCAAGCTGCTCGACTCCTCCGGCTCCGTGCTGTCTTTCGGCGGCGAGGTCATGAAGAATGTCGCGGGCTTCGACATCTCGCGCCTGCTTGCGGGCTCGCTGGGCATCCTGGGGCCCATGGTCGAGGTCTCCGTCAAGGTGGCGCCGCGTCCCTTCGAGGAATCCACCGCCGTGCTGGACCTCGCCCAGGCCGAGGCGCTGAAGAAATTCACCCAATGGCGCGGGCTGCCCCTGCCCGTCAGCGGCACCGTGTGGCACCCCGAAGGCGGCGGGCCCGCAGGCCGCCTTTACGTCCGGGTGTCGGGCAGCGGGCCGGCGGTGGACTACGGCCTGAAGCGCATAGGCGGCGAGCTCATGGACCCGGCCGAGGCCGACGCTTTCTGGGCAAGCATCCGCGATCACACCCACCCGTTCTTTGCCGCGCGCCCGCTCTGGCGCGTGGCCCTGCCGCCGAACGCCGGTCCGCTGGAGCACCCGCAGACCCTGGTCGAATGGAACGGCGGCCAGCGCTGGATCGCCGGCGTGAGCGATCCGCTGGAATTGCGATCCGCCGTGGCCGGGCTGGGCGGCCATGCCACCTTGTTCCGCCACGGCCCCGGCAAGCCCGAGGTTCCCGTGTTCCATCCCTTGCCGCCGGGCGTAAGCAACATCAATCGTCGGCTCAAGCAAGAGCTGGATCCCATGGGCATCTTCAACCCGAACCGCATGTTTCCAGACTTTTAAGAGACCACCGTGCAAACCAATCTAGCATCATGGGCTCGCGCCAGCGAGCTGGGCCAGGAAGCCGATGAAATACTGCGGCGCTGCGTCCATTGCGGATTCTGTCTCGCGACCTGCCCGACCTACCAGGTGCTGGGCGACGAGCGCGACAGCCCGCGCGGCCGCATCTACCTGATCAAGCAGGTGCTGGAGGGCGCCGAACCGACGCGCGCCACGCAAGAACACCTGGACCGCTGCCTGACCTGCCGGAACTGCGAGACCACCTGTCCCTCCGGAGTCCAGTACGGCGCACTGGTCGACATCGGCCGCAAGATCGTGGACGAACGAGTCGAACGGCCGATGGCCCAGAAGATACAGCGCGCCGGCTTGCGGCGCATGCTGAATTCGCCGCTGTTCGGGCCGGCATACAGCCTGGGGCGCCTGCTGCGTCCTTTGCTGCCGGAAACGCTCAAGAACAAGCTGCCCGCGCCGCGGCCCGCCGCCGCGCTGCCCGCCGACACGGAACGCCATGAGCGCCAGGTGCTGATGCTGGCGGGTTGCGTGCAGCCGTCCATGATGCCCTCCATCGACGCCGCCACCATACGGGTGCTGGACGCCGTGGGAATAGGCACGCGGGTGGTGCCGGGCTCGGGCTGCTGCGGCGCCATCAATTTCCACCTGGACGCCCAGGACGACGCCTTGCAGCAGATGCGGGCCAACATCGACGCATGGCTGCCGCTCATCGACGGCGGCCAGGTCGAGGCCATCGTCATGAACGCCTCGGGCTGCGGCGCGATGGTCAAGGAATACGCCCACCATTTGCGGCACGATCCCGACTACGTGATCAAGGCCCTGCGGGTCGTCGCCAAGGTGCGCGACATCGCCGAGATCCTGGCGCCGCATGCCGACGCACTGAAGCATCGCCTGCAGGGCCTGCCCGAAAGGCCGGCATTCCATCCGCCCTGCACCCTGCAGCACTGGCAGGGCCTGCGCGGCGTCAGCGAGCGCCTGCTGGCCGACCTGGGCTTCGCGCTGCAGCCATTCAATGAATCGCATCTATGCTGCGGCTCGGCCGGCACTTACTCGGTCACCCAGCCGGAGCTCTCCATCACCCTGCGCGATCGCAAGCTGCAAGCCATCGAGCCGACGAAGTCCGATTGCATCGTCTCGTCCAACATCGGCTGCATCACGCATCTGCAAAACGGCACATCCATTCCGGTGCGCCACTGGATCGAAGTCGTCGACGAGGCCCTGGCCAAGACTCGCTAAAATACCGGTATGGCTAACATATCTGGAAGTAGGGGGCGTGTCGTCATCGGCATGTCGGGGGGCGTCGATTCGTCGGTGGCCGCATGGCTGCTGAAGCAGCAGGGCTACGAAGTCCTGGGCCTGTTCATGAAGAACTGGGAAGACGACGACGATACCGAATACTGCTCTTCCCGCCAGGACTGGCTCGACGCCGCCAGCGTCGCCGACCTGATCGGCGTCGACATCGAAGCGGTGAATTTCGCGGCCGAATACAAGGACCGGGTGTTCGCGGATTTCCTGCGCGAATACTCGGCCGGCCGCACGCCCAACCCCGACGTCCTGTGCAACGCCGAAATCAAATTCAAGGCCTTTCTGGACCACGCCATGTCCCTGGGCGCGGACCTGATCGCCACCGGGCACTACGCCCGCCGCCGGACCGTGCAGGCAGGCGGCGCGCCACGGCACCAGCTGCTGAAGGCGCTGGACCACACCAAGGATCAAAGCTATTTTCTGCATCGCCTGAACCAGGACCAGCTTGCCCGCACCCTGTTTCCGCTGGGCGAGCTTCCCAAGACCGAGGTCAGGCGCATCGCCCGGTCGCTGCAGCTGCCCAATGCCGCCAAAAAGGATTCGACGGGCATCTGCTTCATTGGCGAGCGCCCCTTCCGCGAATTCCTGAACCGCTATCTGCCCACGCGGCCGGGGCCCATCAAGACGCCCGAAGGCCAGGTGGTGGGCGAGCACCAGGGGCTGTCCTTCTATACGCTGGGGCAGCGCAAGGGGCTGGGCATAGGGGGCGTGAAAGGGCGCCAGCGCAGCGACGGCACCGCCGATGCATGGTACACCGCCAGGAAGGATCTGGCGCACAACACCTTGTATGTCGTGCAGGGGCACGACCATCCCTGGCTGCAGTCCACGGAATTGAGCGCCCAGGACGCCAGCTGGGTCGCCGGCGAGGCGCCCCGGGCCGGCGACTACATGGCCAAGACGCGCTACCGGCAGTCGGATTCGCCCTGCCGCCTGAAGGCGGTGTCGGGCGCCGCCTTCAGCTTGTCGTTTGCAGAGCCGCAATGGGCGGTGACGCCCGGCCAGTCCGCCGTGCTGTATGACGGCGACGTCTGCCTCGGCGGCGGTATCATCACCTAGCGCCCGTCGACGTCACAGGCGCCAGCCTTCAGTCATTCCACGGTTTTTTCTTACTCAATCAAATCAAAGCAGGACAACATGGATCCAGTTTTCATCATCTCTTTGGTCGGCCTTGGCGCCGTGGTCGGTTTTGCGGCCGGCTTGCTGGGCATCGGTGGCGGCATGATGCTGGTTCCGTTCCTGACCATGCTGTTCCCGCTGTACGGCGTGCCCAAGGACCTCGTGGTGCACGCCGCCATCGCAACGTCCATGGCCACCATCGTCTTCACCTCGGTGTCCAGCATGCGGGCGCACCATGCCAAGCGTGCCATCTTGTGGGACATCGTCGCCGTCATGGCGCCCGGCATGATCGTGGGCGGCCTGCTGTCCGGCGGCGCCGTCTTCTCCTATCTCAGCGGTGCGGGGCTGTCGCTGATCTTCGGGCTGTTCGTGATGTATTCGGGATTCAAGATGCTGTCGGGCAAGCCGCCGGCCCTGTCCCGCACCATGCCCGGCAAGGCGGCCACCGCCGGAGTCGGAGTGGGCATCGGCTTCGCGTCCGGCCTGCTGGGCGCGGGGGGCGGCTTCCTGTCGGTGCCCTTCATGACGCGCAGCAACGTCAAGGTGCATAACGCCGTGGCCACCTCCGCCGCTCTGGGATTCTTCATTGCCGTGGCCAATAGCGTGGGCTATATCTATTCCGGCTTCCAGGAGGTGCGCGGGCAGGAGGGCATGCTGGGCTACATATATTGGCCGGCCTTGCTGGTGCTGTCCGCCATGAGCGTGCTCACGGCTCCGTTCGGCGCGCGCTGCGCGCACAGCCTGCCGGTCGCCACGCTCAAGCGCGTGTTCGCCTGCCTGTTGTTCGCGCTGGCCGGCTACATGCTTTACGAAGCGTATCTCGGGTACACGGTGGGCTAGCGTCCCGCCGGCCTTGGAGGCCAAGGACATGAATCAGACCTATCACCCGCCGGCGCCCCCATGGGAGGTCGAGCAATGGTTCAACACCGATCAGGCGCCCACGCTGGAGTCGCTGCGCGGCAAGGTGATCGTCCTGGAGGCCTTCCAGATGCTGTGCCCGGGCTGCGTCATGCACGGCTTGCCGCAGGCCGCCAGGGTGCGCCACACCTTCCCGCCGTCTAAGGTCGCGGTCATCGGCCTGCATACGGTCTTCGAGCACCACGACGCCATGACGCCGGTGTCCCTGCGGGCATTCCTGCATGAATACCGCATCGCTTTTCCCGTCGGCGTCGACATGCCCGGGAGCCGCGACGGGCTGCCGCGCACCATGCTGGCCTACGGCATGCAGGGCACGCCGACGCTGATATTGATCGACGCGCAAGGCCGCCTGCGGCAGCATCATTTCGGCCAGGTCGCCGACTTGGCCCTGGGCGCCGAAATCGCCGAACTGCTGTACGAGCAGCCGTAAAAAACCCGCCACGCCGGCGGGTCTGCGTTGCGCCCGGGAAGCCGGGCATCGGCGTATCAGGGTTTGGGCGGCGCGGTGGCCACGAAGGACGGGCGCGTCTGGAGCTTTTCGTCCAGCCTTTGCAGGTTGCCGTACTGGGAGCGCCAGTTCAGTTCCGGAAAGCGAAGGTCGAGATAGCCCAGGGCGCAGCCGACGGCGACGTCGGCCAGGCCGAAGTTGATGCCCATGCAGAAAGCCTGGTCGCCCAGGCTGTTGTCCATGGATTCAAGCGCGCCCGCGATCTTCTTGTGCTGGCGATCCACCCACTGCTGGCTGCGCGATTCAGGCGCGCGGCGGTTGTTCTCGATGTAAATGCTCGTGGCGGCGTCGAGCACGCCGTCGGCGATGGCTTCCCAGCATTTGGTCGCCGCGCGGTCGCGGCCGGTTTGCGGTATCAGGCGGCCGACGGGGGAGAGGGTGTCGAGATATTCGACGATGACCCGGGAATCGAACAGGCTGCCGTTGTCGTCCATGAGCAGACAGGGCACTTTCCCGAGCGGATTATGGATTTGGATTTTAGTATCTTCGGCCCACACGTCCTCGAGTATGAATTCGTAATCGAGTTTCTTTTCAGCCATGACGACGCGCACTTTGCGTACGTATGGACTGGTGAGCGAACCAATAAGTTTCATGGCAAGGGTCAGAAGTTACAGGCAAAAAAAGTATAGCAGGAACGTTGCCCATATTAGCCGTGAAAGCCTTGCCGCAGCCCGCCGGGGCCGGACCGTCGGGGCAATCTGTCGTTTATATGCTTATGAATTTTTAATCGTGTGACTTTTCACCCGAATTGGGGTATGGGAAAGCTGCCGGACAGCCGCCGAATGCTAGAATGCCCAATTGACCAACATTAGCCTTGACCGAAGATGCAGATCGCCCCCCAGCTTAGCCCACTGAACGCCCTTTCCCCGTTGGACGGCCGCTACGCCGCCAAGGGGCGGGTCCTTCGCCAATCCTTGTCGGAAGCCGCATTCATGGCGCACCGCGTCGAAGTCGAGGTTGCCTGGCTGCTCGGGCTGGCCGAGGCCGGCCTGCCTGAATTGCCTGCGTTCTCGGAAGAGTCCAAGGCCTTGCTGAAGTCGCTGGTGGCGGAGTTTTCCGAGGACGACGCGGCGCGCATCAAGGAAATCGAAAAAACCACCAACCACGATGTCAAGGCCGTCGAATACTGGCTGAAGGAGCGCGTGGCCGGCAATGAACAGCTGGCGGCCGCCGCCGAGTTCATCCACTTCGCCTGCACGTCCGAAGACATCAACAATACCTCGCATGCGCTGATGCTGGGCCGCGCCCGCTCCGATTTCATCGTGCCGCGGCTGACGGAATTGTGCGACACGCTGAAGGGCCTGGCGCGCCAGTTCGCCGACCAGCCCATGCTGTCGCGCACCCACGGCCAGCCGGCCAGCCCCACCACGCTGGGCAAGGAATTCGCCAACGTCGCCGCGCGCCTGGATCGCGCCATCGCGGCGATCCAGGCGGTGCAGCCGCTGGCGAAAATGAACGGCGCCACCGGCAACTACAACGCGCACCTGGCCGCTTATCCGGAAATCGACTGGCCGGCATTCAGCAAGGGCGTGCTGGGCAGCCTGGGGCTGGAGCAGAATCCGTATTCCATACAGATCGAGCCGCATGACTGGATGGCGGCGCTGTTCGACGCGGTGGCGCGGGCGAACACCATCATTCTGGACCTCAATCGCGATATCTGGGGCTACATTTCTTTGGGCTATTTCAAGCAGCGCCTGAAGGAGGGCGAGGTCGGTTCGTCCACCATGCCGCACAAGGTCAATCCCATCGATTTCGAGAATTCGGAAGGCAATTTGGGGCTTGCCAATGCGGTGCTGCGCCATCTTTCGGAAAAACTGCCGGTTTCGCGCTGGCAGCGCGATCTCACGGATTCGACGGTGCTGCGCAATCTGGGCGTGGCCTTCGGCTATTGCGCCGTGGCCTATGACGCTTGCCTGCGCGGGCTGGGCAAGCTGGAGCTGAATGCCGCCGCGATCGATGCCGACATCGACAGTTGCTGGGAGGTCCTGGCGGAGCCGGTGCAGACGGTGATGCGCCGCTACGGCCTGCCCCAGCCTTACGAGCAGTTGAAGGCGTTGACTCGGGGCAAGGGTATCAATCGCGAAGGCCTGGCGGAGTTCATCGCGGGGCTGGATCTGCCGGCGGAGCCGAAGCAGCGGCTGCTGGCGATGACGCCGCGCAGCTATGTGGGCTTGGCGGCTGAGCTGGCCAGGAACATCTAGGGGCGGCCGGCGCGCAAAAGCAAAAACGCCACCGTGCAAGGTGGCGTCAAGTGCATGATTCGCTAGGGAAGCACTGGTGGGCTGTGGGCGGCTCGAACGCCCGACCTACGGATTAAGAGTCCGCTGCTCTACCAACTGAGCTAACAGCCCCCGTGTCCTGCGAAGAACGAAATTCTACCGCGAAAGTTTGCTTTATTGCAAGTGGCGCTGCATCCAGACTCAAGCCAGGCCCGGCTCGCCATCTGCGCGGCCAACATCACTTTCGCACGTAGCTTTTCTTTCCGCTGTCCGTATGGCAGTATTTTCCGCCACGCGGCCCGGCGCAAAACGCCCCGCTGCGGCAATCGCAGGCTGAACCCGATTTTGCCTTGGGCGCCGCCTTCGGCCCGGAGGCCGGGCCTCCGGGCACGGAGCATACTCTTTTGCTTGCGCTGATGGAGCCGTCGTTGCAAACGAACTTGTCACCGGCGCAATGCGATATGCCGCCTTTCTTGCCGGAGCAGGGCTGATTCGCGGCGAGGGCGGGGCCGGCTAGTATCAGGGCGGTGGCGATGATTAGCGCTCGCCAGATCATTTTGTGCTCCTATATGGCGCGGTGGCGGGAGGGCCAAGCGGGCGCGTTGCGAAAGGTACCGCCCACGCGGCGATGCGCATCTATGATGGCACCGCTGCCAGGTGGCGTGATATTCTTGTCCTTCTTCATTGGTCGTTGCATCGTGAACGAAATGGCGGCTTGGGGCCATCAGGGTTAGCACCTGACAGCGTGCGGTATCCAAGGGAGGCGATGGCCTTGGCCAGAGCGTTTGGCCGGCAGCGGGTGTCGTCTCGACCGACGGCCGCGGCAATTGGCGGCGGGACCTGGCCGGGCTGATCGAGCCGTCGGTGCCGGACTTATCGAGCTACCAGCTGCAGCTGCGCTACGTGCTGATCGACGAAGGCGCGCTGCTGCGCGCAGGCGGCCTGCCCGATGCGAACCTGGCGGGGCTGCTTTTTCGGCTGGAGCACAGCACGGCCATTGAGCAAATCCCGGAAATACTGCACACTTTGATGGACGCGGTGCAAGGGGCGGGGTTTGAGGAGTTGAACCGCAGCCTTGCCGCCTATATCCAGCACCTGGTGCTGTCGCGGGCCCAGTCGCAAGAGGCGGTGCCCCAGGTCACGAGTTTGCAGGAGCTTGTCATGTTGATCAGTGAGAAGCCGGGCATGTGGGCCCGGCAGTGGAAGCGCGAGGGGATCCTGGAGGGGCGCAAGGAAGGGCGCGAAGAAGGGTTTCAAGAAGGCCGTCAGGAGGGGCGCCAAGAAGGCTTCTGGGAAGGCCGTCAGGAAGGCATTGCTCAGGGCTTGCGACAAGGCGAGCTATCTGGCCAAGCGGCGCTGCTGGAACGCCTGCTCACCCGCAAATTCGGTCCCTTGCCCGATACCCTGGTTCAGCGCATCCGCACAGGCAGTGATTCAGAGCTGGAGACTTGGTCTCTGAATTTCGTCGACGCCGATTCCATCGAGCAGGTGTTTGTTCCGTGATCCCAAGCCGCCAGGGTATACGCGAACTTTCGTGATTCGTTGACAGGTTTTGCAGTACCGTCAGAACGGAGGCTGGTATGCAGGTTGAAATTTCGCTTTCTGACAGTGTCACGATGGATGAAGTGCTTAGGCTGTATCGTGCAAATGAATGGTCATCGGCAGAGAAACCGCAGCAGCTTATGGCGGCGCTACGCGGCTCTCACGCTCTGGTCACGGCACGCATTTCCAACGAATTGATCGGCTTGGGAAATGCCATCTCGGATGGCCATCTAGTGGTCTACTTTCCCCACATGCTCGTACTGCCACAATTCCAGAGGAAAGCGGTTGGACGGAAGATGATGGAGGCCATGTTAGGGCGATATTCAGGCTTTCATCAAATAATGCTTGCTGCAGATGGTGAAGCCGTTGATTTCTACAAATCGCTGGGATTTATGAGAGCAGGAAAAACGGAGCCCATGTGGATCTACGCGGGGACGGAACACTGACCGAGGGTGCCGCGGTTGCCAACGAAGGCCCGGGCCGGACACCGACATGGTCGGGAAGAACTGACATTTGATCAGGATTGCGTTGTCGTGGCTGCTGCCGAGTTCGTGTGGGATGAGTTACAGGATGTGCGCAAGAACCCAGACGCCATGCCCGGCTGCCGGACGTCAGCCATATGACGGAGCGCCTGTCCCGCCCGCGCTTCATTTCGCACGCGGACGGGCGTGAAAAGCGCAGATTCAGATATACAGTTTTACTGTTTGAAATCCTCCGGCTTGTTATGGTGAAGATCCATATTCGGCTGACAGGAGACACCCATGGATACCGAAAAGCTGGCGGTTACGTTGAATCGGCGTTTGGATGGCCAAATCCTGGCGATAGACGAAGGGCGCGATGCATGCGTATTCTATTTGCGGAACCGGCGCCGCGTGTCCATCAACCTGGCGGATCTTGCCCACAGCCCGGAGGCGGCGGTGGATGAACTCAGGCGAACGGTGGAAAAGAGGCGGGCGATTCTTTGACCACTAAACCGCAGGTCCGCGTATTCATTGCAGTTTCTTGAAGTAACCACGGGTTATCCCTCGGCTTATTCACAGTTTGTGGGGATAAGTCAGAAGGCGGCGCGGGCGGGGTAAGGGGAGCTTATGGATGCGGACGCATTGCTGCTTGCCCGGATCCAGTTCGGGTTCACGATTTCCTTTCACATCATCTTCCCCGCCATCACCATTGGCCTGGCGAGCTATCTCTTCGTGCTCGAAGCCTGCTGGCTGAAAACAGGCAAGCCCGTCTTTCGTGATCTGTACGCCTATTGGCTCAGGATCTTCGCCGTCAACTTCGCCATGGGCGTGGTGTCGGGCCTGGTCATGGCTTATCAGTTCGGCACCAATTGGAGCTATTTTTCGCAGTTTGCCGGCGGCATCACGGGGCCGCTGCTCGCCTATGAAGTGCTGACGGCGTTTTTTCTGGAGGCCGGTTTTCTGGGCGTCATGCTTTTCGGCCTGAAGCGGGTGGGCCCGGGACTGCACCTGTTCGCCACCTTCATGGTGGCGCTGGGCACGCTGATCTCGGCCACGTGGATACTGGCGTCCAATAGCTGGATGCAGACGCCGGCGGGCTTCGAAATCGTCGGCGGCCGCGCCGTACCGGTCGACTGGATCGCCGTCATTCTCAATCCCTCTTTTCCGTATCGGCTGGCGCACATGAGCATGGCGGCGTTTCTGGCGACGGCGCTCATGGTCGCGGCGGCCGCTGGCTGGCATCTGCTGCGGGGCCGGGATGATCCGGCGGTGCGCAAGATGATGTCCATGGCGATGTGGATGCTGCTGTTCGCGGCGCCCCTGCAGCTGGCCATAGGCGATCTGCACGGACTCAACACGCTGCGGCACCAGCCGGCGAAGCTGGCGGCCATCGAAGGCCATTGGGAAAACGAGCCGGGCAGGGCGGTCCCTTTCACCCTGGTCGGCTGGCCGGACATGCGGCAAGAGAAGAACCACTTCGCGGTGGAGATTCCGCATGGAGGCAGCCTGTTGCTCACGCATAGCTGGGACGGGCAGTTTCCGGGACTGAAGGAATTCGCGCCGCAAGACCGGCCCAACGCCACGGTGGTGTTCTGGACTTTCCGGCTCATGGTCGGCCTGGGCCTGCTGATGATCGCGCTCGCCGCCTGGGGGGCATGGGCGCGATGGCGCGGCCGCCTGTTCGAATCCCGCGCGCTGTGGCGTTGCGCGCTGTACATGGGGCCGTCCGGCCTGGTTGCCATGATCGCCGGGTGGATGACCACCGAAGTGGGGCGCCAGCCGTGGATCGTGTATGGCGTGATGCGCACCGCCGACGGGGTGAGCCCGCACGGCGCCGGCGAGCTCGCACTGACTCTGGCGCTGTTCGTGGTCGTGTACTTCGTCCTCTTCGGCGCGGGCACGGTCTATATGCTGCAACTCATAGGCAGGGGGCCGGCGCCGATGGCGGAGCCGGAAGGCGGGCCGGGCGAGCAGCGCACGCCCAGCCGTCCGCTGTCCGCCGCCGGCCCCGCAGCGGCCGCGCCTTCGGAGCATGGGTGACGTCATGGGTATCGACCTGGCCCTGCTATGGGCGATCATCATTCTCTTTGGCGTCATGATGTACGTGGTGATGGACGGCTTCGACCTGGGGATAGGCGTGCTGTATCTCTTCGTTCCGGGCAAGGACGACCGCGACGTCATGATGAACACGGTCGCGCCGGTGTGGGACGGCAACGAGACCTGGCTGGTGCTGGGCGGCGCGGGCCTGCTGGCCGCCTTCCCGCTGGCCTACGCGGTGATACTGAGCGCCTTCATGCTGCCTCTGGTCTTCATGCTGCTGGGGCTGATATTCCGGGGCGTGGCTTTCGAATTCCGCTTCAAGGCCGGCGCGTCCGCCCGGCATTTCTGGGACAAGGCCTTCATCGCCGGTTCGATCGCCGCCACCTTCTTCCAGGGGGTGACCTTGGGCGCCTACATCGACGGCGTGCCCATCGCAAACGGCGCCTATGCGGGCGGCCCGCTGGACTGGCTGCGGCCCTTTCCCATATTCACCGGATTCGGCCTGATCGTGGCCTATGCCCTCTTGGGATGCACCTGGCTGGTGTTCAAGACCGAAGGGCGCTTGCAGCGCCGCATGGTGCAGTTGGCAAGGCCGCTGACCTTGGGACTGCTGGCGGTGATCATCGCGCTCAGCGTGTGGACGCCGCTGGCGCACCCGCGGATCGCCGAGCGCTGGTTCAGCATGCCGAATCTCCTGTGGTTCGCGCCGGTGCCCGTGCTGGTCGCCCTGACGGCTTACGCGCTGCTGCGCGCCTTGCGCACCGAGCCCCACGCCGGGCCTTTCCTGCTTACCCTCGTCCTGGTCTTCCTCGGCTACAGCGGCCTGGGCATCAGCCTCTGGCCCAACGTGATTCCGCCGGACGTAAGCATATGGGACGCTTCGGGCCCGGCGCAAAGCCAGGGCTTCACGCTGGTGGGGGCCTTGCTGATCATACCGATGATCCTCATGTACACGGCATGGTCCTACTATGTGTTCCGGGGCAAGGTGAAGTCCGGCGAAGGCTATCATTGATGCGCGGTCTTTGGAAAAACGCATGGCGCAGAGACGGTTGGCCGGCGCGGCTGGCGTGGCTGCTGGGCCTATGGGCGGCCGGCGTCGGCGGCCTGGCGGTCGTCGCCTATGTTTTGCGCCTGGTGATGAAGTCACTGGGAATGACCGCGGGCGCCGCCTGACGGCCCGATGACTCTTACGCTTTGACTCTGCCTCGCATGCCTGCCGATCTGACCAAAGAACGCGAACTCCGCAACGCCAAGGCCTTTGCCTTGTCCCTGTTCCTTCTGGCGGCCGCGACGTTCGTGGCCACCCTGTTCAGCCCGCCCAATGTCTGGGTGCTGGGCCTGAAAGCCGTGTCCGAAGCCGCCATGGTGGGCGCGCTGGCCGACTGGTTCGCCGTGGTGGCCTTGTTCAGGCGGGTGCCCATCCCGCTGGTGTCGCGCCATACGGCGATCATTCCGCGCAACCAGGGCGCCATAGCCGGCAACCTGGCCTTGTTCGTCAAGGAAAAATTCCTGGATCCGGACTCCCTCGTCGCGCTGATCCGCGGGCACGATCCGGCCGGCTTGATCAGCGGCTGGCTCGTCCGGCAAGAGAACGCCGATCGCCTGGGCACCTATCTGGCACGGCTGTTGCAAGGCGGGCTGAGGATCACGGACGACGCCAGGATCCAGGTCTTTCTGAAAGACGCGTTCGGCGCCATGGTGGACAAGCTCGATCTGGCCGGCGCCGGCGCGGCGCTGCTGGATTCCCTGACCCGCAACGGGCGCCACCAGCAATTGCTCGACAGCCTCATTCTGCGCTGCATCGACTACCTGGACCAGCCGGCCACGCGGGAAATGATCGCCACGCAGCTGGTGCAATGGCTGAAGCGCCGGCATCCCATCGCGGAAAAGGTCGCTCCCTCCGAATGGCTGGGCGAGAACGCCGCGGAGCAGGTGGCCAAGATCGTCAACGACATCCTCAATGCCGTCGTGCAGGACCAGGGCCATGAGTTGCGCAAGAAATTCGACGCCTTGACGGCTTCATTCATTCTCGCACTCAAACAAGACCCCGAAACCGCCCGCAAAGCCCGCGCCTTCAAGCGCTACATCAAGAGCGACGCCGTTTTCACGGGCTATGTGGAGGGCATATGGGCCAATTTGCGCGCCTGGCTGCAGAACGACCTGGATCGGCAGGAATCCAGCCTGCGGCTCAATCTGAGCGCGGCGGGCGTCTGGATAGGCGAGGCGATCCGGGACGACGCGGCCTTGCGGGCGTCATTGAACAAGCACATGGAAAACATCGCCCGCGCCATGGCGCCGGAATTTTCCGAGTTCCTGACCCGGCACATCCGCGACACCGTGAACGCCTGGGACGCCAAGGAGATGTCCCGGCAAATAGAGCTGAATATCGGCAAGGACCTGCAATACATCCGCATCAACGGCACGCTCGTGGGCGGCCTGGTGGGCTTGCTGCTGTTCCTGTTCTCGCAGCTTCCCGGCTGGCTGGGCGTGGCCTGAGCGCGGGCGGCGCGCGGCTTCATCCGCCCAGGTCTATGCCCCGGTCCAGCGGGCCGGCCTTGGGCTGGCCGTGCTTTTTCTTCGCCGCCGCGGCGGGCTGCCGCTTGCCGCGCGCATCGCGGCCAAACGCGCCGTCGGCCTGCTTGCGGGGAGCTTCCCGGCCGGCTAGCGAAATATCGGTTTCGCCGGGTTCTATCCTGGCTTGTGACATGCTGGTCTCCTGTGGCTTGGACGGCCGGAGCCAGCAAGAGACATGCCCGGCGTGCCGCGCACGCGCCGGGCGGCCGGATCAAGGCTGCAGATGGCCGTCCTGATTCTGGTCCTGGCGGTGGAAGTCGCTCATGACCTGGTCCAGGAATTCCTGACGGTTCAACTGCCCGTTGCGGTCGCGGTCGACCACGGTGAATTGTTCGGACGTAAGCACGGTGCCCGCTTCGGCGCTGTTCAGGGTGCCGTTGCGGTCCGTGTCGAGCTTGTCGAAGGCGCCTTCCATGAATCGCCGGTATTCGGCTTCGCTGATCTTGCCGTCCTTGTCGGTGTCGAGCTGATCGAACTGCGCCTGCGTCAGCCCCTGGGGCGAGCCTTGCGCCAGGGCCGCGACGGGGGCGGCCAATGCCAGTGCGAAAGAGAGCGTGAGAAGTTTGTTCATGACCGAGCGCTCCATTATTTGCAGCCCATGGCGTTGCCGAGGTAGCCGCCCGCGCCGATGCCGACCGCGGTGGCGGCCGTGCGGCCCCGCCCGCCGCCTATGGTGCTGCCCAGCAGGCCGCCCACGACGGCGCCGCCGACGGTGCCCGCGATGCAGTTGAACTCTGAATTGCGCGACTGCCCATGCGAGGCGGACGGCGTCTGGCAGGCGCTGAGCGCGCCCACGCCGACCAGGACGATGGCCGCCGCCATGCCCCTACCCAAGCTGTTTGTTTTGATCATTGCTCAACCCTTTGAAAATCGTTGTTCGTTCTTGAAACACGCGGGACGGGCGCCCGGAAAGAGGCGCTCGCCGGCATGCGGATTATAGTCCCGGCAGGCGATGGATTTAAGAGACATCAAAGGTCGCCCTCATTGGTTATGATATCTTTTTGCAGGCCATTCATCAGTGCCCGCCCCACCGCCGCGCGCGGGCACGCCACAGGATACATTATGCAACACATGGAAAGCACGGCCATCGCTCTGGCCGAACCTCAAGTCATTTCCACCGAGGTACTCATCGAAAAATACGCCAAAGGCGGTGAGTCGGGCATCGACGAGGTCCGTGCGCGCGTTGCCCGGGCCTTGGCCCAGGTCGAAGCGCCCGAGCTGCGGGATAAGTTTTCCGAAGACTTCCTCTGGGCCATGAAGCACGGCTTCATTCCGGCCGGGCGCGTCAACAGCGCGGCTGGCACCGACCTGCAGAGCACGCTCATCAACTGCTTCGTGCAGCCGGTGGGCGACTCCATCACCGAAGAAGTCGACAACAAGCCCGGGATATATACCGCGCTGGCGCAGGCCGCGGAAACCATGCGGCGGGGCGGCGGCGTGGGCTACAACTTCTCGTCCATCCGCCCCAAGGGGGCGCGGGTCAAGGGCACCGGCAGCAGCGCGTCCGGCCCGCTTTCGTACATGCGCGTCTTCGACCGCTCCTGCGAAACCGTGGAATCCGCGGGCGCCCGCCGGGGGGCCCAGATGGCGGTCGTCAACATCACCCACCCCGACGTCACGGAGTTCATCACGGCCAAACAGGAACGCGGCCAGCTGAACAACTTCAACGTTTCGGTGGGGGTCACGGACGGCTTCATGCGCGCCGTCGAAGCCGACGGCATGTTCGAACTCGTGCACGCAACGGAACCGAACGACGACCTGAAATCCCAGGGCGCCTACCTGCGCGACGACGGCATGTGGGTGTATCGCAAGGTCCGGGCGCGCGAAGTCTGGGACCTGATCATGCAAAGCACGTACGCGGCGGCCGAGCCGGGCGTGCTCTACCTGGACCGCATCAACGCGGAAAACAACCTGGCGTATTGCGAATTCATCGAAGCGACCAACCCTTGCGGCGAGCAGCCATTGCCCGATTACGGCTGCTGCTGCCTGGGCAGCCTGAATCTCACCGCCTATGTCGCCGATCCGTTCAGCGATTCGGCGTCGTTCGACTTCGAGACCATGCGCAAGGCCACGAAGCTGGCCGTGCGCATGCTGGACAACGTGCTGATCGCCACGAAATGGCCGCTGGAAGAACAGCAGCGCGAAGCCGACGCCAAGCGGCGCCTGGGCCTGGGCTTCACCGGCCTGGGCGACACGCTCATCATGCTGGGGCTGCGCTATGACTCCGACGCCGGGCGCGCGCTGGCCGCCGACATGGCGCGCGAGATGCGCGACGCCGCCTACGAGGCCTCGGTGGAACTGGCCAAGGAACGCGGCGCCTTCCCCCGGCTGAACGCCGACGAATACCTGAAGGGCGGCTTCGCCTCGCGCCTGCCCGACGCCCTGAAGCGGGCCATACGCAAGCACGGCATCCGCAATTCGCACCTCACGTCCATCGCGCCCACCGGCACGATTTCACTGGCGTTCGCCGACAATGCGTCCAACGGCATCGAGCCGGCGTTTTCCTGGTTCTACACGCGCACCAAGCGCATGCCCGACGGCAGCAAGAAAGACTACATCGTCGAAGACCACGCCTATCGCGTCTATCGCGCCATGGGCGGCGACGTCGATCATCTGCCCGAGGCCTTCGTCTCGGCCCTCGAAATCTCCGCCATCGACCACATGCTGATGGTCGCCGCGGTGGCGCCTTACGTCGACGCGGCCATCTCCAAGACCGTCAACGTGCCGGAGGACTATCCATACGAGGACTTCAAGGATCTGTACTTGCAGGCCTGGCACAAGGGCCTGAAGGGCATCACCACCTACCGGCCCAACTCCATATTGGGTGCGGTGCTGTCCGTGGCGCCGGAAGCCCCGGCAAGCGCGCCCCAGCCCATCGTCCTGTCCGAACAGGACAAGCGCCTGGTCCTCACCGAGGTGGCCAAGTTCCCGCCTCTGGCGTCGCTGCGCTGGCCTTCCCGTCCCGCGCTTCCGGCCGGGGCGTCGGGCTGGGTGAGCGAGACCATACATTCGCCGCAGGGCGAGTTCGCGGTGGTCGTGGCCGACAAGGACAACGTGCCCTTCGAAGTATGGGTGCTGGGCGGGCAACCGCCGCGCGGCCTGGACGCCATCGCCAAGACCTTGTCCAGCGACATGCGCGCCAACGACCGGGGCTGGCTGCGCAAGAAGCTGTCGGTTCTGGCGCACGCCTATGGCGACGGCTTCCAGATGCCCATGCCGCCCAAGGGCGATCTGGTCCAGGTGCCCAGCGCGACCGCGGCCCTGGCCAGGCTGGTCGAATGGCGCTATAACGATCTCGACGCCCTGGCCGTGAACGAGGACGACCCCACCCCGGTGCTCAACGCGCTGTTCGCGCCGCGCGAGCCCAAGACGGGAACCGACGGCACCCTGGCCTGGGTGGCCGATGTCCGCAACCCGTCCACGGACGACGATTTCGTGCTGATGCTGAAGGAATTGCAGATGCCCGACGGCAGCCGCCGCCCCTACAGCATGTGGCTCACGGGCGCGCACCCGGTGGCGCTGGACGGCCTGTGCAAGCTGCTCAGCCTGGACATGCGGGTCATCGACCCCGCCTGGATCGGCATGAAGCTGCGCAAGCTGCTCAATTACGCCGAACCTCGCGGCGATTTCCTCGCGCGTGTTCCGGGCAGTGAAAAGCAGGCCAATTATCCTTCCACGGTGGCGTACATCGCCAGGCTGGTGATCCATCGCTATGCGATGCTGGGCATTCTTACGGAAGAGGGAATGCCGATCAATGCGATGGGTGTGGTGGCCGACGAGCCGGTGCGCCAGCATGTCGCGGCCAGCCCGACCATGGTCGGCAAGCGCTGCACGGAATGCGGCAATCACGCGGTGATCAAGAAGGACGGCTGCGAATTTTGTACGGTGTGCGGGGCCATCGGCGCTTGCGGTTGATGGCCTGAGCTCTTGATCAATGCCGGGTGACTTGCGTGCTTCGATCCAGCAGCCTGATCAGCGCCTGCTTGAGGCCGCTGGAGAAGATCGGCACGAATTGCGTCCGGCCCGCATCATTCACGAAAGACCGGATCTCGATGAACTGCCCATTGAAAGCCGTCGTCCTTCGAGCATTCTTCGCATAGGCCTGCAGCAGCTTGTTGGCCGCCGCCTGCGCCTGGAAGAGGCGGGTTTCAAGCTGCACGCCGTCCAGGTTCGCATAGTGCTCCACCACGCGCTCCATGTCGTCCAGGAAAAGGGCGAGCGCATGGTCGCCCGCGCAGTCGGGGCGCTCATGGCCCCAGGGAAGAGTCGTCATATCGCCTCGTGGCGGCCGGCGCCGTTCAATTGACGCTGCTGCGCGCGCGTTCGTCGGCCTGTACCTGCAGGATCAGGCTTTCCAGGTGGGGGGAGGTTTCCAGCGCCAGGACGGCCTCGCCGGGAGACTCTTCGCTTTCCTCCAGGCGCAGCGTGATGCTCTGCCCTTCAAAAGCCGAAGGATGCGCCTGGATTTGAACATACTGCTTCAGCAAGCGATCGACGGCTTTCTGGGCCTCCAGCAGCTGGACGGAGAGCGCCGATTCGGCATGCAGCTGGAATTGCTGTTCGATCGTTCTGGCCAGGTCCCAGCTGAAAAACAGCAAGGCGTTCCGGCCATGGCATTCGGGGTGCAGGAAGCCCCAGGATTCTTGATTGCTTGTGGTCAATGGGCTCGGGCCTGTCAACGATAGGGCGCGGTGCGCCGCTTGATGGTTTTTCCATCGAAAGTGTAAATGTCGATTTTATCCCGATTTTGACTGGGAGTCTGCAAGGTGAACAGCCGGCCCTTGGCCGACACCTTGATGTGCTCCGAGCAGGAGCCGAATTCCGGCGAAACGGTGTAGCCGGATTTTTCCAGCACGATCCAGCGATAGCTGACGGGGCAGCCATTGTTGCCGCTATTGACCGACACCAGCGCGATCTGGGCCTTGGGCATGCTGAAGGCGTAGGTGATGTTCAAGATGCCCCGTATGGGCGGCTGGACGTCGTCGTCGCCGATGCGCAGGCGCGATTCGTACACGTATTCGCTGGTGGCGATGTTGAGGTTGCCGTAGGGCGTGTCCAGCGTCAGCCGGGACGGGCTGACGGGCCAGCTGGGCGCTGAATTGGCCGAAGCCGCCGAGCAGAGCGCAACGAGCGCCACTGCGGCCAGACGGCGAGCGTGTCGAAAGACCATGATGGTTTCCAAATCTTTCTGCGGGCTATGCTTGCGGGCGGGCGTTACCAGACATGGAGCCTGTGCCCCGATTGTAAAGGGCATTACATTTCATTTGGCGCATGTACGCAAGCCGGCGCTGCGAATCAACTGGAATTCTCGCGCTATTTGCCGGTAAATGTCAAATAAATCAATGCCGTAGAGATCAGGAAAAAGTAGGTGAGGGCGCCGGCCATCAGGCTGCGGCCGATCAGCCGGAACAGGCTGCTCGAATTCTTTTGTGACGACGCCAGGCGCCGTTTTCCCCACCACCAGCTCGCCGCGATGGCCAGCATGCTCAGCAAGACGATCCAGGTTTTCATTTGCGCATTGTAAGCGCGGTTGCAAGCGCGACGCACGCGGACGGGGAGTCGCTGCGTAAGGCTTGCGTAAGTTTCAAATTGTATTTCTACGGTGTGGCGGGGTTATCAAGAAAATATCGTGGAACGATGTCGTTTCACGATAAGTTGGCAAAGACCAACCAAGCGGACTGCGGCAATCCAGTCGCAGCACCTCAATGCACAAGGAGACGAAGGATGGAAGACGGCAAGAAAGCGGGCGCTTTGGGCGCAGGCGGCGAGCGTCGCCGCTCGTTGTTGAAAATCGGCGCGGCGGGAGCCGTGGGCGGCGCGCTGCTGCACGCGGGTGGCGCGGCGGCGGCCGAGGAGAAGAAACCCGTCGGCAATTATCCCGCCGGGGTCCAGGGCGATTCCGTGTTCATCGGCTTGACCCTGGACATCACCGGACCCTATTCGGCCCAGGGCGCCGACCAGCAAAAAGGCTATGAACTCGCCGTGGAGCAGATCAACGCCGGCGCCGAAGAAATCAGGAAGATTTCCCCCTTGACGAAGAAGGGCGTGCTGGGCAAGACGGTGAAGATGGCGGTCGCCGACGCGGAGACGAAACCGAATACGGCCGTCCAGGCGGCAAGCCGGTTCATCCACGACAACAAGGCCATGATGATCTCCGGCAGCACCAGCAGCGCCGTCGCCATCGCCTTGCAGAAAGTCTGCGACCGCGAACGCACGATCTACCTGCCGGCGATCAGCGGCTCGAACGAGACCACGGGCGTGGACTGCCAGCGCTATGGCTTCCGGCTCTGCTATTTCGCCTACCCGGCCTGCAAGGCAATCGCCCCCGTGCTTTCCAAGGCGATGGGCAAGAATCGCAAGGCGGTGTATCTGGTGCCGGACTACACCTACGGCCACACGACCTATGACTCCATGAAGGAATTCACCGAGAAAGAAGGCTGGACGACCGTGGGTTCGCAGGTCCATCCGCTGGGCGCCAAGGACTACAGCTCTTTCCTGATCAACATCGCCAACAGCGGTGCGGACACCCTCGTCGTGATCGCCTATGGCGCGGATGCCGCCAATTCGATCAAGCAGGCCAAGCAGTTCGGCCTGCTCGACAAGATGAACATCGTGGTGCCCTATATGTCGGCTTTCCTGGAGAAGGAGATCGGCGCCGAAATCATGCAGGGCGTCTATGGCGCCACGGGCTTCTGGTGGACGCTCGAGGACAAATACCCGATCGCCAAGGATTTCGTGGCGGCGTTCGAGAAGAAGTTCAAGGCCAAGCCGCGCGACTCCGCGTATATCGCCTACCTGCAGACGGCGCTTTGGGCGGATGCCTGCGAGCGCGCCGGTTCGTTCTACCCGCCCGACGTGGTCAAGGCCTACGAGGCCGGCGAGGTCCGCCAGGGCCCGGTCGGCGAAGTGACTTTCCGCGCCGCCGATCATCAGGGCGTCATCAACTTCCCCATCGTGCGGGGCAAGAAGCCGTCCGACATGAAGAACCCCGACGATTACTTCGAGATCGTCGAGGTGGTGGACGGCAAGGGCGCGCTGCCGGATCCGGGCCTGCTGGGCTGCAAGCTGGGCGCCTACATCTAGGCCGGGCGGAGGACGGCCAATCATAAAAGACATAAAGGAGGACTCTGAATGCCGAGCATGTCGTTGTTCTTATCGCAGCTTTTCAACGGGCTCGCCACGGGCCTGTTGCTGGCGCTCATCAGCACGGGCCTGACCATCATCTACGGCACGCTCGGTGTGGTCAACTTCGCGCATGGGGCCCTGTTCGTGGTCGGGTCCTATGCGGGTTTCACCGCCTACACCATGACCGGCTCCTTCCTGGCGGCGATCGCCGCCGGGGCGGCCATGGCCCTGTTCGTGGGCCTGGTCATCGAGCGCGGCATCATGCGCATGTATTACCAAAGGCCCGCCGAAGACCAGATTCTGGTCACCTTCGGCATCGGGATCATACTGGTCGAAGTGGTGCGTTCGATCTATGGCGGCGTGAGCCTGTCGGTGCCCACCCCGGAATGGGGCCAGGGCATCGCGCAGATAGGCTCGCTGATCTATCCCTTGTACCGGCTGCAGGCGCTGTTCATCGCGGCCGGGACGCTGGCCGTGCTGTACTTCGTCCTGTACCGCACCAGCCTGGGCCTGATCGTCCGCGCCGGGATCGAGGATGCGCAGATGGTCAACGTGCTGGGCATCAACGTCAAGCGCACCTTCCTGCTGGTCTTCGGCATAGGCGCCATGGCGGCGGGCTACGCGGGCGTGATCGATTCCCCCATCGTCACCCTGTCGCCGGACATGGGCCACCGCATCCTGGTCGACTCCTTCGTCGTCGTGGTGATCGGCGGCGTGGGGTCGTTTCCGGGCGCCATCATCGGGGGCATCATCGCGGGTGAAATCCTCAGCCTGACTTCCATCTTCAACCCCGCCTATTCCCACGTCATGCTTTTCGTCGTCATGGCGCTGGTGCTCATCTTCCGGCCGCAAGGGCTGATGGGGCAGGAGGGCCGAGAATAATGACTACGCATCCATCTTTCGCGCGCCGGCAGGCCGGCGAAATCCTGGTCGGGCTGTGCCTGGTGGCCGCGCCCTTCGTGCTGCCCCATCTGGGCATGAGCGCCGACCTGCTGACCCGCATCCTGATATGGGGGCTGTTCGGGCTGGGCTTCGACCTGCTGTTCGGCTATACGGGGCTGCTGTCCTTCGGGCAGTCGGCGTTCTATGGCGTCGGGGGCTTCGTCAGCGCCTATCTGCTGACGTCGGGCATCGTGCCCCACATGCTGCTCGCCCTGTTGATCGGCACGGTGATCGCGGCCCTGGCCGGGCTGTGCATCGGCTATCTGACCCTCAGGCGCACCGGCATCTACTTCGCCATGAGCACGCTGGCCTTCGGGGAAATGTTCTACTTCCTTGAAAACTCCGCGTTCAAGTCCTACACCGGCGGTGAGAACGGCATCGCCGGCGTGCCGCCGCCCGTGATCGAGCTGGGATTCACCACCATCCACATCTCCAGCGGCTGGCCGATGTACTGGTTCGTGGCCCTGTTCTTCTTCCTGGGCTTCGTGGTGGCGCGGCGCATCGTGCGCTCGCCCTTCGGCGCGGTGCTCAAGGCCATACGCGGCAACCCCAAGCGGGCCATGGCGCTGGGCCATGCCATCCAGGGCTACAAGCTGACGGTCTTCGTGATCGCGGCGGCCTACGGCGGGCTGGCCGGCGGGCTGCTGGGCATGTTCCAGTCCTACATGCCGCCCGACGCCTTCTCGCTCGACACGTCCGCGCAACTGGTCATCCAGACCGTGATGGGCGGCGCGGGAACGCTGCTCGGGCCCTTGCTGGGCGCCACCATATGGCTATACCTGTACGAGGGGCTGCAGCAGCTCGCCGACATCGGCGCGTACTGGAAGCTGATACTGGGCATCGTGTTCGTGGTGCTGGTGACGGTCTTCCGCCATGGGGTGGCGGGCGGCATCCTGGACTTCGCCAAGCGCCGGCGCCGCTCGACCCGAGAGGTCGACATCGAAGCCGACCGCGACGCCATGGCACAGCTCAGCATCGTGACGCCCGAACCCGGCGCCCCGGCCGGCGCGCCGGTGCTGGAGGCCCGCGGCATCACCAAGCGCTACGGCGGGCTGACGGCGGTCAGCGGCGTGGACTTCGCCCTGTCGGAAGGCGAGATCCGAGGCGTGATCGGGCCCAATGGCGCGGGCAAATCCACATTCTTCGCCATGCTGGCCGGCGAGCTGCCGACGACCGAGGGCCAGGTGTATTTCCGGGGGCGGGAAATCACGGGCATAGGCGTCACCGCGGTGTGCCAGCTGGGCATGAGCAAGAGCTACCAGATCAACCAGCTGTTCGAGGCGCTGACGGTCCGCCAGAACACCATGATACCGGTGCTGGCCCGGCGGCGCGGCAAGTTCCGCACCGACATGCTGCGCGGCCTGCACAACACGGAAGGGCTGGACGAGCAGGTCAACGCGGCCATCGAGCTGGTGGGGCTGACGCACCAGGCCGACACGCTGGTGTCCGAGCTGCCCTATGGGGAAAAGCGCCGGCTGGAGATCGGCCTGGCGCTGGCCACGGGCGCCAATGTGCTGTTGTTCGACGAACCGCTGGCCGGCCTGGGGCCGGAGGAAAGAGTGCTGGTGGTCGCCTTGCTGAAGTCCATACGCAAGGGGCGCAGCATGGTGATCGTGGAGCACGACATGGATGCGATGTTCGAACTGGCCGAACGGATCACCGTGCTGTACGAAGGCCGCAAGCTGGCCGAAGGCACGCCCGATGAAATTCGGATCAATCCGGCGGTCCAGGCTGCCTATCTAGGGGGGATGGACGACCATGAGCCTGCTTGAAGTCGACAAAATCAACAGCTATTACGGCGATTCCCACATACTGTTCGACGTCTCCCTGCATGTCGAAGAGCATGAGGTGGTGGCGCTGCTGGGCCGCAACGGCGCGGGCAAGAGCACGACGCTCAAGTCCTTGATGGGCGTGGTGCAGCCCAAGAGCGGCCGCATCCTGCACAAGGGCGAAGAGGTCCAGCATCTGCCGCCCTTCCAGCTTGCGCGGCGCGGCATCCAGCTGGTGCCGGAAGAGCGCCGCATCTTCGGGCAGATCACCGTCCACGAGAACCTGCAGCTGGCCGCCATGACGGCCCCCCAGCCCAGGTCGCTGGACGAGATCTACGAAACCTTTCCGCGGCTGGCCGAGCGCAAGCGCAATCGGGGCAAGCAGCTGTCGGGCGGCGAGCAGCAGATGCTGGCGATCGCCCGCGCCATGATACGCAATGCCAGCATCATCATGCTGGACGAGCCGTTCGAGGGGCTGGCGCCGCTCATCGTCCGCGACCTGATGGAGGTGTGCCGGAAGCTGGCCGACGGCGGGCACACCATCGTGATCGTGGAGCAGAACGTGCGGGCCGCGCTGTCGCTGGCGGACCGCTGTTATCTCATCAACAACGGCCACATGGTGTACGAGGGAACGCCCGCCCAGCTGCATGCCGACACCTCGGTGATCGAGAAGTATCTGGGGGTGAAGGTATAAGGCGTTAAAATGCCAGGCTGCGGTGGTTCGCCGCGGTCGGAGGTGCATGAGTGTGGGCCTTCGGGTTTTTCAAGTCTCGAGGTTTCCTTATGCAGTCGCAAACTGATGCTGACGCGCGCCGTTCAACGAACGCGGCGGATGTTGATGGCAAGCCGGTGGCGGGCTATCAACTCGATTACGTCACATCCAGCAAGCTGCCCACGCCGTGGGCCACGTTTGCCATCCATGTGTTCGTCGACCCGGGTACGGGCAAGGAGCACCTTGCCCTGACGCTCGGCGACGTCGGCAGCGGGGCCCCTGTGCTGGCGCGGGTGCATTCGGAATGCCTGACGGGCGATGCGCTCTTCAGCCAGCGCTGCGACTGCGGTGCGCAGCTGGAGGCGTCGATGCGGGCCATTGCGGAAGAGGGGCGCGGCGCGATCCTCTACTTGCGCCAGGAAGGGCGCGGCATCGGCCTGGTGAACAAGATCCGGGCCTACAATCTGCAGGACGCGGGGGCCGACACGGTGGAGGCGAACGAGCGGCTGGGGTTTCCGGCGGACATGCGGCGCTATGATTTGTGCAAGCCGATGCTGGATCATTTCGGTATTTTTTCGCTTCGCCTGATGACGAACAATCCGCGCAAGGTGCGGGCGCTGGAAAGGCTGGGCCTGCGGGTGGAAGAGCGCTTGCCTTTGCAGGTGAATCGCAATGCCCACAACGAGGCGTATTTGAGCACCAAGGCCGTCAAGCTGGGGCATTGGCTGAAGGGCGGGCAGTGACGGGACGCGGCCCGCCTGGCTTGCCAGGTCAGCCGCTTACCGAGACCGCGCCCGGAGCCTCGGACCCCCAGGGCGCCAGGCGCTCGCCCAGGAAGTCCAGAAAAGAACGCACCGCCGGCACCAGCCCCCGCCGCGAACCGAACACCGCATGGACGATGCCCGGCTCCGGCGCCCAATTGCGGAAAACCGGCACCAGCCGGCCGCTTGCGATTTCTTCATGGCACATGTAGTCGGGCAGCACTCCTATCCCCATGCCGCCCAGGATCGCGAACTTGAGCGTCAGCAAATCGTCCGCCACGAAACGCGGCCGGTGCGTCACCGTGTATTGCGCCCCATTGGGGCCGAACAGCCTCCAATGAGCCCGGCCGTCCCGTACCGACATCGCCACCGAATCCATCAGCGTCAGGTCGCTGGGCTCCTCGGGCTGGCCCTGCCGTTCAAGCTGTTGGGGACTGGCCACCAGCAAAGCCGCCGTCGTGCCCAGGTGCTTGACCACCAGGCTGCCGCTGTCGGCCACCGTGCTGCGCACGCGCAGGGCCACGTCGACCCCTTCTTCGACCAGATCCACCACCCGGTTGCTGACCTGCATGTGCAGCTGCACATGCGGGTACGCAGCCTGGTATTCCGGCAGGATCGGCCCGATCACAGTTTGCGCCAAAGTGACCGGGCAGACCACCCGTATGATGCCGCGCGGTTCGCTTTGCACCTGCGCCACGGCGGCGGCCGCGGCCCGGGCCTCGTCGCGCATGGCGTCGCAGTGGCGGTAGAACAGTTCGCCGGCCGTGGTCAGCGACAGCTTGCGCGTGGTCCGCTGCAGCAGGCGCAGCCCCAGGTCTTCCTCGAGCTTGGCGACCCGGCGGGACAAGCGCGATTTGGGCAGGCCCAACGCCCGCGCCGCCGCGGCGAAGCTGCCATGATTGACGACCTCGGCAAAGTAGAGCATGTCGTTCAAATCCTGCATACAGCCTCTATTGGTTTCATGAATAGAACAATCTAATACGATTTCGCCTACTTATCAATAGATCCGGGTTAATCGATAATTCACCCATCGCATTCTTTTGATGCCATTTCGGAGCAACCATGAAACTTCTGCACGTAGACTCGAGCATAAACGGCGCCAATTCCGTTTCCCGCAAGCTTACCAAGGACATCGTCACGCAATGGCTGCGTGAAAATCCCGATACGCAGGTCGACTACCTGGACCTGGCGAACGAGGCGCCCGGCCACTTCTCCAGCGATGCCATGGGTTTTCGCCTGCCGCCGTCCGACGCCTTGCCGACCGAAGCGCAGCAACGTGAAAATGCGCTGTCGGAAGCCCTGGTCTCGCAGTTTCTGGCGTCCGACGTCATCGTCATCGGCGCGCCGCTGTACAACTTCGCCGTTCCCAGCCAGTTGAAGGCATGGATCGACCGCCTGGCCCAGGCCGGCCGCACGTTCAAATATACCGAGAAAGGCCCCGTCGGGCTCGCGGGCGGCAAGACCATCATTGCGGCGCTGAGCCGCGGCGGTATCTATTCCACCAGCGAAGCCGGCCAGGCGATGGAGCACCAGGAAAGCTATCTGAAGACGGTTTTCGGGTTCTTCGGCATCACCGACATCCGCATCGTGCGCGCCGAAGGCACCGACCTGGGCGCCGAGAACCGCAGCAAGGCCTTCGAAGTCGCCGAACACTGCATCAAGGCGGTCGCCACGCGCAGCTTCGAAGCCGAAACGCAAGCCGCGTGAACGGTCCGGCGGGCGTCCTCGCCCGAAGGGGCGGGGACGGCATGGCGGTACAATGAGGATCCTGGAACCTCCTCATCGCACCGTGACCGCCTCCGCCTCTTTTTCTTCCCTGCCGCTGTCCCCCGCCACGCTTGAAAACCTGGAGCTCATGGGCTATCAGTCCATGACGGACATCCAGGCCCGGAGCCTGCCGCTCATCCTGCAAGGGCGCGATCTCATCGCCCAGGCCAAGACCGGCAGCGGCAAGACCGCCGCGTTCGGACTGGGGGTGGTGAACAGGCTGGATCCCGCGAAGCTGCAGGTGCAGGGCCTGGTCATCTGCCCCACCCGCGAGCTGGCGGAGCAAGTCGCCACGGAGCTGCGGAAACTGGCGCGCTCGCTGGGCAACATCAAAGTGCTGACGCTCTGCGGCGGCACGGCCGCCAGGCCGCAAACCGAATCCTTGCGGTTCGGCGCCCACGTCGTGGTGGGCACGCCGGGCCGCTTGCTGGACCACGTCAACCGGGGCACGCTCGACCTTTCCGAAGTGCGCACCCTGGTCCTGGACGAGGCCGACCGCATGCTGGACATGGGCTTCTACGAAGACGTCAGCCGCCTCGTCAGCGCCTGCCCGGGCAACCGCCAGACTCTGCTGTTCTCGGCCACCTACGCCGACGACATCCGCCGCGCCAGCGGGCCGTTCCTGCTGGATCCCGAGGAGGTCCGAACCGAGTCGCTGCACGCGGCCGGCAAGATCAGCCAGGTGTTCTATGAAATCGACGCCGGGCGCCGCATGGCCGCGGTCGCGCAGTTGCTGGAGCACTACCAGCCCGTTTCGACCCTGGCCTTCTGCAATACCAAGGCGGCATGCCGCGAACTGGCCGAGCATCTGGCCGCGCGCGGGTTCAGCGCCTTGGCGCTGCACGGCGATCTGGAGCAGCGCGAGCGTGAAGACGTGCTCATTCAGTTCGCCAACCGCAGCTGTTCGGTGCTGGTGGCCACGGACGTGGCCGCCAGGGGGCTGGACATCGACGGCCTGGACGCGGTCGTGAATGTGGAGCTCACGCCCGATCCGGAGGTGCACGTCCATCGCATCGGGCGCAGCGGCCGCGGCGACGCCACGGGCCTGGCGTTGAGCCTCTGCGCGCCCGAGGAGCTGCATCGCGCCCGGCGGATAGAGGACTATCAGCGCCAGCCGCTGGAATGGGGAAGCCTGAAGTCGCTGAAGGCGTCCGGCAACGGCCGCTTGCGTGCGCCGATGGTGACTTTGTGCATTCAAGGCGGCAAGAAGGACAAGCTGCGGCCGGGGGATCTGCTGGGCGCGTTGACCAAGGACGCGGGCATGGACGGCGCGCGGATCGGCAAGATCAATATCCTGGAGTTCGTCAGTTTCGTGGCGCTGGAGCGGGGCATTGCGCGCGAGGCTTATGCCAGGCTCAGCGCCGGCAGCATAAAGGGCCGGCGCTTCAAGATGCGGTTCATGGGGGAGGTCTGAGCCCGAGCCCGCTCAGCGCCTGGCATGACCCTTCGCCGCACACCGCTCCCCCGGCGGGATGATGCCCCAATTCAGATCGATCAACGGGCTCTTTTCCGACGACCACGGAATATCCAGCCTGCCCTGAATCGTGGCCGACGCATGCAGCGCCTTCAAGACCGGATCCGGCTCGCCGCGGGTTTCCAGGCTGTATACGACCAGCGCTCCGCAAGCCAGCGGGGCTTCGTCCAGCCAGGGCGACTCCTCGGGCTTGCCATTGATGAACACCTGAGCCTCGGGCCCCCGGTGAATCGCGATGTTGCCGCCGAGCCAGGTATCCGACGCCACCAAAGTCAAGGGATGCCCCGGCACATGCCGCTGCCAGATGTCATTCAACTGCTGCGAAATCACCGCTCCCGGAAACGTCGAGCGTGAATCGCGGCCGGTGTGCCAGGCCAGCGGGCCGCGGGCCAGCGCGTAGCTGACCGCCATGAGCACGTGCAGCGCGATGCACAGAACGGCGATGCGGCGCAGATTCACCCGTTCGTCGCCGCGCATCCACCACAGCAGGTAGAAGCCGTAGAGCACGAAGAACGTCGTGCCCCATGAAGCCACCAGCCGCGTCCCCAGCACCGCGGACACCAGCATGGTGGACAGCACGGGCGCCAGGCCTATCCAGAGCAGGAAAGAGCGGTCCCACTCCGTGAACTGCGCGCCATAGCGCATGGCTGCCGTTCCTGCGCCCGCGACCGGACGGCGTTTGTTCCAGGCATGCCAGGCCAGCCATGCCACCAGCATCGGGCTCAGGCGGGCCAACTGGTCCAGGGCGAAACTGAGTAAATGCCCGAGCGCCTGCAAATGGCCTCCCGCTTCGAGCGAATTGTCGGCGTAGCGCAAAGGCATGAAGGCGTTCGAGGCCAGCCAGTAAAGATGGGGCGATATCGTGACGGCGAAAGTCAGCAGGGCGAGGGCGAGCCCTTTCAGATTGCGGGCGTCGCGGAAACTGCCTTGGCGCAGCATGAACAGGAAGAACGCGGTGAACTGGATGACCGCGCTGTACTTGGTCTGGATCGACAGCCCCGACACGACGCCCAGCCAGGCCCAGCTGCTGAGCCGCTGGTGCTTCAAGGCGCGATACAGCAGCCAGGTGCTTGCCGCCACGGACCATAGCTGCGCCGTATTGTGGTTGTAGATCGTGCCGCGCAATGAAAAATAGATGCTGACCGAAACCAGCATCATGGCCATGAAGGCTTTGCGCGGCGTGGTGAATTCGCGCCCGAGCCGCCACAGGAACCACAGCGCGAGCGCGGACATCAGCTGCCCGGCGAAGAACGGCAGCCAGACCGGGCGGCCGAAGATCCGCGTCAGGAAGTACATGAGCCAGGAAGGCGCGGGCGGATGCTTGGTGTAGCCCAGTTCCAGGCTGGACGCCCAGACCAGTTCCTCCAGGCCGTCGAGATCGGGCGCCCGGTGGCTGATGCCGCAGAGCAGCGTCCAGAGCAGCGCCATGCCCGCCAGGTACAGCACCACCTGGAGCTCCAGGCCGGCGGCGGGCTCGCCCGCGCGGCGCTGCGAGCCTTGAAGATGAAGAATATGAGTTTCCATGGGATTCCGGCGCCGCGGGCCCTAGCCGCGCGCCAGCGCGCGCTTGATGAAAGCCAGGCACATGCCCGCGAACGCGGCCAGCCCGATGAATTTCGCCGCCGTGGCGAATTCGGGGCCGACCAGCGCCAAGGGCGCGTCGCTGCCGCCGGATCCTACCGAGACGACGATGATCATCGCCAGGGCGACGCCGACCAGGCTTTCGCCGACGATCAGGCCGGAGGCGAACAGCGTGCCCTTGCGTTCGGCGTGCTCCAGCCGCTCGGCGGGGTTTTCGCCCGCGCGGCGCGCGGACGAGCGCACCCGCTTCTTCACGAACCAAGAGATGAGCGTGCCGACGAACAGCGCGGTGACGATGGACGGAGGCAGGTACAGGCCCATGGCGACGGCCAGCGAAGGCAGCCGCAGCCTTCTGGTGGAGCGCGCGAGTATCGTGTCGAGCACGATGACGGCGATGCCCCCGGCCACGCCGATCATGATGTAGGACCAGTCCAGGGTGTGCGCGAACAGACCGTTGGCGATGGTGATCATCAGGGTGGCCTGCGGAGCCGCCAGCGCCTGCGACGGGTCCATGTCGGCGCGGGGCAGCGCGCCGATGAAACCGTAGGCGTTGTACAGCAGTTCCAGCACGGGCGGGATGGCCAGCGCGCCCACCACGCAGCCGATGATCAGCGCCGCCTGCTGCCGCCAGGGCGTGGCGTGCACCAGCCAGCCGGTTTTCAGGTCCTGCAGGTTGTCGTTGGAGATCGCGGCGATGGCGACCACGACGGATGCGCAGAAAATGGCGAGCGCGGTGAAAAACCGCAGGTGCTGTTCATTGTCGAGCATGTCCTGAGCCTGGCCGATGCCGATGAAGATCATCGAGATGGCCAGAATGGAAATGACGGCGATGCCCGATATAGGGCTGGTGGAGGAGCCGACGAGCCCGGCCATGTAGCCGCAGGCCGCGGCCACCAGGAAACCCAGCAGGAAGGACAGCAGGGTGCCCGCCACGACCAGCGTCCAGGCCATCGATGCCGGCAGATCCGATTCCGACACGAAGGAATAGAAGGTGGCCATCAGCAGGACGATCATCAGGACGGTGGTCCGCAGCAGCGTGCGGGGGGACAGGTCGGTGTCGGTGCGCGCGACGCCGGCCGAGCCCGGGCCGCTCTTCAGGACCGACAAAGAGATGCGCATGCCTTCGTACATGGGCTTGATCAGGGTGAGCAGGGTCCAGAGCGCGGCGACGGCGATCATGCCCGCGCCGATGAGCCGGACTTTGGACACCCAGATGCCGGTGGCGAAGCCGGCGAGCGTGGCGCCTTCCGGCATGGGGGTCAGCGCGGTCAGCCAGGGAACGGCCACGCCCCAGGACAGGAACACCCCGAACAGCATGGCGACGCCCCCGGTGATGCCGACCAGGTAGCCGGCGCCGACCAGGGCGAAGGAAAAGCCCATCGGCAGCTGGAAGACGGCCCGCCCGGCGCTGAACCAGTAGCCGGCGCCGTCGGCGGCCAGCTTGAAGCCGTTGGCAAGCAGGCTGAACGCGCCCGCCATGGCGCCGCCCGCGAGGATGTCGCGCAGGCCTTGCCCCTTCCGCTTGCCGGGCGCCGCTTCGTCGGCATGGCCGGCGCGCAGGATTTCGGCGGCCGCGACGCCCTCGGGGTAGGGCAGCTCGCTTTTGACGACCAGCGCGTGGCGCAGCGGCACGGTGAACACCACGCCCAGTATGCCGCCGCAGGCGCAGATCATGGCGGTTTCCAGCAAGGGGAAGCCTTGCCAGTACCCCATCATGAGCAGCGCCGGCAAGACGAAGATGATGGCCGAAAGCGTGCCGGCCGCCGACGCCTGGGTCTGGACGATGTTGTTTTCGAGAATGTTGGAGTCCTTGAACGCGCGCAGCAGCGTCATGGAGATGACGGCGGCGGGAATGGACGAGGCGAACGTCAGGCCGACCTTGAGGCCCAGATAGACGTTGGATGCCGTGAAGACTAGGGTGATGACGGCGCCGAGAATGATCCCCCTGAGGGTGAGTTCTCGGAGCGAGGCGGCGTTGGCGGACATTGTGGACGTTTCGAGTGCGTGATAAAAAGGCTGAATGGCGCATGCCCGGGCAGGCGTCGATTCGGCGGTTGCGAATCAAGCTGAATTGTAAGTGCAGTTTTCACTTCAACGTAACAAGCAAGGGGAAATCATGAGCGTTTTTCTGAACCATACCTTGAGAACGTTATGTCTGCTTCTATCGGCCGCCGTATTGTATGTGGCCGGCGGCGCGGCTTGGGCGGCGAGCGCGCTGCCTTCGAATACCTCGGTCACCTATACGCCCGACGTCACCTTCACTTTGCGCACCAACATCGCGGACGGCAAGCTCGTGTTCGTGGGCGACGCCGGCACCATCAGAGGCAAGGTCAACCCCGACCTCCAGGTGCCGGAAAACGCCGTCGTGCAGATCAACCTCATCAATGGCGACGGGGCGATCCACGACATCGCCGTGCCCGAGTTCTCGGCCAAGTCCGACCACCTGACGGGCAAGGGCGCTTCCACCGCCATCGTCTTCCGGGCCAACAAGAACGGCGTCTTCGAATACCTGTGCACCCTGCCGGGCCACAAGGCGGCCGGCATGTTCGGCAAGCTGATCGTGGGCGAACCCGTGCAGCAGGCCGAAAGCCAGGGGCTGGACATCGCCCAGGACCCGAGGGCCGTCGGCGAGCCGGTCGGCAAGCGCGAGCCCAGGCACATCACCTTCAACCTGGAAACCACGGAAGTCGTGGGGCAGCTGACGGAAGGCAGCACCTACAAGTACTGGACCTTCAACAACAAGGTGCCCGGGCCGCTGCTGCGCATACGGGTCGGGGACACGGTGACCGTGAACGTCACCAACGCCAAGGACTCCTCGCACATCCATTCGGTCGACTTCCACGCCGTGACGGGGCCGGGCGGCGGCGCGGCGGTCACCCAGGTGCCGCCGGGGCAGACCAAGAGCTTCACATTCAAGGCGCTGCATCCGGGCCTGTTCGTGTACCACTGCGCAACGCCCATGGTCGCCCAGCACATCACCAACGGCATGTACGGCATGGCGCTGGTCGAGCCAGAGGAAGGCTTGCCCAAGGTCGACCGCGAGTACTACGTGATGCAGGGCGAGCTCTATACCGCCCAGAAGCACGGCTCCCTCGGCCTGCAGGAGTTCTCGCTTGAAAAATTGCTGGACGAAAACCCCGAGCACCTGATGTTCAACGGCGCCATGAACGCCCTGAGCGACAAGTACAAGCTGACGGCCGAGGTCGGCGAGACCGTGCGCATCCTGTTCGGCGTCGGCGGCCCCAACCTGACGTCCAGCTTTCACGTCATCGGCGAAGTCTTCGACCGCGTCTACAACCAGGGTTCGCTGACCAGCCCGCCCTTGACCGACGTGCAGACCACCACCGTGGCCCCGGGCGGAGCCACCATGGTGGAATTCAAGGTCGACGTGCCGGGCAACTACATACTGGTCGACCACGCCTTGTCGCGCGTCGAGAAAGGCCTGTCCGGCGTCCTGTCCGTGACCGGCAAGGAGGACCACTCCATTTTCCACTCCACCGAGCCCATCGATCCGAAGTCCGGCCACTGACGGCGCAGAAGGCCGGGCATGAACCGCGCCCGCGCCGCCGGCGGGCACGTGGATTGCTTGCTCCCACAGGCTGAAACCGCCCCAGGGAGCATCATATGGTATGGAACGTTTTGTTCGGCGAACGCTCGACGACGAAGATCGCCGCCATCTTCGACACGGAGCAGGGCGCGGCCACCGCGGCGGCGGCCATTCATTCCAGCGCCGGCCTGCAGGCCGCGCAGATCCGTCTGGTCAAGCCGTATGAAAAGGATTACGCCAAGAAGATCGAACCCGAAACACAAGGCATCGTCCGCACCGCCCTGCGCGCCCACCTGGTGCTCGGCGCGGCGGGGGCGGTGGTCGGGTTCTTCGGCTGGGGCTTGCTGTATCTGGCCGGCATCATCGCCGTCACGGCCACGCCCCTGGGCAGCCTGGGCGTGTTCATCTTTTTCGGCGCGATCGCGGGGATGCTGCTGGGCGGGCTGGTGACCGCCCGGCCCGACCACCAACTGGTCATCCAGCGCGTGCAGACGGCGACGCAAGAAGGCAAGTGGACGCTGCTGATCCATCCGCGCACGCCCAGGCAGTGCGACCAGGTCATGGCCGCCTTGTCGGGCGTAGAGGCCGAAGTCACGCGCAGCGTTTGAATGCGCCGGCCGGCAGACGCCGCCAGCCGGCCGGCGGCCCGCCCGCGGGCGCCATCAGCCGGCGCTATGCCTCGCGCAGGGCGCGCGCCGCCGCCACCATGTTTTTCAGGGCGGGTATCACTTCGGACCAGGCGCGGGTCTTCAGCCCGCAATCGGGATTGACCCACAGCCGTTCCGCGGGGATGCGGCGGCCGGCCTTCCTCATGAGGTCGCTGATGTGCTCCTGCGTGGGGATGTTGGGCGAATGGATGTCGTAGACGCCCGGGCCGATCTCGTTCGGGTAATTGAAGCTGTCGAAGGCGTCCAGCAGCTCCATGTCCGAACGCGAAGTCTCTATGGTGATGACGTCGGCGTCCATGTCCGCGATCGAAGGCATGATGTCGTTGAATTCCGAATAGCACATATGCGTGTGGATCTGCGTTTCGTCGCGCACGCCGTTCGCGGCGATGCGGAAGGACTCCACCGCCCAGCCCAGATAGTCGCTCCATTGCGACTTGCGCAGGGGCAGGCCTTCGCGCAGGGCGGCCTCGTCGATCTGGATGATGCGCACGCCGGCTTTTTCCAGGTCCAGCACCTCCTGGCGGATGGCCAGCGCCAGCTGCAGGCAGGACACGGAGCGGGGCTGGTCGTCGCGCACGAAGGACCAGTTCAGGATGGTCACCGGGCCGGTCAGCATGCCTTTCATCGGCTTTTGCGTGAGCGTCTGGGCGTAGGTGATCCATTCGACCGTCATGGCCTGGGGGCGGGTGATGTCGCCGAACAGAATGGGCGGCTTCACGCAGCGTGAACCGTAGGATTGCACCCAGCCGTACTGGGTGAAGGCATAGCCTTCGAGCTGTTCTCCGAAATACTCCACCATGTCGTTGCGTTCGGGCTCGCCATGCACCAGCACGTCCAGACCCAGGACCTCCTGCTCCCGCACCGCAAGCGCGATCTCGGCGCGCATGGCCTCTTTGTATGCCGCGAGATCCAGCTCGCCCTTGCGGAAGCGCAGGCGCGCCTGGCGGATTTCAGCGGTCTGTGGAAAGGACCCGATGGTGGTCGTGGGAAAGGCGGGCAGCTTCAGCAGGCCGGCCTGTTTTTCCGCGCGCAGCGGATAGGGGCTTTGGCGCCGGCCCAGCGCGGCGTCGATGCTTGCGAGAGCGGCCTTGACTTGCGGCTTGTTGACGCGCGGCGAGTTGCGGCGCGAGGCAATGGCGGCCTGGTTCGCCTGGAGTTCCGCCCGCAGCGCCGCGCGGCCGCCGTCCAGCGCGCGGGCCAGCAGCTTGATCTCATCCAGCTTTTGCAGCGCGAAGGCGAGCCAGGAGCGGATGTCGCCGTCCAGCGCCGTTTCGCTGTTCAGGTCCACCGGCACGTGCAGCAAGGAACAAGAAGGCGCGATCCACAGGCGGTCGCCCAGCCTGGCGTGAATGGGTTCGAGCAGGTCCAGGACCCGGTTCAGGTCCGTCTTCCAGATATTGCGCCCATTGACCACGCCCAGCGACAGCACGGTATCGCGGGGCAGGGCGGCGATGGCGGGTTCGATGTCGGCCGCGCCGTTGACGGCGTCGATGTGCAGGCCTTGCACCGGCAGGGCGCAGGCCAGCGGCAGGTTTTCCAGCAGTTGCCCGAAATAGGTCGCCAGCAGGATCTTGACCTTGCCGGTGTTCAGCGCCTGGTAGGCGGCGGCGTAGGCCTGCGCCCAGCCCGGATCGAGTTCGGTGACGAGGGCGGGTTCGTCGATCTGCACCCATTCCACCCCGCGGGAGGCGAGGGCGTCCAGCAGTTCCGCGTACACGGGCAGCAGGCGGGGCAGGAGGTCCAGCCGGCTGGAGCCGTCCTTGGACTTGCCGACGAACAGATAGCTGACGGGGCCCAGTATCACCGGCTTGGCCGGGATGCCCAGCGCCCGGGCTTCATCGAGCTGCTCCAGCAGCCGGGAGGCATCCAGCGAGAAGGAGGTGGATGCGCTGAACTCCGGCACGATGTAGTGGTAGTTGGTGTCGAACCATTTGGTCATCTCCCCCGCCTGCACGCCATGGCCGCAGCCGCAATCGCCATGGGAGGCGGAGCGGCCGCGCGCCACGCGGAAGTAATTGTCCAGCGGGTCTCCCCGGAAATCCCGCACGCGCTCGGGCAGGTTGCCCAGGGTGAAGCTCATGTCCAGGACCTGGTCGTAGAAAGAAAAATCGCCCACGGGCAGCAGGTCCAGCCCTTGTTGGCCGGCCCAGTGGGTCTTGCGCAGCCGGCGGCCCGTGTCGCGCAGCGCGTCCAGGCCGGACTTGCCGTTCCAGTATGCTTCGAGCGCGAACTTGAGTTCGCGCTGCGCGCCGATGCGGGGAAAGCCCAGATTGTGTGTCGTAACCATGTCTTGCCATTTTGTCGATAGGAGGGAAACGCCATGGTAGGACGATCAATCCATGAAATAAAATGGTATTGTTTCATCTATCGATTAAATTTTTTCATACTGCTAGCCATGCTCGAACGCATACACCTCGCCGTTCTTCGGGAAGTCAGCCGCCAAGGCACGCTCACCGCGGCGGCGGACGTCCTTTGCCTGACCCAATCGGCGCTGAGCCATACCGTCAAAAAGCTGGAAGACCAGATGGGAACGCCGATCTGGATCCGCGAAGGCCGCAAACTGAGGCCGACCCAGGCCGGCGCCTATCTGCTGGGCGTGGCCGAGCGGGTGCTGCCGCAGCTCGAGCACGCGGAGGCCAGGATCAGGCAATATGCGCAGGGCGAGCGCGGCACGCTACGGATAGGCATGGAATGCCATCCCTGCTACCAGTGGCTGCTGAAGGTCGTTGCGCCCTATTTGGCAAAATGGCCGGACGTCGACGTGGACGTCAAGCAGAAGTTCCAGTTCGGCGGCATCGGCGCCTTGTTCGGCTACGAGATCGACCTGCTGGTGACGCCCGATCCGCTGTACCGGAAAGGGCTGCGCTATGAACCCGTCTTCGATTACGAGCAGGTGCTGGTGGTGGCGGGCGGCCATCCGCTGGCCGGCGCCGGCTGCGTCGAGCCCGAGCAGCTGGCCGACCAGGTCTTGATCAGCTACCCGGTGGCCATCGACCGGCTCGACATCTACGCGCAGTTCCTGATGCCGGCCGGCGTCGCGCCGCGCCGGCACAAGGTGATCGAAACCACGGACATCATGCTGCAGATGGTCGAGAGCGGCCGCGGCGTGGCCGCGCTGCCGCGCTGGCTGGTGGAGGAATACCAGGGGAAAATGGACTTGAAGGCCGTGCGGCTGGGGGCTCGCGGCATCGCCAAGCAGATCTTCCTGGGCGCGCGCGCGGCGGACGGCAACATCGATTACCTGGAATCGTTCATCGACATGGCGCGGGCTTAGGGACTTTCGGCGTTGACGGGCCCTGCGGCCGGGCCCGGGGGCGGGGCCCTCATCCCCCGGTGCTTCGTCTGGACGTGCGCACATTGCGCCGGCGCCGCACCGGCTTGGGCGCCGGCTCCACCGGTTCGGGGCGGAATACATAGGTGCCGGATTTTTCGTCCCGCCCCAAAGCCAGCTGGCCGCGCGCCTGCGCTTCTTCGAGCAGGTTGCCGAAGGCCTTGAACCCGTAGTAGGTTTCGCTGAAATCGGGCTTGCGGCGCTTGATCGCCTGCTTCAGGGTCGACGCCCATATCTTTCCGCTTTCGCCGCGCTCCGACAGCAAGGCATCGAAGGTATCGACGGCCATTGCGACCGCGACGTCCTTCAGGGCGGGCGCGTCTTCGGGCGCGGGCGCCTGGCTGTCGGCGGCGGGCGCCGCCTCGGCCTCGGCCGGCGCCTCCGGCCGCTTGGGCCGCGAGCCCTTGCTCGCCGGCGCGGCCCGCACCAGGTCGTCATAGAAGATGAATTCGTCGCAATTGGCCACCAGCAGATCCGAGGTGGATTGCTTCACCCCGACGCCGATGACTTGCTTGGCGTTTTCGCGCAGCTTGGACACCAGCGGCGAAAAGTCCGAATCGCCGCTGATGATGACGAAAGTATTGACGTGGGATTTGGTATAGCACAGGTCGAGCGCATCGACCACGAGGCGGATGTCGGCGGAGTTCTTGCCGGACTGCCGCAGGTGCGGGATTTCGATGAGCTCGAAATTGGCCTCGTGCATGGACGACTTGAAGCCCTTGTAGCGCTCCCAGTCGCAATACGCCTTCTTGACGACGATGTTGCCTTTGAGCAAGAGCCGTTCGAGCACGGGCTTGATGTCGAATTTTTCGTATTGTGCGTCTCGCACGCCCAGTGCGACGTTCTCGAAGTCGCAGAACAGGGCCATGCTGACGTTGTCCGGGGTGGATGCCATGATGTCGCTCCGGGATGACGGGTCCGCCTATGATACAGAATCGGCGGCGCCCGCCGCCCGGGCGGCGCGTGGCTTGCTATTTCATGGCCGTCAGCAGGCTGCCTGTGATGGCCTTCAGGTTGCTCAGGCCACCGCCCATGACATACCAGCCGTTCGGATCCGCATAATAGACCTTGCCTTCCTTGTAGGCGCGCGTACGGCTCAGTTCCGGATGCTTGGCGAGCGTGTCGGCGGCGGTCTTTTCGCCGTTGTTGATGGCGCCGCGATCCAGCACGATCAGCCAATCGGGGTCCGCCTTGGCGATGTCCGAAATGACTTGCGCCCGTTTTTCGGCGGCCGCCTTGGCCTCGGGAGAGCCGGCTTCGGGGCGCGGCTGCGCCGGCGCGTTGGGGTCTTTCGCGGGCAGGACGGATTCCGTGCCGGTCAGCTCATAGGCGTATCCGAAGCGGTCGCCCGGCGCGTGGGCGATGACGTTGCCCTTCATGACAAAGAGAAAGGCCGCCTTCTTGCCCTGGTTGGCGCGGCGCAACCCTTCCACGTCTTTTTCGATCGAGGCGATGGCCGCCTCGGCCTGGGGCTTCTTGCCGAATGCCGAGGCCAGCGCCAGGTTGGCGGTCTTGAAGGTGGCGAGGAAATTGGCGGGGTCGCTGGTGAAACTGACCGTGGGAGCCAGCTTGCCGAGTTCCGGCATGGCTTTCTGCGAACGGCCGCCGGCGATGATCAGGTCAGGCCGCAGCTTTTCCAGCGCGGGGTAGTCCGGCTCGAACAAGGTGCCGACCACCGGGGCCTGCGCGTATTTTTCCAGCTCGCCCTGGTAGACCGACTTGGGAACGCCCGCGACCGGAACGCCCAGGGTGTTGAGGCTGTCGAGCACGGCCAGGTCGAAGGTGACGATTTGCTTGGGGGTGTCGGCCAGCTTGAGCGTGCCTGCGCTGTGGGCGAGTTCGAAAGCGGCGACGGGCAGGGAAAAGGCAAGGGCGCTGCCCAGGGCGATCAGACGGGTAGGGAGTTTCACGTGGTCTTCCAACTGGTTATAGAATGAAAATCGTTCTCATTATATTGTGATTCCACGCAATTTGGGCGAGGCTGGGGCCTGCCGGCGCTAAAAGGCGGGCGGCACCGGCCGCTATAGCGTGCCGGGCGCCGTTCCCGCCAGGCAATAACGATTGCGCCCTCCCTGTTTGGCCTCGTACATCGCCGTGTCGGCAAGCGTCATCAGTGTGTCGACATCGCCGCCGTGATCGGGGAACAAGGCGATGCCTATGCTCACTTTCACCGGCAGAAGCTGATCCAGCACGGGCAAGGGCGCTTGCAGGCTTTCCAGGATTTTTCTTGCGACGGTGACGGCGGAGTCGGCATCGTCGATGCCGGGAAGCAGGATCACGAACTCGTCGCCGCCTTGCCGGGACACCGTATCCACGGCGCGCACCGCCTGGCGCAGGCGCTGCGCCACGCCTTTCAGGAGCTCGTCGCCCCCGTCGTGCCCGTAGACGTCATTGACGTGCTTGAAGTGGTCCAGGTCCAGGAACATCAGGCCCACCTTGGCTTGTTTGCGCTCGGCTTCCTTTAGCGCCTGTCGGATGAGCTCCAGCAGCAGGCGGCGGTTGGGCAGGTCCGTCAGCGGATCGTGGTAGGCTAGGCGCCGGATTTCCTCCTGGTAGGCCTTGATGTCGGTCATGTCGCGAAACGAAACGACGGCCCCAATGGGCGCGCCGTCGCTGGCAAGCGGGGCGGCGGTCACGCCGACCGGGAACGCCGTTCCGTCCTTGCGGCGGAAGGTCTCGTCTTCGCTGCGGTAACGCCGCCCGGTGGCGGCCACGGCCTGGATGGGGTGCGGAGCCGCGGGCTCCGGCTCCGCGCCGGGCGGGCGAAAGAGCTCGGCGGCGCCGAGGCCCAGCATTTCCCGCCGGGACCGGCCCAGCAGCCTTTCGGCTTCGGGGTTGGCTTCCACCACGCGCGCATCGCGGTCCAGCACGATCAGGCCTTCCCCCAGATGCTGCGTGATTTCGCGGTGGCGGCGGTTGCTGCGCTCGATGGCGTGGCGCAGGCGCCGCTGGGTCACCACGGCATGCGCGACATAGGCGGCCAGCACCAGCAGCAGCGCGAGGCCGGCAAGGTAGACCGTGCGCGTGAGCTCGTCGGCGCCGATGGCGGCGGACGGCAGGGCGGCGGCCGGAACCAGCGACACCACCTTCCAGAAATGCTCGTTTCCGGCCCCGTCTTGCGCTTCGCCGCGCCGCTTGCCGCCCGGCTCCGTCGCGCGGCCCGGGTGCAGGGTGCTGTAAGTGAACAGGCCGGCTTCGGCGTTCATCCATTGGCCGCTTTCCCGGCCGTTGATCGCTTGCCAGGCTTGCGGATGGCGCTGGGCGAACGCGCCCGGGCGGCGCAGCATGAACTCCCAGGAATGGGCCGGATCGGGCGATGCCAGCCAGTCTCCGCCCGAACTGAGCAGCATGGCCTGTGAATAGTCGTCCGCCATCAGCTCGCGGAACCGGTCTATCATGGACTGCCCATGCAGATTGAGCATCATGATGCCGCGGCGTTCGCCGCTGGGGCCGAAAATAGGGGTGCCGAACCGGATGGTGGGGTTGTACGGCCGCTCGATCTGCCCGTTCTCCACGTTCAGGTCGAGCGGCGACACGTAGATTTCCCCGCGTTCCAGCCGCAAGGCCGCCTGCACGAAATACTGGCCGCCCTTGTTCTGCAGATGCTCGACCGGCACTTCGACGGGCAGCCCGCCGCGCTGGTCCACGCGGATGACCTCCACGCCGTTGGCGTCCAGGTAGCTTATCTTGTGATAGATGCCTTTTTCACGGGAGATCGTGCTGAACAGATTGGCGGCGCGCTCGAGCGCGATCTCGCCGGAATCGGCGGCCAGCGCGCGCATGGTGGGAACGTTGGCCAGGGTGAGCAGGTCGGACGCGATCATGTCGAAGCGGTAGCCCAGGATGCTGGCCGTCTTCGCCACCTTGGCCTGCTCCTGGACTTTCAATTCCTGGAGCTCGCGCTCGGCCCAGAAAGAAGTCAAGGCCAGCACGATGGCCGTGAAGGCAAGGGCCGAGACAGCATACCCGACCACGAAAAGCCTGATTGTCTCGCGGTCGAAGAATGAGGCGCGCCGCCGCGCGGCAGGCTTTTGCGTCGAATGCATGTCGTCGTTGATCGCCACGGTTTCCATCTTGCCCCGACATTCTACTGTACCGGGCCGGGGCCGCGCTTCTGCCAAGGATCGCGCGATTCTGTATGATGCGGTCAGCACGCGCTCACGAGGCGCAATCCATCCGAAAGCGGGATGACATTACGCCTTAGAATTGGCAAATATGAAAACAGCAAGCAAATCCGTTTTCGCAACGATAATCGCCGCGGTCGTGATCGTGAACCTGTTCATGATCGGCCTGCTCATGCTCGCATTGGACACGGCGCGCGAACGCAAAGAAGCCGAGGTCCGCACGACAGTGGAGAATCTTGCGCTGCTGCTCGACCAGAACGTGACCGGCGCGGTGAGCCAGATCGATTTCTACTTGAGGGAAATACAGATCTATCTCGAAAGAGAACTGAAAACATCGGGCGCCCTGGACGAGTCCTCCCTGAGCCGGCTGCTGGATGCCAGCGGCAACCTGGTGACGGGGCTGGCGGAACTGCGGATCATGGATTCCTCCGGCATCCTGCGATACGGGCGGACGGCGGCCGCGCAAGACGCCACCCCCGTCTACGACCGCGAGTTCTTCAAGCGGCATGAAAGCGACCCCAATGCCGGCACCCAGGCCAGCCGCCTGCTGCAAGGGCGGATCAGCAATGCGTGGATGCATATCTTCTCCCGTCGCTACAACCACCCCGACGGCAGTTTCGCGGGCGTGGTCGCCGCGGCGGTGCCCGCCAGCTACTTCCAGGGTCTGCTTTCCGGGCTGGACCTGGGGCCGCAAGGCCTTGCGCTGATGCGCGATCTGGACATGGCCTTGATCGCCAGGCATCCGCCGGTGTCCGCGCCGGCGGGCCAGGCCGGCGCGGTGGGCGGGTCCGTCCAGCTCGCCCGGCTGATGCGCTCGGGCGTGTCCGCCAGCACTTTCCACAGCCAGGCGACGGCCGACGGCGTCGCCCGCCTCGACGCCTATCGGCGGCTTGCGGCCATGCCCGCCTTCGTGGTGGTGGGCCTGGGCGAAAGCGATTACCTGCTGCAATGGCATGACGACGTCAAGAAGGCTTTCGTGATCGCCGGCCTGTTCCTGTTCGCCTCGGTCGTCTTCTTGTGGGTGCAGTGGCGCCTGATCAGCTCCCGGGAAGACGCCACGCGGCGCAGCCAGACCCTGCTGCAGAACGCCGGCGACGGCATCCACATCATGGACGCCGAAGGCAGGCTGCTGGAGGCCAACGAGGCCTTCCGCAAGATGCTGGGCTACGACGCCGACGAGATCATAGGCATGCACGCGTCGCGCTGGAGCCCCGCGGGGTCGGTCTACGAAGCAGGCAGCATCGCCGACCGGCTGCTGGGCACCCACGACGTCGCCTCCATAGAAACCGTTTTCCTGCGCAAGGACGGCACCAGCTATCCGGTCGAGATCACGTCCAGCATCGTCGACCTGGACGGACAGCAGGTGATCTTCAGCTCCGCCCGCGACATCACCGAGCGCAAGAAAGCCGAGGACAGCCTGCGCATCACCGCCACCGCCTTCGAATCGCAGGTCGGCATGCTCATCACCAACGCCGACAAAGTGATTCTCCAGGTCAACAAGGCATTTTCAGAGATAACCGGCTATTCGTCCGAAGAGGTCGTGGGCCACACTCCCAAGCTGCTCAGCTCGGGCCGGCACGGGGCGGATTTCTACTCCCGGATGTGGTCCGGCATCGCCCAGCGCGGCGCCTGGCACGGCGAAATCTGGAACAAGCGCAAGAACGGCGAGGTCTACCCGCAGCAGCTGTCCATCGGCGCCGTGAAGGACGACAAAGGCAGAATCACCCATTACGTGGCGACGTTGACCGACATCACCGCGCGCAAGCTCTCGGAAGAACAGGTCAGGACGCTGGAGTACTACGACCCGCTCACCAAGCTGCCGAACCGGCGCCTGCTGATGGAAAGGCTGGAGCACGCGCTGCGCGCGTCCGAACGCCACCGTTGCAAGGGGGCGCTGCTCTTCGTCGACCTGGACAACTTCAAATCCGTGAACGACACCGCCGGCCACCAGCAAGGCGACCGGCTGCTGGCGCAAGCCGCCGAGCGCCTGCTGACCTGTGTGGGCCAGCGCGACACCGTGGCGCGGCTGGGCGGCGACGAGTTCGTGGTGATCCTGGACGGGCTGAGCGAGCAGGGCATCGAGGCGGCCACCGAGGCCCGGGCCGCGGCCATGCGGATATCCACCAGCCTCAGCAAGCCCTACGCCCTGGGCAGCATGGAATACCGGGGCTCGGCCAGCGTGGGGATCACGCTGTTCGGGGGCCAGCCCGAGAGCATCGAAGAACCGCTCAAGCGGGCGGACATGGCCATGCACCAGGCCAAGGCCTCGGGCCGGAACCGCGTGCAGTTCTTCGATCCGCAGATGCAGGCCCAGGTGCGGGCGCACATGGAGCTCGAAGGCGCCTTGCGCGTGGCGGTGGAGCGCTCGCAGTTTTCGCTTTACTACCAGCCGCAAGTCGACGACACCGGCCACATCACCGGCGCCGAAGTGCTCTTGCGCTGGCGGCATCCCGTCAAGGGCATGATCTCGCCGGCGCGTTTCATTCCCCTGGCCGAGGAAACCGGCCTGATCGTTCCCCTGGGCCGATGGGTGCTGGAAGCGGCCTGTACCCAGCTGGCGGCATGGGCGGCCGATCCGCATCTGTCGCAGCTTTCCTTGTCGGTGAACGTGAGCGCCACCCAGATCCGCCAGGACAGCTTCGTCTCGGACGTCTTTCGCATCCTGGACGACACGGGCGCGGATCCCCGCCGCCTGAATCTGGAGCTGACCGAAAGCTCGCTGGTGACGGAGGTGGAGAGCGTCATCGCCAAGATGGCCGCCCTGAAGGCGAGAGGAGTGGGCTTTTCGCTGGACGACTTCGGCACGGGCTATTCGTCGCTGGCCTACCTGAAGCGCCTGCCCCTGGATCAATTGAAGATCGACCAGGGCTTCGTGCGCGACATCCTGATCGACCCGAACGACGCCGCGATCGCCAAGATGACCATACTTCTGGCGGGGAGCCTGGGGATATCGGTGGTGGCCGAAGGGGTGGAAACGGAGGCCCAGCGCCAATTCCTTGCGGAACACGGCTGCCATGGGTATCAAGGCTACCTGTTCGGGGCCCCCATGCCGCTCGAGGAATTCGAGCACCTGTTCTCGACCGCGTTCAGCCACTGAGCCGCCGCGCCGGCGGCCCCGTGGCGGCGGTCGGGCGCTATTGCTTCTTCAGGCCGGCGGATTCGACCAGGGCGTGATTCGCTTGCAGTTCGTCGGCGATCTGCTTGGCGAATTCCTCGGGGGTGCCGGGCGCGGCGATGTTGCTGCTTTCGGACATCAGCTTCTGGATTTCGGGGCTGTTGACCACGGCGTTGATCTCGGTGTTGAGCCGCTGCAGAATGCCTTGCGGCAGGCCGGCCGGCGCGAAGAAGCCGAAGACGGACATCATGCTCGCCTTGCCGTAGCCGAGTTCGCTGAACGTGGGGACGTCGGGCAGGAAGGCGACGCGCGACGGCGCGGCGATGGCCAGCGGCCGCAAGGCGCCTTCCCGGATGTGCGCGATGACGGACGGGCTGACGTTCATGGAGGCCACTTCGAACTGGGCGCCCAGTGCGTCGTTCATCTGCTGGCCGCTGCCCTTGTACGGAATGTGGGTGAGCTGGACGCCGCCCAGCTTCTGGACCTGTTCCATCATCAGGTGGCCCAGCGAGCCCGAGCCGGACGTCGACCAGCGCAGGCTGCCGGGTTCGGCCTTGGCGGCCTTCATGAGGTCTTCCATGCTGGAGCCCTTGAAGGCCCTGGTTCCCAGCAGGACGACGGGGGACACCATGGCGCGGGCCACGGGAAGCACGTCTTTTTGCGGATCGTATTGGACCGGATTGAAGATGGGCGACAGCGACAGCGGGCTGATGGCGGAGAATGCCAGGGTGTAGCCGTCGGGCTTGGCCTTGGCCATGTCGGCCATGCCGATGGTGCCGCCGGCGCCCCCTTTGTTCTCGACGACGAAGGTGGCTTTCAGGCGTTCGCCGAGCTTTTCCGAGATGGCCCGCCCGATGACGTCGCTGACGCCGCCGGCCGCATAGGGGATGATCATGCGCACCGGCCGTTCGGGCCATGCGGCATCGGCCGCGAAAGCGGTGGTCGCGGGAGCGGCGAGCAGGGTGGCCAAGGCGGCGCCTGCCGTGAATACGCGCAGAAAAGTTCGGGTTGCCGACGGAAAATTCATCGTGAGAGTCTCCTAGCCTTGTTCGGGCTCTTGGGTAAAGTCGACAGTGTTGCCCAAGGCGGCCATAAAGACAAGTCGGCGTTTATTCGGACGCGGCGGCGAATTGCGCTACATTAAGGAATTCCCCGCCAACGCCGTTCAATGCACCCCATGCCTTCAGTTTCGCCGTCCGGTCCCATGCCCTCCTGGCCCGACATCCCGCCGCCCCCCGCCCCCCGCGAAGACCACGAGATCCTGCAACTGGGGCGCGCGCGTGTCGATCCCTATGCCTGGATGAAATTCATTCCGACGTCCGGATCGCGCAGCATGGATTCCCTGCCGCCGCGCCTGCGCGAGCACCTGGAGGCCGAGATGCGGTACGCCCAAGGCATCCTGCACCCGCTCGCGGCCGACGCCGAACGTCTCTATCGGTGCATGGCGCGCCGGGCCGCCGAGGCCGACGAACCGTTGCCGGCCTCGTCCGGGCAATGGCGCTACGATGCCAGGCTGCCCGCCGGCGGCGCGCATCGGGTGTTTTCCCGCATCGGGCCGGACGGCGGCACGCAAGCGCTGTTCGACGAGGCCGAGCGCGCAGAAGGGCATGCCTATTACCGCGCCACGGATCATCAGCCCAGCCCGGATGACCGCTATTTCGCATGGGCCGAAGACGTGATCGGCGACGACCGCCACCGCATTTGCGTCCTCGACACGGCCAGCGGCGCGATCCGCGTCGTGGCGCCGGCCGACGCCTTCGGCTATGGCGGCTTCGCATTCTCGCCCTCGTCCCGCCATCTGTTCTGGATCTGGCGCGATGCGCACAGCCGGCCCACCCGCCTGTACCGTTCGCCCGTCGAGGGCGGCGAAGCCGTGCTGGTCTACGAAGAGCATGACCCCGCCATCTTCATGCAGGTGGCCCGCACGGCCGCCGACGGCTTCGTCGCCCTGACGCTCGCCGGCCCCGACGTCAGCGAGGTCCGCCTGATCGCCGCCGGCGCCGAGACCGCGCCGCCGCGGCTCTTGCGCCCGCGCCGGCGGGGCGTGCGCTACGAAGTCGACGAATGGAATGGCGCGCTGCTGATGCTGACCGACGCCGACGGCGCCGTGGACGGCAAGCTGCTGGAAATCGACCCCGAAAGCTTCGCCGTCCGGCGCGTGCTGGTGCCGCAGCGTGCTGGCGCGTCCATACTTGCCATCCGGCCTTTCGCCGCTGCGCTGGCGCGGCTGGAGCGCGTGGACGGCCTGCACCGGCTGGTGCTGAGGCACCCCGACGGGCGGGAAATTCCGGTGGCCTTCGATGATCCGGCCTATGTCATCGAGCTCGCGCCCTCGCAGCCCTATCGTGCCCGGCAAGTGCGCATCCGGCATCAGACGCCGGCCAGCCCGCCGCGCTGGATCGACGTCGACTTGTCCGATGGGCAATGCCGCGTGGTGAGCCAGGAACGCCTGAGCGATTTCGACCCCGGGGCCTACCGGGTCGAGCGCCTGCAGGCCGCCGCGCCCGACGGCGCAACCATCCCCATCACGGTCCTGTCGCGGGCCGACGCGCGGGCGGATGCGACGCAGCCCCTGCTGCTCACCGGCTACGGCGCTTACGGCATCTCTTTCGAGCCCCGCTTTTCCCTGGCCGCGACCGTGCTGGTGGATGCGGGCTTCCGCTATGCCATCGCGCACGTCCGTGGCGGCTCGGAACAAGGCCGCCGCTGGTACCAGGACGGTTGCCGCGACAAGAAACGCAACTCGATGACGGATTTCATCGCCTGCGCGCGGCATCTGCGGGACATCGGCTATGCGGCGCCCGGCGGGATCGTGGCCCATGGCGTCTCGGCCGGCGGGCTGCTGGTCTGCGGCGCCATGAATATCGACCCGGGCCTGTGGGCCGGCGTCATCGCGCAAGTGCCTTTCGTCGACATGCTCAACACCATGAGCGATGCCGATCATCCCCTGGTGCCTCTGCTGCGCCCGGATTGGGGCGACCCGCTATCCGATCCCGAGGCCTATGACTACATGGCGGCCATCTCGCCCTACGAGAACGTGGCCCCGGCCGCCTATCCGCCCGTGCTGTGCACGGCCGGCCTGAAGGACGACCGCGTCCCGTACTGGGAGCCGGCCAAGCTGGTGGCGGCGATCCGGCGCCATTCCACCAGCGGCAATCCGGCGGTGCTGCTCCTGAATCCCGACAGCGGCCACCAGGAAAGCGACGACCGCAACGGCGAGTTCGCGCAGGCGGCGCTGTTCTGGGCTTACGCCCGGCATTGCGTGGGCGCGGTGGACTGACCCTGCGAGTACGAGCGCAAGGCGCAGTATGCCGAGATCATGAGGGCGGGGATGGCGGTGCAGATGATCGCATCCGTCAGGCGTCCGTCGAACACCCGGTCCGACAGCGTGCCGGCCAGCAAGGGGCCGGAGGCGCCGAACACCGAGACGACGAAGCTCCATATCGCGAAGCTGCGCGCCCTCAGGGTGGCCGGCGCGAGATCCTGCAGCATGGTGGGAACCAGGGCATTGGCCGTGCTGGTCGCGAACAGGGTGGCGCCCACGGCGAGGAAGGCATGGTTAAGCGTCCCCACGGTGGCCGGCAGCAGCGCCGCGGGCGCCGCGGCCAGGGCGCAGACGCCCATGATCAGCGGCCTCGCCGCCCGGCCCACGCGCCGCGCCAGTACCCGGTCCAGCAGGCCGGCGACGGGCAGGCAGCCCACGGTGGTCGTCAAGACGATGATGCCCATGGCATGGCCGATCTGCCCCGGAGCGGCCTCGAACTTGCGCTCCAGCGCAAGCGAGATCAACTGGTTGAAAGCCTGGACGGCGACCACCAGGCAGCCCGCCGCGCCGACGAAAAAAGCGACGGCGCGCCGGCGTTGCCGCAGAAAGCTTCTCAGCGACGTATCGGGCGGGAAGTCCGACGCGGCCATGCGTCGCGGCGGATCGGCGGCCAGGGCGCCGAGCAGCAGCAGGGGCGCGCCGGCCAGGGAAAGCAGCAGGAATGCGTTGCGCCAAGGCTCGATGCCCAAAGGGTTCAGGGCGGCGCCGGCGGAAAGCAGGGCGCCGCCGAAGTAGAACCCGCCGCTGGCGCCGGCGGCCATCAAGGCGGCGAAGGCCAGGTTGGCGGGCACGCGGTGCCGCTCCGGCGCAAGGTCGGGAATCATGGAATACACCAGCGGCACCATCGCGAATTCGGTGATGCCCGCGGCCGAACGGCCGATGAAGAACAGCGGAAAGTTGGGCGCGAGCGCGCTCAGCACCATCATCGCCGTCGATGCCAGGATCAGGCACAGCAGCACCCGCTTGCGCGAAAAGCGGTCCGCGAAACGGGCGAGCGGCACCGCGAGCGCGCTTCCGACCAGGACGCCGGCAAGCCCCTGCAGCGCGCCCAGGGTGGCGTCGCTCACCCCGAAAGTTTTCTGTATGGCGGAAAGCGATATGGCCTGCAGGCCCATATCGCTCATCTGCACGCCGGCGGTGATGCCCAGGAAGGCGACCGTGAAAAGGCCCTGCAGGGTCCATTTCACGGCTTGTTACCACTGATACCGAAGCTGCAGGTCTATCGTTCTGCCCCCGCCGTAGTAGCAATAGAAGTCGCAACCGGCCACGTAGGCCTTGTCGGTGAGGTTGCGCGCATTGAGCTGCAGCGCCCAATCGCGGTTGAACTCATAGAGGGCCATCAAGTCCAGCAGGGTATGGCTGGGGATGCGCTCGCCGGGATAGTAGCGCTCGTCCTCGGTCGAACCGTTGTAGCGCGCGCCGGCCGCCACCGTCAGCCGGTTGCTGTTCTGGAAGTTGAAGCGGTGGCTGACCCACAGGCTCGCCTGGTGGCGGGGCACCAGCGGCGTGCGGACGGTCTGGCTGGCGGTGATGTCCTGGCGCGAATGATTGTGGGTGTAGGACACCTTCACAGCGGTGTTGGACGTCAGGTTGAAATCGCCTTGCAGTTCCACGCCTTTGTTGTTGCGCTTGCCGCTTTGCGACTGGATGTTGGATGCGTCCGAAATCAGCGCGTTCTTCTCCTCGACGTCGAAGTAGGCCAGGGTCAGCGCGCCGTCCAGCCACGAGGGCTCCAGCTTGACGCCGACTTCGGTCTGCTTCGCTTCATAGGGCCGGTAGCTGTTGCCATAGCCGTCGACGCCGGCCACCGGCTTGAACGATTCCGAATAGCTGATGTAGGGCGAGACCCCATAGTCGCTGATGTACATGGCGCCGACGTTGACGCTGTTGTGGCTGACGTCGTAGCCGGTGTCGGCGCCGCTGATGTTGCCGTGGCTCTTGGCGCGGTCGTGGCGGATGCCGGCGTTGAAATTCCAGCTTTTGCCCACGCGCAGCTGGGCGGACGCATACATGCCCAGTTGCTTGGAGTGCAAGTCGTAGGGGGTGGCGCTCACCGCGAAGGGCGCGCCGTAGACGGGCGCGAACATGTCCAGGTTCGGGGCCAGGCCAAAGCCGTTGTTCTGGCCGGAGGTGTCGGATTTCAGGTAGTCGAAGCCGACGGTGGGCAGGAGCTCGACGTTGTCGCCCAGGCGCAGCTTGCCGCTCACGCGGTTGTCGATGTAGTGGTTCCGGGTGCTGCCGTCGGTGAAGGTATAGCCGCGCAGGAGCTCACGGTTGCCGTCCGAGCCGTAGGCGAACACGTTCTTCTGGTCTATGCTCAGGCGCGAGAACTTGTAGTTCTGGGTGAAGGTCCAGTCCTGCGAGAACTTGTGGCTCAGCAGCCAGCCGGCGCTGGCCTGGGTGCGCTTGAGCCGGTCGAAGCCGGGTTCGCCCGCGTTCAGGCGCCGGTCGATCATGCCGTAAGGCGTGTCGATGATGGTGCCGTAGGCCGGCAGGAAGCCGTTGGTGGGGCGCCCGTCTTCATGCTGGATGCTGGTCAGCAGCGTCAGCGACGTGCGTTCGCCGATATCGAAGGTGACGCTGGGCGCCAGATAATAGCTCTTCATGTCGGTGTGCCGCTGCATGCCGTCTTCGCCGCGCGCCTGCGCGACGATGCGGTAGTAGACGGTGCCGTCTTCATTGGCGATGCCGTTGTAGTCCAGGCCCAGCCCCCTGCGCTTGCGGTGGCCCAGCTCGGCGTTCATCAGCAGGGCTTCTTCCTTGTGGGGCCGCTTGGTGACCAGGTTGACCACGCCGCCCGCTTCCGAAGCGCCGAAGATCAGGGAATTGGGCCCCTTGAGCACTTCCACGGATTCGACGCCGAAGAGCTCGGGTTTCCAGACGAAATACCCGTTCGGGGTGGTGGGCGTGCCGTCCAGCGAAATGGACGCGTCGAAGCCGCGTATCTTGAACCATTCCACCTTGTTGTCCGCGCCGAAAGGTTCGCTGAGGATCCCGGCCTGGTAATGCAGAGCCTGGTCCAGCTTGCGGGCTCCTTGTTCGTCGAGGTCTTTCCGCTTCAGCACCGCGCTGGAGTTCGGGGCGTAGAAATCCAGGCTCTGCAGGTCGCCGACGGTTCCGACGACCGTCACCGTGTTCAGGGTTTGAACCGAGGACGCATCCGCTTCCTGGGCATGGCCGGGCGTCGCCAGCGCCAGTCCGCCCGTTATCGCCAGCGCCGCCCAGGCCATGGCCGGGTAGGTCGTTTCCTGCATGTCGTGCTTCTCCGAAGTTGATTGAAAGAATGTAAACGCCGGCATGTGCCCGAGGACGCACGCCCCGCGGCCGCGGCCCGGGCCGCGGTGGGAAGTCTTGAACTCAATTGAGAATTGTTCTCGAATGTATTGCAATTCTACTCTTGGGCGCAAGATTTTCATTGATGGATCGCATCCGCGGCCGCCTGGCGGCGGGCAGTGTTGCGGCGCGGCCACCCGCAAGCCATCGAGCGCCGGGCGGCCGCTCGCAATGTGCCGGGCCGACGCTTGGCCGAACGCTTGCCAAGGGACTGCCGGGCGTCCACAATGGCCGGTCATGACGCAGGCGCCGGCGTCCACCGTCGGCGTTCATTTCTTCAAGGCGGGCAACACACCCATGCAGTTCGAAACCTGGCTCCTGTTTTTTCTCACTGCCGTCGGGCTGTCCTTCACCCCCGGCCCGAACGGGCTTCTCGCCCTTACCCATGGGGCCATGCACGGCGGCAGAAGAACGCTGTTCACCATCACCGGCGGGGTGCTCGGCTTCGTGGTGATCATCGCCCTGTGCATGTTCGGCATCGGCGCCTTGGTGAAGTCGTCGGTGTTGTGGCTGACGCTGCTGAAGTGGGTGGGGGGCGCGTATCTGGTCTGGCTGGGCATCAAGCTGTGGCGGTCTCCGCCCATGGCCGCTGCGCAAGCGCGGTCCGAGGCGGCCGTCAATGTATGGGCGCTGTTCCGCCAGGGCTTCTTGTCGGCGGTGACGAATCCCAAGGGCTTGCTGTTCTTCAGCGCGCTGCTGCCCCAGTTCCTGGACCCGCAGCGCAGCCTGATGCTGCAATTCGCCGTCGTGGCGGCGACGTATGCCGTGATCGAGTTCGCGACCGAGTGCCTGTTCGCCAGCGCCGCCAGCCGGATCCGGCCGTGGCTGCAGAGGGCGGGGCGGCAGTTCAATCGGGCCTGCGGAGGGATGTTCATCGCGATCGGCGCGATTCTTCCGATACGTTCCTGAATTTTTTGAGGCCTTGCCCGAGCGCCCAAAAAAAATCCCAACCGGTGACGGTTGGGATTCTGCGATTTGGTGGAGTCGGCGGGAATTGAACCCGCGTCCGCAAGCCCTCTGCAGGCAGTTCTACATGCTTAGTCGGCAAACTTTAAGTTTTAACCTCGGAGCGTGCCTACCGACAGGCCCTTCCTTGGCGATTCACATTAATTTAAGACCGGATTGAGTGACCCAACCAGGCCCGATTCTTTGTAGATGACGCTGCTGTAGGTGTTACCCTACCTAACCCAAAGACAAATTAGTGCAGCGGCTTACCGCATTAAGCGGCTAAAGCGAAACGCTCGTCGTTGGCGTTTATGGTTTTCCAGTGGATTTACGAGCTTACTGGTGCTCGGCATGCCCTACTCTGGTTCGCGACCCACGTCGAAGCCGGATCGACCCCATGGCGCAATTATAACGCGGTGCAGCGATTTTTCATAGTGCGAAATGGAAAGGCGTGGCGGGAATGCCGCAAACCAGGGCCTGCGCCGCCTGCCTTTTAGCGTTAACCGGCCTTAGCGCCCGGCCCATTGCTGGATGAGCGACCAGATGTCGGAAGCCGTGTCCGCGATGGCGTCGGCCTGCCAGGATTGCAGGGCGGAGGTTTCGCGGCCGCAATAGCCGTAGGCGGCGATCATGGTCGACATGCCCGCCGCCCGGCCGGCGATGATGTCGCGCTGGTCGTCGCCGATGTAGATGCAGTCGGCCGGATCGAAGCCGGTTTTTTGCGCGGCGTAGAGCAGGGGGGCCGGATGCGGCTTGGTGTGGGCGGTGGTGTCCCCGCCCACGGTCACGGCGCAGTCGGTGTACAGGCCCAGATGCACGACCAGCGGCATCGCCAGGTATTCCATCTTGTTGGTGACGATGCCCCAGGTGTAGTCATGGTGCTTGAGCTCGCGCAGCAGTTCGCTGACCCCGGGAAAGAGCGAGGTGCGCGTGGTCATGTCCTGCTCGTAGTCTTCCAGGAAGAGTTCGCGGAAGGTGGGATATTCGGGGTGGTCCGGGTCCATGCCCAGGGCGGCCTTGAGCAGGCCGCGCGCGCCTTGCGAGGCATAGGGCCGGAAGGTTTCATAGGGCAGGGGCGGCAGGCCTTTGCGGGCGCGCTGCTTGTTGGCGGCCGCGGCCAGGTCGGGGGCGGTGTCCGCCAGGGTGCCGTCGAAGTCGAACAAAACCAGTTTGCGCATGGGTCAATTCTCGCGTCGGGCCGCCAGCAGATAATTCACGAAGGTATCGCTGGAGAGCTTGTACAGATCGGTGATGGGGTTGTATTCCATGCCGGCCAGCCGTGCAACGACCAGCCCGGCGCCGCGAACCGCGGCGGCGAGTTCGCTGGGCTTGATGAACATTTCGTAGTTGTGGGTGCCTTTGGGCAGCATGCGCAGCAGGTATTCGGCGCCCACGATGGCGAAAAGAAAGGACTTGGGGTTGCGGTTCAGGGTGGAGAAGAACACCCAGCCCCCCGGCTTGACGAGGGTGGCGCAGGCCCGGACTATGGATGCCGGGTCGGGCACGTGTTCCAGCATCTCCATGCAGGTGACCACGTCGTAGTGGCCGGGCTGCCGGCCGGCCAGCGCTTCGGCGCTGATCGCCTGATATTCCACCGGCACGCCGGATTCCAGCCCATGCAGGCGCGCCACGGTCAGCGATTTTTGCGCGAGGTCTATGCCGGTTACCTTGGCGCCGGCCTTGGCCATGCTTTCGGCAAGTATGCCCCCGCCGCAGCCGACGTCGAGCACGGTCTTGCCCTGCAGGCTGCCGGCCTGGTCGAGTATCCAGCCCAGGCGCAGGGGGTTGATGGCATGCAAGGGCTTGAACTCGCTTTCAGGGTCCCACCACTTGGACGCCAGGGCGCTGAATTTTTCCAGTTCGGCCTGGTCCACGTTGGTGTCTGCGTGTTGCGTCGGGCTTGCGGTCGTGTTCATGTGCAATCCAGAAATAGATAAGGGCCCCGCTAAGCGGAGCCCTTATTGTAGCGTTTAACGCCAGGTGTACTACACGCTGGTATTACTTGCGCACGCCGACGATTTCGATTTCCACGCGGCGGTTCTGGGCGCGGCCTTCGCGAGTCGCGTTGGATGCGATCGGAGCGGATTCGCCCTTGCCTTCGACGTAGATGCGGTCAGCGGGGATGCCCTTGCTGACGAGGTAGTTCTTGACGGTGTTGGCGCGGCGCTGCGACAGACCCAGGTTGTATTTTTCGGTACCGATGGAGTCGGTGTGGCCGGTTGCGATCAGGGTCTCGAGGTTGATCGTGTTGACCTGAGCGGCAACTTGATCAAGCACTTGGCGGCCTTCGGGCTTCAGCGTGGATTTGTCGAAGTCGAAGAAGGTGTCAGCATTCAACACAACTTTGGTCGCGGTGGGCGCAACGACGGGAGCTTCGGCCTTGGCAACCGGAACGCCGTCGCAGCCGGGGATGCCGGTGGCGGGTGTCCAGAAGCTGTCGCGCCAGCACAGTTCGTTGGTGCCGTTCATCCACACCTCGCCAAACGAATTGCGCCAGTTGTCGACGGTTTGCGCAGATACTGCGCCAGAGGCCGAAGCGGCTGCAATGGCGAGTGCTAGTGCGATTTTGGAGGGTTTATTCATGTTTCTCCTCATTGAGCTTAATGCTGGTAAGTGACCGCAGCGAACCCCCGCCGCATATCAAGAAAACGGAGCCAGTATAGCAACGCCATGATTGAATCAAAGAATTGCGCTGGGTTTCATGCGTGTTAGGGCGAATCTTACGGCATTTCTGGGCAATTCGTTAAGCCTCAATGGTGCATACGGCCCAGATATTCGGATTTCTACCTTATCTCCTACATTATTGTTGGTTTTAGGCAACAGCTCTGAATCCTTAAAGTGCTTTGTTAAGTGGCCGAGCGAAAAGACCTTGTTGCTTGAAGTGTCTGCTTCCGTGCGCCAGCAGATTTTGTGCCCGTGGCGGGCTCCATAGGAGGAAGTGCTAGAATTTACAATTCGCCCTTCACCGGCCGACTTCACGATTTTTACGTTTAAAGCACCCTATGGATTCCTTTGCCAAGGAGACTCTTCCGATTTCATTGGAAGAGGAAATGCGACGCAGCTATCTTGATTACGCCATGAGCGTGATCGTGGGGCGAGCCCTGCCGGATGTGCGCGACGGCCTGAAGCCCGTGCATCGGCGCGTGCTGTTCGCCATGCACGAACTGAACAACGACTGGAACCGCGCCTACAAGAAATCCGCGCGCATCGTGGGCGACGTCATCGGTAAGTATCACCCGCACGGCGATTCCGCCGTCTATGACACCATCGTGCGCATGGCGCAGGACTTCTCGCTGCGCTACATGCTGGTCGACGGGCAGGGCAACTTCGGCTCCATCGACGGCGACGGCGCCGCGGCGATGCGCTACACCGAAATCCGGCTGTCCAAGATCGCCCACGAGATGCTGGCCGACATCGACCAGGAAACCGTGGACTTCGGCCCCAACTACGACGGCAGCGAACAAGAACCGCTGCTGTTGCCGGCCCGCCTGCCCAACCTGCTGGTCAACGGCAGCTCGGGGATCGCGGTGGGCATGGCCACCAACATACCGCCGCACAATCTTTCGGAAGTCATCGACGGCTGCCTGTACTGCCTGCGCAATCCGGAATGCACCATCGACGAGCTGATGGAGCTCATTCCCGCGCCCGACTTCCCCACCGGCGGCATCATCTATGGCATGTCCGGGGTGCGCGAAGGCTACCGCACGGGGCGCGGCCGCGTCATCATGCGGGCCAAGACCCACTTCGAGGACATGGACAAGGGCAACCGGCAGGCCATCGTGGTCGACGCCATTCCCTACCAGGTCAACAAGAAGACCCTGCAGGAAAAGATCGCCGAGCTGGTCAACGACAAGAGGATCGAAGGCATTTCCGACATCCGCGACGAGTCCGACAAGGACGGCATGCGCCTGGTCATCGAACTGAAGCGCGGCGAGGTCCCGGAAGTCATCCTGAACAATCTGTACAAGAACACCCAGCTGCAGGACACCTTCGGCATGAACCTGGTGGCGCTGGTCGACGGCCAGCCCAGGCTGCTGAACCTGAAGCAGATGGTGGAGTACTTCCTGCTGCATCGCCGCGAGGTCGTGACGCGCCGCACGGTGTTCCAGCTGCGCAAGGCCCGCGAACGCGGCCACGTGCTGGAAGGCCTGGCGGTGGCGCTGGCGAACATCGACGAATTCATCGCCATCATCAAGGCCGCGCCCACGCCGCCCATGGCCCGCCAGGAACTCATGGCGCGCGCGTGGGACTCCTCGCTGGTGCGCGAAATGCTCATGCGGGCCGACGGCGGCGACATCCCGGGCGGCAAGGCCGCCTACCGGCCCGAGTCCCTGCCGCCCGGCTTCGGCCTGCAGGACGACGGCCTGTACCGCCTGAGCGAGGTCCAGGCCCAGGAAATCCTGAACATGCGCCTGCAGCGCCTGACCGGCCTCGAGCAGGACAAGGTAGTGGGCGAATACAAGGACATCATGGCGACCATCGCCGACCTGCTCGACATCCTGGCGCGGCCCCAGCGCATCACGGCGATCATCGGCGACGAGCTGCTGGCCATCAAGGCCGAATTCGGCACGGGCGCGAAAGACGTCCGCCGCTCCGAAATCGAGCACAACGCCACCGAGCTCGACACCGAGGACCTGATCACGCCGATGGACATGGTGGTGACGCTGTCGCAGTCCGGCTACATCAAGAGCCAGCCGCTGTCCGAATACCGGTCGCAGAAGCGCGGCGGGCGCGGCAAGCAGGCGACGGCCATGAAGGAAAACGACTGGGTCGACCAGCTGTTCATCGCCAACACGCACGACTACCTGCTGTGCTTCTCCGACAAGGGGCGCGTGTACTGGCTCAAGGTATGGGAAGTCCCGCAGGGCTCGCGCAATTCGCGCGGGCGGCCCATCGTGAACATGTTTCCGCTGGTCGAAGGCGAGAAGATCACGGTCGTGCTCAACGTGAAGGAATTCAGCGAAGAACAGTTCGTCTTCATGGCCACCTCCCGCGGCACGGTCAAGAAGACCCCGCTCTCCGATTTCTCCAACCCGCGCAAGGCCGGCATCATCGCCGTTGCGCTCGATGAAGGCGATTACCTCATCGGCGCCGATCTCACCGACGGCAAGCACGACGTCATGCTGTTCTCCGATGCGGGCAAGGCGGTGCGCTTCGACGAGAACGACGTGCGCCCCATGGGCCGCACCGCCCGCGGCGTGCGCGGCATGATGCTGGAAGAAGGGCAGAGCGTGATTGCGCTGCTGGTGGCGGGCGACGAATCCCAAAGCGTGCTGACCGCCACCGAGAACGGTTTCGGCAAGCGCACGTCCATCGCCGAATACACGCGGCACGGGCGCGGCACCAAGGGCATGATCGCCATCCAGACCTCGGCGCGCAACGGCAAGGTCGTCGGGGCGGTGCTGGTGCGCCCCTCGGATGAAATCATGCTGATCACGACCGGCGGCGTGCTGGTCCGCACGCGTGTCTCCGAAATCCGCGAGATGGGCCGCGCCACGCAGGGCGTGACCTTGATCAGCGTGGACGAGGACAGCATGCTGTCCGGCGTGCGCCGCGTCGTCGAAAGCGATGCCGACGACGTGCTGGTCGTGGAAACGGACGGCGACGGCCTCGCGCGCGAAGACGACGGCGGCGAAGGCGACGGCCGGGGCGGCGAAGGCGGGGAGCGCGCCGCCGATGAAGACAGCGATCACGACAAGGAAGATTGACCCATGCGTCCATGGAATTTTTCGGCGGGCCCTTCGGCGCTGCCTCTGGAAGTCTTGCAGCAGGCGGCGGCCGAAATGACCGACTGGCATGGCTGCGGCATGTCGGTGATGGAAATGAGCCATCGCGGCAAGCAGTTCACCCGGATCCGCGACGAGGCCGTCGCCGACCTGCGTGAGTTGCTGGCGGTCCCCGACGAGTTCGAAATCCTCTTCATGCAGGGCGGGGCGACGGCCGAGAACGCCATCGTGCCCATGAACCTCATCGGGCGCGGCGGCGCCCACAAGGCCGACTACATCCTGAGCGGCATCTGGTCCGGGAAGTCCTACAAAGAAGCGCAGCGCTACGGCGATATCGCGGTGGCCGCGACGAGCGGCGCGGCGGCCGAGATCGACGGCGTCCGGCAGGAACCCTGGACCTGGTTTCCCGCCGTGGCCGAATGGCGCCTGCGCCCGGATGCGGCATACCTGCATTTGTGCAGCAACGAAACGATAGGCGGCGTCGAGTTCTCCGACTGGCCGGACATGGCCGCCCTGGGGGCGCCCGGCGTGCCCCTGGTGGTGGACGCGTCCTCGCATTTCCTGTCGCGCCCCATCGATTTCTCCAAGGCCGCGCTGGTGTACGCGGGCGCGCAAAAGAACGCCGGTCCGGCCGGCGTCACGGTGGTCCTCATCCGCAAGGAACTCATCGGCCATGCGCTGGCCGTGTGCCCCTCGGCCTTCGACTACGTCAATGTGGCCGAGTCGGGCTCCATGTTCAATACGCCGCCGACCTACGCCATCTACATTGCCGGCCTGGTGTTCAAGTGGCTCAAGCAGCAGGGCGGCGTGGCCGCCATCGAGGCGGCCAACATCGCCAAGGCGCGGCTGCTGTACGACTACCTTGACGGCTCCGGCTTCTACATCAACCGCGTCCATGCCGGTTCGCGTTCCCGCATGAACGTGCCTTTCTTCCTTTGCGACGAATCGCTCAACGCCGAGTTCCTCGCCCAGGCGGACAAGGCCGGCCTGATGCAGCTCAAGGGCCACAAGAGCGTGGGCGGCATGCGCGCTTCCATCTACAATGCCGTGCCGCTGCAGGCCGTGCAAGCCCTGGTTTCCTTCATGCAGGAGTTCGAGCGTCGCCATGGATGATTCTTTGCAAGCCCGCCTGCTGCCCTTGCGCCAGCGCATCGACACGCTGGACGAACAGATCCTGGAATTGCTCAACCAGCGGGCCGCCACGGCCCAAGAGGTGGGCAAGATCAAGCAGGAATTCGACGAAGACGGCCCGGTGCTCAAGCCCGAGCGCGAGGCCATGGTGATACGCCGGCTGCAGCAGCTGAACAAGGGGCCGTTCACGCCCGAGGCCATAGACGCCGTCTGGGCCCAGATCATCTCCACCTGCCGCGGTCTCGAAAGCGTGCTGACGGTGGCCTATCTGGGGCCCCAGGGGTCTTTTTCGGAGCAGGCCGCGCTGGAGCATTTCGGCCATGCGATCAAGCGCCTGCGCTGCAGTTCCTTCGACGAGGTCTTCCGCGCGGTCGAGGCGGGGCAGGCCAATGTGGGCGTCGTGCCCGTCGAGAACTCCACCGAGGGCGCGGTCAATCGCACGCTCGACCTCTTCCTCAGCTCGCCGCTGAAAGTACTGGGCGAAAGATCCATCAAGATCCATCACAACCTCATGACGCGGTCGGGCACGCTGGAAGGCGTGACGCGCATCCTGGCGCACCCCCAGGCGCTGGCGCAATGCCAGGGGTGGCTCTCGCGCAACCATCCCGAGCTTCCCTGCGACGCCGCGTCCAGCAACGGCGAGGCGGCGCGCCTCGCGTCCGAGGACCCCACGGTGGCCGCCATCGCCGGCACCATGGCGGCCCACGCCTGGGACCTGCAGATCGTGGCTTCCGGCATACAGGACGACCCGCAGAACCGCACGCGCTTCCTGGCCATCGGGCCCATCGAGACCCTGCCCACCGGCAATGACCAGACCAGCATCATCCTGGCCGTTCCCAACCGCGCGGGCGCGGTCTACGACATGCTGGCCCCTTTGGCGGCCAACGGCGTGTCCATGACGCGGCTGGAGTCGCGGCCGGCGCGCACGGGGCAGTGGGAATATTATTTCTACGTCGACCTGATCGGCCATCGCAACGAACCGCCGGTCGCGCGCGCCCTGGAAGAACTCAAGAAGGAAGTCGCCTTTTTCAAGGTCCTGGGATCCTACCCCAGGCAATAGGAATGCCGCATGAATACCGCTGAATTGAAAGAGACCGCCCCGGCGCCGGACGTGCCCGACTACATACTGGCGATCGCCCCCTACCAGGCGGGCAAGCCCATCGATGAGCTGGCCCGAGAGTTCGGGCTGGAACCCGCCGGCATCGTCAAGCTGGCGTCCAACGAGAACCCGCTGGGCATGCCCGAGTCGGCGCGGCAGGCCATGGCGGCGGCCGCCGCCTCGCTTGGCCGGTACCCCGATCCCAACGGCTTCGAGCTGAAGTCCGCGCTGGCCGCGCGCTACGGGGTGCCCGCAAGCTGGATCACGCTGGGCAACGGTTCCAACGACCTGCTCGAAATCGCCTCCCTGGCCTTGCTGGCGCCGGGCCGCGCCAGCGTGTATTCGCAGTACGCATTCGCGGTCTATCGCCTGGCGACGCAGGCGCGCGGGGCCCGCCACATCGTGGTCCCGGCGCGCGATCACGGGCACGACCTCGAGGCCATGTTCCAGGCCATCGACGACGACACCCGACTCGTGTTCATCGCCAATCCGAACAACCCCACGGGCACCTTCCTGCCCGCCGGCGAGATCGCGGACTTCCTCGCCCGGGTGCGGGACAGGCATGGCGACCGGGTCACCGTGCTGCTGGACGAAGCCTACAACGAGTATCTCGACCCCGAACTGCGCTTCGACAGCGCCCGCTGGGTCGAGCAGTACTCCAACCTGATCGTTTCGCGCACGTTCTCCAAGGCCTACGGGCTGGCGGGGCTGCGCGTGGGCTTTGCCATCGCCCAGCCGCGGCTTACCGACCTCATGAACCGGGTGCGCCAGCCGTTCAACGTGAACAGCCTGGCCCAGGCGGCGGCGATCGCCGCGCTGGGCGACACGGCCTTCCTGCAGCGGTCCTACGAGATCAACAAGGCGGGCAAGGCGGCGCTGGTCGAAGCCTTCACCCGCCTGGGCCTGCGCTTCGTGCCGAGCTACGGCAACTTCGTGCTGGTGCACGTGGGCGACGCCGCGCGGATCAACCTGGAACTGCTCAAGCGCGGCGTGATCGTCCGCCCGGTCGCGGGCGACGGCTTGCCGGAATGGCTGCGGGTCTCCATCGGCCTGCCGGAAGAGAACCAGCGCTTCGTGCAGGCGCTGACCGACATCCTCAGCCCATGAGCCAGGCCGCGAGCGGAGCGGCGCCGCTGGTGCCGGTGCTGGCGGTGGTGGGGGTGGGGCTGATCGGCGGTTCCTTCGCTGCCGCGCTGCGCAAGCAGGGGGCCGTCGGCCGCATCCTCGGGGTGGGGCGGCAGCGCGCCTCGGTGATGGAAGCCCGCAAGCTGGGCCTGATCGATGAAATCGCCACCCTGGAGCAGGCGGCCGCCGAGGCGGATCTGATCATGCTGTCCGCCCCCGTCGGCGCGACGCGGCCGTTGCTCGAAGGCCTGCTGCCTTTTCTGCGCGCCGACACGCTGATCACGGACGCCGGCAGCACCAAAGCCGACGTGGTCAAGGCGGCGCACGCGGCGCTGGGCGACCGCGTCGGCCAGTTCATTCCCGGCCATCCGGTCGCGGGGGCCGAGAAAGCGGGGCCTGAAGCCGCGGACCCGATGCTGTATCGCGGGCGCAAGGTGGTGCTCACCCCTTTGCCGCAGAACCGCGCCGCGGACCGGGAACGCCTGCAGCGCATATGGGAGGCTTGCGGCGCGCAAGTCATGGTCATGGAACCCGAGGTCCACGACAAGGTGCTGGCGTCGGTCAGCCACGTGCCGCACTTCCTGTCGTCGGTCTTCATGTGGCAGGTGGCGACGGCGGCCGATTCCGACCTGCGCATGGCGCTGGCCGCCAGCGGCTTTCGCGACTTCACCCGCATCTCCGCGGGCTCGGCCGAGGTATGGCGGGACATCTTCCTGAGCAATCGCGCCGCGGTCCTGTCCGAGCTGCGCGAGGTCAAGGAAGCCCTGGCGCGGGCCGAACAGGCGCTGGAACACGCCGACGGCCCGGCACTTGAAAAATTTCTTGAGCGGGCGGCGACCGCCCGCCGTTTATGGGGCAGCAGGAGCGGAATGTAATGAGCGCATCCGAGCGTCTGGTTCTTGAACCGGTGACCCGGGCGGCCGGCCGGCTGCGGCTGCCGGGGTCCAAAAGCATTTCCAACCGCGTGCTGCTGATCGCCGCGCTGGCCCGGGGGGCGACCGAACTGACGGGCCTGCTCGATTCGGACGACACCCGGGTCATGCTCGCCGCCTTGCGGCAAATGGGCGTCCGCATCGACGACACCGGGCCGGGCCGGGTGCGCGTCCACGGCGCCAACCCGTTTCCCAACCGGGTCGGCGAGCTGTTCCTGGGCAATGCCGGAACGGCGTTCCGGCCACTGACCGCGGCATTGGCCGTCATGGGCGGCGACTTCCGTCTTGCGGGGGTTCCGCGCATGCACGAGCGGCCCATCGGCGATCTGGTGGACGCCCTGGTGGGCGCGGGGGCGGACATCCGCTATCTGGGCGAGCAAGGGTATCCGCCGCTGGCCATCGGCCGGGGGGCGTTCACCGGCCTGCGGCCCATCCGCGTCAAGGGTTCCGTGTCCAGCCAGTTCCTGACCGCCTTGCTGATGGCGGCGCCGCTCCATGCGGACGCCGCCGGCGCCCCGGTCGTGATCGAGGTCGACGGCGAGCTGATCTCGCAGCCCTACATCCTGATCACGCTCAAGCTGATGGAGCGTTTCGGCGTGCGCGTCGAGCGCTCGGGCTGGCGGCGTTTCGTCATTCCGGCCGGCTCGCGCTATGTGTCGCCGGGCAGCCTGGAAATCGAAGGCGACGCGTCCTCGGCCTCGTACTTCATGGCCCTGGGCGCCATCGGCGGCGGTCCGGTCCGGATCGACGGCGCGGGGGCCGACAGCATACAGGGCGACATGGCTTTCGCGGACGTGGTCGAAGCCATGGGCGCGACCGTGACGCGGCACCCGCAGGCCCTGGAGGTCAGCGGCGTCCAGGTGGCGCGCGGCGGCCGCCTGAAAGCGTTCGACCGGGATTTCAACCTGATACCGGACGCCGCGATGACCGCCGCCGCCATGGCGCTGTACGCGGACGGCCCCTGCGCCTTGCGCAACATCGGCAGCTGGCGTGTGAAGGAAACCGACCGCATCCACGCCATGCACACCGAACTGGCAAAGCTGGGCGCCAAGGTGGAGTCCGGGCCGGATTGGCTCGTCGTCCACCCGGTGCGCGAAGGCGAGTGGCGCGCGGCTTCCATCGCCACCTACGACGACCACCGTATCGCCATGTGTTTCTCATTGGCGGCGTTCAGCCCGGTGCAAGTCACGATCGAGGACCCCGCCTGCGTGGCCAAGACCTTCCCCGATTATTTTTCCGTCTTCAAGGGCTTGGTGCAGGCATGACGGCGCCCGCGCGAATTCCCGTCATCGCCATAGACGGCCCCACGGCCTCGGGCAAGGGCACGATCGCGATGCGCGTCGCGCAGGCGCTGGGCTGGTCGGTGCTGGACAGCGGCGCCTTGTACCGCCTGACGGCGCTGGCCGTGCTGGAGCAAGGCGTGGACCCGGCCGACGAATCCGCCGTGGCCGAGGTGGCGGGGCGGCTCGACGTCTCTTTCCACAACGGCGACGTCTTCCTGCGGGGCCGCGACGTGACCCAGGCCATACGCGAAGAGCGGGTGGGCAACCTGGCGTCCCGCATCGCCGCCTATGGCGCGGTGCGCGAAGCCCTGCTGGGCCGGCAGCGGGCGTTTCGCGTGGCGCCGGGGCTGGTCGCCGATGGGCGCGACATGGGCACGGTGGTGTTTCCCGATGCGCCCCTGAAGATCTTCCTGGTGGCCGATGTGGAGGCGCGCGCGAAAAGAAGATGTAAGCAGTTGAAGGAAAAGGGATTTTCTGCTAATCTATCTGGCTTATTGGAAGATATGCGTTTGCGCGATGAGCGCGATCGCAGCAGGGCTAATGCGCCGCTTGTTGCGGCGCCCGATGCCAAAATCGTGGATTCATCGAATCTGAGCATCGATGAAACCGTTGCAGTCGTGCTTGGCCACTGGTCGAGCCTGGTGTCCTGAGCGCAAGCCGCCGCCATGGCGGGCTTGCGCCGGGGTTGTCTTTTACTCCACTGGGGCGGGTGTTCCTTCCTGGTGTGTTTTTAACAGCCATTTCCGGCTTATGGATTTAACTTAATGTCCACCATTTCAACCTCTGCCGCCACGGGCGGCGAAAACTTTGCCGACCTGTTTGCCGAAAGCATCAAGAACCAGGACATGAAGTCCGGTGAGGTGATTTCCGCCGAAGTCGTTCGCATCGACCACAATTTCGTCGTGGTCAACGCCGGCCTCAAGTCCGAAGCGCTGATTCCGCTCGAAGAGTTCCTGAACGATCAGGGCGAGCTCGAAGTCGAAGCAGGCGATTTCGTTTCGGTCGCCATCGACTCCCTGGAAAACGGCTACGGCGACACCATCCTGTCGCGCGACCGCGCGAAGCGCCTGTCGGCCTGGCTGCAGCTCGAGCAAGCGCTCGAGTCCGGTGAAATGGTTACCGGCACGATCACCGGCAAGGTCAAGGGCGGCCTCACCGTCATGACCAACGGCATCCGCGCCTTCCTGCCCGGTTCGCTGGTCGACCTGCGTCCCGTCAAGGACACCACGCCCTACGAGGGCAAGACCATGGAATTCAAGGTCATCAAGCTCGATCGCAAGCGCAACAACGTCGTGCTGTCGCGTCGCTCGGTCCTTGAAGCCAGCATGGGCGAAGAGCGCCAGAAACTGCTCGAAACCCTCAGCGAAGGCGCCGTGGTCAAGGGTATCGTCAAGAACATCACCGATTACGGTGCGTTCGTCGACCTGGGCGGCATCGACGGCCTGCTGCACATCACCGACATGGCATGGCGCCGTGTCCGCCATCCTTCCGAAGTCCTGCAGGTGGGCCAGGAAGTCGAAGCCAAGGTCCTCAAGTTCGACCAGGAAAAGAGCCGCGTCTCGCTGGGCGTCAAGCAGCTGGGCGAAGACCCGTGGGTCGGCCTGGCGCGCCGCTATCCGCAAGGCACCCGCCTGTTCGGCAAGGTCACCAACTTGACCGACTACGGTGCGTTCGTTGAAGTCGAAGCCGGCATCGAAGGCCTGGTGCACGTCTCCGAAATGGACTGGACCAACAAGAACGTCGATCCGCGCAAGGTCGTGACCCTGGGCGAAGAAGTCGAAGTCATGGTTCTCGAAATCGACGAAGACCGCCGCCGCATTTCGCTGGGCATGAAGCAGTGCCGCGCGAATCCCTGGGAAGAATTCTCGATCAACTTCAAGCGCGGCGACAAGGTCCGCGGCGCCATCAAGTCGATCACCGACTTCGGCGTGTTCGTCGGCCTGCCCGGCGGCATCGACGGCCTGGTGCACTTGTCCGACCTGTCCTGGACGGAAACCGGCGAAGAAGCGGTCCGCAACTTCAAGAAGGGCGACGAAATCGACGCCGTGGTCCTGGGCATCGACACCGACAAAGAGCGCATCTCCCTGGGCATCAAGCAGCTCGAAGGCGACCCCTTCAACAACTTCGTCGCCACCTACGACAAGGGCGCCGTGGTGCCCGGCGTGATCAAGTCGGTCGAGCCCAAGGGCGCCGTCGTGACGCTGTCCGTCGACGTCGAAGGCTATCTGCGCGCATCGGAAATCTCTTCCGGCCGCGTCGAAGACGCAGGCTCCGTGCTGAGCGTCGGCGACAACATCGAAGCCATGATCATCAACATCGACCGCAAGACGCGTTCGATCCAGCTGTCGATCAAGGCGCGCGACAACGCCGAAACCGCCGATACCCTCCAGCGCATGTCGGAAGCCAGCGCTTCGTCGGGCACCACCAACCTGGGCGCCCTGCTGAAGGCCAAGCTCGACCAACAGCGCGACGACGGTTAATCGGCGTGACCAAGTCGGAACTGATTGCGATTCTCGCCAGTCGCTATCCGCAACTGGCGGCGCGCGATACGGATTACGCCGTGAAGACGGTGCTCGATGCCATGACCCAGGCCCTGGCCAGCGGCCAGCGCATCGAGATCCGGGGCTTCGGCAGTTTTTCGCTCTCCGAGCGCCAGCCTCGCGTGGGTCGCAATCCCAAGTCGGGCGAGAAAGTCTTGGTGCCCGGCAAGCAGGTGCCGCATTTCAAGCCCGGCAAGGAATTGCGCGAGCGGGTGGATTCGGCCTTCGAAAGCGAAACCAATGCCGCCGCCGGCGAGCCCGGCAATGCGGCCTTCACGCTGGGGCAGTTCGACACCCGCATCATGCACGGCTGACGCACGGGGTCCGACCCCGGGGAACGGCAGGCCTCCATTGAAACGGAGGCCTGTTTTCTTTTTGGCCCTCCGAGCCGGTTTGCGCGCCAATTCCCTTACAATTAGCGGATTCCCGGTTTATTGGAGTGAATCATGCGTTATCTGGTCTGGCTGCTGCGCTTGGCCGTCTTCGTGCTGGTGTTGATGTTCGCCTTGAAGAACACCGGTCCCGTCGACGTCAACTTTTTCGCGGACCATGTCGTGACGGGCGTGCCCTTGATCGTGGTAATGCTGGCGGTTTTCGTGCTGGGCGTGTTCCTGGGTCTGCTGATCGCCGTGCCCTCCATCATGCGCCGCCGGCGCGAGGCGGCGCGCCTGCGGCGCGAACTGGCGCGCCTGGAAGAAAAAAGCCGCCAGAACGGCGGCGCCCCCGCCGAGACGCTAGCTCCCGAGGCCGTCGCTCCGATGGCCCCTCTGTAGCGCCCGGGGTCGAGCCGTGGATTTTGAAACCTGGTGGTTGATTTTCGTGCCCGTGCTGTTCGCATTGGGCTGGATCGCGTCTCGCGTCGACATCCGGCAGATGCTGTCCGAAACCCGCTCCCTGCCGAATTCCTATTTCAAAGGGCTGAATTTCCTCCTCAACGAGGAACCCGACCGCGCCATCGACGCCTTCGTCGAAGTGGCCAAGCTCGATCCGGAAACCACCGAACTGCATTTCGCCCTGGGCAGCCTGTTCCGCCGGCGCGGCGAGATGGAGCGCGCGATCCGCGTGCACCAGAGCCTGCTGGCGCGCGCCGACCTGCCCCAGGCCGACCGCGAAAGCGCCCAGCACGAGCTGGCGCAGGACTTCCTCAAGGCGGGCATGCTGGACCGGGCCGAGCAGGCCTACGAACAGGTGCTCGATACGCGCTTCGCGGTGCCGGCGGTGCGCGCCCTGATCCGCATCTATGAGTCCGAGCACGACTGGCCGCGCGCCATCGAAGCGGTCAAGCGGCTGCGCGCCCTGGTGGACGAGCCCGTGCCGCAGCTGGCGCATTATCAGTGCGAGCGGGCCGTGGCCGCGATGTCGGGCAAGAGCCCCGACTTCAAGGCGGCAAGCGAAGCCCTGGACGCCGCCGACCATGCGGCCTCCGCGCTGCGCGGCGAGGCCGGGCAGGCGTCCGAGGCCCGCATCGCCATGCTGCGCGCCCAGCTGGCGCGCCTGGCGGGCAGGCCCGAAGAAGAACGCGCCTACCTGGTTTCCGTGCTGGACACCGCGCCGGAATACGCCAGCCTGATCGCCGGCGAACTGATGGAAAGCTACCGGCGGGTGGGGCAGCAGGAAGAAGGGCTGGCGGTGTTGCAGAACCACTACGTGCGCCGTCCGTCCCTGGACACCTTCAATGTCGTGTTCCGCGAATTGCGCTCGCAGCAGGGCCACAAGCCGGCCTGGGCGTTCGCGCGCCAGGCGCTGCGCGCCCATCCGTCCCTGCTGGGGCTGGATCGCATGCTGGAAGCCGAGCTGGTCCTCAATGAGGATCCCGCGGGGGCCCGGCCCGCCGCGCCCGAAGGCGCCGCCCAGGGAAGCGCCGCCGACATCGTGGCCGGAGCCGACCTGAGCCTGCTGCGCACGCTCATCCACAAGCATACGCAACGCCTGGACCGCTATGCCTGCCGGGTTTGCGGCTTCGAAGCCCGCCACTTCTATTGGCAGTGTCCAGGCTGCAATTCCTGGGAAACCTACCAACCCCGCCGTCTGGAGGAAATGAAATGATGCCGTTCCCGGCCGTGGCGGTCAGCCGCTCGAAAGTACTGGTCGTGGGCGACATCATGCTCGATCGCTACTGGTTCGGCGAGGTCGACCGGATCTCGCCCGAGGCCCCCGTGCCGGTGGTGCGGGTGGCGCGCCGCGAAGACCGCCTGGGCGGCGCGGCCAACGTCGCGCGCAACATCGCGGCCTTGGGCGCGCAGGCCAGCCTGCTGGGCGTGGTGGGCGCCGACGAGGCCGGCGAGAAAGTGGGGCGGCTGGCGGACGAAGCCGGCATACACGCTCGGCTGGTCGTCGACCCGGGCATGCACACCACGCTGAAGATGCGCGTCCTGGGCAGGCAGCAGCAGCTGCTGCGGGTGGATTTCGAGGAAGGCCCGGGCCCGGGCAGCCTGGACGGCCTGGAGTCGCAGGCGCGCGAACTGATCGGCCGGCACGACATGCTGGTCGTTTCGGACTATGCCAAGGGCGCGCTCGCCCATGTCGAACGCCTGATCGCGGCGGCGCGCGAAGCGCGGGTTCCGGTGCTGGTGGACCCGAAAGGGCACGCCTACAGGCGCTATCGCGGCGCCAGCATCATCACCCCCAATCGCGCCGAGATGCAAGAGGCGGTGGGGCATTGGGCCGATGAGGACGACCTCGAACGCAGGGCGCAGAAGCTGCGCCGGGAACTGGAACTGGACGCCCTGCTGGTGACGCGCTCCGAGCAGGGCATGACGCTTTTCACCGAGGCGGGGCGGCAGCACACGGCGGCCCACGCCCAGGAAGTCTTCGACGTGTCCGGCGCCGGCGACACGGTGCTGGCCACGCTGGCCGTCACCCGGGCCGCCGGCCTGGACTGGTTCGATGCGGTCTTGTGGGCGAACCGCGCCGGCGGCGTGGTGGTCGGCAAACTCGGCACATCGGTCGTCACGGCAGGAGAACTCTCATGATCGTCGTAACAGGCGGGGCGGGCTTCATCGGAAGCAATCTGGTGCGCGGATTGAACCTGCGCGGTTTCACGGACATCTTGGTGGTCGACGACCTGACCGAAGGCGACAAGTTCGTCAACCTGGTCCATGGCCGCATCGCCGACTACATGCACAAAGACGATTTCCGGCAAGCCATTGCGCGCGGCGGGCTGGACGGCGTGGAAGCGGTGTTCCACCAGGGCGCGTGCTCGGACACCACCGAGCGCAACGGCCACTACATGATGGACAACAACTACCGCGTCACGCTCGAGCTTTTCCAGCACTGCCAGAGCCGCAAGATACCGTTCATCTATGCGTCGTCGGCGGCGGTGTACGGCGCGGGGCCGGTCTATGCCGAGCACCCGCGCAACGAGGCGCCGCTGAACGTCTACGGTTATTCCAAGTTCCTCTTCGATCAGGTGCTGCGCCGGCACATGCCGAACCTGACGGCGCCGGCGGTGGGCTTGCGCTATTTCAATGTCTATGGCCCGCAGGAGCAGCACAAGGGGCGCATGGCTTCGGTCGCCTTCCACAACATGAATCAGTTCAAGGAACTGGGCCATGTGCGTCTGTTCGGGGGCTGGGACGGCTACGAGGACGGCGGGCAGATGCGCGACTTCATCCACGTCGACGACGTGGTGGACGTGAACCTGCACTTCCTGGACCACTCGATGAAGTCGGGCGTCTTCAATTGCGGCACGGGGCGCGCGCAGCCTTTCAACGACGTCGCCATGGCGGTGGTGAATACACTGCGCCAGCATCATGGCCATGATGCGCTGCCGCTGGAGGAGCTGGTGGAGCAGCAGCTCATCCGCTACATCGATTTTCCCGAAGACTTGAAGGGCCGCTATCAAAGCCATACGCAGGCGGACCTCAGCCAGTTGCGCGCGGCCGGGTACGAGAAGCCGTTCCGCGACGTCCAGACGGGGGTGTCGCAATACGTGAAGGCGCAGCTCCATCGAGGGAAGCTGTAGGCTAGGGCCTGTCCACGCTAAAAGCCCCTGTCGCGCCGGCCGCATCGGCGCGTTCGCCTCCTGGGGCGCGGCCCGCCCGGCGTGCCGGGTGGCGCGAGTTGTCCTTTGGTAACTGTGCGCATGGATGCTTTGCCGGAAAACGGCTGTCGCTGCGCGCCCGTTGCCGGGATCATTGCAGGCAGGAGAGGCCGCCCGGTCGGGTGGCCGGCCCATCCGGGCCGCTCCGCTCACATCCTTCTCAGGAGCCTGCAAATGAATCCCTTTACTGAATCGACCGTGGCGCGTCCGTTGGCGGAAACGGCGCATGCGAAATACGGTGGACCCTTCACCCGCGCAAGGGCGCCCGGGCGGCGCGCCGGCGCGGGCTCCGGCCTGGCCGCGCTGCTGCGCGCGGGCGTATTGGCCGGGATATTCCTGCCCGCGCTGTCTTATGGGGTGGACGTCAATTCGGCCACGCCGGAGCAGTTGCGCGGCGTGCGCGGCATCGGGCCCAAGACGGCGGAGCTGATCATCGAAGAGCGCACGCGCGGCGGCCGCTATGAGTCCATGGACGATCTTTCCGACCGGGTGAAGGGCATAGGGCCCAAAAAAGCGTCGGCGTTGCAGGCCGCGGGCCTGACGGTGGGCAAGGTGGCGCCGGGCCAGGCGCAGTCTTCGCCGCCGCCTTCGCAGTCCTCGTCACCGCCGCGTCCGAAGCCGCGCTGAAGGGCCATGGGGTCGACCGCCTTCCCCGAGGCGGTTCCCGTGCGGCGGGCTTCGCCCGCCGCCGACGTCCCGATTGGGTGTATGATTTCCGGCATGAAAAAATATCTGACTATCGAAGACACCATAGGCGCCACGCCCTTGGTGCGCCTGCAGCGCATCCCCGGCGAATTCGGCGAACGGCGCGGCAACGTCATCCTGGCCAAGCTCGAAGGCAACAACCCGGCGGGGTCCGTCAAAGACCGCGCGGCCAGCTCCATGATCCGGCAGGCCGAAGCGCGGGGCGACATCAAGCCCGGCGACACCCTCATCGAAGCCACCAGCGGCAACACCGGCATCGCCCTGGCCATGACCGCGGCGGTGCGCGGCTACAAGATGATCCTCATCATGCCCGACAACCTGTCCGTCGAGCGCAGGGCGTCCATGACCGCTTACGGCGCGCAGCTCATCCTGACCCGGGCCGACCAGGGCGGCATGGAATACGCGCGCGACCTCGCGCTGAAGATGCAGGCCGAAGGCAAAGGCAAGGTCCTGGACCAATTCGCCAATGACGACAACCCGCTCGCCCACGTGCAAGGCACCGGGCCCGAAATCTGGGAACAGACCGATGGGCGCGTGACGCATTTCGTCAGCGCCATGGGCACCACCGGCACCATCATGGGCGTCGCCTCCTACCTGCATTCCAAGAATCCGGCCGTGCGCATCGTGGGCGCGCAGCCCGCGGAAGGGTCGCAGATACCGGGCATACGCAAATGGCCCGAGGAATACCAGCCCAAGATCTACCGGCCTGAAAAAGTCGACGAATTCGAGCTCATCTCGCAGGCCGAGGCGGAGCACATGGCGCGCCGGCTGGCGGCCGAAGAGGGCATCTTCGGCGGCATTTCGTCGGCGGGGGCGCTGGTGGCGGCCATGCGCGTGGCCGCCCGGGCCGAAAACGCCACCATCGTGTTCATCGTTTGCGATCGCGGCGACCGCTACCTGTCCACCGGCGTTTTCAATTAGGGCCGCCGTAGCCCATCTTGCCGGCCAGCGCCTGCGCCAGGTCGGCGACCGAGCTTGCGTAGAAATAGCTGCGGTTGTAGTGCGTGATGGCAAAGAAATTGGGCGTGCCCAGCCGGTATTCGGCTTGCTTGCGGGGCTCGTCGATCAGGTCGACGACGCCCAGCTTGTGGTCCCGCCACCCGCCCGCCTGGGCCGGCTGCGCCGGGTGTGTCGCGCGCACGCCCAGCGCTTCCAGCTGCCGCCAGTCGTAGGTCGGGTAAAGCCCGCCTTTGACCAGCGTGCCCGCGTTGGCGGGCAGCGTCACGGGCGCAAAGACCGGCAGGCCGGGCACCCATCCATGCAGGCGCAGGAATCGGGCCACCGAGGCGATGGCGTCGTCGGGGCTGCCGTGCAGGTCGATGCGGCCGTCGCGGTCGCCGTCCGCCGCGTAGCGCATCAGGCTGCCCGGCATGAACTGGGGCAGTCCCATGGCGCCCGCGAATGAGCCCGTGGCGCTCAGTGCGTCGATCTTTTTTTCGTGGTCGAGCTGGATCAAGTCCGCCAGCTGGTCCCGGAACAGCTGGCTGCGTTCGGGGCGGCTGCTGTCGGGATAGCGGAAGCCCAGCGTCGCCAGCGCATCGAGGACGCGGAAGTTGCCGGTGTGCCGGCCGTAGATCGTCTCCACCCCGATGATGGCCACGATGACGGACGGGGGAACCCCGTATTCCTTTGCCGCCGCGTCCAGCCGTGCGCGATGCGCGGCCCAGAACTCCTGGCCGGCCTTGATGCGCACCGGTTCGACGAAGCGGTTCTTGTAGGTGACCCAGCTGCGGCGTATGCGGGCCGGATGCGGCGCCATGAGCTTGGCGGCGGTCGCGTTGTATTGCGCCGCCCGCAGCAGGCTTTCGACATGGCCGAGCGGCACGCCGCGGCGCTGGGAGACTTCCTGGGCGTAGGCCTGGATGTCGGGCTTGAGGCGGCCGTCGGCCGACAGGAAGCCTTCGGCGCGCGGGACCGAGGAGCCGGCCTTGATGGACGTGGATTCCGCCGGCGGATTCATGCCGGCGGCCGCCTCGCCCGGCCGGCCCGCCGGGTCCGGAGCGATGTTCGGCGCCATGGGCGCGGCGGTCTGGGTGGAGGCGCAACCCGCCAGGGACAGCGACAGTGCGGCAACTTGCAATATACGGGCAGGTTTGAACATAATCATCCTTATGGAGACTCTATATATTACCCACCCGGAGTGCCGGCTGCATGAAATGGGAAGCTGGCACCCCGAGTGCCCCGAGCGCCTGGACGCCCTTCACGACCGCCTGCTGGCAAGCGGCCTGATGGACTATCTGGACGAGCGGCAAGCCGTTCCCGCGCGGGACGAAGACATCTTGCGCGTCCATGCCGCGGGCTACCTGGAAGCGCTGCGCCGCCACGCGCCCGAAAGCGGCTATTCCCCCATCGACGCCGACACCATCATGAATCCGCACACGCTCGCCGCCGCCATGGCCGCGGCGGGCGCGGGCATCATGGCGGTGGATGCCGTCATGCGCAAGGAATACGCCAACGCGTTCTGCGCGGTCCGGCCGCCGGGCCACCATGCGCGCCCGGCCCAGGCCATGGGCTTCTGCTTCTTCAACAACGTCGCCGTGGCGATCGCGCACGCCCTCGAAAAACACCGCCTGAGCCGGGTGGCCGTCATCGATTTCGACGTGCACCACGGCAACGGCACCGAGGAAATGTTCAGCGGCGATTCCCGGGTGCTGATGTGCAGCTTCTATCAGCATCCTTTCTTTCCCAACCTCAGGCAGGATCCGCCCGCCGCCAACATGGTCAACGTGCCGGTGGAAGCCTACACCAAGGGCGATGCCCTGCGCATGCTGGTGAGCGACGTCTGGATGCCCAGGCTGCGGGCCTTCCGGCCGGAATTCGTGTTCATTTCGGCGGGCTTCGACGCCCACCGCGAAGACGAGATGGGGCAGCTCGGCATGGTCGAGCAGGACTACGCCTGGATCACCGACCAGCTCGTCGATCTGGCGGAAGAAACCGCCCACGGCCGGATCGTCAGCTTCCTGGAAGGCGGCTATGCGCTTTCGGCGCTGGGCAGAAGTGCTGCAGTGCACATAAAATCGCTCGCAAAGTTGTAGAATACAAAATTCTCGTTTTGCAATTCCCAAAATTCCTCAGGAGGAAGCTCGATGAAGGTCTTGGTGCCTGTCAAGCGTGTGGTTGATTACAACGTCAAGGTACGCGTGAAATCCGATCAAAGCGGCGTGGATATCGCCAACGTCAAAATGTCCATGAATCCCTTTGACGAGATCGCCGTTGAAGAAGCCACCCGCCTGAAGGAAAAAGGGGTGGTCACCGAAGTGGTCGCCGTCAGTTGCGGCGTTGCACAATGCCAGGAAACCCTGCGCACGGCCATGGCCATCGGCGCCGATCGCGGCGCCCTGGTCCAGACCGACGCCGAGCTGCAGCCGCTGGCGGTCGCCAAGCTGCTGAAGGCGCTGGTCGACAAAGAACAGCCCCAGCTGGTCATCCTGGGCAAGCAGGCCATCGACGACGACGCCAACCAGACGGGCCAGATGCTCGCCGCGCTGCTCGACTGGCCGCAAGCCACGTTCGCCAGCAAGGTCGAGGTCAGCGGCGACACCGTGACGGTCACGCGTGAAGTCGACGGCGGCCTGGAAACGGTCGCGCTGAAGCTGCCCGCCATCATCACCACCGACCTGCGCCTGAACGAGCCGCGCTACGTCACCCTGCCCAACATCATGAAAGCCAAGAAGAAGACGCTGGACGTGGTCACGCCGGAAGACCTGGGCGTCGACGTCGCCCCGCGCCTGAAGACGCTCAAGGTGTCCGAGCCTCCGGCGCGGTCCGCCGGCATCATGGTGCCCGACGTCGCGACATTGGTGGACAAACTGAAGAACGAAGCAAAGGTGGTTTAAATGACGATTCTGGTTATCGCTGAACACGACAACGCCCAGCTGAAGGGCGCAACGCTCAACACCATCGCCGCGGCCGCCAAGCTGGGCGGCGACGTCCACGTGCTGGTCGCCGGCAGCGGCGCCAAGGCGGCGGCCGACCAGGCCGCGCAAGCCGCCGGCGTGGCCAAGGTGCTGCTGGCCGACGGGCCCGCGCTGGCCGAGGGCCTGGCCGAAAACGTGGCCGCGCAGGTGCTGGCCATCGCCGGCAACTACAGCCATATTCTCTTCCCCGCCACCGCGGCCGGCAAGAACGTGGCCCCCCGGGTCGCCGCCAAGCTCGACGTCGCCCAGATCTCCGACATCTTGTCGGTCGAATCGGCCGACACCTTCACCCGCCCCATCTATGCGGGCAACGCCATCGCCACCGTCCAGTCCGCCGATGCGGTCAAGGTCGTCACGGTGCGCACGACGGCCTTCGATCCCGTGGCCGCGCAAGGCGGCGCCGCCGCGGTCGAAGCCCTGGACGCCGTGGCCGACTCCGGCAAGTCGTCGTTCGTGGGCCGTGAAGTGGCCAAGAGCGACCGCCCCGAACTGGCCGGCGCCACGGTGGTGGTATCCGGCGGCCGCGGGCTGGGCAGCGCCGAGAACTTCAAGATCCTCGATCCCCTGGCCGACAAGCTGGGCGCGGCGCTGGGCGCATCGCGCGCCGCCGTCGACGCGGGCTATGCGCCCAACGACTGGCAGGTCGGCCAGACCGGCAAGATCGTCGCGCCGCAGCTGTACGTGGCCGTCGGCATCTCGGGCGCCATCCAGCATCTGGCGGGCATGAAGGACTCCAAGGTGATCGTGGCGATCAACAAAGACGCCGAAGCGCCCATTTTCGGCGTGGCCGACTACGGCCTGGTGGCCGACCTGTTCCAGGCCGTGCCCGAACTGGTCCAAGCGCTCTGATCGGCGGCGCTGCCCAAGAAAGCCTGTAAACCTCCGTTTACGGGCTTTTTTTTTAAAATAGGGCCCGCGGCCACGGCCGCGGGCCCCTCATTGCACATGCCGGCCGGCTTCGGCGAACTGGAGACTGTATGAGCTATCGCGCACCGCTTAGGGATATTCGTTTCGCACTGAAGGAACTGGCGGACCTGAAAGGCGTCCTGGCCCTGCCGGGCTACGAGGAAGTGTCCGAAGACCTGATCGACGCCGTCCTGGACGAGAACGCCCGGTTCGTCGAGCAGGCGATCGCGCCGCTGAATCGGGGCGGCGACGTCGTGGGCGCCCAGTGGTCCGATGGCGCAGTCACCACGTCGCCCGGCTTCAAGCAAGCCTTCCGGGAATTCGCGCAAGGCGGCTGGCAAGGCTTGCTGCATCATCCGGAGCAGGGCGGGCAGGGCCTGCCCAAGCTGGTGGGCGCGCCGGCCAGCGAAAACATCAACGCGGCCAGCCTGGCGTTCTCGCTTTGCCCGCTGTTGACGGACGGCGTGATCGAAGCGCTTGCCGCGGTCGGCAGCCGGGCCCAGCAGGACCTGTACATCCCGGCCCTGATCGAAGGGCGCTGGACCGGCACCATGAACCTCACGGAGCCCCAGGCCGGCTCCGACCTCGCCCAGGTCGCCACCCGCGCGGTCAGGCAGGACGACGGCAGCTACCGGCTGTTCGGCCAGAAGATCTTCATCACCTACGGCGAGCACGACATGGCCGAGAACATCGTGCACCTCGTGCTGGCGCGCACGCCGGACGCGCCCAAGGGGGTCAAGGGAATTTCCCTGTTCATCGTCCCGAAATTCCTGGTCCAGGCCGACGGCACGCTGGGCGCCCGCAACGACGTGTGGTGCGCCTCGCTCGAACACAAGCTGGGCATACACGGCAGCCCCACGGCCGTGCTGCTGTACGGGTCGGGCAAGGGCGAGGTGGGCGAGGGCGCGGTGGCCCAGCTGGTGGGCGAGGAAAACCGCGGCCTGGAATACATGTTCATCATGATGAACGCGGCGCGCTATGCGGTCGGCATCCAGGGCATCGCGGTGTCCGAGCGCGCCTTGCAGCTCGCCACCGCCTATGCCCATGAACGGATTCAAGGTCAGGCGCTCGAAGGCTCGGCCGGCCCCGTCACGATCGTCAGCCACCCCGACGTCCAGCGCATGCTGCTGACCATGAAGTCCCTGACCGAAGGGGCCAGGGCGCTCGCCTATGTGGCCGCGTCTTACTGCGACAAATCGCGCCGCCACCCCGACGCCGAAGCGCGCGCCCGCTACAAGGCGCTATACGAATACCTGGTTCCCGTGGTGAAGGGCTTTTCCACCGAGGTCTCCGTCGAGGTCGCGTCGCTGGGCGTGCAGGTGCACGGCGGCATGGGCTATATCGAGGAAACCGGCGCGGCCCAGCATTACCGCGACGCGCGCATCCTGCCCATCTACGAGGGCACGACGGCCATACAGGCCAATGATTTCGTCGGCCGCAAAATACTGCGCGACGGCGGTGCCGTGGCCGCCGGCCTGGCCAAGGAAATGCGCGCGACGGCCCGGGCCTTGCAAGCGGCCGCGGAAACCGGCGGACAGCATGCCGACGCCCTGGCCTTGATAGCCGGGCGCCTGGAAGCGGGCGTGGAAGCCTGCGAACGCGCCACGGCTTTCGTCCTGGAACAGGCCGGGAAATCCGCGCGGCCGGTGTTCATGGGCAGCGTGCCGTATCTGATGCTGGCCGGCTTCGTGCATGCAGGCTGGCAAATGGCCAGGGCCGCCCTGGCATGCCAGGAGCATGCGCGCGCCGGCGCCGGGGACGATTTCTACGTGGGCAAGCTGGCCACCTGCGTGTTCTATGCCGGGCACGTGCTGCCGCGCAGCCAGGCGCTGTGCGACGCCGTGCTGGAAGGCGAGATCACCAGCCGCTACGCCGCGCTGGCGGTGAGATCATAAGTATATAGCTACAGGCAATTTCCATTGGCTTGTTCATGCTGTCAAAATATATCGACTGTGCTTCCGTAGACCACTCATTTTGACGAGAGAACTGACATGACAACTTTGCGCCTGGGCGATACCGCCCCTGATTTCGAGCAGGATTCTTCGATTGGCCGGATTCGCTTCCACGAGTTTCTGGGGGATAGCTGGGGGGTGCTGTTTTCGCACCCAGCCGACTTCACCCCCGTATGCACCACCGAACTGGGCTACACCGCCATCGTGGCGGGCGAATTCGCCAAGCGCAATACGAAGGTGATCGCCGTTTCGGTCGACGATGCCGAGTCCCACCGCAAGTGGATCGAAGACATCAACGACACCCAGAAGACCAAGGTGGATTTCCCCATCCTGGCGGATCAGGACCGCAAGGTCTCGACCCTGTACGACATGATCCACCCCAACGCCAGCACCACGGTGACCGTGCGTTCGGTCTTCGTGATCGACCCGGCCAAGAAGATACGCCTGACTTTCACCTATCCCGCCAGCACCGGCCGCAATTTCAACGAGATCCTGCGCGTGCTGGATTCCCTGCAGCTGACCGACAGCCATAGCGTGGCGACCCCGGTCAATTGGCAAGACGGCGACGACGTCATCATCGCTCCGTCCTTGAAGGATGAAGCGGTGCTGAAGGAAAAATTCCCCAAGGGGTACACCGCCTTGCGTCCTTATCTGCGCATCACGCCCCAGCCCAACAAATAAGCCGTTCGCCGGCCCGCAGCATGGGGCCGGTGCCGCCGGCCTTTCGACGGTAACCACCGGCCCCGGGCACCAAGAAGCCCGTCGCGTTTTGCGGCGGGCTTCTTTGCGTCCGGGTTCCGGCCTGCGCGCTACGTTGCCGCTTTTCGCCCATGTTGCAAATTCGGGCTTGCCAAAACAACTGTTTTTCCATACAGTATGACTTATACAGAGCTGTATTTATGAACAGTAGTTCCGGCGCCGTCACCTGCAAGGCGGGCCCGCAAGAGGCAAACCATGAACATTCATCACTACAAAGACACTCCCTCCAAATGGCCTTTTCCCGCCAAGCCCGCAAAACCCGTCAAGCGCGGCCGCGGCCGGTTGAGCAGGGGGGCCATGTTCGTCGACATCTGCCTGGTTGCCGTCTGGGGCGCAAGCATTCCCGGCCTCATGTGGCTGGGCGCTGCCGGCGGCTTTTAAAAAAGCGCCTTTCCCTGTATAATGGCAGGCTTTGCAACTCATCCTCTGGCGGGTTTTCAAACAAAAACAGACCCGATCCAAGATGAAACCTGGAGTGTTCAACGTGAACCTGATCGAACTTCTTGAACAAGAAGAAATTGCCCGCCTTACCGGCGGCGAAGCCAAGCCCGAGTTTGGCCCCGGCGACACCGTCGTCGTCAATGTGAACGTGGTCGAAGGCGCGCGCAAGCGTGTCCAGGCATACGAAGGCGTTGTCATTGCCAAGCGCAACCGCGGCTTGAATTCGTCGTTCATCGTGCGCAAGATTTCTTCCGGCGAAGCCGTGGAACGCACGTTCCAATTGTATTCCCCGCAAATCGCCAGCATCGAAGTCAAGCGCCGTGGCGATGTGCGCCGTGCTAAACTGTATTATCTGCGTAGCCGTTCGGGTAAGTCCGCTCGCATCAAGGAAAAGCTGGTTCGCAAATCGGCAGCCAAGAAGGCAGCAGAATAATCCTGCTGGCTCTGGTCCAGAATCACAAAGGCACCCCCGGCGGGTGCCTTTGTTTTTTAGGAACTATGTCGCAAAACCCATTATCTCCCAGAAGCAGGCGCGTCATCGTCACCCCTGTTTTTGATCCCCTGGTGCAGCCGGTCCTGCCAGTCCAGCCGCTGCGGCCTTTGCGCAGCGACAGTATCCAGCTGGATTTCATCCAATCCGCTTTCCTGCGCCCGTTCCCGTGGCAGGTCGAACCCTTGTTCAGGCTGTCGTTCGAAGCCGACCCTTTGCAAAACCAGGACGCCATCCCCGCGGCGGTGTTTTTCCCGCTGGTCCAGCGGCCTTCCGGCCTGCACGTGCTTTTCACCCGCCGCGCGTCGCATCTGTATGACCATGCCGGCCAGATCTGTTTTCCTGGCGGGCGCATCGAAGCGACCGACAGCGACGAGATCGCGGCGGCGTTGCGGGAGACCCGCGAGGAGATCGGGGTGTCGCCGGAGTTCATTCAGCTCATCGGGAAGCAGCCTGATTATCTGACGTCTTCGCGCTTCATCATGAAGCCGGTGGTGGGGTTGATACGGCCGGGGTTTCAGCTGGCTCCGGATGTCAGCGAGGTCGCCGAGGTCTTCGAGGTGCCGTTGTCGGTGTTGATGGATCCTGGCATGCATCGGCTGCATCGGGCGCAGCTGCCGGATGGGGGGGAGCGTCTGTATTTTTCAATTACCTGGAAGTCTTATTTCATCTGGGGCGCCACGGCTGCTTTGATACGCAATTTCTATCGGTTTCTTTCGGCAGCGCAGGATCAGTAGGCGAGGGGACTTGTTTGTTGCCGTGCTGTTGTCTGGTTTCTTGACGCGGGCTGTTTATTGATCGCTGCGTTGTTGTTGGTTTCTTGACGCGGGCGGTTTATTGATCGCTGCGTTGTTGTTGGTTTCTTGACGCGGCCTGTTTATTGATTGTTGCGCCGTTATTGGTTTCTTGACGCGGCCTGCCAGGTGCTGCGCGGGCGCTCTTGCTCCCGTGACCCGGTCCTGCTGCGCAGGACTGCCCGGCCAAAGCACGCCTGTCGGGGCGGTCGCAGAACTCGCCCGCTCGGGCCAGTGGCCCGAAAGCGCGGGCTCAAACAGCTGCGCCCTTGCATCCCCGCCAGGCGTGCTTTGGCCGGCGGGCCCCGAAAGTCGCCCGAGCACCCGCGCAGCACCTGGCAGGCCTCATGGTATCGAGAATTGAGGCTGGGCTTGCCTCAGTGGCGAGCTGGTTCTCGGCAAGAGGGCTTGGCCAGCAGCAGCGTGGCTCTGTGGCAGCCGTGGCATGGCGATGGAGGGGACATGATCACGGTGGCGGCAGTACGATGGTGGTACTGCGATGGCCGTGGTGTGGTGGCTATCGCGGCATGAAACGGGCCTCCAGCGTAATGGCACCGCCCCATCAGGCCCAACACCATCACGTCGAGACCAATACCATCACACCAGACAGACCGCGTCCAAGTAAACCTTGCAACGCGATGCAAGCCCATCGCACTCAAGATCGAAACGACCCCGTGCGCCCTACGGTTCAATACCGCCCCTGCGCCTCATTCTCCGCCAGAATGCGCTTGTAAAGCTCATGCCGCTCCCGCGGGATCTCGCCCCGTTCCAGCGCCGCGAGCACACCGCAGCCCGGTTCATGCCGATGCGTACAGTTATAGAACCGGCAGCCCTCGATCCCGTCCTGGAACTCCGGAAAGCCCCGCTCGATCTCGCTCGGACCCAGGTGATACAAGCCGAAAGCCTGAAACCCCGGCGAATCGATCAAGTCCCCCGAGCCGTCGGGCAGATGATAAAGACGCGTCGTGGTCGTCGTGTGCTTGCCCGCGCCCAGCGCCTGGGAATGCTCCTGAGTCAGCGCGCGCGCGTCCGGAACCAGCGCGTTGAGCAGCGTCGACTTGCCCATGGCGCTTTGCCCCAGCAACAGGCTGCACTTGCCCCGCAGCACCGGCAGCAGCGCGCCGCGTACCGCATCGCCCGCCAGCGCGCTGAGTTCGATGACGCGCACTCCCGCCCCCGCAAGGCCGGCCAGCTTCGCGCGTGCCCGGGGCAGGCTGTCGTGCAGGTCCGTCTTGTTCAGGATGATGATCGGTTCGATGCCCGCGCTGCGGGCGGCGATCAGTGCGCGGCCCAGCAAGTCGTCGGAAAACAGCGGCTCGGGCGCCACCACGATCAGCAACTGATCGACATTGGCCGCGAACTGCTTGCTGCGCATGTCGTCGGAACGGTAGAGCAGGTTGCGCCGTTCCAGGATGCGCTCGATCGACCCTTCGCCGGCGGCCTGCGGGCTCACGACGACGTGGTCGCCGACGGCGGCTCCGGCCTTCTTGCCGCGTGGAAAGCACTGGCGCAGGCTGCCGTCGGGGAACTCGACCGTGTAGTGGCGCCCGTGCGCCCCGATGATGCGGCCCTGCAGGGCGGCGGCTTTATCCATGCTTCAGTTTCTGTATGCGTATCACGGCGGGCGGATGGCTGTCGTAATAGGCCGAGTGTATTGGATCGGGCGTCAGCGTGGCGGCATTGTCGTCATAGAGCTTCACCAGCGCCGAGACGAGCCGGTCCGGAGGGCATTGCCGGGCCGCGTAGCGGTCGGCCTGGAATTCGTCGCGCCTGGACAGCCAGCTGGCCAGCGGCGTCGCCCAGAACGTGAAGACCGGCACCGCCAGGAAAAGCAGGATCAGGGCCAGCGCGTCGTTGGGGCGGCCCAGTTGCGGCAGCACGCCCAGGCCGACGTAGAACCAAGTCTGGTTCGACAGCCAGCCCAGCAGCAGCAGGAAAGCCAGGGCCACGGCGAAGCTGACCGCCATACGCTTGATGATGTGCTTGTGGCTGAAATGGCCCAGCTCGTGCGCCAGCACGGCTTCCACTTCGTCGACGTTCAGCCGGGACAGCAGCGTATCGAAGAACACGATGCGGCGCGCATTGCCGAAGCCGGTGAAATACGCATTGCCGTGGGCGGAGCGCTTGGAGCCGTCCATGACGAACAGGCCGCTCAGGGAGAACCCGCAGCGCTTGGCCAGGCCTTGTATGCGCTCGGCGATTTCGGGGTTGTCCAGCGGGGTGAACTTGTTGAACAGCGGGGCGATGACGGTTGGGAACAGCCAGAGGATCAGGAAGTTGAAGCCCACCCACAGCCCCCACGCCCACCAGACCCAGCTGGAACCGGCATTGCCCATGAACCAGAGCACGCCGGCGGCCAGCGGCGTGCCGAGCAGCAGCGTGAGCGCCAGCGTCTTGAGATTGTCCTGGATGAACAGCCGGGGAGTGATGCGATTGAAGCCGAAACGGGCTTCCAGCTTGAATTTGCGCCAGGCCGAGAAAGGCAGGCCGATCAGGCCCATGATGGCGAGCACGGCCGCCAGAAGCATCAGCTGCCGCAGCATTTCGTTGTCGATCAGCACGCCCAGGTGGTGGTCCAGGAATTGCAGGCCCCCGAGCAGCGTGAAACCGACGAGCACCGCCGCTTCCGTCACGCGCTCGACCATGGAGAACTGCATCTTCGCGATCGTGTAGTCGGCCGCGCGCTGGTGGCTGTGCAGGCCGATGCGGTCGGCGAACTCGGGGGGCACGGTATCGCGGTGCTTTTGCACGTGCCGGATCTGGCGGGAAGCGAGCCAGAGTCCGGTCAGGATGTCTGCAAGCAGGAAGGCGACGAACAACGATGTAAACATGGCGAGCCGGTGTGTGCGAAAATCTTTGTTTTAAGGAAGGATTATATGGCGGCGAACGATCAGCGTCTGGTGTGGCTCGATATGGAAATGACGGGCCTGGACCCCGAAAAAGAGCGGATTATCGAAGTGGCGACGGTCATCACCGAAGCCGACCTCAGCTTCGTCGCCGAAGGGCCGGTACTGGTCGTCCACCAAAGCGACGAACTGCTCGACGCCATGGACAGCTGGAACAAGTCCACGCACGGCAAAAGCGGCCTGATCGACAAGGTCAAGGCGTCCACCCTGACCGAAGCGCAGGCCGAAGAGCAATTGCTGGCCTTCCTGTCGCAGCACGTTCCCGCGGGCAAGTCCCCCATGTGCGGCAACACCATCGGCCAGGACCGCCGCTTCATGGTGAAGTACATGCCCAGGCTAGAGGCTTTCTTCCATTATCGCAACCTCGACGTCAGCACGCTCAAAGAACTTTCACTGCGCTGGAAGCCTGAAGTCTATCGCAGCTTCGTCAAGAAAAGCCGGCACGAGGCGCTGGCCGACATCTACGAATCGATCGAAGAGCTCAAGCATTACCGCGAGCATTTCATCAAGCTCTGACGCCGGCCGGGCTGGCGCCGCTCAGGCCGCCGCCTGGCGCCCGCTGTATTTGTCGCGGCCGCCGAAGCGGTCGTGCACATAGGGCTTGAGCGGCTGGAAGCGCGCCGGATCGCGTTCCAGTATTTCGCACAAATGCTCTTCGGCTGTGTCGAATACCGCCCAGTACAGCCGGCCGCATAATTCGCGGGCGGCATGCCCGGGCCAATTCCGCGGCAGCATCTGCTGGGGCAGCTGCGGGTCGTGCAGCACGATCCTGCGCCAGGCATGCAAGGCGATGGCGCGTATGGCAAAGGCCTGCATGGGCCGCATTTGCGGGCCGATGGATTCGAGCAGCGGGCCGTGGTCGTCCAGGAAGGCCCGGTACTGCCGCGCCACCCCTTCCAGGTCCCAGCACTGGGACACCAGTTCGCTGATCAGCAGGCCTTCGCCTTCGTTCATTTCCCTGGCGCTCATGACCAGGGCGTGGCGCGCCAGCTTGAGCTTGCCCAGTATCTTCGAGGCGGTGCTTTTCTGGTTGCGCGGCACGGCGAAGATGCCGGGGGCGATGGCGCCGAAGCCGGCCCACACGAGCTCGTGGCGCAGTTCCGCACGCTTGCCCAGGCTGCTGTTGCCGAAGCGCGGCAGGATGACCAGCGTCCAGTCGCCGTCCCACAGCGCGGGCGAGCCGGTATAGATGCGGCCGGAGGCCTGGCGCGTCAGTTCCAGGCCGTGTTCGCTCAGGCGGTACAGGCTGCGGCGGCCGTGGCGCTCGGACTGCAGCCAGTCCTGGGCGACCAGGCGGAAGACGCTGGTGCGCAGCAGGCGTTCGTTGATGCCCAGGGGCGTGACGAGGTCGATCAGGTCGCTCAGCCAGATGCTGCCGCCGTGCGGCTCGATGGCATCGCCCAGGAGCGTGACGCACAGCGATTTCGCGCGCGGCGGGTCGTGTTCCAGCAGCGTGTGGATCTGGCGTTGCAATGCGGGACTGGTGTCGGTCATGGTGTTGGAGGGTCGTTTCGGCTTGCGTCGATCTTATAACAAAGCGCGAACACGCTCATTTGATACTACAATTTGATTGACATCAAGATTTATGTATTAAATAATAAAAAAGAATCGAATAAGCAGGCAAACACCACAGGAGACACCTCATGTATGCCCAACTCGTGGAAACCGGAGTCAAAAGCGTGCGCTCCGTCGATCAGCTGTCCGGCCGGGAACTCGCGTTCCAGCAGCGCATCGACGAAGGCGTGCGCATCGAGCCCAAGGACTGGATGCCGGAGGCCTACCGCAAGACCCTCGTGCGCCAGATTTCGCAGCATGCGCATTCCGAAATCGTGGGCATGCTGCCCGAAGGCAACTGGATCACGCGCGCGCCCACGCTCAAGCGCAAGGCCATACTGCTGGCCAAGGTCCAGGACGAAGCCGGGCACGGCCTGTACCTGTACAGCGCCGCCGAAACGCTGGGCGTGTCGCGCGACGACCTGATCGACGACCTGCATAGCGGCAAGGCCAAGTATTCCAGCATCTTCAACTATCCCACCCTGACCTGGGCCGACATCGGCATGATAGGGTGGCTGGTCGACGGCTCCGCCATCATCAACCAGATTCCGCTGTGCCGATGTTCCTACGGCCCGTATGCGCGGGCCATGGTTCGGGTCTGCAAGGAAGAATCCTTCCACCAGCGGCAAGGCTACGACCTGCTGCTCCAGATGTGCCTGCACGGCACGCCCGAACAAAAGGAAATGTGCCAGGACGCCCTGAACCGCTGGTGGTGGCCGGCGCTCATGATGTTCGGTCCCTCCGATGCCGACTCGCCCAACAGCGCGCAGTCCATGCAATGGCGCATCAAGCTGTTCTCCAACGACGAACTGCGCCAGAAGATGGTCGACCAGACCGTGCCCCAGGCCGAATACCTGGGGCTGAAGGTGCCCGACCCCGACCTCAAGTGGAACGAGGAACGCGGCCATTACGATTTCGGCGAAATCGACTGGAGCGAGTTCTACGCGGTCATCAAGGGGAACGGCCAGTGCAACCGCGAAAGGCTCCGGACGCGCGTGCGCGCGCACGAAGACGGCGCCTGGGTGCGCGACGCCTTTTCCGCCCACGCCGACAAGCAGGCCCGCAAGCAGGCGGTCGCCTGAATCACCGATAACTGTTCCACATTGATAAAGTGCCCAAGGCAAGAGCGGCACGGAGGATGAAAAAATGAGTCAGAACGGATGGCCTCTCTGGGAGGTCTTCATACGCAGCCAGCACGGCCTGGCGCACAAGCACGTGGGCAGCGTGCATGCCTCGGACGCCGAAATGGCGATCAACAACGCCCGCGACGTCTACACGCGCCGCAACGAGGGGCTGAGCATCTGGGTGGTCAAGGCGGCCGACATCACCGCCAGTTCGCCCGGCGACAAGGAGCCGCTGTTCGACCCCGCGGAAAGCAAGGTGTACAGGCATCCCACCTTCTTCCCCATGCCTGACGAAATCAAGATGTAGGGGGCGCCGTGGACCAAGCATTGTTCCAGTACCTGCTGCGCCTGGGCGACACCGCGCTGATTCTTTCGCATCGCCTGTCCGAATGGACCGGCCATGGGCCCGCCCTCGAAGAGGAAATGGCGACCACCAACGTGGCGCTCGACCTGCTGGGCCAGGCGCGCATGTGGCTGACGCTGGCCGGCGAAGTCGAAGGCAAGGGCCGCGACGAAGACCAGCTGGCCTATCTGCGGGACGCCCCGCAATACCGCAACTATCTGCTCGTGGAGCGCGACAACGGCCATTACGGCGACACCATGGCGCGCCAGTTCCTGTTCGACGTCTGGCATTATTTCCTGCTGCAGGAGCTCTCCGCCTCGTCGGATCCGCGCATCGCCGCCATTGCCGCCAAGTCGCTCAAGGAAGTCACCTACCACGTGCGCCGTTCCTCCGACGTCCTGGTGCGCCTGGGCGACGGCACCGAAGAAAGCCACGCCCGCATGCAGGAAGCGCTGGACGACGCCTGGCGCTACGTGGGCGAGCTCTTCCACGACGACGACGTCATCGCCGGCCTGGCCGAGCGCGGCGTCGTTCCGCTGCACTCGTCCTTGTGGCCGGCCTGGGAGGCCCACGCCGGCGCGGTGCTGCGCGAAGCCACGCTGACGCAGCCCCCCAAGGAAGAGGCCGCCCATCCCGCCCACCGGGGCGGCATCACCGGGCGCCACACCGAGGCGCTGGGCTATATCCTGGCCGAGATGCAGCATCTGCAAAGGGCTTATCCGGGGGCGTCGTGGTGATCACCGCTACCGGTCGCCCCTCCGCCGAACAGCTCATGCAGTGGCTGGCCGCCGTCGCCGACCCAGAAATCCCGGTGCTGTCGGTGGCCGACCTGGGGCTGATCCGGGACGTCGGCTGGGAAGGCGACACCTGTGTCGTCACGATCACGCCCACGTATTCCGGCTGCCCCGCCATGCGCGAGATCTCCGACGCCATCGTGGCCGCGCTGAACGCCCAGGGGGTGGGGCGGGTGCGGGTGGATACCCGGCTGTCCCCGGCCTGGACCACCGACTGGATGAGCGAAAAAGGCCGCGCCGCGCTGAAAGGCTACGGCATCGCCCCGCCCGCGGAAAAAGCCGTCGACATATCCGGGATCACGCGGCGCAACGCGCAGGTGGTGGTGCCCTGTCCGCAATGCGGGTCCCATGATACGCGCCTGGTCAGCCACTTCGGATCGACTTCCTGCAAGGCCCTGTATCGCTGCAGCCACTGCGGCGAACCCTTCGATTACTTCAAGGCGCACTAGCGTCAACAGGCTCCAAACTCATGAATCAATTCTATTCATTGAAAGTTGCGTCCGTTGCCAAGAATACGCGCGACGCCGTGGTGGTGACGTTCGACGTCCCTTCCGACCTGCATGACAAGTTCTCATTCAGGCCGGGCCAGTACCTGACCCTGCGCACCAGCATAGACGGCGAGGAGCTGCGGCGCTCGTATTCGATCTGCGCCTCGCCGCGCGACCGCCAGTTGCGGGTGGCCATCAAGCGCCTGAACGACGGCGCTTTCTCTTCCTGGGCGAACGAGCACCTGGAGGCCGGTCATTCCATCGAGGTCATGCCGCCCGACGGCCATTTCACCGTGGATTTCGACCCCGCCAACGCGCGCCGCTACGTGGCGTTCGCGGTAGGCAGCGGCATCACGCCCATCCTGTCCCTGGTCAAGACGGCGCTGAGCACCGAGCCGGCCAGCAGCTTCACGCTGTTCTTCGGCAATCGCGCGTCGTCGGCCGTCCTGTTCCGGGAAGAGATCGAGGACCTGAAGAATCAATACATGGACCGGTTCTCGCTGGTCTACATCATGAGCCGCGAGCACCAGGACATCGATCTGTTCAACGGCCGCCTGGACGGCCCCAAGGTGGAACAGCTGCTGGGCAAGTGGATGGACCCCTCGTCCATCGATTACGCCTTCGTCTGCGGCCCGCAGGACATGACCGAGTCCGTGATCGAGTCGCTGCAGAAGAAGGGGCTGGAGAAGTCGCGCATCAAGTTCGAGCTGTTCGGCTCGCCCAAGGGGCCGCGGGCGCTGCGCACCGGCCAGGAGGCCCGCAAGGCGCCGGGCAGGCAGCAATGCGAGCTGACGGTCATCCAGGACGGCTTCACCCGCACGCTGACCATAGAAAAAAACAAGGAAAGCATACTCGATTCCGCCTTGGCGCAAGGCGTGGAGTTGCCTTATTCTTGCAAGGGCGGCGTGTGTTCGACCTGTCGCTGCAAGGTGACGGAAGGCGAGGTCGACATGGACGCCAATTTCGCGCTGGAAGACTATGAAGTCCAGCGCGGCTTCATCCTCAGCTGCCAGAGCTTCCCGGTCAGCGACAAGGTCGTCATCGACTTCGACCAGGAAACCTGACGGCGTCCGTCACGGCGCGCCCATGCGCGCCCCCCGATCAAAAACACCGGCCTTCCATGTCTGGAAACGGCTTGGCAATGCAACAACAAGGAGTGAGCAGTGTCTGTCGATTATTTCAACGCCCACCGCGAGGTTCTGGAAAAAGCGGTGGCGGCTGCGGCCGAGCGCGGGTACTGGAGCCCGTTCTCCGAGTCGCCCAGCCCCCGCGCCTATGGGGAATCCGCCAACGAGCTCGGGCTTGCCGCGTTCGAGGCCTACAAGGGCAAGGACTTTCCGCTGGAGCAGGACGGCGAAGCCGGCAAAGTGTCCGGCGAAGTCTCGCCCTTCGGCCCCGAGCTGGGCATCCGCTATCCGCAAGTGCCCGCCGACACCCTGGTGTACCAGTCGCAGGCCGCGCTGGAAAGCTGGCGCGAAGCGGGTCCGCGCGCCTGGGTGGGCGTGGCGCTGGAAATCCTGCAGCGCCTCAATCGGCATAGTTTCGAAATCGCCTACGCCGTGCAGCACACGACGGGGCAAGGCTTCATGATGGCCTTCCAGGCCGGCGGCCCTCATGCCCAGGACCGCGGCCTGGAGGCCGTCGCCTATGCCTGGCAGGAAATGTCCCGCATTCCGGGCCAGGCCAGCTGGGAAAAACCGCAAGGCAAGCATGACCCGATCAAGATGCAGAAGCGGTTCACCGTGGTGCCGCGCGGCATCGGCCTGGTGATCGGCTGCTCCACCTTTCCCACCTGGAACGGCTATCCCGGCCTGTTCGCCAGCCTGGCAACCGGCAACACCGTCATCGTCAAGCCGCATCCCGGCGCCATCCTGCCGCTGGCCATCACGGTCAAGATCGCGCGCGAAGTCCTGGCCGACGCGGGCTACGACCCCAACGTCGTGCTGCTGGCCGCCCATGCGGCCGGCGACGACACCGCGCAAGCCCTGGCCTTGAATCCGGCCGTGAAGATCATCGACTTCACCGGCAGCAGCGCCAACGGCAACTGGCTGGAGGCCAATGCGCGGCAGGCCCAGGTGTACACGGAAAAAGCCGGCGTGAACCAGGTCATCATCGATTCCGCCGACGACTTCAAGGCCGTGGCGCGCAACCTGGCCTTCTCCTTCGCGCTCTATTCGGGCCAGATGTGCACGGCTCCGCAGAACGTCTACGTGCCGCGCGACGGCATTCGCACGGCCGAAGGGCGCATGAGCTTCGACGAGGTCGCCCAGGGCCTGGCCCAGGCGGTCGATAAGCTGCTGTCCGACCCGGCGCGGGCGGTGGAAATCACCGGCGCCATACAGAACTCGGGCGTCGGCCGCCGCCTGGACGAGGCGCGGGCGCTGGGCCTGCCCGTGCTGTGCGACAGCCGCAAGCTGGAACACCCGCAGTTCCCTGACGCCAAGGTGGTGACGCCGCTGCTGCTCCAGGCCGAGGCCGGCAACCCCGCCATCTTGCGCGAATGGTTCGGGCCCATCGTCTTCGTGGTGGCCACGGATTCCACCGCGCACAGCATCGAACTCGCGCAACGGACCGTCATCGAGCACGGCGCGCTGTCGCTGTCCGCCTACACCACCGACAGCGCCGTCGAGCAGCGGGTCCAGAAGGCCGCCGAGCGGGCGGGCGTGTCCGTGTCGCTCAACCTGACGGGCGCGGTGTTCGTCAACCAGACCGCCGCATTCAGCGACTTCCACGGCACCGGGGCCAACCCGGCCGCGAACGCCTCCTTGTCGGACTCCGCCTTCGTGGCGAACCGCTTCCGCGTCGTGCAAACCCGGTGGCACGCTTGAGCAGCAGGACGGAACATGAACTACGAAAACATTGAATTCCAGTTTGCCGAAGGCATCGCGCGCATCACGCTGAACCGGCCCGACAAACTCAACAGCTTCACCGCCGCCATGCACGGTGAACTGGCGCAGGCCCTGGACACCATCGAATCCGGCGGCGCGCGCGTCCTGGTGATCACCGGCAACGGCCGCGGCTTCTGCGCGGGCCAGGATCTGTCCGAACGGCGCATGAGCGCGGATTCCGCACCGGTGGACCTGGGCGAAACCGTCGGCAAGTTCTACGCGCCGCTCGTGCGCCGCCTGCGGGCGCTGCCGCTGCCCGTGGTCGTCGGCGTCAACGGCGTGGCGGCGGGGGCGGGCGCCAACCTCGCCCTGGCGGGCGACATCGTGATCGCCAAGCAGTCGGCCAGCTTCATCCAGCCCTTCTGCCGCCTGGGGCTGCTGCCGGACACCGGCGGCACCTATGCCTTGCCGCGGCTGGTGGGCCAGGCGCGCGCCATGGGCCTGTCGCTGCTGGGCGACAAGCTCGGCGCGGACCAGGCCGCGCAATGGGGCCTGATCTGGGAAAGCGTCCCCGACGACCGCTTCGACGCCCGGCTGGAAGAACTGGCCAGGCATTTCGCCTCGGCGCCGACCAAAGGGCTGGCCTATACCAAGCGCGCCCTCAATCAAAGCCTGGACAACACGCTGGATCAGCAGCTGGACCTGGAGCGCGACCTGATGCGCGAACTGGGCGCCAGCGAAGACTACGCGGAAGGCGTGGCCGCCTTCCTGGCCAAGCGCGCACCGGCATTCAAGGGGAAATGATGGCAAGCCAAGCTTCAAGCGCGGCGGCGGACGCCGCCGTGGAACTGCCCGAGGATCCGCAGGAACTGGCCGAACTGACCGCCAAGGTCATGTTCGACAACGACCCGGCCTCCCAGGCGCTGGGCATCACCCTGGAATCGGTCGCGCCGGGCGAGGCGCGCATGTCCATGAAGGTGCGCCCCGACATGCTCAACGGCCATGCCACCTGCCATGGCGGTTTCATCTTCGCCCTGGCGGACAGCACCTTCGCATTCGCCTGCAACTCGCGCAACGCCGCCACGGTGGCCTCGGGCTGCACCATCGATTATCTGGCGCCCGGGTACGAGGGCGACATTCTCACGGCGCAGGCCAAGGAATATTCGCTGGCGGGGCGCACCGGGGTCTACGACGTCCAGGTCACCAACCAGGACGGCAAGCGCATCGCGATCTTCCGAGGGCGGTCCTATCGGATCAAAGGGCAGGTCGTCGGCGAATGAGGCCTGTTCGGGCCATAGGCGAAAAATAAACGGGGCGCGATGCCGGTTCCGGCGGCTGCGCACCGCATCCATCGTTCAAAAGCGAAAAACAAGGGTAGGAGTGAAACATGTCCGAGTCCAGAAACTCGAAAGGCGGACGCGATGCCATAGAGCACGCGAGCCAGGATGAACTGAAGAGCCTGCAGTTGGAGCGCCTGAAGTGGTCGCTCAGGCACGCGTACGACAACGTGCCCCATTACCGGAAGTCGTTCGATGCGGCCGGCGTGCATCCCGACGACCTCAAGACGCTTGCCGACCTGGCGCGCTTTCCCTTCACCGCCAAGCAGGACCTGCGCGACAATTATCCCTTCAACATGTTCGCGGTGCCGCGCGAGAAAGTGGCGCGCATCCACGCTTCCAGCGGCACGACCGGCAAGCCCACGGTGGTGGGCTACACCGCGCGCGACATCGACAACTGGGCCAACCTGGTGGCGCGCTCCATCTGGGCGGCCGGCGGGCGGCCGGGCGACATCGCCCACGTGGCCTATGGCTATGGCCTGTTCACCGGCGGCCTGGGCGCGCATTACGGCGCCGAGCGGCTGGGGTGCTCCGTCGTGCCCATGTCCGGCGGCCAGACCGAAAGACAGGTCCAGCTGATCCGCGATTTCGGGCCGCGCATCATCATGGTCACGCCTTCCTACTTCTGCAACATCCTCGAGGAAATGGAGCGCGAGGGCATGGACCCGCGCGAGAGCTCCCTGCGCATCGGCATCTTCGGCGCCGAGCCCTGGACGGGGCAGATGCGCGCCGACATCGAGCAGCGCTCCGGCATCGATGCGCTCGACATCTACGGCCTGTCCGAAGTCATGGGGCCGGGCGTCGCCATGGAGTGCGTCGAATCCAAGGACGGACCCGTGGTCTGGGAAGACCATTTCTACCCCGAGATCATCGATCCCGACACCGGGGAAGTCCTGCCCGACGGCGAGGAAGGCGAGCTGGTGTTCACCTCGCTCACGAAAGAAGCCATGCCGGTCATCCGCTATCGCACCCGCGACCTGACGCGCCTGCTGCCGCCCACCGCGCGCAGCATGCGGCGCATAGACAAGATCACCGGCCGCAGCGACGACATGCTGATCGTGCGCGGCGTCAATCTCTTCCCCACCCAGGTCGAGGAAATCGTGCTGAAGATGCCCGAGCTCGCGGCCCAGTACCAGCTGGTGCTGACGCGCAGCGGCAACCTGGACGAGCTCGAGATCCTGACCGAGGTGCGGGCGGAGTACGATCACCTGAGCGTCGCCGATCGCGACGCGCTGGCCAAGAGGCTGCAGCATGCCGTCAAGACCTATATCGGCGTGTCCGCGCGGGTAACGGTGCAGACGGCGGGCCTGGTGGAGCGCACCCTGACCGGCAAAGCGCGCCGCGTCATCGACAAACGCCAAAGATAAGGCGCGCCGCCGCGCCCGCACGGTATGATTCGTCTTTTGAAGAGGGCGTATCCATGGACGTGCATGCGGGGCGGAATGCGGTGGCGGGCATCGGCGTCGACCTGTTGCGGCTCGAACGCATAGAGCGCGCCTACGCCCGCCACGGCGACCGCTTCGCCCGGCGCATACTGGGCGAGCAGGAATACGAGAAATTCCAGCGCCGCCTGGCCCGCGACCACGGGCGCGGCATGCGCTTCCTGGCCACCCGCTTCGCCGCCAAAGAGGCGTTCTCCAAGGCCGTCGGCCTGGGCATGCGGTCTCCCATGTCCTGGCCGCGCATGCAGACCCTGAACGAACCCAGCGGCCGGCCCCGCGTCGAACTGTCCGAGCCTCTGCTCGGCTGGTACCGGCAGCGTTTCGGCGCCGCCCACGTTTCCATCACCGATGAAAGCGACACCGTCGCGGCCTTCGTCGTGATCGAAGCGCCATCCTCACATCCCCACGCAGCAAACGGAAAGGAAACATGACAATCAACAGTACGCGCGCCGGCCTGCCGCCGGGCCCCGTGATGGTCGACGTCGACGGCACGGCGCTCTCCGGGCACGAGCGCGCGCGCCTGCGCAATCCCCTGGTGGGCGGCGTCATACTCTTCGCGCGCAACTTCGAGAACCGCGAGCAGCTGTCCGAGCTGTGCCGGGCGATCCATGAAGAACGCGACGAACCCCTGCTGATCGCGGTGGACCACGAAGGGGGCAGGGTGCAGCGCTTCCGCAGCGACGGCTTTTCCTCCATTCCCGCGATGAGCGTGTTCGGCGAGCTGTGGGAACAGGATTCCATGGCCGCCATGCGGCTGGCCTCCGAAACCGGCTATGTGCTGGGCGCCGAGCTGCGCGCCTGCGGCGTGGACCTCAGCTTCACGCCGGTGCTCGACCTGGACTACGGCGTCAGCAAGGTCATCGGCAACCGCGCGTTCCACCGCGATCCCCGGGTGGTCGCCATGCTGGCGCGGGCGCTGATCCAGGGGCTGATGCTCAGCGGCATGGCCGCCTGCGGCAAGCATTTTCCGGGGCACGGCGCGGTCGAGGCCGATTCCCACCACGAGATCCCGGTGGACCACCGGCCTTTCGAGGACATCATGCGCGAAGACGCCGCGCCCTATGGCTGGCTGGGCGACATGGTGTTGCCCTCGGTGATGCCGGCCCACGTCATCTACGACCAGGTCGACCCGAACCCGGCGGGCTTTTCCCCCTACTGGATACAGCAGGTGCTGCGCGGCGAGCTGGGCTACGATGGCGTGGTGTTCTCGGACGACTTGACGATGGAGGGCGCGACCGTGGCCGGCGACATCCTGGCCCGCGCCAATGCCGCGCTGGGCGCGGGCTGCGACATGGTCCTGGTATGCAATCGCCCCGACCTGGCGGACGAGCTGCTGGGGCGGCTGTCGTTCGAGCACGGCAGCGCATCGGTGAATCGCATCAGGCGGCTCAGGCCGTCGCGGCCGGCGCCCGGCTGGGACGCGCTGCAGGCCGACGAACGTTATCAATATGCCCGAAGACTTCAATCTCAAATCGTTTCTGGCTGACCTGCCGCCGCTGCCCGGGGTGTATCGGCACATCGACGCCCAGGGCGAGGTCCTCTACGTGGGCAAGGCCCGCGACCTCAAGCGGCGCGTCAGCTCGTATTTCCAGAAGACGCACAGCAGCCCGCGCATCGCCCACATGGTCGCGCGGGTGGTGCGCGTCGAGGTCACGGTCACGCGTTCCGAGGCCGAGGCGCTGCTGCTGGAAAACAACCTCATCAAGCGGCTCAAGCCGCGCTACAACATCCTGTTCCGCGACGACAAGTCGTATCCCTACCTGATGTTCAGCGGCCATGAGGTGCCGCGCATCGCCTATTACCGCGGCAGCACCAGCGGCAAGGGCCGGTATTTCGGGCCGTATCCCAACGCCTGGGCCGTGCGGGAAACCATACAGATCCTGCAGCGCGTGTTCCGGCTGCGCACCTGCGAGGACAGCGTGTATGCGAACCGTTCGCGCCCCTGTCTGCTCTACCAGATCGGCCGGTGCTCCGCGCCCTGCGTCGACCTGATCTCCAAGGAGGACTACCAGGCCGACGTCCTGCGCGCCACGCGCTTCCTGGACGGCCACGCCGACGAAGTGCTGCGCGACATCGAGCAGCGCATGCAGCAGGCGTCGCGGGCCCTCGAATTCGAGCAGGCCGCGATGCTGCGGGACCAGATGGGCGCGCTGGCCAAGGTGCTGCAGCAGCAGTCCATGGAGCAGGTGGGCAGCGAGGACGCCGACATCGTCGCCGTCGCGTCGGCGGGGGGGCGGGTGTGCGTCAATCTCGCCATGGTGCGCGGCGGCCGCCACCTGGGCGACAAGCCGTTCTTTCCCACGCACACCAACGAGGACAGCCCCGGCGACGTGCTGGCCGCTTTCGTCGCCCAGCACTACCTGGACAGCGCGCTGCCTCCCATCCTGGTGTTTTCGCATCGGCTGCCCGATCCCGGGCTGATGCGCCTGCTGGCCGAGCAGAAGGGCGTCAAGCCGCGCGTGCTGGTCCGGCCGCAAGGCGTGCGCAAGACCTGGCTGGAGCAGGCCGCGAAGAACGCCGAAATGGCGCTGGCCCGCGTGCTGACGGAATCCAGCGCGCGCGCGGCGCGCACGCTGGCGCTCGCCACCGAGCTGGACCTGGACACCGACGAGGCGGCGCTGGACGCCCTGCACATCGAATGCTTCGACATCAGCCACACCGCGGGCGAGGCCACGCAGGCGTCCTGCGTCGTGTACAAGCATCATGCCATGCAGCCGTCCCTGTATCGCCGCTACAACATCGCCGGCATCACGCCGGGCGACGACTACGCCGCCATGCGGCAGGTGCTGACCAGGCGCTTCAGCCGGGTGGCGGACGGCCAGGCCGAGATGCCCGGCATCGTGCTGATCGACGGCGGCAAGGGCCAGGTGGAAGTCGCGCGGCGGGTCTTCGTCGAGCTCGGGCTGGACACCGGGGTGATCGTCGGGGTCGCCAAGGGCGAGGGGCGCAAGGTGGGGCTGGAGACCCTGGTCTTCGCCGATGATCGCCCGCCCGTCGCGCTGGGCGTGGAATCCGCGGCCTTGATGCTCGTCGCGCAGATCCGCGACGAAGCCCACCGCTTCGCCATCACGGGCATGCGGGCGCAGCGGGCCAAGGCCAGGAACGTGTCGCGCCTGGAGGAGATCGAGGGCGTGGGCGCGCGCAGGCGGCAGCGGCTGCTGGCGCGCTTCGGCGGTTTCTCGGGCGTGGTGGACGCCAGCATCGACGACCTGCGCTCGGTGGAGGGAATTTCGGATGAGCTGGCGGAACGTATCTATCAGGCGCTCCGATAGGGTAGTATTCACATTATGCCCATGAATCTACCCATCGCCCTGACGTGGCTGCGCATCGCCATGATCCCGCTGATCGTCGGCCTGTTCTACCTGCCGGCCGACTGGATCTCAGTGCCCGTGCGCGACACGGTCGCGGCCTTCGCCTTCATCGTCGCCGCGCTGACGGACTGGTTCGACGGCTGGCTGGCGCGGCGCTGGAACCAGACCTCCTCTTTCGGCGCCTTCCTGGATCCGGTGGCGGACAAGCTCATGGTGTGCGCGGCCCTGCTGATCCTGCTCGACCTGGGGCGGGTCGATTCCTTCATCGCGCTGATCATCATCGGGCGCGAAATCACCATTTCCGCGCTGCGCGAATGGATGGCCAAGATCGGCGCCAGCGGCAGCGTCGCCGTGCACCGGCTGGGCAAATTCAAGACGGCGGCCCAGATGGTCGCGATCCCCTGCCTGCTGTACTGGCGCTCGCTGTACGGCGTGCCGCTGGACATCGTCGGCGAGGTGCTGATCATCATCGCAGCCATTCTTACGGTCTGGTCCATGTGCTATTACCTGCGCCGCGCCTGGCCCGAAATCCGCGACCGCTCCGACCGCCGCGGCTGATATTCCGAGAAGCAGACATGTCCACCCTCAGCACCGACTACCTCGACACCCCCGACCTCAAGCGCCGGGACTGGTCCATCATCGGCCTGATCGGCCTGGTGCACGGCACCTCCCACTTTTTCCAGCTGGTGCTGCCCACGCTGTATCTGTCGCTGGCCAATGAATACGGCTACGACTTCGTCAAGCTGGGCTTCCTGGCATCGGTCTTCTTCCTGGTGTCCTGCCTGGGGCAGGCGTCCTCCGGCTTCGTGGTCGACCGCATCGGGCCGGCGCCCGTGCTGCGCTTCGGGCTGTCCTGCTTCATCGTCTCGGCGGCCCTGATCGGCTTGTCGAACGGCTATTTCATGCTGGTGGCCGCCGCCGCCATAGGCGGCATAGGCAATTCCATATTCCATCCCGTCGATTATTCCATCATCAATCACCGCGTCAGCCAGAAGCGGCTGGGCCATGCCTTCAGCACGCACGGCCTGACCGGCAACCTGGGCTGGGCGCTGACGCCGGTCTTCATGGCCGCCATCATCTACGCGGCCGACTGGCGCACGGCGGCCTTCGGCGCCGGTGCGCTGGTGGCCGCCGTGCTGCTGACGACCTGGCTGGGGCGCGACCTGCTGGCCGGCCGGAACCAGCCTCTCCCCACGGCCGGCGAGGCCGCGTCCGGCGCATCCGCCCAGACGGACCTGGCGCGCAAGTCCGTGGCCGAAACGCTGGCGGCGCTGCTGGTGCAGCCGGCGCTCTGGGGCGCTTTCCTGTTCTTCCTGTTCACTTCCGTTTCCTTGTCCGCCGTCCAGAACTACACCATACCGATGCTGGGCGAAGTCTACGGCATCGACAAGATCATGGCGGGCTCGGCGCTGTCCAGCTACATGGTGGCGGCCGCTGCCGGCATGATCGCGGGCGGCTTCCTGGTCGGCGCGACGCCCAACACCGAACGCACGGTGGCGGTGTCGCTGTTCCTGGCGGGCGGCCTGCTGGTGGTGCTGGCCGGCGGCGCCGTGCCGCCTTCGCTCGCCATGGTGCTGGTGGCCCTGGCCGGCTTCTGCTCCGGCGTATCGGCGCCCTCGCGCGACATGCTCATCCGCCGCGTGACGCCCAAGGGGGCCACGGGCACGGTCTACGGCCTGGTGTATTCCGGCATGGACGTCGGCTCCTCCCTGGGGCCGGTCAGCTTCGGCCTGCTGATGGACGCCGGCTTCCGCCAAGGTCCTTGGGTGGGCGCGGCCGTCGCGTTCGGCATCGCGGCCTTCCTGGCGCTCTGGGTGGCCAAATCGGCCACCCGCCGGTCGCCGCTTACTGCCTGACGGTACGCACCCGCCCTGCAGCCCAGGGATGCGTGCTGCGCCAGGGGTTGATGTCCAGGCCGCCCCGGCGCGTATAGCGCGCATAGACCGCAAGCGATTCCGGCTTGCACGCCCGCAGGATGTCGCAGAACATGGTCTCGACGCAGTGCTCGTGGAATTCCGTATGCCGCCGCAATGACACGATGTACCGCAGCAGGGCGGCGCGGTCGATGCGCGGGCCGGTGTAGCAGACCTGCACGCTGCCCCAATCGGGCTGCCCGGTGACCGGGCAGTTCGACTTGAGCAGGTCGGAAACCAGTTTTTCGCTCACGATTCCGCCGCCGCCGGTGCACCGCAGGAGATCCGGCGCGGGCTCGTAGCGGTCTATGTCGATGTCCTGCCCGTCGATGTCGTCGCCTTCCAGGGCGCCCAGGGGCAGGCCGTGCTGGCTGGCCAGGCTGAACAACTCCACTCCGATTTCCTGCCCCGCGGCCTGGGAAAGATCGCGGGCCATCGTCCGCCTGACGGTTTCGGCGTCGTCGAAGCGTGTTTCATTGTAGGAGTTCAGGTAGAGCTTGAACGATTTGGACTCGATCAGCCGCGGGCTGGAATGCGGCACCGTGTAGCGGGCCACCGCGACCATGGGCTTGCCTTTCGGGTTGAGCCAGGAAACTTCGTAGGCGTTCCAGATGTCCGCGCCGTGCCAGTGCGCGGGCAGGGGCAGCGCCGCGCGGTTGACCGCGCGGTCTATGGCGAACAGCAGGGAAGGGTCGTAGGCGCTGGGGTAGGCGACCGCTTGCCCCAGGGGGGCGTGGGCGAGGGGAGTATGGGTCATGACGAGAGCGGACGGCGGCTGGGCCGGGGCGTCGTAGGAATGAATGCCGGCATTGTAACCCGCCATCGGTATTTTCCGTATGGTGAAACGCTGATTTTGCTACATGAAATGGCGCTGTTGCGTTGCATGATTCTTCTTTTCATACCGGAAAATATTGTTCCGTATCGTGAAATATTATTTGTACATCATTGTTTTAAAAGAAAAAAATAATTTGTCTTATATAAGACATAAGTGTTAGGTGCGCTGCAGCATGAGCGTAGAATTTTTCCATCGGGATTCTTTCACGCTTATGTTTTCAACTCAAAGGAGCAGCACCATGAACTCAAGAGAAAACCAGATCCGCGACCTGCAACGCACCTGGGCCGAAGACCCCCGCTGGCAAGGCATCAAGCGCGGATACACGGCGGACGAGGTCGTGCGCCTGCGCGGCTCGACCACGGTCGAGCATACGCTGGCCCGCCAAGGCGCTGAAAAACTGTGGAAGCTCTTGCACAGCGAACCTTTCGTCAACAGCCTGGGCGCGCTGACCGGCAACCAGGCCATGCAGCAGGTGAAAGCCGGCCTGAAGGCCATTTACCTGTCCGGCTGGCAGGTCGCGGGCGATGCGAACGGCGCCGGCGAAATGTATCCCGATCAATCGCTCTATCCGGCCAACTCGGTGCCGCAAGTGGTGCGCCGGATCAACAACGCCCTGACGCGCTGCGACCAGATCCAATGGATGGAAGGCGTCGACCCGCAAGACCCGGGCTATATCGATTATTTCGCGCCCATCGTGGCCGATGCCGAGGCGGGCTTCGGCGGCGTGCTGAACGCGTTCGAGCTCATGAAGGCCATGATCGAAGCCGGCGCGGCCGGCGTCCACTTCGAAGACCAGCTGGCGTCGGTCAAGAAGTGCGGCCACATGGGCGGCAAGGTCTTGGTGCCCACCCGCGAAGCCGTGGCCAAGCTCATCTCGGCTCGCCTGGCGGCCGACGTGCTGGGGGTGCCCACCTTGCTGCTGGCCCGCACCGACGCCGACGCCGCCGACCTGGTCACCAGCGACATCGATGAAAACGATCGCCCCTTCGTCACCGGCGAGCGCACCGTGGAAGGCTTCTTCCGCACCCGCGCCGGGATGGAGCAGGCCATTTCCCGCGGCCTGGCCTACGCTCCCTATGCCGACCTGATCTGGTGCGAGACGTCCACCCCCAACCTGGAATACGCGCGCCAGTTCGCCGAAGCCATCCACAAGCAGTTCCCCGGCAAGCTGCTGGCTTATAATTGCTCGCCCTCGTTCAATTGGAAAAAGAACCTGGACGACGCCACTGTCGCCAAATTCCAACGGGAGCTCGGCGCCATGGGCTACAAATACCAGTTCATCACGCTGGCGGGCTTCCATGCGCTCAACTATGGCATGTTCGAATTGGCGCACGGATACGCGCGCCGGCAAATGAGCGCCTTCGTCGAGCTGCAGCAGAAGGAATTCGCGGCGGCCGAACTGGGCTTCACGGCGGTCAAGCACCAGCGCGAAGTGGGCACGGGCTATTTCGATGCGGTCACCCAGGCCATCGAAGGGGGCCGTTCGTCCACCACGGCGCTGACCGGTTCGACGGAAGAAGCGCAATTCGACGAGGCGCCCGGCCTGAAGGTCGCCTGAGCAAGGCCCCGCGGAGCCTTGCGGGCAGGCGCCGCCCGCCGTGCCGGGGGCGGCGCCCGTTCGGCGCCGAGGGCGCGTTTTCCCGGATTTGCTCCTTGATTTTGATCTATATCAAGTAGTGTTTACGCTAGTTTGTTATAGTTGCAAACCATTATGCGCGCCTTCTCCATTTTCTCCACGCCGCCCAGCCTGTCCGGCGACGATCGCCAGCAGCGGCGGCACATGCTCGCCCGCATGGGGCTAGGCTGGCTTGCCATGATGCAAGTCATGATGTTCGCATTCCCGGGCTACCTGCGTTCGGAATCCATGGCGCCCGACAACCTCCAGACGCTCGACCAGGCCATCTACATGATGAACTGGGTCAGCCTGGTGATCACCGTCCCGGCCATGCTGTATTGCGCCTGGCCGGTCTGGGGCGGCGCCTTGCGCAGCCTGGCGCGGGGGCGCATCAACATGGACGTCCCCGTGGCGCTCAGCATCGTCGCGGCCTTCATTCCCAGCGTCTACACCACCTGGGCGGGCAGCGGCGAAGTCTATTTCGATTCCGTCACCATGTTCCTGGCCTTTCTCCTCACGGCCCGCTATCTGGAACTCTGCGCCCGCCAGTCCATCGGCGGCGGGGGCGCCCATCACATCATCGAACGATTCCGCCATGCCATGTCGGGGCGCGCCGACCGGGTGGCCTTCTGGTTCGTGGTGGTGCAGCTGGCGCTGGCCTTCGTGGTCGGCGGCATATGGGCCGTCCATGCCCCGCAGCATGCGTTGGGCGTCATGGTGGCGCTGCTGGTCATGAGCTGCCCCTGTGCCATGGCCATGGCCGTGCCCACGGCCGTCGCGGCCGCCCATGCCACGGTTTCGGCGTCGCCCGCCATGAACGAGAACGACGTCGCCCTCCTGACCAAGGCCACCGGACGGGTGGCCCGCCAAAACCTTTATGGCTCCGTCGCCTGGCACTTGCTCATGACGCCGCTGGCGGCGGCCGGCCTCGTGGCCCCCTGGGTCGCGGCCCTGACCATGCTGATTTCCTCGCTCGCCGTCGCCGGCAATTCGTGGCGCCTGTTCCGGCGGCAAGCCCGGCAGGTGTCCGGGGCCGAATGGCGAGGCGTCGCGGTGCAAGGCTAAGGCTTGCAGCACACCAGGTAACGTTAACAGGCCCTAGGGCCACAGGCCATGCCGTCTTTATTCCTGCTGCTTCCGATTTCCCTCGCGGCGGTCATCGCCATCGGGGCTTTTTTCTGGTGGGCGATTTTCGCCGGCCAGTTCGACGACACCAACGAGGCCGCCAATTCGATCCTGCTGGACGACGACGGCCCCGAGGCGGAGCGGGGCGCCGCCTCGAAGGGCGGGGACGCGGCGGGCGGGAATTAGCGGGTAATCCGGTTTTTTTTATTTTTTGATGTGTGGTGCGAACACGTCAGCCTTTCATGCGCGAAATTGGTCTTGATATGAATCAAGGATGCAATGTCCAGCATGGCGGATCATGCTGGCGTCTCGTATTTTTATTTGTTTGAGGGGAAGCTCATGGGCACTTCCGATACTGTCGGAAAACAGGCCGAAGTCTTCAATTACGGTGTCGTTCGGCAGTTTGCGATCGCCACCGTGATCTGGGGCGTCATCGGCATGGCGGTCGGCGTACTGATCGCCGCGCAACTTATATGGCCGGAATTGAATATGAACACGCCTTGGCTGTCATATGGGCGTCTGCGCCCATTGCACACCAACGGCGTGATTTTCGCGTTCGGGGGCAGCGCACTGTTCGCCACCTCCTACTACGTGGTGCAGCGCACCTGCCAGGTCCGCCTGTTCAGCGACAAGCTCGCCGCCTTCACCTTCTGGGGCTGGCAGGCGGTGTTGGTGGGGGCGGTCATCACGCTGCCCCTGGGCTACACCTCGACCAAGGAATACGCCGAACTCGAATGGCCGATCGACATCCTGATCACCCTGGTCTGGGTCGCCTATGCCATCGTGTTCTTCGGCACCATCGCCAAGCGCCGCGTCAAGCACATCTACGTGGCCAACTGGTTCTTCGGTTCCTACATCCTCACCATCGCCGTGCTCCACATCTTCAACAACATGGAACTGCCGGTGTCCATGTGGAAGTCCTATTCCGCCTATGCCGGGGTGCAGGACGCCATGGTGCAGTGGTGGTACGGGCACAATGCCGTGGGCTTCTTCCTGACCACCAGCTTCCTGGGCATGATGTACTACTTCGTGCCCAAGCAGGCCGAGCGCCCGGTGTATTCGTACCGCCTGTCCATCGTCCACTTCTGGGCGCTGGCCTTCACCTACATGTGGGCGGGCCCCCACCACCTGCTGTACACCTCGCTGCCCGACTGGACCCAGTCGCTGGGCATGGCGCTGTCGCTGATCCTGCTGGCGCCGTCCTGGGGCGGCATGATCAACGGGATCATGACCATGTCGGGCGCCTGGCACAAGCTGCGCACCGATCCCATCCTGAAGTTCATGGTGGTGGCGCTGTCCTTCTACGGCATGTCCACCTTCGAAGGCTCCATGATGTCGATCCGCACCGTGAACGCGCTGTCGCATTACACCGACTGGACGGTGGGCCACGTGCATTCGGGCGCGCTGGGCTGGGTGGCGATGATCACCTTCGGCTCGCTGTACTACATGATTCCCCGCCTGTACGGCCGCAAGCAGATGGCCAGCATGAAGCTGGTCGAGCTGCATTTCTGGATGTCCACCCTGGGCGTGGTGCTCTACATCGCCGCCATGTGGATCGCCGGCGTGATGCAGGGCCTGATGTGGCGCGCCACCGGCATCGACGGCACGCTGACCTACAGCTTCGTCGAGGGCGTCAAGGCGACCTATCCCTTCTATGCCATCCGGCTGCTGGGCGGTCTGTGCTTCCTGGGCGGCGTCTGCCTGATGCTCTGGAACACCTGGATCACCATCAAGGGCCAGGTCAAAGTCAACCCGGTTGTGCCTCTGTATAGCCCGGACGCTCGCGATCCGGCGCTGGTGGGCCCCGCATCGGCCACGGCTTAAGGAGAGCGCACATGGCAAACAACAGTTCCCGTTTTTCGCACAAGCTGATCGAGACGAACGTCGGCCTGCTCATCGTGCTGAGCATCCTGGTGATTTCCTTCGCCGGCCTGGTGCAGATCGTTCCGCTGTTCTTCCAGCACTCGACCACCACGCCGACGCCCGGCGTCAAGCCCTACGAGCCCTTGAATCTCATCGGGCGCGACGTCTACATCCGCGAAGGCTGCGTGGGCTGCCACTCGCAGCAGATCCGCATGCTGAGCTCGGAAGTCCAGCGCTACGGCCCGTATTCGCTGGCCGGCGAATCGGCCTACGACCACCCCTTCCTGTGGGGCTCCAAGCGCACCGGCCCCGACCTGGCGCGCGTGGGCCAGCGCTACTCCGACGACTGGCACCGCGTCCACTTGCGCAACCCGCGCGACGTGGTCAAGGAATCCAACATGCCCGCCTACCCGTGGCTGCAGCGCAACAGCGTTGAAAAAGCCGACGTGCAGGCCCGCATGCGCGTGCTCCGCAAGCTGGGCGTTCCCTATACCGACGAACAGATCGAAAAGGCGCCGGAGCAGCTGAAGGGCAAGACCGAAGAGGACGCGCTGGTGGCCTACCTGCAAGGCCTGGGCGTTGCCGGGCGCGATGCCGCGGCCAAGGCCGTCGCCGAGGGAGCTCTGTAAAAATGGCAATCATCAATGCAATCGCAACCGTGCTCGCGATGCTGACTTTCCTCGGCATCGTCTGGTGGGCATTTTCACGCGTACGCGCGCAGGCAAATCACGAGGCATCCATGCTGCCCTTCGCCTTGCCTGACGAATTCATGACGGAAAAGAAAGAAGGGGGCTCTCATGAGTGATTTTGTAAGCGGCTTCTGGGGCTACTTCATTTCCGCCATCACCTTGGGCGGGATAGCCTTCTGTCTGTGGCTGCTATTCACCCAGCGCGCCTGGCTGGGCAAGAACGTTCCGCAAGTGGACGACAACGCCGGCCACGTCTGGGACGGCGACATCACCGAACTGAACACCGCCGTGCCGCGCTGGTGGACGGTGTTCTACATCGGCCTGTGCGTCGTTGCGCTGGGCATCCTGTTCCTGTATCCGGGCCTGGGCAGCTACGAGGGCAAGATCGGCTATACCGCCGCCAGGGAAGTCAAGGCCGACCAGGAAGCGCTCAAGGCCCAGATCGCTCCGGTCTATGCCCGCTACCAGGCCATGCCCATCGAGGAAGTCGCCCGCGACGCCAGCGCGCGTGAAATCGGCCAGCGGCTGTTCCTGAACAACTGCGCCCAGTGCCACGGCTCCGACGCCCGCGGCAGCGGCAGCTTCCCCAACCTGACGGACGGGGACTGGCTGCACGGCGGCACGCCCGAGCAGATCATGCAGACCATCACCAAGGGCCGCCACGGCATGATGCCGCCCTGGAGCTCGCAGATCTCGCCGTCGCAGGCCTCCGACATCGCCCAGTACGTCCGTTCGCTGTCCGGCCTGGCGGCCGATCCGCTGCGCGTCGTACCCGGCAAGCGCGGCTTCGACAGCTTCTGCGTCGCCTGCCACGGCGCCGACGGCAAGGGCAACACGGCGTTGGGCGCGCCCAACCTGACCGACGGCGTCTGGCTCTACGGCAGTTCCGAGGCTTCCATCGTCGAGACCATCCTGAACGGCCGGCAGAACCACATGCCGGCCCAGGAAGGCATCCTGACGCCGGAACAGATCCGCATGCTCACCGCCTGGGTCTGGGGGCTGAGCAACCAGGGCCAGAAAGTAGCGGCCAAATAGGCCGGAGCAGCATCGAAGAGGTAAAAAATGAGTAGCGAACCACCCGTCCAACCCGTCTCCGGAGAAACCGCGGAAGCCGTGCCAGCCTGGCAGCCGCCCCGCGTTTCCAAGGGGAGGGGGGGCGGTTCGTCTCCTCACGTCGAAAAAGCGCTCAAGGACGTACGGAGCAAGATCTACCCTCGCTCCGTATCGGGCATATTCGCCCGCTGGCGCATCGTCATGGTGTTCGTCACCCAGCTGATCTTCTACGGCCTGCCCTGGCTGCAATGGAACGGGCGGCAGGCGGTGCTGTTCGACCTGGGCGCCCGGAAGTTCTACCTGTTCGGCATGGTCTTGTGGCCGCAGGACGTCATCTATCTGTCCGTCCTGCTCGTCATCTCGGCCTTCGGCCTGTTCCTGTTCACGGCCATGGCGGGGCGGCTGTTCTGCGGGTACGCCTGTCCGCAGACGGTCTACACCGAGATCTTCATGTGGGTCGAGCGCCACATCGAAGGCGACCGCATGGCCCGCATCCGGCTCGACGAACAGCCCTGGAGCCTGCGCAAGTTCCGCATCAAGGCCACCAAGCACATCGCCTGGATACTGATCGCCTGGTGGACCGGGTCCACCTTCATCGGCTATTTCGCGCCCATCCGCGAACTGGGCATGGGCTTGCTGACGCTGTCCCTGGGGCCGTGGCAATGGTTCTGGATGATCTTCTACGCCGTCGCCACCTGGGGCAACGCCGGCTTCCTGCGCGAATCGGTCTGTAAATACATGTGTCCCTATGCGCGCTTCCAGAGCGTCATGGTGGACGACGACACTTTCGTGGTCACCTATGACCACGTGCGGGGCGAACCGCGCGGCGGCCGGTCGCGCAAGATCGACCACAAAGAGGCGGGCATGGGCGACTGCGTGGATTGCAGCCTGTGCGTGCAGGTCTGCCCCACGGGCATCGACATCCGCGAGGGCCTGCAGTACATGTGCATAGGCTGCGGCGCCTGCGTGGACGCCTGCGACCAGGTCATGGACAAGATGGGCTATGAACGCGGTCTGATTCGCTATACCTCCGGGCGCGCCATCACCGACCGCATGACCCAGAGCCAGGTGCGCCGCCGGATGCTGCGGCCCAGGGTGCTGGCCTATACCATCATCCTCGGAGCGATCGTGATCGCGTTCGTGGTCTCGCTCGCGACGCGCACCACGCTGCGGGTCGACGTGATCCGCGACCGGGGCGCGCTGGGCCGGGAAGTCGCCGGCGGCATGATCGAGAACGTCTACCGGCTGCAGCTGATCAACACCTCGGAGTCGCCCGTCACGCTCGACTTCAGCGCCACGGGGCTGCCGCAGCTGTCCGTGGCGGCGGGCGACGAGGGCGGCGCCTCGGTCAGGGTGGAGGGCGCCTCCAACAAGCTGGTGCCCTTCGTGGTGCGCGCGCCGGCGGGCCAGGTGTCTCCGGGCCTGCATGAGATCGAGCTGCATGCGGTCGGCCACTATGATGAAGGGCGCGAGGCGACCGTGGTCGAGCGGTCCAGCTTCTTCGTGCCGAAATGATTTACCAGAGGTAAAAAATGTCACAAATGAAAGCCGAAGCAGGCGGGTCCGAGCCCGACGGCAGGCCCTGGTGGCGCGAGCCGTGGCCCTGGATCATCATGGCCGGGCCGGCCGTCGCCATCGTGGGCTGCATCATCACCATCGTGCTGGCGGTGCAGAACTTCAGCGATCAAGCCATAGAAGACGGCGGCGTGAAGCGCGGCCTCGTCGTAACCAAGCAGGCGCCGGCGACGGCACCCAGTGCGCCCTCTAAAGCGGAACCCTGATAAGATAATAAAAAGATCAGATCAGGAGACGTTTTCATGAGGCATGTTAAGGCAATGTTGATTTTATGGCCTTCATTTCTGGTCGCGGCGGCCACCAGCGCAGCCGTGTTCGCGCTGGTCGACCCGCTGGACATCACCTTTCTTGGCCATATACACGCCAGCCGCCAGCAGGTGTATGCGGGCGGTTTCTTCTTTTTCTGGCTGATGGCCGCGGTCTCCAGCGCACTGACTTTGCATCTTGCGCCGCGCGGCCGGCTGCTGGATGAATTCGGCGACCCCATCAACGAATGATCGCCGGGGCGCGGCGGCGCCCGGTTCCGGCATGGGGCCCGTTGAAGGGCCTAGCCGCAGTCGGTGCCGGACAGCTGCCGCAGGCCTTGCATGTCCAGGATGTGCACTTCGCGCTGCTGCACGCGTATGAAGCCTTCGCGGGCAAACCGCGAAAACAGGCGGCTGACGGTTTCCAGCGTCAGGCCCAGGTAGTTGCCGATTTCTTCCCGGCTCATGCGCAGGATGAATTCGGTGGGCGAATACCCCAGCGCCGCCAGCCGCTGCGACAGGTTGATCAGGAATGCCGCCAGCCGTTGCTCGGAACGCAGCGCGCCCAGCGTCATGACGAGCTGGTGGGCGCGGTTGATTTCCTTGCTCATCAGCCGGCGGAACTGCCACTGCAAAGAGGGCACCTGCAAGGCCAGCTGGTCCATTTCGTCGAGCCTGATCACGCAGACTTCGCTGTCTTCGAGCGCGATGGCATGCGATACGTGGCGGTTGTCCACCAGGCCGTCCATGCCGATGATTTCGCCGGGCAGCAGAAAACCGGTGATCTGCACCTGGCCGGATGAATCTTCAAGCTGGGTTTTCAGCGAACCCGAGCGTATGCCGTAAATGGCTTCGGTCTTGTCGCCGAGGTGAAAAAGCGCTTTCCCCTTGGGGATGCGGATGCGTTCCTTGACGAGTTCGTCGAGCTTAGAGACCTCGCTTCGCGGCATTCCCAGGGGCAGGCATATTTCGTTGAGCATGCATGTGGAACAATGCGTGGACTCTGGCGTAACGGCGATCTTCTTTTGCATACGATCGTCCCGAGGACGAAAAAAAACCTATTGTAGGCGGTATTTAGGGGAAATCTGCACGGCTTTTGACATGAGTCAAAAGTCAAGGGGTGCATAGATGGTTAAATGACACACTATCTGCGTGCATTTCGCTAATTCGCATCCCAGTAAGAGGACTGCGCATAGGTGGACTTTAGCATATCGACGAAGGCCCTCACCCGCAGCGGCAGGTGGCGGCGTTCGGGCAGCATGGCGAAGATTCCATTCGCGGGGGCTGCATATTCGTCCAGTACGCTGACCAGCCGGCCGGCTTCCAGGTCTTCGCGCACTTCCCACAGCGACCGCCAGGCCAGCCCGACGCCGTCCAGCGTCCATTGGTGCAGCACGGAGCCGTCGCTGCAAGCCATATTGCCCTTGACCCGTATCGCGCGCACTTCGCCGTCCTGGCGCAGCAGCCACCCGCGCGCCTGGTTTCCCTGGTTGCCGAAAGACAGGCAGTTGTGCTGGGCCAGGTCGCCGGGCAGCCGTGGAACGCCATGCACCTTGAGGTATTCCGGAGCCGCCACGATGACGCGCTTGTTGTCCGCCAGGCGCAGCCCGACGATTTGCGAGTCGTCCAGGTCGCCTATGCGTATGGCGCAATCGTAGCGTTCTTCGATCAGGTCGACCAGGCGGTCGCTCAGGTCCAGCGAGATCGTCATGTTGGGGTGGCGCTTGATGAACGCCGGCAGCAGGGGCGCGACGTGGCGCCGCCCGAAGCCCGCGGGCGCGGTCACGCGCAAGTGGCCGCTGGGGTCGATGCCGCCTTGGCTGATGCGCGCTTCGGTCTCATTCAGGTCACGGAGTATGCGCTGCGCTTCTTCGAGGAACGCTTCGCCCTCCGAGGTGAGGGACAGGCGGCGGGTGGAGCGCAGCAGCAGTTTGATGCCCAGGCGTTCTTCCAGCGCATTGATGCGCCGGCCTATCATGGCCGGCGCAACGCCTTCGGCGCGCGCGGCGGCCGAGAGGCTGCCGAGCGTGGCGACGGCCACGAAGCTTTCGAGTTGTTTGAACTTGCCCATGCAAAATGGTGGTGAGCGGGGCGGCGCCGGGGTGGCCGCCACGGCCAGTATAGTAGCAGAGCGGGGGGCGCGGCTTGCCTTGGCGCCTTGAAATCACGGCATTTGGCCCTACATAGACATCATTCGAGCCACGCTCTCACCCAATCAAGACACGACTATGCGATTCGACAAACTCACCACCAAATTTCAACAGGCCATCGCCGACGCGCAAAGCCTCGCCCTCAAGAACGACAATCCCTACATAGAACCCGCCCACGTGCTCGCCGCGCTGCTCGCCGACCCCGACAGCGGCGCCGGCAGCCTGCTGGCGCGGGCGGGGACGGCCGTCAATCGGCTTGGCCCCGCCCTGAACCGGTACATCGACAACCTTCCGCAGGTGCAAGGCGCGGAAGGCAACATCCAGATCAGCCGCGACCTGCAAGCCGCGCTTGCGCGCACCGACAAAGAAGCGACCAGCCGCGGTGATTCCTACATCGCCAGCGAACTCTTCCTGCTCGCCATGTGCGACGACAAAAGCGAAGTCGGCCGCATCTTGCGCGACGCCGGATTGCAGCGCAAAGCCCTCGAGACCGCCATCGAAGCCGTGCGAGGCGGCGCCAGCGTGTCGGATTCCGAAGGCGAGTCGAATCGCGAAGCGCTCGCCAAGTACACCACCGACCTGACCGAGCGCGCCCGCCAGGGCAAGCTGGACCCGGTCATCGGCCGCGACGACGAAATCCGCCGCTCCATACAGATACTGCAGCGCCGGACCAAGAACAACCCCGTCCTGATCGGCGAACCGGGCGTGGGCAAGACGGCCATCGTCGAAGGCCTGGCGCAGCGCATCGTCAACAACGAAGTGCCCGAGACCCTCAAGGGCAAGCGCGTGCTGACGCTCGACCTGGCCGCCCTGCTCGCCGGCGCGAAATACCGGGGCGAATTCGAAGAGCGCCTGAAGGCCGTCCTGAAGGAACTCTCGCAGGATGCCGGCCAGACCATCGTCTTCATCGACGAGCTGCACACCATGGTGGGCGCCGGCAAGGCCGAAGGCGCCATGGACGCCGGCAACATGCTCAAGCCGGCGCTGTCGCGCGGTGAACTGCATTGCATCGGCGCGACCACGCTGGACGAATACCGCAAGTACATCGAGAAAGACGCCGCCCTGGAACGCCGCTTCCAGAAAGTGATGGTGAACGAACCCGATGTCGAGTCCACCATCGCCATTCTGCGGGGCTTGCAGGAACGCTACGAATTGCACCATGGCGTGGCCATCACCGACCCGGCCATCGTCGCCGCGGCCGAGCTCTCCCACCGCTACATCACCGACCGCTTCCTGCCCGACAAGGCCATCGACCTCATCGACGAGGCCGCCGCCCGGATCCGCATGGAAATCGATTCCAAGCCCGAAGTCATGGACCGCCTGGACCGGCGCATCATCCAGCTCAAGATCGAGCGCGAGGCCGTCAACAAGGATACGGACGAAGCATCCCAGCGCCGGCTGAAGGCCATCGAGGACGAGCTGCTGAAGCTGCAGCGCGAATACAACGACTACGAGGAAATCTGGAAAGCCGAGAAAGCGGCGGTGCAGGGCTCGCAGGCGATCAAGGAAGAAATCGAGCGCACGCGCGCCGAGATGGCCGAGCTGCAGCGCAAGGGCCAGTTCGACAAGCTGGCGGAGCTGCAATACGGCAAGCTGCCCGAACTCGAAGGCCGGCTGCAGGCGGCCGAGGCCGGCAAGCAGGGTGAACAAGACCCCGGCCAGCCGCGCCTGCTGCGCACCCAGGTCGGCGCGGAGGAAATCGCGGAAGTCGTTTCGCGCGCCACCGGCATCCCGGTCTCCAAGATGATGCAGGGCGAGCGCGAAAAGCTGCTGAAGATGGAAGATCAGCTGCATCAGCGCGTGGTCGGCCAGGACGAAGCCGTCAAGCTGGTCTCCGATGCCATCCGCCGCTCGCGCGCCGGCTTGTCCGACCCGCAGCGCCCCTATGGCTCCTTCCTGTTCCTGGGTCCGACCGGGGTGGGCAAGACCGAGCTCACCAAGGCGCTTGCCGGCTTCCTGTTCGATTCGGATGACCACATGATCCGCATCGACATGAGCGAGTTCATGGAAAAGCACTCGGTGGCCCGCTTGATCGGCGCGCCTCCGGGCTATGTGGGCTATGAGGAAGGCGGCTACCTGACGGAAGCGGTGCGCCGCAAGCCGTATAGCGTGGTGCTGCTCGACGAGGTCGAGAAGGCGCACCCGGACGTGTTCAACGTGCTGCTGCAGGTGCTGGACGACGGCCGCCTGACCGACGGCCAGGGCCGCACGGTGGACTTCCGCAATACGGTGATCATCATGACTTCCAATCTGGGTTCGCAGCACATCCAGAGCATGGCGGGGCAGCCTTACGAGGTGATCAAGGAAGTGATCTGGGACGAGCTCAAGCAGTCTTTCCGTCCCGAGTTCCTGAACCGCATCGATGAGGTGGTGGTGTTCCACGGGCTGGAATCCAAGCACATCGAGTCGATCGCGCGGATACAGCTGCAGCGTCTGGCGCAGCGCCTGGCGCAGAGGGAAATGCGCCTGGAGGTATCCGAAGGGGCGCTGGCGCAGCTAGCACGCGCCGGTTTCGATCCGGTGTTCGGGGCTCGTCCGCTCAAGCGGGCGATCCAGCAGCACATCGAGAACCCGATTGCCCGCTTGATCCTGGAGGGCAAGTTCGGGCCCAAGGATGTGGTGCCGGTGGATTGGCAGGACGACAAGTTCGTGTTCGAACGCACCCTGCAGTGATCAGCGACGGCGGAGCCGGGCCCGAGGGCCGGTTCTCCGTTGCCTGGAAAAGAAAGGGGGCGGACTCGCAATGGGTCCGCCCCCTTTCGCCGTGCGCGTCGACAGGACCTAAAGCTCGTCCTTCCCGTAGAACTTCACCCCGATATGGATCCGCTCCCGCCCCTGCGCCCGCCGATGCCGATTCGTATCCCGCAAAGAATACACACAGCCGCAGTATTCCTGCTGATAGAAATTCTCGCGCTTGCTGATTTCGATCATTCGGGCCGAGCCCCCGCCCTTGCGCCAGTTGTAAGTCCAATAGATGAGCTCCGGATAGCGCGCCGCCGCGCGCTCGCCGCAGCCGTTGATCTGGTTCATGTCCTTCCAGCGCGAAATGCCCAGCGAACTCGTGATCGTGTCGAAACCATGTTCGTGCGCATACAGCGCCGTGCGCTCGAAGCGCATGTCGAAGCAGACCGTGCAGCGCGCGCCGCGTTCCGGTTCGTTTTCCAGGCCCTTGACCCGCTCGAACCAGTTGTCGCGGTCGTAGTCCGCATCGATGAACTCGATGCCGTGCCGCTCGGCGAAACGGATGTTCTCGTTCTTGCGGATCTCGTATTCACGGTCCGGATGAATGTTCGGATTGTAGAAATAAATCGAATACTCGATGCCGGACGCCGTCATGGCTTCCATGACCTCGCCGGAACAGGGGGCGCAGCAGGAGTGCAGCAAGACTTTCTTGCGGCCTTGGGGTAGCGTCAGCTTGGGGCGTTCGGTGGTGGTCGTCATGGGCAAACATGCGCCGCCTGCAAGGCGAGGCGCTGGTGAAACAGGTAAAGAGTCATTTTAGTCCCCTATGACCAGATTCCAAAGCGCCATCACGGCGGCGCGCTCTTGGGTCAGGCGGTCGCTGGGCAGGCGCGCCTTTTCGGCGCCCTGCAGCCGCAGCGCGTGCTGCTGCCGGCGGAATTCCCGGTAGGCGTCGGCCGCTTGTTCGGCCAGGTCCGCGGGGATCAGCCCCGCTTCCGCCGCCAGGCGCAGCAGGGCGATGTTGCCCAGGTTGCCCAGCAGCACCGGATGCCGCCGGGCATGGCACAAAACCAGGTACTGGGTGATGAACTCGACGTCGACCATGCCTCCGCGGTCGTGCTTCAGGTCGAAGTCGGGCGTGCGGTTGGGGTGGCCGGCGCTGATCTTGTCGCGCATGCCGCGCACTTCGTTCTTGAAGGCTTCCGGGTCGCGCGGCTGCAGCAGAATGCGCTCGCGGATCGCGTCGAAGCGCTTGCCGATGGCGGGGTCCCCCACCACGAAGCGCGCGCGGGTGATGGCCTGGTGCTCCCAGGCCCAGGCCTGCTTGGTTTGATATTCCTCGAAGGCGTCGACGGGGATGGCGATCAGGCCGGCCTCGCCGTCGGGGCGGAGCCGCAGGTCGATCTCGTACAGGCGGCCCGAGGACGTCATGGTCGACAGCCAGGACACCATGCGCCGGCCCAGCTTGACATAGGTCTCGCCGGCTTCGTCGCCCGAGCCGTCGTAAAGGAAGACGAGGTCCAGGTCGGAGGCATAGCCGAGCTCCTTGCCGCCCAGCCTGCCGTAGGCGATGATGCCGAAACGCGGCTCGGGAAAGGGGGCGGCATGCCCGCGGGGCTGGACCAGCGGCCACACCCGCCGTATGGTTTCACCCAGCATCATGTCCGCGAGCGCGGACAGCTGGTCGGCCAGTTGCTCCACCGTCAGCACGCCTTCCAGGTCCTGGGCCAGCAGCTGGAAAGTGACCTGGTGCTGGATGTCGCGCATCAGGTTCATTTGCTGTTCCACGTCGGGGCTGCCGTCGGGCAGGGCGCAGGCGTCCAGCTCGCGCCGCATCTGGGCGGAAATCTGCGTGAAGTCCGTCGGTTCCAGCAAGGAATGCCATTCGATCAGGCTGTCCAGCAGCAAGGGGTAGCGGCGCAGGTATTCCGATGCCCACGGGCTGGCGCTGACGATGCGCGCGACGCGGGCCAGGGTTTCGGGGTATTCCGCAAGCAGGGCCAGGTAGGCGCTGCGCTGGGCGATGTGTTCGATCAGCTCCAGCAGACGGGTGGCCGTGGTGGCCGGCTGCCCGGTTTTGCCGGCCATGGCGATCAGCGCCGGCAGCAGCTTTTCCACCCGCTTGCGGCTGCTGGGCGGCAGGCTGCGAATGCGGTGGCTGTCCAGCAGGGCGTCCACCTGGCGCTGGATGTCCTCGGCGCCGTCCCCCAGGTGCGTGCGCAGGTGCTCCGCGAGGCTGGGGCAGGGCGCTTCGAGGCCGTGCCGGCCGCCGTCGCCCTCGGCCTCGCCCATGCCCGCGATGCGGAAGGCGTCGCGGAAAGTCCGGGCGACGAAGGCGCGGTGGTCCGCCAGCGCGCGGTCGAAGTCGCCGCGCGCCATGCCCATGGCGTCGGCCAGGGCGTCGCAGCCGCGCTCGTCGGACGGCAGCAGGTGCGTCTGTTCGTCTTCCCGGTATTGCAGCAGGTGCTCCACGCGGCGCAGGTAGCGGTAGGCGGAGCCCAGGCCCGCCGCGACGTCGGCGGCCAGGACGCCCGCTGCGACCTGTTTTTCCATGGCGGCCAGCAGGCCGCGCTGCTGCAGGGAAGGCATGCGCCCGCCCCGGATGAGCTGGTTCAATTGCACGACGAATTCGATTTCCCGGATGCCGCCGTCCCCGAGCTTGATGTTGTGCACGGTGTCGATGCCCGTGCGCGCGAGCGCCCGGCGCTGCCAGTCCTGCCGTATGCGTTCGCGCAGGCCGCGCAGGGCGGCAAGCGCGTCGAAATCGAAATACTTGCGGTAGACGAAAGGCGTCCTGAGGGATTCCAGCTGCGCCCATTGGGCGGAAGGGTCGCTGCCGTCGAAGGCGCGGCACGGAATGACGCGGCCCTTCAGCCAGGCATAGCGTTCCCATTCGCGCCCCTGGACGACGAGATAGTTCTCCAGCGCTTCCAGGCTCCAGGCCGGCGGGCCCGCGTCCCCGTCGGGGCGCAGGCGCAGGTCGGTGCGGAACACCTGGCCGTCCGCGTCGATTTCCGACAGCACCGGCATCATGCGCTGGGTGACGCGCCCGTAGAATTCATGATGGCTGATCTTGCGCCGGCCGGCGGTCTCGCCTTCCTCGCCATAGAGCATGATGAGGTCGATGTCGGAGGACACGTTCAGTTCTTTGCCGCCCAGCTTGCCCATGCCGACGATGATCATCTCCTGGGGCCTGCCGGTGGACGGGTCGATGGGCACGCCGTGCGTTTCGGCCAGGCCGGCCGCGACGCTTCTGTAAGCCTGCGCGATGGCGAGATCGGCCAGCGCCGTCATGGCGCCGACGACTTCCTGCAGGTCGGCCGCGGCGTTGAGGTCGCGCACCATCGCGCAATAGAACACCCGCTCGCGCAGCTTGCGCAACACCCGCTTCAGGTCGGCGACCGGAACCACGCCGCCGGGCCCGGCGGCCGTGCCGCATAATTCGTGGAACCAGCCGGCGATGCCTTGCCGGGTCAGCGGCTGCGCGGCCGCGGCTTCGAGCCATGTTCCAAAGCTGGTGTGGGCATCGGTCTTGCGGCGCAGGGCGCCGGACCAGCGCAGGGCGCGCTCTAATATAATGGCTGAAGGCATCGGCTGAGTGGAATGCGATAACGCTCGAAACAGAAAAATGGCTGATCAACGGCAAGATACCGCAAATGTTATTGTTCTGGATAGTGTCCTGAATCGGAAGTCCGATGGCTAAAGAATATCGGGAACCTCGGCGCCACGCATGGCTCCGGGTTCCCGCCGCCTTCCTGAAGCTGGCTCTCAGAACAGCGTTGCTTGCCTATTTCGCGCTTGCCGTGCTGGTGCTCGCCGTCCGCTACTGGGTGCTGCCCAACATCGACCGCTGGCGCGAGCCCATAGCGGAGCAGCTGTCGGCGGCGCTGGAAATGCGGGTGGGGCTGGGCGAGATCCGCGCCCAATGGAAAGGCCTGAATCCCAGTTTCGACATCGAAAACGTGGTCATCTCGCACCCCGAACGCGGCCGCCTGCTGGCGCTGCCCGCGGTCCACGGGACGCTCAGCTGGCGCAGCCTATTCTCTTTCGAGCCCCGCTTCCTGGCGCTGACCGCGGACGGCGTCGACCTGACCTTGCGGCGCGACGCCGGGAAGCAGCTGCACGTGCTGGGGCGGGCCATCGGCGGCGATGCCGCGGCCCAGGCGGACGAAGGCGGGCGCGATGCATTTTTCAGCTGGCTGCTGGCTCAGCGCGGCATCACCTTGCGCCATGCCAAGATCCGCTGGCTCGACGAGCACAAAGCGGCGCCGCCCCTGGTGCTGGAAGACGTCACCCTGATCGTCCAGAACCAGCGCAGCGACCACCAGTTCTCTTTGACGGCCAGGCCGCCCGCGGCCTTGGGCGGCGCCCTGGACCTGCGCGGGCGGCTGGCCAGCACGTTCTCGCGGGAGCGGGCGTTTCGCCCGTCCGACCTCAGGGGCGAGCTCTACCTGGGCCTGGAAGACCTGCGCCCCGCGAGCTGGACGCCCTGGGTCGACATGCCGCCGCATTTCGGAACCGACCGGCTGTCCACCCGCAGCTGGCTGCGGTTCGCCGACGGAAAAATCCAGCGCATCGCCTCGGACACCTCGGTTGCCGACGGCCATTGGTCCTTGCCCGAAGGCGGCGACGTCCGGGCGCGCGCGGTCCGGCTGCATGTGAACGGATCCTGGGATTCCTACCAGAAGGTGTTCCATGGCCGCCCCGGCGCGGCGGGCGCCGCCTCGCCCATCGATTATCGTCTTTGGATGCAGGGCCTGGACCTGCGCATGCCCGAGCTGTTCGAGCACGCCATCGCGGTCGACCAAGTGGACGCCGACGGCAGCATCGAAGAGGCCGAGGGCGGCGCACTGCGGCTGCGCGCCCGGTCTTTGCGCGTGCAGAACCGGGATGTCGACGCCACGCTCAGCGGAACCTGGCGCGAGGGCGGCGACGGGGCCGCCGGCCTGGTCGACGTGCAGGGCCGGATCAGCCGGGCCATGATAGAAGCGATCGACGAATACATGCCCAAGACCGTGGATTTCGACGCCCGGGACTGGATGGCCAAGGGCCTGCTGGCGGGCACCATCCGCGACGCCGGCGTGGTGCTCAAGGGCGATCTCGAACACTTTCCTTTCGGCGACGAGCCCGGCAAGGGCGACTTCCGTATCGACGGCAGCTACCACGGGGCGGTCATCGACTACTTGCCGGCCGAAGGCAAAGAGCCGGGCTGGCCGCGGCTGGCCGACATGGACGGCAGGCTGGCGCTGCATCGCGTCGATCTGCGGCTGTTTGCCGAACGGGCCACGATGCTGCCCCAGCCGGGGCTGCCCATCGAGTTGAAGGGCATCGAGGCGCGCATCGCCAACCTCGAGCGGGACTCCGTGCTGGAGGTGCAAGGGCATACCGCCGCGAAGGCGGACGCCTACCTGGCGCTGGTCCGGCATTCCCCGCTGGGCAAGATGCTGGACGGTCTGCTGGACGAGGCGCGCGCCACCGGCGAATGGGAAGTCCCCCTGGCCATGTCCCTGCCGCTGGTGGACGGCCGGGACGGCGCGGTGAAGGGCGAGGTCCGTTTTTCCGGCGGCGAGTTCCAGCCCATGCCCGAGATGCCGGCCTTCAGGCGCTTGAGCGGCGCCCTGGCCTTCACGGAAACCGACATCCAGGCCGCGGACCTGAAGGGCGAATTCCTGGGCGGCCCGGTCGCCGTCGGCGGCGGCGTGGGCGGCGGCGCCAAAGGCCTGGCGTTCCGCGGCAAGGCGAGCGCCGCGGCGCTGGAAAGGCACGTAGGCCTGCGCGGCATGAAGCGCCTGTCCGGCGACTTCGCCTATGACGCCGTCCTGCAGCGCAGCAAGGCCGGCGATCTTTCCCTGGCGGTGAGCACCGACATGCAGGGCCTGGCCCTGGACTTCCCGCCCCCGCTGGGCAAGCCGGCGGGCCAGGCGCTGCCTTTGCGCGCCAGCTGGAAGCGCCAGGCGGCGGGGGGCGACATGGGCTTGAGCCTGACCCTGGGCGGCGACGTCGAGGCCTTGTTCCTGCATCGCGAGCGCGGCAAGAGCTCCAGCTATTTCCATGCCGGCTTCGTGGGCCTGCGGCAGGAGATCCAGATGCCGATGCAAGGCCTGGCGCTGGACTTGCGCTATCCCGCCGTCGACCTCGATGCCTGGCACCGGGTCGCCCAGGACTTTTCCACCGAGCTTGCGCCGGCGTCCGCGCCCGCGCGCGATCAGAGCCGGGGCCGCCCCCTGCTGCCGGACGTGACCCAGGTCAGGCTGCAGTCGGGCCAGGCCCGGGTGCAAGGCCTGACCCTGGACGAGCTGAACTTCACCGCCCGCCAGCCCGAGGCGCAGCAATGGCGTGTCGACGTCAGTTCCAAACAGACCGCGGGGACGCTGTACTGGAAGGAGGCGCAAGGGCGGATCGCCGGCCGCGTGGACGCCCGTTTCGACCGGCTGTCGCTGGGCGCCGACGACGCCGAGGACGAGTCCGGCGACGATGACGGCGACAGCTTCCAGGTGGACGACGAGTTCGACATTCCGGCCATCGACCTGCGCGTCAATGAGCTGCGCCTGTACGGCAGGCACGTGGGCGCGCTGTCCCTGGTGGGGGTGAACCAGTCCAGGGGGCGGCTCTGGCGCCTGGATGAAATGAAGGTCTCCAGCCCCCATGCGGCGCTGGAAGGCAGCGGGCTGTGGCGTTTGAGCGGGCCCCAGAGGGGGCTGGAACTGGATGCCCGGGTCGCCATCAAGGACCTGGGGGCCTATCTGGAACAGCTAGGCGTGAAAGACGCCATGAAAGCCGGGCAGGGCACGATCACCGGAAAGCTGCAGTGGCGGAACATGCCCTGGGAGTTCAGCAAGGCCGATTTGAACGGCGACGTCGAATTCAAGCTCGAAAAAGGGCGCTTCAGCTCGGTCAATTCCTATTCCGCCCGGCTGCTGGAACTTTTGTCCCTGCAGTCGGTGCGCCGCCTGGCCCGGCTGGACCTGAACCCGACCGGTCTCACCAAGGAAGGCTTCCCCTATGACAACCTGCGCGGCACCATCTTGATGCGCCAGGGCGTCCTCAGCACGCGCGATTATCGGGTGACGGGGCCCGTCGGCACGATCGTCATGGACGGCAAAGTGAACCTGATCGATGAACAGATGAATCTGCGCGCCGTCGTGATTCCCAATCTGGACGTCAGCGGCGCGGCCATCGCGGCGGGCATCGCGGTCAATCCGGTGGTCGGCGTGGGGGCCTTCCTGACGCAATTGCTGTTGCAGGCGCCCTTGGCCAGGGCGATGACGGTGCAATACCAGGTATCGGGTTCATGGAAGGACCCGCTGATACGCGAAACCGGCGGCCCGGACGCCAAGGGCGGCGGCGCCGGGAAAGCCGGCGAGGAGCACATCGCCCATTGAAAAAGCCGGCGCGGCGGCCGGCTTTCCAAAGAGCGCGCAACGGATCAATACACGCCTTGCTGCAGCATGGCGTCCGCCACCTTGACGAAGCCGGCGATGTTCGCGCCGTTCACATAATTGACCGTCTTGCCTTCGCTGCCGTGATGCACGCAGTTTTCGTGGATGTCGCGCATGATGGCGTGCAGCTTGGCGTCCACCTGATCGCGCGTCCATTGCAGGCGCTGCGCGTTCTGGCTCATTTCCAGGCCCGATACCGCCACGCCGCCGGCGTTGCTGGCCTTGCCGGGCGCATACAGGATCTTGGCTTCGACGAAGGCGTCGACCGCTTCCAGGCTGGTGGGCATGTTGGCGCCTTCGGCCACACAGCGCACGCCGTTGCGGATGAGCGTCTTCGCGTCTTCGAGCTCGAGCTCGTTCTGGGTGGCGCAGGGCAGGGCGACGTCGACCGGCACGTGCCAGGGCCGCTTGCCGGCTTCATAGACCAGGTTGAAGCGCTGGGCGTAGGTCTCGACCCGGCCGCGCTCTTCGTTCTTCAGGCGGATGAGCTCGGCCAGCTTTTCCTGCGTGAAGCCCGCCTTGTCCACCACCGTGCCGTGCGAATCCGACACGGTGACGACCTTGGCGCCCAGCTGCAGGCATTTCTCGATGGCGTATTGCGCGACGTTGCCCGAGCCCGACACCGATACGGTCAGGCCTTCTATGGACTGGTTCGCGTGCTTGAGCATTTCTTCGGCGAAGTACACGGTGCCGTAGCCGGTGGCCTCGGGGCGGATCAGGCTGCCGCCGAAGGTGATGCCCTTGCCGGTGAACACGCTGCCGGCGGAGTTCGACAGCTTTTTCATCATGCCCGCCATGAAGCCGACTTCGCGCGCACCAACGCCGATGTCGCCGGCGGGGACGTCCGTGTCCGGACCCAGGTGGCGGTAGAGTTCCAGCATGAGCGCCTGGCAGAAGCGCATGACTTCGGCGTCGGACTTGCCCTTGGGGTCGAAGTCGGAGCCGCCCTTGCCGCCGCCCATGGGCAGGGTCGTGAGGGCGTTCTTGAAGGTCTGCTCGAAGGCCAGGAATTTGAGGATGGAAAGATTGACCGAGGGGTGGAAGCGCATGCCGCCCTTGAAGGGGCCGATGGCCGAGCTGTGCTGTATGCGGAAGCCGCGATTGACCTGTACCTTGCCCTGGTCATCGACCCAGGCGATACGGAATTGGATGGCGCGCTCGGGCTCGACCAGGCGCTCCAGCAAGCCTTGATCGGCGTATTGGGGGTTACGCTCGATGAAAGGCCACAAACTGTTCATTACCTCTTTGACGGCTTGCATGAACTCGGGTTGGTGCGGGTCACGCGTGCGGATCTGGTCAAGAAATCGGTCTAATGTAGGTAGTGTCATCGAGAGGTGCTCTATGTGGTGCGTACTGAGTAAGCAGGACTCAGCGGGATTGAAATTGTGCGCTGTGAGTCGGCATAGTTGCTTATGTCGATTTGCGGATGCATTACGCAAGTAAGCCTCTCGGTTGAGAGGCTTACAGGTGTGTTCAGCCGCTTATTTCTTCATCATGTCGAAGAACTCGGCGTTTGTTTTGGTTGCGCGTATCTTGTCCAAAATAAACTCCATGGCTTCGATTTCGTCCATGTCGTGTATGAACTTCCTGAGTACCCAGACCTTTTGTAGAAGCTCTGGCTTGATGAGCAGTTCTTCGCGGCGTGTGCCCGACTTGTTGAGATTGATGGCGGGGTAGACGCGTTTTTCGGCCAGCCGGCGTTCGAGGTGGACCTCGCTGTTGCCGGTGCCTTTGAATTCTTCGTAGATGACTTCGTCCATGCGGCTACCGGTTTCCACCAGGGCCGTGCCGATGATGGTCAGCGAGCCGCCTTCTTCAACGTTGCGCGCGGCGCCGAAGAAGCGCTTGGGGCGCTGCAGCGCGTTGGCGTCGACGCCGCCCGTGAGGACCTTGCCCGACGCGGGTACGACCGTGTTGTAGGCGCGCGCGAGCCGGGTGATGGAGTCGAGCAGGATGACGACGTCTTTCTTGAGCTCGACCAGGCGCTTGGCCTTTTCGATGACCATTTCAGCGACCTGGACGTGGCGCGTGGCGGGTTCGTCGAAGGTGGAGGCGACGACTTCCCCGCGCACCGTGCGCTGCATTTCGGTGACTTCTTCAGGGCGCTCGTCGACCAGCAGGACGATCATGACGGCGTCGGGGTAGTTGGTGGAGATGGCGTGCGCGATGTGCTGCATCATCACGGTCTTGCCGGACTTGGGGCTGGCCACGATCAGGGCGCGCTGGCCCTTGCCCAGCGGCGCGAAGATGTCCAGGATGCGCCCGGTGATGTTCTCTTCGCTCTTGATGTCGCGTTCGAGCGTCATGACCTCGTCGGGGTGCAGCGGCGTGAGGTTCTCGAACATGATGCGGTGCTTGATGGCCTCCGGCTGCATGCCGTTGACCTTGTCGACCTTGACCAGCGCGAAATAGCGTTCGCCGTCCTTGGGCGTGCGGACTTCCCCTTCGATGGAGTCACCGGTGTGCAGGTTGAAGCGGCGGATCTGCGACGGCGAGATGTAGATGTCGTCGGTGCTGGCCAGGTAGGAAGTGTCGGGCGAGCGCAGAAAGCCGAAGCCGTCGGGCAGCACTTCAAGCACGCCGTCACCGAAAATTTGCTCGCCTTGCTTGGCACGCCGCTTCATGATGGCGAACATGAGCTCCTGCTTGCGCAGACGGCTAGCGTTGTCGATTTCCAGCTCTGCGGCCATTTCCAGCAGCTTCGAGACGTGCTGTGTTTTTAATTCGGTGAGATGCATGTGAGAAGAGAAGGGGGTATTTGCAAGATCGTGGCGAGCCAGAGTAGGCTCGCGCGCAAAACGATGGGAGTCGAGTCGAGATTACAGGGATTCGTCCAGGAACGCGGTCAGTTGAGACTTGGACAATGCGCCTACCTTGGTTGCGGCGGCTTTGCCGTCTTTGAACAACATCAGGGTGGGGATGCCGCGAATGCCGAACTTGGCGGCGGTTTCGGGGTTTTCATCTACATTGACTTTGGCAATGATAACACGGCCTTCATACTGCTTGGCGGCTTCATCGAGCAAAGGCGCGATCATCTTGCAGGGACCGCACCACGCCGCCCAGTAGTCGACCAGCACGGGCAGGCTGGAGTTGATGACGTCGGCGTCGAAGGACGCGTCGCTCACGTGTTTGATGGATTCGCTCATGATAAAAAAGAAAAAAGAGATCGGAGTCTGAAAACTATACGGGAATGCAAGCAAACCGCACAATGTATTCTATTAATCGTGTGTGATCGTTTGTTGCTGGATTCTGACAAGCATACCACTGTCGTGCCGTGTTGGGTGGGTTCGCGGGCGCCCGGCAGTCCGTAAAATACCCACTCTTCACACCAGATTCGAGACTAAATTGGCTACACCACGCTACGACGAAGCATCCATCCGGGTCCTGAAGGGCCTGGAGCCGGTGCGGCAAAGGCCGGGTATGTACACCCGCACCGACAACCCTTTGCACATACTCCAGGAAGTCATCGACAACGCGGCCGACGAGGCGCTGGCGGGCTTCGGCCGGCAGATCGACGTGACCCTGCATGCCGACGGCAGCGTCACGGTGGAGGACGACGGCCGCGGCATCCCCGTGGGCCTGCATCCGGAAGAGAACGCGCCGGTGGCCGAGCTCGTCTTCACGCGCCTGCATGCCGGCGGCAAGTTCGACAAGAAGGACGGCGGCGCCTATGCGTTCTCCGGCGGCTTGCACGGGGTGGGGGTCTCGGTCACGAATGCGCTGGCCAAGCGCCTGGAAGTGCGGATCTGGCGCGACGGCGCGACGCACGAGCTGGTCTTCGCCGGCGGCGAGGTGCTGGAGCCCCTGCGCACGCTCGAATCCGTGTCCCGCCGCAAGACGGGCACCCGCGTGCGCGTGTGGCCGGACCCGCATTATTTCGACAGCGCGGCGGTGCCGCTGGCCGACCTGATACACGTGCTGCGCAGCAAGGCGGTCCTGCTCAACGACGTCAAGGTCACGCTCACCATCGAAAAGACCGGCGAGCGGCGCGAATGGCAGTATCGCGACGGCCTGCGCGGCTATCTCGAAGAGGCCCTGGACGGCGCCGAGAAAATCATCCCGGTGTTCGAAGGCCGGCAGTACGCCGCCGAGGACGACGAGTCCTTCGCCCCGGGGGAGGGCGCGCACTGGGCGGTGGCCTGGACGGCCGAAGGGACGGTGCTGCGCGAATCCTACGTCAACCTCATTTCCACCACCGCGGGCGGAACCCACGAATCGGGCCTGCGCGAAGGCTTGTTCAATGCCGTCAAGGCGTTCGCGGAACTGCACGGCCTGGTTCCCAAGGGGGTCAAGCTCCTGCCCGAGGACGTCTTCGCGCGCGCCAGCTTCGTGCTGTCGGCCAAGGTGCTGGACCCGCAGTTCCAGGGGCAGATCAAGGAACGCCTGAACAGCCGGGACGCCGTCCGGCTGGTCAGCGGCTTCGTGAAGAACGCGCTCGACCTCTGGCTGAATGCCAACGTCGAGTACGGCAAGAAGCTCGCCGAGACGGCCATCCGCCAGGCGCAGGCGCGCGCGCGTTCCCTGCAGAAGGTCGAGAAGCGCAAGAGCTCGGGGGTCGCGGTGCTGCCGGGCAAGCTCACGGACTGCGAGTCCAGCGACGCGGCCCGCACCGAGATTTTCCTGGTGGAAGGCGATTCCGCCGGCGGCTCCGCCAAGATGGGCCGCGACAAGGAATTCCAGGCGGTGCTGCCTTTGCGGGGCAAGGTCCTGAACTCCTGGGAAGTCGACCGGGAGCGCCTGTTCGCCAACAACGAGATCCACGACATCTCGGTGGCGATAGGCGTGGACCCTCACGGCCCGTCCGATTCCCCGGATCTCTCCGGCTTGCGCTACGGCCGCATCTGCATCCTGTCGGACGCCGACGTCGATGGCTCCCACATACAGGTGCTGCTGCTCACTCTGTTCTTCAAGCATTTTCCGAAGCTGGTCGAAGCCGGCCACGTCCATGTGGCGCGGCCTCCGCTGTTCCGGGTGGACGTCCCTGCGGCGGGCAAGCGGCCGGCCCGCAAGGTGTATTGCCTGGACCAGGGCGAACTCGACGTGGTCCAGGAAAAACTGCGCACGGAAGGGTTGCGGGAAGGCAGCTGGAGCATCAGCCGCTTCAAGGGGCTGGGCGAAATGAGCGCCGAGCAGCTTTGGGACACCACCATGAATCCCGACACGCGCCGCCTGATGCGGGTGGGCTATGGCGCGCTCGACGCCCGGGCCACGACCGAAATGTTCGACATGCTCATGGGCAAGGGCGAATCGGCGCATCGCCGCAGCTGGCTGGAAGAAAAAGGCAATTTGGCCGAGGTCGACGTCTGACGTCTGCAGGCCTTGACCCACACCGGGATGGATAATGGATAGTACACAAGCAGATTTGTTCGACCAGGGCGGCGATGACGGCGCCGGCATGACGCTGGCCCACTATGCCGAGCAGGCCTACCTGGATTACGCGGTATCGGTGGTGCGCGGCCGGGCCCTGCCCGACGTGGCCGACGGCCAGAAGCCCGTGCAGCGCCGCATACTGTATGCCATGCAGGCCATGGGCCTGGGGGCGGGGGCCAAGCCCGTCAAGTCGGCGCGCGTCGTGGGCGACGTGCTGGGCAAGTACCACCCCCATGGCGACCAGGCCGCCTATGACGCCATGGTGCGCATGGCGCAGGACTTCACCTTGCGCTACCCGCTGGTGGACGGCCACGGCAACTTCGGCTCGCGCGACGGCGACAACGCGGCGGCCATGCGCTATACCGAAGCCCGCCTCACGCCCTTCGCCCGCATCCTGCTGGACGAGCTCGACGAAGGCACGGTCGATTTCATCGCCAACTACGACGGCAGCCAGAAAGAGCCGGTCCTGCTGCCGGCGCGGCTGCCCGTCATGCTGTTGAACGGCGCATCGGGCATCGCGGTCGGCATGGCCACCGAGATCCCGTCCCACAACCTGCGCGAGGTGGCGAATGCCTGCGTGGCGCTCATCCGCAATCCCAAGCTGCCGGACGAGGAACTCTACGCCCTGGTGCCGGGGCCCGATTACGCCGGCGGCGGCCAGATCATTTCCTCGCCCGCCGACATCGCCCACATCTACGCCACCGGCCGCGGCTCGATCAAGGCGCGCGCGCGCTGGCGCTTCGAGGAACTGGCGCGCGGCCAATGGCAGCTGGTGGCGTACGAACTGCCGCCCGGCACTTCCGCGCAGAAGATCCTGGAGGAAATCGAGGACCTGACCAACCCCAAGGTCAAGGCCGGCAAGAAAAGCCTGACGGCCGAACAGCAGCAGACCAAGGCGCTCGTGCTGGGCATGCTGGACGCCGTGCGCGACGAATCGGGCAAGGACGCGGCGGTGCGCCTGGTGTTCGAGCCCAAGACCAGCCGCATCGACCGGGACGAATTCGTGAACCTGCTGCTGGCGCAGACCAGCATGGAAGGCAACGCCCCGATCAACCTCGTCTGCCTGGGCACGGACGGCCGTCCGCGCCAGAAGCCGCTGCGGCAGGTCCTGGCCGAATGGCTGGAGTTCCGCGCCCACACCATGACGCGCCGGACCGAATACCGCCTGGACAAGGTGACGGACCGCATCCACGTGCTGGAAGGGCGCATGGTGGTCTACCTGAACGTCGACGAGGTCATCCAGACCATCCGCGAATCGGACGAGCCCAAGGCGGCGCTGATGGCGCGCTTCGAGCTTTCGGAAAGGCAGGCCGAGGACATCCTGGAAATGCGCTTGCGCCAGCTGGCCAGGCTGGAAGGCTTCAAGATAGAGAAGGAGCTGGAAGAGCGCAACACCGAGCAGGCGTCCCTGCGCGAGCTGCTGGACAACCCCGCCGCGTTCAAGCGCTTGATGGTCAAGGAAATAGAAGCCGACGCCAAGCAATACGGCGACGACCGCCGCACCCTGATCGAAACGGCCGAGCGCGCGGTGCTGGAATCCAAGGTGGTCGAGGAACCGGTCACGGTGATCATGTCGCAGAAGGGCTGGCTGCGCGCGCGGCAGGGCCACGGCCACGATGCGGCGCAATTCGGCTTCAAGACGGGCGATGCCCTGTACGACACCGCCGAGTGCCTGACCACCGACGAGCTGGTCGCCATATCGAACACGGGGCGGGTCTATACGGTCGCGGTGTCCAGCCTGCCTTCGGCGCGCGGGGACGGCCAGCCCATCACTTCCATGATCGACCTGGAGCCGGGCGCGCGCATCGTGCACATGGTGGCCGGGCCGGCGGAACAGCGCTATGTGCTGGGTACGCGCTCGGGCTATGGCTTCATCGCGAAACACAAGGACCTGACCACCCGGCAGCGGGCCGGCAAGCAGTTCCTCAGCCTGGAGGGCTCGGACACGCTGCTCAAGCCGCTGGTCTTGCGCGGCACCGACACGCACGTGGCCATGCTGGCCCGCAAGGGCCGCTTCCTCGTCGTCGACCTGCACGAGTTCAAGTCGCTGTCGGGGGGCGGGCGCGGCACCATCCTGATGGGGCTGGACGAGGGCGACGCGGTGGCGCAGTGGGTGCCCGTCGGCCCCGAGGGCATACTGGTCAGCGGCATATACCGCGCCAAAGACACCACCTGGAGCATGGACATGCAAGCGCTGGCCGAATACATGGGCAAGCGCGCCAGAAAAGGCAAGGCCTTGTCCCTGAAGATGAAGCAACCTACACTTTTGCGGGCCTGACGGCGGCGCGGCGCCGGCCGGGGCATCCGCCGGCGCCGCGGCGCTTTTCCTGCCCCGGGCGCCAAAGCCTTAAAATGGCGTAATTTTCATCCATTTCCATTGTCAGACTTATGAGTTTCAAGGTTACCGTCCAGCCCAGCAACCACGCTTTCACGGTCGAGGACGGTCAGTCCGTGCTCGATGCCGCCCTTGCCGCCGGCATCGTCCTGCCCTACAGCTGCCGCAACGGCGCATGCTCCACCTGCAAGGGCAAAGTCCTGGAAGGCAGCTTCGACGCCGGCGACAGTCCGGCCCATGTGCTGGCGCCCGAAGAGCTCGAGCAGGGCTACACCCTGTTCTGCCAGGCCAAGCCGACCTCGGACATGGTCATCGAGGCGCGCGAGATCCGCATGGCCAGCGACATCCAGATCCGCAAGATGCCGGCGCGGGTGATGGCCATCGAAGACGCCGCCAGCGACGTGAAAATCATCAAGCTGCAGCTGCCCGCCGCCGATCCCTTCCGCTACTACGCCGGCCAGTACCTGGAATTCATCCTGAAAGACGGGCGGCGGCGCAGCTATTCCATGGCCACCATCCCCAACGAAAACAACCTCGTCGAGCTGCATATCCGGCACACGCCCGGCGGCGTGTTCACCGATCACGTCTTCGGCGCCGGGGCCACGCAGATGAAGCCGCGCGAGATCCTGCGCGTCGAGGGTCCGCTGGGGTCCTTCTTCCTGCGCGAGGAAAGCGGCAAGCCCATCGTTTTCCTGGCCAGCGGCACCGGCTTCGCCCCCATCAAGGCCATCATCGAGCGCATGATGGAAACGGGCAGCACGCGCAAGGCCGTGCTGTACTGGGGCGGGCGTCGGCCGGCGGATCTCTACATGGATGCCCTGGCGCGCGAATGGGAGACAACCCTGCCGGACTTCACCTATGTTCCCGTCGTCTCCGACGCCTTGCCCGAAGACGGCTGGACGGGCCGAGGCGGCTACGTGCACCAGGCCGTGATGCAAGACCTGCCGGATCTCTCCGGGCACCAGGTCTATGCCTGCGGCGCACCCGTCGTGGTCGAAAGCGCGAGGCGGGATTTCGTGAAGCTCTGCGGGCTGCCGGAAGAAGAGTTCTACGCGGACGCCTTCACGACCGAGGCGGACATCGCCTAGCCTGGTGCGCGTGCGCCTGGCGGGATTCTCGGCAGGCGGCGCCAAGCAATCCAACCAGCATCAAAGGAAAGCGCAATGAGAGTAGCCGTACTGGGTAGCGGAATCATCGGAACGTCGACGGCCTGGTGGCTCAGGCAACATGGCCATGACGTCGTCGTGATCGACCGCGGAAGCGGGCCCGCGCAGGAAACCAGCCGCGCGAACGGAGGGCAGATATCGGTCTCGTATTCCGAACCCTGGGCCAACCCCCATGTGGTCGGAAAGCTGGCGCGCTGGCTGTTCCGGGACGATTCCCCCATCGTCTTCAAGCCTCAGCTCGACCCCAGGCAGTGGTGGTGGGGCCTGCTCTTCCTGCGCGAATGCCTGCCCGGGCGGCTTGCGCCCAACATACGCGCCATGGTGCGCATGTCCGAGTACAGTCGCCGGACCTTGCAGGAAATGCGCCGCGAGCTGGGCATAGAGTACGACCACCTGGAGCGCGGCATACTCAATTTCTACCGGGACAAGGCCGAATTCGATCTGTCGCAGGAAATGGCCGGGGTGATGCGCGACTTCGGCGTGGACCGGCGCATCGTCAGCACCGAGGAAATCATCCAGCTCGAGCCGGCGCTGGCCGGCATGCGCGAGCGCATCGTGGGCGGCGACTACACGGCCGAGGACGAAACCGGCGACGTCTACCTGTTCACCCGGGCGCTGGCCGAAAAGGCCGAGGCGGCCGGCGTCGAATTCCGCTATTCCACCCGGCTGAGCCGGCTGCTGTCGCTGGGCGGCCGCATCCAGGGGGCGGAGCTGATCAACTCGGAAGGGCTCTACGAGGTCCTGCGGGCCGATGCCTATGTGGCGGCCCTGGGCGCCTACACGCCGCAGTTCGTGACGCCGCTGGGCATCCCCTGCAACGTCTATCCGGCCAAGGGGTATTCGGCCACCTTCAACATCCTGGACCCGGGGCGCGCGCCCATGGTCAGCCTCACGGACAGCGCCAACAAGGTGGTGTATTCGCGGCTGGGCAACACCCTGCGCATGGCGGGAACGGCCGAGCTGGCGGGCTATTCCCGGGCGCTGAACACCGCCCGTTGCGATAATATGACGCTGCTTGCGCGCGAACTGTTCCCAAGCGTGCTCGATTTTGATAACGTACACTACTGGTCTGGTTTGCGTCCCGCAACCCCTTCAAATGTCCCCCTCGTCGGCCGGACGAAAATCCAGAACCTGTATCTCAATACCGGGCATGGCACTTTGGGCTGGACCATGGGCGCGGGCTCCGGCCGCGCACTGGCCGACCTCGTCTCCGGCCGCCGGCCCGAACCCGAGTTTCCTTTTCTAGGTTAATTGCTTTATGAAATTTCAGTGGCTATTTGGCGCATCGGGTCCGATGCGCAAACTCGCCTGGATGAGCGCCGGATCACTGCTGGCATCGTCCATGGCCGTATCCGCCGCGACCGAAATCCGGGTCTGGCATTCCCTCAGCCCCTACAACACCGCCGTATTCGAAGACCTGGTCAAGGACTTCAACCGCAGCCAGAACGAAGTCAACGTAAAGCTGAAGGCCTTCGAAAACGAAGACGCCATCGAAGCCGCCCTGGCCGCGGCCAAGAAGCGCGAAGACCGGCCCCAGCTGGTGCAGCTGGACGACGACCGCGCGCCCGAGCAGATCGCCGGCCGTTCCTACATACAGCCGCTGCACGTCCTGCTGGCCAGGCATCCCATCAAGGACGCCAAGTGGTTTCTTTCCGAAGAAAACACCTTTGCGCGCGACGGCAAGGGCCGCCTGCTGGCTTTTCCCTACATGGTCGACATCCCGGTCATGTACTACAACATCGAATCCTTCAAAAAGGCCAACCTGAAGCCGGCCGTGCCCCAGCGCGCCTGGAACGCCCTGCAGGACCAGCTGGTCCTGCTGGCCAACAACGGTTCGCGCAGGTGCCCGCTCACGTCCGACCAGCCGGTGTCCATCAACCTGGAAAACCTGGCGGCCGTCAACAACCAGCTGTACACCAGCAACGACAACGGCCTGAAGGGCAAGCCCGCCTTCCTGTTCGACGTCATGTACATCCGCCACCTGTCGCTGATGATCAGCTGGGTGCGCACCGAGCTCATGGTCAAGCCGGAATTCGGCGCCGTGGCCGCCAAGCGCTTCGCCAACAATGAATGCGCGGTGCTGTTCTCCACCTCCAGCAACCTGGGCTGGTTCAAGGGCACCAAGAAGCTGGACTTCTCCGTCAGCGGCTTGCCGTATTATCCGCAGGTCACCGACAAGCCCGGCAATCCCTTCGTGGGCGGCTCGGCCCTGTGGGTGACGGCCGGGCACTCCAAGGAAAGCGATGCCGGCAGCGCCCGCTTCCTCGGCTGGCTGGCCGAGCCCAAGCACGCCGCCCTGTGGTACCAGAAAACCGGCTTCCTGCCGCTTACGCAGCAGGCCTTCGCGCAGACCGACCCGTCCTACTACAAGGACCTCGGCGAATGGCAGTCGCTGGTGGCCGTTCATGCGCGCAGCCCGGGAAATCGCGGCCGCGGCTTCCGCATCGACAACTACCCGCAGATCCACGCCATGTTCCACCGCACCCTGGAACAGGCGCTTAACGGCCAGCAGCCGGCCGTGACGGCGCTCAAGACCGCGGCGGTCGAAGCCGGGAAAATGATGGCAAGCAAACCGCAGCCGCGATAAAAGTTTCTATCCGTACATCTCGGTCTGGCGAGGCCGGCCGCAAGAACGCAAGATAGCCCGTACTGCAATCCGCAGCACGGGCTATCTTGTTTTGGGTGACTGCCATGTCCAGATTTCTTGCGGTTCTTTTCGCTTGCGCAACGCTTGCCGCCTGTACGCCTTCCTTGCGCTGGCCCTGGCCCGCCTCCACGCCCGCAGCCGCATCCGCGCCGCAAGCGGCGCCGGCGCAGGGCGCGCGCTACAGCTTTGCGTGGCGGCTGTCGGGCGACCGCGCGGTCGCGCCGCTGCAGGTGTTCGACGACGGCCGCCGGACCTGGCTGCAGTTCTCCGAATCGCAAGCCGTTCCCGCCATCTTCGCGCGCGGCGGCGAAGGCGAGCAGCTGCTGGACTACACGCGGCAGGGGCCTTACGTCGTCCTGCCCGGCGTCTGGCCCGAACTCGTCCTGCGGGGCGGCTCCCTGGTCGGCCACGTTCGGCGCATGGCGACGGAATCCGCCGGCGGGCCGGTTGCGCCGGGCGTGCAGGGCGTGCAGGGCGGCCTCGGCGCGCCGCCTGCGCCGGCCCTGCCGCCCGTATCGGCGGCGCCCGCGGCGGCGGCTCCCGACGCCGCCGACGCCATCCCGCCCGAGGCGCACGCCGCCGCCCTGACGGCGCCCAGCTTTCCCGATCCCCCATCCCAAGCGCCGCCGTCCTTCCAGGCCGGTCCGCAAGACCGCACCATGCGGGCCGCCCTCGACCGCTGGGCGAAAAGCGCCGGGTGGACCTTCGAGCCCGAGCACTGGGTGGTCGACGTCGACATTCCATTGGCCGGCTCGGCCAGCTTCGAAGCGGAATTCAAGTCCGCGGTGCGCGAACTGCTCGCTTCCACAGAGCTGGGCGAAAGGCCGCTGCAGCCTTGCTTCTATTCCAACAAAGTGCTGCGCATCGTGCCTTACGCCCAGCCCTGCGACCGCAGCACCGGCGGGAGAACCTCATGACGCCGCGCTCCCTGCCGCGGTCGGTGCTGTGGCTCGCCGTCGTGGCGGCGGGCGGCGCCTCCCTGTCGTCCTGCGCGCTCGGCGACCGCATGCGCCAGATCGCCACGGCGGTCGACGCCCAGCACGCCCGCATCCATCGGAAGCAGTCCGAGTTCGCCGATGCGGTCGCCGACCCCGAAACCCGGCGCGCCGCCCAGGACGTTCCCCGCCCCTGGCTGGCCGGCCGGGCCCAGCCCCTGGCGCGCGAGCTCGTGCTGCCCACGGCCTTGCGGGCCGACGTGAACACCACCCTGCTGTTTGCCGACGGCGGGCTCGACCTGACCCTGCTCGCCCAGCGGATCACGGCGGCCACCAACATCCCCGTCCACGTTCGGCCCGACGCCTTGCTGCCTCCGGAAACATTCCTGCCGCGCCTGAACCGTTCCGGGGCTGTGCCGTCCATGGCGTCCACGGCCCCGCTGCTGCCTCCGGGCGGCGGCCCCGAACCCCTGGCCCGCATCCTCGACCGCATCGGGGCAAGGCTGGGCATCATGTGGCGCTACCACCAGGACCGCATCGAGTTCTACCGCACGGAAACCCGCAGCTTCAACGTGCGGGCCCTCACGCTCGACGCCACGTCCGAAGCCTCGCTGGGGCAGGGCGGAACCGCCGCCGCAGAAGGCTTCGTCAGCACCTCCCGAACGCAGCTGGCCAGCACCGCGAAAGACGTTTTCTCCGTGGTGCGCGCACGCATGGAACCTTTCCTGACCCAGGCCGGCATCGTCGTGGCCGAGCCCGGCGCCGGCTCCACGGTGGTGGTCACGGACACGCCCGAGGCCTTGTCGCGCATCGCCGCCTACCTGGAACAGGAAAACCGCGCGCTCACCCGCCGGGTGCGGCTCATCGTCGAGGAATTCACCGTGGTGCTGCACGACAGCGCCGAAGCGGGCATAGACTGGAATCTGGTTTTCTCCAGCGCCAGGCTGGCCGCCACGCTGGTGGCGCCGGGCTCGGGCGTCGTGGGCGGCGCGCTGGGCGCGCGCCTGGACCAGGGCCCCTTCGCCGGGTCCGAAGCCGTGATCAAGGCCCTGAACGAGGTCGGCAAGGTGGTGAGGCGCAGCAGCATGCCCGTGCTCACCCTCAATCGGCGGCCCGTCACCCATGCCGTGCGCACCACTTTTTCCTACATCGACCGGGTGGAGACCACGGCGCTGGGCGCCGCCGCCGGCCTGGCCCTGCCTTCCGTTTCCGTCAGCCAGCGCGAAGAAACCGTGGGCTCGCTTCTCACGCTCGTTCCCGACGCCCAGGAAGACGGCCAGATCCTGCTATCCGTCGCCTATGACAACACCGTGGCCCAGCCCTTGAAGTCCGTCACCTTCGGCGACAAGGAAAACCCCCTTCAGCTGCAACAGATCACCATAGACGGCAACGGCACGGTGCAGCAGGTCGCGCTGCAGCCCGGCCAGCCCGTCCTGATCTCGGGCTTCGACCGCACGGTCGAGGAAACCGAAGGCAGGCGGCTGAATCCCGGCATTCCCCTGGCGCTGGGCGGCGCCGACCGCGCTTCCGCGCAGCACTTGACCACCATCATGATGGTCTCCGCGCAAGTCGAGGAAGGCTACTGAAGGGGGCGCCATGACGGAAACTTTCATACTGCCGCTGCCCGACGCGGGCCTGGTCTTCGGGCTGGACTGGTTTCCGCTGGTCGGCCGCAAGGCGGCGCAGGGCGGGCGGCGGCTGGCGCGGCGGCATCGCGCCGGCCATTGGCTGCTGGCGGGCGCGCCGCCGGCGGCCGTGGGCCTGCTGGCCATGAAAGCCGGGCGGGGGCAAGGGCTCTTGTACTCCGCCGCCCAGAACCTGGCGCAGCTGTACCCGCAAGGCAGCTACGCCATGCTGCTCGAACTGGACGGCCGGGGCTGCTGGCTGGCCGCCGTCCACGACGGCATCGTCGTTTCGCGCAGCGACAGGCTGTATCGCGCCCGCCATGACGCCGTCCGCTTCCTGGACGAATTGCGGCCCGCCTTCCCCCGGCTCCAGTTGCTGGGCGAACCCGGCGCGCCCGCTGCGCCCGATCTCGCGGCGCTCGGTTCGGCGTGCGCGCCCGAAAGCCGTTTGCAGCCCTTGCGGCGCTGGCGGCCCCTGCTGCCCCGGCCGCTGCGGTACTTCGTGCTGGCGCTGCTGGTCGCCGTCCTGGGGCCGCGGCTGTGGGCGTTCATGCAGCCGGGTGGGCCGGCGGCGGGGTCCGGCGCTCCGGGCATCGATCCGGCCGCCGCATGGCGCCAGGCGGTCGTCCAGTCCGCCGCGGGCCGGGTGCTGCACGGCGTGCCGGGCACGCAGGCGCTGCTCGATACCTTGTACGCGCTGCCGCTCTGGGTGGGCGGCTGGAAACTCACCAAGGCCGAATGCCTGCCCCTGGCCTCGAACTGGCGGTGCAAGGCGCGCTTCGAGCGGGCGGGACGGCCGGCCAGCAACCAGACTTTCCTCGAACAGGCGCAGCCGGAATGGGCCGTCGAATTCACGCCCACCGAACACGCCGGGGCCGGCTGGCAGCTGCCGTCGCGGGGCGGGGCGCTGGCGCACCACCGCCTGGCGACGGTGGACGAGAACGAACGCGCGCTCATCAGCGCGCTTCAGGCCATCAAGCCGGGCTTCGCGCAGCTGCATGTTGCCGCGACGGCCGCGCTGCCCGTCGCGGCGCCGACGGATCCCGACGGCAGGCCCTTGCCCCGGCCCGCCGGCCTGCCGGTCTATCACCGGCGCGCCTTGCGGGCCGTGGGGCCCTTGCGCTCGGCGGCGCTGCTTTTGCCTCACACGGCTCATGTGGCCTGGGATAAAGCTGAACTCGTCCTCGGCGCGGCCGACCGGCCCACGCTAACGCACAGCGGCCTGACCTTGACTCTCGAAGGAGCAATCTATGAAATCAGCAATGGCCCATTCACCCCTCGCGGGGCGGCCGACGGCGCCGCCAAGGGCTCCGGCGCCACGCCGGCGCCGGGGCCTTGAACTTGCGGCGGCGCTGGCGCTGGCATTGGCCGCAAGCCACTGCCTCGCGGCGGCCGACATGGCATCGGCGGAAATGAGCGTGCGCGAACTCATGCACCTGGATGCCGAGCTGGCGCGCAAGCAGGCCAGGCAGCGTTTGAACGCCGCGGGTCCGCCGCTGGAAGCCCCCGCCGCCGGCGGCGGCAGCCCCGCGTTGCACGTGGCGGCCATCTACGGGGTGGGCAAGAAACTGCTCGCCGAGGTCGTCATCGGCGCGCGCAGCCACATCTACATGCGCGGCCAGGCGCTGCCCGTGGGCGGCAAGGCCGGCCCCGGCACCTACCTGCTGCGCGGCATCTCGGGCTCCTGCGTCCATCTGGAACGCGCCGGCGACAGCCAGACGCTATGCCTGCGGCCGGGGCTGTGGGCGGCCCGGCCATGAGCCGCCTGCTACCGTGGCGCCGGGGCGGGCCGGACACGCCTCTGCACGACGCGCCCGCGCCCAGGTTCGACTCCGCGTCGGCCGTGGTCATCAGCGGCCCCGACGACCTGGCAAGGCTGAAGCCGCGCTTCATGCATGCCCTGGGCAATGAGTTCGACGTCGAGGCGCTGGCGGGGCGGCTGGTGCCGGTGCTGCTGGAAGACAAGTCCGTGGCCGTCTTCGCGCTCGCGGAACACGTCGGCAGCGATCAGGCCGACGAGCTCGTCCGCCGCATCCGCGCGCGGGGCGGCATGCTGGCCTCTCCGTCCCGCTACGTGCTGGCGGCGCCGCTGCTGCTGGCCGTCTCGCGGCGGCAGATCACCGGCCAGGCGCTCGGCCTCGCGGCGGGCGCCGGCGGCGGCGCCGCGCGCACCGCGCCGGCCGAAGCCTTCCAGGACATCATCGAATGGGGCGTGCGCAACGGTGCGAGCGACATCCACCTCAATGTGCGGCAGGGCGAGGCCGAATCCGAAATCAAGTACACCGTGGCCGGCCGGTATCTCGCGCCGGAGCGGTTCCGGCGCCTGCCCACCAGCACGCTGTTCGACATGCTGTCCGTGGCCTGGATGGACATCCAGGGCGGCAACGGCGCGGTCTTCGACCCGGGCATCGAGCAGCAGGGCGGGCTGCTGCGGCAGGTGGACGGCAGGCGCATCGTGCTGCGCTGGTCGTCCCTGGCGGCGGACGCCGGGCCCAGCGTCTGCCTGCGCGTGCAGCACGATGCCGGCGCGGATCTGCCCACGCTTGAACAGCTGGGCTATCTGCCCGAGCAGGTGCGCAGCATACGCCGCGTGATGCTGTCCGAAAGCGGGGCCGTCGTCATCGCGGGCGTGGTGGGCTCGGGCAAGTCCACCAGTCTGGCCTCCCTCATCGCCGGCCTGCCGCCGCACCGCAAGGTCGTCACGATCGAAGACCCGGTCGAATACCGCATACCCGGCGCCATCCAGAACACCATCGCGCGCCATCTCGACACCGAGACGCATGCGGGCTTCGCCGCCAAGCTCAGGTCCCTGAAGCGCTCCGCCATGACCGACGTGCTGCTCGGCGAGGTCCGCGACCCTCAAACCGGGCGCGCCTTCATGGATCTCGCGGGGTCGGGCGTCAACGTCTACACCACCGTGCACGCCCCCTCGGCCCAGCGCATCCCCGACCGGCTGGCATCCGATTTCATCGGCGTGCCGCGCGAATTCCTGGCCGCGCCGGGCATGCTCAAGCTGCTGGTCTTCCAGGCCCTCCTGCCCTTGCTGTGCCCGCACTGCGCCTTGCCCATGTCGTCCTTGCTGCGCACCGATGCCCAAGGCCGGGCGCACCCTTCGGGCATGCCATGGCCCGAATGGCTGGGCCTGTTCCAGGCGCTGTATGGGCGCGACCTGGACCCATACCGGGTCCGCAATGCGCGCGGCTGCGAGTCCTGCAGGCAGGGGCGGCCGCCGCAGCTCCATGGCTACGCGGGCCGCGCCATTGCCGCCGAGCTCTACGAGCCCGACCTCGCGCCGGGCCCGGCGCTCAGCGCCATGGACGCCGCCGTATCCAAGGCCCGCCGGGGCCTGATCGACCCGCGCGACATCGAGGCGCGCTTCCACGCCTTCGAAACCGAGGCCATGCGCCGCGCCGCGCACGGCCGCCCGGCGGTTCTTCCTGGCTTGAAGGTGGCCTCATGAACTTTCCCTTTCTGGGCGCATCGGCGCAAGCGCTCATGCATCGCATCGATTGCTGGCGCTTCGCCGGCCGGCGCGCGGACTATTACGAGTACCTGGCGGCCTTGCTGTCCGGCATGCAAGGGGCGCGCACCTTGCGCGACATCTTTCTGCACGACGCCCGGCGCCACGGGCGATCCAGCCTCAGGGGCCGCTTGTCCCAGGCCTGGCTGCACGGCTTCCAGGCGGCGGGCGGCGACCTCCACGCCACCTGGGCCGGCTGTTTTTCGCCCTCCGAACTCGCCTTGATCCGCACCGCCCAGGCCCACGGCAACGCCGCCCTGGCCGAGACGCTCGCGGCCTTGTCCGGCGCGCAGCGCCTGGCCGAGCAGGCCGGCAGGATATTGTCGTCCACGCTGTGGTCTTCGGTGATCGCCATGGCGCTGCTCGCAAGCATGCTGGCGGCCGTGCCGTTGTACACCCTGCCGGGGCTGCTGCAGGCTTTCGCCGCGGTTCCGGCGTCCTTCCACGGCCCCCGCACGCAGGCGCTGTCGGCGCTTGCCGGCCTGCTGCAGGCGCACTGGCCCCTGCTGGCCGTGCTGGGGGCCGGCGGCGGCGCGCTGCTGCTGTGGTCTATTCCGAACCTGGGCGGCAGGCTGCGCCGCAAGCTCGACCGGCACATGCCGTGGCGCCTGTACCGGGACGTCCAGGCACTGCGCTTCCTCAACTTCCAGGCCATATTGCTCGACGGCGACGAGGCCGGGCCCTTGCCCCTGCGCACGGCCCTGGCCATGCAGAAGCTGGGCGCGAGCCCATGGCTCGCCGGGCACATAGACGCCATGCTGGCGCGCATCGATTCCGGGCTCGCGGGCCCGGATACCTTCGACAGCGGCCTGATGGACCGCGAGCTGTTCTGGTTCTTCAGCGACATGGCCATGGCGCGCGGCTTGCGCGCGGGCCTGCGGCTGGGCGCCGAGCGCCTGCGCGGCCACGTCCTCGATACGCTGGCGCGCCGCGCCGCGGTCCTGCGCTGGTGCATCTTGCTGTCCTGCCTCGGCTGCCTGCTGGCGCTCGCCTTGTGGCACTACGCCGTCGTCGACGAACTGCGCCGTTCCCTCATGATTTTCTACGCAAGCCAATGAAGGCGCGCGTCATTTCCCAGGAGACCTCCATGTCCGCCATCCAGTCCCATTCCCTCGTCAAGTCCAGCCAGCAGGGTCTGTCCCTGATCGAAGTCTCGATCGTCACCGCCATCGTGCTCCTGCTGGCCATCATCGGCGTGCCGGCCATAGGCGCCTATGTGGTCGAAAACAAAGTCCCCAAGGTGGGCGAGGAAATCGCGCGCTTCATCCTCCAGACCAAGGTGAACGCCTCGAACGCCACCGCCGCGCCTTACCAGGGCATCGATACGGCGAACTTCGCGAACCTGGTCCGCGACTCCAGCATATTCGCGGTGTCCGGCGAAGGCTCCACCCTGAAAGTGCTGCACGGGCTGGGCGGCGAAGGACAGGTCAGCGTGGCGGCCGAGGAAGCCGGCGCGTCGTTCTCCATCACGCTGTCCAAGGTCCACAATGCCGCCTGCCCGTCCATCGCTTCCATCCTGCAACGGGTGTCGGACAGCATGACGGTCGCGCCGGGCGGGCAGGGGGCCACCGTGATCAAAAGCGACACCGTCCTGTACAGCGCCCTGGCGGCGGAATCCCGCTGCGCCAAGGGCGACGTGAACACCTTCGTGTTCACCGCCGGCTGAGGCCATGGCAAGCCAACGCGGGCTGGGGCTGGTCGAGCTGATGCTGGTGGCCGCCGTGGCGACCCTGCTTGCCGCATGGGGCGCGGGCACGCTCGCGCACCGCATGGACGAAGCCCTTGCCCAGTCCGGCGCGGCCTGGATGCTGTCCGTCCGCCAGGCCCTGCACAGCTATCTGGAGCGATACGGCCCCGTGATCGCGCACGCCGAAGACCGGGCCGCCCTTGGCGCGCACGGGTATGCCGATTGGTCGGCGCCGGAACTGCATGAGCTCAAGGCGGACCGCCTGCTCTCCCAGGGCTTTCCGGAGCACGTATCCCCGGGCGGCGGCGCCTCGATCAAGGTCCTGCGGCAGGGCGCATGCCCGGGGCCGGGCTGCCACGTCGAGGGCCTGGTCCACAGCAAGCAGCCTTTCCTGCGGCGGTCTTCGGGCCAGGTCGACGAGCACATGGTGGCCCAATGGCTTCTGTCCAGCAAGGGGTGGGGGGCGGCGGTGAGCGCGCGGCGCCCGGAATGGATACAGGGCCCCGCCTTCCGTTTCGGCAATCCCTCGTGGCCCGGGCCGGCGCTGGCCCCCGGCTCGGTGGCCATGGCGGTCACGCGCGAGCATCTGCGCGAGTTCGAATACCTGCGGGTCGGCGACTTGCGAGATCCCGACTTCCGCGCCGACGCCGGCGTGGCCGGCGAACTGCGGGTGGGCGCGGGCCTGGACCTCGGGGGCTATTTGCGCATGGAGGCGGGCGGCGCCATGCACCAGGCCTGCGCGGCGGACGGCGCCTTCACGCGCGACCCCGAAAAAGGCTTGCTGATGTGCCGCAACGGAGCCTGGCGCGCGGCCAGCCGCGCGGGCGGCGGGGGGTTCTCGATCAATCAGTTCTGGGGCTGCGCCAACAGCAGCGGGATGGCGACGGCGAATCCGCTGACCGGCTCATGCTCGTGCCCGCCCGCCACCTATCTGGTCCAGATCTCCGACAGCGGCCCCCAGGCTTTCCCGGAAGGGCGGACACAGGGGTATCTGTGCGTGGATTGATCCCGGCGGCGCGCCGGCCGCGGCGCCAGGGCGTGGCCGGCGCGGCCCGCGGCATGGGGCGTGGTTGACACGGCATGACCGGCGGGCGATCATGCCGCTACGGGCGCGGCCCGGTTCGGCAGGCGCGCATGCGTCATCGGCAACAAGGGCGGGCAATGAATATCCTGAAACTGGAAATGCTTAGCAAGGAAGCGTTCGCGCCTTTCGGCGAGGTCATCGAAATCGAAGGCAGCGATTGGCATCCCATCAACGGTGGCACCACACGCCGCTACCACCACCTCGCTCCCATAGACGCCGGCCCGGAAGGCGGGCGCCCGGGCATCAGCATGGCGCGCGGCCAGGCCTTCAGCTATCCGGTCTTCGTGTCCATGCTGGAACGCCACCCGGCCGGCAGCCAGGCCTGGATACCCTGCACGCAAACCGCCTTCCTCGTCGTGGTGGCGCCCAACGGGCCCGACGGCCGGCCCGACGAAACAGGCTTGCGGGCATTCCGCGCAAGCGGTAGCCAGGGCGTGAATTACCGCGCGGGCACTTGGCACCACCCCTTGACCACCTTGGACCGCCAGGGCGACTTCATCATCGTGGACCGCGTTGACGGCGCGCCCAATTGCGACGAAGCCGACCTGCGCGCCACTTACCTCATCGACGGTTCGCTCAAGGGCGCCTGAATTTTTCCAGCCGTTTTCCGCTGCGCAACGGCTGGATCGCTTTTGCGCAAAACGCTTTTTATGCCTCTATAATTACTGGTTACCCATCAACCAGCGTCGTTCCGCAATGAAGACCTCAGAAATACGTCAGAAGTTCCTGTCCTTCTTTGAATCGAAGGGGCATCAGGTCGTGCCATCGTCATCGCTCGTGCCGGGCAACGACCCCACCTTGCTGTTCACGAACTCGGGCATGGTGCAGTTCAAAGACGTATTCACCGGCAAGGAAACGCGGCCGTACAGCAGGGCGACCAGCGCGCAGCGCTGCGTGCGCGCCGGCGGCAAGCACAACGACCTGGAAAACGTGGGCTATACCGCCAGGCACCACACCTTCTTCGAGATGCTGGGCAACTTCAGCTTTGGCGACTACTTCAAGCGCGACGCCATACACCATGCCTGGGAACTCCTCACCACGGTGTACGAGCTGCCGGCGGAAAAGCTCTGGGTCACCGTCTACCACGAAGACGACGAAGCCTATGACATCTGGTCCAAGGAAATCGGCGTGCCGGCGGAGCGTATCGTGCGCATCGGCGACAACAAGGGCGCCCGCTATGCGTCCGACAACTTCTGGCAGATGGCCGACACCGGCCCCTGCGGCCCGTGTTCCGAAATCTTCTACGACCACGGCCCGGAAGTCTGGGGAGGCCCCCCGGGCTCGCCCGAAGAAGACGGCGACCGCTACATCGAGATCTGGAACCTGGTGTTCATGCAGTTCGAACGCGACGCGCAAGGCAACATGCCGCGCCTGCCCAAGCCCTGTGTCGATACCGGCATGGGCCTGGAGCGCATCGCCGCCGTGCTGCAGCACGTGCATTCCAACTACGAAATCGATCTCTTCCAGGCGCTGATCAAGGCCGCGGCGCGCGAAACCGGCGCCACCGACCTGAACAACAACTCGCTCAAGGTCATCGCCGACCACATCCGCGCCTGCAGCTTCCTGATCGTCGACGGCGTGATCCCCAGCAACGAAGGGCGCGGTTACGTGCTGCGCCGCATTATCCGCCGGGCCCTGCGCCATGGCCACAAGCTCGGGCAGTCGGGGGTCTTCTTCCACCGCCTGGTGGCGGACCTCGTCAAGGAAATGGGCGCCGCCTATCCCGAACTCGCCGCCCAACAGGCGCGCGTGGAGCAGGTGCTCAAGCAAGAAGAAGAGCGCTTCAGCGAAACGCTGGAGCACGGCATGAAGATCCTCGACGCCGCGCTGGCCGGCGTACCCGAAAACGGCGTGCTGGACGGCCAGACGCTATTCACCCTGTACGACACCTACGGTTTCCCGGTCGACCTGACCGCCGACATCTGCCGCGAGCGCAATGTCCAGGTGGACCTCGACGGCTTCGAGACCGCCATGAATCATCAGCGCGAACAGGCTCGCGCCGCCGGCAAATTCAAGGCCGCCGAAGGGCTGTCCTACAGCGGGGTGGCTACCCGCTTCGAAGGGTACGAGCGCCTGCAGGCGCAGGGCAAGGTCACGGCGCTGTACGTCGACGGCACGTCCGTCGATGCCATCGCCGCCGGCCAGGACGCCATCGTGGTGCTCGACGCCACGCCCTTCTATGCGGAATCGGGCGGCCAGGTGGGCGATACCGGCGTGCTGCGCTCCGGCGCGGCCCGCTTCCAAGTGCAGGACACCCAAAAAATACAGAGCGCCGTATTCGGCCACCATGGCCGCATGGTGGAAGGCGGGCTCAAGGTGGGCGACGCGGTGGACGCCCAGGTCGACATCGCGCAGCGGGCCCGCACGGTGCGCAACCACTCGGCCACCCACTTGATGCACAAGGCGTTGCGCCAGGTGCTGGGCGGCCATGTGCAGCAGCGCGGCTCGCTGGTCGATGCCGACAAGACCCGCTTCGACTTCGCGCACGATGCCCCCATGACCCCGGAGCAAATCGCCGAAGTCGAACGCATCGTCAATGCCGAAGTCCTTTCCAATCACGCCACGCAAGCCCGGCTCATGTCTTATGACGAAGCGGTGCAGGGCGGGGCGGTGGCGCTGTTCGGCGAAAAATACGGCGACGAAGTCCGCGTGCTCGACATCGGCTTCTCGCGCGAGCTCTGCGGCGGCACGCACGTCGCGCGCACCGGCGACATCGGCTTGTTCAAGATCGTGTCGGAAGGCGGCGTGGCCGCCGGCGTGCGCCGCGTCGAAGCCATCACCGGCGACAACGCCCTTGCCTGGGTGCAGCAAACGAACGGCACCTTGCTGCGCGCGGCGGGCTTGCTGCGCGCGCAGCCTGCCGAGCTGGTGGACCGCATCGCCTTGCTCCAGACCCAAATGAAGCAGCTCGAGCGTGACCTGGACCAGGCGAAGAGCAAGCTGGCCGCATCGGCGGGCAACGACCTGGCCGGCCAGGCCATCGCCCTGGACGGCGGCGCGAAGCTGCTGGTGGCCAATCTGGCCGGCGTCGATCCCAAGGCGCTGCGGGGCATGGTCGACCAGCTCAAAGACAAGCTCAAGTCTGCGGTGGTGCTGCTGGCCGCCGTGGCGGACGACAAGATCAGCCTGGTGTCCGGTGTGACGTCCGACCTGACCTCCAAGGTCAAGGCGGGCGAACTCGTGGGCATGGTGGCCGCGCAGGTCGGCGGCAAGGGCGGCGGCCGGCCCGACATGGCCATGGGCGGCGGCACCGACGTCGCCGCGCTGGCGGGCGCCACGGCCGGCGTCGAGGCCTGGGTGCGCGAGCGCCTGGCCTGAGGGCGGCCCGCCATGCCGGACGCCTTCCAACCCGCGCCGCCGCCGGCCGACCTCGAGGTCGACGCCAGCGGGCTGAAATGCCCTTTGCCCATTTTGCGGGCAAAGAAGGCGCTGGCCCAGCTCGCGTCCGGGCAGGTGCTGAAGGTCATCACGACCGATGCCCATGCCCTGCGGGACTTCCAGGCCTTCGCCAAGCAGACGGGCAATGCCCTGGAGGCCCAGATCGAAACCGAGTCCGGCGCGGTGCATTTTCTGCGCCGCCGCTGAAACACCCGACAGTGTTGCTTTTCCCTTACTATTGACCGGTTCGGCATTGTTTGGTTTGCGGAACCCCGCCCAAGAATGCTAGAATCTTTTGTTTTTCACAATATTTTCAAAGGATTACCATGGTTGTGATTCGTCTAGCCCGCGGTGGCTCGAAGAAGCGTCCGTTTTACAACGTTGTAGCCGCCGACTCGCGTAATCGTCGCGATGGACGTTTTATCGAGCGCGTGGGCTTTTACAACCCCGTAGCCAACGAAGGCCAGGAGAGCCTGCGCATCGCCCTGGATCGCGTTCAGCACTGGACCGACAACGGCGCGCAACTGTCGCCTGCCGTGGCTCGCCTCGTCAAGGAATTTTCGGCCAAGGCCGCCGCCTGATACGGCTTCGCGGCATGACAATGCCCGAAGACCTGGTGGAGCTTGGCCGCGTCGTTGCGGCATATGGCGTGAGGGGGCTGATAAAAGTCCAGCCCCATTCGAGCGACGCCGAAGCTTTGCTGGCGGCAAAGACCTGGTGGCTGAGAGCGCCCCTTCCCCCGGGAAGGCTGGGCGCTTTGCCCGTTGCCGTGCCTTACCAGGTGGTCAACTCGCGCGCCCACGCCGACACGGTGGTCGCGCAACTGGAAAACCTGTCCGACCGCAATCTGGCCGAGGCCCTGAAGGCGCACACCGTCTGGATTCCCCGCAGCGAATTTCCCGCCGCCGGGGAAGACGAATACTATTGGATCGATCTGGTCGGCTGCCGGCTGTTCGGCGAGCATGAGGGCGGCCCGCTCCTGATCGGCATCGTCGCCAACGTCATCGACAACGGCGCGCACGCCGTCCTGCAGGTGCAGCGCCATACCGAGGATGAACGCGGCGAGCTCGTTCCGGTATTGACCGAGAAGGGCAAGATCAAGGAAGTCCTGGTTCCTTTCGTCGCCGCCCACGTCCATACCGTGGATCTTCCGCACAAGCGACTGGAAAGCAACTGGCCGGTCGAGTTCTGACGGAGCCGGCCATGCGTTTCGACGTCGTCAGTCTGTTCCCCGATATGTTTTCCGTCGTCAGCGAGCTGGGCGTGACGGGTCGCGCCCGCAAGCAGGGCGTCTGGTCCATCGGCCTGTGGAATCCGCGCGACTTCACCCATGATGCGCATCGCACGGTCGACGACCGCCCTTACGGAGGCGGGCCCGGCATGGTGATGCTGGCCGAACCCCTGGAAGACGCAGTGCGGGCGGCCCGCGCCGGCCGCGCCGACGGCGATTCGGTGCCGGTCGTGCTCATGAGCCCCACGGGCCGGCGCTATAACCAGGCGCTGGCCGAGGACATGGCCCGGGGCGCGGGGGCGATCCTGGTCTGCGGGCGCTATGAGGGGGTGGACCAGCGTTTCATCGACCGCTGCGTGACGGACGAAATTTCAATGGGCGACTTCGTGCTGTCGGGGGGGGAGATCGCGGCGCTGGCGATCATCGACAGCGTCGTCAGGCTGCTGCCCGGCGTGCTGAACGACGCGGAGTCGGCAAGGCAGGATTCTTTCAACCAGGCGCTCACGGGCTTGCTGGACAGCCCGCACTATACGCGTCCCGAATGCCACCAGGGGCTGTCGGTTCCAGCGGAACTGTTGTCCGGGCACCATTCGAACATCGCCGCGTGGCGCAGGCGGCAGTCGCTGGCGCTCACGGCTGCGCGGCGCCCGGACCTGATACTTGCCGCTCGGGAGGCGGGGCTGCTGTCGAGGGCCGACGAAGAATTCTTGAAGGGGCTGGGCGGCGGAATGGCCTGACCGCCCAACGGCGCGGCGTATCGGCCTAAGGCCAGCGCCGCCGACCTTTTGGCGTCAACAGGCCCTGGCCGCGCCGTCGCCCCGCAATCCAATCCTTAGGCCGGCAGCCTGGCCATCTGCTCCCGGACTTTCGCCAGCGTTTCGCCGAACTGCGCCACCCGCGCCTTTTCCTGCTCGACCACCGCGAGCGGCGCGCGCTCCATGAAACTGGCGTTCGACAGCTTCCCGTTGGCCTTCGCGATTTCGTTTTCCAGGCGCTCGATCTCCTTGCCCAGACGCAGCCGCTCGGCCTCCACATCGATCTCGACCCGCAGCATGAGCTGCGCCGAACCCACGACCTGGACCGGCGCGCCGATGTCCGGCAGCCGGTCGACGATTTCCACGCCTTCCAGTTTGGCGAGCGCCGTGAGATACATGCTGTTTTCCGCCAGCATCCCGGCTTCCCCCTGCGCGATCAACGGCACCCGTTGCGCCGGCGACAGATTCATTTCGCCGCGCAGCGCGCGCACCGCTTCGATCTGCGCCTTCAGGCCCGCGACCCGCGCCTCGGCGGCTTCATCGATGAAATCCGGGTTGGCGACCGGATAAGGCTGGACGCACAAGCTGATTTCCTGACCGGGCCGGCGCTTGCCGGCCACCACCGATACCTTCTGCCACAGCTCTTCGGTGATGAACGGAATGATGGGATGCGCCAGCCGCAGCACGGTTTCCAGCACCCGGATGAGGGTGCGGCGCGTGCCCAGCTGCTGGGCCGCGCCGCCGTGCTGGATCTGCGCCTTGGCCATTTCCAGATACCAGTCGCAGTATTCGTCCCAGACGAAATGGTAGATGGCGTTGGCGATGTTGTCGAAGCGGTAGTCCGCGAAGCCGCGTTCGACGTCGGCTTCGAGCCGCTGCAGCCGGCTGACGATCCAGCGGTCCGCGAACGACGATTCCGCCTGGCCGGCCTGGTCGTGCAGCGCGTGCGACTCGGTGTTCATCAGCACGAAGCGCGTGGCGTTCCAGAGCTTGTTGCAGAAGTTGCGATAGCCCTCGCAGCGCTTGAGGTCGAAATTAATGTTGCGGCCCAGGGTCGCGTAGGCCGCCATGGTGAAGCGCAGGGCGTCGGTGCCGTAGGCGGGGAAGCCGTTGGGATAGTCCTTGCTGGTCTTCTTGCGGATGCTTGCCGCCTGCTTGGGGTTCATCAGCCCGCTGGTGCGTTTTTCCAGCAAGGCCTCCAGGCCGACCCCGTCGATGAGATCCACCGGGTCGATGGTGTTGCCCTTGGACTTGCTCATTTTCTTGCCGTCCATGTCGCAGACCAGGCCATGGACGTAGACCGTGTGGAAGGGCACTTTGCCGGTCATGTGCATGCTCATCATGACCATGCGAGCGACCCAGAAGAAGATGATGTCGAAGCCGGTGACGAGCACGCTGGAGGGCAGGTAGCGGTCCAGGTCGGGATTCTGTTCGGGCCAGCCCAGGTCGGTGAAGGGCACCAGCGCCGACGAGAACCAGGTGTCGAGCACGTCGGGGTCGCGCGTGAGCGGGCCCTGGACGCCCGCGGCGCGCGCCTGCCGGATGGCGTCTTCTTCGTTGCGTGCGACGAAGATGCGGCCGTCTTCCGCGTACCAGGCCGGGATCTGGTGGCCCCACCACAGCTGGCGCGAAATGCACCAGTCCTGGATTTTTTCCAGCCACTGGTTGTAGGTGGTGGTCCAGTTGTCCGGGTAGAACTTGATGCGGCCGTCGGCGACGACTTCGAGCGCGACGTCGGTGATGCTTTTGCCCGGGCTGATGGAGCCCTCGGGCGCGGGCTTGCTCATGGCCACGAACCACTGGTCGGTCAGCATGGGCTCGATGACGGTGCCGGTGCGGTCGCCGCGCGGGACCATCAGCTTGTGCGGCTTGACGCTTTGCAGCAGGCCCTGGGCTTCGAGATCGGCCACGATCCGCTTGCGCGCGTCGAAGCGGTCCATGCCGCGATAGGCCTCGGGCGCCTCGCCGGATATCTTGGCGTCCAGCGTCAGGATGCTGATGGATTCCAGCTGATGGCGCTGGCCGACGGCGTAGTCGTTGAAATCGTGGGCCGGGGTCACCTTGACCACGCCGGTGCCGAACTCGCGGTCGACGTAGTCGTCGGCGATGACGGGGATGCGGCGGCCGACCAGGGGCAGGATGACCTGCCGGCCGATCAGGTGGGCGTAGCGCTCGTCTTCGGGGTGCACCATGACGGCCACGTCGCCCAGCATGGTCTCGGGGCGGGTGGTGGCCACCACCAGGTGGGTCAGGCCGCCCGCCGGCGCCGCCAGCGGGTAGCGGATCTCCCACATGGAGCCGTCTTCTTCCTCGCTGACCACTTCCAGGTCGGACACCGCCGTGCCGAGGACCGGGTCCCAGTTGACCAGGCGCTTGCCGCGGTAGATGAGCCCCTGCTCATGCAGGCGGACGAAGGTCTCGACCACGCCGCGCGACAGGTTTTCGTCCATGGTGAAGTATTCGCGCGACCAGTCGCACGATGAGCCCAGGCGGCGGAACTGTTCGGTGATGGCGTTGCCGGACTTGTGCTTCCATTCCCAGACCTTTTCCACGAATTTTTCGCGGCCGAGGTCGTGGCGCGAGATGTTCTGGGCGTCGAGCTGGCGTTCGACCACGATCTGGGTGGCGATGCCGGCGTGGTCCGTGCCGGGAATGAACACGGTGTCGTCGCCGCGCATGCGGTGATAGCGGACCAAGCCGTCCATGACCGTCTGGTTGAAGGCATGGCCCATGTGCAGGGTGCCGGTGACGTTGGGCGGCGGGAACTGGACGACGAAGGGGCGGCTTTCGGCGGGGTTCGCGGGCTCGACGTGCCGGCCTCCCGCAAAATGGCCCCGGCGTTCCCATTCGGCGTACCAGCGTGTTTCTATTTCCTGGGGTTCGAAGCTTTTCGAGAGTTGTTCGGATTCGGTCGATGCGCGATTCGTTGTCATGATGTACAAATAAGATGCTCTGGGGCCCGCGGGCCGGGTGTCCGGTATTTTATGATGGAGCGGGCCCGCTTTGGCGTGCTAAAATGCCCGGTTAACATAAACTTTGCCAAAGTCATTGTTTTTACTGGAAAACTTTTGTTTTCAGCGTGGCTTGATGCGTTATCGCGCCCCATGCTTGGTCCATGTTCGCCCCATGTTTGGTTATCGTGGCTGGCGTGGCGGCTGCGTACCGCCCGCGCTATTTTTGGCAAGGCAATGTGTCGACAACCTTTCTTTTTAACACTTTGGATTCTACATGGCTATTGAACGCACCCTTTCCATCATCAAGCCCGACGCAGTCGCCAAGAACGTCATCGGCCAGATCGTCGCCCGCTTCGAGCAGGCCGGCCTGAAAGTCGTCGCCGCCCGCCTGCAGCAATTGTCGCGCGCCGACGCGGAGCGCTTCTATGCTGTCCACAAAGAGCGTCCCTTCTTCAAGGATCTGGTCGACTTCATGGTGTCGGGCCCGGTGTTCGTGCAAGTGCTCGAAGGTGAAAACGCGATCCAGAAGAATCGCGACCTGATGGGCGCCACCGATCCCAAGAAGGCGGCCGCGGGCACCATCCGCGCCGATTTCGCCGACAGCATCGACGCCAACGCCGTGCACGGCTCCGACGCCTCCGAAACCGCGGCCGTCGAAATCGCCTTCTTCTTTCCCGAAAGCAACATCTATAGCCGTTGATCCCTGACGGGACCGCGCCATTTCCCGCGACCAAGCCATGTCATCCACCGAATCCGTCAATCTCCTGGGCCTGGACTCATCCGCCCTGGCCGAACTGCTGGGGCAATGGGGCTGCAAGCCGTTCCGCGCCAAGCAGCTGATGCGCTGGGTGCACCAGCGCAACGAGGATTCCTTCGACCGGATGACCGACCTGGCGCGGGATTTCCGCCTGCAGCTGGCGGAACGCTGCTCGGTCCATGTCCCGCCGGTGTCGGCCGAGCAGCGCTCCGCGGACGGCACCCGCAAATGGCTCTTCGACGTGGGCAAGAACAACGCCGTCGAAGCGGTGTTCATTCCCGAAGACGACCGCGGCACCCTGTGCATATCCAGCCAGGCGGGCTGCACGGTGGCCTGCCCGTTCTGTTCCACGGGCTACCAGGGCTTCAACCGCAATCTCACGACGGCCGAGATCATCGGCCAGCTCTGGCATGCGCGGCGCGCCCTGGCGGCCGAACCCGACGCCGCCCGCATCGGGCAGCCGTCCGCGGGCGAACCCTCGCGCATCGTCACCAATGTGGTGATGATGGGCATGGGCGAGCCCCTGCTCAATTACGATCAGGTGCTGGGCGCGCTGCGCCTGATGCTCGACGACAACGCATACGGGCTGTCGCGCCGGCGCGTCACGGTCTCCACCTCCGGCGTCGTGCCCATGATGGACCGCCTGGCGCACGACTGCCCGGTGGCGCTGGCGGTATCCCTGCATGCGCCCAACGATGCCTTGCGCGACCGCCTGGTGCCGCTCAACCGCAAGCACCCGCTGTCCGAACTGCTGGCGGCCTGCAACCGCTATCTCGAACATGCTCCGCGCGACTTCATCACTTTCGAATACATCATGCTCGACGGCGTCAACGACGGCGACCAGCATGCCCGCGAATTGATTACTATTGCGGAACAGGTGCGTTGCAAATTCAATCTGATTCCATTCAATCCGTTTCCGCAGTCGGGCCTGAAGCGCTCGCCTGCGCCGCGCGTCCGTCTCTTCGCGCAGCGGCTCATGGACGCCGGCATCGTGACGACGGTCCGCAAGACGCGCGGCGACGACATTGCCGCGGCTTGCGGGCAACTGGCGGGCGACGTCAAGGATCGAACGCGCATCAACGAGCGTCTGCCCGACCGCGCGGTCATTGAAATAAAACAGGAGCGTGGATGACACAACCTTTACTGAAAGAAGAAGCCCAGCCCGAAGCGCCGGCCGCGACGGCCGCCATGGGCGTCGGCGCCACCTTGCGCCACCTCAGGCAGGCCAAGGGCTATACGCCGGCCGAGGTCTCGGCGCGGCTCAAGTTTTCGCATCGCCAGCTCGAAGCGCTGGAGACCGAACAATGGGACCGCCTGCCCGGCGGGATGTCCCTGCGCGGCTTCGTCAAGAATTACGCCCGCTTCCTGGAAGCCGACGTCGACGCGCTGCTGGTCATGCTCGACGCCCAGGTGGGAAGCACCGCGCCCAAGGCCGTGCCCATCACCAGCGCCAATTCGCTCGGCCCCACCGACCTCTCCATCCAGGGCGAGCCGGCGCACCGCCCCTGGGGGTGGATCATCGTCATCCTGATATTATTGTTCGTCGCCGGCTTCTACGCCATCGAACGGGGCTGGGTGCCCGATTCATGGCTGATTTTCGACTGGCTGAAATCCCTCAAGACATGACCGATCATTCCGACCTCGAACCGGTACGCGCGCCCCTGCCGGTGGGCGCGGCGCCGCGCCGCCCCACGCGCCAGGTGCAAGTGGAGTGGGGCGGCCGCATCGTGCGGGTGGGCGGCGACGCGCCCGTGGTGGTGCAGTCCATGACCAACACCGATACGGTCGACGCCATCGCGACGGCCATCCAGGTCAAGGAACTGGCGCAGGCCGGCTCCGAGCTCGTGCGCATCACCGTGAACACGCCGGAAGCGGCGCGCGAAGTGCCCGCCATCCGCGAGCAGCTCGACCGCATGGGGGTGTCGGTGCCGCTGGTGGGCGACTTCCATTACAACGGGCACAAGCTGCTGGGGCAATTCCCCGAGTGCGCGCAGGCCTTGTCCAAGTACCGGATCAACCCCGGCAACATGGGCGGCGGGAAAAAACGCGACGACAATTTCGCGCAGATGATCGAAGTCGCCTGCCGCTACGAAAAACCGGTGCGCATCGGCGTGAACTGGGGCAGCCTGGACCACGAGCTCATGGCCCGCATGATGGACGACAACAGCAAAAGGGCGCAGCCCTGGGACGCCCAGGCCGTCATGCGCGACGCGCTGGTCGTCTCGGCCATCAGCAACGCCCGGCGCGCCGAGGAACTCGGCTTGTCGCCCAACGGCATCGTCCTGTCGTGCAAGGTCAGCCACGTGCAGGACCTGATCACCGTCTATCGGGACCTGTCCGCGCGCTGCGATTACCCCCTGCACCTGGGGCTGACCGAAGCCGGCATGGGCAGCAAAGGCATCGTGGCCTCGACGGCGGCGCTGGCGGTGCTGCTGCAGCAGGGCATCGGCGACACCATACGCATTTCGCTCACGCCCGAGCCGGGCGGCGACCGGACCCGCGAAGTCATCGTGGCCCAGGAAATCCTGCAAAGCATGGGCTTGCGCGCCTTCACGCCCATGGTGGTGGCCTGCCCGGGCTGCGGGCGCACCAGCAGCACGGTCTTCCAGGAACTCGCCGACAGCATCCAGGCCTATCTGCGCCGGCAGATGCCGGTCTGGAAGACGCGCTATCCGGGCGTCGAGACCATGAACGTCGCGGTGATGGGCTGTGTGGTGAACGGGCCGGGCGAAAGCCGCCACGCCGACATCGGCATCAGCCTGCCGGGCACGGGGGAAATCCCCTCCGCGCCCGTCTACATCGACGGCGAACGCAGCGTCACCCTTAAGGGCGATTCCATCGCCGAGGAATTCCAGCTGATCGTCGAGCAATATGTCGAACGCCGCTACGGAGCGGGTAACCAATAACCAGAATCATTTATGACGCAGTCGTTTCAAAAGGTCCGCGCCCTGACGGGCATGAAAGATGTACTACCCGACACGAGCGCCCAGTGGGAAGGGCTCGAAGCAACCGTACGCGACTGGCTCGCCGGCTACGGCTACCGCAACATGCGCACCCCCGTGCTGGAGCACACCCGGCTCTTCACCCGCGGCATCGGCGAAGTCACCGACATCGTCGAAAAGGAAATGTATTCTTTCACGGACAGCCTGAACGACGAACAGCTCACCATGCGCCCGGAATTCACGGCGGGCATGGTGCGCGCGTGCATCGAGCACAACATGCTGTACGAGCGGCCGCAGCGCGTGTATGCGCTGGGTCCGGTCTTCCGCCATGAAAAGCCGCAGCGCGGCCGTTACCGCCAGTTCCACCAGATCGACGTCGAGGCCCTGGGCTTCGCCGGCCCCGACGTCGATGCCGAACTCATCGTCATGCTGGCCCGCCTCTGGAAGCTGCTGGGCCTGGCCGACATCCGGCTGGAACTCAATTCCCTGGGCCAGGCGCATGAGCGCGCCGCGCACCGCGCCGCCCTGATCGAATACCTGGAGCAGCACAAGAGCGTGCTCGACGAGGAAGCCCTGCGCCGGATGTACACCAATCCGCTGCGCGTGCTGGACACCAAGAATCCCGCCATGCAGGCCATGGCCGACAACGCGCCGCGTTTGTTCGACTTCCTGGGGGAGGCGTCGCTGGCGCATTTCCAGGGCGTATGCGAACGCCTGCAGGATGCCGGCATCGCGTACCGGCTCAACCCCAGGCTGGTGCGCGGGCTGGACTACTACAATCTCACCGTGTTCGAGTGGGTCACCGATCGGCTGGGCGCGCAGGGCACCGTATGCGGCGGCGGCCGCTATGACGGCCTGATCGAATTGCTGGGCGGCAAGCCGGCCCCCGCCGTCGGTTTCGCCATCGGCATGGAACGCCTGCTGGACCTCTGCTCGCAGGCGGGCGAGGCCGAGGCGCCGCCCGAATGCCAGGTCTACATGATCCACCAGGGCGAGGCGGCGCAAAGGCGCGCCGCGCTGCTGGCCGAAGAGCTGCGCGACGCCGGCCTGCGGGTCATCGTGCATGCGGGTTCCTCGGGGTTCAAGTCCCAGTTCAGAAGGGCCGATGCCAGCGGCGCGAAGGCGGCGGTCATCCTGGGCGACGACGAACTCGCCTCGGACTCGGCCAGCGTCAAATGGCTGCGGCAGGAAGACGCCGGCGAACAGCCGCAACAGGAGTCGGTCGGGTTCGATCGCTTGACGACAGTTTTGAAAAATAGGGTTTGAGAAGCATGGCATACGATTTGGAAGAACAGGAAAAACTGGATGCGCTCCGGGCATGGTGGGACCGCTATGGCACGCTGTGCGTCGTCCTGGTGTTCGTCGTCGTGGCCGCCATCGTGGGCTGGCGCGGCTGGCAGTGGTACCAGCAGCACAAGGCGACGCAGGCCATGGGGTATTTCGAAGCCCTGGAAGGCGCGGCGGGGCAGCAGGGCGAAGACGCCGTGGCCCGCATCAAGGCGGCCAGCGGCACCCTGCGCCAGGATTTCCCCGATTCCGGCTATACCTCGCGCGGCGTGCTGATCGCCGCCAAGGCCCTCGAGGCGCGCGCCGACGTCGACGGCGCGCGCGAACAGCTCGAATGGCTGACGCGCCATGGCAAGGACGCCTCGCTGCTGCCGCTGGCGCGCCTGCGGCTGGCCGGCGTGCTGCTCGAACAAAAGCAATACGACCAGGCCCTGGCGCAGCTGAACAATCCTCCGGAGTCCTTTGCCGGCCTGTATGCCGACCGCCGCGGCGACATCCTCGCCGCGCAGGGCAAGGCCGACCAGGCCAAGGCCGAATGGGAAAGCGCCGTCAAGGCCCTGGGCCCGGATCCGCTCGCGCAAATCATTCAATTGAAAATCGATGCTTTAGGTGGAGCCTGATCTATGCGAATCGCCATTACCCGTCGTGTCTTGCGCAGCGCCGTCCTGGCTGTCGGGATGCTCTCCCTTGCCGGCTGCTCGATGTTCGCCGACAAGAATCCACGCTATGAACCCGCGCCCCTGACGGAATACGCGGCGGGCGTGTCGGCCTCCATCGCCTGGACCGCGCCCGTCGGCAGCGGGGGCGGCTACGGCTTCGCGCCGGCCGTGCTGGGCGACGCCGTCTACGCGGCCACGCCGGCGGGGCAGGTCGGCAAGCTCGACCTCGGCAGCGGCCGGGCGCTCTGGCAAACGACGCTGGACGGCGGCCTGACGGCGGGCGTGGGCAGCGACGGCAGCACCACCGCGGTCGCCGCCACGGGCGGAACCGTCATCGCCCTGAACGAGCAGGGCGCGGAAAAATGGCGCGCCCGCGCCAGCAGCGCCGTCGACATCCCGCCCGCCGTCGGCGCCGGCATCGTCGCCGTGCGCAGCAGCGACTACCGCATCCAGGCCTTCGATGCCGCCACGGGCGAATTGCGCTGGAGCCTCCAGCGGCCGGGCCCCGCGCTGGCGCTGAAGACCAGCATGCGGATGCTGGTGGTCGAAGGGCTGCTGATCGCCGGCCTGCCCAACGGCAGGCTGATGGCCATCAACGCCGCCAACGGCATGGTCCAGTGGGAAGGCGCCGTGTCGCATTCCCAGGGGGCGACCGACCTCGAACGCATCAACGACGTGGTCGGCACGCCGCAGATCCAAGGCCCGCTGCTTTGCGGCGTGACCTACCAGGGGCGCATGGTCTGCTTCGACGTATCGCAGGGCGGCCGGCCGGTATGGGAACAGCGCTTCTCCAGCAAGACGGGCATGGGCACCGACGGGCAGCATGCCTACGCCGCCGACCAGCGCGACATCGTCCACGCCTTCGGCCTGACCGACGGCCACGAGGTCTGGAAGCAGGAAGGCCTGCGCAATCGCCGCCTGACGGCGCCGGTCGTGGTGCCGCAAGCCGTGGCGGTGGGCGACTTCGAAGGCTATGTGCATTTCCTGTCGCGCAGCGACGGCAAGCTGCTGGGCCGCATTCAACTGGGCGGCGACGCCATCATGTCGCCGCTGGTCGCGACGCCGCGCGGCGTCGTCGTCCAGACCGGCAGCGGCAATCTGGTTCTGGTTGGTGTGAATTGAACAGCGTTTCCTTCAAGCCGGTCGTTGCCCTGGTCGGGCGCGCCAATGTGGGCAAGTCCACATTGTTCAACCGGATCACGCGCTCGCGGGCGGCGCTGGTGGCCGATTTCTCCGGCCTGACCCGCGACCGCCACTACGGCGAAGGCCGCGTCGGCAAGCACCCGTTCATCGCCGTCGACACCGGCGGCTTCGAGCCGGTCGCCAAGGACGGCATCCTGCTCGAAATGGCGCGCCAGACGCAGCAGGCCATCGCCGAATCCGACGTCGTCATCTTCCTGGTGGATGCGCGCGCGGGCGTCAACGCGCATGACCACGAGATCGCCCGGCTGCTGCGCAAGACGGGCCAGCGGGTGTTCCTGGCGGTCAACAAGGCGGAAGGCATGCGCTATGACGCCGCCATTTCCGAATTCCACGAGCTCGGCCTCGGGCAGCCCTACGCCATATCGGCCTCGCACGGCGACGGCGTCGTCGAGCTGATCGAAACCGCGCTGTCCTTTCTGGACGAGGCCGGCGAACCGGAAGAGCCCGAAGCCGACGCGCCCGCCGCGCCGCAGGAGGCCCCCGCGGCCGAACCGCCGGTCCAGCATCGCATCAAGCTGGCCATCGTCGGCCGGCCGAACGTGGGCAAGTCCACGCTCATCAATACCCTGCTGGGCGAAGAGCGCGTCATCGCCTTCGACATGCCCGGCACCACCCGCGACGCCATCGAGATCGATTTCGAGCGCGGCGGCACGCGCTACACCCTGATCGACACTGCCGGGCTGCGCCGGCGCGGCAAAGTGTTCGAGACCATTGAGAAATTCTCCGTGATCAAGACACTGCAGGCCATCGAGGCCTGCAACGTGGTGCTGCTGATGCTCGACGCCCAGTCGGAGATCTCCGACCAGGACGCCCACATCGCGGGCTTCGTGCTCGAGACCGGCCGCGCGCTGGTGGTGGCGATCAACAAATGGGACGGCATCGACGCCGATCAGCGCGAACGCATCCTGCGCGAATACGAGCGCAAGCTGCGTTTCCTGGCCTTCGCGAAAATGCATACCGTGTCGGCGCTGAACGGGCAGGGCGTCAATGCGCTGATCAAGTCGGTGAACGCCGCCCATGCGGCCGCTTTCGCCAAGCTTTCCACGCCCAAGCTGACGCGCGTGCTGCAGGCGGCCGTCGAGCAGCAGCCGCCGCCCCGCAAAGGCATATTCAGGCCCAAGATGCGCTATGCGCACCAAGGGGGGCAGAACCCGCCGCTCGTCGTCATCCACGGCAACGCGCTGGATGCGGTGCCGGACGCCTACAAGCGCTATCTGGAAGCGCGTTTCCGGGCCGCGTTCAAGCTCGACGGAACGCCCTTGCGCATCGAATTCAAATCCTCCCACAATCCTTATGCAAAGGAAACACAGTGAGCCGTTTCTGGAGTGATCACGTCGCCGGGCTTTCGCCCTACGTCGCGGGCGAGCAGCCCAAGATCGCGAAGCTCGTGAAGCTGAATACCAACGAAAACCCATACGGCCCCTCGCCCAAGGCGCTCGAGGCCATCCGGGAGGCAGTGGGCGACCGCCTGCGGCTCTACCCCGACAACGACAGCACGGCGCTGCGCGCCGCCATCGCGGAACACCACGGCGTAAAGCCGGACCAGGTGTTCGTCGGCAACGGCTCCGACGAAATACTCGCCCATGTCTTCAATGCCTTGTTCCGGCGCCAGGGCCGCATGCTGCTCATGCCCGACATCAGCTACAGCTTCTACAAGACCTACTGCCGCCTGTACGACGTGCCGGCCGAGCTGGTCCCGCTGGACGACGATTTCGGCATCCGGCCGGAAGACTACGCGGCGGCCCGCCCGGCGCCCATCGCCGGCGTCATCGTCGCCAACCCCAATGCGCCGACCGGCCGGGCCTTGTCGCTGGAACAGATCGACGCCATCGCCGCCGCCCACCCCGACGCGCCGGTGGTGATCGACGAGGCTTATGTGGATTTCGGCGCGCAATCGGCGATCGCCCTGCTGGGGCGTCGCGACAACCTCGTGGCCATCCATACTTTTTCAAAATCGCGTTCGCTGGCCGGGCTGCGGGTCGGCTTCGCCATCGGGAGCGAGGAAATTATCGGCGGTCTCAACCGGGTTAAGGACAGCTTCAATTCCTATCCCCTGGACAGCCTGGCCCACGCAGGGGCCGCCGCCGCCATCCGGGACGTAGAATATTTCGACCGTACCCGCCGCCTGGTCATGGCGACCCGGGCCGACTTGACGCAACGATTGGAAATTCTTGGCTTCAAAGTATTACCGAGCCAGGCCAACTTCGTGTTCGCCTCGCACCCCGACCACGACGCGCGCGAGCTGGCCCTGGCCCTGCGCGCAGAAGGCGTCCTGGTGCGCCACTTCAGCCAGCCGCGCATCGACCAATTCCTGCGCATTACCGTCGGCACCCCGGAAGAATGCGAACTTCTATGTGAAACCTTGGTCAAAATCCAGACGAAAACACATTAAAATTGCGGTGACGCTACCCGACATCGACGTCTCGCTCCGTGCGCATTCAGGGAAAACCCTGTAAAGTATGCGTCTTAGCAAGACGTACCACCTTATAACAACACAATTGGAGCCTAGCCAATGAGCAATAAAGGGCAAACACTACAAGATCCGTTTTTGAACGCGCTGCGCAAGGATCACGTGCCCGTGTCGATTTACCTGGTCAATGGGATCAAACTGCAAGGGCAGGTTGAATCATTCGACCAATACGTCGTTCTTTTACGCAATACCGTGACGCAAATGGTGTACAAGCATGCCATTTCCACCGTCGTGCCGGCCCGTCCCGTCAATTTTCAAGTGGATGACTCTTCTGAATAGCCCAGTATTCATAGCCAGCCGCCGAACGCCCGCCACGCGCCCCGCGTTGGCGGGCATTTCGTTTGGGCGCGCCGCATGAAGGCGCTCATCATCAGCGTCGATCTCGGCGATCTCGATTACCAGGCCCACGCGGAAGAATTCGCCATGCTGGCCAAGGGGGCCGGCGCCGACATCGTCGGCACCATCGTCGCGCGGCGATCCCGCCCCGACGCCGCCTATTTCATCGGTTCCGGCAAGCTCCAGGAAGCCGCCATGGCGGCCGACGCCGCCGGCGCCGACATCATCCTGTTCGACCAGCCCCTGTCGCCGGCCCAGCAGCGCAATATCGAAAGGACGCTCAACCGCCGGGTGGTCGACCGCGTGGCCCTGATACTGGATATTTTCGCGCTGCGCGCCAAAAGCCATGAAGGCAAGCTGCAAGTCGAGCTCGCCCAGCTCCAGCATCTGTCCACCCGCCTCACGCGCATGTGGACCCACCTCGAACGCCAGCGCGGCGGGATAGGCATGCGCGGTCCGGGCGAGGCGCAGCTGGAAATGGACCGCCGCATGATAGGCGCCAAAGTCCGTTTGCTGAAAGAACGCCTGGCGCGGGTGCAGCGCCAGCGTACCACCCAGCGCCGCGCCCGCTCGCGCGGGGATACGCTGTCGGTTTCACTGGTCGGCTACACCAACGCCGGGAAGTCCACGCTGTTCAACGCCCTGACGCGCGCCGGCGCCTATGCCGCCGACCAGCTCTTCGCCACCCTCGACACGACGACCCGCCGCATCTGGATCGAAGGGGCGGGCCAGGTCGTGATCTCCGATACCGTGGGTTTCATCCGCGACCTGCCGCCCACGCTGATCGCCGCCTTCCGCGCCACCCTCGAGGAAACCGTGCAGGCCGACCTGCTGCTGCACGTGGTCGACGCGGCAAGCCCGCAGCGGGAGGAGCAGATCGCCGAGGTGGAAAAGGTCCTGGCGGACATCGGCGCCGACGAGATCCCGACGATTCTGGTGTATAACAAAATCGACTTGGCAGGATATGAACCCCGGGTCGAACGTAACGAACATGGTACGATTGCACGAGTTTTTGTCAGCGCCTCGGAGCGCTTGGGTCTAGATGGATTGCGTGGGGCAATCGTCGAATCTGGTCAAATCGCGGGAAACAATGCGTTTAATGTCGAAAATATTTAATTTGAATGATCCCGGTTGGGGAAGGGGCGGCAACAACGGCGGTTCCGAACCCCCCCGCCAGCCCAACAAGGGCGATGGTCCTCCCGATCTGGATGAAGTCTGGCGCGATTTCAACAACCGCCTGGGCGCGCTGTTCGGGCGCAAGCCCAGGCGTGGCGGAAACCGCTACGGCGGCGGGGGCGACGGCCCCGGCATGGGCGTGCCGCAACTGCCCAAAGGCTCGCCCAAGCTGGTGGCCGTCATTCTCGTGCTGCTGGTGGGGCTGTGGCTGGCCAGCGGCTTCGTCATCGTGCAGGAAGGGCAGGTGGCGGTCGTCACCCGTTTCGGCCAGTACACCAAGACCTTGTCTCCCGGCCTGCAGTGGCGCGTTCCCTACCCGATCGAAGATCACCAGACCGTCAATATCGCCCAGCTGCGTACCTTCGAAGTCGGTTTCCGCGGCAATGCGCGCAACAAGGTCCTGCCCGAAGCCCTCATGCTCACCACCGACGAGAACATCGTCGACCTGCAATACGTAGTGCAATACCGCCTGATGCCCAACGGCGCACCCGACTATCTGTTCAAGACCAGCCAGCCGGACGAATCCGTCCGTCAGGCGTCCGAAACCGCCATGCGCGAAATCGTCGGCAAGAAGCCCATGGACTTCGTGCTGTACTCGGGGCGTACCGAAGTCGCGACCGAAGTGCAGCGCCTGGCCCAGAGCATACTCGACCGCTACCAGACGGGCATCCAGATCAGCACGGTGGCCATCCAGAACGTGCAGCCGCCCGAGCAGGTGCAGGCGGCCTTCGACGACGCCGTCAAGGCCGGCCAGGACCGCGAGCGCCTGATCAACGAAGGCAACGCCTATTCCAACAAGGTCCTGCCCGAGGCGCAGGGCCAGGTGGCCCGCATGCTGCAGGAGGCCGAAGGCTACCGAGCCAAGATCATCGGCGACGCCGAAGGCGATACCTCGCGCTTCAGCAGCATCGAAGCCGAATTCGCGAAAGCGCCCGACATCACGCGCGAGCGCATGTATTTGTCGACCATGCAAGACATCCTGCAGAGCACCAGCAAAATCATGATCGATTCCGAGGCCAGCAACAACATGCTTTATCTGCCCCTGGACAAAATCATGCGCCAGGCGGCCGGCGACCAGGCCGGCTTCAGCTCCTCCGTCGAAAGCAGCGCCGCCGCGGCGGCCGCGGCCCAGCAGCCCTCCAAGCCCGTGACGCCGGCGCGCCCGCCGGCGCGCAGCACGGCGCCCGGCGGCTCGGGCGGCAACTCGCTTTTGGTCAGCCCGTATTCCCGCTAGGAGGCCGCGATGCAACGTTTCTTTCCTGTTTTAATCGGCCTGGTCATCGTCCTGGCGGTACTTTCTTCTTGTGTGTTCGTCGTGCGCGAGCGCGACGCGGTCCTGGTGTTCGCGCTGGGCGAAGTGCGTGAAACCGTCACCACGCCCGGACTCTACTTCAAGTTCCCGCCGCCCTTCGAAAACGTGGTGCGCCTGGACAAGCGCCTGCAAACCATCGAAACCAACGATCCGGAACGCATCCAGACGGCGGAAAAAAAGAACCTGCTGATCGACTCCTTCGTGAAATGGCGCATCTCCGATCCGCGCCTGTTCTACGTCACCTTCGGCGCGAACGACCGCGCCGCGGTCGAACGCCTGCAGGCCCAGATCCGCGATGCGCTGAACGCCGCCGTCAACATCCGTACGGTCAAGGAAGTGGTGTCCAACGAGCGCGACACCATCATGCGCGAAATCCTCAACAACGTGGCCGATCGCGCCAAGCCGCTGGGCGTGGAAGTGATCGACGTCCGCCTGCGCCGCATCGATTTCGCGCCCGAGATCTCCGAATCGGTCTACCGGCGCATGGAGGCCGAGCGCAAGCAGGAAGCCAACCGCCTGCGCGCCACCGGTACCGCCGACAGCGAACGCATCCGGGCGCAGGCCGACCGCGAGCGCCAGGAACTGCTGGCCAAGGCCTATGCCCAGGCGCAGCAGATCAAGGGCGAGGGCGACGCCCGGGCCGCCGGCCTGTACGCCGACGCCTACGGCAAGAATCCCGAGTTCTATTCCTTCTACAAGAGCCTGGAAGGATACCGGGCGGCCTTCGCCGGCCAGGGCGACGCCCTGGTCATCAGCCCCAAGTCCGAGTTCTTCAAGTACTGGGGGCAGGCCGAAGGCCAGGCGCAGCCAGTCCCGCAGCGTTAAGGGCGGGGCGCCGCAGCCACAGGCAAGGCCGCCGATCGCGGCCTTGTTTCACTTATTCGGCCCGATCGTTTATACTATCGCGTAAGTTTTGTTTACCTTTACCGCAAGCGACTTGGCGGGCTTACGCCCCAGGTCGCTTTTTGTTTGGCAATTTTCGTTCGCATTGCATATTTCAGGACTGAATGATGTCCACTTGGTTGTTGCCCGAAAGCCTGGCCGATATCCTTCCCGCCGAAGCGCGCCGCATTGAAGAATTGCGCCGCAGCCTGCTGGACCTGTACCGCACCTATGGCTTCGAGCTCGTTGCGCCGCCGCTGATCGAATACCTGGATTCCCTGCTGTCGGGCACCGGCGGCGATCTCAACCTGCGCACCTGCAAGCTCGTCGACCAATTGTCCGGGCGCACGGTGGGCGTGCGGGCCGACATGACGCCGCAGGTGTCGCGCATCGATGCGCACTTGCTGAACCGGGCGGGCGTGACCCGCCTGTGCTACTGCGGTTCCGTGCTGCATGCGCGGCCGGCCGGCCTGCTGTCCGACCGCGAGCTGCTGCAGATCGGCGCCGAAATCTTCGGGCATGCCGGCTTCGAAGCCGACATCGAAATCATCGAGCTGGCCCTGGCCAGCGTGCGGCGGGCCGGCGTGGCGCAGGCCCGGCTGGACCTCAACCATCCCGGCGTGCCGCGCGCCATCGTCGACTCCGACGCCGCCCTGGCCGGCGCATCCGAAGAAGTCTACGATCTCCTCAGCACCAAGGACGTCCCCGGCCTGCGGGCCCTGCAGGCACGCTATCCCGGCCTGCGTCCGGAAACCACCGAGGCCTTGACGGCATTGGCCTCCCTTTACGGGGGCACTGAAACCATCGCGCGGGCGCGCCGCGTGCTGCCCGCCTTGCCGGCGCTGCACCGCGCGCTGGACGACCTCCAGGCCCTGGTCGCCGCGCTGCCCGGGCATGAATTCAGCGTCGACCTGGCCGATATGGGCAGCGGCTACGGCTACCATTCCGGCGTGGTCTTTTCCATCTACGCCCAGGGCTGGCACGACGCCCTGGTCCGGGGCGGCCGCTACGACGGCGTGGGCAAGGCCTTCGGCCGGGCGCGCCCCGCCACGGGCTTCAGCCTGGACTTGCGCAAGCTGTCGGGCGGCCTGCCGCCCGCCGGCAAGGCGCAGGCCATACGCGCGCCCTGGGGCGCCGACGCGGATCTCGTGGCGGCATTGCGCCGGCTGCGCGACGAAGGCGAAATCGTTATCCAGATGCTGCCGGGTCAGCCGCAGCGTCTGGATGAATTCACCGTTGACAGGGAGCTGGTTCTGGATGACGGCACATGGAAGGTGAGGGCGATCTGAGGGCCTGCGTCGCGGGCCTGATCTGTCGTATGATTTAAACCTACTTTGGCCTTGTTGCTGCCGGGCCGAAATTTTTTCGATACGTAACATGAGCAAGAATATTGTGGTGATCGGCACCCAGTGGGGTGACGAAGGAAAGGGAAAGATCGTCGATTGGCTGGCGGAATCGGCCCAAGGCGTCGTGCGCTTCCAGGGCGGCCATAATGCCGGCCACACCTTGTGGATCAACGGCAAGAAAACCATTCTGCGCCTGATCCCGTCCGGCATCATGCATTCCCACGTGACCTGCTACATCGGCAACGGGGTGGTGCTGTCGCCCGACGCCCTGCTGAAGGAAATCGCAGAACTCGAAGAAGCCGGCCTGGACGTCCGCACGCGTTTGCGGATCTCCCCCGCCTGCCCGCTGATCCTGCCCTACCACATCGCCGTCGATCAGGCGCGCGAAACCCGCAAGGGCGAAGGCAAGATCGGCACCACGGGCCGCGGCATCGGCCCGGCATACGAAGACAAGGTCGGGCGCAGGGCCTTGCGCGTGCAAGATCTCTACGACCCTGAAATCTTCGACGAAAAACTGGCCGAGGCGCTCGACTACCACAACTTCGTGCTGACCCAGTATCTGGGCGCGAAGGCGGTGTCGGCCAGCGAGGTCCGCGACCAGGCCATGGCCCTGGCGCCCAGCATCGAGCCCATGGTGGCCGACGTCTCCAGCAGCCTGCATGCCGCCCGGAAGGCCGGCCACAAGCTGCTGTTCGAAGGCGCGCAAGGCGCTTTGCTGGACATCGACCACGGCACTTACCCCTTCGTCACCAGCAGCAACTGCGTCGCCGGCGCGGCGTCGGCGGGCGCCGGCGTGGCCCCGCAATCCTTGAATTACGTGCTCGGCATCGCCAAGGCCTACACCACCCGGGTGGGCTCCGGGCCGTTCCCGACCGAACTGCTGGACGACACCGGCGTGCGCCTGGCCACCGTCGGCAAGGAGTTCGGCTCCGTCACCGGCCGGCCTCGCCGCTGCGGCTGGTTCGACGGCGCCGCCATGAAACGGTCGGTCATGATCAACGGCATTTCCGGGCTGTGCATCACCAAGCTCGACGTGCTCGACGGCGTCGAGCAGATCAAGATCGGCGTGGGCTATCGCTACAAGGGCGAGTTCCTGGACGTCCTGCCCTACGGCGCGCATGCCGCCGCCGAAGCCGAGCCCGTGCTCGAGGAAATGCCCGGCTGGACGGAATCCACCGTCGGCGTCACCGAGTACGACAAGCTTCCGGTCAACGCGCGCCGCTATCTCGAACGCATCGCCGAAGTCTGCGACGTCGCCATCGACATGGTGTCCACCGGCCCGGACCGCATGGAAACCATCGTGCTGCGCCATCCCTTCAACGGCTGACGGACGCTCAAGGTGCCGCACATGAGTCAGCCTTCGAGCACGGACAGGGATCTCTGGGTCAGTTGGGACGAATACCACGGCCTCATCGAGCGCCTGGCGCTGGAAATCCACGCGTCCGGCTGGCGGTTCGACAAGATCGTCTGCCTGGCGCGCGGCGGGGTGCGCGTGGGGGACGTCCTGTCGCGCATCTTCGATCTGCCTTTGGGCATTCTCGCCACGAGCAGCTACCGGGAGGCGGCGGGCACGCAGCAGGGGCAGCTGGACATCGCCCAGTTCATCACCATCACTCGCGGCACGCTCGACGGCCGGGTGCTGCTGGTGGACGACATGGTGGATACGGGAATGACGTTCAACCGCGTGCGGGATCATCTGCTGTCGCAGTTTCCGGCGATCACGGAACTGCGGACGGCGGTGCTGTGGTGGAAGGGGCATTCGCAGGCGACGCCGGATTATTACGTGGAAAAACTGCCGACCAACCCTTGGATCCATCAGCCGTTCGAAGACTATGACAGCCTGCGGCCGCATCAGCTCGAGGCCTGGATACGCAAGGGGCGGCGCAGCTGATCGCGCAATGCTTTTGGGGCCTGCCCCCACAGCCATGCTTTCATGCTAAAATCCCAGGTTGTCATTCGATATTTCCAACCTTTTTTTACTCAACCAGGGCTCAAGAATACATGCCTATCGTTCGTCTGAAAGAAAACGAGCCGTTTGAAGCCGCACTGCGCCGCTTCAAGCGCACCATCGAAAAAATCGGCCTTCTGACCGAGCTGCGCTCGCGCGAATTTTACGAGAAGCCCACGGCCGAACGTAAGCGCAAGCATGCGGCAGCCGTCAAGCGCCACTACAAGCGCATCCGCAGCCAACAACTGCCTCCGCGTCTGTATTGATTGATACCTGAATCATTCATTCAGGAACTGCTCGCCCGAATAGATGTTGTCGACGTCGTCGGGCGATACGTACAGTTGCGTAAGGGCGGGGCCAACCTCCTCGGCCTGTGTCCCTTTCACAACGAAAAAAGCCCCTCGTTCACCGTAAGCCCCACCAAACAGTTTTATCACTGCTTTGGCTGCGGCGCCCATGGCTCGGCCATCACTTTCCTGGTGGAGCACACCGGGGCGAGTTTTCCCGAAGCCGTGCGTTCGCTGGCCGCGAGCGCGGGCATGCGCGTGCCGGAAGAGCCCCGCAGCCCTCGGCAGCGGGCCGAAGACGTCCGCCGCAAAGAAGAAGTCTCGCGCCACCAGCAAGTGCTGGACATGGCTCAGGCGCATTATGCGCGCTCCCTCAAGCAATCGCCGGAAGCCGTCCGCTATCTCAAGCAACGGGGCGTCACGGGGGAGTTCGCCGCGCGTTTCGGGCTGGGGTGGGCCGGGCACGACCGCCGCGGCCTGGCGGCCGTTTTTCCCAACTACGAAGAGCCGGTGCTGGTCGAGTCCGGCCTGGTGATCGAGTCGGAAGACGGGCGCCGCTACGACCGCTTCCGCGAGCGCATCATGTTCCCCATCCGGAACCAGCGCGGCAGCCTCATCGGGTTTGGCGGGCGGATCATCGGCAAGGGCGAGCCCAAGTACCTGAATTCACCCGAGACGCCGCTGTTTTCCAAGGGCAACGAGCTCTACGGGCTATGGGAGGCGCGTACCGCCATCCGCGGCGAAGGCCATGTGCTGGTCGTCGAAGGCTACATGGACGTAGTCGGGCTGGCCCAGCACGGCGTCGGGAACGCCGTGGCCACGCTGGGCACGGCCACCACGCCGGCCCACATCCAGAAGCTGCTGCGCGCCAGCAGCAAGATCGTCTTCAGCTTCGACGGCGACAAGGCGGGGCGCCGCGCCGCCTGGCGTGCTTTGCTGGCCTGCCTGCCGCTGCTGCGGGACGACATATCCATGCGTTTCCTGTTCCTGCCGGCCGATCATGATCCGGATTCCTACATCCGGGAATACGGCGCCGAAGCGTTCAAGGCAACGGTGGCCGAAGCCATGGCCTTGTCGCGCTTCATGCTGGAGGAGCTGGCGTCGCACCATGCCATGGACGAGCCCGAGGGCAGGGCGGCTTGCGTGCACGAAGCCAAGCCTTTGTTCGATCTCTTGCCGGCCGGCGCGCTGCGCATGCAGATAGAGCGGGAATTCGCCCGGCTGGTCCAGCTCACGCCCGAAGAGCTCGCGCAGATGTTCCGCGGCGTTCCCGATGCGCAGCCCGCCATGGCGGAGGACACCGCGCTCGCGCCGCAGGGCGCGCCGTGGCTCGACGCCGAGGAACCGCCCGGATTCCTGGACGCGGTTCCCATGGATCTCGACGACTTCCCGCCGCCCGGGTTCGAGGTTCACCATGGCGAACCGCAGACGCCCGCGCCGGCCAAGTCTTTCGCCCGGCGCGTCAATCCGCGCAGCGTCACGCCCATGGCCAAGCGCCTGCTGCGGCTTTTGCTGGCGCATCCCGAACTGGTCTCGGGCCTGGGGGACCAGCAGCTTGAAATTCTCGAGCACGGCCCCCATTTGGTACTTGTGCGCGAGCTGATCACCCTGGCCAATATGTCGGGCGCCCGCCATGCCGGGGCGTTGCTGCAGGCGGCCGAGCCGGGCAGCGACCTGGCGGGCGTGCTGGCTTCGCTGTCGCCTGAATTGCTGGCCCAGGAAGAATTGCCGGATCCGCGGGGCGAATGGAACGACGCGCTGCGGCGAATCGAACTGGAGGCGATCAAGGCGGAACAGTCCGCCTTGGTGCAGGCCGGCTTGAAAGATGTGTCTTCTCAAAGAAGATATCAGGAGTTGACCCGCCGATTGGCGCTGCTACATAGTGCCAGTTTGCGACAACTGAGGTAAAATTGATGGTTTTCGTCAAGTAACTATATACTGATTCCCCGTTTTGAAAAAATTTTGCTGCAAGGCGTTTTGCGCGGGCCTTGCAGCAAACGGCGGAGGAATCGGATGCGCAGCAGCTCGATCACAGGTTGGCCAGCCATTTCGCCTTGCAGGGTCCCGCCACGGACGCCACGATACGCCAAGGATACTGACACCAGGCGGCCCATGACCGGAATCGAGCTTGCCGGCGCGGTATACAAGAAGCTTTGCGATGAATGAGTTCTGCCCCTGCAACACTCGTCCGCCTCAGGCGGACCGAGTGCTTTTGCGTCTACGGAAGCGACTATGACCCAAGTGACTGGTAAGACCCCCCAGGCGGTTGATGAAACCGCAAAGAAATCCAAATCTGTTGCGGCAACGAAAAGCGTTGACAAAGCGGCGGTGAAAGTCGGGGGACGCGTCAAGGCAGAGCAATCTCCTGATGCGGCATCGGCAACAGAAACGGCTCCCGCCAAGAAGGCCGCCAAGAAATCCGCCACCGGCGGGGCGGCCAAGACGGCACGCAAAACAGTGGACAAGGCGGCGCCCGCGGCCAAGAAGGCGGCCAAGTCCCCCACCGGGCGCAGGCCCGGCCGGCCGGCCAAGAACGCCAACACGGATCCCGTCGACTTCAATGACGACGACAACGGCGACGCCGAGATCATTCCCGAGCTCAAGCCGCTGCCCAAGCGCGGCGGCAAGCGCGGCAAGGGCGACAAGGACTTGCCCGCGCGCAGCGCGCTGACGCCCGAAGAGCAGGAAGCGCGGCGCAACCGCCTCAAGGTGCTGATCAAGCTCGGCAAGGAACGCGGCTACCTGACCTACGGTGAAATCAACGATCACCTGCCCGACGACCTGGTCGACGCCGAAGCCATCGACGGCATCATCAGCACGTTCAGCGACATGGGCATCTCGGTCTACGACCAGGCTCCCGACGCTGAAACGCTGCTCATGAGCGACAACGCGCCCGTCGCATCCAGCGACGACGACGTCGAGGACGAGGCCGAAGCCGCGCTGACCACGGTGGATTCCGATTTCGGGCGCACCACCGATCCCGTGCGCATGTACATGCGCGAAATGGGCACGGTCGAACTCCTGACCCGCGAAGGCGAAATCGAGATCGCCAAGCGCATCGAAGACGGCCTGAAGCACATGGTCATGGCGATTGCGGCGTGTCCCACCACGGTCAACGAGATCCTGCAGCACGTGCAGCGCGTGCGCGACGGCTCCGTCCAGATCGATGAAATCGTGGACGGCCTGATCGACCAGGAAGGCGAAGAATACGCCGGCGCCGGCGTTTCCGTCGACAACGACGAAAACGAAGACGGCCCCGCCGGCGGCATGAGCAGCAAGCAGCTCGAATACCTGCGCACCAAGTCGCTCAAGAAATTCGAGATCATCGGCGAGTGGTTCGAGAAAATGCGCGCCGCCTTCGAAAGAGACGGTTACCAGGCGCCCGAATACGCGCAAGCGCAAGAGGCCATCCTGAACGAGCTCATGGGCGTGCGCTTCACCGCCAAAATGGTCGAAAAGCTGGCCGATACGCTGCGCGAGCAGGTCAACGAGGTCCGCAAACACGAACGCGCCATCCTGCACACCTGCGTGGACCGCGCCGGCATGCCGCGCGCCTATTTCATCAAGGCCTTCCCGGGCAACGAAACCAATCTGAACTGGGTGCTCGATGAAGTGGCCGCCGGCCACTCGTATTCCGAGACCCTCGAACGCCACGTCCCGGCGGTCCAGGAAATCCAGCAGAAGCTCATCGACCTGCAAGCCAGCGTCGTGCTGCCCCTGAAGGACCTGAAAGACGTCAACAAGCGCATGGCCACCGGCGAAGCGAAAGCCCGCAAGGCCAAGCGCGAAATGACCGAGGCCAACCTGCGGCTGGTGATCTCCATCGCCAAGAAGTACACCAACCGCGGCCTGCAGTTCCTGGATCTCATCCAGGAAGGCAACATCGGCTTGATGAAGGCGGTCGACAAGTTCGAATACCGCCGCGGCTACAAGTTCTCGACCTACGCGACCTGGTGGATACGCCAGGCCATCACGCGCTCGATCGCCGACCAGGCCCGCACCATCCGGATTCCGGTGCACATGATCGAAACGATCAACAAGATGAATCGCATCAATCGCCAGATCCTGCAGGAAACGGGGTCGGAACCCGATCCCGCCACGCTCGCCCAGAAGATGGACATGCCCGAGGACAAGGTCCGCAAGATTCTGAAGATCGCGAAAGAGCCGATCTCCATGGAAACGCCGATCGGCGACGACGACGACTCCCATCTGGGCGATTTCATCGAAGACACGGGCACGCTGTCGCCGTCCGAGTGGGCCTTGCATGGCTCGATGCGCGATGTGGTCAAGGAAGTGCTGGATTCGCTCACGCCGCGCGAAGCCAAGGTGCTGCGCATGCGTTTCGGCATCGAGATGAGCACGGATCAGACCCTGGAAGAAGTCGGCAAGCAGTTCGACGTGACGCGGGAGCGCATTCGCCAGATCGAGGCGAAGGCGCTGCGGAAGCTGCGCCATCCCAGCCGGGCCGACAAGCTCAAGAGTTTTCTCGAGGGGCAATGAGGGCGTGGGGGCCCTGCTTCCTGCGGGCCAGATAGCGGTGCAAGGTGCTGCGATGTATGCCGAGCACCCCTGCGGCATGGCTGACATTGTTCCCGCACTCGCCCAGGACCCGCAGGATCAGCTGCGAATTCCATTCGCGCAGGCTGCGCCCTCCGGCCGCCTCGCCGCGCGCCGGGGCGCCGCCCGGCGATGCCGGCCCCGCGCCGGGCTCTCCGGCCGCGGCCGCTTGCCCGAGTCCGGGCGGCAGGTCCGCCGCCTGCAGCAGGCTGCCGGCGGGCTTCAGGAACAGCAGGCCGCGCAGGACGGCGCGCAGTTCACGGTAGTTGCCGGGCCAGGCATGGCCCGCCAGAGCATCCAGCGCCGAATCCGATAGCGACATCGCGCGCTCCAGGCCGCCCAGGCGCTCGAACTCGCGGCGCACGAATCCGCGCAGATCCTGGCGCCGGCGCAGCGGCGGAAGGCATACCCGATAATCCTGCAGCCGATAGAACAGATCGGACCGGAAGCTGCCTTGCGCCAGCATGGCGGCCAGATCCTGGTTCGTGGCGCTGAGCAGGGCGAAATCGACGGGTATGCGCTTGTTCGAGCCCAAGGGCTGGACCTCGCGCTCCTGGAGCGCGCGCAGCAGCCGGGTCTGCAAGGCCAGCGGCATGTCGCCGATCTCGTCCAGGAACAGGACGCCGCCGTGGGCTTCCCGCAGCCGGCCCAGCGAGCCCTCGCGGCGTGCGCCCGTGAAGGCGCCGCCTTCATAGCCGAAGAGCTCGGCCTCGACCAGGCTTTCCGGAAGCGCGCCGCAATTCACGGCCACGAAAGGCCCGGCCCGGTAGCCGCTCAGCGCATGGAGCCGCCGCGCGAAGACTTCTTTTCCGACGCCCGTCTCGCCCTGCAGCAGCACCGCCAGCCCCGCGTCCAGGGCATCCGCGGCGGGCCGCAGGCTTGCACTGGCCACGCTGCCCAGATCGTATTGCATCGGCTCCTGGCCGGCGGGCCGGGACCGGCCGGGCCTGGCGGCGCGCGGAGCGGCCGGCGCCGCCAAGGGCCGGATTGCCGGGCTCTTCCCGTGCCGGAGCGTCGCCACCAGAGGCAGGCCCGCGGCGGTCATGACTGGCTTCGGCGTGTCGTCGAGCCGGGACCAGCCTTCGATCCAGGCGTCGATGGAGCCGTGGAGCAGGCTCCAGTCGCCGCCCAGCAATTGAAGCGCCGCCTCGTTGGCGCCGACGATGCGGTCGTCCTCGAGCAGCAGGATGGCGCGTTCCGCGGAGTCGAGCAAAGACGGCTGGCGCTGGAACACCAGCCGATGGAGCCTGCCGTCGGCGGTGTCCAGCAAGCGGTTGCCGATCTGCCGCGCGCACATCTGCGCCAGGCCCAGGGCATAGTCCTGCAGGCTGCTTGCCTCGCTGGAGATGTCCAGCACCCCCATGATCTCGCCGCGCGGCGAACGGATGGGCGCCGCGTGGCAGCTGAGTATGTGGTTGCAGCGCAGGAAGTGCTCGTTGCCGTGGACGCGCACCGCGGCCCCGTCGTGGAGAGCCGTGCCGATGGCGTTGGTGCCCCGCAGGGATTCCGCCCAGCTGACGCCGGGCCGCAAGGCCACGCGTTCCGCCTTGCGCAGGAAATCGGTGCTGCCGGCTTCCTGGAGTATGAGGCCGGTGGGGTCGGCCAGCAGGACCACCCCATGCGCGCCGGCGACCAGGCCGGCAAGCGTGTCGAGTTCGGGCCGGGCGGTTTCCAGTATGCGCGCATGCTGCTCGCGGCGCTCGGCCAGCTCCGGGGCCGGCATGGGGTTCGGGTCGGCATGCAGGCCGGCGCCCATGGCGGCGCAGCGTTCCCAGGAGCGCAGGATGGAGTTGGAGGGCTGGCTCGCGGCAAAGCCGTACAGCCCGCGTGTCACGGTAGGCCGGGAGGAGGTCATGCCGATGGTCTCCGTTATGTAGCGTTGCGCGCCGGATGTGTCGCGAACCCCGGCGCCACTGTCGCAAAACGCGACAGGCCATTGTTTTATAAGAAAAATCATGCCGCCAGGATACTGGCCTGGAAACAGATCCACCATACACCTTCCCCGATCGTTTGCCCAGCGGTCCGGGTGGGGCGGCGATTGGCATGCATCTTGCTTTGACGGAAACGAGGGCCCGCATCCCGCGGGCGTGTTTCATCAAAGGAGACCAACGTGGACCTGACTCAACTGAAATACTTCGGCATCGACGTCGAGTACCCCTACAAAAAGCACTATGAAAACTATATTGGGGGACGATGGGTCGCGCCGGTGGCGGGCAACTACTTCGAGAACGTGTCGCCCATCACGGGGCAGACCTTCTGCGAAGTGCCGCGGTCGGACGCCGCCGACGTGGACCTGGCGCTGGACGCCGCGCACGCCGCCCGCCGCAAATGGGGCGAGACTTCTCCGGCCGAGCGCGCCGGCATCCTGCTGCGCATCGCCGACGTCATGGAGAAGAATCTGAAAGTGCTGGCGGTGGCGGAGTCCATCGACAACGGCAAGCCGCTGCGCGAAACCATGGCCGCCGACCTGCCCCTGGCCATCGACCACTTCCGCTATTTCGCGGGCTGCATACGGGCCCAGGAAGGCGGGATATCCGAGATCGACAAGGACACGGTCGCCTATCATTTCCACGAGCCGATGGGCGTGGTGGGGCAGATCATCCCCTGGAACTTCCCGATCTTGATGGCCGCCTGGAAGCTGGGCCCCGCGCTCGCCGCGGGCAATTGCGTGGTCCTCAAGCCGGCCGAGCAGACGCCGGCCTCCATTCTGGTCCTGGTGGAGCTGATCGGCGACCTCCTGCCGCCCGGCGTCCTGAACATCGTCAACGGCTTCGGCAAGGAGGCGGGCAATGCGCTGGCCACCAGCAAGCGCATCAGCAAGCTCGCGTTCACGGGTTCGACGCCCACCGGCAAGCACATACTCCATGCCGCGGCGGACAACCTCATTCCCTCGACGGTGGAGCTGGGCGGCAAGAGCCCGAACATCTTCTTTGCCGACGTCATGGACCAGGACGACGCGTTTTTCGACAAGGCGCTGGAAGGCCTGGCGATGTTCGCGCTGAACCAGGGCGAGGTCTGCACCTGCCCGTCGCGCGTGCTGATACAGGAATCGATCTACGACCGCTTCATCGAACGGGCCGTCAAGCGCGTGGAATCCATCCGGACGGGACATCCGCTGGACAGCAATACGATGGTGGGCGCCCAGGTCTCGCAGGTGCAGATGGACAAGATCCTGTCTTACATCGACATCGGGCGGGCGGAAGGCGCGACATGCCTGACCGGCGGCGCCCGCAATGCGCCGGGCGAGGGCCTGGAGCAGGGCTTCTATGTGAAGCCGACCCTGCTGTTCGGCGAAAACAGCATGCGCATATTCCAGGAGGAGATCTTCGGGCCGGTCGCGTCGGTGATGAAGTTCAAGGACGAGGACCATGCGATCGAGATCGCGAACGACACGTATTACGGCCTGGGCGCGGGGGTGTGGACGCGGGACGGTTCGCGCGCGTATCGGGTCGGCAGGCAGATCCAGGCGGGGCGGGTCTGGACCAACTGCTATAACCTGTATCCCGCCCATGCGGCTTTCGGCGGCTACAAGCAGTCGGGCATCGGGCGCGAAACCCACAAGATGGCGCTACAGGCGTATCAGCAGACGAAGTGCCTGCTGGTCAGCTACAGCCCCAATGCGCTGGGTTTCTTCTGACCGAGTCCCAGAACCCCCATTTTGCTTTATCATCCGTTCAAAACGCTTACGAAACAATCGGCAGGAGGCAGACATGGCGTTGACGATCGATTTGAACTGCGACATGGGGGAAAGCTATGGCGCATGGACCATGGGGCATGACGACGACATCCTCCCCTACGTCACTTCCGCGAACATCGCCTGCGGCTATCATGCCGGCGACCCCACCACCATGCGCCGCACCGTCGCCGCCGCGCTCAAGAACGACGCCGCGCTGGGCGCCCACCCCAGCCTGCCCGACCTGCAGGGCTTCGGCCGGCGCGTCATGGACATCACCCCTTCGGAAGCCTACGACATCGTGGTCTACCAGGTCGGCGCCCTGGCCGCCGTGGCCGCCAGCCAGGGCGCGCGGCTGCATCACGTGAAGGCCCACGGCGCCCTGTACAACATGGCTTGCAAGAACCGGGAACTGGCCACCGCCATCGCCCAGGCCGTACGGGACGTGGACGCCGGCCTGGTGCTCTACGCGCTTGCCTCCAGCGTCCAGGTCGAGGCGGCGCGCGAAGTGGGGCTGCAGGTGGCCCAGGAAGTATTCGCCGACCGGACCTACCAGGACGACGGCAGCCTCACCTCGCGGAAACGGCCCGACGCCATGATCGTCGATCCGGACATCGCCTTGCGCCAGGTGGTGCGCATGGTCACCGAAGGCAAGGTGGAATCCGTGCAAGGGGTCGACATCCCCGTGCAGGCCGATACCTTGTGCATACACGGCGACCAGCCCGGCGCCCTGGTCTTCGCCCGCGCGATCTGCGCCGGCTTGCAGCAGGCGGGCATAGGGCTGCGGACTATAGAACCCGTTTCCCGGCCCGCGCCATGACGGCGTGGACGCACATCCCGAAGACCAATCCCCAGAATGCGCTGCCGATGCCCATGAAGCTCATGCCCGAGGCGGTGCAAATGAAAGTCACCAAGGCCGCTTCGCGGCCTTTTTCGTCGCCGAGCGCGCCCGCCAGGCTGTTGCCTATGGTGCCCAGCAGCGCCAGGCCGGCGATGGCGGCCACCAGCTCGGTGGGAAAGGCGGTGAACAGCCCGACCACGGTGGCGCCGAAGACGCCGGTCAGCAGGTAGAAGATCCCCGCCCAGACCGAGGCCATGTAGCGCCTCGACGGATCCGGGTCCGCGTCCTTGCTCATGCAGATGGCCGCCGTGATGGCGGCCAGGTTGAATGCGTAGCCGCCGAAGGGGGCCAGCACCAGGCCGACGATGCCGGTGGAGGTGATGAGGGGCGAGGCCGGCGTGTCGAAGCCGTTGGCGCGCAGCACCGCAAGGCCCGGCACGTTTTGCGAGGTCATGGTAACGATGAACAGCGGGATCCCGACGCCGATGAGCGCCGACAGCGAGAACTCCGGCTTCATGAACAGCGGCGCGGCCGGCTGCCAGCTGAGCAGGTCCAGGTGCAGCAGGCCCAGCGGCGCGGCGCAGGCGATGCCGACCGCGAGCGCGCCGGGAATGGTGTAGCGGGGCATCCAGAAGCGCCCCGACAGGTAGGCGAGGAACATCAGCCCGACCATCAGCCATTGCGTCTGCATCGCGACGAACAAATCCATGCCGAAGCGTATCAATATGCCGGCGAGCATGGCCGCCGCAACATGCCTGGGCACGTACTCCATGGTCTTCTGGAACCAGCCCGTCATGCCGCTGGCCGTGATGAGCAGCGAGGAGAACAGGAAGACGCCGATCGCCTGCGCCATGCCGAGGCCGGAAAGCCCGGTGACGAGCAGCGCCGCGCCCGGCGTGGACCAGGCCGTGAGCACCGGGCTGCGGTAGCGGAGCGAAAGCCCGATGCAGCTGACGCCCATGCCTATGCCCAGCGCCCACATCCAGGAGTTCAGTTCGGCGGGGGTGGCGTGCGCCGCGGTGGCGGCCTGGAAGATGATGGCGACGGAGCTCGTGTAGCCGACGAGGACGGCGATGAAGCCGGCCGAAATATGCGAAATCCTGAACCAGTTGCCCACGTTGTTTCCATGCCTTTCAAGCGCGGCCGTGCGCCGCGATGGCCGATATCCTAGCACTCGCGGGCCGGCCGCGAAACCGCGACCGGCCAGATGTCCGAAGCCGTTCGCAGGGCTACATCGCCGGGCTTGCGCTGCTAGTATAGGCACAGGCCTGTCTATCATGTGCTGGCCGTGCCCGAAAGCGGTGCGACACGGATTGGGGCCAGTGCCGCCTACCTTCAGCGTTAACAGCCCCAATGGACGGCATCTATGGGCGGGCAGACCATCATAACCGGCTGCGGGGTGTACGTGACGCGTAGCGGCAGGCTGGCGTTCATCAGCGACGTGGACGGCGGCGCCGACGGCGGCGAACAGCGCTATTTCGGCTATGTGCTGCACCAGGACCGGCATGCGGCCGTACAGCAGTGGTATGCGTGGTCCGCCGACGGGCATTGCCAGTCGCTGATCAACGATCACATCGACATCATAGAAAAAGTATGAGCGCCCGGCCCGCGGGCGCGCGGCGTCAGAGCAGATGCCTCATGGGATGCTTGCCGTACATGTGCTCTTTGATGAACCGGGTGTGCGTGTCGTTCCGCAGGAAATCGCCTTCCCGCAGCAGTTGCCGGTGGAACGCCAGGGTGGTGGCGATGCCTTCGATGCGCGCCTCGTCCAGGGCGCGCCTGAGGCGATCCAGGGCTTCCTCGCGGTCGCGTCCCCAAACCAGCAGCTTGGCAAGCAGGGAATCGTAATAGGGCGGCAATTCATAGCCGGCATAGGCGTGGGTGTCCACCCTGACGCCCGGGCCCGAGGGCATGGCGAATTCGGTGATGCGCCCGGCGCAGGGAATGAAGCCCTTGGCGGGGTTTTCCGCATTGATGCGCAGCTCGATGGCATGGCCGTGCAGGCGTACGTCTTCCTGCCTGACCGAAAGCGGCAGGCCGGCGGCGATGGCCAGCTGCATCTTGACCAGGTCGACGCCCGTCAGCAGCTCCGTGACGGGGTGCTCGACCTGGATGCGGGTATTCATTTCGATGAAATAGAATTGCCGGCTGCGCGGCTCGACGATGAACTCGACGGTGCCGACGTTGCGATAGCCGATGGACGCCGCCAGCGTCCTCGCCGATAGCCGGATTTCTTCCTGGAGCGCGTGGTCCAGCGCGACGGCCGGCCCTTCCTCGAGCAGCTTCTGGTGGCGGCGCTGGATCGAGCAGTCCCGGTCTCCCAGGTGGATGACCTCGTTGCCGTCGCCGGCGACCTGGACTTCGATGTGGCGGATGCGTTCGAGGAATTTCTCCAGATAGACTTCCCGCGAGCCGAAGGCGGCTTGCGCCTCGTTCATGGCGCCGGCCAGCTTGTCCCGCAGCTCGCTCGCATCCTGCGCGACGCGCATCCCGCGGCCGCCGCCGCCCGCCGCCGCCTTGATCAGCACCGGGTAGCCGATTTCCGCGGCGACCGCGAGCGCCTCGGCTTCGGTCGAGACGACGCCTTCGGATCCCGGGATGACGGGCACGCCCGCCTGCTTGGCGCATTGGCGCGCCCGGACTTTGTCGCCCATCATGCGGATGATCTCCGCTTGCGGCCCGATGTAGACCAGGCCGGCCGCGACGACGGCATCGGCGAAATCGGCGTTTTCCGACAGGAAGCCATAGCCCGGGTGCACGGCGCCCGCTCCGGCCTGCGCGGCGGCCTGGAGCAGGGCGCCGGTGTTCAGGTAGCTCTCGGCCGGCTTGGGGCCGCCGATCAGGACGGCTTCGTCGGCCATGCGGACGGGCAGGGTGTCCGCATCGGCGCTCGAATACGCCTGCACGGTCTTGAGGCCGGCCTCCCGGCAGGCGCGGATGATGCGCACGGCGATCTCTCCGCGGTTGGCGATGAGTACGGTGTCGAATGATCGGGCCATGATTGCGTCCTTCTTCACGGATGCCGGGTATGGTAGTAGCGGCTGTAGGTGTTCAGCGCGTGCAGGGCGCGCGCCGCGGAGACGAGGTCGAAAAACGTCGGGATGCCGGCCTGTATGGCCTGCTGCGCATACCGCCGGCGCTTTTCCTCATAGTCGGCCTGGCCCGTGGAGCGCAGGACGAGATACAGGCGGGTGGCCGGCGCAAGCAGCCCTTGCAGGCCCAGCACCGTCTGCATCAGCTCGTCCAGCAGCGCGCCGCCGCGGTAGCCCATGATGACCGGCAGGTTGATGTGCGCCAGGACGGCGCCGGGGCGTTCCTGCGTGATGACGGCCTCCAGGATGCTGCCGGCGATCCGGCCCTTGCTGCGTTCCAGGATGTTCGCGGGGACGTCGAGCGGGTTTTCCAGCCCCGCTCCGGCCGGCACCCGCAACGCTTCCAGCGCCGCCGCCGTGGCGGCGCCGAGCGCGGGCACGTCGACGCCCAGCTTGCCCAGGGCGTCGGCCGCCAGCACGCTGGCGCCGCCGCCGTTGCCGAACAGCACCACGCGCCCGTCGAAGGGCGGCTTCGAATCGCGCTCGCTTTCGAAGGCGGCCAGCACGTTGATGAAGTCCTCTAGGCTGTCCACCAGTATGGAGCCCGTCTGGGCCGCCAGCGCCGTCCAGACCTGCTCGCTGCCCGCGAGAGAGCCGGTATGCGAGGCCGCGGCCCGCAGGCCTTGCGCGGTGCGCCCGCCCTTGAGCAGCACCACGGGCTTGGCCGCGCGGGCGTCGCGCAGGATTTCAAAGAAGCGGCGTCCTTCGCGGATGTCCTCGATATAGGCGCCGATGACACGGGTGGAGGGATCTTCCAGATAGTGGGCCAGCAGTTCGCAAGGGCCGATGTCCAGGCAGTTGCCCAGCGACACCACGCCGCTGAAGCGCAGCCCGCGGTATTCGCCGTTGCGGATGATGTCCACCGACAAGCCGCCGCTCTGGGAAAAAACCCCGACCGAGCCCGGCGCGGCGGGCCGGCCGTCGATGAAGCTCATGCCGGCCGCCGGCGAATACGTGCCCAGGCAATTGGGGCCCAGCAAACGCATGCCGCCCCTGCGGACCGCGTCCAGCAGCGCCCGCCGCAGCGCCATGCCGCGCCCGCCTTCGCCGAAGCCGCTGGACATCACCTGCGCGAAGCGGACCCTGCCCGCCGCCTCGGCCAGCATGGCGGGCACGGCCTCCGCCGGGATGGCGATGAAGGCATAGTCGATGGGTTCCGGCGTCTGGGACAGGCTGGGATAGCTGCGCAAGCCTTCGAGCTCGGGCTCGGTGGGGTGGATGGGGTAGATGGCGCCCCGATAGCCCGCCTCGCGCAGGCGACGGATGAATTTGTTGCCCTGGCCGTCGGACCTTCTCGATACGCCCGCCACGGCGATCGTGCGCGGGTGGAACAAGGCGTGCAGGCTGGTGCCCTGGATGATTTCAGGCGCAATGGCGGTCATGCTGGCTTACTCCGAGACAAGTACGACGCGTGCGTCCAGGGCGATCGCGCCCTGCGCCGACACGATCAGCGGGTTGACGTCCAATTCGCCGATCTGGTCGGCCAGCTCGAAGAACAAGCCGTTCTCGCCTCCCACGGCGAGCAGGGCGCCGGTCACCACGTCGTCCGGCACCGGCGGGCGGCCGCGGGCGCCTCTGAGCAAGGCGGCGCCGCGCAGTTCGCCCAGCATTTCGAGCGCGTCGGTTCTGGTGATGGGGCAGATCCTGAAAGAGACATCCTTGAGGATCTCGACGAAGATGCCGCCCAGGCCGAGCATGATGACGGGCCCGAAAGACGGGTCCTGGAAGCCGCCGATGACGATCTCGTGGCCCTCCTGGATCTGTTCTTCGAGCAGGAAGCCTTCGACGCGGTAGCCGTGCTCGCGGCAGCGCTGCGACATGGCGTCCATGGCGGCGCGAAGGCCGGCGGCGTCTTCCACGCCCAGCGCCACCCCGCCGAAGTCGGACTTGTGCAGGACGTCGGGCGAGATCAGCTTCACGACGACCCGGCCGCCGAGGTCCCGCAGCATGGCGTCCGAGGCGGTGGCGCCGTCCACGACGGCGGATCTGGGCGTGCGTATGCCGTATAGATCGAGGATGCGCTTCGCGGTGGGCTCGTCCAGCGCCCGGCGCTTCTGTTGCTTCGCTTGCTTGAACAAGGTACGCGCCCTATCTGCAATCCGCATTGCCGACTCCAAGTGGGTTGTCGAATCGTCCGGTTGTCCTCATGCCTCGAGGACGGCGACCACGTCTCCTTCCGAAATCGCCTGCCCTTCCGTGACGCGGACTTCCAGAACGGTGGCGGCTTCCGTGGCGAGGACGGGGATTTCCATTTTCATGGATTCGAGGATGACGAGCGCGTCGTCCTCCTCGACTTTGTCGCCCGGCTTGATCAGCACTTTCCAGACGGTGCCGGTGATGTCGCTGGTGATCGAGAGTGCGGTCATGGTGTGTGCTCCGTTTGTTTGAGGGGTTTCAGTAGCTGGTGGGCCAGCACGACAGCCGATGCCGCCCGACGCCGCCCGTGGGTTTCCTGGAATGGATGGCAAGCACGCTTTTCAGGTAGGACCGGGTTTCCAGCGGATGTATGACGTCTTTCAATTCGTACAGGGCGGCCAGGTCCCAGGGGGCGTTGTCCTGGCTGATTGCTTCGGCGAGCTTGCGGAAGCGTTCGGGGTCGTCCTCGTACCTGACGCCGTGCAGCACGTTGACGGCGGTGCCGGCGTCCATGAAGCCGTAGTCGGCGCTGGGCCAGGCGGCCGCTTCGTCGCTGTTGCGCCCGCCGCCCATGTTCAGGTAGGCCTGGCCGTAGTTCTTGCGCAGGGTGATCGATATTTTCGGGACGGTGACCTGCGAGATGGCGTTCATCCAGTTCATGATGCGCCCCGGCGCGCCTCGTTTTTCGCCGTCTATGCCGATGAGAAAGCCCGGCTGGTCGGCCAGCAGCACGATGGGGATGTTGAAGGAATCGCACAGCACCAGGAAGCTGGTCGCTTTGGCGCAGGCGTCGATGTCGATGGAGCCGCCCTTGAACTTCGGGTTGTTCGCAATGACGCCGACCGTTTTGCCGTCGATGCGGCCCAGCGCGGTGACCAGCGATTTGCCGAAGCGGCCCTTGAGCTCGAACAGACTGTCCTTGTCGAGGATGCGGCGTATGACTTCACGGCTGTCGTACACCTGGCTGCGGGATTCCGGCACCACGCTCAGGATGTCCTGAATCGCGTCGTCCGAGCCTTCGGGCACCGGCGCCACCGGCGGGGCCTCGCCGTTGTGGCTGGGCATGTAGCTCAGGAAACGCTTGACCAGCTCGATCGCTTCCTCGTCGGTGTCGACGGCGGCGTCGACCAGGCCGGTCGTGCCCGTATGCAGGCGCCAGCCGCCCAGTTCTTCGGCGTCGACGGTCTGCTTGATGGCCAGCTCGGTGACCCGGCTGCTGGCGACGGCCATGGTGGCGCCCTTGCGCATGACGACGTAGTCCGACAGGCAGGCATACCAGGTGGACGAGCCATAACAGCTGCCCAGCAGCGCCGACACCCAGGGACTGCGGCGGTCGCGCAGGTACTCGGCGGGATCCTGCCCGAGTATCGCGCGGCCCGCGGCGCCCATGCGGTCGGGCATGCGGGCGCCCGCCGATTCCCCGAGCAGCACGAGCGGCATGCCGGAATCGCCGGCGACTTGCCGGACGTGCTTGATCTTCTTGCCGTTGACCACGCTGCTGGATGCGCCCAGCACGGTGAAGTCGTTGGACACCACCGCCACCGGGCGGCCTTCTATGGCGCCGAAGCCCGTGACCTTGCCGTCGGCGGGCGTCTTTTCCTTGGCTTCGGGACGATACGAGGTGGCCAGCAGGCCGGATTCATGGAAGCTGCCGGGGTCCAGCAGCACGGCCAGGCGCTCGCGCGCATTCAGCACCTTCTGTGCGCGCCGCTTGGCCAGGCGTTCCGGCCCGCCCATGCCCAGCGCCTTTTCCCGGCGTGCCTGCAGCTCCTTGGAATTGAGTTCGTGGCTCATGTGTCTATCCTTTCTCCCTGTCTTGTCATTATTGTAGTAGCAATGACTACTACTAATCAACTGCTTTCTGAAGAACAGATGCGGCCGGGACCCCAGGTCGGACGCCGCCCGGCAAGGACGGGGCGGCGCGCGGCCGGCGCGGCGTCCGGCCGGGCTTCCGGATGCCCCCGCGCCTATTGCGGCTGGATATTGGCTTTCTTGGCGATCCCGGCAAACACGGCGGTCTCCGATTTCAGCAGTTCGCCCAGTTCCTCGGGCGTGCTCGGCGCCGGCTCCAGGCCGCGGTCCCGCAGCTGTTTCGCGACCTCCGGGGCGGCCAGCGCCTGGTTGATTTCCTGGTTCAGGAAGCGGACGGTGTTTTTCGGTATTCCCTTGGGGCCGAAGATGGCATACCACTGGACGTGTTCATATTCGGGATAGCCCGACTCGGCGACGGTGGGCACATTGGGCAGCTGCGCATCGCGCTTGGGGCCCGAGACCGCCAGGCCCACGAGCTTGCCCGCCGCGATCTGCGGAACGGCCTGGGAAAGAACGATGAAGGAGAACGCGGCCTGGTCGCCGAACAGGGAAGACAGCTGTTCCGGCGAGCCTTTATAGGGCACGTGCAGGAATTTGACGCCCGCCATGGACGCCAGCATTTCTGCGGCCAGGTGGCCGGAAGTCCCGACGCCCGAACTGGAATAGGCGAGGTTGCCCGGATTCTTCTTGGCGAGTTCGATCAGTTCCTTGGTCGTCTTGACGCCCAGCGACGGCTTGACGACGAGCACCGACACCGTCGTGACGGCGCGGCCGATGGGTTCGAGGTCCTTCAGCGGATCATGATTCAAGTTCTTGTACAGGCTGGGCGCCAGGGCGTTGTTGTAGCCGCCCAGCATGAGATGGGTGCCGTCGGGCGCCGCTTTGACCAGCTGGTCGGTGGCGAGGTTGCCGCCCGCGCCGGGCTTGTTCTGGACGACGACGGTATTGCCCAGATTCTTTCCCAGCGCGTCGCCGATGACGCGGGCGGTCAGGTCCATGGCGCCGCCCGCCCCGAACCCGACGGAGATGTTGATGGTTTTGTTGCGCAGCGGGTTTTCCTGGGCTAGGGCGGAGCCCGGGCCCAAGGTCAGGGCGCTTGCGATGATCGCTGCTTTCATACCTGTTTTGGCCAGCGCCGCTAAGCCCAGGCCTCTTTTCTGATGGAAAAACATGGCATTCCTCCTGGCGAGAATTCCGGCCCTTAGCGGCCGGTCGGGCTATTCTGCCATTAAGTAGCAGCTTGAACTACTATTATTTTTCCGGAGGCGGGTTTTACCGGCGCCGCGCCCAGGTTGACAGGGCCAGCCTATCGACTCAAACTTGACCGGTTCCATGGGCCGAATCATTCACAGAGCTGCCATATGTTCAAGCAAATCGCCACCAAAAACACCAGCAAGAAATCCACCGATGCATCCAGCCCGGTCAACGATCTACAGCGCCTCGGATTCTCCGAATACGAGGCCTGCACCTACCTGAGCCTGCTGCAGGGCAGCCCGGCCACCGCCTACGAGGTCAGCAAGCATTCGGGGCTGCCGCGCGCCAATATCTACGGCGCCCTGGAAAGCCTGGCCAAGAAGCGCGCGGTGCAGCCCGTCAGCGAAAACCCCACGCGTTACGTGCCCGTCGAGCCCTCGGCCTTGCTGGGCCGCATCGCGTCCGACGTCGGCGATCTTTGCGAGCGCCTTCAGCAAACGCTGGAAACGCTCGAACCCAAGGAAAGCCCCGATGTCGTCTGGAGCATAGACGGCGAAGAGCAGATCGCCGCGAAAGTCGACGAGCTCATCGACCATGCCCTTCAGCATGTCTGGATCAAGGCCTCGACCGACGTGCTGCGCCGCCATGCGCCGCGGCTCAAGAAGGCCGCCGCGCGCGGGGTCAAGCTGATCTTCGTCGTGTTCGGCGAAGACACCAAGTTCCTGCGCTTCGGCAAGGGCACCAAGGTCTACCTGCATGAAGGCAATGGGCAGCGCGTCGGCGGCGCCGACAACCTGTTCACGATCGCCATCGATTACCGCCTGGCCCTCACCGCCAACCTCGGCGAAACGCTGACGGGCGCCTACACAACCAATCCTGCCATCGTGCGCATGGCCGAAACACTGATCCGCCACGATGTCTACATGGCCGAGATGATGGCCTATCTGGGCAAGGAAATCGAAGAGCGCTTCGGCAAGGGCCTCATCGAACTGCGGCGCAGCCTGTTCTCGCCGGAGCAGATGTCCGAGCTCACCGCCAATCTCGAAAAGGCGAAGAAAGCCGTCAACGAGAGCTGATGCCTGTTTGCGATTCACCGTAGTTTTCGGCACGACGCGGCGCCTGCAATTAAAGTAGTTGTCACAACAGCTACTATGTGATTTAATTCAATCACGATAGGTGTCAACGTGGCGTGGCGACAATGAATGAATCCCTGCATCCCTCGTACCCGAACCAAGCTCCGGCCACATCCGTGATCGCCGGGCGTCCGGTCACCGACGGGCCGGCTTTCGATGTCGTCTCGCCTTACGATGGCGCGGTGGTCACGGCCGCCATCGGCGGCACCGCCGACTCCGTGCGCGACGCCGTCGGCGCGGCTTGCGCGGCGCGCGACCGCATGGCGCTCATGCCGGGCCATGAACGGGCCGAACGCCTGCTCGATGCCGCCGCAAGCTTGCGGCAGGACGCGGAAAACATGGCGCGTCTGCTCAGCCTGGAAACCGGCAAGACCCTGCGCGAAAGCCGGACCGAACTGGAACGCGCCATCGACGTCATCCGCCTGAGCGCACAAGAGGCGACCCGCAACGCCGGGCGCCAGGTGCCGCTCGACGCCAGCCGGCTCGGGGCCGGGGCGCTTGCGGTGTCGCGGCGCTTCCCCGTGGGGGCGGTCGGGATGATCGTGCCCTTCAACGCGCCGGTGAACCTGGCCTGCCATAAACTGGCGCCCGCGCTGGCCGCCGGCAATGCCTGCGTCCTGAAGGCGCCGCCCGAGGCGGCCGGCACCATCGGCCGTTTGTTCGGCCACTTCCTGCGGGCCGGCTTCACCGACGGCGCCGTCAATCTCCTGCAGGGCGGGGCCGACGTCGGCCAGGCCCTCGTATCCGATCCGCGGCTCGACTTCATTTCATTCACCGGCTCCTTGCGGGCCGGGCAGTCCGTCAAGGCGGCCGCGGGACTGCGGCCCTGCACGCTGGAACTGGGCGGGCTGGGGCCGACCGTGATCCATGCCGATGCCGACCTCGAGCGCGCCGCGGCCGCATGCGTCGCGTCGGGCTTTCGCCTGGCGGGGCAAAGCTGCGCGTCCGTGCAGAACGTCTTCGTCCATGAAGACGTGGCCGAGCGCGTCACGCAGCGCATGGCCGAAGGCGTGCGGGCGCTCAAGCTCGGGGACCCGCTCGATCCCGATACGGACCTCGGGCCCGTGATCAACCTGGCCGCCGCCGAGCGCATCGCCGAACGCATCCGCGAAGCCGTCCAGGACGGCGCGACATGCCTGGCCGGCGGCGGGCGCAAGGGCACGATGGTCGAACCGACGCTGCTGGCCGGCGCGCCCATGCAAACGCGCGCGGTATGCGAAGAAATCTTCGGCCCGGTGGTGCTCATCCACCGATACCAAGACATCGCCGACGTGTTCAAGTGGGTCAACGCCACGGGCTTCGGCATCAATTTCGGCTTGTTTACGCAGTCCATCGCCGTGGCCATGCAAGCCCATCGTTCCGTCATCACCGGGGCGGTCATCGTCAACGGCACATCCACGTTCCGCCCCGATCAAATGCCTTACGGCGGAGACCGGCTGTCCGGCTACGGGCGCGAAAGCCCCGCGGACTCGGTCAAGGCCATGACACGGGAACGGTTCATCGTTTTTCAATAGTGCAGCAAAAAGGAGGGGGAGTCATGGTAAGTGAAGCAGAAAGCGCCGCGGCCGGAAGCTGGTCGCGGGACGTCTACCAGGCATTGAAGGATCAGGGGATATCGGTGGTGGGCTTCGTGCCGGACGGAGGCATGAAGGAAGTCATCGACCTGTGTCTGGCGGACCCGGACATGAGGACGATACCGCTGACGAACGAGTCCGAAGGCCCGGGCCTGCTCGCCGGATGCTGGCTGGGCGGCGCGAAGGGTTGCCTCATCATGCAGAGCACGGGCGTGGGCAACGTCATCAACAACGCCTCCATGTCGGAGGTCTGCCAGTTTCCGTTCCTGGCCCTGGTGTCCTGGCGGTCCAGCTGGGCGGAAGGCAACCGGTGGCAGGTGCCGATGGGGCAGCGCTGCCGCGACTACTTCAAGATGGCGGGCTTCCAGGCCATGACCGTCGACAGCGCCGACGATGCCGGCGCCAGCGTCGCGGCCGCCGCTGAAGAAGCTTTCAATACGTTGAATGGAGTCGGTGTTTTCTTCAGTCAGCGGGTGATGGGCGTCAAGAGATTCCTGAGGTAAGAACATGAACGAGAGACACAATAGCTATACGCTGAACCGGCGTGAAATCGTCAAGCAACTGCTGAAGGGCAGGGACGACATGCCGGTGGTGACCGGCCTGAGCAGCGCTTCCTACGATTCCGTCGCGGCCCGCGGGGCGGATCATCCGCTCAACTTCAACCTGCACGGCGCCCTGGGCGGGGCGGCCATGGTGGGCCTGGGCCTGGCGCTGGCGCAGCCCGAGAAACGCGTCATGGTGCTGATGGGCGACGGCGACGTCCTTTGCGGCCTGGGCTCGCTCGCCACGTATGCGATCTCCGGCGCCACCAACCTGTCGCTGGCGATCTTCGACAACGGCATCTACGGGGAAACCGGCAACCAGCTGACGGCCACCGCCAAGTGCGTCGAGCTGGGCGACATCGCGGCCGGCTGCGGCATGCCGGTGGCGCGCACGGTCGACAAAGAAGACCAGGTCGACGCGGCGGTCCACGACCTGCTCAACGCCAAAGGCCCCGTCGTCATCAACTTCAAGGTATCGCCGGCGCATCCTGGCCATCTCGCCAAGACCCGCGACGGCGTCTGGATGAAGCTGCGCTTCCGCAATGCTTTCCTCGGTCAACCATGAGGCGGCCATGACGACGATGCCCTTGTCCTTCGCGCCGCTCATGGCGCGGTTCAAAGCTTCTGAAAGCACCGAGGCCGGCGCGCGGGCGCGCGCGCTGCGGGCCGAAGGCCACCATGTCGTGGACTTTTCCATCGGCGAGCCTGATTTCCCCGTGCCCGCCAACGTCAAGGAAGCGATCAAGCAGGCCCTGGACGGCGACGACACGCACTACACCAACACGGGCGGCACCCTGGAATTGATCGACGCCGTCCGGGCCAAGCTCCTGCGCGAGAACGGCCTGGAGTACGGCCGCGACCAGATCATCATCGGCTCGGGAGCCAAGAGCGTGATGTACCACGCGTTCGCGTGCACCGTGGGCGAGGGCGACGAGGTCATCGTGCCCGTGCCCTACTGGATTTCCTATCCCAATCAGGTGCGCATCGCGGGCGGGACGCCGGTCTTCGTGGAATGCGGCGCCGACGGCGGCTTCCAGCTGGACGTCGCCGCCATCGAGGCGGCCATCACGCCCAGGACGCGGTGGCTGGTGCTCAATTCGCCCAACAATCCGACGGGCGCGATGTTGTCCGACGCCACGCTGGCCGAACTGGCCGAGATGCTGGCGCGGCATCCCCATGTGCTGATCATGAGCGATGAAATCTACGAGCACCTCCGTTACGGCGGCGCCGTCCATCGCTCGATCGCGACGCTCGGCGAAGGCATCAAGGCCCGCACGCTGGTCGTCAACGGCGTATCGAAGTCCTATGCGATGACCGGCTTGCGCATCGGCTACGGCGCGGGCCCGGCGGAGCTCGTCAAGGCCATGGTGAAACTGCAGACGCAGACCACGTCTTGCGCGTCGTCCCTGGGCCAGGCGGGCGCGGTCGCGGCCCTGAACGCCAGCCACGACGACGTCGCCGCGAGGCGCGCCGTCATGGCGCAGCGCCGCGACTACCTGGCGCAACGCCTGGCGGGCATTCCCGGCCTGAGCGTGCGCGCGCCCGAGGGGTCGATGTACTTTTTCTGCGATTGCCGCGGCTTGCTGGGCAAGACCACGCCGCAGGGCGCGCGCCTGGAGTCCGACCTGGACTTCGTGCGCTACCTGCTGGACCAATACAAGCTCGTGGTCATCCAGGGCAGCGCCTACGGGTGCCCGGGCTTCTTCCGGATCAGCTTCGCGACCTCGCAGGAAAACCTGGAGGAAGGCTCGGCGCGCCTGCGGGACGCCTGCGCCGCGCTCGGCTAAATAAACATAATCATTCCAATCATTCAGGAGACGCCAAATGAAGGACAAGCGTACCGTCTTGCTGACGGGAGCGGCCGGCGCGGTGGGCCGCGTGCTGCGCGACGGCTTGAAGCCGGATTATTCCCTACGCCTCACCGACATCCGCGAACTGGGCGAACCGGGGCCCGGAGAGGAAGCGCAAGCGGCGGACCTGTCCGACGCGGAAGCGGTCTACCGGCTGGCCGAGGGCGTGGACGCCATCGTCCACATGGGCGGGGTGCTGGGCGCCGTCAGGGAAAACGGCAAGATGGTCGGCGAGTCTTGCTGGGAAGACGTACTGCGCAGCAACATCATGGGCACCTACAACGTGTTCGAAGCCGCGCGCCGCGCCGGCGTGAAGCGGGTGGTGTATGCGAGCTCCATACACGCGCACGGCTACTATCGGCGCAGCACTCGCGTGGGGCTCGATTCCCCGCCGCGGCCCGACACCCGATACGGGCTCAGCAAAGCGTTCGGCGAAGCCGCGGGCCGCTATTTCGCGGACAAGTACGGGCTGCAGGTGGTGGCCTTGCGCATCGCCACCTTCAAGCACAGGCCGACCCTGATGCGCGACCTGGGCACCTGGATCAGCCCGGGCGACATGGTCGAGCTGGTGCGCTGCTCGCTGGAATACCCGGACACCCATTTCGACGTCCTCTGGGGGGTGTCGAACAACACCCGCTCGCTGTACGACAACCCCAATGCGCGGCGCTACGGCTACTTTCCCAAGGACGACTCCGAGCAGTACCGCGCCGAGCTGCTGAAAGACCCCGCCGCGGCCGATTCGAATGAATTCGAGCGCCTGTTCCATGCGGCCCACCTGGCCGCGTCGGAATGGGCCGGCGACGTATCGAAGATCACGTAATGGAAAAAATCGTCATTGTCGGCGGTGGCATCATCGGGTCTTCCATCGCCTATTACCTGGCGCGGGCGGGCGCTCCCGTCACGGTGGTGGAGCCCGACCCCACTTACGAATTCGCCGCGACGCCGCGCTCGGTCGGCGGCGTGCGCTTCTTGCACGACATCCGCGAGAACGTCGAAATGTCGCTGTTCGGCCGCGAGGTCTTCACCGGCTTCGCGGCGCAGGTGCAGGGCGCGGCGGTGGCGTTCGATCCGGCCTGGCGCACCGTGGGGTATCTGTACATGGTGTCCGACGCGGAGTCCGCGCGGCAGCTGGAGCACAGCGCCGCCATGCAGCGCGCTTGCGGCGTCGAGGTGTCGCTGCTCGACCGGGACGCCTTGCGCGCACGCTATCCGTCGTTCCGGTTCCAGGACGTCGTCGCGGCGGCGTGGTCGCCGCAGGACGGGCAGATCGACCCCCACGCCGCCCTGATGGGGTACAGAAGGGCGGCCGAGGGCAACGGCGCGGTGTATCTCAAGGACAAGGTGGTGGGCATCGGCCAGGGCCATGGCAGGGTGTCCGGCGTCGCCCTGCAGTCGGGGGCGACATTGAATTGCGACATCGTGGTCAACGCGGCCAACTGCTGGGCGCCCGAGATCTGCGAGATGGCCGGCATCAAGGCGCCCATCTACCCCATGCGGCGCGAGCAGTTCTTCTTCAAGATCCAGGACCCGATCGAAAGCATACCCGTGATGCGCGAGGCCTGCGGGTTCGCACTGCGGCCCGAGCGCGACGGCTACATCGTCGCCCGCACGCGTCCCGACGAAAAAAAAGGCTTCAACTGGACGCAGGACCATGACCGCTTTGAAAACGATCTGTGGCCCGGCCTGGTAGAGCGTTCCAGCGCGTTCGAGGCGCTGCGCCTGCAGAACGCGTGGGTCGGCCACTACGACATGAGCGAAATCGACGGCAACCCCATCATCGGGGAGTGCGGGGCGCTGCGCGGCTTCCACATGGCGGCCGGTTTCTCGGGCCACGGGCTGCAGCATGCGCCGGCGGTGGGGCGCGGCATGGCGGAGCTCCTGACGACGGGCCGATATGAAACGATAGACCTGGGCCCATTCTCCTACCAGCGAGTGATAGAGGGCCGTCCACTTCTCGATAAAGGACCAAGAGCGTGAACAATACAGTGAATTCTGATGCGGGGCCGGTGGCTGTGCGGATCGGGGTGGACATCGGCGGTACGTTCACCGACGGCGTCGCGCAGCTGGTCGGCGAAGGCCGCATCCTGACGGCCAAGGAACTGACGGACGTCGTCGATCCCAGCCGCGGCGTGGCCCTGGTCGTCTCCAAGCTGCTGGACCACGCCAGGCGCGCGCTCAAGGGGCGGGAAGTCCACACCCAGGAAGTGGTCCACGGCACCACGCTGGTGACCAATGCGATACTCGAACGCAAGGGCGTCAAGACCGCGCTGGTCGTCACCGCGGGCACGGAAGACGCGCTGGAGATCGCCCGCGAGATCCGCTACGACATGTACGACATCGACATCGAATTGCCCGAGCCCCTGGTGCCGCGGGCCTCGATCGTCACGGCGGGGGGCAGGCTGGACGTCGACGGCGACGAACTGCTGCCCCTCACCGCCGAAATGCTCGACGGCATTGCGCGCGAAGTCCAGGCGCTCGGCGTCGAGTCCGTCGGGATCTGCACCCTGCACAGCTATATCGCGCCGGTCCACGAGGAAAAGATCGCCGCCCACCTGGGCGAGCGTTTCCCCGACTTGTCCATCAGCCTGTCCAGCCGCGTGGCCTCCGAGCCGCGCGAATACGAGCGCATGTCCACGGTGGCGGCCAACGCCTACGTGCAGCCCATCGCCGCGGTCTACCTGCGCAACCTGCAGAACCGGCTGGCGGAAGTGGGCGCGCCGTCGCCCTTGAACATCATGGTGTCCAGCGGCGGCTTCACGTCCGTGCGTTCGGCGGCGGACGTGCCCATCGTGCTGCTCGAATCGGGCCCCGCCGGAGGCGTGCTGGGCGCGCTGAACACGGCGGCGGCGGTGGGCGCGCGCGACGTGCTCACCTTCGACATGGGCGGCACCACCGCCAAGGCCTGCGTGGCCAGGGACGGCACGCCTTCCATCACCTTCCTGTTCGAGGCGGCGCGGGCGCGCCGGTTCAAGAAGGGCAGCGGCCTGCCGATACTGGTTCCCAGCATAGACCTGATCGAGATCGGCGCCGGCGGCGGGTCGATCGCGCACCGCAGCGTGCTGGGCCTGCTGAACGTGGGGCCGCAAAGCGCCGGGGCATCGCCCGGCCCCGCATGCTACGGCCAGGGCGGCACGGATCCGACGGTCACCGACGCCGACCTGGTGCTGGGTTATCTCGATCCCGACAACTTCCTGGGCGGCAGGATGCGCCTGTACAAAGACCAGGCCATGCGCGCCATGGACGGGCTGGGCCGGCAGCTGTCCCTGTCGGGCCTGGACGTGGCCATCGGCATCTGCGACATCGTCAACGAGAACATGGCTTCGGCGGCCCGCATGCACATCGCCGAGAAAGGCATGGACCCGCGTTCCCTGACCATGCTGGCGACGGGCGGCGCGGGGCCGGTCCATGCGATAGAAGTCGCGCACAAGCTCGGCATCCGCCGGGTGCTGTGCGGGATCGCGGCCGGCGTGGGCTCGTGCCTGGGCTTCCTGGCGGCGCCGGCGCGCGCGGACCGGGCATGGGCGCGCGCGCAGCTGCTTGCCGAGGTGGATCCGTCCGAGCTGCGCGCGGCGGCCGCCCAGATGCGGGACAGCGCCATCGAGGAATTGCGCGCGGCGGGCGTGGAGGCGGCGGACATGGCCTTCGTTCTGTCGGCCGACCTGCGCTACAGGGGGCAGGGTCATCCCATCAGCATCGAGCACGTTCTGGAAAGCGCCGATGCCGCCGACCCGGCCGCGTTCGAGCCGCTTTTCATCAAGCGCTATGCCGAGCTGTACGGCCAGCCCGTGCCGGGCGGGGTGGTGCAGGTCATGACATGGCGTCTTTCGGGGCGCTCGAAGAAAGCCGTCCAGGCCTTCCACCTGCGCGTCGACCGGCAAGACGACGGCGCCAGGCCGCGCGCCATGCGCTCGGTCTACCTGCCCGACGAGCGCGCCTTTTCCGAGGTGCCGGTTTACGATCGCTATGCCTTGCCGGCCGGCGTCAGGCTCGATGGGCCGCTGCTGTTGCAGGAACCCGAATCGACCATCGTGGTGGCCCGGAAAGCGCAGGTGGAGATCCTGCAGGACCTGACGGTCTCGATCACACTGCTTTGAATCCTGGAACAGGCCGAAAAGCGGCCTCATTCGCGAGGTACACATGAAGTCCGACATCACAAAACCGTCCATGCGCTTCGATCCGGTCACGCTGGAGATCATCTGGAGCCGGCTGGGCAGCATCGTGGACGAGGCGGCGACCGGGTTCGTCAGAACCTCGTTTTCCAGCCTGGTCCGCGAGGCCAACGATTACGCCATCGTGCTGACCGACGCCGACGGCAATTCGCTGACGCAATCCAGTTTCAGCATCCCGTCCTTCATCAGCACCCTGCCGCGCACCGTGCAGCACGTCATACGCATGTTCCCCCGGGAAACCCTTGCGCCCGGCGACCTGATCATCACCAACGACCCCTGGCTCGCGACCGGGCACATTCACGACGTCAGCACCGTGGCGCCCATCTTCATGGGCGGGAAGCTGGTCGCCTTCTCGGCGGTCACCAGCCACGTTCCCGACATCGGCGGGCGCGTGCGGTCCAGCGACGTGCCGTCCATTTTCGAGGAAGGTCTGCAGATCCCGATGCTCAAGCTGATCGACAAGGGGGCGCCGCAAGCCGCCGTCGAGGCCTTCATACGCGCCAACGTCAGGGTGCCCGACGCCACCATGGGCGACATCTGGGGTCAGGGCACGGCGCACGAGCAGATACGCAACCGCCTGCTGGAGCTCTTGACGGAAACGGGGCTGGACCTCGCCGCCCTGAGCGCGGAGATCTGCAGCCGGTCCGAGCGCGCGCTGCGCGATGCCATCGATGCGCTGCCCGACGGCGAATACGAATACCGGATGCAGCACGACGCCTTCTCCTCGCCCTTGACCATACAGTGCAAGGTCCGCGTCCGGGGCGGCGACCTGCACGTCGATTATTCCGGCACGTCGCCCCAGGTCGAAGACAAGTCCATCAATGTGGTCGAAACCTATACCTATGCCTATACGGCGTTCGCGGTCAAGGCCTTGCTGTCGCCGGACGTGCCCAACACCGAGGGCAGCTTCCGGCCGCTCACGGTCCATGCCCCGGTCGGATCGGTCCTGAATGCGCAGCATCCCGTGGGCACCGGTGCACGGGGGCAGATCGGGCACATGCTGCCGCCGGCGGTCTTCGGCGCCCTGGGCCCCATACTCGGCCCGCGCCGCCGGGCGGAAGGCAGCGGCAATTGCGTCGTGACGCTGTCGGGTCGGCATCGGGGGCGGCAATTCGCCGTCAGCAGCTTCGTGAACGCCGGCCAGGGCGCATCCGCCGAGCGGCCCGGCTTCAGCGCGCTGAGCTTCCCCAGCAACCTGGGCAACAGCCCGATCGAAATCATCGAGGCCGAAGCGCCCGTCATCGTCAACGGGCGCAGCCTGCGCAGGGGCTCGGGCGGGCGCGGCGTCCACCCGGGGGGCGACGGGCTCAGGTTCGACTTCACCTACGTGGGAGACGAACCGGTTTCATGCTCCTTCCTGATGGCGCGGCGCGTCGTGCCGCCGCAGGGCACGGCGGGCGGCGAAGCGGGCCTGCCCGCCCGCCTGGAAATCAACGGCGAGCTGCGCGACCCGACGAGCGTGAAGCAGTTGCGCAAGGGCGACCGAATCGTGCTGGAAACCGCGGGCGGCGGCGGTTTCGGCGCGCCGCAATGACAGTGCCGCCCGCCTTTTAACGCTGACAGGCCCTGGGCCTGGCTACGGAGACCGACATGAAGAGCGACCTCTTGCGCAATCCGGCAAAAATGCTGCTGGGCGGGCTGTCGATCGCCCTGTCCATGGTGGGCGGCGCCGCCGGCGCGGCGCCCGCCGGCTATCCGAACGGGCCGATCACGATGGTGATTCCCTGGCCGCCCGGCGGCGCCGCGGACTTCATGGGGCGGGTGGTGGCCGCCCGCATGAGCGAAAAGCTGGGACAGCCCGTGGTCATCGAGAATCGTCCCGGCGCGGACACCATCATCGCCACCCGGCGCGTCGCGGCGGCCCGGCCCGACGGCTATACGCTGTTCCTGGCCAGCAGCAACAATGCCGTGAACGCGACGCTGCACCCCGATACCGAGTCGGGCTTCCTGCAGGAGTTCGTGCCCATCATCAACATCGGCGTGGCGCCGACGGTGCTGGTGGTCAATGCCTCTTTTCCCGCGCGGACGGTGCCGGAGCTGCTCGAACTCCTGAAGAAGGGCAAGCCCAACGCCTATACCTACGCCTATTCCGGCCAGGGCAGCGCATCGCACGTTTCCGCCATCCAGTTCACGCGCCGCACCGGGCTGGAAATCATGGGCGTCAGCTACAAGGGCGCCTCGCCGGCGACCGTGGATTTGCTGGGCGGCCATGTCAACATGATGTTCAACGTCGTGCCGGCCATCGCCGGGCATGTCCGCGACGGCAAGCTATACCCGCTGTTCGCCCTGTCGGACAAGCGCCTGGCATCCCTGCCCGATGTGCCGACTTCCGCCGAAGTCGGTTTTCCCGAACTGAAGGCGGGGATGTGGCACGGCCTCGCGGCGCCGGCGGGGACGCCGGCCGGCGTCGTGCAAAAGATCGAGGCCACGGTTGCCGAAATACTGAAGGAGCCGGCCGTCGTGGAAAAGATGGAATCGCAGGGAGCGATCATCCTGGGCAGCGACGCGCGGGCCTTCCACCAGACCATCGTGCGGGACACGCAGATGTACAAGGAGCTGTTCGGCGCGGGCGGCGCCGCCAGATGAAGCCGGCTGCCTGACCCGCATTCCCCAGGTTACCCACAGATTCTGTGCATAACTCTAGGGAAAACCCGTGGGTACTTTTCAAAAAGCCCGTGGCGACAAGGGCTTGGGGTTCCGTGGCCCGCCATCGACCAATCAGGGCAGCCGCGGCCGCAGCTTGCCGGCGGCTTCCCGCGCGCGTGCGCGGGCGGCGTCCGCGCTGTGGTCGTGCGCCAGCGCGACGCCCATGCGGCGCTTCACATAGCTTTCAGGCTTGCCGAAAAGCCGCAAGTCGGTCTGCGGAACCCGCAGCGCCTCGGCCACGCCTTCATAGACGATGTCTTGCGCATCCACGCCGCCGTAGATGACGGCGCTCGCGCCGGGGCTTTTCAGGGCGGTGCTGACGGGCAGGCCGAGTATGGCGCGCGCGTGCAGTTCGAACTGGCTCTGCCATTGGCTGATCATCGTCACCATGCCCGTGTCGTGCGGGCGCGGGCTGACTTCGCTGAACCAGACTTCATCGCCCTTGACGAAGAGCTCGACGCCGAACACGCCCTGGCCGCCCAGATTGTCGGTGACGGCCCGCGCGACTTGCCGCGCCTTTTCAAGCGCGGCGGGGCGCATGGCTTGCGGCTGCCAGCTTTCCACGTAGTCGCCGTCCACCTGCTTGTGCCCGATGGGCTCGCAGAACTGGGTCTCGATGCCGCCGTCCGCCGCGCGCGACCGGACCGTCAGCAAGGTGATTTCGTAGTCGAAGTCGACGAAGCCTTCGACGATGACGCGGCCGTGGCTGACGCGGCCGCCCGTCATGGCGTGGTCCCATGCCAGCTGGATGTCGTCGGGGCCGTCGACCCTGCTCTGGCCCTTGCCGGAACTGCTCATGACCGGCTTGACGACGCAGGGATAGCCGACGTGCTGTTCGATGGCGGCGCGCAGCTCCTGCAGCGTGTCGCAGAACCGATAGGGGCTGGTGGGCAGGCCCAGGGTTTCGGCGGCCAGCCGGCGGATGCCTTCGCGGTCCATCGTCAGCCGGGCCGCGCGCGCGGTGGGTATGACGCGCGCCGCGCCCGCCGCTTCCAGCTCTTCGAGCGCCTGGGTGGCGATGGCCTCGATCTCGGGCACGACCAGGTCGGGCTTTTCGCTCAGGATGAGCGCTTTCAGCTGCTCCGCATCGCTCATGGCGATGCGGCGGGCGTGGTGCGCGACCTGCTGCCCCGGGGCATGATCGTAGCGGTCGACCGCTATGGTTTCGACGCCCAGTCTCTGCAGCGCGATGATCACTTCCTTTCCGAGCTCGCCCGACCCGAGCAGCATGACGCGCGTGGCGGAAGGGGAGAGCGGGGTTCCAAAGATACTCATGATGGGAATTCCAGTGGGATGCGGAAAATGCCGCCGGACGCTATGCCGCGCCGGCGTAGTAAGCCACGCCTTCATAGGCGTACTCGCCCGCCAGGGCGATTTTCACGTGGTCGGCTTCGGCGGCGTCGGCGGTGTAGAAGTGGGATCCCTGCTTGGCGTTGTAGAAGCGGTGCACCTCGACCGTGTCCGGCGCCTTGGCGCTCGCGGCCTGATAGGCGACGCCTTCGTAGACGAAAGACGGGAAAGAGGCCTTGACGAATTCCGCCTCGGCTGCGTCGGCCGTGTAGAAATGCGAGTGCGTGCCGGTATTGAAGAACCGGTGCACGTCCACCGTCGCCGGACCGGTTTCAAGACTGCGGTTGAACAGCACGCCTTCGTAGACGAATTCGGGAGCGTTGAGGTAGAGGCCGCGCGCTTCCTCGATGCTGGCGGTGTGGAAATGCGCGCCGTTGGCGGTATTCAGGAAGCGCATCACGTTGGGAGTCATGCTGGCGACCGAGGCCGATGCGTCGTCGAAGACGACGTTCTCGATGCCGAACAGCGCGTTGGCGCCGAAGGCCCCGTTCATGTCCGTGACCACGAAAAGGTCTTCGGGCAGGTAGTAGTCGAATTTGAAGTCCGCCGCCGGGCCCTGGTACTGCACGGTATCGTCGCCCGCTTCCCCGTAAAGGAGGTCATAGCCCGCGCTGGCCACGAAGAGGTCGTTGCCGGCGCCGCCGCGCAGCACGTTGTCGGCGTGGTTGCCGATGAGCTTGTCATTGCCGGCGCCCGTCGTCAGGTTCTCGATGATGGTGTTGCGCGCAATGGCAAGGTTGTTCGTCATGCCGTTGGCCGACGAAAAGGCGCCCGGGCGCAGGTCGACGTGGCTGTCGGTGCCCCATCCGCTGAGGTCCAGGGTGTCTATGCCGCCGGCGTCGTACAGCGCGAGAATGGGGTTCTGGTTGACGCTGAAATCATAAAGCGGCGCGGTCGCGCCCGCCGCCGTGGAGCCGAAGCCATACACGGTGTTGTCGGCGCGGGCATTGGAGGCGCCGTACATCGTCTGGATGGCGAAAATGTCGTTGAGCATCGGCGTCTGCGGGGCGATGACTCTGCCGTCGGCGCTGATCCATTCGCCCCAGGCGACCAGCCCTTCGCCGGTCTTGGGACCGAAGTAGGACATGACCGAATAGACCACGCTGTCTTGATAAGAAGAAGGCTGCCATTGCCCGTCACCGTCGTAGTCGCCCATGTGGAGCAAACCCAGCGCATGGCCGATTTCATGGAGATAGGTGCTGAAGCTGTAATTGCCCGGCGCCGGCTCCTTCAGATGTTCGAGTTTGGCATGGAACCAGATGTCGCCGAACGGTGGAAGGTGGGCGTGGGCCAGGCCGATGTCGGTCGCCGTCAAGCCGAACCGGATGTTGGCGGTGGCCGCCGAGGCGAGGCGGACGGGGACGGAGATGAGATCGGCCCACGTCGCCATGCCCAGGTTCGCCATCGCCTGCTGTAGTTCGTTCAAGGGCGCGAAGGTCAGCGCTTCGTTGCCCGTCGCGGCGGCGTCCTGGGCGGTGGCCGGGAAGCCGTATTTCAGGACGGGCAGTGTCCAGGCTTTGAATATGAGTTGGTCCAGCACTTGCTGGTCGGTCCATACAGGGGCGGTCATGTGGGCATTCCTTCTTTCGTCGTGGCTTGGGACTCGAACGCATCCCGATTGCGAAAAGCCAGATCATACTGAAAATGGCGGGCGGCGGATCAAAGCGCCGGCCGAAGAAGGATGGTATTTTGCTGTTTGCGGAATTTTCATGGCTTACTGCCCAAGGTCTGTTTTGATATCGAACACGCAAGCACAAACCGAACACGAATGCCTGGTGGCCGCCCTGATGCGGCAATTCGAACTACGCCATGGCGCGCCGCCCGTTCTTCTGCGCACGCACGCTTCGTCCATCATTCTGGCCGGCGATCACGCCTACAAGCTCAAGCGGCCCGTGCGGCTGCCTTTTCTCGACTTTTCCACATTGGCCTTGCGCCGCCGTTTCCTGCAGCTGGAACTGGAGCTGAATCGCCGTACCGCCGAAGCGCTCTATCTGGACGTGCTGCCCATCACGGGGTCCTTCGAACAGCCCGAGGTCGGCGGCAGCGGCGAGGCCGTCGAATGGGTGCTGCGCATGCGCCGCTTCGATCCCGACGGCGGCTTCGACGTCCTGGCGCGCCAAGGGCGGCTCACCCGGGCGCACATGGAAAGCCTGGCCGCCCACATCGCCGATTTCCATTTGCGGCTGCCGCCGATTCCGCGCGCCGAGGTGCCGGCGAAGAACGCCTGGGACTGGGCCGCCGAAAGCCTGGACGAAATCGCCGGCGGCCCGAATCCCCCGCGGTTCGAAGCGGGCCTCGGCGTCCCGGAATTGCGCGCGGCGCTGGCCGGCGCCTACGCCGGCCTTGCGCCGCTGCGCGAACGGCGGATCGCCGAAGGGTGGGTGCGGGAGGGCCATGGCGACCTGCACCTGGGCAACATCGTGGAATGGCGGGGCAGGGTGCTGGCCTTCGACGCGCTGGAGTTCGATCCGGCCTTGCGCCGCATCGACGTGATCAATGATATTTCCTTCACCTTCATGGATCTTTGCGCCAATGCCTGCGCCCCCCTGGCATGGCGCCTGATGAACGAGTATGTCGAGCGCACCGGCGACTACGAGGGCTTGCGCCTGCTGTACGCGTACGCCGCCGCCAAGGCGCTGGTGCGGGCCAAGCTCTGCCTGCTGGGTCAGCCCGGCGCGGCGGCCTTTTCCAAGTACTGGGACCTGGCCTGGTCGTTTGCCCGGCCGCCGGAACGCAGGCGGCTGATACTGACCATGGGGCTGAGTGGCTCCGGCAAGTCGACGGTGGCGGGCCTGCTGGCGGAGCGCCTGGGCGCGGTTCGCATCCGGTCGGACGTGGAGCGCAAGCGGCTTGCCGGCATGGCCGCCCTGGACCGGCCCGCCGCGCCGGCCGAGCTCTACAACCAGGCGTCCAATGCGCGCACCTATGACCGCTTGTCCCGGCTCGCCGAACTGCTGCTCGGCGCCGGCTTCCCGGTCATTCTGGACGCCGCCTTTCTTCGCCATGACGAGCGCGAGGCCATGAGGCGGCTCGCGGAAGGGCTGGGCATCCCCTTTGCTGTGGTGGAGTGCCGGGCCGGCGCGCCGGTCATGCTGCAGCGGGTTCTTCAGCGCGCCCAAGCGCAAACCGACCCTTCCGATGCGACGCCGCAAGTGCTGAAGCTACAGGAAAGCTACGCGGAAGCCGTGCCCGAGGCCTGGCGAGCGTTCCACCACATCGTGCGGAACGATGGCTCATTGGCGGAACTGTCCCAGGAACTGGAGACGAACTGTCGTTTTTAACCGATACCATTGTCAAGAATTATCACGAAATCGCACTATGCTGCGCGATAGGCGGATATATTTGGTTACGATGTACGAGCGACTGTGTTCTCCGCAGCATTCATTTCATTGGGGGCGTTATGGCGGCGGCTCTGATTACCGATCTCAGTGTCTATACGACCCGATCCGGCCGCGTGGCTTTCCTGCATACGCGCGAAAACGCCGGCCAGAAAACGGTTTTCTACGGCTACATACTGGAGCTTTCCGAAGGCAAGGCCGTCCGGCGGGAACTGGCCTGGACGGAGTGCGGCACCTGCATATCCAGCAACGAAGAAGGAGACCGCATCGTCTGGAAGGCGTAGCGCGGCCCGCCCCGGCTACAGAGCGCGATCGCCCGCAGTTTGCTAGCATACCCACCTTTACTTCGTGGTGGACCGGATCATGGCAAGCTGGATCGAAAGCATCCTCAACACTCACGGCGTCTGGGGCGTCGCGCTATTGATGTTCCTGGAAAACGTCTTCCCGCCGATACCGTCGGAATTGATCATGACGCTTTCGGGCTTCGCGGCGTCGCGGGGGGAAACCAGCATCGCGCTGGTGATCGTGGCGGGCACGCTGGGGTCTTTGGCGGGGGCGCTGTTCTGGTATGGAATAGGCCGGCTGTTCGATCAGGAAAGGGTGAAGCGTTTCGCCGACCGGCATGGGCGCTGGCTGACGTTGACGAGGTCGGACCTGGAGCGCACGGATCGGTGGTTCGACGAGCATGGCCACTGGGCGGTGCTTCTGGGGCGGCTGATTCCGACCATCCGGACGCTGATCTCGATCCCCGCCGGTTTTTCAGAGATGCCCGTCGGGCGCTTCCTCATCTACACCTCGATCGGGACGACGGTGTGGACGGCTTTTCTGGCGCTTTTCGGGTATTGGCTGGGCAATGACTACCAATTGCTGGAGGAATGGCTGGATCCGGTGTCGCTGGGGGTCGTGGCGCTGGTGGTGGTCGTCTATGTGTGGCGATTCATTACGTTTCCCGGGACGCGGCGGGATTGAGGCTTCCCTGGCGCGAGGCATGGCACTCCCCAAGGCACCTGGCACGCACATTGCTGAACTTCGCATGCCATGTTGGCCATATATCGGAGGTAGCTATGAAAAAGTCTCTCGCAGCAATATTGTCTTCCACCGCGCTGATCGCCGCGCCCGCCGCATTCGGGCAGGCCACCGGTAGCGGCGGCGGCCCCAACGGGTCGGGGCCCGGCGCCTCGACCGCCAATCCGCCCGTCACCCCGTCCCAGACCGAAACCAGCAGGGGAGCCGTCACCACGCCGCCTCCGCTGGACCGCAGCGGCGCGCCCAAGCACGTGAGCGACAAAAAAGACGGCAACACCGGCGGAGCCGACTCCGGTAGCCCCGCGGCGGGCAGCGGCAGCGGATCGTCGTCCGGCCTGGGCGGACAAGCCGGCGCCGGCACGGGCGGTACGGGCGGCACCGGCGCAGGTGGCACGGGGACGGGCGTCGGCGACGCCAGCGGCCTGGGCGGAGCGGACGGCTCCAGCGGATCCGGCGCCACCGGATCCGGCTCGCGCTGATCCGTCAAGCGGTGGCCTTTCAACGTCGACAGGCCCCGGTCCCTGAACCGCCCCACGGCCCTCGGCGGGCCGCCGCGGCGCACACCCGCCAATTGTGTTATTTGGTAACAGAGCTGGCATTGCCATGCCCCGGGCCCCATAGTGCCCGAGGGGATATCTTTCCCTTCTAACTTAGGATTTACATTGAAAACAGAAATCGGTATCGTGAAATGGTTCAACAACGACAAAGGCTTCGGCTTCATCATGCCCGAATCCGGCGGCAAGGACCTTTTCGCACACTACAGCGACATCCAGGGCTCCGGACACAAGAGCCTTGAAGAAAACCAGCGTGTGTCGTTTGTGGCGACCCAAGGCCAGAAAGGCCCGCAAGCGTCCATGATCCAAGTCATCTAGAACGCTGCGCTCGCCCTGACCGGCGAGCAGGCATAGCGATCGGATGTTAGGCCGAACCCATTGCAGCATGGGGTTCGGCCTTTTCATTTGGAGGCGCCGTCCTTGCATGGAACCGCGCCGGAGCAGGCCCGCGCGCAGCATGAAATATGGCATGCTACGGCTTCTTGAAGACCCGTGGAAAGCCCATGATCGACAGCGATGACATTCTTTTTTTGAAACACAAGGCGGCCACAGCCCGAAGCAAGGCGCAAAGGTTTGCCCAGGCAATGGCCGAATGCGCCGCACAGCCTTTTTTTCGGGATGCCGGCGTGGCGCTCGAAAACTCCGCAGGCAAAGACATCCTGCTCGCCTTGTCGACCCCGACGTCCCTGGGCAGATTGCGCGCCGCCTGGGCGGGCAGCCCCAAGGACCTGGTCGGCGTCCTCGTGGTCGAAAGAGTGCAGCTCGACAAATACGACAGGGACCGCTGGGATACCGTCTTGTCGATAGGCCTGCACGATGACGGCCGGGTATCGTTCCATTCGGCGCTGGAAGGCCTGGTGGAATCGGCACTGGCGGACGACGACGAAGCAAAGGGCGGCCCCTGGGAGGCGCTCATGCTTGCAGTGTATTACCTGTCGCGTTTCAGCGATCTGCGGTGAGCCGCGCCGGCGGCTGGCGGGACGATGGCGTCCGCGGCGGGATGGATGGCGATTCAGCGCGGCGGCGCCGGTTTCATCGCCGGTCGGCCCGGCCCGCCATGGGTTCGGAAATCTCGATCAGGTTGAGATCCGGGTCGCGCAGGTAGATGGAGCGTATCGGCCCGGTGGCGCCGGTGCGGGGAACGGGGCCTTCGATGATGGCGGCGCCCTTGGCTTGCAGCGCCGAAATCACCTCGTCCAGGGGGCGGTCGGCGATGAAGCACAGATCCAGCGCGCCGGGCACGGGCAGATGCGCCTTGGGTTCCAGTTCGGAACCTTTGACATGGACGTTGATTTTCTGCTGCCCGAAGGAAAATGCCTTGCGGCCTTCCCCGAAGACCACCAGCGTCATGCCGAGCACGCCGACATAGAAGTCGACGCAGGCCTGTTCGTCTGTCGTGGTGATGACCAAGTGATCGAGATGGTGAATCATGAAGCGTCTCCCGCGGCATTGAGTGACGCATTGTAGTGCCGTCAGTTTCGGCCGAGCCTGGAAGCGCCTTTTGAAATTTCTTCCGCCAGGGTGCGCAGGAGCGGGACATACTGGACGGCGATTTCCCTGTCGGTGACGACGCTGCGCCGCAGGACGAGGTTGATGGCGCCGATGGCCTGGGTGTCGGCCATGATCGGAAAGGCGATCGCCGTCACGCTCGCTTCGGAAAGCCATTCGCCCTTGTTGACCGCGTATCCCCGTCTTCGGGTCTCGCGCAGCACGCGCTTCACGTAGGCGTCGTCGCGTGCATGTTCGCCGATGGAGTCGCTGCGTTCGCGCAGCAAGGACAAGGTGGCTTCGCGCTCGTCGGGCGCGCACGCCGCCAGCCAGGCCCGCCCCAGCGAAGACACCAGCATCGGAATGCGTATGCCTATGGTGGCTCGGTGCTGGGAAAGCAGGCTGACCCGGTGCGTGGATTCGCGCACGATCATGAACCCGCTGTCGGGCGTGGCCAGGTCGCTGGGCCAGGAAAGCGCCCGCAGGTGCGCATGCATGGCGGGCGAAGCGATACGGTCTATCCATGAGGCGCCCACATAGCCTTCCGACAGGCGCCGCACCTCGAAGCCCAGCGCATAGGATGCGCCGTCGTCTTTCTGGTGGACCAGCCCTTCGGTCTTGAGGGTTTCCAGCAGTCGCTTCACGGTGGTGCGGTGCAGCCCGGTGCTGCGCGCCAAGTCGGACACGCCGCCGATGCCGCCGGGCATGGCATTGAGCGCCCGCAGCACCGCAATGCCGCGGGTCAGGCCCCTGACTTCACGGTAGGTCTGGAGAGTTGCCGAGTTCTTGATCAGGGGCATGTTGTTTCCTTGCTGGTGCACTGTGTGCACAGTCTACACGGATTGATGTGGATCAAGAATACTGCATGCGTACGCCGGATTCGCCGGCGACCATAGGCGGTGATACGCCCAACGAGACCTTGGAGTCGCAAATGATTTTTTCCAGACGCAGCTTCTGCGCCGTGATGGCGCTGGGGCTCATGTTCAGCGCCACGGCCCATGCACAGGAGTGGCCGGCCAAGCAACCCATACGCATCGTCGTCCCATATCCGGCGGGAGGAAACGCCGACTCGGCCGCTCGCGCGCTGGGCGAGACGGTGGGCGCCGGCCTGAAGCAGACCTTCATCGTGAACAACCGCCCCGGCGCGTCCTCCATCATCGGCACCGAGGTGGTGGCCCGCGCGCCGGCCGACGGCTACACGATAGGCGTGGTGTCGGACTCGCATGCCATCAACCACGCCATGGCGAAGCTGCCCAAGGCCGTGGAGGCCCTGGGCACCAAGGTGCCCTACGACGCGGTGAATGATTTCGTTCCGGTCTCGGGCGTGATTCTGATTCCGCTGGTGCTGGTGGTCAACCCCGACGTGCCCGCCCGCAGCGTGCGGGAACTGATCGACGTATCCAGGAACAGGAAAGGCCTGCATTTCGGCACCATGGGAACCGGAAGCCCCTGGTTCATCCACATGCATCAGTTGGCCGAAGCGACCGGCGCCGTATTCATCGACGTCCCGTACAAGGGGCTGGCGCCGGCCGCGACCGACCTGATCGGCGGACAAACCGACATCATGCTCATGCCGGTTCATTATGCGCAGCAGTACATCGGCACCGGCAAGCTGGTCCCCATCGCCACTTTGGGCGCGCAGCGCCACCCGCTGCTGCCTGACGTCCCGACGCTGGTCGAAAGCGGCTATCCGGGCCTGGACATTTCCAACTACCTGTTCTTCGTCGCGCCGGCCGGCACGCCGCAAGCCATCGTGGATACGCTGCACCAAGAGTTCAAGAACGCGCTCGCCACGCCCGAAATGAAAGAGAAGCTCGGCTTGTCGGGCGACCCCTATCTGGCCGGGCCCGCTGAGCTGGCGGCGCGGCTGCGCCGCGACATCGACACCTACGGCAAGGTCATCCAGAACACCCTCAAGTGAGCGCGGGAGCGGAAACATGTCTCAAGCATTCGAGTACCAGACCGACGTGCTGGTGATCGGCACCGGGCCCATGGGCGCCACCACGGCGCTCGCGCTCGCCACCCACGGCCTGCGGGTCCACGTCGTCAACCGCTTCAACTGGACCGCCAACTCGCCGCGCGCGCACATCACCAACCAGCGCGCCATGGAAGTCCTGCGCGACCTGGGCGTGGAGGAAGAGGCGCGCCACATCGCAACGCCGTGGGAATGGATGGGCGACACGCTCTTCACCACCAGCCTGGCCGGGCCCGAGATCGCCAGGCTGCGCACCTGGGGCACCGGCGATGAGCGCAAGGGCGATTACATGCAGGGCAGCCCTTGCCCCCTGATGGATTTGACGCAGGAAAAAATGGAGCCCGTGCTGGTCAAGAATGCGGCGGAGCGGGGCGCCGTCTTTTCCTTCAATACCGAGTATCTGTCGCACGAGCAGGACGCGGACGGCGTGACGGTCCGCCTGCGCGACGAAAAAAGCGGCCGCGAATATACGGTCCGCGCCCGCTATCTCTTGGGGGCCGACGGCGCGCGCTCCAAGGTGATGGACGACCTGGGCCTGAAGCTCGAGGGGCAGCTGGCCCGCGCGGCGACCGCCTACGTGATCTTCCGCGCGGACCTGGCCCGCTACGCGGCGCATCGGCCCAGCATCCTGTACTGGATCGTCACGTCCGACACCGCCTTCGGTGAAATCGGCATGGGGTTGCTGCGCTGCATCGAGCCATGGAAAAAATGGATAGCCGGCTGGGGCTACGACATGTCCCGGGGAGAGCCGGATTTTTCGCCTGAAGAAGTGAAGCGCAAAGTGCGGCTGCTGGTCGGCGATCCCGACCTGGAGATCGACATCCAGGCGGCCTCGACCTGGTATGTCAACCAGGCCCATGCCCCGGTCTATTCCAAGGGGCGCGTGTTTTGCGGCGGGGATGCCGTCCATCGCCACCCGCCTTCCAGCGGCCTGGGGTCGAACACCTGCATGCAGGACGCCTTCAACCTGGCATGGAAGCTGGCGTTCGTGGTTAAGGGCTATGCGGGGCCGCGCCTGCTGGATTCCTATAGCCTGGAGCGGGCCCCCGTGGGCGCACAGATCGTGGCGCGGGCCAACCAGTCTCGCCTGGACTACGGGCCGCTGAATCGATGCTTTCGCGACGAAGGCGCGGCGGACCCGGTCGCGGCCGGCCTGGAAAAACTCGCGGATCCCGGGCCCGAAGGGGCGGCGAGGCGCGATGCGCTGGCCAAGGCCTTGGATTTGAAGAACTACGAATTCAATGCCCAGGGACTGGAGCTCAACCAGCGCTGCGTTTCCGACGCCGTCATTCCGGATCCGGACGCCGGCGAAGAGGTCTTCGCGCGCGATCCGCAGCTCTATCTCCAGCCGACGACGCGTCCCGGCGCGAAGCTTCCCCACGTCTGGCTGGTGGGCGAGGACGGGCGGCGCATTTCGACCCTGGATGTAGTCGGCAAAGGCCGCTATTCGCTGGTCACCGGCATTGCGGGCCATGCCTGGGCGGATGCGGCGCAGGCGATGGACTTGCCCTATTTGCGCACCGTGGTGATCGGCCGGCCGGGTGCGCTGGACCTGTACAGCCGCTGGCATGCGGTTCGTGAAATCGACGAAGCCGGCGCCTTGCTGGTGCGTCCCGACGGCGTGGTGGCCTGGCGCCACGCGCGCGCCGCGGCCGATGCCGGCGAGGCCCGGCATAAGCTGCGGCAAGCGCTTGCCATGCTGCTGGACCACCCATCGCAAGCGGAGCCGACATGACGCCGCGCGCCTTTCTCGGCATGTCGCATTCGCCGCTGATGGGGCTCAATCCCATCGGCCCGGAGGTGGAGCGCGCGCTGCATGCCGCCATCGACCAGGCGCGCGCGTGGGTGCACGCCTTCGACCCGGAGCTGGTGGTGCTGGTCGCCCCCGACCATTACAACGGCTTCTTCAATGAACTCATGCCGCCGTTCTGCATCGGCACGCAGGCGCACTCGGTGGGCGACTATCTGACCCCGAAAGGCGATCTGCAGGTGGACGGCGGGGCGGCTCTGGCGCTGGCCGAGCATCTGATGGACCACGATTTCGACATCGCCGTCTCGCGCCGCATGCGGGTGGACCATGGCTTTGCCCAGGCGCTGGAAATGCTGTGGGGAAGCCTGGACACGCCGCCGGTGCTGCCCGTCTTCCTCAATGCCGTCGCCCAGCCCGGCATTCCGCGCCTGCGCCGCTGCCGGGCGCTGGGGCGCGAGATCGGCCGCTTCCTCGACGGCATCCCGCGGCGCATCCTGGCGATCGGCTCCGGCGGCTTGTCGCATGAACCGCCCGTACCCACCTTGGCGCACCCGGATCCGGCCGTGCGCGAACGCATCACCGTCAAGGCGGAGCCCACCCAGGCCGAGCGCGATGCGAAAACCCGGCGCGTCATGGCGGCGGGCCGGGCATTGGCGGCGGGCGACAGCGCCATGAAGCCGCTCAACCCCCGCTGGGACGCCCTATGGATGGACAGCCTGGCGGCGGGCGCGGCCGAACTCGATGCGTTGTGCACGATGAGCGAAGACAGCATCGAAGAGCAGGCCGGCCTGTCGGCGCATGAGTCCAAGAGCTGGCTGGTCGCGCGCTCGGCCCTCCCGGGGGACGCGGCGCCGGCCTGCCGCTTGCGCCACTATCAAGCCATTCCCGAATACATCGCAGGCTTCGGCGTGCTGCTGCTGCAAGCCGGCCACCCACAGGAGAACTAATGGAATCACGTATCCGACTATGGGCCGAGCGCCTGCGCCAGGCCGAAGCACTAAGGACCCCCATCGGCCCGTTGCGCGATGAAATCGGCGCCGATCCCGACGGCTCGGTGGCTTACGCCATCCAGCAAGCGAATGTGGCGCACGAAACGGCGCGGGGCCGCCGTGTGGTGGGCCGCAAGATCGGCCTGACCTCGCCGGCGGTCCAGCGCCAGCTGGGCGTCGACCAGCCCGACTTCGGCACCTTGTTCGCCGACATGCTGTATGGCGACGACGAAGAAGTGCCCATGGCGCGGACCCTGCAGCCCAAGGCCGAGGCTGAAGTGGCGCTGGTGCTGGAGCGCGACCTGCCGGCCGCGGACACCACCCTGGTGGAAATGATCCGCGCCACGGCCTATGTACTGCCGGCCATCGAGATCGTGGGCAGCCGCATCGCCGACTGGAACATCCGGTTCACCGATACTGTGGCCGACAACGCATCCAGCGGCCTGGTGGTGCTCGGGGCGGTGCCCGCCAGGCTGGACGGCCTGGATCTCAAGCTGTGCGGCATGACGATGACGCGCGGCGGCGCGGTGGTGTCGGAAGGCAGCGGCGCCGCGTGCCTGGGCCACCCCCTGAATGCGGCGGTGTGGCTCGCGCGCAAGCTCGCCGGCCTGGGCCAGCCGCTGCGCGCCGGCGACCTGGTGCTAACCGGCGCCTTGGGGCCGATGGCGCCGGTCGCGGCGGGAGACCGGTTCGAGGCCTGCATCGAAGGCGTGGGCCGGGTGCGGGCGCGCTTCTCGGCGGCATGAGCCGCACCCTTAATGGAACAGAACAGCAAGGAGTCGACATGACCCGCAAACTGAAAGCCGCCGTCATCGGCAGCGGCAACATAGGCACGGACCTGATGATCAAGATACTGCGCCATGGCCGGCATCTCGAAATGGCGGCCATGGCCGGCATCGACGCGGCGTCGGACGGCCTGGCGCGTGCCGCGCGGATGGGAGTCGCCACCACCCACGAAGGGGTGGAAGGCCTGGCACGGCTGCCCGTGTTCGCCGACATCGGCATCGTGTTCGATGCGACGTCGGCGAGCGCCCACGTCAAGAACGATGCCTTCCTGCGCGCGCTCAGGCCGGACATCCGGCTCGTGGACCTGACGCCCGCGGCGATCGGGCCGTACTGCATTCCCCCAGTCAACGGCCTGGAACACCTGGACGCGCCCAACGTGAACATGGTCACTTGCGGCGGCCAGGCCACCATCCCGATGGTGGCCGCCGTGTCGCGGGTGGCCAAGGTGCAATATGCGGAGATCGTCGCCAGCATCTCCAGCAAGAGCGCCGGCCCCGGCACCCGGGCCAACATCGACGAATTCACCGAGACCACGTCGCGGGCCATCGAAGCCGTCGGTGGCGCGGCCAGGGGCAAGGCCATCATCGTCCTCAACCCGGCCGAGCCGCCGCTCATCATGCGCGACACGGTCTACACGCTCAGCGAACTCGCGTCCGAGGAGCGGATCGCAGATTCGGTGGAGAGCATGGTCGCCGAGGTGCAAGCCTACGTTCCAGGCTATCGCCTGAAGCAGCGCGTGCAGTTCGACCGCATCGATGCCGGCCGGCCGATCCGGATTCCCGGCGTCGGCGACCGCCTGCACGGCCTGAAGACCTCGATCTTCCTGGAAGTGGAAGGCGCGGCCCATTATCTGCCCGCCTATGCCGGCAACCTGGACATCATGACCAGTGCCGCGCTGCGCACGGCCGAATCCATGGCGGCGCGCATGCGGGCCGCAGCCGCCGTATGAAGGAAAGCTCATGAATAATGCTTCAGCCAAGAAAATCTACATCTCGGACGTGACCCTGCGCGATGGCAGCCACGCCATACGCCACCAATACAGCGTGGAGCAGGCCAGGCGGATCGCCAAGGCGCTCGACGAAGCCAAGGTGGACTCCATAGAAGTGGCGCATGGCGACGGACTGCAAGGCGGCAGCTTCAACTACGGCTTCGGCGCGCATACCGACGCAGAATGGATAGCCGCCGTTGCGGACGTGGTCGAGCACGCCAGGATCGCCACGCTGCTGCTGCCGGGCATCGGCACCGTGCATGATCTCAAGGCCGCCTACGACGCCGGCGCGCGCATCGTGCGGGTGGCCACGCATTGCACCGAAGCCGACATCTCGAAACAGCACATCGAGCATGCCCGCCACCTGGGCATGGAGGCCGTCGGCTTTCTGATGATGAGCCACATGACCACGCCCGCGGCCCTGGCGCAGCAGGCCAAGCTGATGGAAAGCTACGGGGCGACCTGCTGCTATGTGGTGGATTCCGGCGGCGCCTTGAACATGAACGACGTGCGCGACCGCTTCCGCGCCTTCAAAGACGTTCTGCGGCCCGAGACCCAGACCGGCATGCACGCGCACCACAATCTGAGCCTGGGCGTGGCCAACAGCATCGTCGCGGTGGAAGAGGGCTGCGACCGCGTGGACGCCAGCCTGGCCGGCATGGGCGCGGGAGCCGGCAACGCGCCGCTGGAGGTGTTCATTGCCGCGGCGGCCCGCATGGGCTGGAACCATGGCGCCGATCTCCACAAGCTCATGGACGCGGCCGATGACATCGTGCGGCCGCTGCAAGACCGTCCGGTCCGGGTCGACCGGGAAACCCTGGCGCTGGGCTATGCCGGCGTGTATTCGAGTTTTCTGCGCCACGCCGAAGCGGCGGCCCGGAAGTACGGCCTGAAAACGGTGGACATCCTGGTCGAGCTCGGCAAGCGCCGCATGGTCGGCGGCCAGGAAGACATGATCGTCGATGTGGCGCTGGATCTGCTGCAGAGCCGCGAGCAAGAGCGCGCCCGCCCATCGACCGCCGCCAGCGTAACCAGCTACTAGAACATGAAGGAAATCAAGCATGTCCGTCGACACTACCATCGTCACTGAATCCGCCACCAGCCGCTACGTCCGCATCAAGGACGGCGAGCTGGATCTGCAACTGCACTATAACGACGCCGGCCGCGGCGAGCAGACCGTCGTGATGCTGCACGGCTCGGGCCCGGGCGCCAGCGGCTGGGCCAACTTCAACCGCAACGTCGAACCGCTGGTCAGGGCCGGCTATCGGGTGATCCTCATGGACTGCCCGGGCTGGAGCAAGAGCGACCCCATCGTGTGCACCGGCTCGCGTTCCGAGCTCAATGCCAGATCGCTCAAGGGCCTGCTGGACGCGCTGGGCATCGGCAAGGTCCACATCGTCGGCAATTCGATGGGCGCGCACAGCGCGGTGGCGTTCTCGTTGGCGCATCCCGAGCGGGTGGGCAAGCTGGTGCTGATGGGGGGCGGAACAGGCGGCGTCAGCCCCTTCGTGCCCATGCCCACGGAAGGCATCAAACTGATCGGCGCGCTCTACCGGGCGCCGACCATCGAAAACCTCGAACGCATGATGAGCGTGTTCGTTTACGACTCTGGCAGCCTGACGAAGGAACTCAACATGGCCCGGCTGCAGAACATGCTTTCCCGCCCCGAGCATCTGGAAAACTTCGTGAAAAGCGCCGAAGCCAATCCTCGCCAATTCCCCGACGTGGGCCACCGCCTGGGCGAGATCGACGCGCCGGCGCTGATCATCTGGGGGCGCGACGACCGCTTCGTGCCGCTGGACGCGGGCCTGCGCCTGCTGGCGGGCATGCGCAACGCCGAGTTGCATGTCTTCAGCCGCTGCGGCCACTGGGTGCAATGGGAGCATGCCGACAGGTTCAACGCCATGGTTGCCGACTTTCTTGCCCTAGGCAACACTGGGAAGTTTATGCAATAATTGCAGGCTGTCGTTTTGTTCGGGCTTTGAGCCCAAACATTGCCGATGCGCCCCTCTAGCTCATGCCTGGTTAGAGCAGCGGACTCATAATCCGTTGGTGCCGTGTTCGACTCACGGGGGGGGCACCAGCATTCATGCGGGTTTCCAAGGAATTGGGAACCCGCTTTTCTTTTGCGCGGCCGAACGAGTGGCGACGCGGTTCATGAATATGGCTCGTAAGAGCTATTCACACGGCCCGCCGCGCTGCCTACACTGCAAACCATGGTTTCACTACAGGAGGATAAAACCATGGAAAGCACCTACAACACCTACGCCGCTCTGCAGAAAGTCCTGGCATTGGATGCGAGCCTGTTGCTTAGCTTGCATGCCATGAACGACAAGGAACAAGTGGTGGATCTTCTGGCCACCAGCGCCCGGCAGTACGGCATAGCGGTCGGGCGCGAAGCCATTGCCCAATGCATAGGCGAGGCGCTGGCTGAAGAGGCTTTGCAGTAAGGCGAAGGAGCGGGGCCGGGAGCCGCCCGCTTCAATGCAGCGGGGTGGCGCGGATCAGGCCGACCGCGATGCCTTCCAGCGAGAAGTCGTCTTGGGCGGTGACGACGATGGGATTGAAATCGGGGTTTTCGGGCAGCAGCTGGATTTGGCCGCCGCTACGCATGAAGCGCTTGACCGTGACCTCGTCGCCCAGGCGGGCCACGACGATCTGGCCGTTGCGGGCGTCGGGCGTTTTGCGCACCGCCAGCAAGTCGCCGTCCAGGATGCCGGCGTCGCGCATGCTGAGGCCGCGCACACGCAGCAGATAATCGGGCGTTTGCGTGAACAGCGAGGGTTCGATGCCGACTTCGCGTTCGACGTGTTCAGCCGCCAGGATGGGGCTGCCGGCGGCGACGCGGCCCACCAGGGGCACGAACAGCTGCGTGACCGGGCCGGCGACGGACGAGGCAAGGCCGCCGGAAGCGCCGGATTCGGCCGCAGCGCCGGCGGCGGCGCCTAGCAGGCGTATGCCCCGGGATGCGCCGGCGGTGAGTTCGATGGTGCCTTTGCGGGCCAGCGCCCTGAGATGGTCTTCGGCCGCGTTGGCGGATTTGAAGCCCAGCGCGCGCGCGATTTCAGCGCGGGTGGGCGGAAAGCCCGTCCGCGAGATTTCGCTGCGTATGAGTTCCAGGATTTGTTGCTGGCGCGCGGTAAGCTTGACGGACATGATAACCCAGACTGTATTTTTATACAGTCTGGATTGTGCAGCACTTTGCCGGAAAGATCAAGCAAGGACCTTGGCGATGGACTGGGCGACGTAGTCGATGTTGCGGCTGTTGAGGGCGGCGACGCAGATGCGGCCGCTGGCGACGGCATACACGCCGTGTTCGTCGCGCAGGCGGTCCACCTGATCGGACGTGAGCCCGGAATACGAGAACATGCCGCGCTGCTGCAGGACGAAGTCGAAATTCTGCTTCACGCCCTGGGCCTTCAGTTTTTCCACCAGCTGGGCGCGCATGCTGCGGATGCGTTCGCGCATGGCCGCCAGTTCATCGACCCACAAGGCGAACAGTTCGGGCGTGTTCAGCACCATGGAGACCACCGTGCCGCCGTGGGTGGGCGGGTTGGAGTAGTTGGTGCGGATGACGCGCTTCAGCTGGCTGAGCACCCGGCCGCTTTCTTCCTTGCTGGAGGTGATCAGGGTCAGCGCGCCGACCCGTTCGCCGTACAGCGAGAAGGACTTGGAGAACGAGGAGCTGATGAACATGGTCATGTCGCGTTCGGCGAACATGCGCACCACGGCGGCGTCCTGCTCGAGCCCTTCGCCGAAGCCCTGGTAAGCGATGTCGAGGAAGGGCACCAGGTTGCGCGCCTTGATGACGTCGGCGATCCGGGCCCATTGCTCGAGGCTGGGGTCGACGCCCGTGGGGTTGTGGCAGCAGGCATGCAGGACGACGATGGTTTCTTCCGGCATGGCCTTGAACGCGGCCAGCATGGCGTCGAAGTTCAGCCCATGCGTGGCGGCGTCGTAATAGGGGTAGGTTTCGACGGTGAACCCGGCGCGCTCGAACAGGGCGCGGTGGTTTTCCCAGCTGGGATTGCTGATGGCCACCTTGGAGCCGGGCAGGATCTGCTTCAGGAAATCGGCGCCGATCTTCAGGGCGCCGGTGCCGCCCAGCGCCTGCGCGGTCAGGACGCGGCCGGCCGCCACCAGGGGCGAGTTCTCGCCCAGGAGCAGGGTTTGCGCGCCCTTGTTGTAGCCGGGAATGCCTTCGATGGGCAGGTAGCCGCGGGCGGCATGGGCCTCGACCCGGGCCTCTTCGGCCTTGCGGACCGCTTGAAGCAGGGGAATACGCCCTTCGTCGTCGTAGTACACGCCAACGCCAAGATTGACCTTGCCCGGACGGGTATCGGCATTATATTGTTCGTTCAGGCCAAGAATGGGGTCGCGCGGAGCAAGTTCGACGGATTCGAAGAGTGAGTTCATTTTGAAGGGAGAAAGTGGATAGGTGGAGAACTGGGGACAATAGTGTGATAATAAGGGGTTTACCCTGATGGTGTCTAGTATGAGCAAAGCGCCCGGGTTCGTCGATTTTCCCGGCAGCCCCTTTCAGCTGTACCAGCCGTACCCGCCCGCGGGCGACCAGCCGGCAGCCATCGATGCGCTCGTCGAGGGCATAAACGACGGCCTCATGTACCAGACGCTGCTGGGCGTGACGGGTTCGGGCAAGACCTACACCATGGCCAACGTCATCGCGCGCACCGGCCGCCCCGCCATCGTGCTTGCGCCCAACAAGACACTGGCCGCGCAGCTCTATGCCGAAATGCGCGAATTCTTTCCGCGCAACGCCGTCGAATACTTCGTCTCCTATTATGACTACTATCAGCCGGAAGCCTATGTGGCCGCCCGCGACCTGTTCATAGAAAAGGATTCGTCCATCAACGAGCACATCGAACAGATGCGCCTGTCCGCCACCAAGAGCCTGCTGGAGCGCCGCGACACGGTCATCGTCGGCACCGTGTCCTGTATCTACGGCATCGGCAACCCCGGCGACTACCACGCCATGGTGCTCACCCTGCGCACCGGCGACCGCATCGCCCGCCAGGAATTGCTCGGGCGGCTGGTGGCCATGCAGTACGAACGCAACGACGTCGAGTTCACCCGGGGCCATTTCAGGGCCAGGGGGGAAGTCATCGACGTGTTCCCCGCCGAGCACGCGGAACTGGCGCTGCGGGTCACGATGTTCGACGACGAGGTCGAATCCCTGGAAATGTTCGACCCGCTCACGGGCAAGATCAAGCAGAAAGTGCCGCGCTTCACGGTGTTCCCCAGTTCCCATTACGTGACGCCGCGGGAAACCGTCTTGCGGGCGGTCGAGACCATCAAGGAAGAATTGCGCGACCGCGTCGCCTTCCTGGTGTCGGAAGGCAAACTGGTCGAGGCGCAGCGGCTGGAGCAGCGTACGCGCTTCGACCTGGAAATGCTGCAGGAGCTGGGCTTTTGCAAGGGCATCGAAAACTATTCGCGGCATCTGTCGGGCGCCGCCCCCGGCGAGCCGCCGCCCACGCTGATCGACTACCTGCCCCGCGACGCCCTGATGTTCATCGACGAAAGCCACGTCACCATGGGCCAGCTGGGCGCCATGTACCGGGGCGACCGCTCGCGCAAGTCCACCCTGGTGCAATTCGGCTTCCGGCTGCCTTCGGCCATGGACAATCGGCCGCTCAAGCTGGAAGAATTCGAACAGCGCATGCGCCAGTGCGTATTCGTGTCGGCGACGCCGGCGGCCTATGAGAACGAACATTCCGACAACGTGGTGGAGCAGGTCGTCCGGCCGACGGGGCTGGTCGACCCCGAGGTCGAGGTCCGCCCGGCGCTGACGCAGGTGGACGACCTGCTGGGCGAGATCAAGAAGCGCATCGCGGTCCAGGAGCGGGTGCTGGTCACCACGCTGACCAAGCGCATGGCCGAGGACCTCACCGACTACCTGGGCGAGAACGGCTTGAAAGTGCGCTATCTGCATTCCGACATCGATACGGTGGAAAGGGTGGAGATCATCCGCGACTTGCGGCTGGGCGCCTTCGATGTGCTGGTCGGCATCAACCTGCTGCGCGAGGGGCTGGATATTCCCGAAGTCTCGCTGGTGGCCATCCTGGACGCCGACAAGGAAGGCTTTCTGCGTTCCGAACGCAGCCTGATCCAGACCATCGGGCGGGCGGCGCGCAACCTCAACGGCCGCGCCATCCTGTATGCGGACCGCATCACCGATTCCATGCGCCGCGCCATCGACGAAACCGAGAGGCGGCGCGCCAAGCAGATCGAGTTCAACCAGCGGCACGGCATCACGGCGCGGGGCGTCAGCAAGGCGGTGCGCGAAATGATCGACGGCGTCATGGCGGCGCCCGAAGCGGCATCCGCGGCGGACGACATCCCGCTGGAGATCCTGCGCGACGACAAGCTGCTGGCCAAGGAAATCCGGCGCCTGGAAAAGCGCATGATGGACCATGCCAGGAACCTGGAATTCGAACAGGCCGCCGCCGCTCGCGACGCGCTGAACCGCCTGAAGGAAAAAGCCTTGCTGAGCTGATTTGTTGGAAAACACCAACAATCGGCGTGTTTAAGCTTCATGTCATGAAGCCATGGCAATCGACCATGGCGGCGGTATTGCTTTCGGTGGTGCTAGGGTTTACCATTAGATATTAACGCTTTGCCGCGCGCTGAAACACTATGTTGCGCCGCAAAAGCAGAGGCCGCCCGGGGCTGCGCAGCCCGCTTTCCCATGTTAGTGCAAGTTCACGCAAGCAGCCGGTAACGCCTTATCACCATTTAAGTTTTTGCTTTGTCAATCGATATGATTCGATAAATGTGGTATTGCAAAAACTCTTGCTATATAACGGGTTTTCCCTCACACTCTCGTCTATGATGACTAAGGTACTTTTCGTTTGCATGGGTAATATCTGCCGCTCGCCAAGCGCGGAGGGCGTTTTCCGTCGTCTGATAGACGAAGCGGGGCTCTCTGAGGTGGTGGGGGTGGATTCGGCTGGCACCCACAGCTTTCATATCGGCGAACCGCCCGATGCACGGGCCCAGGCCGCTGCGCGCAAGCGCGGGTACGAACTTTCGCACTGCGTCGCCCGGCAGGTTACCGCCGACGACTTCCGCGAATTCGACCTGATCCTGGCCATGGACTGGGAAAATCTTTCGGCGCTGCAACAGCAATGCCCCAAAGTATACCAGCACAAGCTCATGCTGCTCATGCGCTTCGCCAACGAGTTCGAAGAAGCCACGGTGCCCGACCCCTATTACGGCGGCCCGGACGGCTTCGGCAAGGTGCTGGACTACCTGGAAGACGCCTGTCAGGGCGTCATGGAAATGGTCCGCAAGCGGGCTCTGCAGTATCAGGCGGCCTGATTCCGGCTTCTTTCCCACCCCACTCAAGAAACGCCCGCGCCACGCCTTCGGCCAGCCGCTCCCCGCAGGGGCGGGCCCGGGCGGCGCGGCGAAAGAAAACCGTGCCTGGCACGGTTTTTTGCCGTCTGGGCCCCGTTGCCCGCCATGATCGCAGCCATAATACCCTAGTGATTTAGTCGGGAATTTGCTATACTTGACTACATTAGTCGGGTAAAGCGCTGACTAATTCCCCTAGTAAAAAACAGGCTTTGGCAAGGAAATCACCATGCGTTTAACGACCAAAGGGCGTTTTGCGGTGACCGCCATGATAGATTTGGCGTTGCGACAGCAAAGCGGGCCCGTTACCCTGGCTGCGATCAGTCAGCGTCAAAATATCTCCCTTTCCTATCTCGAGCAGTTGTTCGGCAAATTGCGCCGGCATGAACTGGTGGACAGCATGCGCGGCCCCGGAGGCGGCTATTCGCTCGGGCGCCTGGCCCGCAACATCACGGTGGCCGACATCATCTTCGCAGTGGATGAACCCCTGGACGCCACCAGCTGCGGGGGCAAGGAAAACTGCAACATCGGCCGCAACGGCGGCACCGGAAAATGCATGACACATGAACTTTGGGCCACGCTCAATCGTAAAATGGTCGATTATCTGGATTCCGTGTCCCTGCAGGACCTGGTCGATCAGCAGCGCATGCGCCAACTGCACGAAGCCAACGAAGCCAGGGCCGCCATGCGGCTTGCGCGTTCGCCCGACATGATCATCGCCAATCCGGTGTAAACCACAGGAGCCCCAAGCATGCCCAGCCGCCCCGTTTATTTCGATTATTCCGCCACCACGCCCGTGGATCCCCGTGTGGTCGAAAAAATGGTGCCGTGGCTGTACGAGCGCTTCGGCAACCCGGCGTCCAGCAGCCACGCCTACGGCTGGGAGGCCGAGGAAGCGGTCGAGCAGGCCAGGGCGCAGGTGGCCGAGCTGGTGGGCGCCGATCCGCGCGACATCGTCTGGACTTCCGGGGCCACCGAGTCCAACAACCTGGCGCTCAAGGGCGCCGCCCAATTCCATGCCGACCGCGGCAGGCACATCGTCACGGTCGAAACCGAGCACAAGGCGGTGCTGGACACCTGCGCCGAACTGCAGCGCCAGGGCTTCAGCGTCACCTACCTGGACGTCCGGCCCGACGGCCTGCTGGACCTGGACGCATTCCGCGCCGCCCTGCGCCCGGACACCATCCTGGCCTCGGTCATGCTGGTCAACAACGAAATCGGCGTGATCCAGGACATCGCCGCCATTGGCGACATCTGCCGGGAAAAAGGCATCGTGTTCCACGTCGATGCCGCCCAGGCCACCGGCAAGGTCGCCATCGACCTCCGGTCGCTCAATGTCGACCTCATGTCTTTTTCGGCCCATAAAACCTACGGCCCCAAGGGCGTGGGCGCCTTGTACCTGCGGCGCAAGCCCCGGGTGCGGATCGCGGCGCAAATGCATGGCGGCGGCCATGAACGAGGCTTCCGGTCGGGAACGCTGCCCACCCATCAAATCGTCGGCATGGGCGAAGCCTTCCGGCTCGCCGGCCAGGAAATGGCCGCCGAACGGGCGCGCGTGCTCGCGCTGCGCGACCGCCTCTGGGCGGGCTTGTCCGCCATCCCCCAGGTACACCTGAACGGCGACCTGCATCGGCGGGTGCCGCATAACCTGAACGTCAGCTTCAGCTACATCGAGGGCGAGGCGCTGATCATGTCGCTCAAGGAAATTGCCGTGTCCAGCGGCTCGGCCTGCACCTCCGCCAGCCTGGAACCCTCGTACGTCCTGCGCGCCCTGGGCCGCAGCGACGAACTCGCCCACAGCTCCCTGCGCTTCTCGCTGGGGCGCTACACGACCGAACAGGATGTAGACTATGCCATCCAGGTCGTCACGCGGCGCGTGGCCAAGCTGCGCGATATTTCCCCCTTGTGGGAAATGCACCAGCAAGGCGTCGACGTCGACGCCTATCAGTGGACGGTCAACGCATAGTTCATGGCAAGGCGGCAAGCGGCATCATGGCGATATACAGCGAAAAGGTAATGGATCACTACGAGCACCCACGCAACGTCGGCACGCTGGACGCGTCCGACCGCAGGGTCGGCACCGGCATGGTCGGCACGCCCGCGGAGGGCGGGGTCGTCCGGCTGCAGATAAGGGTGGGCGAATCGGGTATCATTGAAGATGCGCGCTTCAAGACTTATGGCTGCGGTTCGGCCATCGCCTCCAGCTCCCTTGCCACCGAATGGGTCAAGGGCAGGACCCTGGCCCAGGCCTTGCTGATCCGCAACGCCGATATCGCGAAGGAACTGGCCTTGCCGCCAGTGAAGATTCATTGTTCCATCCTGGTCGAAGACGCCATCAAGGCGGCCGTTCGTGATTACCAGGGCAAGCATCAGGACTAAGACATGGCTATTACGCTTACTCAGCAGGCGGCCGACCACATCAGCCGCTATCTCCAGAAACGCGGCGCGGGCCTGGGCCTGCGCCTAGGGGTGAAGTTGACGGGGTGTTCCGGCATGGCCTACAAGCTCGAATACGTCGACGCGCCCAATCCCGACGACCAAGTGTTCGAACAGCGCGGCGTGAAGGTGTTCGTCGACCCCAAGAGCCTGCCGTTCATCGACGGCACCGAGCTCGACTACGGGCGCGAAGGCCTGAACGAAGGCTTCAAGTTCACCAACCCCAACGAGAAAGCCTCCTGCGGCTGCGGGGAATCCTTTACCGTTTGAAGAAGGGGGGCGAGGCCCCCCGGATCCCGCACGCCGCAAGCCCATGACGCCCACACCTCCCGTTCTGCGATTCGGCCTGGCCGCCAACCGCCTGCATCACGAAACCTACGGCGCCGCCATCTTCCGCTGGCTGGAACAATCGGCGGTCGGCATCCGCGAGCTCGGCCTGGAGCTCTACACCGTGGGCCGCACGCTGGACGCCATCGAACGCTCGGACCTGCTCAAGGGCTATCCGGGCCTCATCCGCTACCCCTACGGCCGCGAAGGCGGGCTCATGAAGCTGGTGGCCCGCGTCACCGAAGGCGCCGGCGATGAGCGTCCCTTCGACGGCGCCATCTACCTGATCGACCCGGTCGATCCATCGTCCATATTCCCGGAGGCGCTGGCCCTGAAACGCCAGTGCATCACCCATGGCCGGCCTTTCATATCGACGCTGATGGGCGCCGTGGAATGGATAGAAGTCGAACGCCTTTGCCGGGGCCTGGCGCCCGACCCCAAGCTCGATCCCATTTTCGATTTCTCGCGGCAGACCCTGGCCCTGATCGCGCACGACGCCCTGAAGGACCAAATGGTGGAATATGCGGCGCGGCATTTCGATCTGCTGTCCCGGTTTGCGCACCGGGTGGGAACGGGCACGACCAGCCGCCGCCTGAACGAGCTGGCCTGGTCCCGGGGCTGGCCCGCGGACCGTCCCTGGGTGCAGCCTTACCTCAGCGGGCCGCTGGGCGGGGATGCCCAGATCGCCGAACTGGTGCTCGAAGAGCGATGCCAGCGCGTGATCTTCTTCGAGGACCCCCATGTCGCGCGCCAGCATGAAGCGGACATCCAGCTGCTGGAACGGGCGGTCAGGGTGGTGACCGACAAGGCGTGCTGCATTGCGTCGCCGGCCGTGGCGGGGAAGTGGGCGGAAGCGGTCGAGCGCCGGGGGTGAGGGCGCCCGGCCGTGGCCGGGGCCGAAGCGGGCCTTTTCAGTACCTCAGCCGCCGCTCGGCATCATAAACGTCGTTACGCGCATTGCGCAGGCTCCAGTCCAGATCCCGCAGCTCCTGACGCAGGCGCTTGCGCTTGTCCTCGTCCTTTTCCTTCTCCAGCCGCCGCTGCAGATCGCGCGAGCGGCTGTCCAGGCTGTTGACCCGCTGCTCCGCGTCGTACACCCGCCTGCCGGCCCGATAATGATCCAGGAAGCGGCCTTCCAGCTCCGGCGGGCAGGCATTGCGATAGCTCGCGCCCCGGCGCCCCTCGCGGACGGCGTTGTCGGTCGTGCAGTATTCCAGGACACCCTTCGCGCGCCCCGCCTTGTATGCCGCGAGGTCCGGCGTCACGCCCACCTTGGCGCATGCCTCCCGGTGGCTTTCCACCAGAGACAAAGGCTGGCCGTTGCGGCCGTCCCGATAGCCCTGTTCCCGCCAGTCCGCGCTCAGGCATTCTTGTTCGGACATGCTGGCGCAGCTGGCCAGCAGCGTGGCCGCGGCCAGCGCAGCGCCCAGTCTCAGTAGTCGTATCCCGCGATTCATCGTCGCCCTTTGTTACGTTATGTATCTGGTTCAGGATTATGCAACAAAGGGCGGTGCCGGGTAAAGCCGTTTCAGTCTTCCGGGCGCAAATGCGGGAACAGAATGACGTCGCGGATGCTGGGACTGTCGGTGAATATCATCACCAGGCGGTCGATCCCGATGCCACAGCCGCCCGTGGGCGGCATGCCGTATTCCAGCGCCCGGATGTAGTCGGCATCGTAGTACATGGCTTCCTCGTCGCCGGCGTCCTTGGCTTCGACCTGGGCCTGGAACCTGGCGGCCTGGTCTTCCGGGTCGTTGAGCTCTGAAAACCCGTTGGCGATCTCGCGCCCGGTTATGAACAGCTCGTAGCGCTCGGTGATGCCCGATTGGGTATCGGAAGCGCGCGCCAGCGGCGACACCTCGACGGGGTAGTCGATGATGTAGGTGGGATCCCAGAGCTGCGATTCCGCGGTTTCCTCGAACAGGGCGAGCTGCAGCGCGCCCAGGCCTGCGCGCGCCATGGCCGGGCCGTCCATGTCGGCGCCCACGCGCTTGAGCTCGCCGCGCAGGAAGGCTTCGTCGAGCAGCTGCGCTTCCGTGTAGCGGGGCGCGTGCTTCAGGATGGCTTGCACGATGGTCAGGCGATCGAAGGGCTTGCCCAGGTCCAGCGGCTTGCCCTGGTAGCTGAGCTGGGCGCTGCCGCAGGCCGCGATAGCCGCCTCGCGGATCAGCGCTTCGGTGAAGTCCATGAGCCACTTGTAGTCGGTGTAGGCGGCGTAGAACTCCATCATGGTGAATTCGGGGTTGTGCCGGGGGCTGACGCCTTCGTTGCGGAAGTTCCGGTTGACCTCGAAGACGCGCTCGAAGCCGCCCACGATCAGCCGCTTGAGATACAGTTCCGGCGCGATGCGCAGGAACATTTCCATGTCGAGCGCGTTGTGGTGCGTGACGAAGGGCTTGGCCGCCGCGCCTCCCGGTATCGGGTGCAGCATGGGCGTTTCCACTTCCAGAAAGCCCGCGTTCAGCATGTATTGCCGTATGCTGCCGATGGTCTTGCTGCGCGCCATGAAGGTGTTGCGCGTTTCCTCGGTCATGATCAGGTCGACATAGCGCTGGCGATAGCGCAGTTCCTGGTCGGCCACGCCGTGGAACTTGTCGGGCAGGGGGCGCAGGGACTTGGCCAGCAGCCGGATCGCCGAGGCGTGGACCGAGAGCTCGCCTTTGTTGGTCTTGAATATCGAGCCTTCGACCGCGATGATGTCGCCGATGTCCCAGGTCTTGAAGCGCGCGTAGGCGTCTTCGCCCACGGTGGCCTTGTCCAGGAAGATCTGGATGCGGCCGCTGCCGTCCTGCAGGGTGGCGAAGCTGGCTTTGCCCATGACGCGCTTGAGCATCATGCGGCCGGCGACTTTCACGGCGTGGCCGGCCGCGGCGAGCGCTTCCTTGTCCTGCTCGCCGTAGGCGGCGTGCAGGTCGGCGGCCTTGCTGTCGGGCTGGAAATCGTTGGGGTAGGCCACGCCATCGGCGCGCAGTTTCGCCAGTTTGCCACGGCGTTCGGCAATGAGGTGGTTTTCGTCCGTGACTGGGCTGGATGGCGTTGGTTCGTTCATGATTCTTTTCGGGTTATGCGTAATTTCTGATGTCGTCGAGCACGGTCGAGCCGAAATCGGCCTCGTTCACGTAGCGCAGAATGCGGGCGGCGACGTCGGCGGGAGCGGCGAGCTGGTTCTGCCGGTGCATCTGTTCGAAGCGCTGGACGTTGGGGAAGTCGCACGGGTCGCTGGCGCGGATGGCCTGCTGCATGCCGGTGTCGATGACGCCCGGCGCCAGCGAAACGGCGCGCACCCCGTGGTTCTCGGCGTTCAGCACCTGGGTGTAGTGGTCCAGGGCGGCCTTGGTGGCGCAATACACGCCCCAGCCGGGCGTCGCGCTGCGCCCCGCGCCCGATGAGATGTTCACGATGCGGGCGTCGGCCTGCAGCGGCTTGACGGCCTTCAGGAAGGCCGAGCACAGCAGGATGACGCTGGTCACGTTCAGGCTGAAGGCGGCCGAAATCGCGCCGGCGTCGTCCAGCTGGTCGGCCTGCCGGACGGGGTCGACCATGCCGGCGTTGTTGATCAGCAGGTAGCGCCCGGCGTCTTTGGGCAGGCTGCCGGCCAGTTGCGCGGCGACGCGCCCGGCCGCCGCCGGATCGGACAGATCGGCCTGGATTTGTTCCAGGCCGCCCGGGCCCTGGCCGGCAAGGCGCTCGAGCTCGGCGCTGCGGCCGCGCGCGATGGCGATCAGCTGCGCGCCCTGTTCCAGCAGGGCGGCGGCCAGTGCCTGGCCCAGCCCGCGGCTGGCCCCGGTGACGATGGCGACGGTGCGTTCTTTCATGGTCATACCCCTTGTTTCAAGCTGGCTTGGATGAACGGGTCCAGGTCTCCGTCGAGCACTTTCTGGGTGTTGGAGATCTCGACGTTGGTGCGCAAGTCCTTGATGCGGCTCTGGTCGAGCACATAGGAACGGATCTGGTGGCCCCAGCCCACGTCGGTCTTGGCGTCCTCCATCTTCTGCTGCTCGGCCATGCGCTGGCGCATCTCCAGCTCGTACAGGCGCGAACGCAGCATCTGCATGGCTTCCGCGCGGTTGCGGTGCTGCGAGCGGTCGTTCTGGCACTGCACGACGATGCCGGTGGGCAGGTGGGTGATCCGGACGGCGGAGTCGGTTTTGTTGATGTGCTGGCCGCCGGCGCCGCTGGCGCGGTAGGTGTCGACGCGCAGGTCGGCGGGGTTGATCTCGATTTCGACGGTGTCGTCGACTTCCGGATAGACGAACACGCTGGCGAACGAGGTGTGCCGGCCGTTGGCGGAGTCGAAGGGGCTTTTGCGCACCAGGCGGTGCACGCCGGTTTCGGTGCGCAGGAAGCCGAAAGCGTAATCGCCTTCTATCTTGATGGTGGCCGACTTGATGCCGGCGACTTCGCCGTGCGATTCTTCCAGGATCTCGGCCTTGAAGTCCTTGCGTTCGCAATACTTGAGGTATTGGCGCAGCAGGATGGCGGCCCAGTCCTGCGCTTCGGTGCCGCCCGCGCCGGCCTGGATGTCCATGAAGCAGTTGAGCGGATCGGCCGGATTGGAGAACATGCGCCGGAATTCCAGCTCTTCGAGCCGCTGTCCGATGACTTCGGCATCGTGCTCGACGGCCAGCAGGGTGGCTTCGTCATCATCGGCCGCCGCGAGTTCGAAGAGCTCGTGGGCGTCTTTAAGGCCGGTGGCGATCTCGGTCAGCGTGCCGACGACGTTTTCCAGGTTTTTCTTTTCGCGGCCCAGATCCTGGGCGTGCTTGGGGTCGTTCCAGACATCGGGGTTTTCGAGCTCGGCGTTTACGACATGCAGCCGTTCCGCTTTGGCATCGTAGTCAAAGATACCTCCGAAGGGCAGCCTGGCGCTCCGCGTAGTCTTCCAGGCGGGCGGCGAGTTGGTTCTGGCGTTCGGCTTCCATAAGTATTCCTGAGTTGCGATGGCGCGCAGGGCGCCTTCATTGGGTCAACCCATTATTTTAACCTGTACTCGCCCGCGCCATTTTCAGGCGTAGCCGGCCGCCGGCAGATCGCCCGTGCCGTTCCGTCGCAGGCCCGGGGGCTGCCTCGGGGCGGCGGCAGGGTTCGCCGGCGCGGCGGTTTCGGCCGCGGCGTCCGCGGCCGGCGCGTCCGCTTCCCCGAGCCTGAAGCGGGCGAGCGTGGCGATGAGCCCCTCCGCCTGGCGCTGCTGGACGTGGGTGGCGTGCGCGGCTTCGCGCACCATGGCCAGGTTGCGCTGCGTGATCGCGTCGAGGTGGGAAAGCGCGAGCGTGACTTCGCCGATGCCGGTCGCCTGCTCGTGCGACGCCTCGGCGATCGAGCCCATGATTTCCCGGGCCTGGCCGATCGGCGCCAGGATTTCGTTCATGCTCCGGCCCGCGCCCTCGACCAGGCCGGCGCCGGCATCGAGCTGGGCGACGGAATCGGCGATCAGGGCCTCGATGTCGCGCGACGCCTCGGCCGAGCGCAGCGCGAGGCTGCGAACCTCGGCGGCGACCACCGCGAAGCCCTTGCCGTGCCGTCCGGCCCGCGCCGCTTCGACGGCGGCGTTCAGGGCCAGGATATTGGTCTGGAAGGCGATGCTCTCGATCAGGCCCGTGATGTCCCGCACCTTGCCGGCGTCCCGGCAGATGCGCCGCATGCTTTCCACCGCGTCGTGCACGATGCGCCCGCCGCGGGCGGCGCATTCGGACGCCTGCGTCACGATGCCTTGGGATCTGCCGGTGCTCTCGGCGTTCTGCTGGACGGTCGCCGCCAACTGCCGCATCGCCGTGGCGGTTTCCGTGACGTTGGCGGCCTGCTCGTTCGTGCGCTGGGAGAGGTCGGCATTGCCGTCCGCGATCTGCTGCGCAGCCGACGCGATCCGGGCCGCGCGCGCGTGCACGTCCCGCAGGGCCGAGCGCAGGCCGTCGCCGATGCCGTTCAGGGCGTGCAGCAGTTCGCCCAGCTCATCGCGCCGCAGGACCTCGACACGGGCGGTCAGGTCGCCGGCCGCCAGCCGCTGCGCCAGCCGCACGCCCTGATCCAGCGGGCGCTTGACGGAGCGGTACAGGCTCCATAACGCCAGGGCGCTGCACAGCAGCAGAGCGGCGATCGCCGACACGGCGATGCGGCCGGCGAAGGCGCTCGCCGCGCCGGCTTGCTCGGCGTCCCGCGCGAGCCGCCGCGACTGCATGGCGTCGAATTCATCGATCGCCCTGGCGATGCCCGCGGCGGCCTCCGCATACTGCTGGCCGAAGATCATGACCTTCGCCATCAAGGCGTTGGGCAGGGCGATGCGCACGCCTCCTTCGCCGTCATCGAATTCGCCCTTGGCCGTGCTGATGGCTTCGACTTCGGTTTTCGCCAGCTCGGTGATCTGCTCGTGGGCGGACTGCAGCCGCGCAAGCTCGTCCTGCGTGAAGCCCGCGTCGCGGAAGCGGTCGATCATGGCCTGCTGCGTGCCGTTCCGGTCGGGCGCCTGGCCGCGAAGCACGGCGCTCAGGTGCTGGTAGCTTTCATGGAATTCCGGCTGTTCGCTGGCCACGAAGGCCATCACGTCGCGGGTCATGGCCTGCGTCAGGTTCTTGTACTGCGTGGCCAGGGCGGTCGCCCGCTCGCGCTGGCGCTCTATGTCTTTCAGATGGGCGATGCTGCGGTCGAGATTGCGCACCGCGGTCAGCACCAGCGCCGACAGCAGGGTCAGAATGACCAGGAAAATGATGAAGCTCTTCTTCAGGCTGAAAATATTCTTCATGCCGCGATGCCTGTTTTCGTAAGGTTGCCGACCAGGGTCTTGCGGGCCGCGGACGGGGAAGCGTGTACGGCGGCCATTATTGTCCCGCAGCATGACAGCCTCGTGACGCCGCTCGGCGGGGCGTAGTAGTATTGGCTGGATCCGCAGCCCCGCGGGCGCGCCTTCACCCTCGCCATCGACAGGAACACCGTTCGTGAGATTCATCCACGCCGCCGACATTCATCTGGACAGCCCCCTGGTCGGGCTGAGCGCCTACGAGGATGCGCCCACGGAAATGCTGCGCACCGCCACCCGCGAGGCATTCGTGAATCTGGTGTCGGCGGCGATCGACGAGGAAGTCGATTTCATGGTGATCGCGGGGGACCTGTACGACGGCAACTGGAAGGACTACAACACCGGCCTGTTCTTCGTCGCCCAGATGGGGCGGCTGAAGCGGGCCGGCATCCCGGTCTACCTGCTGCACGGCAACCATGACGCCGAAAGCGAAATGACGCGCAAGCTGCTGCTGCCCGACAACGTGCACGTGTTCGACGCCCGCAAGCCCTGCAGCTATCTGCTTGACCGCCCCGGCGTCGCCTTGCACGGCCGCAGCTTCAAGGTGGCGGCCACGACCGAGAACCTGGCCGCCGCCTACCCGGACCCGGTGCCGGGCATGTTCAACATCGGGGTGCTGCACACCGCCCTGGAAGGCAATGCGGCGCACGCCACCTACGCGCCGTGCTCCTTGGCGGAACTGCAGGCCAAGGGCTATCAGTACTGGGCGCTGGGGCATGTGCATGAATACACAGTCCATGCGATCGGCGATGCGCTGGCCGTATTCCCCGGCAATCTGCAGGGGCGCAACATACGCGAAACCGGCCCGAAGGGCGCCGTGCTGGTCACGGTGGACGACGCCGGCCGGCCCGAGGTCGAGCGCCTGCTGGTCGACGTGCTGCGCTGGCAGCGGCTCGAGGTCGACGTCGGCGCCTGCGCTTCGTTCGAACAGGCGGTGCGCGCCATAGGCGCCGAGCTCGAGCGCCTGAACGGCGCGAGCCCGTCGGATCACCCCTTGGCGCTGCGAGTCGAGGTGGTGGGCCGCAGCGAGGCCCACGGGCAGCTCTTCGGGCTGGAGCGCCGGCTGCGCGAGGAAGTCCTGGCGCAGCTGGCCGCCCTGGGCCACGATCGCCTGTGGCTCGAGAAAGTGAAGCTGGCCACGGCGCCGCCGGCGCGGCGGCAAGCGCCGTCCGGTGATCATGCCGAAGCCTTGTCCGAGCTGCGCAACATGATCGCCGAGGCGCACACCGACGAAGCCTTCGTGGCCGGCCTGCGGGCGGCGCTGATGGGCCTGGTCGCCAAGGCGCCGCACGAGCTCCAGGACGAGGTCGAGTGGTTCCGCGACATACGCGCCGGCGATGTGTCGGGGCTGCTGCGCGAAGTCGCCCCCGGGCTGATGGCGCAGCTGGACGCGGAAGAATAGGCATGCGGTTCAAGCGCCTGGATCTCATACGCTACGGCAAGTTCACCGACCGCAGCCTGGAATTTCCCTTGCGTCCGGCCGACTTCCACCTGGTGATCGGGCCCAACGAAGCCGGGAAGTCCACCTTGCGGAGCGCCGTCCTGGACCTGCTTTTCGGCCTGCCGCATCGCACGCCGCTGGATTTCCTGCACGCCAAGGCGGATCTCCGGCTCGGGGCCGCCATCGAGCGCGATGGCGGCGTGCTGGAATTCCTGCGGCTGAAGGCCAATCGCAACACTCTGCGGGCGCCGGACGAAACCCCCTTGCCCGACGGCACGCTGGAGCCCTGGCTGGGAAGCGCCCATCGGGCTTTTTTCGACAAGATGTTCGGCCTGGATCACGAACGCCTGGTGGCGGGCGGCAACAGCATCCTGAATGCGCAGGACGACGTCGGCCAGGTCCTGTTCCAGTCCGCGTCGGGCATCGCCGGCCTGGGCAAGGTGCGCGACGCCCTGGAGGCGGAAGCGGACGCCTTGTGGGCGCCGGCCAAATCCTCCCGGCGCGCCTACTACGCCGCGCGCGACCTCTACGACCAGGCGAGCTCGGACCTGAAGAACGCCATCGTGCGCACCCGCGACTGGGCCGGGGCCAGTGACCGCGTGCGCGAGCTATCCGAACGGATGCAGACGCAGCGGCGGGAGCAATCGGCCCGCCAGGAGGCGCGCGCCAAGCTGGAACGCTTGCGCCGGGTCATGCCCCTGCTGCACGAAATCGAGGCATGCGAGCGCGAGTTGGGCTCGCTGGACGGCGTCGCGCCGTTGCCGCCCGACGCGTCCCAGGTGCTGGCCCAGGCGCAGCTGGCGCTGGCCAGGGCGGGCCAGCGCCTGGAGATCCATCGCGCCGAACTCGCCCGGCTGGAGGCCGACGCCGCGGCACTGCGGGTCGACGGCAAGCTGCTCGGGCTGGGGGACGACATCGAGGCGCTGGATGCGCTGCGCCATCGCTATGCCGGCCATGCGTCGGCCATTGCCCAGGCCGAGGCGCAGAGCGCGCTGCTGCGCGACGAATTGCTCCGTTCGGCGCAAGAGCTGGGCTGGGGCGTTCCCGATCCTTCGGCCGGGGACGGGCTGCCGGCCTTGAGGGAACGCGTGCCCGGCCTGCCGCTGCGCGAGCGCCTGGCGCAGTTGCTCCGGGAACACGAATCCATCGCGCTGGCCGCCGACGCGGCCGGCGCCGCGCATGCGAGCCGGCTGGCCGATGCGCAGGCCCTGGAAGCCAAATTGCAGCACCATGCCGCGCCCGATCCGGGCGCCGAGCTTCGTTCGGCGCTGGCGCAGGCGCAGGACCTGGGCGATGCGGAACAGGCGTCCAGCCGGGCGGACCTGGCGATCCGACGCCGCCGGGAAGCGCTGGAGCAGGCCATGGCGCGGCTCGGCGCCTGGGCGCGGTCGCCGGAAGCGCTGGCCGTGGCGGACTGGCCGGCGCCGCCGGTCGTGGCCGGCTGGCTCGCGGAAAGGCAGTCGTGCCGAGCCGATCTCAAGTCGATCGCGGCCCGGCGCGACGACCAGGCCGCCGCCGTGCGGCGTCTGGCCTTGTCGGCCGAACAATTCCAGAGACTCCATCAGCCCGTGACCCGGGAAGACGTGATCGACGCGCGCCGGCAGCGGGACGCCGTCTGGCGGTCGATACGCGACGGCGGCCGGCCGCCGGCCGAAGCGGCCGACGCCTACGAAACCAGCGTGTTGCGCGCCGACGCGTTGGCGGACCAGCGTCACGACAAGGCGCGGGAAACCGCCGAGTACCGGGCGCTGGCGCAGCAGCTGGAACAGGAGCGCGCCGCCTGTGAGGACATCCGGCGCCGCCACGAGGCATGCGCGTCGGCCCTGGAGGTCCAGGAGGCGGCGTGGCGCGAGCGCTCGGCCGGCCTGGGCCTGGAAGGCATGGCGCTGGAGGAATTGCCCGACTGGCTGGCCCGGAAAGACGCCGCCCTGGAAGCGGCGCATGCGCTGGCGCGGGCGCAGGACGAACGGGACGAGCTGGCCGATGCCCAGTCCCGGGTGCGAGAGGCGCTGGAGCGGGCGCTCCTGCAGCATGGGCAGGCCGTCGCGGCCGACGCGAGCCTGGCCGCGCTGCGCGCGCAGGCCCAGCTTTGCATACGAGAGGCGGACGATGCCCGGGTGCGCCGCCAGGAATGGCTGGCGCGGCAGGCCGAGGCGCGGCCCATGCTGCGGGCGGCCGAGCAGGCGGTCCAGGCCGCCCGGGCACGGCTGGATGCCTGGCGCGCCGAATGGCGGGCGGCGGCCCTCCGGGCGGGCTTGCCCGAAGACATCGCCATGGGCGAAGCCGCCGGCGCCCTGCAGCTTTTGTCGGGGATGGCGGCCAGACTCGACGACCTGCAGCGCTTGCGGCAGGAACAGATCGATGCCCGGCGCCATGAGCTGGACGCCTTCGTGGCGCGGGCCGCCGCGCTTCGCCAGGCCGCCGGCCTTGCCATGCCCGACGGCGGCTCAGGCGTGCAGGCGGCGTTCGCGCTGTCGCGCGAACTGGCGCGACAGCTGGCCCAGGCGCGCCAGGACCACGAACGGGCCGGCGCAATCGCGCGGGCCATCCAGGACGAGCATGCGCAGCTGCGGGCTGCCGAACGGGCCGCGGCCGAGGCCCAGGCCCAGTTGCAGCCTTTGCTCGAAAGCGCCGGGCTGGGCGACCCGGCGGCGCTGCCCGAGGCGATCGCCCGTTCCGACCGCTTGCGGGAGCTGAGCGCCCGGCTGCAGGGCTTGCGGAAACGCCTGGCCGAGGACGGCGACGGCATCGGCCGCGAGCGCCTGCTGGCCGAGATGGCGCAGGTGGACGCCGCGCGGCTGCAGGCCGACCTGGCCGCCATCCAGGAAGACATGGCCGAGGCGCAGGAGCAGCAGAATGCGCTGGCGGTGGAGCTGGCGCGGGCCGAAGCGGAGCTGGCCGCCATCGCCGGCTCCGACGAGGCGGCGCGCGCCGAGGCCCGGCGGCAGGAGGCGCTGGCGGCCATGGCCGACGCCGCCGCGCGCTATGTCAAGGTATATACGGCGGCGCGTCTGTTGCGCTGGTCCATAGACCGCTACCGGGAGGAAAAACAGGGGCCGGTCCTGGCGCGCGCCAGCGATATTTTCGCAAAACTGACCCTGGGCGCTTTTGAAAGGCTGCGCGTGGATTTCGAGCGGGAGCCCATGGCGCTGCAAGGCCAGCGCGCCGACGGCAGGCTGGTCGGCATGGACGGCCTGAGCGACGGCACCCGCGACCAGCTTTACCTGGCCTTGCGCCTGGCGGCGCTGGAGCTGCACCTGGAGCAGTCGGCGCCCTTGCCCTTCATCGCCGACGACTTGTTCGTCAACTACGATGATGCGCGCGCCGAGGCGGGGCTGAGGGCGCTCGCCGACCTGGCGCGGCGCACGCAAGTGATCTTCCTGAGCCACCACGACCATATCCAAGGGCTGGCCCGGTCGGTCTTCGGCGATGAGCTGAACGTGATACGGCTGGAATAAGCCGGGCTCAGACGTCTTTGATCCCGCGCCGCTCCCGCATCGCGCGGCCGATGCGGTCGATGTCCTGGTCGGACAGCAGCCGCGCCGCCATGGGCAGGAGCTCGTCGTCTTCCCGCTTCATGTGCGCGGCATAAAGCTGGTTGAACTCGCGCACGGCTTCGGGCGCCGGCGTGGCGGGTTCGCCCGCCGCGATGCTTTGCAAGCTGGGCCGCAGGGTGCGCCACAAGGATTCCAGCCTGCGGTGGTCGGCGCACAGGCCGGCCGTCAGGCCCTGGATGCATACGGCGTCGGAACCCGCCATGGATTCCAGCAGCGCCGGGAACAGGTCGGTTTCCTCGTCGGCATGGTGCAGGACGGCGGCCGTGTCGAAATAGCGGATGATGGCGGCCGCCGCGGCCCGCGCCTGGGCGTCGCTGCCGTGCGCAGGCAGGTGCGCCAGCAGGCGTTCGAGCGTGGCGCATTGGCGTTCCACCCGGACATGACAGGCCGCCAGCATTTCCAGCGGCGCTTCGGTGCTGGCCGACGGGCCGGAGAAGCCCGGGAATTCGGTGCCCATGCGGCCTCCGTGATGATGAAGTACGCTTAACTATACTACCAAGTCACGCGGCCGGCCGCGGGGCGCGCCATGCCGCGGGCCGCGTTTTCCGCATTCGGCCTGCGCAGGGCCGGCAGCCGGCGCCGCCGCAGGGCAAGGCATCTTAATAACTGGAAGGTATAAGCATAGAGAAATAAAATTCTTGTCCGGCATTAGGCGGATCGCTAAAGTTTCATATGACTATTTGGAACCCGCATCCGCATGAAACTGTCGTTCAAGAATATAGAGAAGGAATTTTCCGATCTCCGGGTCATCGCTGATTTCAGCCGCGACATCTCCGATGGCGAGCTGGTCGCGCTGGTCGGCCCTTCGGGTTGCGGAAAATCCACGCTGCTGCACATGGCGGCGGGCCTGGAAACGCCCACGCGCGGGCAGGTGCTGGTCGACGGCGCGCCGGTGCGCGGGCCGCATCCGGAGCGCACGCTGATGTTCCAGGAAAACGCCTTGTATCCCTGGCTTACCCTGGCGCAGAACGTGGCGCTGGCGCTCGAATTCCAGGGCGTCGCCAAGGCCGCCGCCTTGAAGCAGGCGGCGTTCTGGCTGGAAAAGGTGCAGCTGCGGGGATTCGAGCAGTATTTCCCGCATCAGGTGTCGGGGGGCATGCGCCAGCGCGCCGCTCTGGCGCGCGCATTCATCTCGCACCCCAAGGCCTTGCTGCTGGACGAGCCTTTCGGCGCGCTCGACGCGCTCACGCGCATGACGCTGCAAGACGTCCTGCGCCAGCTGATCCGCGAAGCCGGCCCCACCGTGCTGCTCGTGACGCACGACGTGGACGAGGCCCTGTTCCTGGCGGACCGCATCCTGGTGTTCAGCGCGCGGCCGGCCACGGTGCTGAAGGAATTCAACCTGGCGCACCACGAAAAAACGCACGATTTGTCCGAATTCGCCGCAATGCGACGAGAAATACTCGGCTTGCTCGGCATTCACGCGGAAGCGGATGCCGCGGCGGCCCAACCAGAGGAAATAGCAGCATGAAGCTAGCACGATACATATTGCCCGTCGTGGCGGCGTTCGCCATCGCCGGCCAGGCGGTGGCCGCGGAAAAATTCAAGGTGGGCTATTTGCGCGTCATGGACGATGCGCAAGCCATCGCGGCCTACGAAGGCGGCTATTACAAGAAGCACGGGCTCGACGTCGAGCTGGTGGAATTCAAGTCGGGCACCGACCTGATCAAGGCCATCGTGGGCGGGCAGCTGGATACCGGCGTGCTGGGCTTCACCAACGCCGCGTCCTGGTCGTCCAAAGGGGCCGACCTGAAGGTGGTCGGCGGCGCGCAGCACGGCTTCCATGCCATCGTCGTGCGCGATGACGCCGGCATCAAAGACGTGGCCGGCCTCAAGGGCCGCACGCTGGCGTCCCAGAAGGAAGGCAGCACGGCCGACACCGTCCTGCGCGGCGTGGTGCTCAAGGACGCGGGCCTGAAGGCCGACGACCTGACCATCATGGGCGTGAGCCCGCAGGTGGCGGTGCAGTCCCTGGTGGGCAAGCGCGTGGAAGCGGCCTTCCTGTTCGAGCCGCAGGCGCGCATTGCGCAACTGGTCGCGCCCGTCACGCAAATCTACGAGATCGGTGAAGTCTGGCCTTTCCCCTGCATGGTGGTGATCACGTCCGGCGATACGCTCAAGAAGCGCAAGGAAGACGTCTGGAAGTCGCTGGACGCCCAGCGCGACGCCATCGATCTGCTGCAGAACAAGCCCGAAGAGGCGGCCAAGCTGATCGCCAGCTACTTCATTTCCGAGCCCACGCTCAAAACGCTGAAGCACGGCGAGGTGCCGCGCGAAGACGTCATCCGCGACGCCATCAAGAGCCAGACCTTCAGCCCCATCCTGACGGACAAGGAACAGGCCCGCATGCAGGAGATCGCCGACATCATGCAAGGGCAGGGCGCGCTCAAGACGCGCGACGGCAAGCCCTTCGACGTCGGCACCATCATCGACCTGGAATGGCAGAAAGCCCGCAAGCTGTGAACCCATAGGGCTGGCGCGGCTCCCGCGGCGCAAGCCGCGAGGCCGCCCCGGCCGCGACTAGGTCTTCAACCCCCAGAGATGGCCGGCCTGTGCACCGGCCGTCTTTCATTTCAAGGCATACATGAGCACCCAAAAACGCATCTCCGGTTATCAAAAAAAGCTTGCTATGGTGATAGCGGTGCTTGCCATCCTGCTGCTGTGGCAGTCGGCCGCATGGACGCTGCCCGACTTCCTCATGCCCGGGGTCCCGGCCGTCATCGTCAGGCTCTGGGAAGACATCCGGGCCAGCGAGTTCCAGGCGGCGCTGTCGGGCAGCCTGCTGCGGCTGGGGCTGGGCTACGGCTTCGCCCTGCTGTTCGGCGTCGGCTTCGGCCTGATCGGGGGCATTCTGTTCTTCTTCCGCGAGGTCCTGAAGTCCGCCATCATCATCCTGCAGTCGATACCCTCCATCGCCTGGGTGCCGCTGTTCCTGATCATGATGGGCTTCGGCAACATGCCGATGATCGTCGTGATCGCGCTGTCCGCCTTTTTCCCGGCCGCGCTGTCCGTCATGAACGCGACCGAAAGCGTGCTGCAGGTGCACGTCTCGGCGGCGCGCGTCATGGGCGCGAGCCGCTGGGACATGCTCCGGCGCGTCTACCTGCCGGCGGTGATGCCGGAGCTGATCACCGGCGCCCAGCTGGCTTTCGGCAATGCCTGGCGCGCGCTGATTTCCGCCGAGATGCTGATCGGCTTCGGGAAAGGCCTGGGCAGGTCGCTGGCCTATGCGGGCGAGACCGCCGACATGGTCGGCGTGATGGCCAACATCCTGACCATCGCCGTGCTGGCCACCTTGATCGACCAGGTCATCCTGGAAAACCTCAAGCGGCGCGTGCTCCGTTATCAATACGTATAGGTCGTCCATCATGAACAAAGCCGCTACCTCATTCCGGTCCCCGCCGCGGTCGGCGCGCTGGCGGGTGCCGGCGGCGGCAGCCGTGCTGGCCTTTGCCGCCGCAAGCGCCGGAGCGGCCGGCGGCGCGCAGCCCGTCTCCGACCGGGTGACGGTGGGCCTGCATTACGTGGCCCCGCCCTTCGTCGGCGGCTCGAAAGTCCGCACTCCCGAAGCGCTCGACGCCGACCTGGCCGCGGCGCTGGCGGAGCGCCTGCACAAGCCCCTGCGCGCCGTGGCGCTGGACGAATCCCGGGACGCCGTCCCCAGGCTCGACGGCCGGGACGCCGTGCTGGCCGCGCTCGACGAGGCGCAGCTGCCCGACGGCGTCGTCGCCGTGCCGTCGGGATACGTGGCGCGGCCCATGGCCATCATGCGCAGCGATACCGACATCAAGACCTGGGAACAGCTGAAAGGCCGGACGGTGTGCCTGTCCGAGGGCGGCTTGTACGTGGGAAGCATGGCGGCCCGCTTCGGCGCCCTGGAAAAGCCTCAGCGCGCGCCGGCGGATTCCCTGTTGGCCCTGCGCATCGGCGAATGCGATGCGGCGGTCCATGACGACGTCATGCTGAAAGAATTGCTGAAGCTGCCCGAATGGAAGAAGTTCTCCGCCAGCCTGCCGCCCGGCCCCGCTCGTCCGCTGACCTTCGTCCTGCCCGGCGAGAACGCCGCGGCCATCGTCGCGGCAAGAAAGCTGGCGAGCGAATGGAAGGCAAGTCGGCGGCTGGCCGAGCTGAACCGGCGGCGCGTGCAGGACATCGCGTTCGAAGTCTATCTGGACCAGGTCGTGGAAGACTGCCATTGAGCGGGCCCCAGGCCGGACGCCTCCCGGGGTATAGTGTCCCGTTCATCCTGACGTCCTGAAAGGAAGGCGACATGAAGACGATAGGCTTATTGGGCGGCATGAGCTGGGAAAGTACCGTGGACTACTATCGCGGTATCAACACGGGCATCAAGCAGGCGCTGGGCGGGCTGCACTCCGCGCGCATCGTGCTGTACAGCGTGGATTTCCAGCCCATCGAGCGCCTGCAGCATGCGGGCGACTGGCCGGCCGCCGGCCGGGTGCTGGCGGACGCCGCCAGGCGCGTCGAGGCGGCGGGCGCGGATGGCCTGCTGCTGTGCACGAACACCATGCACAAAGTCGCGGACGAGATCGAACGCGCGGTCTCGATTCCGTTCCTGCACATCGCCGACCCGACCGCCGCGGCGCTCGTCCGGGACGGGGTCGAAAGAGTGGGGCTGCTGGGAACGGCTTTTACGATGGAGCAGGATTTCTACAAGGGCCGCCTGCGTGATCGGCACGGCCTGGAAGTGATGGTGCCCGGGGACGAAGGCCGGAAGGCGGTGCACGAGATCATTTACCAGGAGTTGTGCCAGGGGAGCATTCGGGCGGAGTCCAGGCAGCGCTATCTCGAGATCATCGACGAGCTGGCGCGCCGGGGCGCGCAGGCGGTCATACTGGGCTGCACTGAAATCGGCCTGCTGGTGAAGCAGGGGGACACCGCGGTGCCTTTGTATGACACGACTCAGCTGCATGTGGGGCGCGCGGTGGACTTCGCGTTGGGGTGACGCGCAGAGGTCTATGCCCTTGACGTGATTTGCGTGGCGGCTGCTGCGTTCTCGCCTCCCCGCCAGCCCCCCTTCGCGACTTCCTCGATCAACTCCAGCATCGCCTGAGCCGCCAGCGACAGCGACTGATCCTTCCTCTTCACCAATAGAATCGGCCGCTTGTGACTGGACTTCAAAGGAATGGCCACGAGGTCCAGTTGCCGGAACTGATACAAGGTGAGCTCCGGCACCAGGCATACCCCCAGTCCCTCCTTCACCAGGCCGGCGGCCGTCGCCAGGTGCTCCACATCGAAGCCCGAATCCCGCGCCGCCGCGTTGCCCAGCAGCACGTCCACGTGCTGGCGCACGCTGGACGACTTGGCCAGGTGCACGAGCTCCTCGCCGGCGAGTTCGGCGGGCCTCACCGTTTTCTTGCGCGCCAAAGGGTGGTCGCGCCGGCACACCACGTAGAAAGGGTCGCTGAGCAGCGTGCGCGCATCGAATTCGGCCGCCTTGGGGCCCGCCGCGGTCAGGGCCAGGTCCGCGCTGCCGGCGCGCAGCAAAGACAGGCAAGGGTCTGACAGCGCATCGTGCAGGCTCACCGCCACGCCCGGGTAGCGCCGCCGGTACTCGGCGATGACCCTGGGCAGCACCGTGGCGGCCAGCGAGGGCAGGGCGGCGATCGATACCCGGCCGCGGCGGCGCGCGACGTAGTCCGCCATGTTCTCGAAGGCCGATTCGATTTCGGCGATGAGCGAGCGGGCCGCTTCGGCGAACAGCTCGCCTTCCGGGGTCAGCGCCACTTTCCGGGTGTCGCGCTCGAACAGCCGCGTGCCCACCTGGGCTTCCAGCTTCTGGATCATGACGCTGAGCGCCGATTGCGAAGTATTGCAACGTTCGGCCGCACGGGTGAAGTGCTTCAGCTCCGCCAGCGCGACGAAGGCATACAGCAGCCGGGACGAAATATTGGCGGGCATGGATTGATACCTGAAAACGATCAATCAATCGGAGATTTTCATTTTACTTAATTTATTTCCAGGACCACAATCGATGGCGGATTCCCTTCAACTCGCCGGCCATCGCCGCGAAAACATCAGGGGCATGAATGAAGTGCATAAGAATCGGCTCGGGCGCCGGCTATTCGGGTGATCGCATCGAACCCGCGGTCGAGCTCGCGGAGCGCGGCGGCCTGGACTACATGATTTTCGAATGCCTGGCCGAGCGCACGATCGCTCTGGCGCAGCGGGCCAAGTCCGCCGACCCCGCCGCGGGCTTCGACCCCCTGCTCGAAGACCGCATGCGCGCGGTGCTGCCCGCATGCCGCCGCGGCGGGATCCGGATCCTGACCAATATGGGCGCGGCCAACCCTCTGGCCGCCGCCGAAAAAGTGCGGGACATCGCCCGGTCGCTGAACCTGACGGGGCTGAAAGTGGCCGCGGTGCTCGGCGACGATGTCCTGGACCGCATTCGGGCCGGCGCGTACACGGACGACACCGGCCGGCCCATCAGCCGCTTTGGCGAGCGCCTGCTGTCCGCCAACGCCTATATCGGCGCCGCGCCGCTGGTCGATGCGCTGGCCCAGGGGGCCGACGTCGTCATCACCGGCCGCGCCGCCGATCCGGCGCTGGTCCTGGCGCCCGTCATCCACGAATTCGGCTGGGCCATGGACGACTGGCACCGCCTGGGCCGGGGAACCCTGGTCGGCCACCTGCTGGAATGCGGCGGGCAGATCACGGGCGGCTATTTCGCCGATCCGGGGTACAAAGACGTGCCCGGCCTGGCGCGGCTGGGTTTTCCCATCGGGGAAGTCCACGAGGACGGATCCGCCGTCATCACGAAAGTGACGGGCAGCGGCGGCCGGGTGACGCCGGCCACCTGCAAAGAGCAGATACTCTACGAAATCCATGATCCCCGTTCCTACATCACGCCCGACGTGGTCGCGGATTTTTCGGGCGTCCGCGTCGAAGCGCTGGGCCCGGACCGGGTGCGCATCGACGGCGCCGGCGGCCGGCCCGCGCCGGCGTCGCTGAAGGTGTCGGTGGGCTATCTGGACAGCTACCTCGGGGAAGGCCAGATCTCCTATGCCGGGCCCGGCGCGCTGGCGCGGGCCCGGCTGGCCCTGGACATCGTGGCCGAGCGCCTGAGGATGACGGGCGTGCAAGCCCGCGATCTGCGCTACGACCTGATCGGCGTGAACGCCCTGCATGGGGACGGCTTGTCCGCCGGCGCGCCGGAACCCTACGAGGTCCGGGCCCGCGTGGCGGGCCGGGCGGACAGCCTGAAAGAGGCCATGCGCATCGCGAACGAGGTGGAAAGCCTGTACACCTGCGGCCCGGCGGGCGGCGGCGGCGCGACCAAATCGGCCAGGGACATCGTGGCGGTGGTTTCCACTTTCCTGCCGCGCGATGAAGTGAAGACTTCCGTGCATTTCAGGGTGAGCTGACATGCTATTGAGAGACATCGCCCATGCGCGGGCCGGCGACAAAGGCAATATTTCCAGCATTGCCGTCATCGTCTACGACCGGAAAGACTATGCCCTGATCGAGCGGCACCTGATGCCCGAGCGCGTGAAGGCCCATTTCGCCGGCCTCGTGCACGGCACGGTGGAACGCTACGCCGTGCCCGGCCTGGGGGCGTTGAATTTCGTGATGCGCGATGCCCTGGCGGGCGGCGTGACACGATCGCTGGCGCTCGACGCGCACGGCAAATCGCTTAGCTCGGCCATCCTGAGCATGGAGATTCCCGAGACCCCGGCCGGCTGAAGAAGACCGGCGCCCATGACCATTACCAAAAGGAGACATGTCATGCGTTCAATGAAACTACCCTATCTCGCCGCGTTATGCCTGGCGCTGGCGGCGGCGCCGGCCGCGGCCGAGTTCCCGGACAAGCCGATCCGCCTGGTGGTGCCGTTCGCGGCGGGCACGGCCACCGACCAGCTGGCGCGCGCGCTGGGCCAGGCCATCACCGAGGAATCCAAGCACCAGGTCGTGGTCGACAACCGGCCGGGCGGCAACGGCTTCATCGGCGCCAACGAGGCCGCGCGCGCCGCGCCCGACGGCTATACGGTCTTCATCACCACCAACACCACGCACGCGGCGGCCGAGCATCTGTTCAAGTCGCTGCCCTACGATCCCGTGAAGGACTTCACGCCGATCACGGCGCTGGGCAAAGGTGGGCAGATCATGGTGGTGAACAGCGAGTCGCCGGTAAAGAGCGTGAAGGATTTCATCGCGCTGGCAAAGAAGGAGCCCGGCACCCTGACCTTCGGCAGCGGCAGTTCTTCCAGCCGGGTGGCGGGCGAACTGTTCCAGCAGCTGGCCGATGTGAAAATCCTGCACGTGCCGTACAAAAGCAATACTTTCGCGGTCACGGATCTGCTGGGCGGGCAGATCGACATGATGATCACCGATACGTCGACGGGGCTGCCGCACATCAAGAGCGGGAAGCTGCGCGCGCTGGGCTATTCGGCCAAGACCCGCTCGTCGCTGGCGCCCGATGTGCCCACCATCGAGGAGGCCGGCGTGCCGGGCTATGACATCGGCTACTGGTTCGCGGCCTATGCGCCCGCCAAGACGCCGGAGCCGGTCATCGCGAAGCTGCACGAGCTGCTGACCCGCGCGGCGCAGAGCCCAGGCGCCAAGTCGGCCTTCTATGGGCGCAGCGGCGTCGACGTATACGTGACGACGCCGGACGAACTCGCGAAGTTCCAGGCGGACGAAACCAGGAAATGGGGCGAGATCATCACCAAGGCCGGCATCGAGAAGGGTTGATGCGGGGGCCGGCGGCCGCGGCTCAGGCGCTTTTCAAGCCGCCGCCGGGCCGCTGGTGGGGTTCTTCCACCGCCGGGTCGCAGCTGCGCGTGCCCAGCGAGTCGGCCTGGGTGACGTGGCTGCCGGGCGGCACGTCGTGGATCAGCCAGACGTTGCCGCCTATGGTGCAGCCGCGGCCCAGGGTGACGCGGCCCAGTATCGTGGCGCCCGCGTAGATGACCACGTCGTCTTCGACGATGGGGTGGCGGGGCAGGCCTTTCTCGAGCTTGCCGTTCGCGTCGGTGGGAAAGCGTTTGGCGCCCAGGGTGACGGCCTGATAGATGCGGACGCCCTTGCCGATGATGGTGGTTTCGCCGATGACCACGCCCGTGCCGTGGTCGATGAAAAAGCTTTCCCCGATTTGCGCGCCCGGGTGGATGTCGATGCCCGTCAGGGAATGGGCGATCTCGGACGACATGCGGGCGAGCAAAGGCAGGCCCTGCTTGTAGAACTGATGCGCGATGCGGTGGTGGATCATGGCCAGCACGCCCGGATAGCAAAGCAGCACCTCGTCCACGCTGCGCGCGGCGGGGTCGCCCTGGTAGGCCGCGAGCACGTCGGAATCCAGCAGCCGGCGGATGTCGGGCAGCGAGCTTGCGAAGGCCTGCACCACCGATACGGCGCGCGCCTCGACGTCGATTTGCGCATCGGGCTCATGGCGGGCCTGGTAGCTCAGTTCCAGCATCACCTGGCCCAGCAGGGCGTGCAGGGCCGAATCGAGCGTATGGCCGATGTAGAAGTCCTCGCTTTCCTGGCGCAGGTCCAGCGGCCCCAGGCGCATGGGGAACAACACGCCTTTCAGGTCGTCGAGTATGCGGGACAGCGCCTGCGGCGAGGGGAATTCGCGCCCGCCGGGTTCCAGCGAACGCCCTTGCAGGGTGCGCCAGTCCTGCCGGATGGCATTGAGGGACTGGACGATGTGGTTGATCTCGAAAACTGCCATGTAGGGTCTCCTGCCTGAACCGTTGGGCGGCGCATCCGCGCGATTCACGGCATGAATGGTGGGGTGAAGCGCAAATGATGCTGCGGAAACAATTATGATACCAACCTATTTCAACGAAACCGCAACAGACTCACGCATCAATGGATCACAAGCTCAGCCCGTCGACCGTCCTGCTTTTACTGGTTCCGCCGCTGCTCTGGGCGGGCAATGCGGTGGTGGGGCGGCTGGTCATCGAAATGATCCCGCCCATCACCCTCAATTTCCTGCGCTGGCTGATCGCCGCCGTTTTCGTGATCCCCCTCGGGTATTCGGTATTCAAGAAGGGCAGCGGCCTGTGGCGGCTGCGGCGGCGCTACGCCATGCTCGGCCTGCTGGGCATCGGCCTGTACAACGGCCTGCAGTATCTGGCCCTGCACAGCTCCACGCCCATCAACGTCACCCTGGTGGGGGCGAGCATGCCCGTGTGGATGCTGCTGATCGGCATGCTGTTCTTTCGCAGCCGCATCGCCGGCCGGCAGTTGCTGGGCGCCATGCTGTCCCTGACGGGCGTGCTGGTGGTGCTGGGGCGCGGCGAATGGCAGCAGCTGCTGCAGCTGCGTTTCGTCGCCGGCGACATCTTCATGATCGTCGCGACCATAATCTGGGCCTTCTATAGCTGGATGCTGGTGCAGTCGGCCGACACGCCCGAGATCCGGCGGAACTGGGCCACTTTCCTGGTCGCGCAACTGTCTTTCGGCGTGATGTGGTCGGGCCTGTTCGCCGCCGGGGAATGGGCGCTGTCGAGCGCCGCGATCGAATGGAGCCTGCCGCTGGGCGCGGCGCTGCTGTACGTGGCGGTGGGCCCGGCCATCATCGCCTTCATGTGCTGGGGCATAGGGGTGCAGCGGGCGGGGCCGGCCACGGCCGGCTTCTTCAGCAACCTGACGCCTTTGTTCGCGGCGCTGATGTCCTCGGCCTTCCTGGGCGAAATGCCGCATCTGTACCATGCCGCGGCCTTCGCCCTGATCGTCGGCGGCATCTGGTTTTCCACCCGGCGCTAGGCAGCGGCCGGCCTTACGCGCCCGCTTGCGGCGCCGGACCGGGCAGCGCGAACAGGTCGAAGAAGGCCTGCAGGGCCGCGGGGTCCCCCGACAGCGTGAGCTTGCCGGACCGCAGCGCTTCATGCAGGTCCGCCTTGCCATACGCGAGCCGCAGCAAGGTCTGTGTATCGGTTGTGGCGCAGGCCCGGGCGTGCTCGTCTTCCCCGCGCCGGACCTTCAGTTCGCCGCCGCCGGCTTCGACGAGGAATGCCTGGCCTTCGAGCTGCAGCTGGATGCGCAGTTCGCGCCCATGCAGACGCCGGGGACAGGCCAGGGCTTTGAATGACAGGACCAGGGCGTCCACCCCCAGCGGCGCGCCGCGGATGAATGCCGGCGACCGCAGCCCCCAGCGCACCAGTTCCATGACCGCGGGCTCCAGTTCGCGCCCCCAATCGGTGAGCTCGTAGGCCCAGGCGCTGGCGGGAGGAGGCAGCTTGCGGCGCCTGAGCACGAAAGCGGCTTCCAGCTCGCCCAGCCTTTGGGTGAGCACATTGGGACTGATGCCCGCCAGGCCGGCGCGAAGGTCCGTGAAGCGCTTGGGGCCCAGCAGCAGTTCGCGCACGATGAGCAGCGCCCAGCGCTCGCCCACGAGATCGAGCGCATGCGCCGCCGCGCAGCCGTCGGAGTAGCTTCGTTTTATTGCCATGCGTAACAGTATACCACCAAACTCCTAAAAAAAATCTGTTTAGTTGTTTTTTAGGACTTCATGATGGTAAATTTGAACCAGGGTGTGGAACCCTCCTCAAATTTTCACGACAGGAGAAGACGATGCACGAGATTGACAGCAATACCGCGCGCGGCGAAGTCGAGCGCACGATGAAAACATGGGTCGGCGCGCTCGGCAGGGGCGATGTCCAGGCCATCATGGCGCACTATGCGGATGAGGTGCTGGCGTTCGACGCCGTGCAGGCCTTGCAGTTCAAGGGCGCGCAGGCCTATGGGGCGCACTGGAAGGCCTGCATGGAAATGTGCCCGGGCCCCATGATCTTCCAATTGCGGGACCCGGTCATACACGTCGCGGGCGATTTCGCTTGCGCCTACGGGCTGATCCGCTGCGGGATGGTCGACGAGCAAGGCAAGGAACAGGCCTCATGGATGCGCATGACCTCGGTCTATCGCCGCCAGGGCGATAAATGGCTGATCGAGCACGAGCATTTCTCGGCGCCCTTCGACATGCGGTCCTGGAAGGCGCTGTTCGATCTCCAGCCGGATGGCGGCGGAGCCGTGAGCCCGATACCGCCGAGCATGAGCGCCGTGACGCCGCACCTGGTGTGCAAGGACGCGGCCGGCGCCATCGAGTTCTACAAGAAGGCGTTCGACGCCCGGGAAGAATCCAGGCTGCATGGGCCGGACGGCAAAATCGTCCATGCCTGCCTGCGCATAGGCGAATCCGCCGTGTTTCTTGCGGAAGAAAACCTGGAATGGGGGGCGCCCGGCCCCAGGCAGCTCAAGGGCACGCCGGTCGGCATCCACCTTTACGTCCGCGACGTGGATGCCCAGGCGAAGAAACTGGACGAGGCGAGCGCGAAAGCCATGCTGCCGGTGCGCGACATGTTCTGGGGCGACCGCTACGGCGTCTACGAAGACCCATACGGCCACCGCTGGTCGATCGCCAGCCACGTCAGGGATTTGACGCCGGAGGAAATCGAAGAGGCCGGCCGCAAGATGATCGGCTCTCCGGAAATGTGCGCGTCATCGCCCCAGCCGGGAGCCTGAGCGATGGAGGCTGGGCGGATCGGTTGTATGCTGACGGTATTTTTGGGAAGAGCATTTGTCCAAGCATCCGTCGCTTCTGTCCGCCGCCGGAAACCGCCTGCTGGCCTACGGCTGCCTCGCGCTCAGCATGTCGCTGGTGGGCGCGTACGTGGCGCTCAGCAAGCCTTTGGCGGCCGTGTTTCCGGTGTTCCTGCTGGGTTGGCTCCGTTTCGGCATAGGCGCCGTGGCCATGCTGCGCTGGATACGAAAGCCCGCCCACGAGCCCGCGCTTTCCACGCGCACGCGCTGGCTCATCTTCCTGGAGTCCTTCCTAGGCAATTTCCTTTTCACCTTGTGCATGCTGGCCGGCGTCAGCCTGACGTCGGTCGTTTCCGCGGGCGTGATCCTGTCTTTCATTCCGGCCGCGGTGGCCTTGCTGAGCCGAGTCTTCCTGAAGGAGCGCATCGGCCGGCGCACCTGGGCGGCGGTGGCCTGCGGCGGGCTGGGCATGCTGATCCTGTCGCTCGCGCAGGCGAAGGCCGCCGGCGCGGGGCAGTCGCCGGCGGATCCGGGCGGCCTGGCCTGGCTGGGCAATCTGCTGATCTTGGGCGCCGTGTTCTGCGAAGCGTCGTACGCGGTCATCGGGAAGCGGTTGACGGCGGTGATGGGGCCCAAGCGCATCAGCGCGGTCATCAATCTGTGGGGGTTCGCGCTGATGACGCCTTTGGGCCTTTATGCGGCCCTGAGCTTCGATTTCTTTGCCGTTTCCGGGGCGATGTGGCTGTCGCTGCTGTTCTATGGGCTGGCGGCCAGCGTGTGGACGGTGTGGCTGTGGATGACGGGGTTGAAGTCGGTCCCGGCGTCGCGGGCGGGAGTGTTCACGGTCATGCTGCCGGTGGGCGCCGCCGTGGTGGGCGTGGCGGCGCTGGGCGAGGCGTTCAGCCCCATGCAGCTGCTGGCGTTCGCAATGGCGCTGGCCGGCCTGCTGCTGGCGACCCTGCCGGCGCGAGCCGTTGCGGATGACTAGGGCCGGCGCCGCCCGCCTTTTGGCGTGGACGGGCCCTAGACGCCACAAGCGTACTCGATGATCAGCTGTGCCGATACCGTGCCGTTCCACACATTCTGGTCCAGCCGATAAGCCGCATCCACCATTTCGGGCAGCATTTCCGCCCGATTGAACCAGATCGCATCGAAACGCTGGTGACCCCGCTCCAGGCTGAGCTTCAGATGCTTGTCCTTCAGCAGCCGCTGCTGCCTGACATAGAAAGTATCGCGGAAAATCGGCGGCGGGAAGCCCGCGCCCCAGACCTGCTGCTGCAGCAGCCCGGCCACGTCGGCATTGGCATAGCCGGTTTCCAGCGATCCGTCGGTCTCGATGACCGGATCGAAACTGCTTTTGCCGCTCAGCTCGCGCACCGCCTCATCGAAGCCGCGGGTGAACAGCGCGTAGGCGTCCTCGCGCAGCGTCAGCCCCGCGGCCATGGCGTGGCCGCCGAACTTCAGGATCGTGCCCGGGTGCCGCTTGGACACCAGGTCCAGCACGTCGCGCAGGTGCACGTCGGGTATGGAGCGGCCCGAACCGCGCAGCTCGCCGGTGTCCGAACGCGCAAAGGCCAGCGTCGGGCGCCAGTACGTTTCCTTCAGGCGGGAGGCGACCAGGCCGACCACCCCCTGGTGCCATTCCGGGTGATAGACGCAGACGCTCGCGCCGATGGTCGGCGCGGCGGCCTCCAGGGAGGCCAGGGCCTCTTCGCGCATGGTCGCCTCGATGCCGCGCCTTTCCTGGTTCATGGCGTCGAGTTCGCGCGCCAGGCGCAGCGCCAGGGCTTCGTCGTCCGTCGTCAGGCAATGGATGCCCAGGCTCATGTCGGCCAGGCGGCCTGCGGCGTTGATGCGCGGGCCGATGGCGAAGCCCAGATCGAAACCGCTGGCTTGCCGGGGCTCGCGCCCCGCGACGGCGAACAGGGCGCGCACGCCGGCCTGCATGCGGCCGCTGCGCATTTTCTGCAAGCCCTGGGTGACCAGCAGGCGGTTGTTGGCGTCCAGCTTGACCACGTCGGCCACCGTGCCCAGGGCGACCAGGTCGGCCAGCTGATCCAGCCGCGGTCCGCCGTCCGAGGGGTAGACGCCGCGCCGGCGCAATTCCGAGCGCAGCGCCAGCATCAGGTAGAAGATCACGCCCACGCCCGCCAGGTTCTTGGAAGGGAAGCCGCAGCCGGGCTGGTTGGGATTGACGATGGCCAGCGCATCGGGCAGTTCGTCGCCGGGCAGGTGGTGGTCGGTGATGACGACGTCCATGCCCGCGAGCCGGGCGGCCTCCACGCCGTCGACGCTGGCGATGCCGTTGTCCACGGTGATCAGCATGTCGGGCTTGCCGGCCGGATGCCGGACCGCCAGCTCGACCACGGCCGGGGAAAGCCCGTATCCGGTCTCGAACCGGTTCGGCACCAGGAAGTCCACGCGCGCGCCCATGCTGCGCAAGGCGCGCAGCCCGACGGCGCAGGCCGTCGCGCCGTCGCAGTCGTAGTCGGCGACGATGAGCAGCTTCCTGCCGGACTGGATCGCGTCGGCCAGCACCTTGGCGGCGCGCTCGGACTGGGTGAGGCTCCCGGGCGGTATCATCGCGGCCCAGTTCAGCATCAGGTCTTGCGCGCATTCGACCCCGCGGGCCGCCCAGAGGCGCGAGAGCAGGGGATGTATGCCCGCCGCTTCCAGGGCTTTGGCGGCCGCGTGATTGACGGGCCGGGTACTCAGTCGGGGGGTGACCACCATTTTCTCCATGCTTCTCGGCTGCCTGGCAGCCATTGTTTCCACTTGTTCCATCCAGGGGCTTCCAGTTCGGCCAGCCGGGTTCTTCCGGTCAATACCAGGCCGGGCATGGGCCGCCCGGCCAGCGGGCGGAAGACGCGCGTTTCGAGCTCGGACAGCGCCGCCAGCCAGCCTCCCCAGTCTTGCGCGACGGCGAAGGCGAGCAGCGAGCCGTGCACCTGGACGTCGTCGCCGGCAGGCGCGTTGCGCAGCTGTTCGCCGCGCCCGCCTCCGTAGAGCCACAGGCTGTTCACCGGCAGCAAGCCCTGCTGGTAGCGCTGCCGGTTGACCGGGTGGTCGAACCAGAGCATTTGCGTTTCGTTGACGAGCTTGCGCCATGGCCGCGCCTCCATGTCCTGCGGCCACCAGTCGTTCACCGATGTCAGGCTGACCAGGAGCGGGCTCGCGCAGCGCGGCGCGAAGGCGGCGGGCGGTTCGACGCGCCAGAAGTCGCCGCCGGCCTCGCGCAGCGTGAAGCCGGCCTCGGCGAAGCCGGCGCGCACCGATTCGAACAGGGCTACACTCTGTTCGGGAGTGATGGACAATTCCTGTGCGGGCAGCAGCGCCGCGCCGTCGCGCGCGGGGGATACATGCACCAGCTCGACCAGCCAGACGGCGTCGGCGGGCGCGATGGAAGCATTTTGCAATGCCTGGGCCCGCAGTGGGCCCAGGCCTGTGGCAAAATTCTGTCCATCTTCAGGCTCGAAGCCGCGGGCCCGCAACTGCCAGAACTCGAACGGCGTACAGCCCGTTCCGGCGGGGTCGGCGTCCAGGATGCGAGCCCGGGCATGTTCCAGCCAGCCGAACAGGGTCGGGGCGGTTTTTTGAAGATATGGGACCAGCTCGCGCGCTTCGCGCGGATCCGGCAGAGCGCCTGGTAGTACGATTCGCATTCCTGAATTGTAGTGTCAATGGGAAACGGTGGCTTGAATAATGTCTTATGAATGGTGGATAGGGGCCCGGTACGCCGGCCTGGCGCGGTCCAGGCGGCGCGGCGGGCGCGGCGACCGCTTCGTGTCGTTCATCGCGGCCAGCTCCATGGCCGGCATCGCCCTGGGCGTGGCCGCGCTCATCGTCGTGCTGTCGGTCATGAACGGCTTCCAGACCCAGGTGCGCGACCGCATGCTGTCGGTGCTGCCGCACATAGAGCTCTACGTGCCCCGCAACGCGGGCGACGCCTTGTCGCAGTGGCGGCAGATCGCCGACCGGGCCTCGCGCCACCCGGCGGTCACCGGGACGGCGCCCTTCGTGGCGGCGCAAGGCATGATCGTGCGCGGCGAAACCCTGGCCGGCGTGCAGGTGCGCGGCATCGATCCGGCGGCGGAAAGCGCGGTCTCGGACATTGCCGGCCAAATGGTCTCGGGCCGCCTGGATGCGCTCCAGCCCGGGGCGTTCTCGGTGGTGCTGGGCAACCAGCTCGCCGTCAGCCTGGGCGTCGGGGTGGGCGATACCGTCCTGCTGCTGGCGCCGCAAGGCTCGATATCGCCGGCCGGCTTCACGCCGCGCATGCGGCAGTTCACGGTGGGCGGCGTCTTTTCCTCCGGCTATTACGAATACGACGCAACGCTTGCCTTCATCAACGTCGAGGATGCCGCCAGGGTGTTCCGCGACAGCGGCTCCAGCGGCGTGCGGCTGCGCATCGCCGACATGCAGCAGGCGCCTTTCGTGGCGCGGGAACTGGCCGCGCTGCTGCCGCCCTACGTCCATGCCCAGGACTGGACGCAGAACAACCGCACCTGGTTTGCCGCCGTGCAGACCGAAAAGCGCATGATGTTCCTGATCCTGGCGCTCATCGTGGCGGTCGCCGCCTTCAACCTGCTGTCGTCCCTGGTCATGGCGGTCAAGGACAAGCGCTCCGACATCGCCATCTTGCGCACGATAGGCGCGACGCCGCGCGAGATCGCCCGCATCTTCCTGGTGCAGGGCTCGCTGATCGGCGTGGTGGGCACCTTGCTGGGCGTCGGCTTCGGCGCGCTGGTGGCCTACAACATCGACGTCATCGTGCCGCTCATCGAACGCATGCTGGGCGTGCAGTTCTTGCCGCAGCAAATCTATTTCATCAGCGAATTGCCGTCCAATCCCCAGATCGCCGACATCGCCGTCGTGGCCTCGACATCCCTGGCGCTGGCCTTGCTGGCCACTCTGTATCCCAGCTGGCGCGCGTCCAGCCTCCAGCCCGCCGAGGTGCTGCGCCATGATTGATCCCGTTCCGGTCCACGCGCTCAGCGCCCGCAACCTCGTCAAGACCTATCACGAAGGCGGCCGCGAAATCCCCGTGCTGCGCGACGTCAGCCTGCATGTCGACCAGGGCGAAATGGTGGCCATCGTCGGCGCCTCCGGGTCGGGCAAGAGCACTTTGCTGCACACCCTGGGCCTGCTCGACCGGCCCAATTCCGGCTCGGTCCTGATCAATGGCGAGCCGGTCGACGGCTTGTCCGAAACGCAGCGCAGCCGGCTGCGCAACCGCAGCCTGGGCTTCGTCTATCAGTTCCATCACCTGCTGGCGGAATTTTCGGCGCTGGACAACGTGGCCATGCCGCTGATCGTGCGGCGCGAAAGCCGCAAAGCCGCGCGCGAACAGGCCCAGGCGGTGCTGGAGCAGGTCGGCCTGGCCGAACGCATCGACCACTATCCCGGGCAGCTGTCCGGCGGCGAGCGGCAGCGGGTGGCTCTGGCCCGCGCCCTGGTGACGCGGCCCAGCTGCGTGCTGGCCGACGAGCCCACGGGCAACCTGGACCGGTACACGGCGGAAAGCATGTTCGAGCTGCTCCGGCGGGTGAACCGGGAGTTCGGTACGGCGTTTGCTATCGTGACCCACGATCCGGCGCTCGCGGCGCTGGCGCACCGGCAACTGGCCATGGAAAAAGGACGCCTGGTCGATCCCGAGACACCGCCGTTGCCGCAGGCATAGCAGAGGAGTCCCATGCTGATCGATACGCATTGCCATCTCGATGCGGCGGAGTTCGCGCACGACCGCAAGGAAGTCATAGAGCGCGCCGGCGCGGCCGGCGTGGGCGCCATCGTCATCCCCGCCGTCGAGGTCGGCAATTTCGAAGCCGTGCGCTCGCTGGCCCGCTCTTTCAAGGGCGGCGCCTACGCGCTGGGCATTCATCCCATCTGCGTGCCGCAGGCGCGCGAGCAGGACCTGGAGCGCCTGGAGTCCTGCGTCCAGGCGTCGCTGGAAGATCCGCGCTTCGTCGCCATCGGGGAAATCGGCCTGGATTTTTTCCTGCCGGCGCTCAAGGAAGACGCCATGCGCGAGAAGCAGGAACGCTTCTATGGCGCCCAGCTCGACCTGGCGCGGCGCTATGGGCTGCCGGTGCTGTTGCACGTGCGGCGTTCACAGGATCTGCTGCTGAAGCATTTGCGGCGGCGGCCGCCGATCGGCGGCATTGCGCACGCCTTCAACGGCAGCCTGCAGCAGGCCCGGCTGTTCATCGAGCACGGGTTCGCGCTGGGCATGGGCGGCGCCATGACGTTCGCGCGGGCGCTGCAGATCCGCCGGCTGGCGCGGCAACTGCCTTTGCAGGACCTGGTGCTGGAAACCGATGCGCCCGACATTCCGCCCGCCTGGCTGGGCGGGCCGGGCAAGCCGCCGGCGCGCAACGAGCCGGCTCACGTGGGGCGCATCGCCCAGGCGCTGGCGGAAATCAGGGAAGTGAGCCGCGAAGACGTGGTGTTCGCCACCGCGGCGAATGCCCGGCGCGTGCTGCCCAGGCTGGCCGGCCATGCGGCGCCGGCCATGGCGGGCTGAATCAGTCCACCTTGCCCATTTTCTGGACCGCCTTGGCGATCGACTGGGAGTCGGTTTTCCAGTAGGCGTCGAAGCCGGCCGAGTCCTGGAATTCCAGCGGGCTGCCCGTCGCCAGCATGGTCTTCTGGAAATCGGGGCTGGCGGCGATTTTCTGCACCGCGCCGCTGAGCCGCTCGACGGCTTCCGGCGGCGTGGCGGCGGGCACGAAGATGCCCGACCACTGGATGAATTTCGCGTCATAGCCCAGTGAGCTCAGGCTGGGGACGTCGGGCATGGATTCCAGCGGCTTGTCGCCCCAGTGCGCCAGGGCGCGCAGTTTGCCCGCCTTGATCTGTTGCAGCGCGCTGGCGGGGCCGGTCGCCAGCGCCTGGACGTGGCCGCCCAGCAGGGCCGCCACCGCCGGGCCGGCGCCCGTGTAGGGAATGTGCGACAGCTTCACGTCCGCCGCCTGCGCGAGCATTTCCATGGGCACGTGCATCGTTCCGTAGATGCCCGAGCTGCCATAGGTGATGTCTTGCGGATGCTTGCGCGCGTCTTCGACGAAGTCCTTGACGGTCTTCCAGGGCGCGTCGGCGCGCACGACCAGCACGGTGGGATCGGCGGTGATGCGGCCGATCGGCTTGAACTGGTCGAGCCGGAATGCCGGCTTGCGTTCAAGAATCTTGTCGGCTTCGGGAAGTATGGAAATGGACGACAGGCTCAGCAGGATGGTGTAGCCGTCGGGCTTGGCGTTGGCGGCATAGCCGATGCCGATGGCGCCGCCCGCGCCGGCCTTGTTCTCGATGACGACGCTTTGGCCCAATTCCCTGGACAGCGCGTCCGCCACCGGGCGGGCGACGGTGTCGGCGACGCCGCCGGGCGGGAAGGGCACGATCATGGTGATGGGGCGTTCGGGGTACTGGGCCAGGGCGTGGCCGGACAGCGCCAGGGCCGCCGTTGCGCAGAATGCCTTGAGCCAGGCCGCGGCGCCGGCTGTCTTCTTGATGGAAAGCTTGTTCATGTGTCTGCTCCGGATGCGGAATGCTGTGCTTACTTGAATGTGTTTTCCAGAACGCCGATGCCGTCGATTTCGATGCGGACGACGTCGCCGGTCTTGAGGTATTGCGGCGGGTTCATGCCCATGCCGACGCCCGCGGGCGTGCCCGTGGCGATGATGTCGCCGGGGTGGAGCGTGATGCCGCGCGAGCAGGTTTCGATCAGCGTGGGCAGGTCGAAGATGAGGTCGGGCGTGGCTCCGTCCTGACGCAGTTCGCCGTTCACCCAGCAGCGCACGCGGGTGTTGCCGCCGTCGAGCTCGTCGGCCGTGACGACCCAGGGGCCCATGGGGCAGAAGGTGTCGAAGGACTTGCCCATGTCCCATTGCTGGTGGCGCATCTGGACGTCGCGGGCGGTGACGTCGTTGACGATGGTGTAGCCGAAGACATGGTTCATGGCGTCGGCGCGCGAGATGTTCTTGCCGCCCTTGCCGATGATGACCGCGAGCTCGGCTTCATAGTCGATCTGTTCGGAAATGCCCTTGGGCAGCGCCACGGCGTCGTTCGGGCCGATCACGGATTCGGGTACCTTGGTGAAGACGATGGGCCAGGACTGCACGTTCTTGTCGTTGTCCTTGAAGACCGAGCTGGACAATTCCCTGGCATGCGCGTGGTAGTTGCGGCCGACGCAGAACACATTGCGGAACGGGCGCTGGATGGGCGCGAGAAGCAGGGAGGCATCCAGCGGCAGGCCTTCGCCGCGCGGCTGGATCTGGTGCCGGATTGCGTCGAACTGCTGTACCAACTGGTGCATGTTCGAGCCAAAGCCCGGGATGAGGTCGGCAAGCGGCCAGTACCGCTGCTTGCCCGAATCGACCAGGCATACCGCGGGGTTGCCATTGTGCTTGAGAGTCGCTAATTTCATATCGCTTCCTGTAGATTGATCCAACCGCGCTAATGTAGCACAAAAACAAGACCAAATTGGATCTATAAAATCGGCATTTTCCGACTATATTGACCAATTGGTACAATTTAGTAAAATACCGGTTTTCCATGCTGGAGTCGCTTGTGCAGCAACGTTTTGCCGTGCCCGGGGCGCGGGCGGAGGGCATCCGCGCGCTTTCCGATCATTTGCTGAAGGAAATGTCCGAAGGCGGCTTGCGCCGGGGGGTGAAGCTGCCGCCCGAGCGCGAACTCAGCGAGCGCTTCGGCATTTCGCGCGGCTCGGTGCGGCGGGTGCTGGCGCATCTGCGCGAACAAGGCCTGATCACCCAGACCGTGGGCAGCGGCACTTTCGTCGCGGCGCAAGCCGAAGCGCTGCGCCGGCCGCGGCCCGAACCGGAGCCCGCGCACACCAGCCCGGCCGAACTCATGGTCGCGCGCCTGCTGATCGAACCGCTCATGCCGGGGCTGATCGTGCAAAACGCCACCGCGGCGGATTTCCAGGACATGTTCCACTGCCTCGAACAATCCGAAGCGGCGGGCAGCATCGAGGAATTCGAACATTGGGACGAAGCCCTGCATCGCTCGTTCGCCCATGCCACGCACAACAGCTTCTTCGTGCGCATCCTCGATCTCACCAACCAGGTCAGGGAACAAGGCGAATGGGGCAGGCTGAAACGCATTTCGCTCACGCCCGAAACCCGCCGCCAATATCAGGTCCAGCACCGGGCGATCGTCGACGCCCTGAAAGACCGTGACGCGGTCCAGGCGCGCCGGCTTTTGGTCGAGCACCTGGAGCAGATCCAGCGCAATCTGTTCTCGCGGCCCGGCGCCTGAAAGCGGGGGGGCAAGGCCGCCGGCGCTGCAGCTATCCGTGTTTCCGCCCGTGTTGCAGCGGCCCCGTCGAGCTTCGCCGTACCAATGCCGTAGGCAGCATCTGGGGCGGCGGCATCGCTTTCTTTGAGTCTATCGCCGCCAGCAGGGTTTCAGCCGCGATCGTGCCGATTTCGACGGAAGGAAAACGGATGGTGGTAAGCGGCGGATTCACAAAAGGCGAGAACTCGCTGTCGTTGAAGCCGATGACGGATATATCGTGAGGGATGTCCAGGCCTTGTTCGCGCAGTCCCGCCATGGCGCCCAGAGCCAGATAGTCGTTGCCGCATATCAAGGCGGAAAAGGGCAGTTTTTTACTCAATAAATGGCGGGCTGCCTCGTAGCCGTCGGCGAATCCGTAATCCGCTTCAACGATCAGCTCGCGCGACAGCCGCCCACCGCCGGCGGCGATGGTTTCAAGCAGGCCTTGATAGCGTTGCCGGGCCCGCTGGTTGGACGCAAGATGGCCGCTGATGAAAGCGAATTCGCGATGCGCCAGGCTCAGCAGGTGCTCGGCGGCCTGTTGGCCGGCGATATAGTTGTCGAACCCGATGGCGCCGGGCAGGGCGTTCCCCGCATCGGCCCAGATCGTGGCAACGGGCAGGCCGTTCTTGGCAATGAGATCCAGCCAGGCGGATGGACAGTCGTTCCCCAGAAGCACCACGCCGTCCACGCCTCTTTCTATGAGCGTGCGCAAAGGGCGCAAATCCGCCTGCTCGTTGATGGCGGGCTGCGCGAGCAGCAAGGTGTAGTTGGCTTTGCCCAAGCCCTGACGCAAGGCCTCTATGGTTTGCGCGAAAGCGGATGCGCCGATGCGCGGAACGACGGCGCCGACACTGCGCGTGCGCCGGGACACGAGCGCGCGGCCCACCCCTTGCGGAACATAGCCCAAGGCACTCACCGCGACATCGATGCGCTTCCGGGTTTCGGCGTCGACCATGTCGGGGCGATGCAGCGCCCTCGATACGGTGCTGATGGACACCCCCACCATCCGGGCCACATCCTGCAAGCTGGCTGCCATCTACTTTCGACCTCTATTGCAAACGATAGTCAAAAATATACCACTCATTATCGATACTCCCTATGAAAATGTCATTGACTCGCCAATGCAAACGTTTGTATTATGAAAAAAAGCTTCTTTAAAGGAAAAAGAATGGATGGATCATCCCCCACCGCCGCCGTCACGACCAAGCAGGCGATCGTCAAGACGCTTACCGACCTGAAGGTCGACTATGCGTTTACCCTGCCCGGCCTGGGCGTGACCTGGATGCTGGACGAGTTCTACCGGTCGAGAAAGGAACTGCGCGTGATTTTGACGCGGGGCGAACAGGTCGCCTCCATCATGGCGCAGGTCGTCGGCCGCTTGACGGGCAAGCCGGGTGTCTACATGGGCCAGGGGCCTTTCGCCAGCACCACCGGCGCCTTCGGGATACTGGAAGCTTATTTCGCCGGCTCGCCCATGCTCGTGCTTACGGATACGTCCTGCTATGACGGCTTCGGCATGTACGGCGTGTATCAAACCATGACGGGCGATTATGGCGCGGCGGATGTCCGCGCCGTCATGAAGACCATGACCAAATCCACTTACTATGCGACCGAGCCGCACGAAGCGGTCTATGCCATTCAGCAAGCCTACAAGCAAGCCAGCCTGCCGCGCCAGGGGCCGACGGCCGTTGTGTTGAAGTCTCCCATCATTCGCCGGGAGATGCCGGAGCAATCTCGCGTACAGCTCTATCCCGCCCAGGGGTACCAGGATGTCGTCATGCCCGTGCCCGATCCGCAAGCCATCCAGGCGCTGGCGGGAATGGTGGCCGACGCCCGGCGGCCCGTACTTATCGTGGGCAACGGCATGCAGAATCCCCGGGGCCGAAAACTGGTGGCCCTGCTGGCTGAAAAGTTTGGCGTGGCCGTGGCCACCAGCTACAACGCAAAGGGCGTAGTGGACGAAACCTCCGAGATTGCGGTCGGCATGCTGGGAACATGGGGCATGAAATCCGCCAACGCCGCCGTCGAGAGCGCCGATACGCTGATCGTCGTCGGCGCCAGCCTTGGGGCCGACTACATTAAATTTCGCGACCCCGGCTTCATCAAGCCGGGGGTTCAGCGCATCGTCCAGATCGATGTCGATCCGCGCAACGCCGGATGGGTTTACCCGGTCGATCTGGCAATATGCGCCGACGGCGGCGACGCGATCGAAGCGCTGCTCGCGCATGATCTCGGAGCGGAGCGGCGGCTGGACCGCCTGGCCTGGATTGCGGAGGTTCACTCAGCGCATCCCGTCTTCGATGCGCCGACTCGCGCCGCTCCCGGAACGGTTCATAACGCGGATGTCATCAAGGCGCTGGATGCCTTCCTGACGCCCGACGATATGCTGACGCTGGATGCCGGCACCAATCGGATCTGGGCGACCACCACGCTCAAAGTGCGCACGCCGGGGCAACTGGTGGTGCCGGGCGGCATCGGCGGCATGGGCTGGGGCGCGCCCGCGGCGGCGGCGGTGAAGCTGGTTCATCCGGAGAAGAACGTCGTCTGCCTCACGGGCGATGGCGGTTTTGCCATGACCATGAACGTCATGGCCACCTGCGTACAGGAGCAACTGCCGATTACCGTTGTCGTGGCGAACAACGGCGGGCTCGGCATGGTGCGCGACAACTTGAAAGACCGCCGCATAGCGGTGGATTTTTCGCCCACCGATTTCGCCCAGATCGCGCGAGGCATGGGTTGCCGCGGCGTGAATGCCACCACGCCGGAGCAGTTGGCCGCGGCGCTCGAGGAAGCCCGTGGCTCGAACATCCCTACCGTCATCGACGTCGCGGTCGACCCCGATTCCAGCCACGTCGACGTATCGGACTATTGAGGACCATTCATGAAGCCCGTAGCCATTGTTACCGGCGGCGCCCGCAATATCGGTTGGGCCATTGCGCGCCGGCTGGCCGCCGACTACCGCGTTTTGATCGCCGATCTGTCGGAGCCGCAACAGCCTTTGCCTGACGGCTGCGGCTATTTCCATGCCGACGTGTGCGATCCGCAGCAAGTGCGCAAGCTGTTTGCGGAGGCGGAAAAACTCGGACCCCTGCAACTGCTGGTACATTCCGCGGCCGTTACGGCGCCCGCCAGGCCGATCGCCTCCATTCCCCTGGAAGAATGGAGGCGGCTCATAGACATCAATCTGACGGGAAGCTTTGTGGTGGCTCAGGCCGCCATCACCCCCTTGCTGAAAACCAAGGGCAGCATGGTCCTGCTGACTTCTCGTGCCGGGAAAACAGGCTTTGCGGCGTTGAACGCCGGCAAGGCCGGCACCAAAGCCCATTACTGCGCGTCGAAAGCGGGGGTGATTTCATTGATGAAGTCGCTGGCGACCGAGCTGTCGCCCGACATACGCGTCAATGCCGTTGCGCCGGGCCCCATCGAGGGCGAAATGATACCCCGCGACCGCTGGCCGGAAATCGCCGCTCGCGTTCCCCTGGGGCGGCTGGGAACGGCCGCCGAGATCGCCGACGCCGTGCATTTTCTAGCCAGCCCGGCGGCGAGCTTCATCACCGGCCATGTGCTCGATGTAAACGGCGGCACGTTGATGGATTAGCAGCATCGAATACGCCATGTCGAACGTGCATCAAGTGCCGTATGGCGTGTCGCTTGGCCATTTTAGGGAGGCGGCGGGCGTTCATTGCCGCGGAACTCATGCAGGGTTGATGTGTTTGCTTATTAAAACGAAAGAGGAGATCCATCCATGAAATTCCTTAAATCACTTCCTATCGTCTTGGGTTTGCTGGCCATGCCGGTTGCCGTCCAGGCCCAGGATGCCGCCGCGTATCCCGAGCGTCCCGTCAAGGTGATTGTGCCGTTTCCGCCCGGCGGGGCCACCGACATCGTGGGCCGGGAGATTTCCGACAGGCTGGCGCGCGCGCTGGGGCAGCCCTTCGTCGTGGAAAACCGCAGCGGGGCCAGCGGCAACATAGGCATGGAGGCCGCGGCGCGCGCGGCGCCCGATGGATACACGCTGGTCGTGGGCGCCCCTCAGACCTTGACCATCAATCCCCAGCTTTTCAAATCCAATCCTTTCAACCCGCAAAAAGAGCTCGATCCGATCGTCGTCGTGGCGACCGTGCCCAATGTCTTGATCGTCAATCCCAAATTGCCGATATCGTCGGTGAAGGACTTGATCTCCTACTCCAAGGCGCGGCCCGGAAAAGTCAATTATGGCTCATCGAGCATAGGCGGCACGCCCCACCTTTCATCGGAACTCTTCAAGTCGATGACGGGTACGGATATCATGCATATTCCCTATCGAGGCAGTTCTCCCGCCCTGACCGACTTGATGGGCGGGCAGATCGACATCATGTTCGACAACCTGCCGGCCGCGCTGCCGCACATCAAATCAGGGCGTGTCAAGGCTCTGGCCGTTACCACCAAGCAGCGCAGCGACGCTGCGCCGGAACTGCCCACCATGGACGAGGCCGGCGTGCCGGGTTTCGAATCGCAGGGATGGTTCTCGCTGCTGGCGCCCGCCGGCACGCCGCCCGCCATATTGGAAAAAATCAATGCCGAAGTGAACAAGATCCTGGCAACCGACACCTTCAAGGAACGTTTGGCCAATGTCGGGGCGCAGCCGAAAGGCGGATCGATCGCGGACTTCCGTGAACTGCTGAACACGGAAACGCAGCGTTGGTCCGAAGTCATCCGGTTTGCGGACATCAAGGTGGAATGAAAATGCGAGGCTTGGCTGGAAAAACCGCATTTTTGACGGGCTCAGGCGCTGGAATAGGCCGGGCCACGGCTTTGCGCCTGGCGCAGGAAGGGATGCATGTATGGGTATCCGATCGCGATGCGGCCGCCCTGGACGGCACCCTTCAAGAAGCGGAGCGTCTGAAGCTGCGGGTGGACGCCTTGCAGGCCGATTCCGGCAGCGAGACGGAAATCGCCCTGGCCATCCGGACGGCGTTCGAGGCCGCCGGCAGGCTGGACGTGCTGGTCAATAACGCAGGGGGCTCTTTGCACACGCCCTACCGTTTCGCGGAGGAAAGCGATGAAGATTGGCATCGCGTGATGAATCTCAACTTGATGGGTGCGGTGTGGGCGTGCCGCGCCGCGCTGCCCCTGATGCAGCGCGGCGGCGGCGGACGTGTCATCAACTACGGCTCGAAGGCCGGACGTTACGGAAGCCTGATAGCCGGCCCCAATTACGCCGCCGCCAAGGGCGCCATCGCGTCCTTCACGCGCCAGTTGGCGATGGAATACGGCCCCGACGGCATTACCGTCAACTGCATCAATCCCGGGGTCGTCCTGACGCCCCGCACCAGCGGCTTGTGGGCGGAGCGCCGCAGCGCCGCGGAACGCGAGCGCATCGTCTCTGAGATACCGTTGCGGCGGCATGCCGGGGTGGACGACATCGCCGGCGTCGTCGCTTTCCTTGCGTCCGACGATGCGGCCTTCATCACGGGTGTCTCGCTGGATGTGAACGGAGGGCAGGCGATGGCGTGAAGCAGGGGGTTCGTACTTCCCGTAGTGCCGATTTGAGCCCACAAAGCCCCCGGTAAGCCGGTCCACCGACTACGCTTCCAGATTTGAGGCGTATCGGGATGACGGGTCGCATTTCCTTGCTCGCGTTCGTGGCCGCCGGCGGGGCCGTCCAGGCGCTGCCGGCCATGCCGGCATTCGAATTCTGGGCCGTCCTGTTCCCGGGGGCCGTGCTGGCTTCCATCCTCATCCGGCTTTTTCTTCCCGCCCCATGGCCGACACGCATATTGCTGCCGCTGTGGGCCGGCCTGCTGGGCCTGGCGATCACGGCGGCCCGCGTCGAACACCGGCTGAACGACGCGCTCGCCGCCGGCAACGAAAACAAGGTCGCGCGCGTCGAGCTGCGCATCGCGAGCCTGCCGCGCCTGTCGCCGGACGGCCGCCAATTCGAGGCGGACGTGATTTCTTCCATGCCGGAAGGCGTGCCCGGCCGCATCTTGGTGTCATGGCAGGCGCCGGGTTGGGCCGGCCCCTACGGCCGGGCCGATCGGGCGCCTGCGGACTTCCCCGATCTGATACCCGGCCAGGTCTGGCGCATGGCCTTGACGCTCAAGACGCCGGTCGGGCGCCGCAACCCGCATGCCTTCGATTACGAGTCCCATCTGTTCGCTCAAGGCATACGCGCGACCGGCTCCGTCAGAGGGCAGCCGCGCTATCTCGACACGCAGGCCTGGGCCAGCCTGGAAATCATCGCCAACCGGGCGCGCCATCATGTGCGGGCCGCCATGCAGCCTCATCTGGAGGGCAAGCGCTACGGCGCCGTGCTGCTGGCGCTGTCGATCGGCGACCAGGCGAGCGTGGAGCCCGGCGACTGGCAGGTCTTCAATCGCACGGGCATCACGCACCTGGTCTCCATCAGCGGCTCGCACGTCACGATGATCGCGGCCATGGGCGGCGTGCTGGTTTTCTGGATCTGGCGGCGCATGCGCTGGCGCGGCCGCTATCTGGCCGAGCGCATGCCCGCGCAAGTCGCCGCGGCGCTGGGGGCGCTCTGCGTCGCATGGCTGTACTGCCTGCTGGCCGGCTGGGGCGTTCCGGCGCGGCGCACTTTCTTCATGCTGGCCGTGCTGGCGGCGGCTTACGTCCTGCGCATGCCGCTCAGCGCTTCGCGCCTGCTGATCATGGTGGCGTTCGTGGTGGTGCTGCTCGATCCGTGGGCCTTGCTGGCCGGCGGCTTCTGGCTGTCGTTCGGAGCCGTCGGCGTGTTGCTTGCGAGCCCCGGATGGTGGGGCCAGCCGGTGGGCGAAGGGCAGCCGGATCGGCTCGAAAGCGTGAAGCGCTTCTTGATGCGCGCGGCGCATCTGCAGCTCGCCATCACGATGGCGCTCATGCCGGCGCTGGCGCTGATCTTCCACGAAGTGTCGCTCGCTTCGCCCCTGGCCAACGCTTATGCCATTCCCGTGATCAGCCTGGTGGTGACGCCGCTCTCCCTGCTGCTGGCCGCGGCGGCGCTGGTCCCGGCTCCGGCCCCGGTCGCGCCGGCACTGGCATGGGCCGGCCACGCCGCTCTGGATGCAATGATGGCGCCCACGGTATGGCTGGCCGGATGGCAGGCGGCCAGCTTCACGGTGGCCGCGGCGCCTTGGGCGCTGACGCTGCTGGCGCTGGCGGGCATCGCTTGGGCGGCCATGCCTCATGGCCTGCCGGGGCGGCGCCTGGCCTGGCTGCTGATCGTTCCGGCGCTGGCCTGGCGTCCACCCAAGCCGCCGGAGGGCGGCTGGACGCTGCATGCGCTGGATGTGGGGCAGGGCGGCGCCATCGTCATCCAGACCGCCCGCCACGCGCTGCTGTTCGATGCGGGCTTGCGCAATAGCGCGGCGTCGGATGCCGGCGAGCGCATCGTCCGGCCCTTCCTGCGCGCCCATGGCATCGGCCGTCTCGATGCGTTCATCGTCTCGCATGCCGACATCGACCATGCGGGCGGCGTGCGCAGCGTGCTGGACGGCGTGCCGGTCCAGCAGTCTTTCAGTTCGTTCGATCTCGACGCCTATCTGCGCCGGGAATCGCGGCTGCTGGGCCGGCCCGGCGACCTGCCGCCGCTGCCGCTGGCGGTGTCGCCATGCCGCTACGGGCTCGCCTGGCGGATCGACGGGGTCTCCTTCGAGTTCCTGTGGCCGCTCGCGTCCCGGGAGGACGCGTCCGCCGAAACGGGCAGCAAAGAGCGCAATGACCAGTCTTGCGTGCTGCGCGTGCGTGGGCGGTATCACTCGGCTCTGCTGCCGGCGGACATCGGCGCGGGGCCGGAGGCCGAGCTGGTGGCCCGGGAACTCGGCCCGGTCGATGTGGTGCTGGCGGCGCACCACGGGTCCCGGACCTCGTCGTCCGCGTCCTTCGTCGACCACGTCGGCGCCGCGCACGCCATCGCCCAGGCGGGGCCATGGAACCGCTACGGCCATCCGCATCCCGCCGTCCAGGAACGCTGGGAGCGCAGCGGGGCGCGCTTCTGGCGCACCGACAGGCATGGCGCGGTCACGGTCGCTTCCCGCGCGGACGGGCTGGACGTACGGGCCGCCAGACAGGTTTCCCGCCGCTACTGGCAGGCATATTGACCGCCCCGGGCAAAGGACTTGCTTGCGTCGGCGCATGGAATCGGCGATGATAGTTTCGCCCACAAGGCTGAAGAATACAGACAAGCCGGTACCGAAAATTCCATAAGATATTTTCAAGAGCCAACCATGAGACAAACACCTGCACTACGGCTGCACGTGCCGGAGCCTTCCGGGCGCCCGGGCCACGCAACCGACTTTTCCTACCTGCGGCTTGCGCCGGCGGGTGAACTGCGCAAGCCGCCGCTGGACACCTCCTTCCACGACATCCAGGACATGGCGTTCTCGCTCATCCGGGTGCTCGACGACGACGGCAACGCCGTGGGGCCGTGGGCCGATCCCGCCATCGACCCGGAACTGCTGCGCCGCGGCCTGCGCGCCATGATCAAGACACGCATCTACGATGCGCGCATGCAGATCGCCCAGCGCCAGAAAAAGATCTCCTTCTACATGCTCAGCCTGGGCGAGGAAGCCATCGGCACGGGGCAGGTCCTGGCGCTCGAAAAAGGCGACATGTGCTTTCCCTCCTACCGGCAGCAGAACCTGCTGATCGCCCAGGACGTCCCCCTGGTCGACATGATGTGCCAGCTGTTCTCCAACGACCGCGACCGCCTGAAGGGCCGCCAGCTGCCGGTGATGTATTCCATGCGCGAATACGGATTCTTCTCCATCTCGGGCAACCTGGCCACGCAGTTCGTGCAGGCCGTGGGCTGGGCCATGGCCTCGGCCATCAAGGGCGACACCAAGATCGCGTCGGCCTGGATCGGCGACGGCGCCACCGCCGCCGCCGATTTCCAGACGGCGCTCACCTTCGCCCACGTCTACCAGGCGCCCGTCATTCTCAACGTCATCAACAACCAGTGGGCGATTTCCAGCTTCCAGGGCATCGCGGGCGGGGAAAGCACCACGTTCGCCGCGCGCGGCGTCGGCAGCGGCATCGCGTCCCTGCGCGTGGACGGCAACGATTTCCTGGCGGTGCACGCGGTGTCCAAATGGGCGGCCGAACGCGCCCGCAGCAACCTGGGCCCCACGCTGATCGAATGGGTCTCCTACCGCGCCGGCCCGCATTCCACGTCCGACGACCCATCCAAGTATCGTCCTTCGGACGACTGGGCGCGGTTCCCGCTGGGCGACCCCATCGAAAGGCTCAAGCGGCATCTCATCAACATCGGCGCGTGGTCCGACGAAGAACACCAGGCTACGCAGAAGAAGCTCGAAGCCGAGGTGATCGCGGCCCAGAAAGAGGCCGAGAGCTACGGCACCCTGGCCACCGGCCAGACCAGCAGCGTTTCGACGATGTTCGAGGACGTCTACAAAGACATGCCCTGGCACCTGCGGCGCCAGCGCCAGCAACTGGGGGTGTGAACATGGCCACTCGAAAAGAACAGGGCGCCATGGCGCCCATGACCATGATCCAGGCCTTGCGTTCGGCCATGGACATCATGCTCGGGCGCGACGACGACCTGGTGATATTCGGCCAGGACGTCGGCTATTTCGGCGGCGTGTTCCGCTGCACCGAAGGCCTGCAGGCCAAGCATGGCAGGCATCGCGTATTCGACACGCCGATATCCGAAGGCGGCATCGTGGGCGCGGCGGTGGGCATGTGCGCCTACGGCCTGCGGCCCGTGGTCGAAATCCAGTTCGCCGATTATTTCTACCCCGCCACCGACCAGATCGTGTCCGAGGCGGCCCGGCTGCGCTATCGCACGGCGGGCGAATTCATCGCGCCGCTCACCATACGCATGCCTTGCGGCGGCGGCATCTACGGCGGCCAGACCCACAGCCAAAGCCCGGAAGCGTTGTTCATCCACGTCAGCGGCCTGCGCACGGTGATGCCGTCCAACCCGTACGACGCCAAAGGGCTGCTCATCGCTTCCATCGAAAACGACGACCCGGTGATCTTCCTGGAACCCAAGCGCCTGTACAACGGCCCCTTCGACGGCCATCACGACCAGCCCGTGGTGCCATGGTCCAAGCATCCGCTGGGCAAGGTGCCGACGGGCTATTACACCGTTCCGCTCGAATCGGCCTCGGTCTTCCGGCCCGGCTCCGACCTGACCGTGCTCACCTACGGCACCATGGTGTATGTGTCCGAGGTCGCGGCCAGGGAATCGGGCGTGGATGCCGAGATCATCGACCTGCGCAGCCTGTGGCCGCTGGACATCGACACCATCCTGGCCTCGGTGAAGAAGACCGGGCGCTGCGTCATCCTGCACGAAGCGACCCTGACCGGCGGCTTCGGCGGCGAACTCACGGCCCTCGTCCAGGAGCATTGCTTCTACCATCTGGAAGCGCCCATCGAACGCATCGCGGGGTGGGACACGCCTTATCCCCATGCGCACGAATGGGCTTATTTCCCCAGCCCCGCCCGGGTTGCGCGGGCGTTCCGGAAAGTCATGGACGAGACCTCCTCGCCTGTCTTCCAGGGCGTGGACCTGCCTTTGCGCAAGGAGGGCTGAGCATGGGTCTGCACATCATCAAAATGCCCGACATCGGCGAAGGCATCGCCGAAGTCGAGCTGGTCGAATGGCATGTACAGGCCGGCGACACCGTCACCGAAGACCAGGTCCTGGCCGACGTGATGACCGACAAGGCCACCGTGCAAGTGCCGTCCCCGGTGAACGGCAAGGTGCTGGCGCTGGGCGGGAAAGTCGGGGAAGTCATGGCGGTGGGCTCGGAGCTGATCCGGCTGGAAGTGGAAGGAGGGGAGGCCGCCGAACCGCCGCCCAACGCGAAAAAAGCCGGCGGTGCGGGCGCAGCGCGACCCGCCGCAGATCCGGGCGCGGCCGGGCGGGAAGGCGGAACGCCGCAGGAATCGGCGCAGCAAGATACGGCTCGCCCGGACACGGCGCGGCAAGGCGGCGCAAGCCGCGCGGGTCCGCCGGAGCAGGCGGGCGCCTCGCCCGCGCCGGCCCGTCTGTCCATCGTGCCGCCGGCCGTTCCCGCCGGCGGCGCCGTGGCGGCGCGCCCCGAAGGCGGCCGTCCGCTGGCATCGCCGGCGGTGCGCCGGCGCGCCTGGGAACTGGGCATCGATCTGCAGGCGGTGCGCGGGTCGGGGCCCGCGGGCCGCATCACGCACGCCGACCTGGACGCCTGCCTGTCGCGCGAAACCGCTACGGCGGCGGGCGCCGCCGCGCGCCTGTTCGCCTACGAGCGGCGCGACGACCAGAAGGAAGTCCGGATCATCGGCTTGCGCCGCCGCATCGCCGAGAAAATGCAGGAATCCAAGCGGCGCATTCCGCACTTCACCTATGTCGAAGAACTGGACGTGACCGAACTGGAGTCCCTGCGCGCGCGCCTGAACGCGCAATGGGGCGAAACCCGCGGCAAGCTGACGCTGCTGCCTTTCCTGGCGCGCGCCATGGTGCTGGCCTTGCGCGAGTTTCCGCAGATCAATGCGCGCTACGACGACGAGGCGGGCATCGTGACGCACTACGGCCCCGTCCACCTGGGCATCGCCGCGCAAACGGACGGCGGCCTGATGGTGCCCGTGCTGCATCATGCCGAAGCGCTGGACCTCTGGGCGCTGGGCCGCGAAGTGGCGCGCCTGGCCCAGGCCGCGCGCGACGGCTCGGCCACGCGCGAGGAACTGACGGGGTCCACGATCACGCTCACCAGCCTGGGTCCTCTGGGCGGCGTCGTTTCCACGCCGGTCATCAACCACCCCGAGGTCGCGATCGTGGGCGTCAATCGCATCATCGAGAAACCCGTGGTGATCCAGGGGGCCATCGCCGTACGCAAGACCATGAATCTGTCTTCCTCGTTCGACCATAGGGTGGTGGACGGCATGCACGCCGCGGAATTCATCCAGAAACTGCGCGCCTACATGGAATGTCCGGCGCTGCTGTTCGTGGAGTAGGCAAAATGCAATCGACCACTTTATTGATCATAGGCGGCGGCCCCGGCGGGTATGTGGCCGCCATTCGCGCAGGGCAGCTGGGCATACCGACCATCCTGGTCGAAGGCGCCCAATTGGGCGGAACCTGCCTGAACGTCGGCTGCATTCCGTCGAAGGCGCTCATCCACGCGGCGGAAGAATACGACAAGCTGCGGTCCTACGCGGGCGATTCCAGCCTTGGGCTGAGCGTCGCCGCGCCCTCGCTGGACATCGCCCGCACGGTGGCCTGGAAGGACGGCATCGTCAAGCGGCTGACCGGCGGCGTCGAGGCCTTGCTCAAGAAGAACGGCGTGCAAGTGCTGCAGGGCTGGGCGCGCATCGTCGACGGCAAGACGGTCGAGGTCGATGCCGCCGGCAAGGGCGGCAAGCCCTTGCGCCTGGGCTGCGAGCACCTGCTGCTGGCGACGGGTTCGCAGGAAATCGAATTGCCCGGCCTGCCCTTCGGGGGCGCGGTCATTTCCTCCACCCAGGCGCTGGCGCCGGCCAGGCTGCCGGCCAGCCTGGCGGTGGTGGGCGCGGGCTATATCGGCCTGGAGCTCGGCATGGCCTACGGCAAGCTGGGCGTCAAGGTCAGCATCGTCGAAGCGCAAGACCGCATTCTGCCCGCCTACGACGCCGCCTTGTCCAAGCCCGTCCGGGCGCGGCTGGACGGCCTGGGCATCGCCGTCCACGTCAAGCACCGGGTCCGGGGCATGAAGGACGGGGGCGGGGCGCTGCTGCTGGAGGAGCCCGGCGGCAAGGAAGTCGAGCTCCCGGCCGAACAGGTATTGGTGGCGGTGGGCCGGCGCCCGCGCACGGAAGGCTACGGCCTGGAATCGCTGCTGCTCGACATGGACGGCCGGGCCGTGCGCGTGGACGACCGCTGCCGCACCTCGATGCGCAACATCTGGGCCATCGGCGACCTGACCGGCGAGCCCATGCTGGCGCATCGGGCCATGGCCCAGGGCCACATGGTGGCCGAGCTGATTTCGGGCGCGCCGCGCCGCTTCGTGCCCATGGCGATCCCCGCCGTGTGCTTCACCGATCCCGAAATCGTCGTGGCGGGCCTGACGCCGGAGGCGGCCGCGCGCCGGGGCGATGACATCCTGCAGGCCACTTTCCCCTTCACGGCTAACGGCCGCGCCATGACGCTGGAATCCACCGATGGTTTCGTGCGCGTGGTCGCCCGCAAGGACAACCACCTCATCCTGGGCTGGCAAGCCGTCGGACGAGGCGTCTCGGAACTCAGCGCCGCGTTCTCGCAGTCGTTGGAAATGGGCGCATGCCTGCAAGACGTCGCCGGCACCATCCACGCGCACCCGACGCTCGGCGAAGCCGTCCAGGAGGCGGCGCTGCGCGCGCTGGGGCAGGCCCTGCATGCCTGAACGCACCCGGGCGCCGCGGCGGTACAATCCCTTGAAACTTATCCGTTACAAATCGCGAGCGAGTGCCTGATGACAGACAGCAATGCAGCGTCCGGCCTGGAACCCAGGCTGGACTACGTGACCTGCGCCAGCCCGGCGGGGGTGCACCGGATGGCCTACCGGGAATGGGGCGATCCCCACAACGGCAAGGTCTTGCTGTGCGTGCACGGCCTGACGCGCACCGGCCGGGATTTCGACCAGCTGGCCCGCGCGCTGGCGCCGCACTACAGGGTGGTCTGCCCGGACGTCGTGGGGCGGGGCTTGTCCGACTGGCTGATCGACAGCGCGCACTACGTCATTCCGCAATACGTGTCCGACATGCTGACACTGATCGCCCGCCTGCGCCCGCAGCGCCTGGACTGGGTGGGGACGTCCATGGGCGGCTTGATCGGCATGGGCCTGGCGGGCACCTTGGCCTACTCGGCCGCCTTCCGCCCGGACCGCGGCGGCGCCGGCCTGCCGGCCGAGCTCAGCCTGAAGCTGGGCAAGGTCGTGCTGAACGACATCGGCCCGGCCCTGAACTACCAGGGGCTGACCCGCATCGGCGAATACGTGGGCCGGCCCGGGGAATATGCCTCTTTTCAAGAGGCCGTCGACTACGTGCGCAGCGTCTCGTACGGTTTTGGCCGGCACGACCAGGCCGCATGGGAAGACATGACGCGCAGCGTCATGCTCGAACAGGACGGCCGCTGGGTCAAGCACTACGACCTGCGCATCGCCGAGCCGTTCGCCAGGCAGTCCGAAGCCGAGCTCAAGGCTTCCGAAGCCCTGCTGTGGTCCGCCTACGAAAGCCTGCCGGGGCCGGTGCTGATCGTTCGCGGCGAACAGTCCGACCTGCTCACGCCCGAAACCCTGCAGGAAATGCTGCAGCGCCATCCCGGGGCCAGGCAGCACACGGTGCCGCAGGTCGGCCATGCGCCGACCTTCCGCAGCGAAGACGAGATCGCGCCGGTTCGGCGGTTTTTACTCGAACAGGATTAGCGTAAACTGGACTTGTTTACCGGAGGTCCAGTGAAAGTCGATCTGCATTGCCATTCCATTGTTTCCGACGGCGTCCTCGCGCCCGCGCAGGTCGCCGCGCGCGCGCACGCCCATGGGGTGGAGATGTGGGCGCTCACCGACCACGACGAGCTCAGCGGCCTGGCCGAGGCGCGCGCCGCCGCCGAGGCCCTGGGCATGCGCTTCATCACGGGCGTGGAAATCTCGGTGACCTGGGCCGGCCACACGGTGCACATACTGGGCCTCAATCTCGACGAGCGCAACCAGGCCATGGTGCAAGGGCTGGCCGACATCCGCAGCGGCCGCGCCACCCGTGCGCGCGAAATGGCCGGGCGCCTGGAAGCCCTGGGCATGCCGGGCGGCTACGAGGGCGCCCTGTCCTACGCCGCCAACCCCGCCCTGATCAGCCGCACCCATTTTGCGCGCTTCATGGTCGCCCAGGGGTATTGCAAGAACATGCAGGAAGTATTCGACAAGTACCTGGGCGACGGCTGCCCCGGCAACGTCCCCATGCAATGGTCCACGCTCGAACAAGCCATGCAATGGATCCTCGGCGCCGGCGGGGTCGCCGTCATCGCCCATCCCGGGCGATACGACTACACGCCCACCCAGTTCGGAGCCTTGTTCGACCAGTTCAAAGACCTGGGCGGCGTGGGCATCGAAGTGGTGACCGGCAGCCATAGCCCGGCCCAATATACCGAGTACGCGCAAGTCGCCCGCCGTTACGGCTTCCTGGCCTCTTGCGGCTCCGACTTCCACAGCCCCCAGGAAGGCAAGCTCGACCTGGGAATCATGCCGCCCTTGCCGCCCGGCCTCACGCCGGTCTGGCGGGACTGGGTCTGACGCAATGAACAAGGCTTTCGTCAAAGAATCGGACCAGGACGACGACGAGGACCTCGGCCCGGAAGCGGTAAGGCTGCCGTCAGGCACCAAGAACTACATGACGGTCGAAGGCTACCAGCGTCTGCGCGCCGAACTCGCCCACCTCATGAACGAAGAACGGCCCGCGGTCGTGCAGGTGGTGTCCTGGGCCGCCTCGAACGGCGACCGTTCCGAAAACGGCGACTATCTCTATGGCAAAAAGCGTTTGCGCGAAATCGACCGGCGCATGCGCTTCCTGACCAAGCGCCTGGAAATCGCCGAAGTCGTCGACCCGGCCCAGCAGCCCAACAAGGACCAGGTCTTCTTTGGCGCCACCGTCGTGTATTCCGACAAGCACGGCGAAGAATTCCGGGTCACCATCGTGGGCGTCGACGAAGCCGAACCCCTGCAAGGCCGAATCAGCTGGATCTCCCCGGTCGCCCGCGCCCTGCTCAAGGCCCGCGAGGGCGACACCGTCACCCTGCGCACCCCGGCGGGCGTCGATGAGCTGGACATACTGGAAGTGATCTACCCGGAGTAAAGGCCGAAGGGCCAAGCGCTGCGCGGGGCCTGGCCCCCGCGGGCCGACCCGTAGGCTAAAATACCCATTTCCCTCCTTTTCGCCCGCCATCGTCGTGAATTCCGTCCAGTATTTCCCAGGTTCCCCGGTCCTGTCCTCCTTCCGCCGCGAACGCCTCCTCAAGCGATTCGCCGACCTCGGCCTGCCCGTCGCCGACATCCACGGCCGCTTCGAGCACTACGTCTGGATCGAAGGTTCGCTCGGCGCCCAAGAACAAGATCGCCTGGCCCAGTTGCTGGATTACGGCACCCTGGAAGAACACGGCAAAGAAACCAAAAACCCGCTGGTCCTGCGCGTGGTGCCCCGCTTCGGCACCGTGTCGCCCTGGGCCAGCAAAGCGACCGACATCGCGCACAACTGCGGCCTGCCCGCCGTGCGGCGCATCGAGCGCGGCATCCGCTACGCCATCACGCCGACACGCGGCCTGCTGGGCAGCAAAACCGTCGATGCCGGCCAGCTGGCCGCCATCGCCGCCTGCCTGCACGACCGCATGACCGAATCCGTGGTCGACGCCGGCTTCGACGGCCAGGCGCTGTTCGCCACGCTGCCCGGCAAGCCCATACAGACGGTCGACGTGATCGGGCAGGGCGCCCGGGCCTTGGCCGATGCCAACCGCAGCCTGGGCCTGGCCTTGTCCGACGACGAAATCGAATACCTCGAAGCCGCCTTCAAGCAACTGGGCCGCAATCCCACCGACGTCGAATTGATGATGTTCGCCCAGGCCAACAGCGAACACTGCCGGCACAAGATCTTCAACGCCCAATGGGTGATCGACGGCCGGCCGCAGCCCCATACCCTGTTCGGCATGATCCGCGCCACCCATGCCGCCCAGCCCGAAGGCACGGTCGTGGCCTACTCGGACAACGCCGCCATCATGGCGGGCGGGCCGGCGACGCTGTTCCATGCGGGCGATCCCGCGGCGCAGGGGCGCTACGGCCATTACCCGGCCACCGTCCACACGCTGATGAAGGTGGAAACCCACAACCATCCCACCGCCATCGCACCCTTTCCAGGAGCGGCGACGGGCGCCGGCGGTGAGATCCGCGACGAAGGCGCCACCGGCAGGGGGTCCAAGCCCAAGGCCGGCCTGACCGGCTTCACCGTATCCAACCTGCGCTTCGCCGACGCCCCGGAGCCCTGGGAAGCCGACGCGCACGGCGCGCCGGACCGCATCGCCAGCCCGCTGGACATCATGATCGAAGGCCCCATCGGCGGCGCCGCCTTCAACAACGAGTTCGGGCGGCCCAACCTGCTGGGTTATTTCCGCACGTACGAACAAAGCTCGGGCGGCGTGCGCTGGGGCTACCACAAGCCCATCATGATCGCGGGCGGCCTGGGCTACATCGACGAACTGCTGACGCACAAGGACCCCATTCCCCCCGGCGCCTTGCTGATCCAGCTGGGCGGCCCGGGCATGCGCATCGGCATGGGCGGCGGGGCGGCATCGAGCATGGGCGTCGGCGCCAACACCGCCGAGCTCGACTTCGATTCCGTCCAGCGCGGCAACCCGGAGCTCGAGCGCCGCGCGCAGGAAGTCATCGACCGCTGCTGGCAGCAGGGCAGCGGCAACCCCATCATTGCGATTCACGACGTGGGCGCGGGCGGCCTGTCCAATGCCTTCCCCGAACTGGTCAACGATGCGGGGCGGGGCGCGCTGTTCGAGCTGCAGCAAGTGCACCTGGAAGAATCCGGCTTGTCCGCCGCCGAGATCTGGAGCAATGAGTCGCAGGAGCGCTACGTCCTGGCGATACTGCCCGAAGACCTGGGCCGCTTCGACGCCATCGCGCGCCGCGAGCGCTGCCCGTACGCCGTCGTGGGCGTCGCCACCGAGGACCGCCGGCTGCGCGTCACCTTCGGCGAAGGCCTGCCCGGCATTTCCGAAACCCTGCACCCGCAGCCCGAGGGCGAGCCTCGTCCGGTCGATGTGCCCATCGACGTGATCCTGGGCAAGCCGCCCCGCATGACGCGCGACGTACAGCGGCTTCAGAACACGCACGCCGAACTGGATCTGGTCGGCATCGACCTGTGCGAGGCCATCGAGCGCGTCCTGCGCCATCCCACGGTCGCCAGCAAGAATTTCCTGATCACCATCGGCGACCGCACGGTGGGCGGGCTGTGCAGCCGCGATCAAATGGTCGGGCCCTGGCAAGTGCCGGTGGCCGATTGCGCGGTGACCCTGGCCGATTTCGAAAGCGTGCGCGGCGAAGCGATGTCCATGGGCGAACGCACGCCCATCGCCGTCATCGACGCGCCGGCTTCAGGGCGCATGGCGGTCGCGGAAGCCCTGACCAACCTGGTCGCCGGCGATGTGCGTTCGCTGAAAGACATCAAGCTCTCCGCCAACTGGATGGCCGCCTGCGGCGTGGAGGGGCAGGACGCCGCCCTGTACGATACGGTGGCCGCGGTCAGCGAGTGGTGCCGGCAGCTTCAGCTTTCCATCCCCGTGGGCAAGGATTCCCTGTCCATGCGCACGAGCTGGGACCACGACGGCGAGGCCCGCCAGGTCATCGCGCCGGTGTCTCTCATCGTGACGGCCTTCGCGCCGGTGACCGACGTCCGGGCCACCCTGACCCCGCAGCTGCGCACCGATGCCGGCGACACCGCGCTCATCCTCATCGACCTCGGTTTCGGCCGGCACAGGCTGGGGGCGTCGGTCCTGGCTCAGGCCTTCAATCAGGTCGGCCAGGCCGTGCCCGACATCGACGACGCCGACGCCCTGAAGGCCTTCTTCTCGGTCATCCGCCGGCTGGCCGGCGAAGGCCTGATCCTGGCCTACCACGATCGCTCCGACGGCGGGCTGCTGGCCACCGTCTGCGAGATGGCGTTCGCCGGGCATGTGGGCGTGTCGATCAACCTGGACATGCTGACCATAGATCCCGTTGCGGCCGACTGGGGCGACTACAAGATCCGTCCCGAGCAGATCTCCGTCCAGCGCGATGAAATCACGCTCAAGGCCTTGTTCGCCGAAGAGGCCGGCGCGGTCATCCAGGTGCCGCTGGCGCAGCGCGACCGCGTCATGCAGGCCTTGCGGGCGGTCGGCCTGTCGGCGCATTCCCACGTCATGGGCAGCTTGAACACGCTGGACGAAATCCAGATCTACCGCGACGGAAAATGCATCTACCACAAGCCGCGCGCCGAACTCGGCCGGCAGTGGGCCGAGGTCAGCCGCCGCATCATGGCGCTGCGCGACAATCCCGACAGCGCGCAGGCCGAATTCGACGTCTGGAACGACGCGTCCGATCCCGGCCTTGCGCCCTTGGTGGCATTCGATCCGCAAGAAGACGTCGCCGCCCCCTTCATCGCCGCCGGCAAGCGGCCCAAGGTCGCTATCCTGCGCGAGCAGGGCTGCAACAGCCAGGTGGAAATGGCCTGGGCGTTCGACAAGTCCGGCTTCGAGGCCCTGGACGTCCACATGACGGACCTGCTGTCCGGGCGCGTTAGCCTGGAAGGCGTGCAGGGCCTGGTCGCCGTGGGCGGATTCAGCTATGGCGACGTCCTGGGCGCGGGCGAAGGCTGGGCGCGCACCATACGCTTCAACGACAGGCTGTCCGATCAGTTCGCCGCCTATTTCGCGCGTTCCGACACCTTCGCGCTGGGCATCTGCAACGGCTGCCAGATGATGGCGGCATTGGCGCGCATGATTCCGGGAGCGGATCACTGGCCGCGCTTCACCCGCAACCTGTCCGAAAAATACGAGGCCAGGCTGTCCCTGGTCGAAGTGCCCGATTCGCCGTCCATCTTCCTGCAAGGCATGGCCGGCGCGCGCATCCCCATCGCGGTGGCGCATGGCGAGGGTTATGCCAATTTCGCCGCGCAGGGGGATCCCTCCAAGGTGGACGGCGCCTTGTATTTCGTCGACAACCACGGTGCGCGCACCGAGCGCTATCCGTACAACCCCAACGGCAGCCCGCAAGGCCTGGCGGGCGTCACCACGCCCGACGGCCGCTTCACCGTGCTGATGCCGCATCCCGAGCGCGTGACGCGCAATGTGATGATGTCGTGGGCGCCTGAAAAATGGGGCGTGCAGGACAGCGGCGGCGGGTCGGCCGCGCATGGCGGCTTCAGCCCCTGGATGCGCATGTTCCGCAACGCCAGGGTGTGGCTGGGCTGATCGCGGCGCGAAGGAGACGCAAGGGCTAGGTAAAAACCCTGTCTTGAGCTTATAATTCCGCTTTGCACGGAGCTTAGTTCATGCGTCTCATCAAAAAAGCGCTCACCTTCGACGATGTGTTGTTGGTTCCCGCATACTCTGAAGTCCTGCCTCGCGATACTTCCCTTGCCACCCGCTTCACGCGCGACATCACGCTGAACATCCCCCTGGTCTCGGCGGCCATGGACACCGTGACCGAATCGCGCCTGGCCATCGCCATGGCGCAGGAAGGCGGCATCGGCATCATCCACAAGAATCTCAGCGCCGACCAGCAAGCCCGCGAAGTGGCGCGCGTCAAGCGCCATGAGTTCGGCATCGTCATCGATCCGATCACCGTCACGCCCACGATGAAGGTGCGCGACGCCATCAACCTGCAGCGCCAGCACGGCATTTCGGGCCTGCCCGTGGTCGAGGCCGGCAAGGTGGTGGGCATCGTCACCAACCGCGACCTGCGCTTCGAAGACCGCCTCGACGTCCCGCTGCGCGACGTCATGACGCCCCAGGAAAGGCTGGTCACGATGAAAGAGGGCGCCACGCTGGACGAGGCCCAGGCGCTGATGCACAAGCACAGGCTCGAGCGCGTGCTGATCGTGAACGACAGCTTCCAGCTGCGCGGCCTGGCCACGGTCAAGGACATCGTCAAGAACACCGAGCATCCCAACGCATCCAAAGACAGCCAGGGCCAGCTGCGCGTCGGCGCCGCCGTCGGCGTGGGCGAAGGCACTGAAGAACGCGTCGAAAAACTTGCCTACGCCGGCGTGGACGCCATCGTCGTCGATACGGCCCACGGCCATTCCAAGGGCGTCATCGAACGGGTGCGCTGGGTCAAGAAGAACTACCCCAAGATCCAGGTGATCGGCGGCAACATCGCAACGGCGTCGGCCGCGCGCGCGCTGGCCGACGCCGGCGCGGACTGCGTCAAGGTGGGCATCGGGCCCGGGTCCATCTGCACCACGCGCGTCGTCGCGGGGGTCGGCGTGCCGCAGATCACCGCCATCGCCGACGTCGCCAAGGCGCTGGAAGGCACCGGCGTGCCGCTCATCGCCGACGGCGGCATCCGCTATTCCGGCGATATCGCCAAGGCGCTGGCCGCGGGCGCGTCCGCCTGCATGATGGGCGGCATGTTCGCGGGCACCGAAGAATCCCCCGGCGAAGTCGTCCTGTTCCAGGGGCGTTCGTACAAATCCTATCGCGGCATGGGCAGCCTGGGCGCGATGGCCGACGGCTCGGCCGACCGCTATTTCCAGGATCCGGCCAACAACGTCGACAAGCTCGTGCCCGAAGGCATCGAGGGCCGCGTGCCCTACAAGGGCAGCGTGATCGCCATCATCTACCAGCTGGTGGGCGGCATACGCGCTTCCATGGGCTACTGCGGCTGCGCGTCCATAGACGAAATGCGCAGCAAGGCGGAGTTCGTGGAAATCACCGCGGCGGGCGTGCGCGAATCGCACGTGCACGACGTGCAAATCACCAAGGAAGCGCCCAACTACCGCGCGGATTGATCACCGCCCCGCCGGCCGCCACAGCAAAGCGCTGCCCGCCAGCAGCGCCGTCGCGGCCAGCGCCAGGCTGCTCTCCAGGCTCAGGCCCAGCCAGGCGTTGCCCAGGCTGAACACCGCCGGGCCGGCCAGCTGCCCCAGCGCAAAAGCCGCCGTCAGCGCGGCGATCAGCTTTTGCGCATGGCGGCCGCCCACCGCATGGGCCTCCTGCAAGCCCAGCAGCGTCACCACCATGAAAGTACCGCCCACGCACAGCGCGGCAAGGGCGATGGAAGCGATGCCCGGCCGGAGCACGGGCAGCAGCACGCCCACGGCCATGATGAACTGGGCCAAGGCCCACAGCCGCCGGCGCGGCAGCACGGCGAGCAGCCGCGCCGTCAGCAGGGTGGAGACGGCGGCGGCCAGGCCGAACAGCGGCCATGCCAGCCCGAATACGGCCGGATCGTCGATCAGCTGCTTGGCCTGCGCCGGCAGGAAGGTGGCGGGCAGGATGTAGCCGAAACCGAAGAGCCCGTAGGCGCCTATGATGGTGGCGTGCCGGCGCCCGGCGCCCGGCGCCTGGCCGTCGGGCGCATGCGCGGCCGCGGCTTGCGCGGCCGGCTGGGAAGAAGCGCCCCACAGCGGGCGCGTGCCCAGCATGCCCGCCAGGGCAAGGACGCCCATGATCAGCCAGGTGGCCGACGAACCCGCCATGGCGATGTCCAGCATCATGCACAGCAGCCCCACCAGCGCGATGCTGGCGCCGACGCCGGTGAACACCAGGCCGCTCAGCCGGCCCTGGCCCAGAGCCGCGAGCCGGGCCATGCACAGCGTCGCCGTGCTGACCAGGGCCCAGGCGCTGGCCAGGCCGGCCAGGCAACGCAGCGCCAGCCACACCGGCCACGCGGTGGTCCAGCCCATCAGCAGCGTGGTGGCGGCCACCAGCGCCAGCGCCGCAACGAGCTGCGCGGGGGCTTTCCAGGGCAGGGCGGCGCTCGTCAGCGCGCCGGCCAAGTAGCCCAGATAATTGGCGCTGGCCAGCCACCCGGCCAGGACCAGGTCCAGGCCGAAGTCCCGCTGCATCATGGGCAGGATGGGCGTGAAGGCGAAACGGCCTATGCCCATGGCGACCGACAAGGCGATAAAGCCCGCAAGACAAAGCTGCGCGGCGGACACGTGGCGAGACATCAAGGCTCCTCATCGAGCAAAAAAAGGACGGGCGAAGGCGCCGGGCGCCAGCGAAAACGGCGCCGATACGGTACATTAACGCCTTGATTTTCTATTTCTTCCTCAGCCATGCATCAGCGTATCCTCATCCTCGACTACGGCTCACAAGTGACCCAATTGATTGCCCGCCGCGTCCGCGACGCGGGCGTGTATTGCGAGATACATCCCGGCGACGTCGACGATGCCTTCATCGAAGCGCAGCAGGGCTTGAAGGGAATCATACTCTCCGGCAGCCATGCCTCGGCCTATGAAGAGGGCGCGCTGCAAGTCCCCGCCAAGGTTTTCCAGGCCGGCGTGCCCGTGCTCGGCATCTGCTACGGCATGCAATCCATGGCGGCGCAGCTGGGCGGCAAGGTGGAATGGTCCGACCAGCGCGAATTCGGCTATGCCGAAGTCCGCGCCCACGGCCACACGCGCCTGCTGGACGGCCTGCAGGATTTCTCCACTCCCGAAGGGCATGGCATGCTCAAGGTCTGGATGAGCCACGGCGACAAGGTCACCGCGCTGCCCCCCGGCTTCAAGCTGATGGCCTCCACGCCTTCCTGCCCCATCGCGGGCATGGCCGACGAAGACAGGGGCTTCTACGGCCTGCAATTCCACCCCGAAGTCACGCACACGGCCCAGGGCGAAGCCATCATCGCCCGCTTCGTGACCGAAATCTGCGGCTGCGCGCGCGACTGGAACATGCCCGACTACGTGGAAGAAGCCGTTGCGCGCATCCGCGAGCAGGTCGGCGGCGATGAAGTCATCCTGGGCCTGTCCGGCGGCGTGGATTCGTCCGTCGCCGCCGCGCTGATACACAAGGCCATCGGCGACCAGCTCACTTGCGTGTTCGTCGACCACGGCCTGCTGCGCCTGAACGAAGCCAAGCAGGTCATGGCCACCTTCGCCGACCACTTCGGCATCCGGGTGATCCACGTCGACGCCACCGAAACCTTCATGGGCAAGCTGGCGGGCGTGTCCGACCCCGAAGCCAAGCGCAAGATCATCGGCAAGGAATTCGTCGAAGTCTTCCAGGCGGAAGCCGGCAAGCTCAAGAACGCGCGCTGGCTGGCCCAGGGCACCATCTACCCCGACGTCATCGAATCCGCCGCCTCGAAGACCGGCAAGGCCGTCGCCATCAAGTCGCACCACAACGTCGGCGGCCTGCCCGACGACATGAACCTGAAGCTGCTCGAGCCCCTGCGCGAACTGTTCAAGGACGAAGTGCGCAAGCTGGGTGTCGCCCTGGGCCTGCCGCCCAACATGGTCTACCGCCACCCGTTCCCGGGGCCCGGCCTGGGCGTGCGCATCCTTGGAGAAGTCAAGCAGGAATACGCCGACCTCCTGCGCCGCGCCGACGCGATTTTCATCGAAGAACTCCGCAACACCATCGACCACAACAGCGGCAAGAACTGGTACGACCTGACCTCCCAAGCCTTCGCGGTGTTCCTGCCCGTGAAGTCGGTGGGCGTGATGGGCGACGGCCGCACCTACGACTACGTCGTGGCGCTGCGCGCCGTGCAGACCTCGGACTTCATGACCGCCGACTGGGCGGAACTGCCGTATGCCTTGCTGAAGAAGGTGTCGTCGCGCATCATCAATGAAGTGCGGGGGATCAATCGCGTGACGTATGACGTGTCGAGCAAGCCGCCGGCGACGATTGAGTGGGAATGATCCCACGTTTGGCACAGACTGGCACCAAAGAGCATTAAAACACCCATAAGCCCGCGTAATTGCGGGCTTTTTTCGTTCTTGGTGTAGCACTGTCTGGCAAATTTTCGCATCGCCAAGCACCCCGTTTCTATGGCATGGTAGATGGTACGATTTGAACCTGATGCCATGTTCGGCACTCGATACCATGCCGCCTCTGATAGGGTGTTCATGGTATTGAATTTAGGTAACACATTGTTCTTAAAGAGGTTTTTTGAGAATTTGTGGGGCTTTTTGAGCATGGTATTTTTGAGAGGAAACCTAACCCGACCATGCTGACTGATACCAAGCTGCGCAACCTCAAGCCAAAGGACAAGCTCTACAAAGTGAATGACCGTGACGGCCTCTACGTGGCCATCACGCCAGCGGGTTCGATTTCATTCCGCTACAACTACTCGATCCACGGCAGGCAGGAGACCATCACCTTCGGCCGCTACGGTGTCGGAGGGATCACGCTAGCGGAAGCCCGCGAACGGCTGGGCGAAGCCAAGAAGATGATCGTCGCAGGGAAATCTCCAGCCAAGGAGAAGGCGCGGGACAAAGCACGCGTCAAGGATGCCGAGACATTCGGCGCGTGGGCCGAGAAGTGGCTGCGCGGCTATCAGATGGCAGAAAAGACTCGCGATATGCGTCGAGCTACGTTCGAGCGCGAGCTTAAGCCGAAGTTCGGCAACCAGAAGCTGACAGAAATCACCCATGAGGATTTACGGGCGCTGACTGATGCGATTGTGGAGCGCGGGGCACCGGCAACGGCCGTGCTTTGCCGCGAAATTGTGATGCAGGTCTTCCGTTGGGCTATAGAACGCGGCCAGAAGGTTGAGAACCCGGCCGATCTGGTGCGCCCGTCGACTATTGCAAAGTTTGAGCCGCGAGATCGAGCACTTACGCCCGATGAAATCGGCTTGATGTACCAGTACATGGAGCGCATTGGCACCACACCTTCGATCCGCGCGGCCGCCAAGTTGCTGTTGCTGACGATGGTACGCAAAAGCGAACTGACCAACGCAACGTGGAGCGAAATCAATTTCACCGAAGCGCTCTGGACAATCCCCAAGGAGCGGATGAAGCGCCGCAATCCCCATTTGGTGTTCCTATCTAGGCAGGCGCTCGACATTTTCATAGCTCTAAAAACCTTCGCGGGCGGCTCGGAGTACGTGCTGCCATCGCGCTATGACTCGGACTTGCCGATGAGCAGCGCCACGCTCAATCAGGTGCTCACGCTGACCTATCGTCTGGCCCAGAAGGAAGGGCAGTCGCTTGGCAAGTTCGGACCGCACGACTTGCGGCGTACAGCCAGCACGCTGCTGCATGAGGCGGGCTATAACACCGACTGGATCGAGAAGTGCCTTGCGCACGAACAGAAGGGCGTTCGAGCCGTCTACAACAAGGCCGAGTACCGCGTTCAGCGCCGGGCAATGCTACAGGATTGGGCGGACATGATTGACGAGTGGACAATTAGGAAGCCCCGCCTCAAGGACTGATTCGGAGTCTTGAGACCTGCATTTTGTAGCGAAATGCCCACTTCGGTGGGCTTTTTTTTGTCCGTAAAACGTATTCCAGATGGACAGCAATTTTCGCTATCTGCGTCAAATAAAGTGCCAAGAAAAACAAAGAATTGCGAAGGTTTCTATTTTGAAAGGCGGACATTTTACGGATGATATGTAATTGATTTTATTGAGAAAAATTGCTCCATGCTGCTGGAAATCACCGGCATTGTGGGGCAATAATTAAACCTCGGACGATGACAAAACGAGGTATTCGGTGTGGAAAAAGAATTAAGGAGAGTCAGTAAAGTTCTCATCAGCAAAAAGCAACTTCTGGAGATGATTCCGCTGTGCGAGCGCACGATCTACAACTTTGAAAAGCAGGGGAAATTCCCTCAACGCATTGCACTCAGTAGCCGCAAGGTCGTGTGGGATTTGGCTGAGGTTGAGGCATGGATTGATGCGTGCAAACATTCCAGCCCGGCCCCTCGCCCCGGAATGGGGGCCTGAATTGTGGCGATTGACTTGATTGACTTGATTGACTTACGGGCAGCGTTCGAGAACGAACCGCCCGCACTAGACTTTATTTGGCCGGGCTTCCTTGCTGGGACAGTAGGCGCGTTGGTGGCTCCCGGAGCCACGGGTAAGAGCTTCTGGGCGCTGGAAGCGGCAATGTCGGTTGCCTGTGCTGCAACTGTTGAAAGCAGAGCGGCCGGTGGTGACTTGGTAGGGCTTGCACCTGCGAAAGCTGGCCGCGTCGTCTATTACGCCGGAGAAGACCCCAAGCCAGCGCTGATTGGGCGAATTCACTCTGTTGGCAAACACCTCGGTCAAGAAGCTCGCGCAGCCATCATAGAAAACCTCATGGTCGTGCCGATCATGGGAAAACTAATGGACGTCACGAAGAAAAATAAACGGTCCCAGATAATCAAGCAATGCGAAGGCGCTCGGCTAATCGTTCTGGACACATTGAGCCGTATTCATACCCTTGATGAGAATAGCAACGGCGATATGGCCCGGCTTGTCGCCATGCTTGAGGAAATTGCGACCATTACTAAAGCGTCAGTGCTTTATCTGCACCATGTCAGCAAAGGCAGCGCCCGCGACGGGCAGGCCGATCAGCAACAGGCAGTACGTGGTGCGTCGGCTCTTGTCGATAATCCCCGATGGTGCGGTTTTGTCGCCAAGATGACTGAAAAAGAAGCGTTGAACCATACTGACCGCGTCTACGACCGACAGCCTATCGGGGAAAACCGCCGGAAGTTCTTTGTTCGTTTTGGTGTCAGCAAACAGAACTATGCCGAAATTGACGACGATCGCTGGTATCAGCGTCATGACGGCGGCGTGTTGCTGCCGGTGGAGTTATTGGACACTAAGCAGGACGGCGGAAAGGGGCGTCAACGTGAGCAAGCATGACTTGACTCACGCCCGGCACGACCCGGTGCATTGTCTGGCACCCGGTCTGTTCCGTAGCCTAAAGAAAGGAGAGCGCAAGCACAGCAAGCTCGACGTGGTATATGACTACGGCAATGGCAAGCGTATCGAGTTCAGTGGCCCGGAACCATTGGGAGCCGACGATCTCCGCATTTTGCAAGGATTAGTGGCAATGGCCGGGCCTTCTGGGCTTGTGCTTTCTCCCGATCCTCAGACAGAAGCCGGTCGGCAGCTGCGGCTATTTCTCGAACCTAAGTGGGAAGCCGTCCAGCAGGATGCGATGGTGGTCAAGGGTAGCTATCGGTCGCTGGCCCGTGAGGTTGGCTACGCGGATATCGACAATACTAGGCCAGTACGCGATTGCATTGAGAGGCTCTGGAAAGTCTCTATCATTGCGCAAAATGGAAGGAAGCGGCAGGGCTTCCGATTGCTGTCCGAGTACGCAAGTGATGAGCAGGACGGCAAGCTGTATGTGGCATTGAACCCTCTTATTGCTCGCGCAATCATGGGCGGGCAGCACATCCGCATAGACATGGCCGAAGTTAGGAAGCTACAGACCGACCCCGCCCGCCTGATTCATCAACGACTATGCGGCTGGATTGACCTCGGTAAGTCGGGGCGGGTAGAGCTGGACACGCTATGCGGCTATGTTTGGCCGGATGCACCGACGAACCCGAATACCATCAAAAAACGCCGCCAGACGGCACGCAAGGCGCTGGCCGAGCTTGCTGCCGTGGGTTGGAAGCTGGACGAGTATGCTAAGGGCAAATGGGAAATCGGGCGACCCAAGGCATCCGACTGTAACGCTGCTCCCCCCTGTTTAACGGCACCCCACCCCCTGTTTAACAGTACCCAACCCCCTGTTTAACGGCACCCGGCCGGTTTCTGAAAACCCAGCAACGGCGGGCCTTTGCGGGCCATTCGCAAATTCCATCCAAGATTCTCTAAGAATCTCCATCATGCGCGCGAAGCGCCGCGCCTTGATGGCGCAGCTCATCGCTTGCTGCTCTTGGTCGGCCTACGGCCGTTGGGCACCAAAAAGGGAAGGGCGACGGTCTAGGCCCCTGCGGCCGGTGCGGCCCCGCCGTGGGTCGGTTTGAAGGCAAGCCGCAGGCCAAGCGCCTGAGCGACTTTCACCACGGTTGCGAGGCTCGGATTGCCGTCGCCTGAAAGGGCCTTGTCCAGCCCTTGGCGGCTCATTCCCACGTCGCGGGCAAGCTGGCTAAGGTTGCGGGCACGGGCCACGTCTCCAAGTGCCGCCGCGATCAGTGCGGGGTCGCCGTCCTCCATCACGGCATCGAGATAGGCCGCAATATCGTCTTCGGTCTTGAGATAGTCCGCCGTATCGTAACGGCTGAATTTGACTTCCATCTTGGTCACTCCTTCCACTGCGCTGCAATGGTCTTGGCTAGGGCAATGTCCCGCTCCTGACTGCTCTTGTCGCCTCCACAAAGCAGCAGCACCACCAAGGGGCCGCGCCGCATGAAATAGACGCGATAGCCGGGGCCGTGGTCGATCCTCATTTCCGACAAGCCTTCGCCTACCGGCTTCACGTCACCGGGGTTGCCAAGGCTCAAGCGCCGAATGCGCGCCTCGATCCTCGCACGGGCCTGACGATCACGAAGGCCGACAAGCCAGCGGTCGAATAGGTCGGTTTTTATTAGCTCGATCATGTGTCAACTATAGTTGCTAATTGGGCGTGTGTCAACTGTAGTTGCTAACACTAAGCCGGCTGCCGCAGGGAGCCTTCCTTTGGTGCCAGATTTTACGCGCCCGACGCTTTTGTCCGGCACAGCCGGGAGTAGCCCGTGGATTACCCACCACGCCATTTGCACCTGGTCAGACCCAGGAAGGGCAAAGAACGATCAGGCACCAAAAAAAGGGCGAGGCAGCGCCAAGACTGGCTAATGAGCTGTAAATGCGTCGCAAAATGGCCATGTATGGCCCACAGGCGTGTTTTTTCACCACCTCCTATGGGGTTATAGCGCCCGGCACGAAAAATTCAGTAGAGCGAGATACAGGCCGTTTTTGCGGTGTGTAATAGACGGAGCTGCTGCGGCAGGAAAACAAAACCCCGCGCTCAGGCGGGGTTGTGGGTGATGGAACTGGCTGTGCTCGTCAGCGATTGATGACCCTGCCTCGCTGCCGTTCTTCCTCTTCCATCTGAAGGATGGCCATTCTCACACGCTCTACCAGTACCACTTGATTCTTGCTGCCGAACAGTGGCATGCGATTAAGCATACCCATGCCGCCGTAGAAATGCGCAGCGGCAGGCAGAGCCAATCGGTTCACCCGATGCTGTAGTGCCGTGTACTGCTTATCCAGTGCATCGAGCTGCGGGCCAAAGCCTTTGCGTCGGAGCCATTGGCCAAGCGCCCACATACCAATACCGAGAACAAAAAAGCCGCCGAGCATCATCAGGCCAAAAAATATATCGTTCATCATGATTACGTCTCCGATTGAGAGTTAACACTAGAAGCCATGCCGGGCACATTGAGCGCGCCGACGTCTCCGGTGCTAGTGGTGTCCGATGTCGGACGAATAATGTTGGATTCCGCTTGTGCTGTCGGTTCCGCGCCGTCGTCAGGCGCTGGACTGTCACCGCCGGGGACTGGAGGGGGAGACCCGGTACCGCCGAGCGAAAGCCCGTGGGAGCTTTCCATGCCCGGTACGCTGATAGCGCCCAGCACGCCAAGCGCCCGTGTGGCCACCTCGGCGCCCTGCGCAACAGCCTTGCCGTTGCCGCCAGTCCCTTCTTTTGGTGTCATCTGCCGTTGCTGCGCGACGGCTTGCTGGTCCATATCGTCGTCACCGCCCTTCGCAGCTTTTCCGGCCTGTTTGGCGGCTTGCTTCAAGCCGCTGCCTGCTTCTTGGCTTGTCATCGGTCATCCAATAATCCCCAGTTGGGATCATTGAAAATTCCCCACCTGCTTTTCGGAGATAAAGCAGATGGATACTCAGATGAATTGGAACCAGCGCATCATGGCAGCTCATGCCAAGCCT
>NZ_JACCEM010000007.1 GCF_013416525.1 Parapusillimonas granuli
CGGGGACCGGGTGATAGCCACCGCGATTCTGGACCGGGTCCTGCACCATGCCATCACTATGAACATACGAGGAAATTCTTACCGCCTGAAAGACAAGCTCAAAGCGGGCCTGGTCAGACCCGCTGAAACCCCCTCCGTCGAATGACGGGAACTAGGGTGGGGAAAATTGAATGACCATGGATGGGGAAATTTGGATGACCCTTGACATCTTGGCTAGCTGGCGAAGCGGCCGCCGACACTGGATTCGCCGATCCTGACGCGGCACCACCCCCGACGCGAGAACCTGCGGCCTTTGCGGCCGCACCGCTGCCCCCTCCTGTGCTTGCGCCTATTCCAGCGCTGCCGACGCCCGTCGCACCACCGATGCCCCCTGCGGTACTGCCGCCTGCCATGCTGGCGTTCAGTGCGGAGGCCAGTCCACCACCCGCGGCACTGGCAGCGACTCCGCCAGTTCCTGCGGCCCCTAGTGCTCCTGCGGCCGGGGCTGCTGCCCCTGCTGTTGCAACAGTAGCGATTGCGGCCGCTGCACCGGCTGCACCGGCTGCGGCCATGCCCCCAATTGCAGAGCCGCCGCCCATCGACGTGCCGCTAATCATGCCGCCGATCAGTTCAGGGATGGTTTTGGTCAGGTAGGCGCACACCAAAGACAGGCCGACCAAGGTCATCAACGACGCTTCGTCGTTGGTGTAGGCTGCCGACCATTCTGCGGAAACCTGCATGATCAGACCCACAATCAGAGTCAGGACAAACAGCTTGGCACCTACCGCAACGGCATAGCGAATGGGAGCCAGTGCATATTCGCGTGTCCATTGAGAGCCACCGAAACCCATAAACAGGACGGCGGCATTGATGATGACGTAGGCCTCTACCAGCGTCACGAATACCAGAGCCGCTATAAACGTAAAACACATCAGGACGATCAATGCAGATACGGCCACTACAACCGATGTGATTGGGCTGAACATCGAAACACCGGCCGTCAGCACCTGCCGTGAAAAGTCCACAGCAGTTGAGAACATATCCCCCGGCATCAGCTCCGCACTACCCAACCCTGCCGCGTGCGCCCCGGCCTGCCGGAAGCTGTTGACGATGGCTCCGCCCCACTCGGTCGCGTGATCGAGCATCGCATAGAAGAACCCTATCACGAGGATGAATTTCACCAGCTCATGGAGGATGTCGCTCAGCTCAGCTCCGCGCATGACCAAAGGAGCAAATGTCCAAACTAACTGGATGACGGCAAGGCATCCCAAGAGCCACAAGGCGTAGTCATGCAGGCGCGGTGCCCATTGGTTTGAAGCGTTCTGAATCAGCCGCAGAAGGCTGTTCATAGACGTGTTGCTCTGCGCCAAATCAACCCCGGCAGCCATCGCACTAGTTGCAGATAGCAAGAGCACCGCACCGACAAGTGCGAAAACGGTTGAACGTCGCATAGTCAGAACCCCTCAGACGGGCCGCGAGTGTTTGGGCGGCTGCGGAATTGGTCATCCTGATGGCCATTGCCGACCGCTGCGCATTCCGGCGCGGCGGTGTTCGTGACAACTACGGCCGTCAGTGCCGACCCACCAAGGGCCGAGACGAGGCAGAGGGCGGCAATCAGCGCCTTAGAAATCATCATGGTTAGAACCCCTCAGACGGGCCGCGTGTATTTTCACGGCTGCGGAATTGCTGTTCGGAGGCATCGCTAACGGACTGTCGTTCGTTTTGCTGCGCCATGTAGTTGCCTTGCAGGGTGATTTGCGTGGCCACCAGATCGCGCAGTTTCTGGAGCTGCTGCACGTTCTGCGCCGCAATCTCGTTCCCGGCTTGAATGGCCTGCTGACGGCCAACGGCCGACTGCGAACGGCTCACCAACTGATCCAGCATCGCGTTCTCATCCTCGAATGTGCTTGTATTTACGCCAGCGGCCTGCATGGCCGTGCGGGCGTTATCGAAGCCGGATTGTGCCCAGTCCCGATAGCGCTGCGGCATGTTGTTTTGCCCTTGGCCAATCGAGTTCAGATAGCTGTCATAGCCCTTGAACTGCTGGCGAAACTGTTCGTCCAGATTGCTGATGTTGCGGCCGAGCGACTGCGCCGAGTTGTAGACGCTGGCCACGCGCTGAAGGTCGCCAGTGATGGTGTTGAACATGCGGCTGGGCAGTGACATGCCCTGCTTAATCATGTTGTCGTACTGCTGGATCTGCGTCTGCAACTGCTGGGCCGTGTTCAGTTGCGTGTTGACCGCTTCGGCGTACTCGTACATCTGCTGATAGAACGTCGAGCAGTTCGAGCAGTAGATGGCATAGGCCGGAGCCGGTGCCATGTAGAGACTTACACCAAGGCCTGCGCTTGCCATTGCTAGAGCGAGCGCCGCGCCTCGACCGAATTTTCGGGCGGCATAAGCCGACGTTTTTTGCGATTCTATTTCCATACCGAATACCTCATTTTGTCATCGTCCGAGGTTTGATTATTGACCGATATGGAGCGGTTTTAAATATGCGGATAATCTTGTATCCGCATAGAATTCAATGATTTATGTCCGTAAACTGTCCGTCAATCTGCACGAGATTGTTTCTCAACGCTATGATTTTGATCGCGTTTTTCATGACGAGCGGAACGAGCTTGGTTGTCCGTTTTGATACATTTTGCGGACAAAAAAAAGCCCACCGAAGTGAGCTTTTGATAGGGCAGTGCGCGGTGTCAGTGGGCAGCGTAATAGGGATTCTGTGCGCGGTAGAGGTCACGCTCCGGTTCAGGAATGTGTAGCGTTTCAAGGTGCCAATCTTCGAGTGAAGAAGCCAGCTCGGCCGCTATGCGCTGGGCTTCCATAACGCTGTCGCTAGGCCGCCCGCTGGCTCGACCGAGGCAGGCTTGCAGTTCGTTGAGTTGATTGGCCAATGCGCTGATGCGGTGAGCTGTCTTCATGATCAATTCCCCTTGCTGATCCTTTCCACGATTTTGTCGAATTCTTCCCGGACTTGATCGTCCGTCAGCTCAAGATTAACCAATCCTGACTTTATTGCAATTCTTCCGATTCTTTCTGCTGCCTCATTGTCGAGTTTTGCCAGTCTGGCTTTCGCCATTTCAAGCTCCGAAAGGGCATCAGAACGGCGCTCTGCGAGGGTTTTTCGTGCCATGATTACTCCGTTGTTTCTTGATGATCGAGTTTCGAAAAAAAGCGCGTAAACGGAGGCTATGTTCTCACCTGAGTCTAGCAATTTACAAGGCTTAGATTTGGCTGGCATAGGGGATGGCCTCTCAAAGCCCCCTTTTGGTGTCAGACCGTCTTTGATGCTCATGAGCTCAGTCGAAAACGCGTTTCTATGCGAATGTACGCGATTCTATGCGATTAGAAGAATTGATTAATGCGATGCTACGCGAATGTATGCGAATTAGCGCGAATGTACGCGACTACGCCATATTTTACTGGCGATTCTGCTCCAGTCGCTTAGAATCGCAGAGAGGTAGCAGGCAAGATGTGTGTTGTACGGGTACGGGCAAGCCCGTCCCCATCCAACACCGCCCCTTACTCACCTTCGGTTCGACGGCATCTTGCTCTGCGAGGCTAACCGTCGCTGCCGCGATGACAAACGGAGAAGCACCAAAAGGAGGAGCGAGTACCGTGGAGTTAGAGCAAAGAGCCCGTAGGCGCGGCAAACCCATTGAAGTTTGGGTTACCGATGAGGAAAAGGCGGAGATCGACGCAAGGGCAAATAGTGCGGGTTTGTCTCGGTCAGCCTACATGCGTGCGGCCGGATTAAATCACCGTGTAGGAGCAATAGCCGATCTTGATGCTGTTCGTGACCTTGTCAAAGTAAATGCCGACTTTGGGCGGCTCGCTGGGCTATTGAAATTATGGCTAGCGGAAAAGCGCGGTCAGGGTGCCCGGCCATTTGACGTGGAAGCGTTGATGATGCAGTTCAGAGAACTTCAGCATCAGACAAGAGCGATTATGAGCCGAATAGTGTTCAAGAAAAAATGAAAACGGCCCTAAACGGGCCGTTAAATATATCAATTAAAGGCGCAACCAATCCATTGCTCTGCTAACAGATTGGTAGTCGGGAAGGCCAGCTTTGTATTCCTCATTAGAAAGGCTGGTCATGAAGGTTATGTGGGCTGCACTTGTTTTGGCTATACCAAGGTGCGCTTCAATCGCGCCTTTCGTCCATAGCCAAATGCCCATTGCTTTCAACTCTTCATGCAATCTTGCAATGCAGTCTATTGCGTTTTCTTCTTGGGCAAGTCTTTCGAAGGCCGCCGCAGCGGGCATTCCATTATGTCTAGTAGGAAGCCCATCTGCATCAAGGCCAATGTGGCCGCCATTTCTTAATTCCTCCAGTATTGCTTTGCATGCGATGAGATCAGCATGATCGGGCGCGAGCAGACCCTTAAGAGGAGCTATCCTAAAGGCAAAATCTAAATCTACAATCGCCTTGCAAGGCACGCCCATCGACCGCAACACTTTTATAGTGTCTGGAATATTGGGAGTTCCTCCGATATCAACAAACCCAATCTTATCTTCACCGGGAGTAGTTCCAAAAGAGTTGTGAAATATTGTAGGCAGAATTGTGCGTTCGGTTTTTCCTTCTGTTATTACGACTCGCTCGGAAAAAAGAATCTTACTCGAGTTTGAAAGGGCAAATAGCGCTTCTGACTGATGCTGCGCATCATCAATTGCCGCTGCCACCGCATCCTTTATTCGTGGATAGCATCTTGTCCCTAAAGCTGCGCTTCTTCTTATGAGAAGGGTATTGGGGGCATCGTCCCGAGAAATCATATTTGCTGAATGCGTTGTAATGACCACCTGATAGCCGTCGCCAGCGAGTCGGCTTAAAGCTGCGCGTACGACTTCGATAGCTTGGGGATGTAGATAGAGCTCTGGTTCATCAATCAGAAGGAGCGTCGTTCTACCAGCATTTCCACCGCCGGCTCGTCGAACTTCGGCTAGACACTTAATAAGAGCTATTTGTATAGACCGTTGGGCGCCATGCCCAAATGACGAGGCATCCCTCCCGTCGGGATTTTCGAACCCCTCTTCGAAAATCCGTATCGTCGCTGATTTCATGAAATCAGAAAAATCTGGGACAGGTATGTGCGTCTTTGCGGAGACACCGGGGAATAGCTTGGACAGCTCGCCTTGAATACGGCCGTCGAGATCGACTAAAGTTTCGTCTTTATTCTCAGCGTTGGCTGAAAGACGCCTTCCGACGTCTTGCAGTGCCTCAGCAACAGCAGGCGAGTGCCGATCAATGACGGGAGCCATTATCTCTTTAAGAAGCTTGCCGATTGTGGTTCCGCTACCAAATTTCGCTACGTCCTCTGTGGCGTTTTCCATCGCTCCAATAAAAATAGGCTCGGGAAACAGAGCGCCTATTGCAGCGTCGATTCCTGCTGGATTGGCAACCCATTCATCTTGACCGGCTTCTCGCCTTAATACTTCAAATCGTATCCCCGCAACTGGCTGCCCTGGAGTGGCTTGCGTGCGCCTAATACGTATCTGACCGTCAACGACAAGGGGCTCGATACGTCCACGGTGAGCATCACCAATCGCATCGAGCACTTCAGCACTTATGCCAGAGATTTCCGCTTCTACAATAATTGGCTGATCGGTAAGGTGAAAGTCTTCTGGCGCGAGGCTAGATCGTTTGATTATCCAGCCAATAGCCCGAATAATATTAGTTTTTCCAGCGTTGTTATAGCCAACCAAGGGGGTGTAGTGCGAAAGTGGAAATGTTCCGTCCGCGATTGATTTGAAATTCTGTATTCTAATTTGTGAGATATGATGCATTGCCCCTCCCGTTATTGGTTATGAAAGTCGGATATTTTTCAGACTTCCATATTCTACGTTCCCCAGTTAAAAATTGCTTCTTGATGACAGTCTTGCCGGTATCATGAGATTGACTCATGATGTTTTAGTCGTGTCGCTATGATAAATGCAACGTCTGTCGGAGTTGCTGCACGTTTGGGAGGATGACACTAAATGAAGGACAGACCGCATGACACGGCGATGGCCGAGCACTTCCGCGCCCATCCGACGTATGCAGCGGAGCTGCTTGCTGACGTCCGCCGCGACGGCAACCCTGCTGAGCTAGCCATTCTGTTGCGGCAGATGGCCACGGCCTCGGCAGGTGATGACAGGTCGGATGATGCCGCTACAGAGCGCGCTCTACCTCTATGATTTGAACATGGTATTTTTCATGGTTCGGCAAATTGGTTTGGTGTCAATATATTGATTTTCATGGATATTTTCAGGTGATTTATAATTGAGTGGGATGATTGGGCGTCTGGCACCGGCTGGCATGTAGTAGCACGAAAAAAAAGCACCTAAGCCCGCGTAATTGAACCGCATCCCAAAAGTTGGACACCGATCCAACCTTTGCAATCTCGGCCCTGCTGAGGCGAATCGAGGCCGCTCAGGACGAGATAGGGCGTGTCATGAAGGCAGAGTAATGCGACCGAGGCCTGCATCGTTCGAGCAGGAACAGCACGAGGCGCGACTACTGGGGCAAGTGGAAGCTAACAAGGTGAAACTGGGTTGAAAGAGGCATAGCATTTGATACCTGTACAGGTGACTGCATAATTCTACAATTGCTGTCATAGACAGCAGATTGGGGGATTTGAATCATGGCAATCCTGACTGTAAGAAATGTGCCGGATGACGTGCATCGTGCTTTACGCGTTCGGGCGGCTGAGCATGGCCGCAGTACGGAAGCCGAGGTGCGTGAGATTCTTGCGGCAGCGGTCAAGCCGGAAAAGAGGGTGCGCATGGGCGAAGCCCTGGCTGCCATCGGTCGCAAGATCGGCCTGATAAATGAAGATTTCGCCGTCTTCGAAAGTGTGCGCGACAAGACGCCGGCCAAACCCTTGAGCTTCGATTAAATGATTGTTCTGGATACCAATGTCGTTTCCGAGGCGATGAAACCGGAGCCAGACGCGACCGTAAGAGCCTGGCTGAACGACCAGGCGGCGGAAACCTTGTATCTGTCGAACGTCACGCTGGCCGAGTTGCTGTTTGGCGTCCGGGCGCTGCCGGCAGGCAAGCGTAAGAACATGCTGGATCGCACCATGAATGAACTGCTGGAACTGTTCAAAGGTCGGATTCTGCCGTTCGACACGGACGCAGCGCGCCGCTACGCCGACCTGGCCGTAACGGCCAGAAATGATGGGCGTGGTTTTCCGACACCAGACGGCTACATTGCGGCTGTGGCGGCGTCACGGGGCTTCATCGTGGCATCACGCCACAGATCGCCCTATGAAGCGGCCGGTGTGACTGTCATCAGCCCTTGGAAGGATGTATAGGTCATAGGCTCAGGGCGCTCAACATAGCGATCGGGATGCTGAACGCGAACCTGGCACTTGCTGTCCCCGTTCATGATGATTTCACGGTCGAACTGACTCTGTTCATGCATCTCACAGACATGTGCGGCCGTCTGTCCAATGTCGCTGACTACATCCGTAGCATGTCCGACCGCCTGTGCTACGGACTGACTCGGCAGCGCTATCCGACGCCGACGACGGATTGTCGAGATGTCATCGCCCATCCAAGAGGCCGCAGCGACGCATACTTCGAAGAGCATATGCGTGCTGGGATTCTTTTACACCTTCGTGCTCGCTTGGCTTGCGACGATAGAAGATCGGGAGCGAGCAGAGCATTTGCGCAGCACGTTGTTAGAGCACGCTCCGCACATGACCCACTAAGTCTGGATTCCTGACGCACGAACGGATGAAGTTTTCTGGGGTGGCGATCGAGACCACGGGTTCGGTGCCTGGCCTGTCACTCAACGATTCGCCAGACGCCGTTTTTAGTCTACTGAAATTGTAGAGCGTGTCGGCGCAATGCACCGCCGACTTTCACGCCTGCCAGTTCCGTTTCGTTCTATTACAATTATTCAATCAACGGTCGGCAAGAAACATGGCGTCTGGTCGCTATGGTATTGGCGGCATCAGGCCGGCGCAGGCTCGCAGGCGGTTGGCGGCGTGCCGTTACTAACACGTTATTCATAAATTCAACCGGAAATCAGGGGGACACCATGCGATTCTTGCAGGGGATGCAGCTGCAGCTATTGCTCGCGATCGGCTGTCTTGCGCCAGCCGCTTTACATGCGCAAGACTTGAAACCGACCGTGCTGTTCGAGAATGTGCGAATCTTCGACGGCAAGAGCGACACGCTCTCCGCGCCATCGAATGTACTGGTGCGGGGCAACGTGATCGAACGGGTCGCTACCAGCCCGATTCCCGTCGACCGCCGGGCCGATACGCAAATCATCCAGGGCGGCGGGCGAACGTTGATGCCCGGCCTCATCGACGCGCACTGGCATGCCATGATGGCGGCTGTTCCATTGCCAGTGCTGTTGACCAGCGACATAGGCTACATCAACTTGGCCGCCGGCAAGGAGGCTCGCAACACGCTTATGCGGGGCTTCACCAGTGTCCGCGATCTCAGCGGTCCCGCCTTCGGACTCAAGCGGGCCATTGACGAAGGCCTGGTGGATGGACCGCGCATTTGGCCTTCCGGGGCGATGATTTCGCAGACGGGAGGGCACGGCGATTTTCGCATGCCGTACGAGGTTCCCGCCGCAAGGAACGCTGCGCTCAGCCGTGGCGAAGCGATCAATGGCGGCGTGATCGCCGACGGCGAGGACGAGGTCCGGAAACGCGTCCGTGAGCAGTTGATGCTTGGCGCGACCCAAATCAAGCTTGCGGCGGGCGGCGGCGTGTCGTCGCACTACGATCCGATTGACGTCGCGCAGTACTCCGAGGGTGAGTTCCGCGCCGCCGTCGAAGCCGCCGAGAACTGGGGCACCTATGTCGCGGTTCACGCTTATACGCCGCGCGCCATCCAGGCGGCCGTCCGCGCCGGTGTCAAGGTCATCGAACATGGTCAATTGATGGATGAGCCGACCGCCCGGCTGATGGCCGAGCGGGGCGTCTGGTTGAGTCTCCAGGCCTTTATCGACAACGAATTTTCCAACCCGAAGACCGGCGAGTCGCGCGCCAAACAGCTCGAGGTATACGCCGGAACCGACAACGCTTACGAACTCGCAAAGAAATACGGGCTCAAGGTCGCTTGGGGCACCGATATCCTTTTCGAGCCCAGGATGCCTGCCCATCAGGGGGCGATGCTGGCGACGATGACGCGCTGGTACAAGCCGTCCGAAGTGCTGAAGATGGCCACCAGCACCAACGCGGAGTTGCTCGCGCTGTCGGGGCCGCGCAATCCCTATCCCGGCAAGCTTGGCGTCGTCGAAGAAGGGGCGCTCGCCGACTTGCTGCTCGTGGAAGGAGATCCCATCGCAGACGTCAAGCTCATTGCGAATCCAGAGAAGAACTTCGTCGCGATCATGAAGAATGGCAGGCTGTTCAAGAACGTCCTGCCGTGATCGGCCTTGCCGACGATGAGCTGGCGGCGTGGCGGTGTCGACTCCGGTGCCGTCACGGCCCGCTACGATTATCGTCTGAGCGGACGCCATGAGACGCCGACCATAAGCCGTTATGGTCATAGCGGAATTTTTTCCTTGACCCTGGTTGTGAAACGCTGCTGGACGCTAAAAAGATGGTCGCCCGGGGCCGTGCGCTGGGCGCTGCAGCGAAAAAAAACGCCAACTGACAGCGATGAAGAGCGTCAGCGACATGGGCAAGCCGTAGCGCAGGTGGCCATGCGGATCAACGTGGCGAAAGAGCAGCTGCACCCGTCCCAACCAATTCAAAGCTGGTCGTATTTCTTGCTGCTACCCTTGGCGCGGTCGACAGGGTATTTGTCCGAGTTGACCTGGATCTTGGCCTGTGCGGCTTTCACAGGGTCGATGCCAAGGACGTTGCTCAGCTGGATGAGGTAGAGGAGAACATCCGCGATCTCGGTGCCAACGGCCTCGAGCTTTTCGGGAGGGAGCCTTCGGCTTTGCTCTTCCGTCATCCATTGGAAGTGTTCAAGCAATTCTCCCGCTTCCACGATCAGCGCGGACGCCAGGTTCTTGGGCGAATGGAACTGGTCCCAATCGCGCTCCAGCGCGAATTCGCGCTGTCGCTGACTGAGGTGTTGGAGTGTATCGGTCATGGGTTTTCAGCAGGGGATGATGCTGGCGGGTATGCGGATCCGTCGGGATCTGCCGCCGCAAGCATAGTTGTTTTTCAGTTATCTGGCATTATTTGATTATCAGACATTTTGCATTTGACGGAATTACAGGTATACGCCATGCCTCCGGCGTTGCATCCTCTGGTGACTGCCGGTCAGCTTGGTGCGATGCTTCAGGCCCCGCGCAAGGTCAAGGGGCCGATCCAGCCGGCGCCGCGGGTGTTCCATCTGGAGCTGCATGCCCATGAATCGAGCGTGGAGCAGCTCCTAGCCTGCGGGCCACCCTGCGATTGGCCGCTTGCCGGAAATCGCTGGCCGACAAGCCGGTGTGCTCGCGGAATACGCGGCTGAAATAGGCGGAGCTGCTGAATCCCCAGGAAAAAGCGATGTCGGTGATGGTTCTGTCAGCATGCATCGGGTCTTTCAGGTCGCGGATGCATGATTGCAGCCGCCGGCGCAGGATGTAATGCGCCAGGGTGTCTTCTTCGTCCGCGAAGGCCTTGTGCAAATTGCGTTTGCTGCAGCCGAGCGCTTCCGCGATCCCGTCTATCGACAGGCCCGGGTCGCGCAGGTGCTTGCCAATGTGGTCGCGGATGCGATCTTTGAAGGCTTCCAGCTGTGTGCCGGCGGTGCTTCGGCCGCTCAGCTCCTGCAGCGATAAACGTACCAACTCGAGGAGGAGGTCGCCGGAACCCAGCGCGGCCTGCGGCGTCATGTTGGGCAGCTCTTGAAACGTGCTGCGCATCGTCTCGAGCGCCACCCGTGAAATGCCCGAAGCGCCGCCGATAGTCCGCCCCATCAGCGGATCCAGGCGCAGGCCTCTTTCCAGCAGCCGTTCTTTCGGCAGCATCACGATCAGGTGCTCCGAGCGTTCGGGGTTCGCCACTTCGTAGCTGCCCGTCGTATCGTAAATGGCCCAGGCCCCGGGGCGCACCCATGCCTGGCGCCCATGCTGCTCCACGACCGCGCAGCCCGCCCAGGGCGCGATGATTTTCAGGTAACCGGCGTCGGAGCATCGCGCCGCCCGATTGGTGCGAACGACACGGTGACGGTTGGCTTCCATCTTGGTGATCACGACGTTTCCCGCCCGTGCGGCATGGATGCTGCCATCGAAGACCGTGTCGCCGTACAAGCTGGCTTCCAGCCCATGGAAAAGCGTGTTCACCCAGTCCCGCCACGCCACCCCTGTATCATTGGGACTGAGTCTATGGGTGGAAAGAACCAGTTCTGCGGACATTGCGGACTCTTCCTTTCGGCGGCTGAAGATCATTCGCGATGTTTCCTTGTATGGGGCAAATATGAAAGCTCGGGGAAACCCTAGTGCGCTGTTCGCCTGGCGCGAATCCACGGCTCGCCCGTTCCCTCACAGTAAACAGCTTTATGCGCTCCCGATAAAGCCTGGATGCAAGGCGGCTGGAATAATCGAGGTGGTTGGCGAAACGTGTAGGGCGCGGAATCGGCCGCGCGGTTGCGGGACGCATCCGGCTTCGCCAATGCTGAACACTGAAAGGAGCTCAAGCTATGTTGCAGGGTAAAACTCTTCTGATCACCGGTGTATCGTCTGGAATGGGCGAAGAAACCGCCCGTGTGGTCAAGGCGCAGGGCGCGAAGGTGATTGGCGTCGACCTCAACCCGCCCCGGATCCAGGTCGATCAATTCATCCGCGCCGATTTGTCGAGCAAAGCCGCGATTGACGAATTGGCGGCCCGGTTGCCGGACGGCATCAATGGCTTGGCCAATATCGCCGGTTTGCCGCCCACTCGGCCGGCGGCGCAAGTCGTGCTGGTGAATCTGGTGGGCTTGAAGTACCTGACCCATCAGGTCGTGCCCAAGCTGGCCGATAATGCGTCGATAGTGAACCTGGCTTCCCTGGCCGGCGCTGGATGGGTGGATTCGATCCCCGTCATCCGGGACAGCGAAGCACTGGATTTCGACGGCGTGGACGTATTTTGCAAGAAGCACGGAATTGAAGGCGCGCGCAGCTATTTCTTTACCAAAGAGGCCCTGATCGTATGGACCATGCAGAATCGCTGGACGTGGCGCGATCGCGGCATCCGCATGAACTCGGTGAGTCCGGGCCCGGTGGAAACCCCCATTTTGAAGGATTTCGTCGAAACCCTGGGCGCTCGTGTGGAAGAAGACATGCGTGTGATGGACCGCCCGGGGCGCACGACCGATATCGCGCCGGTGGTGGCATTCTTGCTGAGCGACGGCTCGGGCTGGCTGCGCGGCACCAATCTGGCCGCGGACGGCGGCATGCATTCCTACATCATCAGCCAGCGCCACGGCTTCTAAGTATTTCAGACAGCAGGCATCTATTGATGAAGGAGTCGAAGTGAGCAACTTGTTGAATGCATGCGACTGGGCCGGCAAGGCCTTGGCCGACGGATGGCAAACTCTGTCGGGCGGCGAGATTTCCGTCATGGAGCCCGCCACCGGCGACGTCCTGGCCCGGGTGGCGCGCGCCGGCGCCGAGGATGTAAGCGCCAGCGCCGCAACGGCCAAGGCCGCGCAGAAAGCCTGGGCCGCCATGCCCTACGGCGAACGGGCCAAGATCTTCCGCAAAGCCGCCCAATTGCTCGAAGCCAACCGGGACGACTACGCCACCTGGATCATCCGGGAAACGGGCAGCGTCCGGCCCAAGGCCATGTTCGAGATCGATTCGGTGCTGCATCTGTGCCACGAGGCGGCCGCCATGCTGACCCAGCCCAGGGGCCTGGTGCTGCCCAGCCATGAAGGGGTCAGCAGCATTGCCCGCCGTGTGCCCCATGGCGTGGTGGGGGTGATCACGCCCTTCAATTTCCCCTTCCTGCTCACCAGCCGGGCCGTGCTGCCCGCATTGGCCACCGGCAATGCCGTGGTGTTGAAGCCCGATGCCCGGACCCCCGTCAGCGGCGGCGTGCTGCCGGCCCTGATGCTGGAAGCCGCCGGTTTGCCGCCGGGCGTCTTCCACATGCTGCCGGGCGATGCGCAGGCGGGGGAGGCCTTGGTCACGGACCCCGACGTCACCATGGTGTCCTTCACCGGCTCGACGGCGGTGGGCCGCCGGGTGGGCGAACTGGCCGGGCGGCACCTGAAAAAGGTCGCGCTGGAACTGGGCGGGAAGAATGCGCTGATCATCCTGGACGACGCGGACATGGATCTTGCGCTGTGCAGCGGCGCATGGGCTTCCTGGCTGCACCAGGGGCAGATCTGCATGAGCGCCGGCCGCCACTTGGTGCACGAGAGCAGGGCACAGGAATATGCTCGGCGCATGGCGGAAAAAGCCAAGACTTTGCCGGTGGGCAATCCTCACACCGAGCCCGTGGCCCTGGGGCCCATCATCACGGCGCAGCAGGTTGCCCGGGTCGACCGGATCGTGCGCGAATCCATCGCGCAGGGGGCCAAGCTGCTGGCCGGAGGCGTCCCGAACGGGCTGTTCTATCCCGCGACGGTGCTGGCGGACGTCACTCCGGATATGCCGGTGTTCCGGGAGGAAATCTTCGGTCCGGTCGTGTCCATCACCCGCTTCGCAAGCGACGCGCAAGCCATTGCGCTTGCGAACGACACCGAATACGGTTTGTCCGCGGGCGTGCACACCCGGGACATCGGCCGCGGCATGGCCCTGGGCGAGCAGCTGCTGGTGGGCCTGCTGCACATCAATGACCAGACGGTGAACGACGACGGCACCATGCCCATGGGCGGGCGCGGCGCATCGGGCAATGGATCGCGCCACGGCGGGCCCGCGAACTGGGACGAGTTCACGCAATGGCAGTGGGTGACCGTGCGCAATTCCGCGCCGCCGTATCCCTTTTGAACGGCCGCCCGGCCCGCTACCAGGCCGGGTGGATGCTCAATGCGAACATGGCCGACAGCTGGCACAGCGGCCTGCCGGAACTTTGCCGCAAGGCATTGAAAGCATCCTGCACGGCCTGCAGGTCGCGCTGGCTCGTGGGCTCGCGGGCGACGACGCCCGCAGCCGCCAGGCGCGCCACCACATCGCTGGTGAGCAAGAAGGTGTCCTTGCCCACCAGGCGCAGGAACCCGGCCGCCGAACGCCCGCCGAGGCGGGCGCCGCGTTTGGCGAGCAGGCGCCACAAGCCGATGATGTCGGCGGCCGGCCAATCGGCGATGAACGCGGCGAAACTGCCGCCCCGTTCCTGCCGCACATCCAGGATGAAGCGGGCGTTCCTGGGGATGCTCCGCAATTTGGCGCGGTCGCGGACGATGCGTTGGTTCTGCATGTGGCCTTCGATGTCTGCTTCATCGAGCAAGGCCATGGCCTCCGGCATGAAACCCGAAAACGCCTGCTCGAAGTCAGGCCACTTGGCGTCGACCACGGAATGCTGCACACCGGCCTGGAATACCCGCCGCGTCATCGCAGACAGATACCGGTCGTCGCCTTTGCGCTTCAATTCGTCGGCCGCAAGCGCCTGGGGCAAGAAGGCCTCCATGGCTTCGTCCGAGTCGAAACGCTCGCGTACGGTGTCGTGGAGCCATTGATAGGTCAAGTTCACTCGTTCCTCCCAAATGCGGTGCTCGCTGCGGGGTATTTGCCGGAAGGGCAACGTCTGACGGAATGATGGCACATTCCGTCAGCCTTCATCAGGATAAGCCTGAGACGGCCCCGGTTCGTCGGGCATACGGGCCGAACTTTCGGCGTAAGCCACTTCGATCCGCTTGGCGGCATCGAACAGCGCTTCAAGAAGCTTTTCCTTCGTGCCAGCCTCCTTCAGTGCGGAAGTGAGGAAGATGACGTTGAGCGAAACGATGGCTTCGCCGCTGGTATTGCATATGGGCACGGCGTACGCGCCGAACTTCGGTTCTTCGTCCCACTCGCCAAAATTCGATCCGTACCCCTGGGAACGGGTCTGGTCGATGAGCGCCTTGATGAACCGGGAATCGCGCATCGCGGCATTGCCCGGCACAGGGCGGTTGCCCAGCATATTCAGGATGGTCTGGCGGGCGGCTTCCGAGGTGTAGGCGAGATAGGCGCGCCCCGCCGCAGTAGTCAGCATAGGCATGCGCCGGCCGGGCATCCCCGGGTGGAAGGATAGGCGGCTGTAGGGCCTGGTGGAGGTCCTTACCACCATTTCGTCTCCCTCGGGGGCGACGAGCGAACAGGGCCAGACGATCTTCTGGGACAGCGTCCGCATGTGGGGCCAGGCGACTTCCATGGCCAGCGTGGTATCGCGATAGCCGTAGCTGAGCTGCTGCACACGGAACGTGAGCTTGTAAATATTATTGGCCAGGTCGTGCTCAACATAGCCCGCTTGCTTGAGTGTTTCGAGCAGTCGCTTGACGGTGGTTCGGTGCAGCCCCGTCGACTTGGCCAGTTCGCTGATCGTGCCGCTGGCGTTGGGGTTCCGATTCATCTCGGTAAGCAGGGCCAAACCCTTCACCAAGGATTTATTGAGGCGGTAAGTAGCGGAGGTTTCATCGGACGGAGACATGGCGTATGGCCTTTCGGTACAAGGCAATTGAACCAGGAATAGGCTTGCTCCGCTACCGCCGTGGACGGCGTATGGCCGCGCCGGCTTCAATGCGCGAGGAAGTCCGCCACTAGACGATTGAATGCTTCAGCGTGTTCCCATTGCGCCCAATGGCCGCACTTGTTGAAAATATGCATGCGCGCGTTGGGAAGATTCGCCAAGATGCGCAAGCCGACGTCCAGCGGCACGAATCGATCATTGCGGCCCCACACGATGAGTGTTTCCGTTTGGATTTCATCCAGGCGGTGGCCATAGTCCGTGAACTGCTTGGGAAACGCTTCGAGGCTCTTGACGAAGTTCTCCAGGTGGTCGCGGCGAGCCAGGATGTTGTCCAGACGTTGCTGATAGATCTCTTCGTTCAAGCTGCCGGCATCATAAACAAAGACCTCCATCATGCGCTTGAGATTCTCGATGCTCGGATCGCGATACAGTTTTCCGATCAGTTTGATGCCTTCGGCTGGCATGGGGGTGAACAGGCTGGGGCCGCCGGTTCCGCCGCCCATGAGCACGAGTTTGCCGATTCGGTCGGGGTTGTCCAGGGCGAAGGCCGACGCGCTATGCGCGCCCATCGAGTTGCCGATGATATGGACCTTGGAGATGTCGAGCCCATCGAGCAAGCCTTTCAGGCACCTCGCATTCAAGTCCGAGCGTGACCCGGTCGAGACGATGGGATCGCTCTTGCTCCATCCCGGGCAGTCCATGAGGATCACCCTGTAGCCGCTGTCGACCAGCGCATCGATATTGCGATGGAAATTGGCCCAGCCGCTGGCGCCCGGCCCCGAGCCATGCAGCATGGCCACTACCTGCCCGCCCAGGCCGATGTCGTTGTAGTGCAAGGACAGGCTCTTGCCCGCCTCTTGAATGGTAATGAAATTGCTGGTGCTTGCTTCAGTGAATCTTGTCATGTCGAGTTTTTCCACGATTGGGGTTCAAGCGTCCTGGCGCTGCCTGAGCAGATCGAGCGCGACGTCCACGATCATGTCCTCCTGCCCGCCGACCATGCGGCGGCGGCCGAGCTCGACCAGAATGTCCACGGTCGGCAATTGGTACTTTTGTGCCGCCGCTTCGGCATGGCGAAGAAAGGAGCTGTATACGCCCGCGTAGCCCAAGGCAAGGGTTTCCCGGTCGACGCGGACAGGGCGGTCTTGCAGAGGGCGCACGATGTCGTCCGCCGCGTCCATCAATCGATATAGATCGGTGCCATGATGCCAGCCGAGGCGCTCCGCCGCGGCAATGAAGACTTCCAGTGGGGCATTGCCGGCGCCGGCGCCCATGCCGGCCAGCGATGCATCGATCCGTATCGCCCCCGCTTGCACCGCTGCGATCGAATTGGCGACGCCCAGGCTCAAATTATGGTGCGCATGAATACCGATCGCCGTCTCGGGCTGCAGGACGTCGCGAAGCGCCCGTACCCGCGCCGAGACGTCGTCCATGTTCATGGCGCCGCCCGAGTCCACCACATAGCAAACGGTCGCGCCGTAGCTCTCCATGAGTTGCGCTTGCCGAGCCAGGCCTTCGGGGCTGTTCATGTGGCTCATCATCAGGAATCCGACGGCCTCCATGCCGAGTTCCCTCGCATAGGAGATATGCTGCCTGGAGACGTCGGCTTCCGTGCAATGGGTGGCGACACGGACGACGCGCGCTCCGGCGCCATAAGCCGCCTTCAAGTCATGCACGGTGCCGATGCCGGGGATGAGCAAGGTGGCGATCCTGGCATGCCGAACGACGTCGGCGACGGCCTCGATCCACTCCAGATCGGTATGCGCGCCGAACCCATAGTTGAAGCTCGAACCCTGCAGGCCGTCGCCATGGGCCACTTCAATGGAATCGACTTTTGCGCCGTCCAGGGCCTCGGCGATCCGGCGCACGTCGGCGACGCTGTATTGATGGCGGATGGCATGGCTGCCATCACGTAAGGTCACGTCTGAAATATACAGTTTGGTGCTCATGGCTGTTCTTCCCGAAATATTCTTGTGAACCGGCCCGACTCAGGCGGTGGCGGCGAAGCCGTCTACGCGCGAAGCCATGCGCTCCGCCGTGCGCAAGGCGGCGCTGGTCATGATGTCCAGGTTTCCCGCATAGGCCGGCAGGTAGTGGGCGGCTCCTTCGACTTCAAGAAAAACCGAGGTTTTCAGCCCTGACAAGCGGCCTACGCCGGGCACGTTGAGGTCCTTGACCCGATCGAATTGCACCGGCTGCTTCAGGCGATAACCAGGCACGTATTCCTGCACGGCCGCCACCATGTCGCGTATGGACTTGGCGATGGTGTCTTCGTCGGCGACGTCGCTCAGCACATACACCGTGTCGCGCATGATGAGGGGCGGCTCGGCGGGATTCAAAATGATGATGGCTTTTCCTTTCGTTGCGCCGCCTATGCTTTGCAGGGCGGCCGAGGTCGTTTCCGTGAATTCGTCAATGTTGGCGCGCGTACCCGGCCCGGCCGACCTGGATGAGATCGAGGCGACGATTTCACCGTAGTGCACCCGGGCGATACGCGATACGGCGGCAACGATGGGGATGGTCGCCTGACCGCCGCACGTAACCATATTGACATTGGGCGCATCCGGGTGCCGGTCGCCATTGACGACGGGTACGCAGTAAGGCCCGATGGCGGCGGGCGTCAGGTCCACCATGCGAATGTGCGGCTTGGCCTGGCGGAGCAAGGCGTCGTTCTTGACATGCGCGCCCGCACTGGTGGCGTCGAACACGAGGTCTATATCAGCGAACGCAGGCAGCCGCAGCAAGCCCTCCACGGATTCATGGGTCGTCGCCACGCCTAGACGTGTGGCCCTTGCCAGTCCATCGGACCCGGGGTCGATGCCCACCATGGCGCCCATTTCGATGTTTCGCCCATGGCGCAGGATTTTTATCATCAAGTCTGTGCCGATATTGCCGCTGCCGATGATGGCGGCCTTGAGTTTCTTGCTCATATGATCTCTCTGTGTGAAGGAGGCATGCGTGCGCAGCAGCCGGGGCCGCGAGATGCGCGCGATTCAGAACTGCGCGCGTACCGATCCGACGCCTGTGATCGTGGCTTCGAAGAGCTCGCCGGCGGCCACCGGCGCCATGGGGCCCAGCGCGCCGGTCAGCACCAGATCGCCCGCCCGCAGAGGCTGTCCCAGCGAGGCGAGCTTGCGGGCCAGCCATGCGGCGGCGTTGAGCGGATGGCCGAGGCAGGCGGCGCCCGAGCCTTGGGATACCGTCTCACCGTTGCGAGTCATTTGCATGGCGCATGACTTGAGATCCAGTCCATTCAGCTTGGTGGGGACCGCAGCCACGACGACCAGCCCGCTCGAGGCATTGTCGGCCACCGTGTCGATAAAGCGGATGTTCCAGTCGGCAATGCGGCTGCTCACGATTTCGATGGCGGGCAGCACGTAGTCGACGGCATTGATGACGTCGATCAACGTTGCATCAGCAAGACAGAGGTCGCGTCCGAGAACGAGCGCGATCTCGGCTTCAGCCTTGGGCTGTAGAGTGCGAGCCAGCGGAATCGGTTCGTCGTCACCGAAAACCATGTCCGCGAACAGCGTGCCAAAGTCCGGTTGATCCACCCCCAGCTGCTTCTGAACGGCCAATGACGTCAGGCCGATCTTGCGGCCGATGATGCGGCGGCCGTTCGCGACGGCGTGCTGGACGTTGCATAGCTGTACGGCATATGCCGCCGCAGCGTCGGGGATCTCGTTGCGCAAGGGCGGAATCGGCTTTTGGCTGGTCTCGGCCCGGCGCAATGCTTCCGCCCAAATCCGAACTTGTTGTGGGGTTGCAGTGGTCATTTCATTTTCCTGATTCATTGTTGCCGCGCATCAGTGCATGAACAGTACGCCGTAGCCGGCGATCAGTTCCGGAATCGCTTGATAATGGCGAATGCCCGTCGTGGCCGCCTCAGCCGTCGCGGCGCGGGCGATCAGCCACGTTTTGGATTCATGCGCCGATAGGCCTGCGTCATGTTCGATCGAATCTTCGGATAAGGCTTCGAGCGCACCCAGATTGCACTGTTCTATTGCATCCAGCCATTGCCTGTCCCATTCGGGAGCCAAGGGCTTCATTCCAGAATCGCCGGCCGCGAGCGCCATGCCGGCGGCCATGACGCGTCGAGTTTTGGCATCCGCTTCGTCTCGCGTCGGCGTGCGTTTGACGGTTATGCGTTCGCGCACCGCCTCGTCCGGATGTTCCAGAGTCGGAACGGGAGGTTCGTGTGATAGTCCGCCGGAGCCGATCACCAATATGCGTTGCGGCAGCGTATCGAGCCAGCGGCCGATGCTCGCACCCAATTGCCTGCAGCGAGTGAGCCGCGGTATGCCGGGTTTGGCGACGGCATTCATGAACAACGGGATGACCGGAGGCGTATCGATGCCGTCCCACATGAACTGGAGGGCCTGAGCAAACCCATGGTCGACTTGCATGCGGCGCGAAATCGCTACATCGAAGCCACTGTCCATGAGATGCCGGCCCAGGGAAAGCGCCTGCTCTTCGGGCACGTTCAACGGCCCGGAAGGCGTCAGATAGTCGCCTACCGAGCTTGCCCGTGTTCCCAGACAGAATGGAGGCATGAGTTCATTGAAGAAGCCGTTGTAGTGGTCGGGACCGATCAGAATGATCAGCTCGGGGTCAAAGGCTTGAACCAGTTGACGCGTGTCGCGGATGGCGCCGCTGAGCCGCTGTCCGGTCTCGCCGGGTAGCGGGTTCAAGCCAAACAGGGGGGAGTGGGACATGCCCAGGAATGCGCGTCGTGCCATATCGTTCATAGGTCCAGGACAAGCTTTCGGGTCTTGGCGCCCGAGCAGCAGATCATCATGGTGGTGTTCCCCGCCTGTTCTTCGGGCGTGAGCACGGAGTCTCGATGATCGGCTTCGCCACTGATGATGCGCGTCTCGCAACTGCCACAGATGCCTTCGCGGCAAGATGTCTGTACGTTGATGCCGGCACGCGTGACGACGTCGAGGATGGATTGGCCGGGCGCCACTTCGAGCGCCTTCCCGCTGCGCGCGAGCTCCACCACGAAGCCGTCGCCGAGGGCGGCTTCAGTCTTGGCGGAAAAGTATTCGACATGCGACCGTGCTCGCATGTCGGCCGTCGCCGCCTCGAAGGCCTGGAGCATGCCCTTGGGCCCGCAACAATAAAGATGCGTGCCGGGCGGACGCGTCCGTACCAGTTGCGGGATATCCAGCGGTTTTCCACCAGGCAGCTGATCGAAATGGCAGTGCAGGGTGTTGCCGCCGCTATCCGCCATTGCTTGCAGCTCTGGAACGAACGCCGCGTGGTCCGGCGTGCGCGCGCAGTAATGGATTTCCCAGGGCTTGCCCAGGGAGGTGAGGCGGCGGGCCATGGCGATGAACGGCGTGATGCCGATGCCGCCGGCGATGAAGCAGCTGCCGGGCGCTTCCTCATGCAAAGGAAAATGGTTGCGCAGTCCGGTTACCGTTAGCACATCGCCTTCGTTCAGCGCTTCATGCATGTAGCGTGAGCCGCCCATGCCCGTCGGGGAGTGATGCACGGCGATCTGATAGTGCGAGGTCTCACCAGGCGCATTGAGCAAGGAGTAGCAGCGGGCCATTCCGTTGGGCAGCAGCAGCTCTATGTGGGCGCCGGCATCGAAATCGGGTAGCGGCCGGGCGTCAGGGTCGACAAGGGTGAACAGGCGTATGTCTCGCGCCACGTACTGGGTCGACAGGATGCGTAAGGCGGATGGATGATGGTTCATAGTCAGGCACACATGATCAGCGGCTTGATTGCCTTGCCTGCCGCAATCAGTTCGAACGCCCGCGCCCCTTCGGCAAGAGGGACGCGATGGCTGATGATCGGGCTTAGGTCGATCTTGTTCCCATAGACCAGTGGCGCGGCCGCTTCCCAGGTCGTCCAGAGCCGGCGGCCGTGGATGTTGTGGATCGTGGGCCGGCCTTTGCGCCACATGCCGAAATCAAAGTCCATGGCACCGCTTGGCGTCGCGCACCAGCGCACTTCCCCCAGCGCGCCCGCCATCGAAAAACAGTTGAGAACGCCTTGAGGATTGCCGGTGTATTCGAAAACGACGTCGGCGCCTTCTCCACCGGTCAGTTTGCGCAAGACCTCGTTGGGGGACTGCGTGAGCGGGTCGACGACGACGTCCGCGCCGAGCCTTTCCGCGATAGAGCGGCGCAGCGCGTTCGGATCGACGGCAACGACACGGTGGGCGCCGAAGCATCGTGCAACCGCAATATTCATCAGTCCTATGGGACCGCAGCCGTTGATGACCACAGTCTGAGCTGATACGCCCGAACCTTCCAGCGTCGCATGCACGGCGATGCCCAAGGGTTCCAATAGGGCGGCCATTTCGGGATCCGCTCCCGCCGGGTTGACCCACGCGATGGAAGCGGGCACGGTCACATACTCCGCGAAAGTCCCGTCGATATCGATGCCGGGATACCGCGTATCGGGGCAGACATGCGCTCGTCCGGTGCGGCAGGCTTTGCAATGCCAACATGGAATGTGGCTCTCGAGGCTGACCAAGTCTCGTTCACGAATGTGGCGGACCCCGGCTCCCAGCTGAACCACGGTGCCGCACATTTCATGGCCGAGCGTGGTGGGCAGCTTTAGCCGTTGCGCGTAGGCGCCATGGCCGTGGTAGATCTGCATGTCTGTTCCGCATACTCCCGCGCTGTGCACCTTCAGCAGGATTTCGCCCTCGGCCGGCGCGCGAGGTTCGCAATGGCGTATGGCCAGGCCGCCGGCGCCCGCCGTGATTTTGCTCAGAGCCCGCATGACACTCACTCCTTCGACGTTTATTGCGGTTCGATGCCGGCGTGTTTGGCCGTCTCCACCCAGCGTTCCGATTCATACTTGATCAATTCGGCGAATGCTTCGGGCGAGGATGAGGTGGCCAACAGGCCCAGGGCCTGGAAACGCTCCTGTACTTCCGGGCGCGCCAGCACTTCGCCGACGTCCGCGGCGATCTTCCTGCGGACGTCTTCCGGCACGCCCGCGGGCGCCATGAGGCCAAACCAGAAATCGGCATGGAAGCCCGGTGCGCCGCTTTCGTCAGCCGATGGAATTTGCGGCGCGATGGGCGAGCGTTCTTTGGCAGGAATGCCCAGGGCCTTGATGCGGCCGGACTCCAGGAAGGGTTTTGCGCCGACGAGCGTGGTCAATGCCACCTGCACTTCGCCCGCAATCAGCGCGTTCAAGACCAGTGCTTCGCCTCGGTAGTTGACGTTCTCCGGAGTGACCCCGTTCTTCAGGGCAAAATCTTCGAATGCAAGTCGGGATGCGCTGCCGAATGCGCCGTGGAAAACCGTGTCGGGATTCTTGCGCGCATACTCGACGAATTCAGCCATGTCGTTGACGGGCACTTTCGGATTCACTGAAAGCACATAGTCGCCTTTGGCAAATTGAGCGATGGGAGTCAGATCCGTGTGAGGGTCGAAACCGGGATTCTTCAGGAACAGTTTGATGGTTCCGATCGATACGGGAGTCACCAGCAGCGTATGGCCATCGCTTTTTGCATTGGCTACGGTCAATGCGCCTATGGATCCGCTGGCCCCGGGTTTGTTTTCTATGACGACGGATCGGCCCCATTTCTGAGCCAGCAATTCACCAAGAATGCGTGAAGCGGTGTCGGAGGACCCTCCCGGCGAGAACGGCACCACGAGCGTGACCGTTTGCGTCGGGAAACCGGCCTGTGCAATGGCCGGCAGCGCCAGCGCGGCCGAGGCGGCGAGCAGGGCCTTGCCTGCCCAGGAACAGAATGCTTGTTTAAGAGTGATCATTGCTTCTATTGGGATATCGAAAATGGTGGGGATGGTCCGGCAGCGTTTGGCTGCCGGCACGCATGGGTTTGATTCGGGCGATGGGGTCAGATGAGAAAGGACAGGCCGACGATGGGCTGGTAGCGATTCAAGAGAACGATCTTCTTCTGGTGAATCTTCCATTCGCCTTGGTCGCGCCGCGCATGCATCGTGCAATGCCCCGGATACACGCGCATCTCGCCCAAGCCGCGTTGACGCCAGTCGCCCGCGCGCATTTCCGTCAAGTGCAAGCAGAAACGGGCGGTTGCGGTGGAGTCGCCATCCTGCTGGATCCGGATGTTCGTTACCATGCGCATCGTCAGGGACCGCGGGTTCTGCGCAACGCGGCCCTGGTTGAGTATCTGCTCGACGCGCATGGCCAGGCGGATGCGGTTGTCGTAGATGATGGAGGAGTCTTTGAGCGGATCGGCGTGCTCGTCGATCGGAATCCAGTAGCTGGCATCTTCGGTATAAAGCGAGAGCCAGTCGTCCAGCTTTCCGTCGTCCAGCAATTCGGCTTCACGCAGAATCAGTGCTTCGATTGGATGTGTCATCTTGGTTTCCTGGATAGATCTCAAGCCTGGCCGCCCATCATGGACCGCCATTTGCGCCAGAAAGCGCGCTGGGGCACTTCGTCGCTATAAACGCCTATACGTTCCCCATCGGATTTGATTTCCTCGTGCTTCAAGCCTCGGCTCAAGGTGATCCAATCGAAGCCGACGGCGTTCAAGGCATGCTGGCCGCCGGCAAATACGTCGATGTCGTCCGCCGACAGAATCCCGGCCGTGCCCACGCGAGTCTGAGCGTCCAGCATTCGATTGCTGTTGATTTCATCGTGCGCACCCTCGATCATCAAGGGGTATGAATACACTTCCGTCCGATCATGGCTGATGGGCTGAATGACGCGGATATTGAAATCGAAAATGACGAGATTCGGGAAAATCAAAAACTGGCGATTGGTCAGGATCTCGGCTGCGGCCTCAGCGCCATGGAGCGCCTTGAGTTTGTCGTTGTAGGCCTGGCGCACGGCGGGGTCGATGCCGCCTGACTCCAAGGGGGCGCCGGCTTCCAGCGTGCCGTGTCCTTCCGGATAGCCGCGGGTATAGCCGCCGGGCCGCACCGCAACGTCCACCGCCCGGTTCTCAAACGATCCGTCAAACTTCCGTACCGTATTGAAAGCCGACCGGTGCACAAAGCCCGGATGGTAGCCGTCGCAGACGTTCTCCGTCTGAAACTTCCAATTGCCCGCATAGCCGTACTTGTGCGAGGTGGCGACGCGATAGGCACCGCCGGCCGTACGCTTCAGCCAGATGTCGATGTGCTGCTTGACGCCGCCCAAGAAGGTCTCGAGGTCCTCGACGTCCGGATTGAACGATCCGAAGACCAGGCCGCCATAGGAAGCGATGCGCGGCACCGCTTTCAGATGCTTGTCGGCTTTGTCGAAGCAGTCGGGATAACGAGCTTCGTCCGGAATGCCGATGAGCTCGCCTGATGGACGAAACGACCATCCGTGGTATGGGCAGACGAAGGCGCGTGTGTTGCCTGTTTCTTCACGGCACAAAGTGGCGCCGCGATGGGTACAGACATTGAGAACGGCGTGGATGGCGCCGTCGCGGCCCTTCGAAACTATGACCGGGCGAGTGCCGATTTGGGTGGACTTGAAGTCCCCGGGGTTGGCTAGTTCGCTCTCATGGCAGAGATAGACCCATGTACCGTAAAAAATTCGCTCGAGTTCCTGCTCGAAGATATCTTCGCCGCGATACGCGGATGTGGACACTCGGAATTCCTCTGGTTGGTCATCGACCAGGGCATGCATGGTGTCTGGCGTTAAAGTGCTCATACTGTTCTCCTTGCTGACGGATCACATGCTATGAGCCGACTTGATCTGGATCAATGATTTCGTGAGATAGGGTGCACTTTGTGCACGGACGCGATGCCGAAGCACGGGACGCCGAAATCTTGGGAAAAGCGCGGCGAGGCCTGACAGGCGCCAATCCGCCCGCATGCCATGCAAGACATAAGGAAATCCATCGCAACCCAAGCCTTGACATAGTGACATCATGATGTCACTATGTTCATATGGAACATGACCATAGTCCCCTATACGCGAAAGTCGAAGCGGCGCTGGCGTCCGACATCTCCTCCGGCCTGCTCCCTCCGGGCGGCCAGCTCCCGCCCGAAGACCAGCTGATCCAGCGCTTCGGCGTCAGCCGCACGACCATCCGCAAGGCGATCGAAAACCTCGTGTCAGGCGGATGGGTCGAAATCCGCCGCGGCAAAGGCACTTTCGTCGCCCAGCGCAGGATCACCCAGGAACTGACCGAACTGACCGGCTTCGTCGAAGACATGCAGGCGCTGGGCCGCACGCCGACGGCCCGCTTGCTGGACAAGCGGCTCGTCCCCGCCGATGCCGAGGTGGCCCGGCGGCTGGCGATGCCGCCCGGCGGCATGGTGATGCGGATCCAGCGCGTCAGGCTGGCCGACGGTGTCGCCGTGTCCTTCGACGAAACCTATCTGCCGCGCGAAATCGGTGAAAAAGTCGCCGCCCACGACCTGGACGCCGAGCCGATTTTTTCGCTGCTCGAAGACAAATACGAATCCCCGCTCACCGAGGCCGAGTACCGGCTCGAAGCGGTCACCGCCGCGCCGGAGGTGGCGCGGGCCCTGGCCGTCAGCCCGGGCAGCGCGATCTTCCTGATCGAGCGCACCTCGTACACCGAAGGGCATCGTCCCATCGACTACGAAAAACTGCATTATCGCGGCGATCTGATCAGCTTCGTCACGCGCCTGGCGCGGCGTCCGCGCAAGCGCCCATAAGGCAAAGGCGAAGCAATGGACGCCTTATGGCTCTTCATGGCCGCCTTTGGCGCCAGCGCATTGGGCGGTGTGCTGGGCATGGCCAGCGGCATTTTCATCGTCCCCATCCTCACGCTGTTTTTCGGTGTCGGCATCCATGTGGCGATCGGCGCCAGCATCGTGTCGGTCATCGCCTGTTCCTGCGGCAGCGCGGCCCCGTTCCTGAAAAGCCGCTTGACCAACGTCCGCCTTGCCATCGTCCTGGAGACCGCCACCACGCTCGGCGCGCTGACCGGCGTGTTCCTCATTGGCATCGTCTCCACACCGGTTCTGTATGGCCTGTTTGCGGCCATTCTGGCGGTGTCGGCGCAGCAGATGCTGGCGCGGCGGCGCGAGGCGGCGGCCACGGACGCTCCGGACCCGAAGAGCTGGGCCACGGCCTTGCGCCTGCATTCCAGCTTCCCAGACCGTGTGTCGGGGCGCGAACTGCCTTACCATGTGCGCCGCCTGCCGCTGGGCATGGCGCTGATGTACGCGGCGGGGCTGGTCTCCGCATTGCTGGGAATCGGCTCGGGCGTCCTGAAGATTCCCGCGATGGACACCGCCTTGCGGCTGCCCATCAAGGTGTCCTCGGCCACGTCGAATTTCATGATAGGCGTGACGGCGGCCGCCAGCGCGGGCGCTTATTTCGTGCGCGGCGACATCGACATCGGCATTGCCGGCCCGATCGCCGTCGGCTCGGTGGTCGGCGCGCTTGCCGGTGCGCGCTTGTTGATGGGGCTGCCGGCCGACAAGCTGCGCATCTTCTTCGTGGCCGTTCTCGCCGTGCTGGCCGTCCAGATGTTCCTGAGCGCCGTCGGCATCCAGGTTCCTGGAGGGGGGAAATGAAAGCGCGGGAAAATATTCTCGAGCGGCAAGAGGGCGTCATTGCTGGGCTGCTCTGGTACGGAACATGGTTCGCCTGCGCGCTGATCGCCGCGGGCATGCTGATGGCGGCCGCCGAGCCGCTGCCGGTGGCGCTGCCGCTGGGCGGGTTCGACGTGGTGCAGGCCGGCGTGGCGGCGCTCATTCTGCTGCCGGTCTTGCGGGTGGCGCTGATGCTGGCCATTTTCCTGCGCGAGCGCGATTACGCCTACGCGGTGATCGCGGGGCTGGTGCTGGCCATCATCGCGGCCGGCGTCGTCATCGAGTCGTGACGGCGACGAACCGCCCGGTTCCCAACGTCACCAGCGCGGCATGCGAGGCCTGGGCGAATCCCCAGGTGCTCCCGCCGCGAGACGCCGAGGCGCCTGGTTGCATAATACTGATTTATCGTAGTACGATCCAAGTAAAAGCGATTTTGAGTGTCTTGGAGTCTGGCACGGTTCAGGTCCAGGACGCCGTCATTGCCATGGACCAGACGTTCGTCATTGCCATGGACCAGACGTTCGTCATTGCCGAGGTTTTGGTTTCGATGTGCGGGTGCAATAAAAAATTAATTCGACTTCGCGGTTTTTTCTATTTTTCGTTGTAAAAAAACAACATAATTTAACGTTAATGCGATGTGCGTATGCTTTGAAATACGGCACTGAGCGATAGATATGTAGCTAAATGTTGTTTAGTTAAAAACATTTTGCGTTAAATATTTCCTGCGTGGGCCTTTTCCAGGATTTTTGTTCTCACATACATGGCGCTTTCAGGTTGTTGTCACGCCATGGCTACCCGGTTTCCGTCAGGGCGGTCGCAGAACTCGCCCTTTCGGAAGACGAGCCGAAACACCTTTACCCCCCGAACTCCGACACTCCCCGCTGCGTCTCAGGCGGCGTGACCTTGTGGGGCAGCAATTGCCGGAGGATATGGATGGTGTGCGTGAACGACAACTCCTTGCACTCCCGCCCGGCCTCCTCGGCGGTGCGCGTCATCAGTTTCCGGATCACCGCATGCGCAATGAGCAGCGCGTAGAACTCCTGGCGTACCAGTTCCGCTTTCTTGCTGCGTAGCACCATGCCATCGGAGAGCAGCGTCTTCATCTCCGCTATCGCCACCTCGATGGGCAGGCGCCGATGATACAGGGCGATAAGTTCCTCCGCGGGCGCCTCGCCGGCGTCCAGCCAATTCGTCATCAGCCGATGCGTCCGTCCGTCGGTGTCCAGGCGGTATTCGATCACGCGCACCACGATGCCGTCGTCCCGCAGCCTGGCTTCCGGCGACTCATAGATCTTGCTCAGATATGAATCGTCCGGCAGCGACTCGTGCGCAAGAAAGACATGGCTGTCACAGGCCCGGAACAACAGCCTCGCGCCGTTGGCCTGCGCGCGCCGCCATAGCGCGAAATCCGTGAAGCCGCAATCGGCGATGACGATCATTTCCCCCGTCGCCGCTTCCAGCACCTCGCCGGCCAGCGCCCGTTCGCTGGTTCCATGCGGGCCCAGGCGCGCGCCCAGCAGGATGTGCGTGCCGCATTCGGCCAGCGCGCAAAAGCGCAATTGTGGAAATGCCGGCGTTCCGGGCGTGGCGTCCGGGTAACCGAAGTAGGCCGCGTTATCGGGCGCATTGTGCATGTCCAGCGTGCAAGCGACCAGCCCCATGATGCGCAGCCCCCGGTACCAGCAGCCCGCCATCCGTACCGGGCCGACCGGCTGGACCTGCGAACGGTACAGGGTTTCGAATACGTCCGCACCCACCCGGACGCGCGCCGACGAGATGGCGCCCTTGGTGACGGCCACGTCGCGGATCTGGTCGCCATAGACGCGGCGCAGTCCCTCGATCACGATGTGCAGCACTTCCTCGTAAGCCGTCTCGCGATACAGGCACAGGCAGATCACGTAGTACACCAACACTTCGTGTGGCAGGCCCCGCCGCCGGCGGCTGTGCCGGCCATGTTTGTCCAGGGCTTCGCGGACTCTGGAAAGCGGGCAGGCCAGCGTCAGGTTACCCAGCATCAGGTAATCGGCCAGCCGCGCCTGCGTCCTCGTCCTCGCCTTCATTATTGCCATCAACCACCACTCCATTGCTATAGATTTTCAGAGCGGGCGGAACCTTTTTTAATTAAACAAAACAGTTCCTTGTCCCCTTTGTTTTTGCAGAGCCAAATGCGTGTTCATATTAACCAAAACGATTAAAATGAATCGAACTGAAACAGGCGCACGACGGAAACGATTCAAGGAGCTTTATGTCACTGATTGCCCGGCGCGATAGCGCAACTGGTTCCCATTCTGCCCCCCCTCTCAAAAAAGCAGGGGGGGTTTTTACATATCACGGCATCTGGGCTCCCGGAGTCAGGCTGTTTCGCCAGCTCTCCTTTGCGGCCAAGTCGGCCATCATCGTGGTGGCCATGGTGCTGCCTCTGCTGGTGTTGCTGGGCTGGCAGCTCGTCGCCCGGCACGATGAAGCCACGCAGGCGCGCGTCGGCGCAACCCGGCAACTGGTCGAAGTCGCCCACACCCTGCTGGTGTCGCACCACGCTCAGGAAGCCTCGGGCGCCTTAACGCGGGCGCAGGCGCAGGAACAGGCGCTGCGTGAAATCGCCCAGCTGCGCTACGACGGGGTGGAGTATTTCTGGGTCAACGACATGCATCCGCGCATGGTCATGCACCCCACGAATCCCGCGCTCAACGGGCAGGACCTGACCAACTACAAAGACCCGCACGGCTTCGCCCTGTTCAACGCGATGGTGGACGTCGTCCGCAAGGACGGCCAAGGCACCGTAAGCTATCAGTGGCCCCGGCCGGGCGGCGACGTGCCGGTGGACAAGGTGTCTTTCGTCAAGTCCTTCGAACCCTGGGGCTGGGTCATCGGCTCCGGCGTCTACGCCGACGACATCCGCGCGGCGGCCATGCGGCGCCTGATGTGGAACGGCGGCATCGTGGCGATTTCGCTGTTGCTGCTCGCCTATCTGTTCCTGTCCTTCTACCGCGTGATGCAAGGCGGCCTGCTCGAAACCCGGCGCCACTTGCGCGCCATGAAAGACGGCGACCTCACGACGACTCCCGCGCCCTGGGGCAAGGACGAGCCGGCCGAACTCATGCTCGAACTGGCCAGCATGCAGACCTCGCTGCGCGACATGGTGGCCCGCGTGCGCGGCGCGAGCGACAACATCCTGTATTCCACCGGGGAAATCAATCGCGCGGCGGTGGATCTCGCCGCCCGCACGCAGGACTCGGCCAGCAACATCCAGCAGACCGCGGCCGCCATGGAGCAGATCCGCGCAACGGTCTACAACACCTCCGAGAACACCATAGAAGGCGCGCAGGTCGTCGACAAGAGCGCCAAGGCGGCGGGCGAAAGCGCGCAGGTGATGCGCGAAATGGCCGTCAGGATGAAAGAGATCCGTGCGTCGTCGAGCAAGATCAGCGACATCATCAACACCATCGACGCCATCGCCTTCCAGACCAACATCCTGTCGCTCAATGCGGCCGTCGAAGCGGCCAGGACGGGCGAGCACGGCCGCGGCTTCGCCGTGGTGGCCAGCGAAGTCCGCTCGCTTGCGCACCACAGCGCCAATGCGGCGAGCGAAATCAAGAAGCTGATCACCGAGAGCGTCCAGCAGATCGAAGCGGGCGCCAAAACGGCGAGCGAGGCCGGGGCCGCCATCGAAGACGTCCTGACTTCGTCGCAGCGCGCCAACGATCTGCTCAGCGAGATCGCCAACGGCGCCCGCGAGCAAAGCGTGGGCGTCGACGAGATCGGCAAGGCGGTGCAGCACCTGGATGGCATGACGCAGGACAACGCCGCCATGGTGCAGCAAACGGTTTCCGCCACCGACGCCATGCGGGAACTGGCCGAGCGGCTGGCCAACGAGGTCGCCCGCTTCCGCCTGCCGGAGCCCACCCAGGCCAATGCCGGCGTCCACAGGCGCCAGACCTTCGACGTGATCGAGGTGTAGGGGATCAAGATCCGCCTCAGGGCGCCCGCCCCGCATCGTTTTGCGGGCCGCGGGGCTCGCCCGGCCTGCGCCGCGCAGGCATTGACTGGGACTTTTCTTGATACAAGGGATCTAACCATGACAGCGTATTCCACATCGGATCGGAGCGACTCCGGCCTCATGCAGGAATCGTTGCCACTGCAGAACTACTGCATTGCCATGCAGCCCATCTGCGACGGCGATCTGAAGCACGTGGGCGATGAACTGCTCTATCGCGACAGCGCGACGGCCACTTTTGCGAACGTGGCCGACGACCAGGCGGTGGTCGCGACGGCGCGGGTCTACCATATCGCCTTCTATGAAATCGGCATCGAGCGCCTGGTGGGCAAGCGGCGGATGTTCGTCAACGCGCCGCGCGACATGCTGCTCAAGCCCGAGCTCCTGCCGTCGAACCCGGACCAGCTGGTCATTGAAGTCCTGGAGGACGTCGCCGGCGATCCCGAAGTGGTGGAGTCGCTCCGGCGGATACGCTCGCGGGGTTTCGACGTGGCGCTGGACGATTTCGTGCTCACCCCCGAAACCGAGCCGTTGCTGGAAGTGGCCACCATCGTCAAGGTCGACATGCTGCAGCCCTTCGACGAGCCGGCCGTCGCCCGGTACAAGCGGATGGGCCTGCGGCTCATGGCCGAGAAAGTCGAGGACTTCGACTCCTTCGAACGCTTGCGGGCCATGGGCTTCGAGCTCTTTCAGGGGTATTTCTATGCGCGGCCCGAAACCCAGAAGACGCTGTCCAATACGCGCAACAACAACCACGCCGCGCTGATGCGGCTGGTGTCGGCGCTGTACCGATGCAACACCGATTTCAAGGAAATCGAACGCATCATCGCCCAGGACGCCGCGCTGACCTTCCTGCTTTTGAAGTACGCCAACTCGGCCCGCTTTCATTATCGGGGCAAGATCGAAACGATCTTCCAGGTGCTGCTGGCGCTGGGCTTGAAGCCGGTGCGCAACATGGCGATCACCATGCTGATCGCGAACAACGGCCCGGCCAGCAAGCTGCTGCTGTCCCGCGCGCTGACCCGGGCGGACATGTGCGAACGGCTGGCCAAGCCGTCCATGCTGGGCGCCGAATCGGCGTTTCTCGCCGGGCTGCTGTCCATGATGGGGCCCTTGCTGGGCAAGCCGCTGCCGGAGCTCATGAAGGACCTGTCGCTTTCCGCCGACCTCATCGACGCCGTCCTGACGCGCGGCGGCCCGCTGGGCGTGCTGCTCAAGGACGTCGAGGCCTTCGAGAACGCCAACACGGCGGGCTGGACGCCCGAGCGCGTCGAGACCTTCAACCGCACCTGGATGAAAAGCCAAGTCTGGACGACGGAGATTCTTTCGATGGTCGATGCGGTATGACGGGCCCGGCTGCCGTTTCAGCGGCGGCCGGGGGCGGGCAAGTTTCTTTTCTTTTAAGGTGTCGAGGCATCATGCGGTTCAACTTCCGTTTCAACGATTCAAGTCTTACGCGCCGTGTCTGGGCGGTCATGAGCGTCTATGGCCTGGCATTGCTGCTGATCATGGCGGCATCGGGCTGGGGCCTGTTCCAGGCGCGGTCCAGCTTGTCCAATCTGCACGACGAGCGGATGATGACGGCCGAGCAGGTCAACAGCCTGATGCAGGAGTTCTACGACAGCCGCCTGAACATCCTGCTGGGCTTTCAGCACAATCCGCAAAGCGAGCTTTATTCCCTGCACGGGCACGAGCTGTCCTTGCACACTTCGGTCGTCCGGAAGAACGAAGAGGCATGGAAGCAGCACAAGCAGGCGCTCGAGTCCCGCGACCTCGACGCCCGTGAGGCCGAGCTGCTGAAGACGCTCGATCAGCATCAGAACGCCTGGCTGGCCAAGGCGCGCGAAGCCGTGGTCCGCCTGGAGGCGTCGGACTTCAGCCCGCCTTCCATGCAGGAGTTCCTGGTGGCGGGCCGTACCGAAGGCGACGCCTTGCTGAAGTCGCTGACCGCCCTGCGCCAGTATCAAAGCGTCATGGCGGATCAGGCCGTTGCCGCGGCCGAACAGCGCTTCGAAGCGGCCGTGGTCGCATTCGGCCTGATCCTGCTGCTGGTCGTGCTGCCCGGCATGATGCTGATGCTCTATACGATGCGGCGGCTCAGCCGCGGCTTCCGCCGCGCCGTGCGTTCCGCCCAGGCGATCGCCGCCGGCGACCTGGCGTATATGGACCACGACGATGCCGGCGACGAGATCGGCAAGCTGATCACCCAGATGCGGCACATGCGGGACAATCTCAACAGCCTGATCGGGCGCATCGTCGCCGGTTCGGATTCCATCGCCCAAGCCGCCGACACCGTGGCGGCGGGCACGCAAGACCTTTCCGCGCGCACCGAGCAGCAGGCGGCGGCGCTGGAACAGACGTCGGCGGCCACGGAAGAGCTGAACAGCACGGTGCACCAGAACGCCGACAATGCCAGCGAAGTCGACCGCATGGCGATCGCCACGTCCCAGATGGCGGAGCGCGGCGGCACGGTCACCGACAATGCCGTCAAGACCATGGAGACCATCCGCCAGGCGTCCGAAAAAATCGGCGACATCGTCAACATCATCGACGGCATCGCCTTCCAGACCAACATCCTGGCGCTCAACGCCGCGGTCGAGGCCGCGCGCGCGGGCGAAGCCGGCAAGGGCTTTGCGGTGGTGGCCAGCGAAGTGCGCGCGCTGGCGCAGCGCAGCGCCGGCGCGGCCCATGAAATCAAGCACGTCATCCAGGAATCGGTCGACGGCATCCGCAACGGTTCCGAGCAGGTGTCGCAAGTCGGCGTGGCCATGGGCGAAATCGTCGAGAGCTTCCGCCACATGACGGCGCTGATCGGCGAGATCGCCAGCGCGAGCAAGGAACAGGCCATCGGCCTGAGGCAGATCAACGAGGCGGTCAACCATATGGACGGCACCACCCAGCGCAATGCCATGCTGGTCGAAAGCACTTTGCGCACTTCGGAGCTGCTGCAAAGCCAGGCGGCCGACTTCCGCGCCCTGGTATCCACTTTCCGCCTGTCGGCCGAACTCGCGGCTCCGTTCCATGCGGACGAGCCCAGAGTGTTCGATTCCCCGGCCATTGCCTTGGGCCGCTGAGCCCCGCCGCAGCGCCGCGCGGCGCAGCCGCAAGTGATATGCTTGTCGGCTGCAGCCATGGCCGGCGCGTCGCCACGACGGCGGCTTTCGCCTGTCGGCCCGGCGCTGCGCAGCGTGGGGGAAGCCCGTGGCCAAGCCGATTCGTCAAGCGCAGGATCCCAAGGCGGCGCCCGTGTATGTGGGGTGCGCCGGCTGGGGGCTGTCTTCCAGGGTGGCGGCCCATTTTCCCGGCCAGGGCAGCCATCTGGAACGCTACGCCCGGGTGTTTTCAGCGGTCGAGATCAATTCCTCGTTCTACCGCCCTCATCAGCCCAAGACCTACGCCCGTTGGGCGGCCAGTGTGCCCGAGGCCTTCCGGTTCAGCGTCAAGGCGCCGCGCGCCGTCACGCATGAGCTCAGGCTGCGCGCGGCGGATGCCGCCATGGGCGCCTTCCTGGACCAGGCCGCCGCGCTGGGCGGCAAGCTCGGCTGCCTGCTGCTGCAGCTTCCGCCCAGCCTGGCGCTGAACGCGGCCGAAGTCGCCGGCTTCTTTTCCATGCTGCGCGCGCGGACGGGCGTGCATGTGGTTTGCGAGCCGCGCCATGCGAGCTGGTTCACGCCGGCCGGCGCGGCGCTGATGAAAGACTTCGGCATCGCCTGGGTCCATGCGCACCCCTTGCCGGTTCCAGGCGTGGAACCCGCGGGCGATTCCCCTGCGCTTTATATCCGGCTGCACGGCGCGCCGCATGTCTATCATTCGGACTACAGCGACGAATTCATCGATGCCGTGGCCGGCCGGATTGCGGCCGCCCACGCGGCGGGCCGGCAAGCCTGGTGTATTTTCGACAATACGGCGCTCGGCCATGCCGTGCCGAACGCATTGGCGCTGACGATGCGGCTGGCCGCCATGGGGTTGTGGCCCCCGTCTTGATGCCGGGGCGCCGCCGTTCGGCGCCTACTTGTTTAGTGCCGGCAGGCCCTAAGCGCGGCTTGCCAGGGCGCGGGCGATGTTCTTGAGCGCGCGCCGGTAGAAGAGCAGGGCGCGCGCCATGTTCACCCCCAGCCACAGCGCGGAAGCGGCGAGCAGCAGGCCGGCGGGCCGGGCGAGGGCGGCCGGCCACAGGCTGGCGGCCACCAGCGCCGCCACCGCGGCCAGGTGGACCCAATACTGGGGCAGCGCCACGTCGTCGGGAAGAATCTGCTTGACCTTGGGCACTTCGCGCAAGGCCACGTCCAGGTCCCGCTGGGCGTTGTACCACAGCAGGAAGGGCAGGATCTTGTACAGCATGCCGTTGACGGCGCTCCAGGCGAAACCCACGATGAACAGCACACCCAGCGTCACGGCGAGGTCTGCGCCCGTGATGATCTGCGCCAGCCAGACGGGGAAGCAGGCCCCCAGACTGAAGACCGCGGTATGCCAGAACCGGGTGGTGGTGTCGGCTTCCGGGCGTTTCCGGGTCCACAGCAAGCGGAAAGTGGCATAGGCGTAGGCGCCATAGGCGAGCAGCAGCAGGATGGCCAGCGTATAGCCGATCTCGATGCCGCCCAGTGGATCGCGCAGCATGTTGGCGGCCAGGGCCAGCAGCAGGACGAACACCACGATCGCCAGCCAGCGCGTCAGCGTCTTGGGGTAGAGCTCGGTCACCTGGAACATGGGAATCACCTGATAGGACATGCCCATGACCAGCAGCCCTACCCAGCCGAGCAGGCCCCAGGCGCTGTGCAGGTCGGTGAACAGGCGCGACACCGGCACCGGCCAGACGAAGCCGGCCGCCAGCAGCAGCCCCATGACGACGGTGACCAGCAGGGCGGCCAAAGCCAGCCGCGTCGCCACCAGTATTTCGGCCGAACCCTTGGTGGCCTGGCGGCGGTCGCGCCACAGCCCGCAGAAGCCCGCGACGAGCAGCCAGGCGAAAGCGCCGCCCAGCAGCGGGATCGCCAGCCGGAAGAACAAGGGATGGACCGTCAGAAAGCCCGCCGCCAGGCTGAGCGTGCCCGAAGTCAGCAGCAAGTGCGTGGCGGCGGCGGTGAGGCGCGGCGCCGGCATGCGGATGCCGGTCGCGACCGGCAGAATCTGCATCATGGCGCCAAGCATGGCGCTGGCGAGCACTCCCAGGGTGAACAGATGCGTCAGGGCCAGCGCGTGGCCGGTCCAGCGCGAACCCAGCGCGCTGGGGCCCGCCCACAGCAGCAGCAGCGCCGCGAGCAGCACGAACAATGGCGTATTGATGAGGAAACGCAGGGGAACGCCCAAAGGGGGCGAGTTGCTGAAGGATAATGCGCGCTGCATGGATTCTTGCTGGTTCCTGATGAGGGCCGGCGGCGGGCGTGGATGGATCGCGCCCGGGCCGCCGATGTGAACATATATGCCGCAGCCCGGCCTTGCGTGAATAACCCCATGGCCGGGGACGTTTTCCCGGGAAGTGTGGCTTGCGCGCACCTGCCCCGGGGAGCCGCCAAAAAAGCGCATGATCCTTGACATTTATTAAGGAATCGTGCGCATTATGGCTGCATAGTGCTCGCTAGGCTAAAAGCCCCCAATCTTTACCAAGGACATCGATTGTGTTGCACACCGTACTAGAAAGACTCAAGCTCAAGGGCAAATCTCTGCTGCCCATTGTACAGGGGGGGATGGGTGTCGGCGTGTCCGCCCACCGCCTGGCCGGCACGGTGGCCTCGTTCGATGCCATGGGTACGATATCGAGCGTCGATCTGCGCCGCCATCACCCCGACCTCATGGTGGAAACCGGTCGTTCGCGCGACCGGGCGCTCATCGACAAGACCAACCTCGTCGCGCTCGACCGTGAAGTGAAGGCCGCGAAAGACATGGCCAAGGGCAAGGGGCTGATCGCGGTGAACGTCATGCGCGCCGTCTCCGAATATGCTTCGTATGTGCGCCAGTCCTGCGAGAGCGGGGCCGACGCGGTCGTCGTGGGCGCGGGTCTGCCGCTGGACCTGCCCGAACTCACCGCCGATTTTCCCAAGGTCGCCATCATCCCCATCTTGTCCGACGTGCGCGGCATCAGCCTGGTCCTGAAGAAATGGATGCGCAAGAACCGCCTGCCCGACGCCATCGTGATCGAGAATCCGAAATACGCGGCGGGCCATCTGGGCGCCCCCACGGCCGATGCGGTGGACAACCCCAACTTCGCCTTTTCCAACGTGCTCGAAGGCGCGCGCCAGCTGTTCAAGGACCTGGGGCTGGAAAAGGAAAGCATTCCGCTGATCACGGCCGGCGGCATCCATAGCCACGAGCAGGTGAAGCAGTTGCTGGGCATGGGCGCCAGCGCCGTGCAGCTGGGCTCGCCTTTCGCGGTGACGGAGGAGGGCGACGCCCACCCCAATTTCAAGAAAGTGCTGGTCGAAGCCAAGCCGGAAGACATCGTGACGTTCATGAGCGTGGCGGGCCTGCCCGCACGGGCGGTGCGCACGCCGTGGCTGGAAGCTTATCTGGAAAAAGAGGAAAAGCTCCAGCGCGCCGCGAAGCAGCGTCCTTGCACGGTGGGTTTCGATTGCCTGGTGTCCTGCGGCTTGCGCGATGGCATTGCGAAGCACGGCCAGTTCTGCATCGATACGCGTCTGGCGTTCGCGCTGGCGGGCGACATCAAGCGGGGGCTGTTCTTCCGTGGCTCTGAGAAGCTGCCTTTCGGCAATGCGATCCGGCCGGTGCGGGAGCTGATCGAATACATGTTGACGGGCATCCGTCCTGTGCTGGCGGCCGTGGCTTCTCCTACCGTTCGTTCCCAGCACGATCTCGTTCCTGCGTGATTGCGTGACCTTGGCTTGATGCGGCGTTGGGCGCCTCCTCGGCTGGATCCAGCCTAGCCGTCACGCCGCTTGCCCGTCCCTCAGCGGCCTTTGCAGCAACGCGATGCCGGCCCCCAGCACCAGCACCGCCGCGGACACCGCCAGCCCGGTGGACAGCGAACCCGAACGATCACTGATCCAGCCCGCGGCGACGGGGCCGATGGCCTGTCCAATGGCGAAAAGGCTGGTGACCACGGCCAGCGCGCCGCCCCAGGCCGGCTTCGGCAGATTCGTCTTCACGAAACCCGTGGCGGCCGAAGGCACCATGAAGACGCTGGCGCCCACCAGCGCCGCCGACAGCCATATCCCCAGGATGCTGGGCAGCGCCAGCGGCAGGGCCGCCCCGGCAGCCAGCACCAGCATCGACGCGGCCATGGGCAGGCCGTCCCGCCTGCCGTTGAACAAGCGCCTCCAGAGCACCGGCGCCAGCAGCGTCATCACCCCCAGCGTGCTCCACATGATCGAGGTCGTGGCCGCCAGCGGCAGCGTGTCGATCGTGCTCTGGCGCAGCCAGGCGACCACGAACGTCATGTAGGCGATATACCCCAGGCCGAACAGAAAATAGCCCGCCAGTTCCGGCAGGCAGGGCCGCAGCGGCCATGCCGCCGACGCGCCCGAAACCGACGGCTCGATGATGTCGCGCATGGCGGCGATCGCCGCCAGCGACAGCGGTATGCAGACCGCTCCGCAGGCGATCCAGGCCCATGTCCAGGCCCCCGGCCCGGCAAAATCGAACAGCCAGGGCAGCAGCGCCCCGGTGAGCAGCATGCCGATGCCGCCGCCGCTGAAGAAGATCACGATGGCCCGCGTGCCCACCACGCCCGACAGCACGCCCCCGCAAATGAAGGCGCCCGCCGCGCCGAATCCCGAAAGGAAGCGGAAGACGGTCAGAAGCGTGAAATCGCGCGTCAGGCCGCTGGCCAGCAGCGACAGCGTGGTGACCGCCAGCCCGCCCAGGAACAGGCGCTTGTTGCCCAGCCGGCCGATCAGATAAATGGTGAGCAGCGAGCCCAGCAGATAGCCCAGGGCGTTGGCCGTATTGAGCCAGCCGGCCTGCGCGTAGCTCAGGGCCAGGTCGGTTTTCATGGCCGGCAGGATCAGCGCATAGGCGAAGCGCGCGAATCCCACCGCCACGGCTGCGCCGCCTGAAAGCGCCCACGGTATGATCGCCGGATTCATTGCATCGAGCCGCCTTCGTCATGAGTCGGGTTTTGGGTAGCGACATCATAATCCACCCGCCACCAGCCCGGCAGCAGCGCGCGTATCCGGGCCTGCCGGTAGCGGTCGTCGATGAGATACAGCACGCCCCGGTCCGTGGGCGTGCGGATGACCCGGCCGGCGGCCTGCACGACCTTCTGCAGGCCGGGGTACAGGTAAGCGTAGTCATAGGCGCGGCGCTTGCCGAACACCTGTTCCATGCAGCGCATGCGCTGTTCGTTGACCGGGTTCACTTGCGGCAGCCCCAGCGTCGATACGAACGCGCCGATGAGCCGCGTGCCCGGCAGGTCTATCCCTTCGGACAGCGCGCCGCCCAGCACGGCGAAGCCCACGCCCCGACCGTCGGGCGTGAACCGTGCCAGAAAGCCGTTGCGCTCGGCTTCGCTCATGTGGCGCGATTGCGTCCAGACCGGGATGTCCGGATGGCCTAGCATGAAGGCGCGCGCGCAGCGTTCCAGGTAGTCGAAGCTGCTGAAGTAGCTCAGATAGTTGCCCGGGCGCCGCCGGTATTGCCGCGCCATCAGCCGCGCGATGGGCTCGGCGGAGCGCTCCCGGTCGGCGTAGCGGGTCGAGATGTGGCCGGCGACGCGGACCTCCAGCTGCGCGGCCTGGAACGGCGCGGCGACGTCCACATAGGCGGTGTCCTCGGGCAGGCCCAGCGTGTCGCGATAGAAGTTCCAGGGCGTGAGCGTCGCGGAGAACAGCACGCAGCCGTGGCTGCCGGCAAAGCGCTCGCGCAGATGCGGGGCGGGGATCATGTTCCGCAGGCACAGGTCGTGACGCGTGGCGAGCCGGCGGCCCGCGGGCGCCGGCGTGGAGTCGTAGATGGAATGCGGGCCGAAAGACTCGGACAGCTTCAGGAAGTGCTGGAGCGCAAAATGCAGGGATTGCAGGTCAGGGTGGGGCGCCGGGGCCGCCTGCGTGAAGTGCTCGGCCATGGCGACGCCGGCGCGCTGCAGCAAAGGCGCCAGGCCGGCGGGCGGTTCCGTATAGGCGCGATAGGGCTGATCCTGGTCCCGGAACGCCTTGCGCCAGCCGCGCAGCAGGGCGTCGAGCCGCTTCTTGAGCGCGGGCGGCGCCACGGCGCGGGCCGCGGCGATGTCCTCTTCGCGCAGTTCCGCGCTATACATGCCGCGGGCGCGTTCCAGCAGGTTGTGCGCTTCGTCGACCAGCAGCGCCACGCGCCATTGCCGCTCGCGCCCCAGGGCGTACAGCAAGGCGCTGGTATCGAAATAGTAGTTGTAGTCGCCCACGATGACGTCGCACCACTTGGCCAGTTCCTGGCCCAGCCAGTACGGGCACAGTTCGTGCCGCAGCGCGATGTCCCGCAGCCTGGACTGGTCCAGGCTGCCGGCGGCCTGCACGGCATCGCGCCGGGCCTCGGGCAGCTTGTCGTAGAAGCCCCGGGCCAGGGGGCAGGATTCGCCGTGGCAGAGCAGCTCGGGGTGCTCGCAGGTTTTGTCGCGGGCCGTGAGCTCCAGCACGCGCGGGCCGTCGCCGCCGGCGGCGGCAGCGCCGCCCAGCAAGCGCGCCAGGGCGTCCAGCGCCACCTGCCGGCCGGAGGTCTTGGCCGTCAGGAAGAGGATCTTGTCCAGCCGCTCGCGCGGGGCGGCCTTGAGCATGGGAAACAGGGTGCCCACGGTCTTGCCGATGCCGGTGGGCGCCTGGGCGATCAGCCGGCGTTGCCCGCAGGCCGCTTTGTAGACCGATTCCGCCAGCGTGCGCTGGCCCGCGCGAAAGTCCGCGTGGGGAAAGGCCAGCGCCTGGCAGGCCTGGTCCCGGGCCTGCCGATGGCGTTCCTCTTGTTCGGCCCAGGCCAGATAGCGCCCGCACAGCGCCTGGAAGCCGCGCTCCAGGTCCTGGGCGGCGCAGTCCCGGGCCAGCATCGATTCCCGCCCATCGTCGACGTCGAAATACACGAGCACGACCTGCACGCGCTCCAGCGCGCGGTCCCGGCACAGCAGGTGGGCATAGGTCATGGCTTGCGCCCAGTGCAGGGCCCGCTGGTTCTCCGGTATGGTTTCCGCGCGGCCGCGGCAGGTCTTGATTTCTTCCAGCCGATTGGCCACGGGGTCGTAGCCGTCGGCGCGCCCGCGCACCTGCAGGCCCTGGAATTCGCCGGCCAGGGGAATTTCGGATTCATAGCCCGGCGCGCGCCTTGCCCGGACCAGCGCATGCCCTTCGATGCCTTCCTGGGCGGTGGCGCCGGGCGTGAAGCGCAGGCCCAGGTCGCCCGTCCGGGCGCCGAACTCGCAGAGCGCGCGCACGGCGACGATGTGCTTCACGCCGCGGGACGCCTTACGTGGCAGACGCTGACCGGAATGCCGTGCTGCCGGCAGTAGGCGATCCAGCGCCGTTGATTGTCCTGCAAGCGGTCGCCCGGGCCTTTCACTTCTATCATGCGATAGCGCTGGTCGGCCGGCCAGAACTGGATCAGATCGGGCAGCCCCGAGCGGTTGCCGCGGATGTCTCCCAAGAGGCGGGCGAACAGCCTGCCCAGGTGCGCGGGCGGAATGCAGGCCAGGGCGAATTCCAGCAGGGACTCGTCGAGCGCGTGCCAGTTCACGAAGCTGCATTGCACGCCCGATTTGTCCTGGAAGTTCCGGCGTATGGTGCGCCGATAGCGCCCGTCGTCGAGTTGCGACAGGCAGGTCTGGAAAAGGGCTTCCCGCCGGGCATGGAAGCCCGGCCGCAGCAAGTCGGCGGGAGCGGCCTGGAAGGGATGGAAGAAAGCGGCCGGAACCGGCGCGAAGATGGCTTCCCAGCACAGCAGGCCGAACAAGCCGTTGACCAGGGTGTTCTCCACGTAGAACACGGGCGCGGCATCTTGCCGCAAATGCCGCAGGACTTCGGCCTCGACGCGCCCGGCGCCCGGGTCCTGCGCCAGCGTGAGATCCAGGCGCTCCGCATCGAAGCGGATCGGCGGACGGCCGGGCGGCAGGCCGCAGCGGCGCAGGAGCCGGGGCAGGGCGCGCTGCAGCCGCTGCGCCTCCGCCTCGTCGGCCGGGTCTTCCAGCGCGAGCCGAGCCAGCCGCAAGGCGTCCTCGAAGCGTTCCTGGCGCTCCAGCACCCGCACGTGGCGGGCGCGCGCTTCGGTGTGGCCGCTGTGCTCGTAGCAACGGGAGGCGGCCTCCCAGTGGCGGCGCCGTTCATAGTGCTGGCCGGCGCGAAACAGCAGCCTGGCGCGCCGCGTTTCCAGCCAGGAGTTCCGGAAGGGCGCGGAAGGGATCGCGGCGACGGCGGCGTCCACGGCCTCGTCCCGGGCCTCCTGGTCCAGGGTTTCCGCGCAGCGGTGCAGGCTCAGGTAGTCGTCGACGTCGCTGCGCAGCTGGAAAGCGCGGGAAGAGGGCGAAAAATCGACTTTTTCATACACGTACAGCCCCAGCTCGGCCAGGACGAACTCCGTCCAGTCCTGCCTGAGGTTGCCGAAGAACATCAGGCGGTAGCGCTCGCAAAGGTCCGTGATGCGCAGCCGGTACACCGGGGCCGCGGCGGCCCCCAGCCATTGCGCGACGGGCCGCGCATCCGGGCACAGGGCCAGCAGGTATTCCAGCTGCGTGCGTTTCCCGGCCCGCGCCAGGCCGGCTTGGGCGAGGCGGTCGCCGAAGGCTTGCGCCAGGTCGTCGCGGGTATACAGGCCGAAGAGTTCGTCGATGCGCAGCGACGGATCGCGTTCCACCCAGCCCGCGGCCGCAAGCGGCGCCGCGGCGGCCACCGGATCACCGATTTCGGGATAGCGCAGCCGGTCGGCCCGGAACAGATCGCCCTTGCGCATGGCCATGCGCACCAGCAGGGCGCGCGAGGGGCGTTCGAGGCCGGCGAAATCCCGCATGAACCCGTGTTCTTCGGGTGACAGCAGATCCGGATAGCGGGCCTGCAGCCAGTCGAGGACGAACTGGAAGTTGTCCAGGTAGTAATAAGGCTGAGGCAGGGGCGAGGCGGACGGCATGAAACGGAAGCTAAGCTGTATTTTTGTACAGTTTACCAGCCTTCACCGGCTTTGGCGCCGGTTACAGCGCCGGCTGTTTGTTAAGCATATGTTGCGCACGGCCGGTGTGACGCACCATGTCTACCATTCTTGTTACATTTGCTGGGCTTTTGTGTGGATTGCGCTTCCGGGAATCGTTTACGTTAGTGACAAGCCCGTCCGTTCGTGAACGGATTCGCGGACCGGGCAGCTTGACGGAAGGCGGCGGGGCTGTTCCCGCCGCTGGTGAAAAACAAGGAGCAAGACCATGAATAAAGACACCATCGAGGGTCAATGGAAGCAACTGGCGGGCAAGGCCAAAGCCGTCTGGGGCGACATCACCGACGATGAACTGACCCGCATCAATGGCAATGCTCAACAGCTCGCGGGCCTGGTGCAGGAACGCTACGGCCGGACGCGCGAAGAAGCCGAGCGCGAAGTCAAGGAATTCTTCGACAAGAATCGATAGGCGCCGGCGGCGGCAAGCCGCCGACCGGCCGAATCGAACAAGGAGAATGCCATGCTGTACTACGCCGCCGTATTTTTCGTGATCGCGATCATCGCCGCGTTCCTGGGCTTCGGAGGCATCGCCGCCGGCGCCGCGTCCATCGCCCAGATCCTCTTTTACATCTTCATCGTCCTTGCCGTGCTCGCCATACTGAGCGGCCTGTTCCGCAAGCGATGACCAGCCAGTGCTGCCCGGCCTGCGCGCCGGGTTGCTTGGCCCGCCGGCCCTTTCGGGCTCGCGGGCCTTTTTTTGTTTCACGATGACTCCAGTACCGCAATTCGCTGAACTACGCCAAGGCTCGATACAGCAGGTTTATCAATCACTTAGGCGAGCTCAACATATGCCGGTGCTTTCCGAAACTTGACCCGGCTTCCCCTCGCGTGGCTCCCATGCGGCTCTTGGAAACCGGGCTTTCCGAGGAGTCATCATGGCGAAGATCAAGCTCACCAAGTCCGCAGTCGATGCGGCACACCCCCAAGACAAGGCAGTCGAACTGCGGGATACCGTGGTGCCCGGCTTCCTGTGCAAGATCACCCCAGCGGGCCGCAAGGTGTTCATGCTCCAGTACCGCACAAACGCTGGCGAGCGACGCAAGCCCGCCTTGGGCCAGTACGGGGAACTGACGGTCGATCAGGCGCGCACGATGGCGCAGGAGTGGCTGGCCGAGGTGCGCAAGGGCGGCGACCCCAGCGCGGCCAAGAACGCCGCCCGCAAGGCACCGACCATGAAGGAGTTTTGCCACACCTTCATGGAGGACTACTCCAAGCAACGCAACAAGCCCAGCACGCAGCGCGGCTATCAGGGCGTGATTGACCGTTGCATCATCCCGATCATGGGCCGGATGAAGGTGCAGGATGTGAAGCGCCCTGACGTGGCGGCGCTGATGAAGAAGCTGGCCTACAAGCAGGCCGAGGCCAACCGCACCTTTGGCGTGCTGCGCAAGATGTTCAACCTGGCCGAAGTGTGGGGGCTGCGCCCGGACGGTACGAATCCGTGCCGTCACGTCCCGATGTACCCGCCCGGCAAGGAAACCCGGCTCATCGTGGATGACGAGCTGGTGCGGATCTTCCGCCACCTGGAGCATCTGGAGGCGGAAGGACTGGAGAACTACGTCATCCCACTGGCGATCCGCCTGCAATTCGAGTTTGCCGCCCGTCGCTCTGAAATCTGCCCGCTGGAGTGGGATTGGATTGATCTGGAAAAGCGCCGCGTCGTCTGGCCTGACAGCAAGACAGGTGGCATTTCCAAGCCCATGAGCGAGGAAGCCTATCGGCTGCTGTCCACCGCGCCGCGCCGGGATGGTTGCCCCTATGTCCTGCCGTCGCCGAATGACCCGACCCGGCACATGACCCACGGCGAACACTACGGCGGCTGGACGCGCGTGCTCAAGGCCGCTGGCGTGCCCCACGTTGGCACGCATGGCATCCGCCACCGGGCGACTACCGATATTGCCAATTCGGGCGTGCCGACCAAGGTGGGCATGAAGCTCACAGGCCACAAGACCGTGGCGATGTTTATGCACTATGTTCATACCGAGGACAAGCCGGTACGGGACGCGGCCGAACTGGTGGCGAATCGGCGGTTGGCGATTACCGGGGCGTCCCGTTCTATGGAGGTGACAGCATGACAAGGAAGACGCCGGCAGTAGCGGGGAAACGTGCCGCCTTACCAACTGGCTATGCCGGCATCCATGGCGGCATCGTGGAGTTGCTGGATGCTGCGCGCCAGGCGGCGGCGCGCAGTGTCAATGCACTGATGACAGCCAGTTATTGGGAGATTGGCCGCCGGATTGTCGAAGCCGAGCAGAAAGGCAGACGGCGGGCAGGTTACGGCGAGCAGTTGATGGAACGGTTGTCCGCCGATCTGACGGCTAGATTCGGACGTGGGTTCGGTGTCAACAACCTGGAGAGCATGCGGCGTTTCTTCCTCGCGTACTCCCAGCCCGAGATTTCCCAGACACTGTCTGGGAAATTGGGAAATGAGTCGCCTGCCGAGAAATCCCAGACAGTGTCTCGGAAATTCGACCTCTCCGAACTGGCCCAGGTCTTCACGCTGCCGTGGTCGGCCTATGTACGGCTGCTGTCGGTCAAGGATGACCATGCCCGCCAGTTCTACGAGGTCGAAGCGCTGCGCGGTGGCTGGAGCGTACGTCAGCTCGACCGGCAGATCGGAAGCCAGTTCTACGAACGCACAGCCTTGTCCAAGGACAAGGCGGCGATGCTGCTCAAGGGTTCGGTGGCCAAGCCCGAGGATGCCGTCACGCCCAACGATGCCATCAAAGACCCGTATGTGTTGGAGTTCCTCGACCTCAAGGACGAGTATTCGGAATCCGACCTGGAAGCGGCCTTGATTCAGCGGCTGGAAGACTTCCTGCTGGAGCTGGGTGAAGGCTTCACCTTCGTCGGGCGGCAGCGTCGTCTGCGCATCGATCAGACCTGGTATCGGGTGGATCTGCTGTTCTTCCATCGCAAGCTGCGCTGCCTGGTCATCATCGACCTGAAGCTGGGCAGCCTGACCCATGCCGATGTGGGGCAGATGCATATGTACTGCAACTATGCCAAGGAGCATTGGGCCTACCCGGACGAGAATCCGCCGGTGGGTCTGATCCTGTGTGCCGACAAGGGCCATGCTTTGGCGCGGTATGCGCTGGATGGCTTGCCGACCAAGGTGATGGCTGCGAACTATCGGACAGTGCTGCCGGATGCAGAGTTGCTGCAAAAAGAGCTGGAGAACACGCGGCGTCTGCTCGAATCTCGTGGAACGCTGTCCCTCAAGGACGATAAGCCATAGTCGTTCGTCCCGGCGTACCGCCGTCGGGCTCGCGGGCTGCGCCCTGTGCTTCGTGCCAAATCACAGCCATTCGGCGCTGATCCCTGATGCCTCCGGCCTGGATCCTTGATCCGGGCCTGCGCGTGCTGCGCACTTGCCAACGGCGGGTGTGTGGCTGAGCGGGGTGTAGGCGGTCTTGCTGTCCCCTTCACCGTATCACGGCGTTCTCGCCGTCAATGACTTCGCGTGCTCGCACGCTTGCGGCCTATCGGCCGTCTTCGATCCCTGACTGCTTGCGCTGCGCCGTGCTGGCCACGGTTCCGGGCAATTCCGCCCGAGCAACCGGAGCACAATCATGTCGCAACTTTCCTTTTCCTCGTTCGATGACGCTTTGCTGGTGCGTGACGCCCAGGGGCGCTACTCGCCGGCATCGGTGGATCAAATTCTTGAAGCGGCACGCCAGGCCATTGAGCTGAAGATGCACCGTGGTGCTGAGTTCACTTCGCCAGCGCTGGTCAAGGAGTACCTGCGCAACAAGCTGGCAGGCTTCGAGCATGAAGTCTTTGCGGTGCTGTTTCTGGATACGCACCACCGGCTGATCGAGTACCGGGAGATGTTCCACGGCACCATCGACAGTGCATCGGTGTATCCGCGCGAAGTGGTCAAGGAAGCGCTAAGGTTCAATGCGGCGGCGGTCATCCTCTCGCACAACCATCCGAGCGGGAATCCTGAGCCAAGCAGTGCCGACAAGGTGCTGACGCAGCGGCTCAAGGATGCGCTGGGACTGGTGGAGGTGCGCACGCTGGATCATGTCATTGTCGCCGGTAGCGACACTGCGTCCTTTGCTGAACGTGGCCTGATCTGAGCCTGGGGCTTCGGCCCCTTTTTGCTTCGACAAAGGGAGGTGAAGGAAGGGGCCCCACTGAGTGTGTGGATGCACAAGCCACCGAAGTGACTTGTGCACCACTCAAGCACCGTCCCATATTTCCTGTCATTGCTGACCATACGCACGAGTCGATACTGAATGGCGCTCTTGCGAGCACCGGCTTCAGCCACTGGCGAACCAGCAGAAGATGAGGGGACACCCTTCCTTCGCAGGCGAGTGTAACCTAATACGCTTGCTTCAGCTCCTTCTTCTCTAAAGAATTGAGCAGATCAATATCATTCCAATCCACCTGCGCATGGCTCGTATTAATGCCCGTCAAAAATTTCTGCAAATCCGCTTTGCTGGGCTGGGCAAATTGAAGGGTTCTAAAGAGACTTTTGATCCAAGCAGTCTTCTGCTTATCGGGTACATAGGGGCACGAAAGTAGGTCGAGTAAGAGATGGGCCTTTTCGCTATTCATCAAGACATCAGAAAGATCAGATAATTTTCCCATCGCCGCATCCAGAAGCTTAGTCCTCAGTTCTTGGTACACATTAGAATCTCGCACATAGAACAGAGAGGCAACAATGGTGAAGTATGTTAACTTCCCCGCGCTGACAAAAAGCTCATCAATAATCTCTGGCGGCAACAGATGATTATCACCCAGCTCCCGCGTTGCTAATGCAATATTAAAAGATTCAAGGTGAACAAATCCTTCAATATCGCCGGCGTGCTTCATGCCACATTGGTCATGCAGCAATGAACAGGTAAGATCAAAAATTTTTTGATGTACGGTTGGATATCCAGCAGGTAAATGCTTCTTGCTAAATCGTGCGGCCAAAATTAAGGACGTACTAAGTTTGTACGACGCGCCAACAGAGGGGGCAACACTGTAAAGAAAGAACAATACGTCGAGCAACACAATAAATGCATCAACATATTCGCCATCTTGTATGGTGCTCGAAGAGTCGTCATGATTAACCAGCCTCTTGACTCGCTCGGTAATCACTGAAATTAAGAAGGACGCAATCTCATCATAGGTCGATTCATTTGAATGACATAGAGCCTTTACTGAGTCAATGTAGCTTTTGGTTAACTTCCATTTGTTATGGATACCTTTGGGGCTGAGCACTCCCGTCCCAGTTTGCTCAAGAAATTTTTCAAAAAATGAATTGGCTTGTTGTCCTGCGTCATAGACAAGCCTTGCCTTGGATGAGGAAAACGGCCTTCCTATGCATGTGGACTTCGCTGTGTTTGTGTGAAGGTTGAAATCAATTAGAACATCTGCATATTTATCGTGAATTCTATTGGCAATGGACTCATCTCGAGCAAATATAAAAACGTCATCTACGTAGCGTCGAAATTCATAATGTTGACCAAATTTCAAGTCCACCAGCTCTTGTATAACTCGTCGATCAATTTCCTGAAATAGTATTTCAGCAAAAATCCTGCTCACCTCAGGGCCTATCGGAATTCCATTTGTCTCATTATGATTTCCGTGGCGGATGACGCCGTCAAACTCTTGGGCAAAAGTCGAGGAGACATTAACGTGCGACTTGGTAAAAGGTTTGTCTTTAACTGCCCAAGAAAGGCAGTGGGTATAGATGCTGTCAAAGCATTTTGTGACATCAAGCGTCTTTAGAAAAGAAAACTTTTTTTCCAATGCGAGATAATCTCTCGAATTGAAGAATTTATACAGGCGGTCGTATCCTCTATACGAAAAAAAAGAGGGCGCATGCTTGACATACTTGTCGAGCCCGTCGAGGGCAATGGAGCCGGTTTTATACTTGTTAATATTCTCCCAAGAGCTTTTTGAATAAAAGCTACTTGCGACTGTTTTGGGCGCGCGGATGGACGCTGGGCTTATCGAGCAATAGTGAATTATTAGCTGTTCATATTTTTCATAGAAAACCCTTGTTTTCCATTGGGAGGCCGGATGCAATAGAGCAAGACGCCGAAAACTCTTTGAGTCTTTCTTGATTTTATAGGTATATGGTATGGTCGAGTTTGGTGGTTTGCTTATGCCAGCATGCAAGACCAGAGATTTGATGACGGTACTTTGCACATGGTCAGCACTATCTAGGGTAGCAATCTGATCATAGAGCCCATCATTCGAGAATATGATTGGGGTTTCGAACGGAGTGGTCTCTGTAATGAGAACTCTGTTGTAGTCGCTGCGGCGAATTCGGTTTTTCTTCATTTTATCGCCTTAGTAAATCCAGCAACTCTGAATCTGAGATATTCGTGTTGCGGAGAAGTGGATGAAGCTACGGTTGCTGTGCCCTTTCGCAAAGCTGTACGCGAGTAATTGGCGCTTCTGATGTGCAGAAATTATTGTGTTCGTTATCGAAAAAACCCGACCCTTTTTCGATAGAACTGCATTTCTAAGAAATCTATCCAGGTCTTTTAGGCCGGCAGCACCCTCTGAAATCAATGGGTAGCTATGATATATCCCGGCGACTTTCTTTCCACCTGCTTTCGGGTTATAGACACTGAAATTTTGTGTCAAGAATGCGATGCGATCACGGAGCAATCCCCAGTCATTAGACTTGGCATGGCTCAGGAATGAGCGGACAATTCTTGTTTTAATTCGTTTGATCTTCTTTCTTGCGATATCTACGTGGACTTTTCGGTACAACTCTCCGTCCTTAGTTTTTCCTGCTTCCTGCTTCGTGGGATTTTTGACCAAGAATTGATAGCCAAGATAGTCAAACTGAAGGAGTTTTGGCGCGATTTCGGAATCTTCTTTTGCCACCCTGGTGGTCGCTGCGGCAACATTCTTCTTATCAGGATTTAATTCAAGTCCGGGAGGAAGGCAAGAGCGTAATTCACGTAGAAAATCTGTTTCATTTTCCCTTGCTGACGAGACAATAATGATGTCATCGACGTACCGAGAATAGTAAAATATATTTCTGCCCCAGCGCATCTTCTGATCGAAATCCTGCATTAGAATTTCTGATAGCGCAGCACTAATGGACAGCCCCCTTGGTACGCCACTACCTCCAATCGCAGTATGGGCATCAAGCAGCGACTCGATTAACTTCCTGCTATGCGGACTCAAGTTCTTGATGCTGGAAACGGTATCAAAAATATGTTTTCTCTGGAAAGACTCGAAAAATGATCGAATATCCAAACGATAAATTCGATAAGGCACTCCTTCTTCTAGGAGGAGCTTGAGATTTTTTACGATCTGAGATCGACCATCTGCCGCCAGTGAAGTACACCTTTTTAAGTTCAGTCGAAGTTTTCGCTCCACCAGCTCGTCTTGATGCCTGGCTAAACGATAAACAGTCTTTCCCTTAAGAGGGAATCCTGCCAGGGGTATGGATGGAGGGTCGAAATGGGAAATGGCTGATGCAAGCGCTTGACTGAGGAGTTGGTCTCGCAGGGCCGCTTGACCAGCAGCAGGGACTCTGAGGAAATCTCTCTTCCATAGCACGCGCTCAAGCGTCTTTATACAAAAAGACTGATCGAATGAAGATGCCCGCGACATTAGTCCCCTCTCTTGCCTTAAATTGCCTACTCAGATAATTCAGAAAACTTCGGGTGCACGCTTTCCATAAGCTGATGTCACTTCTTCGTGAAATCCCAATAGCACGTACACGTAGATATTAAGCGAAACATCTGCTTGCGTCTCCGCTTCGCGGACCACGCTGCTCCAGGTTCGCTATCCGCTCATCCCTGACGGGACTGGCATTCGCCAGCCTTCCACATCCCTGACGCCTACGGCCCGGCTTCCAGCTTCGGGCCTGCGCGCTTCGCTTGCGTGCGGTCAGCACACAGGGATGGCCGTTGCCTTGTCCAGCCGTCTCCCCTGACTTCATCACCTTACCCGCGACCGTAGCCCGCTTCCGTGTGCCGTCAAGGCGCGCAGGGCCGTGTCCTCGGCTGCGCCTGCGGGCCGCACCAACCCTGCGCTTGTCTCCTTGACGGCCCCCGTCCGCGCGCTCCTTTGGCCGCGGGCGATGAACTCAGGAAAGACGGTGGCAACAGGGCCAACCGGGTTCCTCGTGCCAACCGCACCGAACAGCCGAAAGGCTGGGCTCCGAATCTAGGAATCCGGTGTGCGGTTTGAACAGCAAACCCTTTTCGTCAGGAGAAAGACCATGCTTGCATCCCGTTTCGCTTCCCGTTCCCCGGTACTGCGCAGCGATTCCCCGCTGTCCGATGACCAGATTCACCGCGTGGCCCCGTCCATCTTTGCGGAAGCGCCCCACGAAAGCCGTTCCCAGCGGTACGCCTATATCCCCACCGCCACGGTGCTGACTGAACTGCGCAAGGAAGGGTTTCAGCCCTTCATGGTGACGCAGACTCGCACCCGCCACGAAGACCGACGCGACTACACCAAGCACATGATCCGGCTGCGCCACGCCAGCCAGATCAACGCCCGAGGCGAAGCCAACGAAATCATCCTGCTGAACTCGCACGATGGCACCAGCAGCTACCAGATGCTGGCCGGCATGTTCCGTTTCGTGTGCAGCAATGGCCTTGTTTGCGGCGACACCGTGGCCGATGTGCGCGTGCCGCATAAGGGTGACGTGGCCGGGCAAGTGATCGAAGGAGCCTATCAGGTACTGCACGGTTTTGACCGTGCGCTGGAATCCCGCGAATCCATGCAGGCCATTACGCTGGACGAAGGCGAGGCCGAAGTATTCGCCCGCGCTGCGCTGTCGCTCAAGTACGACGACCCGGACAAGCCCGCACCCATCACCGAATCGCAAATCCTGATGCCACGCCGGTTCGACGACCGCCGCCCGGACTTGTGGAGCGTGTTCAACCGCACCCAAGAGAACCTGACCAAAGGCGGTTTGCACGGGCGTAGCGCCAACGGACGCCGCCAGCAGACCCGTCCGGTGCTGGGCATTGATTCCGATGTGCGCCTGAATCGCGCCCTGTGGCTGCTGGCCGATGGTCTGCGCCAGTTGAAAGCCTGATTTCCCTGCGCGGCAGGGGCAGGCAGCAGCCCTTGCCGCGTCATTCGCTGCTGCATTCCATCATCGCAAGGAGTTTTCACCATGAACGCCATCAACCACACCCAAGCCCAAGCCATCCACGCCACGGCCAGCGACGCGCCTGCCGTGCTGCTGGAAGCCGCCGACCCGAGCAAGAATCTGATTCTTGTGCCGCTGTTGCGGCTGGTATCGCGCCCCACGGGCCGCAACGTGCGCAAGACCCCGCGCATGTCGATTCCCGAACTCGCCGCCAGCATCCAGCGTGTCGGCCTGCTGCAAAACCTGATCGTGACCGCGACCGCTGACGGCGAGCGTTACGAAGTCGTGGCCGGAGGCCGTCGCCTTGCCGCCCTCAAGCTGCTGGCGAAGAAGCGCCGCATCAGCAAGGAATGGGACGTGCCTTGCCTGCTGGTTGCCGATGGCACCGCCCGCACCGCCAGCCTGACCGAGAACGTGCAGCGCGAAGCCATGCACCCCGCTGACCAGTTCGAGGCATTTGCCGCGCTGGTGGCCGAAGGCCGCCCCATTGAGGACATTGCCGCAGATTTCAGCGTCACGCCGCTGGTGGTGCAGCGCCGCCTGAAACTCGCCAACGTGTCGCCGCGCCTGCTGGCCGACTACCGCGCCGAGGCTGTGAGCCTTGATCAGTTGATGGCCCTTGCCATCACCGACGACCACACCGCGCAGGAAGCCGCGTTCTACGATGCGCCGACCTGGCAGCGCAGCCCGCACAATCTGCGCGACCGCCTGACCGAGCGCGAGATTGACGCCCACCGGCATCCGCTGGCGTGCTTCGTTGGGCTGGATGCTTACGAGGCCGCAGGCGGTGGCACCCGCCGCGATCTGTTCGCGGAAGCCGATAGCGGCATGTATCTGACCGATGCCACGCTGCTGGAACGGCTGGCGCAGGACAAGCTGGCCAGCCTTGCCGCCGAGGTGAAGGCCGAAGGCTGGGCATGGGTGGATGCAACCCCCGGCACGACCCATGCCGACCTGCAAGCCTTCCAGCGCGCCCCGAGGCAGCGCCGTAACCCCAACAAGCGCGAAGCCGCACGCATCGAGAAGCTGCAAACCAAGCTACATGAACTGGCCGAAGCCGTGGACGCCGCCCTGGACGCCGACGACGAAGAAAAGGCCGACGCCTTGCAGGAGGAAGGCGAACACCTGGGTGAACAGTTGCAGGCACTGGAAGATGGCTTGCAGGGCTACGGGGAAGCCGTCAAAGCTGCCGCCGGTGCCATCGTCACCATCGACCGCAATGGCGAGGCCGTGATTCATCGTGGCCTGCTGCGCGAAGCCGAGGCCAAGGCACTGCGCACGCTTGAACGGCTGCGGCAAGGTTTCGGCAGCGAGGGCGAAGCCGGGAACGACGACACCGGCGAGGAAACCGACGACGCCCCCAAGCCCGCTGCCATGTCCGACCGGCTGGCGCAGCGCTTGAGTGCCCACCGCACCGCCGCGCTGCAAATCGAAGTGGCCCGGCATCCGCAGGTGGCGCTGGCCGCACTGGTGCATGGCATGGTGCAGACTGTCTTGCAAGGCAGCCACTACGGCCACGATCTGCCGCTGGGCGTGAAGCTAACCCAGCAAGATCGGCTGGAAGGCATGGCCCCGGACTGGCTGGAATCGCCCGCCGCCGTGGCACTGCGCGAACTGCAACAGGTAGCGGGTGAAGCCTTGCCGGAGGACAGCGCCGAACTGTTCGCCGCACTGCTGGCGAAGCCGCAGGATGAACTGGTACGCCTGCTGGCCGTATGCGTGGCATCCACGGTCGATGTGGTAACGCCCCGCGCCACGCAGCACCAGTCGGGTGCCGAACTGGCGCAGGCCGTGGCGCTGGACATGGCGGCATGGTGGCAGCCGACCGCAGACGGCTATTTCCAGCATGTGCCGAAGGCCGCGATTCTGGAAGCCGTGGACGAATTCGCACCGGAGCACGTCACCCGGCTGGCGAAGTTGAGAAAAGGCGACATTGCCAGCGAAGCCGAACGGCTGGCCGATGGCACCGGCTGGATGCCTGCCATCTTCGCCGCCGAAGCCACGCAGCAGACCGTGCAGGAGGTGGTGACGGACGAGGCAGCCGAAGCACTGGCCGCTTGACCCCGCACCACAGATAGCGCCCCGGTTCCGGCCGGGGCGCTTTCATGCCGAGGATTCCCCCATGAGCCACGACACCACGAACCGCCCGCGCATGGCCGCGACTTACGCCCTCGGCACGATACGCGCCCGCCGCTGGCATGGCGATAGCGACGTGCGCGGCTATCGTCCGCCTCGCGGCTGGACAGCCCGTGCCGACCTGACCGACCTACACCCCATCACGGGCTGCGCCTTGCCGCGTGCCATGTGGTGGATCATCGAAACCAAAGAATAGGAAGCAACCCCGCGCGCGGCAGTGGCCGCACCCGGTTTCAAGGCTCAAAGCCAAAACGCCCCTTTGCCGCCTGACTGAAGGCGGCAAAGGGGCCGCGCACAAGTCGCCTTGTGCGCAAAAGCCATTGAAGCCATGCAAGTGCGGCGCGGCGCACGCGCCGCCGACATTCCGACAGCACCTCGCCGCAATAGGCGGCGCTTGTGGGACTACGCCCCGGCTTGCTGCGGCAGGTTGCACGAAAGCGTGCCGTGCTCGACGCTGGCGGTTCGTTGCCTGTACGTCAAGAAGGACGGTTCACCGATACACCACCTAGCCTCGATGTGGAGCTTCCACGCCACGCATCAAGCATGTGGCCGCGAGTTGTTGCAGGAGCGCTCGTATCTTGTTGCTGGGGCATTGACCTAGCCGCGTCAGGGCGCAAGCCGGTGAAGCTGTCATGCGAGGATGCCGAGTCGGTCATGTCTCCATTCGGGAGAGGCGGCCCGTGCGTCCTTGGCTTGTCGTGAATCCTGGCGGTGGCGCGGCTGCGCCTTGGGCTTTATGACCGCAACCTTGCGGCGAAAACAATTTCCCCTGCGCTATGCGCATTCCTCGCGGGGCAAATTCTTTTCGCCTCCAGGTTCTCCACGTTGTTGCGACCGCTGCGCGGTGCGGCCAGCCTATCCCCCGCCGGGCGGATCACAACAAGGACGCACTGGCGCGACCTTGTTCAACCCGAAAGGAGAAATCATCATGACTAACATCGGCACCTTCACCGCAGAGAAAGACGGCTTCACCGGCACGCTTCGCACCCTGATGCTCAACGTCAAGGTCAAGCTGGTTCCCAACGACAAGGGTGACAACGAGAGCGCCCCCGACTACCGTCTGCAAGCGGCTGGCCACGATATCGGCGCAGCGTGGAAAAAGACCAGCGAGGCCGGACGCCCTTATGTGTCCGTGACCCTTGATGATCCATCGTTCCCTGCAACGGTCTATGCCCGCCTGATCGAAGGCGAGGGCGGCGCACACGACCTGATCTGGTCGCGCAGCAAGCCAAAGGCAGCCTGACGGAGCCATGAAGCCCCGTCCACTGCGGCGGGGCTTTCCTATGATGGAATGTCCGGCAGTTTGGGTTCACCCTGGACAACCTCAATTGTCATGGACATTGAGATTTGAGGCATACCTCCCGGTGATGGGGGAGACTGAATATCGTGCGCAGGGAAGAGGCTCGCTATATCACGGTAGATAGCGTCGATCAATGTAAACAGAGCAACGAATGACATAGTAAGACTGCGGAGTTTCATGCTATCACCATCGTCCGATAGCGTCACGAGGATCGGGCCATCGCCGGTTTGGCCTGCGGCGATCTGAGAGTGCATATGTTCCTGTTGCCTGCGAAAATCGTTTAGGGATTGCCGCTCGTTATCTAGCGCGAGAACAAATGCCGATGGCATTTCCCCCTTTTTTGACAAAGCCCGGATGCACGCTATCGCTTTTTCAAGTGATGTGATGCAGTCTTCCATAGCAAATGCGAAGTCGAACACAGGCAAAAGTCGGCCTTTTGCCATCTCGGCAGAAGATCGTTGACCTTCGCTTATCTGCGCAAGTATTAACAACCGCGCATCGTTGTAGTGACGGGCCGTCTTGACAAGGCAATGCACCAACCAAGAGCGCCACTTTCTTTTTTCGACTGAAACATCTGGCTCGGGCATAAATATGCTTACAAGCATGGCATGTGAGCGAAGACCTTCAATGTTCAGATGAAGCGGCGGCATGCCGCAATGTGTCGGTATAGTCATCTGGTGTTTTAACGGCCAGCTAGGCCGCGATCATGGGTTCTCTATTTTCGATGCTGCAACGATTTCGTTCAGTTCCCGCTGGACTTGAGCAAGGAGCTGATCGGCGTTGAGCGGGTCGCGTCCTGCATAGGCCAGCGTCACCAGTGTGAGCGGATGAATCTCCATGACTTCGCATAGTTCGGCCAGCTTGTTCAGCGTCGGGCTTTTGAGGTCGCGCTCCAGCGCACTCATGTAGGTGCGGCTAGATACATCCGAGAACGCCTCTTGGCTCAGACCACGCGCCTTTCTGATCCGCCGCAGTGCATCGGGCAACGATGGCTTGAACGCTGTCATTCTGAACTTTCCCCAAAATCCAGAATGACAACTTATTGAGTCCTATAGGGCTACAATCTATAGTGTTCATTTTGACCGTTTGTGCCTTTACTGAAATCCGCATTGGCGGCTATCTTCAAAAGCGGAGAGCCTGATCCGTGTCTTTCCTGACTTCCGTGCATGTGCCTTCGTGCTTCTACGTCTCTGCGGATACGTGGGGTTGCGCATTGGTGCTTTCGTTGGAAGGCGTGAAAGCGCCTCTGCTGCTCTGCAAGTCCGTGGACGTACAGCCATGACTCCGCTCATCACCGCCGACGAACGCTCGCGCTTGTTGGCCAACGGCGAGGCCCGCGCCGCCGGGCAGGACACCGACCCGCTGCCCGTGGTGCGCCTGTTCACGCCAGATGCGCATGCCACTTGGCTGCTGGCTTCGCTCGACCCAGCCGATGGCGATACCGTCCACGGCCTGATCGACTTGGGGATTGGCATGCCTGCGCTGGGCACTGTGAAGTTGTCCGACCTGGCCGCCATCGTCGGACCGCGCGAGCAGCCCGTGATGCGGGATCGCTATTTCCAGCCGGTACGGCGGTTGTCGGAATACCTGCGGCTCGCCGCAGACAACGGCTCGATCACCGATTGAGCACTACTGCCAAGCGGAGCGCACTGTGTCTATTTCGGTCTGGTCTGTGACCCGTTCGGTCTGAATCGGCAGTGTTGCACCGAAGCGGTGCATACCTGATCGAAACGGTCATGATGCCTGGCGCGGGCTGCGGCAAGCTGACCGACGCGGCATGCCATTGGAGTGCGTTGCCGCCGTCGCACTCGGACGATTTCAGCAACGCATCGGAGTTCATCGGTCTTGACACTGCCAGTTTACGCTTCACCCATGACGTTTTGACGATGGCCTCGTAGCACGCCGTTTCGCCGTGGCGACGTATTCCCAGCACAGGGAGGTTGCTTCATGGCTGATCGCAGTGCCGAGCCGTGGTATGCCACGGCGGCCTATCTCTACGTTCTGCACTTGGATGGCCCGGCACTGGCCTGGGAGTACTTGCGCCGCCATCCCGACTACCGGCGCGACTGGTCGCGCCGTCGTCGCCAACCGGATGCTGCCGAGCGCTGGGGGTTGCGTCTGCTGGAAGATCCCGCCCTGGATGCGCGGGACGCGCACCCGGCCTGGTTCCCCGATCACGATGCCGTAGTGCAACTCTACCCGGATGCCGATCCGCCGCCCGATGCCCTGTGCTTTGAGTTCTGGAAGCTGCCGGGCCACAAACACCTGACCCATGACGGCAAGCGCCTGGTGCTGGTGGCGCGCTGGCCCGGCTGCTGCCTGCGCTTCGTGCTCGCGCCAGGCTTGGCCGATGGCATGGCTTACGCCTATGCCGTCCGGGTCTGTGCTACGCCTTGCGAACGCTATGCGGCCCTGACAAAAGAATTGAACAAGATCGCCGTAGCCACCGGTGCCGTACCTGCGGCGACCGTCCGGTCACGTCCGCCGCTATCCGCACTGCTGGAACTGCACACGCTTCAGGCGCTCGACGCGACCCTGGCGGGCGCGTCCTTGCGCGAAGTCGCCGAAGGGCTGTTCGGCGCAGATGCCGTCGTGGCCGACTGGCACAAGGACAGCGCCTTGCGTGCCCGCGTGCGGCGGCTGGTAAGGCGTGGCGAGGCGCTGATGTGCGGCGGCTATCGCAGCCTGGCGCAGCTCCCGCCAGTTGCATCGCAGTAAGGGGGGACATTTTGCAGGCTCTGCATTTCGTCCCTTAGCAAGAAGCCCATCTTTCTTGAAAGTGCCTCTATCCGGCCGCGTGGTGTGGCTGGGCTTGATGGAGGTACATCCCATGCGACCTGCTCCCTTGCGGCCTGCCGCCGCTGCTGTCGCTGCGCCCGCGCAGCCCCAACGCTACCTGACCAACGACGAGGCCGCCGAATACCTGCGCCTTTCGCCACGCACGCTGGAGAAACAGCGCGTGATAGGCGGCGGTCCGAAGTTCCGCAAGTTCGGCCGCCGTGTCATGTACGCGGTGTCCGACCTGGACGCCTGGGCCGATGCGCGTAGCTATGAGGCGACTTCCGACCCGGAGTACGCCGAGCGCCATGCGGGCGACTACCGTGATGGCCGCTGACCGTCGGCGCGTGGGTGGCCTTCGCCATGTCCAGCCCGTCAGGGCAAGCCTTGCCGCAGCGCGAACAGCTCGACCTGTTCCGCGCGCTGCCGGGCGACATGGCGCCACGCGACAGCCAGGACTTGATGGCCTATCCGTTTTTCTCGCTGGCGAAGTCGCGGCGCACCGCGCCGCTCGACTTTCGCAGCGGCAACATCACCATCCGCGTGGAAGGCACGCAGGAGCATGGCATTGCCACGATCTGGGATGCCGACATTCTGATCTGGGCGGCCAGCCAGATCGTCGAAGCCAAGGACGCGGGCATCCAGCCGTCCCGGCGGATGCAGGCCACGCCCTACGAGATCCTGCGCTTCATCGGGCGCGGCAAGTCGCTGCGCGATTACCTGCGCCTCAAGGCCGCGCTGGATCGGCTGCAATCGACCACGGTAGCCACGTCCATTCGCGAAACCACGGGAAGGCGATTGCATCGCTTCTCGTGGATCAACGAGTGGAAAGAGCTGGCCGATGCCAACGGCACGCCGCTGGGCATCGAGCTGATCCTGCCGGACTGGTTCTATGCCGGCGTGCTGGATGCTGCTCTGGTGCTGACCATAGACCAGACGTACTTCCGACTCACGGGCGGCATCGAGCGCTGGCTGTACCGTCTGGTGCGCAAGCATGGCGGCAGGCAGGAATACGGCTGGCAGTTCGACTTCCGGCACCTGCACCGCAAGTCGGGCAGCAGCACGCGGTTTTCGGATTTCGCCTACGACCTGCGGGTGCTGGTCGCCCGGCAATCGCTGCCGGGGTACGAGCTGGGCATCGTGCGGATTCCCGAGGACGACATGGAATTGCTGACCTTCCGACCCGTGCCGCAGACGGCACGGGGATAACAGCGGGACAAGCTGTGGATGGGGTCGTGCTATCAGGAGTACGCCTATCGTGCTATCAGGAGTACGAAAACGCCGGAAAGCCAGTAACCGCGCGGGTTTGCGATCCCTCTAACATTACTAACTTAAATTCTCTAACTATTGGTAGAGAAGCAGCATTGCGGTGGACAACTGCTGAAGGCGGAAAAACCGGCCAGGAAAAGCCGCAAAAATCACCCCGTTCGACACGGCAAAAACAGCCCGGTCTTCCAGCTAGGAGGGCCGCGCCATGATCGTCGCCGTGCTCAACCAGAAAGGCGGTGTCGGCAAGACCACGCTCGCCACGCACATCGCGGGCGAACTGGCCTTGCGGGGCCAGCACGTCATCCTGCTGGATGCCGACCCGCAGGGTTCCTCACTGGACTGGACACAGCGCAGAAGCCAGCAGGGCTTGCCCCGGCTGTTCAGCGCCGTGGGCCTGGCACGCGAAACACTGCACCAGGAAGCCCCAGAACTGGCCAGGCGGGCCGATCACGTCATCATCGACGGGCCACCCAGGATCGCCGCCTTGGCGCGTTCTGCGCTGCTGGCGGCCGAACGGGTGCTGATCCCGGTACAACCCAGCCCCTATGACCTGTGGGCCAGCGCCGAGATGGTGGCGCTGATTCGTGAGGCTCAGGTGTTCCGGCCTGGGCTACGCGCGGCCTTCGTCATCAACCGGCGCGTCAGCACCACGGTGATCGGGCGCGAAGCACGGCAATCCTTGGCCGAACAGCCGTTGCCAGCGCTGCGCAGCGAGGTGCGCCAGCGCATCGTCTTTGCCGACAGCGTGGCTGCGGGGCGATTGGCGCGGGAGACAGCTCCCGATAGCGCAGCGGCGCAGGAAATTACTGCGCTGGTCGATGAGCTGCTGAGGTGGCCGTCATGAGCGACAACAGCAACCCACCCAACGGCAAACGCCTGGCCAAGCGGGTCGGCATCGGCGCGCGTCCGCCCGCCAATCCGCACGCTGAGGCGTGGATTCGCCAGGGCGACGCGGATGCGCTCAACAAAGGCGACCTCTACACCGCTCGCCTGACCCTCGACATCACGCCCGCCATGCGGGCGCGCATCAAGGTGTCGGCCTTCACGCAAGGCGTGACCGTGGCCGACCTGCTGCGCGGTTTGCTGGAGCGCGAGTTTCCAGAACACCGCAGGGAGAACACACCATGACTACATCAGCATTGTCTGCTACCGCACCGCCCGCCATCGCGATCACGACTGCGCACGCTGCACCTTCCAGCCAGCCTAGCAGCGCGCCGTTGACGCGCGTATCGCTCGCCTACATCGAGCCGCGCTTCAAGCTCTACCTGCGCTTCGGCGAACCGGCGCGCACGCTCCAGCTCGATCGCTGGCGGCGCTGTGCCATGTTCATGCCGGGTGCAATCCTCTGCCGCGTTCGTTGGCAGGCAAACGACTACGGCACGATCCGCTGGCAGCTCATGGTGATGCAGGCTGCTACACCGCTTGAGGCCGTGCAGCGCATCCCCGGCGTGCAGCCAGGCGCGTGCCTGCTGCTGCATGCTGAAGGTGACGTCAATGTGCGCGCCGTGCTGGAACGCATCGACGGCATCGAGGCGCTGGGTATCGCTGCCATCGACGTGTCGCCCGCGTACTGGCGCACGCTCGCTAACCGGCTCGCCGCGCATTCGCCGCTGCCCGAATACACCGCCGAGAGGCACGCCGCCTGGCTGGCCGGGAAGGCACTGCCATGACGGCCCATCCCACCGTCGCACGCCCACCCGAAGCCGCGCCGCTTCCTCGCTCGTACCTGCGCGCTCGCCTCGTGCTGGCGGGCTTCGCCACCGTCGGCCTCGCTGCGCTGGCCTGGGCTGCTTTCGTGCAGCCGCTGCCGCGCCTGATCTACAACCCGTCCGACAGCGTTCCGGTCGGCTGGTATCGCGTCGATCCGCAGCGCCACGGCTACGGCTCGCTGCCACGTCCCTTGTCCGTGGGCAGCATCGTCCTGACCACGCTGCCGCCAGATGTTGCCGCGCTCGCTGCGCAGCGCGGCTACCTGCCCGTACACGTTCCGCTGCTCAAGCGTGTGGGCGCGGTCGCGCCGCAACACGTCTGCATCGTCGCGGGTCAGGTACGCATCGACGACGTGCCGATGGCCGCCGCACTACCTGCCGACCGGCTGGGCCGGCCGCTGCCATCCTTGCAGCTTTGCCGCCGCCTCGACCCGGACGAGCTGTTCCTGTTGAGCGTGACCAATCCTGCGTCGTTCGACAGCCGCTATTTCGGGCCGGTCAGCGCATCCGCCGTGATCGGCGTTGCGCATCCTGTCTGGCTGGAGACACGCCCATGATGGCCGCCGATTCACTGCACGTTGCCGTGCATCTTGTCGTGCTATCAGGCGCGTCGTTCTGCAGGTCTTCGCCGTGTCGTCGCGCGTGGAGTGCGGGTGCATTCGCGCCGCATTTCGCGCTGCCTTCGGCGCAGCCGTCCAACGTGCAGGCGTCTTGCCTCGAACGCGCCTGGCCTGCGGCCATTGGCGTGTTCGCCGGCGGGCTGGCTGCAAGCAGCGCAGCGCCGCCGGGCCGCCGACGCCCGGAGCGCCAGCGAGGGGCAAAGGCGGAAGGCAAGACAAAAGGGCGCGGCACCGGGCCGCGTCGAAAGCCTGTCTGCACATGGGGGTGGCGCGGCACGCAGCGGCTTCGCCCCCGTACCGCGTTGGGCGCGAAGGTCGCGCCAATGCAGGCATGTCCGCGTGCTTCGCACGACCGGACACGCCGTAGCTTGCGGGGAGAGCAGCGATGACCGACCGCCGCGACGATGATTTCCGGGTGCGCTCCAGCGCCCCGAAGAACCGGGGCAAGGGCCAGGGGCAGAGCTTCGTTTCCAAGGTGCTCAAGCAGGCCGGCAAGGCCAGCAGCGGCAAGTCGGCGGTGCGCCGTCCTGGCACTGGCGGCAGCGGCCATCGGCCCGGTTCGCGCCTGGGGCGGGGCCATACGGCGACGCGTTTCGCCGGGGCTACGCTGACGCCCATGTCGCGGCGCGTGATCATCAAGACCCTGCTGGTGAATCAACGCAATGCCAGCCCGCAATCGCTCGCCAAGCACCTGCGCTACATCGAACGCGACGGCGCGGGCCGCGATGGCGAACCTGGGCGGGCCTACGGGCCGCAGACCGACGAAGCCGACCTTGATGCCTTCAAGGAGCGGGCCGCCGACGACCGGCACCATTTCCGCTTCATCGTCTCCCCGGAGGACGGTGCAGAGCTGGGCGACCTGCGCACCTACACCCGGCATCTGGTGAACCGCATGGAGGCCGACCTTGGGACGCGGCTGGACTGGGTGGCTGTGGATCACTGGAACACCGACAACCCGCATACCCACCTGATCGTGCGCGGGCGCGACGACACCAGCAAAGACCTCATCATCGCGGGCGACTACATCGCCGACGGCTTCCGCCACCGCGCCGCCGAACTGGCGACCGAATGGCTGGGGCCGCGTACCGAACTGGAGATCCGGCAGACCTTGACGCGCGAGGTGGATCAGGAGCGGTGGACGAGCCTGGATCGCACCTTGAAGCGCGAGGCCGGCGAGGATGGCCGGGTGCGGACCGAACGCTTCAACGAGCCCCGGCTGCAACGCCAGCGACTGCTGCTGATCGGCCGCCTGCAACGCTTGCAGCGCCTCGGTCTGGCCGACGAGGCGCAGCCCGGCACCTGGGCCGTCCATGCGGACGCGGAGAAGACTTTGCGCGCCCTGGGCGAGCGCGGCGACATCATCCGCACCATGCAGCGCGCCATGAACGGCCAGCCGCGCGAGCTGGCGGTGTTTGAGCCGGGCCAGAACGTGGATGGAAGTGGCCGCACCATCATCGGCCGTGTGGCTGCCAAGGGGCTGGCCGAAGAGCTGCACGACCGCGGTTATCTGGTCATCGACGGCGTGGACGGCAAAGCCCACTACGTCGCCTTGAGCGCCCGCGACGAGCTGGCGAACTACCCGAGTGGCGCGGTGGTGGAGGTGCGCGGTTCTGCCGAGGTGCGCGCCGCCGACAAGAACATTGCCACGCTGGCAAGCGATGGCCTGTACCGCACCGACCATCACCTGGCGATCGAGCAAGTCCAGGCCAAGCCCAACCGCGACCCGCAGGAAGTCGTTGCGGCGCACATCCGACGGCTCGAAGCCCTGCGCCGCGCCGGTATCGTGGAACGGGTAGCCGAGGGGCTATGGAAGGTGCCAGACGACCTGGCCGAGCGTGGCCGCGAGTATGACATACAGCGGCTAGGCGGCGTAGCGGTGGAAATGAAATCGCACTTGCCCATCGAGCGGCAGGCCCGCGTGATCGGCGTGACCTGGCTGGATCAGCAGTTGATCGGCGGCGGCAATGGGCTGGGTGATCTGGGCTTTGGGGCCGAGGTCAAAGTTGCGCTACGCGAACGCGCCGATTTCCTAGTCGAACAGGGGCTGGCCGAGCGGCGCGGTCAGCGCGTGATCCTCGCCCGCAACCTGCTGGCGACGCTGCGTGGGCGCGATATGGCGAAGGCCGCACAGGACATTGCTGCCAAAACCGGCCTGGAGCATCGACCCTTAGGGGAAGGGCAGCGCGTGGCCGGCATCTATCGGCGCAGCGTCATGCTCGCCAGCGGCCGCTACGCGGTGCTGGATGATGGCCTAGGTTTCTCGCTCGTGCCGTGGCGGCCAGTGATCGAACAGCGGCTGGGGCAACAGCTCGCCGCCATGGTGCGCGGCGGTGACGTATCGTGGGAGATTGGACGGCAGCACGGACCTATAGTCGGTTGATTCGGCCTACTTAATTTGGAGTGTCCAGTGTTCCGTCAGACGCCTGAGCACCGCAGATATCCGCCGCAGATGCCCCGATTTGGGATACAGGAGCAACCACAGTTCTGCCCCCACTTATGCTGGTGGCACAGCCAGTGCCCCCATCAGCTTGGCTGGGTCATTGCGCCATGCGCAGGGCAAGCAACTCTGAAAACTCGCTTGCCAGCACCATCGACGGATGATTCGATGGCGTCACGACGCCATACTGGGACTGGATACGCTCCTGCAGCGGCCTGACCACGCAGCGCGGGTCGCTGATCGGCGTCGGGACCCAGCGCGACACTAGGGCGATACCGGCGCCTGCCGCGGCCAGCGCGCATGCGATGGAAGAGGTCGGGGTTTCGGCAACGACCTGCGCTGCCAGACCACGCTGGTTGAAGGAGTCGTCGATCTGGTAGCGCACGTAGCTGTGCTGCGAGGGCAGGATCAAGCGCTCGGATGCCAGCTCGGCCAGGCCGATCTCGGATCGATCCACCAGGCGGTGGCGGGCGGGAAGTACCGCCACCATATCACCCGAAGGCAATGGCGCGACATGCACCCCCGCGCGCGCCAGCGGCAACTCGATTACGCCAACCTCGAACTGGCGCGTCGAGACCAGTTCGGCAATTTGCCGCGAAGGCAGCGACTGCAAGAATACCGTGACCTGCGGCCGCTCGGCCATGAACTTGGCAAGCACGTCGGGCACCAGCCATTGCGCCAGCGCCGGCAGTACAGCGACCTTGAGCGCGCCCGCGCGGTGGTGGCGCAGATCCTGCGCGACCTGGGCGATGCGCTCGATGCCTCCATAGATCTGCTCGACTTCACGATAAAGCGCCTCGGCCTCGGCCGTGGCTACTAGACGGCGACCCTTGCGGTGGAACAAGGGATAGCCCAGGCGCAACTCAAGCAGCCCAATGGTTCGGCTGACCCCGGGCTGGGTCACGCTGAGCAGTTCGGCCGCCCCCACGACGCTGCCGGACAGCATCACCGCCCGAAACGCCTCAATGTGTCGCAAGTTGATGTTGTTTTTCATTAATTACCTTTAGGCATAAGCAGGGCTAAATATTGCAATAGTCTCGTAGAGCGGAGCGCTATACGATTGCAATAATAACCAATATTTCACGTTAATTATCCGTCACTCCTCCCGCAAATACATAAATGCCATTCAGTTATACATCGAACTCAAGCAGTGTCAGTGCATCGCCGGCGGCGATCTCCACCGCGCACTCGCTTGCGCGCTACGCGGCTGGCAGTTGGGCCATCCCTCTGTCTCGCACGACACGCGACACCGCGCTCAAATGCCTGCTGGACGTGTTGACCAGCGCCGGCGCCGCGCTGGATCTGCCAGGTGTGATGGCTGCCCGCGAGGGCGCCGTGCGTCTGCTCGGCCCGGGGCATGCCCCCATCTGGTTCACTGGCGACCATGGGTCCCTGGGCGCCGCACTTGTCGCCAACAGTGCCGCCACGGCGGCGCTGGATCTGGACGACGGCTACCGGCGCGCACGTGGCCACCCCGGCGCCGCCGTCATCCCCGCGGCGCTTGCGGTGCTGGGAACCGATCCGGATCTCCAGGCCGATACGATCCTCGCGGCGATCGTGGCGGGCTACGAGGTGGCATTGCGTGTGGCGATCGGGCGCCCGTCGTATGCCCCCTCCGGGGCGTGGTCACCCTATGGCGTGATCGCGGTGATCGGCCGCCTACATGGCGCCAGCGCGGAGCACATCGCCCACGCGCTGGCCATCGCCGCCCAGGCGGCGCCGGGGCTGCCCGCTCTGGCGGGCATTGCGGGCTCGGACGTCAAGGAAGGCATTCCTTATGGCTGCCTTGCAGGGCTGGCAGCGCTGGAGATGGCAAGGGCCGGCGCGACCGGCCCCCTCGGTATCTTCGACGACCCGGCATTGTTCGACGCGCAGGCCATGCTGGAAGGCTTGGGCGGTACGCCCTTAATCGAAGGCGTCTACTTCAAGCCCTACGGCTGTTGCCGCCACATCCACGGCGCGCTCGATGCCTTCCTCGCACTGCGCCAGCAGCAGCCGTTCGAGATCGGGGACATCGTGGCGCTGAAGGTTCACACCTACCGGGCTACCTTCAACCTCGCCAACCGGGCCGAACCCGCCTCGCTCGTGGATGCGCAGTACAGCGTGCCGTTCTGCATGGCCGCTGCGGCAGCCGGTGGGGAGCGCGCGCTGCTGCCATTGAAGCCATCGCAACTATGCGATCCGCACCTGCTGCAGTTGGCTCAGCGGGTCACGGTTCACCATGATCCCATGATCGAACCGCTGTTTCCCGCACGCTCGCCATCACGGGTGACGGTGGTGCTCAAAGGCGGCCAGTGCCTGGACTCGCCGGTGGTAGACCCACGGGGAGACCCGATCCGGCCGCTGACGTGGGAGGATCTGGTCGCCAAGTTCCGGCAGGCGACCGCCCATACGTTGGGTACGCAGCAGCAAACCGTGCTGGCCAGCCTGGAACAGTTCGCCCAAGGCAATACGGCCCCTTTGAAGCAAGCGCTCGCGCTGCATGGGACGGTGTGATGTCTACCAGGCATCTGCCCTTGACGCTGCCGGCAGGCGACGCGCAAGGTCGTGCGCGCAGGCTGGCTGGTGGCCCTTTCGACGTGCTGGTGGTAGGCGCCGGAGTCGTGGGAATGAGCGTGGCCTGCGGGCTGCTCAGGCAAGGCCTGACGGTGTGCGTGGCGGACGAAGGCGATATCGCCTTGCGGGCCTCCCGCGGCAACTTCGGCCTGGCGTGGGTGCAAGGCAAGGGCGCCAAGTTCGCCCCCTATGCGCATTGGTCCATCGACGCAGCCGCGATGTGGCCCGGCTTTGCCCGCGCGCTGCAGCAATGCAGCGGCGTGGATGTGGAGCTATCGCAGTCCGGCGGCTTCACGATCTGCACCGACGCGCTGGAGTACCAGCAGCGCGTGGCCATGCTCCAGGGCATGCAAGAGCAGATGGCAGGGAAGTTCCGCTTCGAGGCGCTGTCGGGGGCCGAGACGCAAGCGCGCCTGCCCCACGTCAGTCCCCGCATCGCGGGCTCGACCTACTGTCCGCTTGACGGGCACGTCAGCCCGCTGCAACTGCTGCGGTCACTGTTCAATGCCTTTGCCGTGCAAGGCGGCGTGCTGCTGCCCCGCACCCCCGTGCGCGCGCTGACGCCCCGGCCCGGCCAGTGCTTCCTGGCCGCCACCGCGGGCCAGCCCATCGAAGCCGGCAAGGTGGTGCTCGCCGCCGGGCTGGGCAGCGCGGTGCTGGCAGCCGATGTCGGCCTCCAGGCCCCGCTGCGCCCGGTGCGCGGCCAGTTGCTCATCACCGAGCGCACGGCCCCGTTTCTGTACCAGCCGACGCTGCACGTGCGTCAGACCGCCGACGGAACCGTGCAGATTGGGGATTCTAAGGAAGAGGTCGGCCTCGATACTGGCACGACGTGGGAGGTGCTGGCACGCATCGCTAGCCGCGCAGTGCACACCTTCCCGTGCCTGCGCGACGTGCGCGTGGTACGCACCTGGGGCGCACTGCGCGTCATGAGTCCCGACGGCTACCCTATCTACGACGAATCCGAGCGGCATCCCGGCGCCTTTCTGGTGACTTGCCACAGCGGCATCACCCTGGCGCCCCAGCACGCCGGGCCAGTGGCGGACTGGATTGCCGGCGGCAGCAAGCCCAGCGCCATCGCAGGGTTCAGTTCAAGGAGATTCGATGTTTAAACCACTGGATGGGCTTGCGCCCAAACCCAAGGTGGAGTTGGATGTGGACGGCACCACGGTCACGGTCGCGCAAGACCGAACCCTGGCCATCGCACTACTCGAAGCGGGCTACCACGCCACCCGCCGCAACCATCGCGGTGAGCCCTGTGCTCCCTACTGCCTGATGGGCGTGTGTTTTGAGTGCCTGGTGCAGGTCGATGGTGTGGACAACGTGCAGTCCTGCCAGGTCAGGGTGCGTGCCGGCATGAAGGTGTGCCTGCCCCAGGGCCCCCGCGCGGTGAAGGAGCGTTGATGGACTACGACTTGGTGGTAATCGGCGCCGGGCCTGCCGGCATGGCGGCCGCTGCCGAAGGCGCAAACCTGGGGCTGAAGGTGCTGCTGCTCGACGAACAGCCGCAGGCCGGCGGCCAGATCTACCGTCGCGTCCAGCAGGCCAGCCCGCAGGCCGCGCGCGTGCTCGGCAAGGACTACATCGAGGGCCGCGCACTGGTGGCCCGGCTGGATGCCAGCGGCGCGGACACCTGCTTCGGTGCCTTCGTGTTCGACGTGTCGTCGCAGTTGGATGTGTCTTTCCAGACCGATGGTGTCTTCAGGCAGGTCCGGGCGCGACACATCATCGTCGCCACTGGCGCCATGGAGCGCGCCTCGCCGTTTCCGGGCTGGACGCTGCCGGGCGTGATGACCGCCGGTGCCGCCCAGATCGCGCTCAAGGCCGATGCCGTGATTCCGTCGGGGCGCCTCGCCATCGCCGGCTGCGGGCCGCTCGTGCTCCTGGTGGCCCAGCAGCTCCTGCGGGCCGGTGCGACGCTGGCCGCCGTGATCGAGACCGGGGAACTCTACAACGTGCGCCGCGCCATCGGCAAACTCCCTGCGGCGCTGCGCGCGCACCGCGACCTGCGTAAAGGCGCGGCGATGCTGCTGGGCATCTGGGCCGGGCGTGTGCCGTGGTTCAGGGGCAGCGCCGATCTGCGCGCGCTCGGCACCGACCGGTTGCATGCCATCCAGTTCGAGTGCCAGGGCACCCGCCAGAAAATGGACGTCGACACGTTGCTGGTGCACCACGGCGTGGTTCCCAACCACCAGCTCACGCGCCTGCTGGGCCTGGCGCACCACTGGAATCCCGAGCAATTGGCCTGGGAGGTCGTCTGCGATGCGCTCGGGCAAACCTCCAGGCCAGGTGTCAGCGTCGCAGGCGATGGCGCCAGCATTGCCGGCGCCAAGGCCGCCGCCGCACGCGGGGCGCTGGCCGCGCTCGGTGCGGCCAGCGCCCTGGGCGCGCAGCCGTCAGAGGAACGCCTGCAGCACTACCGCGCGCGACTGAAGACGGACATGGCCATCCGCCCCTTTCTGGACACGCTGTACCGTCCGCCTGGCTGGATCGAGCAGCCAGCGGACAACACCACCATTTGCCGCTGCGAGCGCGTCAGCGCCGGAACCATTCGCGAGATGGCCGACCTGGGCTGCGCCGGCCCCAATCAGACCAAGTTCTTCAGCCGATGCGGCATGGGGCCGTGCCAGGGTCGCGTCTGCGGCACGCCCGTTTCGCAGTTGCTGGCGCAGCGCGCAGGGCTGGATGTCGATCAGGTCGGCGCCTACCACATCAGGGCGCCGCTCAAACCGCTGCCCCTCTCGTTGATCGCCAGTTTCGATCCCGACGAATCTTCACCCACCGCGCAACGATGAACACAGAAACCCAACGCCTGCACAGCAATGCCCGCCTCAGCAAAGTCGTAATCCATCCCAGCGGTTTGGTCTTCCTGAGCGGTCAGACCTCCAGCGGTACCACTGCATCTTCTATTGAGGAGCAGACGCAGGAAGTTTTGCGACGGATTGATGCTTACCTTGCCGAAGCGGGCACCCACAAGGAAGGCATCCTGTCGGCCACGATCTACCTGCGCGAGATCGACGACTTCGGCGCAATGAACCAGGTCTGGGAGCGCTGGGTGCCGGCCGAGCATGCGCCTGCACGCTGTACCGTGCGGGCGCAATTGGCCTCGCCACAACTACGCATCGAAATCTCCGTTATTGCGGCAGCCAACATAACAAGCAAGCATCAACAGCCCAACGAATTTGAATATTCAGTCTCTACCAATTCATAGAAAATAAAAACATGCCGGTCGGTAGTTTTTGATCGTCTTTTAATCGCTACCAATGAGGTTCCATAATGAATACACCCATTCAGATCAACCCTTGCGCCAATCGCCGCACCATTCTGCGTTTGGCAGGGGGCATGACGCTTCTTTCCCTTGCAGGCTTTGCACACAGCAAAACGGAATATCCCACCAAGCCGATTCGATTCGTCGTTCCTGCGCCGCCAGGAGGTGGAACCGATGTGATGACCCGGCAGATCGGCAATGCCTTGTCGACTTCACTTGGGTGGACGGTGGTGGTCGAAAATATCCCCGGAGCGGGAGGCAATATCGGACTCGACCGTGTGGCAAAAGCCTCCAAGGATGGCTACACGATTGCCATGGGGGAATCCAGCAACCTCACCGTCAACCAGTTTCTTTACAAGAACATTCCTTTCGCCATCGAAAAGGATTTGGTTCCGGTCTCCCTGATCGCCAAGGTGCCACTGGTATTGCTGGCCTCGGGCAAGGGACCACACCATAGCGTCGCCGACTTGGTGGAAGCCTCCAAGCGCAAGCCCCTTACGTTCGCATCGTCAGGCAATGGCACGCTGGGGCATCTGGCGGGTGAATTGTGGAAGAAAACCTCCGGGCTGGACTTGCTTCACGTTCCTTATCGTGGTGCCGCACCGGCTATGACCGATCTGAGCGGCGGACACGTGGACTTGTTCTTCGCCTCTATCACTGCCGCACTCGCAAGTATTCAGTCCGGGCTGGTGCGTGCACTGGCCGTCACGACCGCCAAGCGGACCGAGGTACTTCCTGGTATCCCGACCATGGCCGAAGCCGGTTATCCGGACATCGAAGCAGCAGTGATCTTCGGCGTGGTTGCCCCCACCGGTACGCCGCAGGAAGTGGTCGCTAGGCTCAACCAGGAAATCAACGCCGGGCTGAAACAGGTCAACCTGCGCCGAGCGCTCCTTGAGTTGGGGGTCATTCCGGAGTCCCTGGGGGGCAGCGTCGAGAGCTTCGCGAGCGTTCTGCGCGAAGAGCGGCTCAAGTGGGGCGAGGTCGTCAAGGCCTCCGGTGCTACGGTCAATTGAGCGTCATAAAGGACAAAAAACACCATGGGCAAAAACCTTGCTTTTTCTAGGCGTTGCGGCTGGGCTGCAGGCCTCTTCGTCCTGGCGGCAACTCCTGTGCTGGCCGCGGCAGCCATGCCGTCCGAGCGGATCTTGGACATGGGCTTGGCCGAGCTGCGCATCGCGCTGGACCGCGGCGCAATCACCTCCGTTGAACTGGTCGGCGCCTACCTCGAACGCATAGCGACTATCGATCAGCCTGCCGGTGGCGTGCATGCGGTGCTGGCGGTCAACGGTAAGGCCCTTGAGCAGGCGAAGGCTTGGGACGTCAGCCGTGCGCAACAAGCTCCAGGACAGCCGAGTCAGGCCCTCGCAGGCATACCGTTTCTTGCCAAGGACAACTTCGATGCAGTCGGCCTAGCCAACACGGGCGGCTCGCTGGCCTTGGCACAGTCGATGCCCTCGACCAATGCCTTTGTAGTGCAGAAGCTTCTCGACCAGGGTGCGATCCTGCTAGGCAAGACTAACCTGTCGGAGCTGGCTGCGTCCTACGGCTGGTACGGCTACAGCGCAGTGGGCGGCCAGACGCTTAATCCCTACAACCCGCTGCGGACTGCAGACGGCTCAAGCAGCGGTTCGGCCGCAGCGGTGGCCGCGCGGCTCGCGCCCTTCGCCCTTGGGACCGATACGACGGGCTCCATCCGCTCTCCGGCAAGTGTCACCGGCACAGTCGGCATGCGTGCGACCATGGGGTTGGTGAGCCGCTCCGGGGTGATTCCGATGTCGCTGACAGCCGATGTGGTTGGAGCCATCACCCGGACGGTCGAAGACCAGGCGATCGTGCTCGACGCCATAAAGGGGGAGGACGAGCGTGATGCCTCCACGCAAGGGATCGCGCATCTGGAAAAGCCTATAGCCAGCGGACTTGCAGGCAGCACTCTTGCAGGCAAAGTCATCGCCGTGGTCGATAATTTCGACGGAGCGAATCCTGAGGTTGATGCCGTCAAGCAGAGCGCTATCGCCGCCATGCAGGAGGCAGGCGCGCGCGTAGTCAACATCCGTTTACCCAAGGTGTTTGAAACACTTCAGCCCGACGTATTGGGACCAATAGGTGTTGCAGAGTTTAAGCCTCAGTTTGAGACCTACCTAGCCGGATTGTCCGGTGGTCAGCCGAGGGACCTCCGTGAGTTCATGGCCCGTCTGGACAAGCTAACCGCCACTGGCACTCGGGCAATCAACCCGGGGCGCTACAAAGGGTTGATCGAAAATTTGGAAACCAGGACGACGGACTCGCCGGAGTATATCCGGCTACTCAGCGTGGTGATCCCGTCAATCAAGCGCGAGATTACAAGCCTAATGGAGGCTGGCGGATACGACGCGTTGTTCTATCCCACTATTGGATGCACTGCACCGGTGGTGCCCGGCAAGACCGATCCGACTTTTGTCTGCAAGGCATATGCCTACGCCGCAGCAAAGATCGCCTCGACGACCGGTTTCCCTGAGGTAACAGTCAATGGCGGGCTGGTGGCCGGGAATTTGCCGGTCGGTGTGTCATTTCTGGGGAAGGCCGGAGACGATGCGAAAGTGCTACAGCTTGCTGCGGCGTTTGAACGTGCGCATCCCGCTTTAGTTCGACGTTGAGCATACCGTACTGCGAAAATTGGGCGGTTCCGATGTTCCTTTCTCGCGTCGTCCGGACATCAAGGTGCGTCATGCACACCCATGCTCCTTGCCTTGCACTTCCAAACATGCAAATAGCAGAGCATCGATGATCGAATTTCGACATTTGCGCTATTTCATTGCGGTTGCAGAGGAGCTGAATTTCACCCGCGCGGCCCAGCGGGTGCACATCGACCAGTCGCCGTTGTCGCGCACCATTAAAGAACTGGAAGAAGACCTGGGCGCGCAGCTATTCGTCCGTACCACTCGCAGTACGCGGCTGACCCGCGCTGGCAAGCTGTTCCTTGAGCATGTCCCCCGCATCTTCACTGCCTTGGAGCAGGCCCGCGACAGCGTGAAGGCGGCGGCCAATGGCTTTCATGGGCAGATGCGTATTGCCCTATCAGATGGCATCACACCGTCGCGCCTGCCTGCCTTGCTGGCGATGTGCCGGGAGGAGGAGCCCGAGGTCGAGATTCGGCTGTTCGAGGTGCCGCTGGCGCAGCAGATCAAAGGCCTGCACGACGACTTGTACGACGTAGGCTTCGCGCAGTCCGCCGAGGTGGGCGATGGCATCGCCGCATTGCCCGTCTGGAACGATCCGCTGTTGGTGGCGGTGCCGGCGCGGCATGACTTGCTCAAGTACAAACGGATTCCACTGGATGAAGTGCTACGCTATCCATTGGTCATGGGCGATCCGCTGTTTTGCGAGGGCTACTGCCGGCAGATTGAACGTGTACTGCGTACGGCGGATCAGGAGCCGTTGGTGGCCGAGCAGGTCATCTCCTTAGACCTGATGATGGCAATGGTCGCGGCCGGAATGGCGCTAGGTCTGGCGGGCGCGTCGCAGATCAACGGTAGCCGCGAGCCGGGCATCGTGGCGCGTCCTCTGGCGGGGCGGCCGCCGATGCTGACGACCTATCTGCTGCGACTGGATGCGGAGCCATCCGAGAACCTGTCGCGGTTTATCGAGCGTGCCATGACGGTGGTGAAAGGCCGCCGTGCACCACAGCTTGAGTCTGACGTTGACGAGGAGATAGCGCCATGAACAAAGTGATGATGTTCGCTCTGGCTGTACTGCTGGCCGGCTGCAAGCCAGCGCCGCCCGCCGATACGGTGGAATCGCTGACCACTGACCCCGAGCGCATCAAGGAAGTTCGTCGCCTATGCCGTGAAGAACGCTCCAAGGTGACGGACGAATTGTGCCTACGCGCCGCCGAGGCCGCCAACCGGCGCTTCTTCGGCGACCTACCGGAACAGGGGGGGAAATAGTCCTCTGGTATGCCGGCGTTGACCACGCGCGACGATTCTTTCACTGATTTTCCCAACACGCCGCAGCGCACTCGCGCTTGCGGCGTTTCTATTGTCTTCGCCACAGCAATAAACCTTGCTTTTTTAGCCTTAATTCTCGCCCAAACGGCCTTTGACCGGCACTGACTCGGCCCCGATCCTGACGCCTGCGGCACGTGGTTGCGTCGCTTATCAGCGGATTGCTGTACAGGAGAAATCGGAGGCTGGGAATGCAAGGGACGAACGTGCTGTTCGGGCAGATCGCCGTGGTATTCGGCATCGTGGTCATGGGCGTGTGGACCGCCACTCAGTGGACAGCCGCCGCCCTGGGCTATCAAGTACGCCTTGGCTCGCCGTGGTTCGACTTCCTTGGAACGCCGGTCTATCACCCTTGGCGACTGTTCGAGTGGTGGTTCTTCTTTGATGCCTATGCGCCGCATGTCTTCGACATCGGCGGGGCGATCGCGGGCGGCAGTGGTTTGGTGGCCGTGGTGGTCGCCATCGCCATGTCGGTGTGGCGCTCGCGGCAGTCGCGCCTAGTCACCACCTACGGTTCCGCCCGCTGGGCTGATGCCTCCGACATTCGCAGGGCTGGACTGACGCAATCTGCTGGCGTTTTTCTCGGGCTGCATCGCGGCCAGTACCTACGGCACGAAGGCCCGGAACACGTCCTGACCTTCGCGCCGACGCGCTCGGGCAAAGGCGTGGGCCTGGTGGTTCCTACGCTGCTGTCCTGGCCTGAGTCCGCCGTCATTCACGATATCAAGGGCGAGAACTGGCAGATCACCGCCGGCTGGCGCTCGCGCTTCTCGCACAGCCTGCTGTTCAACCCGACCGATGCCACGTCGGCCGCGTACAACCCGCTGCTGGAAGTGCGACGTGGCGCGCATGAGGTGCGCGACGTGCAGAACATCGCCGACATCCTGGTCGATCCCGAAGGCGCGCTGGAGAAGCGCAACCATTGGGAAAAGACCAGCCACGCGCTACTGGTCGGCGCGATCCTGCATGTGCTGTATGCGGGCGAAGACAAGACGCTACGTGGCGTTGCCAACTTCCTGTCCGACCCAGCCAGCCCGTTCGAGCTGACCTTGCACCGGATGATGACGACCAAGCACCTGGGCGATGTACAGCATCCCGTCGTTGCATCCGCTGCCCGCGAAGTGCTCAACAAGTCGGACAACGAGCGCTCGGGCGTGCTCTCCACCGCCATGTCGTTCCTCGGTCTGTACCGTGATCCGACCGTGGCCGAAGTCACTTCGCGCTGCGACTGGCGCATTGCCGATCTGATTGCTGCCGAGCATCCGGTATCACTGTACCTGGTGGTGCCTCCTTCGGACATCAGCCGCACCAAGCCGCTGATCCGGCTGATCCTCAACCAGATCGGGCGGCGGCTCACCGAATCGCTTGACGGCTCCGACGGCATCGCCCGCCGCCACAAGCTGCTGCTGATGCTCGATGAGTTTCCGGCGCTGGGTCGCCTGGACTTCTTCGAGACAGCGCTGGCCTTCATGGCGGGCTATGGCATCCGCAGCTTTCTGATCGCGCAGTCGCTCAACCAGATCGACAAGGCGTACGGGCAGAACCATTCGATTCTGGACAACTGCCATGTGCGTGTGACGTTCGCCACGAACGACGAACGCACGGCCAAACGCATTTCTGAAACCTTGGGTACGGCCACTGAGTTGCGCGCGCAGCGTAACTACGCAGGCCACCGGCTTGCACCGTGGCTGGGGCATCTGATGGTGTCGCGGCAGGAAACGGCACGGCCGCTGCTGACGCCGGGCGAAGTGATGCAGCTTCCGCCAGACGAATCCGTTGTGATGGTCTCCAGCGTGGCGCCGATCAAGGCAAAGAAGCTGCGCTACTACGCCGACAGCAATTTCAAGAAACGCGTACTGCCACCACCGGCACAAGCCACGACAGCAATTGTGGGCCGCTATGGCGATGCACCGCCCATGCGCCAGGACGACTGGAGCGACTTGGCAATTCCTGCCGTGCCCGCCGCATTGGTAGCGGAATCCGCCGATGACCTGGGCAGTGCCGATGACGGCGGCCCGCGCCGCCAGCCCGAGCTATCCGAAGTCACCGAATACAGCCCTAAGCCGCTGCCAGCAGGTAACGACCTGGCGCTGCTTGATGACGACGACTTTGCACAGCCTTTCTCGAACGCTATTCCCGGTCAGCTCGATCCCGCGATGCAACGCACGGCGCGGCTGGCGTCCCTTGACCCCAACGACGGAATCGACTTATGACCCAATATCGTCTCAATCTGTTCATCCAGCATGAGCACGCCAAGCGCCTGGATGAACTGGCCGCCAAGAAAGGCGTTTCCAAGTCGTCCATCGTCGCGGCGGCGCTTGCGTCCTGGCTTTCTCCCGATGCGGGCGATCAACGCGAGGCCGCCATCGCCAAGCGGCTGGATCGCCTGTCGCGACAGGCCGAACGCCTGGAGCGTGACCAGAACATCCAGATCGAAACCCTGGCGCTGTTCGTCCGCTACTTCCTGACCGTCAGCACACCAGTGCCCGAAGCGCATCAGGATGCGGCTCGCGCACAGGGCAAGGCGCGCTTCGAGCAGTTCGTCGAACAGTTGGGCCGCCACCTGCTGCGTGGCCGGAGCCTGGTGCGCGACGTAGTGGAGGAACTGCACCCCGACCCGATGCGGATGGACGACGCGGCGGCTCTGGCCGAAGCCCACGAACGAACTGCGGAGCGTGCCTCATGAGCGCCGTTCCACAAATCCCGCTCGAACGCTCTTCCACCGCGGCTTCGCTGGATCGCCGTATCCAGATGCTGCGCACGGCGATGGGGCCGGTCATCGCCGCTGCGCTCGCCGACCCGGACGTGGTGGAAATCATGCTCAACCCCGACCGCACCCTATGGGTGGATCGGTTGTCGTCGGGCCGCACGCCGTTGGGCGTGGAACTGTCCGAAGACGATGGCGAGCGCATCATCCGCCTGGTGGCCGCGCACGTCGGCGCGGAGGTGCATCACGGCCGACCATTGCTGACCGCCGAGCTGCCCGAAACCGGCGAGCGGTTCGAGGGCATCCTGCCGCCCGCCGCACCCGGCCCGGCCTTTGCACTGCGCAAGCGTGCCGTGAGCATCATCGGTCTGGATCGCTATGTGGCCGACGGCATCCTGAGCGCTGGGCAGGCCGAGTTTCTGCGTCATGCCGTGCGTGAGCGGCAGAACATCCTGATCGCCGGAGGCACCAGTACCGGCAAGACCACACTGGCGAATGCCTTGTTGGCCGAGATCGCCGCCACCGGCGACCGCGTGCTGGTGCTCGAAGACACCATCGAACTGCAATGCGCAGCCCGTGACCATGTGCCGCTGCGCACCCGTGCAGGCGTGGTGTCGATGCAGGAACTGGTGCGCGCCACGATGCGGCTACGCCCGGATCGCGTGATCGTCGGCGAGGTGCGCGGCGGCGAAGCGCTGGATCTGGTGAAGGTCTGGGGCACGGGCCACCCCGGTGGCATCGCCACCATCCATGCCGGCTCCGCCTTGGGCGCACTGCTGCGCCTGGAGCAACTGATCCTCGAAGTGGCGGTTAATCCGCCCCGCGCCCTGATCGCCGAGGCAGTCAATGTCGTGATCCACATCGCAGGCCGTGGCCGCAAGCGCCATGTCGAAGCCATTTCCCGCGTCGTCGGTTTCGACGGTGCGGGCTACCGCCTGGCGGATGCGCTGGAAGCGCCGTTTCCCGAGCTGCCGCCGACTCCTCTTACAGCCGCTGCCGCTGCGCCTTCCCTGACCCCTGACCAACCTGGAGAACTGCCATGACGCACGTTGATGCTTTCCGTCTTTCTGTAAATCCGCATGCACTGCTGCCCATGCTGGCGCGTTTGCACCGCTTGGCCCGACCCGCAGGACAAGGGCTGCTGCTCGCGGTATTGATGCTGTTGCTGGCGGGCACGGCGCAGGCCGCCGGTTCCTCGATGCCGTGGGAAGGCCCGCTGCAATCCATCCTCGAATCCATCCAGGGGCCGGTGGCCCGCATCGTCGCGGTCATCATCATTATTGCGACGGGCCTGGCGCTGGCCTTTGGCGATACCAGTGGCGGTTTCCGCAAGCTGATCCAGATCGTCTTCGGCTTGAGCATTGCCTTCGCCGCGTCCTCCTTCTTCCTGTCGTTCTTCAGCTTCTCCGGCGGGGCCGTCGTATGAGCACGGCCACTGATCTTCCGGGCTTTGAAGTGCCGCTGCATCGCTCGCTGACCGAGCCGATCCTGCTCGGCGGAGCGCCGCGCACCGTAGCGATCGCCAACGGCACGCTGGCCGCCGCCGTCGGGCTGGGCCTGCAACTGTGGATTCCCGGCGTGGTGCTGTGGATCGCCGGCCATTCGCTGGCGGTCTGGGGTGCGCGCGTCGATCCGCAGTTCATGCAGGTCTTCGCCCGGCACATCAAGCACAAGCCGCTGCTGGACGTCTAGGGAGAAGCCGACATGCTGAACCTTGCCGAATACCGCCAGCGGCCCGCGCTGCTGGCCGACTGGCTGCCCTGGGCCGGGCTGATCGCGCCGGGCGTGGTACTGAACAAGGATGGCTCGTTCCAGCGCACGGCACGTTTTCGCGGGCCGGATCTGGACAGCGCCACGCAAGGCGAGCTGATCGCCACGTCGGCACGGCTCAACAACGCACTGCGCCGCCTGGGATCGGGCTGGGCCTTGTTCATCGAAGCCGAGCGCCGCGCAGCGGCGGGCTATCCGCGTTCCGACTTCCCCGAACCGCTGTCTTGGTTGGTGGAAGAAGAACGCCGTGCGGCCTTCGAGGAGTCGGGCCATCACTATGAAAGCGCCTACCACCTGACGCTGGCCTACCTGCCGCCGGAAGAATCCCGCGCCCGCGCCGCCAAGATGCTCTACGAGAATGCGCCGGGCGATGGCGTGGACTGGCAGGGCCGGCTGGAAGCCTTCGTGGCGGAAACGAATCGCGTGTTCGACCTGCTCGATGGCGTGATGCCGGAGATTGCCTGGCTCGATGACAGCCAGACACTGACCTACCTGCACGCTACGGTGTCCACGCGGCACTACCGCGTGGGCGTGCCCGACGTGCCGTTCCACATCGACGCGCTGCTGACTGACTCGCCGTTGGTCGGTGGCCTGGCACCCATGCTGGGCGATCAGCACCTACGCGTGGTGTCGGTGCGAGGCTTCCCGACCTCGACTTGGCCGGGGATTCTGGACGACCTCAACCGCCTGGGCTTTGGCTATCGCTGGGCAACCCGGTTCCTTTGCCTCGACAAAGCCGAGGCAGAAAAAGAACTGGGCCGCCTGCGCCGCCAGTGGTTCGCCAAGCGCAAGAACGTCGTCGCTCTGTTGCGTGAAACGATCTTCCAGCAGGAAAGCCCGCTGGTCGATACCGACGCCAACAACAAGGCCGCCGATGCAGACGCCGCCTTGCAGGAGCTGGGCAGCGATCAGGTGGCCTTCGGCTACCTGACGGCTACCGTGACAGTGCTCGACACCGACCCGGCCGTGGCCGACGAGAAGCTGCGCATGGTAGAGCGCATCATTCAGGGGCGCGGCTTCGTCACCATCCCCGAAACCTTGAACGCGGTGGATGCCTGGCTGTCGTCCATTCCCGGTAACGCCTACGCGAATGTGCGTCAGCCCATCGTCTCGACGCTGAACCTGGCGCACATGATGCCATTGTCCGCTGTGTGGGCCGGGCCGGAGAAGAACGCGCATCTGGATGGCCCGCCGCTGATCGTCACCCGCACCGATGGCGCGACGCCGTTCCGGCTGGTGACGCACATCGGCGACGTGGGCCACACGCTGGTCGCGGGGCCGACCGGCATGGGCAAGTCGGTGCTGCTCGCCACGCTGGCAATGCAGTTTCGCCGCTATCCCGGCTCGCGCATCGTCGCCTTCGATATGGGCCGCTCCATGCGCGCCACCATCCTCGGGCTAGGCGGCGAGCATTACGACCTGGGCAATGACGGGGCGATTGCGTTCCAGCCATTGGCCCGCATCGACCAGGAGGGCTATCGCACCTGGGCCGCCGAATGGGTGGAAGGCCGCCTGTTGCATGAAGGTGTCGCCATCGGCCCGGACGAGAAGGCCGTGATCTGGTCGGCACTGGGCAGCCTCGCCGGTGCGCCGGTGGAGCAACGCACGCTGACGGGCCTGTCGGTGCTGCTGCAATCGAACGCACTGCGGCAGGCGCTCGCGCCCTATGTGCTGGGCGGTGCCCACGGAAAGCTGCTGGACGCCGATGCCGACCGCCTGGGTTCCGGCAGTGTGCAGTGCTTCGAGATGGAAGAACTCATGCACAGCAAGGCGGCGGTGCTGGCCGTGCTGGGCTACCTGTTCGCTCGTTTCGATGAGCGCTTCGACGGCGCGCCCACGCTGCTGATCCTCGATGAAGCCTGGTTGTTCCTCGATGACCCGGTGTTCGCCGCCCGCATCCGCCAGTGGCTCAAGACACTGCGCAAGAAGAATGTCAGCGTCATCTTCGCCACGCAGTCGCTGGCCGACATCAAGGATTCGAGCATTGCCCCGGCGGTGATCGAAAGCTGCGCCAGTCGGATTTTTCTGCCGAACCCGCAGGCCACCGAGCCGCAGATCCGCACGATCTACGAAGGCTTCGGGCTGAACGCGCGCCAGATCGAGATCGTGGCGACCGCGCAGCCCAAGCGTGACTACTACTACCAATCGCGCCTGGGCAATCGCCTGTTCGACCTCGACCTGAGGCCAGCCACGTTGGCCTTCGCCGGGGCATCCACTCCGCAAGACCAACGCGACATGGATCGCGTGCTGCTGGACGCAGGCACACCGGGCTTCGCCGGTGCCTGGCTGCGCCATCGTGGCCTCGATTGGGCCGCTGATCTGCTGCCGTCCTCGCTGGCGGCAGCGTCCTTCCTCGCTTCTCAACCCCAGGAGGTTTCACCATGAAAACCCAACCTAGTTTGCTGTCCGTCTCGCTCGCCGCCGTGTTGTCGGTATCGCTGCTGGCCTCACAGCCTGCGTCCGCGCTGACGGTGTTCGACCCGTCCAACTTCGTGCAGAACACGTTGACCGCTGTTCGCGCGCTGGAACAGATCAACAACCAGATCACCCAACTCCAGAATGAAGCACAGATGCTGATGAACCAGGCCCGCAATCTGGCGAATCTGGATTTCAATATCGGCAATCGCCTGCGCTCGACGCTGGCGACGACTGAACGTCTGATCGCCGAGGCTCGCGGCCTGGCCTACGACGTGCAGAGCATGGATGCCACCTTCGCCCGGCTGTACCCGGAGCATTATGCCGCGACCGTCAGCGGCGACCAGATGCTGCGCGACGCGCAGGAACGCTGGAAGAACACGCTGAACGGCCTGCACACCGCGATGCGGATGCAGGCGCAGGTGTCGCAGAACCTGGCGCAAGACGAAAGCGCGCTGTCCGACCTAGTCAGCCAGAGTCAGTCCGCCACCGGTGCGCTGCAAGCCATGCAGGCGACCAACCAGCTTCTGGCCTTGCAGGCCAAGCAGTCCATCCAGGCGCAGCAACTCCAGATCACGCAGGAACGCGCCGCCGCGCTGGAACTGGCACGCCAGGCGGCGGCTGTCGAACGTGGCCGTGAAGTGACGCGCCGCTTCCTGGGTGAGGGCACGCCCTACACGCCGCAGCGTGTGGATTTCTACGGCAACTGACGGGAGACGACCATGCGATGCGTTTCCTTGCTGCTGCCCGTGCTACTGGTTGCTTGCAGTCAGCAGCCGACCGAAGACCTGGCTGCTGTCTTAGCCGCCGATCCCGTGCGACTCAAGGCTTTGCGTGCGCAGTGTGCAGCCGACCGGATGACGGCAGGCGAAGACGCTTGCCTGGCAGCGGCTGAAGCCTTCCGGCGGCGCTTCTTCGCCGGTGAAACCGGGCCTGACGAGTTCCGCACGCTGGCCGATCTACCGCCGATCCCGCCGAGCTTCGACACACCCATCAGTGACCAGGACGCCATGCCCTTCGAGGGGGACGTGCCATGAACGACGTGACAGTGATCGACCGATTTCTCGCTACCTTCTCGCGCTACATCGACTCGGGCTTTGGGCTGCTGCAGGGCGAAGTCGCGTTTCTCACCGCCACGCTGATCGTCATCGACATGACGATTGCCGGGCTGTACTGGGCGATGAGCCACGCCACCGGCCAGGGCGATGACGTGATTGCCAAGCTGCTGGGCAAGGTGCTCTACGTCGGCTCCTTCGCCTACATCATCAACAACTTCAACTGGCTGGCCAGCATCGTCTTCCGCTCGTTCGCGGGCCTGGGCCTGACGGCCAGCGGCTCGACGATGAGCATGGGCGAGTTCCTGCAACCGGGACGCCTGGCCAAGACCGGCATCGACGCGGCGGCCCCCATCCTTGAGCAAATCAGTGACATGGCGGGCTTCCCCGAGGTGTTCGTGAACATGACGCCCATCGTGGTCATGTTCCTGGCTTGGGCGGTGGTGATCCTGTGTTTCTTCGTGCTGGCGATCCAGCTTTTCATCACGCTGATCGAATTCAAGCTGACCACGCTCGCGGGCTTCGTGCTGGTGCCGTTCGCGCTGTGGAACAAGACCAGCTTCCTAGCCGAGAAAGTGCTGGGCAACGTAGTGTCTTCGGGCATCAAGGTGCTGGTGTTGGCCGTCATTGTCGGCATCGGCTCGGGCCTGTTTGCCGAGTTTCAGGTGCATCCGGCCGAGCCGTCCATCAACCATGCGGTGGTCATCATGCTGGCCTCACTCACGCTGCTGGCGTTGGGAATCTTCGGGCCGGGCATTGCCACCGGGCTGGTATCCGGTGCACCGCAGCTTGGCGCAGGCGCGATGGCCGGTGCTGCGATTGGTGCCGCAGGCGCAGCGGTTGCCGTAGGTGCTGCCGCCACCGGCGTGGGCGGCGCCGTGATGGCCGGAGCGCGCATGGCACCGGCTGCCGCCAAGCTCGCCGGGGCTGGCGCGCGGGCCGCGACCTCGGCGGCTGGCGGCGCGAAGTCGGCCTTCCAGGTCGGTTCTGCCGCTGAGGGCGGCGGCGCCAAAGGCGCGATGGCAGGGCTGGGCAGTGTCGCCAAGGGCGGCGCACAGGCGGCAGGCCAGCGTGCTGGTGCTGGCATCAAGGCAGCGGCGGCCAAGGCGGCCGCGCCATTCAAAGCAGGCTGGCAAGGCTCTGGTGCCGATGGCGATTCGGGCGGTGGAGGTGCCGGTTCCGGGCAAGCCGCCGCTAGCGATGCCACTGGCAACGCGGCCAACGCGCAGAAGCAGGAACAACCCGGCTGGGCCAAGCGCCTGCAACGCCGCCAACGACTCACCCAGGCCACCACCACGGCCGCGCACACGCTGCGCGGTGGCGACGGCGGCGGTTCGGGCCAAGGCCCGAGCCTGCGGGATTCCGATAGCTGACTTTCAAGGAGAACTCCATGCGATTCAAACGACCGCAGGTGCGCTACGCCGACACGCCGCAGCCTGCCACTCCCTATCAATCCGCAGCCCAGGTTTGGGACGAGCGCATCGGCTCGGCCCGTGTGCAGGCCAAGAACTGGCGGCTGATGGCCTTCGGCTGCTTGGTGCTCGCGCTGCTGATGGCCGGCGGCCTGGTGTGGCGCTCGGCCCAATCCATCGTTACGCCCTATGTCATCGAGGTCGATCAGTCCGGCCAGGTGCGCACTGTGGGCGAAGCGGCGACGCCGTACCGGCCCACCGATGCCCAGACGGCACACCACATCGCGCGCTTCGTGACGCTGGTGCGCTCGCTGTCCATCGACCCTATCGTTGTGCGCCAGAACTGGCTCGATGCCTACGACTACACCACCGACCGGGGCGCAGCGGTGCTCAACGACTATGCGCGGGTGAATGACCCCTTCGCCCGCATCGGCAAGGAGTCGGTGACGGTGCAGATCACCAGTGTGGTTCGCGCCAGTGACACGTCGTTCAACGTGCGCTGGACGGAACGTCGCTACGTCAATGGCGCGGCGGCCGGGCTGGAGCGATGGACGGCGGTGGTGTCCATCGTGCAGCAGACCCCGCGCACCGAAGAACGCCTGCGCCGCAACCCGCTGGGCATCTACGTCAATGGCCTGTCGTGGAGCCGTGAACTGGATTCTCCTGAAGGAGCCAAACCATGAAGACACATTTCCGTAAAACCGCATTGCCGGTGATCTTGCTGGCATCGACTGTTCTGTTTGCGGGCTGCGCCACGCAGGGCAAACCTCCGCCGGTCATTTCGCTCGATGAGCCGGTGCAGGCGCAGCCATTGCCCGAGCCGCCCACGCCCATTGAAGTCGTGGCGGTGCCCGAGCCCTTGGCGCTGCCCGCGCAGTTGAAGCCGCTGCCGGACGTTGATGCAGCCCCGGTGACACCGGAGCCTGCCGACGAGAAGGTGCGCGTCTCCCGCGCCAATGCCGAAGCGCGGATCGCGCCGACCCGCGAGGGCTACGTCAATGCGATCCAGGTCTGGCCCTTCACCGACGGCGCGCTGTACCAGGTCTATGCGTCGGTGGGCCGCGTGACGGTGATCGCGCTCCAGCCCGGCGAGGAGCTGGTGACGGTCGCTGCGGGCGATACCGTGCGCTGGATCGTGGGCGACACCTCCAGCGGCAGCGGGGTCGATCTGCGCGTCAATGTGCTGGTCAAACCAATCCGTTCCAGCTTGAAGACCAATCTGGTCATCACCACCAGTCGCAGGACGTACCTGCTGGAACTGACTTCGACCGACAAGGCATGGATGGCGTCGGTGTCCTGGGACTACCCCAAGGATCGGATGCTGGCCTTGCAGCGCCAGGCACAGGCTGCTAGCGCTGCCGCGCCGGTCGATGCAGGCTTGTCGCTGGAGAACATCCGCTTTCGCTATGCCATCAGCGGCAGCAATCCACCGTGGAAGCCGCTGCGCGCCTTCGATGATGGCGAGAAGGTCTATGTCCAGTTCCCGGCGGGCATCGCCCAGGGCGAACTGCCGCCGCTATTCGTCATCGGCACGCAGGGCGACGGGCAACTGGTCAATTACCGCTTCCGCTCGCCGTACTACATTGTCGATCGCCTGTTCGGTGCGGCAGAACTGCGCCTGGGGGCCGACAAGGGCGATGTGGTGCGCATTGAGCGCACGGATGGCATCGCCGGGAGGAACTGAGCATGAGCCAGGACGATACTCCCGACCTTGCCGCCCCACAGGCGGACAAGGTGGCACCCGAGGCGGTGGCGCTGCGCGCCCAACCGCGCCCGGTCACGCGCCTGAACCGGCGCACGCTGGCCATCCTCGCCGGCGGCCTGTCGGTTAGCGTGATGGGCGCGCTGATCTGGTCGCTGCAACCCCAGCAACGCGGTGCAGGCGAATCCACGGAGCTGTACAACGTGGATCGCGTCTCGCGCTCGGAAGGGCTGGATGCGCTGCCGACGGACTATTCCAAGCTGCCAGCGCTGCCGGCTGACGTGCCGGAACTGGGGCCTCCTTTGCCCGGCGACCTGGGGCCAGCCATCGTCAATTCGCAGCAGCCGGTCGCCGCTACCTATGCCGCGCCGGGTTACGACCCCAACGATGCGCTGCGCAAGGAAGCAGAAGCGGCGGCAGCTTCATCGGTATTCTTTCGCACGGGTTCCCCGCAGGCCGCGCCCGTGGCGCAGTCGCAGGTCGCCGCCGCTCCTGGCTTTGCCGCCAATGCCGCTTTCGACCCGCTGGCCGCTGGCCCAGCCTCGACGGCGGCCCAGCCCGCTGACCCGACTGCCGTGCAGAACCGGCAAGACCAGAAAGAGGCGTTCTTGAAAGGTGGTTCCACGGAAACCCGTAATTCCGGCAACCTGCAAATGCCCACCTCGCCGTATCAGGTGATGGCCGGAACGGTCATTGCCGGGGCACTGGTCACGGGCATCAAGTCCGACCTGCCGGGCGACGTGATCGCTACGGTGACGGAGCCGATCTACGACACGGCCACCGGCAAGTTCCTGCTGATCCCGCAGGGGTCGCGCATCTTGGGCAAATACAACAGCCAGGTCAGCTACGGCCAGAGCCGCGTGCAGGTGGTGTGGAACCGCATCATCCTGCCGGATACGTCTTCGCTCACACTCGACAACCTGATCGGCACCGACCCGGCGGGCTATGCCGGTCTGGAAGACGACGTGGACTGGCATTGGGATCGGATTTTTGCCGGAGCCGTGCTGACGACGCTGCTGGGTGTGGGAGCCGAACTGGCCGCACCCGAGAACCGCCAGGACGGTGATCGCGTCATCATCGCCGGGCGCGACAGCCTGCAGGACACCGTGAACCAGGTCGGCCAGGAAGTGACCCGGCGCAACCTCAACATCCAACCCACGCTTACCAGCCGCCCCGGCTTGCCGGTGCGCATCATCGTCAACCGCGATCTGGTGCTGCGGCCCTATCAGCCGCTGTTCTTCAACAAGGGGACTTCACGATGAGTACGACCAGGCAACTGCGGCTGGGGCCACTGCCCAAGACCGAGAACGTCAAACTAACCTTCACTTGCCCGGCCAGCCTGAAAGCCGACCTCGATCGCTACGCCGCGCTGCATGCGCAGGCGTATGGCGAGGCCGTCGATGTCACGACGCTGATTCCGCACATGCTGGAGGCGTTCATGGCGGGGGATCGGGGGTTCAGGAAGGGAATCCGGCAGAAGTAACAAAATCCGAGCGAAATTCTATAGTGCCAGTTATCGGCCATAAGCAGACACGCAGGAATTGCTGGTTCTGGGAAGTCCGCAGAGCGCGTCTTCAAGCCGACGCCGAAGTCCGCCTACGCTGCCCAACCGGCAGCGCTTACGAGCGTGCCCCACAGGCATGCCGTCGGACGCGTTCTGGCTCAACCGGGGCATCTTGAGCCGCAGGAGGAGATGGCGGCGCGCTACGGGCAACGGCAAGCGGAAACGGTAAGCCGCTTACTTGGATGCCAAGCAAAGCGAACGGCTGATGGCAACGAAGTGACGCCGTCCTTGGTTGTTTGGGGTGGTGGTCCATGAGCCGGACGGGCATTGTCAATGCAAGAACTTGGGCGAAGCCGAAGCCACGTCCTTCAGCGGGGAGAGGTCTTTCTGAATTTTAGGGGCCGCCGCTGCTAATCTGATTTCGAGAGAGAAATCGTCACCTGCATTAGCCGGGACCACAGGCTCGGTTCCTCGTCAAAAGGATAGAGCTCGGTTGCCCATGGTGTGCAACACGACGGCGGCTCGCCCATCAAGCGTCTTCGACCTGGACGACAGCGAGCGCATTGAAGCTGTCGGGGCGGCCCGGTGGCGCTTGACCGTGCGCCTGAGGCAGCCGAACTTCCCACATTCGTTGAGAAGTCGCGAGAAGTCGCCAGGATCGTTGTCGTGCCGAGTTTGGTCACTCGCCGAACTCTTAGAAATATTTCCATAAATATTGCTATTTTTGTGAAAAGTTGCTATTGTTTTGGCCATCAAAACTGATTTCTTGCTACTCCGTGCACGCTGCGGAACGCATGAGCGAAGGAGTTCACCATGGCCAACGAGGAAGTCTTGTCTCCAGTAGAGCTGGGCCGGCACCTGATGCAGGTGCGGGAGCGCAGCGGTATCAAGCAAGCCGAGCTGGCCAAGCGTGTGTCGCTCAGCCCTGCTGTCTTGTCGCGCATCGAGAGCGGCGACCGCCCCGTGACGCTGGATGAGGTCCAGGACATCCTGACCCAGTTGGCCACGCCAGAGGCTGCGGAGCTATCCAAGGCCCTGCAGCGGGCCTGGCAGGTCCTTCCCCGCCCACCGCTGGACCATCCCGACCAAGACCTGCTATGGGAGGCTGAAGAAGTCGCGCGTGAGCTCGTGACCCTTCGCGACAAGCCTGACACCCCTCATGCCTTCGAGCGCCGGCTGTCCGAGTACATCGACGAGCTGGGTCGCGGTGCCGCGATGTTGCTCAAGCGCGAGCACCAGGTCGCTTTCATTGGCAGCATCGGCGTCGGCAAATCCACCGCTATCTGCAAGATGACTAGCCTGGAGGTCGCCAAAGAGGACGGCACGATGACGCCGGTGCTGGAAGTTGGCGGTGGCGGCATCACTGTCTGCGAGGTTCACCTGCGCACCGGCCCGGGTTTTGGCCTCATCGTGGAGCCCAAGGGGGATGACGAACTTCGCCAGGACGTTCTGGACCTGGCCGACAGCATCCTCAAGGGCGCTCCGGCACCCGATGAAGACGGCCCGAATGGCCAAGAGTCGCAAGGCATCTCGAAAGAAGTGGCCCGGGCGCTGCGCAACATGGCCAACCTCGCGGTCCAGCGCCCTAAGGGCGCCGACGGCAAGCGGACGACGGTCGACCCGGCCAAGCAACTGGCGCAGCAGTTCCCAACGCAGCGCGAGTTCGTGGTCGAGGTGCTCAGCCGCATGGAGCTGCACCGTCGGGACAAGCGCGACATCTGGTACGACAGCGCCTCGGGAAAGTCGCCCAAGGCATGGCTGCGCGACACCTTCGCGGCCATCAACAACGGCCGCAGCCCTGACTTCACGCTCCCGCGCCGTATTGAGGTGGTGGTCCCCGAGAAGCTGCTGCAGGTCGCAGACCTGAGTGTGCGCTTCATTGACACCAAGGGCATCGACCGGAATGCTGCACGTGAGGACATCGAGTGTCACTTCGACGACCCACATACGCTGGCCGTGTTGTGCTCGCCGTTCAACAACGCCCCTGCCGCCGAAACGCGGCTACTGCTTGAGCGCGCGAAGGACGCCGGAGTCCGCACGCTGGACACCAACGCGGCGCTGCTAGTGTTGCCCCGCCCGACCGAAGCGTTGGCCATGAAGGACGACGCCACCAGCGCGCCGGTCGAGAGCGCCGAAGAAGGCTACGAGCTGAAGGGTGAGCAGATTGCTTTGGCGCTGGAGCCTTTGGGCCTGCAGACCCTGGGCGTCGCCTTCTATAACGCGAACGAAGACCCCGCCGGAGCCGCGCAGGACTACCTGCTGGAGAGGTTGACCCGTGCTCGGGCAGCCTTCCGCACCCGCATCCGGGAAGCTTCTGCCAGCGCCCAGGCGCTGCTGCGCAACCACGGCGAAGCGCGCGTCCTGGCCGTGCTGCGAGATGCTGGCGAGACGTTGCACACCTGGGCGGCCCAGAACTCGGCGGTCCCTGTCGTTCAAGGACACGTCCAGGAAAGCCTGATGGCCCAAATCCAGGTGGCATACGCCAGCACCGTGCGGGCCGCCGTCCGTCGGGAAGGCGAATGGTCGGCGCTCAGCTACTCGCACCACATCGGCTACGGCGCCCGTCGCCTTGCCGTCATGGCGCTGGAGAAGCCCGTCGAGCAGTTCACCGGCCACTGCAAACTGATGGCAGCAACGCCGCGTTATGCCGAGGCTGCCGACCTGCTGGCGCAGGCCGAGCGTGTGTTGACGGTGTCCTACGAGGAGCTGCTGCGCAAGGTTCAGCTGATGGGCCAGACTGTGTTTAAGAACGCGCTAAAGGCCGACCCAATGCTCTGGCAGGTCTGCATGGACGAATGGGGACAAGGACCTGGCTACAAGACTCGCGTCGCCGCGCACAACCGCGATTGGTTCAACAACGAGGCCCGCAAAAAGCTGGAACACGAACTTCAGGCACTCATCGCCCGTGAGTGGACTCGTGCCCTGGCCAACGTGACGGCGCTGCTGGAGCCCCTGGAATGAGCGACGCTGACGACCAGGCCATGCAGGAAGGCACAGACCCTGTGGTCGAAAAGCCCTTTTACGACGAGCTGTCGCCAGAGGCACAGGCGCAGGTTGAAAAGCTGATGCGCGACCTGACAGAGAACCCGGCAATCAACTGCCAGTTCACCTTCAACTGGCATGGCAACGAGGAGTTGGCCAGCCGCGCGGGACTGAAGATTCGCCTATACGGGCTCTTGATGCGAGAGAAGTGGCCCTCGATGTCCTTCGAGGCGCTGAAAGCCATCACCTTCCATTACGACTATGAACAAGCGCTAAAAGACGCCGCTGGTGCGGACAGGTCAGCGCCCACACCGACCAAGGAAGCGGGCGGCCTCAGCGTGGGCATGATGGTGCGCGTTGCCGATGGCGTGCATCTCGTGATGCATGAGTCCGTGGCGCTGGCGCTTGCATCAGAGGACGACGAGCAAAGTGATTGGGCGCAACACGTCGTGCGCCACGAGCTTTGCCACGTAGCCGACTTTGCATTCAAGCGCGCCCTGATTGCGAAGCACCCGGACAAGTGCACGTACTCCGGTTTTGAAAGCATGATGGCTCCGCTCGCGGAAGCCATGTGGGATGAGTTCTTCGCCAACGCGTATTCATCCGGGGCCTGGTCCGACCCGCGTACGTTCTTGGACCTGCTACGCGACACGGTGCCACAGATACACGTTGACATCGTCAATGCCATCCTGGACTACAGGTACAACGCAGACCTTGACGGGCTGCTCGCGATTGCCAGACCGAAGGTCCGGTTCGTGGCGCAGTGCTTCGGCTACGCGGCTGGCTCGCTGGCTGCGCAAGGTGTGACGCTCGAGGACGGCGCGCCCGAAGAACACGCCATGCTGCAACGGCTCGGTCTGCTAAGCGCATGGGATGAGTGCGTCCGGGTGCTTGAAGACCTCGACCGCGCACGGCCTGATTGGGAGTCAGTGCTGGACTTGACCAAGCTGTTCCCGGGATGCATCGCCTTGTTCGCAGGCTTCGGCCTGAACTACCGACCCCAAGGGGACGGGGCATACGTGGACATCCCCAGCACTCCAGAGACCAGCCCCGCACAAGCCATGCTTCGACGCATGCGCTTGAAGTAGTCTGAGCTGACAGGGAAGGTAGAACAACAAGATGACGGTTGATCGCATAGGCCGAGAGCGTGCGAAGGCCTGCCTGCACAATACTGCTCTCCACCCGCAGCTGGCTGACCAGCCGACGAACGACTGCTCTAGGAGTCGAACTCGGGGCGGCGAATGTCGCTTCAGGGTCGAAAGCTGTCATCTTCCCTAGCATCTGTTGTTGTGCTTTGTTTGTTTTGGATGGCGCGCGAAGGAATGGGCTACTATGGCAAACAAGTTCGCTGTCTCTGGATGATTTTCATTGTCACAGCACGACGTGGCTTACTTTCCCAAGGCTCTCATGTGGCTCCCAGCCCACAACGCCGCACTACCTGCAAGCGGCATGAAGCAGAGCTAACCTATTGCCCTGTATATGGTTTCAAGCTACGCGCAGTTTGCACTAAACGCTTGACGCCGGCCATTTTTTGCCGCCGGGCCGCCCCAAGGCAAAACCGCCCCCCTGGGGGGCAGCAAGCCGTAGGCGCGGCGTGGGGGGCTTTTTTGTGTGCGCCCGCTGGGCGCACTCCTGCGGGTGCAAGTCCCGCCGTAAGTTGATCACAGCGAATGAAACGAAGCGCAACTGCGTGAAGGCGACCGAGCGTGGAGCGGGCGGGCGTAGCCGACGGTGAAGCCGCGGGTGATCCTGTCAGCGAGGAACCAGCGCAAAACGCAGCAAGCGTCGCTCTTTGAAATCGCTGGTTTTTGCCAAACCCGAAATCATGGCAATCATGGGTAAAGCAGGGCGGTCCTCAGCGGAAGCCTTTCATTCGGCGAAATCCGGCGAAGCCAGCAGTTGGCGCAAACTCCTCAGCGCCAACGATTCCTTCCCCTCATGCCAGATCAGATGTGTGCGGTTGAAGGACAGATGCGCAGGAAGTTCATGAGCCTGTACGGATTTGGCGGCATGCAATCCGGCAAGCACCGATTTTGGCACGATCGCCACACCCGTTCCCGCCGCAACGCAAGCGACGATTGCCGGGTAAGAGGCAAACTCCAGCACGCCGGAAACGCCGACACCATGTTCGCTCTGCCACTGTTCCAGGAGGCGGCGATAGGAGCAGCCACTGGCAAACGCGATCAGGGTGACGGTTCCCGCCTTGGCAAGACTGGACAGTGATTGAATATGTGGGCCGGTAATGAGAACAAGCTCTTCTTTGAATACTGGCTCGGCAGCCGCTCCAGGGGCATGGAAGGGCTCTGAAACAAAGGCTGCCTCGACATCATGGCGAGCCAGCCTGCTGATCAGCGCCCCGGTCGTTCCTGTGACCAATTCAATGCGCACCGCCGGGTTGGCTTGGTTGTAACGCGCCAGCAGCCGAGGCAGCCGGCTACCGGCTGTGCTTTCCAGCGAGCCGATACGAAGGGTGCCAAGCAACCTTCCGGTCCGCAGCGCCGATTCTGCTTCATCAGCCAGGCGCAGCAAGCGTTCTGCATAGCTGATCAACAAGCGGCCTTCTTCCGTCGGCACCAGCCTGCGGCCACGGCGCATGAACAGCTCAAGCCCCATGCGCGCTTCGAGTTGTTTGATGCGCGTGGTGATGTTGGACGGCACGCGGTGCAGCGCTTGCGCCGCCCGAGCTACGCCGCCATGCGCCACTACCGCTTGAACGATGGCCAAGTCATTCAGATCGAAGTTTCTCATTGCAAGAATATCTATTCTAAATTATTCAATTTACGAGAAAATTATAGCGGGTCAGAATGCGGTATGGACAGATTTCATACACCTGCTTTGCACATCCTTGGCATCGCCCTGAGCGGCCTTGCCGCACTGGCCGTGGCGATAGGAATAGGCCGTTTCGCGTTCACGCCCCAATTGCCTTTGATGCAGGCGGATCTGGGGCTTTCACTATCAGACGGAGGCTGGCTGGCGGGGGCCAACTACCTGGGGTATTTCGCAGGTGCCGTGCTTGCTGGAAGAAAAGGCATGCCCGCGGCCATGCTGATGCGATGCGGCTTGTGGGCCGTCGTAGCGAGCACCGCCGCAATGGCCGTTTCTGGGCCGTTCGCATGGTGGATCGCCATGCGGTTCGTCGCCGGCGTCGCCAGTGCGGGGGTCCTGGTTGGGACTGCAACCGTGATCCTTGCCCGTCTGGCGATGCTGGGCGCGCGCCGTCTCGACGGCCTCGTGTTCGCCGGTGTTGGAACCGGCATCGCCCTGGCTGGACTGGTCTGCCACGCGGGTGTTCTGCTGGGGATGGGGGCCAGGGCGCTCTGGCTCGCCTTGGCGGGGCTGGCCCTTGTCGGCACCTTCATTGCGCACAAGGTGGATGTGCGGAGCGAGGCGTTCCGTTCAGGGATATCCATGCCGGCGGCTTCCGCCGGGCAAACATCGCGGGGCATGCATCTGTTGGTGCTTTGCTACGGGCTGTTCGGCTTTGGCTACATCCTTCCCGCGACATATCTGCCGTCTCAGGCGCGTTTGTTACTGGACGACCCCGCGCTCTTTGGCTGGGTGTGGCCGCTCTTCGGCATCGCTGCAGCCTTATCCACACTGAGCATCGCTTTCCTTGCGCGCTGGCCTCGGACATATGTCTGGGCCGGTGCTCAAGCCGTCATGGCCGTCGGGGTATCCATGCCCGTCATCGCGCCCGGCCTTTGCGGGCTTGCGGTGGCTGCGCTGTGCGTGGGTGGAACTTTCATGCTCATCACCTTGCTCGGTTTGCAAGAGGCCCGGCAACAGGCGGGGCCCAGCGCACAAAGGCTGCTGGCGGCGATGACCGCCGCATTTGCCGCCGGTCAGCTCGCAGGACCCATCGCAGCCAATTTTTTGCTTGAAATCGGCTGGCCATTCAGTTCGGCACTGTGGCTGGGTTCGGCGGCGTTGCTGGCAAGCAGTGCGTCACTCATTCATTTCACTTATCAAAAGTCTTTCACTCGGGAGAACCCATGACTACGACCATCCCCCAAGGTTTTGGCCAGGAGCGCGGCGAACGTCTGCCACTGCCCTCGATGGCATCCATGACGCAAGCCCAGCGTGCCGCTACGGATGCGTTGATTGCCGGACCACGAAAAGGCGTCAAAGGGCCTTTTATTCCGTTGATGCACAGCCCGGCACTGCTCGAACGCCTGGCGTGCGTGGGGGAATACTTGCGGTTTGAATCCGCTTTGCCAACAAGCATCAACGAGTTCGTGACCTTGCTCGTTGCGCGCGAATTGAGCAATCAGTTTGAATGGGCTGTCCACTATCCGTTGGCGATACGAGCCGGTGTTGCGGAGTCCACTTTGCTGGATGTGGCCCAAGGCGCCCGTCCTCGCGCCATGTCGGAGGAGGAAGCCGACGCGTGGGCATTCACAACCGAGCTGCTGCAGCGGCATGGGGTCAGTGACCAGACCTATGCGGCCGCGAGGCGGCGCTGGGGGGAGCGCGGCACGGTGGAAATGGCAGCCTTGATCGGCTACTTTGCATGCGTTTGCTGGATCATGAACGTCGCTCGCACGCCTGCCCCGGAAGGGGCGGCGGCCTTGAACGGCTTTCCCGCGTGAATTATGCTGTCACCCCATGAACTCCAGGACCTTGATTCAATATGCCTTGGCCGCCGCCGCCCTGGGCGCGGGCATGGCCGCCTCGGCGGGCGACTTCGCCTGGACGCAAGAAAAAGTCAGTCCGGCCCTCAACCACGCCGGCCGGGAGGTCGCGGTTCGCTATGCGCCGGCCGGAAACCGCGGCCCCGGCCCCGGGCCGGGCTCGGTCATCACTGCGGTGTATGCCGCGCGCGACTTCCAGGGCGCGCAGGTGCAGAGCAAGCTATGCTGGAACGACACGCAGCGCTGCGTGCCGCTTGTCGGCGGCGGCGTGCGCAGCCAGGATTTCAACGGCCTGGATGCCGGCAAGCCGTTCTATCTGGTGCACACGGCGCAGGGGCGCGGGCCGCTGGCCCAGCCCTTGTTCATCACGGGCAGCGTCACGGTCTGGTACCGCTGACACCCGCCGGCCGCTATTTTTTGACGGCGGGCATCAAGGCGCGGTAGAAGTTCGGCAGGGCGAACAAGGCCGCATGGACGCCTTCGTTGTAGTACTGAAGACCGCCGATGCCGCGTTCCCGCAGGCGCTGCGACACCGTGGCGGCGTCCAGGGCGGTCGGGTCCAGGGTGTCGGACGCAACGGCCAGCGCCCAATAGGCGCCGTACAGCGGAATGTGCAGCCCGTAGCCGTGCACTTGCTTGAATACCGAAGCCAGCTTGGCGGACATGTCGCGCACCTGGTCTTTTTCGTGGAAAGGGGCGCCCAGGTGCATGACCAGCGCGCCGTCCGCCGTGAGCGCGGACTGGCAAAGCTGGAAGAATTCACGAGTGTACAGGGGGCCCGCGGGCGTTTCAGGATCGGTGAGGTCCAGCAGGATCAGGTCGAATTTCCGGGGGGTGTCGGCCATGAAGCGGGCGCCGTCCTGGAAGAGCAGGCGGACGCGCGGATCATCGAACGCGTTTTTGTGGATGGACGGCAGATACTGCCGGGCGGCGTCGACCACGCGCTGGTCGAGCTCGACCAGCGTGATGTCGCGCAGGCTGGGGTGCTTGAGCAGTTCTTCGATGGCGCCGCCGTCGCCGCCGCCGATGACCAGGGCCGCTGCCGGCGCCGGATGAGCGAGGGCGGCGGGATGGACCAGCGCTTCATGGTAGAAGAATTCGTCGGCCTCGGACGTCATGAACAGGCCGTCCAGGCGCAGGCAGCGGCCCAGCTCCTTGGATTCCAGGATTTCCAGGCGCTGGTAAGGCGTTTGCTCGGCGTGCAGCCGCCGCGCGAAGCGAAAGCCGAAGGCGCTGGTGTCGTTCAGGGATTCCAGCAAGAGCTCGCCGTTCGCGCCCGGACCGTTCTCGTCGCCGCGCTGCAGGCGTTCGTATTGGGCCTTGCCGGGCTGGAATACTTCGACCAGCCCATGCAGCAGGGCTTCCGCCTTGCCGGAATTGTCGGCCATGAAATTGCACACGTACACGTCCAGCGTGATGCCGCCTCGTTCCGGCCAAGTGTGTATGGCCAGATGGGATTCGGCCAGCAGCAAGGCCCCCGTGACGCCGCCGGGATGGCCGTCGAAGTCGGGGAAGGTATGCCATTTCTCGTTGACGAGCGTGAGCCCCGAATCGAGGGTACGCCCGCGGCAAAGTTCGGCAAGCAGCGCTGCGTCTGTCAGCAGCGCCGGATCACACGCGCATTGGTAGAGATCTGCGGTAAGGTGCAGGCCCTGCATAGTGTCGAGGCTCCTTGGTGAAGACTGCTGCGCCAAGGGTAGGCACGCAAGATAAACGCGAATGGGGCGCAAGATGGCCGCGCCCGATTCGCGAAAAGAATATAAGTATATATTAAATAAATATTTACTGCTTTGAACAGGGGTCGATCTGCATGCAAAACACCGTCATTTCCCTTCGTCCAGGCTGCGCACGGCGCTGCTCAGGTGGTTGAAATCGAAGTGCGTCAGCGAGCGCAGCAGGCGCAGCGCCAGCAGGGACACCACCGCGGGAACCAGGACCGCGAGCAGGAAGGATTCCAGCAGATACTCGGGGCGGTCGCCCGGGGCCGGAAACAGCGCCAGGCCGGCGGCCAGGCCGCAAACCGTGCTGATGAACGCGATGCGGCCGTTGTGCCGGGGGTTGAACAGGCCGAAGAAGACCGGAAAAGCGGCCGCGCAGCACAGGAGGTCGGCCAGCAGGAAGAGGTAGAGCACGCTGTAGCCCTGCGCCGCGGCGATGATCACGGGGATCGCCAGCAGGAAGATCAGCCAGCGCGAAAGCCGCATCAGGACTTGGCCGGAGACGCGCGGCGCAACGCGGCGCACGTCCACCGCGATCAGGCTGGAGACCGCGCTGATCACGGTGTCGGCGGTGCTCATGACCAGCGCCAGGCCCAGGGGGATCAGCGCCACGGCGAACCACACCGGCACGTGCGGCATGATGACGGTGAACAGGGCGATGGAACTGTCGCCGCCTTGCCCGAGGCCGGTGAAGGCCAGGCCGAACAGCCCCATCAGGAAGATGATGGGGCTGACCAGCACGCCGGCCAGCAGGAAGCCGCGCCGCATGCTGCGATTGTCTTGCGCCGAATAGACCCGCTGCCAGTTGCCCTGGTGGAACAGGCCGGTGAGCAGGATGGCGACGAAGAACGTCAGGCCGGCCTTGACGCCCATGGGGTCGGTCAGGCTCAGCAACTGGGGCGCTTGCGCCCGCAGGCCCTGGACCGTGGGCTCGATTCCGCCGACGGCGCGCCAGCCCAGCGCCAGCAGCACCAGAAGCAAAGGCACGATGACGGCCATCTGGACCTTGTCGGTGACGATGGACGCGCGCAGCCCGCCATAGGCGGTGTAGATCAGGGTGGACACCATGACGATGGCGGCGGTGGCCCACAGGGGCACCGGGGCCAACAGGGTGACCAGCTTGGCGATGGCCGTGATTTCCGCGGTGAGCGCGATGAACATGTAGAACAGCATGATCAGCAGCGTCAGCAGATACATGGCCCGCCCGTAGCGCAGCACGACGAACTCCGTGAGCGTGTGGCCTTGGGGGATCAGCTCGCGCATGCGGCGGCCCAAGGGGATCATCAGGATGCGGGGCGAAGCCGCGCCCAGGGCGTAGCCGATGACGGCGGCCAGGCCGCCCCAGGTCGCCGCCTGGGCGGGCGAAAACAGTATCCACCCGCCCAGCGAGGTCGCCAGCAGGGTCAGCATGGTGGCCGTGGTGCTCTGGCTGTTGCGGGCGATGATGTAGTCTTCCAGGCTGCCGCGTTCGCTTCTTGCGTACAGCACGCCGGAAATGGTGAAGGCCGCCGCAAACAGCAGCAGGCACAGTACGGTGGTGGTGGTGCTGAACATTTCCATCCCTACGCCAGTATTAGCTGGATCAGGTTCAAAGGGTTACCGCGGCGCCCGCGGAGTCTCAGCCCGAAACGGGCTCCCCCAGGAACAAAGCGCAAAGCTTAAGTGCCCGGGGCGGGCGTGTCAATGCGGGCAGCCGGCCCTGTCGCCGGCGGCGCTTCTGTGCTATGGTGTGCCCGACGACACGGGGTGCTCTCGAACACGGGGGCTGAGATGAAACCCGTCGAACCTGCTCCAGCTAATACTGGCGAAGGGATGTCCATCCATGCACCGCAAGCGCATGATCCACCTTCGCTTCCTTGACAAGGTAAATCATGACCGACAGCGGCATTGCACTTCCCCTCGATGAACAAATCGTGCTGGTCACCGGCGGCGGCCGCGGGCTGGGCGAACACCTGACGCGCGCCTTTCTTGCGCAGGGCGCGCGGGTGGTGGTCAATTATCTGCGCAGCGCCGGCCAGGCCGAGGCGCTGGCGCAGGCGGCGCAAGGCCGGGCCGTCGCCCTGCGGGCGGACGTCACCGACGCGGCGGCGGTGCGCGAAATGTTCGACGCGGCGCGGCGCCATTTCGGTTCGGGCGTCACGACGGTGGTCAACAATGCGCTTCCCGCCTTCGCATTCAACGGCGATGCGCGCCCCCACGCGGACACGATCTCCTGGGACGACATGAGCCGGCAGTTCGAAGGCGTGGTCCGGGGCGCCTTGAACACCGTGCAGGCGGCGCTTCCGGACATGTCGGCGCGCGGCTTCGGGCGCGTCATCAACATCGGCACCAACCTGTTCCAGAATCCGGTCGTGCCCTACCACGATTACACGGCGGCCAAGGCGGCGCTGCTGTCCCTGACCCGCACGCTGGCCAATGACCTGGGGCCCAAGGGGATCACGGTCAACATGCTGTCGGGCGGGCTGCTGCGCACCACGGACGCATCGGCCGCCACCCCGCAAGAGGTGTTCGACCTGATCGCGGCCGGGACGCCGCTGCGCCGCGTGACCACGCCGGCCGAATTCGCCGATGCGGCGCTGTTCTTCGCCTCGCCCTGGTCCCGCTCCGTAACGGGGCAGAATCTGGTCGTCGACGGCGGCCTGGTCAAGAACTAGGCCCTCGAAGGAAGCCACACATGGACACCACACAATCGGGCGCGGGCGGGCGCGCCATGCACATCAATCTGTTCCTGTTCGCCTGCGGCCATCATCGGGCCGCGTGGCGCCATCCGTATTCCTCGGTGGGCCGGCTCGGCGACATCCGCTACTACGAGCAGCTGGCCCAGACGGCCGAGCGCGGGAAGCTGGACGCGGTGTTCTTCGCCGACGGCCAGTCGGCCGACAATCCGGCGGACGGCCCGCGCTGGTTCCTGGAGCCCCTGACGACGATCGCGGCCCTGTGCCGGGCGACGGAGCGCATCGGCTTCATCAGCACCGTCTCCAGCACGTTTTACACCCCTTTCCACGCGGCGCGCATGCTGGCGTCGCTGGACCATCTTTCGGGCGGGCGCATCGGCTGGAACGTCGTGACGTCCATGTTCGATTCCGAAGCGCGCAACCATGGCTACGAGGCCATGCCCGACCACGATTGGCGCTACGAGCGCGCCGAGGAATTCGTGGACGTGGTCCTGCGCCTGTGGGATTCCTGGAGCGACGGCGCGCTGCTGCGCGACCGGGACGGCCTGTATGCCGACCCGGGCCAGATCCATGCCATCCGCCACAAAGGGGCGCATTTCCTGGTGGACGGCCCGCTGACCGTGCCCCGGCCGCCGCAGGGGCATCCGGTCATGTTCCAGGCCGGGGCGTCGGGGCAGGGCCGCAGCCTGGCCGCGCGCCGCGCCGAAGCCATTTACGCCGTCGCCTATGACCTTGCTTCGGCACAATCCTATTATCGGGACATCAAGCGCCGGGTACGGGAGGCCGGGCGGACCGACCCGGTGCCCATCATGCCCGGCCTGGTCACCTACGTGGCGTCCACGTCCGCCGAAGCGCGGCGCAAGCAGCGCGAGCTGGATGAACTGCTGCCCGCCGAAGATGCCTTGCGCCAGCTGGGCCTCTACGTGGGCCGGGACTGCATGGGCTGGGAACTGGATGCGCCGGTGCCGGACCTGCCGCCGCTGGAGCGGTTCGCCGGCCCCAAGGGCCGCTACGCTACCATCTTGCGCATCATCGAAACCGAGAAGCCGACGGTCAGGCAGCTGCTGGGGCGCCTGGCGGCCGGCGGCGGCCACTGCACCATGGTGGGCACGCCGGACGAAATCGCGGACGAGATGGAGCGCTGGTTCCTGAACGAAGGCGCCGACGGCTTCAATCTGATGCCGCCGGCGCTGCCCGAAAGCATCGAGGACTTCGTCGATTTCGTCATTCCCATCCTGCAGGACCGCGGCCTGTTCCGCCGGGACTACGACAGCCGCACGCTGCGCGGCCATCTGGGCTTGCAGCGGCCCGGCTCCAGGTAGGAGCAGGCCCGCCGGGGGCCGGGCCTCATGCGCGTTCGCGTGCCAAGCCGAAATCGTCCGCGGCGTAGTGGCTGATCCGCCACACGTGGTTGGCGCCGCGCTCCAGCCAGCGGAAGGCGTCGGCCTTGCACAAGGCCTCGGCGGCGCCGTTGCGGCCCGGGCCGGTGTCCTGCAGGATGTCGTGCCGGACCTGGCGGGATAGCTCCGCAAGCGCCGCGGCGTCGCGGCCCACTTGTTCCACCCAGCCTTTTTCCAGGCGGCCCGCCAGCCCCTCGCCCGCAAGCGCGAGGATGTCGCGGCATCGCCTTGCCGCCGGGCTGAGCTCGCGGCCGTTGAAGTCGGCCTGCTCGGCCACCGGTTCATTCAGCCGGCTGCACAGCCGCATCAGGTGGTCGATGGCGTGCAGCTGCGCCACGCGGCGCCTGTTCAGCTTGTCGTCGTCGGCGCTCGCGGGGATGCGCGTGACGAAATCGAAGGCCTGTTCCAGCGCCCCGCGGACGCGCAGCATGTCGTGCTTCAGCGCGGCGGGCCGCTCCATGGCCAGAACCTGCTGGTACACCAGGAACACCCGCTCGATGATTTCGTGCACGGCGCGCTGGGAAGCGCCCAGCGCGACTTCGGGCACGTTCAGCAAGGTGGCGTCCAGGTGCCGCGCGTAATCCCCTTCGCGCTCCGGCAGCATGCGGGCGATGGACCGGGCGAACGGGTTGATGAGGGGCATGAAGAGCGCCACGCCCAGGCCGATGAACAGCGAGTGGAAGGCCGCCAGGCCCAGCGCGCCCGCCTCCAGGCCGAGGTGCCGGGCCAGGCTCTGCGCCAGGTACAGCAGGCCGGGCAGCAGCAGGACCGCGATCAGCCCGGCGCCCAGATTGAACAGGATGTATGCCAGCGCGGTGCGCTTGGCGTAGATCGTGCCGCCTATGGTGGCCAGCGCGCTCGTCAGCGTGGTGCCGATGGACGCGCCCACCACGACGGCGGCCGCCTGGTCGAAGTTGATGGCGCCGGCATGCACGGCGGTGAGCGTGGTGGCGACGGCCGCCGTCGACGACTGGAGTATGGCGGTCATGATCAGGCCGATGAGCATGATCAGCAGGCTGGCGCCGAACCCGCCGGAGGGCAGCTGGGCCAGGTCGAGCACGCTCGACAGCCCCTGCATGCCGTCCTGCATGGTGTCGAGCCCAAGGAAAAGAATGCCGAATCCGGCGATCGCGGTGCCCAGCTCGCCCCAGCGCCCCGACACCAGCAGCTTGAGCAGCGCCCCGGCGCCGATGAAGGGCAGGGTGTAGAAACCTAGATTGATCTTCAGGCCCAGGCCGGCGATGATCCAGCCGGTGGCGGTATTGCCCAGGCTTGCGCCGATCACCACGCCTATCGCCTGCGTGAAGGTGATCAGGCCGGCGCTGACGAAGCCGATCAGGGTCACCGTCGTGGCGGTGGACGATTGCGCCAGCGCGGTCAGCACGGCGCCCGAGGCGAAGGCCTTCCAGGGCGTGCCGGTGAACCGGATCAAGGCTTTTTGCAGCGCGCCGCCGGCGAAGGCCACGAGGCCGCTGGACAGCAGCATCATGCCGATCAGGAACAGGCCTATGCCGCCAGCGAATGGAAACAGCACATTCAGCATAATGGGGATCTACAGGGGGTCGGGAAGGGAAGAAGTGAGAGTGTAGCGGCAAGACGGGCCGTCAGGCGCCGCTAGTGGCGCTGGCGTGCAGGCCGACGTGGACGACGCGGTGTCTTCCTTCCGTTTTGGCGGTGCTGCTGAGTCCGGCGCGACCCCGGGACGTCTTGCGTGTTTTGACACAAAAGGAACTTTGCGTTTTTGTATCGCTTCGAGGCTAGAGCCGGCAATGGTGTTCCGGCCAGAAGGCCGGCCGGATTCTACCGCAGGAAGACCCTTACTGCGGCTGGGGAAGCAGGGACGAGTGATGGCTGGTAATGAGCCACCCGTCGCCCGACCGCCGATAGGTGTAGGTGTAGCGGGCTTTTGCCGTGCTGCCGTCACCGAAAGCAAAGGTATACAGGCCGGTGTCGATGGCGGTATTGCATTCCAGGATAATGTTGCGCTGGTCGATGGAGCCGCGTGGCCGCTGCTGCAGGAAGTACTCGAAGTACTCCATCTTGTCGGCCTTGGACAGGCGAGGAGAATTGGACAAGGTGGGAAGCAGGACGGCGTCCGCCGCATAAAGGGTTACCACTTTCTTGGGGTCGCCGGTTTGCAGCGCGGCGTTCCATGTGTCGAACAGGCCAGCCACTTCTGCGACCGAGGTCTTGTGGCAGATGGTTTCGTAAGTGTCCTTGCCGGGGCTCGCGCAAGCAGCGAGCGCCAGCGTGGCGGCGGTACAGAGGATGAAGCGCATGGATGGTCTCCGGTTCGAGCGTTATTGTTGTGCTTTGCCTGGCAGCCATCGCCAAAAGAATACTGCGGCCAACAAGCCCAGCCCGCCGATGCTGGCGATACCTGCCCCTAGTGTCGCAATTGCGGCGACGCCCGAGAGCACAAGGGGTCCCCCGCAGGCGCCAAGGTCGGTAATGAAGCGCCATATGCCCAAGAAGTGGGTGCGCCCGTTTCTGGGAGACGCATCCGCCCCGATGGTCATGATCAGCCCCGAACCTACGCCATTGCCCAGGCCCAGAATCAGCGTGATGATGATAAATCCGATCAGGCTGCCCGACAAGGGCATGAGCAGCAACGAAGCACCCATGATGACCATCGACGGCAGGGCCACCCAGCGGCGGCCGTGCCGGTCCATGACATAGCCCGAGGGGTAGAACAGCAGCATGTCTATGGCCCCCATGGCGCCATAGACGAGGGCGGTCGTGGCGGGGTCCAGGCCGATGTGGCTGGCCCACAGGGGAATGATGATCTGGCGGCAGGAGCGCACCGCCGCCAGCAGCATGCAGCCGGTGCCCAGCGTCAGGAAGGCGCCGCGATGGTCGCGAAAGATGCGCTGGGCGCGCACGGACGTCTGCTGCGCCGGGCCGGCCTCGCCGGCCTCGCCGGCCTTGCCCTGGGGCGCCTGCACGACCAGGTCGGGGATGCCCAGGGAAAGCGCGCCGGCCGCCGCCGATGCGAGAATGGCGACGACGTAGGCGCCGGGCAGCCCCATGAAGTGCATGAGCCCCGCGCCCACGAAGGGGCCCAGGAACATGCCCACGCGCATCGCGCCGCCCAGGGTGGACATCGCCCGGGCGCGCATCGTGATGGGCACGGCTTCGGTCAGGTAGGTCTGGCGCGCCAGCATGAAGATGGACTGCGAAATGCCGATCATGAAGACGCCGGCGGCCAGCACCCATGCCGAGCCGGCCAGCACGCACAGCAGCAGCGCGACGATCATCAGCGCCGCCGCGGCGGTCATGGCCCGCCGTTCGCCGTGGCGCGCCGTCAGGATGGATGCGGGTATGTTGCTGAGCAGCGACCCCACGCCGATCAGGGCGACGATGAGGCCGGACAGGGCCACCGAGGCGCCCAGATCGCGGGCGCTGAGCGCGATGACCGGGAAGATGGCGCCTTCGGCAAGCCCGAAGAGGGCGGTCGGGCCGAAGGCCGCTACGGCTATTTTCCTAAGGCTGAATGAGGGGTCGCTGGCTGCCACGATGCATGCTTCTGGGCGGTAAAGACTAGTATTCTGACACATGTCGGGCGCTCGGGCCCCACGGCGCGCCGTCAACAGGCCCTAGGCCTGCCGGCTTCTGTTGCTGAGGGCTTTTTGCAAGTACATGTCCTTGTCCGCCTGCGCGAGCAGGGCGTCGCTGGAGGTGCCGTCGTCCGGGAAGCAGGCCGAGCCCACGCTGGCTCCCACCGCCATGGTGTGCCCGTCATGGGACTGGACGCGGGATATGCAGGCGACCAGCTTGGCGATGAGGGTGGCCAGGTTGGGGTGTTCCTTCGCGCCCTCCACGATGATGACGAACTCGTCGCCGCCCAGGCGGACGACGGTGTCGGTGCGGCGCACGCAGTCGAGCAGCCGGCGCGCGGTGACCCTCAGCACCTGGTCGCCGACGGAGTGGCCGTAGGTGTCGTTGATGGGCTTGAAATGGTTCAGGTCTATCAGCAGCACGTACCCATGCAGGGACTGCCGCTGCGCGCGCAGGACGGCGCGTTCCAGCTCTTCGTCCAGCACGATCCGGTTGCCGAGGCCGGTGAGCGGGTCCCGGCGCGCGATCCGCATCAGCGTCTTTTCGTTCTCGCGCAGCTTGTCGATGACGGTGGCGAGCTGGTGCCGGTGGCTGGCGTTTTCGAGGAAGGCGCCGATCATGTCGGCGACGGTCTGCAGAAACGTCTTTTCGCTGGCGGACCATTCCCGGTCGTTTTCCAGGTCTTCGACGCAGATGAAACCATACCAGTGGCTCTGGCCCCAGACGGGAAACGCGGCCAGGCTGCGGACCCCGCGCCGGCGCAGGATGCGCTGGTCGGATATGGGGAACTGCGCGATGGTGCCCGTTACGGACTGGCGCTCCTTGAAGTGGCCGGCCCAGTGCTCTTCTTCGGGGTGTTCGGTGAAATCGGCCGGACCGGCGCCCGGGCTGAACGGACGCCCCGCCAGGACGGTGTAGTTCAGATAGAACTCGCCCGCCTCGTTGATGTCGTTCTCGGCCAGGTAGAGCCGGCCGGCGCCCACCGCCTGGCGTACGCGCTCGAGCACGTCGATGAGCGGGGAGGCGTCCTGCGAGGACGTGGCCAGCAGCTCGCTCGCGCATTGCGCCAGGATCTGCTGGCGCTTGTAGCGGGAGTCGAGCTCCATCATCAGGCCGCCGTACGCGGCCATGACGTCGCTCAGTTCGTCGTTGTGCTTTTCGGTGGCCAGCTCGCGCAGCCGCATGATGGCGTCGCCGGATTCGATCTCCATGTTGATGGCGTTGCGAAAGCGCGCCAGCGGCTGGTCGACCACCCGGCGAAACACCAGCAGGGCGCCCACCAGCATGACCGCGAACATGGCGATGAACAGAACCAGGTAGCGCCACAGCAAGTCCATGGCGGCGGTCCAGATGGAGATCCGGTTGAACTGCGCGACGAGCTCGCCCACCTGGAAACTGCGGTCGGCGCCGTCCGTGTAGTGGATCAGCTGCCGATAGGGCGGCGTGAGGCCGGCTTCCGCGGCGACCGGCTCGATCGCGATGGTCTGGCCCGAACAGGCGTCCTGCAGCCGCACGCCGGCGACGCCTTGCTGATGGGCCAGCGCATTGACGATGCCGTTCAGCGTGGCGGTGTCGCAGTCCCATAGCGGCTTGACCAGCGAACGCGCATAGACGCTCATGAGCTCGGTGCGCGCGGACTCCAGCTTGGCGCGCTGGACGTGGTAGCCGATCAGGACGGTGCCGGTGCCCGCCAGCACGAAGACCAGCACGAAAGGCACGAGCAGGGAGCCGATGAACTGCCGGTACAAGGAGCGCCTGGGAGGCTTGCCCGCGGAACTCTGCGCGCCGGTCATCGCGGCACCTGTTTATAAAGCAGTTTGCGGTAGCGCGCGGGCACCAGGTCGTAGCCATAGAAGGGGTTGTCTATGTCGATGATGGTGCGCAGGCGGAAAGCGGTGTCGGGCGGCGGCTTGCAGTATTGCGCCCATATCTCCAGGAAGCGGCCGTCTTCGACGATCCGGTCGAAGCCTTGCTGCAACGCGTCGTACAGGGCGTCGGCGTCCGGGTTGGGGGATACCCACACGAAACGGAACCAGGGGTAGCGCACCAGAATGTAGGGGTCGATGGTGAGCTGGGGGTATTGCTTCTGGAAGTGCGGCAGGAAATAGGTCAGGGTTTCTTCCAGCCCCAGGGGGAACAGGTCGACGAAGCCCGCTTCCATCTGGGTGGCGAATTCTCCGTTGGACCAGTTCTTGATTTCCTTGGTGGGAATGCCCGCCGCCCGGTAGATCTCGACGTCCATCCACCCCACGTTCTGCCCCATGGAATAGGCCCGCAGGTCGGCCGCGCTCTTGACGTTCGACAGCTTGTGCTTCTGCGAATCCAGCAGCAGATTGATGCGGTAGCCCAGCAGCCCGCGGTCCAGCGGCACGGGGATCATGCGCAGCTTGCCTTCCTTGACCAGCTGCAGGCGCGCCGGCGTGGCGGGCATCATGTCGACGTGGGTGACGCCGGAGCTGATCATGTGGACGTTGCGCTTTTCATTACCCGCCGGGGCGTCGACGAATTCGGCCTTCAGCCCTCCGGCCTCCATGGCGGCCCGCACGAGCGCCCGCGCGTGTTGCAGGTGGCCTTCGTTCTGGACCACGAACTCGCGCGCGCTTGCGGTGGCAGGCAGCAGGACACAGGCGGCGCAGGCCAGCAGCAGGCCGGCTCGCCGCCGAAGAACGGCGAACAGCGGCGGCGGCATCGAGAGAGTGGAGAAGGGCGCCGACAAGCGGAATGTAACTCCATGTGTCTTTATGTAATGGTTCGCCCGATTTTAAACCGGAAACAAGAGCCATAACAGCCTATTGTTTACCCGATGGAATTCGGGCGTTCCGACAGCGGAACGGCCGGGTGCGGATGCGGCAGGGCGAGGGGCGTCGGACCGGTCTGACGGAGGGGACGGGCCCGGGCGGACTGGCAGGCCTGGATGATGCGACGAAAGGATGCAGGCGGGCGGAAGAGCGCGCCGGGCGCGAGGCCGGCGGGCTTTGGGCCTGTCGACGTTGAAAGGTGGCGGCGCCGGCCCTAGGCGGCCGCGCCGCGCCAGATCAGCACTTCGAACACCGCGTCGGGACGCATGGTGCAGGCATGCAGGAAGCCGTTCTGCCGCAGGATGCCGTACAGCGGCCGCGGCTCGCGGTCGATGATCATCAGCAGGCGCTCTGTGGGGGGAAGCGTCGCCAGCGCGTCAAGCACGCGCTCCAGCGGTTCGGGGGGCGCCAGGCCGCGGACGTCCAGCACGACGTCCGCGGTATCGGCGGGAGGGAAGCCCGTGTCCGGCATGGCTCAGGCGCGGCTGTCCGACACGACGTGGAAGTCGATGACGATTTCGCCGGGTTCGCGCGATATGTATTCGATGCGGACGTCGTCGCCGAAATAGCCTTGCAGCTGCTGCAGCAGGGGCAGAGGGTCGTGATCGTTGCAAAAGCGCATGGTTTCGCCGGGCTGCAGCGCCGACAAGGCGCCGAATATGGCGGCGTGGCGGAAGCGCTTGGCGACGCCTCGGGCGTCGAAGGGGTAGGCGGTTTGTGAGAGAACGGGGATGGTGTGTTCGGCCACGATGGATTCCTTTTTGACTGGTGCGGGTGAAGCGCATGCCTGGGCATGCGGACTAGCGTTTTCGATTATAGGTAGGGGCGCCGGGAATCCTCCCTGGAACCCCATGCCCAGTGTGGTTGTCCGGCGGCCGCGGCCGGCGCCGCGCCCTTTCTTCATCGCTGTATGACGATGGGCAGGCGCGAATACCCGCTGGCCGGGAAAAAGGCCTTCACGGCCTGCGTCCCCGCCCCGAGCGCGATGCCGCGCGTGGACTTCAGCAGCTCTTCCATGATGACGCGCAGCTCGAGCCGCGCGAGCGGCGCGCCCGGACAGACGTGTATGCCGGCGCCGTACAGCAGGTTCAGGGCCGGATCCCGGTCCAGGCGGAATTCGTCCGGGTCGCCGAAAACCGCGGCGTCGCGGTTGGCGGACGCCCAAAGCAGCGCCAGGCGCTCGCCCTGGGCGATCGGGACGCCGCCTATGTCGACGTCCCGGGTCGCGACGCGGCGGTTCATGATGAGCGGCGGATGTATCCGCAGGATTTCGTCGATGGCGGCGGGCAGGAGTTCGGGCTGTGCCCGCAGCGTTTGCTGCAAGGGTTCGTGCGTCGCCAGGTATTGGGTCAGGATGCCGACCGATGCGGAGATGGTGGCCAGCTCGCCCACGGTCCAGTTGCGCAGGATGCTGACGATTTCGTCTTCGGTCAGCGCGCGCCCGTTCATGGTTTCGCCCAGCAGGCGGGTGGTTGCGTCGTCGGGCGCGCCGCTGCCGGCGGCGCGGCGCAGGGCGAGCAGGTCTTTGATGTAGCCGTCGAATTCCAGTGCGACCGCGGCCATCGCCGCTTCGTCCCGCGCGAGGGTGGCGCGATGGTTCTTGCGTGTCCATTGGCGCAGGGGTTCGTGCAGGGTGGCGGGCCAGCCCAGGAATGCGCATTGAACGCGCAAGGCGAAGTCCTGGGCGACGTCTTCCATCCATTCGGTTTCGGTGGCGTCGGGCACGCGGGCGATGATCTCCGAGGCGATGCGCCGGCAATGAGGCTCGACTTCGGCCATACGGGCTGGGCTGAAGTAGGGGTCTATGATGCGGCGGAATTCGGTGTGCTCGGGCGGGTCCATGCCGTTGGGCACGGAGGGGCGGCGCGAGACGGCGCTGCTGAAGGTTTCGTGGTCGAGCAGCGCGCGCAGGACGTCGGCGTGCCGGAATACGCTGGCGTACCCGTATTGGCTTCTTGCGACGGGGCAGCGGCTGCGCATTTGGTCGAAGGCGGAGATTTGGTCGGCTAGAACGGCTTCCGATCGCGGATCCCACTCCGCGGCTAGTCCTGGCTGGTGGGCTTCCTGTGATTCGTTCGTCATGTATCGCCTTGCGTGAAAATCCTTTGCCCTTCGTTTCGTCGGGCAACGGGGGTCATTATGCTTTGGGGGATATTCAAGGGTGGGTATACCATTATTGTGCTTAGGGTCACAAGGATGCGGATCATGGAATGTATCCGCCGGCCATGTCGAGCCATGGCGGTTCCGGCGTGGCGGGGCCGCGTTAAAATCGCCGGGTGCGGGCATGCTAATTGCGATGCCACGGGTCTTTCGGAAGTGGCAAATGACAAGTACGGCCAGCGGTATCATTCTTGTGGCGGCGTTCGCCATCACCTTCATCATTGCCCGGCTCATCGTGAAGAGCCGTGCCGCCCGTGCCGCCGCCCGGGCGCGGGAGCGCATCGAGTTCCTGCGGCGCAACGCGCCGCCGCCGGCGCCGTCGAAGAATAAAAGCAAAAGGCGGCGCGAACAGCGGATGCGCGGCTGAGCTCGTGGCTGCGATCGGGTTTGGGCTTGTCAATTAAAACTTTATTGCAAACAATAATGATTTTCATTTACATTAATAAATATCCATGCACATCCCTATCCCGCTCCTCGCACGCATCCTGGGCTGCGCCGCCGCCGCGCTCATGGCGATGGCCGCCGCCCCTTCCTGGGCCGGCAAGCTGAAGGTCGTCACCACCTTCACGGTGATCGCCGACATGGCCCGCAACGTTGCGGGCGACGCGGCCGACGTGGTGTCCATCACCCGGCCGGGCGCGGAAATCCATCAGTATCAGCCCACGCCGGGGGATTTGGCGCGGGCGCAGGGCGCCCAGCTGGTGCTCTGGAACGGCCTGAACCTGGAGCATTGGTTCGAGCGCTTCTTCCAAAGGCTCAAAGACGTGCCCGGCGCGGTGGTGACCCAGGGAATCGAGCCCATGGGCATCGGGTCCGGGCCCTACCAGGGCAAGCCGAACCCGCATGCCTGGATGTCGCCCGCCAACGCCTTGATCTACGTCGACAACATCCGCGATGCGCTGGTCCAGCATGACGCGGCGCACGCCGACCTCTACCGCGCCAATGCGCAGGCCTACAAGACGCGCATCCGCCAGGCCATGGAGCCGATCCGGGCGCGCTTTCAGGCCATTCCGGCCGAGCGCCGCTGGCTGGTGACGAGCGAAGGCGCGTTCAGCTACCTGGCGCGCGACTTCGGCCTGAAGGAACTCTATCTCTGGCCCATCAATGCGGATCAGCAGGGCACGCCGCAGCAGACGCGGCGTGTGATCGACGCCGTGATCGCCCATCGCATCCCCGCCGTGTTCAGCGAAAGCACGGTGTCGGCGGATCCGGCCAGGCAGGTGGCCCGCGAGACGGGGGCGCGCTACGGCGGGGTGCTGTATGTCGATTCGCTCAGCCCGCCGGACGGCCCGGTCCCGACCTATCTGGATCTGCTGCGGGTGACGGCCGAAACCATTGCAAGGGGGCTGGAATCTTGACTGCTTCGAATCCTGCGGCCGCCGAGGCGCCGGGTATCTGCGTGGAGGGCGCCAGCGTGACCTACCGCAATGGCCAGCAGGCCTTGCGCGATGCCAGCTTCCGGACGCCCGCCGGCTCGATCACTGCGCTGGTCGGCGTGAACGGCAGCGGCAAGTCGACGCTGTTCAAGGCCATCATGGGCTTCGTCAAGCTCGCCGGCGGACGCATCGCCGTGCTGGGCATGCCGGCGCGCGAAGCCTTGCGGCGCAAGCTGATCGCCTATGTCCCCCAGAGCGAGGACGTGGACTGGAACTTTCCGGTGCTGGTCGAGGACGTGGTGATGATGGGCCGCTATGGGCACATGGGCTGGATGCGGAGGCCCGGGCCCGCGGACCGCCGGGCCGTCGACGCCGCCCTGGCGCGGGTCGGCCTGGAGGCGCTGCGCACCCGCCAGATCGGGGAGTTGTCCGGCGGCCAGCAGAAGCGTGTGTTCCTGGCGCGCGCGCTGGCGCAGGATGCGCGCGTCATCCTGCTGGACGAGCCCTTCACGGGAGTGGACGTGACGACCGAGGACGCGATCATCGCGCTGCTGGGCCAGCTGCGGCAAGAGGGCAGGGTGATGCTGGTGTCCACCCACAACCTGGGCAGTGTCCCGGAATTCTGCGACCGCGCCGTGCTGCTCAATCGCACGGTGCTGGCCTACGGGCGCACCGCCGACGTCTTCACCCGGGCCAACCTCCAGGCGGCGTTCGGCGGCGTGCTGCGCCACTTCGCGCTCAGCGAAACGGACGAGCGGCGCGCCCAGGCCGTCGGCATCTTTTCCGACGACGAGCGTCCCCTGGTGTTCTATGGGGACTTGGCCACGGCGCGCGAGCACCGGCCCGGCCGCGACGGCACGGAGGGCGAGCAATGACGGCGCTGCTGGCCGAACCCTTCGGCTATGGCTATATGGTCAACGCCATGTGGGTGGCGGCGCTGGTGGGCGCCGTCTGCGCCTTTCTATCCGCGTACCTGATGCTCAAGGGCTGGTCGCTGATCGGCGACGCGCTGTCGCATGCCATCGTTCCCGGCGTGGCGGGCGCCTACATGCTCGGGCTGTCGTTCTCGGCCGGCGCCTTCCTGGCCGGAGGGCTGGCCGCGGCGTCCATGCTGCTGCTGAACCAGCGCACGCGCCTGAAGGAAGACGTCATCATCGGGCTGGTTTTTTCGGCCTTCTTCGGCCTGGGCCTGTTCATGGCGTCGCTGGCGCCGGTGTCCGTCAATATCCAGACCATCATCCTGGGCAACATCCTGGCGGTCACGCCGGAAGACACTCTGCAGCTGGCGCTCATCGGCGCGGTCTCGCTGCTCGTCCTGCTTTTCAAGTGGAAGGCGCTCATGCTGGTTTTCTTCGATGAAAGCCACGCCCGTTCGGTCGGCATCAATCCGTTTCTGATCAAGACGCTGTTCTTCGCGCTCTTGTCGGCCTGCACCGTGGCGGCCATGCAGACGGTGGGCGCTTTCCTGGTGGTGGCCATGGTGGTCACGCCGGGCGCCACGGCCTACCTGCTGACCGATCGTTTCACGCGCCTGCTGGCGATCAGCGTGGCCATCGGGGCATGCAGCGGCTGCGTCGGCGCCTACGCCAGCTATTTTCTCGACGGCGCCACGGGCGGCATCATCGTGCTGCTGCAGACCCTCTGCTTTCTGGCGGCCTTCGTCTTCGCGCCCAAGCACGGCGTGCTGGCCAGCCGCCGCCGCGCCGCCTCCGCCGGGGAGGGCGCATGAGCACGCTCGAACTCCTGCTTGCGCCGCTGCAATTCGATTTCATGTGGCAGGCCCTGCTGATTTCGGCGCTGGTGGCGCTGCCCACCGCGCTGCTGTCCTGCCTGCTGGTGCTGAAAGGCTGGGCCTTGATGGGCGATGCGGTGTCGCACGCGGTGCTGCCCGGCGTGGTGCTGGCCTATATGGCGGGGCTGCCGGTGGGGGTCGGCGCGGTCGCCGCCGGCATGGCCTGCGCGATCGGCGCCGGGTATATCCAGGCGAACAGCCGGCTCAAGCAGGATACCGTCATGGGCGTGGTGTTCTCGGGCATGTTCGGCCTGGGGGTGGTGCTCCACACCGGCATACGCAGCGACGTGCACCTGGACCACATCCTGTTCGGCGACATGCTGGGCGTGGGGTGGGGCGATCTGGCGGAAAGCGCCGCGATCGCCCTGGTGGTCGCCGGCACGGTCGCCGTCAAGTGGCGCGATCTGCTTCTGCACGCCTTCGACCCCGTGCAGGCGCGCACCGTGGGCCTTCGGGTGAACCTGCTGCATTACGGCCTGCTGGCCATGCTTTCCCTGACCATCGTGGGCGCGCTCAAGGCGGTGGGCATCATCCTGGTCATCGCGCTGCTCATCGCGCCGGGCGCCATGGCCTTCCTGCTGACGCGCAGCTTCGGCGCCATGCTGCCGGCCGCGGCGGCGATCTCTCTTGGCGCCTGCCTGTCGGGCGTGTACCTGAGCTTCTTCCTGGACAGCGCGCCGGCGCCCACCGTCGTGGTGGTGCTTTCCGCCATGTTCATGGCGGTGCTGGCGCGTTCGCTGTGGCGGGGGCGAAAAGCCCGGAAGGCGGGCGCCGCGGACGCGCTCGCCGCGGAAAAAGAGGCGGGCCCCGTACGGGGCCCGGCCTCGTGATCCGCGGTCAACCTACCACCGGTATTGCAGCCCGACCGAGAACGCATTGGCGGTGGTGTGATTGTCCACGGCCAGCTCATAGCGCGCGAAGAAGCGCAGTTTCTCGTCGTTCTGCACCGACAGGCCGGCCGAGACCACCCCGATGTTGCGGCCCAGGCCGGTGGATGTCGCAACGAAGCCGGGCGTGCCGGCGGGAGCGCCGATCAGCGCGGCGCGCGTGTCGGACTTGGTGTCGCCCGCGTTGTAGTAATAGCGGGCGCTCAGTTCGGGCGTCAGCGTGCGGCTGCCGAACTCGTGGGTGGACGACACGCGCACGCCGATCGACGGCATCACCAGGTCGAGCTTCTGCGACTTGACGTCCAGGCCGGCTGCGTCGGCGCCGGTTTCGCTGAACCCGCCGCGTTTCAGGTGGTACCAGTCGAAGCCCAGGCTGGGTTCGACCGCCAGGCCGGAATACTGCAGGTGCAGGCCGGACTTGAGCGACAGGCCGAAGTTGTCGCCCCGCGACTTGCCGCGCGCGACCCGCGACATGCCGCCGAACTCCAGCGCGCGCTTGGTCTTGTAGTCGGCGTGGCTGTAGGCCGCGGTGCCGTCCAGGAAGAAGCTGTTCTTGCGGGCCGAGCCGTACAGCGCAATCTGGTAGACGTCGGCGTCGGTGTCACCGCCCTGGTTGCCGTCGACCGAGAAATTGCCGTAGCCGAAGCTGGCGCCCACCAGATGATCGCCAAAGGTCTTGTCGAGGCCGGCCAGCACGCCGAAGTTGGTCATGCTGAAGGCGCCGGCGCCGCGGACCTTGCTCGGGCCGCCCATGGCGCGGGCCCACACCGACACCTCGTCCACGGAAGCCGTGCCGGGGCGCGAACCGCCCGCGGCATTGCCGTTCGAGACGGAGGACGCCACGGTCTGCAGCGCGCCGCCCAGGCCGCTGGAGCCGGAGCGGGTGGACAGCGGCGTGGCGACCCCTTGCGCATCGCGCCCGCCGCGCCGGGCGGCCAGGCGGTCTTCGAGCGCCCGGGTGAATTGCCCTTGTTGGATGGCGCCCGCCGTGAGGGCGTTGCCGATGGATTGGCCGGACAGGACGTCGAGCGCGCGGCGCGCGGCCGGGGCGGTGCCGGTATCGTCCAGGGCGTCGAAGACATTGTTCAGGTCGCCCTGGTCTTCCTGGCGGAACGCGGCATTCAGGTGGGCCGCCATGGCGCGCTGGCCGGCGGTGTCGGCCGGCCAGGTGAAGTCGCGCGCGAAAGCGATGTCGACCCGCTGATTGCCTTGTTCCAGGTTGGCCCTCAGGAAGGGGCTGACTTCCAGGGAATCATAGTCCAGGCCGGTCAGCGTGCCCGTATAGCCGAAGAGGGGGTAGCGCTGGTCGGATACTTTTTCATTGGTTTCGACATCGACCACGACGTCGCCGTCCATGATGATGTTGCCGGTGACGTGCAGATAATCGGCGCTGCGCGTGGCGACTTCGAACTGGTAGCTGCCGCCTTCCTGGATGACCAGGTCGCCGACGACGTTCAGCGTGCCGATGGAATTGCCCGGCTGGGCCTGGCCCCTGATTTCGGTCTTGCCGACGATGGTGCCGGAGCCTTGCAGGAAGGCGTTCCGTTCCACGACGATCCGTTCAGACTGGTAGGGCGTGCTGGTGTTGACGGCCAGCGTGCCCAGGTCGACCTGCGTCAGCTTGCGCTTGCCTTCGTCCCGGGAGCGGATGTCGAGCTCGCCTTGGCCGGTCTTCCGGATGTCGCCGGTGCCCGAAAGCGTGTTGTCGGCAAGCGTGAGCACCACGTTGGGGTCGACCTCGAAGGTGCCGCCGAACACGGAGCCGCCGATTTGCCCGATGGATTGCGAGGCGTTGACCTTGACGTCGCGGTTCAGGGTCGTCGTGCCCGAGGCCTGCAGGGCGCCACCTTGCAGCGTGAGCATGCCGGAGCGCGCCCCCAGGTTGGCGTCCGACGTGATGCGCACGGTGCCGTTGTCGATGCGGGTGCCGCCGGCGTAGCTGTTGTTGCCGGCCAGCGTCAGCCTGGCCTCGCCCTGCTTGATCAGCGAGCCGCTGCCCGAGATGTTGCCGGTGAAGCTACGGTTGCGCCATTCGATATTGGCGACATAAGGCTCGATGAAGTTGACGTTCGAGCCGAATTCCAGCAGGTCGGTGTTGCGGGCGTAGCGGGCGATCATCTCATGGCCCTTGGCTGTGGGGTGGAACTCGTCCCAGAACAGGAACTGGTTGGAGTTCGAGCCCGAGCAGCCATTGACATATTTACCGGTTTCAGCCGCCACGCAGTTCTTCTTGGTTTCGGTGAAACCGAAAGCGGTCGGCGATTTGATCGCTTCCGCCAGCAGTGCGTCGAAGTCTATGACCACCAGACGGGTTTTTGCATTCTTGGCGGCGAATTCGTCGCCCAGCTCGAACAGGCTTTTCTTCAGTTCGCGGTTGGTTTCCTGGATGACCTTGCCGTATTGATCCTGCAGGCTTTGAACCATCACGTTGACCTTGGGCGTCTGGGCGATGTTGGGAATGGTGGCCACGTAGTAGGTCACGCCATCCCGCGCGATATCGCCGCGCGTGGCAAGTGCGTTGTTGATTTTGCGCAGTTCCGTAGGGACTTTGCTCAGGATGTCCCTTTTTGCGATATTGGGATCGCCGGGAACGTGTTTGGTCCCAACGGATGGGATAAGCCCGCCAGTCGTGATATCCCATGCCCATCTGTCTTCCAGTTCCTGCCGGAAGTTGTTCCCGCCGATGGCGAACGTTACCAGCGGTTTCGAGCCTGTTTCACTGGCGGTGATGCGTCCCGCATAATCAAAATTGCTAATGAACTTTTCCCAGAAGCTGCGCTTGACGGTGCAACTGAGCGCCCAGCCCATGCAAGATATCTGGCGATCGAGGATCTTGCTGAAAAATTCAGTCTGTTCCTGCACGTTATTGATGAAGGGTTTCATCTTTAATGAAACCAAATCACCGATTACTGCGCCGCCGTAGGCTAGATTGTGAGATTGGTCATACTGGAGCGCCGTGGAATTCAGCTTGTGAAGGTTTTCCACCCAGACGGGGCCGCTGGAGAAGCGTCCGTTATAATAAAGCGGCCCTTTCGGTGCCTGGTAGGCGATGGTTACGCCGCTTGAAAAGTAGGTGCGCCCCGTGTCGGAAAGGCTGTCACCGAACGACCATATCGAGGTGTAGTTGGGCGCCGCGACTTGGGCCGGGGCGGCGCCTGAAAAAACAAATGCGGCAGAAGACAACAGAAGATATTTCTTGATCATGCCCGGTATCCATTGAACGCTGAAGTTTTCAGAATGTTACCAGCCTGGATCGGACAGACCTATTTTTATTTGAAGTTTAGTGCGATCATGGTACGCGCCTTGAACAAAAATGTTGTTTTTTGAAGGCGTGCAAGCAAGCAGGGCAGTCATTCTTGAATAGATTCGAACAAGGATTTCCGCATGATTTCCCGTCGCGACTACCTAAGGCTATGCGCCGCCACGGGTGCAGGCGCCATACTGGCGCCGGCACTGTCATGGGCCGCTGAAAAACCAGGGGCGCTGATAACCCGCCCCATTCCTTCTTCTGGCGAGCGCCTCCCTGTGGTTGGCCTGGGCAGCTCCGCCACATTTTCCAGCGCCGCCGGCGGCGAAGGGGCGGACGCGCTCAAACAGGTCTTCCAGGCTTTCGTCGAGCACGGCGGAACCGTGTTCGATACGGCGCCGGGCTATGGCGCGTCCGAAGCGGTGGCGGGGAAAATCGTCAACGAACTCGGCATCCGCGACAAGCTCTTCTGGGCCACCAAGCTCAATGTCGCCGGATTCGGCGGCGGCAAGGCCGACGTCGAACAGGCCAAGGCCCAGATTGCGGCGTCCTTCCAGGCCATCGGCAAGCCGGCCATCGACCTGATGCAGATCCACAACCTGGGCGACGTGGCCACCCAGCTGCCGCTCCTGAAGTCCCTGCGCGAGGAAAAACGCATACGCTACCTGGGCGTGACCACCACCTTCCCGCGCCAGTACGAACAGCTGGAGCAGGTGATGCGCGACGAACGCCTCGATTTCATCGGCGTCGACTACGCGATCGACAACCGCGTCATGGAAGAACGCATATTGCCGCTGGCGGCCGACCGCGGCATTGCCGTGCTGGCCTATGCGCCTTTCGGCCGCACACGGCTGTGGGGCCTGGTGAAAGGGCACGAGGTGCCCGATTGGGCCGCGGAGCTGGGCATGCGTTCCTGGGGGCAGTTTTTCCTGAAATTCGTGGTGTCCCATCCGGCGATCACCTGCGCAACCCCCGCCACCAGCCGCCCGAAGAATGCCGTGGACAACATGGGAGCCGCCTTCGGCGAACTGCCCGACCGGGCGATGCGCGACCGCATGGCGCGGCACATACAGTCCTTGGCCTGAAACGATCGCGGCATCGCCGCGCTCAAGGCTCGGCGGCGATCCGCAAGGCCCGCTCCAGCGACACGCGTATCATCTCGCCATGCCCATACTGCGGGAAGGCCTCGTAACTGACTTGGCCGCCGCCGCGGCGCAGCCCTTCGGCCATGTCTTCCACGATGGCGCGGGTGTCCATCGACGCGCCGGGCGCCGGCCGGGCGGGGTCGCGCGGCTTGGCGCCCACCAGGATGGCGACCCGCTTGCCCGCGGCCCGCTCTTTTTCGAAGGCCTGCCATTCCCGCAAGAGCGCGCCGTCGTGCCACCAGACGGAAGGGTCGCCGGCGATGTAGCGCGCAAAGGCGTCGGGCCGCGTGAACAGCGTGTGCAGGACAAACAGGCCGCCGTAGGAATGGCCCCACAGGTATTCCTTCTTGGGGTCTGTGCCGGCGCGGGCCCGGACCAGCGGCTTGACCCGGGCGGCGATGAAGTCCAGGAAGACGTCGGCGCCGCCGCCGACGTGCCCGCGCACGACGGGCTCCGCAATCAGCTTGCCGTTTTCATGGACGGGCGGGGTGTAGTCGTAGGCGCGCGAGACCACGTCGTTGCGGACCGGGATGTCGTAGCCGACGGCCACCAGCACGGGCGGATGCCCGCCGCCCGAGATCGATGCGAGGTCGTCTTCGGTGAGCGTGTCCATGGCGGCGTTGCCGTCCAGCATGTACAAAGCGGCATAGCCACCCGCCGGCGCCGGCACGCGGGGAATCGATATTTCGATCCGGTAATGCCGCTTTCCGTCCGCGGAATCGAGGCGGTGTTTTTCGTAGCGGTATAAATTCGAGGGGCGATCCGCTATGGTTTCACCGACGGTCTTGCCGGCCCAGCCTTGGGCCGGCGACGCGCCTTGCGCATGGGCGGCGCCCAGCACCCCGCAGAGGCAAAACAGGAACGGCTGGATGAACGAGGCGAATCGCGGCACCTTGGTCTTCTTTCGGTTAGGGTGAAGGAAAGGGTCCAATATAACGAGAATGATTCTTGCTTGCAACGAACCGGCCGACAGCGTCAATGCCAAATAGAAATGTCCGGTCCAAGAAACGCTGATTGGCCGACAGGCGGCGCTGCTATCATCGAAACAGACATTCCCCCATTCCGGTTCGACATGACTCTTTCAACGGCTACCGAAAACTTCCTGCCCGCCGCGGATTCCTGGGCTTTCTTCTTCGACCTGGACGGCACGCTGGCTCCGCTTGCCGAGCGCCCGGATCTGGTGCGCGTACCGGAAGCCATGCTCGGCCGGCTGGCTGGTTTGCGGCGGGCGGCCGGCGGTGCGCTGGCCGTGATCTCGGGCCGGCCGCTGGACGTCCTGGACGAATTGCTGCGGCCCCTGGTCCTTCCGCTGGGCGCCGAGCATGGCGCCGTGATCCGGGATGCGGGCGGGCGGATCCACACGCCGGTCGACGGGTCGGCCGTCCACGAGCTTGCCGCCTGGCTGGCCGGCCGGCTGGAGGGCAGGCCGGGCGTCCTGCTGGAGCGCAAGTCCTTCGGCGTGGCGGTCCACTATCGCCTGGCGCCCGAGGCGAAGGAGGCGGTGCTGGCCGAGATGTCCGCGGCGATCGCTCGTTTTTCTCAGTTCGAGCTGCTGCCGGGCAAGATGGTGGTGGAGGCCAAGCTGCCCGCCGTCGACAAGGGCCGCGCCTTGCTGCGGCTGATGGGGGAGCCGCCGTTCGCGGGCAGAAGGCCGCTGATGGTGGGGGACGACACCACGGACGAGGCGGCGTTTCGCCAGGCCAATGCGCTGGGAGGCTGCAGCATCAAGATCGGGCCCGGCGCCAGCTGCGCGGCGCTGCGCTTGGGGGAGCAGGGCGAGCTGGAGGGGTGGCTGGGGCGTGTCGGGCGTTGATGCGGGGCGCTCTTGCTTCCGTGGCCCGGCTCCTCCTAGATTCCGCCCAGGTCTTCAATGAACCGCTCGCGCCAGGCCGTCAGACTGTTCTTGCGCAGCACGTCCATCATGATTTCATGGCGCCGCCTGCGTTCCGCCGACTGCATGTCCAGCGCGCTGCGCAAAGCCCTTGCCATGCCGGCCGTGTCATAAGGATTGATCAGCAGAGCCCCCTCGGAAAGCTCGCGCGCCGCGCCGGTGAACTCCGACAGCACCAGCACGCCCGGATCGTCCTCGGGCTGCGCCGCGACGTATTCCTTCGCCACCAGATTCATGCCATCGCGCAAAGACGTGACCAGCCCGACCTGGGAGGCGCGAAAGAAGGACATCAGCGTGGCCCGGTCGAAAGAGCGGTTCATATAGCGTATGGGCGTCCAGGAAAGCTCGGTCCAGCGGCCGTTGATCCGGCCGGCGGTCTGCTCCAGCAGGCGACGCAGGCTCCGGTAGCCATGCACGTCGGCGCGCGAGGGCGGCGCGATCTGCACGAAGGAGACCTGGCCGCGGAACCGGGGCCGCGTATCGAGCAGCCGCTCGAAGCCGCGGAAGCGCTCGACCAAGCCCTTGCTGTAGTCCAGCCGGTCAACGCTGATGATCAGCCTGCGGTGCTGCAGCCCGGATTTCAACTTGATCGACTCCCGGCTGTTCCGATGCTCGCGCGACAGGGCCTGGATGTCTTCGGGACAGACGCCGATGGGATACACCCCCAGGCGGGTCGCCTTGCCGTTCAGGACGAGGGTGTCGTGGCTGCAGGCCGCGCCCAGGTGCCGTTCGTAGTAATCCCGCATGGCCTGCAGATCGTCGCTGGTCTGCAGGCCGATGAGATCGAAGGCCGCCATGGCGCGCGCCAGGTCGGCGTGGTGGGGTATGGTGCGGAAGACCTGGTCGCTGGGAAAGGGAATGTGCAGGAACAGGCCGAACTTATGCTGCATGCCCAGCTCGCGGCAATACTGGGCCAGGGGCAGGAAGTGGTAATCGTGGACCCAGATCAGGTCCCCGGGCCGGGCCATGCGCTGCAGGCGTTCGGCAAAGATCCGATTGACTCGTTTATAGCCTTCGTAATCTTCGTCCCGGTAATGCAGCAAATCGGTCCGGAAGTGAAAGACGGGCCACAGGACGCTGTTGGCGAAACCCCGGTAGAAGGTGTCATAGTCATACTGAGACAGCGGCCAGGTGATCAGCGAGATCGCGCCGCTGTCTTGCTGGGCGAGCGGCGTGCCGGACTCCCGGGCGATTTCGCCGTTCCAGCCCATCCATATCCCGCCGACTTCCTTCAGCGCACCGAGCACGCCGACCGCCAGCCCCCCGGTGGGCGCTTGCCCTTCCGACAGCGGGGCCACCCGATTAGAGACGACCAGAATCCGTGCCATGCGTTTTCCCCGTTTCCAATGCATGAAATATAGCCAACCTGGAGCGGCTGCGCAAAGCGGCGGCTCGGGGAGCCGGCCGGCCGCCGGCACGCGCGCCGGCTTCGTTTCAGCGCCTGCTCATGGCCTCGCTGTCCACGCCGGCGCCCAGATCGGGCTGCACTCCCCGGCGTATCCGTATTAGATTGCGGACCTGGCGTACGCCGGCCTGCGCGGCGGCGCAGCGCTCGATGGCGTCCCGGTTGGATTCGTCGATGGTGTCGCCGTCGAGCGTGACGCGATCGTCCGCCACGCTGACTTCCACGTTGGCCGCGTCCAGGCCGCTTTGATCCAGCCGCCGCCGTATGTCGTCACGTATGCCTTCTTCGCTTCCGATCCGCCGGCCGGTTTCCGTTTCATCGCCGCTCCTGCGGTCCAGCCTGGCGTTGTCGCCCTGGCCATATTGCTGATTGCGGCCGTAGCGCTCGTCGGGGCCGGACGGCCCCTGGTAGTCGGCTTCGGGCTGTTGCGGTTGTTGCGGTTTCGAGTCTTTGTCGGGCATGGCGTCCTCCTCGGCGTGGATCCAGATGGAGCATGTGGTCCTGCTGGCATGCGCCATGTCTAGCAAACGCCGTGCCGGGCGTGGCCGGGCGGCGGCATGGTGTTTGCTGGCGATGGATCTCAATGACTTCAGAGCGGGAGCGAGACATGGCGAAATGCGACCAGTGCGGTAATTATTACGACAAGTCCTTCGAGGTGACGGCTCCCGATGGGCAGACCTATACATTCGACAGTTTTGAATGCGCCATCCAGACGCTGGCGCCGCTGTGCGAGCACTGCGGGGTGCGTATCGTGGGGCATGGGATGGAGAAGAACGGGCGGATGTTCTGCTGCAATCATTGCGCGGAAGGGGAAGGGGTGAACGAGCTGCGGGATCGTTCTTAGCCCGGACTAGGGTGCCGTGACGGGAGCCTCGCGCCTCTCCAGCCGATACACCACCGTGTCGAGACGGGTCACCCCCTGGGACTGGAACTTCGGATCCTTCTCCAGGATGTCGCGCCGGTCGATGGCCAGCGCCCTGGAGTGCGCTGAAAAAAGCCTCTGGACCTCTTCGTCGGCCACCGAGAAAGGCGGGCCCTCCAGCTCGTTTTGCGGATAATCCAGCGTGAGCAGCAAGCCGCGGTAGTCGTCGGACAGCCGGCCATAGACGTGGTCCACATAACGCTGCCGCATGCCGGCCGGCAGCGCGACCAGCGCCGCGCGGTCGTATGCGCCCAGGCAGCCGCCCAGCGTCGCGGCATCGACGCCGAAAATGTCGCCGCAGATGATTTCGATCCGGTCGGAAACATAATGGACGCCCATGCTGGACTGGCGCGTGGCCACCGGCAGTTCGTTTTCGGCGAAAAACTGCTGGACCGCCAGCTCCGCGAGCTCGACGCCCAGCACGCGATAGCCCTGTTCCGCCAGCCAGATCATGTCCAGGGACTTCCCGCAAAGCGGCACCATCACCGTACAGCCGGCCGGCAAGCCCAGCGACGGCCAGTATTTTTGCAGCAACGGCGTGATGCGGGTTTGGTGAAACCCGATACGCCCGTCACGCCAGCGCTCCAGCCAGAATTCCGCTTCCATGCCGCTCACCTTTTCAATGTCGACGGGCCCCAGGCCTCGTCCATTATCAAAAAACCATTGTAATTAAATTCGCAATCCGCCGAACGTCGTGGGCCTCATCCGCTGAACACCGCGATGACAAGCGCCGCCGCCTGCGCCACAGTATCGGGGCGAGAGCCAGCCTCTCACGGCCCGCAAAGGATAGAGCATGCAGAACATCATGAACCGCAACGCCGTTCGCCGATTCACGGAAATCGTGCTGAACCAGGGAGAAATCGACGCCCTGGCCCAGTTTTTCTGGGACGACGTCGTAGAACAGGGATTGCTGCCCAGGCGGGGCCCGGGCTTGTCCGGCCTGAAGCAGATGCTCCGCGGCCTGCGGGCATCCTTTCCCGACATGCATTGGACGATTTACGAGCAGATCTCCGAGGTCGACAAGGTGCTGTCCCGGTTCGAATGGACCGGCACGCATCACGGCGTGTTTCTCGGCATACCGCCCACCGGACGATCGGTGAAAGTCTGCGGCATGGTCGTGGACCGGTTCGAGCAGGGGAAAATAAAGGAGATGCGCATCGTCATGGATACACTGGGCCTGATGATGCAGTTGGGCGCGGTGCCGCCGCCACGCGTTTGAAACGCCGAAGCGGTCCGCCCGCCGCGCTTCGCGGCATGCGGCAGGGGCGCTGCAAGCAAGGCCGGCGCCCGGCGTAGGAGCCTAGGCGGCGGTCTTCGCGGCGTCCTGTTCCTCGGGTTCCAGCCCCCAGTCGCCGACGGTGTACCAGTCGTCTCCCAGGACTTCGGAGGGATGCATGGTGCGATCCGAGCCGTTGCCGCAGGCAAGGGAATCCACGGGGCAGTATTTGTCGCAGCCCCAGCAAATGCGTTCAGGGTGGGAAGGGTGGAGAGGGAACTTCTTGGCCATGGCCGTGCCTTGGAAAAGCATGCTTCGAGGATTTCAGCATAGCGGTCTTCCGTCCCTGGGTAATTGATGTGCCTCAAATATTCCAGGGTCGCCGTTTCGGCTCTTGTGGAATAATCTCCCATCGACGCGGACCGGGAGCCGAGGACCATGGCGCAGTTGCTGAAGCTTGCCTTTTTGTTCGCCGTGACGGCGGTGGCGGAAATCATTGGCTGCTATCTGCCCTGGCTGGTGTTGCGCCAGGGCAAAAGCGCGTGGCTGCTTCTTCCGGCGGCGCTGGCCCTGGCTCTGTTCGCCTGGCTGCTTACCCTGCATCCCGCCGCCGCGGGGCGCACCTACGCCGCCTACGGCGGGATGTACATCACGGTGGCCTTGCTGTGGCTGCGTTTCGTCGATGGGGTGGCGCTGACGCGGTGGGATGTGGGCGGCGCCTTGATCGCCCTCGCGGGCATGGCGGTGATCGCCTTGCAGCCCTCGACGGCTTGAATACGACTACGGAGCGGTGCGATGGACAGGATCCGGCTGGACAAATGGCTTTGGGCAGCGCGTTTCTACAAGACGCGCAGCCTGGCGGCGCAGGAAATCGGCAAGGGGCGGGTGCAGGTCAACGGCCAGCCGGCCAAGCCGGCGCGCGAGGTGTCGGCGAATGACCTGGTCAGCATACGCAAGGAAGACCCGCCCATCGAGGTGCGTGTTTGCGGCGTAAGCGGCGCGCGCGGGCCGGCGCCGGTGGCGCGCCTGCTGTACGAGGAAACCCCGGAGAGCATCCAGGCCAGGGAGCGGGCGGCGGAATTGCGGCGCCTGGCGCCCGAGCCCGGGCAGGACCTGTCGGCCGGCCGCCCGACCAAGCGCGACCGCCGCCTCATCGACCGCTTGCGGGGCAAGTGAGGCCGGGTACGTCTTGCCTGCCGGCGGGGCGGGAACCTGGGCGGCGGGCATGGCCGGCTTGCCATTGCGTGTAAACTCATGGGTTTTTGACCCTGCTGGTATGGCGCAAGAATTGCCTCGGCGCACGAATTTCAGCGGGCCGGCGCTCATTCGCCTGCTGTCCCGTCTGCTGGATGCGCATGTCCGCGAACCCGGGCAGCCGCTGCCGGACCGCCTGAGCCAATGGCTCGGCTGGACCGACGCGATCGGCCTGGCTTCGGCGCTGGGCGCCGCGCCGGCGGTGGCGGCCGCCGCTCGGCCGGGCCACGCCGAGCCGGGCGCAGCCCAGGCCGAGGAAGACTACGCGCATGTAAGGGCGATGCTGGAGCGCGCGATCGCGGAGCTGGGCGAGCCCGCCGCCGCTCCGCCGCGCGCGCGGCAAAAAGGCCTGGGCGGGGCGCGGGGCAGGCCGGCGCCGCCGGTCGAGTATTCGACCTACCGCCGGCGCTATGTTTCCCTGCAGCAGAACATGGAAAGCGCCATTGCCGCCTTGAGGGCGCGCTTGCGGACGGCGCTTGCGTCCGCCTCGCCCGGCGCGGCGCGGCTGGCGGTGCTGGACGCGGTCATGGAGCAGGCACTGGACGCGCGCGAGCATGAGCTGCTGTCCGCCGTGCCGGCGCTGCTCGAGCGGCGTTTTCTTCGTCTGCGCCCGGCCGATCCGGAGCCGGACGCGGACAGCCTCGTGGGGCGGGCGCCGGCCTCCGATGATTGGCAGGCGGTGTTCCGCCGGGACATGCAGAGCGTGCTGCGCGCCGAGCTCGACCTGCGCCTGCAGCCGGTCGATGGGCTGCTGGCGGCGCTGCGGTCCGGCGCGCCCTAATTGAATCAGGACTTTATGAACCGACTTCTACATTTTCTTGTGTTTGCGGCCGGGCTGGCGGCGGTGTGCTGGATAGGAGCCGGCTATGCGGGCAGCCATGCGCTCGCCCTGAGCGTCACGGCCCTGATCGCGGCCGTGTACCTGGCCGGCGCGTGGGAGCTCCATCGCTCCGGGCGCGCCGCCCGCGGCTTGCGGCAAGCCTTGGCCGGCTTGTCCGAGCCGCCCGCGGACCTGGACGCTTGGCTGTCCAGGCTGCAGCCGGGCCTGCGCAATGCCGTGCGCCTGCGGATCGAAGGCGCGCGGGTGGCCTTGCCCGGGCCTGCCTTGACGCCTTATTTCGTCGGCCTGCTGGTGCTGCTGGGCATGCTGGGCACGTTTCTGGGCATGGTGGCGACTTTGCGCGGCACCGGACTTGCCCTGGAAAGCGCCACGGATCTCCAGGCCATACGCGCATCGCTCGCGGCGCCGGTGCAGGGGCTGGGATTCGCTTTCGGGACCTCGATCGCCGGCGTGGCGGCCTCGGCGATGCTGGGCCTGCTGGCCGCCATGCACCGGTCCGAGCTCGCCGCGCTGGCGCGCGAGCTCGACGTCCGGATCCGCACGGCGCTGCATCCTTATTCGCACACGTACCAGCGCGAAGAAAGCTTCAGGCTGATGCAGCGGCAGGTGGAGCTCCTGCCCGCCATGGTCGAGCGCATGCAGTCCATGGCGGAATCGATGGAACGGCACACGCAAAGCCTGAACGAACAGCTCTTGGCCGGCCAGGCCCGCTTGCACGAGGCCGGCGAGTCCGGTCACGTCCGGCTTGCCGACGCCCTGGAACGGTCCGTGGCGGCCGGCGTGGCCGCGGGCGCGCAGGCGCTGAACGCCGCCGTGCAGCCGGCGGTCGAAGCCACGATGGCGGGCCTGGCCCGCGAGGCGGACGCGCTGCACGGCGCGCTTTCCCAGGCCATGCGGCGGCAGCTGGAAGAGATGTCGGCGCGGTTCGAGGCGGCCGCCCGCGCCGCCGCGCAGGACTGGCGGGGCGCCTGGCAGGAAGCCGTCGCCGGGCAGCAGGCGGCGAACCAGTCCATGAGCGCGGCTCTGCGCCAGGCGCTGGATGCGGCGCTGTCCCGCCAGGAGCAGGCGTGGAATCGGTCCCGTGGCGAGCTCCTGCAGACGCTGGCGGCGCAGGACGAGCGGCGCCTGCAAGCCTGGACCACGGCCCTGGGCGACACGGCGGCCGAAGCCCAGGCGCAAGCGGGCAAGACCGTCGCCCGGATCGAGCAGCTGCTCGATGCCGCGGCGCAAGCGCCCAGGGCGGCCGCCGAGGCGGTCGTCGAGGCGCGCCGGGTACTGTCGGCAAGCGCCGCGCGCGACGACGCCATGCTCGAAGAGCGCAAGCGCATGCTCACGGACTTGCACGCCTTGCTGGATGCCGTGGGCCAGGCCTCCTGCGGACAGCGCGAGGCGGTCGACGCGCTCCTGTCCCGATCGGCGGACGCGCTGGAGCGCGCCAGCGCGCAATTCACCCAGCGGATGGAAGCGGAGACGGGCAGGATGGCCGGCGCGGCGGCGTCGCTCGCGGGCGCCGGCACCGAGGTCGCGGCGCTGGGCGAATCCTTGGGCGGCGCCCTGCGGCAATTCAGCGAATCGAACGCCGCGCTGACCGAGCGCCTGGCCGGCATCGAGGCCGCGCTCGACAAGTCCATGGCGCGCAGCGATGAACAACTGGCCTACTACGTGGCGCAGGCCCGCGAGGTGGTCGACCTGAGCATACTGTCGCAGAAGCAAATCATCGAGGAGCTGCAGGCCCTGGCGGAACGGCGGGCGCCCGCGGCCTCCGGCGCGGCATGAGGGACGATATCGACGTCCAGGCGGAACCGTCGACGCCCGTCTGGGCGGTCTTCGGCGACCTGATGTCCGTGCTGCTGGGCGCCTTCGTGCTGGTGATGGTGGGCGTCATCGCCATCCAGCTGGAGCTTTCCGTCCGGCTGGAGCACGAGGTCGAGCAGCGGCGCGAGGAAACGCAGCGCCGCGTGACGCTGGAGCAGGCGTTGGCGCGGCCGCTGGCCGAAGGGCGGGTCACGCTGGTCGATGGCAGTATCGGAATCAGCGGCAGCGTGCTGTTCGCGCTCAACTCCGCCGACCTGCAAGCGGAAGGCAGCGAGGTCCTCCGGTCCCTGGTGGAACCCTTGTCGGGCTATCTCCGGTCGAATGATCTGGTGCTCATGGTCAGCGGCTTCACGGACGACCAGCAGGTGCACGAAGGCAACCGCCGCTTCGCGGACAACTGGGAACTGTCCGCGCAGCGCGCGCTGACCGTCACTCGCTCGCTGATCGAACAAGGCATACCCGCGGCGTCCGTCTTCGCCGCTGCGTTCGGGGCCGAGCGGCCGGTCGCCTCGAATGCGGATGAAGCGGGGAGGGCCAGGAACCGCCGGGTGGAGATCACGCCCGTGCCGAGATCGGCCACGATGCGGAGGGCGGCCCATGACTGATTCCGGCACGCCGCGGGCATCCGGCGCGAAAGCGGCCGGGCGGGGCACGGCCGGGCCGAGCCCGCTGAGCGAGCTGCTTGCCCACATTGCCGCCCAGACGCCGTCCGGGGCCGCGTACCCCGAGCTGCCGGAAATGGACTACTTCCGGCAAGCCTGTGCCAGATCGGGCACGGCGCGGCTGCTGCGCCATTCCCGCGCGCAGGTGCCCGCGAACGCCGGGCCGCTGAACTCCAGCAATCTGGTGCACCGCTCGCTGTCGCTCATGCGCGAACAGTCGCCGGCGTATCTGCAGCACTTCCTGGCCTATCTCGACGCTCTGTCATGGATGGACCAGCTCGATCGCGGCGCAGCGCCCAAGAAAAGCGGGCGGGGCAAGGGGCGTGCTACGCCGTGACGTGCTCGCAACCCATGGGTAGCTCGAGATGGCGGATGCAGTCACGCACCATGTCGAACAAGGCCTGAGCCATGGGTGTCAGCGCATAGTGGGCGTGAGTGATCAGGCACAGCGTGCGCTTGACCGTCGGCTCTTCCAGCAGCGTGTACGACAAGCCTTCGCTCAGCACCCGGTGCGCGGCCAGGGCCGGCAACACGGCCACCCCCATGCCGCTGCGCACCAGAGCCGCCTGCGAGGTCGTGCTGGAAGCTTCGTAGAATGGCGCGGTCACGTCCCGGGGCAGGTCTATCCTGCCGCGTAGAATGCTGAGGATCCCGGTTTCGTCGACCAGGCCGATCTGCTTGCGGCCGATGAGCCGGCGCCACTGCAGCCGTTCCTCCCGAGTGGGCCAGGGTTCCGCCGACGGGTACAACAGCCCGAACTGATCGGTCAGGCAGGGCTGGAACAGCAGGACCGGATCCTCCACCCAGCGGCTGGTCAAACCGAAGTCCGCCTCCCGATTGCTGACGCTGGCCTGGATGAGGCGCGAATTGCTGTCGTGCAGATTGATGCGTATGCCGGGGTATTGCAAACTGAATTCCTTGACCACGGGGGCCAGGATTTCAGTGACGGCCGACGGAGCGGCGGTGATCGTGACCTGGCCACGCTCGAGCGCGCCATAGCGTATTACGTCGTCCACCGCGCCTTCGAACTCTTTCAGGACCGTGATGGCGCGCGGCAGGAATTCCTGCCCGACCTGGGTCAGCACGACGCTGCGGCTGGTCCGCTCGAACAGCTGGCAGCCCAGAGATTGCTCCATTTGTTGAATGAGCCCGGTCACCGACGATTGCGTTTGCCTCAGGCGACGCCCCGCCGCGGTGAATCCGCCTTCCTGCGCGACGGCGATGAAGGCGTGCAAATGTTTCAGCGTGATGTGCTTGGGTAGCCTATTCATCGTAAACCGTGATCAATGCATCGACTAAAACAATTTTACATGATTGATCATCCTCACCATAATGGGCGGCCAATCAGGCGGCGACACGACAGGGGGCGCATTTTGGAATCGACAGACATCTTCGACACATTGCTGGTCGGCGGCTGGATCATCGACGGCACCGGAGCGGCCCGCCGCCGCGGCGACGTCGGAATCCAGGGCGACCGCATCGCGGCGGTGGGCGACTTGCAGGCGCGGGGGGCGACCGCCCGGCGCGTCATCGATGCGGCGGGCAAGGTGATCGCCCCGGGTTTCATCGACACGCACGGCCACGACGACTTGATGTTCATGGAGCGGCCGGGTCTCGAATGGAAGACCAGCCAGGGCGTCACCTCGGTCGTCGTGGGCAATTGCGGGGTCAGCGCCGCGCCCCGGCCTCTGCCGGGCAATACCGCGGCCTCGTTTTCCCTGCTGGGGCAAACCGAATTGTTCGAATCCCATCAGGCCTATTTTCAGCGTCTCGAAAGCCTGGATCCCATGGTGAATGTCGCGGCGCTGGTCGGGCACGCCAACTTGCGCCTGGCGGCGATGAAGGACCCGCTGGCCCGCCCGACCGCCGCCGAGCAGGCGCGCATGCAGCAATTGCTGGAAGAGGCGCTCGAGGCCGGGGTGGTCGGCATGAGCACCGGGCTGGCATACGAGCCGGGCTGCCGGGCGGAGCGGGACGAATTGCTGGGGCTTGCGAGCGTGGCGGCGCGCCATGGGGCGCTGCATACCAGCCACATCCGCAACGAAGGCGACGACGTCATCGCTTCCGTGGACGAGGTGCTGGAGCTGGGCGCCGGATCCGGTTGCGCCACCATCATCTCGCATCATAAATGCCTGCTGCCCCGCAATTGGGGCAGCAGCGCGACCACGCTCGGGAGCATCGACCGCGCGCGGGCATCCGGCCTGGACGTGGCGATGGACGTCTATCCCTACACGGCCAGTTCCACCATCCTGATCGCCGACCGCGCCGAGTCGATCGACGACATCAAGATCACCTGGTCCACGCCCCATCCGGAATGCGGCGGGCGGTATCTGGCGGACATCGCGGAAGAATGGGGCTGCGGCAGGAAAGAGGCGGCCGAAAGGCTGGCGCCGGCCGGGGCGATTTATTTCGCCATGGACGAGGCCGACGTGCAAAGAGTCCTCGCCCACCCATGCTGCATGGTGGGCTCGGACGGCCTGCCCAACGATGCCAACCCGCACCCTCGCCTATGGGGCAGCTTCACGCGCGTCCTGGGCAATTACGTGCGCCGCTGCAAGCTGCTGTCGCTCGAGGCGGCCATAGCGAAGATGACCGCTTTGCCCGCCACCGTTTTCGGCCTGCGGGACCGCGGGACGATCCGGCCCGGCGCCTATGCGGACGTCGTGGTCTTCGATCCCGACGTCGTGGAAGACCGCGCCGATTGGGACCACCCCACGCTGCCGTCGGTCGGCATCGAACACGTGCTCGTCAACGGCACGGCCGTTTTTCCGGAGCCGCCGCAAAGACGGCCCGGACGCGTATTGAAGCGCAACCCGGAGCGGTGCGCCGCCTGACACTTCATCTTTTTCTCAATGGAGACAAAACCATGTTCAAAGCCCGCAAGCTCATTGTGGCATCAATGCTGTTTACCGGCCTGGCGGCCAGCCTGAATGCCTGGGCGGCCTTCCCGGATAAGCCCATCACCCTGATCGTGCCTTTTTCGGCCGGCGGCCCCACCGACGTCGTGGGACGGGTTGTCGCCACGAAAGCGAGCCAGATACTGGGGGTGCAAGTGGTCGTTGAGAACCGGGCGGGAGCGGCTGGCGCAATAGGCGCCAACGCGGTCGCACGCGCCAAGCCGGACGGCTATACCGTCGGCCTTGCCACGGTCAGCACGCACGGAACGGCGCCCAATCTGTATCCGGAGATTCCCTATGATGCCGTAAAGGATTTCACGCCCTTGACCAATCTGGTCGCGAGCCCAAACATCTTGAGCGTGCACCCTGGTTTTCCCGCCAAGGACCTCAAGGAGTTCGTCGCCTACATCAAGGCCAACCCCGGCAAATACGGGTACGCGAACGCCGGCGCGGGTGGCATCAATGATTTGGGCATGATCTGGTTCCTGCAGCGCATAGGCGGCGAAATGATCAGCATTCCCTATCGCGGGTCGGCGCCTGCGCTGACTGACGTGGTGGGTGGTAGCGTACCGGTGATATTCGACAACTTCCCGTCGTCGCTGCCACACATCCAAAGCGGCAAGCTGCGCGCCTTGGCCATCACCGGCGCAGAGCGCAATCGGCAGTTGCCGGATCTGCCCACGTTCAAAGAGGCGGGGCACGTGGACTACGACGTGACGGCCTGGTATGGCCTGATCGGCCCCGCGGGCCTGCCTGATGACGTGCGCGACACACTGGCGCAGGCCTTCGCGAAGGCGGTAAAGGATCCGGAAACTTCTGCGAAGCTTACCGAGTCGGGCGCATTCCCGGTCGGCAATACGCCCGCGGAATTCGGTGCCCAGATACGCAATGAAATCGCGCGCTGGAGCGAAGTGATCAAGAAAGGCAACATCAAGCTGCAATAGCGGTCACGCCGACGGCGCTCGCTCCCGCTTCCCGGGCGCCGGCTCCGCGGCTTCGCGCTGCAGCAGTTCGCGCTTGCGCTCCACCCCCCAGCGGTATCCGGATAAATCCCCGTCGCGGCGCAGCACCCGGTGGCAGGGGATGGCGACGGCGATGCGGTTGGCGCCGCAGGCCCGGCCCACTGCCCGCACGGCATTGGGCGAGCCGATGCGCTGCGCGATATCGCTGTAGGTCGCGGTGCTGCCGGGCGGGATCTCGCGCAGCGCCTGCCATACCCGTTCCTGGAAGGCGGTGCCCTGGATGTCCAGCGGCAGCCCCAGCCCCAGCGAAGGCGCCTCGACGAAGCCCACGACCTGGGCGACCAGCCGTTCGAATCGGGCGTCGCCGCCGATGAGCTCCGCCTTCGGGAACATGTCCTGCAGGTCGCGGACCAGCTTGTCGGGGTCCTCGCCCAGCAATATGGCGCAAATGCCGCGCTGGCTTTGCGCGACCAGTATGGCGCCCAGCGAGCATTGGCCGACCGCGAAGCGTATGCGGGCATTGAGCCCGCCTTGGCGATAAGCGCTGGGCGGCATGCCCAGCAAGGTCTCCGAAGCCTGGTAGAAGCGGCTGCTGGAGTTGAAACCCGCTTCATACAGCGCGTGGGTGACGCTGCCTTCGGGCTTGCCCAGTTCGCGCCGCAGGCGCCGGGCGCGCGCCGCGTGGGCGTATGCTTGGGGCGTCAGCCCGGTTTCGGCTTTGAACAGGCGGTGCAGATGGAACCGGCTCATGCCCGCCCGGGCGGCGAGCTCGTCCAGGCGCGGCGGCGTCTCGGCCTGTTCGATGTAAGCGCAGATCTCGCGCACCAGCGCGGCGCGCTGCGCCTGCAGCGCCCCGTGGCGCCCGGCGGCGCGCCGGCTGGGCCGATAGCCCGCGGCCTCGGCCGCCTGGGGGCTGTCGAAAAACTCGACGTTTTCACGTTTGGGCCGGCGGGCGGCCGAACTGGGGTGGCAATATACGCCGGTGGTTTTCACGGCGTACACGAAATGGCCGTCGGCCGCCGGATCGCGCGCCGCCACGGCTTGCCAGCGGGCGGCTTCGCCGGCGTAGGGACCGGCGTGGGTGTCGGGCGTCAAAGTTGCGGTGTCCATGGCGTATCCTGAATTCCTGAATGTCTATGAAGCACACGATAGCCGCGGCGGCCTGGGCCGGCATCTCGTTTCTTGCGCTCGAATTCCCGGCAGGGCTTAAAATCGTGGCATCCACCGTACAAAGGAGCCACGATGAACGCACCCATCCCCGATGCATCCCTGCAGCCGACCCTCGACCCCCGGGCCTTGCAGCAGTATGTCGACGAAAAATGGGACGGCGACATCGTCCCCGCGCTTACTCACTATATCGCCATTCCGGCCAAAAGCCCCGCCTTCGATCCGGACTGGGACAAGAACGGCCATATCGAGCGAGTCGTGCGCGATGCCGCGCAGTGGGTGCAAGCGCAGAAAGTGCGTGGGCTGGTCCTGGAAGTCGTGCGCCTGCCCGGCCGCACGCCCGTCATCTTCTTCGAAGTACCGGCCACGCGGGCGGACAATGGCAATACCGTGCTGATGTACGGCCACCTGGACAAGCAGCCCGAGTTCTCCGGCTGGCGCTCCGACCTGGGCCCCTGGACGCCCAAGTATGAAAACGGCCGTCTTTACGGCCGCGGCGGCGCGGACGACGGCTATGCCGTCTACGCCTCTCTGACCGCCATCATGGCGCTCGACCGGCAAGGCGTGCCGCGTCCCCGCTGCGTCGGCCTGATCGAAACCTGCGAAGAATCCGGCAGCTACGATCTGCTGCCCTACGTCGACGCCTTGCGCCCGCGGCTGGGCAATGTCGCGCTCGTGGTCTGCCTGGACTCGGGCGCCGGCAATTACGACCAGTTATGGATGACGACCTCTTTGCGGGGCATGGTCGCGGGCACGCTCGAAGTGCAGGTCCTGGACGAGGGCGTGCATTCGGGCGACGCCAGCGGCGTCGTGCCGTCCAGCTTCCGCATCCTGCGCCACTTGCTCGACCGGCTCGAGGACAGCGCCACCGGGCGCCTGCTGCCGCAAAGCTTCCACTGTGAAATTCCGGCGGAACGCATCGAGCAGGCGGAGGCCACCGCGCGCATTCTGGGCGACGAAGTCTGGCGGCGCTTCCCCTGGAGCTGCGGCGCCGACGGCGGCTTCGTGCTGCCCATGACCACCGCGCCGCGCGAGGCGCTGCTCAATCGCACCTGGCGGCCGACCCTGTCGGTGACGGGCGCGGAAGGCTTGCCGCCGCTGGGCAGCGCGGGCAACGTGCTGCGGCCGAGAACCGCATTCAAGCTGTCGCTGCGGCTGCCGCCGCCCATCGACGCCGTCGCCGCCTGCCAGGAGCTCAAGGCCTTGCTGGAGGACGACTCCCCCTACAACGCCAAGGTGCTGTTCCGCCCCGACCCCGGCCAGGCCACGGGCTGGAACGCCCCCGCGACGGCGCCCTGGCTGGAGCGCGCGCTCGACGACGCGTCGCGGGCGCATTACGGCGCCCCTTGCGGCTACATCGGGCAGGGCGGCACCATACCGCTCATCAATCTTCTGCAGGAAGGCTTCCCTAGCTCGCAGTTCATGGTGTGCGGCGTGCTGGGGCCGCAGTCCAATGCCCACGGTCCCAATGAATTCCTGCACGTGCCCTACGGCAAGCGGCTGACGGCGGCGGTCGCGCAGACCATCGCCGCCATGCCCGCGTAGGCTGGCTTGCCGTCGACGCTGACGGGCCTTAGCGCGACTGGCGCCGGTTGATGCGCTTTTCGACCCACTGGCTGTAGCGCGACATGCCGTAGCAGCACACCAGGTAGATCGCGGCGATGAACAGGTAGCCTTCGATGAAGAAGGCTTTCCAGTTGGGGTCGCCCAAGGCCAGCCGCAGGGCGCCGGTCAGGTCGTACAGGCTCACCACGGTGACCAGCGAAGTGTCCATGAAAGTGCTGATGAAGGTGTTCACCATGGGCGCGACGACGATGCGCAGCGCCTGCGGCAGGATGATCTTGCGCACGGTCTGCCAGTAGCCCAGCCCCATGGCGGCCGCGGCTTCGTACTGGCCCTTGGGAATGGCCTGCAGCCCGCCCCGTATCGTCTCGGCCAGATAGGCCGCCGTGAAGAGAATGATGCCTATCTGTATGCGCAGCAGCACATCGATGTTGTATTGCGGCGGCAGGAACAGCGGAAACAGGAAGGACGCGGTGAACAGCACCGTGATCAGCGGTATGCCGCGGATGATCTCCACATAGAAGACGCAGAAGACGCGTATGGCCTTCAACTTGGAACGGCGCCCCAAGGCGATCAGCACCGCCAAGGGCAGGGCGCAGAACAGGCCGACCACCGTCAGCATCAGCGTCAGCGGAAAACCGCCCCACAGATTGGTTTCCACGTAGCTCAGGCCGAAGACGCCGCCGCGCATCAGCAGCAGGAAGGCGGCCAGCGCCGCCGTCCAGAGCAGCGCCAGCCATTTGCGCCAGAAGCGCCGGTAGCAGCTGGTGATCAGCGCGCCGCCCAGGATCAGGGTGGCGAGCAGCGGGCGCCATTGTTCCAGATAGGGATAGCGGCCGAAAAAAATGAGGCGCGATTTCTCGGCGATCATGCCCCAGCAGGCGCCTTCCCGCGCGACCGCGCGGCAGGCCGTGAAGTCCGGCGCGAAGACGGCGTTGCCGATCGCCCATTGGTAGAGGTCGGGAGCGATGCCGAGCGCCAGCCAGACGATGGCCAGGGTGACCAGCGTGCTTTTCCAGCCCGAGAATAGATTGGCGCGCATCCAGCCCAGGACGCCGGCGCGGGCCACGGGCGCGGGCAGGGGATGGGCGGCGGGGGAGGTCGGGGCGGACATGCGGCTTACCTCTCGACCAGCGCTACGTGGCTGTTGTACCAGTTCATGAAGGCGGCGATCAGCAGGCTGATGCTCAGGTAGACGAGCATGATGATGGAAATGCACTCCAGCGCCTGGCCGTTCTGGTTGATGGCGGTGTTGGCCACCGACACGATGTCGGGGTAGCCCACGGTCACGGCCAGCGAGGAGTTCTTGGTGAGATTGAGGTATTGGCTCGTCAGGGGCGGGACGATGACGCGCATCGCCTGCGGCAGCACCACCAGCCGCAAGGTCTGCGCCCGCGACAGGCCCAGGGCGGAGCTGGCCTCGAGCTGGCCGGCCGACACGGCGAGGATCCCGGCGCGCACGATTTCCGCGATATAGCTGGCCGTGTAGAGCGTCAGCCCGGTCAGCAGCGCCAGGAATTCGGGGGTGAGCGACACGCCGCCGCTGATGCTGAACACCGTGGCTTCGGGGACGTCGAATTCGCTTGGGGCCCCGCCCGCGAGCCAGCCCGCCACCGGCAGGCCGACGATGCACAAAGCGGCCGGCAGCCCGCTGCGCGGCGCTTGGCCCGTGCGCGCCTGGCGGCGCCGGGCCGCGCGGCGCAGGAGCCAGGCGCACAGCAGCCCGGCCGGCACGCCCGCCAGCGCCCAGGCCCAGCCGGCCGACCACACCGGCACGGGCAGCTGCAGGCCGCTTTTGCTGAGATAGGCGTGCGGCAGGGGGTGGAAGGCATCATGCGCCGAAGGCAGCAGCTCGGTGATGATCAGGTAGGTGGCCAGCAGCTGGATCAGCAGGGGGATGTTGCGCAGGGTCTCGACATAGGCATCGCACAGCTTGCGCAGCAGAAAATTCCGGGACAGCCGTCCTATTCCGACCAGTGTGCCGAGCACGGTGGAAAGCACGATGCCGGCCAGGGCCACCCGCAGGGTATTGCCCACGCCAACCAGGAAGGCGCGCAGGTAGGAGTCGCTGGACACATAGGAAAAAAGGGTTTCGCCGATGTCGAAGCCGGCCGGCTGGGACAGGAAGGCGAAGCCCGATTTCACCTGCATGGCGTCCAGGTTGCGCGCGGTGTTGGAGAACAGGTACCAGCCCAGCAGCGCCAGGACGGCCACGGCGATGATCTGGTAGATGAGGCCGCGGCCGTTCTCGGTGGACCAGGAGAACGAGCGCTTCGGTCTGTTGTCGTGAGGGGGCATTGCGATGGTTCCAAACACAGAAGGAACAGGCGGGCCTGTTCCTTCCGGTCGATGCGGGGGTCGTCGGCTTAGCGGATGGGCGGCGCGTACATCAGCCCGCCGTCATTCCAGAGCTTGTTCACGCCGCGCGGCAGCTTCAGCGGGGAATTCTCGCCCATGTTGCGGTCGAAGCTTTCGCCATAGTTGCCCACCTGCTTGACGATGCGGTAGGCCCATTCCTTGTCCAGGCCGAGCTGCTTGCCCATGTCTTCGCCGGTGCCCAGCAGACGCTGCACGTTGGGGTCCTTGCTTTCGGCCTTGATCTTGTCCACATTGCCTTGCGTGATGCCCATTTCCTCGGCGTTTTGCATGGCGAACAGCGACCATTTCACGATCGCGAACCATTCGTCGTCGCCGCGGCGCACGGCGGGGCCGAGGGGTTCCTTGGAAATCACGTCGGCCAGAATGGCGTAGTCGTCGGCGTTGGGGCTTTGGGCGCGGATGCCCGCCAGTTCGGACATGTCGGTGGAGATGACCTGGCAGCGGCCGGAGAAAAACGCCGTGTGGGCCGCTTCGGGCGAATCGAACACGACGGACTTGTAGGGAATGCCGTTGGCTTTGAAGTAGTCGGCCACGTTCTTTTCGGAGGTGGTGCCGGACTGCAGGCAGATTTCCGCGTTCTTCAGCTGCTTGGCGTTTTCGACTTTGAACTTCTTGGGGACCATGAAGCCCTGGCCGTCGTAGTAATTGATGCCGGTGAAGACGACGCCCAGCGAGGCGTCGCGCGTCAGCGACCAGGTGGTGTTGCGCGCGAGCATGTCGATTTCGCCGGACTGCAGCGCCGTGAAGCGCTGCGGCGGATTCAAGGGAACGAACTTCACTTTGGAGGCGTCGTTCAGGACGGCGGCCGCGACCGCGCGGCATGCGTCGACGTCGAGCCCGCGCCATTCGCCTTTGCTGTCGGTGCCGGAGAAGCCGGGCGCGGAAGTGTTGACGCCGCATACGACCTGGCCCTTGGCCTTGACGGAGTCGAGCACTTTGCCGGCGTGGGCGCCGCCGCTCGCCGCCACGGTGATGCCGAGAAGGGCGGTGGAGAGTAGGGAGGTAGTTTTCATGTTGGTCGCTCTTTTCATGACGTTGCCGTGGTGGCGAGGGGCGCGGTGTTTGCGCGCCGGAAAGGACGAATTATAGTGACTTGCCGCTGTTTTGCAGCATTTCCCGCCTTGGCGGACCCCACCCCTAGCGCACGGGCAGGAAATTGAAGAACAGCAGGCCCTGCATGTAATTGATGCCCACCCGGCGCAGATTCTCGTCCAGCAGATTGGCGATCAGGTCCAGCCGCCCGATCAGCTGCCCGAACTCGCGCTCGAAGCTGAGATTGGTGGCGCCTTCCGACATCTCGTTCGCCAGCAACAGCGGCCGCCCGTCGCTCAAGCGCTTGCTGGCGAGCAGCCAGGCGGCGATTTCCACATTGCGGGCGGCGTTGTACACATGCTGGGCGTTCAGAACGTCCGTCACATAGAAACGCGTCCTGCCGTCGTGGGCGTTGATGATGGTGCTCGCCATGCCGGTGACGAAAGCGCCGGCCCGGTCGCCCCGGTAGTTCGGATCCAGCGCAACCGACAGGATCTCGATGTCGCGCAGGCCCGCCAGTTCGGGCGGCGGGCGTCCTTCCCGTATCGCCTTGCGCCCGCGCTCGATGGCCGTCTCGATATCGGGCGCGCCCGTCTTGCGCCATTCGGCCGGGTTGCGGCGGTAGAGCTTTTCCAGCAGGCGGGACAGGCTTTCGAGGTTGTCGCGCATCGCCACCGAGACCGTGCGGTTGAAATCGGTCTGTGCGAATTGTTCGATGGACATTTCTTCGGTGCTGGGCCGGGACGGGCCCGCCGCGCCCTGCGGCTGGGCGCAGGCCGCCAGCATGGCGGCCACGATCAGGGCCGCGGCGCGCGCGGGCTGTCTCGTCGTGGCGGCCTGCCGGTTCTTCATTGCTTGCGCTTGCCCTCGCCGGTTCTTCATGCTGCCAGACTTTAGCAGAAATCGGCTCCGGTTCGCCGCCGGCTCGCCGCGCCCCGGCCTATGGATTCGCGCGCGGCTCTGTGCTAGTGTTTGGCGCTATGCCAGTATTGCTTGCCATCCTTTCCCTGTTCTTCATGCAAATCGCCGGCGAGGCCCTGGTGCGCCTGGCCGGGCTGCCGCTGCCCGGCCCCTTGGCCGGCATGCTGCTCATGCTGTGCGCGCTCATGGCGTACGGCAAGGTGCCCGAAGGCCTGCTGCACACCTGCCGGCACCTGCTCCGGCACCTCATGCTGCTCTTCATACCGGCGGTCGCGGGCATCATCTCGTATTTCGGCACGCTGCAGCGTGAATGGATTCCCTTTCTTGCCGCATGCATCCTGGGGGTGGCGCTCACCATCGTCGTCACCGCCACGACTCTGCGCTGGATGCTGCGCCGCGGCAAGGGACCGGATTCATGAGCGGCGCGCTCCGGGAAGTCTGGGCGTATCTCGCTGACTCGACCCTGTTCTGGCTGGCGTTCACCGTGGCGGCCTACCTGCTCGCGCTCGCGGCCTATCTGCGCTGCCGCGGCAATCCGCTACTGCTGCCGGTGCTGACGGCGGTGGCCATGGTCGTGGCGGTTCTGTACGGCACCGGCACGCCTTACGAGGTATACGCGGGGCACACCTGGTTCCTGAGCTTTCTGATCGGGCCGGCGACCGTCGCGCTCGCCATACCGCTGTACGGCCAGCTGGGCCGGCTTCGCCAAATGATGGTGCCGCTTTGCGTCGCCTTGCTGGCAGGGTCCGCCACCGCCATCGTGACGGGCATGGGCATCGCCTGGATGCTGGGCGGCAGCCTGCAGACGCAGCTGTCGGTCGCCCCGAAATCGGCCACCATGCCGATCGCCATGGAAGTCGCGGCGCTGGCCGGCGGCCTGCCTTCATTGACCACGATCGCCGTGGCCGTGACGGGCATCGCGGGGGCGATTCTGGCGGGTTCTCTATTGCGGCTTTTCCGGATCGCGGACCCGGCGGCGCAAGGGTTCTCGCTGGGCCTGAGCGCCCATGCCATCGGCGTGGCGCGCGCCTTCCAGGCAAGCGAAACCGCCGGCGCCTTCGCGGCGCTGGGCATGGGCCTGAACGGCATCGCCACGGCCGTCCTGATCCCCGTCTGGCTGGCGCTACTGGCGCTTTTTTAGGTGCGGGACTATCATTTTGCGATAGCCCCCGGCCGCCATGAAAACTCCCAGGAGACAGGAATGTCCAGCATCTTCGACCGCGACCTGCCGCAGACTCCGGCAAACCACGCAGCGATCACCCCGCTGTCCTTCATCGAGCGCTCGGCTTCCGTGTATCCGGACCGCACGGCGGTCATCCACGGTTCCGGGCCGCAGGCGCTGCGCCTGACCTGGTCGCAGCTGTACGCCCGCTGCAGGCGCCTGGCGAGCGCCCTGGCCCGGCACGGAATCGGCAAGGGCAGCACGGTGGCGGTGATGCTGCCCAATACGCCGCCCATGGTCGAGGCCCACTTCGGCGTACCGATGGCGGGGGCGGTCCTCAACGCCATCAATACCCGGCTGGATCCCGCCACGGTCGCTTACATGCTGGACCACGGCGAAGCAAGCCTGGTCATCGTCGACTCCGAATTCGCACCCGTCGTCAAGAAAGCGCTCGAACTGCGGCAGTCCGGCAGGCCGATCATGGTCGTCGATGCCGTCGACCCCCTGTACACCGGCGCCAACCAGCCCATGGGCGAACTCGACTACGAAGCCCTGCTGTCCCAGGGCGATCCGGAATACGAATGGGCGCTGCCCGCCGACGAATGGGACGCCATCGCGCTGAACTACACCAGCGGCACCACCGGCAATCCGAAAGGCGTGGTCTACCACCACCGCGGCGCGGCGGTCGCCGCCATATCGAACATCCTCGAATGGGACATGCCCAAGCATGCCGTGTATCTCTGGACCCTGCCCATGTTCCATTGCAATGGCTGGTGCTTCCCATGGGCGATCGCGGCCCGGGCGGGCGTCAACGTCTGCCTGCGCCGGGTCGAGGCGCAGGCGATATTCGACGCCATCCGCGAACACGGCGTCGATCATTATTGCGGCGCGCCCATCGTGCACAGCATGCTGGTCAATGCGCCCCAGTCCATGAAGGAAGGCCTGCCCACCGGCGTCAAGGCCATGGTGGCGGGCGCGGCGCCGCCCGCGTCCATGATCGAAGGCATGGAGCGCATGGGCTTCGACCTGCTGCACGTCTATGGCCTGACCGAAGTCTACGGCCCGGCCACCGTTTGCGCCAAGCACGACGACTGGAACGAGCTCGACATCGGCGAACGCGCCCGCCTGAATGCGCGCCAGGGCGTCGCCTACCATCTCGAACGGGGCATCGCCGTCATGGATCCGGAAACGATGCAGCCCGTGCCGGCCGACGGCCAGACCATGGGCGAGATCATGTTCCGCGGCAACATCGCCATGAAGGGCTATCTGAAGAACCCGAAGGCCACGCAAGAGGCGCTGGCCGGCGGCTGGTTCCACAGCGGGGACCTGGCCGTGATGGACCCCGACGGCTATGTGAAGATCAAGGACCGCAGCAAGGACATCATCATTTCCGGCGGCGAGAACATCTCGTCGATCGAGGTCGAGGACATCCTCTATCGCCACCCGGACGTCCTGGCCGCCGCCGTGGTGGCGCGCCCCGACGAGCGCTGGGGCGAAACGCCCTGCGCGTTCATCGAGCTCAAGGAGGGCGCGCGCGCCACCTCCGATGCCATCATCGAGCATTGCAAGAAGCACATGGCGGGCTTCAAGGTGCCGCGCACGGTGGTCTTCTGCGAGCTGCCCAAGACGTCCACGGGCAAGATCCAGAAATTCGAGCTGCGCAAGCTGGCGGAAACGCTGGAGCCGGCCGGCGCGGCTTGATCCGCTTGCGCGCGGGCCCGCATGGGCGGAGGCGCAAGCGCGCCGCGGCGCCGGGCGCCGGGGTAAACTCGGCCTTCTTCGTTCAAGTATTCAAGGATTCGTTGTATGCCTTCGTTTGATGTGGTCTCCGAAGTAGACAAGCATGAGTTGAGCAATGCCGTTGACCAGGCCAATCGCGAGCTGTCGACGCGCTTCGATTTCAAGGGCGTGAACGCGGCTTTCGAGCTGGAGGGCTATGTGGTGACGCAGTCGGCGCCCAGCGTGTTCCAATTGAACCAGATGCTGGATATCTTGCGCGGGCGCCTGTCGGCGCGGGGCATCGATGTGCGCTGCCTCGATGTCGGCGAACCGCTCGAGAACGTCTCCGGCGCCCGGCGCAAGGTGACTGTCAAGCAGGGGCTGGAACAAGCGGTTTCCAAGAAGCTGATCGCCGAGATGAAGGCGGCGAAGCTGAAGGTCGAGGCGCAGATCAACGGCGACAAGCTGCGGGTCAGCGGCAAAAAGCGGGACGACCTGCAGGCCGCGATCGCTTTGCTGAAGAAGGCCGACGTCGATCTGCCCCTGCAGTTCAACAACTTCCGGGACTGAGGCCGGTTCCGTTCCGCTGCGCCGGCCCGCCGATGGCGGCTCCGGCGGCGCCTACCTCTTGAGCTTGTACCCGGTCTTGAAGATCCACCCGACGACCGCCAGGCACAGGGCCAGGAACACCAAAGTCATCGCCAGGCTGGTGTAGATGCTGACGTCGGCGACGCCGTAGAAGCTCCAGCGAAAGCCGCTGATCAGGTACACCACCGGGTTGAACAGGGTCACCGTCTGCCAGATGGGCGGCAGCATGTTGATGGAATAGAAGCTGCCGCCAAGAAAGGCCAGCGGCGTGACGATCAGCAGCGGGACCAGCTGCAGCTTCTCGAAGCCGTCGGCCCAGATCCCGATGATGAAGCCGAACAGGCTGAACGTGACGGCGGTCAGGATCATGAAGGTGATCATCCAGACCGGATGGTCGATGCGCAGCGGAACGAAGAAGGCGGCGGTGGCCAGGATGATGAGCGCCAGGACGACCGATTTGGTCGCGGCGGCGCCGACGTAGCTCAGCGTGATCTCCAGGTACGACACCGGCGCGGACAGCACTTCATAGATGGTGCCGGTGAATTTCGGGAAGTAAATGCCGAATGAGGCGTTGGAAATGCTTTGCGTGAGCAGCGACAGCATGATCAGGCCCGGCACGATGAAGGCGCCGTAGCTGATGCCGTCTATTTCGGTGATCCGGTTGCCGATGGCGCCGCCGAACACGACGAAGTACAGGGACGTGGAAATGACGGGGGCCACCAGGCTTTGGAGCAGGGTGCGCCACGCCCGGGCCATTTCGAACATATAGATCGCGCGGATGGCGTGCAGATTCATTTTGCTTCTCGTACCAGCTTCACGAAGATTTCTTCCAGGGAGCTTTGTTTGGTGTGCAGGTCGCGGAACTGGATGCCGCTGTGCGCGAGCGCGCTGAACAGCCCGGCGATGTTGTGGTCGCCTCGCTGGATGTCGTAGGTGTACACGATTTCGGTGCCGCCGGCGCCCAGCTTCAAGCGGTAGGGCGCCAGGGCCTCGGGCAGGCTTTCCAGGGGATGCTGCAATTCCAGGGTGAGCTGTTTCTCGCCCAGCTTGCGCATGAGCTCCGCCTTTTTCTCCACCAGCACGATTTCCCCATTGTTGATGACGCCGACCCGGTCCGCCATTTCCTCGGCTTCTTCGATGTAGTGGGTGGTCAGGATGATGGTGACGCCGGTGTCGCGCAGCGAGCGCACGACCTGCCACATTTCCTTGCGCAGCGAGACGTCGACGCCCGCCGTGGGCTCGTCCAGGAACAGGATGCGGGGCTCGTGCGCCAGGGCCTTGGCGATCAGCACGCGGCGCTTCATGCCGCCCGACAGCGTCATGAGCTTGTTGTCCTTCTTGTTCCACAGCGAAAGGGCCTTCAGCACTTTTTCGATGTGCGCGGCATTGGGCGGTTTGCCGAACAGCCCGCGGCTGAAGCTCACGGTGGCCCAGACGGTTTCAAAGGCGTCGGTGGTCAATTCCTGCGGCACTAGGCCGATCAGCGAGCGCGCCCGCCGATATTCCGTGATGATGTCGTGGCCGTCGGCCAGCACCGTGCCCGAGGTCGGCCGGGCCAGGCCGCAGATGATGCTGATGAGGGTGGTCTTTCCGGCGCCGTTGGGGCCGAGGAGGGCGAAGATTTCCCCGCGCTCGATGTCCAGGTTGATGTTCTTAAGGGCTTGCAGCCCGGTGGGGTAGGTCTTGGAAAGCTTGTTTACGGAAATGATGGGTGGCATGGTGATTTCCCGACTGCTCTGTTGCACAATAACATAATGACCATGACTTTATTCGAACGGGGCTGCGCGCTGCTGACGCCCGACCAGATGCGGCTCGCGGACCGGCTGGCCATCGAGGGCGGGGTGGACGGCGTTGCGCTGATGGAGGCGGCGGGGGCCGCCGTTGCCAATGCGGTGGCCGGGCGCTGGCGCAAATGTCCCGTGCTGGTGCTTTGCGGCCCCGGCAACAACGGGGGCGACGGTTTCGTCGCGGCGCGCCATCTCGCCCTGGCCGGCTGGCCGGTGCGTGTCGGCCTGCTCGGAGACCGGCGGCGGCTGTCCGGCGACGCGGCCTACCACGCCGCGCAATGGAAGGGCCCGGTCGAGCCGATCTCGGCCGGCATGCTGGACGGCGCGAAATTGATCATCGACGCCCTGTTCGGCGCCGGCATCAGCCGCCCGCTGGACGGCGCGGCCGCCGAGGTGCTGGCCGCTGCGGGTGCGCGCGGGCTGCCGCTGTGCGCGGTCGACGTGCCCAGCGGGCTGGACGGCGCCGGCGGCGAGGTCCTGGGCATGGCGCCCCGCGCCGACCTCACGGTGACTTTTTTCCGCCCCAAGCCGGGGCATCTGCTGATGCCGGGCAGGGCATTGTGCGGCGAACTCGTCGTGGCCGATATCGGCATCCCCGACAAAGTCCTCGACACCGTCCTGCCCGACACCTTCCGCAACCGGCCGGCGCTATGGGCCGGCCATTATCCCTGGCCGGCGGTGGACGGCCACAAGTACCAGCGCGGCCATGCGCTGGTGGTGGGCGGCCAGCTCATGACGGGCGCGGCCAGGCTCGCGGCCCGCGCGGCGGCCAGGGTGGGCGCCGGGCTGGTGACGATCGCGGCGCCCGCGGCGGTGTGGCCCATTTATGCCGGCGCTTCGCTCAGCATCATGGTGCAGGCGATACGCGAATCCGGCGCGCTCGAAGACATTTTGTCCGACCCGCGCAAGAACGCCATCGTGGTGGGGCCGGGCGCCGGCGTGTCGGACATCACCCGCAAGCACGCCTTGCAGGCGCTGGCCAGCAAGCGCGCCGTCGTGCTCGACGCCGATGCGATCAGCGTGTTCGGGTCGGATCCCGAAGCCCTGTACCAGGCCATCGCGGGCCCCTGCGTGCTGACGCCGCACGAAGGCGAATTCAACCGGATCTTCGCCACGCGCGGCGACAAGCTGGAACGCGCCCGCAGGGCGGCGGTGCAGAGCGGGGCGGTGGTGGTGCTGAAAGGCCCGGACACGGTGATCGCCGCGCCCGACGGCCGGGCCGTGATCAATGACAACGCGCCGCCCGAACTGGCCACCGGCGGCACCGGCGACGTGCTGTCCGGCTTCATCGCCGGCCTGATGGCGCAAGGCATGGAGGCCTTTCTCGCGGCCGCGGCGGCGGTCTGGCTGCACGGCGAGGCGGCCCGGCGCTTCGGGCCGGGGCTGGTGTCCGAAGACCTTCCCGAATGCCTGCCCCGGGTGCTGCGCCGGTTGAAGGGATCAATGCGATAGCAGGACCGGCACGGTCATGGAGCCGAGCAGCACTTCGGAAGCGCCGCCCATGATCCAGCGGCGCATGCGGCTGTGGCCGTACGCGCCCATGACGATCAGGTCGCTGCCATGGTCGGTGGCCGCATTGAGGATGACGTTCCCCACGCCTATGCCTTCGCTTTTCTTGATGGTTTCCTGGGGCTTGGGGTAGCCGCGCGCCGCGCAGAACGCCGCGAAATCGCCGGCCTGGATATCGTTGTAGCGCAGGTCGGCGGGGTCGTGGTCTATGCTCAGCACCACGAGTTCCGAGCATGACGCGAGAAAGGGGGCGGCGTCCGCAAACGCGCGCGCGGCCTCGCGCCGGTGATCCCAGCAGAACAGGACGCGTTTGCCGATGCTGGAAATGTCGCCCGCCGCGGGTATCATCAGCACGGGGCGGCCGGCCGCCATGATGACGGCTTCAGGCAAAGAGGCGTTGAATTCGTTCACCGCTTCCTTGCCCACCTTGCTCATGACCAGCAGGTCGCAGTAGCGCGCATGGAGCGCCAGGGATTCTTCCGCCGGCCCGCGCGGCGCGCGCCACTGGGACTTGACGCCGGCCTTTTCCGTTTTCTCGGTGAAGAGCGCCTTGACTTCCGCCTGTACCTCGGCCTCGCGCTCGCGCAGCATTTTCGTCAGCGACGACGGGATGACCGGATCGTCGTAGCCCAGGGCCGACGGCCCGGCGGGATAAACGCCCACGAGTTCGGCGTTGCTCTGGCCGGCGAGCTTGATGGCGGCGTCCAGGCGCCGGGCAAGGCCGGCGTCTTTACTGAGGTGGATGGCGATACGTCCAAGCATGAGAGAATCTCCTGGTTTGAGTTGAACGAGGTCCTGCTTTGTGATGAGCCTTCGCTCCCGCGTTCATCATACTCGCCGAGCCGTCGTTTGGCATAGAAATGGCTTCTCGCGAGCCCTGACCTATGTCAATGTTCTCGGAGCCGATCCAGGCACGCTACACTTTCGCTTTTGAACAAACGGCCGGAATGCGCGGCGCCCGGCGCATGCCCGCGCGCCTCGCCCGGAAGGGTTCTACATACGATGTCCGACGTCATTGCACTGGTTTTCGATTTCGACGATACCCTGGCCCCCGACAGCACGTCCGGTTTCCTCAGTGAAATCGGCGTCGACGTGGAGGAGTTCTGGTCGCGCAAGGTCGACCCCTTGCTGTTCGAGCATGACTGGGATCCGGTGCCGGCCTTCCTGTATCAGCTGATCGAGCTCTCCCGCTCCGGCCGGCATGGCGCCATCACGCGCGAGCGCCTGGAGGCGTGGGGCCGGCGCCTGCCGCTGCACAGCGGCGTCGAGACCCTGTTCCAGCGCCTGCGCGCGCAGGTCGAGCGCGAGCACCCCCAGATACGGCTGGAGTTCTACCTGATCAGCAGCGGCATAGGCGACGTCCTGCGCAATACGTCCATCGCCGGCGAATTCACCGACATCTGGGCGTCGGAATTCATCTACGACGAAGCGGGCGGCATCGCGTTCCCCAAGCGGGTGGTGAGCTTCACCGACAAGACGCGCTACCTGTTCCATATCCAGAAAGGCATCATCGGCGCATCCTCCCGCAACAAACCGTTCGAAGTCAACCGCAAAATCGCTTCAGAGCGCTTGCGCGTGCCCTTCGAGCAGATGATTTTCGTGGGCGACGGCTATACCGACATTCCGTGCTTTTCACTGATCCGCCGTTCGGGCGGCGTGGCGTTCGGCGTCTGGGATCCCAGGCACCGGCACAAGCGCAGCCGGGCGTGGGGCTTCATCCAGGAAGGCCGCGTCTCCAACCTGAACCAGGCGCGCTACGACGACGAGGCCGAGCTGTACCAATGGCTGGAAGAAGCCGTCGAAAGCCTGGCCGGCCGCATCGCGCTCAAGAACCGGACCTACCGTGGCTGAGCACGCATCGCCCATCGTGCCGGGCCTCCGGGCCGAGCCGGAATTCCGGGACGCCGACGTCGCGGCCATGCGGCTGGCGCTGGAGCAGGCCGCGCTGGCGCGCGCGGCGGGCGAGGTGCCCGTGGGCGCAGTTCTGGTCGACGCGCAAGGCGGCATCTTGGGCGCCGGATTCAACCGCACGATCACCGACCGCGACCCCACCTGCCATGCGGAGATCGTGGCCTTGCGGCAGGCCTGCGCCGCCGTGGGCAACTATCGCCTGCCGGGTGCGCGCCTGTACGTCACCCTGGAACCCTGCGCGATGTGCGTGGGCGCGCTGCTGCACGCGCGGCTCGCCCAGGTGATCTACGGCGCGGCCGACCCCAAGACCGGCGCCTGCGGCGGCGTGCTCGACCTGCCCGCCATCGGGCGGTTGAATCACCAGACCGAGTTCCAGGGGGGGCTGCTGGCCGACGACTGCGGTGAAATCCTGCGGGCGTTTTTCCGGGAACGCCGCCGCGCGCAGAAACCGGCGGGCTAGGGCCGGCGCCGCCTGGCTGATAGCGTCAACAGGCCTTGGGACACCATGTTTGCGGCGCATGCCGCATGTATACTTATGGGCGCGAATTTCACCAACGCCTTATGCACCCGAAGGAAACAGCATGAACCACGCCGGCCACGAGCACGGTCCGGAATGCGCTTGCGGCCATCATCATGCCGCGCCGGCCGGCATCTACCTGATCTCGCCTTCCAGCGCGGTGCCGGATCCGGCCGCGCTGGCGCTGGCTCGCGAGCGCCTGGCCGGCATCGGTTTCAAGACCACGGTCGACCGCACGGCGCTGGCCGTGCACGAGCGCTTCGCGGGCACCGACAAGCAGCGCCTGGCGTCCATCCGGCGCGCGCTGAAGCAGAAGCACCCCATCGTCATGGCCACGCGCGGCGGATACGGCCTGAGCCGCCTGTTGCCCTGCATAGACTGGCAGGCGGTGGCCGACAGCGGCAAGGTGTTCGTCGGCCAAAGCGATTTCACCGCCTTCAGCCTGGCGCTGCTGGCCCGGACCGGCGCCCCCAGCTACGCGGGGCCCACGGCCGTGTTCGATTTCGGCGGCAAGAAGATGGACGACCTCACCGCCGACCTCTTCGCCGAAAGCATGCGCGGGGAACTGGACGTCCTCAGCTTCGAGTCCGAGGACTCCGACCGGGTGGACGCGCGGGGCGTGCTGTGGGGCGGCAACCTGGCCATGGTGTGTTCGCTGATCGGCACGCCGTACATGCCGGAGGTTCCGGGCGGCATCCTGTTTCTCGAGGACGTGGCCGAACACCCCTTTCGCGTCGAGCGCATGCTGACCCATCTGTGGCACGCGGGCATATTGTCCCGCCAGCGGGCGATCGTGCTGGGGCGCTTCACGGACTACCGCCTTGCGCCGCATGACAATGGCTATGATTTTCCTTCCGTCCTGGCCTGGCTGCGGGCCCACGTCAAGGTGCCGGTGGTGACGGGGCTGCCGTATGGGCATGTGAAGGTGAAGGCGACGCTGCCCGTGGGGCGCAAGGTGGGGATCGCCACGGAGGCCGGCATGGCGCATTTGCTCCTTCAGGAGCACGTCTGACCGCGTCTTGTTAAAATGGCAGGTTATTTTGACCTCCTACGCGAAACCCATTCTGTGATATCCACCGCAAACCTCACCATACAGTTCGGTCCCAAACCCCTTTTTGAAAACGTCAGCGTCAAATTCGGCGAAGGCAACCGGTACGGCCTGATCGGCGCCAACGGCTCGGGCAAATCCACCTTCATGAAGATCATCGGCGGCGACCTCGAGCCGTCGGCGGGCAACGTATCGCTCGATCCGGGCGTGCGGCTGGGCAAGCTGCGGCAGGACCAGTTCGCCTATGAAGACGTCCGCGTGCTGGACGTGGTGATGATGGGGCACGAGGAAATGTGGCAGTGCATGAGCGAAAGGGACGCAATCTACGCCAACCCCGACGCCACCGAAGACGACTACATGCATGCGGCCAACCTCGAGGCCAAGTTCGCCGAATACGACGGCTACACCGCCGAATCCCGCGCCGGCGAACTCCTGCTGGGGCTGGAGATCCCGGTCGAACAGCATGAGCTGCCGATGCGCGAAATCGCGCCGGGATGGAAGCTGCGCGTGCTGCTGGCCCAGGCGCTGTTTTCGAACCCCGACGTGCTCCTGCTCGACGAACCGACCAACAACCTCGACATCAACACCATACGCTGGCTCGAAGACGTGCTCAACGGCTACCAGAGCACGATGATCATCATCAGCCACGACCGCCACTTCCTGAACCAGGTGTGCACGCACATGGCCGACCTGGATTACCGCGAACTGCGCATCTATCCCGGCAACTACGACGACTACATGCTGGCGTCGGTCCAGGCGCGCGAACGGCAGGCCGCGGCCAACGCCAAGGCCAAGGAGCGGGTGGCCGAACTGCAGGACTTCGTGCGCCGGTTCTCCGCCAACAAATCCAAGGCCCGGCAGGCGACGTCGCGCCTCAAGCAGATCGACCGCATCAAGGCCGGCACCGTCGAAGTCAAGCCTTCCTCGCGCCAGAACCCGTACATCCGGTTCGAGCAGAACAAAGTGCTGCATCGCCTGGCCGTCACCGTCGAAGCCATCGGCAAATCGTACGACAAGCCCGTCATCCGGCCTTATTCGGCCATGATAGAGGCCGGGCAGAAAGTGGCCATCATCGGCGCCAACGGCGTGGGCAAGACCACCTTGCTGCGCATGCTGGCCGGCGACCTGCCGCCCGATTCGGGCAGCGTGAAGTGGTCGGATGCCGCGGACATCGGCTACATGGCGCAGGACGTTTCCGACCAGTTCCAGTCCTCCAAGAACCTGTTCGACTGGCTGGGCGATTACCGCCAGCCCGGCGACGACGACCAGGCGCTGCGGTCGGTGCTGGGCCGCCTGCTGTTCTCGGGCGACGACATCGGCAAGGAAGTGCGCGTCCTGTCGGGCGGCGAAAAAAACCGCATGAGCTTCGGCCGCCTGATGCTGGGCCGGCACAATGTGCTGCTGCTCGACGAGCCCACCAACCACCTGGACATGGAGTCCATCGAGTCCCTGCAGTTCGCGCTCGAACTCTACGCCGGCACGCTGATCTTCGTTTCCCACGACCGCGAGTTCGTGTCCGGACTGGCGACGCGCGTCATCGAAATCCTGCCCGGCGGCGAACTGATCGACTACCAGGGCAATTACGACGACTACCTGGCCTCGCGCGGCATCCAGGGCTAGGCCGCATCGGGCTCGAAAGGCGGGCGCATGGCATATACCTTGACCGGGCGGGCGAGCTACCAGGAAGACATCAAGAAAAGCCGCTTCCTGGCCGTGGCCGGCCCGGTGCGCACGCCCGGGGAAGCCATGGCGTTCTTTGCCGCCCATGGCGTGGCGGACGCCACGCACAATTGCTGGGCGTATCGGGTGGGAAGCGAATACCGCTACAGCGACGACGGCGAGCCCGGCGGCACGGCGGGCCGCCCCATTCTGCAGGCGATAGAAGGGCAGGGCTGCGACCGGGTCGCGGTATTGGTGGTGCGCTGGTTCGGCGGCATCAAGCTCGGGCCGGGCGGGCTCGTCCGGGCCTATGGGGGGACGGCCGCGCAGTGCCTGCGGCTGGCGGAGAAGGTCGAGATCGTCGAAGAGCTGGAGATCGACTGCGCTTGCGTTTTTTCCGACATGGCGCTGGTCCAGTCGCGTTTGGCGGCTATGGGGGCGCGGGTGCTGGACGAGGCGTTCGACGCCGGCGGCGTGCGCTGGCGCCTGGCCGTGCCCAAGGATAGAGCGGATGAATTGTCGCGGCTGTTTGCGGACATGACCCGGGGGCGGGGGCGCTGGGAAGTCGTGGGCGGCTAGGGTCGCCCCTCATGCCCCCAATGCTCGCGAATCAGCTCGATGTGCTTGTCCCGTATCCGTGATTCGTGCGCCGGCATCCAGATCAGGCTGCTGACCGACTTCCGGCTGTGCTCGAATTCCAGAAAACGCAAGCCCGACAAGCGGCTGCGCGCCAGGCAGCGCGGGACGATCGACACGCCGAGCTCCTGGGAAACCAGCGTCGCCACGCTCAGCCAGTGGCGCGCCTCTTTCTTGACCGAAGGAAAGAAGCCCGCCTGCAGGCACATCGACAGCAGCGTTTCATAATAGCTCGGCGAAAACAGCCGCGAAAAGAAAATGAAATGCTCATCGGCCAGGGCCGCCAGGTCGATGGTGTCGCCGCGCGCCAGGCGATGGCGTTCCGGCAGGCAGACGGAGAACGGCTCCTCGACCAGATCCAGACAGGCCATTCCTTCCGGCACCGGATTCGCGTGGATGAAGCCGATATCCAGCCCGCCGCGCTCCACCAGTTGAATTTGCTCCGCCGAATTCAATTCCAGCAGCACGTGCTCCACCTTCGGGTAGAGCGCATCGAAACGCTTGAGCAGCTCCGCCAGGCCCCGGTACAGCATCGAGCCGACGAAGCCGATGCGGATCTGGCCCTGGGCGCCGGCGTCCACGCTGCGCACCAGCTGCTTCACCTCGGCATTGCGCTGCAATAGGAACATGGCCTCCTTGTACAGCGCGGCGCCCGCCGCCGTGAGCGCCACATTGCGGCTGTTGCGGTCCAGCAGGCGGGCCTCCAGCGTTTCCTCCAGCTGCCGGATGGCGTAGCTGAGCGGCGGCTGGGAAATATGCAGGCGCTCGGCGGCGCGGCTGAAGTTCAGTTCTTCGGCGACCGCGACGAAATAACGCAGCAGGCGTGGGTCCAGGTCCATGGATTACCTATACAAAACGTGTATGGATACTAAGTAATTTGGTATTTGTGAATATTAATTCCGGATCTTAAGATGAATCAACTACCAACGAGGTGATCATCATGAACGCTCCCATGCACGCCCCGGCTCCGGTCTCCAACATCCCCGACGCAAGAGGCATCAACCTGTTCGCCGCCGATCCCTACGCGGCGCCCATGCTGCGGCTGTACCTGCCCGCGGACCTGCTGGCGCACCTGCTGCCCACCTTCGATGAACTGGGCGGCCTGGCCGGAGGCAGGCTGGACGAGCTTGCCGACGTGGCCGACAAGCATCCGCCCACGCTGTCCGTGCGCACCCGGGACGGCCGAGACCAGTCCGGGATCGCCAAGCACCCCGCTTACGTGGAATTGGAAAAGACGGCCTACGCCAAGCTGGGCCTGGCGGCCATGTCGCACCGGGCCGGTGTGCTGGGCTGGCCGGCGCCCATGCCGCCGGCGGCCAAGTACGCCTTGAGCCATTTGTTCGTGCAGGCCGAGTTCGGCCTGTGCTGTCCGGTGAGCATGACGGATTCGCTGGCGCGCACCCTGCGCAAGTATGGCGACGCCGAACTGATACGGAAAGTGCTGCCCCAGGTCACGGCCATCGATTTCGACGAACTCCGGCAAGGCGCCATGTTCATGACCGAGCAGGCGGCGGGGTCGGACGTCAGCGCGACGGAGACCCGCGCCGAGCAGGCGGACGACGGCAGCTGGAGGCTGACCGGCGACAAATGGTTCTGCTCGAATCCGGACGCGGGCTTCGCCATGGTCCTGGCCCGCAGCGAAGCCAAGCCGGGGCTGGGCGGCGTGTCGCTGTTCCTGCTGCCCAGGGACCTGCCGGACGGCGGCCACAACCACTACCGCATCCTGCGCCTGAAGGACAAGCTGGGCACGCGCTCCATGGCCAGCGGCGAAATACGCCTGGAAGGCGCTTTCGCCTGGCTGGTGGGCGAGCGCGGGCGCGGCTTCCAGCAGATGGCCGACATGATCAACAACTCGCGGCTGTCCAACGGCATGCGGGCCGCCGGCCTGATGCGCCGCGCCCTGACCGAGGCGACGTACTTCGCGCGCCACCGCCGGGCATTCGGCTCGCGTCTGGTGGACCTGCCGCTGATGCAGCGCCAGCTGCTCAAGATGCTGGTGCCCACGGAACAGGCGCGGTCCATCATGTTCCAGACGGCGGCGGCGCTGGAGCGGGCCGATCGCGGCGACGAGGCGGCGCGCGCCCTGGTGCGCATCCTGACGCCGCTGATCAAGTTCCGCGCGTGCCGGGACGCCCGCAAGGTGACGGGCGACGCGATGGAAGTGCGCGGAGGCTGCGGCTACATCGAGGAATGGGCCGAGGCGCGCCTGCTGCGGGACGCCCACCTGGGGTCGATCTGGGAAGGCACGAGCAATATCGTGGCCTTGGACGTGCTGCGCGCGATCGAGCGCAACCGGTGCCTGCCGGCGCTGCGCGAGCACGTGGAGCGCCTGCTGGCGGAAGGGCGGGCCTGCCCGCCGGACCTCGCGCCGCTGCAGGACGAGGCGCTGGACAAGGCCTTCCTGCTGGCCGAGCACGCCGCCCACGGCAAGCGCCCGGAACTCGCGCGCCAGGCCGCCAGCGCCCTCTACAACATACTGACGCTGGCCGCGCTGCGCTGGGAAGCCGCGCACGAGGGACTGTCGACGCGCGGCGCCATCGCGGACCTCGTCTTGCGGCACCGGCTCGCCCCGCGCGATCCCTGCGCGCAGGACGGCGCGGCGCCGGAGCTCGACGCTCTGGAGGCCCTGGTTTTCTGACCCTGCGCCGCAGGGTCGACTGATGCACCTTCACACTTCATGCATCTTCACACTTCATAACGAGACGGAGACAATATGAACAAGCTCTTATCACGTGTCACGCTGGCCGCGGCCGGCTTGCTGGCGGCGACGCAAGCCGCCATGATTCCCATCCCCGCCATGGCGGCCTATCCGGAGCAACCGGTGAAGCTGATCGTTCCCTTCCCGCCGGGCGGGCCGACCGACGCGCTGGCGCGCCGCCTGGCGCAAAGCCTGAGCGAACCGCTGGGGCAGCCGGTGGTCGTCGAGAACAAGGCGGGGGCGGGCGGCAACATCGGTTCCGACTACGTGGCCAAGTCCAAGCCCGACGGCTACAACATCCTGTTCGGCACCTCCGGCCCGCTGGCCATCAACATCGGCATGTACAAGAACCTGGGCTACGATCCGCGCAGCAGTTTCGAACCCATCATACGCATCGGCCACCTGCCCAACATCCTGGTGATCAACCCGCAAGTCCCGGCGAGGACGCTGCAGGAACTGATCGCCTACGCCAAGGCGAACCCGGACAAGCTCTCCTATGCGTCCTCGGGGAACGGCGCCTCGTCCCACCTGGCCGGCGTCCTGTTCAACCAGATGGCGGGCACCAGCATTCTGCACGTGCCTTACCGCGGCACGGGGCCGGCCCTGAACGACTTGCTGGGCGGGCAGGTGTCCATGTCCTTCACCGACATTCTCACCGCCTTGCCGCATGTGCAGGCGGGCACGCTGATACCGATAGGGCTGGCGAGCGCGGAGCGCTCCGCCGCCTTGCCGGACCTCGCCACGCTGGACGAGCAAGGGCTCAAGGGCTATGACGTCAGCGTTTTCTTCGGCATCGTCGCGCCCAAGGGCACGCCGGGGCCCGTGGTCGACAAGCTCAACCAGGCGTTCGTCCAGGCCCTGCACGCGCCCGAGATCCGCGAGACGCTCGCCAAGCAGGGCATCGTCGAGGCGCGGGACCAGACGCCGCAAGGCCTGGCGTCCTTCATCGCGGCCGAAGTCCCCAAATGGGGCGCCCTGACCAAGGCGGCCAATATTTCTCTGGATTGAACGGAGCCGGAATGAATCACGCAACGAACGCGCCGGCCGGAGCATTGCAGGGCTGCAAGGTCGTCGACCTGTCCCGCGTGCTGGGCGGCCCTTACTGCACGCAGATTCTGGGAGATCACGGCGCCGAAGTGTTCAAGGTCGAGCCGCCCGCGGGCGACGAGACCCGGGGCTGGGGCCCGCCCTTCCAGGAGGGGACGGCGTCCTATTTCCTGGGGGTGAATCGCAACAAGCTGGGGCTCAGCCTGGACCTTTCGAGCGAAGAAGGGCGGCGCTTCCTGCTGGCCCTGCTGGAAGACGCCGACGTCCTGGTCGAGAATTTCAAGCCCGGCACGCTGGAGAAATGGGGCCTGGGCGCGGACGTCCTGCAGCCGCGCTTCCCCAAGCTGATTCATTGCCGGATCAGCGGCTTCGGCGCCGACGGCCCCTTGGGCGGCCTGCCGGGCTACGACGCCTGCGCCCAGGCCATGTGCGGGCTGATGAGCGTGAACGGCGAGGCGAACGGCGCCGCCACCCGGGTCGGGCTGCCCGTGGTCGACATGGTGACCGGGCTCAATGCCGCCCTGGCCATCCTGATGGCCCTGAACGAAAGACAGCGCAGCGGCCTGGGCCAGTTCCTGGACATCACGCTGTTCGATTGCGCGATCTCCCTGCTGCATCCGCATGCGGCCAACTTCTTTCTCAGCGGCCAGGTGCCGCAGCGCTCGGGCAACGCGCACCCCAATATCGCGCCTTATGAAACCTTTCCGACGCGGGCGGGGGAAATCTTCCTGGCGGTGGGCAACAACCGCCAGTTCCGGCTGCTGGTCGAAGCGCTGGGCCAGGCGCCTTTGGCCGACGATCCCCGCTATGCGAGCAACGCGGACCGCTTGCAAAACCGCGCCGCCTTGCGGGACACGCTCATGGCGCTGCTTGCGCGGCATGAAGCGGCGGGGCTGTCGCAGCGATTGCTGAGGCAAGGCGTGCCCGCGGCGCCGGTGATGAACGTGGAGGAACTGCTGCGGCACCCGCATACCCGGCATCGGGGCATGGTCCTGGACGAGGACGGGTACCGGGCCATCGCCTCGCCCATCAAGCTTTCGCGCACGCCCGCCAGCCTGCGCCGCATGCCGCCCCGTTTCGGGCAGCACAACGACGAAGTGGCGGAGAAACTGGAGGGTCAGGCCTCGTCAGGCGCCTGACCCCCGTTGTTCTGGGCCGCGATTTCGGCGTGGACTTGCGCCATGTCCAGCTCCTTGACCTGTTCCAGCAGCTGGTTGAGCTGGCCGGCGGACAGCGCGCCGGCCTGCGAGAACAGCAGCACGCGCTCGCGGAATACCATCAGGGTGGGAATGGAGCGGATGCCCATGCCCGCCGCGAGTTCCTGCTCTTCTTCGGTGTTCACCTTGGCGAAGACGATGTCTTCGTGCTCCTTGGATGCGGCGTCGAATACCGGGGCGAAGCTTCGGCACGGCCCGCACCAGGGCGCCCAGAAGTCGACGATCAGCGGTTTGTCGCCCTGGATGGCTTCCTGGAAGCTGTCCTTGTTCAGATCTATGGTGCTCATGAGCCCCCCTGTCAAAGAAAAAAGCGGCTTGGCCAGCCGCTTTTCATGTCGTTTAGATTAGTGCGTCCAGCCAGTGTAACCGCTACGCCGCGATCGCGCGAGGCCGCCCGGGAGCGTTAATGCAACGGAGTGCGACGGCGCGCCGCGCCCCGTCACTCCGGAAAGGCCGCATACTTGATCACGAACAGCAGCGCGACCAGCAGCGTGGCCGGGTGGATGTCGCGGTAGCGGCCGGTGACCGCCTTCAGCACCACATAGCTGATGAAGCCGAAGGCCAGCCCGTTCGCGATGGAGTAGGTGAAGGGCATGGTCATGGCCGCGAGCGCGGCCGGCGTGGCTTCCGTGATGTCCTCCCACTGGATTTCCGTGATCTCGCGCAGCATCAGGCCGGCCACGTACAGCAAGGCCGGCGCGGTGGCGTAAGCGGGCACGGCGCTCGCCAGCGGCGAAAGGAAGAGCGCCAGCAGGAACAGCACGCCCACCGTCAGGGCCGTGAGCCCGGTGCGGCCGCCCGCCTGCACGCCGGCGGCGCTTTCCACGTAGGCGGTGGTGCTGCTGGTGCCGAGCATCGAGCCGGCCACGATCGCGGTGCTGTCGGCCAGCAGGGCGCGCCCCAGGCGCCCGGGCCTGCCGGGCTGGATCAGGTTCGCGCGGGTGGCGACTCCGATCAGCGTGCCGGTCGCGTCGAACACTTCCACCAGCACCAGGACCAGGATGACGTGGACGATGCCCGTCTGCAGCGCGCCCATGATGTCCAGCTGCAGGAAGGTGGGCGCGAGGCTGGGCGGGGCGGAAAGAATGCCGTGGAACTGGGTGTGCCCGGTCAGGATGGAAAGCACGGTGACGGCCAGGATGCCGATGAGGATGGCGCCGCGCACCTTGAGGGCGTCCAGCGCGGCAATCAGGAAGAACCCCAGGATGGCATACAGGGGCGGTGCGGTGGTCAGGTCGCCCAGGGCCACCTTGGTGGCGGGGTGCGCCACCACGATGCCCGAGCTCGCCAGCGCGATGATGGCCAGGAACAGGCCGATGCCCGCCGCGATGGCGGAGCGCAGCGACTTCGGTATGCCGGCGATCAGCCATGAGCGCACGCCGGTGACGGTGATGAGGATGAAGATCAAGCCGGAGATGAAGACGGCGCCCAGGGCTTGCTGCCATGAATAGCCCAGCCCGCCGACCACGGTGAACGCGAAGAACGCATTCAGGCCCATGCCGGGCGCCATGCCGATCGGCCAGTTGGCCAGGAAGGCCATGATGAAGGTGCCCAGCGCGGCGGCGAGGCAGGTGGCGACGAACACCGCGTTCTTGTCCATGCCCGTGCTCGACAGGATTTCGGGATTGACGAAGATGATGTAGGACATCGTAAGAAACGTCGTGAGCCCCGCAACGATTTCATTGCGTGGGGTCGTGCCGTGTTCACGTAACTGGAAGAGTTTTTCAAGCATGGATTTTCCCGTGGGGATGTGGCGTGGTCCGAGATGAACGATAATGCAGCCTGAATTCTAAGTCCGTTTCACCACCAGACCCTAGCACATGATCATCATCGGCTTTGAAAGCTCCTGCGACGAAACCGGCGTCGCCCTGGTCTGCACCGAGCGCGGCCTGCTGGCCCATGCGCTGCACAGCCAGATCGCCATGCACCGCGAATACGGCGGGGTCGTGCCCGAACTCGCGTCGCGCGATCACATCCGGCGCATACTGCCGCTGACGCGGGCGGTCCTGAATCAGGCGGGCCTGCCCATGGAACGGATCGATGCGGTCGCCTACACGGCCGGGCCGGGCCTGGCGGGCGCGCTGCTGGTCGGCGCCAGCGTGGCGCAGGCCTTCGCCTGGGCGCGCGGCCTGCCGGCCATCCCCATCCATCATCTCGAAGGGCACCTGCTTTCCCCGCTGCTGGCAACGCCCAGGCCCGAGTTCCCTTTCGTCGCGCTGCTGGTGTCCGGCGGCCACACGCAAATCATGCGGGTGGGCGGCGTGGGCGACTACGAACTGCTGGGCGAGACCCTGGACGACGCCGCCGGCGAGGCCTTCGACAAAAGCGCCAAGCTGCTGGGCCTGGGCTATCCGGGCGGCCCGGCGTTGTCGAAGCTGGCGCAGGAAGGCGATGCCGGCCGCTATGAACTGCCGCGCCCCATGCTGCACAGCCGCGATCTGGATTTCAGCTTCAGCGGCCTGAAGACGGCCGTGCTGACGCGGCTCAGGGCCATCGAAAAAGAATCGGGCGCGCTCGACGACGCGCAGCGCGCCGACCTGGCCGCCGCCACGGAAAGCGCGATCGTCGACGTGCTGGCGGCCAAGGCCATCAAGGCCGTCAAGCAGACCGGGCTGAAGCGCCTGGTCGTCGCGGGGGGCGTGGGGGCCAACCGCCATCTGCGCAAGCAGCTCATCGAGGCGGCCGCCAGGCTGAAATGCGAGGTGTTTTTCCCGCCCCTGGATCTATGCACCGACAACGGGGCCATGATCGCCTTCGCGGCCGCCATGCGCGTCAATGCCGGGCTGGCGGCGCTGGATTCGGCCGGGCACGCCTTCACGGTCAGGCCGCGCTGGGACCTGGAAGACATCTGCGGGCCGGCGGCGGCGCCCGCCTGATTCGAACCCTGGATCCGGCGCCCATCCGGCCCGGCCCTTCGGCGAAAGCCGCCTATTTGCGGGCGTTCTTGGACCCCGAGCCGATGCGGCTTTCCTTGCCCGTCAGCAGCCGGCTGATGTTCGCCTTGTGGCGGAAGAGCAGCACGACGCTGATCACCACGATGGCCAGCGCCATCGGCTTGTCCAGAGGCCAGGCCACGTTGCCGCCCAATAGATAGAACAGCGGCGCGAACACGGCGGACAAGATCGCCGCCAGCGACGAATAGCGCGTGACGTAGGCGATGATCAGCCAGGTGGCGGCCGTGGCCAAGGCCAGCCAGGGGCTTACGGCCAGCAGGACGCCCAGCGCCGTGGCGACGCCCTTGCCGCCCTTGAAGCGCAGGAACACCGGAAACACGTGCCCCAGGAACACCGCCAGCGCGCAAGCCGCGACGACGACCGGCGGCAGGCCGAGTTCTTGCGCGATGCGCGCCGCGAAATACACCGCCACCCAGCCTTTGGCTGCGTCGCCGATCAAAGTCAGCGCCGCCGCCGTCTTGTTGCCGGTGCGCAACACGTTGGTGGCGCCCGGGTTGCCCGAGCCGAATGTGCGCGGATCCTTGAGCCCCATCGCCCGGCTGACCACTACGGCGAAGGGGATGGACCCGATGAGATAGGAGGCGATGATCAGGCCGAGCGCACTGAGGGAAAGTAGGGCGGAAGACATGGGTTCGTGTGCTCCAAAGGGTTGTGCGGCGATTCTAACCACTGTCGCTCAAAAACCAAAACGAGCAGGTACAATTGGCTACGTTCAGTTGAATCTAATGGAAGGCAATGCGCATACTGGTATCCAACGATGACGGCTACAATGCCCCGGGCCTGGAAGCGTTGGTGCAATCCCTGAAAGGGCTGGGCGAGCTCACCGTGGTGGCTCCGGAAACGAACTGCAGCGGCGCGTCCAATTCGCTCACGCTCAATCGGCCGCTGTCCGTCAGGCAGGCGTCCAACGGCTTCTATTATGTCAATGGCACGCCGTCCGATTGCGTGCACATCGCGCTCACCGGCCTGCTCGATTTTCGCCCCGATCTCGTCGTCTCGGGCATCAACAACGGCGCCAACATGGGCGAAGACACGCTTTACTCCGGCACCGTCGCGGCGGCCACCGAAGCCTATCTGTTCGGCATACCGGCCATCGCCTTCTCGCTGGTCAAGCGGGGCTGGGAACACCTCGACACCGCCGCGCGCATCGCCCGCCAAATAGTCGAACGCCACGCCGAGAACCCGCTGGTGGGCCATGTGCTGCTCAATGTCAACATCCCCGCCGTCCGCTACGACGCCCTGCAGGGCATACACGTTACCCGCCTGGGCAAGCGCCATCCTTCGGAACCGGTCGTGAAAAGCAGCACGCCCTACGGCGATACGGTGTATTGGATAGGCCCGGTGGGCAGCGTCTCCGACTCCGCCGCCGACACCGATTTCGGCGCCATCGAACAGAACGCCGTGTCCGTGACGCCCCTGCGCTTCGATCTTACCCACTACGAGCAACTGCCACAGTTCCGTGAATGGGCGGGGCCGCTATGCGTAAGCCGGTAATTCCATTTCCGTTCGCCACCGGCACCAGCAACCGGTTCGGGCGCTCCAGCCTGGGCGGGGGCGTATCGCCCACCAACAGCAATACCCGGGTGTACACGCATGGCGCGCCGGCGCGCGCCGTCGCGCAGGCGGCGCGCGACCCGTCAACAATGGTCAATTTGGGTTTGAACTCCGAGCGCTCGCGTGGCATGATGATCGAACGCTTGCGCCGGCAGGGCATCCAGGACGAACGTGTGCTGGATGCCATGATGGCCGTGCCCCGGCACCTGTTCGTGGACCAGGGCCTGGCCAGCCGCGCATACGAAGACGCCGCATTGCCCATAGGCCATGGCCAGACCATTTCCCAGCCCTGGGTCGTCGCCCGCATGATTTCCGTGGTGTGCGAAAATAAGGCGCCCGCCAAGGTGCTGGAAGTCGGCGCCGGCTGCGGCTACCAGGCGGCGGTGCTGGCCCAGTTCATCAAGGAAATCCATGCCGTCGAGCGCATCCGCGGCCTGTACGACATGGCGCGTGATAATCTCAGGGCATTGAAGCTCTCGTCCCGTGTCCGGCTCGCTTTCGGCAACGGTATGGAAGGTTTGCCCGGCGTGGCGCCGTTCGATGCCATCATCATCGCTGCCGCCGGTATTAGAATTCCCCAGGCCCTGCTCGAGCAGCTGGCGGTCGGGGGCCGTTTAATCGCCCCGGAAGGAACGACGGCGCAGCGTCTGATTCTCATCGAGCGCACCGGTGCATCCAGCTGGCATCGCGCAGAGCTCGAATCAGTGCGTTTCGTGCCGCTCCTTGCGGGGACCCAGTCTTAAGCTTTCAGGAGAACCACATGCAGGCAGGGACGTTTCGGTCAGACGCAACTACGACACTAGAACACCCTAAGCGCACGTCTCGTAAATTCATGCTGGCGGCCGTGGTCGCCAGCGCAGTCCTGGCCGGCTGCGCGGGCCGCGGCACGCAGGCCCCGGTTACAGATATGTCGCAGGGCACCACCGCCGAGCCCGCCAAGGGCGGCACCTATATCGTCAGGCCGGGCGATACGCTGTACAAGATCGCGCAGGCCCACAACATGGAGCTGGCCGAGCTCATCCGCCTGAACAACATCACGGACCCCAGCCAGCTGCGTCCCAACCAGGTGCTGCGTCTGGATTCCTCCACGCCCGCGCCCACGGCGCCGGCCCCGGGGCCGGCCACGCCGGTGCCCGTCACGCCGGTCAAGCCGGTGGAGCCCGTCAGCACCGTCAGGGCGAACGACGCTTCCCTGATCAGCTGGGCCTGGCCGGCCTCGGGCAAGATCATCCAGACCTTCAACGCCAACACCAAGGGCATAGACATCGAAGGCAATATCGGCGATCCCGTCCACGCCGCCGCGGACGGCAAGGTCATGTACGCCGGCAACGGCGTGCGCGGCCTGGGCAACCTGATCCTGCTGGGCCACAGCAACGGCTTCATCACGGCTTACGCCCACAACCAGTCCCTGCTCGTGAAAACCGGCGACCAGATCAAGAAGGGCGCCAAGATCGCCGCCATCGGCCAGACCGACACCACCTCGCCGCGGCTGCACTTCGAAATCCGCCGCCGCGGAACGCCGGTCAACCCCATGTCCTACCTGCCGGCCCGATGACGCCCACGCTCGTCTTCGACCTTGAAACCATACCGGACGCCGAAGGGCTGCGCCGGCTACACCCGGAATGGGGCCCGGGCATGTCCGACACCGACGTCATCGAGGCGGCGCTCGCCGCGCGCCGCGAGACGCACGGCAATGACTTCCTTCCCCTGCACCTGCACAAGGTCGCGGTGGTGGGCTGCGTCTTTCGCGACGACAACGGCTTCCGCGTGAAAACCCTGGGCGCGGCCGACGACCCCGAGCCCGCGCTGCTCAACGGCTTTTTCAAGACCATCGAGCGCTATACGCCCCGGCTCGTGAGCTGGAACGGGTCCGGCTTCGATCTCCCGGTCCTGCACTACCGCAGCCTGATACACGGCGTGCAGGCGCCGCGCTACTGGGACATGGGCGACGACGACCGCGACTTCAAGTTCAACAATTACATCAGCCGCTACCACAGCCGCCACATCGACCTGATGGACTTGCTGGCCAAATACAATGGCCGCGCCAATGCGCCCATGGACGACCTGGCCAAGCTCTGCGGCTTTCCCGGCAAGCTGGGCATGGACGGCGGCCAGGTCTGGAAGGCCTGGTCGGAGGGGCGGGCGGACGAAGTGCGCGCCTATTGCGAAACCGACGTCGTCAACACCTGGCTGGTGTATTGCCGCTTCCGCTTCATGAAGGGCGAGCTCGATCACGCCGCCTACGAAGCCGAAGTGCGGCTGGTGCGCGATACGCTGGCGGCCAGCGAGGCGCCGCACTGGAAGGAATACATGGCGGCCTGGGGCTGAACCGCCCGGCGCGTGGCGGCCTTTGAAATCCACTGAAAGAATACGCGGCGCGCATGAAACAAGGCCGAAACGGCCGTGGCGGCACAATGGGGCCTCCCAACCCAGTGAAAAGGAATACTCATGAAAACCGCCAAATTCTCCGTATCCGCCCTGTTCGCCGCCACCGCGGCCGCGATTGCCTTGAGCGCGGCCTCGTATGCCGCCACCCCGGGTGCCGGCGACGCGGCCACGCCCGCCGCCCAGGAAAGCGCCACGCCCCGCGCCGACAGGTCCGAATATCGCGGCGAGCATCGCTTCCACCGCGACGGCCGCCATCATGGCCCCAGGCACATGAAGCACCGCCATGACGACGCCGGCCTCTGGGTTCCGGGTTATGGCCCGGTCAGCCAGCGTTTCGTGGACACCCTGAGCCTGACCGAACAGCAAAGCAAGCTGCTGGAGGAAGCCCGGGCCGCCCAGAAGCAGCTGCGCGGCGAGCGCGGCGACGGCATGCGCGCCATGTTCAAGGAAAAGCGCGAACAGGTCCAGCAAGGCAAGATCGATCCCCGCGAAGCCTTGAAGCAAGCCGATGCCAGGCACGAGCAGATGCGCGCGGAACGCCGCCAGATCGACGAGAAGTGGCTGGCGGTCTGGGAGTCCCTGGACAAGACTCAGCAGGACAAGGTCGTGGCCCGCATGAACGAGCGCGCTGAAAAACTGGCCAGGCGCTTCGAGGAGCGCCAGGACCGCAAGGCGCGTTCCGAAGGCAAGCCGGCGGAAAAAGCCTCGTCCTGAAGCCTGGAGCCACCGAGCCGGCCGCGCATCCGGCTCGACTTCGCTTCTTGGGAATGTCAAAATTCGGGGCTGATTTCCTGGATGCACGAATAATGACGTTCGAAGTTCTGAGTATTGAATCCCTGGACCTCGAGGCGCGTGGTGTCGCGCGCCGCGAGGGCAAGGTCGTTTTTGTCGAGGGCGCCCTGCCGGGAGAGCGCGTGCAGGTCTCCGTGACCCGCCGCAAACCCTCTTACGATACCGCCCGGCTGGAAAAAATCCTGAAGCCTTCCGCCCAGCGCGTCCAGCCGCCCTGTCCGCATTTCGGCGTCTGCGGGGGCTGCGCCATGCAGCACCTGGAGCCCGCCGCGCAAGTCGCGATAAAGCAGCGGGTGCTGGAAGACGCGCTCTGGCACATAGGCCGGCTGCGCCCGGCCCGCGTGCTGGCTCCCATGCACGGGCCTTCCCTGGGCTACCGCTACCGCGCGCGCCTGTCCGTGCGCGTGGTCCGCAAGAAGGGCGGGGTGCTGGTGGGCTTTCGCGAGCGGCGCGGCAGCTATGTCGCCGATATGCGCGAATGCAAGGTCCTTCCTCCGCACGTGTCCGCCATGCTGCTGCCGCTGCGCGCCCTGGTCGCCTCCCTGGCGCAGCCCGACCGCATCCCGCAGATCGAGGTCGCGGTCGGCGACCGGACGACGGCATTGCTGTTGCGCCACATGGAGGCCTTGACGGCGAACGACATCGCGTTGCTGCGCGAGTTCGCCGCGCATCATGGCGTGACGTGGTGGCTGCAGCCCAAGGGCCCGGAAACCGCGCACCCGCTGGACGCCGTCGACGCGGACGGGCTCGCTTACGCGCTGCCGGAATTCGGCCTGCGCATGCCGTACCGGCCCACGGATTTCACGCAGGTGAACCATGCCATCAATCGGGTGCTGATTTCCAGGGCCCTGTCGCTGCTGGAGGTGGCGCCGGAGCACCGGGTGGCGGATCTGTTCTGCGGCTTGGGGAATTTCACGCTGCCGCTGGCGACCCGCGCGGCGCAGGTCGTGGGCGTGGAGGGAAGCCCGACGCTGACGGCGCGGGCGCTGGAGGCGGCGCGGCAGCATGGGCTGGATTCGAAGACGTCGTTTTCGACTTTGAATCTGTTCGAGGTGGACGCCGGCTGGCTGCGGAAACTGGGGCATTTCGATCGCATGCTGATCGATCCGCCCAGGGAAGGCGCCGAGGCGGTGTCGCGGGCCCTGGCTGCGCTGGACGCCGGCGAGCGGCCGGAACGGATGGTGTATGTGTCCTGCAACCCGGCGACGCTGGCGCGCGATGCGGGCATCCTGGTCCATGAGGGCGGCTATCGGCTGGATGCGGCGGGGGTGATCAACATGTTCCCGCACACCGGCCATGTGGAGTCGATCGCGGTCTTTGCCCGGGTGTGAGGCTTGGGGCTGGAAGGCCTGCCTGCCGCCCGCCGCATTCAGCGGCGGGCGGGCGTTGGACCGCTCAGCCGGCTGTTTCGTCGAGCACGCGCTGCGCTTCTTCTTTCACCCGCTCGGGCGCGGTGCCGCCCACGTGCTTGCGGGAAGCGACCGAGCCCTCCAGCGTCAAGACATCGAAGACGTCATCCTCGACCAGGTCATTGATGCCTTTCAATTCTTCGAGCGTCAGGTCCGCGAGATCGCAGCCCCGTTCATCGCACATGCGGACCACGTGGGCGACCGTTTCATGGGCATCGCGGAAAGGCAGGCCCTTCTTCACCAGATAGTCGGCCAGATCCGTCGCCGTGGCGAAGCCCTGCAGCGCCGCCGCGCGCATCGCCTCCGATTTGACCCGGATCCCGCCCACCAGATCCACGAAAATCGTGAGCGTATCGCGTATGGTGTCGGCCGAATCGAACAGGCCTTCCTTGTCTTCCTGGTTGTCCTTGTTGTAGGCCAGCGGCTGGCCCTTCATCAGCGTCAGCAGCGCGACCAGATGTCCGTTCACCCGGCCCGTCTTGCCGCGCGCGAGTTCGGGGACGTCGGGGTTCTTCTTTTGCGGCATGATCGAGCTGCCGGTGCAGAAGCGGTCCGCCAGATCGATGAAGCCGACGCGGGGGCTCATCCATAGCACCAGTTCTTCCGACAGGCGCGATATATGCGTCATGATCAGCGCCGCGGCGGCGCAGAACTCGATGGCGAAGTCGCGGTCGGACACGGCATCCAGGGAATTGCGGCAGACCCCGTCGAAGCCCAGCGTGCGCGCGACGCGCTCGCGGTCGATGGGGTAGGACGTGCCGGCCAGGGCGGCGGCGCCCAGCGGCAGCCGGTTGACGCGCTTGCGGCAGTCGGCAAGGCGTTCGGCGTCGCGGCCGAACATCTCGGCGTAGGCCAGCAGGTGGTGCCCGAAGGTGACCGGCTGGGCGACCTGAAGATGGGTGAAGCCGGGCAGGATGGTGGCCGCGTGCTTGAGCGCGAGCTCGGCGAGTTTGCGGCGCAGGTCGCGCAGCAGGCCCAGGCAGACGTCGATTTCATTGCGCAGCCACAGCCGGATGTCGGTGGCCACCTGGTCGTTGCGCGACCGGCCGGTGTGCAGCCGTTTTCCGGCGTCGCCGATGAGTTCGACGAGGCGCTTCTCGATGTTCAGGTGCACGTCTTCCAGATCGAGCGACCACATGAAGCCGCCCGCGTCGATTTCTTCGCGGATGCGGCCCATGCCGCGTTCGATGGAGATCCTGTCGCCTTCGGAAATGATGCCGATGGAAGCCAGCATTTCGGCGTGGGCGAGCGAGCCGTCGATGTCGAAATGGGCCAGGCGCTTGTCGAAGTGCACCGAGGCCGTGTAGCGCTTGACGAGATCGGAGACGGGTTCGGAAAAACGGGCGGACCAGGCTTGCGATTTGTTGGCAAACTGGTCCTGGAGATCGGGTGCGGAGTTCTTGGTCATAGTGGCCGGATTATAAGAGACGTGTCAGCTACGTTATATTACCCGTTTACCGTGTGAACACGAGGGGCGGCGAAAGCAACGATGCAGGAAGAAACCATGCTCGAGCGCTGGATGGGCGACGGCTGGCTCATGAACAACATGCCCGATGCGCTCTGGGCCCAGGTTCTGCTCGGCGTGGCGGTGCTGCTGGCGCTCAGCGTCGTGACGGGGTGGATCGCCTCCCGGGTGCTGGCCAGGCTCGCCCAGCGCACGCTGGACGCGATGGGGCGCAAGGACTGGTCCCGCGCCCTGTCCCGCCGGCGCGTCTTTCGCAGCGTCAGCTATGCGGTGCCGCTGCTGGTCATCATGGCGAACATCGGGCTGCTGCCCATCGCCGATCCCTACCTGGGCTTCGTCGGCCGGTTCTTTCTTTCGGCCGGCATCGTCTTCCTGTTCATGGCGCTGAACGGCCTGCTGGCCGCCTGGCAAGACGTCTACGACGCCAGCACGCGGGCGCAGACGCGGTCCATCAAGGGCTACCTGGAGCTGGGCAAGATCGTGCTCTGGGCCGTCTGCCTGATACTGGTGATCTCCATACTCGTCAACCGCTCGCCTTTGCTGATGCTGTCCGGCCTGGGCGCGCTGTCGGCGGTGCTGCTGCTGGTCTTCAAGGACACGCTGCTGTCTCTCGTCGCCAGCACGCAGATGACGTCCAACGACATGCTGCGCATCGGCGACTGGATCGAGATGCCGCAAGCCGGCGCCGACGGCTTCGTCATCGACATCGCGCTGCATACCGTCAAGGTGCAGAACTGGGACAAGACCGTCACCACCATTCCGACCTACAAGCTGTTTTCCGAGAGCTACCGCAACTGGCGCTACATGTTCGAATCCGGCGGCCGCCGCATCAAGCGCACCTTGCGCATCGATGCGGGCACGGTCCGCTTCCTGACCGAAGAGGAAATCGCCGGGCTGAGCCGCTATGCGCTGCTGAAGGACTACCTGGACGGCAAGCAGCGCGAGCTGGAGGAAACCAACCGTTCGCTGGGCGAGCTCGCCGGCCTGCAGGGCAACCGCCGGCGCCTCACGAACATAGGAACGTTCAGGGCCTACGCGCTGGCCTACCTGAAACGCCAGCGCGAGCTTCACCAGGACATGCTGATGATCGTGCGCATGATGGAGCCCGATGCGCAGGGCATCCCGATCGAAGTCTATTGTTTCGCCGACAAAACGGCCTGGGTCGAATACGAACGCATACAGGGCGACATTTTCGACCATCTGCTGGCCATACTGCCCGAACTCTCGCTGCGCCTGTACCAGTCTCCCTCGGGCGCCGATTTCGCGCGGCTGTGGGATGCCGGCCACGCGGCGGACGCATCCGGTTCCACGCCCATGGCGGCATCGCCGGACATTGCGTTCCCGGAAGGCGCGGCCGTGCGATAATTTTTCCTTTATCCGTCTGGAGTCTGAAATGAAACTAGTAACGGCCATCATCAAGCCGTTCAAGCTCGACGAAGTGCGCGAGGCGCTGGCAGATATCGGTGTAAGCGGCCTGACCGTCACCGAGGTCAAGGGCTTTGGGCGGCAGAAGGGCCATACCGAACTGTATCGCGGCGCCGAGTACGTGGTCGACTTCCTGCCCAAGCTCAGGGTCGAGGTCGTTCTGCCGGCCGCCATGGTCGACGCCGCCATCGACGCGATCATCAAGGCCGCTTTCACCGGCAAGATCGGCGACGGCAAGATCTTCGTGATCGCGGTGGAGCAGGCCATACGCATCCGCACCGGGGAAAGCGGCATCGACGCGCTCTAGCGCGTTTCAGCCGGCGGCACGCGGGTGCCGCCAAGACGGACAGAGACGGCACGAAACCAAGACGACAATGGCCCTGCGCGCGACGATATTCAAGCTGGACCTGCATGTGGCCGACATGCAGCGAGGCTATTACGGCAGCCATGCGCTGACGCTGGCCCGGCATCCCTCCGAGACCGACGAGCGCATGATGCTCCGGGTGCTCGCCTTCGCGCTGTATGCGGACGAGAACCTGGCGTTCACGCGCGGCCTGAGCACCACCGACGAGCCTTCGCTCTGGCAGAAGGATTTGACGGGCGAGATCCAGACGTGGATCGATCTGGGCCATCCCGACGAGCGCCGCTTGCTGCAGGCGGCGGGGAAGTCGCGCCGCGTGGTGGTGTTCTGCTATGGCGGGCACGCCAGCAAGGTGTGGTGGCAGGGGGTGTCGGCCGCGGCGGAGCGCATACGCGAGCTGGCGGTGTATTCCGTGGATCCGGCCAGCGCCCAGGCGCTGGCGGGGCTCGCGCGGCGCAGCATGAGCCTGCATGCGAGCATAGACGAGGGCTCCGTGCTGCTGTCTTCGGACGAGGACAGCGTGAGCGTGGACATGGAAACGTGGCGGTAGCCGGGTGACGGCGGCCTTCCCGGGGTGACGCTTTTCAGGGCTGCTTGCGCGGCTGCCCGCTGCGCGCCGCCAGGCTCCAGAAATCGGGAAGAAAACATTCGGCCACGAGCAAAGGCTGGCCATGGCGCCAGAAGGCCGAACAGCGCGCGGCCAGATGCTGCGGGGCGGGGCATAGCGGGCCGAGAATGCGCTGGCCCGTCTTGTACAGCGGGTTGTGCAGGCCGGGCCGGCACGCCAGAAACGGAGAGCGCGTGATTTCGGAACTGTGGTAGAGCATGTCCGCCAAAGGGCGCGTGCGCAGGCGGCGCATGCCTTGCCATAGGCCGTGAGAAGCCGCCAGAGGCGTAAAGCTGCGGGCGTAGACGCTGTCCACGCCATCGATCGACATGATGATCTCGCGCACCCAGATCGGGCTTCGGGGCGCCAGGCCCAGCATCCAGGCCTCCGACGGCAGCAGGCCGTCGGGGTGCTCGGCCGCGACACGCAGCCGCACCTGGCCGATGCGGCGCAGGCCGGCGGTCAGCGCGCCGGGACGAAACAGCCAGTATTTTTGCAGGCGGCTGAACGACGGCGCGGGCCGTGCCAGCCAATCAGAATCATGAGGCGGGTGCAATTCCATAAACGGTATTATCGCCAAAGTCATAAAATGCTGTTCATGGAAAAAATACGAATTTCAAAATTGATGGCCGAACAAGGCCTGTGCTCCCGGCGCGAAGCCGACGCCTACATAGAGCGCGGCTGGGTCCGCGTCGACGGCGTGGTGGTGTCCGAACTGGGCAGCAAGGCCTGGCCCGGCCAGAAAATCACCCTCGACAAGCAGGCGCGGGCCCGCCAGACGGCGCGCGTCACCATCTTGCTGAACAAGCCCGTCGGCTATGTCTCGGGCCAGGCCGAGCAGGGGTATCGGCCGGCGGTGTCCCTGATCACCGCCGCCAACCAGTATCGCGCCGGCAAGGCGACCATGCGTTTCGATCCCGCCCATTTGCGCGGCCTTGCGCCCGCCGGCCGGCTCGACATCGATTCGCAGGGCCTGCTGGTCTTGACGCAAGACGGGCGCATCGCGCGGCAGCTGATCAGCGACGACTCCGAGATCGAAAAAGAATACCTGGTGCGGGTCACCGGCAAGATCGCGGGCAACGGCCTGGCCATGCTGAATCACGGGCTGGCCCTCGACGGAGAGCCGCTGCGCCTCGCCGAAGTCAGTTGGCAGAACGAAGACCAGCTGCGCTTCATACTGCGGGAGGGCAAGAAGCGCCAGATCCGGCGCATGTGCGAGCAAGTGGGCCTCAAGGTGGTGGGCCTGAAGCGGGTGCGCATGGGGCGCATCGTCCTGGGCGACCTGCCGCCCGGGCAATGGCGCTACCTGAAGGAAGGCGAACGCTTCCTGTAAGAAGCCGTACGCTTCCCGTGGGTGCGGCGGCTTGCGCTGAAGGCCGACGGCTCGATGAGCCGCGCGTCAAGCGCCTTGCTGCTTGAGCGTGAAGGCGGCCCGGTCATCCAGCTTGAGCCTGTCGCGCAGCCAGGGCAGCGCCCGGGCCAGTTCGGCATGCAGCGTCCAGGGCGGGTTCAGCACGAACATGCCGCTGCCGTGCAAGCCGAACCCGTCGCCCGCCGGCTTGCGCACCGTCAGGGACGCATTCAGCCAGGGCGTCTGCAGGCGCTCCAGGGAACGCAGCATGTCGTGCGCTTCGCGGCGCTGAACCAGCGGATACCAGACGATGAAGCAGCCCGTGGCGAAGCGCTTCAGGCCGTCGTCCAGGGCTTGCAGCGTCCTGCGGTAATCCTTTTTGTCCTCGTAGGACGGATCGATGATGACGATGCCGCGCCGCGGCTGCGGCGGCAGTTGGCTTTTCAGGCCTTCGAAGCCGTCGGACTCGTATACGGTGGTCTGGCGCATGGCGCTTCGGCCCTGGGATTGCAGATTGCGCCGCAGCACTTCGGCTTCGGACGGGTGCATCTCGAACAGCCGCAGCCGGTCCTGCGGCCGCAGCGCGCGCAAGGCCAGCCAGGGCGAACCGGGGTAGAAATTGGCGATGCCGTCGGGGTTGAAGTGTTCCACTTCTTCCAGATAGCGCTCGATCAGCGGCGGCATTGCATCCGCGCCCAGCAGCCGGTCCAGGCCGTCGGCGAACTCGCCGTTCTTCAGCGCCCATTCGCTGCGCAGATCGTACAGGCCGGCGCCCGCGTGGGTGTCTATGACCCAGTAGGCCGCGTCCTTGCGATTGTAGTGATCCAGGACGTGCACGAAGATGGAGTGCTTCAGTACGTCGGCATGATTGCCGGCGTGAAACGCGTGTCGGTAGCTGAACAAAAGAATTCCTTGCAAACGCCTGCGGTCCGGCGCGGTTGATCAGAGGGAAGGAGCCCAGTTCGGGTTCAGGGTGGCGACTTCGTCGGTGACGATGGCGTCGCAGCCCCAATCCAGAAGTTCCTTGGCGCGCGGGGCGTCGTTGACGGTCCAGATCGCGAGTGTGAGGCCGGCCGCCTTGACCCGCTCGACCAGGGCTTTTCCAGTGTACTTGTGATTCAAGTTCAGGCCCAGGCACCGCAGCCGCTCGACGCGCACGAGCCAGTCCTGCGGCACTTCTTTCTCGATCAGCAGCGCGCGAGGAAGCTCGGGCGCGGCTTCCAGCGCCGCCTGCAAGGCCGTTTCGGAAAACGAGGACAGCAGGGGCGGCAGGGACGCGGCCGCCCAGAGCTCGCGCGCCAGCAGCGCGACCTGCCTGCCGGTTTCCGCTTCGAGGCCGGGATGCGGCTTGATTTCGATATTGCTGTGTATGCCGTTGGCCAGCGTATAGGCGGCAATGGCGTGCAGCGTGGGAATGGGCTCGCCAGCATAGGCGGGGGAGTGCCAGCCGCCGAAATCCAGGCGGGAGAGTTCGGCCAGGGTTTTGCCGGCGGCCGGGCCCTGCCCGTTGGAGCTGCGGTCCACGGTGTCGTCGTGCAGCAGGATGGCGATGCCGTCCCGGCTGAGCTTGACGTCGTATTCCATCATGCGAAAGCCGTGCGCCGCGCCCAGCCGGACGGCGGCGAGCGTGTTCTCGGGGGCCAGGCGGCCGGCGCCGCGATGGGCGATCAGTTTGGGGTAGGGCCAGGAGCGGGACATAGGGGCGAGGCGGGTCGTATCGGTGCGAAGAAGGGCGCGGCACCCTGCGAGGGGCCATGCCGTATTTTATAGCGCCGCCCGGATATCCTGAAAAATCAGACAGCTGTGGTGGTAAACTCCATGAAATTTCGTGTTCCACTCGCGTTTTTTGTAATCTTGGCGATTCTTATCGCCTTTTTTGATTCAACCGTCGCGCAGTTCCGTCAAGGGGCTGCGTGTCAGTGAGCGATTAATGTTCGATTTCATTCGTACGCATCAGCGTTTGATGCAATTGATTCTGCTTGTGCTGATTCTGCCGTCCTTCGTCCTGATCGGCGTCAGCGGCTACACCAATTATGTGTCCGGCGACCAGGACCTGGTGAAGGTGGGCGATTCGGCGGTGACCCTGCAGGATTTCGACCAGGCGCGCCGCAACCAGCTGCAGCAATTGCAGCAAAGCAGCCAGGGGGGCTTCGATCCGTCCGTGCTCGACAACCGCGAGGCGCGCAGCGCCTTGCTCGAATCGCTGGTCGACCGGCGCCTGCTGGTCAACACCGCGACCAAGGAGCGCTTCAGCGTGTCCGACGCCGTCCTGCGCCAGACGATCTCTTCCATGCCCCAGCTGCAGGAAAACGGCCAGTTCTCGCCCGCGCGCTACAACCAGGTGCTGGCGTCGGTCGGCCTGACCACCCGCGATTTCGAACAGGGGCAGCGCGCCGAACTCGCTCTGGACCGCGTGCTCGGCCCCGTCGCCCTGACGTCCAGCATCCCGCCGTCGGTGGTGGGCCTGGTCGGGAAATCGCTTACCGAAGAACGCAGCCTGCGGCTTCTGGCGTTTCCCGCCGAAGACTATGAAAAAGACGTCACGGTCTCGGAAGACGACATCAAGGCATGGTACGAGCAGAACAAGCAAACGCTCGAACTCCCGGAGCAGGTCAACGCGCAATACGTGCTCTTGAACGAAGCGGCGGCCATGGCGAATCTGCCCGCGATCAGCGAAGAAGACCTGCGGCGCTATTACGAACAGAACAAATCGCGCTATGTCCAAGCGCCCCGCGTCGACGTCAGCCACATCCAGATCAGCGTCGCCGCCACGGCTTCGGACGAAGAACGCAAGAAGGCGCTCGCCAAGGCCGAGGAAATCGCGGCCAAGGTGAAGGCCGAACCGGCTTCCTTCGCCGAGGTCGCCAAGGCGGAATCGCAGGACGCCGGCACCGCGAAAGACGGCGGGCGGCTCGGATGGATCACCAAGGGCTCCTGGCCGGCCAACCTGGACCAGATCATATTTTCGCTGGGCAAGGGCGATGTCTCCGGCGTCGTCGACGGCCCCGGCGGCTTCCACATTTTCCATGCCAATGACGTCCAGGCCGAACAGGGCGAGTCCTTCGAACAGGCCCGCTCCAAGGTCGAGGCCGAAGTGCGCCGCCAGCTGGGCGCCGACCGCTACGCGGACATGGCCAGCAAGCTCACCGGCCTGGTCTACGACAATCCGGCCAGCCTGCAGCCGGCCGCCGATGCGCTCGGCCTGAAGATCAAGTCCGCCGCCGGCATCGCCCGCGACCGCCTGCTGTCTTCGGACCAGGTGCCGGCCAACGCGGCGTCCGCCGGCGAGGACGCGGCCATACTCGACGACGTTCGCGTGCGCCGCGCGCTGTTCTCGACGCAGACGCTGGCCGACAAGCAAAACTCCGGCGTGATCGAAATCTCGCCCGACACCATGATCGCGCTGCGGGTCGAGAAGCTCATCCCCGCGCACGTGCCCGAACTGGCCCAGGTCTCGGACCACATCCGCAAGCTGCTGGTCCAGGAACGGGCGCTGGCGGCAAGCCGCAAGGCCGGCGAGGAAGCCCTGGCCGGCTTCCGGAAAGCCGCCGCGGACGAGGTGCCGGAAAAATTCGGCTCGGTGCTGACCATCAGCCGGATGAATCCTCAAGGCCTGAACAAATCCATCACCGACGCGGCCCTGGCGGTCGAGGACGACAAGTTCCCGCAGTATCTGGGGATAAGCGTCCCGCAAGGCTATGTGGTCCTGCGCGTGGAAGGCGGCAAGGCGGGAGACCTCGACGAGCCGATGCGCGAGACCTTGTCGGCGCAGCTGGCCCAGGCCTGGGGCAAGGCGGAAGAGCAGGCCGTGCTGCGCGAAATGAAGGTGCAGGCCAAGGTGACGATGCTGCCGGAGGCGGAAGAGGCCTTGTCCGGCGAAAAGGCCGAATAGCGGTCGCTGCGGCCTCGATCCCGCCGCACGAGGCGGCTGCCGCCGCGGGCCGCGGAGCGATATCGATCCGAGCCGGGCGGCCAGGCCGCCCGGGCCTCATCGCGCCAGCATGGGGCCCAGTTTCTTCCAGACGTTGTCCGCCAATATGGCTTGCGCCGCTTCGTTCGGATGAATGCCGTCGGCCTGGAACAGTTCCATGTTGGCGGCCATGCCTTCCAGCAGGAAGGGCACCAGCTCCACGCCGTGCCGTGCGGCCAGTTCGGAAAAAAGCCGCTGGAACTGTTCGGTGTACGCGCGCCCGTAGTTGGGGGGAATCTGCATCCCCACCAGCAGGACTTCGGCGTTGCGGCTTCTGGCCTGTTCTATCATCGCGCTCAGGTTGTCGCGGGTGGCGGCCAGGGCAAGGCCCCGCAAGGCGTCGTTGCTGCCCAGTTCAATGATGACCACCCGGGGCTGGTGGGTGGACAGGGCCGCCGGCAGGCGCGCCCGCCCGCCGCTCGTGGTGTCGCCGCTGATGCTGCTGTTGAGTATCTGGTATCCTGGCGCCTCGGTCCGCAGACGGTCGGCGATCAGCTTCACCCATCCGGTGTCGCGCCGCAAGCCGTATTCGGCCGATAAACTGTCGCCTATGACCAGTATGGCGCTCCGGGCTTCGGCCGGCGGGTCGGCAGGCTGGGAGTCCGCCGCCACGATCTGAGAACAGCACAGCGCAATCGCTGCCAAACATCCACGTATCCACATGAGTCAGCCAAATTCCATTGAAGTCAGACAGTTGTGCCAGAGGGTTTCGGATTCCGCCGGCCATTTGGATATTTTAGACAATGTCAGTTTCACGGTGGCCGATGGGGACGCATTGGCGATCACGGGCAGTTCCGGGTCCGGCAAGTCGACGCTGCTCGGCTTGATGGCGGGGCTGGACGTCCCGACTTCGGGCCAGGTGCTGCTGCTCGGGCATGATCTGTTCGCCTGCGACGAAGAGCAGCGGGCCGCGCTGCGCGCGGCGCACGTGGGTTTCGTGTTCCAGTCTTTTCAGCTTCTGCCGAACCTGACGGCGCTGGAAAACGTGATGCTGCCGCTGGAGCTAGCCGGCCGGCCGGCGCGGGAAGAGGCGACGGCGATGCTGGAGCGGGTGGGCCTGAAGGATCGCCTGCACCATTATCCCCGCACCTTGTCGGGCGGCGAACAGCAGCGCGTATCGCTTGCGCGGGCTTTCGTGATGAAGCCGCGGCTCCTGTTCGCGGACGAGCCCACGGGCAGCCTGGATACGCAGAATGGCGAGAAGATCATCGATTTGATGTTCGAGCTGCATCGGGAGCAGAACACGACGCTGGTCCTGGTGACGCACGACCCGCAGCTCGCGGCGCGCTGCACGCGCGAGATCCGCTTGTCGGGGGGCAAGATGGTGTGATGGAAGGCCGGCCGAGACGGGCGGCCAGCGCCGCGCGGGCCGCTTTCTATGGAGCCATCCGGGTCGGCATCCAGGTGGCGAGTTCCGGCACCGCGTAGATGATCAGCACGCCGGCGATCATCAGCAGGAACATGGGGAACGACACCCGGGCCAGATAGGGCAGTTCTTTCTTGGTCATGCCCGCCAGCACGAAGAGGTTGAAGCCCACGGGCGGGGTGATCTGGGCCATTTCGATGGTGAACACCAGGAAAATGCCGAACCATATCAGGTCGATGCCGGCCGCGTTGACGGTGGGCAGCAGCACGCCCATGGTGAGGACCACGATGGAGATGCCGTCGAGGAAGCAGCCCAGGATGATGAAGAACACCATCAGGGCCATGATCAGCCCGAACTGCGACAGGCCCAGCGACGTGATCCATTCGGCCAGGGCGCGGGGCAGGCCGATGTAGCCCATGGACAACGTCAGGAATTGCGCGCCGGCCAGGATGAGGCCGATCATGCAATAGAGGCGCGTGGCACCCATCAGGGATTCCTTGAACACCGGCCAGTTCAGGGAGCCCTGGGCGGCCGATACGATCAGGGCGCCGACCACGCCCACCGCGGCGGCTTCGGTCGCGGTGGCGAAGCCGGTGTAGATGGTGCCCAGGACCACGGCGATCAGCAGGACCACGGGAATCAAATGGCGGGACTGGTAGAGCTTGCGGCTGAAGCTCATGCGCTCGTCGGCGTGCGGGATGCGGTCGGGGTGCAGCAGCGCCCAGACGGCGATGTAGCCCATGAACAGCAGGGCAAGGAGTATGCCGGGCAGGATGCCGGCGATGAAGAGCTTGGAGATCGAGACGTCGGCGGCCACGCCGTAGACGATCATGATGATGGACGGCGGGATCAGCAGCCCGAGGGTGCCCGCGCCGGCCAGCGTGCCGATGATCTGGTCTTGCGGATAGCCGCGGCGCGTGAGTTCGGGTATGGTCATTTTCCCGATGGTCGCGCAGGTGGCGGCCGACGAGCCCGACACCGCGGCGAATATGGCGCAGCCCACGACGTTGGTATGGAGCAGCCGGCCGGGGATGCGGTCCAGCCAGGGCGCCAGGCCTTTGAACAGGTCTTGCGACAGGCGCGAGCGGAAGAGGATTTCGCCCATCCACAGGAAGAGCGGCAGGGCGGTGAGGGTCCAGCTGGACGACGCGCCCCAGATGGTGATCGCCATGGCGTCGCCGGCGGGGCGGCTGGAGAACAGTTCCATGCCCAGCCAGGCGGTGCCGGCCAGGGTCAGGCCGACCCAGACGCCGCAAGCCAGGAAACCGAAGATGGAGACGACGAGCAGCGTGATGACCAGTGCTTCATTCATAGTGGGTTTCTTCGCTCTGGGATTCGGGCTTGCCCTGGAATCGCCTCAGGGTTTCGTCGATGACGGCGATGAAGAAGATGACGGTGCCGACGGCCATGGTCAGCTGCGGAATCCAGAGCGGCGTGGCGTCGTCGCTGGTGGAGATGTCGTTGTAGGCGTAGGAATCGAGCACCAGCTTGATGCTGAACCAGCACAGGTTGCCGGCGATGACGCAGGCCACCAGCAGCGCGAAGATGTCCAGCCGCAGGCCGCCCTTGGCGGGCAGCGCCGACAGCACCAGGGTGACCCGGATGTGCTCGCCGCTCTTGAACGTGTGCGCCAGGGCCAGGAAGCCCGCGGCGGCCATGGAATAGCCGGCGTAGGCGTCCAGGCCGCCGATGTGCACGCCCAGCTGCCGGGTGGCGATGGACAGGACCACCGCCACGAGCACGCCCACCGTGAAGACGGCCGCGAGCCCGCCCGACACCCGGTACAGTGTATCGAGGAAGGAGCGCAGCATGTTTACTTGGCGGCGCGGTAGTCGTCGATGATCTTCTGGCCGTCAGGCCCGGCCCGCTTGATCCATTCCGCAAGCATGGTCTCGCCGACCTTGTCCAGGCCCTTCATGAGTTCGTCGCTGGGCTTGACGATGGTCATGCCGTTCTTGGCGAGCTGGTCCAGGTACCACTGGGTTTTCTCGCGGGACAAGGCCCAGCCGGCTTTCTCGGCTTTTTCGCCGGCCTGCAGCAGGGCCTTCCGGCTTTTTTCGCTGAGCTGGTCGAACGCCTTCTTGTTCACGATGACGGCGTTCTTGGGCAGCCAGGCCTGCGTGTCGTAGAACTTCTTGATGTATTCGTAGGTCTTGGTGTCCCAGCCGGTGGACCCGGAAGTCATGAACGCATCCACCACGCCCGTGGCCATGGCTTGCGACAGCTCCGACTGCTGGATGGTGACCGGCTGCGCGCCGACCAGTTCGGCGATGCGGGCCGTGACGGGGCTGTAGGCGCGCCATTTCACGCCTTTCAGGTCCTCGACCTTGTTGATGTCCTTATTGGCGAAAATGCCTTGCGGCGGCCAGGCCACCGAATACAGGACCATCATGCCCTGCGAGGCCAGCTTCTTGTTTAGGGGCTCTTTCTGGGCCTGGTAGAGCTTCCAGGCGGCGTCGTAGCCGGTGGCCAGGAAGGGCAGGCCGTCGAGCGCGTAGATGGGGTCTTCGTTGGCGAAGTTGGTCAGCAGGATTTCGCCGATCTGGGCCTGGTTGCCCTGCACCGCGCGCTTGATTTCGGGCGCCTTGTACAGCGAGGCATTGTTGTGCAGCGTGATGTCGAGTTCGCCGCCTGACAGCTCCTTGACGTCCTTGACGAATTGCTCGAGCGTCTGGGTGTGGAGATTCGATGCGGGATAGGCGCTGGGCAGGTCCCATTTGGTGGCGGCCTGAACATTGAGGACGAATGCCGCAGCGCCGGTGGCTGTCAGCAAGGCGAACGTTTTTTTCATTGGAATATCCTTAGGTTGACAATACGCACGGGAATGCAGTGGTCGACCGATTGTAGTGTGCCGGCTCGCGCATTCCTTGCCGCCGGCATCAATTTAGGGGTTATTCCTAGGGCCGTTTGATCTGCGGCGGCGTCTTGGGTTTTAATCGTTGCGCGCGCCGCTACCGGACGACGCGTCACGGCATTTCCGGGTGTAAGGGGTAAACGAGCATGAAGTGGCAGTTCTGGATCGATCGCGGCGGCACTTTTACGGACATCGTGGCGTGCAGCCCGGAAGGAGACATCCAGAGCTGCAAGATGCTTTCCGACAATCCGGAGCAGTATCCCGACGCCGCCGTGGCGGGCATCCGCCGCATCCTCGGCATCGCGCCGGGCGAGCGCGTGCCGGCCGAACGCATCGGCAGCGTCAAGATGGGCACGACGGTCGCCACCAATGCGCTGCTCGAACGCAAGGGCGAGCCGACCGTCCTGGTGACGACGCGCGGCTTCCGCGACGCGCTGCGCATCGCCTACCAGAACCGCCCGCGGCTGTTCGACCGCCACATCGTCCTGCCGGAACAGCTGTACGCCGGCGTCATCGAGGCCGGCGGCCGCATCGGCGCCGACGGCGGCGAGCTCGAGCCGCTGGACCTGGACGGCCTGCGCGCCGCCCTGGCGCGGGCCCACGGCCAAGGGCTGCGGGCCGCGGCCATCGTGTTCATGCACGCCTGGATCAATCCCGCGCACGAGGCCATGGCGGCGGAGCTCGCCCGCGAGCTCGGTTTCACGCAGGTGTCCGCGTCGCACGACGTCAGCCCCCTGATCAAATTCGTCTCCCGGGGCGACACGACCGTGGTGGACGCCTATCTTTCGCCCATACTGCGGCGCTATGTCGGCCAGGTCGCCGCCGAGCTGCCCGGCGTGCCGCTGCTGTTCATGCAGTCCAGCGGCGGCCTGGCGCACGCCGACCGCTTCCGGGGCAAGGACGCGATCCTGTCCGGCCCGGCGGGCGGCATCGTGGGCATGGCGCGCAGCAGCCAGCGGGCCGGCTTCGACAAAGTCATCGGCTTCGACATGGGCGGCACTTCGACCGACGTATCCCATTTCGCCGGCGAGTTCGAACGCGAATTCGAGACCCGGGTCGCGGGCGTGCGCATGCGCGCGCCCATGATGCGCATCCATACGGTCGCCGCCGGCGGCGGCTCCATCCTGCACTTCGACGGCGCGCGCCTGCGCGTGGGGCCCGACTCGGCGGGCGCCAATCCCGGGCCGGCGTGCTATCGGCGCGGCGGCCCGCTGGCCGTCACGGACTGCAATGTCATGCTGGGCAAGATCCAGCCCGATTTCTTTCCCAGCGTATTCGGGCCGCAGGCCGACCAGCCGCTGGACGTCGCCGCGGTGCGCCGCCGGTTCAGCGAGCTGGCCGGCACCGTGGCGCGCGGCACGGGCACCGCCATGGCGCCGGAAGCCTTGGCGGAGGGCTTCCTGTCCATCGCGGTCGGCAACATGGCCGAGGCCATCAAGCGCATATCGGTGCAGCAGGGGCACGACGTCACGCGCTACGCCTTGACGGTCTTCGGCGGAGCGGGCGGCCAGCACGCCTGCATGGTGGCCGACGCCCTGGGCATGACGCGCATTTTTTCGCATCCCCTCGCGGGTGTGCTGTCCGCCTACGGCATGGGGCTGGCGGACCAGATCGAGATACGCCAGCAAACCGTCGAGAAGCCGCTGGAAGCCGCCGTGCTGCCCGAACTGGCCGAGCTGGCCGCCGTCTTGGCGGCGCAGGCGGCGGAGGGCCTGGGAGACAGGCACGGCGGGAACAACGGCGTCCTGCGCGAGACGGCGCGGCTGCATCTGAAATACGAAGGCACGGACACCGCGCTCGACGTCGACCTGGCCGGCGACGTGGCCGCCATGCAGGCGGCGTTCGAAGAGGCTTATCGCCGGCGGTATTCCTTTCTCATGCCGGAAAAACGCCTGATCGTGGAAGCGCTTTCCGTCGAGGCGAGCCTGGCGGCGGACGAGCCGTCCGAACAGCGCGCGCCCGCGGCCGTGCGCGGCGGCCCGCCCCGGCCCGGCGCGCGGCGCCCCATGTACAGCGGCGGGCAATGGCATGAAACGCCCGTGTACGAACGCGCCGGCCTGCAAGCCGGCGACGCCCTGGACGGGCCCGCCATCGTCGCCGAACCCAACCAGACGCTGGTGGTGGAGCCGGGCTGGCGCGCGCGGCTGGACGAACGCGACCATTGGCTGCTGGAGCGCGTGGAGCCGCTGGGCGCCCGCGCCGGCGTGGGGTCGGAGGTCAACCCCATCATGCTCGAAGTGTTCAACAATCTCTTCATGTCGATCGCCGAGCAGATGGGCGTGCGCCTGCAGAACACCGCCTATTCGGTGAATATCAAAGAGCGCCTGGACTTTTCCTGCGCGGTGTTCGACGCCCAGGGCAATCTGATCGCCAATGCGCCGCACATGCCGGTGCATCTGGGCTCCATGAGCGAGTCCATCAAGACCGTCATGCGCGAGAACGCCGGGACGATGCAGCCCGGCGACGCCTACGTGGTGAACGATCCCTATCACGGCGGCACCCATCTGCCGGACGTGACCGTGATCACGCCGGTCTTCGACGGCGCGGGCGAGTCCATACTGTTCTTCGTCGGCTCGCGCGGCCATCATGCCGACATCGGCGGCCTGACGCCGGGCTCCATGCCGCCCAATTCGCGCAGCGTGGACGAAGAAGGCGTGCTTTTCACGAATTTCCAGCTCGTCCGGCAAGGGGTGTTCCGGGAAGCCGAAGCCAGGGCCATACTGGGGTCGGGGCCGTGGCCGGCGCGCAATCCCGAGCAGAACCTGGCCGACCTGCGGGCGCAGATCGCCGCCAACGAGAAGGGCGTGCGGGAGCTGCTGGCCATGTGCGAACAATTCGGGCTGGACGTGGTGCAGGCCTACATGCGGCACGTGCAGGACAACGCGGAAGAGGCCGTGCGCAAGGTGATCACCCGCCTGCGGGACGGCAGCTACGATTATCCGCTGGACAACGGCGCCCGGATCAAAGTCGCCATCACGGTGCACAAGCAGACGCGCAGCGCCACCATCGACTTCACCGGCACCTCGGCGCAGCTGGACAACAACTTCAACGCGCCGGCGTCGATCGCGGTGGCCGCCGTGCTGTACGTGTTCCGCAGCCTGGTCGATGACGACATCCCGCTCAATGCCGGCTGCCTCAAGCCCCTGGACATCATCGTGCCGCCCGGCTCCATGCTCAACCCGAACCCGCCGGCCGCGGTGGTGGCCGGCAACGTCGAGACGTCCATGTGCATCGTCAATGCGCTGTACGGCGCCCTGGGCGTGCTGGCGGCGAGCCAGGGCACCATGAACAACTTCACCTTCGGCAACGACCGCTACCAGTACTATGAAACCATCTCGGGCGGGACCGGCGCGGGGCCGGAGCGGATCGGCCTGCCTTTCGAAGAGGCGGGCGGCTTTCCGGGCACGTCGGTCGTGCAGGCCCACATGACCAACTCCCGGCTGACCGATCCCGAAGTCCTGGAGCTGCGGTTCCCGGTGCTGCTGGAGTCCTACGAGATCCGGGTCGGCTCGGGCGGAAAAGGGCGCTGGCCGGGCGGCGACGGCGGGGTGCGCCGCATGCGGTTCCTGCAGCCCATGACGGCGGCGATATTGTCGAACAACCGCCGATACCCGCCTTTCGGGCTGGCCGGAGGGCTGCCCGGCGATGTCGGCCGCAACTATGTCGAGCGCGCCGGCGGCGTCCGGGTGGAGCTGGGGCCGCAGGACAGCCTGGAGCTCGAGGCCGGGGACGTTTTCGTGATCGAGACGCCGGGAGGCGGCGGCTACGGGGCGCCCTGAGCGCGCCGCAAGTACGTTATCATCTCCGGCTGTGGAACCATAGTATGACTGGCATGACCCGATTCGGCTTTATTCTCGCGGCCGGCATGTGTTTGCTGCCCCTGGGCGCCGGCGCCCGGGGATACATCGAACGCATGCTCCATCATCCCGTGCCCGGCGGCGTGGCGGTCGTCGGGCTCGGCATCGCCGAGGCGCCGCCCAAGGCTTATTTCAAAGGCAACGACGTCATGGTGCTGCGCGAGGGCGCCGGGCACTGGATCGCCGTCGTCGGTCTGGACCTCAAGACGCCCAAGGGCGCCCAGCGCCTCGTGGTGGAAGACGGGCGGGGCCGGCGCGAGATCCCCTTCCAGGTGGGCGCCAAGGCCTATGCCTCGCAGCACATCAAGCTCAAGAACCAGAGCCACGTGACTCCGGATCCGGAACAGACCCGGCGCTTCGAGCGCGAGCACAAGGAGCAGATGGCCGCCTACGCGAACTTCCGCAACACCGGGCCCAGCAACGTCATTCTGGACAAACCGGTGGACGGCCGGCTGTCCAGCCCTTTCGGGCTGCGGCGATTCTTCAACGGCGAAGAGCGCAACGCCCATTCCGGGCTGGACTTCGCCGTCCCCGCGGGCACCCCGGTCCGGGCGCCCGCCGACGGCGTGGTGACCATCGTCGCGGACTATTTCTTCAACGGCAAGACGGTGTTCCTCGATCACGGCCAGGGTTTCATCACCATGTACTGCCACCTGTCCGAATTCCAGGTGACCCGCGGCCAGGCGATCAAGCGCGGGCAGATCATCGGCAACGTCGGGGCCACGGGACGGGCCACCGGGCCGCATCTGCACTGGAACGTCAGCCTCAACAACGCGCGGGTCGATCCGGCGATATTCATCAATGCCTTCAAACCCTGAGCCGGCCGCGTTCCGAGCGCCGCAAACGTCCTCGCTATGAGCGCCGCATTCTTCAAAGGGCTGGCCGCCAGCCTATCCATCGCGGTGGGCTATGTGCCGGTCGCCGTTTCCTTCGGCCTGGCGGCGATCTACGCGGGGTTCTCGGCGCCCATGGCGGTCCTGGTCTCGGTGCTGGTCTATGCCGGGGCCAGCCAGTTCATCCTGGTGACCCTGGTGGCGGGCGGCGGCACGATCGCCGGCGTCGTGGGCATCGTGTTCCTGATGAACCTGCGCCATCTGTTCTACGGCCCGGCGCTGGCGCCGCGCCTGGGCGGGAAGTCCCGCCGTCTTCCCGCGCTGGCACTGGCCTGGGGGCTGACGGACGAGGTCTTCGCAACCGCCGTCAGCGCGCTGCATCGCCAGGCCGAGCGCGACCGTGAAGCCTGGTACATGGGCTTGCAGCTGGGCGCATACGCTTCCTGGGTAGGCGGCACCGCCGCCGGCGCCTTTTTCGGCCAGGACTGGATCAAGGATTCCGACATCCTGATGCAGACCCTGGGCTTCGTGCTGCCCGCCCTGTTTTTCGCATTGCTGCTGGAAATCAAGCCTCTGGTCAGCGCCGGCGTGCTGTGGGCGGCCGGCGTGGCGGCGGGGCTGGCCCTGCTGGTGCTGCCGGCGTACGGCGCCATCGTCGCGGGCATGCTGGCGGGCGTGCTTTACGCCTTGCGGAGGGCCTGAGCATGCTGACCCAAGCCGAACTGATCTGGGTGGTTGCGCTGAGCGGCGCGGGCACCCTGCTGGTGCGCTGGCTGCCCATGGTCTGGCAGCACCGGAACGCCGGCCGCCGCCCGAACCCGCGCCTGCGCCGCGCCCTGGACGCCATCGGCCCGTCCGCCATCGTCGCATTGCTTGCCGCCTCGTTCTGGGGCATGGCGGCGCCGCAGCCGTCCGCCGCCGCGGTGCTGCCGATACTGTGCGGCCTGGCCGGCGTCGCGCTGGGCAAGCGCGCGCTGAGGAGCATCGCGTGGGCGACCTTGAGCGGCGTGCTGGCCTACGGACTGGCCGTGTGGGCCCTGGCCGGGCTCAGCCTTTGATGCGCACGATCTTCTGCACTTGCGGCACGTGCCGGATCGCGCGGATGACCTGCGCCAGGTGTTTGCGGCTGTCGACCTGAACGGTGAGGTGCAGCACCGAGCTTGCCGAAGCGTCGTCCTGCATGGTCAGGTGCATGATGTTCGAATCGGCTTCGGTGATTTCGGCCGCGATGCGCCCCAGCACGCCGCGTTCGTTCAGCACCGTGATGTCCAGCCGGGTGGACAGGTGGCGCGCGGTGTTGATGTCCCAGGCCACCGGGATCCAGCGCTCGGGTTCGCGCGCGCGCTGGCGCTGCGCGACCGCGCATTCGTCCATGTGCACCACCAGGCCGTGGCCCAGGCGGATGCCGCCGATGATGGCGTCGCCCGGCAAAGGCCCGCAGCAGGGCGCGAGCTGGACCGCCTGGCCTTCGTTTCCGTGGATGAGAATGGGCGTGTTGGCGGCCGTGGTGATTTCATCGACCGCGGCGGCCGTGGTGGCGACCAGGCTGTTTTCCGGCGCGAAGCGCCGGGCGACGACCGCCGCCAAGCGCTTGCCGAGCCCGATGTCGGCCAGGATTTCATCGCGCGAGCTGGCGCCGGAACCCTTGGCGAGCTTTTCCCATTCGGGATCGTCGTCGGCGGGGTGGGGCAGCCGCAAGTCGTCGAAGGCCTGATTGAGCAGGCGCTGGCCGAATGCGACGGATTCCTCGTATTTGACCGTGCGCAGGTAGTGGCGGATTTCAGAGCGCGCCCGCCCGGTGCGCACGTAATTGAGCCACTGCGCGCTGGGCCGCGAGGCGGGCGATGTGACGATTTCGATGGAATCGCCGCTTTTCAGTTCGGTGCGCAAAGGCGCGAACTCGCCGTTGATCTTGGCGGCGACCGCCTGGTTGCCGATGTCGGTGTGGATGCTGTAGGCGAAGTCGACCGGCGTGGCGCCGCGCGGCAGCGAAAGAATCTTGCCCTGCGGCGTGAAGACGTAGACTGCGTCGGGGAAGAGGTCGACCTTGACGTGTTCCAGGAATTCGCCCGAATCGCCGGTCTGGCTCTGGATGTCGAGCAGCGACTGCAGCCATTGGTGGGTGCGCTTCTGCAGGTCGTTGAGCGTGACGTCGTCGTCTTTGTACAGCCAGTGCGAGGCCACGCCTTCTTCGGCGACGTGATCCATGTCGCGGGTGCGGAACTGGAATTCGACCGGCGTGCCGTAAGGACCGACCAGCGTGGTGTGCAGCGACTGGTAGCCATTGAGCTTGGGAATGGCGATGTAGTCCTTGAACTTGCCCGGCACGGGGCGGTACAGCTGGTGCAGGGTGCCGAGCGCCAGATAGCATTCGGGCAGGGTATGCACGATGACCCGGAAGCCGTAGATGTCGAGCACGTCGGAGAACGACTTCTTTTGCTCGGTCATCTTGGTGTAGATGCTGTACAGGGATTTTTCCCGCCCGGTGACTTCGGCCTCGATGCCGGCGGCGGGCAGGGCGACGCGCACGGCGTCCGAGATCTTGCTGAGCACTTCGCGGCGGTTGCCGCGCGCGGCCATGAGGGCCTTGTGCAGGACTTCGTAGCGGTTCGGGTAGATGGCCTTGAAGCAGAGGTCCTGCAATTCGCGGAACAGGGCGTTCAGGCCCAGCCGATGCGCGATGGGCGTATAAATTTCCAGCGTTTCGCGTGCGATGCGCCGCCGCTTCTCAGGGCTGACGGCGCCCAGGGTGCGCATGTTGTGCAGGCGGTCGGCCAGCTTGATCAGGATGACGCGGACGTCGCGCGCCATGGCCAGCAGCATCTTGCGGAAGCTTTCCGCCTGCTGCTCGGCCTTGGTCGCGAATTCCAGGCGGTCCAGCTTGGACAGGCCGTCGACGATTTCCGAGACGTCGGTGCCGAATTTTTCGGCGAGTTCCTGCTTGGTGACGCCTTGGTCCTCGATGACGTCGTGCAGCAGCGCCGCCATCAGGGAGTCGGCGTCGAGCTTCCAGCCGGCGCAGATCTCGGTGACCGTGATGGGATGCGAGATATAGGGTTCGCCGCTGGCGCGGAACTGCCCCAGATGGGCCTGGTCGGCAAAGCGATAGGCTTCTTTGATGCGTTCGACGTCTTTGGGATCGAGGTAGCGGCTGACGATTTGCGTCAGCGGCGCCAGCGAGGCAATGGTATTGGGGCCGGCTTCATTGACGGGCGCCGGGCCGGCGTTCTTGGAAGGCTTGCGCCGGCGAAGGCGAGGGCCTTTCTTGAGCACCGCCAAGAGCCCGGAAGATGCGCCGCGAAGAGTGGAAAACGCCATTGCTGCCCCGGCAAGAAATCAGGTTGGGACTTTGCGCAGCATTTCCAGGCCGGTCACGCCGGCGGCGATTTCACGCAGGGCCGTGACGGTGGGCTTGTCTTTGGTTTCCAGCCGGGGCTCGTGGCCTTGCGCCAACTCACGGGCGCGATAGGTGGCGGCCAGGGTGAGATTGAACCGGTTGGGAATTTTTTCCAGGCAGTCTTCGACGGTGATGCGGGCCATTTTTTACCTATGAATCCGAGGGTTAGGAGATTTCAGGCAACAGTCTTGCTGATGCCCAGTTGGGAAAAGAGTTCGGCGTTGCGGGCGGCTTGGGTGGCATAGCGCAGGCGGGTTGCCGCGACGATTTGGCCAAGCTGCATGAGCGCGGTGCTAAACTCTTGATTAATAATAACATATTGGCACTCTGACACGTGCGACATCTCGCTTCCCGCGGCCAGCAGCCGGCGGGCGATGACATGCGGCGCGTCTTGCCCGCGCTTGGTCAGGCGGGTTTCCAGGGCCTCGATGGAAGGCGGCAGGATGAAGATGCCGATGGCTTCGGGATGGCGGCGGCGCACCTGCCGCGCGCCCTGCCAATCGATTTCGAGCAGGACGTCTTTGCCTTCGCTCATGGCCTGCTCGACGCGGTCGCGGGGGGTGCCGTAGAAGTTGCCGTGCACTTCGGCCCATTCCAGCAGGGCGTCGTCGTCGCGCAGGGCCTGGAACGCTTCGTGGGTGACGAACCGGTAGTGTTTGTCGTGTTCTTCGCCGGGCCGTGGCGTGCGGGTGGTGCACGAGATGGACAGAACCAGCGACGGGTCTTCGGCCAGCAGGGCGTTCACCAGGCTGGATTTACCCGCGCCGCTGGGGGCGACGATCATGAATATGTTGCCAGAGTAGGACGACATGGGATTGTTTGGTTTGCGACGAGAGTGGCAAGGATAGCAAATCCTTGGCCGGCGCACCGAATTCTTTGCCGGCGGAGGCGGCGCCGGAAGCTTCAATGCCGAGGCTCGGCCGCCCCCTCGTCCTGCCCGAGTTCCTCCAGCGCGCTCAGATAGGCCTGCCGATTGCCGCAGAGAAAAATCGCGGCGTCTCCCTGATTCATGTTGAAGGCGATGTCCTGAACCTGCTCGCGCGCTTCACCCGGTTGGCCGATGGCCGTGACATGCACATCGCCGTCCTGCTCGAACTGCTCGCGCGGCACGAAATCCGCCACCAGATTGATGTCCGGCGGGCTCACCACGACATAGGCCCGGAATTGCAGGTCCTCCATCGTCACGTCCAGCACGACCCCGTGCTCCAAGGTGTCGACGATGCGGCTGACAGGAATGATGCTCATGGCGCGGGCGGCCCCAGTTTGTGTGTCTTGAAGGAAAACGTGGAAATATTGGCCGGAGGCAGATTGGCCCAGACGATGGTCGAGGCGATTTCCTCGGCGCGCAGGAAATCGCGCCACCCCGGACGGCGCAGATTGTACGTGAATTGCACGGCCACCCCGTCATCGTTCAGGAGCATGCGCCACTGGTCCAGGATCGCGCGGCTGATGGGCGCCGGCAGGGAGCACAGCGGAAGGCTGGACACGATGGCGCGGATTTTCTCGCCCTGGGGAAGAAGCAGGCTCAGGTCCGCCGCGCTGCCGTGGATCACCCGGATATCCGGAAAGCGGTCCCGCAGGCGCTGCACGAAGCCGCCGGAGAGCTCGATGACGACGAGCCGGTCGGGCGGAACGCCGCGTTCGAGCAACGCGCGCGTGACCGCGCCCGTGCCGCCGCCCAGTTCCACCACCAGTCCGTCGCCCTCGGGCACCTGGCCAGCCATGCGGCGCGCCAGATAGGGAGAACTGGGACAGACGGCGCCGATGGCGCCCGGCTTCGCGCAGAGTTCCTGCAGGAAGACGCCCGGCGCCAGGTTCTTCAGAAAATGCGCCACGCGCCGGGGATGCCCGAGCTTCAGTAATCGATACACCATGCTGCCGTCGTCTCCGTGAAAGAGTGCTTACGTTAACAGCAGACCGTTCAGAGCGGGTGTCGATTTGTAAGCCCGAAACCGCCGGGCGCCGCGCCGGCGGGCGTGGCGTTCTGCCTCACGCGAAAGTATATATTCCGGGAGGGATTCGTGGCGGCTTTCATGCCGGCGCGCGCGCCCAGTCCAGCGTCGCAATGACGGGCGCGTGGTCGGACGGCTGCTCGTTCGCCCGGGGCTTGCGGTCGACGACGCAGGCCGCGCAGTAAGGGCGCAGCGCCTCGGACAGCAGGACATGGTCGATGCGCAGGCCGGCGTTCCTGCGGAAGGCATAGCGGCGATAGTCCCACCAGGTGAAGGTCTTTTCTTCCTGCTCGAACATCCGGAAGGCGTCGGTCAGGCCGAGCCCGATCAGATCGCGGAAGGCGCTGCGCTCGGGCTCGGAGACCAGGACTTCGCCTTCCCATTTGGCGGGGTCGTGCACGTCTTCGTCGGCGGGCGCGATGTTGTAGTCGCCCAGGATGGCCAGGCGCGGATAGCGCTGCAGCTCCCGTTCCAGCCAGGCCCGCAGGGCGCCGAACCATCGGAGCTTGTATTCGTATTTGTCGCTGCCCACGGCCTGCCCGTTGGGACAGTAGGCGCTGATGACGCGGATCGCGCCGACGGGGCTGTCCAGGGTGGTGGCGAGCAGCCGCTGCTGGGGGTCTTCGTAGTCCGGGATGTTGCGCTGCACGTCGGAGCATTCGGCCTTGGTGATGACGGCGACGCCGTTGTAGGTCTTTTGGCCCGCCCATTTGGCCCGGTAGCCGATTTCGGTGAAAGCGTCCAGCGGGAAGCTGTCGTCCGCGAGCTTGAGCTCCTGCAGGCAGAGCGCCTCGACGGGATTGTCCCCCAGCCAATCCAGTACCTGCGGCAGGCGTACTTTAAGGGAGTTGACGTTCCAGGTGGCTAGCTTCACATTGAATCCATTTATGTAAGTAGTTGAGCTGATTGGCTTTATTTATGCCGATGGAGTACCCTGTAGGGGTACGAGGGCGCGGGGTGCGCCCTCTGCCTTTGTATTGCAAGGAGATCTAGCATGGCAACCAAACCGACTGCGAAAAAGCAGCCTTTTGTGATCGAGCCGCTCAATTGGGTGGCGCCGAGCGTGGCCCGCGATGAATCGGACGAGCGCAAAGAAACTACCGAAAAGCCCGCCCAGAAGCAGGAAGACCAAGAATAAGCAGCTTGCGCCCGGGCGGCATCGCACACGGCGGGGGCCGGCCCCCGCCGTTTTTTTTCGCCGCCATGATAGCGCGTTACCATTCACTTTTCATCTTGTCCCACCCGATACGGCGGATCACGCAATGACTGAAGCGGAACCATGGCTGGACGACGAACCGACGCTTTCCGAGGAGGGCGGGGTGCGCTACCTGCATTTCGGCACCGAATGGGTGCAGGGCGCGATGCGCGTTTCCAGGCCGGCCGAACTGGTCCTGGCCTATACGCAGCAAATGATGGCATGGCTGCTTTTTCTTGAGCCTTCCCGGCGCGACCACGTGGGCATATTGGGCCTGGGCGCCGGATCGCTGCTGCGCTACACCCTGAAATACACCTCCGCGTCCGTGCGCACGGCCGAATGGAATCCCGCCGTCACGGCCATATGCCGGGCCTACTTCCGGCTGCCCGAGACGCCGCGCTCCGTCATCGATCACTGCGACGCGGCCCTGTGGGTGCAGGAGCCGGGCAATTTCGGCCGGTACATGGCCTTGATGGTCGATCTCTACGACGCATCGGCGCAAGGCCCGGTCCGCGACACCGTGGCCTTCTATGAAGGATGCCATCGGGCGCTGGCGGACGCCGGCGTCATGACCGTCAACCTGTTCGGCGACCACGCCAGCTTCCCGCGCAACCTGGACAACATCCGCGCGGCCTTCGACGGCAGGGTGCTGGAGCTGCCCGAAATCGATGCCGGAAACCGCATCGTCCTGGCCTTCAAGGGGCCGGTCCTGGACATCACGGCCGGGCAGCTGCTCGAACGCGCCGAGCTCGTCGAAGCGGAATACGGCTTGCCCGCGCGCCGCTGGGCGAAGGCGCTGCTGGCGGGCCAGGGCTGGCGCGGCTCGCTGGCCGTGTAGCGCGCGCCCGGCGCGTCGCGATTGCCAGGGATTTCCCTTGGGCCATTGCGTGGGCGAACGCGTTAGACTTACGCCCATCCGGGCGCGTTTGCGGGCGCGCCGTTTCATTCCAAGATCCTAAGCAAGGAGTTACACATGAGGTTTAGCAAGTCGGCAAAACTGGCTTTGGGCGCTATGGCGGTCATGGGTGCACTGGCGCATTCATCGGTATTCGCCCAATCGGTGGCCGTCACGTCCATCGTCGAGCACCCCGCGCTGGACTCCATCAAGGACGGCGTGAAAGACACGCTGAACAAGGCCGGCTATACCGAGGCCAAGGGCCTGAAATGGCAGTTCCAGACCGCGCAGGGCAATACGGCCATCGCCGCGCAGATCGCGCGCAAGTTCGTCGGCGACAAGCCCGACGTCATCGTCGCCATCGCCACGCCGTCGGCGCAGGCCGTCGTAGCGGCCACCAAGTCCATACCGGTCGTCTATTCGGCGGTCACCGATCCCGTCGCGGCGCAGCTGGTCCAGTCCATGGCGCCGTCCGGCACCAACGTCGCCGGCGTCTCCGACGCGCTGGCGCTGGAAAAGCAGGTCGATCTCATCAAGAAGGTCGTGCCCGACGCCAAGCGCGTCGGCATGGTCTACAACCCGGGCGAAGCCAATTCCGTCGTGGTGGTCAAGCAGATGCGTGAACTGCTCGCCAAGGCGGGCATGTCGCTGGTGGAGGCCACCGCGGCCCGCACCGTCGACGTCGGCGCCGCCGCGCGCAGCCTGGTCGGCAAGGTGGACGTCATCTACACCAATACCGACAACAACGTCGTTTCCGCCTACGAATCGCTGGTCAAGGTGGGCGTCGATGCCAAGATTCCGCTCATCGCCTCGGATACCGACAGCGTCAAGCGCGGCGCCATCGCCGCCCTGGGGGTCAATTACTACGACCTGGGCGTGCAGACGGGCAAGATGGTCATCAAGATCCTGAAGGGCCAGAAGCCGGGCGAAATGGCCTCCGAGACCAGCGACAAGCTCGAACTCTTCGTCAACCCGGGCGCGGCCAAGAAGCAGGGGGTGACGCTGTCCGACGCCTTCGTCAAGTCGGCGACCCAGGTCGTGGAATAAAATCGGCCTCGGCATATAAAATTTCAGGTCCGTTGAACAGGCGGGTTGTGCCGAACACCCCGCCTGTTCGTTTTTGTCTTCTCTAGCCCGAACATGTCTATCTACTCACTGTGGGGCGCACTCGAAATCGGCCTGATCTTCGGTCTGGTCGCCTTGGGCGTGCTCATTTCCTTCCGTCTGCTCCGGTTTCCGGACCTGACGGTCGACGGCAGCTTCCCCTTGGGCGGCGCCACGGCGGCCACGCTGATTTCGCTGGGCATGGACCCCTTCACGTCCACCCTCATCGCCAGCCTGGCGGGCGCCGTGGCGGGCATGATCACCGGCTGGCTGAACGTGAAGCTCAAGATTATGGACTTGCTGGCCAGCATCCTGATGATGATCGCGCTGTATTCCATCAATCTGCGCATCATGGGCCGGCCCAACGTGCCGCTCATCTCCGAGCCCACGGTCTTCACCATGCTGCAGCCCGAAGGGGTCACCGACTACATCATGCGGCCGCTCATCCTGCTGGTCCTGGTGATCGTCATCAAGTTCGTCCTGGACTGGTATTTCGCGACGCAGGCGGGCCTGGCCATGCGCGCGACGGGGTCCAATCCCCGCATGGCGCGGGCGCAGGGGGTGGCCACCGGCAATCGCGTCCTGGTGGGCATGGGCATCTCGAACGCGCTGTGCGCCCTGGCGGGCGCGCTGTTCGCGCAGTCGCAGGGCGGAGCGGACATCTCCATGGGCATAGGCACCATCGTCATCGGCCTGGCCGCCGTCATCGTCGGGGAAAGCATCATGCCGTCGCGCAAGATGGTCGTCATCACCCTGGCCGTCATCGTCGGGGCGGTCCTGTACCGCTTTTTCATCGCGCTGGCGCTGAACGCCGATTTCGTGGGCCTGAAGGCGCAAGACCTGAATCTGGTCACGGCGCTGCTGGTCACCTTCGCGCTGGTCATACCGCTGCTCAAGCAGCGCCTGCGCGGCAAGAAGGGGGGCTGACGCCATGCTGAGCGCGAAGAACATCCACATCACCTTCAACGCGGGCACGCCCATCGAGACCCGCGCCCTGCGGGGGCTGTCGCTGGAAATCCCCACCGGGCAATTCGTGACCGTCATCGGCTCCAACGGGGCCGGGAAATCCACCTTCCTCAATGCGGTGTCGGGCGACATCCCCATCGATTCCGGCAGCATCGCCATCGACAACCAGGACGTCACCCGCCAGCCCGTCTGGGAAAGGGCGCGGCAGGTGGCCCGGGTCTTCCAGGATCCCATGGCCGGCACCTGCGAAGACCTCACCATCGAAGAGAACATGGCGCTGGCGTCCTGCCGCGGCGAGCGCCGCGGCCTGGGCAGGGCGGTGCGCGCGTCCATGCGCAATGAGTTCCGCGACCGCCTGGCCACGCTGGGGCTGGGGCTGGAGAACCGCCTCACCGACCGCATCGGGCTGCTGTCCGGAGGCCAGCGCCAGGCCGTGAGCCTGTTGATGGCCTCGATGCGTCCGTCGCGCATCCTGCTGCTGGACGAGCACACCGCCGCGCTGGATCCGCGCACGGCGGAATTCGTGCTGGAGCTCACCACCCGCATCGTGTCGGAAAGCAAGCTGACCACCATGATGGTGACCCACAGCATGCGCCAGGCGCTGGATGTCGGCGAGCGCACGGTGATGCTGCACCAGGGCAATGTCGTGCTGGATGTGTCGGGGCCCGAGCGCCAGGGGCTGGACGTGCCCGACCTGCTCAGGATGTTCGAGCGGGTGCGCGGCGAGAAGCTCGCCGATGACGGGTTGCTTCTGAGCTGATGGTCCTGAAGCGGCCCGCCATGCCCTGAGGCCCGCCAACGCCGAAAGGCCGGCGGGGCCCCGGAAGCCGCCAGGGCCCCGCGGCATGATACTTGCTGCGTCGTCGCGAGCACGACTTCCGCAGGTGCCATGACCAACAACAATGCATCGCTGACCCTCAAGGTCCTGACCGTAAACACCCACAAGGGCTTTACGGTCTTCAATCGCCGCTTCATCCTGCACGAACTGCGCGACGCCATACGCCAGACACAGGCCGACATCGTCTTCCTGCAAGAGGTCCTGGGCGCCCACCACCGACACGCCAGCCAACTGGCCCATTGGCCCACCACCACCCAATACGAATTCCTCGCCGACACCATCTGGAGCGATTTCGCCTACGGCAGAAACGCGGTCTACCCCCATGGGCACCATGGCAACGCCCTCCTGTCCAAGTTCCCCATCACGCGCTATGACAATCTGGACATATCCGTCGGGCGCCACGAAAAGCGCGGCCTGCTGCATTGCGTGCTGCAGCCCCCGGGAGGCGCGGAGATCCACGCCATATGCGTGCACCTGGGCCTGCGCGAACGCCATCGGGCCTATCAGATGGCCTATCTTTGCCGCCTGATCGAGAACGAAATCCCCGCCGACGCGCCCTTGGTCATCGCGGGCGATTTCAACGACTGGCGCATGCGCAGCCAGAAGGCGCTGTCCCGCTGCAGCGGCATGGTGGAGGCCTTCAAATCGCGCCACGGACAAGTCGCCCGCACCTTTCCCGCCCGCTTTCCGCTGCTGCGCCTGGACCGCATCTACTTGCGGAATGTGCGCGCCTACGAGCCGGTCGCCTTGTCGCAGCGGCCCTGGAGCCATCTGTCCGACCATGCTCCCCTGGCGGTGGAGATCGAGCTATGACGGTGAAGTGGACCTCGGGCAACCAGCTGGAACTGCTGGAGAACGGCGAGGCTTTCTTTCCGGCGGTATTCGACGCCATCCGCAAGGCCCGGCGCAGCGTGGTGCTCGAAACCTTCATCCTGTTCCAGGACAAGGTCGGCAATGCCTTGCAGGAAGCGCTCATCGATGCCGGCAAGCGAGGGGTGAGCGTGGACGTGACGGTGGACGGCTATGGTTCGGCGGACCTGGAACCGGCCTTCATCGAAGCCATGACCTCGGTGGGCATACGGTTCCATGTCTATGACCCGCGGCCGCGGCGGTTCGGGGTGCGCACCAATCTGTTCCGCCGGATGCATCGCAAGATCGTGGTGATCGACGGCGAGCTGGCCTTCGTCGGCGGCATCAACTTCAGCGCCGACCACCTGGCCGATTTCGGCCCGGGGGCCAAGCAGGACTACGCGATTTCCATTCGCGGACCCTTGGTGGACGAGATCGCCCGCTTCGAGGCCGAGACGCTGGCGCCGGTGCGCGCGCCGTTCTCCTGGCGCATGCCGCGCTGGCGGCGGCGCGGGGAAAACCATGCCGAAGGGGATTCCCGGGCGGCCTTGATCGTGCGCGACAACGACCGGCACAAGAACGACATCGAATTGTATTACCGGATGGGCTTGCGGGCGGCGCGCCACGACATCGTGCTGGCCAATGCCTATTTCTTCCCAGGCTACCGCTTCCTGCGCGATTTGCGCAACGCCGCCAAGCGCGGCGTGCGCGTGCGCCTGATCCTGCAGGGCGAGCCCGACATGCCCGCCGCCAGGTTCGTCGCGACCATGCTGTACGACTACCTCCTGTCCGGAGGCGTGGAGATCCACGAGTATTGCGAACGCCCGCTGCATGGAAAGGTGGCGGCGGTGGACGGCGTCTGGTCCACGGTCGGCTCCAGCAATCTCGATCCGCTCAGCCTGGCGCTCAACCTGGAGGCCAACGTGATGATCTACGACCGCGAGTTCGGCGCGCTGCTGCAGAAACGCCTGGAAACCCTGATCGCGGAGCATTGCCGGCCGATGGCGCGCCAGCCGCGCCCGCGGCGCAAGATTCAGCGGGTGTTCGTGGGAGTGTTCGTCTTTCACTTCCTGCGGCGCTTTCCGGCCTGGGCGGGGCGGCTGCCCCAGCGCGAGGCCGAACTGAAGTCCGTGCACGCGCCGGGCGACGAGACCGTCGAGGGGAAGCCATGAGCGCAAGCGGAGCGGGAGGGCTGCTGCATTGGGCGCGACGGCATTGGAGCGTGATCCGCAAGGCCGCGGGCGCGCTGTTCCTGGTCCTGGTGCTGGTCCTGCTGAGCATCGCGGTCACGCAGGTGGCCTGGAACGACGTGGCGGCCGCGATCCGCCAGCTGTCGGGGCGGACCGTCATGCTGGCCGCCCTGATCGCCCTGGCCAGCTATCTCGTCTACAGCTGCTTCGACCTGCTCGGCAAATGGTATACCGGGCACGAACTGGCCTGGTGGCGGGCGATGATGGTGGGCTTCATCAGCTATGCCTTCACCATGAACATGGGCGCGCCGGTGGGCGGCGTGGGATTGCGGGTGCGCCTGTACAGCAAGCAGGGGCTGCCGGTCGGCGTGGTGATGCGCGTCATGGCGATGAGCCTGGCGACCAACTGGCTGGGCTATGTCCTGCTTGCCGGCCTGGTGTTCGTCTCCGGCCAGTTCACGCTGCCTTTCGGCTGGTCGCTCGGCGACCATACGCTGCAATTCATCGGCGCCGCCATGGTGGCCGCGGCGCTGGCCTATCTGCTGCTGTGCGCGTATTCCACCAAGCGCTCATGGCAGGTCCACGGCCATGAGATCGAACTGCCCAACATCGGGCTGGCGGCGGTCCAGATGGGCATCGCTATGGTCAACTGGATGCTCATCGCCGCGGTGATCTATGTGCTGATGCAGCAGCGCGCGCCCTACGGACTGGTGCTGGGCGCCCTGCTGGTGAGCGCGATCGCCGGCGCCTTGCTGCACATCCCCGGGGGAATAGGCGTGCTGGAATCCGTTTTCATCGCGATGGTGGCTTCGGCTTCGTTCTCGCGGCCCGAAGTGCTCGGCTCCATCCTGGTGTATCGGGCAGTGTACTACCTGGGGCCGCTCCTGATCGCCGGCGCCTGGTACCTGGGCGCCGAAGCCAAGATCAAGAAGCCGCGGGACGGCCGGCTGGCGGGCCAGGAGGAACCTTAGAGGCGGCACGGGCCCGCGCGCCCCGCGGTCCGCGGCATGGGGATTGCTGCACAGTGGCCGAATTCAACAGGAGATCGACCATGTCGCTGATCGTAGCCGCGCGTTTCCAGACCTTCGATGAAGCCGAGGGCGCCGCCCGGGCGCTCAAAGAGATCGGAATCATGGAAGACGCCTTGCATACCTTCTTCGTGAATCCACCCGGCAGCCACGACCGCTATCCCTTGGGCGGCGACAGGGCGCATGACCCGGATTCCGCCGGCGCCCCGCTGGGCGCCATCGGGGCCGCGGCCGCGATCGGGCTCTTCGGGGCGATCGTGGGCGGAGGCCTGGCGCTGGGGTTTACCGGCTCCATGCTGCCCATCATCGCGGCGGCGGGCGTGGGCGCCTATGTCGGGTCATTGATCGGCGCGGTCTTTTTCCTCGGCAAGAAGCGGCCGCGGCGCAGCCTGCGCGACGCGCGGGACGCGAAGGTCAACCAGGGCAGGGCGTCCGGGGTGATGCTGGCGGTGCATACGTCGGCCGAGCAGCAGCAGGCCGTGGCGGACATACTGCGCAGCAAGGGCGGAGTGGAGGTGGAAAGGGCGCAGGGGCGCTGGGAAGACGGGAAGTGGCGCGATTTCGATCCCTTGGTGACGCCGAACGTGGAGCAGGTCCGATCGAGCGGATGACGCCGCCGAGCGCGGCCGTCGCTCCGTCATTTCCGCCATGAGGCCCGCCCGAGGCCGGGAAGGCGCGGGAGCGCCCGCCGGGCTTCCGGCGGGCCGGCTTGGGAGACCGGCGGCGGCGCGGCGATTCAAGGCTCCCGGACCTTCAGGTCGAAATCCACCTGCTTGACACCCGCGACCTGGCGCGCCGCCTGGATCGCGTTCTGCGCGGCGAGCTTGTTCTCCACCGTCCCGGTGAGCTTCACCATCCCACCGTTCGTATTCACCGACATGGTGTTCGCCTCCACCCCGGGCACCCCGGCGACCGCCGCCTGTACATTGGTGTTGATCGACGAATCGTCGGTGTATTGCGCCGTATCCGGCTGCTTCTGGTAGCCTCCGCAGGCCGTCAGCGCGGCGGTGGCGGCGATCAGGGTCAACGCCTTGGAATACTGGATGATATTCATGGAATTCTCCTTCCGTCATGAGTAAACGAGCCTGGCTCGGCCCGCCTCTCTTAGCAAGTCCCGTGCCCCCGGACAGGCCGGAATTCTCGGCATCCGCCGACTACCGTAATGAATTTCAATTAAAATGCGGTTCTTACAAATGGCGAATTGCCTTTATACTTTCCCTTCGCCGAACAAACAGAATAGACCAGCCACCCGCGCTCCACCGAAGCGCGCCTGGCGTCAGGAGTTATCCCCATGTCTTATCCCGGCCTGCCCAAGAGGCAGCTGTTCAAAGCCGTCGTGTTAAGTTCCTTGTTGTTTTTAGTTTCATGCAGTGACAAACCACAACAAAAGGGCATGGGCGGCGACATGAAAGTCCCCGTCAGCGTCATCACAGTCCAGCCTACTCCCACTGAAATCTTCGTTGAATTGCCCGGCCGGGTCGAAGCGATCAAAGACGCCGAAATCCGTGCGCGCGTCACCGGCATCGTCACCGGCATCCATTTCGAGCAGGGCAGCGACGTCAAAGAAGGACAGCTGCTGTTCACCATCGACCCCGCGCCCTACGAGGCGCGGCGCAACCAGGCGGCCGCGCAGCTGAAAGTGGCCGAGGCCGATGTCCGCAGCGCCCGGCTGTTCGCGCAGCGCAACAGCAAGCTGGTGAAGTCCAACGCCGTCAGCCGCCAGGAATACGACAACGCGGTCGCGCGCGCGCTGCAGGCCGAAGCCAATGTGGCGGCGGCGCAGGCCGCGCTGCAGTCGGCGGAAATCGACCTGGGCTACACCAAGGTCGTGTCGCCGATTTCCGGCCGCATCGGCAAGTCCATCGTGACCGAGGGCGCGCTCGTCAGCGCAACGTCCTCCACCTTGATGGCCTCGGTCCAGCAGCTCGACCAGGTCTACGTCGACATCACCCGTTCCACCACCCAGCTGGCGCAGCTGCGCAAGGCCATGGACGCGGGCGTGCTGACGCGCTCGAACGACGGCGACGCCCTGGCGCGCGTCGTCCTGGAAGACGGCAGCGTGTATCCGCAGGACGGCAAGCTGCTTTTCTCGGGCGTCAGCGTCGACCCGTCGACGGGCCAGGTCAGCCTGCGCGCCCAATTCAAGAATCCCGACCAGATCCTTTTGCCGGGCATGTATGTCCGCGTCCGCCTGCAGCAGGGCATGGATGAAAAGGCGCTGCTGGTTCCGCCGCAGGCCATCCAGCGCACGGCCGACGGACTCAGCAGCCTCATGCTGGTCAAGGACGGCAAGGTCACCCCCGTGGCGGTGCGCGTGGGCCCCGAAAGCAAAGGCAAGTCCATCATCTACAAGGGCCTCAACCCCGGTGACGTCGTGGTCGTCGAGGGCTTCCAGAAGATCCGTCCCGGCGCGCCGGTACAGGCCATGCCCTGGAACGGCGAACAGAAAGCCGCCGCCCAGCCCGCGCCGGCCCAAGGTTGACGACAGCCCAACGAGGCGGGCCCGGCTCGCCTCACTCATGCATAGGACAAGTGAGCGCACATGCCACAGTTTTTCATTGAACGACCTATTTTTGCCTGGGTGGTTGCTCTGACGATCACCCTGGCGGGGCTCCTGGCCATTCCCAACATGCCGGTCTCCCAGTATCCCGAGGTCGCGCCGCCCACCATCAACATCAACGCGTCCTATCCCGGCGCTTCCACGCAAGACGTCGCCAGTTCGGTGGCCAGCGTGATCGAGAACGAGCTCAACGGCGCCAAGGGGCTGCTTTATTACGAGTCCGTCAGCGACTCCTACGGCCAGGCCCAGATCACCGCCACCTTCGCGCCGGGCACCGACCCGGACATGGCGCAGGTCGACGTGCAGAACCGCATCTCGAACATCACCTCCAGCCTGCCGGCCGCCGTCGTGCAGCAGGGCCTGAAAGTTTCGCAGTCCAATACCGGCTTCCTCATGGTGGTGACGGTGTCGTCGACGGACGGCAGCGTCAGCGAATCCGCACTGGCCGACTACATCACCCGCAACATCCAGAACCCGGTGTCGCGCGTGCCCGGCGTCGGGAAATTCCAGCTCTTCGCCTCCCAGCGCGCCATGCGCATCTGGGTCGACCCGGACAAGCTCGTGGGCTTCAACATGAGCATGGCCGAAGTCAACAACGCCATCAGCCGGCAGAACGTGCTGATCTCGGGCGGCATCATGGGCTCGCCCCCCAATCCGGCGGACCAGCGCGTGGCGGCGCCCATCACCGTGAACGGGCAGCTGTCCAGCGTGCAGGAGTTCGAGAACATCATCCTGCGTTCCAACCTGGACGGCTCGACGGTCAAGCTGTCGGACGTCGCCCGGGTCGAAGTCGGGTCCGACAACTACCAGTTCGGCGCGCGGCTGAACGGCAAGCCGACGGCCGCCTTCGCGATCTCGCTCACGCCCAGCGCCAATGCGCTGTCCACCGCGAAGGGCGTGAAAGACAAGCTGGAGGAACTGTCCGCGTATTTTCCGGACAACATCCAGTACGCCATTCCGTACGACACCTCGCCCTACGTCGAGATCTCGATCGAGCAGGTGGTCCACACGCTGTTCGAGGCCATGGCCCTGGTCTTCGTCGTGATGTTCCTGTTCCTCCAGAACGTCCGCTATACGCTGATTCCGGCGCTGGTGGTCCCGGTCGCGCTGCTCGGCACCTTCGCCGTCATGCTGGCGCTGGGCCTGTCGATCAACGTGCTGACGATGTTCGCCATGGTGCTCGCCATCGGCATTCTCGTGGACGACGCCATCGTGGTGGTCGAGAACGTCGAGCGCATCATGGTGGAAGAAGGGCTGCCGCCCAAAGAGGCCACCCGCAAGGCCATGCCGCAGATCAGCGGGGCCATCGTCGGCATCACCCTGGTGCTGACCACGGTGTTCCTGCCGCTGGCCTTCATGACCGGCTCGGTCGGGGTCATCTACCGCCAGTTTTCGGTGGCGATGGCGGTTTCCATCATGTTCTCGGCCTTCCTGGCGCTGACCTTCACGCCGGCGCTGTGCGCGACCATACTCAAGGCCATCCCGAAAGGCCACCACGAAAGCAAGAAGGGCTTTTTCGGGTGGTTCAACCGCAGCTTCGAGCGCACGACCAAGCGCTATGAGTCCTGGGTGGGCCGCAGCCTGCGGCGCGGCGGGCGCATGATGTTCGTCTATCTGATCCTGGTCGTGGCGCTGGGCTGGCTCTACATGCGCCTGCCCACTTCCTTCCTGCCGGAAGAAGACCAGGGCTACATCGTGGCCAACATCGAGCTTCCTTCGGACGCCACGGCCAACCGCACCATCGAAATCATCGAGAAGGTCGAGCACTACTTCAAGCAGCAGCCGCAGACCCAGAACATCATTGCGGTGCAGGGCTTCAGCTTCAACGGCAACGGCCTGAACTCGGCCATCGCCTTCGTGCCGCTCAAGGACTTCTCCGAGCGCAAGGGGCCGGGCGATTCCGCCATGGCGGTCGCGGGCAAGGCCGTGCAGAACCTGCTGTTCGGCCTGCCGGACGCCATGGTGTTCTCGGTGGTGCCGCCCGCGATCTCGTCGCTCGGCAACGCCTCCGGCTTCGACATGCGCCTGGAAGACCGCGGCGGGCGCGGGCACGACGCCCTGATGGCCGCGACGGACCAGCTGCTGCAGAAAGCGGCGCAAAGCCCCATATTGTCGGGCACCCGCATCACCGGCCTGGGGCCGGGCTCGCAGCTCAGCATCACGCTCGACCGCGACAAGGCGGCGGCGCTGGGGGTGGACTTCACCGAAGCCGCGCAACTGATCTCCACGGCGATGGGCTCATCGTACGTGGGCAAGTTCACCAACCAGGGCTGGGTGCAGAATGTCTGGGTGCAGGCGGAGGACGCGCACCGCATGAACCCGGACGACATCCTCAAGCTCAACGCGCGCAACAGCCAGGGCGAAATGGTGCCGCTGTCCTCCTTCGTCAGCTACGAATGGAAGCGCGGGCCGGTCCAGGTGGTGCGCTATAACAGCTATGAATCGATCCGCATCGGCGGCTCCGCCGGGCCGGGGTATTCCACGGGCGACGCGATGGCGGAAATGGAACGCCTGGTGGGCGAGCTGCCCGAAGGCTTCGCCTTTGAATGGACCGGCCTGTCCTACCAGGAATTGCAGGCGGGCGGGCAGACGGCGATATTGCTCGGCCTGGCGGTCCTGGTGGTGTTCCTGGTGCTGTCCGCGCTGTACGAGAGCTGGGCCATACCGCTTTCCGTCATGCTGGCGGTGCCCCTGGGCATGCTGGGCGCGGTCCTGATGGTGTCCGGGCTGGGCATGTCCAGCGACGTCTATTTCCAGGTGGGCATGGTCACGGTGATCGGCCTGTCGGCCAAGAACGCGATCCTGATCGTCGAGTTCGCCAAGGACACCTATGCCAGGGGCGGTTCCCTCTACGATGCAACGGTCGAGGCCGCGCGCCTGCGCTTCCGCCCCATCCTGATGACGTCCTTCGCCTTCATCCTGGGCGTGCTGCCGCTGGCGGTCGCCACCGGCGCGGGCGCGGCCAGCCAGAACGCGGTCGGCCTCGGGGTGTTGGGTGGTATGCTTGCGGCGACGCCGCTGGCCGTGCTGTTCGTTCCCACGTTCTTCGTGGTGGTCCTGAGCATCTTCAAGACCCGCCCCAAACTGCTGGGCGCACATGCCGCGCACACCGAACCCGCGCCCGCCGCCGGCACGACCGAGGATCAAAAATGACGCATGGATTTCATCTGAAGGCGGCCCTGCCGGCCCTGGCCGCCGCGCTGCTGACGGGCTGCTCGCTGGCGCCCGACTACCATCGGCCGGCGGCGCCCGTTCCGGGGCAGTACCCCGACGCCGACGCGGTGGCCAACACCGGCGAGCGCAGCGCAAGCGCCGTGTCGCCGCAGGTGCGGTACAGCTCCGACCTGGGCTGGTCGGAATTCTTCCGTGACCCGCGGCTGAAGGAGCTGATCCGCATCGCGCTGGACAACAACCGCGACATGCGCATCGCCGTCGGCAGGGTCCAGGAGGCGCGCGCGCAGTACGGCATCGTGCAAAGCGACCAATTCCCCACGATCGGGGCGGGCGCCAACACCCAGCATACGCGCAACCCCGCGAATCTCCGCGCGGGCGGGCCCGACTCGCCCAGCGTCACCCATTATTACCAGGCCGGGCTCGGCATGACGGCGTTCGAGCTCGACTTCTTCGGCCGCCTGCGCAATCTCAGCGAGGCCGCCAACCAGCAGTACCTGGCAACCGCGCAGGCCAGGCGCACCCTGCACATCAACCTGGTCGCCCAGGTCGCCGAGGCCTATTTCCGCCTGCGCACCGCGCAGCAGCTCGACGGGCTCATGCAAAGTACCTTGAAGGCGCGGGAACAGACCTTCAAGCTCGTGCAGGCGCGCTACGATGAAGGCATGGCGTCGGCGCTCGACCTGAATCAGGCGCGCGGGCAGATGGAGACGGTCCGGGCGGACCTGGCCGGCATCCAGCGGGCGCAATCCCAGGCGCGCAACGCCTTGCAGCTGCTGCTCGGCACGCCCATACCCGACAACCTGCCCGAGGCCGCCGTCTTCGGGCGCGACCAGGTCCTGGCCGCCATTCCGGTCGGCCTGCCGTCCGACCTGCTGCAGCGCCGTCCGGACATCATGGGCGCGGAAAACGCGCTGCGCGGCGCCAACGCGAACATCGGCGCGGCGCGGGCCGCCTTCTTTCCCCGGATATCCATCACCGGCCTGCTGGGCTTCGCCAGCCCGCAGCTGGGCGGCCTGTTCGGCTCGGGGCAGGAGTTCTGGCAGTTCTCGCCGCAGGTGCAGGTGCCCATCTTCGCCGGCGGGGTCAGCGGCAACCTGGCCCTGGCCGAAGCGCGCAAGAACATCGCCGTCGCGCAATACGAGCAGGCGATCCAGGTCGCGTTCAGGGAAGTGGCGGACGCCCTGGCCGGCGAAGCCACCTACAGCGGCCAGCTGGACGCCCTGCGCGCCCTGGAGGCGTCGGCCGCCGAAAGCCTGCGGCTGGCCAACCTGCGCTACGAGACCGGCCTGGACAGCTTCCTGCAGGTGCAGAGCGCCCAGGTCGACCTGTACAACACGCAGCGCACCTTCCTGCAGACCGGCATGGATTCCCTGCTGAATCGGGTGGAGCTATACAAGGCGCTGGGCGGCGGGTGGCTGCAGGAGTCCGCCGCCGGGACACAACCCGGATAAAAAGGGATAATAGCCCTTTACCGTGATCGTTCGTAAGAAAGGGTGCCCGCCAAATGATTGAACTGGGTGTAAATATCGACCACGTCGCTACGTTGCGGCAACAGCGTTTCACCTCTTATCCAGACCCGGTTCAAGCCGCCCTTCGCGCAGAAGATGCCGGCGCCGACCTCATCACCCTGCACCTGCGCGAAGACCGCCGCCACATCCAGGACGCCGACGTGGCCGCGATCCGCCCCGTGCTGCGCACGCGCATGAACCTGGAATGCGCCATCACGCCCGAAATGCTCGGCATCGCCTGCAAGGTGCGCCCGCAAGACGTCTGCCTGGTGCCGGAAAAGCGCAGCGAACTCACCACCGAAGGCGGCCTGGACGTCATCGGCCACTTCGAATCGGTGCGGCAGGCGGTGTCCCGGCTGCATGACGCCGGCATCCGCGTTTCCCTGTTCATCGATCCCGAGGCCGACCAGATCGACGCCGCCCGGCGCGCGGGCGCCACGGTCATCGAGCTCCATACCGGCGCCTACGCCGACGCGCGCGACGCCGCGGCCGCCGAATTCGAGCTGGCCCGCCTGCGCAGCGGCGTGGCGGCCGGCATCGGCGCGGGCATGCGGGTCAACGCCGGCCACGGCCTGCACTACGAAAACGTCCAGGCGGTCTGCGCCATCCCCGGCATCGCCGAGCTCAATATCGGCCACGCGATCGTGGCGCGCGCCGTATTCGACGGCTGGGAAAAAGCCGTCCGCGACATGAAAGCATTGCTCAGGAAAGGATGAAGATGTCTCTCGCAACACCCATCGATTACCTTCATACACGCCATTCGGTCAAGTTCGTCCAGCAGCCCGGCCCGTCCGACGAAGAGCTGGGCCGGATCCTGCAGGCGGCCATGTCCGCCCCCGACCACGGCCGGCTGCGCCCCTGGCGCTTCGCCCTGATCCGCGGCGACGCCGTCGCGCGCTTCGCCGACCTGGCGATCTCCACCATCAAGGAATCCGGCGCGCCGCTCACGCCCGAGAAAGAAAACACCACGCGGCGCTGGCTCGACAAGGTCCCCTTGCTGATCGCCGTGGCCTGCCGCCTGGATCACGCCAACACCAAGATTCCCGAGCACGAGCGCATGCTCGCCACCGGCGCGGCGGTCTGCAATATGCTCAATGCCGCGCACATGCTGGGCTATGGCGCCTTCTGGAGCACCGGCCTGGGCACCTACGTGGACATGGTGCCCGAGGCCCTGGGCTTCGACGCCCTGGATTACCGCTTCATGGGCTTCGTCGCCATCGGCACGCCCATACAGTCCGCGGTTCCGCCCGAAAGGCCGGATTACCGCCAGTTCGTCACCGAGTGGACAGGCAACTGACGCTCGTTCCGCAAGAGGGAGCCCGCATGAAACGCATCGAGACCGACGTCGCCGTCATCGGCGCGGGAACCGCCGGGCTGACCGCCTACCGCGCCGTGAAGTCGGCGGGGCTCGAGGCCGTGCTGATCGAAGGCGGCCCCTACGGCACCACCTGCGCCCGGGTCGGCTGCATGCCGTCCAAGCTCTTGATCGCCTCGGCCGAAGCCGCGCACGGGGCGGCGGCCGCGGCGGATTTCGGGGTGCGCATCGACGGCGCCATACGCATCGACGGCCGCGCGATCATGGCCCGGGTCAAGCGCGAACGGGACCGCTTCGTGGGTTTCGTGCTGGAAAGCGTGGACCAGATCCCGGATGCCGACAAGGTCCGCGGCCATGCGAAATTCCTGTCCAGCACGGAACTCCAGGTGGACGACCACACCGTGGTCCACGCCGGGCGCACGGTGATCGCCACCGGCTCGTCGCCCGTGGTGCCCAAGGAATACGAGGCCATCGGCGACCGGGCCATCGTCAATGACGACGTCTTCGCCTGGGACGACTTGCCGCGCAGCGTGCTGGTCGTCGGCACCGGCGTCATCGGCCTCGAACTGGGCCAGGCCTTGTCCCGCCTGGGCGTCCGCACCCGCATCATCGGCCGCGGCGACGGCCTGGCGGGGCTCAGCGACCCGGTGGTCCGCGACAGCCTGCGGGCGGCCCTGCAAGCCGAGCTGAGCCTGCAATTGAACAGCACCGTGCTGGGCCTGCGGCGTATCGGCGACGAGGTCGAGGTCCGCCATGTGGAAGACGGCCGGCCGGAGCGCACGGAACGTTTCGACTACGTGCTGCTCGCTACGGGGCGCGCGCCCAATCTGGATCTGGATCTGGGCAAGGCCGGGGCGAAGCTGGACGCCGGGGGGATGCCGGTTTACGACCGTGAAACCCTGCAATTGGCCGGCCTGCCCATTTTCATCGCCGGCGACGTCAATGGCATGGCGCCGCTGTTGCACGAAGCGGCCGACGACGGCCACATCGCGGGCGGCAATGCGGCCGCCTATCCGGACGTCCGGCCGGGCAAGCGCCGCGCGCCCATGGCGGTGGTGTTCTCCGATCCCCAGGTCGCCGCGGTGGGTTTGCGGTTCCGGGATCTTCCGCAGCACGGGGTGGCGATCGGCGAAGTCGATTTCAAGTCGCAGGGGCGTTCCCGCATCATGCTGAAGAATCGGGGCAGGCTGCGGGTATACGCCAGCCATGCCGACGGCCGGCTGCTGGGCGCGGAAATGGCGGGGCCGGCAATGGAGCATGTCGCGCATTTGCTGGCCTGGGCGGTGCAGAAGAAACTGACCGTTCCCGAAATGCTGGCGATGCCCTTCTACCATCCGGTGGTGGAAGAGGGGCTGCGCACTGCATTGCGGCATGCGGCGATGGAGCTCAAGGCCGCGGAGCTCGAGCGTGTCAGCGAGGGGGAGCAGGCCGTCAACAACGCTTGATCGGCCTCGCCTTGCGCTTGCCGCTAATGTGCCTGCGGCTTCCCGTGGCTGATGGCCAGGCGCACCGAGGCGCTGGGCAGGCGCTGCCGCAGCGGCTCCAGCGCGGCCACCGCCGTGGGAAAGTCCGCATAGCGCACGAGCGCGATGCCGGTGGCCTGGAAGTACTGGATCGATACCGGCGCGGGGCCGGGCCCGGTGCTTGCACGGATCTCGGCTTCCGACGCCCCTGTGATCAGAACCCCATTCTTGCTGCCGAGCACGGTGCCCTGGGCGTCGAGCAACAGGCTTGCGCCATCGGCCCCCGCTTGGGGCAACAGGCGGTAGCGCTGCTTGCCGACGGCATAGACCGGCAGCTCACCGTAGGCGGCAATCTGATCGGCGGGCAGCCTCTGGCCCGGCATCAGAGGCTCGGCCGCTTGGGCGCCCAAGGCCAGCATCGCGAGTGCGAGGCCGCTCACCCAACTGTTCTTCCATTTCATGCTGTATCCTTTTTGATTTCAGACGGCGCTATTGCGCAATGATACGGGCTTCCGTTTCCAAGAAGTATTCCGTCGGGCGGGATTTTGCGCCAAAGCATGATTGCGAAAACCCGGGCATATAGCTTCCATCGGGCTGCTTGACGGCGAACTCCAAGGGCAAGTCGGGATTGGCCGCCATCAGGTAAATCTGCCATTCCCCTTGCGCCTCTTCGCCGTAGAACGCCACGCTGTTCAAGGCGTAATCATTGAAGTCCACGACCTCTTTCGAACGGAAAGCATCATTGGGCAGCTTCAACAGCGATACCGTGCCCGCTGGCGAGCGCACCGCAATGCCCAAAGCGCCTAGGCAGACGTCTGTACCGCTCAGGCGGACCTGGAACGAATCCACGACCTGCGCCGGCGACTGCAGGGTGCCCAGCAGCGTGACGCGCTGATACGGAAACGCCATCGACTGTGCGCTCGTTACGTCTTGTTCCTCAAGCCCCTCCGCATAGCCGTCACCCTGATACCAGGCTCCCACCGTCTCGAACTCCGGAATCTGGACGTCCTGCAAGCGGCTCAACCGTGGATCGCGCTTGTATTCCCGGGCCAGCTCAACGGCCCGGGCCGCGTCGGGCACGCCAAAGCCGTACCAGTTCGAATGCTCGTGGCCGGCGCCGTTCTTTTGCCAGCCAAGGTCGATCGGGACGGCGGTGGAGCCGGGCCGGATGTCGTCCTTGCCGCCCGGATGGGTGCTCAACTTGTTGGTGGCCAGATCCATGCGCGCCCCGTAGGGAAACAGCCCCAACCGGTGGGGCGAAGCCGACACATAGCCCGCATCGACCTTGCGGGCGGACATGCGCAGGATGTCGCGCACGTCCCGCCAGCCCAGATCCGGGTTGGCGCTGAGCACCAGTGCCACCACTCCTGCGACGGTCGGCGTGGCCGCCGAGGTTCCGTTCATATACGCGTAGTCGCAATCCCGGTTGTCGGGGATGCCGTTGTGATGGGATTCGCCGCGCAGGAAGGGCGTATGGGCGGTCTTGGAACTGAAGCCCACAGCGCAGCCGCGCAGGTCGGTGCTGAAGATGGTCGGGCCGCTATAGTCGCGGGTACCGACCTCGCCGTATGTGCCGCTCTCGCCAAATTCCCCGCCCATGCCGCTGACCCAGATGACCGACCCGGCACTGCTGTAGCTGCTGGCCTCGCCAAAGGCATTGATGGCGGCCACGGTGATCGCGTTGGGCTCACGCGGCCCCATCGGATCGTTGGCAGGGTTGCTGCAATCGTAGTAGCCGAAGTCGTGGCCGCATAGCCGGCTGTCGAAGTCGTTGCCGGCCGCTTTGAGAAAGACCGCGCCCTTGCCGTCACGCAGCTTTTTCATGGCACGCACGACCGGGGTGTAGGTGTCTTCGTCGGAATCGTAAGGAAGAGCGAAAGCAGTGACCAGCCCCAGCGACGCATTGAATATGTCGGCTCCGCTGGACCATGTCGCGCCACCCATCGACGCCGCCCAAGCTCCCACGCTCGGGTTTTCGAGGAAGTTGACGCCGCCGACCTTGGCCAAGGGCGCGATGCCCATCACGCCCTTGCCGTTTTGCGCCGCCGCGATGATGCCGGCCACGGCTGTGCCATGAGCGCTTCCATCATCTATCGCGGACTGCGTAGGATAGGGATCCGGCATGTCGGTGACCAGATTCCAGGACAGGCTCGGGTCCGCATTGGGCGCCAGGTCCTCGGTGTGCAGGTCCGTCCCCGTGTCGACCACCATCACGCGCACGCCCTGGCCTTTTATGCCCTGGCGGTGCACGGGTTCCACGTTCAGATCCAGGCCGCCGCCGAACACCGACGGGTAGTCCTGGAAATAGCTGTCCTTGTAATTCAGCGCCCACTGGAAGGTGTACAGCGGTTCAGTCGTGCCGGTCCGGCAGGCATAGGGGCCGGTCTCGGCGCAGGCGACGTCGGGTATCGGGGTTCCGGACCCGCCGGAGCCGTCGCACGCGGCAAGTGCAAGGGCCAGGGCGGAGATCAGCGGCAGGCGGATGACATTCAATGAGCTCATGGGTATCCTGAGAGTTCAGATGGCGCGAGGCGGCCGATGCCGGTTCAAGACCTCGCAAACCCACGAGTATACTGTATTTTGTAATATTTGGAAGTGTTTTGAATTATTTTTGCTCGCTACCCACAGCCGGCGCATGATCGCCCGCCGCCCTCATGCGCTGGTCAGCCCTGCGCCAGCAAGCGCTTCACACCCTCGCTCAGCACTTCCACCGATTCCGTATCGGCCGCCAACAGCCGGGCGCGCCCCTGCCCGTCGAACACATACACCCCACGGCTGTGCGCCACTTCATAGTTGCCGGGATCATCCTTGCTGGGCTTTTCTATCTGATACGCCACCCGGTAGCGCCGCGCCACATCGGCCACCTGCTTCTCCGTGCCCGTCAGGCCGATGGCATGGCTGTCGAACGCCTCGACATAAGCCTGCAGAATCTCCGGCGTGTCCCGGTGCGGATCCACGCTGACGAACAGTATGCGCACCTTCGCCGCCTCCTCGCCCAGCGTTTCCATCACCTGCGACAGCTGCGCCATCGTCGTGGGACAGATGTCGGGGCAGCTGGCATAGCCGAAGAACATCAAGACGGTCTTGCCCTTGAAATCGTCCTGGGTGAAGGTCTTCGCGCCGGGGCCGACCAGCGTGAAACGGAGATCGGGCAGGAAGCCGCGCACATTGTGCAGCGCGCTTTCGGCGTAAGAGGGTGGGGCGAAGACGAACAGCATGGCGGCCACCAGGGCCGCGACGGCGCGAAACAGTGTAGACATGGAACCGGCGAACAAAGCGAATTGCGGAAAAAAACTCTTGGGCCATTATAGGCCCAAGAGCCTTCGGCGTTGCCGGACTCCTAGCGTTCGGCCTCGGCGGACGCCAGGCCGCTGTGGCGCAGCAGGGCGTCTATGCTGGGCGGCCGGCCGCGAAACGCCGCGAACGACTCGCCGGCGGGGCGGGACCCGCCGACGGCGAGGATCTCTTTCAGGAAGCGCCGGCCGGTGGCCGGATCCAGCGTGTCGCTGGAGGCGCCGAGCGCCGCCGCGCCGGGCGCCGTAGCGCTTTCCTCGAAGGCGGCGTAGGCGTCCGCCGACAGGACTTCCGCCCACTTGTAGCTGTAATAGCCCGCGCCGTAGCCGCCCGCGAACAGATGCGAAAAATTATGCGGGAAACGGTGCCATGACGGAGGGAACAGCACCGCGACTTCCTTGCGGACTTCGTCCAGGGTGTCCAGCACCTGCTGGATCGACAAGCCATGCGCTTGATGGTGGATGTCCATGTCGAACAGCGAGAATTCGATCTGGCGCAGCATCTGCATGCCGCTCTGGAAATTCTTCGCGGCCCGCAGCTTGTCGTAGAGCGCACGCGGCAGGGCGCCGCCATGTTCCACGTGGGCGGTGAGCGAGGTGACGACGCCCCATTCCCAGCAGAAATTCTCCATGAACTGGGACGGCAGTTCGATGGCGTCCCATTCGACGCTGGCGAATGCCGCCGCGCCCAGGTCGTCGACCTCGGACAGCAAGGCATGCAGGGCATGGCCGCTTTCATGGAACAAAGTGATCACGTCGTCGTGGGTCAGCAGCGCCGGCTTGCCGTTCTGGCCTTTCGAGAAGTTGCAGGTCAGGTAGACCACCGGCGCATGGACGGCGCCATGCCGCTTGCGCCGGTTGCGCTCGCCGTCCACCCAGGCGCCGCCCTGCTTGCCCTGGCGGGCGTATAGATCCAGATACAGTATGCCCAGGGGCTCGCCCGAGCCGGACAGCACTTCATAGGCCTTGGCATCCGGATGCCAGGTCGGCGCGTCGCAGGCGCGCAGGCCGATGCCGAACAGCTTTTCCATTACCCGGAACAGGCCTCGCAGCACCTGCGGTTCGGTGAAGTACTGTTTGACCTCGTCTTCGGAATAGTCGTAGCGTTCTTCGCGCAGGCGTTCCGAGGCGAAGGCGATGTCCCAGGGTTCCAGCTCGGGCAGGTTCAGCCGCTCGCGCGCGAACTCGCGCAATTCGTCCAGGTCGCGCAAGGCATGGGGCTTGGCCTTGCGGGCCAGCTCCCGCAGGAAGTCCAGCACCTGGCCGGCGTCGTCGGCCATGCGTGTTTCGAGCCGCAGCTCCGCGTAGCTGGCATAGCCCAGCAGGGCGGCCTCTTCGGCGCGCAGGGCCAGAAGCCGTTCGATGAGCGGCGAGTTGTCCAGGCGCGGGTCGCCGTGCTCGGAGGCGATGGTTGCATAGGCGCGATACATTTCCTGCCGCAGGGAGCGGTCCCGGGCGTATTGCATCACGGGAAGATAGCAGGGCATCTTGAGCACCAGCTTCCAGCCTTCCCGGCCTTCGCCTTGCGCGGCGGCCCGGGCGGCCTCGACGACGTCGGGAGGCAGGCCGTCCAGCCTGGATGCAGCGTCCACGTACAGCGACCATCCGTCCACCGAATCTAGGACGTTCTCGGAGAACTTCTGGGCCGCCTGCGCCTGCTGGTCGGAGATTTCGGCATAGCGTTCGCGGTCGGCGCCTTGAAGCTCGACGCCGCTGAGCCGGAAATCACGCAGGGCGAGCTCGATGATGCGCCGGCGCGCGGCCGTCAGGCCCTGGAAGGCGTCCGAAGCGCGCAAGCGCTTGTACTGCGCGTACAGGCCGGTGTGCAGGCCCGACCAGGTGGAGAATTCCGTGACCAGCGGCAGGCATTGGTTGTACGCGGCCCGCAGTTCCGGCGTGTTGACCACCGCGTTCAAGTGCCCCGCGACCGACCAGCTGCGCCACAGCCGCTCGCCGGCGTCGTCTAGCGGCTCGACGATGTCTGCCCAGGTGGCGGGCAGGGCCGGATCGGCCGCGCGCTCCACCGCCGCGCGCGCTTCCTGGATGAGGGCCTTGATCGCGGGTTCGATGTGCGACGGGGAAATGGACGAATAGTCGATCAGCGCGCCGATCGGCGCCAGTAGCGGATTCTGTGTCATTGCGGATCAGTCGATGGTGGCGGGAACGGCGCTGCGCTCCGCGGCTTCCAGGGTGTTGACGAGCAGCATGGCGATGGTCATGGGGCCGACGCCGCCGGGCACGGGCGTGATCGCCCCGGCCACTTTGCGGGCGGATTCGAAATCGACGTCGCCCACCAGCTTGCCGGACGCGCTGCGATTGATGCCGACGTCGATGACGACGGCGCCGGGCTTGATCATGTCGCCGGTGACCATGCCGGGCTTGCCGGTAGCCACCACCAGGACGTCGGCGCGGCGCGTCTGGGCGGCCAGATCGCGCGTCTTGGAATTGCACAGGGTGACCGTGGCGCCGGCCGCGAGCATCAGCATGGCCATGGGCTTGCCGACGATGTTGCTGGCGCCGACCACGACGGCTTCCGCACCCCAGAGCGAGACGTTCTCGGATTCGAGCATTTTCATGACGCCGTAGGGCGTGCAGGGGCGGAACAGCGGCCGGCCGGTCATGAGCAGGCCGGCATTGCTGACGTGGAAGCCGTCGACGTCCTTTTCCGCGGCGATGGTTTCAATGACCTTGCCGGCGTTCAGGTGGGCGGGCAAGGGCAGCTGTACGAGTATGCCGTGGATGTCCGGATCGCCGTTCAGGCCGCGCACGATGTCCAGCAGCTGGTCTTCGGGGATGTCGGCGGGCAGGCGTATCACCTGGGAATACAGCCCGGCCTTCTCGCATGCGGCGGCCTTGTTGCGCACGTAGACGTGGGAGGCGGGGTCGTCGCCGACGAGCACCACGGCCAGCCCGGGCGTGACGCCGCGCTGCTTCAGCGCGCGGACGCGTTCCGCGACGTCGGCCTTGATCTGGTCCGACAGCGCCTTGCCGTCGATGAGGCGTGCGGTCATGCGGCACCTTCTGCTTTGGTGAGGGCGATCTTCATGAGATCGGCCACGGTGGTGACTTCGAGTTTTTCCATGATGTTGGCGCGATGCGCTTCGACGGTCTTGATGCTGATGTTGAGGTCCCCGGCGATCTGCTTGTTCAGCCGGCCGGCGACGATGCGCTCGAGCACCTGCTGCTCGCGCGCGGTGAGGCGGCTCAGGATGGCCTCGTGGTTCTTCTGGGCCTGCGCCTGGCTGACCCGCTCGTTCGCCTGTTCGAGCATGCGGGCGACGATATTGCGCAAATCCGTTTCATTGAAGGGTTTTTCCAGGAAGTCGACCGCGCCTTTCTTCATGGTGGCCACGGCCATGGGGACGTCGCCGTGGCCGGTGATGAAGACGATGGGCAGGGGCGCCTTGCGGGCGATCAGGGCTTCCTGGAGCTCCAGGCCGCTCATGCCGGGCATGCGGACGTCGGCGATGAGCACGCCCACCTGGTCGGGTTCGTAGGCATGGAGGAATTCTTCTGCACCGCTGAAGCTGCGGACGCGGTAGCCATTGGCTTCGAGCAGCCAGCGCAATGAATCACGGACGGCTTCGTCGTCATCGACGATGAATATCGTTTGCGGCGCTTGGGGTGTAGTCATGCATGCAACTCCTGATTGTCTTCTGTCGAGCTAGGCGCTTGTGGCGTAGCGCGCGGCAAAGTGAAACGGAAAATCGTGCCCCCTTCCGGGTTGGGGTCGGCCCATAGCCGTCCATGATGAGACTCGATAATAGTACGGCAAATATTCAGCCCCATGCCCAGGCCTTCGGATTTGGTGCTGTAAAACGGTTCGAACAGGCGCTCGGGGTCGCGCAGGCCATGGCCGCGGTCGATCACCGCGATCTCGATGAGGGGAGACTGGTCGGAGATGAGCAGCTTGAGCGTGCGGTCCTCGCTTTTCTCCATGGCCTCTATGCCGTTCTTGAGCAGGTTCAGCAGCACCTGCTCGATGAGGATCGGGTCCGCCAGGACGTCGGGGATCGAGTCCGGGACGTCCAGCGCGATCTCGACCTGGCGCTTGTGGGCGTCGATTTCCGCAAAGCCCACCGCGTTGTCGACGATGCGCTTGATCGGCACGGGCTGCCGGCGCGGTTCGCTGCGCTTCACGAATTCGCGGATGCGGCTGATGATCTTGCCGGCCCGTTCGGCCTGCATGGCGGATTTTTCCAGGGCCTCCAGCAGCCGCTCGGGATTCGGGTTGCCCGCCTTGAGCATCGCCACCGCGCCCATGCTGTAGTTGGCGATGGCGGTGAGCGGCTGGTTCAGTTCGTGGGCCAGCGACGAGGCCATTTCGCCCATGGTCGTCAGGCGGCTGGTGAGCTGGATTTTCTCCTGCTGCACGCGCGAGGCCTCTTCGTGGGTGCGCCGCTCGGTGATGTCGCGCGCGACCTGCAGGCGCACGCGGCGCCCGTCGGTCCAGGCCAGGGTGCGGTGGTGGACCTCGAACCAGCGCTGCGCGGATTCCGAGAAGATCTCGACCGTTTCATCCGTGAAGCGCCCGAGCCGGCCGCCCATGAGCTCGCCGTGGCCGTTGGACTGGGCGCCGAAGAAGCGGCGATACGTGCGGTTGGCGAACAGCAGTTCCAGGCCTTCGGAGGTGTCGGCCACCACCGAGATGGCGTCGTCCAGGCCTTCGAGCACCGTCATGAAGCGCTCGTGCGCGGCGGTCAGGGCTTCGCGGATGCGCTTGGGCTCGGTGATGTCGGTCATGGAGGTCATCCAGCCGATCTGCTCGCCATTGGGGTCGCGCAGCGGCGAGACGTACATGCGGGCCGTGAAGCGGGACCCGTCGCGGCGCTGCGCCTCGACTTCCAGGCCGCTGCTGGGCGTGCGCCCCGACAGCAGCAAGTCCAGGGTCTCCTGGTGCTGGGCATGGCGGCCGGGCAGCCAGTAGGGGAAGGGCGTGGTGCGGCCGATCAGGTCGGCCTCGTTCCAGCCTATCATGCGACAGAAGGCGGGGTTCACGTAGGCGATGCGGCCGTGCATGTCGAAGACGCGCATGCCGGTGGACATGGAGTTTTCCATGGCGCGGCGGAAACCGGTTTCGGCGATGAGCGCAGCTTCGGCGCGCGTGCGGAAGCGCGTGTAGCGCCACAGCGCCAGCAGGCTCAGGATGATCACGCAGGACAGCGCCACGATGACCATCATCAGCCGCTGCTGCCGGGTTTCCTGGTCTATGGTCACGAACATGACGCTGTCGTTGTGCAGCTGCTGCAACCAGATGAACACGCCCATCACGCAAATATAAAGAATGAGCACGATCACGGGCGTCAGCCAATAGAAGCCGCGCCGCGGGTGGTTCGCCTGGTCGTAGAACGTCGTGGGGATCAGGGATTTTTTTGAATGGCTCGCCATGGGTGTCGAAGGTTGCATAACGCGATGCGTAGAGCATTTTAGTCGCTAACGCCCGCCAGGATTTTTCACATTATAAAAACTCATATCATAAAATGAAATTTTGCTTGAACATATCTCCAGTCTTTCCTAGAATGGGCTGGTTTGTATGACACGTCCCTTATAAATAAAGACAGGGGCGGCCGCGCCACGACCTGGCGCCTGGCATGGCAAAGCCGCGGGCGGGGCTTGCGGCGGTGTCCGGATTCCACCTCTAACCAGGAGACAGCGAATGTCCTCTCTTGATCAAGTCAGCAACACGGCTAATGTCACCGACGACGACGCCCTTGAAACACAGGAATGGCTAGACGCGCTAGAAGCCGTGCTCGATCGCGAGGGGCCCGAACGCGCGCACTTCCTGCTCGAACGCCTGATAGACCTGGCCCGCCGCTCGGGGGCCCACATTCCGTTCTCGCCCAATACCGCTTACGTCAACACCATACCGCCGGGCCTGGAGCCGCCGCATCCCGGCAATATCGTACTCGAAGAGCGCATCCGCTCATACGTGCGCTGGAACGCCATGGCCATGGTCGTCAAGGCCAACAGCCATCATCCGCACGACGGCGGCGACCTGGGCGGCCACATCGCGTCGTTCGCCTCGCTCGCCACCATGATAGGCTGCGGCCAGAACCATTTCTGGCACGCCGAGGCCGAAGACCACGGCGGCGACCTGGTCTACTTCCAGGGCCATTCCTCGCCCGGCATCTACGGCCGGGCCTACCTGGAAGGCCGCCTCACGGCGGAGCAGCTGGACAACTTCCGGCAGGAAGTCGACGGCAAGGGCTTGTCGTCGTACCCGCACCCCAAGCTCATGCCGGACTTCTGGCAGTTCCCGACCGTGTCCATGGGCCTGGGCCCGCTCATGGCCATCTATCAGGCGCGCTTCCTCAAGTACCTGCATGCGCGCGGCATCGCCGACACCAGCAAGCGCAAGGTCTGGGTGTTCTGCGGCGACGGCGAAATGGACGAACCCGAATCCCTGGGCGCCATCAGCCTGGCTTCGCGCGAAAAGCTCGACAACCTCATCTTCGTCATCAACTGCAACCTGCAGCGGCTGGACGGCCCGGTGCGCGGCAACGGCAAGATCATCCAGGAACTCGAAGGCGATTTCCGCGGCAGCGGCTGGAACGTCATCAAGCTGATCTGGGGCGGCTACTGGGATCCGCTGCTGGCGCGCGACAAGGAAGGCATCCTGCGCCGCATCATGGAAGAATCCGTCGACGGCGAATACCAGGCATACAAGGCGCATGACGGAAAGTTCGTGCGCGAGAACTTCTTCGGCAAGCACCCCAAGCTGCTGGAAATGGTCAGCCGCATGAGCGACGAAGACATCTGGCGCCTGAACCGCGGCGGCCACGACCCCTACAAGGTCTATGCGGCCTTCAAGGCGGCGTCCGAGCACACCGGCCAGCCCACGGTGATACTGGCCAAGACCATCAAGGGCTACGGCATGGGCCATATCGGCCAGGCCAAGAACCCGACCCACCAGCAGAAAAAGCTCGACATGGCGTCGGTGCGCGAATTCCGCGACCGCTTCAACATCCCCGTTCCCGACGACAAGCTCGAACAGCTGCCTTACTTCAAGCCGGCCGACGACTCGCCCGAAATGGTCTACCTGCACGAGCGCCGCAAGGCGCTGGGCGGCTACCTGCCGGCGCGCCGCCGCAAGGCCGACGAGCATCTCAAGGTGCCGGGCCTGGACGTCTTCAAGGCCATACTCGACCCCACCGCCGAGGGCCGCGAAATCTCCACCACCCAGGCTTTCGTCCGCTTCCTGAACCAGCTGCTGCGCGACAAGCAGCTGGGCCCGCGCGTGGTGCCCATCCTGTCCGACGAGTCCCGCACGTTCGGCATGGAAGGCCTGTTCCGCCAGATCGGCATCTATTCGCCCGAGGGCCAGAAATACGTGCCGGTCGACAAGGACCAGGTGATGTACTACCGGGAAACCGAAAACGGCCAGCTGCTGCAGGAAGGCATCAACGAAGCCGGCGCCTTCAGTTCCTGGATCGCGGCGTCCACGTCGTACTCCACGAACAACCGCATCATGATCCCGTTCTTCATCTACTACTCGATGTTCGGGTTCCAGCGCGTGGGCGACCTGGCCTGGGCGGCGGGCGACATGCAGGCGCGCGGCTTCCTGCTGGGCGGCACCGCCGGGCGCACGACGCTCAACGGCGAGGGCCTGCAGCACGAAGACGGGCACAGCCACATCCTGTCGTCGGTCATCCCCAATTGCGTGTCCTACGACCCCACCTTCGCGCACGAGCTGGCGGTCATCATGCAGGACGGCCTGCGCCGCATGGTGGAAAACCAGGAAGACGTGTTCTATTACCTCACCGTCATGAACGAGAACTACGCCCAGCCCGGCCTCAAGCCCGGCGACGAAGAGGGCATCATCCGGGGCATGTACAAGTTCAAGTCGGTGGGCGATGCCAAGCAGCCGCGCGTGCAGCTCATGGGCTCGGGCACCATCTTGCGCGAAGTGCTGGCCGCGCAGGAACTGCTGCAGCAAGACTGGGGCATCGCGTCGGACGCCTGGAGCGTCACCAGCTTCACCGAGCTGCGCCGCGAAGGCCTGGATTGCGACCGCCACAACCTGCTGAACCCGGAATCCAAGAACCCCATGGTGCCGTACGTGACCAAGCAGCTGCAGGACACCAGCGGCCCCATCGTGGTGTCCACCGACTACGTGAAGGCCTACGGCGACCAGATCCGCCCGTTCATCCCCAAGGGCCGCGGGTATTACGTGCTGGGCACCGACGGCTACGGCCGCTCCGATTTCCGCTACAAGCTGCGCGAGCATTTCGAGATCGACCGCCATTTCGTGGTGCTGTCCGCCTTGCGCGGCCTGGCCGACGAAGGCAAGCTGCCGGTGTCCAAGCTGTCGGAAGCCATCAAGAAGTATGGCATCAACGTAAATAAAGCCAACCCGCATCACGCGTAAGGAGGGGCGCTGATATGAGCAATACGATCGAAGTAAAAGTACCGGACATCGGCGACTTCAGCGAGGTCGAGGTCATCGAGGTCCTGGTGGCGCCGGGCGATACGGTCGCGGCCGAGCAAAGCCTGATCACGGTGGAGTCCGACAAGGCCTCCATGGAGATCCCCTCGTCGCATGCGGGCGTGGTCAAGTCGGTCATGGTGAAGGTCGGCGACAAGGTCAAGCAGGGCTCGGTCATCGTCCAGCTCGAAGCCGCCGACGCCAAGGAGGCCGGCGCGGCCAAGCCGCAAGCCGCGCAGCCGCCCGCCCGGCAGGCCGCCGCGCCCGCGGTTCCGCCCGCCGCGGCCGAACCGGCCGAAGCCGACACGCGGCCCGAATCCGGCGGCAAGCCGGTCACGGTCACGGTGCCCGACATCGGCGGCGCGACCGACGTCGAGGTCATCGAAATCATGGTCGCGGTCGGCGACACGGTCGCGGCCGAGCAAAGCCTGATCACGGTGGAATCCGACAAGGCCTCCATGGAGGTCCCGTCCTCCCATGCGGGCGTCGTCACGGCCGTCAAGGTCAAGCTGGGCGACAAGGTGAACCAGGGTTCCGACATCATCGAACTGCGCAGCACCGGCGCGGCCCCCGCCAAGGCCGAGCCGGCCCAGGCGAAACCGGCCGCCGCCGAGCCCGCGCAGCGCGCCGAACCCGCCGCCGCGCCGGCCGTGGCCGCCGCCTCAGAGCCGCCGGAAGCCGCGCCGTCGTCCGGCGGCGCGCCGCTGGCCTCGACGCCGCCCGAGCGGCATTCCCCCACCGAGGCCTTTGCGGAAACCGACGTACCCCTGCGGAACCTGCCGCATGCATCCCCGTCGGTGCGCAAGTTCGCCCGCGAACTGGGCGTCAACCTGGCGTCGGTGCGCGGCTCGGGCGCCAAGAACCGGATCACCCAGGACGATGTGCGCCAGTTCGTGAAGCAGGCCCTGGCGGCGGGCCCCGGCCCGGCCGCCACCATGACGGCCGAGGGCGGCGGGCTGAACGTCCTGGCCTGGCCCAAGGTCGATTTCGCCAAGTTCGGCGAGGTCGAAGCCAAGCCGCTGTCGCGCATCAAGAAGATCTCCGGCGCGAACCTGCATCGCAACTGGGTGATGATTCCGCACGTCACCAACAACGACCAGGCCGACATCACCGAGCTCGAAGCGCTGCGCCAGGCGCTGAACAAAGAGAACGAGAAGTCCGGCATCAAGGTCACGATGCTGGCGTTCCTCATCAAGGCGGTCGTGGCCGCGCTGAAGAAGTATCCGGAATTCAACGCATCGCTCGACGGCGACAACCTGGTCTACAAGCACTACTACCATATCGGCTTCGCGGCCGACACGCCCAACGGCCTGGTCGTGCCCGTCATCCGCGATGCCGACAAGAAAGGCATTTTCGAGCTCGCCAAGGAAACCGCGGAACTCGCCAAGCTCGCGCGGGACGGCAAGCTGTCGCCCAGCCAGATGCAGGGCGGCTGCTTCTCCATCTCCTCGCTGGGGGGCATAGGCGGCACCGACTTCACGCCCATCATCAACGCTCCCGAGGTCGCCATCCTGGGCGTATCGCGTTCCACGCATGCGCCGGTCTGGAACGGCAAGAAATTCGTCCCGCGCCTCATGCTGCCGCTGTCGCTGTCCTATGACCACCGGGTCATCGACGGCGCGGCCGCCGCGCGGTTCAACGCCTATCTGGGCGCCTTGCTCGCCGACTTCCGTCGCATCGCCCTCTAGGAGCCCATATGAGCGCAACTGAACTGAAAGTGCCCGACATCGGCGACTTTAAGGAGGTCGAGGTCATCGAAGTCCTGGTGGCGAAGGGCGACACCGTCCAGGCGGAGCAAAGCCTCATCACCGTCGAGTCCGACAAGGCCTCCATGGAGATCCCGGCCACCGCCGGCGGGGTCGTCCAGGAAGTCCTGGTCAAGGTGGGCGACAAGGTCGCCGAAGGCACGGCCATCGTCCGCATCGAGGCCGCGCAGGGCGCGGACCAGCCGGGCGCGAAGCCGGCGCAAGCCGCCGCCGAAAAGCCGCAATCCGCGCCCGCCGCGGAACGCGCCGCGCCGGCACAGGCCGCGGCCGCTCCCGCGGCGGCCGCCTATGCCGGTCCGTCCGACGCCGAGTTCGACGTCCTGGTGCTGGGCGCCGGCCCGGGCGGCTACTCGGCCGCCTTCCGCGCCGCCGACCTGGGCTTGTCCGTGGCGCTCGTCGAGCGCTATGGCACGCTGGGCGGCGTATGCCTGAACGTGGGCTGCATACCGTCCAAGGCGCTGCTGCATACCGTGGCGGTGCTCGAAGAAGCCCGCTCGCTGTCTGCGCACGGCATCAGCTTCGGCGAGCCGAAAATCGACCTGGACGGCGTGCGCGCCTACAAGGACGGCGTGGTGGCCAAGCTCACCGGGGGCCTGGCCGGCATGGCCAAGGCGCGCAAGGTCAAGGTGCTGAACGGGGTCGGCGCCTTCGTCGACCCCCACCACCTCGCGGTGGCCGGCGCCGACGGCGCCACCACCACCGTGAAGTTCAAGTCCGCCATCATCGCCGCGGGCAGCCAGTCGGTGAAGCTGCCGTTCCTGCCGGACGACCCCCGCATCGTGGACTCCACCGGCGCGCTGCAGCTGGCGTCCATCCCCAAGAAAATGCTCATCATCGGCGGCGGCATCATCGGCCTGGAAATGGGCACGGTGTATTCCGCCCTGGGCGCCCGGCTCGACGTCGTCGAGATGCTGACGGGCCTGATGCAGGGCGCGGACCGCGACATGGTCAAGGTCTGGGAGAAAATGAACGCCTCGCGCTTCGACCGCGTCATGCTCGAAACCCGGACCGTGGCCGCGGAAGCCCGCGACGACGGCATCTGGGTCACCTTCGAGGGCAAGAACGCGCCCCGGGAAGCGCAGCGCTACGACCTGGTGCTGCAGGCCGTGGGCCGTTCGCCCAACGGCAAGAAGATCGCCGCCGACAAGGCGGGGGTCGCCGTCACCGACCGCGGCTTCATCGAGGTCGACAAGCAGATGCGCACCAACGTGCCGCACATCTTCGCCATCGGCGACATCGTCGGCCAGCCCATGCTGGCGCACAAGGCGGTGCATGAGGGCCACGTGGCCGCCGAAGTGATCGCGGGGCAGAAGAGCTTCTTCGACGCGCGCGTCATCCCGTCGGTGTCGTACACGGATCCCGAGGTCGCCTGGGTCGGCCTGACCGAAGACGAAGCCAGGAAAGAGGGCATCGCGGTCACCAAGGGCCTGTTCCCCTGGGCCGCGTCGGGGCGCGCCATCGCCAACGGGCGCGACGAGGGCTACACCAAGCTGCTGTTCGATGCCGAGACCCACCGCGTGCTGGGCGGCGGCATCGTCGGCACGCATGCCGGCGACCTGATCAGCGAGGTCGCATTGGCCATCGAAATGGGCGCCGACGCGGTGGACATCGGCAAGACCATACACCCGCACCCCACGCTGGGGGAATCCGTGGGCATGGCGGCCGAGGTCGCGGAAGGCAGCTGCACCGATCTGCCGCCCGCCAGGCGCAAGTAAAAAGCGCACCCCGGGCGCGGGCAAGCGCCGTCCCCGCGGCGGCAGGTGCTAATATCGGCACCTGCCGCCCGTTTTTTCCACAGAAGCATTCATCATGTCCAGTCTTGTACCCAACGAGTCTTCCGGTTTGCAGGAATGGCTCGGCTATCTTGAAACCCTGCACCACCGCGCCATCGATCTCGGGCTGGATAGAATAAAAAAGGTGGCCGGCAAGCTGGGGCTGCGGCTGCCGTTCGTGAAGATCACGGTCGGCGGCACCAACGGCAAGGGCTCCACCTGCGCCATGCTCGAAGCCATCCTGCTCGCGGCCGGCTACAAGGTCGGCATGTACACCTCGCCGCACCTCATCGATTTCAACGAACGCATACGCTTGAACGGCGAGATGGCCGGCGACGACCGGATCGTCAGCCAGTTCCGGGTCATCGAGGCCGCCAGGGGCGACATCAGCCTGAGCTATTTCGAATACACCACGCTGGCGGCCCTGATGCTGTTCGAAGAACAGCGCATCGACGTCGCGGTGCTGGAGGTGGGGCTGGGCGGCCGGCTGGACGCCGTCAACCTGGTCGACACCGACTGCGCGGTCATCACCAGCGTCGACCTCGACCACACGGCCTACCTGGGCGACACGCGCGAGAAGATCGGCTGGGAAAAAGCCCATATCTTCCGGCCCGGCAAGCCCGCCATCTGCGCCGACCCCATGCCGCCCGGCACCGTCATCGAGTACGCGCGGGAAATCGGCGCCGACCTCTGGCTGTTCGGGAAGGACTTCAACTATTCGGGCGACCGCCAGCAATGGGCGTACGGCGGGCGCAGCCAGCGGCGCAGCGGCCTGGCCTATCCCGCCTTGCGGGGCGCCAACCAGCTGCTCAACGCGTCCGCCGCGCTGGCCGCGCTGGAAGCGCTGCGGCCGCGGCTCGCGGTGCCGCAGCAGGCGGTGCGCATCGGCCTGGCGCAGGTCGCCTTGCCGGGCCGCCTGCAGATACTGCCGGGCACGCCCACCATCATCCTGGACGTGGCCCACAACCCCCATGCCGCCGCCGCGCTGGGGCAGAACCTGGACAACATGGGGTATTTTCCGCATACGCACGCGGTCGTGGGCATGCTCAACGACAAGGACATGAGCAGCGTCATCGCCAAGCTGGCCAACCGGGTGGACCGCTGGTATTGCGCCGGGCTGGAAGGGCCGCGCGGCACTCCGGGCGCGGACCTTGCCGCCGTGGTGCGCAAGGCGGTCCACGGCGTGACGGGCAAGGAAACCCTCGAACAGGCCAGCGTCGAAGTCAAGCGCATCGCCGATCCGTCCCAGGACGCGCCCGCCGGCCGGCCCGGCGTCAAGCCGGCCGCGCGCCCGGCGGTCAGCGCCGACGCCGTCATCGTTTCGAGTTTTGATAATCCGGTACAAGCGTTTACAGAGGCCCGGAAACAGGCATCCGAGAATGATAGAATTCTCGTGTTCGGATCTTTTTCGACTGTCGGGCCCGTACTGCAGCATCTGGGGCGGCAGGTCACGTAGTACAAGCCCGCCCGGCGGCCGCTTGTTTACCAGATAGGTTTTTTGCTCCATGGGATTGTTTTCTCGCAACGAATCCGCTCCGGCGTCGGGGCGGCGTTCGTCTCTTTCCAGTGAAGCCCAGGTCAACGAACTTCGCGGCCGGGCCCGCCGCCGCCTGATCGGCGCCCTGGTGCTGGTGCTGGCGGCGGTCATCATCGTTCCCATGCTGTTCGACTCCAACGAACCCGCCGAACAGACCGCGGGGCCCCTGGTCGTGCCGGCCATCGTCGCGCCGGGCGAAGGCGCGATGGCCCTGGCGCCGCCGCCGGCCAACCCGGGCGCTGCGGGCACCATCAGCCAGTCGCCCGAACCCGCCCAGCCCGCCGCCGATCCCGCCGCAAGCTCCACAGGCACCGACGTGGCCACGGCCCAGCCCGCCGTGCCGCCCGCGGCCGAAACGCCGGCCCAGCAAGCCGCCAAGCCCGAACCCGCCGCCGACCACAAGCCGGCCAGGAAGGAAGAGCCCAAGCCCAGGGAGCCCAAGCCGGCGGTCGAACGCACCGACGACGGCTCGGTGGCGATCGCGCTGCTCGAAGGCCGCACGCCGGCCGCACGCGCCCCGGCGCCTTCCGGTTCGGGCAACTACATACTCCAGATCGCCGCCTACACCAGCGACAAAGACGCGCAAGTCCGCCGCGACCGCCTGGTTTCCGCGGGGGTCACCAACGCCTACGTGGAAAACGCGACGTCCGGCGGCAAGCCTACCTACCGCCTGCGCGTCGGCCCCTTCCCCACGCGCGATGCCGCCCAGGCCGCCCAGGCGCGATTGAGGGCGCTGGGCTACGACAACGGCTTCATCTCCACTAAGTGACCAGCTTCGACTATCTCGTCCTGGCCATCCTGGCTTTCTCGGCCCTGCTCGGGCTGCTGCGCGGCCTGGTCAAGGAAGTCCTTTCGCTCATCGCCTACGTCGTCGCCTTCCTGGCGGCCGTCTGGTGGGGGCCGCTGATGTCGGCCTGGCTGACCGCCTGGGTCGACAACGCATTGTTGCGCACCGCCGCCGCCTACGGGCTGGTCTTCATCGTAGTGCTGCTGCTGGTGGGGCTCGTCAACGTCACCCTGGCCACCCTGATCCGCAAGACCGGGCTGACGCCCGCCGATCATGGGCTGGGCGCTTTGTTCGGCCTGCTGCGCGGCACGGTCTTCGTGCTGCTGCTGGTGGTGCTGGCCGGCTATACCGATCTGCCCAAGGAACCCTGGTGGCAGGACGCCCGGCTTTCCCGCAGCGCCATCCAGGGGGTGCAGCAGATCAAGCTGCTGCTGCCGCCGTCGCTTGCATCGTGGTTACCGTATTGATATTCACAGGAATATAGAAAATGTGTGGAATAGTGGGGGTGGCGGGCCGCAGCCCCGTGAACCAGTTGATCTACGACAGCCTGCTGCTGCTGCAGCATCGCGGGCAGGACGCCGCCGGCATCTCGACGTCGCACGATCAGTTTTTCAACATGCACAAGGCCCATGGGCTGGTGCGCGACGTCTTCCGTACCAGGAACATGCGTTCGCTGCCGGGCAACAGCGGGCTGGGGCAGGTGCGCTATCCCACCGCCGGCTCCAGCGACAGCGTCGACGAGGCCCAGCCTTTCTACGTGAACGCGCCGTTCGGCATCACCTTCGTGCACAACGGCAACCTGACCAATTGGCGGGAATTGCGCGAAGCGCTGTTCCGCGTGGATCGGCGCCACATCAACACGAATTCCGATTCGGAAGTGCTGCTGAACGTATTCGCCCACGAGGTGCAGCTGGCCTCCAGCGGCGGCTCGCTGGACGACGACGCCATTTTCAAGGCTGTGTCCTCGGTGCATCGCCGCGCCAAGGGCGCATATGCCGTCATCGCGCAGATCGCGAACTACGGGATGGTGGCGTTCCGCGACCCCTACGGGATCCGGCCGCTGTGCCTGGGCTCGGTCGAGACGGAGCAGGGCACGGAATGGATGGTGGCTTCGGAGTCCGTGGCGCTGACCGGCTGCGGGTTCTCGCTGGTGCGCGACATCGAGCCGGGCGAGGCGATCTTCATCGACCTGGACGGCAGGCTCAGCAGCAGGCAATGCGCGACGGATCCGGTGCTGACGCCCTGCGTGTTCGAATATGTGTATTTCGCCAGGCCGGATTCGGTGATGGACGGGGTTTCCATCTACGATGCGCGCCTGAACATGGGGGAATACCTGGCGGACAATGTGGCCAAGTCGCTGCGCCTGGGCGACATCGACGTCGTGATGCCGATTCCGGATTCCTCCCGCCCTTCGGCGATGCAACTGGCGGCAAAGCTCAATCTCGGCTACCGCGAGGGGTTCATCAAGAATCGCTATGTCGGGCGCACGTTCATCATGCCGGGGCAGGCGGTGCGCAAGAAGTCGGTGCGGCAGAAGCTGAGCGCGATCGATATGGAGTTCCGGGGCAAGAATGTGCTGCTGGTGGACGATTCCATCGTCCGGGGCACGACGAGCCGGGAGATCGTGGACATGGCCCGGGCGGCGGGCGCGAACAAGGTCTATTTCGCCTCGGCGGCGCCCGCGGTGCGGTTCCCGAATGTCTATGGAATCGACATGCCCACGCAGGCGGAATTGATCGCCTATGGGCGTGATACGGCGCAGGTGAGCCGGGAGATCGGGGCGGACGGGCTGGTGTACCAGGAGCTGGCGGATCTGGAGCAGTCGATCCGCGACCGGAATGCGGCGATGGCGCAGTTCGAGTCGTCGTGCTTCAACGGCCATTATGTGACGGGAGACATCGACGCGGCCTATCTGGAGCAGTTGAGCCTGACCCGCGGCGTACGCGCGGCGGCGGGCGAGATGTCGACCAGCAGCTCGCCGGAGTGACCGTGGCGGGTTTGGCTTGCCCGGCCAAAGCCGGGCAATAACCTAACGGCGCCGCCCCGAGCGCCTGGCGGCCGCCATCAGCGCCATCACCGTCAGCAGCGCGAACAAGCCCATGCCCCAGAGCGCGTATTCGACGCCCAGCAGCTCCACCCGGGCGTCCAGGCACGAGGCAAAAATTCCGAACAGCCAAGGCACCCCGGCGTCCAGGCCCGACGCCACCATGAAACGGTCGGCGAAAGTCATGTCGCAGGAAAACCGCTGCGCCGCGACCGAGTACTGATACCAGGCCGCCACCATCCCGCCCGCGCCCAGCAGCGCCGCCAGCAGGCCCGCGAACCGGCGCAGCCCGGGCGCCACGCGCCCGGCGAGCACCCCCAGCCAGCATACCGCCGCGATGGCCAGGAACACCAGGCGCTGCAGCACGCACCAGGCGCAGGGCCGCATGTCGAACACATGCTGCGAGACGAGCGCCACGGCGACCGCAGCGACGCACAGCACGGCCATGACATGTAGGATTCGGTTGGTCGTCATTTTTTCCTCTGATTCGATGCAACAGGCCGCGATTCCCGGCCTTCACGCGTTGCGGATGGACATGCTGTCGTGGATGATCACCATGATCAGCTCATGGACGCCGTCCCAGACGATCTGCACGCCCAGGCACAGCAGGATGAAGGCGGACAGGCGCATCAGCACCGCCGTGCCGTTGGGGCCCAGCTTGTGCAGGAACTGGGCGGCGAAGCGCAAGCACAGGTATACCACCAGCGCCGCGACGGCGATCGCGGGCAGCGAGCCGGCGAACTTGGACGCGGCGACCAGGCTGCGTTCGTCGTGCAGCGTGGCGCCGATGGTGATGGCCGCCGACAGCGCGCCCGGCCCGCAGATCATGGGGAAGGTCAGGGGATAGAAGGCCTTGGAGCGGATCTGTTCGAAGGAATAGGCTTCCGCCATGTCCTGGGCGTGCTTGGCGTCATAATCGGACGCGCCCACCAGGCGCCAGGCGGTGGCGATGACCAGCAGGCCGCCGCCCACGCGCACGACCGGCAGCGAGATGCCGAAGAAGCCCAGCACCACGTTGCCGCCGAACATGGCGATGGCCAGCATGATGAAGATGTTGACGGCGACGCGCTTGGACAGCTGCGTGCGCGCGCTGGTGCTCGCGCCTTCGGTCAGGGTCAGGAAAATCGGCGCGACGGCCGGCGGGTTGAGTATGGGCAGCAAGGTGGCCAGCGCGAACAGGAAGCTGCGGCCGAAGGTGAAGATCAGGTCGTTGAATGCCATGCGTCCGTCGTCAGGAAGGGTCGGGAGCCGCGCCGTCGAGCGTGGCGAGGATGTTGCGTTCGAATTGTAGCTGGGTCCGCGGGTTGCCCAGGGCGTCGCCTTCGATGATGAAGATGTCCTCGACCCGGTCGCCCAGCGTGAGTATCTTCGCCATCTTGAGGCTGACGCCGTGGTCGGCGAAGACCCGGGCAAGGCTGTGGAGCAGGCCCGGCCGGTCGGACGCCGTCACCGACAGCCTCCAGGATGCGCTGCGTTCATCCGGCTGCAGCTCCACGTTGGGCACGATGGGGAACACCCGGGACCGGCGCGAGCCCTTTTTCCAGGACGAAGGAAGCTGGACCGCCGCGGCGCCGGGTCCGGCCGGGTGCTTGAGCGCGGCCACGAGCTCGTGCTCCACCAGCGTCGCCTGGGAACGGTAGTCTTTTTCATGGGCCGGCAACAGCACGATGAAGCTGTCCAGGGCCCAGCCGTGCCGGGTGGTGTGTATGCGCGCGTCCTGGATGCTGAAGGCGCGGCGGTCGAAGTACCCGCAGATGGTGACGAACAGGTCGTCGCGGTCCTGGGTGTAGACCATGACTTGCAGGGCTTCGTTCTGGCCCACGACCCGGGCCTTGACCACGGGCTCGGGGGAATTGACCCGATGGTACAGATGCCGGGTATGCCAGGCGATCTCGCCGGCTTCATGGCGCAGGAAATACGCCACGTCGAGCTCGTCCCAGAACTGGTCGCGGCTTTCGTCGCGCAGGCCCAGCAGGCGGATCTCGGTCGCGGCCGCCTCTTTGCGCAGGGCCAGCACCGTGCCCGTGTCGCTGCGGCCGCCGCCCAGCGCCACCAGGGTCTGCTGGTACAGGTTCTCCAGCAGCTTGCCCTTCCAGGAATTCCATACCTTGGGGCTGGTGCCGCGTATGTCGGCCACCGTCAGCAGGTACAGCGCCGCCAGCCGGCGCTCGGTGCCCACGCACTGCGCGAACTGGCTGACGACCTCCGGATCGCTGAGGTCTTTCTTTTGCGCCACGGTGGACATCACCAGATGCCGGCGCACCAGGAATTCGACGAGCTCGGCGTCTTCGCCTTCGATGCCGTGGTCCGCGCAGAAGCGCCGGGCGTCGATAGCCCCCAGCTCGGAGTGGTCGCCGCCGCGGCCCTTGGCGATGTCATGGAAGAGGGCGGCGATATACAGCAGCCAATGGCGGTCGAAGTCGGCCATGATCTGGCTGGCCAGGGGGTATTCCTGGGCGTGTTCCGGCATGGTGAAGCGGCGCAGGTTGCGTATCACCATCAGGATGTGCTGGTCGACCGTGTAGGCATGGAACAGATCGTGCTGCATCTGGCCCACGATGCGCCGGAACACCGGCAGGTAGCGCGGCAGGATGTTCAGCATCGTCATGCGCCGCAAGGCATGGACCAGGCCGCGCGGCTGCTGGAAGATCTGTATGAACTGCCGGCGATTGACCGGATTCTGGCGGAACTGGCTGTCGATGCGGCGCCGCGCATGCCACATGGCCCGCAGGGTGGGCGCCGAGATGCCGTCGATGTCGGCGCGTTCCTGCATGATGAGGAAGGCGCGGAACAGCAGGGCGGGGTTGCGCTCGAAGGCGTCTTCGCGCTGGGTGGCGAGGCGCCCGCGCACCACCGAGAAATCGGCGTCTATGGCCTTGGCCTGGTCTTCGGGCAAGGGAAACAGCAGCTCTTCTATGCTCTGCAGCAATATGGTGTTTAACTGGTTGACCACGCGCGCCGCCCAGTAATAGCGCTGCATGAGAATCTCGCTGGGGCGCCGGTTCTTGACCGCTTCGAAGCCGTAGACGGCGGCCAGGCCGGGCTGCAGATCGAACAGCAGGCGGTCTTCGCGGCGCCCGGTCAGCAGGTGCAGCTCGATCCGCAGGCGCTTGAAGGCCTGCTCGGCGCGCCGCAGGGCCCGGAATTCGGTGGGCGTCAGGAGATCGGTCTGGGCGACTTCGCTCCAGGTGCCGCCCAGGCCCGCCGCATCGGCCATCCACAGCAGGACTTGAAGATCGCGCAGCCCGCCGGGCGCCTCTTTGCAATTGGGCTCCAGCGCGTACGGCGTGTCCTGGTGCCGGGCGTGGCGCTGCTGCATTTCGGCGCGCTTGGCCTGGAAGAAGGCCTGCGGATCCAGCTGCCGGCGCATGGTCTTGCGCAAGGTCTGCAGCAGCTCGCGCGACCCGACCAGCCAGCGCGCTTCCAGCAAGGCGGTCTCGACCGTGATGTCGTTGGCGGCTTCGCGGCGGCAGTCCTCGATGGTGCGCACGCTGTGCCCGGGCTCGATGCCCAGGTCCCACATCGCGGCCACCAGGGACTGGATGCGATCCGCCTCCTCGGTCGTCGGCGGGTGTTTCAGCAGGATCAGGAGGTCGACGTCGGAATACGGGTAGAGCTCGCCGCGCCCGTAGCCGCCCACCGCCGCCAGGGCCGAGCCGGCGGGCAGCGGGTGCAGGCGGACCAGCTCGCGCAGCGCCTGGTCGGTGATGCGCCGCAAGGCCGTCAGCAGCGCCTCGGGCCGCAGGTGCTCGCGGAATTCCCGTATGGCCTCGGCCCGCCGCGCGGCGAGCTGTTCGCGCAAGGAGGTGACGAGCGGCGCGGACATGGCGAGGGCAGGCCGGCGGCCCTACGCGCCCTTGACGAAGGCGGGCGGCGCGGGCATGTGCTCCGATACCGTCAGGACTTCATAGCCGCCGTCGGTGACCAGGATGCTGTGCTCCCATTGCGCGGACAGGCTGTGGTCGCGGGTGACGACCGTCCAGCCGTCGGCCAGGGTGCGGATTTCCTTGCGCCCCGCGTTGATCATGGGCTCTATCGTGAAGATCATGCCGGGTTCCAGCTGCAGGCCGGTGCCGGGCTTGCCGTAGTGCAGCACCTGCGGGTCCTGGTGGAACTTGCGCCCGACGCCGTGGCCGCAGTATTCGCGCACCACCGAGAACCCGTTCTTTTCGGCGTGCTTCTGGATGGCGTGCCCGATGTCGCCCAGCGTGGCGCCCGGCCGCACCTGCTCGATGCCCAGCCACATGCAGTCGTAGGTGGTCTCGGTCAGGCGGCGCGCCAGGATGGACGGTTCGCCCACGTAGTACATGCGGCTGGTGTCGCCGAACCAGCCGTCCTTGATGACGGTGACGTCGATGTTCATGATGTCGCCGTTCTTCAGCACCTTGTCGCCCGGTATGCCGTGGCAGATCACATGGTTGACCGACGTGCAGATGGAGGCGGGGAAGGGGGTGTACCCCGGCGGCGCATAGCCCACGGTTGCGGATTCGACCTTGAGCACATTGGTGATGTAGTCCATGCACAGCCGATCGAGCTCGCCGGTGGTGATGCCCGGGCGCACGTGGGGAGCCAGATAATCGAGCGTGGCGGCGGCGGCCTGACAGGCGGCGCGCATTTTATCGAGGTCGGTGGGGTCGGTAACGAGTGTGCTCATGTCAACTTGAATCTGATCGGCGAAAAATAGTAGAATTATAGGCTTTCCTTGATTTTCCACATGTTCGTTGCGGCGGCGCTTAGCGGTGTTGCCTTGTGGCTTAGGCCTTATACCGTAGGCCTTATACGCAACCCAATACGCGCAACCTCAATACGCGCAACCTCAGCCTCTTAGTTCAGGGCTGCATCTGCGCCATGCCGGGCTTGTGGAAGGCCTTTCGGAAAGCTTTGTGAAATTAAAATCGCGCACCCGGCGCCTTAAGGGTGTCCTTGCCATTGTAGCGCCCGCAAGCTTGCGGGCGACCTTGGCGGGATGCAAGCCTGGTGCAAGACCCAACCCTTGGAGAATATTATGTCTTTGATGCGTGAAATGCTGGAAGCCGGTGTGCACTTTGGCCACCAGACCCGTTACTGGAACCCCAAGATGGCGCCGTTCATCTTCGGCCAGCGCAACAAGATCCACATCGTCAACCTTGAGCAGACCGTCGCCAAGTACCAGGAAGCCACGAAATTCGTGCGCCAGCTGGCCGCCCGCGGAGGCACCGTCCTGTTCGTCGGCACCAAGCGCGCCGCCCGCGAACTCGTGGCCGCCGAAGCCGCCCGCTGCGGCATGCCCTACGTCGACAGCCGCTGGCTGGGCGGCATGATGACCAACTTCAAGACGGTCAAGACCTCGGTCAAGCGCCTGAAGGAAATGGAAGCCCAGCTGGCCGAAGGCGCAACCGAGCGCATGAGCAAGAAAGACGCCCTGATGTTCGACCGCGAGCTTGAAAAGCTCAACAAGGCGATCGGCGGCATCAAGGACATGAACAATCTGCCCGATGCCTTGTTCGTGATCGACGTCGGCTACCACAAGATCGCGGTGGCGGAAGCCCGCACGCTCGGCATCCCGGTCGTCGCGGTCGTCGATACCAACCACTCGCCCGAAGGCGTGGACTACGTCATCCCCGGCAACGACGACTCGGCCAAGGCCATCGCCTTGTATGCGCGCGGCATGGCCGACGCCGTGCTGGAAGGCCGCGAACAGAACCTCAACGGCCTGGTCGAGGAAATCACCGAAGGCGACGAAGAGTTCGTGGAAGTCGACGAAGACCGCGAATAAGCCCTGGGCCGGCCCAGCCGGCCCGGCATCGGCATGCCGCCCACCGGCGCGGCGTGCTTCGCGATCGTTTCGCAGTTGCCCCGGCCCGGCCGGGGCGTGTTTTGAAGAATTGGAGAAAATAGTGGCTCAAATTACCGCATCCATGGTCAAAGAACTCCGTGAGAAAACCGACGCCCCCATGATGGAGTGCAAGAAAGCACTGACCGAGGCGGACGGGGACATGGCTCGCGCCGAAGAGATTCTCCGCGTGAAACTGGGCAACAAGGCCAGCAAGGCCGCCGCGCGCATCACGGCCGAAGGCCTGATCGGGCTGCACATCGCCGCCGACGGCAAGCGCGGCACCCTGATCGAAGTCAACTGCGAAACCGACTTCGTCGCCAAGAACGACGACTTCATCGCGTTCATCAATCAGGTCGCCGAACTGGCCACCGAAAAGAACCCCGCCGACGTCGCGGCGCTGAACGAGCTGCCCCTGGGCGACGGCACGGTCGAAAGCATCCGTGCCGCGCTGGTGGGCAAGATCGGCGAAAACATCTCCATCCGCCGCTTCGAGCGCTTTGAGACCGCCGACCAGCTGGCCAGCTACGTGCACGGCGGCAAGATCGGCGTGCTGGTCGAGTTCTCCGGCCCCGACGAAACCGGCAAGGACCTGGCCATGCACATCGCGGCCACCAAGCCCAAGGCGCTCGACGCCGCCGGCGTGCCGGCCGCCGACATCGCCGCCGAGCGCTCGGTCGCCGAACAGAAGGCTGCCGAATCCGGCAAGCCCGCCGAGATCGTCGCCAAGATGGTCGAGGGCTCCGTCCAGAAATTCCTGAAGGAAGTCACGCTGCTGTCCCAGCCGTTCGTCAAGAACGACAAGCAGACCGTCGAGCAGATGCTGAAGGAAAAGGGCGCGAAGGTCGCTCGCTTCTCGCTCTACGTGGTCGGCGAAGGCATCGAGAAGAAGTCCGAAGACTTCGCCGCGGAAGTCGCGGCGGCGGCTGCCGGCAACGCCTGATCGCGCATCGGGCAACAGGGCCGGCGCTATCGCGCCGGCCCCACTCTGGCTTACACTTTCGTTGGATTGTTTACCGGGATACTACCTATGACCAACCGATCGTATAAGCGTGTTCTTCTCAAGCTGTCCGGCGAAGCGCTGATGGGTGAAGACGCGTTTGGGATCAACCGCGCCACGATCTTGCGCATGACGGAAGAAATCGCCGAAGTCGCCACCCTGGGCGTCGAACTGGCGATCGTCATCGGCGGCGGCAACATCTTCCGCGGCGTCGCGCCCGGCGCGCAGGGCATGGACCGCGCCACCGCCGACTACATGGGCATGATGGCCACCGTCATGAACGCCCTGGCCCTGCAAGATGCGCTCAAGCACCGCGGCATCGACACCCGTGTGCAGTCCGCGCTCAATATCGATCAGGTCGTCGAACCCTATATCCGCCCCAAGGCCTTGCGCTATCTCGAAGAAGGCAAGGTGGTGGTCTTCGCCGCCGGCACCGGCAACCCCTTTTTCACGACCGACACGGCCGCCGCGCTGCGCGGCGCGGAAATCGGCGCCGAGATCGTGCTCAAGGCCACCAAGGTCGACGGCATCTACAGCGCCGACCCCAATAAAGACCCCAACGCCACGCGTTATTCGCGCATCAGCTTCGACGAAGCCATCGTGCGCCGCCTCGAAGTCATGGATGCCACGGCGTTCGCGCTGTGCCGCGATCAGAAGCTGCCGATCAAGGTGTTTTCCATCAACAAGCCCGGGGCGCTGAAAAGGGCGGTCTCGGGCGAAGACGAAGGTACACTGGTACACGTTTGATAAAGGAATAATGATGAGTCTTTCAGAAGTCAGGAAATCGGCCGAGCAACGCATGGGCAAGTCGATCGAAACGCTCAAAGTCAACCTGTCCAAGATCCGCACCGGGCGGGCGCACGCGGGCATCCTTGATCACGTCCTGGTCGAATACTACGGCTCGCCCGTGCCGGTCAGCCAGGTCGCCAACGTCAACCTGGTCGACGCCCGCACGCTCAGCGTCCAGGTCTGGGAAAAGAACATGGCCGGCCCGGTCGAGAAAGCCATCCGCGAATCCGACCTGGGGCTCAATCCCATCTCCATGGGCGACAACATCCGCGTTCCCATGCCCGCGCTCACCGAGGAACGCCGCCGCGACCTGACCAAGGTCGTGCGCACCGAAGGCGAGGACGCCAAGGTGGCCGTGCGCAACCTGCGCCGCGACGCCAACGACACGCTCAAGAAGATGGTCAAGGAGAAGGAAATCTCCGAAGACGAAGAACGCCGCACGCAGGACGAAATCCAGAAGCTCACCGACAAGCACGTTGCCGAGATCGACAAGCTGGTTGCGCAGAAAGAAGCGGAAATCATGACGGTCTAGGGCCTGTCGGACCTAGCCCCGCGGCGCCGGACTCATACATGATCGACAGCTCCACCCTATCGATACCCCTTTGCACGGATACCCCGCGTCACCTGGCCATCATCATGGATGGCAACGGCCGCTGGGCCACCAAGCGGTTCCTGCCCCGCACGGCGGGGCACGTGCGCGGCGTGCAGGCGGTCAGGAGAGTGGTCGAAGCCTGCGGGCAGCGCGGGGTCGAATACCTGACGCTTTTCGCCTTCAGCTCCGAGAACTGGCGCCGGCCCCAGGAAGAGGTCTCGCTGCTCATGCGGCTCTTCGTGCAGGCGCTGGAAAAAGAAGTCGACAAGCTGCAGGAGCAGGGCGTGCGGCTGCGGGTGGTGGGCGATCTCGCGCCGTTCGACGACCGCCTGCGCGAGCTCATCCGCGATGCGGAGCAAAGAACCGCCGGCAACAGCGCGCTGCACCTGACCATCGCGGCCAACTACGGCGGCCGCTGGGACATCCTGCAAGCCATGCGCCGGCTGCTGCGCGACCGGCCCGAACTCGGCCGCGACCCGGACGCCATCGACGAGCGCCTGCTGTCCCAGTACCTGTCCATGGCGTTCGCGCCCGAGCCCGACCTGTTCATCCGCACGGGCGGCGAGCAGCGCATTTCCAATTTCCTGATCTGGCAGCTCGCCTATACCGAGCTCTATTTTTCCGACGACTTCTGGCCCGATTTCGGCGGCAAGGAAATCGATCGCGCCTTTGAGTGGTATAAAACCCGGGAGCGCCGTTTCGGGCGCACCAGTGCGCAGGTCTTGAGCCAGGCCTGACTTTCCGGAGTTCCTATGTTGAAGCAGCGCGTCATCACGGCAGTCGTCCTATTGGCCATATTGCTGGGGACGCTGCTGGCGCCCGGCCCCTGGCCGCTGGTCGCCCTGCTGACCCTCGCCGCGGGTTGCGCGCTCTGGGAATGGCTGCGCCTGACCTGGCCCGCGCAGGGCAGCCTCTGGCCGGCCGGCCTGGCCGCCGCATGCGCCGCCGTGCTGTTCGGCATCGCGTATTTCTGGCTCCAGGCGGACCCCCCCGGCTGGGCATCCGCCTTGCGGCAAGGCGTCAACCGGTGGCTGCTGCCCGCCGTCGTCGGCGTCTGGGTGTTCGGCGCCGCCGCCCTGGTGATCCAGGGCCAGTCGGCCCGGCGCACCGGCGGGGTCGCGCTGAGCCTGTTCGCCTTCGCCGCCATGTTCGCCGTCTGGGCCGCCCTGGTGCAGATCTTCATCACGCGCGGCGCCTGGTACCTGGTGTCGCTGATGGCGCTGATCTGGTTCGCGGACATCGCCGCCTATTTCACCGGCAGGGCCTTGGGCAGGCACAAGCTGGCGCCGCGGGTCAGCCCAGGCAAGACCTGGGAGGGCGCTTTCGGCGGCGTGATCGCGGCCGTCCTCTGGGTCTGGGCCAGCAGCTTCTGGCCGGGCAGCTTCGGCGCCGAGCTGTTCCGGCAATGGCCCTGGTGGGGCGTGGTGCTGGTGTCGGCCTTCCTGGCGGCATTGTCCATCGTCGGCGATCTCTTCGAGTCGCTGCTCAAGCGCCGCGCGGGCGTCAAGGACTCCAGCCAGCTGCTGCCCGGCCATGGCGGCGCCTATGACCGCATCGACGCCTTGCTGCCGGTGGCGCCGCTGGCCATGCTTTTGACGGGGGTCTGAATACCATGAAGCTGCAACATGTATGCGTACTGGGCTCCACCGGCTCCATCGGCGAGAGCACCCTGGACGTCATCGCCAGGCACCCCGACGTGCTGTCCGTGTACGCCCTCAGCGCGAACACCCGCATCGACAAGCTCGCCCGGCAGGCGGCCGCCACCGGCGCCCGGGTCGTGGTCGTTCCCACCGACGATGCCAAGCGCCGTTTCACCGACGCCTGGCGGGGCGCGGCGGCCATGCCCGAGATACGCGTCGGCCCCCAGGCGCTGGCCGACACCGCGGCCGACCCGGAAGTCACGACGGTCATGGCGGCCATCGTCGGCGCCGCCGGCCTGCCGTCCGCGCTGGCGGCGGCCCGAGCCGGCAAAAGGGTGCTGCTGGCCAACAAAGAGGCACTGGTGGCCGCGGGCGGCCTGTTCATGCGCACCGTGCGCGAATCCGGGGCCGAGCTCCTGCCCATAGACAGCGAGCACAACGCCATCTTCCAGTGCATGCCGCGCGGCCGCGGGGCGGCGGCGCCGTCCGAGCCCGCCAAGGGCGTGCGGCGCCTGCTGCTGACCGCGTCGGGCGGCCCTTTCCGCACGACCGCGCTGGACCAGCTCGGGGCGGTGACGCCCGACCAGGCCTGCGCGCACCCGAACTGGAGCATGGGGCGCAAGATTTCCGTCGATTCGGCCACCATGCTCAACAAAGGCCTGGAAGTCATCGAGGCGCATTGGCTGTTCGCCATGCCGGTCGAGCGCATCCAGGTCGTGGTGCACCCGCAAAGCGTGGTCCATTCCATGGTGGAATACGAAGACGGCTCCATCCTGGCGCAGCTGGGCCAGCCCGACATGCGCACCCCCATCGCCTACGGCCTGGGGTTTCCCGAGCGCATCGACAGCGGGGTGGGGCTGCTGTCCCTGGCGGCGCTGGGCCGGCTGGACTTCGAAGAACCCGATTTCGAGCGCTTTCCCTGCCTGCGCCTGTCCTTCGACGCCCTGAGGACCGGCCAGGCGGCCTGCGTCGCCCTGAACGCCGCCAACGAAATCGCCGTCGACCGCTTCCTCAAGCAGCAGATTCGGTATACTGAAATCGCGCACGTCATCGAGGACTGCCTCGACAAAATAAACGGCATGTCCGTCAGCCGGCTCGATTCGCTGGACGACGTGCTCGCGCTCGACGCCCATACCCGCAAGATCGCGTCGCAGCGCTGCCTCATACAGGCCTGATCGTCGTTTTTCCTGGAATTCCATGCTTTTTACCTTGCTTGCGTTTGCCGTCGCGCTCGGCGTGCTGATCACCTTCCATGAGCTCGGCCACTATTGGGTGGCGCGGCTCTGCGGCGTGCGCGTGCTGACCTTTTCGGTGGGTTTCGGCAAGATCGTGTTCCGGCGCAAAGACCGGCACGGCACCGAATGGGCGCTGTCGGCCATTCCGCTGGGCGGCTACGTGAAGATGCTCGACGACCCCTTGCCGGACGCGAGCCCCGAACAGGCGGCGCAGGCCTTCAATCGGAAAAGCCTGCGGCAGCGCAGCGCCATCGTCGCCGCCGGCCCCATCGCCAACCTGCTGCTCGCGGCCTTGCTGTACAGCGCCCTGAACCTGGCGGGCACCAGCGAGCCCGCCGCCATCCTGGCCGCGCCACCCGCTCATACCCAGGCCGCCCAGGCCGGCGTCATGGCCGGGGACCGCATCACCGCCGTGAACGGGCGGCCCGTGCAGTCGTGGGGCGAGGCGCGCTGGCAGTTGCTGGACCTGCTCACCGCCGGCGGCGAAGCGCGCCTGCAGGTCGACACCGGCGCAGGGCAGGCGCGCGAGCGCGTGCTGCGGCTGCGCCCGGCGGCGATCGTCCCCGAAAGCGCCGATCCCATGGCCGAAGCCGGCCTGGCGCTGGCCATGCCCCGGCCCCGCATCAGCGGGGTCAACGCGGGCGGGGCGGGCGAGGCCGCCGGCCTGCGCGACGGCGACCTCATCCTTGCCGTCGGCGGCGTCGAGAACCCCAGCGCCGGCGCGGTGGTCCGGGAAATCCAGAAATACCCGGGCCGGCCCGTCGCCGTCACCGTGCAGCGCGACGGCGCGGCGCTGGCGCTCACGGTGGTGCCGCAGGCGCAGGCCGGCGAAGACGGCGCCCAGGTGGGGCGCATCGGTGTCATGCTGGCCGCCGACCTGCCCATGGTCACCGTCCGCTACGGCCTGGCCGAAAGCCTGTACCGCGGCGTGGCCAAGACCGCCGACACGGTCTGGTTCTCCTTGAAGATGATGGGGCGCATGCTGATCGGCGACGTCTCCATGCGCAACGTCAGCGGGCCGGTCACCATCGCCGATTACGCCGGGCAGACGGCGCGCATCGGCCTGGCCGCCTACATAGGGTTTTTGGCACTGATTAGTGTTAGTATCGGCGTGTTAAATTTATTACCCATTCCCATGCTGGACGGCGGCCACCTCATGTATTACGCCTTCGAAGCCGTTCGAGGCAAGCCTTTGCCGGAAAAATGGCTGGAAAACGGGCAGCGCATCGGGCTGGGGCTGCTTGCCGCCCTGATGGGGCTGGCGTTTTTCAACGACTTCACGCGCCTTTTCAGTTAGAGGCTTTGTGCCTTACAATCCTCCACCATTCAATCGTCCAAGGATCATCCAGGATGTCGTCTAGCCGGAAACCACTTTTTGCCAAGCGTGCCATGTCAGTATTGCTGGCAGCCTTGCTCGCTCCCAGCATCGCTTCAGCCTTCACGCCCTTCACGGTTCGCGATATTCAGGTCAATGGTATACAGCGGGTCGACGTCGGCACCATATTCAGCTATCTGCCCGTCAAAGTGGGCGAGCGGTTCACCGAAGAACAGGCCGCCGAGGCCATCCAGCGCCTCTACGCCACGGGCTTCTTCAGCGACGTATCCATCGACACCTCCAACAACGTGCTGGTGGTCAACGTGCAGGAACGGCCCACCATCGCGTCGGTCAGCTTCAACGGCATGCGCGAATTCGACGACAAGGCCATCCTGAAGTCGCTGGCGCAGGTGGGCTTCGGCCCGGGCCGCGTCTTCGACCGCTCCATGCTGGAACGCGCCGAATTCGAGCTCAAGCAGCAGTATCTGTCCAAAGGCAAGTACGGGGTCGAGGTCAGCCCCATCATCACGCCCTTGCCGCGCAACCGCGTGGGCGTCAGCTTCGACATCTTCGAAGGCGGCCAGGCCAAGATCGGCTCCATCCGCATCATCGGCAACGAGGCCTTCTCCGAAGGCGCCCTGCTCGACGAAATGGAACTGACCAGCTCGGGCATCATGACCTGGTACACGGGCACCGACAAATACTCCCGTGAAAAACTCGAGGGCGACGTCGAGCGCATCCGCTCCTTCTACCTGAACCGGGGCTTCCTGGAATACACGGCAGAACCGCCCCAGGTCTCGATCTCGCCCGATCGCCAGGACATCTCCATCACCCTCACGCTGCACGAAGGCAAGCCCTACAAGGTGCGCAGCGTCAAGCTCGCGGGCGACCTCCTGGGCCTGGAAGACAAGATCCAGCCCATGGTCGCGATCAAGGAAGGCGAGACCTTCTCGGCGGAAAAAAGCAGCGCCACGGCCAAGGCCATCACCGACTACCTCGGCACGCTGGGCTATGCCTTCGCCAACGTCAACCCCAACCCCGTGCTCGACCGCGAAAGCCACGAAACCGACCTGACCTTCTATGTGGACCCGGGCCGCCGCGTGTACGTGCGGCGCATCCAGATCGGCGGCAACACCCGCACCCGCGACGAAGTCATCCGCCGCGAAATGCGGCAGCAGGAAGCCGCCTGGTACGACGCCGGCAGCATCAAGACCTCGCGCGACCGCATCGACCGCCTGGGCTATTTCAACGACGTCAACGTCACCACCGCGCCGGTCGCGGGCTCGACCGACCAGATAGACGTCAACGTCGACGTCAAGGAAAAACCCACTGGCCTCATCAACCTGGGGGTGGGCTACGGCTCCACCGACAAGCTGATCCTGTCCGGCGGCATCAGCCAGGACAACATCTTCGGCAGTGGCAACACGCTGTCATTGCAGCTCAACACCAGCAAGACCAATCGCGCCGTCATCGTGTCGCACACCAATCCCTACTGGACCCGCGACGGCATCAGCAAGACCACGTCCATCTACTACCGCCGCACCACGCCCTACGACAGCCGCGACTCCTTCGGCGACTACCGCGTCACCTCGATCGGCGGCGGCATGAACTTCGGCGTGCCCATCTCGGAATTCGACCGCATCTTCGCCGGCCTCAGCTTCGAGCACAACAAGCTGTCCGACCTGAGCCCGCAATACACCCCGCAGGCCTACCAGGACTTCGTCAAGGAATACGGCGAATCCACCAACGCGGTCATCTTCAACGTGGGCTGGTCCAAAGACACCCGCGACAGCGCCATCGCCCCCACCAAGGGCAGCTACACCCGGCTGTCGGGCGACCTGTCCGCCGGCGACCTGCGCTATTACATGCTCAGCGCGCAGCAGCAGTACTACCTGCCTTTCGGCCGCGCCTACACGCTGGCGTTCAACGGCCAGGTCGATTGGGGCAGGGCGTTCGGCGACAAGACCTTCCCGGTCATCAAGAACATCTACGGCGGCGGCATCGGCTCGGTGCGCGGCTTCGAGGGCGCGTCGCTCGGCCCGCGCGATACACTCACTAACGATTACCTGGGCGGCTCGCGCCGCATCGTCGGCAACGTGCAGCTATACTTGCCCTTCCCGGGGGCAACGCGCGATCGCACCTTGCGCTGGTTCGTGTTCGCCGACGCCGGCCAGATCCAGACCACCGGCAACAGCGTGTGCTACCGCGGCATCAACAATCAGTCCGCCGATCCCTGCGGCTGGAAGTATTCCGCGGGCATAGGCCTCTCCTGGCAATCGCCGCTGGGCCCGCTGCAGCTGTCGTTCGCGCGCGCCCTGAACGCCAAGGAAGGCGACGACAAACAGGCCTTCCAGTTCCAGATCGGCACTGGTTTCTGAAGTCGCTCAATTAATGGCACAATAACTTTTTTATCTCTGCTATTTCGCAAGGTAGATTTTTCATGAAGTCTCAATTCGCACTAAAACTTTCTGCTGTAAACCGCGCCATGGGCCGGGGCAATCGCGCCCTGGTCCTTGCCGCGGTGCTTGGCCTTGGCGCCATGGCGGCTGCGCCCGTGTACGCACAGGCGACCAAAATCGGCTTCGTGAGCACCGAGCGCATCTTGCGTGATTCCAAGCCGGCCAAGGCCGCGCAGGCAAAAATCGAGGCCGAATTCAAGAAGCGCGACGACGAGCTGCAGAACCTTGCCAATCGCCTGCGCAACGACGCCCAGAAGTTCGACAAGGACGCTCCCGTGCTGTCCGAATCGGAACGCATCAAGCGCCAGCGCCAGCTGGCCGACCTCGATTCCGACCTGCAACGCAAGCGCCGCGAGTTCCAGGAAGACTTCAACCGCCGCCGCAATGAAGAATTCTCCAGCATCGTCGAAAAAGCCGACGCGGCCATCAAGAAAATCGCCGAACAGCAAAACTACGACCTGATCATCCAGGACGCCGTCACCGTCAGCCCGCGGGTCGACATCACCGACCAGGTGCTCAAGGCGCTGGGCGGCTAATCCAACATGCCGGTACTGTTAGCGCCCGACCAGGCGCCTGCTCTGCACGAACTCCTCGAACAGGCGAATGTTGCGGGCCTGGACTGTAAACCGGCCGATTCCGACGACAAGCCCGAACCCCGCATACGGGGTTTGGGCTCGCTTTCGTCCGCGGGGCCGTCGGAAATCAGCTTCCTGTCCAATCCCAAGCTGCACGGGCAGTTGCTCGAATGCCGCGCGGCGGCGGTCATCATGACCGAAGCCGCCTTCCAGGCGCTGCCGGAAGGCGACTACCCCTACCGCATCGTGCTGTGCAGCCAGCCCTACCTCATGTATGCCTTGCTGGCGCAATGGTTCGACCAGCACAGGCTCCGCGGCCTGGAACGCGGCATACATCCGTCGGCGGTCATTGCGCCGTCGGCCGTCATCGGCGAAGGCGTCAGCATCGGGCCCTTGTGCGTGGTCGAAGAAGGCGTGAGCATAGGCAAGGGCAGCCGCCTCGGGCCGGGCTGCATCGTCGGCGCCAATTCACGCATCGGCAGCGACTGCCTGCTGCACGCGCGGGTCACCCTGTACCATGGCGTCAAGATCGGCGACCGGGCCATTCTGCATTCCGGCTGCGTGCTGGGCGCCGACGGTTTCGGCTTCGCCCCCGATCCGCGCGCCGACACCGGCGCATGGGCCAAGATCGCCCAGATCGGCGGCGTCTCGATCGGCAACGACGTCGAAATCGGCGCCAACACCACGGTCGATCGCGGGGCGCTGGAAGACACCGTGCTCGGCAACGGCGTCAAGCTCGACAACCAGATCATGATCGGCCACAACGTCAGGGTGGGGGACCACACCGCCATGGCGGCCTGCGTGGGCGTCGCCGGGTCCACCGTCATCGGCGCGCGCTGCACCATCGCCGGCGCGGCCATGCTGTCGGGCCACCTGGTCCTGGGCGACGACGTCCACGTTTCGGGGGGAACGGCGATCACGTCCAGCATCGCCAAGCCGGGGCGCTATACGGGGGTCTATCCCTTTGCGGAGCACACCCTGTGGCAGCGCAACGCCGCGGTGCTGGCGCAGCTCGCACAGCTGCGGCGGCGCCTGAAGGCGCTGGAAACGACGAAGTCTTAAATCAAAGAAAAAATCGCAGGATACAAAAGAAATGGAACTCGACATCAAACAGATCATGGAACGGCTGCCGCATCGCTATCCGATGCTGCTCGTGGACCGTGTCATCGAAATGGTTCCGGGCAAGAGCATCGTCGCCATCAAGAACGTGACCCTGAACGAGCCATTCTTTACAGGGCATTTTCCGCATCATCCGGTCATGCCGGGCGTGCTCATCATCGAAGCCCTGGCCCAGGCCGCCGCGCTGTTCTCCTTCGAGGGCGAAGACGACGTCTCGCCCGCCGATCACAAGATCGCCTACTACCTGGTGGGCGTGGACGGCGCCCGCTTCAGGCGCCCGGTGGTGCCGGGCGACCAGCTGCGCCTGGAAGCCACGGCCGACCGGATCAGCCGGTCCATCTGTAAATACACGGCCAAGGCCACCGTCGACGGGCAACTGGTCGCCGAAGCCAAGATCATGTGCGCCATACGGGTGCTGGAAGAATAGGGATGGCGAACCATATCCATCCCACGGCCATCGTCGCGCCGGGGGCCAGGATCGCTGGCGACGCCAGCATCGGGCCCTATAGCATCATCGGCGAGAACGTCGTGATCGGCCCCGGCACGACCGTGGGCCCGCACTGCGTCATCGACGGCCACACCACCATAGGCGCGAACAACAACTTCTATCGTTTCTGCTCCATCGGCGGCGTTCCCCAAGACAAAAAATACCGCGGCGAACCGACGCGGCTGGAAATCGGCGACGGCAACACCATACGCGAGTACGTCACCATCAACACCGGGACCGCCCAGGACGTGGGCGTGACCCGCCTGGGCGACGACAACTGGATCATGGCCTATGTGCACATCGCGCACGATTGCCAGATCGGCAGCCACACCGTCATCGCCAACGGAGTCCAGCTGGCCGGGCACATCCACATCGGCGACTGGGCCATCATGGGCGGCCTGTCGGCCGCCCACCAGTTCGTGCGCATCGGGGCCCACACCATGGTCGGCGGCACCAGCTCCATCCGCCAGGACATCCCGCCGTATCTGATCGGCGCGGGCGACCCTTTCCGCCCCGTGGGCATCAATTCCGAAGGCCTCAGCCGCCGCGGCTTCTCGCCCGAATCGATCGCGGCGCTGAAGGAGGCCTACAAGCTTCTGTACCGGCGCAATCTCAAGGTCGAGGAAGCCTGCGAGAAAATACGCGAATTGCAGCACGAAAAACCCGAAGCGGCCGCCGCCCTGCAGCCCCTGATCGACTTCCTCGCCGCCTCGACGCGAGGCATCGTGCGCTCATGACCTTGCGCCTGGGCATGGTCGCGGGCGAGCCTTCGGGCGACCTGCTGGCCGCCCGCATCATGCAAGGGGTCCGGCAGCGGGTGAGCCCAAGCCACTACGAAGGAATCGGCGGGCCCGCCATGCGGGCCGAGGGCCTGGACGCCTGGCACGACATGCGGGCGCTCACAGTGTTCGGCTATGTCGATGCCTTCAAGCGCCTGCCCAGCCTGCTGCACACGTATTTCGACGTGAAGAAGCGCTGGCTGTCGTGCAAGCCCGACGTGTTCGTCGGCATCGACGCGCCCGATTTCAACCTCAGGCTGGAACTGCAGCTGAAGCAGGCCGGCGTTCCCACGGTGCATTTCGTGGGCCCGTCCATCTGGGCCTGGCGCTACGAACGCATCCACAAGATACGCGCCGCCGTGTCCCACATGCTGGTGCTGTTTCCCTTCGAAGAGGAAATCTACCAGAAGGAAGGGGTGCCGGTGACCTATGTCGGCCATCCGCTGGCCCAGGTCATCCCCATGCGGCCGGACCAGGCCGGCGCGCGGCGATACCTGGGCGTGGACGGCGAGGCCAGGGTCCTGGCCGTCATGCCCGGCAGCCGCTCGTCCGAGATCCGCCTGCTGGCGCCGCGTTTCCTGCAGGCCGCGCAATTGCTGGCGCGCCGCGATCCGGCCCTGCAAATCCTCGTGCCCATGGTGAACGGCGAGCGCAGGCTGGAATTCGAGGCCTGGCTGCGCCGCCATCCCGTGCCCAACTGCCGCATCATCGACGGCGGCTATCGGCCCCAGGGCGCCATGGCCGAGGGCGAATCTGCGGCCCGCGCCGCCCGTCCCGCCGCCTGGAACGTCATGGAAGCGGCCGACGCGGTGCTGGTCGCCAGCGGCACCGCAACCCTGGAAGCCGCCCTGTTCAAGCGGCCCATGGTGATTTCCTACGTGCTGTCGCCCACGATGCGGCGTATGATGGAATGGAAATCCGGCCAGGCCCGGCCTTACGTGCCCTGGGTCGGGCTGCCCAACGTCCTGGCGCGGGATTTCGTGGTGCCCGAGCTCCTTCAGGAGGCGGCCACGCCGCAGGCGCTGGCCGACGCCGCCTGGAAGGCGCTGACGGATACGGTCTACGGCGGCCGGGTCGCCGAGCGGTTCACGCAAATCCACGAATCCCTGAACCGCGATACGCCGGCCCTGGCGGCGCGCGCCATCGTCGAACAATTGCAGCATGGAACAGGTTGATCTTTTCGCGTCCCTACATGTACCCGCCGACCGGATCGCCGGCATCGACGAAGCGGGGCGGGGGCCGCTCGCGGGCCCCGTGTTCGCCGCGGCCGTCATCCTGGACCCGGGCCGGCCCATCAAGGGCCTGGACGACTCCAAGAAACTGACGGCGGCCAGGCGCAGCGAATTGAGCCTGGAGATCCGCGAATTTGCCCTCGCCTGGTGCGTGGCCAGCGCCAGCGTCGAGGAAATCGACCGGCTGAACATCCTGCAGGCCACCATGCTCGCGATGCGGCGCGCCTGCGCGGGCCTGGCCGTGGCGCCGCTGCAGGCGCTGATCGACGGCAACCAGCTGCCGCGCGGCCTGTCCTGCCCGGCGCAGGCCATCATCGGCGGCGACGCCTCCCAGGCCTCGATCTCGGCCGCGTCCATCCTGGCCAAGACGGCGCGCGATGCGGACTGCCTGCTGTTGCACGAAGCCCATCCCGCATACGGCTTCGACCAGAACAAGGGCTATGGCACCGCGCTCCATCTGGAACGGCTGCGGGCGCACGGCCCTTGTCCGGCGCACCGGCGCAGTTTCGCTCCCGTGCGCCGGCTGCTGGAACCCCTGGCCGAGGCGGGCCGGTGAAGCTGGTCAGCTCGCGCGACAATCCGCTGTACAAGCGCCTGCTGAAGGTGGCCGGCGGCAAGCGCGACCCGGCCGCCGACCGTTCCGAGGCGGGCTACCGGGTCTTGCTGGAAGGCATACACTTGTGCCAGTCCTGGCTGGAGCACGCCGGCGAGCCCGAGTTGGCCCTGTTCGATGCACTGAGGCTGGAATCCCATGAAGAACTGCGGGCGCTGGCGCGCAAGCTGCGGTCCGAAGCCTGCATCGGCCTGGACCCCAGGCTGGCCGCGGGTCTGTCCCAGGTGGGCCATGGGCAGGGCGTGTATTTCCTGGTCCGCGCCCCGGCGCCCGAACAGCCGGCGCGCATCGACCACAATTGCATCTGGCTGGACCGCATCCAGGATCCCGGCAACGTCGGCACGCTGCTGCGCACGGCCGCGGCGGCCGGCCTGCGCCACGCCTATCTGTCGCCGGGATGCGCCGCCGCCTGGTCGGCCAAGGTGCTGCGCAGCGCCCAGGGCGCGCATTTCGCGCTGTCCATACACGAGCACGTCGATCTGCAAGCCGCCTGCGACAGGCTGCGCGTTCCGCTGGTGGCGACCGCACTGAGCGACGCCGCTTCGCTCTATGCCGCGCAGCTGCCGCGCGACTGCGCCTGGGTGCTGGGCAACGAGGGGCAGGGCGTCGCCGCCGAACTGCTCGCGCGTGCGGATCTCAGGGTGTTCGTTCCCCAGGCGGAAAACGTGGAGTCGCTGAACGTGGCGGTGGCCGCGGGCGTGTGCCTGTTCGAGCAGCGCCGGCAGTGGGTTCATTCGCCACGGAACGCATCCGCAGGCCGCTCTGCTGGTGTTTGAGCGGCGTTGTGCTGAGGAGCGCTTGGTTGGCAGCGAGTGAGCGAGCGCGATGCCGCCTACCGCACCATGCCCGCAGCATGGCTCCAGCTCTCACCGCCTGCGCGCATGCAGGCGGTGAGAGTTGAAAGCGCTCTAATACATCCGCCGATTCAGGCCGATCTCGGCCAGCACCTTGGACGAGATTTCCTCGATCGACTTGGTGGTGGTAGACAGCCAGGGAATGTTTTCCATGCGCATCAGGCGCTCGGCTTCGGCCACCTCATGCCGGCATTGCTTGATGGACGCGTACTGGCTGTTGGGCCGGCGTTCATTGCGCACTTCGGCCAGGCGCGACGGCAGGATGGAAAGGCCGAACAGCTTTTTGCGGAAGGGCAGAAGCGTGGCCGGCAGCGAGCCGCGATCGAAGTCTTCGGGGATCAGCGGGAAATTGGCCGCCTTCACCGCGTACTGCATCGCCAGGTAAAGGCTGGTCGGCGTCTTGCCGCAGCGCGACACGCCGACCAGGATGACGTCGGCTTCCTCCAGGCCATGGATGAACTGGCCGTCGTCGTGGGCCAGGCTGAAGTTGATGGCTTCGATGCGGTCGTGGTATTGCTTGGTGAGCCCGCCCATGTGCGAGCGGCCCACGGAATGGCTGGACTTCATGCCCAGCGCGGTTTCGATGTGCTGGACGAAAGTGCCGAAGAGATCCAGAAACGTGCAGTTGGCGCTGCGGATCTCGTGCGCGATGTCCTGGTTCACCAGCGTGCTGAACACCAGGGGCGGCGCGCCTTGCTCGTCCGCGCAGCGGTTGATGCGCACGGCGGCGGCGGCGGCTTTTTCCAGGGTGTCCAGGAAGGGAATGCGGATGGCCTCGAATTTGACCTGCTCGAATTGGGACAATACCGAATTGCTGAAAGTTTCAGCCGTAATGCCCGTGCTATCTGAAACGACGAAAACAGTGCGTTCAATCAAAGGTGCTGACATGGAATAAACTTGGAGTGCAGGGTGGGCCAGAAAAGGTACAATCATCGAAGGTTAACAGTCACCGTACCAGCAAGGCAAGGCTGGTTTGCTTAGTACGCCGCCGCAAGGGGTCAAGCCCCTGTACCGCATCAGGGGCGCGCATTAAGCAAACAAGCTTTCTTTATATTAGTCAAAGGTGACTTTATGTCTTATGTAGTATCTTTCGAGCAGCTCCGCATGACGGATGTCGACTCGGTAGGAGGTAAAAACGCATCGCTAGGTGAAATGATCAGTCAGTTGGCCGGGGCCGGCGTCCGGGTTCCCGGCGGTTTCGCGACCACGGCTGACGCATTTCGCGAGTTCCTGAAATCCACCTCGCTGGACCAGCGCATCGCCGACCGCCTCAGCACGCTCAATTCCGAAGACGTGCGCGAGCTGGCCAGCGCCGGCGCCGAGATCCGCCAATGGATCATCGACACTCCCTTCCCGCCTGAACTCGAGCAAGCCATACGCAGCGCTTTCGCCGAGCTCGACGCCGACGGTAAGGGCTCGTTCGCCGTGCGCTCGTCCGCCACGGCGGAGGACTTGCCCGACGCGTCGTTCGCGGGCCAGCAGGAAACCTTCCTGAACGTGGTCGGCATCGAAGAAGTCCTGGAAAAGATCCGCCACGTCTTCGCTTCGCTGTACAACGACCGCGCCATTTCCTACCGCGTGCACAAGGGCTATGCCCACGGCGACGTCGCCCTGTCGGCCGGCATCCAGCGCATGGTCAGGTCCGACCGCGGCAGCGCCGGCGTGATGTTCACGCTCGACACCGAATCCGGCTTCAACGATGTCGTCTTCATCACCTCGTCCTACGGGCTGGGCGAAACCGTGGTGCAGGGCGCCGTCAACCCCGACGAATTCTACGTCTTCAAGCCCACGCTGGCCTCGGGCCACTATCCCATCATCAGCCGTCGCATCGGCTCCAAGCTGATCAAGATGGAATTCGACCCCGAGCGCAAGTCCGGCCACGCCGTGCGCACCGTCGACGTGCCCGTGTCCGAGCGCAACCGCTATTCGCTCACCGATGAAGAAGTCATCGAACTCGCCCGCTACGCCGTCATCATCGAGAACCACTACAAGCGCCCCATGGACATCGAATGGGGCCGGGACGGCATGGACGGCAAGATCTACATCCTTCAGGCCCGCCCCGAAACCGTCAAATCCCAGCAGCATCATGCCGACGTGCAGGAACGCTATCGCCTGAAGGCCACCGGCGAAGTCCTCGTCACCGGCCGGGCGATCGGCCAGAAGATCGGTTCCGGCAAGGTCCGCATCGTGGGCGACATCTCCGAAATGGACCAGGTCAAGGCGGGCGACATCCTGGTCACCGACATGACCGACCCCAACTGGGAACCGGTCATGAAGCTGGCGTCGGCCATCGTCACCAACCGCGGCGGCCGCACCTGCCACGCGGCGATCATCGCGCGTGAACTGGGCATCCCGGCCGTGGTGGGCTGCGCTACCGCGACCGACGTCCTGACCAACGGCAGCGAAGTCACGGTGTCCTGCGCCGAGGGCGACGAAGGCCGCATCTACGACGGCCTGATCGAGACCGAGATCGAAGAAGTGCAGTGGGGCGAGATGCCCGACATCGGCCTGAAGATCATGATGAACGTGGGCAACCCGCAGCTGGCTTTCGACTTCTCGCAGATACCCAACGACGGCGTCGGCCTGGCCAGGCTGGAATTCATCATCAACAACAACATCAACGTCCACCCCAAGGCGGTGCTCGACTACCCCAACGTCGACAGCGAACTGAAGCAGGCGGTGGAGTCGGCCGCCCGGGGCTATGCCAGCCCGCGCGCCTTCTTCGTCGAAAAACTGGCCGAAGGCGTGAGCACGATCGCCGCCGCCTTCTATCCCAAGCCGGTCATCGTGCGCCTGTCCGACTTCAAGTCCAACGAGTATCGCAAGCTGGTCGGCGGCTCGCGCTACGAGCCCGAGGAAGAGAACCCCATGCTGGGCTTCCGCGGCGCATCGCGCTATGTGTCCGAGGACTTCGCCGAGTGCTTCCGCATGGAATGCGAGGCGCTCAAGAAAGTGCGCGATGAAATGGGGCTCACCAATGTCGAGATCATGGTTCCCTTCGTGCGCACCCTGCCGCAGGCCGCCAAGGTGGTGGACCTGCTGGCCAGCCATGGCCTGGAGCGCGGCCGCAACGGCCTGCGCCTGATCATGATGTGCGAAGTGCCGTCCAACGCGATCCTGGCCGAACAGTTCCTGCAGTATTTCGACGGCTTCTCCATCGGCTCCAACGACATGACGCAGCTGACGCTGGGCCTGGACCGCGATTCGGGCATGGAGCTGCTGGCCGCCGATTTCGACGAGCGGGACGAAGCCGTGAAGTTCATGCTGAGCCGCGCCATCCGGGCCTGCCTGGCCGCCGGCAAGTATGTGGGCATCTGCGGCCAGGGCCCCAGCGACCATGCCGACCTGGCGCAATGGCTGCGCGACGAAGGCATTCTGTCGATGTCGCTCAACCCGGATACGGTGGTCGACACCTGGCAGCGCCTGGCCAAGTAAGCGGGCAGGGAGGGGCGCGCGCGGGCCGCGCCCTTTCGCCGCCAGCCCGCGGCGGGCAAGGCGGCCTGCCGCGGGCCCGCAAGAAGAGGCATCCATGGCATATCACGCGCAGTTCGAGACATCCCTGGGAACCATGCTGCTCCGGTCCGACGGCAAGCATCTCACCGGCCTGTTTTTCACCGGCCAGAAAGATTGCCCCAGCCTGCCGGGCCTGCCGCCGGCGCGGCCGGAAAGCCGCGACCCCACCGCCGGCCTCATGGCGGGGCGGCCGATCAAGAGCATCCGGGTGGGAACGCGGCAGGGGGGATTGCGCCTGGACGACGAGGCGCCGGAAGGCTCCGTGCCGCCCGAGGGCGATGCGGCGGTTCCCAGGCCCGCGATTCCGCCGGGTGCGGAATTGCTGCTGATGCAGGACGATACGCCCGCCGAGGCGATCGCGCTGTTCCGCGCCGCGATGGCGGAGCTGGGCGAGTATTTCTCGGGCCAAAGACGTGTCTTCGGTATTCCGCTGAAGCTGGAGGGCAGCGCTTTTCAGCAGGCGGTCTGGCGGGCGCTGCTGGCCATTCCGTATGGAAGCCACGTGTCCTACAGCGATGTGGCGGTGGCGGCGGGCATGAGCGCCCGGCATGTGCGGGCGGTGGGCTCGGCGGTGGGCCGGAACCCGGTGTCCATCATCGTGCCTTGCCATCGTGTGCTGTCGAGCGCGGGGACGCTCAATGGATACACGGGCGGGCTGGATCGCAAGTACGCGCTGTTGCGGCTGGAAGGGGTGCTCGGGCCTGTTGACGCTAAAAAGCAGGCATCACCGGCCCCGGCGTCCGGCGGGGTGCGGGCCCCGAATCCTTAATCATCCCGCCGCTTGTTCCGCGTATCGTGCTTCATGATGCGCTCTTTCTCGCGCGCCCAATCCTTTTCGCGGGCCGAATCGCGCTTGTCGTGCAGCTTCTTGCCCCTGCCCAGCCCAAAATCCAGCTTGACCCGCCCATTCTTGTAGTGCAGATTCAAAGGAACCAGCGTATAGCCGCGCTGCTCCACCTTGCCGATCAGCTTCTTGATCTCGTCCGCCTTCAGCAACAGCTTGCGCGTGCGCGTGGCATTGGGATGAATGTGCGTGGAAGCGGTGGGCAGCGGACTGATGTGCATGCCCAGGATCCAGAGCTCGCCATCACGCACGATGACATAGCTTTCCTTCAACTGGACGTGCCCGGCCCTGATGGCTTTTACCTCCCAGCCCTCCAGCACGAGACCGGCCTCGAACCGTTCCTCGATGAAGTAGTCGTGCGTTGCTTTGCGGTTATCGACGATGCTCATGAATCAACAATAAAGTTTTAAACTGTAAAATCAATACATTCTATCCATTAACTCCCTTCGATGCATAAAGTACAGCGTTCCGTTCTTGTTCCTCACAGCAATGCGCAAATGTTCGACCTGGTCGCCGACGTCGCCAGCTATCCGCAGTTCATGCCCTGGTGCGGCGGCGCCGTCGTCCACCGGCAAGACGAACAAGGCATGGAAGCCTCCATCACCATCAGCATCGCCGGCATCAAGCAGACCTTCACCACCCGCAACGACCACCAATACCCGCGGCTGATCACCTTCCATCTCGTCGACGGCCCATTCTCCATGCTGACGGGCACCTGGGAATTCCAGGAGCTGGCCGCCGATGCGTGCAAAGTCGTCTACACCATGGAATACGCGTTTTCCAGCCGCGCGCTCGAAGCGGTCGTGGGCCCCATCTTCAATCGCATCGCCACCAGCTTCATAGACTCCTTCACGCAGCGCGCGCAAGCGGTCTACGGCGAATGACGCCGGGCGGCACGGAATGAGCGGCGCGACGGCGATGGGCATGATCCGGGTGGAGCTCGTGTACGCCCAGCCCGCGTCCGTCTGGCGCCGGCCGCTGCTGCTGCCACCGGGCAGCACGGTGGGGGAGGCCGTTGCGGCATCGGGGTTCGCGGATTCGTTTCCCGAATACCCCATGCATGAGCTCAAGGTCGGCGTGTATGGCCAGCTTTGCGACAGCGGGCGCGAGCTGGCGGACCTGGATCGCGTCGAGATCTACCGGCCCCTGGTGTTCGATCCGATGGAATCGCGCCGCCGCCGCGCGCTGCACCGCAAGGCGTTCATGACCAAGTCCAAGAATCGCCCGCGGCGGCGCAAGGCGCGGATCGCCGCGGGACTGCTGCCGCCCGATCCGGAATGAGCGTCCTTGGCGCCCACCGCCCCGCGGCAGGCGAAATTGTCGCGTCATTGACAAATAAGCCTATGATATTGCGCTAATGTGCAGGTGAAACAGTCATGCCAACGACAAGGAGACCGCGACATGGATTTCCGTCTCAGCGACGAACAACAGGCTTTCGCCCAGGCGGCGCGCGATTTCGCGCTCGGTGAACTCGAACCCCACGCGGCCCGCTGGGACGCGGAAGGGATATTCCCGCGTGAAACCTTCGCCAAGGCGGGCAAGCTGGGGTTTTGTTCCATCTATGCGCCCGAATGCATCGGCGGCCTGGGCCTTCCCAGGCTCGACGCCACCCTGGTCTTCGAGGAAATGGCGGCGGTGGACCCTTCCACGACGGCCTTCCTGACCATCCACAACATGGCGACATGGATGATCGGCAGCTGGGGCGGTCCGCGCCTGCGCGACGACTGGGGCCTCTTGCTGGCCAGCGGCGAAAAACTCGCCTCGTACTGCCTGACCGAGCCCGGATCGGGGTCGGACGCCGCGTCGCTGGCGACGCGCGCCGAGAAATCCGGCGGCGCCTACGTGCTGAACGGCTCCAAGGCCTTCATTTCGGGCGCGGGCGACACCGACATCCTGGTGGTCATGGCCCGCAGCGGGGCGGCCGGGCCGGGGGGCATCTCGGCGTTCGCCGTCCCGGCGGACACGCCCGGCATCAGCTACGGCCGCAAGGAAAACAAAATGGGCTGGAACAGCCAGCCCACCCGTCCCATCGTCTTCGAGAATGTCCGGGTGCCCGAGGAATACCGCCTGGGCGAAGAGGGCGAAGGCTTCCGCTTTGCCATGAAGGGGCTGGACGGCGGGCGCATCAACATCGCCACCTGCTCGGTGGGCGCCGCCCAGGGGGCCTATGATGCCGCACGGTGGTACATGGGCGAAAGGCGCCAGTTCGGGCGCGCCCTGGCGGAATTCCAGGCCTTGCAGTTCAAGCTGGCCGACATGGTCACGCACATCGTCGCGGCGCGGCAGATGGTCCGGCTGGCGGCCGCGAAGCTGGACGAGGGCGACCCGCAGGCGCCCAGCTATTGCGCCATGGCCAAGCGCCTGGCCACCGACTTGTGCTTCCAGGCATGCCTGGATGCGCAGCAGATGCACGGCGGCTACGGCTACCTGAAGGACTACCCGCTGGAAAGACTGGTGCGCGACACGCGCGTGCATCAGATTCTGGAAGGCACCAATGAAATCATGCGCGTCATCATCGCGCGCCAGATACTGGAAAAAGGAGTGGACATCCGATGACTTCCCCCGTGCTGTTCGAAGAAATCGCCACCGCCGGAGGCCGCAAAGCGGGCCTGGCCACGCTCAACAGCCCCCAGACGCTCAACGGGCTGTCGCTCGCCATGTGCAAGAGCCTGGCGAGCCGGCTGGATCAGTGGGAATCCGATCCCGCGATCGCCTTCGTCATGCTGCGCGGCGCCGGCGACAAGGCCTTCAGCGCCGGCGGCGATCTGCACGGCCTGTACAAGGCCATGCAGGACAACGCGCAGGGCGATCCCTGGGCCAATGCGCTCGCCCGGGAATTCTTCGAGGTGGAATATCGGCTGGACTACCGCATACACACTTACGCCAAACCCATATTGTGCTGGGGCAGCGGCATCGTCATGGGCGGCGGGGTGGGCCTGATGATGGGCGCGAGCCATCGGGTGGCAACCGAAACCACGCGTTTCGCCATGCCCGAGATCTCGATCGGGCTGTTCCCCGACGTCGGCGGAACCTGGATGCTCTCGCGCCTGCCCGGCGGGGTCGGGAACTTCCTGGCGCTCACCGGCGCGCAGCTGGGCGCCGACGACTGCCTGGCATTCGGGTTGGCCGACTACGCCATGCGCAGCGACGGCTGGGGCGCGTTGCTGGCGCGCATCCAGGCCGCGACCTGGCCCGAGTCCCCGGCGGCGGCCGCCCAGCAGCTGCGCGGCATCCTGCTCGAATCCGAAAACGGCCACGAATGGCAGCCCGGCCCCTTGCGGCGGAATCTGCAGGCCGTGCGCCATGCCTGCGACGGCGCCGATTTCCTGGCCGTCTGCCGGAACGTCTCGGCCTGGGCGGGCAGCGAGGACCCGTGGCTGAAGCGCGCGGCGGCCACCTTCCTGGCGGGTTCGCCGGGGTCGGCCCGCCTGAGCTTCACGCTGCTGCGCCGGGCGCGCCTGATGTCGCTGGCCGACGTATTCCGCCAGGAATACATCGCGGCGCTGCAGTGCGGCGTCCAGGGCGATTTCCAGGAAGGCATACGCGCCTTGCTGGTCGACAAGGACAAGCAGCCCAAATGGAATCCGTCCAGCGTGGAACACGCCACGGACGCCTGGGTCCAGCGTTATTTCCAGCCGCCGTGGCCGGCGGGGCACGCGCATCCCCTGGCCGACCTGGGGCGATCGGCCGGCTGAACGCCGGCCGGCATTCATCAATCAATCAAGGAGATGGGTATGAGCCGTATCGCATTCATCGGGCTGGGCAACATGGGCGCGCCCATGGCGCGCAACCTGCTCAAGGCCGGGCATGAACTGGTGGTGTTCGACCTGGTGCCCGCCGCCGTCCAGGCTCTGGCCGAAGCCGGCGCGCGCGCCGGCGCATCCGCCACCGAAAGCGTGCGCGGCGCCGACGTCGTGGTCACCATGCTGCCGGCCAGCCGGCACGTCGAAAGCCTGTACCTGGGCGAACCCGCGCTGCTGGACCACATCGCCGAGAACACCCTGGTGCTGGAGTGCAGCACCATTGCGCCGGATTCCGCACGCAAGGTCGCCCATGCGGCGTCGGAGCGCGGCATACGCATGGTGGACGCGCCGGTTTCGGGCGGCACGGCCGGCGCGGTGGCGGGCACGCTGACATTCATCGTCGGCGGCGAGGCCGAGCATCTGGAGGCGGCCCGGCCTTATCTGGAAAAAATGGGCAAGAACATCTTCCATGCGGGCGCGGCGGGCGCGGGGCAGGTGGCCAAGATCTGCAACAACATGCTGCTGGGCATCCTGATGGCAGGCACGTCCGAGGCCTTGGCCCTCGGCGCGGCCAATGGCCTGGACCCCAAAGTGCTGTCCGACATCATCGCCAAGAGCTCGGGCCGGAACTGGGCGACGGAGCTCTACAACCCCTGGCCGGGAGTCATGGACGACGTCCCCGCGTCGAAAGGCTATGCGGGCGGCTTTGGCGTGGATTTGATGCTGAAGGACCTGGGGCTGGCGGCGGAGGCCGCCTTGACCACCAAGGCGAGCACTCCGCTGGGGGAATTGGCCAGGAATCTATATTCTCTGCATAGCGCGGGAGGGCACGGCGGGCTCGATTTCTCCAGCATACTGAAGCTGTATCGCAAAGGCGAGGGGTAGGCCGCCCGTCACCCCGGCCCAAACGCATAAGGCAGATCCCGCAGCTGCAGGCCCGGCCCTTCCGCCGAAGCCAGCCGGAAGTCCGCCGACCCCAGGTCGGCCAGCTGGACTTCCATCAGCACGTGCACCGCGCCATCGGCCCCCGGCGCCGCATTGACGACACGCCCGCAAGGCGCGCCGGGCCGGTTGCCGTCGAAGAGGTCGACACCGGCGAGAGCGCCCGGATCGATGCCGGACGACGCCTCGGCCACCGCATATGCCATGCGGCGCTTGACCGTTCCCCGGTAATGGCTGCGCGCCACCACCTCCTGCCCTGGATAGCAGCCCTTGCTGAAACTGACGCCCTGGATGAGGTCCAGGTTGAGGGTTTGGGGGATGAACAAATCCTGGGTCGCGGCCTGTACCCAGGGCAGCCCGGCGGCGATGTCGGCGGCCTGCCATGCGCCGGGGCGGCCGTCGCGTTCCCCGGCAAGGTCCGGCCCGCGCCGGCATTCGGAGACCAGCCACCAGCGCGCCGCGCCGTTCACCGCGGGTGCGGAGACCCAGCTGCCTTGGGCGTCGTGCAGGACGGACCAGGGCGCGGCGGGCGGCGGGAGAGCGAGAGCCGTATCCGCATGGGCTTCCAGGCGGCCGGACTGCGCCGGCGGGAAGGCCGACGCCGGCATGACGCCATGCGCCTTCAGCGGCGTCAGGCTCAGCTTGACCTTGGCGCGCAGCACGAACATGGACAAGCGCTTCAGCAGGTTCTCGGCCAGGTCCGCCTTGACCAGCATATTGAGCGCGGCGCCCTCCGGAGAGGCCGGGCGCCACACCACCATGCTGGCCAGCAGCCGGCCCTTGGCCGTGCAATAGCCGGCCAGGCAGGCGCGGCCGCCGTCCAGGACGGCGACGTCGTTGGTCAGCTGCCCTTGAAGAAAGGATGCGGCGTCATCGCCGCGCGCCTCGATGACCGCGAGGTCGGGCAGGGGAAAAACGAAACCGGGAAATGAAGTCATGAACTGCTGCTCTTGCAAAAACTGGATGCTCTCGTAGCGTTTATGATAATGGCCTCATGAAAAAACTCAAATCCGCCATTCTCTTCCTGCTCCTTGCCGCCGTGCTGGGCGCCGCCGCCATCACCGGCTATGCCTGGTACTGGGCCGAGCACCCCGTCGAGATGGAGCACGATCGCATCGACTACATCGTCGAATCGGGCAGCCGGCCGCGCGCGATCGCCCGCGGCATGCGCGAGGCCGGCATAGACATACACGAGGACGGCTTCGTCCTGCTGTCCCGCCTGACGGGCAGCGACAAGCTCCTGCAGGCGGGCGCCTACGAGGCCGTCCGGGGCGATACGCCGCGCAAGCTGCTCGAACGGATGGCCAGCGGCGACATGACGCAGACCCGCTTGACGCTGGTGGAGGGCTGGACCTACCAGCGCATACGCCAGACGCTGCGCGAGCACCCGCAGGTGAAGCAGACCTTGGGGGATATCTCCGACGAGGACTTGCTCAAGCGCCTGGGCTCCGGCCACGGCAGCCCGGAAGGCCTGTTCCACCCGGACACCTATGTGTTCGTGCCGGGCTCCAGCGATTTCGACATCCTGCGCCGCGCCTATGAGGCGCAAGCCGGCATGCTGGGCAGAATGTGGGAGGAGCGCGACCCGCAGCTGCCGCTCAAGTCCCCCTACGAAGCGCTCATCCTGGCGTCCATCGTGGAGAAAGAAACGGGGCACAGCGAAGACCGCCGGCGCGTGGCGGGCGTCTTCATCAATCGGCTGCGCGTCGGCATGCCTTTGCAAACCGACCCCACCGTCATCTACGGCATGGGCGACGCCTACCAGGGCCGCATCCGCAAAACGGACCTGACCACCGACACGCCCTGGAACACCTACACCCGTCCGGGCCTACCGCCCACGCCCATTGCAAGCCCGGGGCGGGCGGCGCTGCTTGCCAGCCTGCATCCGGAAGAGCACAAATTCTTTTACTTCGTCGCCCGCGGCGACGGCACCAGCGAGTTCTCGACCAACCTCGCCGCGCACAACCGGGCCGTCGCCAAATACATATTGAAGCGGCCGTAAGGGTCAAGGCGCCTCAGCGACGGCGGGCAAGCCGTCCGGGAGGTGCCATGCACCGCCCGCCGCCCCGCCACAAAAGAAGCTCAGCCGGCCCGGGCCTTGCGCCAGGCCTGTTCCACTTGGCGGGCGAGCTGATCCAGCGTGCCGTTGTTGTCGATCACGACGTCGCCGGGCGCGATGGCGATGCCATGCTCCGAAGAATGATCGTCGATGCGCCGCGTACTGCGTCGGATGTGCCAGACCTGGCCGCCGCGCCGGCGGATATAGCCGGCCTCGTTCTCGAAACGGATGTCCTTCAGGACGAGGACATCGGTATGCGGCTCGATGCGGGCGCGGCGGGTGGGCGGCGTCACCGGAAGCGCGCGCCGGCGCTCCATGAAGTCCGGATAATCGCTCAGCGCGTAACGCCGCAGCAGGCCGAACATGGCATTGGGCGTCATGCGCCAAAAGAGGTCTTCGACATCGCCGGCTTCCCGCTCCCAGGTCTGTGCGGCCGACAAGCCGAATATGGCCTGGGCGCCCAGCCTGAACACCGCATCGGGGTCGCCCAGGCGCGCGCCGCCGGCATCGTGGCCATGCGCCGGGCAGAGCAGCTCGCGCTCCGCGCGCATCAGCCAATGGTCCGGGTCGTGGCCGCGCATCCATTCGGTGCCGACGCGCTGGAACAGCCGGCGCGGGGACCGCCGCCAGCGCTCTATGGCGATTTCCTTGCATTCATCGCCCCAAGCCTGTTCGTCCGACAGCCCGAACAGCACTTGGCAGCCCGCCTTCAGCGGGTCCGCGAGCGCATAGGCGGCAACCCCGCCATGTTCGAGCAGCATGCCCGCGACGGTGTCCTTGCCCGATCTGGCCAGCGCGGCCAGACCGATGATGCGTTTCTTGGAAGAGGGGGAATAGGCGCTCGTCATACCAGGCGTGTCCATGCGATGCCCGCCATTTTACAGAGCGCGAATATAATCGGAAGATGCTTATTTCCCACCGACCCGCCGCAAGACGGCTTGTTCGCCCATGAGCGACCTGCTGCCTTTTCTGCCCTGGCACCATGACATCGCCCAGGCTTGGCTCGGGCGGCGCGACCGCTTCGCGCACGCCTGGCTGATCCACGGCCTTGCCGGCATCGGCAAGCGGCAATTCGCGCTTGCCGCCGCCGCCAGCCTGCTGTGCGAAGCGCCCCGGCAGGGGCTGGCGTGCATGCAGTGCGCCGCCTGCCTGTGGCTGTCCAGCGGCAGCCATCCCGACCTGCGCCGCATACGGCCCGACGCCGTTGCGGCCGAAGAGGGCGCCGCCGCCGGCGAGCAGGAAACCGAGGAATCCAAGAAAGCGCCTTCCCGCGACATCCGGGTCGAACAGCTGCGCGCGCTGGGCAATTGGTTCAACACCGCTACGCATCGCGGCGGATGGCGCGTGGCGGTGGTGTACCCGGCCAGGGCCATGAACGTGATCACCGCCAACGCCTTGCTGAAAGTGCTCGAGGAACCGCCGGAGCACACGGTGTTCCTGCTGGTCGCGGACGCGCCGGACCTGCTCCTGCCCACGCTGGTGTCCCGCTGCCGCCGCTTGCCGCTGCCCGTGCCCGACGCGCGGCAAAGCCGTGCATGGCTGGAATCGGAAGGCATAGCGGACCCCGATCAATGGCTCGCCGCGGCGGGCGGGGCCCCGTTGCTGGCGCGCCGGCTCGCGCAGTCCGGCGCCGGTCCCTGCCCGGAGTGGCTGGCAAGCTTCATTGCCGGCCTGGCCGACGGCCCTGGCCGGGACATCGGGGCGCTGGCCGACGAGCTCGAGAAAATCGCCCCGGAAGTCTGGATCGACGCCTTGCAGCGCATGTTCATCGACCTCTCGCTCGCCTCGGCCGGCAGCCCGGTGCGCTACTTCCCCGCCCTGGCCCGGCATACGCAGCGCGTCGCCGCCCGGGCTTCCGCGATCCGGCTTTCGGAAACGGGCAAATGGCTGGCGCAACAGCGGGCGGTGGCCCATCATCCGCTCAGCGCCAAGCTCTTCACGCACAGCACATTGCAGCGCAGCGCGCTGGCTTGCCTGCCCACGGGCTGAACGCGGCCGCCCTAAAATCGCTACACTCACGCTTTGGACCCGCGGGCGCGGCCTTCGCGCCGGCCCGCACAGAACGATAGAACGCCTGACATCATGTTTGTTGATTCGCATTGCCATCTGGACTTCCCGGACCTGGCGAACCGCCTTCCCGAAATACTCGACCGCATGGCGCGGAACCAGGTCACGCATGCGCTGGTGGTCAGCGTCAACATGCCCGACTGGCCCCGCCTGATGGAACTCGTCGCGCCGCATCCGAACCTGTTCGCGTCGGTGGGCGTGCATCCGGATTACGAAGACGCCTACAACCCCAGCGTGGAAGAACTGGTGGCCAACACACGTTCTCCCAAAGTGGTGGCCATCGGGGAAACCGGGCTGGACTATTTCCGCATGTCCGAACCGCTGGAATGGCAGCGCGAACGCTTCCGCACCCACATCCGGGCGGCTCGTGCCGCCGGGCTGCCGCTGATCATCCATACCCGGGCCGCCAGCGCCGACACCCTGCGCATCATGAAGGAAGAAGGGGCGGACCAGTGCGGCGGCGTCATGCACTGCTTCACGGAATCCTGGCAGGTCGCGCAGGCCGCCATGGAAATGAACTTCCTGATCTCGCTTTCAGGCATCGTCACCTTCAAGAAGGCGGAAGAGCTCCACGAAGTCGCGCGCAAACTGCCCCTGGACCGGCTCCTGATCGAAACGGATTCCCCCTACCTCGCGCCCACGCCCCATCGCGGCAAGACCAACGACCCGTCCCTGGTCCTGCACGTGGCGGAAAGAATCGCCGAACTCAAGGGCCTGCCCCTCAGCCAGGTCGCGGAACACAGCACACGAAACTTTTTCACGCTTTTCAGCAAAGCGAAGGAATGAGCACATGAAACGCATCGCACTGGGCCTGGCCGGCCTCGTCCTTTGTGCCGCGAGCCACGCGGCGACGCCCGCAGGCTGGTGGAACGACATCGCCAACGACCGCGCAAGCTCGGTGCAGACCATGCTGGCTCGCGGAGCCGACCCCAATGCAGTGAGCCCGCAGGGCCAGCCGGCGATCATGCAGGCCATACGCAGCGGCGCCTGGGACGTTTATGAAATCCTCGCCCGCAACCCCAAGACCAACCTGAACATCACCAACGCCAACGATGAAACACCCCTGATGTATCTCGCCGTGGTGGGCGAAACCGCCCGCGCCCAGACCCTGATCAAACGCGGCGCGCAAGTCAACCGCCTGGGCTGGACGCCCTTGCAGTACGCCGCCTCCAAAGGCCATCTGGAGACCGTGCAAATGCTGCTGGCCAACCAGGCCATCGTGAACGCGCCGGGTCCCGACGGCACCACGGCGCTGATGATGGCGGCACTGTCCGGCAAACAGCCGGTCGTCCAGGCGCTGCTCGACGCCGGCGCGGATCCCACCATGGTCAACCTGAAAAAACAGGACGCCGCCTTCTGGGCGCGCCTCCGAGGCCACGACGCGCTGGCCGACAAGATCGACGCCCTCACCAAGCGCATACTCGCGGACCGCCGGGACCTGCGCGCCGGCACCGGCGCAGCAAGCCAGGCCCCTACACCCGCCGTCGACCTGGACGCGCCATCCCCCCAGAGCCGCCAGCCCGCAGCCCGGACCGACTCGTCCACGTCGAAGTATTTCGACCTGGACAGATTCGAAAAAGAGGACGATTGATCAGGGAGGGCCGGCCCCCATGGCGGGCAAGCCCACCAGAACCAGTCTACCCAGCTAGAACCAGTCTACCCGGCATGCCGCTGCCATCATCGGTTCAATCACAATGGGCGCAGGGCTGATTGGCGTATCGGGGCAGCGGGCGATTATGCGCAGGCGCCGGTTTTGGCTTGGCTCCAGGGATGCAAGGGCGCGGCTATATCCTGATGAACAACACACCCAGCAGACTCACCGCAAGAACCCACACCCGCAACGCCTACCCCGGCAAATACTCCGGCCGCAGCACCCCTCGCAACTGCTCATACGGAATCAGCAATTCCGGCTGTCCCGAAGAATAGGGCGCAATCTGATACGAATCGTACTTGACCGCCACCCCGCCATCCGTCAGCCCGAAATTCTCGCTCGGCTGAAAAGGCCACACCCGCCGGAACCCCTCCGGATCGAGCTGCGCATCCGGATGCGCCCGCAGCCATTGCTCATGCACGCGCCGCAGCGCCGACTCGAAAGCCGGCCTGCCCCCGCCCGCCAGCACATCGTTCAGGCCCAGCACCCTTTGCCTGTCGTTGTCCCAATTCAGGAATTGCGTGGCCGACATCCCGTGCGCGGCGCCCGTCTTGTACAGCCAGCTGTTCAGCTCGACGAGCGTGATGTGCCGATTACGATAGCGCGTGCGGGCCGAAAGCAGCGTGGAGTCCCGGGGCGCGGCGGTTTTCCAGAAGTATTCCTCGTACCCGGCGATGGTCGAGTACGGCGGCGCCGTATTGCCCGCGACCTCGGTCATGGTGGCCAGCGCGTGGTCGATGAGTTCGGTCAGCCGGGGGACGCCGGGAAAAACCAGGGAATCGAGCTCGAGCTTGGGGCATTCGCCCTTGCAGCCCGGCTTGCTGCGTTCCCATTTGACGGGCTGGGTAAAGAGGCCGTCCTTGCTCGTTTGCTCGGCCGTCTGGGCCGGAATCAGCGAGATATTGTCCTTGGGCCCGCTGGCGCAAGCGGCCAGCAGGGCGGAAAAAGCGATGGCCGCGGCGCCGCGGGCGGCGCGTGCCGGAAAGAGTATGGTTTTCATTTGACCGTGCCGGCGTCCTGTCCGAACAACAGCTTCCGCGCCGCCTCGTCGTGCGGGGCGGGAGCGGGATTGATTTCCTTGACCAGGTCATAGGCCCGCCGCGTGGCCGGGCGGGCGGCAATGGCTTCGAACCAGCGCTTGAGATGCGGAAAATCGTTCAGGTCCTGGCTTTGGCGTTCGTGCGAGACCACCCACGGATAGCATGCCATGTCGGCGATGGAATATTCCTTGGCGATGAATTCCCGGTCGGACAGCTGCTTGTTCAGCACCCCGTAGAGCCTGCCGGTTTCGCGCACATAGCGGTCGATGGCATAGGGGATTTTTTCGGGGGCATACACGTTGAAATGGTGGTTCTGCCCCGCCATCGGGCCCAGGCCCGCCATCTGCCAGAACAGCCACTGCAGGACGTCGTGGCGCCCGCGCAGGTCTTGAGGCAGGAAGCGCCCGGTCTTTTCCGCCAGGTAGAGCAGGATGGCGCCGGACTCGAACACGGACAGCGCGGGCCCGCCGTCGGCCGGTTCGTGGTCGACGATGGCCGGGATGCGGTTGTTGGGTGAGATTTTCAGGAAATCGGGCTGGAACTGGTCGCCTTTGCCGATATTGATGGGGAATATCTTGTAGGCGAGGCCGGTTTCCTCGAGGAACATCGTGATCTTGTGCCCGTTCGGGGTAGTCCAGTAATACAGGTCTATCATGCGGAGCCTTTCAAGGGTTCAACGGAGGGAAGGGCGTCGATGTACTTTACCACGCGCCCGGTCGCACATACGAGGCCGGGCGCCGCGCCAGCGCGGCCCCAGGCGCGATGCCATGCGTTAATATGTCGCTTTCGTGACAAGAACATGACAACGATACGGCAATGAACAGGATCTATCACAATCCCCGCTGCGGCACCTCGCGCAGCGTCTTGCAAACCCTGCAGGACCGCGGCCTCCAAGTCGAAATCATCGAATACCTGAAAACCCCCTTGTCGCGCGCCGAGCTGGCCCGGCTCATCGCGGACGCCGGCCTCACGCCCGGGCAGGCGATCCGCGAAAAAGAAGACATCTACCGCGAACTGGGCCTGGACGATCCCTCCGTCGGCGACGAGCGCCTGCTCGACGCCATGGCCGAGCATCCCGTGCTGCTGAATCGTCCTTTCGTGGTCACGGCGAAAGGCACCCGCCTTTGCCGCCCCGCAACGGTGATCGAAGAAATAATCTAGCGCCGCCCGGCTCCAAACCCACCGTCCACCGCCCGAGCCTCCGCGCAAAGACCGATGACCCTAGAAACGTTTTTGTTGGTGATTTGCGCCGCCGCGCTGCACGCCACCTGGAACATCATCTCCAAGAAGGCGACCGGCGCCGCCGGGCATTTCGTGTTCTGCTATCGCAGCTTGTCGGCGCTGCTGTACGCGCCCTGGGTCATCTACATATTGCTGGTGGACGGCATGACCTGGACCTGGCCGGCCGTGCTGTTCATTTTCCTGTCCAGCGTGCTGCACCTGGGCTACAGCCTGTGCCTGCAATGGGGCTACCAGGCGGCCGACCTGTCGGTGGTGTACCCCATCGCCCGGGGCACGGGCCCCTTGCTGTCCAGCCTGGCCGCCTTCGTGCTGCTGGGCGAGCCGGCGACCGCCATGGGCCTGGCCGGCATCGGCTGCATCGTCGTCGGCATATTGCTGATCGCCTCGGGCGGGTCGCTGCGCCGCTTCACGACGCCCCATGCCTGGGCCGGCGTGAAGTGGGGGCTTTTCATCGGCCTGTTCATCGCCGCCTACACGGTCACCGACGCCTACACGGTCAAAGTGCTGCTGGTGGCGCCCGTGGTCCTGGACTGGTTCTCCGCCACCGGCGGGGCGGCGCTGCTGGCGCCCCGGGCCTGGGTCCGGCGCAGCGAACTGCTGCGCCAGATGCGCGGCAAATGGCGCTATGCCGTCGCCGTGGGCGCTTTGTCGCCCATGGCATACATACTGGTGCTTTACGCGCTGCAGATGGGCGCCCACGTGAGCCTCGTGGCGCCGCTGCGCGAAACCTCGCTGATGATCGCCACGGTCGCGGGATTCTTCATCCTGAAAGAGAAGGTCTCCCTTCCGCGCGTGGCGGGCTGCGTCATCATCGTCATCGGGGTGGTCTTGCTGGCTTGAGCCGCCGCGGAAATCCGGGCGGGTGTGTGTTTTTTCGCTTACGCGACATGATGGGGACGCTTCCATGAGCCTTTATGCAAAACTACAGAAACGCGCGGCGGACAACGATCCGATACGCGTCGGCCTGATCGGCGCGGGCAAGTTCGGCGCCATGTACCTGGCGCAGATTCCGCGCACGCCCGGCGTGCATCTGGTCGGCATCGCCGACTTGTCGCCGAGCGCCGCCCGGGCGAACCTCGCCCGGGTCGGATGGGACGAGGCCCGCCTGGACGCCGCGTCCCTGCCGGACGCCCTGCGCCGGGGCACGACCTGGATCGGGGACGACTGGCGCGCGCTGGTCGCCATGGACGACATCGACATCATCGTCGAATGCACCGGCAACCCCATCGCCGCGGTCGAGCATTGCCTGGCCGCATTCGACCACGGCAAGCACGTCGTGAACGTGACCGTCGAGGCCGATGCGTTCTGCGGCCCGCTGCTGGGCCGCAAGGCCCAAGAGGCGGGCGTGGTCTATTCGCTGGCCTTCGGCGACCAGCCGGCGCTCATTTGCGACCTGGTCGACTGGGCGCGCACTTGCGGCTTCCCGGTGGTGGCGGCCGGACGCGGCCACAAATGGCTGCCGCACTATGCGCAGTCCACGCCGGAAACGGTTTGGGGCTATTACGGCCTGACGCCCGAACAGGCGGCCCGCGGCGGCCTGAATCCCAAGATGTTCAACAGCTTCCTGGACGGCTCCAAGCCTTCCATAGAAAGCTCGGCCGTGGCCAACGCCACCGGCCTGGGCGTGCCTTCCAACGGGCTTTCATACCCGCCCGCGAGCATCGAAGACATTCCCTATGTGACCCGCCCCGTGAGCGAAGGCGGCGTGCTGGAGCGCAAGGGCATGGTCGAAGTCGTGTCCTCGCTCGAACCGGACGGCCGGCGCATCCCCTATGACATCCGCATGGGCGTGTGGGTGACGGTCGAGGCGGAAACCGACTACATCAAGAACTGCTTCGAGGAATACAACGCCCACACCGACCCCAGCGGCCGGTATTTCACGCTGTACAAGCGCTGGCACCTGATCGGGCTGGAGGTGGGCATGTCGGTGGCGTCGGTGGCGCTGCGCGGCGAACCGACCGGCGTCGCCACGGCCTGGCACGCCGACGTCGTGGCCACCGCCAAGCGCGACCTGAAGCCCGGCGAGATGCTGGACGGCGAGGGCGGCTATACGGTGTGGGGCAAGCTGCTGCCGGCGGGCAAGTCGGCCGCGATGGGCGGCGTCCCCCTGGGGCTGGCGCACAACGTCAAGATGTTGCGGCCCGTGAAGGCGGGCCAGAGCCTGTGCTGGGACGACGTCGCCATGGACACCGCGACGCCCGCCTACAAGATCAGGCGGGAAATGGAGTCGCTGTTTGCTCAGGGGCGTTCCACCGGGCTGTAGCCGGCGTCGCGGATGGCGGCTTCGATGCGGTCGGCGTTGGCGACGCCGCCCACCCTGACGGTATGGGTGGCCAGGTCGATGTCGACCACCGCGTCGGCCGCGACGTCTTTGATGGCCTTGGTGATGGTGGCTTCGCAATGCTTGCAGGTCATGTCCTGCACTTCGAATTCAATCATGGGATACTCCTTTTGTCAGATTGGTAAATCTTAAACCTTCCAACTGTGGTAATGTCAAACCGGAAGCGCGGTTGCTTTTGGATTCGCCGGGAGTGATTTCATGAACATAGGAGAAGCATCGGAGGCGTCGGCCGTTTCCCGCAAGATGATCCGCTACTATGAAAGCATAGGCCTGATTCAGCCGGCGCGGCGCAGCGACGCGGGCTATCGGAAGTATGGGGCGAATGACGTGGAGGCGCTGCGCTTCATCAAGCGGTCGCGGGAGCTGGGGTTTTCGCTGGACCGGATCCGCACGCTGATCGGCTTGTGGGAAGACACGACGCGGCAGAGCGCGGACGTGAAGCGCCTGGCGCAGCAGCATATTGACGAGCTGGACCGCGACATCGCGAAACTGCAATCCATACGCGATCAACTGGCGCATCTGGTGGACTGCTGCCATGGGGATAGCCGGCCGGAATGCCCGATCTTGGCGGATTTGGGGGCACGGAGCCAGAACGTGCCGGAGCAGCAGGGCGGCTGATCAGCTCAAGCGCAAGGCCAGGGCCGCCAGCGTCAGCAGCAGCACCGGCAGCGTCAGCACGATGCCCACCCGGAAGTAATATCCCCACGAAATGACCACCCCCTTGCGCGCCAGCACATGCAGCCAGAGCAAAGTCGCCAGGCTGCCGATGGGCGTGATCTTGGGGCCGAGGTCGCTGCCTATCACGTTCGCGTAAACCATCGCCTCCTTCACCGCGCCGCCCGCCTGCCCCGCGTCGATGGACAGCGCCCCGATCAGCACCGTGGGCAGGTTGTTCATGACCGAAGAGAGCAGCGCCGTGAGCACGCCCGTGCCCACGGCGGCCGCCCACAAGCCATGCTGCGCGAAATAGTCCAGCAGCGCCGTGACCCACGCCGTGAGGCCGGCGTTGCGCAGCCCGTAGACCACCAGGTACATGCCCAGCGAAAAAACGACGATGTGCCAGGGCGCCTCGCGCATGACCTTGCGCGTGCTGATGCGATGCCCGCGCCCGGCCACCAGCAGCAGCGCCGCCGCGCCGGCGGCCGCGATCGCGCTGACCGGTACGCCGGTGTGGCTGAGCCCGAAGAAGCCCGCCAGCAGCCCCGCCAGGACCAGCCAGCCGGCGCGGAACGTGGCGAGGTCCCGGATCGCGGTGCCGGGTTCGGGCAGGCGGTCGTCGTAGGCGGCGGGAATGTCGCGGCGGAAATAAAGCAGCAGCACCGCAAGCGTGGCGCCGATGGACACCAGGTTGACCGGCGCCATCACCGACGCATAACGGGCGAAGCTGATGCCGAAAAAATCCGCCGAAACGATGTTGACCAGGTTGGAGACCACCAGCGGCAGGCTGGCCGTGTCCGAAACGAAGCCGGCGGCCATGACGAAGGCCAGCGTGGCGGCCGGGCTGAAGCCCAGCGCCGACAGCATCGCCATGACGATGGGCGTCAGGATGAGCGCCGCGCCGTCATTGGCGAACAGCGCCGAAACCGCGGCGCCCAGCAGCACGATCAGCGCGAAGAGCGGGCGCCCGCGGCCGCGGCCCCAGCGCGCCACGTGCAGCGCCGCCCATTCGAAGAAGCCGGCCTCGTCCAGCAGCAGGCTGATGACGATGATGGCGATGAACGCCGCGGTGGCGTTCCAGACGATCTGCCAGACCACCGGAATGTCGCTTGGCGCCACCACGCCGGACACGAGGCACAGCGCCGCGCCCAGGCAGGCGCTCCAGCCTATGCCCAGCCCGTATGGCCGCCAGATGACGAGCACCAGGGTCAAGGCGAAAATCAGCGCTGCGATGATCATGTCTGAAGGGGATGGCGATGCGGAAGGGAAACCGCTGCGGCGGGATGCGCGCAGCCTTGCCTGAAGCGGCAGGCGAGTCAGGCGCGATTATAGGATGGATGTGGAAGGAACAGGGAAGGGCGGCGCGGCGACCGGGCAAGGCGCCGGCGAAACCTCCCCGGGCCCGCCCGCGTCATGGCGCGGACGGGCCCGGGGAGGAAGGCGGCGGTGACCCGCCGCCAGGCGAGGCCGGCGCCTGCCGGGAGGCGGATTAAGCGCCTACCTTCAGGGTGCCGGTCATGATGGACCAGTGGCCGGGGAAGGAGCAGAAGAAGACGTATTTTTCGCCGGCGGAAAGCTTGCTGGCGTCGAACTTGACCGAGGTGGATTCACCGCCGCCGATGACCTTGGTATGGGCGATGACGCGGCTATCGCCCGCCTTGACGTAGTCTTTGTCCAGGCCGGCCGCCATGCCGTCGGTGGCCACGCCCTGTTTGTCCGCTTCCTTGGTGATCACGACGTTGTGGCCCATTGCCGCCTTGGGCAGCTTGCCGACGTGCTTCAGGTTGATGGTGAATTCCTTGCACGACTTGTCGACGACGATTTCTTTCGTGTTGAACTGCATGGCGTCATTGCTTTCGACAGTGACATCACATTGCGCGGCCAATGCGGGCAGGCTCATGGCGGAAAGCAGGGCGGCGAAAGTGACTTTGGCTAGCATAGAAATCTCCATAGGGGAAAAGGAAAAAGCGAAGGCAAAACCAGGCGTATGATCGTGTTGCCGGATTTTGCAATTAAAACGCATTACCGCAATCGCGGTCTTGATACGCATCAACCATACCAGTTTTTAACCCATTTCTGCAGCAAGGTTTTGCGCCGGCGGCACGGACTGAAACCCAGTCTTGCAATTCGTCTCGGGCGCTTACCGGCATGCCTACGTCCGTCATACAGGCAGGCATCCGCCCAGCGGCGAGGCCTGCACGTTGAAATGGTTTGCCAGGATTTCCACCGCGTCTTCGGCCTGCTCCACGTGCGTCACCAAAGCGGCGTCATCGTGGCTGATCATGCCTTGTTCCGCCAGGAAATCCAGATCGATGGCGCGGTCCCAGAACTCTTTGCCGAACAGCAGGATGGGTATGGGATCCATCTTGCGGGTCTGGACCAGCGTCAGCACCTCGAACAGTTCATCCAGCGTGCCGTAGCCGCCGGGGAAAGCGACCAGTGCGCGGGCGCGCAACAGGAAATGCATCTTGCGCAGCGCGAAATAGCGGAAATGGAACGCCAGCTCCGGCGTGATGTAGGGATTGGGCTCTTGTTCGTGCGGCAGCGTGATGTTCAGGCCTATGGTCCGGGCCCCGACCTCGTAGGCGCCGCGATTGGCCGCTTCCATGATGCCGGGCCCGCCGCCCGTGACCACGGCGCATTCGAAGCAGGCATTGTTCTGGAACAGCTCGGACATCAGGTGGGTGAAGCGCCTGGCTTCATTGTAGTAGTGCGAATAGCGGACCTGGCGTTCGGCGTCCGCCAGCATGGCGACCATTTCGCGGTCGCGCGGGTTGGCCTCCGCCAGCTCGCGCGCCTGCGCCAGATACGCCTGGGCGGTTTCAGGCGACATGATGCGCGCGCTGCCATAGACCACCACCGTGCGCGTGATCTTGTGCTTGAGCAAAGCATGTTCCACCTTGAGATACTCCAGCTGAAGGCGCAGGGCGCGCGTTTCATCGCTGTTGAGCCACTCCAGATCTTCAGGAGCGGTCCGGTACGCGCTTCCCTGCCTGATCTTTTCCACCAAAGACTGGCGCTCTTCCTTGTTCATCTCTCGCCTCGGATGCCGCTGAAAATAAGCGAGAGTGTAACGCGCCTGGCTTCGGCGCATCCGAGGACGCCGCTCAGACGGCGGGCGGATCGGTTTCCCTGCCGAAATGACGATGCTTGCCCAGCGCCTGGATGAAGCCGTCGGACGCGGAGACATCGGCCACATCGGACACGATCAGGCCCTCCACGTTGCGCGCATTGTGCGGGATGCCGGCGGCGTCCAGCAGCAGCGAGCCCGCTCCCAGCGCGAGCATGGGCTTGCAATGCCGGAACTGGTCGCGCACGAACTCCAGCGCGCGGCCGTCCGCCGCCAGGGCTTCCATGCCCACGGCGCCGTCGGGGATGACCATGGCGTCGAACAGCGGCGCGGGGCTGTTCTCCAGCGTCGCGTCGGCGTCGAGCACCAGGCCGTCCTCGGCCGTGCACGGACCGATGCGGCCGCCCACCAGGCGCACCACGGCGCCTGCGGCGACCAGCGCCTCGGCCACGGCCATGGTCGTGGCGCCGGCGACGTCGTCCGCCACCAGCACGGCGATCTTGCGCGTCACGATGCGGCCGTCTCCGGGCCGGGCCGTCAACGACAGGGCGGGGGACTTGCGCACTTCAGGCGCCGGAGGCCGATCCAGCGCCAAAGGCATGGGGTCGGGCAGCGCCATGCCCAGGCCGTCCGCCACGCTGCGCGCCAGTTCTTCGGACGCATTGCGCAGCATGGAAACGACGCGTTCCCGCACGGCGGGCACGGTCACCTTGCTCAGCTCGAAGGTGAATGCCGCAATGATGTGGCGCCGCTCCGGGCCCGTCTGGCTGTCGAAGAAAAGCGCCGCCTGGTTGTAGTGCTCGCCGAATTTTTCAGGCTTGCCCCGCAGCTCGTCGCCCCGCTGCGGCTCCGGGAAGGAGACGAAGCCCTGCGTGCCCGCCTGGAACGGACAGCCGCCGGCCAGCGAGTTGGGCTCATACGAGACCCCGCCCCGGTGGATGGCCTGGCGGTGCATGCCGTCGCGCTGGTTGTTGTGCACGGGAGCGAGCGGGGCGTTGATGGGCAGTTCGTGGAAGTTCGGCCCGCCCAGCCGCGTGATCTGGGTGTCGATGTAGGAATGGATGCGCCCGGCCAGCAGGGGATCGTTGGTGAAGTCTATGCCCGGCACCACGTGGGCCGCACAGAAGGCCACCTGTTCCGTCTCGGCGAAGAAGTTGTCCGGATTGCGGTCCAGGACCATGCGGCCGATGGGCGTGATGGGCACCAGTTCCTCAGGCACGAGCTTGGTGGAATCGAGCACGTCGAAGCTGAAGGCGTCGGCCTGCTCCTCCGTGAAGATCTGCACGCCCAGCTCCCATTCCGGATAATTGCCCGAATTGATCGCCTCCCAAAGATCGCGCCGGTTGAAATCCGGATCCGCGCCCGATATCTTCACCGCCTCGTCCCAGACCAGCGAATGCGTGCCCAGCAGCGGCGTCCAGTGGAACTTGACCAGCACCGACGCGCCGGCATGATTGACAAAGCGGAAGGTATGCACGCCAAAGCCCTGCATCATGCGGAAGCTGCGCGGGATCGCGCGGTCGGACATCTGCCACATCAGCATGTGCGTGGATTCCGGCATCAGCGACACGAAATCCCAGAAGGTGTCGTGCGCGGACGCGGCTTGAGGCATGGCATGGTGGGGCTCGGGCTTGACCGCGTGCACGAGGTCGGGGAACTTCATCGCGTCCTGGATGAAGAAGACGGGCATGTTGTTGCCGACCAGGTCCCAAATGCCTTCATCGGTATAGAACTTGACCGCAAAGCCGCGCACGTCGCGGGCCGTGTCCTTGGAACCCCGTTCGCCGGCCACGGTGGAGAACCGTACGAAGACGGGCGTGATCTTGCCGGCTTCCTGGAAGGGCGCGGCCGCGGTCAGCTCGGTCAGCGCCTGGTAGCACTCGAAATAGCCGTGGGCGCCCGAGCCCCGGGCATGCACGACTCGTTCGGGGATGCGCTCATGGTCGAAGTGCGTCAGCTTTTCACGAAGAATGAAGTCCTTCAGCAGCGCGGGGCCGCGCAAGCCCGCTTTCAGCGAGTCCTGGTTGTTGGATAGCTGCACGCCCTGGTTGGTCGTCAGCATCCGCCCGCTGCTGTCGGCCCGCACGCGGGCCAGCTCGCCGCTTGCGGCGTTCACGCCCTCCGCCGCCGGCCCGTTGGTTTTTGCCGAGGCATTGTCTTCGGACGGCGTGCCGGCCGTCGCCAGGAAAGACGGAGGCGGCGCGTTTTCACCGGCCACGGGCCGGCGAGCATGCTCCAGGCCGTACTCGGTCTCCTTGTCGCGGTTGTAGGGGCGCGCGGCGGCGGTGGCGTTTCTGCCCTTGGCGTATCGTTCGGGCGTCGAATCGCCGGCGGGCCCGGATGCGGGCCCGCTGTCGGTATTGATGAAGGCGGTGGGCAGAGGGCCCTGCCGCGGGTTCTTCGGGGGACGGGTAGCCATGAGGGGGACTCCAATTCTTGCGGTTTGCCCGGCCGGATTCGGCCGCCGCCCGTCACAGCAATATTCATGCCGTATCTATCTGCGGTGGCAGAGCATCCCCAGCAAGAAGCCCACGCCCGCGGCGCAGGTGATGGCATGCCATGGGCGCGTTTCCACGTAGACGTCCGCGCAATCGATCGCGCGGCGCATATATCCGCTGGCCGCGCCCGTCGCGGTGTCGACCGCGTCGCCAAGCGCGCCCCGGGCCACGTTGAGCTGTTCCCGCAGCCGCTGCTTCAGCGCGGCGATGTCCGTCTGGCTTTCATCGTCCAGAATCTCGTCCAGCTCGTTCAGCCAGACCGCCGCGTCACCCCTTCCGCGCCGGCCGCGTTCGCGTTGGGCGTCACCGCCGCCCCTGCGCCCAGTGTCTCCGGTTTCGAAAGTATCGTTCGGTGTTTCAGCCATGATCGCTCCCCAATAAGTCGTTTGGCCCGGCATGTTCCGGGGTCGAGCGGGGCAGCAATTCGTGTTCCCGGCCAGGGCGGGCGAATTTATTGATATAAATAGCGGGTCGGCCGCAAAGCGTGGCCGCGATGGCGCGGCGCATCCGATCGCCGCAAGGAGCCCACACCTGTGCACAAAGACTTCCCCCATCTGCTCAGCCCCCTGCGGGTGGGCTCGCTGACACTGCCGAATCGCATGGTGATGGGCGCGATGCATACCCGGCTGGAAACCCTGGACCGCCCTCGGCAACGCCTGGCGGCTTTCTATGTCGCGCGGGCGGCCGGCGAAATCGGCCTGATGCTGACGGGAGGCTTTTCGCCGACGCCGGAAGGCGTCATGGAAGCGCAAGGACCCTTGCTGAACAGCGCGGCGCAGCTGCATGAGCACGTCCCGGTCACTTCGGCGGTGCATCGGGCCGGCGGGCGCATCGTCCTGCAGATACTGCACGCGGGCCGCTATGCGAAAGTGGCCGGCTGTGTGTCGCCGTCGGCGGGCAGGGCGCGCATCAACGCCCATGCGCCCAGGCCGCTGGCCACGGACGAGGTCTGGAGCACGGTGGCGAGCTTCGCCCACACCGCGGCGCTGGCGCGCGAGGCCGGATACGACGGCGTGGAGATCATGGGCTCCGAAGGCTATCTCATCAACGAATTCACCGCGGCCTTCACCAATCGGCGCGAAGACGAGTTCGGCGGCGATTTCGACGGCCGCGTGCGGCTGCCCCTGGAGATCGTCAAGGCGGTCCGCGCGCGCGTCGGGCCGGATTTCCTGATCGTCTACCGGATATCGGCCATCGATCTGGTGCCGCAGGGCATGACGGCAAGCGAGGTGGCCGAACTGGCGCGCCGCATCCAGCAGGCGGGCGCCGATCTGATCAACACGGGCATAGGCTGGCACGAATCCGCCATTCCCACCATTGCCGCGTCCGTTCCCAGGGCGGCGTGGGCGGGCGCCGTGCGCAACGTCAAGGACGCGGTATCCATCCCCGTCATGGCGTCGAATCGGATCAACATGCCCGGCGTCGCCGAAGATCTTCTGGCGTCCGGCACGGCGGACCTGGTCTCCATGGCGCGGCCCCTGCTGGCGGACCCCGATTTCGCCAAAAAGACACGCCTCGGCCGAGTGGACGAAATCAACACCTGTATCGCCTGCAACCAGGCCTGCCTGGACCGCATCTTCACCGAGAGCAGCGCGACCTGTCTGGTGAACCCGCGCGCCGGCCGAGAGCTCGAATTGAACGGCGGCCGCGCAAGCCGTCCGCAGCGCCTCGCCGTCGTGGGAGGCGGCCCGGCCGGCATGTCCTTCGCCATCCATGCGGCCGGGCGCGGGCACGATCTCACCCTGTTCGAGGCGGCGGACGCGCTGGGCGGCCAGCTCAATCTGGCCAGGAAAATTCCCGGCAAGGCCGAATTCAACGAACTGCTGCGGTATTTCGAAACCAGCCTGGAACGCGCCGGAGTGGCGGTGCGCCTTGCCACCAGAGTGGATGCCGAACACTTGTGCGCGGGAGGCTACGATGCGGTCGTCATCGCCACCGGCACGGCGCCAAGAAGGCCGGACATCCCGGGCATCGATCACCCCAAGGTCGTCGGCTACCACGACGTCCTGACCGGCCGGGCGCCGGTGGGCGAAAAAGTCGCCATTCTCGGCGCGGGAGGCATAGGCTTCGACGTCGCCGATTTCCTGCTGTCCGACCCGCGGGAATCGCTCGACGTCTCCGCCTTCCAGCAGGCCTGGGGCGTGGACCCGGCCATCGCCGCGCCCGGCGGCTTGCTGGATCTCCAGGCGCCGGCGAGGCCCGCGCGCGAAGTGCATATGTTCCAGCGCAAGCCGGCTCCTTTCGGGCGCAGCCTGGGCAAGTCGACCGGCTGGATACTGAAGTCCAGGCTGCGCAGGGCCCGGGTGGCGATGACGGGCGGCGTCGCCTACGACGCGATCGACGACCGTGGCCTGCACTATACCGTCGACGGGGAAAAAAAATGCTTCGCCGCGGACACCATCATTCTGTGCACCGGGCAGGAGGCCGAGCGCGCGCTTTACGATCAGCTGCGCGCGCGCGGCCTTGCCGGGCACCTGATCGGCGGCGCGCACGAGGCCGGCGAACTGGACGCGCAACGGGCGATCGAGCAGGCGGTGAGGCTGGCGGACGCGCTTTGATCCGGCTGCCCGGATTGCGGCCGGCGCCGCGCGCTACAGTTCGTTCAGCAGCGAGGCCAGTTCGGATGCATAGCGTTCGGGCGCGATCGCGGCCAGGCGCCGGAAGGTGGCGGCCACCGAATCCGCGATGTCGTGGGCGGCGTCGCTGTCGCGCGCCATCTGGGAATAGTAGCCCAGGTCCTTGTTCGCATTGGCCAGCGTGAACCGCAGGGCGGTGGGGTCGCGGTTCAGCAGATAGGGCTTGACGCGCTCCAGGGCGGCGCCGCCGCCGCCGCCTTTCGCAAGCACGTCCACCAGCACGGCCGGGTCGATGTCGGCCCTGGCGGCGCAAGCCGCGGCTTCCCCGAGCAGCGCCACCTGGCCCAGGGAAACGAAGTTGTGCAGCAGCTTCATGCGATGGCCCGACCCCACCGGGCCGGTGTGCGTGATGTTCTCGGCGAAGCTGCGCAAGAGCGGCAGCATTTCATCGAACAGGGCGCGATCCCCGCCCACCAGCAGATTCAAGCGGCCCTCGGCCGCTTCCTTGGGCGTGCGCGTCATGGGGGCGTCCAGGAACCTGCCGCCCCGCTCGGCCACCTGCGCGGCGATGCGCAGGGTGGAAGAGGGAATCGCCGTCGAGCAATCGACGATGGCGGCGCCCGGCCGCAGCCCTTCGAGCACGCCGCCCGGCTGGCACAGGACGGCCTCCACCTGCGGGGAACCGGTGACGCAGAGAATGACGACGTCGGAGTCGGCGGCCAGTTCGCGCGCGCTGCCATAGGCCACCGCGCCCTGCGCGAGCAGGCCGTCCAGCGGCTGGTTGCCGGGGTGTTCCAGTACGCCCAGGTGGTAGCCAGCCTTGCGCACATTGGTGGCGATGCCATGCCCCATCATGCCTATGCCCGCCATTCCGATCTTTTTCATATTGCTCCTTGATGTTGGGTGATGCCGCGGCGCTTCAGCACAGCTGGTTGGCGGGCCTGCTTCCCCTGGACCAGGCTTCGAGGCCCGAGCAGAGGATCTCGCCCATCGCGATGCGCGTGTCTATGGTGCTGCTGCCGATATGCGGCAGCCCGAATACGTTGGGCAGTTCGCGGTAGGCGGGATGGATGTCCGGCTCGCCGGCATACACATCCAGGCCCGCGGCGGCGATGGCGCCGCTGCGCAATGCCTGCACCAGGTCTTCGTCGCGGATGACGTCGCCGCGCGCCACGTTGCAGACGATGGCATGGGCCGGCAGGCGGGCAAGGATGCCGGCATTGACGATGCCGCGGGTGCTTGCGTTCGCCGGGCAGGCGATGCACAGGAAGTCGCTGTGCCCGGCAAGCGATTCCAGGCTTTCGTGATAGTGCGCGCCGACCTCCGCATCGGGCGCCAGGCGGCTGCGGTTGTGGTAATGGACCTGCATGCCGAAGCCCCGGGCGCGCCTTGCGATGGCGCGGCCGATGCGCCCCATGCCCAGTATGCCCAGCCGCTTGCCCCATACGTCGTGGCCGATCAGCTGCAGCGGGCTCCAGCCGGTCCATGTGCCCTGGCGGATGAGCCCGATGCCTTCGATCACGCGCCTGGCGGCGCCCAGCATCAGCAGCATGGCCGTGTCCGCGCAGGACTCATTCAGCACGTCGGGCGTGCTGAACACGGCGATGCCTTTCGCCCGCAAGGCGTCCAGGTCCAGGTGGTCGGTGCCTACGGAGTAGGTGCAGAGCGCCTTGACGGAGGCGGGCAGGGCGGCCGCCAGGCCCCCGTCGATGCGGTTGGTGACCGTGATCACCAGCGCGTCCATGCCTTGCGCGGCCGCAATGAGCGCATCATTGTCCAGCACCCGGCCCGTGCCGTTGTGGGCCGCGCCGAAGCGCTGGACGAACAGGTCCAGCACCGGCGCGGGGAAGGGGCAGGCAACGTAGACGCGCATGGCGGGGGCCGCTGCTTGGCTCATGGCTAGATCACTTGGTCTTGGCGCCGGACGCCTCGACGATCGGGCCCCACTTCTTGCGGTCGCGCTCGATGGTCTTGGCGAATTCGGCCGAGGTGCCGCCCAGGGGCTCGGCGCCTTGCGCGCCCATGGCCTTCTTCATTTCATCGGTCGCCAGGATCTTGTTCATTTCCGCGTTGACCTTCTGCACGATCGCGTCCGGCGTGCCGGCGGGCGCGAGCAAGCCATACCAGACCGTGACGTCGAAATCCTTGTAGCCGCGTTCCGCCACCGTGGGTACATCGGGCGCAATCGCGCTGCGCTTGCTGGACGTGACCGCCAGCGCGCGGATGGAGCCCGCCTTGAGCTGGCCGAAGGCCGATGGCAGGGAAGTGAACAGGATGGGAACCTGGCCGCTCAGCAAGTCGGCCATGGCCGGCGCCGAGCCTTTGTAGGGCACGTGCTGCAGGGTAATCCCGGCCTGTTCCTGCAGCAGCACGGCGGCCAGGTGGGTGATGGTGCCGGCGCCCGGCGAGCCGTAGTCTATGCTGCCCGGTTTTTCCTTGGCCGCCTTGATCATGTCTTCCAGCGTCTTGTAGGGGGAGTCCGCGCGGGTGACGATGATCACCGAGGTGCCCGCCACGTTCACGATGGGCGTGAAGTCCTTCACCGAATCATAGGACAGGTTGGGATACAGCCAGGGCGCCACCGCCAGGTTGTCCACCTGGCCCATCACCAGTTGGTAGCCGTTGGGCGTGGCCCGCGCGGCGCTGGCGATGCCTATGGTGCCGCCGGCGCCCGCCCGGTTCTCGGCGATCACGTTCCAGCCGGTCGATTGCGCCAGATGGGTGCTGACCAGGCGCGTCATGCTGTCGGTGCCGCCGCCCGGCGGGAAGGGGGCGATGATGTTGATCGGGCTGGACGGATAGGCATCCGCCGCGTCCGCCGCCATGGTCGCGGTGGGCGTTGCGAACGCCAGGGGGAGCAAGGCGAGGAATAGCTTACGGATCATGTCGTGTCTCCTGTTTTTATGGGCTCTCGAGCTTCATGTGCTCTCAGGCGTTGATGCAAGGGGTTGAAATGACGCCGGCCTGTTGCAGGCGTTCGAGCTCCTGGGCGCCGACCCCGATGGACGCGAGTACGCTTTGGGTGTCGGCGCCCAGTTCGGGCGCCGGCAGCCGGCATGAGGAGGGCGCTTCGGAAAACTTGATGGGAAAGCCCAGCATGCGGACCTCGCCGTGGCCGGGCTGGTTGACGGTGATGACCATGTCCTGATCCTTCACTTGCGGATCTTCGAAGACTTCGGCCAGCCCCAGCACCGGTCCGCAGGGAACGCCGAATTCGTTCAAGCGGCGTATCCAGTATTCGCTGGATTCGGTTTGGGTGCGCGCTTCGATGATTTCCTTGATTTCGCGCCGGCGTTCCATGCGTTGGGCGTTGGTGCTGAATTCGGGCAGCTCGCGGACATGGGTGAGGCCCGTGGCGTCCAGCAGCTTATGATAGACGCTGTCATTGCTGGGGGCAATGGCGACCTGGCCGTTGCTGGTCCGGAACAGGCCGTAGGGCGCCACGATGCCGTGATCGTTGCCGCTGCGCGCCGGCACGACGCCGCTGGCCAGGAAGTTGGACGCATGGAAGCTCAGCATGCTGATCATGCTGTTGAGCAGGCTGACGCTGATGGAATCGCCCTGGCCGGTGCGCCCGCGCCGCAGCAGGGCCGCCGCGATGCCGAGCGCCCCGTGCAGCCCGGCGACCAGGTCGCTGATGGGCGGGCCGGCGCGCAGGGGAGGGTCGTCTTCGGCGCCGTTCAGGCTCATGAAGCCACTCATGGCCTGGGCCACGAAATCGAAGGCGGGACGGTCCCGATAGGGGCCGGTGTCGCCGAAGCCGTTGATGCTGCAATGGATGATGTCGGGCCGCAGCGCCTTGAGGCGTTCCGGCCCGAAGCCCATTTTTTCCATGACGCCGGGCCGGAAGTTTTCGACGATGACGTCGCAGGACGGGATGAGCCGCGCCAGCAGCGCCTTGCCTTCCGCGCCGTACAAGTCTATGGCGACCGATTTTTTATTGCGGTTGTAATTGGCGAAATACCAGCTGATCCCGTCGCGGATGACGCCTTGCTCGCGCACGGGGTCGCCCGAGGTCGGCGATTCGACTTTCAGCACTTCCGCGCCGAGGTCGGCCAGCAGGGCCGTGCAATAAGGGCCTGAAATGATGCGGGTGAGGTCTAGGACGCGTATTCCGGAAAGAGGCATGGCATTTTGGATCTGGATTCAGCAAAGACCGGCGGCCGGGGGGCCGCCGGCCGCGTGGGGCGCGGCGCCCGGGGGCCTTCAGCCCGTGGCGCAGGCCGCGTCTTCGTATTCGTGCAGGCGCAGCCGGGGGCCGGCTTTCATGACCTGGCCGGGCAGGCGTCGCCCCAGCACGGCCTCCATGCGGGCCGCCACCTGGATGAGCTTGTCGAGGTCGATCCCGGTTTCGATGCCCATTTCGTTCAGCAGATAAACCAGGTCTTCCGTGCAGATGTTGCCGCTGGCGCCGGGCGCGAACGGACAGCCGCCCAACCCGCCCAGGGACGATTCGTAGCTGTCCACGCCGGCGTTCAGGCCCGCCACGACGTTGACCAGGCCTATGCCCCGCGTATTATGGAAATGCAGCGTGAGCTTCATGTCGGGGTGAGCGCCGCGAATGGCCGCAACGGTGCGCGCAACGAGCGCCGGCGTCGCCATGCCGGTCGTGTCGCCCAGGGTCAGGGTGCGGAATCCGGCGGCATGGAAATGCCCGGCGATGCGCTGGATCGCCGACAGCTCCACGTCGCCTTCGAAAGGGCAGCCGAAGGCGCAGGCGATGGCGCCTCTTTTGCCTATGCCCACGTGGCGGACGTGTTCGGCGATGTTCGAGATGTCGTCCAGCGATCGGTCGATCGGGCGGTTCAGGTTCTTCCGGTTGTGGCTTTCGCTGGCGGACACGAACACGACGATTTCATCGGCGCCGGCGTCGATGGCGCGTTCGACGCCCTTGAGGTTGGGCGCCAGCACGGAAAACCGCGAACCCGCGGGGCGCCGGACGCCGGCCAGGACGTCGGCGGCATCCGCAAGCTGCGGCACCGCCCGGGGCGAAACAAAGGAAGTGGCCTCGATGTGGCGCAGGCCGGCGTCCGTCAAGCCGTCGATCAGCGCTATCTTGGTGCCGGTGTCGACGAAATCGGGCTCCATCTGCAGCCCGTCCCGCATGCCCACTTCGATCACTTCCACCTTGTCCGGCATGTTCATACCCGTCTCCATTGCGCCGGTTTGCGGATTCCGGCTTGAAATGACTATGTATGACGCATCGTATCGGGCTATACGCATCGCGACAATTACCATTTATTCGTGCAGCCATCGCGGTTTGCGATGGCTGGCGTGCCGGGATGGGCGCCGCTCGCGCCTAATCCTCCACTTGGCCGGCCAAATGGTCCAGCAAGCTCCTGGCCGCCGCGGACAGCGTCTCGGCGGGCCGGACGCACAGCTTCAGCCGCCGCGACGCCCAGGCGTCGCTGAGCGGCACGATGCATATCCCCCGGCAGACATACAGCTCCGTCGCTTTCACCGGCATGATTCCTATCCCCAAGCCCGCATCCACCATCGAGATGAGCGCGTCATAAGAGGTCACCTGGAACTTGAGCTTGAGCCGGCGGTTCGCCGCGATCGCTTCGCGCGCCAGCAGCTTGTTCGCGGCGCTGCCGCGATGCATGCCGACATGGTCGTACTCCAGCGTATCCAGGAAGGCCACCGACGGCTTCGACGCCAGCGGGTGATCGCATGGCGTGATCAGCACCATCCGGTCCTTGTGATAGGGAAACGTCGTAAGCGCGTATTGCTCGTCGGCCTCGCTGTAGATGCCGATGTCCGCCGTGTTCTCCGCCACCGCCCGGATGACATCGGTGCTGACCATTTCCGTCAGGTCGACCGTGACGTCGGGGTAGCGCGCGAGAAAGGCCTGCAGCTCCTTGGGCAGAAACTGCGTGATGGACGACAAGTTGGCCGCAATGCGGACGTGGCCGCGCGTTCCCTGGGCATAGCCGCTCAGTTCGCCGGCGAGGTCGTCGGCATGGTGCAGCAGATTGCGGGCCCCGCGAGCCAGGGCGTGGGCGGCTTTCGTGGCCTCGACGCCCCGCGCCCGCCGGATGAACAGCTCCGCCCCGAGCATCCGTTCCAGCTCGGACAGGCGCTTGCTGAGCGCCGAGGCGGCGATGTGCTCGCGCTCGGCCGCGGCCGCGATGCTGCCTTCTTCGACGACCGCGATGAACAGCTGCAGGGTGTAAAGGTCAAAACGATGGGACATGCCGCCTTCCTGTTGCCTCTTGGCTTCGGCGGCTTCCCGGTTCGTCATGCCCACCGCGTCAAACGTCCAGAACGGTTTTCCCCGCGTTCCAATGCAGGGGCCGCGCGCCCGCAACCGGCGAGCGCCACACCGAAACCCCCGTATTGAACAAACTGCCCAGGTAGGCGGTTTTCAAGTCCGGGCCGCCGAAGGCCACACTGGAAATATTGCGCAGGCTGTAGTGCCTGCCCGTGCTGATTTCTTCGAACGTGAAGCGATCGGCCGCAAAGGCGGCTTCCGCCGCGTCGATCGCGGCGTCGTCGCAGTCCTCTATATGTACCGTACTGCGGCCGTTCTTGTCCACCTGGATCAGGCGGTTGCTGACGACGCTGGTCAGCCAGACACCGCCTTCTTCGTCGAACTCCAGCCCGTCGGGCCAGGTGCCATGGCCGAACTCGCACACCAGTTCGCGCGGACCCAGGGTGGGGCCGGGAAGGATCCTGAAGCGCGACATGCGCCGCGCAATGGTTTCGTTCACGTAGAGCCAGCGGCCGGTCGGGTCGACGCGCAGTTCGTTGCTGAACCCCAGGCCGCGCGCGACGATTTCCATTTTCGCGCCCGGCTTCACCACGCCTATCATCGCGTCCGCGTTGTCGTGCCGGAATGCAAGACTGCGCGGTTCGAGCGCGGTGCACAAGGACAGCCAGGTGTTGCCGTGTTCGTCGGGATACAGGAAATTGAGCGGGCTGCGAGGCAGCCCCTGTTCTTCGGTCAGGTAGGGCTCCACCACGCCGGGCGCCACCAGCCTCCAGGCACCACCGCGCGGCCCGACGTTGGCGATCAGGAAAGTGCCGTCGTCGAGCAGGGCGATGCCGTTCGCCACGAATTCCTCGGCGGGCCAGGATACGGAAGGCTGGCCTTGCGGCTCGACGTCGACACGCACGACGCCCCGTTCCCGGTCGGCGGCGTACAGGCGCCCGTCCGCCAGCGCGATCACCGATTCGGGCCGGTTCAAATGGTTGCCGATACGCGGCAAGGGCGTTGCGAGCACTGCCATGATCAAGAATCCTCAGTTGATGACGACGCGGGAGTTTTTCACGATGTCGCCCCAGCGCGCGTACTCGGCCACGATGAATTCACGATACGCTTGCGCGCTCATGTCCTGCGGCAGCACGTACTGCGCGAGCAGGTTCTTGCGTACAGCGGCTTCGTTGATGGTGGCCCTGATTTCCTGGTTGAGCCGGTTCAGGATGTCCGCCGGTATGCCCGCCGGGCCCAGGAATCCCACCGAACTACGGAAGTCCACGTTCATTCCTTGCTCGATCAGCGTGGGCAGGTCCGGCAGCTCGGAAAACCGTTCGGCCGAGCCAAGCCCGATCATGCGGATCTTGCCGTCCTTGACGTAGCCGTCGGTGATCTGCATGGGAAGGATCGCCGCCGCGACCTGGCCCGAAGCCAGGCCCACCAGCTGGGGCGCGGTTCCCTGGTAGGGCACATGAAGGATGTCCAGGTCGTTGCGGACCTTGAAATCTTCCATGATCAATTGTGCCGTGCTGCCCACGCCCCAGGTGCCGTAGGAATACTTGCCGGGCGATTCACGGACCAGGCGCATGAATTCCTGCGCATTTTTAGCCGGAAACGAAGGGTGCACCGCCAAGCCGAACTGGAAATAGCCGATGGGCGCGATGCACGAGAAGTCTTTGAGCGTATCGTAGGGCACGTCTTTGTAGAGGTGCGGAAAGACACAGTGCGAATCGGGCGTGGCATAGACGAAGGTGTAACCGTCCGGCTTCCGGCGCGCGGCCGCGGCGCTGCCTATCGTGCCGGTTGCTCCGCCGCGGTTTTCAACCACGATTTGCTGCCCCAGGCGCTGGGACAATGTGGCGGCCAGCATGCGGACCACTACGTCACCGCCACCGCCGGCGGCCCAGGGGACGATCACGGTCAGCGGCTGGCTGGGAAAATTCGAGGCCTTGGCATTGCGGATACCGGACAAGCCCGCGGCCGCGCCCAACCCCATTCCAAGCATGAGGCGCCGGCGCAGCGGCGACGGGGGTATTGAATTGTCTCGCATGTTTGCTCCTCCTTGAGTCGGTATGCGACGGCGGCATCTTGCGAGCCCGCAAACCGTGAATCGTTTTTCTGTGCAGCGGGTGTCAGGAATTCTAGCGTCATCGACCGCGTTCCGAGCTGATGATTTTTCTTGCGGCCATCGTGAAAAGCGATGCCTGCGCCACTCAGCGCCCCAGATCGGCTCCCTGGGCGGCCAAGCCCTCCTGCACGTCGCGGAAAGCCACGTTTCCAGGCGAAACACCCGCCCGGGACGCGAGCGCCGCGCATACCCCCGCCGCCTGGCCGGTCGCCATGGCGATCGGCATCACCCGGTAAGAGGAATGCGCTTCGTGCGTGCCCGAAATGCAGCGCCCCGCGACGACCAGCCGCTCCACGCCCCGGGGAATGAGCGCGCGCAGAGGAATGTCGTAGGCCTCGTCCGCGGGAATGCGTTGCAGCAGCGTTCCCTTGCCGGCGGGGTTATGGATATCGACGGGATACGTCCCGCGGGCGATCACGTCCGGGAACTTGCGTGCGCTCAACAAGTCTTCGGCGGTGAGCCGGTATTGCCCGACTATCCGCCTCGTCTCGCGCACGCCCGCGTGCACGCCGCTCTGCACCGCATAGCTTTCCTCGAAACCGGGCACGTATTCGCGTAGAAAACGCTGCAGTTGGTTCAGCTGCCGGCGGCTCTCCCATTCCGCCAGGCTCCAATCCCAGACGTCCGTGCCCAGCACGCGCGTCACGCGCGTGGAGTTGACGCTCACTTCGCGCGGATGCGGGGTCGCAAAGAAAAGAATGTCTTCCCGCGCCAGGTCGAGCGCGCCGTCGGCCGTCGCCTGCCGCAGCAAATCCCATAGGCCGTGTACGCCGCGCCATTGGTCCGGGTGCTGCTTCACATATGCCTGGAATGCGGGCCGGTCGAAATCGGCCATGCGGAACATCAGCGTCATGGGCTGGACCAGGCCGTCGGATTCTCTCCCTATCTCATAATCGGCGCCGGCGAGGGCGGCGATGTCGCCGTCGCCGGTGCAGTCCACGACCGTCCCGGCCTTGATGACCACCGGCCCGCTCTTGGTCTCGAAGACCACGCCTTCGAGTCCAGCCTCGCCGAATACGCCGCTGGCGAAGGCATGGAACAGCATGCGCACGCCGGCCTGGTCGAGCAGGTCCAGCGCCGCCCATTTGAATACTTCCGGATCGAATGGGACCACATAGCCGGTGTCCAGGGACGGCGGCACGGCGCCGCCGCTCTGCACCAGGCGTTCCAGCAACTCCTTGAGCGCGCCGGCGATCACCGGGTGGCCGGGGCCGTGATCATCGGGAAGCAGATTGGTGACGCCCAGTCTTTCGAAGACCGGGCGCTGGGTGTGGAAGGACATCAGCGGCATGACCAGGGCGGCGGTCGCGTTTCCGCCCAGGAAGCCGTAGCGCTCCACCAGGATCACCGCCGCGCCCGCGCGGGCCGCGCCAAGCGCCGCGCCGATTCCGGCGGGGCCGCCGCCCACCACCAGCACGTCGGTTTCGGCGGCCAGCCTGGCGGGGCGGGGAGGGAGCAGCACCTGGGTGAGGGTGCCTGGCCGCTGCAGTATCGGCATTTCAGCCCCTTTCCGCGGCTTCATCCGCGGCGCGCAACCGTTCGAGCAGCGCAATCAGCAGGCGGTTGTTCTCGCGCGCCCGGTCTTGCAGGGCCGGAAGGCGCTCGCGGATGAGGCTTTTGATATTGGCTCGATAATCCCAGCAATGGTCGATGGAGGCGAGCAGCTTGCCGGAATTGACGTTGTCCATCGGCGGGGTGTCCATGCCCAGCTCCTGCAGGAGGCCGGTGACTTTGGAAGCGTAGGGCAGGGCGACGAAGGGCACGCCCTGCAGCGCCGAGAAAATGAGGAAATGCAGCCGCATGCCCACGCAGAACTCGAAGCCCCCGATGATGGTCATGATTTGCCCCGGGCTGTATTCGCCCTTGAGCACCGTGGCGCGCTGGGCGCACTGCATCTGCGCCACCACGGCGTGGCTGTGCTGCAAGTCCAGATGGTCGCGCTCCAAAGGGATGAAGACCACGTCGGCATCCAGGCGCTGCACCATGAAATCCGCCGCGCTGGCAAGCAGGTGGTGATAGTGGTCGGCGCTGATGCCCGGTGCCGCGGGGCCGGGTTCCCGCACCGAAAAACCGATGCGGCGGCGCGGCATGTCCAGCCCCTCGCGCATCAATGCGTCTTTCGGCAGGGCCTGGGCCCGCATCAGCAGCGCGGGATCGGCCGTCACGCGGATTTCGCGCTGCAGGCCGACCTCCTCCAGAAGCCGGTGGCCCTGGCGGTCGCGCACGGTGATCAAGGCGGCGGGCGTCAACGCCGCGCGCACCAGTTCGCGGCTGGACTGCTTTACCAGCGGCCCGGCGCTGACGGCATAGACCATGACCGGCACGCCCAGCTCGTTCGCCAGCAGCACCTCGCGCAGGTAGATGTCGATCTCCGCGTCGAAGAGGATGCCGCCGCCGCCCAGGATCAGCAGATCCAGCTGGGCGATCTCCTGCGCCGCGACGTCCCGGGTGATTTCGCGCACGGGTATCGCATAGGCGATACGGTGCCGTTCCTCGGTGTCTTTCGTGTTGCGTGAAAACACGACGACTTCCGCGTCCGGCATGGCGGCAAGCAGCTGCGCCACGATGCTTTCGAGTATGGCTTCATCGCCCAGGTTCAGGCCGCCATAAGAGCCGGAGATGCCGATGCGTACGGGACGATTTTTCATGGGCGCCTTTGCGTTGAGCGCTGCGCCGTGGCGGCGCAGCTTGAGAGCTGAGCGTCAGCAGACGCTCGCGGCGCGGCAATTGGCGTGCCAGGCAGTCATTCCGGTGGCCCGGCGCCCAAGGCGATGGCGTGTTGGTGCCATAATATCCATGGCGCCGAGCCGGCGCCGCAACGATTCTTTGGAACCCCACTTTGGAACCCCGCGAATGAAGCTTACCGATTTCAAAGTTCCCGCATTCGATTGTCGCGGAACGCCATGGAAAGCCCATCAAAAGGCCGTTCGAGCCTGAATCCGCAGACGTCAAGGGAAGCCATCCATGAAGGGAATGCCGAAGCTGGATCGGATCGACATCAATATCCTCGCCCAGTTGCAGCAGAACAGCCAGATGACCAACATGGCGCTGGCGGACGCCGTCAATCTGTCGCCCAGCCCTTGCCTTGCGCGCGTAAAGCGCCTGGAAAAGGCGGGCTACATCGTCAACTATCACGCCAAGCTGAACCTGGCCAAGCTGGCCGAGCATATCGTCGTGTTCACCGAGGTCACGCTCGAAGATCATCGGCTTCATGATTTCGTGCGATTCGAGGCCGCCATCAAGAACTACCCGCAACTGCAGGAATGCCACCTGATCAGCGGAGGCTACGACTACCTGCTGAAGTTCATCACCAGAAACGTGGTCCAGTATCAGCAGCTGATGGAAAACATGCTGTCCCGGAACATAGGCATCGCCAAATATTTCAGCTATATCGTGGTCAAGACGGTATACGAGCGGGACAGCGTTTCCATCAAGGAATTGCTGGACGGCGGCGACTAGGGCCTGTCGACGCTAAAAGCCAGGCGGCAGCAGTCTTGGCCGCCGTGGACCCGAGCCGAGGAGGGCGGCGGGAGCCGCCGCATGCGGCGATGACCGCCGCCGCATACGTGCGAATCGCCGTCAAGCCAGATTCCGGCGCACTTCGGCTTGCCCGAGGACTTGATCCAGGGTTTTCCTCAGCCGCTCGAACAGCAGCGCCATTTCGCTTTCGGTATAAGAAAGCGCCGGTGCGAACCCCAGTATGTCGTCGTTGAACGCGCGAAACACGATCTTGTTGTCGTATGCGGCCTTGAACAGGCGTTCGTGCAGCTTCAGCTCGGGGTCGAATTTCGCTTTGGTGGCTTTGTCCGTCACCAGCTCCAGAGCCCCCAGCATGCCGATGTGGCGGGAGTCGCCCACCAGGGGATGCGCCAGCAAATCGTCCAGCCCGGCGGCGAACTCCGGTGCGCGCGCCTTGCCATTGGCCAGGAGCCCGCCCTCGGTATAGAGCCGCAGGACTTCCAGGCCGATTGCGGCGCTGACGGGATGCGCCGAGTATGTCTGGCCGTGGCCGATCACCGCCCCGGGCGCGCATCCGTCCGCCATGCCCTGGTAGATGCGTTCCGAAAGCATCACCGCGCTCATGGGCGCATAGCCGGCGGTCAAGCCTTTCGCGACGATCATGATGTCGGGCTCGACGCCCTCGTGCTCGCACGCGAACAGCGGCCCCGTGCGGCCGAATGCGGTGATCACTTCATCGGCCACGAACAGGATTCCCAGCCGCGTGCAGGCGTCGCGCATGGCCTTCAGCCAGCCTTTTGGCGGAACGATGACGCCGCCCGAACCCTGCACCGGCTCGCAGATGAACGCCGCCACCTGATCCCGGCCCAGGGCCTGCACGGCCGCTTCGAGCGCCGAGACGGAGCCGGCGATGATGGCGGCGTCGTCACCGGCATGGGCGTTGCGGTACGGGTAGGGAGAGGGAATGTGATGCTGGGTTTTCAAGGGAACGTCGAAATTCCGATGAAAGCTCGTCAGGGCGGTCAAGCCCGAACCCGTGGACGAGCTGCCGTGATAGCCGCGCTCCAGCGCGATGATGTGCTTCTTGCCGGGCAGGCCGATCGCGTTGTAGTAGTGCGTGATGAAGCGCAGCGCCGAATCCACCGCGTCCGAGCCCCCCAGGCCGAAATAGACGCGCTGCAAGGACTTGGGCGCGAGCTCGATCAGGCGTTCGGCCAAGCGGATCGACGGCTCCGAGCCGAAGCCGAAGTAGTTCGTGGCATACGGCAGGCGGGCCAGCTGCTCGGTGGCCACCTTCACGATGCTGTCTTGCCCGTACCCGACGTTCACGCACCACAAGCCTGAAAAAGCATCCAGGAGCGTATTGCCGTTGGCGTCGCGCAAAAATACGCCTTTTGCCGATTCCAGAACGGTGGTGCCGCGCCGCTGGTGTTCGTGCGGATTGTGGACGGAGGGAATGACGTGGCCGCTTTCGGCGAGTGAGGAAGCATTCATGATTTACCAAGTAGTGAGTGAATGGGCGTTCAGGCAAATCTTAAATTCCTTGCTCGAACGATATTGCCGATTTGTTCGGTTCTTTCACGCAATATCGCTGTTTGCGCCGGCCGTGCCGGCATTTGATGCTTGGGGGACAGGCCGGCGTCGCCCGTCTAAAACTCGCATAATGTGTATTATGTAAAGTCCATGAAATACCCATAAGGATATCGTCTACTCGATGTCCACCATCGTGCCGGCAAACTCGCCTTCCGAGGCCAATTGCATCCAAAGCGCTGCCGCCGCCGGAGAAAGGCTGCGCTGCCGGCGCTTGACGAGATAAATCGGCCGCACGATTCGTTCGTCGCTCAGGGGGATGATGGCCAGACCCGGGCGCCGGCACAGATCCAGCGCGGCGTGCGGCAGGATGCTGACGCCGAACCCATGGCTGATGAGGCCGGCCAGTGTCGCGAGCTGCGCGACTTCGTGGCCGCTATCCCGAACATCGTGCTTTTGCAGCAAAGGATGGAGCAGTTGCCATACGCTGCCCTCGCGCAATATGTGAATGAACGCCCTTCCTCGCAAGTCGCTTAAGTCAGCCGACTGCTGTGCCGCCAGCGTATCCGTGCTCGAGCAGATCAAGTACATCCGCTCATTGAAAATCAGCTGACTCTCGAACTCCATATCGCCGCCCGTCCTGGCGTTCACGCCGAAGTCCACTTCCGCGTCGGCGATCATTCTCAAGCACCGGTCTGAAAGAACATCATGCAGGTACAGGTCCACATCGGGATGGCGCGTGCGAAACCGCGACATCTGGCTTGGCATCCAATGGGCGGCAAGCGAAAAGGGCGCAGCCACCGCCACCCTGCCCGTCCGGCATTGAGCACGAGCCTGCAGCTCGGTAAGCGTGGCGCTCATGATCGAGCGTACGCGGTTGGCCCCTTGCAAGAAAATCTCTCCTTCTTGTGTCAGGGCGACCTTTCGCGTGTCTCGGTCGAACAGGCGAGTTCCCACTTGCTCTTCGAGCCTGCCTATCATCTGGCTGAATGCGGAAGGCGAAACGTGGCATCGCTGCGCAGCCAGCGAAAAGCGCCGTGTCTCCACCAACGCAAGAAAAGCCTCGATCAGCCGTCCAGATACCTTCATTAGAGAAACAGCATAGTTGTTCAAATAATTTAATTTTACATACACAAGTGCCGATCCTATCATGCTCGAGAAACCAATCAGCGCTACCCCACCCTGCGACGGATCCGGCCTCATGACACCTTTAATTTACAGTCTTTCACCGCAAGCCGCCGGGAGCGGCAATTTCTTGCTCGGCTCATTCGTCTTTTCGACGGACGCGAGCATCACCGAACTCTACGCGTGTGCGGGATTCGACTTCGTGATCATCGACATGGAGCACGGGCTCAATGACATTGCCAGCACCGTGGCGCACCTGCGCGCCGCCCGCGGCGCCGGCATACACGCGCTTGTTCGTCCGGGCGCCGCCAACTTGGCGGACTTGCCGCGCTTGCTCGACGCCGGCTGCCCAGGCGTCATGATTCCGCATTTCGGCCTGGGTGACGAAGCGACGCGCCAGGCGATCAGGTCCGTTCGCTACTGGCCTGAAGGCGCGCGGCCTACATGCACGGGCGTCAGCGCCGCCGGCTTCGGCATTGCCGACTTCTCCGCGTACGTCAGGCGGGCGAATGCCGAAACGCTCACCATCGGCCTGGTGGAAGACCGCGAATGCATCGAACACCTCGACGATGTCATGGAAAAAAGAGAGGTGAACTGGATCATGCCCGGGCCGGGCGATCTTGCCACCGCATACGGCGTCCCCGGCCAGCTGCGCCATCCCGCGGTGGAAAACGCGGTCGATCGTGTCTTCGAGGCCGGCGAGCGTATCGGCACGCCTATCGGCATGTACGTCAACGACCCAAAAGAAATACCCCGTTGGTACCAGAAGGGAGCGCGCTTTTTCGTATTGTCGATCGACTTCAAACTGCTGGCCAAGACATTGAAAGAAACCGGCAGCCTGTGCCGATCCGCCGTCCATGCGGCTTGAGATCACTGATATCCCTACGGAGACTACTGAATGACCCCAACCATCGTGATTACCGGCGCCGCATCGGGAGTCGGGTTTGCCGCCGCCGCCAGCCTGTTGAGCAAGGGATGGAAAGTTTTTGCGCTGGACAGAGACGAAACAGGTTTGGCCAAGTTGCGTCAGGCATCCGCTTCCGCGGGTTCGCGGCTCATTACAAAAGTATGCGATGTCACCAGTCCAGACAGCGTCTCCCGCACTTTTTCGGACATCCTTCCGGCGGGGGAGCCGTTGAACGCCCTGCTGTGTTCCGCCGGGGTCATTCGAATAGGTCCGGTCGCAGAGATGTCAATCGAAGACTACGACACGCAATTCAATATCAACACACGCGGCCCGTGGCTTTGCGCGAAAGCGGCTTTGCCCGCTCTGAAGCGCACCGCAACGGAGCAAAACCCTGCTCACGTCATTATGATTTCGTCTATTTCGGCTATCCGGCCAAAAGTCGGCAGTGGCGTATACGCGGCCACCAAGGCGGCATTGAGTCAACTTACGCGCGTATTGGCCGTCGAGTGTGCGGCCGACCAGGTCCTGGTCAACGCCATTGCCCCCAGTACCATCAATACGCCGTTCATCAGCAACATCCGTTCGGCCGGATCGCGTGTAGGAAGCTTCAAGCTGTCCGGCACATCGCCTCTTGGACGCGTGACCGAGCCGGAAGACATCTGCGCCGTCATCGAGTTTCTATTGAGCGACGGCGCACGAAACATCACAGGCGTCACCCTTCCGGTGGACGGAGGCACCAGCGCCGCGTTCATTGGTCAATCCAGTTAGCCAGCATTCGACAATAATCCACACAGGAGGCTCATATGGCCCGGAGACAACTCGCTTCCATCTTTGGTGTATTCGCACTTTCAGTATTTGCCATCGGGCCGGCCCAAGCGGCGGACTCTTATCCCAGCAAGCCAATACGGCTTATCGTCCCCTTTTCCGCCGGCGCCTCATCCGATATCTCCGCCCGAAGAGTAAGCGAAGTCATGGCCCGCACGCTCGGCCAGCCTATCGTGGTAGAGAACATTCCCGGGGCCGGAGGCGTGGTCGGCATACAGAAATTCCTTCAGCAGCCCTCGGACGGCTACACCTTGCTGGCCGGGTCCATCAGCACCCATGGCATCAATCCCCATATTCACAGCGCCCTTCCCTACGATCCGATCAAGGACTTCGCGCCAATAAGCCGAATTTCATCTTTCCCGAACATCCTTGTAGTGCATCCATCGCTGAATGTAAAAACACTGCCTGAACTGGTGGAGAAAGTGAAAGAAGCGGCAAGGGACGGCAAGCCGCTGACATACGCGTCGGGCGGGAAAGGTTCCACCTCGCATCTCGGAGGTGAACAGCTCAAGCAGGCGGCAGGGGCCGAGCTCACTCATGTGCCCTATTCGAGCGTGTCTGTTGCAATGCCCGACTTCCTGTCCGGTCGTGTCCCCATCATGTTCGGCAACATGACCGTGGTTCAACCGTTCATTGAAAAAGGAACCATCGTAGCCATTGCCAATACCGGGGAACGCCGTTCCAATCTGCTGCCGGAACTGAAGACCGTGGAAGAACAGGGCTTCAGGAACATGCAGCTATCCGCTTGGATCGGCCTGTTTGCCAAGGCGGGAACGCCGCCCGAAGTGTTGAAAAAGCTCAACGCCGCAGCGGTGAAGGCGGTTGCGTCCGAGGAAGTCAAAAAGACTTTCGACGGCCTTGGAACGGTTGCTGAAAGCGACGAGTCGGCTGAGCATTTTGCCGAGTTCGTCCGAAAGGAAACAGAAAAATGGGGCGCGGTCGTAAAAGCCGCCAATATCCAGGAACAGTAGCGGCTTGCAAGAAAACATCCGCTGTCGGGCGCTGCCCCCTGCCCTAGCCCGCCTATGATGGCGGCCAGGGCCTTTCAACGCAAGGAGCGGAGGCATTGGCCGCCTACACCGGCACCATCTCCGCCACGACATCGAGCAGCTGCTGCAGGCTGTAAGGCTTGTCCAGCACCCGTGTGAAAAGCTCCGGGTGCCGGCGCGCCACCGCGCCCTGCGCGCCCGTGACCAGCAGAATCGGCAGATCCGTGAATTCGTGGTCCTGCCGCAAGACCTCGGCGAGTTCCAGCCCCGTCATGACCGGCATCATGAAATCCGTGATCAACAGCCGGGGGCGGTTTTGCTTGACGAGATCGAGCGCTTCCTTGCCATGCGCGGCAAGGAGCACGTCGTACCCTGCATCCTCCAGGACGGCGGCCAGCATCTCGGTGAGCAGCATTTCATCGTCTGCAACGACGATTAGCGCCATATCTCAGCCTCCCGTCCCTTACTCATGGCGCTCAAATCCCGCCCGAGTTGTTCGTTGTCACGCCACTGTGTTCATGTGATAGCCGGCCTCCGATATTCAGTCCTTTGTCGGTGATGTCGAGTTTGCGCGTCGTCGTCACGAAATGGCTGTCGCGCATTTTCTGGACGGCGATCGTGCGTTCCAGATCGTGTTCCTTTTCGATTTGCCTGAACAGGATGAGGTTGTCGATGATGGCGGACATCTGGGGGGTCGGCCCGGTGACCGCGGTCGTGGGAATTTCGCTGAGCTCCCATGTCAGGACGGTGGTGACGCCGAGTTCGCGCAACTGATTCGCCAGAGTGCCCAGGAATTCAGTCAGCCGCTCGCGCTGGATGGCGGCGCGCTCGAAACCGCCCAGCCCATCGATGAACAGCCGCCGGATCTTGTTCTTCTGCACGTGGTCCAGCAATTGGTGCCCGAGCTTGTCGAGCAGATTTTCCGCGATCGGGTTCCAGACGATATCGAAAAAAGGCTCCGGCGGCAGCTCGATGCCGAGCTTGTCGGCCTTCATGCGCAAACGGGCCGGGGTTTCGAAAAAGCCGAAATGGAGGGCGGGCTCTTGTGCGCTGCCCATGCTGAGGAAATGCAGGCCGAAGGTGGTCTTGCCGGAACCCGCCGGCCCGGCCAGCATGGTGACCGAGGCATCGGGAAACCCGCCCTGGATGAGGAGATCGAGGTCGGCGCAGCCGGTGGACACGCGGGCGCTGCTTGGCGCGGCGCCCGGCTTGTACAAGGCGTAGGCCTGCTCCAGGCGGGGATACACGGTGATGCCCTTGCCGGAGATTTCGAACTGGTGCAGGCCGCCCAAGGACGCCGTGCCCCGGGACTTGCGGATTTGCAGCCGACGCATGGTGCGCACGCCGAACAGCTCGTCGCTGAGGTCGATGACGCCGTCCACCATGGTATGTTCCGGGCTGCTGTCTTCCAGCCGCGTGCTGGTAAGAAACAGCACCGTACAGCCCACGAAGGCGGCCTGGCTCTGGATTTCCGCCACGAAGGTCTTCACGTCCAGGTCGGTGTCGGCATGATCGCGCGCGTTCAGCAGGCCGTCGAAGACCAGCAGGGTCGCCCCGTGACGCTTGGTTTCGTTGCGCAGCAGCTTGACGATGGCGTCCAGGCCTTCGTCGCGGAGCGCCTGGAAGACGCTGAGGTAGACGATTTGCTGCCCGACTTTGTCGCCGTCATAGAAGTCCAGCGTGGACAGCGCCTGGAACAGCCGCTCGTGGGTTTCCGCCAACAGGGTCACGTAAAGGACTTTCGCGCCGGCGGCCGCGCGCGCGAAGGCGATCTGGTTGGAAAGTATCGTCTTGCCCGCGCCGGGGCGGCCCTGAACGATATACGAAGCCCCTTCGATGAACCCGCCGTCCAGAATCCGGTCCAGGCCCGGTATTCCACTTGACACACGCCTAAGCTTCTGCACTCGCAACTTCTCCCATCCTTGAGGCGCTCCAGCCGAAAGGAACTATTCCCCACGTCTTTTTCCCACGTCTTTTTCCGACGCGTCGCGCAAGGGTATCACGCCAAGGCCGGCCGACACAGCCTCGACTTCCCTTAGTGGCGCCGCGCGGGGGCGTCCCGGCGGCCGGGAACGCCCGTTGCTGACGGACACCGCCGGAGACGGGCGAGACCGCATGCCCAAGGAGGCCGCATGGATTCGTTGCCGCTGAATTTTTTCGTGAACGGCCGGGCACGGACGCTGTCGGTGGGCGCCGACGCGACGCTGCTGGACGTGCTGCGCGAACGCCTGCTGCTGACGGGCACCAAGAAGGGCTGCGATCACGGCCAGTGCGGCGCCTGCACCGTGCTGGTGGACGGACGCCGCATCAATGCCTGCCTGACGCTTGCCGTCATGCAGGAAGGCCGCTCCGTCACGACCATAGAAGGTTTGGCCGACGGCGGCGCCCTGCTCGACCTGCAGCGGGCTTTCGTGGAGCACGATGCTTTCCAATGCGGCTACTGTACGCCCGGGCAGCTCTGCTCGGCCGTCGGATTCCTTGCCGAAGGCCACGCGAACGCCCAACGGAGCCGCGAGGCCGAGTCCGAGGCCGAGCTGCGCCGGGTGATCCGGGAGTTCATGAGCGGCAATCTGTGCCGCTGCGGCGCATACGGCAACATCGTGGATGCCATTTTGCAGGTGCTGCGGCAGCGGGGGCTCGCATGAATCCGTTTTCATATGTCCGCGCCGCCGACCTGGACCAGGCCGTGCGCGAGGGCGCCGCCGAGGGTGCGCGCTTCATCGCCGGAGGCACGAATCTGCTGGATCTCATGAAAGAGAACGTCGAGCGGCCCCGGCGGCTGATCGACATCAACGGCCTGCCCCTGGATCGCATCGAAGAAACGCCCGGCGGCGGCTTGCGCATCGGGGCCCTGGTGCGCAACGCCGACCTGGCCGCCGATGCGCGGTTGCGGGCGCGCTACCCGCTGCTGTGCAGCGCCCTGCTGGCGGGAGCCAGCCCGCAACTGCGCAATATGGCCACCACGGGCGGAAACCTGATGCAGCGCACGCGCTGCTACTATTTCTACGATGTCGCTACGCCCTGCAACAAGCGGCGGCCGGGTTCGGGCTGCGGCGCCGTGGGCGGGGTCACGCGCATCCACGCCATATTGGGCGCGAGCGCCCAATGCATCGCCACCCACCCGTCGGACATGTGCGTCGCCCTGGCGGCGCTCGAAGCCAGGGTCCACGTGCTCGGCCCGGGCGGCCCGCGCAGCATGGCGTTCGCCGACTTCCACCGCCTGCCCGGCGACACCCCGCAACTGGACAACAACCTGGCGCCCGGTGAATTGATCACCGGGGTCGAGCTCCCGCCGGAAGGATTCAGCCGGCACCACAGCTATCTGAAGATCCGCGACCGGGCGGCCTACGCTTTCGCCCTGGTTTCGGTGGCGGCGGCCCTCCGCATGGAAGGCGGCCGCATCGCGGCGGCGCGCGTTGCGCTGGGCGGAGTGGCCCACAAGCCCTGGCGCAGGCCCGATGCCGAGCAGGCGCTCGCCGGCGCGCCGGCGAACCCGGAAACATTCACCGCATTCGCGTCGGTCTTGCTGGAGGGCGCCCAAGGCCAGGGAGACAATGATTTCAAGATCGTTCTGGCCCGGCGCGCCATCGTGCGCGCGTTGACGCAAGCCGCGCACGGCACGCCCCAGTCCCAGACCGACAAACGGATCGCATAAGGCCTCGGCGCCAAGGAGACGAACATGATGGATCAACCCGGCATCGGCGCGGCGCTCGACCGCGTCGACGGCATGGCAAAGGTCACCGGGCGCGCCGTTTACGCGGGCGAGCACCCGGCGCGCGGCCTGCTGTATGGCGTCGCGGTCGGCGCCGAGATCACCCGTGGCCGCATCGTTTCCATCGACGCGTCGCAGGCGCGGCGGATCGATGGAGTGGTCGAAGTCCTTACCCATGAAAACCGCCCTCATGTCCCGTGGTTCGACATGCGGGACGGCGGCTCCGCCGACAGCGCCAAGCCGCCTTTTCGCGTGCTGCGCAATGCGGACATCGCCTTTGCCGACCAGCCCATCGCGCTGGTGGTGGGCACGAGCTTCGAAGCGGCGCGCCGTGGCGCCATGCTGGTCACGACGCGCTATGAAAGCGCGAGCCACAATACCCGGCTCGACGCGGCGCTGGCCGAGCGCCGCACGCCCGAGCAAAAGAAGAGGCGCAACGTGACCAGGGGCGACGTCGAGGCGGCCCGTGCGGCAGCGGCGGCAGTGGTCGAGCAGCGCTATCGGCTGGCGATGGAGCATCACCACCCCATCGAAATGCACGCGACGACCGTCGAATGGCATGGGGACGGCTCCGTCACGGTCTACGACAAGAACCAGGGTTCGCAGAACGCGCGCGACCAATTGGCGCAGGCCTTCGGCCATGCCGCCGGGACGCTGAGGGTGATCAATCCTTATGTGGGCGGCGCCTTCGGTTCCGGCTTGCGGCCCGCCTACCAGGCCTACCTGGCCATGCTGGCCGCCGTCATGCTGCGGCGTTCCGTGCGCGTCATGCTGACGCGCCGGCAGATGTTCACCCACGTGCACCGCCCAGCCTGCATCGAGGACATCATCCTGGCCTGCGATGCGGAATCCAGGCTGAGCGCCATCGCCTTGCGGGCCACCACCAGCACTTCGCGCGTCGAGACCTATACCGAGAACGTCGTCGGCTGGGGCCCCGCGGCCCATCCCTGCCCCAACCTGCGGCTGGACTATGCCGTGGCCGCCCTCGACACGCCCACGCCGGGCAACATGCGCGCCCCGGGCGCGGCCACCGGCATGAATCTGTTCGAGATCGCCATGGACGAGCTCGCCTATGCGCGCGGGGTGGACCCGCTCGCGCTGCGCCTGATCAATTATTCCGATACGCACGGGCTGAGTGCCCTGCCCTACACCAGCAAGGCCTTGATGGCCGCCTACCGCGAAGGCGCGACCCGCTTCGGCTGGCACAAGCGCAGCCATGAGCCGCGCTCGATGCGCGCAGGCAGGGAACTCGTCGGCTGGGGCATGGCGACGGGAATCTGGGACGCACTGATGCTGCCGGCAAGCGCCCGCGCGACGCTGGACCGGGACGGCATGCTCGCGATCGCTTCGGCCGCGTCGGACATAGGCACCGGCACCTGCACCATCATGGCGCAGATCGCCGCGGGCGCGCTCGGCCTGCCCCTGGAGCGCGTGCGGGTGTTCCTCGGCGATTCCAGCCTGCCCGCCACCGCGCTGGAAGGCGGCTCCAGCATGGCGGCCTCGGTGGGCGCCGCGGTCAGCAGGGCCTGCAACGGCCTGGCCCGGCGGCTCTTCGAGATACTCACGCAATCGAAGGACCATCCTCTGGGCGCCGCGCGCTTCGACGAGATGGAGTTCCGCGACGGGCGCCTGCGCCTGGCCGGCGATCCCTCGCGCTCCATGGCCCTAGGCGACATCGTGGCGCTGTCGGGCGAATCTTCATTGCAGTGCGAGGCGGCGGTGGATCCATCGAAGGACGGCGTCGGCGCCAAGGCCAAGAACACCCATTCCGCGGTATTCGCCGAGGTCCGGGTGGACGAGGAGCTGGGCGTCCCGCGCGTCACCCGCCTGACGCTCGCCGTTGCGGCGGGCCGCATCATCAATCCCAAGACCGCCCGCAGCCAGATACTGGGCGGCGCGGTCATGGGCATAGGCATGGCGCTGCAGGAACAAAGCATGTTCGACCACCGCCTCGGCCGGATCATGAACCACAGCCTCGCCGAATATCACATTCCCTGCCATGCCGACATCAACGACATCGAAGTGATATTCGTGGATGAGCCGGACGCGGAAACGAGCCCGCTCGGCGTCAAGGGCGTGGGCGAAATCGGCATCGTGGGCACCGCCGCCGCCATCGCCAACGCCGTCCACCATGCGACCGGAAAACGCATCCGCGAGCTGCCCATCACGCTGGACCGGCTTCTTTGAGCAGTGATTGGATAGAAGGCGTTCCGGGGCGGCGGCGCCACCCCGCCCCGAGCTACAGGCGCAACAGGGCCCAGATGCCCGCGCCGGCGAGATACGGGCCGTAGCGCAAGGCCTGGCCGGGCTCCAGCCGCCCCAGCAGGCGCATGGCCAGCGCCACCGCCAGGGCCAGGCCCGACGACAGCAGCAGCACCGAAGGCAGGCCGGCCCAACCCAGCCAGGCTCCCAGCGCGGCCAGCAGCTTGAAGTCCCCGTCGCCCATGCCCGGGCGGCCGGCCGCCAGCAGATAGGCGCGCGCCACCGACCAGAGCAGCAGATAGCCCGCCACCGCGCCCAGGACGGCGTCGGGCAACGGCGTGAACGCGCCGTTCAAATTGACCAGCAGGCCCAGCCACAGCAGAGGCTGGGTCAGAGCGTCGGGCAGCAGCCCGGTTTCGGCGTCTATCCAGGCGAGCGCCGCCAGCACCATGGCATAGAGGATGGCGGCGGCCGCGGCCGCCGTCGGCCCGTAGCGCCAGACGCACAGCGCGGCCACGGCCGGCGCCGCGGCCCAAAAGCCGGCGCGCAGGCGGCGGTGCAGTGCCGACGCCTCATGCGGAAGATCCGGGTCGATGCTGCGCGGCAGTTGGAAAGCCGCCCGGGCCAGCGCCGCCGCCAATGCCAGGGCCAGCGCCAGCGCGCCCAGCACGGCGCCTGCCGGCCCGACGTTCCATGGCGTCCACATGCCGGAAACCGCAAGCATCAGGGCCGTGCCTTGGCGCCGGAAACGGGCAGAAAGCCCTGGACCGCGTTTTCCGGCCGGACCGGCACCGCCACTTTTTCAATGACGCCGTCCTGATCGATGGAGACCCCGTCCGCGGCCACGGCGGCCAGGGTCACCCCCGGCGCCAGGGCCTGGCCGACGCGATAGGCCTGCGGCTTGCCGCCATTGATCGCCAGCAGGGCCGCGCCGCGCCCGTCGTCGGAGGCGATCAGGCCGGCCACCGCCACCCGCACGCGCAGCGCGCCGCCGCCGAACCAGCGCGCAACCGCAGCGGTGTCCTGCCCCGTTGCGGCGGGCGCCTCCAGCGCCGGCGGCGGCGCGGCCGGCTTGGGCGCGAGCAGCAATGCGCCCCACACTCCCGCCCCGACCGCCAGCGCCAGCATCGCCGCGCCGCGCAGCAGCGCCGGCCCGTCGATGCGCGGCAGCGCCCATAGATGTCTTCTTGCGTTCATGCCGCCTCCGTTTCGTGCGTCAGTATAATGCGCGGCAATTGACCCGCTTACCATTGTCATTTATAAACTTAACAATTTCGCGCCAGAAATGACAAATTCCCCTTCTACGCAGCGCTCCCGATGATTCGCCCTTCCCAACGCATCCCCCTGCCCGGCCCGCATGCCCGGCAGCTAGGCTTCTCCTTGATCGAGATCATGGTGGTCGTGGTCATCATGGGCATCATGGCCGCCCTCATCGTGCCGAACATCATGGACCGGCCCGACCAGGCCCGCGCCGTGGCGGCCCGCCAGGACATCGGCGCGATCATGCAGGCGCTCAAGCTGTATCGCCTGGACAACGGCCGCTACCCCACCACGGAACAAGGCCTGCGGGTCCTGACCGGGGAAGCGGCGGCCGGCGGGCCCAAGGGCCGCAGCTACATGGACCATTTGCCCAACGATCCATGGGGCACGCCTTATCAATACCTGAATCCCGGCGTGCATGGGGAAATCGACGTATTTTCACTGGGCGCCGACGGGCGCGCGGGAGGCGAGGGGAACGATGCCGATATCGGCTCCTGGTCCCGATAGCGTTCTTTCGCAGCGGGGCTTCTCGCTGCTGGAAGTGCTGATCGTCCTGACCATCGTCGGAATCGCCACCGGGCTTGCCGGCGTCACCGCGTTTTCCGACGGCGATGCCCGCGCCCTGCGCCAGGACGCCGAACGGCTGGCGCAGCTGTTCGCCCTGGCGCAAGCCGAAGCCCGCCAGGGCGGCACGCCCGTCGTATGGGAATACGACAGCCACGGCTACCGCTTCGCGCGTGCGCCGCGGCACCGCCTGCTGCCCGTGGGCGTGCTCGACCGATCCGCCCGGCCCTCCACGCCCGACATCACGAAGGCCGGCTCGCTGCGACCGCGCCCCTGGACCAGCGAGCGCGCCGTCCAGGTCGGCGTCCACCCTCCGGCCGCCAACGTCTTCAATACGGAATGGATATCCGGCCCGTCCATGATCGAACTGCAAGACGGGTTCAACACGGTGCGCATCCGGCGCTCGGGCAACGGCCACTACGAGGTCCTGCCATGATGCCGGCGCAGCCGCAAGGCGGGTTCACCCTGCTGGAGATCCTGGTGGCGCTGGCCATCGTCGCCATCGCCCTGGCGGCGACCTTGCGGGCGCTGGGCGTCAGCGCCGGCGGCGCCCAGGCCATGCAGCAGCGCAGCCTGGCGCTGCAGGCCGCCGAGAACCGCCTGGCCGAGCTCCGCCTGCTGCGCGCCTTCCCCAACCCGGGACGCCAGGTCGAGCCCTGCCCCCAGGGGCCGCTCGCCCTGGTGTGCGAGCAGGAATTCCAAACCACCGTCAACGGCAACTTCCGCCTGGCCACCGTGCGGGCGCGCCTGGCGCAAGGCCCGGTGCTGGCCGAGCTGAACGGCTTGCTGTCGTCTTTGCCATGACGAGCGCATTTCCCGGACAACGGGGTTTCACCCTGGTGGAGGTGCTGGTCGCACTGGCCCTGATGGCCTTGCTCAGCATCCTGTCATGGCAGGCGCTGGACGTCACTGCGCGCTCCAGCGAGCGGCTGAACGCCGCCGCCGACGACACCCTGGCCCTGGTGCGCGTGCTGGGCCAGATCGAAAGCGACCTCAGCCGGCACGCCGGTTCCGGCGTCCTGCCCGCCGCCGCCGAGTCCGCCGCGCCGCCGGCCAAGAACGCCGTGCTGCCCGCGGGCATACTCTGGGCGGAGCCCTTGCTCACCATCGTGCGTTCCGCCAACGACGGCGCCTGGCAGCAAGTCGCCTGGGTCAAGGCGGGCGATACGCTGCGCCGGGCGGTCGGCCCCGCGGCCCGCGTGCTGCCGCTGCCGCAGCCCGGGCCGGGCGACGTCGTGCTGGAGCGAGTCCAGGGCTTCAAGGTCAGGGCCTGGATTCCAGGGCTGGGATGGTCGTCCCCGAATTCGGCCGAAACCCGCCTTGCCGCCACCGGCCTGGAAATCGTCATCGAACGCCGCCAGGGCGGCGTCGACGAGGCCTACCGAAAAGTGGTGCTGCTGCCATGACGCGGCACAGGCATGCGTGCGCCCCGGCCGGGCGCCTTCGCCAGCAAGGCATGGCGGTGATCGGCGCGCTGGTCGTCGTGGCGCTGGCTTCGGTCGCGGCCGCGTCCATCGTCGAGCGCCAGTCGCTGCTGGCCGAGACCCTCGCCGGAGAGCGCGACCGCACGCAGGCGAAGTGGCTGCTGCGCGGCGGGCTGGATTGGGCGCGCGTCATTCTGCAAAGCGATGCGCGCAACAACCGCGTGACGCTGAAGGACGCGATTTGGGCCCAGCCCATCGCGGGCCTGGAGATCAGCCCGCCCGGACAGGACCGCAAAGCTTATTTTTCCGGGCAGATCGAAGACGAACAGGGTAAATACAACCTTGCGCGCCTGGCGCTCGAAGGCGCCGTCCAGCCGGAAGAACTCGCCGTCCTGGAACGCCTGATGGCGGCGCTGGGGATGCCGGCCTCGCTCGCGGCGGCCGTGGCGCAGCGCGTGGCCGAAGGCCAGGGCGGGCCGTCCGCGCAGCAGGCGCCCGCCCTGCGCAGCACCGCCGACCTCCTGGGCGTGGAAGGCATGACACTGGACATGGCCGCCACGCTTGCGGGCTACGTGGCCATTCTGCCCCAGCGGACCGCCGTCAACGTCAACACCGTCAGCGCCGAAGTGCTGAGCGCCGGCATCCGGGGCCTGGACCTGGCGCGCGCGCGCGCGCTGACCGAAAGGCGCGACCGGGGCCAGTGGTTCAACAGCCGGGCCGATTTCATCAATCGCCTGGGCGACGCCGAGCTGGAGCCCGCCTATCCCGTGGCCGTCAGCAGCGACTGGTTCAAGGTAACCGGCGAAGTCGCCCTGGACCATGCCGCCGTCGGCATGCGGGCGCTGTTGCACCGGGATGGCGACCGGCCGCCCACCATACAGTGGATAGAGGGCTGACATGAAGAACCGGCTGCGCCTCGCCCTGCCCCCTCTCGCCCGCATCGCGGAAGAATCCGAAATGGCTTTTGCCCTGTTCGACCGGAGCGGACGCCTGCTGCGCAGCGGCACGCTGCCCTTGAACGAGCTCGCGGGCGCCCTGCCCCCGGCCGAGATCCAGGCCATCCTGCACCCCGGGGACGCCATCGTCGTCGACATCGACCTGCCGCCTTTGCCCGCCGGCCGGCTGGATGCCGCCGTGCAGGCGCGCATCGAACCCATGGCATTGAGCGATGTCGCCGATCTCTGCGTCGCGCATGGGCCGCGCTCGCCGGAGGGCAGGGTCACAGTGGCCTGGGCCGAGCGCAAAGCCTTGCTGCGGGCCTGGCGCCTGCTCGGCGAAGCCGGCCTCAGGCTGTCGGCCATCGTGCCGTTTTCGCTCGCCATTCCGGCAGGCGATCCCCATCCCGCGGATCCGCTGTCCCTGCCCGCGGATGCGCGCTGGCAGGCGCCGCTGCCACGCTGGTCGCTCGCCCGCCCCGAATGGCGCCCCGCCTCCACGGCCAATCGCTGGCGCACGGCCGCCTGGTGGGCCGGCGCCGCCGCCCTGCTCTGGCTGCTGGGCCTGAACCTGCATGCCGCTCAGTTGCGCAACGAGGCGCAGGCGCTGGAAGCGGCCATGGAACAGGCGGTGCGCCGGGCCTTCCCCAGCCTTCCGGTGATCATCGATCCGGTCAAGCAGGCGCGCGGCCAGCGCGACCTGCTGCGGCTGGCCGGCGGAACCGCGGCCGACGACGATTTCATGCCGCTGGCCGCCGGCGCGGCCAAAGTGCTGGGCTTTGCGGAAGGCCATGTGGCCTCGCTGCATTATGAAAACGGCGAGCTGACCCTGGTGCTGGCGGAAGGCTATGCCCCGCCCGCCAATGAGGCCGCCCTGCAGCAGGCGGCCGCCGTGCAGTCGCTGACGCTGGAGAAAGACCGCGACGCCGCCCACACCTGGCATGTCCGGCGCGCCGGCGCCCCGGCCAAGCGCGAGGCGCGCTCATGACCCGGCCCTCTTCCGCTCCCGCCGCCGGCAGCCCGGCGCCCTGGCGGCAGCAGCTTGCAAGGCTGAACAGGCAGACGCGGGCATGGTGGGCCGAACGCACGTCCCGGGAGCGCCTGCTGCTGCGCGCGGCCGCCCTGGCGGTCGGGCTCGCCCTGGCATGGGCGGCGGGCTTGAAACCCGCGCTGCGCGACATCGAACAGGTCCGCGAACGCCTGCCGCGCCTGCGTGCCGACGCGGCGCAGGTCGACGCCCTGATCCTGGAGGCCCAGGCGCTGGCGCATCGGCGGTCCGGCCGGCTCGACGCCGACGAACTGGCCGAGGCCCTGGGCGCCGGCTTGCGGCGCGCGGGCCTGGAGGCGTCCGCCACCCTGAATGAAATCAGCGGGCCGGAAAGCGGTTCGCCCCGGCAATGGGAAATCCTTCTGTCCGGCGCCGATGCGGAACGCGCGATGGAATGGCTGTCGGGCCTGCCCTATCTGCTGCGGCTGCGCGTGCACGCCGTGGAGCTGCGCCGCGCATCCATGGACGGCCGCGACCGGCCCGGACATGTGTCCGGGCGCATCGTCGTCGGCCCGCCCGCGGAGGGCTCGCCATGAAGAAGCGCCCCGTGCTGCTCGCCGCCCTCCTCGTCCTGATCGCTTGCGGCGCCGCGCTGGCGGTGCTGCCCGCCAGATGGATCATGGCCGCGGTGCCGGCGTCCTGGCCCATGGCCGTCGTCGACGCGAGCGGAACCCTATGGTCGGGCAGCGCCACGATCGCGCTCGGCCCGCCCGGCCGGCGGCGCAGCCTGCCCGACGCGCTCGGCTGGCGCTGGACGCTGCTCGGCGGCCCGAAGCTGCACATCGCCCATCCCTGGCTGGGCGGTCCCCTCATCCTGAGCGCCGGCTGGGCGGAAATCGGCGTGTCGGCCCAGACCCTGCGCCTGCCCGCAACCGCCCTGGGCACACTCGACGCCCGCATCGCCGCCGTCGATCCCGGCGGCGAACTGTCGGTCAGATGGCCGGCCGTCTTCATCGGCCGCGCCCGGCCGCCCGGCACGGCGCTGCTGGACGCCCAATGGCGCAACGCCGTATCGGCGCTGACGCCGATACGGCCGCTGGGCGACTATGAACTGTCCCTGAAGCAGGGCGCCGGAGACAGGATAGACGTGGCGCTCAGCACCAGGAACGGCCCTTTGATGCTGGCCGGCGCCGGCGCGCTCGAAGGCGGAAGGCGCTTCAGCTTCGAGGGAACGGCGCAGGCCGACCCCGCGGCCAAGCCCGAGATCCACGCGGCGTTGCGCGATCTGCTCGCCGCCCTGGGCCCGCGCCGCAACAACCAGACACTGCTGCGTTTCCATTGACGCGGCAAGAACCACAGGCTCAACGATATCGTCATGAACAAGCTTCGCACCACAGTGAACCATCGCCATCGACTCCGCCCGGCATTGCCGGCATTGACGCTGTGCCTGGCCGTGGCGGGCTGCGCCGCGCCCGCCGGGCCGAACGCCGACGGCGGCGGATCGCAGCTGGTGGTCCACACGTCTACCGGACAGGGATGGCGGCAGGAAGGCCCCGGCGGCACGGCGGCTCCGGTGCGTGAAACCACCCCGCGGGCGCGCCCCATTCCCCGCCGCGCCGACGACCGGGACGGCCCCGCGCGGGATTCCGCCGACTCGCGCAAGGCGGCGGGCGGCGCCACCATGCTGAATTTCGTGGAAGCCGACCTGCAAGGCGTGCTGCGCGCGCTGGCCCGATTCACCGGCCGCAACTTCGTGGTGGACCCGCGCGTCCGCGGCCAGCTGACCTTGGTCTCGGAAGCGCCCGTGGACCCCGATACCGCCTATTCCATGCTGCTCGGCGCCTTGCGCATGCAGGGCTATGCGGTCGTCGACGTCGACGGCGTCAGCCGGGTGGTGCCGGAGGCGGACGCCAAGCTGCAGGGCACGCCGGTGCGCAGCGGCGGCGCGTCCGCGGGCGCGCACGGCGGCGAGCTCATCACCCGGGTCTTCCAGCTGCGCTATGAGAACGCCGCCAATCTGGTGCCGATATTGCGGCCCATGATCGCACCCAACAACACCATCAACGCCTATGCCGGCAACAACACGCTGGTCATCACCGACTACGCGGACAACCTGGACCGCATCGCCGAGGTCATCGCCGGCATCGACACGCCGGACTCGACCAGCACCGACGTCGTACCCATCCGCTACGGAGTGGCGCTGGACGTCGCCGCGCTGGCGGCGCAGCTGCTGGACGGCCGCGCCGGCGGCGACGCCACCCAGCACACCGTCGTCGTGGCCGACCCCCGCAGCAATTCCGTCTTACTGCGGGCCAGCAGCCCCGACAGGCTGCAGCTGGCCCGCGACCTGATCCGGCGCATCGACAACCCCGAAAGCCGGGCGGGCAATCTGCACGTGGTCTACCTGCGCAATGCCCAGGCGACCCGCCTGGCCGAAGTGCTGCGCGGCGCCTTGGGCGGGTCCCAGGGCGGAAGCCAGGCATCCGACGGCGGCGGCGCCGCCCTGGGCCAGGATGGGCTCAATCTCGCGGGCGCCACCAGCGGCGGCGCCCTGGCGGGCGGCATGCCGGGTTCGGCCGCAACGACCTCCACGGCGTCGTCCGCGGGCGCCTCGCGCCGGACGCCGACGGGCGGCGCTTCGGCGACGCTGGGCGGATCCGACCGCGGCTCGATGCGGACGGTCTCGTTCTCGGCGGGCGGCGCGACGATCCAGGCGGACCCGTCCACCAACACGCTCATCATTTCCGCGCCCGATCCCTTGTACCGCAGCCTGCGCGAAGTCATCGATCAACTGGACCAGCGCCGCGCGCAGGTGCTGGTCGAAAGCCTGATCGTCGAAGTGAGCGCCGAGAACGCGGCGGAGTTCGGCATCCAGTGGATGCTGGGCGGCAACGACATTTCCGGCGGCGGCTCTTCCTTCATCGGCGGCGCCAATCTGGCGGGAACGGGGATCAATTTCGATGGTAAGACCACCATCGATGCGCTGGGCCAGGGCCTGAGCCTGGGCGTGGTCAAGGGCACGGTCAACATCCTGGGCAACCAGGTGATCAACCTGGGCGTGCTGGCGCGCGCCCTGCAGTCGACGAGCGGCGCCAACGTGCTGTCCACCCCCAACCTGATGACCCTGGACAACGAAGAAGCCAGCATCGTCGTCGGGCGGACGATGCCCTTCGTGACGGGGCGATACACGACTTCCGGCGACGGCGCCAGCAATCCCTTCCAGACGATCACCCGCGAGGACGTCGGCCTGACCTTGCGCATCCGTCCGCAGATTTCCGAAGGGGGCACGGTCAAGCTCGCGCTTTATCAAGAAGTCAGCACCGTCGATAATGCCTTGTCCACGAAGGAAACCGGGACCGTCACGCGCAAGCGCGCCATGGAAACCAATGTCCTGGTCGACGACGGCCAGATCATCGTGCTGGGCGGGCTGCTCGAAGACGTCATCTCCGACGGCACGCGTTCGGTGCCCCTGCTCGGGGACATCCCGGTGGTGGGCAATCTCTTCCGCTACGATCGGCGCAGTCACTCCAAGACGAACCTGATGGTGTTCCTGCGTCCGCACATCGTGCGCAATGCGCGGGACGGCGCCAGCGTCACCCTGGACCGCTACAACTACATGCGGACGGCGCAGTCCCAGCTGCCGGCCCGGTCCACCTGGTTCTCGCCGGAATCCGGCCTGCCGCCCCTGCCCGCCTTCGAACGCAACCCCTCGTCCGGCCTGCTCGACCTGCGCGACCCCGCGGACGCGCAGCCGCTGCCCGATCCGGCGCCGCCCGGGTCCGGCAAGGCGCCGCCCAAGCCGGCCAAGCCCGGTCCCTCTGAGCGGCTATGAGCATGCGGTTGCCTTATGCCTGGGCGCGAGCCCAGCGGGCCCTGATCCAGTCCGGGCCCGCGGGCGCGACGCTGACGGTCTCGGCGCGCACGCCCTCCTGGGCGCTGGAGGAAATACGGCGCCGCCATGGGGACCTGCCCATGCGCCAGGTCTCCGATTCCGAGCTCGACACGCTGCTGGCCGCCGCCTATGCGCAAACCGGCGACGCCGCCGCGGTCGTGGATGCGGCGGCCAACGAAATCGATCTGGACAGGCTGATGCAGGACATTCCGGAAATCGAGGACCTGCTCGAAGCCCACGACGATGCGCCGGTCATCCGGATGATCAACGCGCTGTTCACCCAGGCCGTCAGGGACGGCGCCAGCGACATCCACCTGGAGGCCTTCGAAACGCATTCCGTGGTGCGCTACCGGGTGGACGGCACGCTGCGCGACATCGTCAGCCCGCGCCGTGCCCTGCACAACGCCCTGATTTCCCGCATCAAGATCATGGCCGGCATGGACATCGCCGAGAAACGGCTTCCGCAGGACGGTCGGATCGCCCTGCGCGTCGGCGGCCGTCCCATCGACGTGCGCGTCTCCACGCTGCCCACCGGGCATGGCGAAAGAGCCGTGCTCCGCCTCCTGGAGAAAGAAGCGGGCCGCCTGGAGCTGGAGCGGCTGGGCATGGCGCCCGACGTCCTGGAACGGCTGGACGGCCTGATCCACCGGCCCCACGGCATCGTGCTGGTCACCGGCCCGACCGGCAGTGGCAAGAGCACGACGCTGTATGCGGCGCTGGGGCGCCTGGACGCCTCGACCACCAATATCCTGACCGTGGAGGATCCCATCGAATACGATCTGCCCGGCATCGGGCAGACCCAGGTGAACGCCCGCATCGACCTGACCTTCGCCGCCGCCCTGCGCGCCATCCTGCGCCAGGATCCCGACGTCATCATGATCGGCGAGATCCGCGACCTCGAGACGGCGCAGATCGCGGTCCAGGCCTCGCTGACCGGCCACCTGGTGCTGGCCACGCTGCACACCAACGACGCGGTCTCGGCCGTGACCCGCCTGGTGGACATGGGCATGGAGCCTTTTCTGCTGGCCTCCACGCTGCAGGGGGTGCTGGCGCAGCGCCTGATCAGAAAGCTGTGCGCGCATTGCAGGATCCCGCAGGCGGACGGCACGGCCGGATGGCGGCCCGGCGGCTGCGCCGCATGCGGCCATACCGGCTATAGCGGCCGCACCGGCATCCACGAGCTGTTCACCCTGGACGATGAGGCGCGCGGGCTGATCCACGAGGGCGCCAACGAACAGGCTTTGCGCGATGCCGCCCGGCGCGGCGGCATGCGCAGCCTGCACCAGGACGGCATGCGCTGGGTCGCGCAGGGCGTCACGACGAACGAGGAACTGGCCCGCGTCACGCGCGCGGCCTAGGTCACGTCAACGCCAGAGGGAAGCCGGCATGCCAAGCTACCAGTACGAAGCCGCCGACGAAGCCGGCAAAATCGAACGAGGCCTGATAGACGCGGACACCGAACGCAATGCGCGCCAGATCCTGCGTTCGCGCGGCCTGCTGCCCTTGTCCCTGCGCCCCACGGGCGGCGCGCGCGCGGCGGGCGGGCTGCCCGGCGGGCCGCGCATCAGCGACGCCGACCTGGGCT
>NZ_JACCEM010000008.1 GCF_013416525.1 Parapusillimonas granuli
AACTCTTCAGTTCAATTCCTGTAATCGTAAATTCCTCAAGCATCCAAAGACACTCGGGACATACGTCGCTTCACTCAAACGAAAAAGACAAGTGTTCTAATCTCTTAAAACCTTACTTCTTCATTTACTGTGAGCACTTGATAAATAACGTTGGCAAAAGCCCCTCGTGAAAGAGGCCTCGCTTGCGTCGCATTCCAAGCGCCCACACTTATCGGCTGTTTGATTGTTAAAGAACAAGGGTGATGGTCAACCGAAGCCCTAGCCTCGCCGCCCATCGGCACTTCCGCCCCCGCCTCGCCCGCCGGCTGCACTTGCGTGCCGCGCTGCGCTTGAAGCAGAGAAACGAGATTATGAAGCAGTTTTTTTAGGCTGTCAAATCGAAGACTTTCTGAAGTGCTCTCCCGAAAACCTCCTGCTTCGACTTCCCTTGCGCCGCAGTCCTTCGCCGCACAAGCCACCGCCCTTACCGCCCGCATGACCTCGCCGGTCTTGCCGCCCCGCCGCTCGCTAGGGAAAACCCTAGATCTCGATCAGCGAGGAACGGAACTATAGCATCAATTCTTCACCGCGTGCAAGTCCGTGTGCCCCAGCCACGACGAAAAAAAGCACCAGGCCCGGCAAGCCCTTGATTTCCATGCGTTTGCCGCGGCGGCGCGGGCACGCCCGCCGCCTCACGCGGTCACACCGCTCACACCGCCAGCACCGTCGTCTCCTTGATGCGCTGCAGAGTGAAGCTCGACCGCATATCGACGACCGCCGGATGCTGCATGAGCTTGTCCATGGCGAAACGCGAGAACTCGGCCAGGTCGCCGACCTGCACTCTAAGCAAATAGTCCATGTCGCCGGACATTGCATAGCACTCCACCACTTCGGGCCAGGTCTGCACGTCCCGGGCGAAGTCGGACACCGGCGCATGGGTTGCACGGAAGACCTTGTTCAGGCGGATGGTGACGTAGGCCAGCAACTTGAGCCCCACCTTGTCGGGATTCACCAGCGCCACATAGCTTTCTATATAGCCTTCCTCTTCCAGGCGCCGCACCCGCCGCAGGCAGGGGCTGGGCGACAGCGACACCCGATCAGCGAGATCCTGGTTGCTGATGCGGCCATTGCGCTGCAATTCCATCAAAATACGCCGGTCTGTTTTATCTAAGTCATTTTGTGACATAAACCACCACCAAATAATTCATCCCAAGTAGATTATTGCTCAATAATGGCAATTTGGATGCATGTTGGCAATCTCCTGCCAGCGTTTTTTCTTAGAATTTCTCCATCACCTTTTGTTGATGCACATCAAATCAATACGACGGAGCAAGGACGATGACAAACAGTTTTCAAGCATGGGACAACCCCATGGGCACCGCGGGTTTCGAATTCATCGAATACACCGCCCCGGACCCGGTGGCGCTGGGCAAGGTATTCGAGGCGCTCGGCTTCAAGGCGATCGCCCGCCATCGCAACAAGAACGTGACCCTGTATCGGCAGGGCGGCATCAATTTCCTGATCAATGCCGAACCCGACTCCTTCGCACAGCGCTTCGCGCGCCTGCATGGGCCGTCCATCTGCGCCATTGCCTTTCGCGTCCAGGACGCGGCCAAGGCCTATAAGCGCGCACTCGAATTGGGCGCCTGGGGCTTCGATTCACGCAGCGGCCCCATGGAGCTGAACATTCCGGCCATCAAGGGCATAGGCGACTCCCTGATCTACCTCGTCGATCGCTGGAACGGCAAGAAGGGGCATGGCGGGATTGGCGACATCAGCATCTATGACGTGGATTTCGAACCCATCGACGCATCCACCGCCACCGAGGACGTCGCGCACAAAGGCGCGGGGCTGACCTTGGTCGACCACCTGACCCACAATGTGCACAAAGGCCGCATGGAAGAGTGGGCGGAGTTCTACGAGCGCCTGTTCAATTTCCGCGAGATCCGTTATTTCGACATAGAAGGCAAGGTCACGGGCGTGAAGTCCAAGGCCATGACCTCGCCTTGCGGCACGATACGGATCCCGATCAACGAAGAAGGCACCGAGGAAAAAGGCCAGATCCAGGAATACCTGGACCTGTATCGCGGCGAAGGCATACAGCACATCGCGCTGGCGACCGACAATATCTACGATACGGTGGAAAAGCTCAGGACCGCCGGCCTTCAGTTCCTGGATACGCCGGACACCTATTATGAACTGCTGGACCGCCGCCTGCCCAATCATGGCGAAGACGTCGCGCGGCTGCGCAAGAACAAGATACTGCTCGACGGCACCGACGACGGCGGCTTGCTGCTGCAGATCTTCACGGAAAACCAGATCGGCCCGATCTTCTTCGAAATCATCCAGCGCAAGGGGAATGACGGCTTCGGCGAAGGGAATTTCAAGGCGCTGTTCGAATCCATCGAGCTGGACCAGATGCGCCGCGGCGTATTGAAATCCGTGGACTGACCGCGGGGCTCGGCCGGGCTTCGCCCCATGCGTCGGCCGGCGCAGCGGGCGATGCGCCGGCCGCCCGGGCAAGCTTCCCCGCAAACGGCTAGAATCCTGAGGTTCATGGGGGAAGTGGGATGCTTGCGTATCTGAAAGCGCTTGCCAAGCGCAGCTGGCGGCTGTTCATCACGGTGACCAAGGTGATGCTGCCTGTGATGATCATCGTGAAGATCGCCGACCTTTTCGGTCTGGTCGACTTGGTGGGGCGGCTGATCGCACCCGCCATGTCCTTGCTGCACCTGCCGCCCGAGGCAGGCATCATCTGGGCCACCACCGTGCTTACCGGCATCTACGGCGGCATCGCGACCCTCAGCAGCCTGCCGTCCCCGCCCGACATGAGCGTCGCGCAGGTCAGCGCGCTCTGCGCCATGATGCTGTTCGCCCACGCCATTCCGGTGGAACAGGCCATCGTCCGCCGCGCGGGCGCCGGGTTCGGGGTCACCGCCGCCTTGCGCATCGGCACCGCCGTCTTCTATGGCGGCCTGGTTTCATGGGTGTGCCATCTGACGGGCGCGCTGTCCGAGCCGCTTTCTTTCGACTGGCTGCGCGGCTCCGAGGTCATCGCGGCGGATGCGGGCTCTCCTTTCTTCGGCTGGGTGCAGTCCACGGCGTTCTCGCTGGGCCTGACTTTGTGCATCATCTTCGTGCTGGTGGTCGCCCTGGACTTGCTCGACCGCCTTGGCATCACGCGCCGCTTCACCCGGCTGATGATGCCGCTGCTGCGGGTTTCGGGGCTCGACGCCAATGTGGCGCCGGTCACGACGGTGGGGGTTCTGCTCGGCCTTACTTATGGCGGCGCGCTGATCATCGAGGAAGCCGAGAAACAGAACTTCCCGGCGCGCACGCGCTTCCTGGCCTTGTCGTGGCTTTGCCTGTCGCATTCCTTGATCGAGGACACGCTGCTGTTGCTGGCGCTGGGCGCGGATATCTGGATCGTCCTGGTGGGCCGCGTGGCGCTCACGCTGCTCATCGTGGCGGCGCTGGCGCGGCTGACGAATCGGGGGAACTGGCGGAGCATTCCCGCAACGGGTGCCGGGCAGGCCTGAGTTCCGGCGCCTTGCGCGGCCCGGGCAAACCGCCCGGCCGCCTATTGCGCCAGCAAATGCGCATACCGCTGCCGGAACTTCGCAAGCTTCGGAGAAATCACGGCCTGGCAATAGCCTTGATAAGGATTGCGCGCAAAATAATCGTGGTGGTAGTCCTCGGCCGGCCAGAACTTTTCCGCGCCAAGCAAACGGGTGACGATGGCCTGGCCCGTCTCGGCCTGCAGCTCCGCGATCAATGACTCGGCGACCGCCCGCTGCGCCGGCGACTGGCAGAAAATGGCCGATGCATATTGCGGGCCCACGTCGGCGCCCTGCCGATCCGGCGTCGTTGGATCATGGACGGCGAAGAACACGCGCAACACCGTTTCGTAATCGACGACCTGCGGGTCGAATTCCACACGCACGACCTCGATGTGCCCGGTGGTCTTGGTGCAGACCTGCTCATAGCTCGGGTCATCGACATGCCCGCCGCTGTACCCGGGCGTGACGTCCGCCACGCCGCGCATGGCCTTGAAAACCGGCTCGATGCACCAGAAGCACCCGCCGCCCAATATCGCAATTTCCGTCATGATGCCCGATTCCTATTCGACCTTGGCCGCCCGCTTGTCGGCCAGCGACAATATCCACGCCGCAAGCAGCTGCGCATTGGCGGGACTGACTTGCGGCTGGGCGGGCATGGGCACCGCGCCCCAGCGCCCCCGCCCGCCGCGGATGATGGCGTTGGCCAGATACGGCACCGCGGCCTCCTGGCCCGCGAATCTTTCCGCGATGACTTCAAAAGACGGGCCGACACGCTTTTTATCGACCTGATGACAGGCCATGCAATTGCTCGCCTGCGCCAGCGCCAGGCCGGTGGTGGACTGCCCCTGGGCGGCGCCGACCCAGAAAAAGCCGGCAACGCCTAACGAAACGATACTGAAAAACGAACGCATAAACCAACCCGGTGATCATTGAATAAGCCGTGGCGCCGCCCGATGCCCGAGGGCGTATCGGGTATTATCGACGATATTCCGTAGAGACGACACCTTTCATATGCTGCACTACCCCCAAATCGACCCCGTCGCATTCCAGATCGGTCCCATCGCCGTCCATTGGTATGGGCTGATGTATCTGATCGGCTTCAGCCTGGTCTGGATGTTCGGCCGCTGGCGCATCCGGCGCGGGCTGTCCGACCTGACCCTGCGCGATCTCGAGGACTTGATCTTCTACAGCGTGCTCGGCGTCGTCGCCGGGGGCCGGCTGGGCTACGTGCTGTTCTACAAGCCGTCCGAATACCTGTCCGATCCCATCCAGGTCCTGTATCTGTGGCAGGGCGGCATGTCTTTCCATGGCGGCCTGATCGGCGTCATCGTGGTGCTGCTGCTGTTCGCGCGGCAGCGCGGCCGCAGCATGCTGGAAGTGGGCGATTTCATCGCGCCCTTGATTCCACTGGGGCTGGCCGCCGGGCGCCTGGGCAACTTCATCAACGGGGAGCTCTGGGGCAGGCCGACCCAGGCGCCTTGGGGCATGGTCTTCCCGCAGGCGGGCGACAGCATCGCCAGGCACCCTTCGCAGCTGTACGAGATGGCGCTGGAGGGCTTCGTGCTGTTCGCCGTCTTGTGGTGGTTCGCGCGCAAGCCGCGCCCCACGGGGCAGGTCAGCGCCCTGTTCCTGATAGGCTACGGCGCGTTCCGCTTCATGGTGGAATACACCCGCGAGCCCGACTACTACCTGGGCTTGCTGGCGGGCGGCCTGTCGATGGGGCAGTTGCTTTCCCTGCCCATGATCCTGGCCGGCGCGCTTATTTTTGTTCTGAGCGCAAGAAGATCTCGCCCCGCACCGTGACCGTGACGCGTTCCGTGCCGCCTTCCAGCGGCACCGCAGCGTCCGCCGACTTGGCCATCATCATTGCCCGGGGCGCGGCTTCGAAACGCGTGCCGGCGCCGCCGAGGTCGATCTTCTTGATGGTGTAGCCGGCAAAGCCGAACGCCGAGGCCAGCGCCTGGGCGCGGTCGCGGAATGCCTTGGCGGCGCTTTCCAGCAGCGCCTCTTCCTGCTTGGCCCGCGCTTCGGGCGACACCGAGAACGCGAGATTGGAAATGGGCATGCGGTCGGAGAATTTCGAGGCGAGTTCGGATGCGGCGGCAAAGTCGCTGGACTGAAGCACGATTTCGCCGCGCCCGCGCCAGTTGGATATTTTTCCGTCCTTGTCGTTCATGGGCCAGATGTTGTAGTTGCCCGTACTGACCTTGATGCCCTGGTGGCCTTTGGCCTGCGCCATGACGCCGTCCATGACCTGGGCAAGCGCCGCTGCCACGGCCGCCTGGGTCGATTCGCTGACCTCGGAAGCCAGGGTGATCCTGACCGTGTCGTGCGGGATTTCCGCCGCGGCCTCGGCCTGCAGGCTGGCCTGCGGCCAGGCCTCGCGGTATGCCGGGTGCCGGGGGCCGTCGGCCCGCGGAGCCGCCTGCGCCACGGCGCAAAGCGATGCGGCGAGCGCCGCGGCGCCCAGCGCCGACGCCAACAAACGTTTACGTTTCTGTACGGAAAGATGCATGCGGCCACCCCAAAAAAGGAAAGCCCGTCCGGAGGACGAGCTTAGTTTTATTGCCCCGCCTGTGCCGTCAAGGCCGGCATCCCGGAACCTGAGGTTCAAGGTGGTCGCCATCAGCCAAGCTTCGGGTTCTCCAGTTAAGGAGAGCACGCCCACTTGTCAATCCGGCAACCTAATGCCATAGCATTGGTTCAAGGAATATTGGCCGAGTCACGAACACGGCAGGGACTAACCGTTGAATACGCCATGGCGTATCCGTGAAAATCTGTATGCACCCATTATACCTAAGTCGGGCCGGATGTTTTCAGGCCGGCGACCTGGTCGAGCATTTCGTGCATGCCTTCAATTTTACGCTTGAAATCGCCAAGCGCAACATTGCTGAGCGGCCCGTCGGGCGCGCGCATGGTCAAGAGTTCGCCGGCGATCTGTATGGCCGCCATGACGGCGATGCGTTCATTGCTGGAGACTTTTCCAGAGCCTTTCACGGCCAGCATGCGCTGGTCGACATGGCGCACCGCGGCCAGCAACGCCTCTTTTTCAGAGGGCAGGCAAGCCAGGGAATAATCGCGCCCCAAGATGGATACGTCGATGCGTTCCATAACCGCTACTCCTGCGGCGCCCCGGGCAGGCGCATCAATATTGAATCAATCTGTTCGCGCGCCTTGGCGGCGACGCCGCGCAGGCGCGAGGAATCGGCCTCGCTGGCGGACAGCCGCCCCCGCAGGGCCTCGGCTTCCGTCTTGTAGCGCGACAGTTCTGCGTGCAGCTGGGCCTGCAGGGCGTCCGATTCGGACTTGGCCGCGGCGAGCGCCGCCTGCGCTTCGTTGCGCACGGCCTGCAACTGTGCTTCGTGGTCGGCCATGCGTTCCGAGGCGGAGGAATATTCCGCGTCGCGGCGGTGAAGTTCGTCGCGCAACGCATTGCGCTCTTGCTCGAGGGTATGCAGCCGGGCCTGATGCGCGGCGCATTCGGCCTGAAGCTGCCGCGCAAGCTGCACCAGTTGCCCGACACGGGCGGCGAGGAAATCGAGATCTTGCAACATGGGCGTTATCGTAAACCATCCGGCGACGATCTGGGTAGGGAAAAGTGGGCGGCTGTCATAACCTTTCACCCCTCTTTCCGTTACCTTTCAAAATTCTTTCATTTGGGTCGGTATTACGCCTCATTTGCTACGGGAATATGTAAAAAACCAGAATTTTACGGGTTAACCCTAGATAACTGAGGGGAAATCTGGGTTTTCAGCCCCCTTCCCGTCAATTACCATGCCTCACCTTCGAGATTCGGGCTCCCGAACTCTGTCGCGCGGAAAACCGTCGGCGGTGCCAGGGGCGCTCCGGCTTTCAGTTTCATCATGCTGTCGGGGAGATTTCATCAACATGCAGCTCAAAAACAAACAGGACTTCTGGTCCGGCATAATGTTCGTCGCCCTAGGCGTCGGATTCGCACTGGGTGCCACCAATTATTCAATGGGTACCGCCGCCCGCATGGGCCCGGGGTACTTCCCCTTCTGGCTGGGCGTGCTCCTGGCTCTGCTCGGCGCCATCGTCGCGCTGACCGCGATGTCGCCCAAGGCAGAGGAAACCGAAGTCGAACGCTTCGACTGGAAGATCACCATCGTCATCATCGGCTCGGTCGCGCTTTGCGGCATCGTCTTCGACTTCCTGGGCGTCTACCTGTCCGTCTTCCTGCTGGTTTTCCTCAGCAGCATGGCCAGCCACCAGTTCAGCTGGAAAGTGGCCGGCCTTACCGGAATATTCCTCGTACTGTTCGTGTGGCTCGCCTTCATCAAGGGGCTCGGCCTGATTTTCCCGCTGTGGCCCAGCTTTATCGGCAATTAAGGAGCCTTGAAACATGGAATTGTTTGAACACCTGGCGTTGGGCTTCTCGGTCGCCCTCAGCATGGAAAACATCGTGTACTGCCTGCTGGGATGTCTGCTGGGCACCCTGATCGGCGTGCTTCCCGGCATCGGTCCGGTGCCGACCATCGCGATGCTGCTGCCCATCACCTACGTGCTGCCGCCCGTCGCCGGCCTGATCATGCTGGCCGGCATCTACTACGGCGCGCAGTACGGCGGCTCCACCACGGCCATTCTCGTGGCGCTGCCCGGCGAAACCGCCGCGGTGGTCACGGTGCTGGACGGCCACCAAATGGCCCGCAACGGCCGGGCCGGCGCGGCCCTGGCCATCGCGGCCCTGGGCTCGTTCTTCGCCGGCTGCGTCGCCACCATCCTGCTGGCGGGCTTCGCCCCTCCCCTGGCCGAAGTCGCCTTCAAGTTCGGCCCGGCGGAATACTTCTCGCTGATGGTGCTGGGCCTGATCGGCGCCGTGGTGCTTGCCTCCGGCTCGCTGCCCAAGGCGATCTGCATGATTCTGCTCGGCCTGCTGCTGGGCATGATCGGCACCGACGTGAACTCCGGCGTGGCCCGCTATGATTTCGGCATCCCCGAGCTGCAGGACGGCATCGACTTCGCCGTGGTGGCGATGGGCGTGTTCGGTTTCTCGGAAATCATGACCAACCTGGAACTGAAAGACCAGCGCGTCGACATCACCGGCAAAGTGGGCAGCCTGTATCCCAACAAGCAGGAATTCAAGGAAGCCTGGCCCGCATGCGTGCGCGGCACTGCCCTGGGTTCGGCACTGGGCATCCTGCCCGGCGGCGGCGCGGTGCTGTCCTCGTTCGCGTCCTACACTCTGGAAAAGAAGATCTCCAAGAATCCGGAGCGCTTCGGCAAAGGCCACCCCGCCGGCCTGGCCGGTCCGGAATCGGCCAACAACGCCGCGGCGCAGACCTCGTTCATCCCGCTGCTCACTCTGGGCATTCCCGGCAACGCCGTGACCGCCCTGATGATCGGCGCCATGACCATCCACAACATCCAGCCCGGCCCCCAGGTCATGACCAGCCACCCCGAGCTGTTCTGGGGCCTGATCGTGTCCATGTGGATCGGCAACCTGATGCTGATCATCCTGAACCTGCCGCTGGTCGGTCTGTGGATCAAGCTGCTGCGCGTGCCCTACCGGATCCTGTTCCCCGCCATTCTGGTGTTCTGCACGATCGGCGTGTATTCGCTGAACTACAACGTGTTCGACATCTGGATGACGGCGGCTTTCGGCTTCATCGGCTATGTCTGGGCCAAGCTCAAGTGTGAAGGCGCGCCCCTGCTTCTGGGCCTGGTGCTGGGTCCCATGATGGAAGAAAACTTCCGTCGCGCCCTGCTGCTGGCGCGCGGCGACTACACCACCTTCGTCACGCGTCCGCTGTCGCTGTCGCTGCTGGTGGCCGCCGCCTTCCTGGTGGTCCTGGTGGCCCTGCCTTCCATCAAGAAGAAGCGACAAGAGACATTCGTCGAAGAAGGCTGACGCCGGCGCTCGATCCCGCTCCCTCTGCCAAAAAACCCACCCGCGCGGTGGGTTTTTTGCGTCGGCAATGAGGTAACCTTATAGGCGCTGCAAAAAAACCAATATTCAACCTATGGAGAACAACGATATGCCTTCCATCAATGCCAGGACCTACGAAACCCAGCCTTCAGCCAAGGTCGCCTTTCTGGGCCTGGGCGTCATGGGCTTCCCCATGGCGGGGCATCTGGCCAAAGCCGGCCATTCCGTTACGGTCTACAACCGCACTTACGCCAAGGCGGAACATTGGGTCCAGGAATTCGGCGGCAGCGCCGCGCGCACGCCGCGCGAAGCCGTGCGGGGCGCAAGCATGGTGTTCTGCTGCGTCGGCAACGACGACGACCTGCGCAGCGTGGTGCTGGGCGAAAACGGCGCATTGGCCGGCATGGATGAAGGCTCGATCTTCGTGGACCACACCACCGCTTCGGCCGAAGTCGCGCGCGAACTGTACGCGCTGGCCAAGGAAAAAGGCGTGGGCTTCATCGACGCACCGGTGTCGGGCGGCCAGGCGGGCGCGGTCAACGGCAAGCTCACCGTCATGTGCGGGGGGGAACAGGCCAGGTTCGACGCCATACGGCCCCTGGCGCTGAATTTCGCCCAGGCCGTCACGCTGCTGGGCGAGCCCGGCGCGGGCCAGCTGTGCAAGATGGTCAACCAGATCTGCATCGCCGGGCTGGTGCAGGGGCTTTCCGAAGGCATTGCCTTCGGCCAGGCGGCGGGGCTGGACATGTCCAAGGTGCTGCAGGTGATCAGCAAGGGCGCCGCCCAGAGCTGGCAAATGGAAAACCGCGGCAGCACCATGATCGAAGACAAGTTCGACTTCGGCTTCGCCGTCGACTGGATGCGCAAGGACCTGGGCCTGGTGCTGGACGAAGCCAAGCGCAACGGCGCGCGCGTTCCCGTCACGGCGCTGGTGGATCAGTTCTACGCCGACGTCCAGCACATGGGCGGCAACCGCTGGGACACCTCCAGCCTGATCAAGCGGCTGCGCTGACCCCGGCGGCAAGGCGGCTCAGGCCTTGTAGCGCGGCACTTTCAGGGTTGCGCACAGGCCGACGCCGCCGTCCGCCGACGGCTCCCCGTCCGTCAGCACGATGGTGCCCCGGTTGCGCTGCGCATAGGCCAGCGCAATCGCCAGCCCCAGCCCCGACCCGCTGCCCGGCGCGCCTCTGCGGCCGCTGCTGGTGCCGCGATCGAACCGCATGAATACGCTGTCGCGCAGCGATGGATCCAGCCCGACGCCGTTGTCGCACACGCTGACCCACGCGTCCTGCTCGTCGGCGCCGGCCGACACCGTGATGGTGCAGCCATCGCCCGCGTGGTTGATGGCGTTGTGCACCAGGTTGGCGATGGATTCATGCAGTTCGGCGTCGCTGCCCAGCACCCAGGTCCGGGGCAGGCCCGCGCTGTCGTCGCGGCTCGACCACCCCGCGACGCAGTCCACCCAGCCCAGGTCCTGGTTGCGTTCCCGGGCCAGGGGCAAATACTGAAGAACGACTTCACGCGCAAGCGCGCTCAGGTCGACGAGCGACTGGGGCGCGGCATCGTTGCGGCTGGCATGCGCGAGCGACAGCAGCTGTTCCGTCAGGCGGGAAGCCTGGCCGAGCTGGCGGATGATGGCATCCAGGGTGTCGCGCATGCGCTGGATGTCGGGTTCGCGCTTGGCGTATTGAGCCTGGGTGCGCATGATGGCAAGCGGCGTGCGCAATTGGTGCGAAGCGTCGGCCAGGAATTGCGCCTGCTTGGCCAGCACGCGGCGATACAGGTCGATGTGGTGGTTCACCGCCTCGACCAGGGGGACGACCTCGCGCGGGACCTGCTCCGCGTCGAGCGGGCTCAGGTTGTCCACGTCGCGCGACTTGATCTCGCGCCGTAGTTCGATCAGCGGCCGCAAGGCCCATTGCACGCTGACCCACACCAGCAGAACCGCCAGTATCAGCATGCGGCCGTCGCGGAACAGGCCGTGCCGCCATGCCTCTTGCTGGGTGCGCAGACGCATGTCCAGGCTTTCGCCCACGATGACCAGCACCTGCCGCCGCACGCCGTTCAGGTGCAGGTCGCGCCACAGCGCCAGCAGGCGCAGGTGATCGTTGCGGTACATGGCGTTGTAGAAAATGGGCATGCCTTCGTTGTCGGCCAGGAATTCCGGCTTCGGCAGGCCCTGCATGCCCAGCATGGTCCGCCCTTCCAGGTTCTTGGCGGGCGCGCCCGCCAGGTTCAGGACGATGGGGGATATTTCCTCTACCCGGAAATACTTGCGGTTGCCGGCGCGCGATTCGAGCATCACCTGGGCGTAAAAAGGCGGATCGATGCGCAACGAGCCGTCGGGATTGAATTCGATGCTGGTCTCCAGCACTTTGGCGGGTTCCAGCAGGGCGCTGTCGTAGACTTCTTCGGTCACGGCATTGAGCGCCTGGTAGTCCTTCACGCTGTCGAACAGCAACAGGCCGATGGTGCCGGGGATGAGCAGGACCAGCAGCCAGAACCGCATGCTGCCGCGCGAGGCTTGCGAAAACCAGCGCATCATCACGGATCGACGCTCAGGCTTTCCAGCATGTAGCCCAGGCCGCGCACCGTCACGATGCGGACGTCGCTGCCCGCCAGCTTCTTGCGCAATCTGTGCAGCACGACTTCGATGGCGTCGGGGCTGGTGTCACTGTCGTGATCGAACACCCTGCTGAACAGCTGCGCCTTGTCCATGGGCGCGCCGCTGCGCGTGATGAGGGCTGCCAGGGCCGCATGTTCGCGCGGCGTGAGATGCAAGATGGCGCCGTCCAGGGAGAACGCGCGGCTTTCACTGTCGTAGACCAGCGACCCGCAGTGCATTTGCGGCACCAGCCGGCCGCGGCTGCGCCGCACCAGCGCGGCCAGCCGGGCCTCCAATTCTTCGAGCGCGAAAGGCTTGGAAAGGAAATCGTCGGCGCCCAGGTTCAGGCCGCGCACCCGGTCCTGCAAAGCCCCTTGCGCGGTCAGGATGAGCACCGGGGTGATGTCGCCCCGATTGCGCATTTCGCGCAGGAGCACCAGGCCGTGCTTGTCGGGCAGGCGCAAGTCCATGATGACGGCGTCGTACTCGGACATGCTGAGCAGATGCTCGGCCGTCTGGGCGTCGTGCGCGTGGTCGGGCACGAAGCCGCTTTGAGCGAGGGCGCGTTCCAGCCACGCCGCCATCTCGCGTTCGTCTTCAACCAGCAGTACGCGCATGGCCTTTGGCGTCCGCTGCGGGCAGCGCGCGTGGATGCTGCCCACGCTGGCGCAGATAGCGGGTTTCTTGGCCGCGCTTGAAGAGGATCATGGCCAGTTCGTTCAAGGCGAGGGTATAGACCTCGCGCTTGAACTCGATGACGGCATCCAGCGGCACCCAGTACTGGCTCCAGCGCCAGGCGTCGAACTCGGGGTTATGCGTTGCACGCAGGCAGACGTCGGAATCGCGGCCCACCATGCGCAGCAAAAACCAGATCTGTTTCTGCCCCTTGTAGTGTCCCCGCGATTCACGCCGGACGAAATTACTTGGAACGTTATAGCGCAGCCAATCGCGCGTCCGCCCTAATATGCGTACATGCTCCGGTCGGAGGCCGACTTCTTCGTGCAGCTCGCGATACATAGCCTGGACGGGGCTTTCCCCGTACTTGATGCCGCCTTGCGGAAACTGCCATGCGTGCTCCCGAATACGTTTGCCCCAGAAAACCTCGTTTTTCTGATTTACGAGGATAATGCCGACATTAGGACGGTAGCCTTCACGGTCTAACATGGGCCACCCCAAAGCGAATTCAATACAATTACCGTTGATTATACGTATCTGTCGAGATCCTCACCATGCATGCAAGCAAGTATCACATAAACACCCTGAAAGAAGCACCCGCGGAAGCGGAAGTAAAAAGCCATCAGCTGATGACACGCGCCGGGATGATCCGCAAGGCGGCGGGCGGGATCTACACTTACATGCCCCTGGGCCTGAAGGTCCTGCGCAAGATAGAAGGCATCGTGCGCGAGGAAATGAACCGGGCGGGCGCCATCGAGCTGCTGATGCCCGTGGTGCAGCCCGCCGAGCTCTGGATGGAATCGGGCCGTTGGGAACAATATGGGGCCGAACTGCTGAGAATCAAAGACAGGCACCAGCGCGACTTCGTGCTCCAGCCCACGTCCGAAGAGGTCATCACCGACATCGCGCGCAACGAGATCCACAGCTGGAGGCAGCTGCCGCTGAATTTCTATCACATCCAGACCAAGTTCCGCGACGAGCGCCGGCCGCGCTTCGGCCTGATGCGGGGGCGCGAGTTCACCATGAAGGACGCCTATTCCTTCGACCGCGACGAGGCTTCGGCGCAAGCCAGCTACGACGCGATGTTCCAGGCCTACATGCGCATCTTCGAGCGGCTGGGGCTGGAATTCCGGGCGGTGGCCGCGGACACCGGCTCGATCGGCGGTTCGCGCAGCCATGAATTCCAGGTCATCGCGGACACCGGCGAAGACCTGGTCGTCTACAACCCGGCCAGCCAGTACGCCGCCAACATCGAGCTGGCGGAAGCGCCCTGCCTGATCGCCGAGCGCGCCGCGCCGGCGCAGGCCCTGACGAAAACCGCCACGCCCGACGCCCCCAAGTGCGAGCTCGTCGCCGAGCAATTGGGGCTGCCGCTGGCGCGGACCGTCAAGTCCATCGTCCTGGCCACCGACGACCCCGAGGGCAAGCAGCAGGCCCGCATCTGGCTGCTGCTGCTGCGCGGCGACCACGAGCTCAATGAAGTCAAGACCGGCAAGCTGCCCGGCTTCGAAAACGGATACCGTTTCGCCACGGAAGCCGAGATCCTGGAAACCTTCGGCTGCGTGCCGGGCTATCTGGGGCCCGTCGACACCGCCAAGCCCGTCAGCGTGATCGCCGACCTGACCGTCGCCCACATGAGCGACTTCGTCTGCGGGGCCAACGAAGAAGGCTACCATTACACCGGCGTCAACTGGGGCCGCGACCTGCCCGAGCCCGCCAAGGCCGATTTGCGCAACGTCGTTTCTGGCGACCCGGATCCGCAAGGCGGCGTCCTGGCCATCCAGCGCGGCATCGAAGTCGGCCATGTGTTCTTCCTGGGCGACAAATACTCCAAGGCCCTGAACGCCACCTTCCTGGAAACCGACGGCAAGCCGGCCGTGCTGCAAATGGGCTGCTACGGCATCGGCATCAGCCGCATCGCCGCGGCGGCCATCGAACAGAACCACGACGACAAGGGCATCATCTGGCCGCGCGCCATCGCGCCCTTCGAGGCCGTCATCTGCCCGATGAACCTGCATAAAAGTGAAACAGTCCGCAACGTCGCGGAAAAACTCTATCAAGAGCTGCAGGCAAGCGGCGTCGACGTCATGCTCGACGACCGCGACATCCGGCCCGGCATCATGTTCGCCGACTGGGAGCTCATCGGCGCGCCCCTGCGCATCACCATCGGCGATCGCGGCCTGAAGGACGGCATCGTCGAAATCCAGACCCGGCGCCAGGCGGCGGCCGACAAGATTCCGGTCGAGCAGGCGCTCGAATTCAGCCTGCAGCAGTTAAAATCCCTGTAACAGGCGCGGGCCGGTCATGCCGGCCCGCTTGTATTGGGGCCACCGGAAACCGTCCTGTCACACCGCTTAACCAAAGACATGCCACCAGACACAACCGTACAGAATTCAGAGCTGGATATTCGCGTATATTACGAGGACACGGACGCGGGCGGCGTGGTGTTCTACGCCAACTATCTAAAATTTTTCGAGCGTGGCCGCACGGAATGGCTGCGCCGGCTGGGCGTCAACCAGATCGAGCTCGCGGAAACCGCGCAACGCATATTCGTCGTAAAAAACGTTGAAATACAATACCGCAAACCGGCACGGCTAGATGACTTGCTCACGATACGCAGCGACATCACCCGCCTGGGCCGGGCATCCATTCATTTCAGGCAGGCGGCCGTCCGCGCCGGGGAACTGTTGTGCGAGAGCGATATCCAAATATGCTGCGTCGATACCGACAGCTTCCGCCCTGCCCCGCTTACCGATGAACTCAGAACCATACTGGAAAAGGCCAAGAAATAACCATGCAAGCCTCTAGCGACCTTTCGTTGCTTACATTGCTGATCGATGCCAGCATACCCGTACAGCTCGTCATGCTCATATTGCTGGGCATTTCCATTCTTTCCTGGACCTACATCTTCAGCAAACGCGCGGCGCTCAAGCGCGCCAACGACCAGACGCGGCGGTTCGAAGACGACTTCTGGGCGGGCGGCGACTTGTCCGTGCTGCAGCAGGCCATCGCCACCCGCCGTTCCGAGCACGGCGCCCTGGCCCGCATCTTCGACGCCGGCATGACGGAATTCATCAAGGCGCGGCGCAGCAACGGCGGCGGCGACGCCATGCTGGACGGCCCGCGCAGGGCCATGCGCGCCACCTACCAGCGCGAAATGGACAGCCTGGAATCCCACCTGAACTTCCTCGCCTCCGCCGGCTCGGTCAGCCCCTACATCGGGCTGCTGGGCACGGTCTGGGGCATCATGCATGCCTTCATGGGGCTGTCGTCCATGCAGCAGGCCACCCTGGCCGCCGTCGCGCCCGGCATCGCCGAAGCGCTGATCGCCACGGCCATCGGCCTGTTCGCGGCGATTCCGGCGGTGGTGGCCTACAACCGCTACACCAACGAGATCGACCGCCTGTCCATACGCTTCGACAGCTTCATCGACGAATTCCTCAATATCTTGCAACGTCAGGTTCGCTAATGCCATCCGTCCGTGGCGGCACAGGCCGCTCTCGCCGACTCAAGAACGAAATCAACGTCGTGCCCTACATCGACGTCATGCTGGTGCTGCTGGTCATCTTCATGGTGACCGCGCCCATGATCACCCCCGGGCTGATCGAGCTGCCTTCGGTCGGCCAGGCCTCCGAAGTGCGGTCGAAGCCGCTGGAGGTCCAGGTCGGCGAAGACGGAACGATCTCGCTGCGCATGCGCGATGCCGGCCAGGAATTTGAAAAAATCAACAGCCAGAACCTGGTCGCCGAGGTCAGGACACGCCTTACCGCCGATACCCCCGTGGTGATCGCCGCGGACGGGCGCGTGCCCTACGAAACGGTCATGAGGATCATGGACCAGCTGCGCAGCAACGGCATTTCCAAGCTGGGGCTGCTCGTCGACCAGAAGTCGGCTCCCGAACGGTGAACGAACCAGGCGGGCCGGCGCGGCAGGCCGCCGTTCGCGCCCCATACGCTACGCAATGAAGCAGACGAAGAAACATTCTCGCAAGCCGGTATACCGCAGCCCCGAACAGCAGGACGAACGTCGGGCGCTGGCCTATGCCGTGGCCATCCATGCCGCCTTGCTGCTGTTCATGCTCTTCGGCTTCATAGCGACGCCCAGCACGCCCAACCCCGTGCAGGTCGAGTTATGGGCCGACGGCACCACGCCCAGCGCGGCCGAGCCCGAAACCACCGAACAGGCCGCCGAACCCGACCAGGCCGAGCCCGAGGCGGAGCCTGAAACCGAACCCGAGCCGGAACCGGAGCCCCAGCCGGAGCCGGAACCCGCGCCGACCCCCGAACCGCCGCCGCCCCCGCCGCCCCCGCCGGCGCCCGCCGCGCCGACACCTCCGCCCGCGCCCCAGCCCGAGCCCGAAGTGGATCCCGATATCGCGCTGGAAGAAGCGCGCAAGAAGCGGGAAAAGGAACAGGAAGAGGCCCGGCTCGCCGCCGAGAAGGCGGCGGCGGAGAAGGCCGCCGCCGAAAAAGCCGCCGCCGAGAAAAAGGCCAAGGAAGAGGCCGCCAAGAAAGCCGCGGCCGAGAAAGCCGCCGCGGAGAAGGCCGCTGCCGAGAAGGCCGCTGCCGAGAAGGCCGCTGCCGAGAAGGCCGCTGCGGAAAAGGCTGCCGCCGAGAAGGCTGCCGCCGAGAAGGCTGCTGCGGAAAAGGCTGCTGCGGAAAAGGCTGCCGCCGAAAAAGCCGCGGCCGAGAAAGCCGCGGCTGAGAAAGCGGCTGCGGAAAAGGCTGCCGCCGAGAAAAAGGCCAAAGAGGAAGCGGCCAAGAAAGCCGCTGCCGAGAAGGCGGCCGCTGAAAAAGCCGCCGCCGAGAAGAAAGCCAAGGAAGAGGCCGCCAAGAAAGCCGCTGCAGAAAAGGCAGCGGCCGAAAAAGCCGCCGCGGAGAAGAAGGCCAAGGAGGAAGCCGCCAAGAAGGCTGCCGCCGAAAAAGCCGCGGCCGAGAAAGCCGCCGCCGAAAAGAAGGCCAAGGAAGAGGCCGCCAAGCGGGACGCGTTGCGGGCCGCGATGCGCGGCGACGCCCTGGGCGCCGCGGGCATACCGGGCGGCACCGCCGACCGCAACCAGAGCGGCGGCGCCGGCGGCGACGACGGCTACGCCTCCAAAGTGCGCGCCTGCATACGGCCGCGCGTGGTCTACAGCGTGCCCCCGCGGCAAGGATCCGCCAACCCGACAGTACAATATCTGGCAAGTCTCAAGCCAAATGGCACGGTCGAAAACGTAGTGATCCGCCGCTCATCAGGCAACCCTCGCTTCGACGAAGCAGTCAGGAAGGGCATACAGGCATGCTCGCCCTTCCCCAAACCGCCTTCCGGAAAGTATCCCTCCTCGATAGAGGGCGACTACCGAATGTACGACTAACAGGAGATAGTAGATATGACAGCCCTCACTCCAGCAACAATCGCCCCGTCCTCCCGATGGCGCGCATGGGCCATGGGTCTGGCTCTTGCGGCGGCCAGCCTGCTGGCCGCCAAGTCGGCGGACGCCCAATTGCGCGTCGACATTTCGGGCGTGGGCGCCACCCAGTACCCGATCGCCATCGCCGATTTCAGCGGCGCCACCGAAGGCCAGGCCGTCGCCGAAGTCATACGGGCGGACCTCACCCGTTCCGGGCAGTTCCAGCTGATCAACGCGGCCGGCGCGAGCCTGAACGCGGAAAGCTCCATCGCCTACGAAGACTGGCGCAACCGGGGCGCCGACTATGTGGCCTATGGCTCGATCAGCCAATCCGGCGGGCAATACAACGTCAGCTACCGGCTGGTGGATTCCGTGCGCCGCACCCAGCTCGACGGCGTCGCCTTCAGCGGCACCGAGAAGGAATTGCGCCGCATCTCCCACCAGATCGCCGACCGCATCTACGAGAAGATCACGGGCGTGCGCGGCGTGTTTTCCACTCGCCTGGCATACGTGTTGCAAACCGGCAACGGCTATGAGTTACAAATTGCAGACGCCGACGGCCAGAATCCGCAGGTGATGCTGCGCTCCAAGCAGTCCATCATATCGCCCGCCTGGTCGCCCGACGGCAAGCGCCTGGCCTATGTAAGCTTCGAACTGGGCAAGCCCGTGGTGTATGTACAAACCCTCGCAACCGGCCAGCGCGTGCCCTTGGCCAACTTCAAGGGCAACAACAGCGCGCCCGCCTGGTCGCCCGATGGGCAGCAGCTGGCCGTCGTGCTGTCGCGCGACGGGATCTCCCAGATCTACATCATCAACGCCGACGGCTCCGGCCTGCGGCGGGTGATGCGCTCGCCGCTGATCGACACGGAACCGCAATACACCCCCGACGGATCGTCGCTGATCTTCACCAGCGACCGCGGCGGCAATCCGCACATCTACAAGGTGCCCGTCAGCGGGGGCGAGGCCCAGCGCATCACCTTCAACGGCAGTTACAATATCTCACCGGCCATGTCGCCAGACGGCAATAACCTGGTGTACGTTACACGTAGAAATGGCGCATTCCGTATCGCGATGCAAAACATGGGCACCGGGTCCGAACAGCTGCTGACAGCCGGTCCTGATGACGAGTCGCCAAGCTTTGCACCGAACGGAATGCAAATCCTATATAGTTCCGTGCAGGGTGGCCGTAGCGTATTGGCCGTTACTTCAGTCGATGGCCGTGTCCGCCAGACACTCTCGACTCTCAACGGTAAAGTACGTGAACCAACATGGGGACCATTTACCAACTGATTTTAGTGTGACTCTTTTTCAAAGGAACTTAAATGAGCTCGCGCATTGCAAGAAGTCTGTCCATAGCCGCATTCGCCGCCACGCTGGCGGCATGCAGCTCGGTGCCTCTCGACCAGTCCGGTACCGGTACCGGAAGTGGCACGGACACCGCCGGCACCGGGCAGATCATGGACCCGTTCAATCCCCAAAGCCCGCTCGCCCAACAGCGTTCGGTCTACTTCGACTTCGACAGCTACACCGTGCCCGAACAGTACCGCAGCCTGGTCGAAATGCACTCGTCCTACCTCACGAGCCACGGCCAGCAAAAAATCCGCATCGAAGGCAATGCTGATGCGCGCGGAGGTTCGGAATACAATCTGGCATTGGGCCAACGCCGCTCCGACGCCGTCGCCCGCATGATGACGCTGCTGGGCGTCAACAGCAACCAGATCGAAGCGGTAAGCTTCGGCAAAGAGCGCCCGCGCGCTCTGGGCAACACCGAAGCGGACTACGCCGAGAACCGCCGCGCAGACATCGTCTATCAGCGATAATTGCGCGACTCGCCGCAATGACGCCGTGGCGGTGGACCGCCGCGGCGTTTTTTTTGCCACGGGCGGCAAGCCGGAAGCATTTTTTTAACGGAAGCAGATATGAGCCTTTATTCCAAGTCCCTGGGCACTCTTGCACTGGCTGCGGCGCTGTCCGGCCTGACGGCAGCGCCGGCCCATGCGTTTTCCGACGACGAAGCGCGCCGCGCCATACTCGAGCTGCGCGAGCAGATCAAGCAGATCACGGAACAGAACCGCCAGGCCCGCTTGCAGCTGGCCGATCAGCTCGAGAGCCTGCAGCACGAACTGGCCGGCATACGCGGCCAGATCGAGCAGCTGAACTGGCAGTCGGACCTGCAAAAGCGTTCCAGCGAGGACCAGAGCGGCGGCCACGCCGCCAAGGTCACCGATCCGCAGGAACAGGCGGCTTATGAAGGCCCCATGGGCCTCTTTCGCAGCGGCAAGTACAAAGAAGCCGCCGCCGCGTTCCAGACCTTCCTGGAGGCCTACCCGGACAGCCGGCTCGCGCCCGAAGCCCGCTTCTACCAGGGCAGCAGCCGCTACGCCAGCAAGGACTTCAAGGGCTCCATCAGCGGCCTGCAGCAAATGGTGCAGGCCACGCCCCAGGACCCGCGCGCGCCCGACGCGCTGCTGGTCATCGCGGCCAGCCAGATCGAGCTGAACGACCTGAAGGGCGCGAAGGCCAGCCTGCAGCGCATCGTCAAGGACTACCCGCAGACCTCCGCCGCCGAAACGGCCAAGAGCCGCCTGAAGCTGCTGCAGTAATGGCGACGGCGAGTCCCGCGCACACCGCCCACCGGGCGGCGTGGCGAAGGCGCGCGCGCCTGCTGGGCGCGGTGCTGGCCGCCATCTTGATCCTGGCGGTGCTCGACGTCCTGCTCGGCCCTTCCGGCATCGGCCTCGCCCAGCTTTGGCGCAGCGTCGCGGACCCGCAATCCGGCACGGCGCACGTCATTTTCTGGCATATTCGCCTGCCGCAGGCACTGATGGCGGTGCTCGTGGGCGCGGCGCTGGGGCTGGCCGGCGCGGAAATGCAGACCGTGCTCGACAACCCCCTGGCCAGCCCCTATACGCTCGGCGTGTCCTCGGCGGCGGCGCTGGGCGCAGCCCTGACTCTCGTCTTCCAATGGCGGCTGCCTTTGCTGTCCGTCGACCACACCCTCATCGTCAGCGCTTTCTCGCTCGCCCTGCTGTGCACGCTGACGCTCGACGCGGTCGCCAAGCGCGCCCGCATCGGCTCGGCCGGCATCGTGCTGTTCGGCATCGCGCTGGTGTTCGCCTTCAACGCCCTGCTGTCCCTGATCCAGCTGCTGGCCAATGCGGCGGCGCTGCAGGACCTGGTCTTCTGGATGATGGGCAGCCTGGCCCGCAGCGACTGGCCCAAGCTGACCGTCATGGCCGGCGTGCTGGCCGCCGTGTTTCCTTTCGCCCTGCGCAATGCCTGGCGCTTGACCGCCCTGCGCTTCGGCGACGCCCGGGCGGTGAGTTTCGGCGCGGATCCCGCGCGGACCAGGCGCTGGTCCCTGCTGCGCGTCAGCATGCTGGCCTCCGTGGCCGTGGCCCTGGTGGGCGTGATCGGCTTCATCGGCCTGATCGCGCCCCATGTCGCGCGCCGGCTGTGGGGCGAGGACCACCGCTGGTATCTGCCCGCCAGCGCCGCCACGGGCAGCCTGATTCTTCTCGGGGCCTCCGTCGCGGCCAAGCTCATCAGCGACCAGGTCGTCATTCCGGTCGGCATCGTCACCACGCTGGTCGGCATTCCCTTCTTCGTCATCGTCCTGACGCGCCGCCGCGCGTACTAGGCGACACGGCAACAGCAGCATATGGAAGCGGCCATCGATCGCCACGCACTCATCGTCAGGGGCGCATCCTGCCGTTTCGGTTCCTTGCGGGTCCTGGACGGGCTCGACCTGCCCCCTCTGCGGCCCGGGCAGGTCGTCGCCCTGCTGGGGCCGAACGGCAGCGGCAAGTCGACCCTGCTCAAATCACTGGCCGGCCTCGTGCCGGCGCGCTTCCAGGCGCTTTCCTTCGGAGCCTGCGACATGCTGTCCCAGCCGGCGCGCCAGCGCGCCGAGGTGCTGCGCTACCTGCCGCAGTCGCTGCCCGAAGCCGTTCACCTGACCGTCACCGAGGCCATGCTCGTGGCGCTGAACGTGCGCCGGCGCACCGATCGCGAACAGGCCATGCAGCGGGCCGTGGCGGTGCTGGACAGCCTGGGCATCGCCGCCCTGGCGCCCAAATACCTGGACGCCTTGTCGGGCGGCCAGAAACAGCTGGTAGGGCTGGCCCAGACACTGGCCGACCAGCCCGGCGCCCTGCTGCTGGACGAACCCCTGGCGTCGCTGGACCTGAACTACCAGCACCACGTCATGGCTCTGCTGGGCCGGCTGGCCCGTGAGCGGAACATGCTGATCATCATCGTGGTGCATGACCTGAACATGGCTTTGCGCTATGCCGACACCGCCCTGCTCTTGTACCAGGGCAAGCTGCTGGCGGCGGGGCCGCCGCCAGCCGTGGTCACGCCGGAGCACCTGGCCCATGCCTTCAAGGTGCAAGCCCATATCCAGACAGGCCACGCGGGCCAGTCCGGCGTTTTCGTCGACGGCCTCATCCAACTTTGAACCGACATCATGCCTCATATCCTCGGGCTTGCCGAACAGGCGATTTCACTGCCTGACACCGACATCCACTACACCCGGGCCGGCCACGGGAGCATATTGCTGCTCATCCATGGCTCGCTCTGCGATTATCGCTACTGGCGCTGGCAGATCCCGGCGCTGAGCCGCTCGCACACGGTGATCGCGCCCAGCCTGCGCGGCTACTGGCCGCGCGCGCTGCGGGGGGAGGATCCGGGCTTCGGCATTCAACGGCATGCCGACGACATGCTGCAGCTGCTGGAGCGCCTGCGGAACGGCGGGCGCGTGCATGTCCTGGGCCATTCGCGCGGCGCCCAGGTCGCGCTGGAAATGGCCCTGCGGGCGCCGCGCTCCATCGACGGGCTGATGCTCGCCGACCCGGGCTTCGCATTCGACGACGAGCCGCCGGTCCGGTCCTTCCGTTCGGACATCGCCGAGCTCCTGCGCAAAGGCGATACGGAAGCGGCCCTGGCCGGCTTCGTGGACGCCGTGAACGGCCCCGACACCTGGCGCAAAATGGTGGGCTGGTTCAAAACCATGGTGCACGACAACGCCTACACCCTGTTTTCGCAGTTGCGGGAAGAGAACCCCGGCATCCGCCGCAGCGACCTGCCGGGCCTGGATCGGCCCGTGCTGCTGATCGGAGGCGCGCACAGCCCCGAGCGCTACGTCAGCCGGCTGGACAGCCTGCAAGACGCCCTGCCCAGGGCCACGCGCGTGACGATACCGCTGGCGGCGCATGGAATGAACCTGGCCAATCCCAAGGCTTTCAACCAGGCGGTCGCCGATTTCCTGCGCGGCGTGGAAGGCGGCGCCCCCGACTGAGGGCGCCGCCGCGGCGGCTTAGTGGGCCTTGGTGTTGGCGGGTTTCACTTCGCATTCGGCGCTTGCCTTCTCGCCGTTGCCGAAGAGGAAATCCATGCCGACTTTGCTGCCTACCTCCGGCGCCTTGGCCGGCTTTTCAAGCATGGCGTGATAGCCGCCCGGCTTGAACAGCAGTTCGCCCCCGGCCGGAATCACGATTTCGGGAACTTCCGACATGCGGCTCATGCCGCCCTCGTGCGTGGTCTGGTGCAGCATGACCATACCGTAGGTGGCGGATGCCGCGCCCACGAGCTTGGCCTCTTTGGCGCCGCCGTTCTTGATCAGGAAGTATCCCGCGGAAGGCGCGGGCAGCGGAATGGCGCGTATCCAGCAGTTCGACACCGAGATGGTGTCAGACACTTTCGCGCCGGCGAATGCGGCGGCATTGTGTGCGACGTGCCCGTGCTCCGCCTTGGCGTGGCCGGCATGCGCCATCAGCAAGGGTTGCGCCGAATCGATGTTGCCCGCGGATGCCGACAGGGCCGTTGCCACGCCGGCCAGGACCAGCAAACCGTTCAGGATCGATTTTTTCATGATGTATTCCATTCAATTGTGTGTTTCTCGATAGGCTACGCGATGAAGGTCCGAAGCTCTTTGTTCGGGGTCAAGGTGCAGCGCAAGCTAATGGGGAGACTCAGACAACGAACGGAGGCGCCCGCGAGCCCAGCGGCGGGCCGGGCGTGCGCCGGCTGCCGGCTTCGCCGGCGGGCGCCGGCGGCGGCGCTTCGGACACCAGGTCCGGAAGCAGGAAGGCGGCCGCCGCGGGGGGCGGCGTGTAGGCATGGCCCACGGCCGAACCGAAGGCGCAGTCCAGGTCTTGCGGCTCGGCATGGCCGTGCTGCGTATCCAGGGCCAGGGTTTCGATGACGCTGCCGGACAGGCCCTTCACGCATAGCGTGACCGTAAGCGCCGGCGCGGCGTGGCCCGCGAACAGAAACACCGGCATGTAGCCCGCCGGCACCAGGGCGCGCAACAGGAAGGCCAGCAGCAAAGCCTTCAGGCCAATTTGCCGCCCGCCTGCCATCGACGCGTACCAGTATCTGTTCATCACAGCGCAAGTGTACTATGGCCCATACGAACAGAAGACAGGACAGGACGACATGAACCCATCCAAGACCAGCGACGCCCAGGCCGGCAAGATCTCCGTCGCCGAGTTCAATCGGCTGCTTGCGAGCCATCATCCCTTCGCTTCGGTGCTGGAAATCGAAACGCTCGAGATCGGGCCGGGCCAAGCGTTGCTGCGCCTGCCGGACCGCAGCTCCCACCAGCGCCTGGGCGGCATCGTCGCCGGCCCCATGCTGATGGGCCTGGCCGACGTCGCGCTGTACGCCGCCATCCTTGGCGCGACGGGCAACAGCGAAGCCGTCACCGCCAGCCTCAGCATGAATTTCCTGCGCAAGGCGCCGCCGGGCGGCATCCTGGCCCGGGCCACCATCCTCAAGACCGGCCGCCTCGCGGCGGGCGAAGTCCTGCTCGTTCCCGCCGCGGGCGGCGACCCGGTCGCGCAGGCCATCAGCACCTGGTCTCTGCCGCGGACGGCGGCGGCCTCGTAAACGCCTCCATCATAGGGCTCGCCGCTTCCGGCACAGCGCGGTCGCAGGTGTAAACCCTCATACCGGCGTCCGGCTTCGCCAATTTACAATATACCCATAATGTAAAATGTATTGCCATGGAAAACGGACGAAAGCAGCTCAAGCGCAGCCACGCCGAACGCAGCCAAATGATGCGACAGCGCCTCATTGAATCGACGATAGGCATCATCCAGAACCAAGGGTTCGAAGCGGCCACCTTCTTCGAAGTGGCCAAGTGCGCAGGCGTCACGCCGGGCGCCATACAGCACCACTTCAAGTCCAAGGGCGACCTGATGATGGAAGTGCTGAACCACCTGATCAAGGAAGGCCACCAGGCCGGCAAGCTATGGCCGTCCAGCGATCTGCCGCCGAACGAGCGGGCTCGGCTCCTCGTCGGCAACGCCTGGCAGCTGATCTACCGGCACCCGCGTTTCGTCGCCGCGTGGAGCACTTACCTGGGCTGCAAAGGCAAGCCCGAGCTGCTGGCGCATATCGCCCGGCAGCGGGCCGACCTCATGCGCGAACTCAGGCCCAGGTTCCTGGCCTCCTTTCCCGAATTGGCCGATGCGCCCGATGCCGACGGTTTCATCGGCCTGGTTTTTTCCGCACTCAGGGGCATGGGCCTGCTCCAGCTCTTCGATGCGGACGGCGCAGCCACCCAGCAGCAGCTCGAAAGCCTGGCAAAGCTGATCGCAAGCCGTTGCGCCATGGCATAAAACACTCCCCAACCGAGACCCACCATGAAACGACCGTATTTGACGACCTTGGCCGCCGCCGTGTTCCTCAGCACCGCCCTGATCGGGCCGGATGCGCGCGCCTACCCCGAAAAACCCATCACGGTCATTGCCCAGCAGCCGCCCGGCAGCGGCTCCGACGCGATGACGCGCATTTGGGCCGAATGCGTCGCCCAGAAGGTCGCGCAGCCGCTCGTGGTGCAGAACAAGCCCGGCGCCAATGGCATACTGGCCATCAATAACCTGAAGGGCCAGCCGGCGGACGGCTACACCGTCATGTCCATCGGCATGTCGCAAATGACGATTACGCCTTATGTGTACAAGAACATGCCCTATGACCCGGCCAAGGATTTCTCGGGCGTCACGGTGTTCGGCGCCACTCCGATGATCCTGACGGCAAGCGCCGATTCCGGCATCAAGAACCTGGACGACCTGGCGGCCCATGCCAAGGCGGCCGCCGGCGGCGTCAATTTCGGCTCGCCCGGCAAAGGCAGCCCCGCCCACTTGCTGACCACCGCCCTGGTCAGCAAAATAAAAGCGCCCGGCACCCACGTTCCCTTCGTGGGGGAAGGCGCGGGCGTCACCGCCCTGATCGGCAATCAGATCCAGATCATGACACTGGTGTCCGGCACGGCGCTCCCTCAGGTGAAGGCCGGCAAGCTGGTGCCGATCGCCCTTTTCGCCAGCCAGCGCTCGCCCGCCTTCCCCGATGTGCCCGCCATCACCGAACTGCTCGACGCGCAAGACCTGGCCCGCCCGGCCTGGATAGGCGTGGTGGCGAAGAAAGGCACGCCCATAGCGGCCATACGCAGCCTGAACGATGCCACACGCCAGTGCCTGAACGACCAGGGCTATACGAAACGCTTGCAGGCCATGAACGTGGAGCCCCTGGCCACCACCGGCGACGATCTGGAGGCCCGCGCGCAAGCCGACGTCCGGGTATGGCGCCCGTTGATCGACGCGCTCGGGCTGGCAAGCGAAAACTAAGTTGCGGCAAACCCTCGGCATGCCGGCGCGCGACGGCCTGGACGGCCCTGTCGTGGCCTTGCGCAACGGCGGGCTCATACAGGGCCGGCGCAGCCGGACCTTGCGCTGGTTCCTGGGCGTCCCTTATGCAAAGCCTGCGGCGGGCGCGGCCCGTTTCGACGCTCCGCAAGCGCTGGATCCCGATCCCGGCGATGAACCGTTCCATGCGCTCGAATTCGGCACCCTGCCCCTGCAAGCCGCGCGCGACCGCCTTGCCATGCTGGGCGGCCCCGACTGCCTGAACCTGAACATCTGGACTCCCGCGGACCCGCCCGCCGGCCGGTCGCTGCCGGTCATGGTGTGGATACCGGGCGGCGGCTTCATACGCTGCAACGCCAACGACGCCTTGTACGACGGCGGCAACTTCGCCCAGGGCGGCGCCGTGTTCGTTTCCGTCAACTACCGGGTCGGCGTCGACGGCTTCCTTCATCTGGCGGGCGCGCCCGCCAACAGAGGCCTGCTGGACATCGTATGCGCCTTGCGGTGGATACGCCGCAATATCGCGGACTTTGGCGGCGACCCCGAACGCATCACCTTGTTCGGGGAGTCCGCCGGGGCGGGCGCGATCGCCTGCCTGCTCGGCATGCCGTCCGCCGCCGGCCTGTTCCAGCGCGCCATCCTGCAAAGCCCCAGCACCGCCACCCACAGCCACGACGACGCAAGGACAGCTCGCCGAGCCATTGCAAGCTTGGCCGGCCATCCCGCCGACCCGGCGGCGTTCCTGGCAGCCCCCGCCGAAGCGCACGCCATGGCCCTGGCCAGGCTGGCCGGGGACTCCGAACTGCGGCGCACCTTCGGCTTCGGCGCCCATCAGCGCTTTCCTTTGAGGCCGGTGGTCGACGGCGATTGCCTGCCCGAGCCTCCCGCGCGCGCCCTGATGGGCAGCGAGCGCTTGCCCGCTTCGGTCCTGCTGGGCTCGAATGAGGAAGAAGCCCGCTTCTATATGGTGCCCAGCGGCGAAATCCGCAGCACCACGATGGACGACGTGCGGCGCTTCGTGCGCGATGCCGGCCTGGATCCGCAGGCCATCGACCGATGCGCCCGGCGCCTGTCCGCCGACAGGCGCACCCCGGGTGAGATTCTGTGCGCGCTGCAGTCCGAACATTTGTATCACGCCCCGGCGCGCGAGCTCGCCGCGGCGCTGGCCTCCAGGGGAGTCCAGGTACACGAGTATTCCTTCGCATGGAGATCCCCTCTTTTCGGCGGGGAGCTCGGGGCGGCGCACGGCGTGGAGCTGCCCTTCGTCTTCCTGAATCTGGACAACGACGGCGCAAAGGGCTTCATCGGCCCGCCACGGCAATCGTGGCGCGGCCTGGCCGGTGACATGCACGGCGCCTGGCTGGGCTTTGTCAAGTCGGGAGACCCCGGCTGGCCGCCGATCACGGCTTCGGGCTTCAGACGATTCGGCGCCTGACGGGACACGGCCAACTTCCAGGCACGACAGGCCCGGGGCATGCCGATTTGGACTCGGCAATGGCATAATCGCTGCAATGGCTCGCGCCGTCCGCGCCGCCCACCAGGAGACCCGCATGCAATACCGACGCCTTGGCGCCAGCAACCTGAAAGTATCCGCCCTGTGCCTGGGCTCCATGATGTTCGGCGACCAGACCGAATTCTCCGAGGCGCGGGACATCGTGGCGTCCGCCCAGGAACACGGCATCAACTTCATCGACACCGCCGACGTCTACACCAAGGGAAAGTCGGAGGAAATGGTCGGCAGGCTGCTGCAAGGCCGGCGCGACGACTGGGTCCTGGCGACCAAGCTGGGCAACGCCATGAGCATGCGGCCGAACGAATCGCACTATTCGCGCCACTGGATCACCCGTGAAGTCGACAACAGCCTGCGCCGCCTGGATACCGGGCACATCGACATCCTGTATCTGCACAGGGACTTCCACGACGAGAACCTGGACGAAGCCGTGCGCACGGTGGGCGACCTGATACGCGCCGGCAAGGTGCGCGCCTTCGCCCTGTCCAATTTCCGGGGCTGGCGCATCGCCGAAGTGGTGCGCCTGTGTGAAAAAGCCAATATGCCGGGCCCCATCGCCTGCCAGCCCTATTACAACCTGCTGAACCGCGGGCCCGAAGTCGAGATCCTGCCCGCCTGCGCCCATTACGGGCTGGGCGTGGTGCCTTACAGCCCCATCGCCCGCGGCGTCCTGACCGGCAAGTATACCCCCGGGCAGGCTCCCGCCCCCGAGACCCGCGCCGGCCGCGGCGACCGGCGCATGATGCAGACGGAGTTTCGCCGGGAGTCGCTGGAGATCGCCCAGAAGCTGCAGGCCCACTGCCAGGGGAAAGGCATCAAGCTCAATCATTTCGCCACGGCCTGGGTCCTGGCCAACCGCCATGTCAGCGCCGTCATCGCGGGGCCCCGCACGCTTGCCCAGCTGGAAGACTATTACCCCGCGCTCGACCTCGTCCTAGGCAAGGAAGACGAAGCGCTGGTCGATCAGCTGGTCGCGCCCGGGCATGCGTCCACGCATGGGTACAACGACCCCAGCTACCCTTTCTTCGGCCGCTGAGGCGCAGCGGCCGCCGCCCGCGGGGATACCGCCACGATGATGGACATCACAGACAGCATCTGGACGACCATCGTCCAGGAATTTTCCGACATCCCCGACGCCTCCGAGGCCACGCGCATGGTGCTGCGGCTGACCATGGCGGTTCTGCTGGGCGCCGCGATCGGCTTCGAGCGCGAATTGCGCGGCAAGGCGGCCGGGCTGCGCACCCACATGCTGGTATCCCTGGGCGCCGCCATTTTCGTCTTCGTGCCGCTGCAAAGCGGCATGCCGCTGGCGGACGCCAGCCGCGTGCTGCAGGGCGTGATCGCCGGCATCGGCTTCCTGGGCGCGGGGGCGATCATCAAGCTCGGCGAGGACGAGCAGGTCAAGGGCCTGACCACCGCCGCCAGCATCTGGGTCGCGGCCGCCATCGGCATCGCGGCCGGCATGGGCAAGGAAACCACGGCCGTGATCAGCACGCTGGCCGCCCTGTTCATCCTGGCCATCGTGCACCGGCTGGAAAACCGCGTGATACACGACCGCCCGGAACCGGGCCCCGAAGACAGCCGCGCAGCGAAGCGCAAGGCGGGCCCCGATACCCCGACGAAATGACGGACTGCCGCGCGGCGGCGGCCGGCGCCGGCCCTAAGGCGTGATGGTCTTGGGGAAGCCCGCCTCGTCCTTTTCCTCGGCGCCGTCGGTGCGCGAACTCTGGATTTCCTTGTTGGACTCCGGCTTTTCCTTGGCCGCGTCCCGGCCCGCGCCGGTCGTTTCTTTCTTTGCGCCGCCCGCGCTCGCGAAGGAGGCGCAGCCGGTGCTCTGGTCCGTGCCGACGTTCAGCAAAGGCAGGATGGCGGCGAAGGGCGTGGCGACCACGCCCAGCGCGACGGCCGCGCCCACGCGGGCGGCAAGAGGGCCTTTCTCGACCCCCACGTCAGGGTTCTTGAAGGTGCCCTTGGCGTAGAGCGGCGAGCGCAGCGTGAAGACGCGCACCGTCTTGTTTTGCGGCAGGATGCGCAAATCCAGGCTTTCCTCGGCCAGATTGATCCGGCCCTCGACGTCGACCACGGCGTCGTCGGTTTCCAGCCGGAAGACCCTGGCCCGCATCACGCCGTCCTTGACGGCGAAGTCGCTGGCCAGGCAGTCCATGATCACCTGCTCGTCGCCGAAGATCTGGACCATCACCATGTTGGCGACATTCAGGCCGGCGGCCTCCAGCAGGAAGCGGCTGATGGTGCCGCGGCTCGCCATCGCCTGCAATTCGCCGTTCGAGTTGCCCAGCAGTTCGGCCAGGGAAACGCCCTGCCCCTTCAGCTTGGCGTCGCCGAACAACTCGCCGAAGCTCGCGTCCATGCGTTCCGCGCCGGGGAACAGCTGCTTGAGCTTCAGATGCCGCGCCTGGGCCGACAGGTCCGCCTTGATGCGCTCGTCGCGGCCGTCCAGCACGAGCTCGTTGGCCAGCGTGCCGCCCGCGAAACCGAAGTTGAGCGGCTTCAAGGACAGCACGCCGTCCTCCAGCACCACATGAGCCTTGATATCGTCCAGCGGCAAGTCCTTGTCGCGCAGGATTTTCTCGCCTTCGAACTTCACGTCGGCATCCATGACCTTCCAGGCGTCGGTGTTCAACGGCTTGGCGGGCAACGCCTTGTCGGCGGGCTGCTTGAAGTCGGACTCCTTTTTCTCCCGCTTTTCCATGCCGCTGGTTTCGAGCCCGATGAGCGGGCCCAGGTCGCGCAGGCGCAGCAGGCTGGACTGGACTTCGCCCGTCAGCAGGGGCCGAGGCTTGCGCCGATGGTATTCAAGCGTGCCGCGCAAATCGCTTTTGCCCATCACGCCCTTGAATTCCTCGTAGCGCCAGACATCGTCCTCGCCTTCGAGCGTGGCGACCAGCCGACCTTCGGTTTCGTAAGGCGGTGTTTCGGGCAGCGCGACGCCCAGCAGGGGCAACAGATCGGCCATGGTGTCGCCGGCGAGGATCAGGCGCACGTCCAGGGCGGCCAGGGATTGAGGCCGGGTCACCGACCCTTCCAGGCCGATGGTGGTCGTCCCGACGCTGACCTTGCCCCGGAAAGGGAAAGGCTCGGCCCCGTCGCGCAAAGACAGCACGCCGCCCGACTTGCCTTCGCCGGTCAGCTCGGCCTGCCGATACCGGCCCTGCGCCTTCCATTCCAGGCCATAGCCGTCCGGGCCCGGCTGCGCAATGCTGTCCAGTTCCGTCCGGAAGTCCAGTTCCCGGGACGCGTCCACCACCTGCGCCCGGACGCTGGTGAGCGACAGGGACTGCAGATCGAACTTCCATTCGGACGGCGTCTTGGCTTCTTCCGTGGATGCGTTCAGCGCCCAGTTCACCGCTCCGTTTTCCTGGCGCTCCAGCAGCAGCGAGGCGTCCTCGATGTGCAGTTGGCTCAAGCGGAAGACCCGATGGAAAAGCGCGCCCGAATCGATGGTGGCGACCAGGCGCGACGCCTCGGCCATGGTCTTGCCTGCGCCCGCCCAGGCAGGGTTGCCGACCACGACCTGATTGGCGGTGACGCGCGGCCACGGCAGCCAGCGCGGCCCGTCGGCGTCCTGGGGCGGCCGGAGCCAATCGACGTCGAGATCGCCCCGAATTTGCACGGGGCGATGGATGGCGTCGGCCACGCGCTGGCTGACCCAGGGACGGGCGAAGTTCCAGTTGGCGCTCGCCAGCAGCGCCGCCGCAGCCACGACCGCGAGCAGCAGCCCGAACAGAGACCACAAGGTTATTTTGACGTAGCGTGGCATGATCGCTCCCGGTCCCCGCCGCAAAACTTGCGTAGGTCAACAATGTCAAGTCATTGTAGAAGGGCCGGGCGCGAAGCATGCAACCGGGGTAAACCAAACGCTACAAAACCCCTGGCCCTGCCGGCGCTGAAATACGGGCGGCGCAGGGCTTCAGAGCAGTTCCTTGCGCAGCTGCGCCGGGGTCTTGGGCGACAGCAGCCCGGGCGGCACGTCGAACACCGTGCGCGCGCCCGCCACGCCCTGCTGGTTCAGGCGATGGGCGGCGCGGGCATAGGCGACCAGCACGCTGGAAGTGAACTCGGGGTTGCTTTCCAGGGTGAGCGAATATTCCATCACCTGCTTGCTGCCGTTTCCGGTCGAGCCGCTGCGTATCACGAAGCCGCCGTGGGGCATGGCCCCGTGATCGCGCGCCAGCGCTTCGGCGGTGATGAACGTGACGGTCGTGTCGTAGTCGGCGAAGTAGTCCGGCATGGTCACGATGGCCTGTTCCACCTGCGCGGCATCGGCGCCCTCTTCCAGCACGACATAGCATTCGCGCGTGTGTTTCTCGCGCGTGCTGAGCTTGGGCGCCGCGCCGCTGCGCACGCGCGCCACCGCCTCGTCGACGGGCACCGTGTATTGCACCGCGCCCTTGACGCCGGGCACGCGCCGGATGGCGTCCGAGTGCCCCTGGCTGAGCCCCTTGCCCCAGAATGTGTAGCTTGCGCCCTCGGGCAGGATGGCTTCGCCGAACAGGCGGTTCAAGGAGAACAGGCCGGGATCCCAGCCCACGGAAATCAAGGCGACATTGCCCGCCGGCTCGGCGGACTGGTTGACGGCTTCGAAATATTCGGGAATCTTCGCATGCGTATCGAAGCTGTCCACCGTGTTGAACAAGGCGGCCAGCGCCGGCCCCTGCTCGGGCAGGTCGTTCTTGGACCCGCCGCAAAGAATGAGGACGTCGATCTCGCCCTGGAAGCGCGCGATGTCGTCCATGGCGTGCACCGCCACGGGGCCCAGCGTTTTCACGGCGCCGGGATCGCGCCGCGAGAACACCGCGACCAGTTCCATGTCGCTGCTTTGCGAAATCGCGGACTCGACGCCGCGCCCCAGGTTGCCGTATCCGGCGATGCCGATTTTGATTTTCCCAGACATTGCTGCCATTCCTTCTGTCATTATGAACATCGGAATTGTAGCGACCCCGGCTCGGTCAAGGGCGCATGGACCCCGTGTCGCGGTACCGGAGGTGCCAGGCGAAGGCCTCGCCGAGCAGCTGCGGCGTCTGCCCGCCCGCCTGGGCACAGGCGCGCTCGAAGTAGGCGCGCAGCTCGTCGCGGAAATCCGGGTGGCAGCAGCGCTCGATGATGAGCCGGGCGCGTTCGCGCGGGGCCAGGCCGCGCAGGTCCGCCAGGCCCCATTCCGTGGCGACCACGTCGACGTCGTGCTCGGTGTGGTCCACGTGCGTGGCCATGGGCACCACGCTGGAGACCGCGCCGCCCTTCGCCACCGACTTGCTCACGAAGATGGACAAATGCGCATTGCGGGCGAAGTCGCCCGAGCCGCCTATGCCGTTCATCATGTGGGTGCCGCCCACGTGGGTGGAATTCACGTTGCCGTAGAGGTCGAATTCCAGCGCGGTGTTGATGGCGATGAGGCCCAGCCGCCGCAGGATCTCGGGATGGTTGCTGATTTCCTGCGGGCGCAGAAGCAGCCGCGAACGATAGCGTTCGACGTCGTCCAGGAAGGCCTGGTGCCGGCGCTCGGACAGCGTGATGGAAGAAGCCGAGGCGAAGGTCAGCTGGCCGGAATCCAGCAAGTCGAAGGCGCTGTCCTGCAGCACCTCGGAATACATGGTCATGCCGCTGAAGGGCGATCCCACCAGGCCGTGCAGCACCGCGTTGGCGATGGTGCCGATGCCGGCCTGCAAGGGCAGCAGCGAGGGCTCGAGGCGCCCCGCGTCGACTTCGCCCTGCAGGAAGCCCACCACATGCCGGGCGATCGACTGCGTCTCGGCGTCGGGCGGCAGGATGGTGGAGGGGCTGTCCGGGCTGTCGGTCAGCACGATGGCGGCGATGCGCGCGGGGTCGACTTCAATGGCGCGCGTGCCGATGCGCTGGCCGCAATGCGTCAGCGGAATCGGTCGGCGGCCGGGGCGCGGACCAGGCACGTAGATGTCGTGCAGGTCTTCCAGCGCCGCCGGCATGCTGAGGTTCAACTCGATGATCACCCGCCTGGCCTGCTGCGCGAAATTGGCCGAATTGCCCACGGAGGTGCTGGGCACGATGCCGCCGTCTTCGGTGATCGCGACCGCCTCGATCACCGCGATGTCGATCGCGTCGAGATTGCCGGCGCGCAGCTGTTCGGCCGTTTCGGACAAGTGCTGGTCGATGAACATGACCTCGCCGGCATTGATCTTGCGGCGCAGCGTCGCATCGCCCTGGAAGGGCATGCGGCGCGCCAGCAGCCCGGCCTCGGCCATCACGCCGTCGCTGTCGTTGCCCAGCGAGGCGCCCGTGATCAAGGTGATGGAAAGGCCGTCGCGCCTGGCGCGCTCGGCCAGCGCGGCCGGCATAGCCTTGCAATCGCCGGCTTTCGTGAAGCCGCTCATCCCGACCACCATGCCGTCGCGGAACAATTCCGCCGCCTCTTGGGCGGACATGAGTCTTTTTTCCAGGCCCGGAAAACGAATTCGCTTGGTATGCATGTTGTCTCTCGAATTACAAATTGAATTTGCCGTCACACGGCAGCAGAGATTAACATTCACATAATGAATTTAATTTACCTATTCCAGTCGTTTTATTCATGAGTTAGCCGGCATGGACGTCCGCTCCCTTCGCTACTTCATCGAGACGGTCAGGCAGCAAAGCCTTACCGCTGCGGCGCGCAAGCTGGACGTCACGCAATCCACCATCAGCAAGATGATCCGCCAGCTGGAAGACGAGGTCGGCGAGCCGCTGCTCATCCGCGCGTCGCGGCCGCTGGTGCTGACCGATGCCGGCAAGGTGGTGTACGAGCGCGGGCAAGACGTGATCGCGGCCATGCACCGCCTGGCCCTGGAATTGCGCGAGACCCAGGCGCTGAACCAGGGCACGCTCGAACTGGGCATGCCGCCCATGATCAATCTGCTGTTCACCCAGGTGCTGAAGGCCTTCCGCTCGCAATACCCCGGGATCCGGCTCGTGCTGCACGAGGACACCGGCCGCGAGATCGAACGCCGCGTGGCGCGCGGCGAGCTGGAGATCGGCATGAGCGTGCTGCCGCTGGACCCGGCGCCCGACCTCGAAAGCGCGGAAGTGGCCCGGCACGCCGTCTGGGCGCTGGGCGAACCGGGTTCGTTCAAGCCGTCCGGCAAGGGCTTGCGGCTCGACGCCCTGCGCGGCCGGCCGCTCGTACTGCTGGACGACGACTTCGCCATGACGCGCGCATTGCGCAGGGCTTTCCTGCAGGCGGGCTTCGAGCCGCTGGTGGCGGCGCAAAGCAGCCAATGGGACTGGACGGTGTCCATGGCGCGCGCCGGCATGGGGCTGGCGCTGCTGCCCGAGCCCTTCGTACAGCGCATCAATCGGGAAGGCCTGGTGCTGGCGCCCATCGTCGAGCCCGAAGTCCATTGGCCGGTAGCGCTGCTGTGGAACGCGCGCTATCTGTCGCACGCCGCCCAGGCCTGGCTGGAGGTCTCCCGGCGGGTGCTGGGCATCCGATGGAGCGGCGACGAAAAAACCGGCGCATGATGCATGCGCCGGTTTCCGGAACGATGACCGCGGGGCGGCGGCTGCCGCCCGGGCCTCAGGCCGCCACGGTGGATTCGGCTTGGGCGGAGCTGTCTTCCTGGTCGGCCACCGAACTGCGGATCAGGTGATCGAACGCGCTCAAGGCCGCCTTCGCGCCGTCGCCGGCCGAGATGATGATCTGCTTGTACGGGGTCGTGGTGCAGTCGCCCGCCGCGAACACGCCGGGCAGCGACGTCTGCCCGCGCGCGTCGACCTCGATCTCGCCGTGGCGGGACAGGGCCACGGTGTCCTTCAGCCATTCCGTGTTGGGCACCAGGCCGATCTGCACGAACACGCCTTCGAGCTCGACCTTGACGAGTTCGCCCGTGTTGCGGTCCTTGTACGTCAGGCCGTTGACCTTCTTGCCGTCGCCGTGGATCTCGGTGGTCTGCGCCGACATGATGATGGTCACGTTGGGCAGGCTCTTCAGCTTGCGCTGCAGGACCGCGTCGGCGCGCAGGACGTCGCTGAATTCGATGAGCGTCACGTGCTGCACCACGCCGGCCAGGTCGATCGCGGCTTCCACGCCGGAATTGCCGCCGCCTATCACGGCTACGCGCTTGCCCTTGAACAGCGGGCCGTCGCAGTGCGGGCAATAGGCGACGCCGTTGTTGCGGTATTCGCGTTCGCCGGGCACGTTGACTTCGCGCCAGCGGGCGCCCGTCGCCAGGATGACGGTCTTGCCTTTCAGCACGCCGCCGTCGGCCAGCTGGACCTCGACCAGCTTGCCGCCGGCGACCAGCCGGCTTGCCCGCTGCAGATTCATGATGTCGACGTCGTACGCGCGGACATGCTCCTCGAGCGCGGCGGCGAACTTGGGCCCTTCGGTTTCCTTCACGGAAATGAAGTTTTCGATCGCCATGGTGTCGAGCACCTGGCCGCCGAAGCGCTCGGCCACGACGCCGGTGCGGATGCCCTTGCGCGCCGCATAGACGGCCGCCGCGGCGCCCGCCGGGCCGCCGCCGACGATGAGCACGTCGTAGGGCGCGCGCGCGCTGAGCTCGTCGGCCTTGCGGGCCGCCGCGCCGGTATCCAGCTTGGCGAGGATTTCTTCGACGCTGGACCTGCCCTGGCCGAAGACTTCGCCGTTGAGGTACATGGTGGGCACCGACATGATCTGGCGGGCCTCGACCTCGCCCTGGTAGAGCGCGCCGTCGATCGCCACGTGGCGGATGCGCGGATTGATGATGGACATCACGTTCAGCGCCTGCACGACGTCGGGGCAGTTCTGGCAGGACAGGGAGAAATACGTTTCAAACTCGTAGTCGCCATCGAGATTGCGGATCTGTTCGATGACGGCTGCGTCCAGCTTGATGGGGTGGCCGCCCACCTGCAGCAGGGCCAGCACCAGCGAGGTGAATTCGTGGCCCATGGGGATGCCGGCGAAGGTCACGCTGATGTCGGTGCCCACGCGGGCGATGCTGAATGAAGGCTTGCGCTGGCTGCCGTCGCCGCGTTCGACGAGCGAAATCTTGTCCGACATCAGCTCGATTTCCTGCAGCAGCTCGCGCAGTTCGCGCGATTTGGCGCCGTCGTCCAGGTAAGCGGTGATTTCGATCGGCTGGGAGATCATTCCCATGTAGGATTTCAGCTGAGTTTTGAGATTTGCGTCTAACATGGCGTATCCACCTTCATGACAAGAGGGCTTGGGGAGCCGCGCAAGCGCTCTTGGCCCTTGCGCGGCGATGGTATGGGCCGGCTGCCTATCGCAAGCCGCGCCGCTTAGATCTTGCCGACCAGGTCAAGCGAAGGAGTCAGCGTCTTGCCGCCTTCTTCCCACTTGGCGGGGCAGACTTCGCCCGGGTGCGAGGCAATGTACTGGGCTGCCTTCACTTTGCGGAGCAATTCGGAAGCAACGCGGCCGATGCCGTTGTCATGCACTTCCATGACCTTGATTTCGCCTTCGGGATTGACGACGAAGGTACCGCGCAGGGCGATGCCTTCTTCTTCGATCAGCACTTCGAAGTTGCGGGACAGCGTTTGCGTGGGGTCGCCGATCATGGGATAGTTGACCTTGCCGATGGCTTCGGACGTGTCGTGCCAAGCCTTGTGGGCAAAGTGGGTGTCGGTGGAAACGCTGTAGATTTCGACGCCCAGCTTCTGGAATTCAGGGTACTGCTCGGCCAGGTCTTCCAGTTCGGTGGGGCAGACGAAGGTGAAATCGGCGGGGTAGAAAACGAAGACCGACCACTTTCCCGCGATGGATTCATCGCTGACTTCAACAAACTTGCCGTTGTGGTAGGCGGTTGCTTTGAACGGTTTGATTTTGGTGTTGATCAGAGACATAGCGTTTTCCTCTAGTTGGTGAAAAAAGTTCGTGGTTTTCCCGAACACAGAAGCAGTATAGGCCGCCGCTATTGATTTGTAAAATTGATTAATATTATTGATCAGATAGGCAAAAGCTATTCTGCTCGGCAGCCCCGCCGCTCATGCTATAGATAGGCGGGCACGACGGGCAGAATGAGGCCCATGCCCATCAGGAACAATACGGCGAAAGCGATGCGCCGCATCACGGCGGCGGTGAATGGCGGCGGGTAGCGCCTGCCCGCCCAGGTGGCGGCCGCCGCCACCGGCAGGCAGACGGCGCTGAGCGCCCATATGTCGGCATCCAGCTGCCCCTGGGCGCCCACGAACAGCGTGCGCGCCCCCGCCACCACCGCGTTGACCAGGATTAGAAAGCTGCGGATGCGCACGAGTTCCATGGGCTGCCGGTAGAACTGGAAAATGAGCGGCGGGCCCGGGATGCCGAACATGCCCCCGATGAATCCGCCGAAAAACCCATAGGCCGCGAAGCCCGCCAGGCCCGACACGCGCTCGAGCACGCGGGGGCGCAGCGCGAAGCTGACCCCGCCATACACGATCACCAGCCCCAGCAGGATCTGCACGGCGTCGGCCGCGGTGCTGCTCAGGTAGTCCAGCGCCAGCACGCCCAGCACGCTGGCCGGCACGATGCCGGCGATCATCGCCGCCGCGATCCGCCAATCGATATGGTGCAGGTGGCCGCGCAGGGCGAGCGCGCTGTTCACCAGAGTCATCAGGCTGATGACGGAGGCGAGCGCCGCCACCGAGGCGACGCCCATGCCGCCCGCCAGGCCCATGATGATCATGGCCAGGCCAAAGCCGGTGACCGTGTGGAAATACACGGCCACCAGGACGATCGCTACGAAGGAAGCCAGCAAAAAACCGTCTGGAAGCATGCACCGCCTTGCTATCGAACCGGGATCAGGCCCAAGGAGAACCAGGGTACGAAAGCGATCAGCATCCAGGCCACGAGCAGGCCGGCGAGGTAGATCAGCACCGACGGAACGATGCGCATGTACGGTATGCCGGTGACGCCGCTGGCCACGAACAGATTCAGGCCGAAAGGCGGCGTGATGAAGCCGATGGCGGCGCCCACCAGGAAGATCACCGAGAAATGCACGGGATCCACCCCCACGCTCACCGCGATCGGCGCCAGGATGGGCGCGAAGATCACCGTGATCGGCAGGCTTTCCAGGATGCAGCCCGCGGCGAACACGATGGCCATGCACGCCAGCAGAACCACCACCTTGCCGTCGCCGAACCAGGCGATGAACGCCGACACCGTTTCAGCCGCTCCCAGCAGCCCGAATACCTGCTGCATGACGATGGAGATCGCAATCATCGGCGCCAGCATACCCGTCAATTGGCCGGAGCGCAGCAGAATATCGGGCAATTCGCGCCATTTGATCTCGCGCGTGACGAACACGCCCGCGACCAGGCAGAAGCCGACGGTGATCGCCGCCGCTTCCGTCGGCGAGAACACGCCCGAGTAGATGCCGTAGATGACGATGAAGATGGCGAAGAAGCCCAGGTAGGCGCGCCGCGCCGTCGTCAGCACATTGCGCATGTCCAGCGGGGAGATCGTGCCCATGTTCTCTTTCCTGCAGCGCCACCAGCACATGGCGAGCATGGACAGCACCATGAGCACGCCCGGCAGTATGCCGGCGATGAACAGGTCGGAAATCGACAGGTTCATGATGAAGCCGTAGACGATGAAAATGATGGACGGCGGAATGATGATGCCCACCGTGCCGCCCGCGGCCGCCGTCGCCGCGGCGAAATGGCTGCGGTAGCCGTCCTTCACGAGCAGCGGATGCATGATGCCGCCGATGGTGGCGGTGGTGGCCGCATTCGACCCGGAGATCGCCGCGAACAGGCCGCAGGAGCCTATGGTCGCCAGGCCCAGCCCGCCATGCAGCCAGCTCAGGCAGGCATGCGCGAAATTCGCCAGCCGGCGGGCGATGCCGGCCGCGGCGATGAGGTCGCCGGTCAGGATGAACAGCGGCAAGGCCAGCAGGCCGAAGAAGTTGAGCCCTTCGAACAGGGTGACGCCGACGTTGGCCAGGGTGAAGTCGATGGCCATCGACGCGCCCACCACCCAGAACCCGATGACGAGAAAAATCGGGACGCCGAGCACGAACAGCACCAGTACGCCGGCCGTGATCAACCAAAGCAACATTCCGGTATCCATGAGGCTTCCCTTATACGTTTTCGGCGCCGACGCTCTGGATGGCGACGATGAACGGTTGTTTGTTCTTGTACCTGCGGGCGTCCGCAAGCAGGTTCTGCACGGCCCGGAACATGAGCAGCACCCATGCGACCGGCGTTGCGCAATAGAACCACCACTGCATCAGGTTGTCGGTGCCCTGCACGATGGAAAAATTCTGATAGGCCAGCATGGTCTGCTCCAGCGTGAAATACACCACCAGGCCGCCGAAGACGAGCCACAGGACGGCATCGAGCCACATGCAGGCGTACTGCGCACCGTAGGACATGCGCATGCGGACCTCGTTGAAGCACAGATGCGAGCGCCGGCGCACGTTGTACGAGCAACCGATCCAGGTGACCCACAGGAAAAGGTAGATGGGCACCGAGCCGCTCCATGGGATCTGGGTGCTGAAGACGTAGCGCTGGATCACGGCGAAGACGATGATCAGCGACATGGTTGAATAAGCGACCAGTATGAACGCGCGCTCGATATTGCGATCCAGCCAGCGCAAGGCTGTAGACACGAACCCCATTCCCGTCTCCTTCGTTTGAAAAAAGCCGGGGCATGGGCGGGCCATCGCCCATGCCGCCGGCCATTGCCGCGATCAGGCCGATTGCCACCAGCGGCGGGGCTTGACGCTGTCCACGGGCGCATCCTTGGGGATCTCGCGCGCGATGGTGTAGATTTCCTTGTAGGTGTCGGCGCCGCCCTGCATCTTGTTCAGCCGTTCGCGCCATTCCTCCCAGGGCTTGGGGTTGAATTCCGGCGAGCACGCCTGTTCGGCCTTCCGGATCTCATCGTCGGACAACAGCGCGACCCTGACCTTGTTCTTGCCGAACAGGGTATCGGGGCCGGGATTCGGGACGGCGCCCACTTTCTCGACCAGTGCGCGCTCGTTCTCGCGCTGGGTGTACTGCTGCGCGGCAAAGGCGGTTTCCAGCACGACATCCTGCAGTTTGGCGGGCAGCTTCTCGAATGCCTTGTTGTTCATCGCCGTATGCTCGGTGCCGCAGAAGAACTTGAGATCCACCGCCTGCGACAGCACGGGCGACAAGCCCCCATAGCCGGCCGCGCCCATCCAGGTCTCCGCGCCGTCGATCAGGCCGGACTTGAGCCCGTCGACGGTCTCTTCCCATGCCAGCGGCACGGGGCCCAGCTCCATCAGCTGCATGGCGATGCGCCCCAGCTGGGTGCCGGTCACGCGGTTCTTGGTTCCGGCCAGCTCGGACACCTTGGTGACCGTGGGCCTGTCCTTGAACTTGGCGCCCATCATCAGGCCGCGCAGCTCGCAGTGCGTGAACAGGAATTGCACGTTGTGCAGGCGGCGCAGAGGCTCGCGCAGCAGCGCCTCGCTCTTGGGATGGTAGAAGAAATGATGCTGGGCGGCCCGGCTCGGGAACATATAGGCGAAGTCGAGCACGTTGTAATAAGGCGCGGCCCCGGCGGAATTCTGGGTGCTGGCGGTGAAGAGATCCACGATGCCCTGCTGCGTCTTCTTGATGCAGTCGAGCTGGTTGCAGATCTGGTTGCTGCCGATGAAGTCCACCTTGATGGCGCCGTCGCTGCGTTTCTCCAGTTCGCGCGCGAACCAGATCTGTCCCGACTCCTGGATCTTCAGGTTCTCTTCGTTGAATCCCGCGGCGCCGAACTTGAAATTGAACTGCGCTTTCCCATTGCGCGCCGCGGCGGTCTGCGCGGACGCGCGGCCCACGCCTTCCAGGGTCAGCGGCCCGGCGAAGCCCAGCGCGGCCAAGGTGGTGGACGTCAAGCCGTATCTGCCCGCGATGCGCAAAAAGCCGCGGCGGTCCAGAGGTGTTTTCGTTGCCATGTTTGTCTCCCGATGTGGAAAGGAAATCAGGCAGAATTGCCTGGCGCAGCGGCGGCCTTTATGTACGGCGCGGCACGGCTCGCGGCGCTCACTACGCTCCTACGGTGCTGCTCGATACTGCATTCACGCCGGCGTATGCCGGTCTTCTCGAATCATGTCCACGGCTTTTTCCGCCATCATCACCACCGGCGCGTTGGTGTTGCCGGAAACCAGCACGGGCATCGCCGAGGCGTCCACCACGCGCAGCCCGTCCACGCCCCGCACGCGCAGGCGCGCATCGACCACCGCCATGGGGTCGCTCGCCGGCCCCATGCGGCAGGTGCAGCTGGGATGGAAAATCGTGGCGCCGTTGTCGCGCGCGAACTCCAGCAGGGCATCGTCCGTGCCGAACTCCGGCCCCGGCTTGACTTCCCGCTTCACGTAGGGCGCCATCGCGTTCGACTGCGCGATGCTGCGCGCCGCCCGCACGCCCGCCACGGCCGTGCGGCGGTCCAGGTCCGTGGACAGGTAGTTGGGCTGCATTTCCGGGGGTTCGAGCGGGTTGCCGGAGCGGATGCGTATGTGCCCGCGCGATTCCGGCCGCAGTTGGCAGACGGAGAAGGTGAAGCCCGAATAGGGATGCACCTTGCCCCCCGCCATGTCGGCGGACAGCGTGGCGACGTGGAACTGGATGTCGGGCGTGGCCGATTCGCCGGGCAGGGCCCGCATGAAGCAGCCGCCCTGGTTGATGCCCACGGCCAGCGGCCCTTGCCGGCGGATCAGCCACTGCATGCCTATCATGGCCTGGCCGAACAGCGAATTCAGCGCATCGTTGGTCGTGATGGGCCGGGTGCATTCATAGCCCAGCCGGATCTGCAGATGGTCCTGAAGGTTTTCGCCCACGCCCGGCAAATCGGCCGCCACGGGAATGCCGCGCGCTTCCAGGAGATCGCGCGGGCCTATGCCGGACAGCTGCAGCAATTGCGGCGTATGGATGGCGCCCGCCGACAGCAGCACTTCGCCCCCGGGCGCAAGCAGCGCGCGGCTTTCAACCCCGTTGCGCAGGTATTTGACCCCGATGGCCCGCTTGCCTTCGAGCATCACGCCGCTTGCGTGGGAAAGGCTGTGCACCACCAGGTTGGGCCGGGCCCGGGCGGGCTTGAGATAAGCCGTCGCCGTGCTGCAGCGCCACCCGCGGTGGGTGGTCAATTGATAATAGCCGGCGCCTTCCTGGCTTGCGCCGTTGAAGTCGTCGGTCGCGGGCACGCCGATTTCCTGGGCGCCCTTCACAAAGGCGTCGATCAGTTCGTGGCGGCCCGGGATGTCGGACACTTTCAGAGGGCCGTCGCCGCCGTGGTAGGCGGAAGCGCCCCGCTCGTTGCCTTCGGACTTGATGAAGTAAGGCAGGACGTCCTGGTAGCTCCAGCCCGGGTTGCCCAGGGCGGCCCACCTGTCGTAGTCCTCTTTCTGGCCGCGCACGTAGATGAGGCCGTTGATGGCGCTCGAGCCGCCCAGCGTCTTGCCCCGGGGCCAATAGATGCGCCTGCCGTTCATGTTGGGATCGGGATCGGTGTACAGGCACCAGTTGTACTTGGCGCTCCACATCGTCTTGCCGTAGCCGATGGGCAGATGCAGCCACAGCGAGCGGTCGGCCGGCCCGGCTTCCAGCAACAGCACCCTGACGGAAGGATCCTCGCTCAAGCGCGCCGCCAATACGCAGCCCGCTGAACCGGCCCCCACTACGATGTAATCAAAGCCTGTCGCCATTTTTTAGCACCCGCTTGGCACGATTCATAAAATGGAACAAAATGTTCTATGTATCTTATAGACGAGCGCACAGCGCCACAAGACATGAATCGCTTTTCGGCCTAAGGAGTTACCCGTGATTTCCGTTCCGCCACTTGACAACGACGAAGAAAATAATGGAACCGCGGCGCCGGACGGCGCCGCCACGCGGGCCTTGCGCATCCTGCTCGCGGTCTCTTCCCGAGGACGGGCCATGGCGCTGTCGGAGATCACCGAAGAGCTGGACATCCCCAAGGGCACGGCCCATCGCCTGTGCGCCCAGCTCGTGTCCATGGGCTTTCTGGCCCGCGACGTGGACGAACGCAGCTACGGCATAGGGAAATCCTTGCGGCGCCTGGCGCTGAACACGCTCAACCACCGCTCGGTGCAGGCCTTGCGCCACGACGTGCTCATCGAACTCGTGAAGCAGGTGGGCGAAACCTGCAATTTCACCACCCTGGACGGCACCCAGGTCGTCTACCTGGACCGTGTCGAGGCGCAATGGCCGTTGCGGCTCATCTTCGACGTCGGCTCGCACGTGCCCCTGCATTGCACCGCCAGCGGCAAGCTGCTGCTCGCCCACATGCCCCCCAGGGAAGCCGCGCGCGTTCTTCCGCATCTCAAGCTCGACGCCAAGACACCCAGCACCATCACCAGCCTGCTGGACCTGGAACGCGAATGCAGGCTGATCCGGGAACAGGGCTATTCCACCGACCGTGAAGAATTCATCGCCGGCATGGTCGCCGTAGCCGTGCCGGCGCGCGACTCGCGGGGCGACGTGCGTGCCGTCGTGGCCATGCACGCCCCCACCGCCCGCATGTCCATCGAACGGGCCATAGAATTGCTGCCCTATCTGAACAAGGCCGCCAGGGAAATGCAGGGCTTGCTATAGCCCGGGGCCCGCTGTGGCGGGGTGATCGCCATGGCGGAAGGGGCGGCCGTCGCCGGCCGTGCGTGCCGCATGGCCGGCGATATCGGTGAACGCCCCGTCAGGCTTCGGCCGTGCCGCTTTGCTTGCGTCGCGCCAGCAAACGGCCCAGCACCACGATCGAGACCGCGCCGACGGCTTCCGCGGCCAGCTTCATGGCGCCGCTGGGCTCGCCGAAGCGTTCCACGATGGCGATGTCGGTGATCAGCATCCCGCCCGCGATCCAGCCCAGCAGCGCCGCGCCGAAGGTGACCACGATGGGGAAGCGGTCGATGAGCTTGAGCACGATGGTGCTGCCCCAGATGATGATGGGCACGCTGATGATCAGGCCGAAGACCACGAGGCCGATCTGGTGGTCGGGATTGGCGCCCTGCGCCGCGCCCGCGATGGCGATCACGTTGTCCAGGCTCATGACGAAGTCGGCGATGATGATGGTCTTGATCGCGGACCAGATCGACGCGCCGCCCTCGATGTTGCCATGGGCGTCCTCGTCGGGCATCAGCAGCTTGATGCCGATCCAGACCAGCAGCAGCGCGCCTATGACCTTCAAGTACGGCACGCTGAGCAAGGTCAGCGCGAACGCGATCAGTATGACCCGCAGGCCGATGGCCCCCGCCGTGCCCCACAATATGCCCTGCATGCGCTGTTTCGGGGGCAGGTTGCGGCAGGCGAGCGCGATGACCACCGCGTTGTCGCCTCCCAGCAAAATGTCGATCATGATGATCTGAAAAACCGCCGTCCAGCTTATCGTCTGCAATAGTTCTAACATTCTCGCCCCTTGGGGATAAACAATTGAAAAAGGGTAAGAATCAGGCCGGCGCGCCTTCGCCGGCAAACCGGCGGCGGCATGGGAATGCGCCAATAAAAAAGGCCTGATCCAGAAGGACAGGCCTTAGCGATTGTTGGAGATACGCCTTGCCCTTCACGGCAAGGTCTTGCTTGCAACACTGGTGTTGCCCGAGCACCGGGAGCCTGGATACTGCGACAGGACTGCCGTAATGACGATGCTGCGGAAAGAAAGCTACTCCCCTTGATAGGGCGTAAGTATATTCAGAAATTGCGCAATGTCAAAACTTTTTCGCAGTATAGTCAGCGAAACAACGCCATCGACGCGCCCGCCGCCAGGCGCAAAGGAGACCGCAAAAATGAAATACGCCGCATTGACCGCCCTATCCCTTTCCCTGCTGGGATACGCCGCAAGCGCCGCCGGGCAGGAGGCGAAGAAAGACGAATTCTTCTGGCTGGGCGCCATGAACAAGGCGTCGCTGGTCATCAACACCGACGAGGGCCTGATCGAGCGGTCCCTGGCCCCGGGCTTTGCCGCGGGCATCGACAAGGTGATCCAGGCCGGCAACCGGGAAGGCGGGAAGCGGCCGTCCACGGTCATTTCCTTCGAGCCCCTGCTGATCAAAGAGGCGGGGCAGGAAATCACCTTGCTGCATGCGGGCCGGTCGAGCCAGGACATGCACGCCACCTTCCGCGCGGCGATCTTGCGCGAGGACTTGCTGAAACTGGCCGAGCAGCTGCACAAGACGTCCGCCACGCTCGTCGATCTGGCCGAACGCCACACGGGCACCATCGTGCCCAACTACACGAACGGCGTGGCGGCGCAGCCCAACAGCTACGGCCATTATCTGCTGGGGCATGCCGCCGGCCTGCGGCGCGATGCGCAACGCATGCGCGAAGCCTATGCGCGCATCGACCGGTCCGCCATGGGCACCACGGTGCTGAACGGCAGCAGCTGGCCGCTGAACCGCGACCGCATGGCGGCGTACCTGGGCTTCGCGGCCACCGTCGAGAACGCCTACGACGCGTCGCAGATTTCCTCCATGGAGCATCCCGTCGAAGTCGGCGCCGTCGTCACCAGCATTGCCCTGCATACCGGGCACTTCGTCGAAGACCTGCTGACGCAGTATGCGCAGCCGCGCCCCTGGATATTGCTGCAGGAAGGCGGCGACAACACCTATGTGTCCAGCGCCATGCCGCAAAAGCGCAACCCCGGGCTGCTGAACAACACGCGCAGCAGCGCTTCGACCGCCATGACGCTGGCCTTCGGCCCGGCGCTGCAGGCGCACAACATCACCCCGGGCATGTCGGACCCCAAGAGCTCCAAGGCCAATAGCGCCATGGTGGCCAGCGGCATCACGGCGCTGAAGAACTGGGAACGGGTGCTCAAGGCCCTGGTCATCAGCCCCGAGCGCGCGCTCGAAGAGCTCAACAGCGACTGGACGGCATCGCAGGAGCTCGCGGACAGCCTCATGCGCAAGCACAAGCTGCCTTTCCGCGTCGGCCACCACTTCGCATCGGAAGTGGTCGATTACGCCAAGCAGCACAACATCAAGCCGCTGGACTTTCCCTACGAGCAGGCGCAGCGCATCTATGCCGAAGCGGTGAAGGGCGGCTCCTATCCGCAAACCCTGCCCATGAGCGAAGCCGAGTTCCGCGCCAACCTGGACCCGGTCGCCATCGTCGAGCACCGGGCGACGGCCGGCGGCCCGCAGCCCGCGGAAATGAAACGGATGATCGCATCGGCGCGGCAGGACCTGGACGCCCAAAAGCAATGGATCGCCGACCGCCGCCACGCCATCGACGCGGCGCTGGACAAGCTGGACGCCGACTTCCGCAAGCTCAGCGCGGGGCAGGCGGGCTAGGGTTGGGCCCTCTCAAGGCCGCGAGCAGGCGCTCGCGGCTTTCACGGACGTGGGCGCGCATCAGGCGCTCGGCGCCGTCCGGGTCCCGCCGTTCGATGCAGTCGACGATGGCGTGATGTTCCTGGTGTATGCGGCCCATGTCGCGCCGCAGCTGCCCCGACCGCATTCGACAGAGCCGCAGCAGCGTGTACAGATCGCGGCACAGCAGATTGGTGATCCATTTGTTGCGGCTGCCCAGCACGATGGTGCGATGGAAGTCCTGGTCGGAATCGACCTTGAACACCGCTTCCATGTCGCGGCTGCCAAGGTGCTCCAGCCCCGCGGTGATGGCGCGCAACCGCCGCACTTCCGGCAAGGTCATGTATTCGGCCGCGAGCCGGCTGGCCATGCCTTCCAGCGATTCGCGCACGGTCAGGATCTGGTCCATGTCCTCGACCGATAAATCGACGACGCGCACGCCCGCATGCGGCACCCGTTCCAGCAGGCGCCGGCCTTCCAGCGTGCGGATGGCCTCGCGCAAAGGCCCCCGGCCGATGCCCAGGGCATCGGCCAGCGCCTGCTCGGGCAGGCGCGCGCCCGGGCCGTAATCCCCCTTCAGTATCAGGTCTTCAAGCCGGCGCATGATCTCGTCGACCGACAAACGCTGCCGGACGTCGACCGCCGCTTGCGGCTTTATCGGCTCCATGTTCGCTCCTTCACCCGGATCGCAGACACCCGCGCGCCCTGTGCTCATCGTCAATATGGTTATTGTTGACAATCTTATTTGATTGTCGATAACATTTTCAAGCTGAAAACACATCAACGAACCGTAATCTATCGCGGGACTCACCCCGCAGGAGGAAGACACCATGGTTTCGACCACTCGCCGTCGTCTGATCACTTCCATGGGCGCCTTGTCCGTGGGCAGCGGCCTGGGCATTTCCGCACCCGCCGTGCTGGCCCAGGGCGCGGGCGATTATCCCAACCGTCCCATCAAGATCATCGTGCCGCTGGCCGCCGGCGGCGGCGGCGACCTGACGGCCCGCCAGCTGGCCCAGCACCTCACCGAACGCATGGGCGTTCCGGTCGTCGTCGAGAACCGGCCCGGCGCGGGCGGCAGCATCGGCACGCACGCGGCGATCAAGTCCCCGCCCGACGGCTACACGCTGGTCATGCTGTCCAGCAGCCACACCTGCAACGCCGCGCTGCGCGAACTGCCCTTCGACTCCATCAACGACATCGAGCCCATTACGCTGTTCAAGCGCGAATCGCTCATTCTGGTGGGCAACAAAGACCTGCCGGTGAAGAACTTCGGCGAACTCGTGCAGTGGGCCAAGCGCGAACCCGGGGTCGTCACCTATGGCTCGTCCGGCGTCGGCGGCATCACCCACCTGAGCATGGAGCATCTGGCCGACCTCGCGGGCATCAAGCTCAACCACGTCGCCTACAAAGGCACGGGCCCCGCCTTGCAGGACACCATCGGCGGCACGGTCAACCTCATGTTCTCGTCGGTCGCCATCGTGGTGCCGGTCATCCAGGAAAAACGGGCCATCGGTCTGGGCATCGCCGACGCCCGCATACCCGCCCTGCCCGACGTGCCCAGCTTCAAGGAAGCGGGCGTGCCGGGGTTCAAGTCCGACCTGTGGCACGCGGTGGCCGGCCCCAAGGGCATTCCCAAAGAGATCGTGGCCCGCCTCAACAAGGAAATGGCCGAGGTCCTGAAAAGCCCGCAAATGCAGGAACGCATCAGGTCCGAAGGCAGCCAGCCCGTCGGCAGCAGCCCCGAGCAGCTGCTCGAGACCATACGCGCCGACATCGCCCAGTGGAAAGACGTCATCCGCAAAGCGGACATCAAAGCGACCTGATACCAGCGCGAAACATGAATCAACCTTCTCTTCGCAACGCAGCCTCCGCGCTGCGTTCGCGCTGCCGCCGGGAGTTCGAGTCCGGCGGCCGGCGCTATGCCTATTACTCCCTGCCCGAGCTGGCGGACTACGCCCAGGCCGGGCTCGGCCGCCTGCCCTATTCGATCCGGGTGCTGCTGGAGAACCTGTTGCGCCATGCCGAACGCGACGACGTCGGCGCCGCGCTGCCGCTCGAGGTGCTGCGCAACTACCATGAGCGCGTCGGCAAAGACACCATACCGCTGATGCTGGCGCGTGTGATGGCGCAGGACGTCAGCGGCATCCCGGCGCTGATCGACCTGGCCGCCATGCGGGACGCCATGGCGCGCGCCGGCGGCGACCCATCCAGGATCAATCCGCGCATTCCCGTCGAGCTGATCGTCGACCACTCGCTCGAGGTCGACTACGCCGGCCAGGCCGGCGCGCTGGACCTGAACGTCGCCCTGGAATATCGCCGCAACCGCGAGCGCTACACCTTCCTGAAATGGGCGCAGCACGCGATGGACAACCTTTCCATCGTGCCGCCGGGCGCGGGCATCCTGCACCAGATCAACCTGGAGCACCTGGCCCGGGTGGTGTTCGTCGATCACAGCCAGGACCCGCCGCTGGCCTATCCCGATACGCTGGCCGGCACCGATAGCCATACCGCCATGATCAACGCCGTGGGCGTGCTGGGCTGGGGCGTGGGCGGCATCGAGGCGGAAGCGGCCATGCTGGGCGAACCGCTGTCCTTCCTGTTGCCGCCGACCGTCGGCGTCCGCCTGCTGAACCGCCCCCGGGCGGGCGTGACCGCCGCCGACATCGTGCTGACCCTGACCCGCTTGCTGCGGGAAGCCAAGGTGGTGGAAAGCTTCGTCGAATTCACCGGCCCGGCGCTGGACGGCGATGCGCTGACCCTGGAGGACCGCGCCACCCTGGCCAATATGTCTCCAGAATACGGCTCCACCTGTGGCTTCTTCCCGGTGGACGCCGGCACGATCGATTATTTGCGCCGCTCGGCGCGCGACGACGAGGCCATCGAACTGGTCGAGCGCTACTGCCGCCTGCAAGGCCTGTGGCGCGACCCCGGCGCCGCCGAGCCGGAATTCTCGCGCGTGGTCGAGCTCGACCTGGCCACGGTCGAGCCCAGCGCCGCGGGGCCGCGCAGGCCGCACGAGCGCGTGGCCCTGTCGGACATTCCGGCCTCTTTCCTGGCCGCCTGCCCGCAGGCCGGCCCCCGCGCGCCCGGCGCCGCCATGGCCGAACTCGACCACGGCGCGGTCATACTCGCCGCCATCACCAGCTGTACCAATACGTCCAACCCCAGCGCGATGATCGCCGCCGGGCTGCTGGCGCGCAAGGCGCGCGCCAAGGGCCTGCGCGCAAAACCATGGGTCAAGACCTCGTTCACGCCCGGCTCGAAAGTCGTCAGCGACTACCTTCAGGCCAGCGGCCTGCAGTCCGACCTGGACGGCCTGGGCTTCCAGCTTGCCGGCTATGGCTGCGCCAGCTGCGGCGGCGGTTCGGGCCCGATCGCGCCGGACCTGCAATCCGCGATCGAAAGCCGCGGCCTCACGGTTTCCGCCGTCCTGTCCGGCAACCGGAACTTCGAGGGCCGCATCCACCCGCTGGCACGCGCCAATTATCTGCTTTCGCCGCCGCTGGTCGTCGCCTACGCCATCGCCGGCAGCGTGCGCATGGATTTGTCCACGGAGCCATTGGGCCATGCGCCCGACGGCACGCCGGTGTTCTTGTCCGACATCTGGCCGGACAACGCCGAAATCAAGGAAATCGAACAGCGCTACGTCACCCCGGACCGCTTCCGCAGGCAGTATGCCGGCATCACCGAAGGCGACGCCGGCTGGCGGGCCCTGCCCTCGGGCGGCTCGATGCTGTACGAGTGGGACCCCGACAGCACCTATGTGCGCCGGCCGCCCTACATCGACCAGCGGCCGGCGGCCGGCCGCAGCCTGCGCGGCGCCCGCCCCCTGCTGGTGCTGGGCGACAGCGTGACCACCGACAACATCTCCCCCGCCGACGGCATACGGCCGGACGTCCCGGCGGGCCGCTACCTGCGGGACCGCGGCGTCGCCCCGGCCGCGCTGCACACCTTCATTGCGCGCCGCGGCAACCACGAGGTCATGATGCGCGGCACATTCACCGGCGGGCGGCTGGCCAACGAACTGCTGCCGCAAGGGCCCGCCGGCGGCACGCTCATCATGCCGGAGGGCCGCGTGGCGCCGATCTACGATGCCGCCATGCACTACCTGGCGGCCGGCGTGCCGGTGGTCGTCGTGGCGGGTCGGGAATACGGAACCGGCTCGTCGCGCGACTGGGCGGCGAAGGGAACGCGCCTGCTGGGCGTGCAGGCCGTGCTGGCCGAGAGCTTCGAGCGCATACACCGGTCGAATCTGGTCAACATGGGGGTGCTGCCCCTGCAGTTCGAGCCGGGCGTGACGCGCAATTCGCTGGGCATCACCGCCGAAACGCGTTTCGACATCGACGTGCCCGACACCATACCGCCCAACGGCTGGGTCGAGTGCCGGATCTCGGACGCGCAAGGAACGCGGACGATACGCCTTCAGGCGCGGCTGAATACCGCGCACGAAGAGGCGGTGTGGCGCCAGGGCGGCATATTGACCACCATGCTCGACCATTTCATGCAGTCCACCGCCTGAACCGGCCGGCGCGCGCCGGCCGGCCGGGCACCCGGCCGCGGCGCGCGCAAGCGGAATCCCCGTCCAGGCACGGAACTTGCCGAGCATCGACCGGGTCCGCGCCGCCTTCGGGCGGGCGGCCGCTAGCAGTCATCTTTGGTCAGGAGAACAGCATGAAAATAAAAATCTTAACGATGGTCATCGCTCTTGCGGCGCTCGCAGCGGGATGCACCAACACGATGCGCGGCGCGGGGCAGGATATCGAGCGCGGCGGAGAAAAGATCCAACAAAAAGCCGGCTAGCAGCCGGCATGGCGATGGGATGGCGGCGAGGTTTTCCGTAGGCCTCGCCGCTATTTTCGTCCCTTACGCGTGGGCGCTGCGCATGCCCTGGACCACCAGGAAAACCGCGGTGCCGATGGCCAGCAGCACCCAGGACGCGGTGACGATGGCCGCCAGGCCCAGGGCGACGGCGATGATGGAACCGATGAAAAGCACGTTGCTGCGCGGCCCCAGAATGGCGCCGATGGCGGTGCCCACGAGAATGGCCGCGAGGATCTGGATGATGTAGTGCATGGATGCCCCCCTTTCTTATTGATCGAATCCGCGGGCGGCACGAACCAGGCCCGCGTCGTCGTCCATACAGGACGGCCCGAGTGTATCATCGAACCCCTTTGCGGCGGAGCCTGCGCCACCCGATCACGATGCCGGTCGCCGCCACCAGCATGCCGCCCAGGCTCAGGAAGATCAGCACGGCATCGCGCAGCGGGCCGGCCCGCAACAGGGCGGGCGTATCCCAGCTATGCAGAAAATAGAACAGCCAGCGGCCCGCTCTTTCAGACCGCGCCAAGGCCAGGTTCACCTCGCCCGTGCGCAGATCGATATACACGCGCGTGTCGTCGGGGTCCGCGAACTGCAGCATCAGGGCCGGCAGCCCGCGCGGCGCCCCGCCGTTCATCGCTTCGGCGTGCCGCCGGTAATAATAGGCGTCGTAGTCCGACAACACCGATAGCCGCCGGGTATCGGCCTTGAACAAGCGCCCCGCCGCGGGCCGGATCTCTTCGGGGCGCCAGCGATCGCGCACTTCCAGGCCGTGGCCTTCGGCGGTGACGATCCGGCTGTCGGCCGCGGCGTCGTGGGCCAGCACATACGGGCGGCCCGCCAGGCTGAGCCATGCCAGTTCGACCGGCGCGAAGCCCGCGCCGCGCAGGGCGGCGACGATGCGCGCCGGCTCGCGCAGCCCGGAAAAATCCGCGGAGCCGGCCGACCGGTAGGCCGCCATGTCCGGCGCGCCATGCCTGGCGGAGAACACGCCGCCGGGGTTCATGGACATCAGCCCGCTGAAGATCCAGAAGCTCAGGAACGCGCCGAACAGCAGGCCGCCGATGTGATGCCATTTCATCATCGGCGCGCGATAGGGCGAGCGCGAGCCCGATTTGTACCGGCCGCGGAAGCGCCAGCGCCAGATGCCGACGCACACGCCGCTGGCGGCCAGCACCGTCCCCGCCGCGGACAGCGCGATCACGATCCATGACCAGACCGGATCGACGGACTGGAAGCGCAGCATATAGAGCCAGTGCAGCCAAGCGCCCAGGTAATTCCAGCGCTGCTGGCTCTCGGGCGCATCCAGCACCACCTGCCCGGTCGCCGACGACACATACAGGGTGGACGGCTCGGGCCCGTCAACCAGGACCCGGTGCAGCGGCCGGTGGACATCCAGGCCGCGCCCGTGCGTCCAGCGGTCTTCCTGGATGGTTCCCAGATAGCCCAGCGCCGGCGCGCCGGCGAACGCCTGGGCGGACGCCACGGCCTCCCGGGCGCCGGCCGGCCCCTGGACGGCGGAACCGGTCAGCGCCGAAAACACCCGGATGGGCCCCCGCCCTTCACGCAGCAGATAGACCGGACCGCCGCCGGCCGACGTCAGCACCGCCGTCGCCCGAGGGTCGTCCAGCGGCCGACCTTCCAGGCCGTCCAGCGGCGCGCGGCATGCCTCTTCGGCCAGCGGCGGCAAGGCCGCCAGCCGTTCCGGCGGCGTCAGCTTGGGGTAGCCCACATACAGCATCACCACCCCGCTGGCGAACCAGAGCAGCATCAGGACGCAAGCCCCGATGCCCAGCCACCGATGCGCCAGATAGATCAGGCGCTTCATCTTTCCCATGGTCTTGCTCCCGGTCCGCCGTCAGAACCGATGGTTGAGCGTCAGCTCGTAGCGGCGTCCCGGCCCGTACAGCCATTGCGTGGGCGTGTAATAAGCCGTGGTGAAATAGGCTTTGTCGAACACGTTGTAGCCGCGCGCGGTGATCGTCGTGTCTTTATCGAGCCGCCAGCGCAAGGCCAGGTCGGTCGTCGTATAGGAAGGCAATTCCAGCGTATTCGCGTTGTCGGCGTAGCGCTTGCCCACGTAGCGCAAGCCGCCCATGGCGGTCCAGCCCGGGGCGAACTCCCAGCCCAGCCACAGATTGGCCAGGCGCTGCGCGACATTGGGCGGAACCTTCCCGTTGCGCGAGACCGCCATGGGCGGCGAACCCGCGGATTCGGTGAAATCATCGTAGCGGGCGCGCAGCATGGCGGCATTGGCCTCTATCGTCCAGCCCCGGGCCAGCTCCATGGACAGCGACGCCTCGATGCCCCGCGAGGACTGCGCCCCCACCTGGACCCGCCGGGCGGGATCCATGGCGTCGCGGGTCAGCAAATCGGTCTTCCTGATGTGATAGAGCGCCAAGGTCCACTCGCCTTTGCCGTCGAGAAAGCTCTGCTTCAGGCCGACCTCGATCTGCCGCCCCCGCGCCATCTCGAACTCCGCATTCGCGGGGCTCAGCATCAAGATGCCGCTCACCGGATCGGCCGCTTCCGAATACTGGGCATACAGCGCCAGGCCGGGCCGCGCCTGAAAGACCGTCCCGACCCGGAAGCCGGTGTCCGAATAGCTGCGATCCAGCACCCTGGCGGACGAGACGAGGTCGTCGCGCACGAGCTTGGCGTGGTCGTGGCGCAGGCCCGCGATCACCGACCACCGCGGCGTGAGCTCGAGCCGGTCCTCGATGAACACGGCGTATTGGAGCGCCTCGTTGCGGTAGCGCGGCATGGTCGGCTGATCGCTATGGAAGTAGCCCGGTATCGGGTCATACGGATCGACCGGGCCCGAGCTGCCGGTGTAGGTGTTGTTGGTGTGCCGGAAGCTGCTGCGGTTGAGGTCGAAACCGATCGAAAAGATGTTCTTGAAGACGCCCAGGCGGCCGTCGAACGCCGCGTCGGCGGTCAGGCCGGTCTGCTTCTGGTCGTGGTTGATCTCTGTGTTGTCGGAGCGGTCTATCCATTTCGTGGAGGGGTTATAGACGTATTTTTCGGCATTCCTCCAGTCGCGCTTGCTGCGGACGTTGTAAAGCTTCGCCCTGACGGTGACGTCGTCGCGCGGCGTCCAAAGGGCGTCCAGTTCCGTCCATGCATCCCGATAGCGGATGAGGCCGTCATCGACGTTGTAGTTCTTGCGCCGCAGCTCGTCCGCCTGCCGCCCTTCGATCAGGGGCGTGCCGAAGTAGCGCATCGGCTTCTGGCGGCCCTGGGCGTGGCTCAAGGTCAGGCGGAGGTCGCGCGTGGCGTCCCATTGCAGCGCGCCCGACACGGTCAGGTCGCGCGACTCGCCCCGGTCCACCCAATTGTCGCTGCGGCTTCCGCTCAGGTCGAAGCGATACGCCAGCTTGTCGGTCAGCGCGCCGCTGCTGTCGAAGGCGAAGCGCCCGGTGCGCTCCGTGCCGGCCGTCAATTGCAACTCGTTTTCCACCGGCCCCTGCCGGGGCCGCCTGGGAATCACGTTGACGACGCCGCCGATGGCCCCGTCGCCATACACCACCGACGCGGGCCCGCGCAGCACCTCTATGCGTTCGACCGACCATGTGTCGAACGGAAAGGTGACGCCCACCCCGCCGTACTGCCGCATGCCGTCATACAGGCGCATGACGGACGTGCTGTCGGTGAAGCCGCGCGAAGAAAGCGCGGACCCGCCGTTGCCCGGATGCCCCATTGCGCTGATCCCGCCCGACCGGGTGATGGCGTCGAGCACGCTTGCGTCCCCGCGCTCGTCCAGCTGCTCGCGGCGGATGATGTCGAGGCTGGCGGGTGTTTCCCGCGGGGACAGATTCAGATTCGAACCGGTGGAGGCCGGCGTGTCGAGGACGGCGGCCGGCCGGCTCTTGATGATGATGGCCGGCAAGGTCGCTGGGCCGCCCTGTACAGCGGGGCCGTCCTGTGCTTGCGGCGCGGCCGCGCCGAATGCCAGCATGGAAACGGCGATGCGCGAAGACACGGCCACGCGGCCGCGCCCCCGACGCTGCGGCGCCGCCGCGCCGATACGTAGGAAGTTCATGTTGATTCCGTGAAGAAGTCGTAGCGGTGCGCGCAGCCCCGAGGCTCCGCGCGAGTCGTGAGGAATCAAGCAGAAAGGGGCGGCGCCCTGCAGGGAGGCGTCTTCCAGACCCGGGATTCGCATGCGCTTTCAGCGCCCAGGGCGTGGAAGCGCGGTGGCGGGAGGTCGGCCGCCAGGATGGCGACGGCGCTGGAGGGAATGCCGCAGGGGTGAAAGCAGAGCAGGCAATGGCCCGCGTGGAGCCCGTCGCCGTCGGGCTCGGTGGCCGGATCCCCATTCTGGTCCAGCGCGACGAGCTTCCCGCCCTCGGCGGTGCAAAGATGCGCCCAGACCACCTGCGACGCGTCGCCCGCCCCGATCGCTTTGGCGGTGGGGGCAAGCACGGCAAACAGGAACGCAATCAGCAAACACCAGCTGGTGCGTCGGATGGACAGGCGGGAGGCCATGAAAAAAGTGGCTGTCAACGCGGCAAGGTGGGCGGGACACTATGTATGGACAAAATCTTAGCACGCAGGCAGGATGCCGCAGATATATGCATTTCGCATATGCCCCCCACCCTTACCCTGATTCGAATATGAAAAAAACCTCCTGGACCCCACCTTCAGACCCCTTGTTCCCCATGCAATGGCATTTGCACAACACGGGAACGTTCCCGGGCAGCGTCGCCGGGTTCGACATCAACGTGCTGCCGGTATGGCCCGATTACACCGGGCGGGGCGTCATCGTCGGCATCATGGACGACGGCATGGACGAAACGCACCCCGACCTCGTGCACAACTACCGGCGGGACCTGTCCTGGGACGTCGCGCTCGACATCCCCGGCGCGGCGGTGCGCCAGCCCGGCGACGAGCATGGCGTCGCCGTGACGGGCCTGGTGGCGGCCAGCGCCAACAACGGCATCGGCGGTGTCGGGGTCGCCTGGGATGCGCAGATCGCCGCGTATCGAAGCCTGCTGCTGCTCACCGATACCGAGCCCCTGCTTTCCTTTACACGCGCCGCGGCGAAGATGATCGACGGCGGCATTTCCGTGTCGGTGAACAGCTGGGGGGCGATGCGCTGGCCGTTCGACAAGCATGCGCAGCAGGCCGCATACTGGGAACCCGCCCGCGCCATGGCCGAGGACGGGCGCGACGGCCTTGGCATCGTCACGTTCTTCGCCGCCGGCAACGACAGGCTGGACAAGTTCAACACCAACTACGACCCCACGGACAATATTCCATGGGCCATCATCGTCGCGGCCTCGAACCAAAGGGGCGACATTGCCGTGTATTCCACGCCCGGCGCATCGGTTCTCGTCACCGCCCCGGGCTCGGAGCCCAGCGCCATGGTCACCACCGACAGGCAAGGCACCGACGGCTATAACAAGGCGTCCGGAACCGCGGGCGACTACACCGACCGGGGCGATTCTTTTTTCAACGGAACCTCCGCAGCCACCCCCGTGGCGGGCGGCGTGGCCGCACTGATGCTGCAGGCCAACCCGCGGCTGGGATACCGCGACGTCCAGGAAATCCTGGCCTATTCATCCAAACGCGCCGACTTCCTGGACCGCGGCCTCGATGCCGCATTCAACGGCGCCCGCGACTGGAACGGCGGCGCCCTGCTCGGCAGCCATGACTTCGGCTTCGGCCACCTCGACGCGCACGCGGCCGTGCGCCTGGCCGAAAGCTGGAACAAAACCAGCACCTACGCCAACCTGCTGCTGGAACAGGGCTCCGTGGCGCAACATTCCCTGACCATCGAAGCAGGCCAGGTCCAGCAGGCCAGCGCCTATTTCGCACGCGACCACCGGGTCGAGCAAGTCACCGTCACGGTGGACATCGAGGCCCCCAGGCTGCAACACGTCGTCCTCGAGCTCGTTTCGCCCGACGGCACGGTCAGCACCCTGATCAACCGGCCGCCGGTCTATGTGCCCGACGATGACGACGACGGCAGCGTGCCGGACCCTGAATTGCCCGCCGCGCTGAACTACACTCTGAACACGGTCCGCAATTGGGGCGAAGACCTGAACGGCGAATGGACGCTGCGCATACGCAACGATGCCGGCGGCGAGACGGTGCGCCTGAAAGACTGGTCCATACTGGCCTACACCGCCGGCCAGACGACCGGGGGCAGCCAGATTTTCACTGACGAATTCGCCCGGTTCGCCGAACTTCAGTCGGGCCGCGCCACCCTGGACCCGTCCAACGGCACCACCCTCAACGCGGCGGCGGTGACCAGCGACGTCCGTTTCGACTTGACGACCGGCATCTCGTGGCTGGGCGACGCCGACCTGAAGCTGGCCGATCCGTCCGGCTTCCGGGGCCTGACGTCCGGCGACGGCGACGACATCCTCATCGGCAACGGGCTGGACAACATTCTGATGGCGGGCCGCGGCAACAATCACATAGACGGCGCCGCGGGCGTGGACGTCGTCCGTCTGATCGGCGCAAAATCGGACTTCAGCATCGCCCGGCACGAGAACGCCATCTCGCTGCAAAGCCTCGCCTTGTCCGGCGGCGGCACCGACGTGCTCTACAACGTCGAGCTGCTGCACTTCGCCGACCAGGTGGTGCTGAGCAAGCAGCCGTCGAACCTCGGCCCCGATCTGTTCGATGAAACCGGCTATCTGGAGCAAAACCCCGACGTGGCCGCCGCGGTGTGGGCCGGCCATCTCTCCAGCGGAGCCGAGCATTATCGCCAGTGGGGCGCGAGCGAGGGCCGCAGTCCCAATGCCTTGTTCAATGAAAAATGGTATCTGGCCCAGAATCCCGACGTGGCGGGCGCGCTCGCACTGGGGTGGCTGCATAGCGGCTATCAGCATTACCAGGAATACGGCTGGACGGAAGGCAGGGCGCCGTCCGCCTGGATGGACGGGGCGGGCTATCTGGCGAAATACACCGACGTGGCGGAGGCGCGATTGGATCCGCTGGCGCACTATCTGCTGTATGGCGTCAACGAGGGGCGCACGATTGCCGCGCTCGATGCGGGGCTGTGGGGGGTCTGATTTCGCAAGGGGACCGTCTCGCCGAAACTGGATGAAGGACACCATCGCATTTAACCCAGGTCAAGCATTCGACATTCCAGCCTAGTTTTTCCTTGAAACACTATATGTAGTGTATTAGAGTTCGCAAAACACCATATATAGTTGATCGGAAAAACTAACCATGACACATGTCGCAGTCAAATCGTCCATAGAGGAATACCTGAGCAGAGCCGACTGGCGCGTCAACGCCAACGCCAACCAAGGCTATTCCCTGGGCGGCCTCATCCTGAACGTCTCCGGAAAAGTCATCGCCAACTACTGGCTCGACCACGTCTACCCGCCCGCCGTCGGCGCTGCGCATCGCAACGCCGACCTCCACATCCACGACCTGGACATGCTTTCCGGCTACTGCGCCGGCTGGTCCCTGCGCACCCTCCTCAACGAAGGCCTGAACGGCGTGCCCGGCAAAGTCGAATCCGGCCCGCCCCGCCACATGTCCAGCGCCATCGGCCAGATCGTCAACTTCCTGGGAACCATGCAGAACGAATGGGCGGGCGCCCAGGCGTTCAGCTCCTTCGACACCTACATGGCGCCCTTCATCCGCAAAGACCGCCTGAGCGAACGGGAAGTGCGCCAGTACATGCAGGAACTGATCTACAACCTGAACGTGCCCTCGCGCTGGGGCACGCAAACGCCGTTCACCAACCTCACCTTCGACTGGGTCTGCCCCGAAGACCTGCGCGACCAGGTGCCGGTCATCGCCGGCGAAGAAATGCCCTTCACCTATGGCGAGCTGCAGGCCGAAATGGACATGATCAACCGGGCCTACATCGAAGTGATGATGGCCGGCGACGCCAAGGGGCGGGTCTTCACCTTTCCGATCCCCACCTACAACATCACCGAAGACTTCGACTGGCACAGCCCCAACGCCGAGCTCCTGTTCGAAATGACCGCGCGCTACGGACTGCCCTATTTCCAGAACTTCATCAATTCCGAACTCAAGCCCAATATGATCCGCTCTATGTGCTGCCGGCTGCAGCTGGATCTGCGCGAGCTGCTCAAGCGGGGCAACGGCCTGTTCGGCTCCGCGGAACAAACGGGCTCGCTGGGCGTCGTCACCGTCAACTGCGCCCGCCTGGGCTATCTGCACGCCGGAGACGAAGCCGCCCTGTTCGCCCGGCTGGACGAATTGCTGTGCCTGGGGCGCGACAGCCTGGAGCTCAAGCGCAGCCTCATCCAGCAGCTGATCGACGACGGCCTGTTCCCCTATACCCGGCGCTACCTGGGCACCTTGCGCAACCATTTTTCCACGCTGGGCGTGAACGGCATCAACGAGATGATCCGCAACTTCACGGCCGGCGAGCACGACGTCACGACCGAATGGGGCCACCGTTTCGCCCTGCGCCTGCTCGACCACGTGCGCGACCGGATCACCCGCTTCCAGCAGGAAACCGGCCACATGTACAACCTGGAGGCCACGCCCGCCGAAGGCACGACCTACCGCTTCGCCAAGGAAGACCGCAAGCGCTACCCCGACATCCTGCAGGCCGGGACGGCCGACATGCCCTACTACACCAACTCGTCCCAATTGCCGGTGGGCTTCACCGACGATCCCTTCGAAGCCCTGGAACGCCAGGACGCGCTGCAGTGCAAGTACACCGGCGGAACCGTGCTGCATCTTTACATGACCGAGCCGCTGTCCAGCGCCGATGCCTGCCGCAGCCTGGTCAGGCGCGCGCTGGGCAATTTCCGGCTGCCCTACATCACGGTGACGCCCACTTTTTCCATCTGCCCCGTGCATGGCTACCTGGGCGGCAGCCATCCGTTCTGCCCCAAATGCGACGATGAAATCCTGGCGCGCAAGCAGAAAGCCGCCCGCGCCGAGCGCGCCGCCGCGCTGGCCGCCTGAGCCCGGCCGCCTCACTTTTTTCAACCAACCTCTTCGACAAGGAGTCAACACCATGATGACCGAATCCAGCCAGCAAGCCATTGCTCTCGCCGACGACGAACGCCAGCCCTGCGAAATCTGGACCCGCGTGATGGGCTACCACCGTCCGGTTTCGTCTTTCAACATCGGCAAGAAGGGTGAATTCCACGAGCGCCGGTATTTCTCCGAGCGCGCGGCCTCTTCCAGCCCGAAAGCCACGGCCGAGCCGGCGCTCGCATGAGCCGTCTCCCCGTCAAGCTGAAAGTGGGCGGCATCACGCCGTTCACGGCCACCGATTACCCCGGCAAGCTTGCCGCCGTCGTCTTCGTGCAGGGCTGCCCCTGGCGTTGCGGATACTGCCACAACCCGCACCTGCAGGTCCGCACGCCGCATAGCCCGATCGCCTGGGCGGACGTGACGGGGCTGCTCGAACGCAGGGCGGGGCTGATCGATGCCGTGGTCTTCAGCGGCGGGGAACCGACCATGGATCCGGGGCTCGAGCCCGCCATCCGCGAAGTGCGCGGGCTGGGCTTCCTGGTCGGACTGCATAGCGGCGGCACGCATCCGGCGCGCTTGCGCGAGGTGCTGCCGCTGCTGGACTGGGTGGGCCTGGACATCAAGGCCGACGCCGGCGACTATGAACGCATCACGCAAGTGGCAGGCAGCGGCGCGTCCGCGTTCGACAGCCTGCGGGCCGTGCTGGACAGCGGCGTGCGCCATGAATGCCGCACGACCATCCATCCCGCGCTGCATAGCGAAGGCCAGTTGCGCGCGCTCGCGCGCCGCCTGGCCCGAGCCGGGGTAAGGCATTACGCCTTGCAGGTGTTCCGCGCCACCGGTTGCGACGACGCGGCGCTGAACCGCGCGCCCACCTCCGGCTATCCAGGCCCGGCGCTGGTGGAAGAGCTGGCCGCGCTGTTTCCGTCCTTCACCTTGCGCCAAGGCGGCTGAGCCGTCCAGGCGCCGCGGCCGCCGCTCGATGTTTGCATCATGCCGCTTGATTTATGTGCCTTAGGCAATTAATAATATGCCTCAGGCACATAAATTCACCTGACCCATCATGCAATCCAGCGCTCTCCACGCCCGCGCCGAAGCCGTCCGCCGCTTCAACCGCTACTACACGCGCCAGATCGGCGTGCTGCATGAGCACCTCCTGAACAGCAAGTTCTCGCTCACCGAAGTGCGCATTCTCTACGAGCTCGCGCACCGCAGCGGGTTGACGGCCGCGGACCTGTGCCGCGAGCTCGGCCTGAACGCCGGCTATCTGAGCCGGGTGGTCGCCGGCTTCCAGAAAAAGGGCCTGCTCGTGAAGACACGCTCGCCGACGGATGCGCGCACTTTTCAGCTGGAATTGACCGGCCAGGGGCGCGCCACCTTCGCTCCTTTGAACGACGCCTCCCGCCACGAGGTCATCGCAATGCTGGAGCGCCTGTCGGAACCCGCGCAACAGCAGCTGGTGGACGCCATGGACCAGATCCGGCAATTGCTGGGCGGCTCCAGCGCCAATTACCTGCTGCGCGATCCGCGGCCGGGCGACATGGGCTGGATCGTCCATCGGCACGGCGCGCTGTATGCGCAGGAATATGGCTGGAACATGGAATTCGAGGCCCTGGTCGCCGAAATCGTCGCCAAGTACGTAAAAGAGCACGACCCGGCGGGCGAACGATGCTGGATCGCCGAGAAAGACGGCAAGGTCGTGGGCTCGGCGTTCGTCGTCAGGCATGACGCGGAAACCGCCAAGCTGCGGCTGCTCTATGTCGAAGCCGCCGCGCGCGGCCTGGGCATCGGGCGCCGGCTCGTGGACGAATGCCTGCGTTTCGCCCGGCAGGCCGGCTACACGCGGATGGTGCTGTGGACCAACAGCGTGCTGGTCGATGCCCGCCGCATCTATGAGCGCGCGGGCTTCCGCCTCATCGAGGAAGCGCCGCACCACAGCTTCGGCAAGGATCTGGTCGGCGAAACCTGGGCGCGCGATCTGTGACCGGCCATCGTTCGGCGACGCTGGCCGCCGCGATCACCGGCGTGCTGGTCGGCGCGGCCATGGTGTCCACCCGCGTGGTGTCCCCCGACGCCTCGCCGGCCACCCTCGCCTTCCTGCGCTATTCCATAGGGCTGTGCGTGCTCGGCGCGCCGGTCCTGCTGCTGTCGCGCACGCGCTTCCCGCTCAAGGACGCGGCCGCCATCTCCGCCATCGGAATATTCCAGTTCGCGGTGCTGATCGTGCTGCTCAACTATGCGCTGGAAACCCTGTCCGCCGCCATCTGCTCGCTGGTTTTCTCCACCATGCCTCTGTTCACCATGTGCCTGGCCATCGCCCTGGGGCACGAGGCATTCCGCCTCGGCAAGCTGGGCGGGCTGGTGCTGGCGATCTGCGGCGTCGGCTTCCTGCTGTATTCCTCGACGTCCGCCGCCGGCGCCCAGGCAAGCGATCCGGCGGCGCTGGCCGCATTGATCGGCGCGACGGCGATAGGCGCCGTTTGCAGCATTCTTTATCGTCCTTACCTGCGGCGCTATCCGGCCCTGCCGACCAGTTCGCTGGCGATGTGCGCGGCGGTGGTCTTCCTGACCGGCCTTTGCCTCGCGACCGGCGAGCCGCTGGCGCCGTCGCTGTCCACCGTCCAGTGGCTGAACGTGGGCTTCATCGGCCTGTCCAGCGGGCTGGGCTATTTCTGCTGGCTTTGGGCGCTGGCCAAGATCGACGCCAGCCAGGTGGTCGCCTTCCAGGCGCTGGGCCCGGTCACCGCCGCCGCCATAGAACTGGCGCTGTCGCGGCAACCGCCGTCATGGCAGCTGCCGGTCTCCATCGCGCTGGTGGGTTCGGGGCTGCTGCTGGCCTGCCTGCGGCCCGCCGGCGCGCCGCGCGCCCCCGCCGCCTCCGGTGGACAAGGCCATCAGCGCCAGCACGGCCAGCACGGAAACGGCGGACGACAGCCACAATGACTGCACGCCGAACGCATCGAGGCAGACGCCGAAAAGCCATGGCGCCAGTGCCTGCGCGATGCGCGCGGGAACCATGAGCACGCCCTGGCGCCTGCCATAGCCGGCCGGGCCGAATATCACCAGGGGCAGCGTGCCCTTGGCGATGGTCAGAACACCGTTGCCCGCGCCATGCAGCACCCCGAAGATCGCCGCCGCGGGCGCGCCGATGGCGCCGAAGGCGAGCGCGCCGATCGGGTGCAAAGACGCGGCGATGCGGGCGGAAATCAAAGGGTGCAGCTTGCGCAGCAGCCCGAACTCCAGCAGCCGCGCCGCCACCTGGGCTGGGCCGATGAGCGCGCCCACCATGACCGCGGTGGCCAGGCTTGCCCCGCCCTCCTGCAGTAGCCGGGGCAAATGCGCGGCCATCGCCGTGCTGATGAACCAGGTCGCCGCGAACACGAAAGAAAGCGCGCAGGACGCCCAGAAATGGCGGCTTTCAGGCACCGTTGCCGGGACGTCCTCCAAGACGCCGTCCGCCGGCGCTGCCGCGTCGGCGGCGCCTGGCGTCGCCGGGCTGGGCAGGCTCAGATTCAATGCCAGTCCGACCGTCAGATGCAGCGCCGCCCAGACGAAACAGGCATTGCGCCAGCCGACCTGCAGTTCCAGATAGCTCGACAGCGGCCAGCCGACCGTGCTGGCGAAGCCCGCGATCAGCGTGATGCCGGTGATGACCCCGCGCGACCGGGTCCCGTAGAGCGCCACCAGCGCCGAAAACGCGGCGTCGTACAGCCCGCAGCCCATTCCAACGCCAATGACCAGCCAGGCCGCCAGCATGCCCGCCGGCCCGTCGGCCAGGCCCAGACCCGCCAGCCCCAGCGCAAAGACGACGCTGGACGCCGCCAGGACGGACCGGCCCGCGGAACGGTCGATGAGGCGCCCGGCATACGGGCCCAGCATGGCGGAAACGATGAGGGCCGCGCTGAACGCGGCGAACACCATGGCCACGGACACGCCGATGTCGCGCGCCATGGACTCGGCCAGCATGGCCGGCAGGTAATAGGACGAAGCCCAGGCCAAGGTTTGCGCGATTCCCAACCTGATTGCGACACCGACATTGGGTTCAGCGGTCATTCTTTTCTTCTTCCGGGCCGAGGGTTCAGACCCATTGGGTCTGACCCCATATCCAGCCTACGTGATTGTTACGGCGCCTTGACCTCATCCCGCATCGGCTGCGGCGGCACATGGGTTTGCCATACTGATATGGACGTTCACCGACTTCCGTATTTTACGCAAGCCCCACGCCGGGCACCAAATAGACCTGTCGACCCAGACGTCGATCGAATCGGACGCCTTTTATTTTCATGTCACGTTTACCAAGACCTTGCGGCAAGACGGCAGCCTGGTCGCAAAAAAGACCTGGACGGACCACATCCCACGAAGGTATCAGCAAGCCATAGCGTGTCAACGCCGGCCCGTCCCCCGCGGGTCAGGCCGGCATGGCGCTTGACCGGCCTACCAGTATCCCCTACGCTGCAGAAAATTACACAATAAGTTTTCGCAAGTCATTATTTGCGCAGTCTGCGCGGCACATGATCAACCAGCAGAAAAAAACCGAACCAAAAAGGAGAAGACAATGGACAAAGAGGCAATACACGAGCCTAGCCTTTACAAGCTTATTATTCTTGTTGCCTGCATTGTGGTTGCAATGTTCTTTGCGACTGCGCTGGTGGCGCTTGTATTCATGCCAAACCAGCTCATTGCTGGCATGCTGTTTGAAGATATAGCGTTTCTTCTGCCTCTGGCCTTATCCACCCTATGTAGCGCAAGCGTCTTAGCCTGGTATGTTCAATCACATAGGTGCAGGTCCAAGAGGTAACGAGAAACACTGACTGCTGAACGACAAACATGCCAGGAAGCGCCGGCCGTGATGGCCGGCACCTTATCATGGCGTCACGAGCTGGATCTCTATGCTCTGGTAGTACGCTGCGAGGTTGGCCATGTCGTCGTCACTGAGTCCGGCAGCCATTAGGTTCATCACCTCGTTCTCGCGCGCCTTGGATTTGAAATCCTTCAGCGCTTTCACCAGGTACATTTCGTTCTGGCCGGCAAGATTGGGTGCGTCGGGAGCCGTTGCAATCCCTTTGGCGCCGTGACACACCGCACATTGCATGGACTTGGCCCGCCCGGCCTCGATATCCGCGCTCCACGAAGGCGCGACCAGGCCGACCAGGCCAAGAGCAACAACAAGCGAAACCAAGCCGCCCCGCCTGGGAGCGAACCCGCCATCGTCGCTCCCAGCCAGCCGCCGGATGCTGCTACTTCCCTTCATACGCGACCCGATAAATGGCGCCCACCATGTCATCCGAGATCAGCATGGAGCCGTCAGGCAAAAAGGCGACGTCGACGGGACGGCCGAGATACTCGTTCTTGTCGCTCAACCAGCCTTCCGCAAAGATCTCCGCTACGCTCGATGCTTGCTTCTAGAGCATTCTTCGTAAAGAGGCTGAATCGCCGTCCACTATTTGGCCGAGTGACAAAAGACGTTGAAGCGTGGCAAGTCGGCGGATATCAGTCTGTACAGCCCACGACCCTACGCGGTCCGGGCAGTTGGGTGTCCACGGAGGTGTTGCCCGCGAACTTTCGTATCTTCTCGGCCAGTTCCTGCGTCGGTTTCTCGTAACCGTAGCAGTACGGGGGCGTCGGAGCCGATTCGGGGCGGTAGTCCTGCAACACTGGCTTCGCATCGCCAAGATACAGGTTGTCTTTCAAGCGCAGAAAGGCCTTGTAGTCGCGGGTATAGCCATAATGGGACTTCAATTTCTCGTAGGCCCCACGATCGGATTCGCCGTTGGCCAGCGCACTGCGTTCGGGCGCGATGGGGATATAGCGGCAGTAATTCACGTCGATGCCGTGCACCGTGGGAAAGAACTTGGGCTCTGCGCACTTGCGCTGGGAATCGTTGTTGAAGATGTTTCCTTCGACCAGGGCTTTGGCCTCCAGGCTGAAGCTCATGCCGTAGAAATCCCAGTTCTCCAATAGGTTGTTGAACAAGTGGAAGGTGCCGAACTGCGCCCGGGGATTGCGCTGCACGGTGTTGAAGAAATAGTTGTGGTGCAGCGTGACGCGCGCGATCGAATCGCGCTCATAGTTGTGAAACAGGTTCTTCGAGGTAATGTTGTTCAGCAGCATGACCTTGTTTGAGTTGTGGAACTTGGTCCACGAGATCGTCACGTCGGTCGAACCGTTCTTCACATTGAGCAGGCGGTCGGACATCCGCGACAGGTCCAGGTGGTGAACCCACACGTCGCGGCTGCCGTTGGCCACATTCACGGCTTGCGTGATCCGGGTCAGACGCCCATCTATCGTCAGATGCGTCAGGATGACGTTCCGGCTTCCATATACGCCCAGCCCGTCATCGATCAAGGCCACCCGCTTGCCGCGTCCGTCTATTGTCGTGTTGGACGGCACGCGCAACTGCGAATCCAGGACGACGGTCATGTCGGAGGCGAAGCGTATCCACGTCGGCCCTTTGCGGGCCTGCTCCAGTGCCGCGCGCAGCGTGCCGGGCCCCGCGTCCTGGTCCGAGGTCACTTCAACGAACTTCCCGCCCAGCCCGCCCGTGGCCTCGGCGCCATAGCCTTCGCGCTGTTGCAGCAGCGCGGCAACGAACGGGCAGTGTTCATCCGGCGCCGCGCAGCGCTCGCCGGCCGCCGCCGAGCCGCCATACAGCGCGGCCAGTACCAGCAGCCAGTTCAACATTTTCTTTCGCGCAAACATCGAAGCCGCCCGCTATTGTTGCGCGGAGCGATCCGCGGACGTCACGTGGCGCCAGATCCCGCCGCTCAGGCGCAGGTTCTCCGGCTCGCTGGCCAAGTGTTCCCGAAGCCGTTCAAAATACGCCTTCTGCCAGCGCTGCGAATGGGCTTGCGCATCCTCGCCCGGATTGGCCGCGGGCAGCATTTCGAGCGTATAGGCCACATGGCCGTTCTCCCAGCGGGGCGCGTAGAAGACCGACGGCACGCCCAAGCGATACGCCAGATGGGACGCGAAGGCCGAGTATGTCACTTCCTGTCCTTCGAAGGTCGTGCGCGGCGCAGCCGGGTTGGCTGCGCCATCGACCGCCAGGCACAGTACATAGCCTGAGTTGATCGCGCGCATGCAGGCCTTGGCGACCTGGGCCTCGGTCTGGTCGGCGGTGGAAATCAGCGCCGCCGAATAGCTGGTCTGGGCAATGCTGGGCGCCGTTGCCAGCCAGCGCGAAGGAATGCCCAATAGTTCCAGGGCCATCAATCCGGCGTACATGGGGCCCACGTGCGCGGTGGCGACCACCACACCGCGCCCGGCCGCCAGCAGCGGCGCAAAGAAGCGCTCGCCGGTATCCAGTTCGCCCAGTAGCTGCATGGCCTCTTCGGCGCGCTCCTCGCGGCATTCGAGCCAGTCGAAGAGCAGATGATCGACCATATGTCCCCAGCGCGCCCGGCGCTCCCAGGTCGCGCGATCGATGGATGTGTCGCCGCGCAGCGACCAGGCCCAGTCCAGGCGCGCCTGCGGAATGGGAGCGGTATCCAGCCTTTCTTCCATGCGGGCCAGGGCTTCCTGGAAGGTGTCTGGAAGCTTCACGCTGCGCGTCGCGATGTATCGCGTGAACAGCGCCTCGGCCTCTTCCTTGCGGCCCGCCTGCGACAGCGCGCCGATGGCGGCCCGCTGCCACAGCGGCTTGTCCGGGGACTTTTCGACCAGTGTCATCAACTGATCCGCCGCAGCCTCATACTGCAGGGTGTAGCGCAGCGCGCGGGCATACAGGACACGCGTCTGCTCCAGTTCCGGCGCCAGCTCGATGGCCCGCGCCAGCGGCGCCACCGATTCCTTGTAGCGGCCGGCGCGCAGCAGCGTTTCCCCATAAAGCGTCAACAACCTCACGTCGTCCGGCGCCGCCTGCAACCCGGCGTCGAAATGCGCCAGCGCGTGCACCTTGCGATCTTCCTCGGTGCCGCGCCGTAGATGTGCACGCCCAAGTACCGAGCGCAGCGCCGCGCCGTCATGGCCCGCGCGCAGCGCGGCGTCGCCAAGCCGGATCGCCGCCCCGCTGCGGCCATCCTCCAATAGCGCTCGGACAGCGGTCGTCGCCACGCGTTCGTTCGGCAACTTGTCCGGATCCAGCGCCGCCGCGATGCCCGCCGCCTCGGCCACATCACCGTTGCGCATGAAAGCCGTCATCCACGAGTATGCTTCGCCCGGCTCGCTTTGAGCGACGGCGAGGGTGTTGCGGGCAAGGTCGGCCGCCTCGGCGCCTCGTCCCGCCTGCACGCGCAACTGAATCCGCGCGGCATGCAAGACCGCGTTGCCAGGCTCGATGCCGGCGGCGGCGTCCGCCTCGGCAATCGCTTTACTCCACTGCTGCGTGCGGCCGTAAAGACTGGCGAGCAGGCGGCGCTCTTCGACGCGCGAGGGATAAACGGCAATGAGCACGCCCAGCGCGGCGATGGCGGGTTCGAAGCGGCCCTCTCGGATGAAGGGTGAAACCAGCAATCGCCGGACATCGCGCCAGCCGTCCTCTGCTTGCCGCAACGCCGGTTCGAGCGCGGCCATATCGCGCTCGGGGTGGGCCGCAGCGCGGATCTGACCGATGATTTCCCGCAAGCGGACGGCGGCGCTCTGCGCGTCGGCGCCGGCCGGGGGCAGGCGGCTTTCGATAGCCGTGTCATCCATGACGCAATCCTCTCAATAAAGCCATCGCCACACGAGCGATGAACATGAGCACAAAGCCCAGCGCCAGCGCCTGCAACAGCAGGACGGTCATGCGCGGGCTGCTTGGCCGGTCCGTGGGCACCGGTTGCGCGATGATGGACAGATAGCGCTGCAAGCGCAAAGCGTCGGTCATTGCCTGTTGGTACGACTGCTGCGCCAGGGTCAGATTTGAATCCGCAAACACCTGGGCATTGCGCAGTGCCTCGTATGATTTGAGCTGCTTGGCTTCCCCATTGTTGTCCCGACTCAAACGATGGCGCACGGACGCGAGCCGCTTTTTTACCGCGGCAACTTGCTGCTCGGCGGGCTTGAGCATGAAGTGCTCTTTGTTGTCCAGGGCCCGGATCTTGTCCAGTCTAAGCTGCGCGGTGCTGAGCTCCCCTTCCAACTGGCTGGACAGATTCAACAGCATCGACACCGTGGCAGTGGGGTCGATGTTTCCATGCTCCGTGCGCCATACCGCCAGCGCGTCCCGGGCCGCGAGCGCCTTCTGCTCAGCCAGCCTGACCGTCTCTTCGCTCACCTTCAGCTTGTCGGCTACGCCCTTCTCGTTCATGGAGCTGACAAATTCCTCGGCCAGGCCGATCAGCGCCCTGGATAGCGTGGCCACGTCTTCGGACGAAAATGCGCTGACCTGCAGCACATCGATCTGCTCCAAGGCGTTAAACGAGACCTGCACCGACCTCTGGTAGGCCCGATACAGGTCGTCCTCGCTGGAATCTTCGGAAAGCCGGTTGAACGGATCCCATCCGGTATTGGTCAGATAGCGGCGCAGGCCAACCTTTTTGTCGAGCTGCTGCATGCTGTCGCGCGACTTCAAGAAGTCGGCGACCGCCCACCCGTCCACGAACCCGCCCAGCATGCCGCCCGAGTTTCCAGTGGTGAGCAGGCTGGCCGCCGCCCCGGCGCCGCCTTGCTGGCCGGACGCCGACTGCACGAAGAATCGCGACTCCGCCTCATAGCGCGGCGCGGCGATGAAACACGCGTAGACCAGGGCGAGCGCCACCGGCGCGAGGACGATAAGCACGTTGACCCAGCGATGGCGGCGGCGCTCGCGCAGCGCCGCCTGCCGCTCGCGGCGACGGCGTTCGATCTCCGACCCGCCGTCAGAACCCGAGCTGGCCTTCGTCGAAGCCGCCTCCGAGGTCGTCGTCGCGTGTGCCGGAGTCGCTGCGTGATCGCCGCGGGGGATATCGTCCGAGGCACTGGTCGAGGTCGTCGTCGATGCGAAGCGTGCTTCGTTCATAGATCAAGCCTTTAAAGCAATAGTCCGCCAACTGATTCTGGCGGTAACTAGAAAAAATGAGTGTCCGGCTCACCAGCCGTTCTTCGAACAGGGCAAGCCAGAGCCGGGTGAAACGGCAGGGCTCGAAGGGAATGCTCCCTTCAATCACGTAGACATCGAACGCCGGCGCCAGCGCCAGCGCGAAGGAAAACTCCTGCCGCGCGTAGAGCGGCCAATGCTCCATGGGCTTGCCCAGGGATCTGGGATCACTGACCAGGTCCGCGACCAGCTCGTGCGTTGCATCGGCGTCAAGTTCGTACATCTCACTGACGAAATCGATTGCGCTCAGGCCGGTCGCCTTGCCCCGGATAAAACCTTGCCGCCCAATAGCCCACGAGACGTTGCCATCGTGCTTGACGAAGCCCTGGCGCGGCGGGCGCAGGCAGCACAGCACGTCCACCAACTGGCGATGCATTTCCGGCGCGGCCGACAGCAAGGCATAGCGCCCGACCGGAATATCGAGATTGGCATTGGCCAGCAGTGCCTGCCTGCTGCCAAACGCATAAGGTTCGTCGGTAACGCCTATGAGTTGAATCATCTTTCTAGGGTCTGTTAACACGGCAAGGAGCCCCGCATGCGCCCCGGTTCACATCGGCTGGACATTGGGACGGGCCAGGCGCTCGGCCATCAGGGCGACCACCATCAGGAACACCAGCGAGGTCAGGAAATAGCCCAGGCTGGCATCGTGCGACTCGTACGCCTGGAAGTAAGCCGAACGCAGCAGTTGCATGCCATGCGCAAAGGGCGACCAGAGCATCCACGGACGCAAATGCTCCGGCAACTGCTCCGATACGAAAAAGACGGCTGCGAAGATTTGCAGGAAGCGTTCGATAATCGGCGCGAGCCGGAGAAAGAAGTGCCAGAAGGTCGCGATCGACCCGAACAGCACCCCCGTCGCAGCGCCGCAACACCCCATCAGCACGACGAAAAGAATGGAGCCGGCCCAGCTTATCGGCAAGGTGATGAGTCCTAGCGCGTGGCCTGCGCTGATCAACACCGCGAACACCACCAGATATACCGACACATAAATAAGCGACTGCACCAGGGCGCACATCAATGGCGTGACGCCCTGGAAGTTCAATAGGCCGCGGGCCGACACGTAGGCCGTGCTGCTCCGGAAGGTGATCTGCCGGAACATGATCCAGGTCGTCGCGCCCAGCAGCGAGAACGTCTGCACATCCATGCCCAGGATGTAATGGGTGCCCATCAGGATATACAGCGACGAAATCAAGGTCAGCAGCACCACGGGGCCGACCAGCGCCCACACCAGCGCGATGCGGCTCTCGCCATGCATCACGCGCAATTGGTAGATGAACATCGCCATCAGCGTGCGCCCGACGGGCCGGATCTTGCCGGCCATGTCCGGTGGGTGCCCCTCGTGCAGGACGCGCAGGCGGTCCCTCAGAATCGCCAGGTCGCTCGCTTCGTCCCGCGCCACCTCGATTTCCAGCGCAATGTCGTTGCGCGACGCATGGCGCCGCGCTTCGCGCGCCTCGTCCTGCCTGCGTCGCTCCGCGCGCCGCGCATGCGCCGCGGCCAGGCGTTCGTCCTCGGCCACCAGCTTGGCAGGCATGTAGCCGGGCGCGAACACCGCGACGCCGGCGCGGATGTCTTGTTCGAGGAGGCGCACGATGATGCGCAGGCGACGCCGGGAAAAATCGGCCAGGTTTTCGTCGACCGCGCTGCGCGCGATCTCCGCCTCCAGCTCCGCCTGCACCGCTTCGTACACCGCCCGCCGGGCCGCCACGGAGTCGTGCGGCTCTCCTTGCAAGCGGGCGAGCAGGGGCCTGAACAGCACGGCCGGCGTGGTCCTGGCTTCGAACAACGCGGCCGGATCCAGCCGCCAGTCGGTGACGCCGGATCCTACCGTGTAATTGCTGTCTTTCCGGCGCGATCGCCAGCCTTTGATCCGATCCTCGTTACTCATTGACACGCTATGGGGCTTGGAGCGAACTTGAGCCTGGATCGCTGCCGATGGCCTTCGTGGCGCTGAAGCCCGCACTCATTGTGACGCGGAACGCAGACAGGATCTTCTGCACCTGCGTGAACGGCGCGTCCGAAATGTAGATCGCCTGGCCTTCCCCCACCGCGAATTCGCGCGCCAGCGCCACCTGTTCCGGACGGGTCAGGTCGAACTGGTAGACCACGGGCAGCATGTCCGGCTTGCCTTCCACGCCGGCTTTCGCGGGCGTGAACAGGAACACGGAACGCGGATCCGCCAGCTTGTCGTCCAGCCCTCTGGCATCGGCCAGTGCATCCAGTACGCTGTAATTGCGCTTGCTGATGGCCACGCGCCCTTGGGTCCCGGCCGCGCCCAGCACAGTCAGGAACTCCTTGGCGTCATAGGCGGTAATGACATCGCCGGACCGCAGCAGGATGTCGTTGTTCTGGTTGCGATAGATGTCGGACAACCTCACCGACGCCACCTGCTTGTCGCGGCGCAGGCTGACGATCATTTGCTCGGGATTCTCTTGTACCGGCGCCGCCTGCGCCAGCGCGCTGCTCAGCCGCTGGGCCGTCTGCGTGATGGGATACATGCCGGGCTTGGTCAGGTTGCCCTGCACCGTCACCATGTGACCGCGCTCGGAGGCGGCACGCGTCACGCTGACGTCGGCGCCGACCACCAGCTTGCTCAGGCGCTTCAGCAGAGAGTCATGCAGCTGCGCAAGAGTCAGGCCTTCGGCCCGGACCTTGCCGATGATGGGCAAGGTGATATGGCCCGAGCGGTCGACTTCATGGTTGCCCAGGTCGCTCGCGCCGGATGGGTCCGCCGCGAACACGCCCAGGCCACCGCGCTCCCAGACCTTTACGTTGATGCCGTCGCCGGGCAGCAAGCGGTCGAATCCCGCTTGCGTCAGGTCGCGGTAGCGCTGGGGAAAATCGGCCACCTCGGGCACTCGGCTCTGTTCTGCTAGTTCACGCGTAACAGGCATCACGATGACGTCCTTGTCATCGTGAGCCGCCGTCATTTCCCTGAGCATGGGGCCGGAGCGCGGGAGTTGGCAACCCGAGAGCACCAGTGCGGCAAGCAGCACCATGGCAAGGGTCGTGTGGCGCCGCGGGTTCAGACCCGGCACGTTCATTTGCATAAGATCCTTTAGGGCCTGTTAACGCTAAAAGGCCCTAGCTTCAGCAACTTAAAAAAAGCAATCGCCAATCACGCTTGCTTCAGGCGCATGGGCGCGAGATCGATGCGATCGTCGTTCTCGGATACGGCAGGCATGCACAGACTCAGAAACTTGGAGAGCATTGCCTCAAGCGAAAACAGCTTCTGCGCCCGCTGGCGGCTATGCGCCTTCAAGTCTTCGCTACTGCGCACCTTATCCACCATGGACGTCACCTTCTCGCACGCCTCGTGCAGATCCGGATGATCGACGTCGCTGAGCAGGTGGCCCGTCTCGTTCTCCACGAAGCACTCTCCCGCGCCGCCGGCTGGCGTCGAGATCACCGGAACCCCAAGCAGCTGAGCCTCGATGAGCACGTTGGGCAAGCCCTCGTAGCGCGACAGCAGCACGCTGGCGTCCATCTGCGAATACCAATAGCCGACATGGTTGGACAAGCCCACCAGCAACAGCCGATCGGTCACGTCCAGCTCTTGCGCTAGCGCCTCGATGTTCTCGCGCAGGCGTCCGTCGCCCACGATGACAAAGCGCGCCTGCGGGCGCTCCTTGAGGTACAGCGCGGCCAGCTTGATCCATAGCTGCGGTCGCTTGTCCGGTTCCAGCCGGAATACGCCGCCGATCGTTTCCGTGGCATCGTCCGTGCTCGCGTGGAAAGCCTTCCACTTTTCCTTGTCGGCGGCCGACGCGTCGGTCGCCAGGTCGGGCACGCCGTTGTACAGGATGTGAAAGCGTGTGAGCGGAATGCCCAGCCAATCCGAGTATGCTTCCGCGGCCTTGCGGCTGTTGCTGACGAAGACCACGCCCGGCACCTGGGCCAGGGCCTGGTACAACTCGGGATACTCTGCGCGGAAGCGATCCTTGCGGATGTTCGGCGGCAAGCCGCGAAACACCAGGTGGATGGTCGGCGCACCCGCCAGCAACGCCGCCAGCGCGCCGAACAGGCAAGTGCCGTCCTGCCACAAGCTCACCACGTCGAACGGGTTGGCCCGCAGCACCGGCGCCAGGCGCGTCACGCCGTAGTGGACGGGCGGGGGCAATTGTTCCAGCAAACGGGCCAGATCCTCTTCAGGAACGGTCTGGTGAGCCACCGAGACGGCCGGCAAGCGGTTGATCTCCGTGACCGGAATCTGCGCCTTGATCAGGACTGGGAGGAAGAAATCGTCCTGTTTCTTGGGCGAACCCGTCGGCTCGGTGTGCTGCTTGACCAGCACTTCTACCTTCTTGGGCCGCATGAGTATGTCGGGAGGCCGCTGGTCGGGAGACTCGGCCATGCGGGTGAGTTCGCCGGCCAGGCGCGTCAATTGCCGTTCGGCGCCGCCGGGGCCCAGGCTGCCGGTGACCAGCGCCACGGAGACTGACTGGTCCGGCGCGGGTTCGGCGATCTTCCGGTCGCGAAAGTGCAGGATCGCATGTTTCATGGACACGATCCGAACGTCCTTGCCCGCCAGTGCCTCTTCGGACTCGAAGCGCTGGTAGAAGGCGTAGTCGCTTGCCAGCCGCTCGGCGAGTTCCGCCGCCTTGCTGCCGGGCGCCAGGTGCTTGGCCACCGGCGCAATCGCGTCGAACGCGTCAATCAGCAGGCCGCGCTTGCGCAGGCGCTTGGCAAACTCGACACGCATGTTTCGATCCGTATATTGCGAGATCAACCGGCGGAACAAGGCATCGGACTGCTCGTACGCACGGATGTCGCTCAGGAGCTTCGCCCGGGCGAACAAGCGGTCGGCGTCATTCTCGGACTCGGGCAGATGGTGATCGACCAGAGACATGGCCTCTTCGACGCGCCGTTCCTTCACGAGGCGCGTGGCGCAATAGCGGACGATCTGCAGATCCTCCGGGCATTCCTGCAGCAGGGTGGCCCATTGCTCGGCCATGCCCTCGTTCAGCCCCGCCGACTCCTGCAATCGAAGCAGAAGGAAGCGAACCTTCGAGTCCTCCAGGTGATCCCCGGCCAGTACCTTCGCCCGAGTCAGGTTCTCCTGTGCAACTTGAACCCGCCCCGACTCCGCAACGATTTCTTCCAATTGCGCTTGAACCTGTTGAAGATCGGACGTGGCGTCCACTCGCTCGGCATTCAGTGGCGGACTCATGCCGCCTTTCTCCGGTTGAGCTTCTCGATCCAAACCATGCAGCGCTCGATGTAATGGCCGAACTGCGCCGGGTTCTCGGAACTTTCCTGCAGCTTTTTCCAGTACCCCAAGGCCTGCTCGAAGCGGTGCAGGCGCATGGCGCCTACGGCGGCCAGGCGCAGGCCGATGGGATCATGAGGCACGAGCTTGACGATGCGCTCGCCCAGGGCCAGGCGCTCGGTCGTGCTCGACGGCTCAAGCGCGCGCGCTTCGGCGTACAGGTAGGCCAGGATGCGCCGCTTCTCGTGGTCGATCTCCGCCATCTCGGGCCACGATTGGGCGACGCGGTCCAGCAAGTTCCAGGCGGCCTGATGGTCCCCCTCAGACAGAATCTGGCGGGCGCCGCGGATCGCACGCGGTCCCAGCCTGCCTAGCTGGCGCTCCGCTTCGTCACGTGCGTTCTGGTCGGCGGAAGAATGGGCGAGCACGTCCTTGTAGGCGTCGATGGCTTCGCCGAACCAGCCGCCGTTGAACGCGGCCCGCGCGAAGTAGAGCTTGGCGCTGAACGGCGCGGAATCGCCGGCCGCCGCGTGCTCCAGATGCAGCATCGCGGTCTTCTTGTCCCCCAGCGCGTCTGCGGCGCGGCCGCGCATGGCGTGCAGTTCGGGGAAGTCCACGTTGGTGTCGATGGCCAGGTTGGTCAGGTCGATCACTTCCTTGTGATTGCCGCCCACCATCGCGGCGCGAACGCCCAGGCGCATCGCGCGTTCAAACGCTCGCTGCGCCCGCGCGCCGGCCAGCGCGTCGGGATTGAGCAGACGGTGCGCGCAGATGCGCTCGGCCGCATCGCGCAGGCGCCCGTCCTCCAGCGCGCGGTTGCCTTCCTCGGCCCAAGTCGAAGACTGTTCCTTCAGCCATGCGCCGATTTCCTCCTGCTCGCTTCTGATCAGGCCGCAAGACACCGCCAGCGTTGCCGCGGCCATGATGCATCCTCGCCACGAGGCTTCCTTGACCAGCTCCAGGATGTCAGCGTCCTCCAGGGAGGGATGCTCCGAGGCGAGGCTACGCAGCGCGTCCCGGTCGCCCGCCAACAGCCGATCACGCCACAGCACCGCGAAGCCGCGGCCATAAGCGGGGAGCGCCGCACGGACTTCATGGACCCAACGGATGGCAGCCACCATGTCGCCGGCCTCTTGCAGCAGCGACAGCACTGTGTCGGCTGCTTCCACCGCCGCCGCGTCCTGCGGCGAAGAGATGCGGAACAACTGCTTCCAGCTGCCCAGGCTTTCGTCTATGTAGCCCAGATGGCCCGCGGACACCGCCGCGATCCGGACGATTTCCGGCGTCTCGATCTCGTCGCCGAGCAGGCCGGCCGCCAACGAGTATGCCTCGTCATGGCGGCCCAGCTTGAACATGTTTCGCATCAAGACGTGCTCGGCCTTGCTGCCCGATGCCAAGACGCCGTCCATGTCGCCCAGCAGCGCCAGCGAGCCCTCGTGATCCCCCAGCTCTTCCTGGATCCGCGCGAGCAGCAGCAGGTGATCGGGCAGCCCAGGGTAGCGGCGAAGCACTTCGCGCACGCGGCAAGAGGCCTCGCGCAGCTCACCGGAATCCCATAGCTTTTCGATACGGTCGGCGCTCTCGTCGGCGGCAAGCTTTGGCACGACAGGTTGCGGGGTGGAGGTGCCCATCCGCGGGCGCATGAAGTTCTTATACCAGTCCGTGTACAGACGCTCGGCGAAGAGCGTGGTGTAGTGCGTCAGGTCGAGCCCGCCGTTCTCCATCGCCTCGGCTTGGCCAAGCTTGTTCATCAGCGGCGTCGGATCGTAGCAAGGCACGCCGATACGCTGGGCGGCTGCGGTAACGGCAGCAATCAGTTGCGCCCTCTGCCCGATCGTCACGTTGTCCGGGGTCGTGGCGTTGACGTGCGTGACGAACACCACCTTTTCCTCGTCCAGCAGTTCGACGAGCTGGCGCATTTCCTGCTCGATCTCCTCGTCCGTCTGATCGCGCTTTACGATGCGGGCAAGCAAGTCACGGTCGTCCGTGTTAAGGCTCTTGAAGACCGGATCCTGGTCCAGCATGGCGCGGCGCTCGGCAAGCGACTTGGCGTCGGCCATGGACCAGAACTGGCGGGTACGCGCCCGATCGGCGAAAAACTCGCTGAAGTAGCGGCCCAGATAGTTGGACTGGATGGGAAAGCCGTCGATGGTCACGAGTTTGCGCGAAGACAGCTCGACCATGTACAGGTCGGCCGGTTCATGCGTGCCGCGCCGAGCCTGTTCGCCATTCGAAGGCCGGAAGATCAGGCGCTGGACGTCGGCGGGAATGTCGGCCTGGCCGAACATGAATCGCGCCTGCTGAAGCGCTTCGGCGGCCGTGTGCACGAAACCGTAGTTGCGGCCTAGTTGCAGCTTGATCGGGTAGCGTCCCAGCGCATCGCGCAGCGGCGTATGGATGCGGCAGGTTCCTATCGGACCGATGGTAAAAACAGTCATTCAGGGTCTCTCCTGTGGTGATGGATAAGGAGCGTGAACTTAGAGGGTCCAGTACAAGAGGTCGGCCGGGAGCCGTTTCGCGTCCAGGACGGACTTCAAGTCGCACACCATGCCGTCGGTCTTGACCAAATGCGGCAGGTCTTCCCAGATGGAGTCCATGGTTTCGCCGTGCGGCACAGCCAGGATCAAGACGTCCATGTGACGGAACTGCTCACGCCCGACGAGCGTGATGCCGTACTCGTGCTCCATCTGGTCCGGATCGACCATCGGGTCGCAAGCGACCGGGGTGATGCCGTATTCGCCCAGTGCGTTGTAGAGATCGACGATCTTCGAATTTCGGATGTCGGGGACGTTCTCCTTGAACGTCATGCCCAGGATGCCAACGCGGGTCGACGCGCTCAGGCGGCCATTGCGCGCCAGCGTCTGCACCAGGCGCGAGGCGACGTGCGAGGCCATGCCGTCGTTGATGCGCCGGCCCGACAGGATGACTTCGGGGTGATAGCCTAGTTCCTGGGCTTTGGACGTCAGATAGTACGGATCCACGCCAATGCAGTGGCCGCCCACCAGGCCCGGCGTGAACTTCAGGAAGTTCCATTTGGTGCCGGCGGCCGCCAGGACCTCCGAAGTGCGGATGCCGACCAGATCGCAGATCTTCGACATCTCGTTCATGAGGGCGATATTGATGTCGCGCTGCGTGTTCTCCAGCACTTTTGCCGCCTCGGCCACCTTGATGGAGGAAGCACGGTGCACGCCCGCCTCAATGATTTGCTCGTAGACACCGGCGATGACTTCCAACGATTCCGCATCCTGCCCGGAGACGATCTTGACGATTTTCTCGAGCGGATGCTCGCGGTCGCCCGGATTGATCCGTTCCGGGCTGTAGCCCAGCTTGAAGTCGATGCCGCAGCGCAGGCCGGATGCCTTTTCAAGCTCCGGGCCGCAGATTTCTTCCGTGGCACCAGGGTGAACGGTCGATTCGAATACCACGATGCAGCCCGGACTCAGCACAGAGCCTATCGACCGGCAAGCCCGGACCAGCAGGGAAAAATCGGGATTGTTCTTGTCATCGACGGGCGTCGGGACGGCCACCACGAAAAAATCGCAGCCCTGAAGTTCCGACAGCTCGTCGGTGAACTGCATGGGCGACGCAAGCAGTACATCGCGCTCGATCTCGCCGGTCCAGTCATCGCCCTCTTTCAGCCGTGCGATCCTCCGCTTGTCCACATCGAAGCCGATGACATCAAAGCGCCTGGAAAGCGCCGCTGCCACGGGCAGGCCGACATATCCAAGGCCACACACTGCGATTCTCTTTACTACTACCACTTGGGACCCTCACTGTTTTCGTCGTGTCGCAGACACTAAAATGATTTCGGCCCGGTACAGAGTCACATCTCTCGGTACCGGGCCGTTGAATCCTAGAGGGTTCGCACAGCAAACTTATTTCGGGAAATTTCCATTGCTGTTGAAATACATCACGACATCAACTGATCCCTAGAAGCGCGATCTATAAAGGTTTACATCCATGACATACATAGCAACATGAAGCCTGGCCATCTGGCTTAGGCTGGCAGCACCGGGGGACAGTGGCGCATGTTCGGCATCTGGAGCCCCGCTTCGCCAGAGGCTTGCCGCAGAGCTCACCGTTGAGTCTCCAGGTGGCTCGAGTTCGTAGACTTTAAGCTGCGGATTGCCATTCTGATAGCATCGAAATGGCATAGTCGATATGCATTAATCGTATGGTTACATCTACTTCCCAGTGTGTGCTTCGGCCATCATGACGCGTACACGTGCCACGCTTCCCGAGGGCAGTCGGATCACGGACTGCATCGATCTGGGCGTGATTGCCAAGGCTTTTCCGCTGCAGCGAGTGCATCGGGTGCTTGTCGCCACGGACAAGGTCAATTTGCGTCAATGCGATCTGCCCGCGCATATGGTCGTCTGCTACGCGATCGCCTTGGCACTCTACATGCAGTCGTCTTACCGTGAGGTCTTGCAATGTCTGCTCGAAGGGTTGCAGTGGCTAAGGGACTCGGCGCTCACGGTGCGAGTGGCGCAGCTCTATTTCAACAATGCAGTAGGGGAGTAAGGCGTCCCACCATGGGTCTCCCAATCCTCATATGGAACGCGTTATCCGGCTGACCGCTCTAGGTAGGGTTGAGTCACTGATCTTCGGATAGATTTCAATCGGCTAAGTTCATAAACATCGCCATAAAAACCAAAATTCCCAAACTTGGAATACTCATCTAAAGAAAAAAAACGGTTGTAGGGCGCATCAAAATTATCTTTACGTGGTTTTACGAGTTCCAAACTGAGTGACGGAAATTCCAAACTCAATGAAAATCGACAGTTAAAAGGCCGCAGGCCAAAAGACCGCCGTTTCGCGAAATCCCCCCGGCAAATGTAACAAACACACCCTCCCCCCTTGAAGAATAAAACTTCGTCCTTATAATTAGCACTCGAAGGGGATGAGTGCTAACAACCGTCCCCCTGCCTTTTTTTGATTAATCCAATATTGAACAGGAGTTCCTCCATGGCACTGCGTCCTTTGCACGATCGCGTGATCGTCAAGCGTCTGGACAACGAGCGCACCACCGCCTCGGGTATCGTCATCCCTGATAGCGCCGCTGAAAAACCCGATCAGGGCGAAGTCGTGGCCGTCGGCCCCGGCAAGAAGACCGAAGACGGCAAAGTACTGCCTGTAGACCTCAAGGTGGGCGACAAGGTTCTGTTCGGCAAGTATGCCGGCCAGGCCGTCAAAGTCGACGGCGAAGAACTGCTCGTCATCCGTGAAGACGAAATCCTGGCCGTGGTCCAGTAATCAGACACCGAATCAATCAAGGAATTAGACAATGGCTGCTAAACAAGTACTGTTCGGCGATGACGCCCGCGTGCGCATCGTCCGTGGCGTAAACATCCTCGCCAACGCTGTTAAAACCACGCTGGGCCCCAAGGGCCGCAACGTCGTGCTCGATCGCTCCTTCGGCGCCCCCACCGTCACCAAGGACGGCGTGTCGGTTGCCAAGGAAATCGAACTGAAGGACAAGTTTGAAAACATCGGCGCCCAGCTGGTCAAGGAAGTCGCCTCCAAGACTTCCGACAACGCCGGCGACGGCACCACCACCGCCACCGTCCTGGCCCAGGCCATCGTCGAAGAAGGCCTGAAGTACGTGGCCGCCGGCATCAACCCCATGGACCTGAAGCGCGGCATCGACAAAGCGGTCGGCGTCGCCGTCGAAGAGTTGAAGAAACTGTCCAAGCCTTGCACCACCAGCAAGGAAATCGCCCAGGTCGGCTCCATCTCCGCCAACAGCGATTCCTCCATCGGTGAAATCATCGCCAACGCCATGGACAAGGTCGGCAAGGAAGGCGTCATCACCGTCGAAGACGGCAAGTCGCTGGACAATGAACTGGACGTCGTCGAAGGCATGCAGTTCGACCGCGGCTACCTGTCGCCCTACTTCATCAACAATCCGGACAAGCAAGTCGCCGTCCTGGACGATCCGTACATCCTGATTTTCGACAAGAAGATCAGCAACATCCGCGACCTGCTGCCCGTGCTGGAGCAAGTCGCCAAGTCCAGCCGCCCCTTGCTGATCGTGGCTGAAGACGTCGAAGGCGAAGCCCTGGCTACCCTGGTGGTCAACAACATCCGCGGCATCCTGAAGACGACCGCCGTCAAGGCCCCCGGCTTCGGCGACCGCCGCAAGGCCATGCTGGAAGACATCGCCATCCTGACCGGCGGCGTGGTCATCTCCGAAGAAACCGGCATGTCGCTCGAAAAAGCCACCCTGGACGACCTGGGCCAGGCCAAGCGCATCGAAGTCGGCAAGGAAAACACCACGATCATCGACGGCGCCGGCGACAGCAAGTCGATCGAAGCGCGCGTCAAGCAGATCCGCGTCCAGATCGAAGAAGCCACTTCCGACTACGACCGTGAAAAGCTGCAAGAGCGCGTGGCCAAGCTGGCCGGCGGTGTTGCCGTGATCCGCGTCGGCGCCGCGACCGAAGTCGAAATGAAGGAAAAGAAAGCACGCGTCGAAGACGCGCTGCACGCCACCCGCGCCGCGGTGGAAGAAGGCATCGTCCCCGGCGGCGGTGTTGCGCTGATCCGCGCCAAGATCGCCGTCCAGGCCGTCAAGGGCGACAACGTCGATCAAGAAGCCGGCATCAAGCTGATCCTGCGCGCGATCGAAGCCCCGCTGCGCACCATCGTCGCCAACGCCGGCGACGAGCCCAGCGTCGTGGTCAACAACGTGGCGAACGGCAAGGGCAACTATGGCTACAACGCCGCCACCGGCGAGTACGGCGACCTGGTCGAACAAGGCGTCCTGGATCCCACCAAGGTGACCCGCACCGCGCTGCAAAACGCGGCATCGGTAGCCAGCCTGCTGCTCACGACCGAAGCCGCCGTGGCTGAAATCGTGGAAGACAAGCCGGCCCCCGCCATGCCCGACATGGGCGGCATGGGTGGCATGGGCGGTTTCTAAACCCCCTCGCCACGGCCGGCGGCGCCTCGCCGCCGGCTCCGCTTGCAAATCCCGGCCTCGTGCCGGGATTTTTTTTCAAGCGACTCCGGCCGCCGCCCGCTGCACGAAGCGCCCCGTCAGGAAGCCGCCGTCGATGACGATGCACTCGCCATTGATGTAATTCGCCTCTGGCGTGAGCAGGAAGGCGACGACGCCGACGATGTCCTCGGGCGTGCCGATGCGGCCCGACGGAATCACGGTGCTGATCTGATCGCGATAGGCGGGAGACACCAAGCCCTCGCGGACCTCCACCAGGCCGGGCGCCACGGCATTGACGCGCACGCCCAGGGGGCCGAATTCCTGCGCCAGCGACTTGGTCAGCATCACCACGCCGGCCTTGGACGCCCCATAATGCGCCACGCCCGCGCGGGCCGAGAATGCGGACGTGGACGCGATGTTCACGATGCTGCCCGGCGCACCCCGCTTGGCCAGTGCCCTGGCGAGCGCCTGGCTGCAGAAGAAAGTGCCCTTGAGGTTGGTGTCCATGACCAGGTCCCAGTCGTCTTCGCCCATTTCCAGCGCGGGCTGGCTGGGATACACGCCCGCATTGTTGATCAGCACGTCGATGCCGCCCATCTCCGCCTCGACGGCGCCGAAGACGCGGGCGATGTCCGCGGCCGAACGCACGTCCAGGCGATAGGCCCGCGCGCTCGCGCCGTCCGGCGCGAGTTCGCGCGCCAGCGACTGGACCGCATCCAAGTCGCAGTCGGTTGCGGCGACGGCGTAGCCGCGCTCGTGCAGCGCCCGCGCGATCGAACGGCCTATGCTTTTTCCGGCGCCCGTCACCAATGCGAGCGGCCTGTCTGTTTGAATCATTGATTTGCTCTCCTGAAATAACGCAGGTCATCCCGACTCCAGCGCGGCGATAGTGTAAGCTCTCACCCGGACCTGCAATCCATAGAACAAGGCAATGAAAGTGCACTCACCTTATAAAAGCAAAGGCGGATTCGGCCGGCTCCTGAACGCCTTGCGCTACTCCGCCAAGGGCTTGGACGCCGCGTTCCGCCACGAGGCCGCCTTCCGCCAGGAGCTGCTGGCGGCCTGCGTGCTGATCCCCGCCGCCTTCTTCGTGGGCCGCGGCGCCGCGGAAACGCTGCTGCTGATCGGCGTGCTGGTTTTCGTGCTGGTCATCGAACTGATCAATTCGGCGATCGAAGCGGTGGCCGACGCGGTGACGCTGGAGCACCACCCCCTGATCGGCCGCGCCAAGGACTTGTGCAGCGCGGCCGTGCTGCTGGCCATCCTGTTCGCCACGGCCGTATGGGCCGTGGTGCTGGGGGCGCGCTTCGGCGCCTGGAGCTGACACCGCCCGCGGCGCTTGCGCCTATAATCCTTGGCTGCACTTCTACTTTGACGCGGCCTTCATGATCTTCACGCAAAAACTCGAATGCGCATGGTCCAGCAGCGGATCGCTGCTCACCGTGGGCCTGGACCCGGACACCAAGCGCTTTCCCGCCGAACTGCAGGGGCGGCCCGACGCCATCTTCGAGTTCTGCCGTTCCATCGTCGACGTCACCGCGCCCTATGCTTGCGCGGTCAAGCCGCAGATCGCGTATTTTTCCGCGCATCGGGCCGAGGACCAGCTGGAGGAGCTTTGCGCCTATATCCTGGCGCATCATCCCGACCTGCCCGTCATCCTGGATGCCAAGCGCGGCGACATCGGTTCGACTGCGGAACAGTACGCCCGCGAAGCCTTCGAGCGCTATCAGGCGGACGCGGTCACGGTGAATCCCTACATGGGCTTCGATTCCCTGCAGCCTTATCTGGAATGGAAGAGCAAGGGCGTGATCGTGCTGTGCCGCACTTCCAACGCGGGCGGGTCGGATTTGCAGTTCCTGGAAGACGCCGAGGGCACGCCGCTGTATCTCAAGGTGGCGAGCCTGGTCGCGGAACGCTGGAACACGAACGGCCAATGCGGGCTGGTGGTGGGCGCGACCTTTCCGGACGAAATCGCGAAGGTCAGGGCGCGCGTGGGGAGCATGCCTTTGCTGATACCCGGCATCGGCGCCCAGGGCGGCGACATATCTGCCACGGTCCGGGCGGGGCGGGATGCCGGGGGCAACGGGATGATGATCAATTCTTCCCGGGCCATTCTGTACGCCGGATCCGGCGACGACTGGCGCGAGGCCGCGGCACTGGCGGCGCGCGCCACGCGGGACGCGATCAACGCCGAGCGGGGCGGCTGACACCGCCGGCACCTGGCGGGCCGGCCCAGGAACGTCGACAGGCCCTATGCGCCGGCCGCCATGAACTCCAAGGCCGTGGCCAGCGCAAACGCCACCGCGGCGTTGCGGACCCGCCCGCGGTCGCCCTCGAACACCCGGGTGACCGCCCGGGTCACGACGCCCTGGGACGTGCGCTGCGCAAAGCCGAAACACACCATTCCCACCGGCTTGCCCGGCGTCCCGCCATCCGGCCCCGCGATGCCCGTCGTCGAAATCGCCATATGGACATCGCGCGCGACGGCCAGCACGCCCGACGCCATCTCCATGGCGGTTTCCTCGCTGACGGCGCCGAAACGCTCCAGCGTTTCCGCATTGACATGCAGATGCTGCATTTTTGCGGCATTGCTGTAAGTGACGAAGCCCCGGTCGAACCAGAAGCTCGACCCCGGCGTATCCGTCATGGCGGCCGCCAGAAGGCCGCCGGTGCAGGACTCCGCGCAGGCGAACATCCAGCCGCGCTCGCGCAAGGCATTGCCAAGTTGCGGAGCAAGAATCAATGCGTCGTGATCAATCATGCAAACACCCCGAATCGGACCAAGATGGCCATGACCAGCAAACTATAGGCCGCGGCCAGAATATCATCCCACATCACACCGAAGCCGTTCTTCAGCCGCGCATCGAAGTAGCGGACCGGCGGCGGCTTGATGATGTCGAACCCCCGGAACACGATGAACGCCGCCGCCTGCGCGGCCAGGCTGGACGGCGTCAGCCAGAGCACCAGCCAGAAGGCGACGACCTCGTCCCAGACCATGCCGCCGTGATCCGGCGTGCCCATCTCCCGCCCCGTCTTTCCGCAAGCCCAGCATCCCAGCGCGAAGGCCGCCAGAATGACCGCTCCGATATAGGGATCGGGCAGCCGCCCCACCGCCGCCGCCCACAACAGCCAGCCCAGCAACGTGCCCCAGGTGCCAGGCGCGGGACGGATGAGCCCGCTGCCCAGGCCGAACGCAACGACACGATGAAGCGCGCCGAACGCCCAGGACGGCGTCACGGCATACCCGCTTTTATTGGCTTGTCTGGTTTGCGGGCTATCGGGCATGAGCGTCAGGAGAAATGATCGAAGCCGCCCTGGGCGGGAAGCGCGACGGCGCGGTCGCCGTGGCGTAAGCGCAGGCCCGGCGCGGCAAGGATGCGCCCGACCCGCGACACCCGCTGCGCCATATGGCCGGCCAGATCGAGAATCCGTGCGCGCTCGGCGGGCGCCGCCGTAAAGCACAGCTGATAGACATCGCCGCCCGCCAGCACGGCATCGCGGATGAGCTCGTCCGCCAGGCCGGCTTCGGCCAGGGCTTCATCGACGGGCAGTTCGGCGTAGTCGAGTTCCGCGCCGCAGGCGCTTGCCTTCAGTATGTGGCCCAGATCCTGGACCAGCCCGTCCGATATGTCCAGGGCCGCGTGGGCGATTCCGGCCAGCGCCGCGGCGAACGCCAGCGGCGGCTCCGGCCATTCCAGCCGGCGCCGCGTTCCGGCCAGCAGCCGCTCGTCGGGCGGCAGGCGGCCTTGCAGCAAGCGCAAGGCGACGTCGGGCGCGCCCAGCGTGCCGGTCAGCCAGATGTCGTCGCCCGCTCGAGCGGCCGAGCGGCGCAGCGCGTCGCCGGGCGGGACTTCGCCCATGACCGTGACGCTGATCGCAATGCCGCCTTCGCTGCGCGTCGTGTCGCCGCCCACGAGCGGGCAGCCGGCGCGCTGGGCCAGCGCATGGAAGCCGCCGGCAAAGGCTTCGAGCCAGGCATGGTCGACCGACGGCACGGAAAGCCCGAGCAGGCATGCCAGCGGCCGCGCGCCCATTGCGGCCAGGTCGGACAGATTGACGGCGAGCGCCTTGTGCCCGAGCGCGCGGGGATCCATGTCGGGGAAGAAATGCCGCCCCTGGATGAGCAGATCGGTGCTGGTGGCGAGCCGGTGGCCGGGGGTCAGGGGGATGAGGGCGCAGTCATCGCCCACGCCGAGATAGCCCGGCGGGGCGGGCCGATCGAAATAGCGGGCGATGAGGTCGAATTCCGTACTCAACGGGCCCTACCGGCGCGCGGCGGCCTGCGCTTCGACGGGCCGGACGTCGGCGGCCATTTTGTCGAGGACCCCGTTCACGAACTTGAAGCCGTCCGTGCCGCCAAAGGACTTGGCCAATTCGACGGCCTCGTTGATGGCGACCTTGTAGGGGACTTCGATGTGGTGGACGAGTTCGTAGCTGCCGATGAGCAGAATGCCGTGCTCGATGGGCGAGAGTTCTTCGAGCGGCCGGTCGATGTAGGGCGTGAAGCGCTCGCGCAGCGCGGGCGCTTCGCGCAGCACGCCGTGCAGCAGCGTCTTGAACCAGGCGGCATCGGCTTCCTGGAAGTCTTCGCTGTCCCGGATGTGGGCATCGATTTCGCCGGCGTCCTGCAGGCCGGCGTCGCCGCGCAGCAGCCACGCATAGACGCCCTGCAGGGCGAACTCGCGCGCGCGCCGGCGCGCGCTGCGGGCGTTGGGGCGGGCAGGCCCGCCCGCGGCCTTCGTTTTGCTCGTGGTCAAAGTATCATTCCTCGTCTTCGTCATCCTCGTCGTCGTCCTCGTCGTAGTCGTCGTCATCGGCATCGGACTCCGGCTCGAGAGCGGCCACGAGGTTGGCCATTTCGACCGCGGCGCGGGCGCAGTCGCGGCCCTTGTCGGCCGCGCGCACCTGCGCCTGCTCTTCGGTGTCGGTCGTCAGGACGCCGTTGGAGACGGGGATGCCGGTTTCGAGGGCGACGCGGCTGATGGCCGACGCGCTTTCGTTGCTGACGACCTCGAAATGGTAGGTTTCGCCGCGGATCACGGCGCCCAGGGCGATCAGGGCGTCGAACTCGAAGGTTTCCGCCATTTGCGCCAGGGTGACGCCCAATTCCAGCGCGCCCGGCACGGTCGCGACCATGACGTCGCGCTCGTCCACGCCCAGCTCGGCCAGTTCGGCCAGGCAGGCGTCGAGTTCGGCCAGGCCGATTTCCTCATTGAAGCGCGCGCGCACAATACCTATATGCAGACCTTCCCCGTTGAGATCGGGAGACAAAGTATATGGATTCATAGTCGGTAGTTCCTGTCAGGGGTGGGAGAGAGGTTCGCTATCGTAACCTGTTATGGTCAAGGAAAAACCGGCCATGCTCGGCATTTTTCGCGGCCGGGCCAGCAAACGGGCTTTTCCGACGTTCAGGTCGCGCATGATTTGCGCGCCTATGCCGTAGGTGCGAAGACCGTAGCGGCTTTCGCGGTCGCTGAGTTTCCCGCCGGCCGCGGGTTCGCGGTTCCAGGCCTCGAACTGGCTGGCGAGCAGTTCTTCGGAGCCCTGGCAGTTGAGCATGATCATCACGCCCGAAGGCGCGGCCGAGATGGCCCGCAGCGCGCTGGGCACGCTCCAGCTGTGGGTGGTGCCGCCGTCGACGAGCACGTCGAGCAGGCTGGTCGGTTCGTGCACGCGCACCAGGGTTTCGACGTCGGGCGTGATGGCGCCGTGCGTGAGGGCGAGATGCATGGCTCCGGACGCCAGGTCGCGGTAGGCGACCGCCTTGAATTCGCCCCAGGCGGTCTTGACGTCGCGGGCGGCCAGGCGTTCGACCATGGATTCGTGCTCGCTGCGATACTGGATGAGATCGGCGATGGTGCCGATCTTCAGGCCGTGTTCGCGGGCGAAGAGCTTGAGGTCGGGCAGGCGCGCCATGGTGCCGTCCGGCTTGAGGACTTCGCAGATGACGGCGGCCGGCGTCAGGCCGGCCAATGCGGTCAGGTCGCAGCCCGCTTCGGTATGGCCCGCGCGCACCAGCACGCCGCCGCGCACGGCCTGCACCGGGAAGATGTGCCCGGGCTGGACCAGGTCGGACGGCTTGGCGTCGCGCGCGACCGCCACCTGGATGGTGCGGGCGCGGTCGGCCGCCGAAATGCCGGTTTCGACGCCTTCGGCGGCTTCGATGGACATGGTGAAATTCGTGCCGAAGCGCGTGCCGTTGCGGCTCGCCATGAGCGGCAGTTCGAGCTGCCGGCAGCGCTCTTCGGTGAGGGTGAGGCAGACCAGCCCGCGTGCGTGCGTCACCATGAAGTTGATGGCCTCGGGCGTGACGTATTCGGCCGCCATGACCAGATCGCCTTCGTTTTCGCGGTCTTCTTCGTCGACCAGAATGACCAGCCGGCCGGCGCGGAGCTCGGCGACGATTTCAGGAATCGGCGAGATGTCGAAGGACTGCGCCGCGTCCGGATCCATATCGGAAATATTGCTCATGACTATAGATTAAAGGCCCGCAGGCTCATCGGTAAGGTGAATCCCATTTTAACCCTTGAACAGGCGATGAATGCGCATTGTTGCCCAGAACGGGAATCTCCGCCTGAGGCGGCGACGGGCCGCACGGAAGCCTCATCCCCATGCCAAGCCCTGGTAATATCGCCGCTGGAACAACCTCCCGCTCGAACCATGCTCGAACCCCCCGCCCCTCCCAAACCCAACGACGGCCGCCGCAGCATCCAGTCGGTCGAAACCGGCTTTCCGCTGCTTGCCGCGCTGGTCGACGCGGGCGTGCCGCTGACCTTGCGGGACCTCGCAGCCCGGGCCGGCATGACGTCCGCCAAAGCGCATCCGTATCTCGTCAGCTTCTCGCGCGTCGGCCTGGTGCAGCAGGACCCCGCGACCAGCCAGTACGAACTGGGGCCCTTCGCCCTGCAAATGGGCCTGGTCAGCCTGCAGCGCCTGGATCCCATCCGCATCGCCCTGCCGCACGTCCAGGCGCTGGCGAACCAGATCGGCCATACGCTCGCCATCGCCGTGCTCGGCTCGCACGGGCCGACCATGGTCCACATTTCAGAGGCCAGCTACCCCGTCCATGTGAACATGCGCACGGGCACGGTCATGTCCATGCTGCACACCGCCACCGGCCACGTGTTCGCGGCCTGGCTGCCGCCCAAGGTCGCCCAGCACTACATCGAGCGGGAAATCGGCGACAAGGCGGTGGTCACCAGCATCAGCGCCCTGCAGCCCAGTCCCGCCGCCCTGAGCGCCCTGCTCGAAGACATCCGCAAGACCGGCATGGCGCGGGCGCTGGGCAACCCGCTGCCGGGCATCGACGCCCTGTCCGTGCCGGTGTTCAACCATTCGGGCAACATCGTCCTGGCGCTCACCAGCCTGGGCCCCAGCCCGCTGTTCGACGCCGGCATCACCGGGCCGACGGCCCAGGCCCTGAAAGCGTGCGCGGCGGAAATCTCGCGCCAGCTGGGCTATCGGCCGGCGCGCGAATGACTGGCGCAGTCGGTGCCAAGTATGCTATTACTATGCATAATGTCGTTCCACGACATGGTTGACACCTAAAACAATCCCGACGCATAACAACGCATCAATCGGAGACAAGCCATGAAGGTTTCAAAAGTGCTCATGCTGGCCGCTCTGGCCGCCGCCTTTGGCGCAGCCCAGCCCGCCCTCGCCCAGGACACCTGCAAGAACCGCGGTGACCTGGACACCATGTATTGCGACGAAAACAACGACCTCGTGGCCGACACGCCCACCGATTCCGCCAAGCTGAAAACGCCCTCCACCATCGTATTCACCTACACGCCCGTCGAAGACCCGGCGGTCTACGCCGAAATCTTCTCCCCTTTCACCAAGCATCTCGCCCAGTGCATGGACCGCAAGGTCGTGTTCTACCAGGTGCAGAGCAACGCCGCCGAAATCGAGGCCATGCGCTCCAACCGGCTGCACGTCGGCGGCTTTTCCACCGGCCCCACCAACTTCGCGGTCAACCTGGCGGGCGCCGTGCCCTTCGCGGTCAAGGGCAACGCCGACGGCTTCCAGGGCTACAACCTGATCCTCATCGTCAAGAAGGACAGCCCCTACAAGAAGCCGGCCGACCTGAAAGGCAAGAAGGTCGCGCACACCTCGCCCTCGTCCAACTCCGGCAACATGGCGCCCATCGCGCTCTTTCCCAAAGAAGGCCTGGTGCCGGGCAAGGACTACCAGTTCCTCTATTCCGGCAAGCACGACCAGTCCGTCATGGGCGTGAACTCGGGCGACTACGACGCCGCCGCGGTCGCATCCGACGTCTTCCACCGCATGGCGGAACGCGGCCAGGTCAAGGAAGACGACTTCCGCGTCATCTATCGCAGCGAAAAATTCCCGACCTCGTCCTTCGCCTACGCCTACGACCTGGAACCCGCCTTCCGCGACAAGATGCTCAAGTGCTTCTACGACTACCGCTTCCCCAAGGAAATGCAGGAAGCCTTCGACGGCGCCGACCGCTTCTATCCCGTCACCTACCAGAAGGACTGGGCCATCGTGCGCGACGTGGCCAAGGCGGGGGGCGAAAGCTTCACCCGCTCCGCATACGACAAAGCCAACCAGAAGAAGTAAGGCGACCATGGGGGCTTCGCTTCATATCGCCGGACTGGTCAAGGAGTACAAAGCCAATCAGCCCGTGCTCCGCCACATCGACCTGGACGTCGCCGGCGAGGGCCTCACGGCCATCATCGGCCCGTCCGGCACGGGCAAGAGCACGCTGCTGCGCTGCGTGAACCGGCTGGTGGAACCCACCGCCGGCTCCATCATCCTCGACGGCGACGGCCAGCGCATCGATCTGGCCAAGGTGCGGGGGTCGGCCCTGCGGCAGGCGCGCCGGCGCATCGGCATGGTCTTCCAGGAATACAACCTGGTCGAGCGCCTGACCGTGATGGAAAACCTGCTCACGGGCCGCTTGGGCTATACGTCCGCGTTCAACGCCTGGCGGCGCCGCTTCGAGCCCTCCGACATCCAGTACGCCTACCGCCTGCTCGAAACCGTCGGGCTGGCCGGCTTCGCCAACCAGCGGGCCGACGCGCTTTCCGGCGGCCAGCGGCAGCGCGTGGGCATTGCGCGCGCCCTGATGCAAAGGCCCCAGCTGTTGCTGGCCGACGAACCCACCTCCTCGCTCGACCCAAAGACCTCGGTCGAAATCATGGAATTGCTGATCGAACAGGGCCGGGCCTTCGGCATACCGGTCATCGTCAACATCCACGACGTCGAACTCGCCAAGCGCTACGCGACGCGCATCGTCGGCATGTCGGGCGGCCACATCGTCTACGACGGGCTGCCCGCAGACCTCGACACCGAGGTCCTCAAGCAGATCTACGGGGGCGAATCGTGGCTGGAATGAACGCGCCGGACCGGAACATCCAGCCGTTCGCGCTATCGCCGCGCGCCAAGCTCGGCCTGCTGCTGGTGGTGGTCTATGCGGTCTTCGCGGCATCGCAGCTGGGTTTTTCCTGGGACCGCTTCGAAGCCGGCCTGGGCCACGGTGCCAGGTTCCTGGGGCGCATGTTCCCGCCCAGCATCGAAAGGCTCGACGTGCTCTGGAAAGGCATTGCCGAAAGCCTGGAAATCGCCGTGCTGGCCAGCACGCTGGGCATCCTGCTGTCGCTGCCGCTCAGCCTGCTGGGCGCGCGCAACCTGATGCCGGTGTGGGCCACCTGGCCCGCGCGCACCGTGATCTCGCTTTGCCGGGCGCTGCACCCGGTCATCGTCGCCATCATCTTCGTCAAGGCGGTGGGCTTCGGCGCGCTGGCCGGCGTTCTGGCGCTCACGGTCGCTTCCATCGGCTTCATCGGCAAGCTGTTCACGGAATCCATCGAAGAAATCTCCCTCAAGCAGGTGGAAGCCGTGCGCGCCACGGGCGCCTCGTTCGCCAACGTGATCATCTTCGCGGTGCTGCCGCAGGTCTTCGCCCGTTTCGTCGGGTTCTCCACTTACCAGCTCGACTCCAACCTGCGCAATTCCACCATGGTGGGCATCGTGGGCGCCGGGGGCATAGGCGGCACGCTGTTCTCCGCCTTCCAGCGCTTCGACTACGACTTCGTCTGCACGATACTCATCTGCATCATCGCCATCATCATGATGGGCGAATTGCTGGCCGGCGTGGTCCGCTCCATTCTGCTCGACAACATGTCGCCCGCGGCCCTGTTCCGCCGCCGCAGGCAATCCGGCGCCGCGCCCCGCCCCCTCGAGGACGACGCATGACGACGGCTTACGACACCCGCTGGCAGCGGTATACGCCCGGCCAACGCCTGCTGCGCTTCGCGCTGTACCTGCTTTTCGTGCTGGCCATCGTGCAGTCGCTGCGCAGCATAGACGTCATCCCCGAATTCCTGTACGACGCGCCCACGCAAATGGCCGACCTGCTCAATCGGATGTGGCCGGTGTCGTGGGCGAGCTTTCCCGGGGCCATCCAGAAGGCCCTGATCGAAACCCTGCACATGGCCACGCTGGGCACCATACTGGCCGTCATCATGGCGGTGCCGGTGGGCCTGGCGGCCGCGACCAATCTCACCCGCAACAAGGCCGTCAACTTCCTGGCCCGGCTCATCCTGGTTTCCAGCCGCTCCATCAACTCGCTGGTCTGGGCGCTGCTCTTCATCGCGGTATTCGGTCCGGGCCCGCTCGCCGGCACCATGGCCATCGCATTCCGCTCCATCGGCTTCGTGGGCAAGCTGCTGGGCGAAGCCATCGAGGAAGCGCATCCCGGCCCCATCGAGGCCTTGACCGCCACCGGGGCCGGCACCGGCTCCATCATCGGCTACGGCTATTGGCCGCAGATCCGGCCCGCCTTCTGGTCCATCGTGCTGCTGCGCTGGGACATCAACGTCCGCGAGTCGGCGGTGCTGGGGCTGGTCGGGGCGGGCGGCATCGGCATGGCGCTCAACAGCGCCATGGATCTCTTCCAGTGGGACAAGGTCGCCCTGATCCTGGTCCTCATCTTCACCATCGTGATCGTGGCGGAAGTCGTCATCACCCGCGCGCGCAAGACGCTGCTCTGATCGCCGCCGCGGCGGCCCTGTCACAAAGAATCCGGATGAAACGGGTAAGATGCGTCTCAGTCATAGGGGTGCATCCATGCTCGAACGCGAATTGAAACTTCATGTGCCGGCCGGCGGCCGTGAAGCCCTGAAAGCCGAACTGCTGCGCGCGGGAGCGAGCGCCACGCGCCTGAGGGCCCGCTACTTCGATACCGACGACCGCCGGCTGGCGCAGGCCGGCATCGCCTTGCGGCTCCGCCTGGAAGGCGAGCAATGGGTGCAGACGATCAAAGCGCCCGGGCCGGACGAGCTCTCCCGCCTGGAGCTCAACCACCGCCGCCCGGGTCCCGAACTCGACCTGTCGGTCTACCGCGGCACGCCCGTCGAGCGTTTGCTGTCCGAAGCCGGAACCGGCTTGCCCACGCGCTACGAAACCGACGTCGAGCGCATCACGCTGCGGCTGGACACCGGCTCCGGCGTGGTCGAGCTCGCCTATGACAGCGGCTCCATCCGCGCGGGCGGCCTGGCGCTGCCGGTGCACGAGCTGGAGCTGGAACTGCTGTCGGGCGAAGCACGGAATATTTTCGTGCTGGGACAATACTGGCTGGAAAAATACGGCCTCGTCCTGGACCTGCGCAGCAAGGCCGAACGCGGCGACGCCCTGGCCCGGATAGCGGCGGCGCGCAAGCCCGGCAGGCAATCCGCTTCCCGGAAACTGACGGCGCCGGAAGCGCGGCAACTGCTCAAACCCAGGCGGGCCGAGCGCCCGCGTTACGAGGGCGAGCCGGCCATGGCGGCCATCTACCGCCAGAGCGCAAGCGAGTGCCTGAGCCAGATCATCCGCAACGCCTGCTTCCTGGCCGGCGTGGACAAGCAGCCCGGCGCTTCCGCGCTGAACGTCGATTATGTCCACCAGCTGCGCGTGGGCATCCGGCGGCTGCGTTCCTGCCGGCGCTTTTTCAGCAAATGGCTGCCCATCGAGGACCCGGCCTCCCTCCAGGAACTGAAGGGGTTTTTCAGCCTGCTGGGCCGGGAACGCGATGCCGACGTCCTGCGCCTGTCCGTGACGCCGCGCCTGCTGGACGCCGGCATGCCCGCTTTGGACCTGGCCCCGGCGGCCCGCCATGCCAGGCGCGGCGCCGCCGGCCGGCGCCTGGCCGCCGGCACGGCGTTCCAGGCTTGCCTGCTGGCTTTGCTCGAACCGCTCGTCACCCTGGAAGACCCGCCATCGCAAGATGCGGCGGCGGGCAAGCCGGCCCGCATGCTGGCCAGGCGCCTGAACGGCTGGCTGGACCGGCTTTGTGCGGACGGCGAGCATTTCCTGCGACTGTCGGTGGAGGCTCAGCACGAACAGCGCAAAAAGGTGAAGCGGCTGCGCTATTGCCTGGATTTCGCCGCGCCGCTGCTCTCGGAAAAACGCCTCAAGCGAGTGCAGGAGGCATTGACGGCGGCGCAGCAGGTGCTGGGAGACCTGAATGATCTGTATGTGGCGCAGGGCTTCTACGGCAAGCTGGCTTCGGCGCACCCCGGCGGCTTGTTCGCGCTGGGATGGCTGGCGGCCAAGCAGGAACAGCGCAAGGAGCAGGCCCAGGCGGCGTTCATCCGGCTGCGCAAGGCGGGGCGGCTGAGGGTAAAGCCCTAGGACCCGTCGACACAGGCCCTAATCCCCCAGCAACGCCGCCGCGAACTCCCTGGCAACGAAAGGCTGCAGGTCGTTCAGGCCCTCCCCGACCCCGATCCAGTACACCGGAATCGGCCGCACCCCCTGGCTGCCGGCCGCCACCGCCGCCAGCGTGCCGCCCTTGGCGGTGCCGTCCAGCTTGGTGACCACCAGGCCCGTGAGATCGATGGCGGCATCGAAGGCGCGGATCTGGGCGATCGCGTTCTGGCCGGTGTTGCCGTCCACCACCAGCAGGACCTCGTGCGGCGCGTCGCCGTCGGCCTTGCCGATGACGCGCTTGATTTTCTTGAGTTCCTCCATTAGGTGCAGTTGGGTGGGCAGGCGGCCGGCCGTATCGACCATCACCACGTCCACCACGCGCGCGCGGCCCGCGTTGACCGCATCGAAGGCCACGGCGGCGGGGTCGCCGCCCTCCTGGGCGATCACCGTCACATTGTTGCGCGCGCCCCATTCCATCAGCTGTTCGCGCGCGGCCGCGCGGAACGTGTCGCCCGCGGCCAAGAGCACCTTGGCCCCCTGGGCCTGGAAATGATTGGCGAGCTTGCCGATGGACGTGGTCTTGCCCGCGCCGTTGACACCGGCGATCATGATGACCAGCGGCTTCGCCCGGCCGAGCGGGAATGGTTTTTCCAGCGGCGCCAGATGGTCGGCCAGGATGTCGCGCAGCGCCGCCTTCACCTGCGCGGCGTCTTCCAGGCGCTCTTTGCGCACGCGGGCGCGCAGCGCCGTCAAGAGCTTGCCGGTCGCCTCCATGCCGGCGTCGGCCATGATGAGCGCCGTCTCCAGCTCTTCGAACAGCGACTCATCGACTTTGACGCCGACGAACAGCCCGCCCAGGCTCTGCCCCGTGCGGGACAGGCCTTTCTTGAGCCGCGCCAGCCAGGACTGCCTGGCGGCCGGCGCGGATGCCGGCGCGACGGACTGGGCCGCATCGGGCTCCGTCCGTTCGGCCGCAGAGGGAGCGGGCGCTTCTTCAGCCAAAGGCGGCGCGGGCACGGGCGCCGGTTGGGCCGGCGGCTTCGGCACGGCGGGCGCCAGGGGGGCGGACGCAATCGCCGCCGACTCATCGAAAGCCGGAGCGCCGGCCGCCGGAGCGCCGGCCACGGACCGATCAACCGCCGGCTCGCCGGGCAAGGGCTCGGAGGGCGCCGGCTTGTTCAACGCAGCGGAGGACGGCGCTCCGGCGGACGGCGCTCCGGCGACCGGCGGCTCCGCGGGCCCGGGCTCGGGAAGCGGCTCGGATTCCGCGGCGGCGCGATCGGGCGCCTGCTCCGGGGCGACGCTCTTTTCGGCCTCCGCGTCCGGCGCGGTTGGGGACTTCTTTCTTTTAAAAAAACTGAACATACGCTTTACACTACCCGAATATTTGACGAACCAGACGTCCGCGGCCACGCATGAAAAAACATGTAGTACGTATTGTAGGCGGTGATTACCGCAAAACCCCCATCCCCGTCATCGATGCGGCCGGCCTGCGCCCCACCCCCGATCGCGTCCGGGAAACCCTCTTCAACTGGCTGCATCATTTCTGGGGCGGCGAGTTCTCGGGCAAGCGGGTGCTGGATCTTTTCGCGGGCACGGGAGCGCTGGGCTTCGAAGCCGCCTCGCGCGGCGTGGGCCATGTGCAGATGGTGGAATCGCACCCGCCGGCGGTCGCCGCCTTGCGGGCGCTGCGCAATCGCCTGAACGCGCTGCAAGTGCGGATCCATGCGGGCGACGCCCGGGTGTTTCTCGAGCGCATGAACGACGCGCCTTACGACCTCGTCATGCTGGATCCGCCCTTCGGCCAAGGCTGGGTGGAGGCCTTGCGGGGCCGGCTGTCCTCGGTTCTCAGCCCCGACGGCTTGCTGTATATTGAGTCCGAAACGCCCCTGGAGGCGCCGGACGGCTTCGAGCCTTTGCGCCGCGCCAGGGCGGGAAACGTGCATTTCCATCTGTTTCGATTTGCTGCATTGCAAAAAACAGTCAATAATCCCGAAGACACGCCAATAAACCAGTAAGCCTCCTGCCGGCCCGGCAACGAACCCTAACTGAATAAATCGGAATTTGCATGATTACTGCAGTCTATCCCGGAACATTCGACCCTTTGACCCGCGGCCACGAAGACTTGGTGCGCCGCGCCGCCGGCCTGTTCGACCACGTGGTGGTGGGCGTGGCCCACAGCCAGGCGAAGAAGCCTTTTTTCACCGTCGATGAACGTGTGGAAATCGCCCAGGAAGTCCTGGGCCACTACCCCAATGTGGAAGTCAAGAGCTTTGCCGGCCTGCTGAAAGACTTCGTGCGCGAACAGAACGGCCGCGTGATCGTCCGGGGCCTCAGGGCGGTGTCCGATTTCGAGTACGAATTCCAGATGGCGGGCATGAACCGGCATCTGCTGCCCGAAGTCGAGACCCTGTTCATGACGCCTTCCGACCAGTACCAGTTCATCTCGGGCACCATCGTCCGTGAAATCGCGATCCTGGGCGGCGACGTCAGCAAGTTCGTCTTCCCCTCGGTCGAGCGCTGGCTGCACAGCAAGGCCAAGGCGCGGCGCGAGCAACAAGAGCACAAGCAGCAGGGATAATCGCTCGCCGAACGCCCCCGCGCGCTAAACTGGCAAGGCGTCCTGCCACGAGCGGGGCGCCTTGCCTTTTGCTTTGTTTCACCTTTGCAGGAAAAAACCATGGCTCTGCATATCACCGAGGAATGCATCAACTGCGACGTCTGCGAGCCTCAATGCCCCAACACCGCCATCTACATGGGCGCCGAAATCTACGAAATCGACCCGTCGCGCTGCACGGAATGCGTGGGCCATTTCGACGAGCCCCAATGCCAGGTCGTGTGCCCGGTCGAATGCATCGTGGTCGACCCGGCGCATACCGAGGACCACGCCGCCCTGACGGCAAAATACCGCAGGCTCACAGCTCCGGCCACAGCACCCGGCCCGCATCCGGGTGAATCTTGACCAGCCGGCACGGCCGTCCCAGGAAGTTGCTCACCCAGGCCGCGGCGACCTCGCCTTCGTCCACCACGTCGACCCGCTGACGCCCGATTTGCGCATGGGTCCGCACGCTGTCGTCGTCCTCGATCACGTCCAGGGGGATGTCCAGGCGCAGCATGCCGGGCGCGCGCAGCACCAGAAAACCCAGGCGCAGATCGACCTGGATGTCCGCGAGCTTCTCGCAGTGGCCTTGTGAAACCCAGGCGCCCTGATCGTCGATGATCAGCCAGCGCTTGTCGTAGCCGGCGGCTTCGGGGCGGCTTGCCGCGCCACAGGCGGCAATGGGGAAATACAGCGGACTCGTCATTTTCCTAACAATCCTTTCAAGGCGTCGCCTATGCTCTTCACCGGGTCGGGGCGGCGGCTTGCGGGCTCGGGTTCTTCCGCCGGCGCCGGGGGCGGCTGGGGAATGCCGATCTTGTTGTTCAGCATCTCGATCAGCCCCTCTTTCACCGCCTCCTTCACCGCCTTGCTGCCGATCTCCTTCCATTGGACCTGGTAGCCCAGGTCATTGAACGCGCCCGACACACGCACCGGCACGGTGACGTTCTGGAGGTCCGCAAGCTCTTTGCCGTCCTGGCCCGTCTTGGTATTGACCACCCGCACGTTCAGCAGGACGTCCAGCTGGTCGTTCACCAGGTCGATGCTCGCAGGCGTGCCCTGGGTCACCCTCAGCAAAGGCGACTGCACGGAAAGCTTTTTCACCGTGCCCTGGCCCTGCTGGAAATCGATGTCCGCGTCCAGCGCGGTAAAGTCCGTCTGGCGGGTGGCGTCGAAGCGGGTGGCGACCTCGGGCAACTGGGCGCTGAACACATTGCGCACGACGTCGTTGACTTCGCGCAGCGTCTGCGCCACATTGATGCCGCGCACCGCGCCGTCGCGGACCCGCGCCTGCACCATGCCCGTCAGCCCCGCTTCCAGCGCGGGGGTCGTCGTTCCCTGGCTGTGCAGCTTGGCGCTCAGCGTTCCCCGCCCCGTGAGCCGGTTCTCTTTCATGGCGTCCTGCAGGAAAGGCCCCAGGGCGATGTCGCTCAGGCTCAGATCCACGCCGACCGCGTTATGCGAATCGGCCGTCAACGTGCCGGCCAGCTTGCCTTCATAGAGATCGGCCTGGATGCCGCTGATGGTCAGCTTGCCTTCGGCGGCGCGCAGCGACGCGGCGAATTGCCTGGCTTTCAGGTCGTGCACCGTCAGGTCGCCGATGCTGATCGTGCCGCTGAGATTGGCGGAATCGAGGATGGCCAGGTCCATGGCCTGCGGGCGGGCGGGCGCGGGCGGCGGCTTGGCCGGCGCGGGGGCCGGCGCCTTGGGCTGGGCCGCCTGCCCGCCTTCGGCGGGCTGGGGCGCCGCTTCGGCGGGCGCCGGAACCGGCGGAAACAGCGTATTGAAATCCAGCTTGTCGGCCGCCAGGCTGAAATCGACCCGCGGCTGCGTGAGCTGGGTCGCCTTGACGCGGAAGTCCAGCTTGCTGCCGCTCAGGATGGCGTTGATTTCGCTGATCAATTCGTCTTTGTACAGGTCGGCCTGCAGGCTGCCGATGAAGGGGAATTCGAAGCTGCCGCCGGGCAGGGCCTCGTCTTCGATGCGGATGTCGCCTTTCATGGCCGACAAGCCGCCTTTTTCCTCGAAAACGTCCCAGTTGGCGGGCGACGTCATCTTCAACTGGACCAGCCGCTTCTCTTTCTTCAGCCCGCCGTCGATCTTCAATTCCTTCAGGCTGAGCTTGCTGGCGTTGCCGCCGATGCCGCTCATTCCCAGGGCGACGCCCAAGGTCTGGTCCTTGCCTGCGAACTTCACCGTGCCGTTGATGGGTTCGCCTTTCGCCGCCTCGGGCGACACGGACAGGCTGGGCGCGTCGAAAGCGATGTCGAAGGTCTCGTTCGGCAGGCTGCCCTTGGCGCGGTAGGCGAGCTTGTCGACACGCAATTCGGCCTGGCTGCGGTCGACCTTGAGCTGCGGCACCGTCAGCGTGGTGTCCAGGCCCTTGATCGGCGTCTTGCCGTCGACGTTGCCTTTCATGATGAGTTCCAGCGCGCTGGCGCTGAACATCTGCGAATAGGCGCTGTATGCCAGGTTGCCGCGCATCGTGACCGAACCGTCCCTGAAGGCGCCCACCTTGCCGGTGATCTGCAGATTCAGCTTTTGCGCGGAATAGGCTTTTTGATCGGGGTTCAGCTTGACCAGCGCCTGCGCTTCGATGTTCGCGCTGGCGACCGGGAAGTCGCCCCGCAAATTGCCTTTCAAGGCCACGTCGAAGGCCTGGTTGAAGGTCATGCGGCCGGTGTTGACGTCGAGCTTGACGATACGGGCCGACGAGCCGGTGATGTTGTCATACAGATGGATTTCGCCGTTCTTCAAGTCCAGCCCGGCGATGTCGATCTGGAAGTCGGTGGCGGCGCCCGGCTTTCCGGACGACGCCAACAGCACGCTGCCGATGGCCGACGCCTCGCTCGAAGGCATGGCGTCGGTGGCCGGGACCACGCCCGGCAATTCCGCCGCGGCGATCGCCGGCGCGGCCAGCGCCGCCAGCGCCGGCTGTGTCTCCATCAGGTCGCGGAAATTGAAATGGCCGTTCTCGTCGCGCTTGACCCAGGCCTTGAAGCCGGTGACGGCCACGTGGTCGACCACCAGCCGATTCGACAGCAGCGGCCAGATGGCCACCGCGAAGCGGGCGCTGTCTATGGAGGCGAAGGTGTCGGTGCTGCCGCGATTGGACAGGGAAACGTCCTGGACGGAAAGGCCGATGCGGGGAAACAGCGACAGCTGCAGGTCGCCCTTGATAGCCAAAGTCCGTTGATAGCGGTTATAAACGATTTCTTCCAGCTTGCTTTTATAGGCGTTGGGGTCGAACGTGAGAAGAAAAATCGCCGCGCCCACGAGCGTGGCGATGAACAGCACGACGAGACTGATGAGTACCCGTTTCAACCAAACTTTCATTTCCGGCCTCTAAACTACCGCGGGAGAGCCCCAGGCGCCAACGTATGGGCGAATACATAGAATGCTAACCTAAGACGCCAGGGATATAGAGTCGATCAGGCCGATTTAAAGCGCTCCGGTTTACAAACAGTAAACATTCGGCGCGGGTAAGAATGCATATGCCCAGCGGTAATATGGAAATCCCACAATAGTCTGAACATGGCCGGCCGCCGCCGGTACCATGCAGCAACGTACAACGACAGCCCTTCAACCATTTACAAGACGATACATATGAAATTCGAAACGCTCGCCATCCATGCGGGATACCAACCCGATCCAAACACCAAGTCCGTCGCCGTCCCCATCTACCAGACGACGTCCTACGCCTTCGACAGCACGCAGCACGGCGCGGACCTGTTCGATCTGAAAGTCCCCGGCAATATTTATACCCGCATCATGAATCCCACCAACGCCGTGCTGGAAGAGCGCGTCGCGGCGCTCGAAGGCGGCATCGCGGCGCTGGTCGTCGCCTCGGGCATGGCGGCCATCACCTACGCCATCCAGACCATCGCGCAGGCCGGCGACAACATCGTTTCAGTGGCCAAGCTGTACGGCGGCACCTACAACCTGTTCGCGCATACCTTTCCGCGCCAGGGCATCACCGTGAAGTTCGCGCCGCATGACGACGTCGCGGCCCTCGAAGCCTTGATCGACGAAAACACCAAGGCCGTGTTCTGCGAAACCATAGGCAACCCCGCCGGCAACATCGTCGACATCCAGGCCATCGCCGACGCCGCCCACCGCCACGGCGTGCCGCTGATCGTCGACAACACCGTGGCCTCGCCCGCGCTGTGCCGCCCCTTCGAACACGGCGCCGACATCATCGTGCACGCGCTCACCAAATACATGGGCGGCCACGGCACGACCATCGCCGGCGCCATCGTGGATTCCGGCAAATTCCCCTGGGCCGAGCACAAACAGCGCTTCCCCATGCTGAACGAGCCCGATCCCTCCTACCACGGCGTCGTCTACACCGAGGCCTTCGGCCCCGCCGCCTTCATCGGCCGCTGCCGCGTCGTGCCGCTGCGCAACACCGGCGCGGCGCTGTCGCCGTTCAACGCCTTCCTGGTGCTCCAGGGCATCGAAACGCTCGCCCTGCGCATGGAGCGCCATTGCGAAAACGCGCTCAAGGTGGCGAACTTCCTGCAAGGCCACGACAACGTATCGTGGGTCCAGTACGCGGGCCTGCCCGACCACCCCGAACACGGCCTGGCACAAAAGTACCTGGGCGGCAAGCCGGCCAGCATCCTGTCCTTCGGCATCAAGGGCGGCAGCGCCGCGGGCGCGCGTTTCATCGATGCGCTCAAGCTCGTCCTGCGGCTGGTCAATATCGGCGACGCCAAATCGCTGGCCTGCCATCCGGCCTCGACCACCCACCGCCAGCTCAGCCCCGAAGAACTCGCCGCGGCGGGCGTGGGCGAAGACATGATCCGCCTGTCCATCGGACTGGAACACATCGACGACATCCTGGCCGACCTCGGCCAGGCCCTGGAAGCCAGCCGGAAGTGATGGAAGAGGCGAGGCCCCGTCCGGGGCCCGGGGCCTGTTGACGTAAAAGGCCCTAGCCCCTTTTTTGCGCTCCGAACAGGCCCGTAACGCCGCCAAGCACGCGCAGCAGGCCGGCTTCGCCATCGGGCGTGGCCTGGTCGACCAGGCTGGGAAGCATGATGCTCAGGTTGGCCAGCACCGCGCCGGCATCCAGGCCGCTGGACCTGGCAAGACCATTCACGATTTCGTCGCCCAGCACGGCATGCAGCTGATCCGGCGAAATGGGCTCGTTCCGGCCTTCTCGTATCCATGACGCCACCACCCCGCCCAGGCCGGCTTCCTGAAACTTCCGGATCAGCCCGGACAAGCCGCCGGGATAGCGGTTCACCTGCTCGATCAGCGCCGGCAGCAGGCGGGCCTGCGCGCCCAGTTCGGGGTTGCGTTCCCCCATTGCGGAAACGATAGAAGTCAAAAGTCCCATTTTCATCTCTCAAATCTCTGCAGCAGTTCCAAAGTCTAATGGATTTTCATGCGTGGGACTGCAAAGAACCGTGATCAGTTCAGGTATAGTAGTCTGCGCCAATCAATAAATCGCCCTATTCTCAGACAAGGGGAGACAACATGCAGATAGGAATTCCACGCGAAAGCCTGGCAGGCGAAACGCGCGTGGCCGCCACACCGGAGACCGTCAAGAAATACGTCTCGGCAAAGCATACCGTGCTCATCGAGCGCGGCGCCGGCGAGTCGGCGTTCTTTCCGGACGCCGCCTACGAACAGGCCGGCGCGCAGCTCGTGGATGCCGCCCAGGCGTTGGCGAGCGACCTGGTCCTCAAAGTCCGTTCGCCCCAGGCCTCCGAACTGGCCCAAATGAAAAAAGGCGCCGTCCTGATCGGCATGCTGGACCCCTTCAACCGCGAAGGCTTGGCCGCCCTGGCCCAGGCCGGAGTCACCGCCTTCGCCCTCGAAGCCGCGCCCCGCATCACCCGCGCCCAGAGCCTGGACGTCCTGTCGTCCCAGGCCAACCTGGCCGGCTACAAGGCGGTGCTGCTGGCCGCCAACCACTATGGCCGCCTGTTTCCCATGATGATGACCGCCGCCGGCACGCTCAAGGCGGCCCGCGCCGTCGTGCTGGGCGCGGGCGTCGCCGGCCTTCAGGCCATCGCCACCGCCAAGCGGCTGGGCGCCGTGGTCGAGGCATCCGACGTGCGTCCCGCCGCCAAGGAACAAATCGAATCCCTGGGCGCCAAGTTCATCGACGTCCCGTTCGAGACCGACGAAGAACGCGAAATCGCCGAGGGCACGGGGGGCTACGCGCGGCCCATGCCGCCCGCCTGGATGGCGCGCCAGTCCAAGCTGGTCGCCGAACGCTGCCGCCAGGCCGACATCGTCATCAGCACGGCCCTCATCCCCGGGCGCCCGGCCCCCGAACTCATCAGCGCCGAAACCGTGCAAGGCATGAAGCCGGGCTCCGTCATCGTGGACCTGGCGGTGGAGCGCGGCGGCAACTGCCCGCTGTCGGAAAAAGACCGCGTCGTGCAAAAGCACGGCGTGACCCTGGTCGGGCTGTCCAACCTGCCCGCCCTGGTTCCGCACGACGCCTCCGCCCTGTACGCTCGCAACGTCCTGGATTTCATGAAGCTGGTCGCCGATTCCGAAGGGCGGCTCGCCATACAGCATGAAGACGAAATCATCGCCGCCTGCCTGGTTTGCACGGACGGCAAAGTCCTAAGGAGCGCCTGATGGAAGCGGTCAGCCCCACCCTCATCAATTTCATCATTTTCGTATTGGCCATCTACGTGGGCTTCCACGTGGTGTGGAACGTGACCCCGGCGCTGCATACGCCGCTCATGGCCGTGACCAACGCCATTTCCGCCATCGTGATCGTCGGCGCCATGCTCGCCGCCGCGCTCACCGAAGGCGGCCTGGCCCGCTACATGGGCGTGTTCGCGGTCGCCCTGGCCGCCGTGAACGTGTTCGGCGGCTTCCTCGTCACGCGCCGCATGCTTGAAATGTTCAAAAAGAAAGACAAGAAGGCCGGAGGGCAGTCATGATCTCGAACGACCTGGTCACGCTGTTCTACCTCATCGCCTCGGTGTGCTTCATCCAGGCGCTCAAAGGCCTTTCCCACCCCACCACTTCGCGCCGGGGCAATGCCTTCGGCATGGTGGGCATGGCCATCGCCGTGCTCACCACGGCCGCCCTGATCGTCAGCCTGGCCAAGCAGGGCACAGCCGGCATCGGCCTGGGCTGGGTGCTGCTCGGGCTGCTGGTCGGCGGCACGGCCGGCACGATCATGGCCAAGAAGGTCGAAATGACCAAGATGCCCGAACTCGTGGCCTTCATGCACAGCATGATCGGCCTGGCGGCCGTGGCCATCGCCGTCGCGGTCGTGGCCGAGCCGCACGCCTTCAACATCGCGGCGGCGGGCGCGCCCATTCCCTATGGCAACCGCCTGGAACTCTTCATCGGCACCTTCGTCGGCGCCATCACGTTCTCGGGCTCGGTCATCGCCTTCGGGAAACTGTCGGGCAAGTACAAGTTCCGCCTGTTCCAGGGAGCGCCCGTGGTGTTCTCCGGCCAGCACATGCTCAACCTGCTGCTGGCGCTGGCCATGCTGGCCTGCGGCTTCTGGTTCATGGCCACCCAAGCCTGGCTGCCCTTCATCATCATGACCGCCATCGCCTTCGTGCTGGGCGTGCTCATCATCATCCCCATCGGCGGGGCCGACATGCCCGTGGTCGTTTCGATGCTCAACAGCTATTCAGGGTGGGCGGCGGCGGGCATCGGCTTCTCGCTCAACAACCCCATGCTGATCATCGCGGGTTCGCTGGTGGGGTCCTCGGGCGCCATCCTGTCGTACATCATGTGCAAGGCCATGAACCGCTCGTTCTTCAACGTGATTCTCGGCGGCTTCGGGGCCGAACCCGGCGCGGCGGCAAGCGGCGCGCAGGCCCAGCGCAACGTGAAGTCCGGCAGCCCCGACGACGCCGCCTTCCTGCTCAGCAACGCAGAGTCGGTCACCATCGTTCCCGGCTACGGCCTGGCGGTGGCGCGCGCGCAGCATGCACTGAAGGAACTGGCGGAAAAACTGACCGAAAACGGGGTGACGGTGAAGTACGCCATCCACCCGGTGGCCGGCCGCATGCCGGGCCACATGAACGTGCTGCTGGCCGAGGCCGAGGTCCCCTACGACCAGGTGTTCGAAATGGACGACATCAACAGCGAGTTCTCGCAGACCGACGTCGTTCTGGTGCTGGGCGCGAACGACGTGGTCAACCCCGCGGCCAAGACCGATCCCAAGTCGCCGATCGCCGGCATGCCCATTCTGGAAGCCTACAAGGCGCGCACCATCATCGTGAACAAGCGGTCGATGGCGGCGGGCTATGCGGGCCTGGACAACGAGCTCTTCTACATGGACAAGACCATGATGGTCTTTGGCGATGCGAAGAAGGTCATCGAAGACATGGTCAAGGCCGTGGAATAAAGCCACCCGCTCCCATCGGAAATCGACGCCATGACAGATCTCCCATTACTCCGGTGCTTCGTCGACGGCCAATGGGTCGAGACCCATCACCGTTTTCCCAACATCAATCCGGTCAACGGGCAATTGATCGGCCGCGTCTGCGAGGCCGACGCGGCCACGGTCAGCCGCGCCGTCGAAGCCGCCAACCGTGCGGCGCAAGGCCCCTGGAAAACCCTCACCGTGCAGGAAAGGTCGGCCCTGCTGCACCGGATCGCCGACGGCATAGAACAGCGCTTCGAAGACTTCGTCGCGGCCGAAGTCATGGACACCGGCCGGCCCGTCCACCAGGCGCGCAGCCTGGACGTGGCGCGCGGCATCGCCAATTTCCGCATGTTCGCCGACCTGATCAAGACCGCGTCCAGCGAGCTCTATGAAAGCACGCTGCCCGACGGCGCGAAAATGCTCAACTACGTATGCCGCAAGCCGCTGGGCACCATAGGCGTGATCTCGCCCTGGAACCTGCCGCTGCTGCTGCTCACCTGGAAAGTCGCGCCGGCGCTGGCCATGGGAAACTGCGTGGTCGCCAAACCCTCTGAAGAAACGCCGTCTTCCGCCACCCTGCTGGCGGAAGTGATCCAGGCGGCCGGGCTGCCGCATGGCGTGTTCAACTTGGTGCACGGCTTCGGCCCGGGTTCGGCGGGCGAGCACCTGAGCACCAATCCCAACATAGACGCCATCACCTTCACCGGCGAATCGCGCACCGGCTCCGCCATCATGAAGGCGGCCGCCGAAGGCGTGAAGGAAGTCTCGTTCGAGCTCGGCGGCAAGAACGCGGCCGTCGTCTTCGCCGACGCCGACTTCGACGCCGCCGTCGCGGGCGTCATGCGTTCCAGCTTCACCAATTCGGGCCAGGTATGCCTGTGCACCGAAAGAGTCTATATAGAACGTCCCATCTTCGACCGCTTCGTGGAAGCGCTCAAGCGCCGCTGCGAAGCCCTGGTCGTCGGCCGCCCGGAAGACCCGGGCGTCGACATGGGGCCGCTGATTTCACTGGAGCACCGCGGCAAGGTGCATTCGTACTACCAGCTCGCGCGCGAGGAAGGCGCCGCCATCCTGTGCGGCGGCGACATCCCCGTGTTCGGCGACGAGCGCGACCAGGGCGCCTACATACAGCCCACCATCATGGCCGGCCTGCCCGACACCGCGCGCTGCATGCGCGAAGAGATCTTCGGCCCGGTCTGCCACGTCGCCCCCTTCGACACCGAGGAAGAAGTCATCCCCCGCGTGAACGACAGCGCCTACGGGCTTGCCGCCAGCATCTGGACGACCCAGCTTTCCCGGGCGCACCGCGTCGCCGGCCAGATCCGCACGGGCATCGTATGGGTCAACGCCTGGTTCGCGCGCGACCTGCGCACGCCTTTCGGCGGCACGAAGATGTCGGGCATCGGACGCGAAGGCGGCCGGTACTCGCTGGACTTCTACTCCGAGATCAGCACGATCAGCATCAGGATCTGATTCCGCCATGAAAAACACCAGCACCCAAGCCCGGACCCTGAGCGGCAAGGCCAAGCCGCGGGGAAGTTTTCCGCATATCAAACGCGCGGGCGACTTCCTGTACGTGTCGGGAACCAGCTCCCGCCGGGCCGACAACACCATCGCCGGCGCGTCGGCCGACGCCATGGGCACCGCCACGCTCGACATCCGCGCGCAGACCCGCGCCGTCATCGAGAACATACGCGACATCCTGGCCAGCGAAGGCGCGGGGCTGGAGCACCTGGTCGAGATCTCCGCCTTCCTGGTGAGCATGAACGACTTCGGCGGCTACAACGAGGTCTATGCCGAGTTCTTTTCCGAAGACGGGCCCACGCGCACCACCGTCGCCGTGCATCAACTGCCCCATCCCCATCTGCTCATCGAAATGAAAGCCGTCGCCTATTTCCCCCTCGCCGGCGCCCCCGCTGCCTGAAACGCCACGGAGACCGTCCATGCTCACTTACGGCAAGCCATTCAATTTCCAGCGCTGGATCGACGATCACGCCGACCGGCTCAAGCCGCCCGTCGGCAACCAGCAGATCTGGCAGGACAGCGATTTCATCGTCACCGTCGTCGGCGGGCCCAATCATCGCACCGACTACCACGACGACCCGCTCGAAGAATTCTTCTACCAGATGCGCGGCAACGCCTACCTGAAGCTCTGGGTGGACGGCAAATGCGAACGCGTCGACCTCAAGGAAGGCGACATCTTCCTGCTGCCGCCCCACGTCCGGCATTCGCCCCAAAGGCCCGAAGCCGGCAGCGTCTGTCTGGTCATAGAGCGCCAGCGCCCCGAAGGCCTGAAAGACGGCTTCGAATGGTATTGCGAAGCCGACGGCGGCTGCGGCGGGCTGGTCCATCGCGTCGAGACCCAGTTGCAGAGCATCGTCAAAGACCTGCCCATCCTGTTCAACGCCTTCTACGAATCCGAGGAAAAGCGCCTCTGTCCCCAATGCGGCATGCGCCATCCGGGCAAGGCGGCCTGACATGCGCAAGATCGACATGCACGCCCATTTCCTGCCGCCCATTTCGCGGCGGGACGCCGCCGGCCTGGATCCGGACAACGCTCCCTGGCTGGCCGTGGACGAAAACGGCGAGACGGGCCAGATCATGAAAGGCGACCGGCCTTTCCGGCCGGTCTACCGCGCGCTGTGGGACCCGGGCATGCGCCTGGAGGAAATGGACAAGCACGGCGTAGACGTCCAGATCATTTCGGCCACCCCGATCATGTTCGGCTACGAATTCCCCGCGCAGCGCGCGGCCGCCTGGGCGGCGCGCATGAACGACCTGGCCCTGGAGCATTGCGCGGCGGATCCGCGCCGGCTCAAGGCGCTGGCCCAGGTGCCGCTGCAAGACCTCGACCTCGCCTGCCGGGAAGCCGCACGGGCCCGCGACGACGGGCATGTCGGCATACAGATCGGCAACCACCTTGGGCCCAAGGACCTGGACGACGAGCATCTGGTGCAATTCCTGATCCATTGCGCGCAGGAAGGCATACCCATTCTCGCCCACCCCTGGGACATGATGACCGACGGCCGCATGAAGAAGTGGATGCTGCCCTGGCTGGTCGCCATGCCCGCCGAAACGCAGCTGGGCATTTTGTCCCTGATTCTCTCGGGCGCCTTCGAGCGCATTCCGCCGTCCCTGAAACTGTGCTTCGCCCATGGCGGCGGCAGCTTCGCCTTCCTGCTGGGCCGCGTCGACAACGCCTGGCACTGCCGCGACATCGTCCGGCAGGACTGCCCGAACCCGCCGTCCAGCTACGTCAAGCGCTTCTATGTGGACAGCGCGGTATTCGACCAGGGCGCGCTGCGGCTGCTGGCCGACGTCATGGGCGGCGACCGCATCATGCTCGGTTCGGACTACCCCTTCCCGCTGGGCGAGCAATCGATAGGCAAGCTGGTGAACGACAACCCCTGGCTCGCGGACGACGACAAGCGGCGCATCAATCACGGCAACGCGGCGGCCTTCTTCGGCCTGCAAGACGCGCCCGCCGCGGCATAGAAAATAAACCATAAACCGAGTAGACTTACGAAGCTTTGCTTCCAGCCTTTTGTTACAGACGATGCCGAACAATATCAAACCGTTCCAGGATGAGCTCGACGACGAACGCTATCTCGTCACGTCCAAGCTCGAGATCCGCTCCATCCTGCGCGCCATCGAGCGCAACAAAGCATTGCTGCGCCTGCAGATCACCGGCTCGTCCGTCGGCATCGTCACCACCGTCCTGAAGGTCGAAGACGACGCCACCATCATCGACGCCACCCGCAACGACGCCATCAACCGGCGCCTGATCGCCGGCGAAGACGAGATCAGGCTGGAAACCAACCTGGAACGCGTGCTGATACGTTTCTTCGCCACGAACATCACCGCCTGTGAGCACGAGGGAGCCCCGGCCCTGCGCATGGCTTTTCCGGAACGGCTGCAGCGCATTCAGCGGCGCGAGCACTACCGTATCGACGTCCCGGCCAGCAATCCGGCGAAATGCACGATCCCACGGGAAAGCGCGGGTCAGGACAAGGAAGTCACGCTCGACGTCCGGGACATCAGCTGGGACGGCAACAAGGACGTCACGGTGGAGCTGAAGGACATCAGCGCGGGCGGGGTGAGCATCGTCAGCTATGCCGCCAACTTTCCGCACGGAAAGGGCACGATCTATTCCAACTGCCGGCTGGACTTGCCGGACGTCGGTTCGATCACGGTGAATCTCAAGGTGGTCCAGGCGCGCACGGAAACGCAGGCGAACGGCAAGGAACGGGTCGTCATCGGCTGCGCGTTCGTTGATCTGGATCGCGGCGCGCAGCAGGATATCCAGCGGTATATCAACGTGCTGGAGCGCAAGCTGATTGCGAAGCGGCGGGGCCTGGAATAGGCCGAGGCGGCCGCTGCGTGGCGCGTTCGCGGCACGCAGCGGCCGCGGCGCCACGCCAGAAGCCGCCGCCGGCCGGGCGCCGTCAGGCCCGCTGCCCCTTGCGCACGCAACGGCGCGCCATCAGCGAGAACGCCAGCGCGAACACCGCCATGCCGATGGCCAAAGCCAGCAGGAAGGCCGTCAGCCAGTCCAGAAAAGAACCCAGGGACGACGGCGCGGCGTGCGTCAGGTAAGGCATCGCCCAAGTGCCCACGAATGTCGCCGCCAGCGCCACGATGATCGCTCCCGCAAGCGGCCGGCCCGCCGACCTGCCGTGACGGCGCAAAGCGCGGAAGCCCGTGACGACGCCGAGCAGCAGCAACAAGGCCACGATGATGACCGGCCAGAACCAGACGGAAAGCGTCTCCCAGGCGATGAACCACAGGGAGATCGGATTGAAATCGTTCATGGTGTCTCCTTGGAGGAATCAGGCGCGGCCGCGCAACATGGCCCGGTATGCCCCGATCAGGCCTTTCTCGTCGATCAGCCAGGAAATCCAGAGCTCTTCCAGCGGATCGATGAAAGGGAAAGACTGCACGAGCTTGCCGTCATAATCGAACTCGATCAGCATCGCCTTGCCATAGCGAGTGACCATGGGGCAGGAGGTATAGCCGTTGTAGACGGCGCCGGGCTGCTTGCCGCCCAGTTCGGCGATGAGATTGTCCACCACCACCGGCACCTGCCACTTCACGCTCGCGGCCGTCTTGCCCCTGGGCACGCCGGCGACGTCGCCGATCGAGAACACATTGGGATAGCGCGGATGCCGGAGCGTCGCCTTGTCGGCTTCCACCCAGCCATCGGCCGCCAGAGCGCCCGTCCGCCAGGGCAGCGGGCTGTTGCGGACGGCATCGGGCGCGCGCATGGGCGGCACGACGTGAAGGAAATCGTAGTCCAGCGCGGCCTCGCCCTGGCCCGTCTTGAATACCGCCTTGCGGGCGCCGGGATCGATGGACTGCAGCACGTGGCCGTAGTTCACGCTGATGTCGCGCTCGGCAAAGAGCGTGCGCACTTTCTGGTTGACCGGTGCGACCGAAAACACCGCGTCGTTGTGCGCGTTGTAGACCATCTTGATGGCATCGCGCCGGCCCTTGATGCGTGCCTTGTCGTCGACCAGGAAGGTGATCTTGAGCGGCGCGCCGGCGCACTTCATTTCGGTGGCCGGACGCATGAACAGGCCGACGCCGCCTTTTTCGATGAACTGGTCGATGGCGGCGGCCGACGCCTGGGCCGCCTGCGGGCCCGCGTAGATGCTGGCGATGCCGTTGCGGCCGATCAGGTCGGGGCTCATGCCCTGGATGGCGGCATAGTCGAGCTTCAGGCCGGTTGCCACGAAGAGGAAGTCATACGGAATCTTCTGCCCGCCGGCGGTTACGACCTGATTGCCGTCGGGGTCGAATTCCGCCACGGCTTCTTGTACCCACTTGACCCCCTGCGGAATATAGCTGGCGTTGCTTTCGGTGATGTGGGAAGGCGCCCAGATGCCGGCCCCGACCAGCGTCAGGCCGGGCTGGAAGTGGTGCTCCTTCTTGGCGTCGACGATGGTGATGCTGGCGTTGTCCAGCTGGCGCGCAAAGCGCGCCGCCAGGCTCAGGCCCGCCGCGCCCGCCCCGGCAATGACGATGCGCGCCCCTTTGCCCTGCGCGCGCGCCGCCGCGCCCGCCAGCCCGGAAACGCCCACAGCCGCCATCAGGGCGCCCGCTTCTAGAAAACGTCTTCTGTCCATTGTGATTGGCTCCCCTTGTGGCGTGGCGAACCCATCGCCTTGCCGATTATCTTAGATCAAGGGGTGCCTGGCTCAGGCACCCCTCGACATCATCCAATGATCCAGATCAAGAGCGTTCCTGCTTTTTGCGCAACCGGCCTATTTGCGTGATTTCATGGGGCAGGAACTGACCCCTAGAATCGAGTAGGCCGGGCAGAAGCGAAAAATGCCGGTGGCCAGCGGGATGACGCCCAGCCAGCCCCACCAGCCGACGACGCCCGTTGCCGCCAGAGCGATGAGCACCAGGCCCAGCACGATGCGCAAGCCGCGGTCTATGCTGCCGATATTGGTATTGAGTTTCATGATTTCTCCGTGGAAGTGAAAGTATCCCCGCCCTTGCTATGCCTGCATGGCCCGCCGGTTCCAGGGCATTTTCATCAAAAGGCGCGCCATGCCGCAAAACCCCGACACGCCCGCGACGATCATCCCCGCCCCGACGAAGCCCGCCAGCACGTAAAACCCCGGCGCGACGAACGCGCCGAGCAGCACCCCCGCCAGCACCAGGCTGCCCGCCGCGATCTGCGTCTGGCGGGAAAGCTCCATGGGCTGGGCGGGATCGCGGACGACGGGCAGCCCGGCCTTTTTCCAGCCGTCCAGCCCGCCTTCCATGACATAGGCCTCGCAGGACACACAGGCGCCCAGCGTGCGCGCGTTCATGCGGGTGCGATTGCCCGAACGGCAAAGAAAGACCAGCGCCGGGGCGCGGGGCAATTCCGCCTGGGTCAGCCGTTCCATGGGGATGTGGCAGGCCTGTTCGATGCGTTCCCGCGCGTATTCACTCACGCTGCGGATATCGACCAGGACGGCGCCGTGGTCGAGCAGTTGCCGCGCCGCTTCCGGAGTGATGGTTTGTATGGTCATGTTGCTTTTTTCCTGCAAGGTATCAAGGACAGAAAATGCTTTTGAGCGTGCCGACCAGCTTTTCCACATCGGGATTGGCGATGCGGTAGTGCAGGGTTTGCGCTTCGCGGCGGTACGTGACCAGCCCTTCGTCGCGCATCTTGGCCAGATGCTGGGACAGCGCCGACTGGCTGAGGTCGACCTGTTCCAGCAAGGCGCTCACGCTGAGCTCGCCATGTTCGATCAATAGGCACAGCACCAGCAGGCGATGCTGGTTGCCGACCGTGCGCAGCAGCGCCGTGGCTTTCTCGGCGCCTTCCTGCATGAAGCGCTTGGCATCTGGTTCCTGGGTCATTCTCTTGATTTAGATCTATCTAATTTAGTATATTCTAATACAAAATCCACGGAAAATGTGTATGTTGTGAGCCAAAGGCGATCCGGACGGGGGAAACACTTGCGGCTACGACACATCGAACTCATCAACGCCGTCCTGCGCACGGGCTCGCTGACGCAGGCCGCCAATCTGCTGCACATCACGCAGCCCGCCGCCAGCAAGATCCTGGCGCATGCCGAAGCCCAGCTGGGCTTCTCCCTGTTCCGGCGCATCAAGGGCCGGCTGCATGCCACGCCGGAGCTCGACATCCTGACGCCCCACATCGCCCGGCTCAACCAGGACATGGCGTCGGTGCGCCGGCTCGCCGAGAACATCAAGCGCCATCCGCAGGGGCATTTGCGCGTCGGGTGCGCGCCCGCCATCGGGCTGGGGCTGCTGCCGCAGGCCATACGCCACAGCCGGGAACGGCAGCCCGGCGTCGTCTTCGACGTCCATACCTACCACAGCGCCGAACTGGTCGAACGGCTGCACGTGCGGGAACTCGATCTCGCGGTCACCTTCGACGCCGCCGACCATCCTGGCATGGACAAGACACCGGTGGGCCAGACGGAACTGGTCTGCCTGAGCGCCGGCGAAAGCGCCGACTGCGCGGGAAAGGCCATCAGCCTGGAAGAACTGGCGTCGCGCGAACTGATCATGCTGGACATGCACGACCGCGCGGGCGCCTTGCTGGACGACGCGCTGAGCAGCGCGGGCCTGGGCATGCGGCCCAACATACAGGTGCAGACCCATTACGTCGCCTGCGCGCTCGCGCAAGCGGGCTGCGGGGACACCGTCGTGGACGCCATCACCGCGCGCGCCATGCTGCGGCCCGGCAACGTGCTGCGGCCCCTGGATCCCCCGATTCCGGTTCCCATCAACGTCATCACCCACGGTTCCGTGCCCCGGCGCGAGATCGACCTGCTGTTCATCGACCAGCTGCGCCGCCTGTGCCGCGCGCTTGCGGCCCTGTCCTATGCGGGATAGCGCGGCGCCCCATGGGCCATAGCCAAACGGCATGGGCGCCTCGCAAACAGCTATTGGCGCCGGGCCCGTCGGCCGTGTGAGAATCAGGCGTCATCCACGTTTCGGTCCATGCAACCATGCACGTATGTATTGTGGGCGCCGGGGTCATCGGCACCGCCACCGCCTGGCAGCTCGCCCGCCAGGGCATGAAAGTCACCCTGCTCGAATCCGGCGACGGCCCGGGCCTGGGCGCCAGCTACGCCAACGGCGGCCAGCTCAGCTACAGCTATGTCGCGCCGCTGGCGGAACCCGGCGTCCTGCCCAACCTGCCGAAGTGGCTGCTGGACCGCCGTTCGCCGCTACGCTTTCGCCCCCGCATGGATCCGCAGCAATGGCGCTGGTGCCTGAGCTTTCTGCGCCATTGCGGCGGCGCGACCGCCAGGCAGACTACCGCGGCCATGCTGACGCTGTCCTACCTGAGCCGCGACACCCTGCACCAATGGCTGGACGATACCCCGCTGGAATTCCACCATCGGTCCAACGGCAAGCTGATCGCCTACCGCAGCCCCGAATTGCTGGACAAGGCGCGCAAGCTGGTCGAATACCAGGCCGCTCATGGCGCCCGGCAAAAAGTCCTGGACCGCCGGGAATCGGTGGACCTGGAACCCGCGCTTGCCGGCCTGGGCCAGGCGCTCGCGGGCTGCGTCTATACACCCGGCGAGGAAGTGGGCGACTGCCATCTGTTCACCAAGGCGCTCTACGCAGCGCTGGAGCGGCATCCCCAGGCCCGGCTGCGCAAGCACGCCATGGTGGCGGGCCTGCGGCGGCGCAAGAACCGGATCGTGGCGGCGGAGCTTGCCGATGGGGAAGCGATCGAAGCCGACCACTTCGTGCTGGCCAATGGCCTGGGCGCGCGCAAGCTGCTGCGTCGCCAGGGCGGCGACGCCATGCTGTACGGGCTGAAAGGCTATAGCCTGAGCGTGCCCCGCGGCCCGGACCTCGGCGCGGCCGTCCCCGACATCAGCGTCACCGACTACGAACGGCGCATCGTGTACGCTCCCATCGGCCCGGTGCTGCGCATCGCCGCCATGGTCGACATCGGCGCGGATCCCGGCGCCTTGAGCCCGCGGCGCATCGGGCAATTGAAGAGCCAGGTCCAAGAGACCTTCCCGGCCCTGCCCGTGGACGCCGCCGCCGTCTGGTCGGGCGAGCGGCCCGCCACCCCCGACGGCAAGCCGGTGATCGGGCGCAGCAAGGCTGCCGGCAATCTGTGGCTGAACATCGGCCATGGCGCGTTGGGCTTCACCCTGGCTTGCGGCAGCGCGGCCTTGCTTGCCGCCCAGCTGCAAGGCGGCCGCATGCCCATAGACCCGCAGCCCTTCGCCGAACGCTGACGTCGGGCGCAATCGAGGAGGGCCAAGAAGGAACCAGGCCCGCAAGGGTCGGCCCCTTGTCACCCCGCTCGGGATTCCGCCGCCAAGGCATCCAGCGCCGCGGAGACGGCCGCGCCTATGCCGCGCCCCCGCAGACCGATGTAAACCAGCTCGTTGCGAGGCGCCTCCGCCGCGGCGGGCGCTTTCTCGATGCGCACCCTGCCCCCGGCCAGCTGAACGACGGCGGAGCCATGGCGATCGGTCACCACCCGGCCCTTGACCCGTATCACGTCGGCGGGCAGGCCCTTGAGCGCGGCGATCAGCCGGTCCGCGTTCAGCATGCCGGGCGCGGACCATACCCCGCCCTCGAATGGATGATCCGGATCCTCATGATGGTGCGCATCGCCGTCAGGCGCATGGCCGCCGGGGCCATGCGCCAGGATGCGCTCCAGCGGCACGCGGCCGAAGCTGGACCGCAAGAACGGCAGCGCCCCATACCGCGCGCGCAGCTCGGCCTCCACGCTTTCCGCCTCGCCGGGCCCCAGGAGATCCGCCTTGTTCATCACCACCAGGCTCGCCGCCCGGATCTGCCGCGCCACCGTATCGCCCATCAGAGGGTCGTCCAGCTGCGCGACGATGCGCCCGGCGTCGGCCATGACCACCACGGCCTCCAGCTGCAGCATCGGGTCGGACAGGCCCACCTGCGCGATGCGGCCCGGGTCGGACACGCCGCTGGCCTCGATGACGATCAGCTCGGGCGCGGGCTTGCGCTCCAGCACGCGGATCAACGCGGCGTCGAGGCCGGACCCGATGGAACAGCAGATGCAGCCGTTCGTCAGGCTCAGGGTCTCGCCGTCGTGGGAGGCGACCAGCGAGGCGTCCACATCGATGGGGCCGAAGTCATTGACCATGACCGCCACCCGCCGATCGGCCTGGCTCAGCAGGTGATTCAGCAGGGTGGTCTTGCCCGCCCCCAGGAAGCCTCCGAGGACGATCAGGGGAATGCGCGCCGCCACGGCGGCCTCAGCCCCTGCCCGGCGCGTCGAAAGCATGGCCGCCGACCATGGTGCCCTCGATCGCGACATCCTTGAGCGCGTCCGGCTCGGCCTGGCTGGGATCGCCGCCCAGCACGCAGAAGTCGGCGAACTTGCCGACTTCGATCGAGCCGATGCGGTCGTCCATGTGCAGCGTATAGGCGGCGCCCAGGGTGATGGCGCGCAGCGCGGCGGCCACGCCGATGCGCTCGCTCTCGCCCAGCACGCGGCCCGAGGCGCTGCGGCGGTTCACCGCGCACCAGGCGGTGAACAAGGGGCCGATGGGCGTGATGGGGGCGTCGGAGTGGATTGCGAAGGGCACCCCCATCCGTTCGGCCGTCGCGCATGCGTTCATCCGGTGGGCGCGGTCCGGCCCCATGGTCATCTCGAAATGGGCGTCGCCCCAGTAGAAAATATGATTGGCGAACAGGTTCACGCACAAGCCCAGCTTGGCGATGCGCCGGAACTGCGCCGGGGAAGCCATCTGGCAATGCTGCAGCGTGTGCCGGTGGTCGAAGCGGGGGTGCAGGCTGAGCGCGCGCTCCAGGGCGTCCAGCGCCACCTCGGTGGCTTCGTCGCCGTTGGTATGGATGTGCAGCTGTATCCCCGCGCAGTGGTACTGCTCGACGATGTGGCGCAGGTCGTCGGGCGCGGTCACCCAAATGCCGTTGGGCGCGCCGTTGTAATAGCCCGGCCAGAGCAACCGGGCGGTGAAGCCCTGGATGGAGCCGTCGACCACGAGCTTCACGATGCCCAGCCGCATCTTGTCGTGGTTGTGCTGCTTGAGCAGTTCCAGCTTGGCCATGCAGGCTTCGGTATCGCGGCCGAAAAGCATGCCCGAGGCCGCCGGCACGATGCGCAGCGGGTAATCGGCCGCCCGCGTGGTGGCCGCCAGCGAGGCGATGCCCTCGTCGTGCAGTTCATTGACCAGGTCGGTCGCGGTCGTGACGCCGGCCACTTGCGCCACCCGGCCGAACATCCCCAGGCATTCGGGGCTCTGGCCCAGCATGCGGAAGGGATTGCCGATCATGCGCGTCACCGGGAACATCGCGGCGAACTCGCAGAGCTCGCCCGTGGGCTCGCCGTTCTCGAAGCGGGAAATGCCCTCGATGTCGGTGTCCCGGTCTATGCCCGCCATGCCCAGGGCCTTGCTGTTCACGTTCATCAAGTGCATGCTGGCATGCATGACGACCACCGCGCGCTCGCCGGATACCTTGTCCAGGTCCTGCACCGACATGCGCCGCGTGCCGAAATAGATGGGGTCGAAGCCCCAGCCGATCAGGTGCCGGCCGGCTTCCAGCCCGCGCTGCGCTTCCCGCAGGCGCTCCACCACTTCATCTATGGTCTTCAGCCCGCGCCAGACCTTGCCGTCCGGGCCGCGGCGGTCATAGAAGCCGACATAGACGTACAGCCAGACGACGCCTTCGTGCAGATGGCAGTGCCCTTCCACCAGCCCCGGCATCAGCACTTTTCCGGCATAGCGGTCATCGCGCCGCCCCGCCCCCCACGCCGAGGCCTGCTGTTCCGTGCCGACCGCCAGGATCCGGCCGCCGCGGACCGCCACGTGCGTCGCCTCGGGCTGCGCCGGGTTCATCGTCAGGATCTTGCCCGCCCGATAGATCGTGATGTCCTGGTGTTCCGTCTGCTCGTTCATGCCGTTCGCTCCAAGTTTCCATATGCCCGGCGCCCATCCAGGGGCGCGGTGATCCGCCCGCCTTCGACCTCGACGAAATGGCAGGCCACTTTATGCCCCGGCGCCACCTCGCGCAGCGCCGGCGCCGACTGTTCGCATATCGCCTGCGTGGCGGGGCAGCGCCCGGCGAATCTGCAGCCCTGGGGAGGGTTGATGGGGCTGGGCGGATCGCCGCTCAGCCTGATGCGCTGCGCCGCTTTCTCGCGGCCGCCGCTGACCGTCGGCACCGCCGACATCAAGGCGACGCTGTACGGATGCAGCGGCCGGGAAAAGAAGGTGTTGCGCGGCCCCTGTTCGACGATCTGCCCCAGATACATGACGGCGATGTCGTCGCAAATATGTTCGACCACCGCCATGTCGTGGCTGATGAACAGGAAGGACTGCCCGCGCTCGCGCTGTATGCGGCGCAACAGATTGAGGATCTGCGCGCGGATGGCGATGTCGAGCGCCGATACGGGTTCGTCGCACACCACGAGCTGCGGGTCGGTGGCCAGCGCGCGGGCAATGTTCAGGCGCTGGCGTTGCCCTCCCGAGAACTGATGCGGGAACAGCGCCTGCTGGTCCTCGCGCAGCCCGACGAGGCGGAAGAGCTCGTTCACTTTCTCGCGCTGTTCGGCCGGCGTGCCTATGCCCATCAGCATCAGCGGCATGCGGACGATTTCGCCGGCGCGCTGCCGCGGGTTCAGCGACGAGTACGGGTCCTGGAAGACCAGCTGGAAATGCCTGCGCTGGCGGCGCAAGGCGTCGCCTTCCAGGGCGGTGAGGTCCACGCCGTTGAAGCCGATGGTGCCGGCGGTCACGGGCGCCAGCCGCATGATGGACAAGGCGGTGGTGGTCTTGCCCGACCCCGACTCGCCGACGATCGCCATGGTGCGCCCGCGGTGGATCTCGAAGCTCACGCCGTCGACGGCGTGGACCTTGTCACGCACGCCGCCCGGCCCGCGCCTGCCTATCGGAAAATGCACCTTGAGGTCGCGCACCGACAGCAAGGCCGGGCCGGTCTCCGGCCCCGTTCCGGATCGCGCACGCCGGGTTTGAGATTCGCTCATGACTGGTCCTCGTACAGCCAGCAGGCCACTTTCTGGGTGGGCCCCATCTGGAAAGACGGCGGAAACGCCTTGCGGCATTGCGCCATGACGTGGGCGCAGCGGTCGGCGAAAGGACAGCCCGCGCCGCGATTCCATATGGAGGGCACGATGCCGGGAATCTCCGGCAGATCCGGACGATGGTCGGACGGCGCCGGGTCCAATTCGGGCAGACAGGCGATCAGGCCTTGCGTGTAAGGGTGGCGCGGCGCCGCCAGGATCTCGGCGGTCATGCCTTCCTCGACCACGCGCCCGCCATACATGACGACGACCCGGTCGGACATCTCGGCCACCGCGCCCATGTCGTGGGTGATCATGATGATGGCCGTGCCGCGCCGCTGCTGCTGCTCGCGCAGCAGGTCGAAGATCTGGGCCTGCACCGTCACGTCGAGCGCGGTGGTGGGTTCGTCGGCGATCAGGACGTCCGGATCGCAGGCCAGCGCCATGGCGATCATGACGCGCTGCCTCATGCCGCCGGACATCTCGTGTGGATAGTTGTCGATGCGCCGGTCGGGCGCGGGTATGCCCACCGACTGCAGGATCTCCAGCGCTTTCTGCCGGGCCTCTTCGCGGCCCAGTCCCTGGTGCAGGCGCAAGGGCTCGCAAATCTGGTCGCCGACGGTGTAGACCGGATTCAGGGCGGTCATGGGCTCCTGGAAAATCATGGAGATCTTGTTGCCGCGAATGCGGCGCATCTGCGAGACATCCGCCTGGACCAGATCGGTTCCGCGCAGCGACACCGAGCCGGCGCTGATGCGCCCGGGCTCCGGGATCAAGCGCATGATGGCCAGCGCCGTCATGCTTTTGCCGCAGCCCGATTCCCCGACCAGGCAAACGGTTTCGCCCGGCCCGACGTCGAAGCTGATGTCGTTGAGGATGTAGGCGGTGGCGCGCCGGGTCGCCAGTTCCACGGCCAGGCCCTTGACGGAAAGCACCGCGCTCATGTCCGCTCCCGCAAGCGTGGGTTCAGGGCGTCGTTCAGCCCGTCGCCGATCAGGCTGACCGCCAGCACCGTCAAGAAAATGGCGATGCCCGGCAGGGTGACCGCCCACCAGGCCACCAGGATGTACGAACGGTTGTTGCCGATCATCAAGCCCCAGCTCATCATGTTCGGGTCTCCCAGGCCCAGGAAGGAAAGCCCCGCCTCGAACAGAATGGCCGTGCCGATCGCCAGCGTCGCGGACACGATCAGCGGCGCCATCGCATTGGGCAGGATGACCTTCCAGATGAGCCGCCCGTTCCCCGCGCCGACGACGCGCTCGGCCAGGATGTAGTCCAGCTGCTTCAGGCGCAGGAACTCGCCGCGCGCCAAGCGCGCCGTGCCCGTCCAGCTGACGATGCCGATGGCGATCGAGATCGTCCACAGCGTCGGCGAGAAAAGCGTGACCAGCACCATGGCGAACAGCAGGGTCGGCAGGACCTGGAAGAACTCGGTGATGCGCATCAGGGCTTCGTCGATCCAGCCGCCGTAATAGCCCGCCAGCGCGCCCACCACGATGCCGATGACCACCGACAGGATCGCGGCGACGACGCCCACCAGCAAGGTGGCGCGCCCGCCGTAGACCAGCCCCGTGAGCAGATCGCGCCCCAGATAATCGGTGCCCAGCAGCCCGAATTCGGACCCGGGCGCCTCCATGGGCGGCCCGACCATGTCGAAGGGATCGGCCTCCATGACCATGGGCCCGAAAATCGTGATGCAGACGATGGCCAGCAGCAGCAGGAAGCCGAAGACCGCGGAAGGATTGCGGCAGAATACCCGCAACGCCTCGCGCCACTGGCCCGGCGGCTTGGCCGGCCTGGGCTGCGGAACGGTTTGAGTTTCTTGGGATGTCGTGAGCGAGGAGCCGGTCATGATGTCTTGATCCTCGGGTCGATGATGCGATAGGCGACGTCGGTGAGCTGATTCATCACCACCACCATCAGCGATGCAAAAAACAGAATGCCCAGCAGGGTCGGGTAGTCACGGCGCAGCACCGAATCGAACGCCAGCCGGCCCAGGCCGGGCCAGTTGAAAACCGTTTCGACCAGGATCGCGCCGGCCAGCACGTTGCCGAACTGCATGCCCAGCATGGTGACCACCGGCAGCACGGCATTGCGCAGGGCGTGCTTGTACAGCACCACGCCTTCGGATAGGCCTTTGGCCCGCGCCGTGCGGATGTAGTCGGAGGAAAGCGTTTCCATCATGCTGGCGCGCGCCAGCCGGCTGTACTGCGCCAGATAGACGAAAGCCAGGGTGAACGCGGGCAGCACTAGGTGTTCCAGCACGTCGAGCATGCCGGCCCAGCCTTGCGAATCCGCGCCCGCGGTGCGCATGTCCGACACCGGGAAGATGGGCCACACGGACGCGAACAGGATGATCAGCACGATGCCGGTCCAGAACACCGGCGCGGAATAGCCCACGATGGACAGGATGGTGACCGACTGCGACAGCAGGCCGTTGGGGCGGCGCGCGGCCAGCGCCCCCAGCAGCGTGCCGACGAAGAACGCCAGCAGCACCGACACCACGACCAGCAGCAGCGTGGCCGGCACCCTTTCCCAGATCAGCGAAGCGACGGAGGCGTTGAAATAGTATGACTGCCCCAGATCGCCCTGCAGCACCTTGCCCAGGTAGATGCCCAGCTGCACGATGAACGGACGGTCGAGCCCGAACTGCCGCCGCAGCTGTTCCCGCAATTCCTCCGTCATCCCGCCCATGCTGCCCGCCAGCGTCTCGACCGGGTCGCCCGGCGAGACGTGGATGAGCAGGAAGTTCAGCGTGAGAACAGCCAGCAGCAGGATGGCGGCATAAGCGAGCCGTTTCAAAACGTAGCGCAACATCGGGAATCCGTCCGTTTTACTTCAGGTAGACCTCGTCGAGCGGCGACAGCGGCCCCCAGATGCTGGCGGGCGGGTTGCCGACGTTCTTCCTGACCAGCGTGTGGTAGGGGACTTCCGCGATGTAGACGATGGGCACGTCTTCGTTCACCATGCGCTGGAACTCGCCATAGAGCGCCTTGCGCTTGTCCTGGTTCTGCTCCACGGCCGCCTGTTCCAGCACCTTGTCCACCTTGTCGTTGCGGTAGGACTGCGTGTTGGTCCACACGATGGGGCGGATGTTGGACGACAGATAGGTGCGATGCACGCCGATGACGGGGTCGCCCCAGTTCCAGACGATGTCGGTCGACATGTCGAAATCGTGGTTGGCCATGGTCTTCGCCCACGAGGGGAAATCCGCCGAGGTGCGCAGGTCCGCCGCCACGCCTATCTTCTTGAGCTGGGTACGGGCGTATTCCGCCACGTTCTTGCTCAGGGCGACGGTGCCGGGCAGGATGTCTATCGTCATCTTGAAGCGCTCGCCGTTCGCGCCGGGCTTCAGGCCCGCTTCGTCGAGCAGCTGCTTGGCCTTTTCCAGATTCAGCTTGTATGGATTCGAGCTCGGGTCGGCGAAGGGGCTGGAACTGATGATGGGTCCGACGGCCTGCTTGGCAAAGCCCGCGGTCAGCGCCTTGGAGATGAAATTCTTGTCCAGCGCATAGGCGATCGCCTGGCGGACGCGCTTGTCGTCCAGCGGCTTGCGCGCCGTGTTGATCGCCAGCCAGGACTCGGCGCCTATGCCTTCGTAGCCCTTGTTCAGCATGACGATGTCTTTGTTGCTCTGCGCGCGCCGCAATACCGTCGGGTCGCCCGCGAACGGCAGCATTTGCAGGTCGCCGCGTTCCAGGCCGATCAGCAGCGTCGTGTCTTCCGGATTGATCTGGATGACGACGCGGTCCAGATACGGCTTGCCTTCCAGGAAGAATTTGTCGAAGCGTTCCAGCACGACCTCTTTGCCCGGTACGAATTCCTTGAGCTTGAACGGGCCGGAGCCGACCACGTCTTTGGCGTTGCGCGGGTGCGATTTCAGATCGGCGCCGTCGCCGTAGATATGCTTGGGAAGAATGGGCGACAAGGCCGGCGACAGCGCGATCAACAGCGCGGGATGAGGCTGCGACAGCTTGAACACCGCGGTATGCGGATCAGGCGTCTCCACGCTTTCCACGGCGCTGAACATGGCCTGGAAAGGGTGGTTGGCCTTGTTCGCCATGATCGAGAACGCCACGTCTTCGGACGTGATGGGTTTGCCGTCATGGAAAACCGCATTGCCGCGCAGCTTCACGGTCAGCGCCTTGCCGTCCTCCGACCATTTCCAGGATTCGGCCAGATAGGGCTGGGGTTCCCACTTGTCGTTGAAGCGCAGCAAGCTGGCGAACAGCTGCGTGCTGGGCAAGGCCGTCGCCATGCCGGACTGCACCGCGCCGTTCAAGTGCCTGGGCGCCTGATACGCGCCCAGCACCAGGGTCCCGCCGTGCTTCGGCTGTTCCTGGGCGACGGCGCCGCCCGCGCCCGCCAATGACACCAGGCACGACACCGCGGCAAACGCGATGCTCTTCTTGATATTGCGCATGTTTTTCCCCTTGTACATGGATGCCGCGCCGGGCGCGCACCGCTCTCTCTTTACTGGTCGGGGCCAACATAGCATCGGGCTATCGGACGGACATAGGTCCAAGGGCGCGTTTTCAATGGGGCCAGTTTCCGCGCCAGAGGACGGAATGCGCCACGCTTTAGGGAAAACCTTGAGGTACGCCGCTTGCTGCGCGGCTCCACCATACCGACGAGAGCCATGCCATGAACCATCCCACCGACAAAACGAAAAGCGACCGGTCCACGGAGACCCGCCGATCCTCGTTCGAGAAGGAAACCACCGAGAAGGAACACGCAAAGGTGAAGGAATCCATTCAGGGCGGGCACCGCTCCTGGATGAACGCGCCGGTGGACCCCAACTCGCCCACCACGAAAGTGAATTTCCCGCCGGGAATCGAGCCCGAGGACGCCGCCGACCCCGGCCGCGCCACGCCGGGCGCGCCGCCGGTCGACAACCGTTCGGGCAAGCGCCCTAAATAGCGGCGATGGAAGAGGCCGGGCCGCGCACGGAGCCCGGCTCCGGACGCCGGTCCGGGCGCTTTGGACGCGCCCGCTCCATTGCCCGCTGCCATATCGGCGGGCTGCCGATGTGGCGGATCAGGTGGTCGGAGAACGCCCGCAGCTTGAGGCTGGCGCGCGGCAGCGCGCGCAGTAGATAGACGCCGGTCTCCGGCTGGGGCAGCAAGTCGTCCAGCTGGAGCTCGACCACTCTGCCCGCCCCGATGTCTTCGCCGATGGACCAGTCGGGCACCAGCCCGATACCCAGGCCTTGCAGCACGGCCTGGCGGCGCGAATCGCAGTCATTGCATTGAAACGCAAAGGCCTGCTCGCCGACCTGGTCCTTGCTGAAGAGTTCGCGCCAGCCTCGCATGCTGGTTCTGTGGCCCCGGTCTATCAGGCGGTGGTGGTTCAGGTCCCGCACCGTGGCGGGCGTTCCGTGCCGCAGCAGGTAGTCGGGCGAGGCGCAGATGACGTAGCGCTGGGCGGCGATGGTCTGGCTGATCAGGGAGCTGTCGGGTTGCTGCCCCACCCTCAAGACGGCGTCCACGCGGTCCACGACGGGGTCCACGATGCTTTCCGTGAGTTCCAGCTCGACGCACAGCCTGGGATATTTGTCGAAAAGGGCCGCAAGATGCGGCACGACGTGCCTGCGCCCGAACGCGGGCAGGCAGCTGACGCGCAGCACGCCCGACACGTTCCGTTCCAGCGAGATGAGCTCGTCGCGCGCATCGGCCATGTCCTGCAGGATTTTCACCGCGCGCTCGAACAGCAGCTCCCCGGCGTCGGTCAAGACCAGCGCCCGCGTGGACCGGGTGAACAGGCACACGCCCAATTCGGCTTCGAGCGCGTCGATCTGGCGCGACACCGAGGACGCGGCCATGCCTTTGCTGCGCGCCACCGCCGAAAAGCTGCGGGCCTGGGCGACCTGCACGAACACCGACATGTGCTCGGAGAATTTTTCTGTTTCCATTTATGCGTAACCCGCAAAAGCATTTTGCGCTCAGGCCCGATTGTGCCGCCAATATGCTGGACATTAGACTACAGACTGTTTTCATCTTCGCAAAATTCACAAAAATAGACAAGCCGCCCGGCATCTCATCGGCGGCGCCGTCGCACTCGCCCGGAGGCACTCCATGTCCGCAATCCTCTTCAACAAGCTTTCCCTTCGGCTGCTCCAGGCCACCGCCGCCGGCCTGGCCCTGGCCTGCGGGGCCGGCGCCATGGCGCAGGACTATCCCTCTAAACAAGTCGTCGTGGTCGTGCCCTTCGCACCCGGCGGCACGGTCGACAATGTGGCGCGCCAAGTGCAGGAAGCGCTGGGCGACCGGCTGAAGCAGACCGTCATCGTCGAAAATCGCGCCGGCGCGGGAGGCACCATCGGCACCGGCACCGTCGCCAAAGCGCAGCCCGACGGCTACCGCGTCGGCATGGTGTTCGATTCGTACGCGACCGAAGCCCACATCTACCCGAACCTGGCTTATTCGCCCTCGAAGGACTTGACCGGCGTGTCCTACATGGTGCGCTCGCCCATGGTGCTGGTCGTGCCGGCCACTTCGCCCCACAAGACCCTGCAGGACTACATCAACGCGGCAAAAACCCCCGACACGGTGTCCTATGCCTCGGTCGGCGCGGGCAGCTCCAATCACCTGGCCGCCGAACTCTTCCACGAAACGGCCGGCACCAGCGCCCTGCATACGCCGTACAAAGGCGGCGGCCCGGCCATGACGGACCTGATGGGCGCCCATGTGGATTCCATGATCGCCAGCCTGCCCCTGGTCCTGCCCCACGTCCAGGCGGGCAAGCTGCGCGCCTTGGGGGTGACGTCGAAAGCGCGCGCCGCGCAATTGCCCGACGTCCCCGCCATCGCCGAGACCTTCAAGGATTTCGAAATCTATTCCTGGGTCGGCATGATCGCGCCCGCCCAAACGCCCGCGGCCGTCCTGAAGCGCCTGAGCGACGACGTCAACGCAACCTTGAAGACCCCGGCGATCTCGGCCAGGCTGAACGAAGGCGGCTTCGAAGTGGTGGCGGGCGGCCCGGAGCAAATGAACGCCCTGGTCAGCAGCGAGTCCCAGCGCTGGGGCCGCCTGATCGCCGACAAGAAAATCGGCCAGCAATAGAACCGCCCCATCCGACCGCCCTATCGTCCGACACGCCATTTTTCGACTGAAGGCCATGAAGAATTTCGTTTACACCAGCCACGCCCAGCGCGTGCTCTTCGGATCGGGCAGCCTGCAAAGCCTGGGCGAAGAAGCCCGCGGCCTGGGCATCGAAAAAGCCCTGGTGCTCAGCACCCGGCCGCAGCGCGATCAGGCGGAAATCGCGGCGGGCCTGCTGGGCGCCGCGGCGGCGGGCATCTTCGACGCGGCCCGCATGCACGTGCCGGTGGAAACCGTCGACGCCGCGCTGGCGCGGGTACGGGCCTTGAACGCCGACGGCCTGGTCTCCATCGGCGGGGGCTCGACCGTTGGCCTGGCGAAAGCCATCGCGCGGGAAACCGGCCTGCCCATCCTGGCCGTGCCCACGACCTATGCCGGTTCGGAAATGACGCCCATCTACGGCATCACGGAAGGCGGCCTGAAACGCACCGGCCGCGATCCGCGCGTGCTGCCTCGCAGCGTCATCTATGACCCCGACCTGACCCACGAGCTGCCGGTGTCCATCAGCGTCACCAGCGGCCTGAATGCCATCGCGCACGCGGCCGAAGGCCTGTACGCGCAGGACGCCAACCCGATCATGAATCTCATGGCGCAAGAAGGCATCCGCGCCGTGGCGCGCGGGCTGCCGGCCATTCGCGCCGATGCGGGCGACGGCGCGGGCCGCCGTCAGGCGCTGTACGGGGCCTGGCTGTGCGGAACGGTGCTGGGCAATGTGGGCATGGCCTTGCATCACAAGCTCTGCCACACGCTGGGCGGCAGTTTCGATCTTCCCCATGCGGAAACGCACACGGTCATTCTGCCTCACGCCATGGCCTACAACACGCCCGCCGCGCCGGAGGCGATGGTCGCGATTCAGGCGGCGCTGGGGCGCGCGGACACGCCGGCCGCCACAGGCCTGTTCGACCTGGCCGCCGGCCTTGGCGCGCCCACGTCGCTGAAGGAACTGGGCATGCGGGAGGAGGATCTCGACCGGGCGGCCGATATCGCGCTGGCCAATCCGTACTGGAACCCGCGGCCGGTGGAGCCGCAGCCGCTGCGGCAGCTGCTGCAGAATGCCTATGAGGGGCGGCGTCCTTAGCGGTCCTCGTCCACGGGCCCGACCCCATGCGCCAAGGCCAGCGTCGCCCGCAAGAACTCCGACTGATCGTTCTTGCGCCAGCTAAGCATCACCGGCGACGAAAAGCCCCGCTCATCGATGGGCACATACGCCACCTCGTCCCGGAACAGCCCGTGCACCGACTCCGGCACCACCGCCAGGCCAACGCCCGCGGCCACCAGGCCCAGCGCGGTCTGCAGTTCATTCACTTCCTTTACCCGGCTCGGCGACGCGCCCCCGCGTCGGAAAATATCGAGCACGTGATCGGCATAGCTCGGCCTGGGGCGGGCCGGATAAAGAATGAGCGTCTCGGGCAGCATGTCCTCGACCGTCAAGGCGGCGCGCGCCGCCAGGCCGCTTTCGCGCGGCACCGCGGCGATCAGGCGCTCGTCCCATAGCACCAGGCGTTCTATTTCCGGGTCGGTCAGCAGAATGCGCCCGATCCCGATGTCTATGCGGCCGGTTTTCAAGGCCTCGAACTGCTGGAGAGTGATCATCTCGGCCAGGCTGATTTCCACATTGGGATCCAGCTTGCGCAGGCGGCGGATGAAACCCGGCATATAGCCATAAAGCACCGACGGAACGAAACCCACCCCGAAGCGGCGCTTTTCCTGGCGGCCGATTCTTTGCGTGGCCTGTATGGTCTCCGACAGCTTGCGCGTCATCAGGTCGGTCTGGTCCAGAAAATAGCGGCCCGCCTCCGTCAGCCGGATGCCGCGCCCGGCGCGTTCGAACAGCTCGACCCCGATTTCCTCCTCCAGCATCTTGATCTGCCGGCTGAGCGGCGGCTGCGCCATGTGCAAGGCCTTGGCCGCGCGGGTGAAGCTGAGTTCGGCCGCAACCCGCTGAAAGTACCGGATCTGCCTGAGCTCCATTTCCCATACCTTATAAGTATCGATAGGAACAAATATAGTCTTAGACAAGCCATGGCCGCAACCCGATAATCGTCACATCCAATGCGATGCCGGGCGTGCGCATCGAGCATTCAGCCTGAATGCGAGCGTCCCCGAATGCCGCGCAACCACAAGCGAATACCACAGGAGCTCATCGTGAAGCAGAACCGCCTTGCGACCATCATCGGGGCCATTTCCATCGCCCTTGCAGCCGTCCCCCACGCCGCGGCGTCCAGCGCGGACAGCTATCCCGAACGCTCGATCTCATGGATCGTCCCGTTCCCCCCCGGCGGGGCCATGGACGCCATCGCGCGCGTGCTGAGCGAAACCATGAGCAAGGACCTGGGGCAAAGCATCGTCGTGGAAAACAAGCCGGGCGCCGGCGGCAACATCGGCGCAAGCTATGTGACCAAGGCCAGGCCCGACGGCTACACCATCATGATCGCCGCGAACGGCATGGCCGTGAACCCGTTCCTGTACAAGAACCTGAGCTACGATCCCATCAAGGACTTCGAGCCGATATCGCTGCTGGCGGCGGTGCCCAACATCCTGGTCACCCAGGCGACGCGCAGCGACGTCAACTCGCTTGCGGACGTGATCCGCCAGGCCAAGGAGAAGCCCGGGCACTACACCTACGCCTCGGCGGGCGTGGGCACGTCGATCCACCTTGCCGGGGCGCTGTTCACCTATACGGGCCAGCTGGACATGCTGCACATTCCCTACAAGGGCAGCGGCCCCGCCGTGTCCGACCTCATGGGCGGCCAGGTCGACTACATGTTCGACAGCATCACCTCGGCCAAGCCTTATATAGAATCCGGCAAGCTGAAAGCTTTGGCGATCACGACCAAAAAGCGCTCTTCCACCCTGCCCGACCTGCCCACGGTCGATGAAAGCGGCATGCCGGGCTACGAGCTCACCCCGTGGTTCGCCACGTTCGCGCCGGCGGGCACGCCCGCGCCCATCATCGAGAAACTGAACGCCGCCATGCTCAAGGCCATGGAAACCGACCGCGTCAAACAGATCTTCGCGACGATAGGCGCCGAGAAGATCGGCAGCACGCCGCGGGAGCTGGCAAGCTACATGGCGCAGGAAACGGCCAAATGGAAGAAAATCATTGCAGAGACCGGGATTTCGGTGGACTGAAGCCGGCTTCGATCAAAGGGAATACACTATGCTTTTCATGGTTCAAATGACCGTCAATCTCCCGCAAGACATGCCGGCCGGCACCGCCGCCGAGATCAAGGCCAGGGAAAAGGAATATTCCCAGGCGCTGCAGCGATCCGGCAAGTGGCCCCATATCTGGCGGGTGGTCGGCGAATACAAGAACGTCAGCATTTTCGACGTGGGCAGCAATGAAGAATTGCACGAGCTGCTGAGCGGCCTGCCCCTGTTCCCTTACATGGACATCAGCGTTACGCCCTTGTGCCGGCATCCATCCGCCATCTAACTCAAGCAAGCGCGGGCCGCGGCGGCCCGCCATCACTCAATGAGCATCATTCGCATCGACCAAGAAGACATCCACTACTCGCTTAGCGGCAAACCGGGGGCTCCAGTGCTGGTGCTCTCGAATTCATTGGGAACGTCCCTTGACATGTGGTCGCCCCAGGAAGCGCTGGGCGAACGCTTCCGGCTGCTCCGGTACGATACCCGGGGCCATGGGCGGTCCGCCAAGCCGCGCGGCCCGTATTCGCTGGCGCAACTCGGCACCGACGTCCTGAATCTGCTTGACCGGCTGGACATCCGCCAGGCCGCCTTCTGCGGCATTTCGATGGGCGGGCTCATCGGCCAATGGCTGGGCATCCATGCGCCTGAACGCTTCACTCACCTGGCGCTGGCGAACACCGCGGCCCGTATCGGCACCGAGCAAGCCTGGCTGGATCGCGCCGCCACGGTACGCGCCCAGGGCATGCGGCCGGTCGCCGAAGGCGCGGCATCGCGCTGGTTCACGCCGGACTACGCGCAAGCCCATGCCGATGCCGTCGCGCCCCTGCTGCAGGCGTTGGGCGCCGCGGACCCGGAAGGCTATGCGTCCTGCTGCGAAGCCCTGGCCCACGCCGATCTGCGCGACCACATCCAGCACATCAAGGCGCCCACGCTGATCATCGCCGGCAGCCGGGACCCCGTCACGACGACGGCCGACGCCGATTTCATGGCCGGCCGCATCCCGGGCGCAAGGCGCGTGGACCTGACCGCGTCCCATTTGTCGAACATCGAAGCCGCCGCCGCATTCAACGACGCGCTGCTGTCCTTTGTGGGATCGGAGCCCGCGGCGGGCTGATCCCCCTTCGAGCGTCAGCCACGCGCATAGTGGCGGACCTTGTCTTCGTCCAGCACGATGCCCAGGCCCGGCCCCTGGGGCAGCTTCAGCGTGAAATCGCTGTAGTCCAGGGGCTCCGCCAGGATATCGTCCTTCATGAGCAAGGGCCCGAAAAGCTCGGTGCCCCATTCCAGCCTGCCCACGGTCGAGAACAGATGCGCCGCGGCCATCGTCGACACCGGCCCTTCCAGCATGGTGCCGCCATACAGCGCGATGTCGGCGGCCTGGGCGATGCCCATGAGGTCCTGCGCGCCCCGCAAGCCGCCGGCCTGCTCGATCTTGATGGCGAACACGTCGGCGCCGCGCGCGGCCGCCAGCGCGAAGCCGTCTTCCCGGCCCTTCAAGGCCTCGTCGGCCATGATGGGCAGTATGCCCAAGCCGCTCAAGCGCCCCAGCCCGGCGTGGTTCTTCTCGTGTATGGGCTGTTCGACCAGATCCACGCCCGCGTCGGCCAAGGGGCGCAGCGCCCGCAAGGCCTGGCATTCGGACCAGCCCTGGTTGACGTCGATGCGCACGCTGACGTCGTCTCCCACCGCTTTCTTGATGGCCGCGATGTGCCGGAGGTCTTCCTTGAAAGGCCGTAGCCCGACCTTCAGCTTGAAGATGTTGTGGCGCCTGGTGTCCAGCATTTCCTGGGCTTCCGCGATGTCCTTGTGCGTATCGCCGCTGGCCAGCGTCCAGGCCACCTCCAGCTCTTTGCGCACCGCCCCACCCAGCAGCGCGGCCACGGGAACGCCCAGCCGCTTGCCCAGGGCGTCGTACAAAGCCGTTTCAACCGCGCTCTTGGCGAAATGATTGCTCTTGACCGCCTTGGCGACCCGCAGGGCCAGCATGCCCGGATTGTAGGCGGGCTGGCCGATCAGCAGCGGCGCGATGTAGTTGTCGATATTCACCTTGATGCTCTCGGGGCTTTCGGCGCCGTAATTCAGGCCGCCTATCGTGGTCGCCTCGCCGATGCCTTCGATGCCGTCGGACGTCTTGATGCGGACCAGCACCATGCTCTGGTGCTCCATGACGGCGACCGACAGCTTGTGAGGGCGGATCGTGGGAATATCGAGGATATGGGTGGCGACTTCGACTACGGTGGCTTGCATTGCGATTCGGCTCATGAGGGTGTTGACGATTTCCGCTCGAGTATAGATACCGGCGCGCGGCAGGTCTAATATGGATTAAGTCGCCACCCATACCCATAAGGTATTGGATTTCCAGGCATCCCGCCGCCGCGGCGCGGGCCCGCGGTTTGACGGTCGGCGGCGCGCGGGAGCACAATGAAAAGCATGCCGCGCCCCGTGCGCGCCGCCTTGCCATCAATCTCCCGGAAACACGCCATGAACGAGCCTGCCTTGCTAGCGGAATGGATCATCGAGCAAGTCTGCGATGCGCTCATCTACGCCGACCGCGACGGCAGGATCGTGCGCTGGAACCGCGCCGCCGCCGAACTGTTCGGCTACACCGCGGCCGAGGCCCTGGGCGTCAGCCTGGACCTGATCATTCCCGCGCACCTGCGCGGGGCGCACTGGGCCGGCTACCACGCCGCCATCTCCGGCGGCGCCACGAAGCTGCACGGGCGGCCGACACTGACGCGCGCCGCGCACAAAGACGGGCGCAAGCTTTATGTCGAAATGACCTTCGCCCTCGTCAAGGACGGCGCCGGCGCCGCGATCGGGTCGGTGGCCATGGCCCGGGATGTCACGGAACGCGTGGAAAAAGAGCGCGCGGCGCGGGCGCAGGCAACCGCCGCGACGGCCAAATAGCCGCGAGGCTCGTGAATAGCCCGGCAGGCAGCGCCGGCAACGCTTTCTTCAGTCCGGACCGGCGGCCGGCCGCTTCCAGGTGAACTTGAGATCCGTCGCCTTGCCCTGTTTTATGGCCACTTCCCTGGATTGCGTGACGCCTTCGTAAGTCACGTCGAGCCGATAGCTTCCCGGCTGCAGATTCGTCAGGAAATAAGGGCCGGTCGACGTCGCATTCAGCACCGTGCCGCCCTGCGCGTTGCGCACGTGCACTTGCACGTCGCCCGCGTACGGCGACGATCCGCCGTCGCCGCTGACGGCGAAGGTCAGGGCCAGCGCATAACTGGACCGCGCCTGCTTGAACGCGCTGGATTCCTCCTGGCCGAAGCCGCCGGTCACATACTGGATGCCGTTGGCCGTCTGCGCCGGCGGCAGCTGCGCATGCGCGGCGCCCGCCATGAAGACGCCCGCCAGCAACAGCGCGGCCAAAACGGCCGGGGCGCGCCTGGTATGGTTGTCCATCGTCATCGTGATCTCCATTTATTGCTTATCCAGCCCTAGCCTATCATGCCATTGGGCAATCGATTCTTCCGGATAGCCCTTGAACATCTGATCCGAAGGATGCGCCTCGATCTCGACCCACGACGCCTTGGAATCCAGGAAAACATGCGTGTGTTCCGGCGGCCTGGGCAGGGCGGTGTCCATGGCCGATGCGAAGGGGTGGATGAGATCGGGCCATTCAGGGCTGAACAGCCACAGGGCGCTGCCGCAACGGCTGCAGAAATGGCGCTCGGCGCTGCTCTCCCGCCGCTCATCGCTGCCCGGCTGTGACAGCAGCGCATGGTAAATGGAAATGTGCTCCGCGCCCGTCAATTTCATCGTACGCGCGTCGGCGCTGAGATTGATGGAATACCCACCGCCGCCTTGCGTCTTGCGGCAGATGGAGCAATAGCAGCGCTGGTAAGGGTAGGGATTGACGCTCTGGACCGCGAACTGCACGGCGCCGCAATGACAAGATCCTTCCAGTAGCATGGTGTCCTCCTTCAGCCCCGTTTCTTCCCGGGGACGATTCCTTTTTCCTCCCGGCTGCCGTCGCCCTCGGGCGAGGGATTCTGCAGCAAACTCCCCAGCAGCTCGTCCTCCCAGCGCGGCCGGTCGTCCGCCCCCGCGCTTGCGCGCCCGTCATGGCGCTCCTTGGCGTCGGGCCGGCTTGGCGCCCCGCCCCGCCGGCCTTGCGGCTTGTCCGTGTCGATCATAACTGCCTCTTCAAGTGTGCATGGTCAGAGGCGATCAGCCAGCAAATGGGATGCCTGCGATGCAATGAAGGGGCTTCGACTCGCCATGCTCGCCGCGCCGGTCGACCGGCAGCATCGGCGGCGCCTGCAGACATTCCCCAAGAAATCATTCCATGATGTTATCAAGTATATAAATAATATGATTTGACCGACTTATCACGCAAAAACATAATCTCCTCAAGCATCAGACCCTTCACACACGGGTCGTGCGTCGGCGTTCCGCCGCCACGTCCGGTTGATCAAGTGCAACGACAAGGAGACGCTATGAAACGCCGCACCCTGATTTTATTGACGCTTGCCGCGACCCTCTTCGCCGCGCAGCCGCCGGCCGCTCTCGCCGACTATCCCGACCGGCCCATCACGCTAGTCGTGCCCTGGCCCACAGGGGGAGGCACCGACACCATGGGACGCATTTTGGCCAAGGGACTGAGCCGTGTCCTGGGAACGCCCGTCATCGTCGACAACAAAGGCGGCGCGAATGGCACGATCGGAAGCAGGCATGTGTCGGAGGCGCCGGCCAACGGCTATACGCTGCTGATGGGCTCTTCGGGGCCGCTGACGGTTTCCAGCGCGGTCCGCCCCAAGGACGTGCCCTACGATCCATTGAAGGACTTCACGCCTGTCATGCTCGTGGCCAAGATTCCACTAGTCCTGGTGACCCACCCGAGCGTCCCGGCAAAGACTCTGCAAGACCTCGTGGACATCGCAAAAAAAGATCCCAAGACCCTGACCATGGCGTCGGTCGGCGTGGGGAGCTCCAACCATCTGACGGGGGAGATGTTCCAGTCCTACGCTGACATAAAGATGCTGCACGTTCCCTACAAAGGCGCCGGGCCGGCATTGACGGATCTGCTGGGCGGTCAGGTGGACGTCTACTTCGACCAGATTGCCACTTCCGCGCCTCACATCCGGAGCGGAAAGCTGCGCGCGCTGGCCGTCACGTCCATGGAGCGTTCGTCGCTGCTGCCCGAGGTCCCCACGATCCACGAGTCGGGCTATGCGGGCTTTGACACCAGTTCCTATTACGCGATCATGCTGCCGCCCCGCGCGCCCGATCACGTGGTGCGCAAACTCAATGCCGCCCTGATCGAAACAGTGCGCCTCGAGGAGACGACAGACAGCTTTGCGCGCATGGGTTTCGAGGCGGATGAAAGCACCCCGGAAGAACTGCGGGAATTCCTGGCCAAAGACCTGGCGATGTGGCGCAAGGTGGCGCAAGAAGCCGGTATTGAAATGGAAGAGTAACGGCGGACGGCTAACCGAAGTCTGGGGCTTGTATCGTCAATGCAAGCTGCCGGCTGAATTCATTCGTCAGCAAAGACCGGTGGCGGAACCTGGGAAAGAGCATATGGAAATGATAGGTCACGGCGGGCCGGAACGGCCGCACGGCCAACATGCCTCGCTGCGCATATTCCTGCGCGGTGAACGGATCCACGATGGAAATGCCGAATCCGTTGGCGACCAACGAACAGGCGGATTGGGAGGCGAAAGCCTGTGCCGTGGTCTTGCGCCCGATATTTCTTCGTTCAAAGATGGTGTCTATCGCATGCCGGATGCGGCTGCCCTGCATGAACGATATGAACCTCTCCCCTTGAAGGTCGCGCGGGGCGAGGACGGATTTCGCCGCGAGGGGATGGTCGTTGGGCATGACGCACACCGCATGCGCGGTACAGAGGGGCTCGGTGCTGACGGCGGGATGATCGACCAGCACGCTCGTGATGCCCAGGTCTATCTTTTGCGCGATGGCGAGCTCGACGACATTGTCGGCGCTGGTTATGTACAAATCGATATTGACGTCCGGCTTGGCCTTGAAGAATTGCGCGACCAGACGGGGAACGTGCTCATGGCCGAGCGTCGAGAGCGACGCGATGCTCATCTCTCCGGAACGCAATCCCTTGATCTCGCGCGCCAATCCGGCCACCTGCTGAAGGCCCACGAAAACCTTATCGACCTCGCGGTACAGCAAGGTTGCTTCGGCCGTCGGCTGCAAGCGCTTTTTCACCCGGACGAACAGTGTCAGGCCCATGGCATGTTCAAGGCTTGCAAGCAGCTTGCTCACGGCGGGCTGCGAGACGTGCATGCGCTCGGCCGCCGCGGTCACCAGGCCCGTGTCCATGATGGCCTTGAACGCTTCAATCTGTCGGGGCGTAATCGTTTGCGAGTTCATTGGACCGCCGAAAGACCATTCTCAATTTGATTCTGGAGTAAGAATTATGCCTGAAGGTATCGCATCCGAGGCCTCGACAGGAACGGATGGCATTCCGAAAGCCATGCGGGAACGAGCGCGCAGCATTGAAGCGCGCCCCTTGCCCTCCAACATCTGGGCCCTCCTGGAAGGCGCGGCCCGGGACGCGCCCGATGCACGCGCCTGGTGCTTCTTCGCCAGCGACGACAGCATCGGCTATGCGGAGCTGGCCGCATCCGTGAACCGCGTCGCGGCGGGCCTGCAGGATCTGGGCGTCGGCGCAAGCACGCATGTGGCCGTCATGCTGCCCAATATCTCCGCGATGCCGCTCGCCTGGCTCGCCCTGGCGCGCTTGGGCGCCGTGATGATCCCGATCAATACGCGCTATACCGGGCGCGAGCTGCACTATGTATTGGAAGACAGCGAGGCGCGCTACCTCATCACGGACCTGAGCGGCCTTTCGGCCTACCGCAGCATGCCCGATGCGATACCGGAGCTGAACGAGCGCATCCTGGTGACCGGAGGCGACGTCCAGAACCATCTGTCCTGGGACGCCCTGCTGCATGGCCCGCGAAGCGTTCCGGACATCGCGCGCGAGCCCGGATTGGATACCCTGCTGAACATCCAGTACACGTCCGGCACCACCGGTTTCCCGAAGGGCTGCCTGCTCACGCAACGCTACTGGCTGACATGCGCCAAGGTCTACGCGGAAGTGGACGGCCTGGCCTACCGGAACATTCTCGCAGACAATCCATTCTTCTACATGACGCCCCAATGGCTGCTGCTGATGGCGTTCTTCCATCGCGCAACCCTGTACGTGAGCCCGCAGATCAGCGCTTCCCGGTTCAGCGATATCGTCAGGACCTACGGCATCAACTATTGTCTCTTCCGGGAGGCCTATTACCACCGGGCTCCCGCGAGGCCGGAAGACGCGCGCAACGCCCTGAAGCGCATGAACATCTATCCGCACCGCCCCGACGAGCACGCCGCCATGGAGCGGCGATACCGCAGCCCCATACGGCCGGCGTTCGGCATGACGGAGATCGGCGTCGGGCTGGTCATGCCGCTGGAAGCGGATGGGATGGTGGGCTCGGGCTCCTGCGGCCTGCCGGCGCCGTTCCGCGAATGCCGCATCGCGGATGACCGCGGCAACCCGGTGCCGGTCGGCACGCCGGGAGAACTGCTGGTCCGCGGCGCGGGGTTGTTCCAAGGATACTATCGCAAGCCTGAAGCAACGGCACAGGCATTCCATGGAGACTGGTTCCGCACGGGGGACCTCGCGCGCCGCGACGCGGACGGCTACTTCTACATCATCGGCCGGATCAAGGACGTCATCAAGCGTTCCGGAGAGAACATCGCCGCCGCGGAAGTGGAAGCGGTGATTTCTTCGATGCCTGGCGTGGAGGAAGTCGCCGCGCTGGCCGTGCCGGACGCCCATCGGGGCGAGGAAGTAAAAGTCTACGTGGTTCTCGCAGCGGGATATCGCGCCGAGGACGTCCCGCCGTCGAGCATCATCGAGCACTGCAAGCGGAATCTCGCTCCATTCAAGATACCGCGATACATCACTTACCGACGAGAGCCGTTCCCAAGAACGGCCAGCGGAAAAATCACCAAGCGGCCTTTGCTGCATGCTCAGCCTGACCTGCGATCCGGCAGCTGGGACAACGTGGAAGGCCGCTGGCATCAAGAAGAATGCAACAAACCGGAGGAAGCATGATCATCGATTACACAAGCAAGCCGCCCCTGCCAGACCACCAGGTCGGCGGCTCGCACCTGGACGGCTACGACCGCGTCTACGCCAAGAGCTATCGGTCCGCGGGACGGGACAAGGGCGTGGGCGAAGCGTCTCTGGCCGACTACCTGGGCACGTATGACAGCCTTGGCGTCTCCCGGGTCGTGATCAAGGCCCGCGATGCGGAAACGACCCATGGCTACCGTGTCACGAACGAAGCGGTCGCCGAATTCTGCCGCCGGCATTCCCCGCGTTTCATCGGCTTGGCGGGCGTCGACCCGAACAAAGGGATGCGCGCCATTCGCGAGCTGGAGCATGCCGTCAAGGAGCTCGGCCTGCACGGCCTGAATCTGCATCCTTATGAGCACCAGATCCCGATCAGCGACCCCAAGATGTACCCTCTGTACGCCAAGTGCATAGAACTGGGGATTCCGCTCAATCTGCATTGCTCGACAAGTTTCTCCACGTCCGCCGCCATGGACTGCGGCCACCCGCGCCACCTGGACCAGGTCATGATGCATTTCCCGGAGCTGAGAGTCTGCGCGGCGCCGCCGGGCTGGCCCTGGGTCCTAGACCTGATCGGCGTCGCCTGGCGGCACGAGAACGTATTCATCGGCATCACCGCGGTGCGGCCGAAGTACTTGACCGTCGAGCATTCCGGCTTCGGCCCCCTGCTGCAGTATGGCAGGACCGTGCTCCAGGATCGTATTATCTGGGGATCCGCCTGGCCCATGCAGCCCGTCGACTCGGCGCTGCGCGAAATTGAAGCGCTCGGGCTCGGCGAGCCCGTGAAGCGCAAATGGCTTCATGAGAATGCCGCGAATTTTCTGAATCTGCCTGCCCAGAGAGCCGTCGACCATGAATGAAGAAATTTGGCAAAGCTCCGCCACCAAAATCGCCGCAGCCGTTTCCAGGCGCGAACTGAGCTGCCAGGAAGTCATGCGCACATTTCTCGATCGCATTGCCGCGCTCGATGGCCACACCAACGCCTTTTCCGTGGTCGAGCCCGGGCAAGCGCTGATTGCCGCGCGGGACGCCGATGAAGCCATCCGCGCGGGCAGGGCGCTGGGGCCCCTGCATGGGCTGCCCATCACGATCAAGGATGTAATACCTACGCAAGGCATGCGCACGACGTACGGATCGCGCCTGTACGCCGACCATATCCCCGAAACCGAACCGGAGGTCGTGGCACGCGTACGCCGGGCGGGAGCGATCATTGTCGGCAAAACCACCACGCCGGAATTCGCTCACAAGGTGTTGACCGACAGCCCGCTGCATGGGATCACACGCAACCCATGGTCGCTGGAGCGCAGCCCGGGGGGCTCGAGCGGCGGCGCCGCGGTGGCGGCGGCCATGGGGTACTGCCCCTTGAATGTAAGCACCGACGGCGCGGGATCCAGCCGCATACCCGCCGCAAACTGCCATGTGGTCGGCCTCAAGCCGACCATGGGCGCCATACCGAACGACGGCGGCGCCGATCTTTTTGCGATGCAGGTCCTGGGCGTCATCGCGCGGACCACGGAGGACGCCTCGCTGCTGTTCGACGTGCTGTCCGGCCCGTATGACGGCGACCCGTTTTCCCTCGGCGCGGAAAACAAACCGGACACGGAAGCCGGCTCGCGGCCCGTGCTGAAAAACCTCCGCGTGCGCTACTTCCCGAGAATGGGCAACGTGCACGTCGATGCCGAAGTGCTGCAAGCGGTGGAACGGGCCCTTGCCCTCATGGAAACCCAGGGCAGCATCGTTCTTGAAGACGGTGATATAAACTGGCGCCATGATGCGTGGCGCATCATGCTGCGCGCCCAGCAGGCCGCCCGCTTCAGGGACTCCTACCCCGGCATCAAGCACCTTCTCGATCCCTCCATGGCGCAGTGCATAGAAGAAGGGCTGTCACAGGACGTTATCGAACTGCAGGACGCCTTGCTGGCGCGAAGCGCCCTGTACAAGGATCTTCACCGCATTTTTCAAACGGCTGACGTCATCATTTCGCCGACATCCGCCACGCCCGCCTTGTTCGCCACGCATCATGCAAACGAACCGGTAATCATAAACGGCAAGGAGGCCGGCACATTGCGGCAGGCCTGGTACAACTACACCGTACCCATCAACGGCGCCGGCCACCCGGCGATTTCCTTGCCTTGCGGGTTCAGCCACGAAGGCCTGCCCATCGGCATGCAGATCATCGGGCCATGGCATCGGGAGCGCATGCTGCTGAGGCTTGCGGCGGAGCTGCAGGAATTGCTTGGATGGACCGACCGCTGGCCCGACCTCGCGTCGCAGCGCGGCTGAACCGGCCGGCACCCATGTCCCGCACCCTCACGGCCCGTCGTGGAAAAACAATTCCAGCCCCACACGCACACCCTGGCGCACGCGGCTGATGGCGTGCTTCAGGTTGACGCGGTAATAGCCTTTGCCGCCCCGGACAGGACGTTGCGCGGTGCTGATGATGGCGGCATCCCCCTGTCGCAGCGGCAGCACCATCGGACGCGACTGCATGCGCGGGCGCTGCTCCGTCATGACGAACTCGCCTCCCTCGAAATCCGAACCCGCCTCGGTCAGCAGGGCCACCACCTGCAGCGGGAAGACGTGCCCGCCTTCCCCGCGTTGATGCAAGGCCAGATAATCCGCCATGCCCAGCCGGTTCAGGTGAGAGAGCGTTCTGGCCTGACCGGCCTCGCGGCAGTGCTGAAGGAACTCGTCGAGCTCAGCCGGATAGCGGTACGGGACATCCAGCATTTCGTTCCAGCGATTCGCGATGGGCGCCAGATGGCGATAGAAATCCCTGCGCCAAGCCTGTAGCGGTACCGGCAGCGAATCCTCGAAATAGAACAGATCGCCGCGCCCCAGGTCGCCTGCGGCCAGCGGCTCGCGGCGCAGGCCGCCCATGCCCAGCCGGGCGGTCAGTTCTTGCGCTCGTTCGCGGGACAGCAGCCCCGGCAGCAAGGCGTAGCCTTCGATGTCGAGCCGGCCGGCGATGTCCGGCCAATCCAGGCGGTCGGCCGATTGCATGGGCAAGGTCACGATCCAGCTCCTGTTGACGCTAAAAGACGGGCGGCGCGGGCCCTAACCCGCCTTGCGAAAGGTGAAGTTGATGCGGGTGCTGCCGAGCAAAGGGTGGGGAACATGCTTGAGCGGCATCACACCGTGATACCTCAGACGATCCTCGCCTCCCCATACCACGACATCACCATGATAAAGCTGCACTTTCGCCGCTTTATCGGCCCGTTTGTGGCCTCCAAACAAAAAAGTGGCCGGCATGCCGAGCGATACCGATACGATCGGGGCGGAAAAATCGCGTTCGTCCTTATCCTGGTGCAAAGACATTCGTGCGCCGGGCAGGTAGCGATTGATCAGACAAGCGTCCGGTTCGAAGCCAGCGAAGCCCGCCGCTGCGGCGGCCTCGTGCGCCAGCCGGGCAAACGGGACGGGCATGGCCGGCCATGGCCTCCGGGTGGCGGGATCGGTATCCGTATAACGGTAGCCCCGCCGATCCGTCGTCCAGCCCAGAGCGCCGCAATTGGTCAAGGCGACGGACATGGTGAAGCCGCCCGGCGTCACCATGTTGCGAAACGGCGCGGCTGCCTCAATGCCGGAGATGGCCGGCAACAACTCATCCACCCATGGCAAAGCGAATCCTCGCAGGACAAAGGCCGACGGCCCGATACGTTCGCATCGACCTGAGCGGGCATCGTGAAAAAGATCGAGATTCATGGTTTTTGGGCGCTCCTCATCGAGCGTCATGGAAAATCAACCCCACGGTGTGCCGCTTGCCGCTGCGCAGGCGGCTGACGCCATGGCGCATCGCGGCCTTGCGCATGCCGCCCCGCTTTCCCGCGGCGGGCCGCTGGTTGACGGTGAACACCACCGCATCGCCCTGCCGCAGCGCCACGACGTCAGCCCGCTGGTTTCGCGCCGTGCTCTCCGTCATCACGAATTCGCCCCCGGTGAAGTCCTTGCCGGGCTCGGAGAGCAGAATAGCGACCTGCAAGGGGAAGACGTGCTCTCCATACAGGTCTTGATGCAGGCAGTTGTAGTCGCCTGGACCATACTGAAGAATGAGAGGCGTTGGACGTACCTGGCCGGCTTCGCGGCATCGCTCCAGGAAGGCGTCGAGCTCGTCCGGATAGCTGACACCGACACCCAACTGCCGGTTCCAGCGATTGGCGATCGGCGCCAGCCGCCAATACAGCGCATGGCGCAATTGATCGAGCAGCGGCGGCAATGGGTAGGCGAAATACTTGTATTCGCCGCGGCCAAAGCCATGGCGAGCCATCACGATGCGGGAACGATAGCCTTCGTCCCTGGGATAGAGAGCGGAGAGTTCCTTGCATTGCCGCACCGACAACAGGCGCGGCAATACCGCATTGCCGCTGTCATCGAGCGATTGCTCGATGGCGCACCAGTCAAAGGAATCCAGTTGCGAAGGCGCCGTACGGACCCCGCCTCCAGGCGTGCGGGATTCGTACTTGCAGTCGATGAGGGAAGGGCTCATAGCGCATCAGCCGGCGTTTTCTGAAGACAATGCCAGTGTAGGGGCTCCGGCGGCCGTTGAGATTCCCGTTCCTTGCGGTTGAATCTTCAGAATGCAGGCTAGGCCGCCGATTTCCCCCTCAAGCCGGCGTGAGCAGCGGGCTGCGCAGACGGGAATAGCCGCTTGCCTTGTCGTAAGCGTCTCCGACCTGCAACACGGCGGCCTCCGCCTGTGCGGGCCCGATGATCTGGATACCCGCCGGCAGCCCTTGCGGGCCCAGGCCTGCCGGGGCCGCCAGCGCCGGCAGCCCCGCCATGGTTGCGGGAATGGTGACCTCCATCCAGCGGTGATAGGTCGCCATGTCACGCCCGCCTATGGAATGAGGCCAGTCCAACTCGGCCTCGAAGGGAAACACCTGAGTGGCCGGCAACACAAGGAAGTCGACTTTTTCGAACAGGGCGCATAGATGCTGGTACCAGGCGCTGCGCACCTTCAATGCATCGTAGACCTGAGGAGCGCTCAGCCGCAGGCCACGCTCGATTTCCCAGACGGCTTCGGGCTTGAGCTGTGACCGAGTCTTCGGATCGGCGTACAGGGCGGCGTTCGCACCGCTTACGAAGAAGCTGCGCAAATCGATCCAGGCCTGCCATAGGCGCTCGAGGTCGAAATCCAGCGTCAGGGGTTCCACGCTGCAGCCCACCGCCTCGAAATGCGCCAGCGCTCGCGCGCAGGTTTCGAGCAGGCCGGGCTCCGTCGGCAGGCGGCCGCCGAAATCGCCCAGCCAGCCGATACGCACGCCGCGCCAGTCGCGCGACGGAATTTGATACGCCTGATTCCGCCCCGCCCCGCGGCGCGTAAGCGGCGTACGGACATCGAAACCGGCCTGGACTTCCAGCAGCATCGCCAAATCGGGGACATTTCGCGCCATGGGGCCGGCCACGCTGAATTGCTGAAAGAAGACCTCGTCCGCAGGGCCGTAAGGCACGCAGCCGAATGTGGTTCGAAAACCATAGACATTGTTGAAGGCGGCCGGCGTGCGCAGCGACCCCATCATGTCGGAGCCGTCGGCCACGGGCAGCATGCGCAGCGCGACGGCGACCGCCGCGCCGCCGCTGCTGCCTCCCGCCGAAAAAGAGGTATTGAAGGCGTTGCGCGTCGTGCCGTATACAGGATTGTAGGTATGCCCGCCCAGCCCGAATTCAGGGGAATTGCTGCGGCCGATAAAAATCGCGCCGCCCGCGCGCGCGCGTTCGAAAATGATCGCATCGGTTACAGCGACCTGCCCGGCGAAGATCGGCGAGCCGCGGGTGGTGACCATGCCCGCGACCGGCAGGATGTCCTTCGGCGCCTGCGGCAGGCCATGCAGCGGGCCCCGCCAGTGCCCGCGCGCCAGTTCGGCGTCCAGGCCTTGAGCCTGCTTCATCAGCGCATCGGCATCGACCGGCGCGACAATGGCGTTGACCAGCGGATTGAGGCGATCGATCTGATCCAGATAGGCTTGCAGGACCTCTACGCAAGACAGCGCCCGGCCGGCGATGGCGCGGGACAGGGAAACGGCGTCGAGTTCGACGATGGATGCGTAGCCGGGCCCGAGCTGTCGAGGTTCGGGCGCAAAATTCGAAGTATCAGCCATGTCGATCACCACCGGAGGATTGGACAAGGCTCTTGTATAACAAAAATCTTTCCGATACGGGGCGAATACTCACAAAGGCTTTTCGGATCCCGGCGCTGGAGGGGCGGCCACAACGTTGCGCAAAGGCTCGCCTTGCACATAGCGCTCAAGATTCTCAAAAAAAGCATTCGCCGCCCGGGCGCCATAACCCCTGGACAAGGCTGCAAGATGCGGGGAAATCAGTGTTCTCGGGGTGTCCCACCAGCCTGATGTCGCAGCCAATGGCTCGTCTTTGAATACATCGCTGTAATATCCCCCAAGGCTTCCCGATCGTAAAGCGGACTGCACCGCGTCATCCACGACCACTTCGCCACGGGCTACATTGATGAGGCAAGCGTGCGGGGCGAGTTTCGCCAAGAAGTCGCGATCGACCAGCCCAAAAGTCCGCTCGGTCAAGGGGCAGGCAAGAAAAATCCAATCCACGCCAGGCAGCGCCGACCCGCTCTGATCGAAGTCGAGCATACGATCAAACCCGGGTAACAGGTCCCGGCTTCGCCGCACGCCTGTTACGTGCATCGCCATGGCCCTCAGGATGCGAGCGATCGCTTGGCCAATCGGCCCCGTGCCAACGACCAATGCCTTGCCGCCATTGATATCACGAGGCCATTGAGCGCGCGGCGGTGTGCGCCATGTCTTTCGGGATTGAGCGGAAACCCAGTCGGGCACTCCACGCGCCAATGCAAGCATGCCGGCAATCGCTGTATGCGCCACGGTCTCGGAGGTAACGCCGGAAGACGTCGTGATGGTCACGCCCCTGCGCAGCGCATTCTGCAGCACGGGCCGATCCGCGCCGGCCGCCTGGGTATGAAGCCAGCGCAGCCGAGGCGCATGCTCAATGGCTCTTGAAAACACTCTAAGCCGGGGATGGGCTCCGGCGGCGTCCTGCCCGCCCATCAGGTCCAATGACAGGTAGGCAATGTCCGCCTCGCCCAACTCCGCGGGAAGCGCTTCTTGCGTTGGGTCGAGATAGATCAGTTGACTGTTTGCGGGCGCGATGGAGAGCGCGCGCTGCCCATATTCCCTTGCGAATTCCCGTGTCAACAGGATATGCATCGCTTTTGCTCCAGAGACGAAGCTTGAAAGTATATAGGCAGGATTCAACTACTGTGCAAGCCAGTCCGACAACTCGTCGGCGTGTTCCTCCTCGTCGGCCAGGATGCTCTTGAGCATCTGCGTCGTGGTGGGATCCTTGTCGCCGATGATGGCGATCATTTGGCGATAGACCTCGATGATCACCCGCTCGGCCACCAGATTGGCGCGGATCATGTCATTCAGATCGGTCGATTCGTCGTAGTCGGCATGGCTGCGCGCGGAGAAGCTCGCGGGGTCCAGCTTGGGCTCGCCGCCCAGCTGCACGATGCGCTCCGAGAGCTTGTCGGCGTGCTGCTGTTCCTGCGTGGCATGCACGAGGAACTCGCCGGCAATGGCGGGCGACTCCAGCCCTTGAGCCGTGAAATAATGCCGGCGATAGCGCAGCACGCATACCCACTCGGTCGCGAGCGCGTCATTGAGCAGTTTACAGATCTGCTCGGCATAGGGCTGTATGCTGGGCGTTACCGCGCCTTCGCTGAGACAGGAGCGAGCCTTGGCAATGGCTTCTTCATTGAGGCTCAGGGTCTCGGTGGCTTGATTTGACATGTCTGTGCTCCTAAGATTTGGTAGACCTCTTAAAGGGTAGCGCCATCAGCCCGGCGGTTCTTTACAAAACGTAAGAGCACGCTTCAGTACGCAAGCAAGCGAATCACGCCGCCGCCGACCCCATGAGCCAAGGGCTGAATGCCGACGCATGCTCGGCCAATTGCAGCAAGGCCAGGTCTCGATTTGGGCGGCCCACTAGCTGCGCCCCCAGCGGCAAGCCGCGGCGGCCGACGTCCAAGGGCAGCGCTACGGTAGGCACGTGCAGCAAGGTCCACAAGGCGCCGAAGCGCGGCGATCCGGATTGAAGAATGCCCTCTTCCGCTTCATCTTCCGCCGCGGGGTAGACGAGCGCGTCGACACCATCGAAAAGTCCGTCCACAAGACACCGCAAGGCCGAGGCGCGCTGCTGCATGGCCAGATACTCGTCCAGGCCGATCACGCCGCCGGCCGCCAAACGCTCGCGAAGCCGCGGGCTGATCCCTGCGTTTGCCGTGAGGCGTTCGTAGGCGAGAGCCTGGCGCGCGTCATAGGCGACCAGCCGGCTTTGGTCCGCGATCAGGGCCTCATACGCGGGAGGCAGCGCGAACTCCTTTACCCTCATCCCCGCGGCCGCCAGCTTCGCGGTCCAGCTGCGCAACGCATCGATCGCCTGCCCGCCGGCGTGCCGCCATTGCGAGGACAGGCACACTCCCACCGTGTAACGGGCATCGTTCGGGGCCGATTCGTAACGCCGGCCATGGATGCCGAGCACGAGTGCCGCGGCATCGGCCACGCTGCGGGCCAGGGCTCCCACCGTATCCTGCGACGGGCTCAGCACACCGACACCGGCGGTGGATACCAAGCCGAAGCTGGGCTTGTAGCCGACCACGCCGCAGTAGACGGCGGGCCGCGTGATGGACCCCGTCGTCTGCGTGCCCCAGGCGACCATGGCCATGCCGTCGGCCACCGCGGCGGCCGAGCCACTGGACGACCCGCCCGGCGTGTGCGCAAGGTTCAGCGGGTTGCGGGTGGGGCCGGGTGTCTGCGTGGCGAACTCGCTGGTGGCCACCTTGCCCAGCAGGACGGCCCCCTGCTCCTGGGACAAGGCGACGCAGGCGGCGTCCCGCGCCGTGCGATTGCCCGTGTAGAGAGCCGAGCCGTAGCCGGTGGGATACGCGGCGGTTTCGATGACGTCTTTGACCGCATAAGGAATCCCGCGCAGCAAACCGCGGCGCTCGCCCGCGTCTATCGCGTCGGCCTGGGCCCGTACCCGGCCGGCATCGTGCGCGATGAAAGCCTGGACCTCGGTGTCGCGGACCGCGATGCGCTCGAGGCAGCGCTCGGCCAGGTCGCGTGCGCGGAGTTCGCCCGTCTCGATTTGTTCAAGGGCCCGGGCAATCGATGGGAGGGGGCTGTCTGCGTGCATTGCGGCTTACTCGATGCGAATGTTGGCGTCCTGGATCACCTTTGCCCACTTGTCATGCTCGGCTTGCACGAACCGGGCGAATTCCGCCTGGGTGCTGTGGTTCGGCTCCGCGCCTTGCCGGCGGATCTGGTCCTGCACCTCGGGCTTGGCCAGCAGCTTGGCGGTTTCATCATGCAGACGGGCGACGATTTCAGCGGGAACTTTGGCCGGCGCGAACAAGGCGAACCAACCGTCCACCGAATATCCCGGCAGGCCGGCTTCGGCGATGGTGGGCACTTCGGGAAGCAGCGGCGAACGCTTGCTCGACGTCACGCCCAAGGCCACGAGCTTGCCCGATTTGATGTGCGGCAGGCAGACGGGCAAATTGCAGAACATGACCTGCACGCGATTGCTGATGAGATCGGGTATGGGTTCGCTGCCGCCCTTGTACGGGATGTGCACCATTTCCGTGGAAGACATGGACTTGAAAAGCTCGGCCGACAGATGCTGGCTTCCGCCCGCGCCGCCCGAAGCGTAGCTGTACGAGCCGCCCTTCAAGGCCTTGATCAGTTCCGCCACGGTGCCGACTTTCAGCTCGGGGTTCACGACCAGGACGTTGGTTACCGACGCCACGTTGGCGACCGGCACAAAGTCCTTCAAGGGGTCGAATTTCAGGTTCTTGTACAGGCTGGGATTGATGGCGTTGGTGCTCGCCGCGCCCATCAGCAAGGTATAGCCGTCGGGCGCGCTCGCGGCCACGAAGCCCGCGCCGATATTGCCGCCGGCGCCCGGCCGGTTCTCCACCACGACGGATTGCCCCAGGGCTTCGGCCAGCCCGGAGCCCACCGTACGGGCGAGCTGGTCCGTCACGCTGCCCGCCCCGAAAGGCACGATCATGCGGATGGGCTTGTTGGGATAATCGGCGGCCTGGGCGTGTGCGATCGACGCGGCGCCCAGGGACAGCGCAAACGTCGCGGCAAGCGCGACAAAACGGCTGGCATGGTTCTTCATATGAGGCTCCTCGGGGTAATGGTGACAGCGGCAGCGCCGCGGGGGCGCTTGGGGGACTGCGGCGGGTTCGCATGGGGCCTGTTGACGCTAAAAGGCCCTAGCCCTGCATCAACGATCTTATGCCGTTCGATTTGTTCTATCCAATATAAAATCCAGGCTTGATTGATATGAAAATCGACCCAATAGGACAGCCATGTCGCTCTACTCACGGCAGATGCTCGCCTTCATGGCGGTGGCGCAGGAACTGCATTTCGGGCGAGCCGCGCAGCGCCTGCACATGACACAGCCTCCGCTCAGCCAGCAGGTGCGGCTCTTCGAAGAACGCGTGGGCGTCCCCTTGCTGGAACGTTCCACGCGCAGCGTGCGCCTGACCGCCGCGGGCGAGGCCATGCGCGACGCCATGCAGCGGCTCATGGACGATGGCGATGCGGCGCTCGCTACGGTGCGCCGCGTCGCCACGGGCGAAGCGGGCCTGCTGCGCGTGGGGTTCACGCCCACGGCGGCCTACCGGCTGGTTCCGGCGGCGCTGGGCGCCTACAGGGAACGCCGGCCGGACGTACAGCTTTCCATGACGGAAGCCGATACCGGGCACTTGCGTGCCCTGCTCGCGCAGGACCGGCTCGACGTGGCCGTCATGCGGCATACGGCAGACAGCCAGGCCGAGGGGCTGCACCTCGAGCCCGTGGACACCGAACCTCTGGTGGTGGCGCTGCCGCTGCGGCACGCCTGGTCGTCTCGCCGCAGCATTCCCATCGAAGAACTGGCCGCCGTGCCGCTCATTGGTTTTGCGCGCAGCACATCGGCATACTTTCACACGCTGCTGGCCTCGCTGTTCGCGCGCAACGGGCTGGCGCCCAACTATGTCATGGAAAGCGTATTGCCCACGCTGCTTGCGCTCGTCGAGGCCGGCATCGGCGCCGCCGTTGTGCCAGGCTCGGTCAGTGAACTCCGCCCGGGCGGCGTAAAGTACCTGCCGCTCAAAGCACGCCACACCTTGCGGTCCACCCTATATTTGGCTTATAGAAAGGACGGCGCCAACCCCGCCGTTCCCGCCTTGTGCGACGCGCTGAGGCATGCGAGCCGATACAAATCCTCTACTTCCTGAAGCTGCGCGCTCGCAGGTATTCCAGCACTTCGCGCCGCGTGCCGGCGAATTCGATGCGCGCCGCCTTGGACTTGCGCTGGTAGGCGTACATGGGATCGTAGTAGTCCACGAGCAGGCGCTCGATCCAGCCCCGATGAAGGTCGACCGCGCCGCTGCGCCGCTGTGCATCCAGCGCCGCATCCATTCGTTGCGCCAGTTGACGGTGGCGCTCATCGCCCAGGCGGCGGGCGATCCTGTCCAGGCTCAGGCGCAAGCGGTCCGCGAACCGGTCGAAGCCCTGCTCCTCGCCGTGCAGCGCAATGAACTCGGCTCGCAGATCGATGACGTAATCGCGCAAGATGCGGTCCACCCGGCTTTCCAGGCCGTCTTCCAGCCAGACTATGGGGTAGCCGGGCGCGCTCTGGTAAAGCGCCAGCGGCAGGCTGCAGCTGCCGATGTGCCGGCCCTCATCCTCCAGCACGAAACCTTCCCGGCCGCTCGCGCGCTTCTTCAGGAAGTCGATGGCCAGGCGATTGTCGAAATCGATCTGCGTCGGCTGGGCGCCGGCGTGCCCGCCGAAGCTGGAGCCGCGATGATGCGCATGCCCTTCGAGGTCGATTCCGTTGTCCAGCTCGCGCAGGACCTCTGTTTTGCCGGTGCCGGTCAGCCCGCCGAGCAAGACGAAGCCGCATTCGGCGATCGCCCGTTCCAGCTCCTGCAGCAGATAGCCGCGCATGGCCTTGTAGCCCCCGATGACGCGCGGATACCGGATGCCCGTCGTTTCTTCCAGCCACTGCTGGCTGATCCGGGACCGCAGCCCGCCCCGGAAGCAATACAGGTAGCCTTGCGGATGTGAACGGGCGAAGCGGGCCCAGGCCGCGATGCGCTCGGCCTTCGCATCGCCGCTGACCAGGCTATGCCCAAGCGCGATGGCGGCGGCCTGGCCTCGCTTCTTGTAGCAAATGCCGACGGCCTGGCGCTCTTCGTCGGTCATCAGCGGCAGATTGGCCGCGCCGGGGAACGCCCCCTTGGCGAACTCGACGGGCGCACGCGTATCCAGCAAAGGGACGGCGCTTAGAAAGACCTGGCGGTAGTCGCTGGTGTCTTCGCGCATCAAACCACTTCGACCGCAAAATCCCGCTTCTCCACCAACGCGCCTATGGCTTGCAGAGACAGCGATTGCTCCCGCGCCGCGTCCAGGAACTCGGCTTCTCCTTCCGGGGCCACCGCCACCAGCAGCCCGCCGCTGGTCTGCGGGTCGCACAGCAGCTTCCAGCGTTCGTCGCCCAACGGCGCAACGCGATGGCCATAGCTGTCGAAGTTGCGGGACGTGCCGCCCGGCACGCAACCGGCGGCAAGATAGTGGTCGACCCCGGGCAGGCGCGGCACGCTGGCGTACTCGATGCGCGCGCTGACACCGCTGCCGTCCACCATCTCGACCAGATGGCCCAGCAGGCCGAATCCCGTGACGTCCGTCATGGCCTTGACGCCTTCCAGCGCGCCGAAGCGGCTGCCCGCGGTATTGAGCTTGCACATCCAGTCGCGGGCCAGCCCCACGTCGCCCGCGCGCAGCTTGCCCTGCTTCTCGGCCGTCGTCAGGATGCCGATGCCCAGCGGCTTGGTCAGGTAGAGCCGGCAGCCGGCGGTGGCGGTGTCGTTGCGCTTGAGACGCGCCTTCTGCACCACGCCGGTGACGGCCAGTCCGAAGATGGGCTCGGGCGCATCGATCGAATGGCCGCCGGCCAGCGCAATGCCGGCTTCGTCGCAGGCCGCGCGCCCGCCCCGCACGACCTCCCGCGCCACCTCGGGCGGCAGCAGGTTCACCGGCCAGCCCAGGATGGCGATCGCCAGCAGCGGATCGCCGCCCATGGCATAGATATCGCTGATGGCGTTGGTGGCCGCGATGCGCCCGAAGTCGAAGGGATCGTCCACGATGGGCATGAAGAAATCGGTCGTGGACACCACGCCCCGCTCTTCGTCCAGCGCGTACACCGCCGCATCATCGCGCGAGGCGTTGCCCACCCACAGCCGCGGATCCAGATGCTGCGCGCCGCTGCCCGCCAGGATCACTTCCAGCACCTTGGGGGAAATCTTGCAGCCGCAGCCCGCGCCATGGCTGTATTGTGTAAGACGGATGGGATCGCTCATGGGGATGTTCGTCGGGAAAAATGCAATGTATGCATTCTAATCCCTGGAAGGAGCGGCGGCATCGTTGTTCTCCGCCACCTACCCGAACACCATCAGCAACAGCGCTGCCGTTACCGAGTCTTCGGCCGGAATCAGCCCTTTCATTCTGCAGCAGCGCTGAGCTGCAATGTGCTGCTTGCCATCGATGTGGCCGCACGCGGCCTGGGCATTCCCGCGCTGCCCACATGAATGTGGAGCTGGCCCGCGAAGCATCCGTACATATCCATCGCATCGGCCGCACCGGGCGAATGCAGGAACATGGCCTTGCGTTTAAGCTTTTGCATCCCGGACAAAAGCACGTTGCAGCGCATATTGAAAAGCCTCAGGAACAAAACTGCGCGGTCTCCCCACCAAGGGAAAACGACAGCGCATGAAGTGCTGTAACGGCAATTATCCAGGCCCATAACCGCCAACCGGCTCAACTGGATATAATATGGTTACATTGTAGCGCTAAATACTGACAGATGGTGTCCCAAAACAAAAAAGGCTCTCTGATCCAATACATTTTGTAACCAATCCGCGGGCATAATTACTAATCGTATATGAGCGACTTTAATAACAATCCATCCAAAACAGAAATTGAAGAATTGGTACTTCAATATGCTTTGGAGCAACCCAAGCTCGGGCAGTTTTCTGTCGCCAATATCCTTCAGGATTTCGGAATAAAGATATCGCCATCAACTGTACGAAACATCTGGAAGCGTAATGGCTTGGAAACAAGCTATCTGCGTTTGATGGCAAAATCCAAAGGAAAAGGAAACAGCCGTAAAAAAACTCTGAGCGATGACGAAGTCAAGCTGCTTCAGCGTGAACACCACAGTCGGAGATTGGCTGAAAAGGCAAAAGACCAGAATGAAAGCATCTCTGAATTACGACGTGAAGAAACACTTCTGGCCGCGGCGAGGATTTTTGCAACCAATGGCTATGCCGAAACCTCTCTGCGCGAAATATGTGACGCGGTAGGTATGCAACCCGCCTCGCTCTACTATCACTTTACATCCAAAGAAGAACTGTTCGCCACAGTTCACCATCTTGGTATTACAAGCATCAACAGGGCGCTTGATGAAACCATCAGCCAATACAAAGACCCCTGGGAACGCCTTGAAGAAGCATGCGCAACTGCATTGAAGTTTCAATTGAACCCGAGCGAACTCGCCATTGTGGTACGTGTCGATCCGGGCATTCGGTTTCCCGCCCAGCTACAAGAAAAGATCGATGCCGACCGGGCGTCCTATGAGAACAGATTCCGCAACCTGATTGACAACCTTCCCCTGCATAAAAAAGCAGATAGAACGCTTTTACGCCTTACCTTGCTGGGGGCGCTCAACTGGACACGCATGTGGTATCAGGACTCTGGACGCCTGTCTGCCGAAGAAATCGGGCGAGAACTCATACGCATCGTCTTTGGGTATGGCTATCAGCGGGTCGACCACCGCTCTTCCTGCAAGGAGTAATTGCGGAAATTAACGTTCCAGCCAGTTTAATACCTGCTCTCTTCCCTCTATTACAGGGGCAGGCTTCACTTTATCCGCCACACGTAAATCCATACTCAGCGGCAGCGGCAATTCATTTACTTGAGCACCAGCAAGCTCTACTGATCTACCCGTAGCTGAGAATAAACCACTGCTTTGGTATTCAGCGACCGAACGTACTTGGGAGCAGCAAACATCTACTCCCTCAAAGGTGTCTACCCAGTATTGCAAGGGCTCTTGAGAAATACGCTTCGATACCGTTTCGATATCAGCGTCCAGATCGATTTTGGCTAATGCACAGAATGTCCTCCAGAAACGATCTTCGACCGCCGCCACTGCAAAGTATTGCTGGTCAGACGTTGTATATATTTGATAACGGGGGGAGCCTCCGGAAAAAACCCGCTCATCCTGGGAGTGCGGCGCTTCCAGGCGCGCCATGGCCCCATACATCAAGGGAGCCAGCCCATGGGTCATGCTGATATCGATATGCATCCCTCCTCCTCCTGCGGACCTACGCCGCAGGGCCAATAGAATATTGAATAAGGCTGGATAGCTGCCTCCCGCAATGTCGGCAAGGGGAACGTGGGGCAAGACGGGTTTTTCCCCCTCTCCGATGTTCAGTAGCAGCAGCCCTGCGGACGCAGCATAATTCAGATCATGGCCTGCTATACGCGCATGGCTTCCCTCTTGCCCATATCCCGTAATGGAGCAATAAATGATTTCCGGGTTGATACGCTTGATCGCCTCATACCCCAACCCCAGAGCCTCCATGACTCCGGGCCTGAACTGCTCGATCAAGATATCCGCTTCCTTGGCGAGAGATAAGGCCCGCTCTACCCCTTCCCGGCATTTCAAATCCAATGTCAGGCTGCGCTTTCCTCTATTGAGCTGCATGAACGGGACGCTTTGCCCATTGACGTAAGGGCCGTACTCCCGCATCTCGTCTCCAGTACCCGGACGCTCTATCTTGACAACATCCGCCCCGCATTCCGCCATCATCAGCGTTGCAAGCGGGCCAGGCAATAAGGTCGTAAAGTCTATTACTCGAATGCCATCCAAAGCTGCTATCACTGTCCCCCCCTTGCAGTATGGTGTTCATACGCCCAGATAGTCCCGTCGAACCTGGTCGTTGCTGACCAAGTCTGCCATTGGTCCCTCGTAGCGAATCTGCCCTTTTTCAAGAACATAGGCTCGATCAGAAACCAGTTCTGCGAAATGCATATTTTGCTCAGACAACAGGATGGAAATCCCCTTACGTTTAAGTTCCAGAATCATGTTTGACATCTGTTCAACAATAAGTGGCGCCACGCCTTCCGATGGCTCATCGAGCAACACCAAATAGGGATTCCCCATCAGCGTCCGGGCAACCGTCAACATCTGTTGCTCGCCTCCGCTCATACGCCCGCCCAAGCGCTCAGGCATTTCTCCAAGGTTTGGAAAAAGCTCAAACAATTGTTCAGGATTCCACTTCAATGCCTCCCCATGATCCCAATCCCTAGCGGGCAAACGCCCGACCTCCAGATTTTCCATGACAGTTAAATCAGTGAAGATACGTCGATCTTCCGGAACAAACCCCAACCCCAGCCGGGCAATATCATGGGGAGCTCGCCGAGAAATGTCATGGCCAAGGAATCGGACATTTCCCTGCTGGCGCGCCAACATCCCCATGATTCCTTTGAAGGTTGTCGACTTGCCCGCACCATTCCTGCCCATGAGCGCGATCACTTCGCCACGACGGACTTCCAGCTGAACATCAAATAGAACTTGAGCAGCCCCATACCAAGCACACAAACCATCGACGGAAAGCACTACTTTCTCGGAGCTCATTACGCGACCTCCTGAGCCATTGGTTTTGACGGAGTTGTATCAACAGGCTTTTCAAATGTTTTCCCGCTCCCGAAATAGACTTCCTGGACTTTCGGATGACCACGCACTTCCATAGGTTTACCCTCAGCGATAAGCTGCCCTCTAGCCAGAACAATCATGCGATCGGCATAAGCAAAAACCACATCCATGCTGTGCTCAGTAAACAAGACCGCCGTACCGTGCTCCACAACCAACTTCTTTGTAAGAGCCATCAACTCATTTCTTTCCCTTGGCGCCATGCCGGCAGTCGGCTCATCCATTAACAGGAGCTTGGGACGATTTGCCATTGCAACCGCCAACTCCACCCGTTTTACGTCTCCGTATGCCAGAACCCTGCACGGCCGTTCCGCCTGCTCTGCCATACCCACTTGAGCAAGCAGGCTCAGTGCTTCATCGCGTTTATAGTCAGCCGCAGCACGCCAGAACGAGAACATCTTTTTGTCTTGTGACAAAAGCGTCATCTGCACGTTTTCAATCACGGTCAAGGAAGAAAACGTTTCAGCAATCTGGAAGGTACGTCCTACTCCCAAACGCCAGATCTCCCTGGGTTTCAAACCGATGAGTTCTGTTCCGTTAAACCGGATCGAACCGCCATCCGCCTTGAGCTGACCATTGACCATGTTGAAGGTCGTTGACTTTCCCGCTCCATTGGGGCCGATCAATGCCAATAACTCACCCGGCGCAAGGCTGAATGAAACATTGTTGACAGCCCGAACGCCGCCAAAAGATTTTTGTAAATTACGAACTTCCAGCAGGCTCATCGCTCGACCCCTTTTGCAGGCATGACGTATTGATTGGAAGCGTTCGACATACCATCAAGCAGAGATGCCTTCTTGCGGCTGCGCAAATGGTCGAAAAGCTGCCGGAACGCACCTGCAATCCCTTGTGGAAACAGTAGCACCAGCAGAAGAATGATGAATCCCAGCATGGCTCGCCAATAATCCGTGCTGCGTGCGACGGTATCGTGCAGCCATGTAAAGCTGAAGGCGCCCACAACAGGGCCGATCAGGGTTTGGATGCCACCCAAAAGCACCATAACCATGCCGTCAACTGACTTATTGACCGCAAGCGCTTCGGGTGAAATGCTGCCCTTGGAAAAAGCAAACAAGGCTCCCGCAATACCGGCGACCCATCCGGCAAGAATGAACCCCATCCATTGCATGTGCTTCGCATCAATTCCTATTGCATCGGCGCGCATGACGGAATCACGGGCAGCACGCAGCGCATAGCCAAATGGCGCGAACAATACACGGCGCAAGCCAACAATGCCTGCCACGACGATGATGAGTGTCATCCAATAATAGCTGCTCTTGTCTGATAACCAGGGCGCGGGCCACACTCCGGTAAGGCCATTGCTCCCTCCTGTGAAATCATCCCATTGATAAGTGACGGCCCAGACGATCTGCGCGAAGGCCAGGGTCAGCATGGCAAAGTAAACACCAGACAGTCGCACCGCAAACCAGCCGAAGACAAATGCTCCAGCGGCAGCGACAACAGGCGCCATGATCAATGCCATTTCCATGGGGATGCCCATAGTCCTGACAATCAACGCGGCACCGTAGGCTCCCAGGCCAAAATAAGCAGCGTGTCCGAAAGAGTGCAACCCCGCCGGCCCCATGATGAAATGCAGACTGGCGGCGAAGAGTGCGGCAATCAGCAAGTCAATCATCAATACCGTGGTGTAAGGCGAATCCGCCATGATCACGGGAACAACGGCCAACAACAGCACAAAAGCGGCTACGCCCGCCAGATAGGTAGTACTGGCCGGACGCAATGGATCTTCCGCATTATTGGCATAGCGATTGACAGGCTGAGGACGCCCCATGAGACCCCATGGCCGCCAGATCAGAACCACCGCCATGACCAGAAAATCCACCACCAAAGTCAGCTTTGAAAAAGAAATGGTGAACCCGAAAACATCGACAATACCGAGCCAGATGCATAATGCTTTCAGCTCTGCAATAAGCAACGCCGCGACATAAGCGCCCGGCAACGAGCCCATTCCACCGACAACTACCACCACAAACGCGGACCCGATGGTATGAAGGTCGATCTCGAGGTTCGCTGCCTCCCGAGGCAGTTGCAAAGCGCCGCCCAGACCCGCAAGCAAGGCCCCCAATGCAAATACGGCGGTAAACAGCCAGGCCTGATTCACGCCGAGTGCGCTGACCATTTCCCGATCTTGCGTAGCAGCACGAACCAGGACGCCAAAACGCGTTTTCTTGAGCAACAACCAGACCAAACCGAGAACAACCGGCCCCACTGCCATCAAGAACAAATCATAGGTGGGGAATTTCCGCCCAAGAATCGTTATGGCACCACTCAAACCTGGCGCACGGGGGCCCAATAGTTCTTCCGGGCCCCACAAGTAAAGAACGGCATCCCTGATGATCAGCACCAACGCAAATGTTGCGAGAAGCTGGAATAATTCAGGCGCTTTGTAGATTCGCCTCAACAACACCATCTCGATCAACGCCCCAAGAAGGCTGACCGTCAAGGCGGCTAGAAGTAGCGCCGGCCAAAACCCCAAGTTCGCACCCAACAATCCTACCAGCGTATATGCCACGTAGATTCCGACCATGTAGAACGAACCATGGGCGAAGTTGATAATGCGTGTTACACCAAAGATCAGGGAAAGGCCGGCAGCGACGAGAAATAATGAAGAAGCTGCTGCCAGCCCATTAACCAACTGAACAATAAAACCCGAAAAGCTCATAGCAGCTCCAGTATGGTCGTCAGTAGTAATCTAGTTCTTGGCCCGCGCCCGTGCTATTTCGTCGCCTGATGGATGGAAAGCCGGATCAGTGCCATCTATATACATAAAGTCAACCAAAACACCTTTCCCGTCTTTCTTCTTGGTGCGCCCGACATAAGTCCCCATGGTGGACTGGTTATCTTGAGAACGGAAAGTGATTGGCCCGAAAGGCGTATCAAGAGACAAGTGCTTGAACGCCTGTATCAAGGCATCCGTCTCTGTCGTACCTGCCTTGGCAACCCCGGCAGCAATCGCATGCATCATGCTGTAGCCAACGACGGAACCCAGACGTGGGTAGTCTTTGAAACGAGCTTGATAGGCCTTCAGGAAGCTTTCATGCTGTGGGATGTCAACACCATTCCATGGGTAGCCAGTCACAATCCAGCCATCCGGTGTTTCTTCTTTGAGAGGATCAAGGTATTCGGGTTCGCCGGTCAACAGGCTGACTACCTCCCGGCCATCAAACAAGCCTCTTGTATTGCCTTCGCGCACGAATTTAAGAAGGTCGGCGCCGAAAAGCGCATTGAAAATTGCATCGGGCTTGGCATCAGTCATCGCCTGTACCAAGCTGCCCGCGTCGACCTTTCCAAGAGGAGGCGCTTGTTCGACAACGAACTCGACATCGGGCTGCGCTTCTTTTAAAAGTTGCTTGAACGCCGCAGTCGCAGCTTGCCCGTATTCATAATTAGGGTAAACGATAGCCCAACGTTTTTTATTAAGCTTGACAGCCTCGGGAATCAGCATTGCTGTCTGAGTATAGGTGCCCGGCCTTATTCGGAATGTATATTCGTTGCCGCCGTTCCAAGTCAGCCTGTCTGTCATGGGTTCGCCCACAAGAAGAAATACCTTCTTTTGTTTCGCGAAATCAGACAGAGCCAGGCTGATATTTGACAAGAAGCTGCCCGCGAGAATGTCTACGCGTTCACGCGACAGGAGCTCTTCCGCCACACGCACGGCATCTCCCGGGTTGCCGTTGTCATCCCTGATGATCAGCTCGAGTTTTTTTCCACTCACGCCCCCCGCATCATTGATTTCTTGTACTGCCAGTTCCATGCCCTTTCTATATGGCTCCAAAAACGCCGGCTGAGCCTTGTAGCTGTTCACTTCACCGATCTTGATGACCGATGATTTGGCTACTGCATTCGATGGCGCAAAAGGCGTGCATAAGGCAAGCGCCATTGCGCCGACCAGAAGTTTCTTCCTCATCTCTCTCTCCGTTGTGTGATTCTTGCCAGAACATTCTTCTATGTACAAACAACCCTTTCAACATGGGGCGACTATGCCGCTTTCAAAATTTAACTTACCAAACATTGATTAGGTAAGGTATACTTTGCCTCAAGTGAGTGCGCGTGTCAATGGGTGATCCCCTCCAGGAAGCAAGTTTTCCAGGTGAACACCGCGGCAGATGTTGGCGCGGGACATAGGACCTCACCCAGGAGCAAAATGAAAAACAGAGTGGCCGGACTCAGCCATCCAAAGAACAGGGTGGTGGCTCGGCACTCAACAGGGACAATCTGCGAGGAAACGCAATGCTATTGAAAGAAACGACACTGACAGCACCCTATACCCATAAAAGAAGAATTCGCTTTGGTGAGACCGATGCCGCAACTATTGTTTACACGGCGAGGTTCTTTGAGTATGCATTGGACGCCATAGACGCATGGTATGTGGATGTACTCACAGTCAGCCTGTACGACCTCAATATCCATCACGAAATAACTTGCCCATTCGTCCATGCAAGCATAGATTTCAAATCTGCCTTGCGGCCTGGAAATGAGCTCACAATCACAGTATTGATTCAATCTCAGGGCAGATCTTCTCTTACTTTTCAGTTGATCGGTACATGCGAAGACAGCACTCTTTCCTTTACCGGAGAGTTCACCCTTGTCTTTGTAGATGTCAAAACCATGCGCTCCATGCCCATACCACAGGCCATATCGACACGCATCGACGAGTACCAATGCAGGTGCGAGGAAAACCTCCCTGCCTCGGAGCCAAGCACGGCTCAAGAGACATAACCAAATTGAAATCAAGGCCATCCAAATTGCCATCTATCAGAGAGCGAAATCAAATGCCTACATCTGCCACCTGGGACCAAGAAATAGTTGCCGGCGTACAGACATTCGTCCAACGGTATATCACCGGAAATGCACAGAATCTTGAAGAAAGCGATCACTATCCTGAAGAGATTGTTTCCCAGCTTAAGAACATGGGCCTCTATGGAGCCGCGATTCCTCACGAATATGGCGGAATTGCTTTATCGGTTCCAACCTATGCCAAGGTCATGGAAGAATTGGCCTACGGCTGGACAACACTCAACTGCTTCATCAACGGTCACAGCTCAGCTTCCTCAATATTGGCTCAACACGGAACTGAGCACCAAAAAAAAACCTACCTGCCCCGCATGGCTACAGGCGAGCTACGTGTCGCAATCGCTCTCACCGAGCCCAACGGAGGCTCTGACCTGCAAGCCATCCGCACGCAGGCAATACGTAACGAGCAAGGTGGCTATACGCTGAAGGGAGCCAAGATCTTCATCACAAACGGTGCCCGTGCCGGAGCAGTGCTGGTTCTCGCCAGAACCGCGGCAGACAAAGGCGGCATCAGTCTTTTCATGGTTGAAAAAGGCCTGCCCGGGTTCTCTGTTGGTCCCGACGCCCGTGCAATGGGACACCGGCATGTCGATGTCACAGAGCTCATGTTTGATGATGTCCGGTTAAGTCCGGACAGCCTGGTCAGTGGAGTCGAGGGTCAAGGCCTCAAACAGATGCTGGACGCATTGGAAACCGGAAGGATTGCCATGGCCGCCACAGCAGTGGGCCTGTCTCGTTCCGCATTGAAGGCTGCACGAGATTACGCTGCGCAGCGCGTGGCATTCGGCACAGAGATCATTCACCATCAGGCCATCCAGATATTGCTGGCCGACATGGCAACTCAAACCGCAGCGGCGCAAGCTCTTGTCCAGGTGGCGGCCAACACAAAAGAAAGCGGCCAACGTTCAGATATGGTTTCAGGCATGGCAAAGCTCTTTGCTGGCGAAACGTGCGCCAAGGTTGCCCTGGATTGTGTACGCATACATGGCGGATCCGGCTTTGTTCGCGACTTCCCTGCTGAACGCTATTACCGTGAAGCCCCCTATTACATTCTCACCGAAGGCACCAACGAAATCCAAAAGATGATTATCGCGAAGCGCATGCTCAAAGGTGATGCCGAAACGCTTGGACTATGACGCATGGAGACTCTCATGACTGAACATCTCGCGGTTGCCGATGCCGAAGCGCTCAATGCATTGACCCTCATTGATCGCCACGCCGAGGAACGTCCTGATCATCCCGCCATCTTGTTTGAAGACCAGCGCGTAACGTACAAACAGCTGGTGGAGCGCGCCACGATCATGGCGCACGCCCTGAAAGCACTGAATATCGGCGCTGGCAGCCGCATCTGCCTCATAGCCCGCAACTCGCCCAACTACTATGTTGCATATCTGGGCGTACTCCGCGCTGGGGGAGCGTTGTTCCCCATCAATGCCGATCTCAGCCACGACGAAATCGCCTACATCGTCAATAAAACAGACCCGGCCCTTGTCCTGTACGACCCGGATTGCCATCAAATCTTATCGGACACGTGGAACAAGAATGGCCTCGACACGCCCCACCACCTGATCGATGATCTGTTGGCAGAAAACGTAGCGGGAGGCCTAAGCCTTGATACACACCGCGGCCCAGGAGACATGGCTGTTGTCATTCATACTTCCGGCACCACCGCGCGGCCTAAAGGTGTGGTCGCCAGCGACGCAATGGAAGTGAACTCTGCCCTGGCCCTGATCCGAGAATGGAATGTACAGCCTTCTGACATTTCTGTTTGTGCCCTTCCGCTGTCCTATACATTCGGGCTATTTACCGCTTCGTTTGTTGCCTTGACCGCCGGTGCCAGCGTACTGCTTTTCAAGAAATTCAACCCTGTACATGTTCTGGCCGGGATTGAAAGACACGGCGCCACTTACATGGTCGGCGTGCCCGCCATGTACGCCATGATGCTTGAGCATGTCGAACAAACAGGCAAGCAGTACCAACTGAAATCCGTTCGCTTCATGGCCTCATCTGGCGCGCCGATCGCCGCGCACATCAAAGAACGTTTCAGCCAACGCATGGGCCTGCCCCTGCTTGAGTATTACGCCCTTTCTGAATGCACGCCCATTTTCTCCTTCAGCCTCAACCAATCGCCACTGCCGCCCTTTGGTTCGTGTGGAAGGCTGATAAAAGGAGCTGAAGTCAAAATCGTTGATGAACACGGCAATTCGGTACCAGACGGTACAGCAGGCCACCTATACGTACGTTCTGAGCGGCTGATGAGCGGGTATTACCTGGATCCAGAACGTAATGCGAGCGCTTTCGAAGATGGTTGGTTCAACACGGGAGACCTGGCGTATCACGACTCAGAAGGCTTTTATTACCTGGTCGGCCGCGACCGCGATCAAGTGATATCCGGCGGCTACAAAATTGCCAGCGCTGAGGTTGAAGAACAAATCCTGAAGCACGGATCCGTCGCGCAGGCCGCTGTCGTCGGAAGCCCAGACGACATCCTGGGGGAGGTAGTCAAAGCCGTTCTAGTCCTAAAAGATGGATACCAATTAACGGAATCGGAAATCGTTGCTCATTGCAAGGAATACCTGGCTGAACACAAGGTGCCCAAACTTGTTGAGTTTCGAGAAGCATTACCCACCAGCCCAGCCGGCAAAGTCCTAAAGCGGCAGCTCATCTGAAGCCAAATAAGCGTTCATGGAGTAGACAATCATGCATGATGAAATTTCATCAGAAACAGGGAAAACGCTCATCAAGAATATTGGATTATTGCTGTCGGGTGACATCGATCACCCAGTTTTGGAGGCCGACACCCTGGTTGTGGAAAACGGAATCATCACGGCGGTGGGCAAAGAAAAAGACTGCGACCCCGAGGGTGTGAAAACCATCATCGACGCACGCAACACAACGGTAGCCCCTGGCCTGATAGACAGCCACGTTCACCCGGTCTTCGGGGACTGGACTCCTCGCCAGAATCAGCTTGGCTGGATTGAATCCACTCTGCACGGCGGCGTGACAACCATGATTTCCGCAGGCGAAGTCCATTTACCGGGGCGCCCAAAGGACATTGTTGGGCTCAAGGCGCTGGCCATTACCGCCCAACGGGCTTTTGACAATTTTCGGCCTGCTGGCGTGAAAGTCCTGGCCGGCGCACCCGTTCTTGAGCAAGGCATGGTGGAATCCGATTTCAAAGACCTGTCGGAGGCCGGCGTGACGCTGCTGGGCGAGGTCGGACTAGGCTCAGTGAAAGCCGCTTACGAAGCCAAAGAGATGGTTGCGTGGGCGCGCAAGCACGGTATTCAAAGCACCATCCATACAGGCGGCCCTTCAATTCCTGGTTCAGGCCTGATTGATAAAGACACAGTCCTGGAAGTGGATGCCGACATCATCGGCCATATTAACGGTGGCCATACATCGCTTCCTGAAGCCCATGTGTGCGAATTATGCGAAGTCTCATCGCGAGCGATTGAAATTGTTCATAACGGCAATGAGAAAGTTGCCCTGGCCGCAGCACGCGCTGCGATCGAATTGAAGTGTCCCCACCGAATCATCCTGGGCACCGACAGCCCGGCCGGGTCAGGCGTGCAGCCCTTGGGGATTCTGCGGGTAATCGCCATGCTGTCTTCCATCGGCGGAATTCCAGCAGAACAAGTCTTCTGTTTTGCAACGGGCAACACGGCACGTATACGCGAATTGAACTGCGGCCTGATCGAAGTCGGTCGCGCCGCAGACCTGGTCTTCATGGATCGTGCGCAGTATTCACCTGCCGGCAACATTCTGGACAGCATTCGTCTTGGAGATATTCCTGGAATTGGAATGGTCATGATTGATGGGGTTGTGCGCTGCCGACGCAGTCGCAACACACCGCCAGCGACACAAATTCCCGAAATCCTGTAAACCCCGCCTATCCATATACCCATTGGATTTTGCAATTTGCTCACGACAGCCATGATCAATATCGAACGGATCCACACCCAAATCGAACATATTTTCCACGAGTTCGGGCCGCCACCCGACACTCCCCTCATACGGGGCGCCATCAGTGTGGTCATGACCAATCCATTTGCAGGGCGTTACGAACCGAATCTCCTGACCATGATGGAACAACTCGATCCCATCGGACTCGGCTTGGCCAAACGCCTTCACCAAGCCATGGATGTACCGCTCGAAAGCATTTCCACCTATGGAAAGGGAGCCATCGTAGGAGCTGCTGGCGAACTGGAACACGGCGCAATCTGGCATGTGCCGGGAGGTTACGCCATGCGCGAACTATTAGGCTGGAAGGGCGACCGCAGTGCTTATCGGCAAGGCAAAGATGACACAAAAACCGGTCAACCAGGTAACGCGCTTGCCATCGTCCCTTCTACAAAAAAGGTCGGCCCCCCTGGAACAGCAATCGATATTCCCCTGACCAACATCAACGCCTCTTATGTTCGTGGGCAATTTGATGCCATTGAAGTCCGCATCCCCGGGGCACCCAAAGCCGATCAACTGGTTTTTATTCTTGCCATGACAACCGGCTATCGCATTCATGAACGCGTTGGCGGGCTTCGTGCTGAAGACATCAGCCAATGGAACGGATTGCGTTAAGCCCAACACGCTAAAAAAGGAAAATACAATGCAGGCAAAAATACGAAAAATCTCGGTTCACGTTGACGAAATCCAACAAGAAATGGGACAAAATATTGAACCACCCACAAGACGCGCCCTCGCAGTCGCCGTAATAGAAAACCCCTACGCAGGACGTTACAGCAAAGATCTGGACGAGCTCGTGGCCATTGGTGAAGAACTGGGCGGCCTCCTCGGACAAAAAGCCGTCCAATACCTGGGCATCGCCCCTGAGGATGTTCAAAGCTACGGAAAAGCGGCTGTTGTTGGAGAGGCAGGCGAGCTGGAACATGCTGCGGCAATCTTGCATCCAAAAATGGGGGCCCCATTCCGCGGTGCGGTCGGTGGCGGCGCCGCCTTAATTCCATCAGCAAAAAAAATGGGGACGCTGGGAACCCCCATTGACGTTCCACTAGGTCACAAGGATGCGGCCTTTGTGCGCAGCCATTTCGATGCAATGGAGGCCCGCATACCCGATGCGCCACGCGCCGGTGAAATCATGGTTGCTGTGTGTGTTACAGACAGTGGCCGCCCATTGCCCCGCGTCGGTGGCTTGCAAGTGGAAGACATTGTTGGAAAAGACGGCTTGCGTTAATTCGCCAGCTTCAAGCGACGATGGATCCTGGCTTCACAATGTTGAAGCCATGCCAGCGCACATTCAGATGTAGGGAACTGGTGGGCGGTACTGGGTTCGAACCAGTGACCCCTGCCGTGTGAAGGCAGTGCTCTACCACTGAGCTAACCGCCCCGTTTGCCCGGCGAAAGCCGGCTGCGGGATGAAGGTCGATATTCTAGCACAAGCTGGCCGGGTCCGCCGCCCCGTTCTGTATTCCCAGGCGCACGCCGGACCGATCGGCGACGTTGTTCAAATGGTGGCGCATCGCCAGGCCGGCCTTTTCGGGCGAGCCCGTGGCCAGCGCTTCGATGATCAGCATGTGCTCGTGTATGGGTTCGTTCACACGGGCTGGGTTGGCGAAGGCCACTTGCCGGCTGCCTTCGACGACGTCTTCGATGCCGGCCAGGATGTCCAGCAGCAGCGGGCTGCCGGCCAGTTCGAACATACAGGCATGGAAGGCGTGATCGCCCTCGGCCATGGAAACCAGGTCGCCGACATCGGCGGCCGCCTGCATGAGCCTGACAGTATCCCGCAAGCGTTCCAGGCCGGATTCGGTGACGACGCTGGCGGCGAGCATGGCGGCCAGCTCTTCCAGCTGGGCCCGCACCAGGTAGACGTCGCGCAGGGGGTAGCGGCCCTGGAAGGGCCAGCGGCCGTAGGCGCTGCCCAGGCCGGCCTCGCCGGGTTCGGCGATGAACACGCCGCGCCCGGCTTCGCTGCGCAGCAGGCCCAGGCCTTCCAGCATGGTGATCGCCTCGCGCAGGGATGCGCGGCTCACGCCCATTTCTTCGGCCAGCTGGCGCTGCCCGGGGAGCTTGCCCGTGGCGGCCCAATCCTTGCGCTGGATGCGGGCCTGTAGTTGCTGGGCGATGTTCTTGACGACGGTGACGGGAAATTTCGACATGGGGAAAGCGCCAATATTGACAGCGTAAGCAAGTCTGTGCATTATGGCACCAACTGGTCATACCAGTCAGGCCAGCACATACCGGATATCCAATAATATCTACCAAGGAGGGGCAGTCTGTGTTGCCAGATATTATCAGGCGCTTCGCCCAGGTCGCCGAACACCAGGCGGCCCTGCTTGCTTATCCGTTTCCGGATCGCCGCCAGGCCTGGCTGGACCGGCTGCAGCTGAACCTGGCCGAACTGCAATTCCTGGATGCCCTGTCCGAAGCCGGAGGCGCGCAATACCAGCCTCCGCAGGCCGGCGTGCGCGCCAAGGGCATTGCTCCGCAAGACGACACGGAAGGCATCGCGGCCATCGCCGCGGCGGCCAGGCGCGATCCCGCCGGTGTGCAAAAACCCGCGCTGCAGGCCCTGCAAGCGGCCCGCGCCCATTCCGGGCTGCATGCTTTCATCGACCTGGCCACTGAACCCCAGGTCGCCGAACAGGCCCAGGCCGCGCTGCATGGCTTCCACGAAGGCCGGCCCGCGCCCTTGTTCGCCGTTCCCATCGCGGTGAAGGATCTCATGTCGGTGCAGGGGTTCCGCCTTACCGGCGGTTCGGGCGGGGAAGCCGGGGTCGAGTCGGCCGACGCGCTCGCCATCGGGCGGCTGCGGTCGGCCGGCGCCATCATCATGGGCACGACCAACCTCCATGAACTCGCCTATGGCATCACCAGCAACAATCCGCACTTTTCCCCCGTGGTGAATCCACGCAGCGCCGCGCACATTCCGGGCGGTTCCAGCGGCGGTTCGGCGGCGGCGGTCGCCGCGGGCATCGTACGGGCGTCCGTCGGTACGGACACCGCCGGCTCCATCCGCATTCCCGCCGCATGCTGCGGCGTCGTGGGCTTCAAGCCCACTTACGACGCCATTCCCCGCCAGGGCGCAATGGACCTGGGCCCCACGCTGGATCACCTGGGCCCCATCACGCAATCGGTGGACGACGCCGCCCTGCTGTTCTCGGTCATGGCCGGCATGCCGGCCCAGGTGCCCGAGCGCCTTGCCGACCTGCAAGGCGTGCGCGTGGGCATACCGCGCCGCTATTTCTTCGACCCCTTGGCGCCCGACGTGGCCCGGGCCCTGGATGCGGCCATCGCCCGGCTGCGGGCCGACGGCGCCGACATCACTGACGTCGACCTACCCGGCGTGCAGAACGCGTCCGCCCTGCAGTTCGCCACGCTGTGCAGCGAAGCCACGGCCATACACTGGTCGCGCCTGCTGACGCGGCCCCACACCCTGGGCGAAGACGTCCGGGTGCGGCTGGAAATCGGCCAGCTGTTTCCGGCGGTCTGGTATACGCGGGCCCAGGGCGCGCGCAAGGCGCTGGCGCAAAGCTTCCAGGCGGCCATGCAGGGGGCCGACGTCCTGCTCATCCCCACTCTGCGCACGACCGCGCCGCCCAACGGCGCCCAGTTCCTGCGCGTGGGCGCAACGGAAATGCCTTTGCACGCGGCGGTCACCAGCCTGACCCTGCCCTTCAATCTCACGGGTATGCCGGCCATCAGCCTGCCTTGCGGCGCCGGAGACAACGGCCTGCCCGTGGGGCTGCAGCTGGCGGCCCCGCACAACCAGGATTGGCGGCTGCTGGCGGTGGCCCGGCGCACTGAAACACTGCTGAAAGATTCAAACCCATAGCAATAACTAGCGGTACCTTTCGACAACAGGAGGAGTTCTCATGAGACAGCTTCGTTTTTCGATGGCGGCGGCCGGCGCGGCACTGGCCGGCATGCTCGCGACGGCGCAGGCGGCCGACCCCATAGTCATCGGCGTCAGCATCGCGCAATCGCCCCCAGGCTCGGTGGTGCAGGGCACGCAGGTAAAGGATGGCGCGGAACTGATCGTGAAAATGATCAACGACAAAGGCGGCGTGCTGGGCCGGCCCCTGAAGATCGTGTACGAAGACAACCAGGGCATCCCTGAAAAAGGGCGCGCGGCGGCTGAAAAGCTGATTTCCCGCGACAAGGTCGTCGCCATCACCGGGGGCCATCAAAGCTCGGTGTGCCTGGCGGAAATCGAAGTCGCCCACCGCTACAAGGTGCCGTACGTCAACACCAATTGCTGGTCGGACGACGTGCGCATCAAAGGCTACCCGGAAGTCTTCAACCCGGGCAACTACAACACCCGCGTGTCTTCCGCCATGGCCGAGACCATCGCCGCCATGAAGGTGAAAGACGTCGTCGTGTTCGCCGAGAACACCGACTACGGCATCGGCCAGGCCAAGATCCTGGGCGAATTCATGAAGAAAGTCGCGCCCGAGACCAAATACAAATACATCGCGCTGGACAGGGCCGGCAAGGACTTCACGCCGGCCGTGCTGCCGCTGCGCGCCAGCCCGCCCGCAATGGTGGTCAACATCATGCTGCCGCCCGCGGCCTACATCCTGATGAACCAGCTGTATGAACAAGGCATCGCGCCCAGCGCCAAGACCTGGTTCTACGACGGCGCCGGCATTGCCGACTACCCCGACTTCTGGCAGAACGTGAAGGAAGCGGGCAAGTACATGCTGGCCTTCGGCCTGTACCATCCCAAGATGCCCATGCCGGAAATCGGCCATGCCGTCGCCAAGGCCTACCAGGAGCAGTCCAAGCATGAACCGAACCGGCTCATCTTCCAGGGCGCCGACTCCGTGCTGCAGATCGTGCGCGCCATCGAGCAGGCGCAATCCACCGACAGCCAGGCCATCATCAAGGCGCTGCGCGAAATGGAATACGAAGGGGTGCGCGGCAAGTTCCGCTTCTCGCAAGAGCCCGGATACAGCTATCAGCAGTGGGTCGACATCCCCTATGTCACCTATCAGCTGACGGACGTGAACCAGCCCCTGAGCAAGACCACGCTCATCCAGGCGACGGGCCAGGGCCTGCAAACCAATTTGCTCGTCAAGCCCGCGAACTGACGCCGTCCATTCTCGTCCTGATTGTTGTCCATGCCGGGGCGGCCGCCCGCCCCGGCTTTCCGGAGACACCCCGTGCTGGCGCTCGATCTCTTCGTCAACGGCCTGATCATCGGCTTGTACTACGCCTTGATGGCGGTAGGCCTGGCCATGATTTTCGGCATTCTCAAAGTCGTGAACTTCGCCCACGGCGAATTCTACATGGTGGGTGCCTACACCTACACCCTGATCGCCCTGGGGCTGGGCGTATCGCCATGGCTGGCGCTGCCCATGGCCGCGCTGGCCGGCGCCGCCATCGGCTGGCTGACCGAAAGATGGCTGATGCGGCCGCTGTACAGCGGCTACGGCTCCTGGGGCCTGATGAAAGACGAATACGCCGTGGTCGTCACCTTCGGCCTGTCGCTGCTGCTGATCAACCTCTTCGACAAGGTCATCGGCCCCTATCCCATGCGCGGTCCCTCGCTGTCCGACGTCACGCGCATGAATCTCGGGCCCTTCATGATGAGCGGCCAGAAGCTGATCACGGCGGCCATGGCCATCGCGCTGATCGTCGCCCTGGCGCTGTTCATCAAGCGCTCGATCTGGGGCCGGCAGATCCAGGCCGTGGCGCAGAACCGGCTGGGCGCCTCCATCGCCGGCATCAATACGGCAAGGGCCAGCAGCATCGTGTTCATGGCTTCGGGCGTGCTGGCGGCCGTCGCCGGGGCGCTGCTGGCGCCGGTCATCAACCCGGCACCCGACGTCGGGGTGTTTCCCGCCGTCAAGTCCTACGTCATCGTCGTCATCGGCGGCATGGGGTCCATACCCGGAAGCATACTGGCGGCGCTGCTGCTGGGCGTGATGGAAAGCTTCGCCGCGGTGTATCTGTCCTACGACTACCGCGACACCTACGGACTGGTGCTGCTCATCCTGATACTGCTGTTCCGCCCGCAGGGCTTGTTCGGCGAACGCGCGCGCGAGGTCTAGACCCCGTGCCGCCCTTTCTTCAACGTTAACGGGTCTCAAGCCATGCCGACTCCAAGACATCCCAATCTGCATTCCAGCAAACTGCGCAACGAGCTGTGGCTCAGCATGCTCGTGCTGGCGGTGCTGGCCGCGCTGCCGCTCGTGGTGCATTCGAACTACTGGCTGGGCGTGCTCATCGTCAGCATGTACTTCGCGATGATGTCCTGCGGCTGGAATCTTCTGGCCGGGTACACCGGCCAGTTCTCGCTGGCGCCGGCCGCCTTCGCCATGCTGGGCGGGTACGCCACGGGGCTGTTCTCGCACCACCTGAACGCGCCGCTGTGGGTGGGGCTGCCCATGGCCATCGTGATCCCCGGGCTGATCGGCCTGGTGCTGGGGCGCATCGTGCTGCGCCTGTCCGGCGCCTACCTTGCCCTGACCACCTTGTCGTTCGCCGAGATCCTGCGCCTGGTCATCTACAACTCCATAGACTTCACGCGCGGCGACCAGGGGCTGAACGTTCCCAGCCTGACCGACAGCCGCCTGGCCTATTACTATATTTTCCTTGCCGCGCTGGTGCTGGCGGTGGCCATCGTCTACTACGTGCTGCGGCGGCCGGCGGGCCGCTTCCTGCAAGCCATACGCGACGACGAAATCGGCGCGGCGAGCCGCGGCATAGACGTCGTGCGCTACAAGACACTGGCCTTCCTGATCAGCTGCGCCATCTGCGGCTTCGCCGGCGGGCTGTACGGCACCTTCGCCCGGCTGGTCAGCCCCGAGCTCGGGCTCATCGCCCAGACCGGCCTGGTCATCGCCATGGTGGTCATCGGCGGCATGGGCACGCTGGTCGGGCCGCTCATCGGCGCCATGCTCGTCTACACCGCGTCCGAGATCCTGCGCGATGTGGGCGGCATACAAATGATCGTCTTCTCCCTCCTCGTCATTGTCTTTGCGCGCTTTTTCCGGGAAGGCCTGTGGGGCCTGCTGCGCCGCTTCCTGGGCCGCCACGCCGCAACCGAAAGGAAAACAGTCTGATGGCACTGCTGCAGATCCAAGGCATAGAAAAACGCTTCGGCGGGCTGCGCGCCGTCGACGGCGCCAGCATGGACGTCCACCAGGGCGAGCTGCTCGGGCTGATCGGCCCCAACGGTTCCGGCAAGACCACGCTGCTGAACGTCCTGTCGGGCCATCTCCCGGCCGATGCCGGCTCCGTCTCGCTGGACGGCAAGAACGTGCTGGGGCTCAACCCCACCCAGCTGACCCGGCTGGGCGTGCTGCGCATGTTCCAGATGACGCGGGTGTTCAACCGCATGACCGCCTTCGACAACCTGGTGGTGTGCGGCCTCGCCCTGGGCCTGCATGAGGCCCAGGCCTACGAGCGCGCCGAACAGCTGCTCGACGAACTCAAGCTCAGCCACGTCATGTACCTGGACGCGGGCCAGCTGTCGGGCGGGCAGCGCAAGCTGCTGGAATTCGGCGCCTGCTTCATGGTCCCGCCGCGCGTCGCGCTGCTCGACGAGCCCTTCGCGGCCGTCCACCCCATCATGAAGGAAACCATGTCGGAATTCATCCGCCGGCGCAACGCGGCCGGCCAGACCTTCGTGCTGGTCAGCCACGACATGCCGGTGGTCGTCGACCTGTGCCCGCGGTCCGTCTGCATGAATGCCGGCAAGGTGCTGGCCGAAGGCAATACGCAAGACGTCCTGCAATCGCCGGCCGTCATCGAAGCCTACCTGGGCGAAGAATCCGAGGAGCGGGACCATGTCTGACGCACTGCTTGAACTGGACGGCGTCACGTCGGGCTACATGGGCGACATCGACGTGCTGCGCAATGTGTCGCTCTCCATCCGCCAGGGGCACATCAGCGGCCTCATCGGCCTGAACGGCGCCGGCAAATCCACGCTGTTCAAGACCATATACGGTTTCCTGAAACCCAAGTCGGGCGCCATACGCCTGCACGGGCAGGACATCTCCGGCCGCGAGCCCCATACCCTGATCGACGACGGCCTGTGGTACATACCGCAGGAGTCCAGCCTTTTCCCCTATCTCACGGTGGAAGAGAACCTGCTTCTGCCGCTGCAGGGCCGCCGCGCGCGCTATGGCGACGTCATGGCGGCCCGCCTGGAAGACACCCTGCAGAAGTTCCCCGTCCTGCGCGAGAAGCTGCGGGCGCAGGCGGGCGATTTGTCGGGCGGCCAGCAGAAATCGCTCGAATTCGCCAAGGCCTACATGGTCCAGCCCCGGGTCTGCCTGATCGACGAGCCCAGCATCGGGCTGGCGCCCAAGGTGGCCATGGAAGTATTCCAGTGGATCAAGGCGTTCGCCGCCTCCGGCATGGGCATCCTGCTGGTCGACCACAACGTGCGGCGGGTCGTGTCGATGTCCGACCACATCTATGTGCTGAGCCTGGGGGAAATCACCGCATCGGGCGCGCCCGAGGACTTCCAGGGCGATCTCCACGCCCAGGTCAAGGAATGGCTGGGCATCACCTTCTAGGATGCCTGCACCGCTAGGACGCCTGCAGGGCTCGCCATACGCAGGGCCCGCCCGCCGCCTTGTCCAGGTCGGCCAGGTAGGCCTCGTGCGCCTGCAGTTCGTCCGCGCCGGCCGGCACCACCCGCAGGACCGAGGCGTCGAACCGTTCCACGCGCATTCCCGGCCCGCCGCCGGCGGTTTCCTCGGCGAAATCCATCAGCAGGGCGTCCTGGCCGCGCGTCATCGCCAGCCAGACATCGGCCAGCAGTTCGGAGTCGAGCAATGCGCCGTGCAGCGTGCGATGGGCGTTGGAAATGCCGTAGCGCTCGCATAGCGCATCCAGGCTGTTGCGCTTGCCGGGATGCAGCTCGCGCGCATGCAGCAGGGAATCGGTGATCTTGGCGCACAGGGTCTCGAAGGCGGGCAGGCCGGCGCGAGACAGCTCGGCATTCAGGAACTTGACGTCGAACGCGGCATTGTGAATGATGACTTCGGCGTCCTTCACGTACTCGACCAGCTGGTGCGCCACGTCTTCGAAACGGGGGTGGGCCGACAGGAATTCCGTCGTCAGGCCGTGCACCGCCAGGGCCTCGGGGTCGCTGTCGCGGTCGGGGTTCAAATACAAATGGAGATGGCGCCCGGTGAGACTGCGGTTGTCCATTTCCACGCAGGCCAGTTCGACGACACGATGGCCCTGGGCCGGATCCAGGCCCGTGGTTTCCGTATCAAGCACTATTTGACGCATTTCATTCCTGTTTCATTCATTGCCCGCCGACCGCCCCGGCGAATCGCCGGCGTCAGGCCTCGCGGGTTTCCAGCGATGGCGCCGCCTCGCTCGCCAAGGCCTGCGATGCCTTGGGCTTCACCGTGCCGGCGATCAGGGTGTAGGCCACCGGCACGACGAACAGCGTGAGCACCGTGCCCAGGCTCAGGCCGCCGACCAGCACCCAGCCGATCTGCTGGCGCGATTCCGCGCCGGCGCCGGTGGCATAGGCCAAGGGCAGCACGCCCAGCACCATGGCGCCGGTGGTCATCAGTATAGGACGCAAGCGTAACACGCTGGCCTCGGTGACGGCCTCGAGCTTGCCCATGCCTTCCGCGCGCAGCTGCGTGGCGAACTCGACGATCAGGATGCCATGCTTGGTGATCAGGCCTACCAGGGTGATCAAGCCGATCTGGCTGTAGATGGACAGCGTGCCGCCCGTCAGCCACAAGGCCAGCAGCGCCCCCGTCATGGACAGCGGCACCGAGAACATGATGATGAGCGGATTGCGCCAGCTTTCGAATTGCGCGGCCAGCACCAGGTAGATGAAGGCCAGCGCCATCATGAACACCAGGTAGATGCCGCCGGAAGAATCGCGGAACTCGCGCGACTGCCCGTCCAGGTCCAACTGCACGGTGGGCGGGAAGACATCGCGCGCCACGGCGTTCATGTGATCGAGCACTTCCCCCAGCGCATAGCCGGGGGCGACCGAAGCCTGGACCTTGACCGCCCGTAGCCGGTTGAAGTGGTTGAGCGACTGGGGCGACACCGTTTCGACCACGCTCAGGAAGTTGGACATCTGCACCATGCTGCCGTCGGCCGTGCGGACGTAGATGTCGGAGATGTCGGTGGGGTCGGCGCGGTCGGCCTTCTTGACCTGCACGATGACGTCGTACTGTTCGCCGCTGTCGCGGAAGCGCGTGACCTGGCGCCCGCCCAGCATGGATTCCAGCGTGCGCCCGACGGCGCCGACGTCCACGCCCACGTCGGCCAGCTTGTCGCGCTGCACGTCGACCCGCAGCTCGGGGGTATTGAGCCGCAAGTCGGTGTCGATGTTCTGCAAGCCGGGGTAGTCGCGCAGCTTGGCGATGAACTCGCCCACCATCTTGTCCATTTCGGCATACGAGACCTGGCTCATGACGACGAATTCGACCGGCTTGGACGTGGCTCGCTGCCCCAGGGACGGCGGGTTGGTGGGAAAGGCGCGCACGCCGGGCAGCTTCGCGAACTGAGGCTGGAGCTCGCGGGCGATTTCCTGCTGCGAGCGCTCGCGCTCGTTCCAGTGCTTCAGGCGCAGGATGGCCATGGAATCGACGACGGTCGGAAAGCCGATGACGGCCTGGTTGCCGGACGCTTCGGGCACCGCGCTGTAGAGGTCTTCGATTTTCCTGATGCTGTTCAGCGAGTAATCGATGGTGGAGCCTTCCGGCCCGCTGACCACGCCGAACACCACGCCGCGGTCTTCGATGGGGGCGAGTTCGCTCTTGACGACCTTGAACAGCACCGCGCTGCCCAGCGCCACCACCAGCCCCAGCAGGAGGACGATGGCCCGGTGCCGCAGCGCGCTGGCCAGCCCGCGGCGATAGGCGTTGGTCAGCCCTTCCAGCAGGTTTTCCACGAAGGTGTACACCGCCCCGTGGCCGGACTGGTGCCGCAGCAGCGTGGAACACATCATGGGCGTGAGGGTCAGCGCCACGAAGCCCGAGACCAGCACGGCGCCTGCGAGCGTGAGCGCGAACTCGATGAAAAGCCGGCCCGTGCGGCCCGTCGCGAAGGCCAGCGGCGCGTACACCGTGACCAGCGTCAGCGTCATGGCGATCACCGCGAAGCCGATTTCCTTGGCGCCCAGGAAGGCGGCTTCGAGCCGGGTCTTGCCTTCTTCGATATGGCGGAAAATGTTCTCGAGCACGACGATGGCGTCGTCCACCACCAGGCCGATGGCCAGCACCATGGCGAGCAGGGTCAGGGTGTTGATGGAAAAGCCGAAGGCATACATGATGCCGAAGGCGCCGATCAATGACACCGGTATCGTGACGATGGGAATGATGCTGGCCCGCACGCTGCGCAGGAAGAAGAAGATGACCAGCACCACCAGCACGATGGCCTCGGCGACCGTATGGTAGACCGAGTTGATGGACTCCTGGATGAAGATCGACGAATCGTAGGAGATGTTGAGCTTCATGCCGCCGGGCAGGTTCTCGTTGATGAGCTCCATCTCGTTGCGCACCGCCCTGGACAGGTCCAGGGGGTTGGCCGTCGATTGCTTGGTCACGCCTATGGTCAGGCTGGGCTGGCCATTAAAGCGCGCCATGACGCGGTCGTCCAGCGGGGCGATCTGGACGTCGGCCACGTCGCTCATTCGGACCGGGTAGCCCTTCACCGTGGCGACCACCACGTTGCGGAATTGCTCCACCGTCTGCAGGTCGGTGGAGGCCACCACCGAGAACTCCCGCTGCCGGGATTCTATGCGCCCCGCCGGGATCAGCACGTTCTGCTGGCGCAGCGCCGACTCGACGTCCTGCACGGTCAGCCCGTAGGCCGCCAGCTTGGCGCGGTCGATATAGATGCGCATGGAAGGCAATTGTTCGCCGAACACGCGGATTTCCGCCGCGCCGGGCAAAACCGACAGGCGGGTCTTGATGTAGCGGTTGATGTAGTCCGAGGCCTCCATCTGCGAGTAATTGCCCGTGGTGACGCCGATATAGACGATGGGCGTGGAGTCGGCCTCGACCTTGCTGATGATGGGCTCGTCGATTTCATCCGGCAGGAAGCGGCGCGCGCGCGAGACCTTGTCCCGCACGTCGGCCGCGGCGGCGTCGGGATCGCGCGCGAGATCGAATTTCACGTTGATCAGGCTGCGCTCGGACCGGCTGCGGGAAGTCATGACGTCCACGCCCTCCATGCCGGCCAGCTGGTCCTCCAGCGGCTTGGTCACCTGGGACTCGACCACTTCCGGCGAGGCCCCTTTGTAAACGGTGACCACCGACACCACGGGCTCGTCGATGGCGGGATATTCGCGGACCGTGAGGCGGTCGTAGGAAATCAGGCCGATCAGCACGATGATCAGGGACAGCACCGTGGCGAACACCGGTCGCTTGATGCAGATTTCGGACAAAACCATGGAGGTCTCCTGGTATCAGGAAGAAGCCGGCTGGCTGCTCGACGGCAGGATTTCCACGGCATCGCCGTCACGGATCTTCTGCAGGCCGGAGACGACCACCTGGTCACCCGCCTTGAGCCCGTTCTGGATTTCCACGATGCCGCCACGGCGCTGCCCCACCTTGACGGTCACGCGCTTGGCCTTGCCTTGCTCGATACGGTAAACATACTGCTCTTCGCCCGCCGGCACCAGCGCCGTTTCAGGGACGACGGTGACGAGTTCGTCGGAGAACTGCAGCCGGACCCGGGCGAACATGCCGGGCCGCAGCGTGCCGTCGGAGTTGGGGACGTTGGCGCGCAGCAGCAGCGACCGGCCGCCCACTTCGACCAGCGGGCTGATGGCGCCGACTTCGCCTTCGCGGATCTCGCCGGGCAGCGCGTCGAAGCTCAGGGCCAGCTTGCTGCCCTCTTTGACCTGGCCGAGGTATTGCTCGGGGATGCGGAAATCCACTTTCAAGGGATCTATGGATTCGATGGGCACGAGCTCGGCGCCCGGGCTGACGTAGTCCCCCACCGACACGTTGCGCAGGCCGATCAGCCCGTCGAAGGGGGCGAGGATGACGGTCTTGTCCAGATTGGCCTGCGCCAGGGCCGCCGCCGCCTGCTGGACCTTGAGCTGGCTGGCGGATTCATCGCGCGCCTGCTTGCTGATGAAGCCTTGCTTGCCCAGTTCGATGGCCCGCCGATACTGGCTGTTGGCCAGGCTCAGGTTGGCCTGCGCCTGCTGCAGCTGCGCCTTGGCCACGCTGTCGTCCAGCCGGATCAGCACCTGTCCCTTCTTGACCTTGCCGCCTTCGGAAAAATTGATCTCGGCGATCCGCCCGGTGATCTCGGGGCGCAGCACGACGGAGTCCTCGGAACGGAGCGTGCCCACGGCCGATACGCCGCGCGGCATGGACAGCTGCTCGACCGGCCTGACCTCGACCGCGACTTTCTCGGGCCCGCCCTTGGCCGCCGCGGCGGCGGCCGGCTTGGGGGCCGCGCTCTTGGCCTCGCGCTCAGCCCACCACTTGGCGCCCCACGCACCGATACCCACGCCAAGCGCCAGCACCAATATCAAACCGAATGTGGATTGTTTCATCGAAGTAAGGACGTGGACTCATCAGATGGATTATGGACAAGTCTGCGACTGTAGCATCGTAATAAGTTTTATTGCATATTTTTATTGACAAAAGTTTTACGCACGGTTTCAACGCCCAGATTCGCCAGCTCATCCGCACGCTCGTTGCCCGGGTCGCCGGCGTGGCCCCGGACCCAGCGCCAGTGGACGTCGTGCTGCTGCACCAGCGCATCGAGCTGCTGCCACAGTTCCGCATTCTTGACCGGCTTGCGGTCGGCGGTCAGCCAGCCGCGCCGCTTCCAGTTGGCCAGCCATTCGTTCATGCCCTTCTGCACGTACTGCGAATCCGTGTGCACCACCACCGAGCACGGCCGCTTCAGGGCCTGCAAGGCCATGATCACTGCCATCAGCTCCATGCGGTTGTTGGTGGTTTGCGCCTCGCCCCCGTAAAGGGACTTTTCGTGGCGGCCCTGGCGCAGCAGCGCCCCCCAGCCGCCCGGACCCGGGTTGCCCTTGCAGGCGCCATCCGTCCAGATGTCCACCTGGCTAGAATTTGTTGCCATATGCCGCTTGAATATCGTAGTAAGAGATTGTGCCGCGCCGGCGTTCCGACGCATGCTTGCTGGTCACCACCGCCTGCCTCGGGACACGCTTGCGCACTTTTTTCCATTGCGCGCCCACCAGGCGCATGCCGGCCACCCGCTTCACCGCCGACACCACGTACACGGCCCCGCACACCGGCCACCAGCGGTCCCCCGCGTGGTCCATGAACTTCCAGCGTTCGAGCCAGACACTGGTCGTGCAGGGCGGGGCGTAGCAGCCGAAGCGGCCGCGGTCCAGGTCCAGAGACAGCAGCTTGAACCAGTCTTTCAGACGCGGCAGCGAAACCTGGGCATGGGCGGGAATGGGCAGCAGCGGGTCCAGGCCCGGAATGCGGTCGCTGGCGCCCCAGAGGCTCCAGGGATTGAAGCCGGAAATCACCACGCGCCCTTCGGGCACCAGCACGCGCTCGGCTTCGCGCAGCACCTGGTGGGGGTCGCCGGAACATTCCAGCACGTGCGGCAGGACCAGCAGGTCTATGCTTTGGGAATCGAAGGGAAGGTTCTCGGGTTCGGCGACCAGCACCGCGCCCTTGAGCGCGGCGCCGTCCGCCACGGCGCTGGTGCGCCCCTTGTACGGAATGCGGTTCGCCTGCAGCAAGTCCCAATGCGGCAAGCCGATTTGTATGGCATGATAGCCGAAGACATTGCTTACCATTGCATCTATGTGCTTTTGTTCCCAGCGCCGCACATATTGGCCGGGCGGCGTGCCCAGCCAATCGGCAAGCTCTAGAATAAGAGGTTGGTCCACCGACACGTCAACTCCTCATGGTAACTGCTCGACTCATTCCCATACCCGCCTTCACAGACAACTACATCTGGATGGTGCACAAGAACGGCCACGCCGTCGTTGTGGACCCGGGCCAGTCGGCGCCGGTCGAAAAAGCGCTGGAAGACCTGGACCTCGTGCTCGACGCTATTTTACTGACCCATCATCACGGCGACCACGTGGGCGGCGTGGCCGCCCTGAAACGCCGAACGCAAGCCCGCGTCTACGGGCCCGCCACGGAAAACCTGCCCGTCTGCGACCACCCGCTGCGGGAGGGCGATACGGTACAATTGCCGGCCGTCGCACTGGAACTTTCCGTGCTCGACGTACCCGGCCACACCGCCGGCCATATTGCGTATTTCGGCCGACTCGATACGGGTAAACCCGTAGTTTTTTGCGGCGACACCCTGTTTGCCGCGGGCTGTGGGCGCCTGTTTGAGGGCACGGCTGCGCAAATGGCCGAATCTCTGGGTAAACTTAGCGCTTTGCCGGCGGCCACCCTGGTGTGCTGCGCGCATGAATATACACTGGCGAACCTGCGCTGGGCGCTTGAAGTGGAGCCCGGCAACGGCAAGTTGCGGCAACGATGGGAAGACGCGACGCGGCTGCGCTCGGAAGGCAAGCCCACCCTGCCGTCCACCATCGAAACCGAATTGGAAACCAACCCGTTCCTGCGCGCCGGCCGGCCGGCGGTGGCGCAGGCCGCCGCGGGGCATGCGGGGCGGGCCTTGCAAGATCCGGTCGATGTATTTGCCTGTCTGCGCGAATGGAAGAACAACTTTAAATGATCTACCAATGAACTGCATACGACTATTCATTCTGCTTATCGTAGCAGTGCTGGCCGGCTGCGCGGCCAATCAGCCCAAGAATCCCTACGCCCACGACAAAAAGGTCTATTCCGCCGCCGAAACCTCGCGCACCATAGACCTCACCCACCCCCCGCGCGACATGTGGGACCGCATCCGCCGCGGCTTCGCCATCCCCAATCTTCAGAATGAACTGACCCAGCAATGGACGGACTACTACGCCTCGCACCCCGAGTCCGTGCTGCTGATGAGCCAGCGCGCCGGCAAGTACCTGTATCACATCGTCGATGAGCTCGACCGGCGCGGCCTGCCGACCGAACTGGCCCTGCTCCCCTTCGTGGAAAGCGCCTACAATCCCACCGCGCTGTCGCGCGCCCAGGCTTCGGGCCTGTGGCAGTTCGTTCCCGCCACGGGGCGCCAGTACAAGCTGGCGCAAGACTGGTGGCGCGACCAGCGGCGCGACCCCATCGCCTCGACCAGCGCGGCGCTGGACTACCTATCGTATCTGTACGACTTCCAGGGCGACTGGCACCTGGCGCTGGCCTCCTACAACTGGGGCGAGGGCGCGGTCAAGCGCGCGCTGGAAAAGAACGCCCAGGCCGGCCTGCCCACCGACTACTCCTCCATCAAGATGCCGGATGAAACGCGCAACTATGTGCCCAAGCTCCAGGCCATCAAGAACATCGTGGCGGACCCGGCGCGCTTCGGCATCACCCTGCCCCCGGTAAGCAACACGCCCTACTTCACCACCATCAAGAAGACACAAGACATCGACGTCGAAGTGGCCGCCAAGCTGGCCGAAATGTCGATGGAAGAATTCACCTCGCTCAATGCCTCGTTCAACCGGCCCGTCATCCTGGCCGAGCACGAGCCCGTGCTGCTGCTGCCCACCAACCGGGTCGACATCTTCAATGCGAACCTGGCCGCCTACAAGGGCAGGCTGACCTCCTGGAACGTGTACCGGACCCGCCAAGGCGAATCCTACGCCGACATCGCCAAGAAGCACGGCATCAGCCTGGGCCGGCTGATGGCCGCGAACGGCCTCAGCACCAGGCAGAAGCGCGCCGGCAACCAGACCCTGCTCGTACCCGCCACCGGCGGCTCGCCCGCGCCTGCGGGCGGCGGCATCCAGCTGGCGTCCTTCGATCCTTCCGCATCGAAGCCCGACACCGCGCCCCGGCGCGCCACCGGCGGCAAAAGCAAAGACGTGGTCGTCCTGAAACGGCCGGCCAATGTCCGCACCCATACCGTCAAGGGAGGAGACACGCTGTTCTCCCTGGCGAAACGCTACAACACCACTGTCACCGAACTGCGCAAGCTCAACAACCTGAAGAACGACAACCTCGCCGCCGGCAAGAAGTTGCGCGTTCCGGGCACAGGGATGCGTGGCTGATTCTCATTTCATAATCAAAGGATTTATCTCATGGGTTTCCTGGACGGAAAGCGCATCCTGATAACTGGCGTCATATCCAACCGCTCGATCGCCTACGGCATCGCGCGGGCCTGCCGGCATCAAGGCGCGGAACTCGCCTTCTCTTACGCGGGCGAACGCTTCAAAGAGCGCGTGGCGGAATTCGCGGCCGAATTCGACAGCGGCATCGTCATTCCCTGCGACGTCGCCGAGGACGACCAGATCGACAACGCCTTCAAGGCGCTGGGCGAGCACTGGGACGGCCTGGACGGCCTGGTCCATTCCATAGGTTTCGCTCCGCGCGAGGCCATCGCGGGCGACCTGCTCGATGGCCTGTCCCGCGAGGCCTTCCGGGTCGCGCACGACATTTCGGCATACAGCTTCCCGGCGCTGACCAAGGCGGCGCTGCCGATGCTGAAGGGCCGCAAGAGTTCGGTGCTGACGCTCACGTATCTGGGCGCCGAGAAGGTGGTCCCGCATTACAACACCATGGGCCTGGCGAAGGCGTCGCTGGAAGCAAGCGTGCGCTATCTGGCCTCGGCGCTGGGGCCTCAGGGCATCCGGGCAAACGCGATTTCCGCGGGGCCGATCAAGACGCTCGCCGCCAGCGGCATCAAGGATTTCTCCACGATCTTCAAATACGTGGAAACGCATGCGCCGCTGCGCCGCAATGTCACGATCGACGACGTCGGCAACGTGGCGGCCTTCCTGCTGTCGGATCTGGCCGCAGGGATTACCGGCGAGATCACCCATGTGGACGCCGGCTTTTCCACCGTCGTTCCGGGGATGGAATAAGCGAGCGGCCTGCCAGGTGCCGAAAGGCTGCGGCGTTTGCCGCAGCGGCGACGCCTGGCCGGCGGCGGGCGTGGCGAATCCATCAGCCAGGAAACCGCTCGCCCCGCGTCCCCTCGCGCCAAGGCGCATGCTTTCCCATCACCCGATCGAACAGCCCGCCTCCCAGGCACGCTTCCAGCCACGCACGCAAGCCGGGCCAATCCTGAGCCTCGAACCAATCCCGATCGGTATGCGCGAACTGCCGGACAAACGGCGCGATCGCCATATCCGCCAATGACGGCGAACGCCCCAGCAGAAACGGCGCAGCCCGCAGCGTCCCCTCCAGCTCCAGCAGCCAGCGCCCCGCCTCATCCCGGTATCCTGCGCCCGTGTCCAGCCCGAACCGCTGCGGGTACTTATACCGATCGAGCAAGGGCTTGAAGCCCACGTCGCATCGCTCGATGAGCGCCAGCGCGGCCGGCAAGCCGCCCCGCTCCGGCGTCAGCCAGCCCTCGGGGTCGTGCCCGCGCAGCGCCCACAGCATGATGTCCAGGCTCTGCTCGATGACGCGGCCGTCGGTATCGACCAGCACCGGCACCGTCCCCTTGGGCGACGCGGCCAGCAGCGAAGGCGGCTTGTCGCGCAGCACGACCTCGCGCAATTCGCATGTTGCGCCGCTCACCGCGACGGCCAGGCGCGCCCGCATGGCATAGGGGCAGCGCCGGAAGGAATAAAGAATGGGCAGAGTATCCATGGACGGCCGGCCGGGAAGCCGATCCCCTGACTTGCCGCCGGGCCCGTTGCCGGCGGGCGGGCGGCGCGCCAGGATCTGTTGACGTTAAAAGACGGGCCTAGCCCTGCTCGGCCGCGGGCGCCGCGGCCCACGGGCGTTCCGGGCGCACGCCGATGTGGCGCTGCTTGCGCCGGCGCGCGAGTTCGACCTGCTTCTGGCGTTCGCGAAAACGCCGTAACTGGTCTTCGGTGTGCGTGCCGTGGCAATGCGGGCAGCTGATGCCTTCCTCGTAGAGTTCCGATGCCTTGTCCGCCGCCGAAAGCGGCAGCCGGCATGCGCGGCAGAATTCGTAGTCGCCGGGCTCCAGGCCGTGACCCACGGAAACCCGCTCGTCGAATACGAAGCATTGTCCGTCCCACAGGCTGTCTTCGGGCCCAACGGTTTCCAGGTATTTGAGTATGCCGCCTTCCAGGTGATAGACATGCTCGAACCCTTGCGAGCGCAGGTAGGCGGTCGATTTCTCGCAACGGATTCCGCCGGTGCAGAACATGGCGACCTTGGCGTCCTTGTTCAGGATCCCGCCTTCGGCCGACTGCCGGCGCACCCATTCGGGAAATTCGGTGAAGCTGGACGTCCGCGGATTGACGGCGCGCTTGAACGTGCCGATGGAAACTTCATAGTCGTTGCGGCAGTCCACCACGATGACGTCGGGGTCGGCAATGAGCTCGTTCCATTCGTCCGGCTTGACGTAGGTGCCCGCCATGGTGCGCGCGTGCACATTGGGCACGCCCATGGTGACGATTTCGCGTTTCAGCTTCACCTTCATGCGATAGAAAGGCATGCGCTCGGCCCACGATTCCTTGTGTTCCAGGCCGGCCAGGCGGGGATTCCCGCGCAAGCGGCCGAGCACGGCCCGGATGCCGTCCTCGGGGCCGGCGATCGTGCCGTTGATGCCCTCTTCGGCCAGCAGCAGCGTGCCCTTCACGCCCTGGGCCTCGCAGAAGTCGAACAGAGGCTTCTGCAGCTCGCGGAAATCGGCGAGCTCCACGAATTTGTACAGTGCTGCGATCAGAAAATTGGCCATGGCGCGGAATGAAAATGGTATGAGTCCTTTGGGCGCCATTTTACCGTTAACGCCGCGGCGGCGTTTCCAGTATGATGAAGAACCCTCATGCAGCAAGGAAACGCATATGACCCGGACACTGATACTACCGGCCGTCCTGGCGCTTGCAGGGCTGGGCGCCTGCGCCGGCGGCACAGGCGGCGACGCAGCCCGGACGAGCGCCTGGTCCAGCGCGCCGGCCACCGCCGAAGCCAACGACACACAGGTCTGCAACGACGAACTCGCGCAGTCCGCCATCGGCAAGAAGGCCGATGCGGCCCTTATCGAAGACTACCGCAAGCGCAGCCATTCCAAGACCGCGCGGGCGCTTCGGCCGCGCAGCGTCATGACCATGGAATACAACCCCCAGCGCCTCAACTTGCGGGTCGATGACAACGACATCGTCATGAGCGTCAACTGCGGCTGATCTCGACCGCATATGGATTCACTCACCCAGGCCGTGCTTGGCGCCGGCATACAGGGCGCCATGCTCGGCCGCTTCCAGGGCCGCAAGGCCTTGCTGGCCGGCGCCGCCCTGGCGACCCTCCCCGATCTGGACGTCCTGATCGACTACGGGGACCCGGTCTCCGGCATGATCAACCACCGCGGCTTTTCCCATTCCCTGTTCGTCCTGACCTTGCTGGCGGGGGCGCTGGCCTGGGCCATGCGCCGATGGCGCCCCTCGCCCCTGTACGGCCCGGGCCGGCTGTTCCTGACGCTATGGCTGGTGCTGATCACGCACCCGCTGCTCGACGCCTTCACCAGCTACGGCACGCAGCTGTGGTGGCCGCTCCGGCCGACCCCCACCGCCTGGTCCAGCGTGTTCATCATCGACCCTTTCTTTACCGTGCCGCTGCTGCTGGTCGTGCTGGTCGGCCTGGTGGTGGGCAAGCACTGGCGCATGCAGCCGGCTTTTTGCTGGGCGCTGGCCTGGTGCGCCGCCTATCTTGCCATGTCGGTCGGCGCCAAAGCCGTGATAGAGGCCCGCGTGCGGCGCCAGCTGGAGGCGGAAGGCAAGGCCGTCGCGGCGCTGTTCTCGACGCCGCAGCCCTTCAGCATCTTGCTGTGGCGCGTGCTGGCCCGGACGGACGGCGACCGCTACATAGAGACCATCGCCGGCCTGGCGGACGGCGCGCCGGGTGAAAGCCTGGAAGCGCCCTTGAACAGCGGCCTGGCCGGCGCGGTCGGCGACACGCCGCAATTGCGCGGCCTGCGCTGGTTCACCGGCGACTGGCTGCGCTACGACGCGATCGGCAACCAGCTGGTGGTCAGCGACCTGCGCATGGGCCTGGGGACGGGTTATTACAGCTTCCGCTTCCTGGTCGCCCGGCGCAACGGGGAAGGCGCTCCGTGGACGGCCGTCACGCCGGCCTATTGGCACCGCGAACGCGGCCTGGAAGAATTCCCCGCCGTCATGCGGCGCATTCTCCGGCCGGATCCTCCCCTGCCGCTGCACGACTGGGAAGCGCTGATGACACTGCAGCGCGGCATGTCGGCACGCTAATTGCACGCCATTGGCCGCGGCGGCCATTTCACCGCCGCGCATTCAATGGAGAGCCGCAATGAACAAATCCCGAATCCCGGCCGCGCAAAAAGAAGTCCTCTCGCTCCTTCTGGACGACCACAAGCGGGCGAAACAGCTGTTCAAGGACTTCGAGTCGCAGCAGGACGACGCCGCCAAAGAAGACATCGCCCATACCGTCTGTATGGAGCTCCAGATCCACACCGAGCTGGAGGAACGGCATTTCTACCCGTTCCTGCGCCGGCAGGATCCGGAGGCATTCGGCGATCTGCTGGACGAGGCCAAGGTCGAGCACGACAGCGCCAAATCGCTGATCGGGCAGATACTGTCGATGAAACCCGGCGACGACCTGTACGACGCCAAGGTCATCGTCCTGGGCGAATACGTGTCGCACCACGTCAAGGAAGAGGAGGAAGAACTCTTTCCCCAGATCATTTCGAAGAAGATCGACCTGAGGGAAATGCTGGATCCGATGATGGAGACCAAGGAACGCATGCAAGGACAGCTCGCCCCCGCCACGGCATGAGCCGGTTCGGCGCCCGTGGGCACGCAACTTGCGAAGACGGGTCACTCGGCCTCTGCCGCATTTCTTTTTGGGAGATCAACAATGCGAAGAATCGCGATCGTCAGCGAGCATGCGTCGCCTCTGGCGCAACTGGGGGGAATAGACAGCGGGGGCCAGAACGTCTATGTCGCCAACGTGGCAAGACAGCTGTCGCGCCACGGGTATTGCGTGGACGTGTTCACCCGGCTCGACAACCCCTATCTCCCGAACGAAATGGATTGGGACGACAACGTCCGCATCATCCACGTGCCCGCCGGACCGGCGCGCCAGCTGCCGAAGGAGTCCCTGCTTCCATACATGGACGACTTCGGCGCCTACCTGCTGGACTACATCCGCGAGAACGCCCCGCAATACGATGTCATCCATGCCAATTTCTTCATGTCCGCCATGGCCGCCCTGCCGGTCGCGCGGCACACCGGCACCCCTCTGGCGGTGACCTTCCATGCCCTGGGCAAGGTCCGGCGCATGCACCAGGCCTCGGCCGATCTTTTTCCCGACAGCCGCTTCCGCATCGAGGAGGACATCGTCCGCGATGCGGACTGCCTCATCGCGGAATGCCCGCAGGACCGCCAGGATCTCATCGCGCTCTACGATGCCGACCCGGCCCGCATCCGCATGGTTCCTTGCGGCTATGACCCGGACGAGCTCCAGACGCTGGATCAGCGGCAGGCGCGCCGGCTGCTGGGCTGGGACGACGGCGTCTTCCACATGTTGCAGCTGGGCAGAATGGTGCCCCGCAAAGGCGTGGACAACGTCATCCGCGCCTTGGGCCGCCTGCGGCACAAGCACGGCATCGACGCTCGCCTGTGCGTGGTGGGCGGCAGGACGGGGAACGGCGTCGAAGGCGATGCGCCCGAGCTGAATCGGCTGGCCGACATCGCGCGGCAGGAAAAAGTTGCTGACCATGTTGAATTTACCGGAAGCCGCAGCCGCAACGTGCTCAACCGCTATTACAGCGCCGCCGACGTGTTCGTGACCACGCCTTGGTACGAGCCCTTCGGCATCACGCCGATCGAAGCCATGGCTTGCAGCCGGCCCGTGATAGGGTCCGACACCGGCGGCATACGCTATACGGTCGTGCATGGCCGCACAGGCTTCCTGGTGCCGCCCAAGGATCCGGACGCCCTGGCGGCGCGCCTGGCCACGCTGGCGCAGGACCACGGGCTGGCCGTGAAGATGGGGCTTGCGGGCGCCAGGCGCGCGCAGGAAATGTTCACCTGGAGCCGCGTGGCGCTGCAGCTGGCCGACGTCTTCGAGGAACTGGGCCACGAGCGCGAGACCGCGCAAGGCTGGAGCCGGCCGGCCGTCGAAAGCCTGCATCTCGCTTCTTGACCCTCGCACGGACGCCGCCATCCCATGAATGCCGATCGCTCTTTGCAAGTGTCGGTCGTCGTGCCGACGTATCAGCGCCCGGATCTGCTCGAACGCTGCCTCGCGGCACTCCGCCGCCAGACGCTGCCCCACGATGCCTATGAGATCATCGTGTGCGACGACGGACCCAGCGCGGCCGCCCGGCGCGTCGTCGGCCAGGCGCGCGGGCCGCGGGACGCCGGCGCTCCGATCCGGTATCTGGAAGTCCGCGACACGCAGGGGCCGGCCGGCGCCCGCAACCAGGGATGGCGGGCCGCCCGGGCCCCGGTCATCGCGTTCACCGATGACGACACGGTCCCCGACCCCGGCTGGCTGCGCGCCGGCCTGGCCGCGATGGCGCCGGACGTGCACGCCGCCACCGGCCGCCTCGTCATGCCGCTGCCGCCGGAGCCTTCCGACATCGAACGCGATGCCGCGCGCCTGTCGGATGCGGAGTTCGTGACCGCCAACTGCTTCATCAGGAAAGACACGCTGGAAGCGATCGGCGGATTCGATGAACGATTCGGCATTGCGTGGCGCGAGGATTCGGACCTGCATTTCAATTTGCTGGAGCGCGGCTGCAAGATCGTTCGCGCGAACGACGCCCTGGTCGTTCACCCGCTGCGCCCAGCCGCCTTCGGGGCGGGCATAGGCATGCAGAGGAAAATCCTCTACGACGTGCTCCTGTACCGCAAGCACCCGCGCCTGTACCGCGAACGCATCCGGCGCGGCCCGCCCTGGTTCTACCTGTCGGTGCTGGCGCTTCTGTTGGCGGGCGTGGCGGGCCTGGCCGCCGGGCGCCCCGCCTGGGCGACCGCCGCCTTCGCCGGCTGGGGCCTGGCGACGCTGGGCTTTTTCTTCTGGCGCCTGGCCCATAGCGCCATGACCTGGCGGAACGCGCTGGAGCTGCTGCTGACCTCCATCTGCATTCCTCCCTTGTCGATCTTCTGGCGCATGGTCGGCGTCCGGCGATACGGGGCCAGATTTCCTTGACGGACGGACACCACCATGAACGAGCATAACGAACAACGCAGGATATTGATCGCCGGCGGCGCCGGCTTCCTGGGCGCCCACTTGTGCCGGCGCATGCTGAATGAAGGGCACCGCGTGATCTGCCTGGACAACTACTGCACGGGCTCGCCGGACAAGGTCGCCGACCTGGCGGGGCGGGACGGCTTTACGCTGATACGGCACGACATCGTGGAGCCCCTGCCGCCCGGCCTGGACCCGACGCACATCTACAACCTCGCCTGCCCCGCCTCCCCGGTGCATTACCAGAGAGACCCCATCCAGACTCTGCGCAGCTGCGTCGTCGGCGGATACCACCTTCTGGAGCTGGCAAGGCGCAGCCAGGCGCGCATATTGCAAGCGTCGACCAGCGAGGTTTACGGCAACCCCAAGACCCACCCGCAGCATGAAAGCTACCATGGCCACGTCAACCCGGTGGGGCTGAGATCCTGCTACGACGAAGGCAAGCGCTGCGCCGAAACCCTGTTCGCGGACTACAGCCGCGCGCATGGCGTGCAGGTGAAGATCGCCCGCATTTTCAACACCTATGGGCCGGGCATGTCGGTCGGCGACGGCCGGGTCATTTCCAACCTGATCACCCAGGCGCTGGCCGGGCGGCCGCTCACCATCTACGGCGACGGCAACCAGACCCGCTCGTTCTGCTATGTGGACGACATGATAGAAGGCCTGGTCCGCCTCATGGACAGCGTCGATACCTTCATGGGCCCGGTGAACCTGGGCAACACGAGCGAGATCGCCGTCATTGAAGTCGCCCAGCGCATACTGGAGCTTACCGGGCGCGAGGAGGAATTCGAGTTCGTGCCGCTGCCGCCGGACGACCCCGCCCTGCGCTGCCCCGATACCACGCTCGCCAAGTCCCATCTGGACTGGTTTCCGGCCGTGCCGCTGGATGAGGGCTTGCGGCATACCATCGCCTACTTCTCCGAGCTCGTCGGCCACGAGCAGGCGCTGGCGCGCGCCGGCTGATTCCGCGGCCGCCCAGCGGCCTATTTGGCACCCGAGACCTTTCTTTCCAGGTCTTCCGCCATGCCCAGATGCTTCTTGAGCTGCGGCAGCGTCTTGACCGCAAACGCCTTGAGTTCGGGGTCCTGAAGCCCGGTGCCGGCGCCGCTGAACAGGCTGACCGCTTCCTTGTGCGCGGCCACGCCGATTTCCTTCGCATACAGCCGGTCGAACTCGGCGCCCTCGGCCTGGCTCAACGCCTCGAGCTTCTCTTTCTGTGCGTCGGACGGAAACAGCGGCGGCGCGACACCCTTCTTCTTGGAGATCGTCTCGAGCTCCAGATTGGCGTCCGTGTGGTCCTTGATCATGGACCGGGCGAAGGACTTCACCTCCGCGCTTTCCGCTTTTTCCTGCGCGAGCTTGCTGGCCTCGACTTCGAGGTGCCCGGCCTCGCCCGCGCGCTTGATGAAATTCTTGTCTTCTTCGCTCATGGCGATCTGGTTCTGCCGCGCTTCCGCCGGGGTTTCGCCGGCCGGCGAGGCCGGCTTGGGCTGGGCCAGCGCGCCGCCGGCGGTGATCGCCATGCCGGCCAGCAAAACGGTGAAATACAAGGGGGATGGCTTCATGTTCGCTCTCCTGAGTTGCGTCAGCAGTTCCAGCAAGGTCCGTTCCCGCGGCCCTTGCGCCAGGGGAAGGCGCGCTGCCGTATCATATCGTTCCAGCCCCACAACTTCAGGAGTCGAGCAATGAATGAATCGCAATGGCCGAGCGCACCCGGGTCGACACGCAGCGTGGTCGTCGGCGGCGGCACCATGGGCGCGGACGTGGCCGTCGTGCTTCTGCGCGCATCCAGCCCGACAGTGGTGGTGGAACCCGACGCGTCCCGGCATGCGGACATCCGGGAAAAAATCGAGGGCAACCTGCGGCACATCGGCAAGGCCGGCAACATCGACCTGCTGGCGGTCGCCGCCTCGCTCGACGGCGTGGACTGGCCGGGCGTCGGGCTGGTGATCGAATGCGTGCCTGAGTCGCTGGAGCTCAAGCGCGGGCTGTTCCGGGAGCTATCTGAAAAGGCGGCGCCCCAGACCGTGCTGGCAAGCAACAGCTCCAGTTTTCCCATCAGCCAGATCGCCCAAGGGCTGCAAACCCGCGCGCGCATGATCGGCCTGCATTTTTTCATGCCGGCCCATATCGTGCCTTTGGTCGAGGTCGTGCAGGGCCCCGACACGGACGCGGCGCTGGCGGAATCGCTGGCCGCTTTCATGCGCCGCTGCGGCTGCGTCCCCATCGTGGTGCGCAAGGACATCCCCGGCTTCGTCGGCAACCGGCTGCAGCACGCGCTGGCGCGGGAGGCGTTCGCGCTGATCCAGGAGGGCATCGTGTCGCCGGAGGACATCGACGCGGCGGTGAGGTTCGGTTTCGGTTTCCGCTATCTCGCCGCGGGGCCGGTATTGCAGAAGGAGCATGCGGGCCTGGACGTGCACGCGGCGGCGGCCGCGACCATCTATCCCACTTTGTCGAACGCCGCGGAACCGGCGGCGGTGCTGGCCGACAAGCCCAAGCAGGGGAAACTCGGCATGAAGACGGGCGAAGGGTTTTATCGGTGGGACGAGGCGAGCATCAAGGCGGAAAAACAGCGCTATGAACGCGCTTTGCAAGGCAGCCTGGCGATACTGGCCAAGGAGCTTCCGCCGATCGAGCCTTAGCGGCGCCCGCTGTCGCTGTCTGGGTTCTTGCGCGGCTCGTCTCTGGGCCGCCGCGCCGCCGGCTCGATCATGGGGCCATGGGCGCATTCGGCCTGGCCACGTCGCCCGAATCCGCCTCCCGCCATTGCGCTCCCCCGTGCTTCACCACATTCCTTCCCGCGCGCTTGGCCAGATACAAGGCATCGTCCGCCTCCGCCATCAACCGCCCGAGCGCCGCGGAGGGCTCCCGCGTCGTCGCAATTCCGATGCTGCACGTATAGGACGGCAAGAAGGGATCGCTGCGCGCCGCAACAGCGGCCTGGATCGCGCCCGCCAGTTCCAGCGAGCCGGCTTCGGACATGTCCATCGCGCCGATGATGAACTCCTCGCCGCCCAGCCTGGCAAAGGTCGCGCCCGGCCCAAGCACGCTTTCTATTTTCCGGCAAAACTCGATCAGCACCGTATCGCCCACGGCATGGCCGTTCCGGTCATTGATCGACTTGAAATGGTCGAGGTCCAGAATGAATACCGAGAACGGCTGCCGCGCCCGAAGCGACCGGCGCAGATTCTTCTCGCATATTTCCGTAAACACACGCCGGTTGATGACGCCTGTCAACGCATCGCGCGTGGCGTGCCGCTCCAGCTCCATGTTCAGCCGGTGCGTCGCCACCATGACGTAGCCGACCGCCAGCAGCAAGGACACCACCGCATAGGTGGCGAAATACACGATTTGTATGATGTCGGTCGAAAAGAACTCGCCCGATGAAAAACCGGGCAGCGCGGCGGTGACGCCCCGGACCATGAGCACGACGAGCTGGACCACGAGCGTGGCCGCCAGAAAGAACGTGCTGAAATGCCGGAAGCCGTAGCGGACGATCAGGAACAATTGGCTGCCGTACAGGCAAAGCAGGCTTGCCGTCATCACGCCCAGGCGCAGAGAATAGCTCGGCATGACCAGCAGGCCCCAGACGATGCCGCCGGCCCCGAAAGCAATGATGCCGAGGATCAGCCGATTGGTTTCACGCCGCTCGTAGAACTGCTGGGTGCCCGACAGCCATAGCGCAATTCCCGTCAGCAGGCCGACGTTGGCGACGATGATGGAGATCCAGTCGGGAAAGATACCGCGCCCGCCGAAGCAGATGCCCGACACGCCCGCGGCGAAAGAGCCCCAGGCCCAGCGCGCAACGCCCCGTATGCTGGGCGGCATGTCCCGGTGGACCGAGAACAGTATGCCCGACATGATGATCGACATCGAGGCGGCGATCATCACCACGGTCAAGGAGTCCAGCATCATCGCGGGACCCCATGGAACGAATTGATTGATGAAGCGGAAATGGTACACCTCTTGCTAGGAGGACATTGTATCGATTTCCGTGCCCGCCCGGAAAGAAACTGACCGCAATCATCGGGAACTGAAGGGTTTCAATCCGGCGCCACGCCTGGCGCATGCCTGAATGGCAACGAGGAGAGATTCAGCGCGGCCGGCCCAGGCGCGTCGATGTCGATGATCGCACTGGATAAAGGCAGGAAGGCGGCGCGGAAGTGGTTCTTCGCCTTCACGCAAAGCAGCCGGACTTCAGAAAAGTCGATGCCGTGCATGGTGAAAAACGCCGGATCATTGGCGGGCACGACCACCTCGGTCACAATAATGTGTATGTTCGGGCGGCCCGCAAGCGCGATCATGGCGGTACGGCCGCAGCGCATCAGTGCGCCGTTTTCCTTCGGGCCCACATTCCTGAACTCGCCGTCGGTCAAGGTTTCGACCCGCGCGCGCACCGGGAGCGCCGCGCCGAAGCGCTTGCTGGCCTGCCCGCCCAGCATCAGATCGAGCTCATTGCCCACGCCGGCAGCGTAAATGGACTGCACGGCCTTGGCGTCGGCAAAGCTCGCAAAGACGCAGGTGGCGTCAAAATCGACGCCGAGAACGGCTTGGAGCAAGCCGGGCGTATCAGCGATGCCTCCGGACCCCGGATTGTCGCCAGGATCCGTCACCACCACCATCCCCTCGCGCTCTCCGATGATCGCCAATGCGCGCTCCAGCCCTACGCTCGCGCTTGGAAGGCTGATCATGAACTCATGCGCCTTCTCGCGCATCGCAGCCTCCAGGCGATCCACCACTACCCTCGCGCCGGCGCCGGCGGGATCTCGCGCCGCATCCGTGGTCACCACGACGGAAGCCCCGGTATCAGGTGTATCCGCGTAAGGAAAACCGCCGAACACGGATACTTCGATGACGGGCGCATGCGTTTGGGCGGCGGCCAGGTCCTGCAAGTCCCGCATTGGGCCGCTATCCGTGCGCATGTTGAAACTGGGCAGCACCAAGCCGGGCTTGCCCACGCATACGCGCCGCCGCGCACCTTGCTCGACCATCAGTACGAGTTGATCGAGCACCCGTTCCGCAGTCCGGTATTGATCCACATGCGGATATGTTTTATAACCGCTGACCACGTCCACCAAGCCGGCAAGCCCAGGGCTCAGGTTCGCATGCAAATCGAAGCTGACGCCCAACGGCACGTGAGGCGCCACGCCACGAACGGCACGTATGAGATCCAGGTCGGGCGTTTGCCGGGCGTGCGTGATCGATGCGCCATGCAACGACAGGTAGACGGCATCCCAGGGCGCTTGGCGGGCTCCGTTGAGCAAGCCATCGAGCAGGTCCCGCTCGATCATGTCATAGACGTGGTCTTCAATCGGACCACCCGGCCAGGCCGATGCGCAGCGCAAGGCGACCACATCCCAATCGGGATGCCTGGCCGCGAAATCGACGACCGCGCCAAGTTCTGTCGCAACCCCTTTGGCAGCGGCCAGCGCGGGGGCGCCCATGCTCCATTCCTTGCGCTCGAAATCCCCCAGTGTGCAAGACAGCGGCGTGAATGCGTTGCCTTCGTACCAAAAACGTGCCACCGCCAGTCGTTTGGGTTTGGATGGAGCAAGCATGGGTGGTTTCATTCTGCAAATCCCCGGAATGAATTATTGAGCGGAAATTCCCGCAGCCTTGATGAGGGATTCGTACTTCTGCTGTTCATTGCGAAGGTGAGCCGCGAGGTCCTCCGGCGAACCGCCGACAGGCACCGCCGCCAAGTCCGCCAGGCGCGCCCGCGTATCGGGCTTTTCCAGCCACTGATTGACCGCGGCATTCAATTTGCCGATCGCATCGGACGGCGTGCCTGCCGGCGCCATCACCACAAACCAGGAACTCAGCTCGTACCCGGGAATCGTGGCCGCTATCGGTTGGACCTCCGGCAATGTCGGGTCAGCCGCCATGCTGCTCACACCCAGAGCCACCAGCGAGCCCGACCTGATCGCGGAAAGCGCGGTGGGCAGATTGTCGCCCGCCAGCTGAATGACGCCGCCAAGCATGTCGTTGCGCGCCTGGCCGGCGCCCTTGTAGGGAACGTGCGTTATATCGAGCCCCGCCTGCTGCTTGATCAGTTCAAGCGACAGGTGACCCGAGCTGCCGACTCCGGGCGTACCCCAATTGAGCTTGCCCGGTTGCGCCCTGGCTGCTTCGATGACATCGCGCATGTTGCGAAAGCCCGTGGCGGGCGTGGTGACCACGACATTGGCGACGCGGACCATATACACGACCGAACTGAAGTCCTTGACCGGATCGTAGCCTGGATTCTTATAGACCAGGCCGTTGATGATCTGTGTTCCGGGCGTCCCCAGCAGCAGAGTGTAGCCGTCCGCCGGCGCGCGGGCGACTTCCGCGGCGCCAAGATTGCCGCCCGCCCCGCCTTTATTGGAGACGACGACCGGCTGACCGAGGATCGGCGCGATCCCTTCGGCCATCAGCCGTCCGAGCATGTCGGTCGTTCCGCCGGCAGCGAAGGGGATGACGACGCGTATCGGTTTATCCGGCCAAGCGTAAGACGGATGCGCAGCGGCGAATGCCGCCACCCCGGCAAGCGCTGCGGCCATACGATTGAAACGACGCAGCATGCTGAATAGCCTGTTCATTTTGTCTCCCTTTATAAGAATCAAATGATCTATGTTTGGAGAATATAAATCATTTGAACTACGAAGACAATGTTACGGCGTTCCGGCGTGGCCGCCCGCCCCGCCAATTCAGCTCGCCCATCGCGCCGCAGCCCTTCCAGACACTGGCCGAACTGATTTGCCGCAGGTCGAAGCCGGGACCGTCCGGCTGCTCGCCGTCACGGGACCCGAACGCAGCAAGCTGCTGCCCGACGTTCCGGCCGCCAACGAAACGGTAAAGGGTTTCCAGGCGACGAACTGGTACGGCGTGCTTGCCCCCCAAGGGCTGGACCCGACGCTCAGGGAAAAAATCTGGACGGAGCTGGACCGCATCATGAAAATGCCCGAAATCGCCGAGAAAATGGCCGGCATGGGGCTGGAGTATCCAGGCCTCGGCGCCGGGCAATTCAAGGCCGAGCTGCGCCAGGACCAGCGGCGTTGGGCGGCCGCCATCAAGGAATTGGGCATCAGTCCCGATTGAAGGCGTCCCGCCGCGGTGGCGCGGTGAAAGACCTACGCGGAAAAATCCTTCAGGAAATCCGCAAACACCTCGCACGCCAACTGGGCGTCTTCCGCGGTGATGGTTTCCAACGGGTTATGGCTGATGCCGCCGTTGCCGCAGCGAACGAACAGCATGGCCACGTCGGTGATCCGGTGCATCATCATGGCGTCATGCCCGGCGCCGGATGGCAGCTCGTGGACCGGCAGGCCGCGCTTCTTCAGCGCCGCCGCAAGCTGGTCCATCAGCCGGCGCGCGCAAGGCGTGTTGGCGACGGGCGTCACGCGGTCCAGCTGGATCTTCACGCCGCGCCGCTGGGCGATTTCTTCTATGCCCGCCAGGATGTCGGCGACGGCCGCATCACGGAGGCGATCCTCGCCGGCGCGTATGTCCATCGTGAACTGGCAGGCGCCCGGGATCACATTGCCCGATCCGTTCGGCACGTGGAGCTGGCCCACGGTGCCCACCAGAGTGGGCGCCTGTCGGCAGCGGCGCTCCACCAGCAGCACCATTTCGGCCGCCGCGGCGGCCGCGTCCCTGCGCAGATTCATGGGCGTCGTGCCGGCATGGCCGGCCTGGCCCTCGACGTTCACCAGAAAACGGCTGTTGCCGGCGATCTGCGTCACCACGCCCAGAGGCAGGCCTTGGTGCAACAGCACCGGCCCCTGCTCGATATGGACTTCGATGTAGCCGAGCAGGGACTGGGGATCGATCGCCGCCGCGCGCAAGGCCTCGGGGTCGCCGCCGCCCGGCAAACCGCTGTCGGCCAGGGCCTGGCGCAGGGTGATGCCGTCGGCATCGCGGCGTTCGAGCAGCGCGGGGTCGAAGCGCCCGGCCAAGACGCTGCTGCCGAGGAAGCTGGTCTTGAAGCGCAGGCCCTCTTCTTCCGCGAAGGCGGCGACGTCGAGATGATAGGGCAGGCGCCGCCCCGAGGCATGCAGGGCGCCGGCCACCGCGATGGGCAGCAGTATGCCCAGCCGGCCGTCGTAGCGCCCGCCGTTGCGCACGGTATCGAAATGGGAACCCGTCAGCAGGACGCGCGGTTCGGCAACGGCGGGATCGGCCTCGTATCTGCCGACCACGTTGCCGATGGCGTCGATGCGGACGCGCATGCCGGCTTCTTCCATCCATTGCGCCAGCTGCGCCTGCGTGGCCCGATGCGCCGGGGTCAAGTAGGCGCAAGTGAGGCCGTCTTCCATGTCGGAATGCCTGGCAAGGCCGGCCGCGCGATCCAGAATGGCCTGGCCCAGTGCGGCGGATAGCGTCGTCATCGGGTTCCCCTGTGTTGAACGAGTGCCGCGGCAGCCTCAGCCCAGGCTTTCCATCAGGCGCCGGCAGTGCTCGCGCAACTGCGCCGGAAGACCGTGGCGCAGCTTTTCGAACAGCTCCGCATGGGAGGCGAGTTCCTGTTTCCAGGCCTCGTCGTCGACCGCCGTGATGCGCTCGAAGTCGGCCTCGTTGAATTCCAGGCCGTTCCAGCTGATGTCTTCATAGCGCGGCGTCGTGCCGAACAAGGTGTCGCGGCCTTGGCCGACGCCCTCGATGCGCTCCAGCATCCACTTCAGCACCCGCATGTTCTCGCCGAAACCCGGCCAGATGAAGCGGCCGTTTCCGTCGGTCTGGAACCAGTTGACCGCAAAGAAGCGCGGCAGCGTCGCGCCGGCGTCCTGCAGCTTTTCGCCCAGCGCCAGCCAGTGCGCGAAGTAGTCGCTCATGTTGTAGCCGCAGAACGGCAGCATGGCGAAGGGGTCGCGCCGCACCACGCCTTGCGCGCCGGCCGCGGCGGCCGTGGTTTGCGAACCCATCGTGGCCGCCATGTAGACGCCTTCCACCCAGTTGCGGGCCTCGGTGACCAGCGGCACGGTGTCCGCACGCCGGCCGCCCACGATGAAGGCGTCTATGACCACGCCCTCGGGGTTGTCCCAGTCCGGATCGATGGCCGGGTTCTGCTCGGCCGAGACCGTGAACCGCGCGTTGGGATGGGCCGCCTTGCGGCCGCAGTCGGGCGTCCAGTCGCGCCCTTGCCAATCCAGACAATGCGCGGGCGCGGGGCCCATGCCTTCCCACCATACGTCGCCGTCGTCCGTCAGCGCCACGTTGGTGAACAGCACGTTCTGGCGCAGCGACGCCATGCAGTTGTAGTTCGTCTTTTCGTTGGTGCCGGGGGCGACGCCGAAATAGCCCGCTTCGGGGTTGATGGCGCGCAGCCTGCCGTCGGCGCCCGGCTTGATCCATGCGATGTCGTCCCCGATGGTGGTGATTTTCCAGCCGGGCAGCGACGCGGGCGGAATCATCATCGCGAAATTGGTTTTCCCGCACGCCGACGGGAAAGCGGCGGCGACGTGCATCTTCTTGCCTTCCGGCGTGGTGACGCCCAGAATGAGCATGTGCTCCGCCAGCCAGCCTTCATCGCGCCCCATGCTGGAGGCGATCCGCAGCGCAAAGCATTTCTTGCCCAGCAGGGCGTTGCCGCCATAGCCCGAACCAAACGACCATATTTCCCTAGTTTCCGGGAAATGAACGATGTACTTGGTGTCGTTACAAGGCCAGGGCACGTCGGCCTCGCCCGGCTGCAGCGGCTTGCCCACCGAATGCACGCAGGGCACGAAATCGCCGTCTTCCCCCAATACGTCGTAGACCTTTCGGCCCATGCGCGTCATGATGCGCATATTGACGACCACGTAGGGTGAATCGCTGAGCTCCACGCCGATGTGCGCAATGGGCGAGCCCAGCGGCCCCATGGAGAACGGAATGACGTACAGCGTGCGGCCGCGCATACAGCCTTCGAACAAGCCGTTCAGGGTGGCGCGCATCTGCGCCGGAGCGGCCCAGTTGTTCGTAGGGCCCGCGTCCTCTTCCTTTTCGGAGCAGATGAAAGTGCGGTCTTCGACGCGCGCCACGTCGCCCGGATCGGACCATGCCAGATAAGAGTTCGGGCGCTTGGCCGGATTCAGCTTGCGCAGCGTGCCGGCGCGCACCATGGCCTCACATAGCCTGTCGTACTCGGCTTGCGAACCATCGCACCATTCGATGCGGTCGGGCTGGGTCAGCGCGGCGATTTCCGCGACCCACTCCTTGAGCCGCGCATGGCGCACCCACGCGGGGGCTTCTGATTCCAAGCTGAGTTTCGGGTGTGCTGCATTCATGGGGCGGAGTTCCTCCTGGATTTACGAATATGAGATATCGATGAGATACCGTTAGTGTAGATCGTATCGCCGGAAGGAACATCCTCAGCATAAAACCTAAGCCATATGCCGACTGCGCACCGGCCGCCGAAGGGCGGCCGGACGCCAAAAAATCAAGCTGACGGGAAGCATGCCCCGCCAGGGCTTCAGCATTGGAACCTTAGCCGCCGGCGCTGTCCATGAGGGCACGGAGCATTTCTTTTTCTTCCGCGTCGAGATTGGTGAGGGGCGGACGGACGGGGCCGGGCGTGCGGCCGATCAGTTCGACGCCCGCCTTGATGATCGACACGGCATAGCCCGGCTGCCGATCGCGGATCTCGACGAACGGGAAGAAGAAACGGTCCAGTATCCGCGCCATGGCGGCCTCATCGTTCGCGCGCAAGGCTTTATAGAACCGCAACGCCATTTCCGGCATGAAGTTGAACACGGCGGACGAGTATGTCGTCAAGCCGATGCCGTTGAAGCCCTGGGCATAGAGCTCGTGGGTGGGCATGCCGCCGATGTAGCAAAGGCGATCCCCGAGCTTGGCGGTGATGTGGCGCACGAGGTCCGTCTTGCCTGTGCCGTCCTTGAAGCCGATCAGATTGGGACAGGCGTCGGCCAGGCGCCCGATCGTGTCGGCCGTGGCCACGGAGTTCGCGCGGTTGTACAGGATCACGCCCAGCCCGGTCGAATCGCAAACCGCCTTGACATGCTGATAAATGCCTTCCTGAGGCACGTTCATCAGGTAATGCGGCAGCAAGAGCAGGCCGTCCGCCCCGGCGGCTCCGGCGCGCTGGGCGATATCCTTCGCCAGGGCCGTCCCATAGCCGCAGCCCGCGATGATGGGCACCGGGCCCGACGCTTCTTTGGCCGTGCGGGTCACGTCGGCGATTTCTTGCGGGGTGAGGGAAAACATTTCGCCCGTGCCTCCCGCAGCGAACAGGGCCGCCGCGTCAAAGCCCGAGAGCCAATTCACGTGCGAACCATAGCTGTCCAGATTGAGGCTGAGATCGTCATTGAAATGCGTTACCGGAAATGAAAGCAGCCCGGCGGAAATGCGTACCTTGAGTTCCTGCGGAGACATTGAGAACCACCCCATGAAGTTATAATACCACTTGTTGGTAAGTCATAATATAACTTTCAAAAAGGCATCAGTCAATCGTCCGCGCGGTTTCATTCGCGCAGTCAGGCACACCCGGAATGCAGGAACTTTAGCGGCGCTCGGCGGCGGCGATGGCGCGCGTCATTGCCCGATAGCGCTGCAGGCCGATCTGCAAGTGCATGCGCATCGCTTCACGGGCGCCGTGGGCATCGCCCGCGGAGATGGCTGCGGCGATGGCGGCGTGTTCCGCGAGAATCGTGTCGTCACGGCTGGGCAGATCGATGCCGCCCGTGACGGCGCGAAACCTGACGCGTGGAATCATGCGGCGGCCGATGTGCTCGAGGAAAGTCTTGAATCTTGCGTTATTGGTGGCCGCGGCGATCGCCATGTGGAAGCAGAAATCCGCCTCGTCGGTGGGTTGGTTCTCTTTGGCGAGCTGCGCGTAGCGATCGAGCTGGGCCTGGATTTCCGCTTCCTGGGCGGGAGAACGGCGCTGCGCGGCCAGCCCGGCGGCTTCCACTTCCACCCCTATGCGCAGTTCCAGTTCCTCGATGATGTCCGATATTTTGTCGGTGGCATGCGTCAGCAGCATCAGCAGTTCGGGCTGCTCCGGCGGAGCGAGCACGAACACGCCCGCCCCTTGGCGCGACTCCAGCAGGCCGTCGGCCCTCAACGCGGCAACGGCCTCGCGGATGACGGTCCGGCTATGGCCGAACTGTTGCACCAGTGTCGATTCCGTGGGCAATTTATCGCCCGGCGCATACCTGCCGCCTTGTATCTGCGAACGCAGCTCGTCAGCGACCTGGGCGGACAATGCCTTTTTCTTTGTGGCATGCTTTGCCGTCGTGGACATGACAGCCTCCTGTAACAACAACCATAGTTCGCAGTCATCGTACCATTCGCCTGCCTGTATTCCGCCTCCCGACTTTAGTACCATACCCCTATGAACGCCCCCCCCACCCGTCACCGCAACCTTCCCCACCTGCTGCTGCATGCGCGGGAGGTTTTAATGTCGTATTTCCGCCCCATTCTGCAAGAAGCCGGGGTGAGCGAACAACAGTGGCGGGTGCTCCGCACGCTCAGCGAGGAAGGGCCGATGGAGCCGAATCAAATCGCGACCCGTTGCCATATTCTGCGCCCCAGCCTGGCGCGCATGCTGGCCGGCATGGAGCAGGCGGGCCTCATCGCCAGGTCGCGTTCTCTATATGACCAAAGGCGCCAGGAAATCGGCCTGACCGAAAAAAGCCGGCTTTTGATCGCCCGCTTGCGCGCGCAAGTAGACATCCAATACCGCGAATTGGAGCAAAAGCTGGGCAAAGAACGCCTGGACAACCTCTATCGCGACATCGACACCGCCCTGACTTTACTGGCGCCAAAAAATCCGGAATAAGTTGCCATCGTGCTGGTTGCCGCGGCCGTTCTTCTCCTATATCATTAACACTGCTAACCATATCGGAGGAGGCCGCCATGCCGCACATCTGGGTCGAGTATTCGGCCAATTTATCGGACGCCTTGAACGTGCCGCGCCTATTGCAGACGGTGCAGGACGCCGTCATCGACGACGGTTCCATTTTCCCGTTCGCCGGCGCGCGCACGCGGGCCGTGCCGGTGGAAAACTACCTCATCGTCGACGGTCATCCTGACAATGGATTCGTGCACGTGCTCGTCAAGATCGGCCCGGGCCGGTCGGACGCCGAAAAGTCCGCCCTGGGGGAACGGGTGTTCGGCGCGCTGGGCGACTACCTGGACCCATTGATGGCCCAGCGGCCGCTGGGCATTTCCTTGCAGATCGAGGAAGCCCATCCGCAGTTCAACTACAAGCTCAACAATTATCGCGACTACCTGAAAGCGCGGGCCGGCCAAAGGAGCGACGATGCTTGAGCTCCCGGATGGAATCCAGCCCCGCACGGTGGTCGGCGTCCTGCTGAATTACCGCCAGGCATACGAGGCGTTGGCCGGAGCCATGTCGGAAGCTCCGTACAAGGCGCCGCCGGTGGCGCCGGTGCTGTATATCAAGCCCGCCAACACGTATGCGGCCGACGGGCAAGCCATCACGCTGCCTTCGGACGTTGCCGAGGTGGAAGTCGGCGCCTGCCTGGGCGTCGTCATCGGCCGGCGCGCCACCCGCGTAGCGCGCGCGTCCGCCATGGACTATGTGTCCGGCTACCGCGTCGTGGCGGATTTATCCGTGCCGCATACGAACTACTATCGCCCCGCCCTGAAGCAGCGATGCCGCGACGGGTTCTGCCCCATGTCCGCCATCGCGCCGGCCGGCCGGGTCCATGACCCCGACCGGCTGGACATCACCGTAAGCATCGACGGGACAACCGTCCTGCAAGCCAATACCGGCGATCTCATCCGCCCTGTCGCCTCATTGATCGAAGACGTCACCGCCTTCATGACCCTGGAGGCCGGCGATCTGTTATTGGTCGGCGTGCCCGCCAGGTCCCCGCACGCCCGCGCGGGCCAGCAGTACGAGATCGCCATCCCGGGAGTCGGAACGCTGACGAACCGGCTGCTCTTCCCATGAAGCCCTCCTTCCAAGCCGGTGCACGCTCATTATGAAACACGCTCGCATTCTCCATAACGGCGCGGTTTGCCACGCCACCCAGGCCGCAGACGGACGCCTTCAGCTATCGGACGGCACGCTGCTGGAAGAACACGAGGCCGTATGGCTGCCGCCGGTCGAACCGCGCACGACGTTCACCCTGGCCATCAACTATGCCGACCACGCAAAGGAACTGGCCTTCCGGCCGCCGCCCGAGCCTCTCGGCTTCCTGAAAGCCGCCAACACTTTCGTGGGCCATCGCGGCATCACTTTCCGGCCGGACGACGTCGCCTTCATGCACTACGAGTGCGAATTGGCCGTGGTGATAGGAAAGACGGGGCGCAACATACCGCGCGAACAGGCCTATGACCATGTTGCCGGCTATACGGTCGCAAACGACTACGCCCTGCGGGACTATCTGGAAAACTGGTACCGGCCCAACCTCCGGGTCAAGAGCCGGGACACCTGCACCCCCCTCGGCCCCTGGCTGGTGGACCGCGACGACATACCCGACCCCATGAATCTCGACCTGCGGACGACGGTCAACGGCGTGCAGACGCAAAGCGGCAATACCCGCGACATGGTCTTCGATATTGCGGCGCTGATCGAATATTTCAGCGGCTTCATGACGCTGTCGCCCGGGGATGTGATTCTTACCGGCACGCCCGACGGCGTGGTCAACGTACAGGTCGGCGACGAAGTCGTGACCGAGATTGCGGGCGTTGGCAGGCTGGTCAATACGATTGCCGCCCTGCCCCGCTGAACCGGCCCACCCATCTACTTATTTTGCCCTGATTCCCATCCATGCTAGATGATCTCACCCTACAGGCCATTGCAGAGAAGCTGCACGAGGCCGAGCGCGGCCGCAAGCAAATCCGCCAAGTTTCCCTGGACCACCCCGGCATGGACATCCATGACGCCTACGCCATACAGCAACGCTGGCTGGATATAAAGCTTGCGGAAGGCCGGGTCGTCAAAGGACACAAGATCGGCCTGACATCGCGGGCGATGCAGCAATCGTCGCAGATCGACGAACCCGATTACGGGACCCTGCTCGACGACATGTTCTATGCGGACGGCGCCGAAATCCCGCTGAACCGGTTCATCGTGCCGCGCGTGGAAGTGGAACTGGCGTTCATCCTGGGCAAGCCATTGCAAGGTCCCGGCATCACGCTTTTCGACGTCTACGATGCCGTGGACTACGTCATTCCCGCCCTGGAAATCATCGACGCCAGGTCGCACCAGATCGATCCGGAAACCAGGCGGCCGCGCCTGGTCTACGACACGATTTCCGACAACGCGGCCAATGCCGGCGTCGTCCTGGGCGGCCGCCCCATGAGCATGAAGGAACTGGACTTGCGCTGGGTCGGCGCCATCATGCTGCGCAACGCCGTGGTCGAAGAAACCGGCGTTGCGGCGGGAGTCTTGAACCACCCCGCCAACGGCGTCGTCTGGCTGGCCAATAAGCTGGCCGCCTACAACGTAACGCTGCAAGCAGGGGAAACCATACTGTCCGGCTCGTTCACCCGACCGGTCGCGGCGCGGGCCAACGATACGTTTTGCGTCGATTACGGCCCCCTGGGCTCGGTCAATTGCCACTTCAAGTGATGCATCATGGATCTACTCACCAACACTTTCAAGCGCGCCCTGGCGGCGAAACAGCCGCAGATCGGACTGTGGGTCGGGCTGGCCAACGGATATAGCGCGGAGATCTGCGCAGGCGCCGGGTTCGACTGGCTGCTGATCGACATGGAGCATGCGCCGAACACCCTGCAATCCGCATTGGCCCAGCTGCAGGCGGTGGCGCCCTATCCGGTGTCGCCGGTCGTCCGTCCCGCATGGAACGACGCCGTGCAAATCAAGCAAATCCTCGACGCGGGCGCGCAGAACCTGCTGGTGCCCATGGTGCAGTCGGCGGAAGAAGCCGCCGCGGCGGTCGCCGCCGTGCGCTATCCGCCCGCGGGAATACGGGGCGTGGGCAGCGCGATCGCCCGCTCTTCGCGGTGGAACCGCATCCCCGACTACCTGATCCGCGCGAACCAGGAAATGTGCGTCCTGGTCCAGATCGAGACCCCGCAAGGGCTGGCGGCGCTGGACGGCATCCTGGAAGTCGAAGGCGTGGACGGCGTATTCATCGGCCCCGCCGACCTGTCGGCGAGCATGGGGCATCTGGGCAATCCGGGCCATCCGGAGGTGGCGCAGGCCATCGAGTCCGCCATCGCGCGCATCGTGCGCTCGGGCAAGGCCGCGGGGATCCTGCAGGCGAACAAGGACCTGGCCCGGCAGTATCTGCAATGGGGCGCCACCTTCGTGGCGGTCGGCGTGGACGCCACCCTGCTGGCGCGGGCCACCGAAGCGCTGGCGCAGTCCTTCAAGGAAACCGAGGCCCCTGCGGCGACCGGAACCGGCCCTTACTGACCGGGCCGGCCGGGCGGCGCCGTCCGCGGGCCCATGGGCGACGGGCCTTATAATCCTGCGGTTAGACACCAAGCGAAGAAAACCGTGGCAACACCTCCCAAAGGCCCGCACAAGCTGGCCGCCAGCGAAACATGGCTACCACAGGGCGAGGAATCGGCGTACTTGAAGTCGCTGACGCATCTGGGCGCCATGGTCGAGCTCTCGGCCGGGGCGAGCCTGTTCGACCAGGGGCAGGTCTCGGATTCGTTCTACGTGGTCCTGGCCGGCAAAATGCATGTATCGATGCTGAGCGAAGAAGGCCACGAATCCATCCTGAACATCATGGGGCCCGGCAGCATCATCGGGGAAGCCGCGGCGTTCTTGAACCAGCCGCGCATATCGTCGGCAAGAGCCATCGGGCATGCGCAGCTGCTGCGCTTTCGGGTCAGTCAGGTGCGGGAACTGGTTTCCCATGACCCCACCCTGGCCCTGGCCCTGCTTTATCTGATCAGCATCAAGCAGCGGCAGATGGTGGAGCGGCTACGCCAGGCCATTTTCGATCCGCCGGAAGAGCGGATCACCCAGTTCCTGGACCAGCTGCGGGAAACGCACCAGGACCCGGCCGAACCCGACAGGGCCATCACAGTCGACCTCACCCACGAGCAGATCGGCAACCTGACGGGCCTGTCCCGCGTCACGGTGACGCGCGTGCTGAACAAGCTGAAACGGAACGGCGTGCTGGACTTCAGCGGCAAGCGGATCGTCTTGCTGAGGCCCTTGTCCGACGAGCCGCCCCGCCAGCCTTGAAACGCTGACGTCAGGCGCAGCCCCAGCGCGGGATGGGATGGCTGCCCATGGACACGCATATGTTCTTGATCTCGCAGAATGTCTCCAGGCTGGCGTCCCCGCCTTCGCGCCCGACGCCCGAGTCCTTGATGCCGCCGAAAGGCTGGCGCAAATCACGCACGTTCTGGCTGTTCACGAACACCATGCCCGCTTCGATGCCCGCGGCAAGGCGATGGGCTTTGCCTATGTCCTGCGTCCATATGTACGAAGCCAGACCGTATGTGCTGTCGTTGGCCAAGGCCAGGCCGGCGTCTTCGTCGTCGAAGGGAATCAGGCACACCACCGGGCCGAAGATTTCTTCCTGGGCGACCCGCATGCGGTTATCCACATTCGTGAGGACGGTGGGCTGGACGAAATTTCCCTTGGCCACGCGCCCCGGCAAGCCGGCGGGCACGCCCCCGCCCGCCGCGACCGTCGCGCCTTCGCGGCGGCCGATCTCGATGTAGCCCGTCACTTTTTCCCAGTGCTGGCGCGTGATCATGGAGCCGACGTTGGTGGCGGGATCGCGCGGATCGCCCACGATCAGGCGCGCGGCCCTTGCGGCGAACTCCTGGGCGAAACGGTCATAAATGGTTCGCTGCACGAAAATCCTGGAGCCGGCCGTACAGCGTTCGCCGTTGATGGAAAAAATGGTGAACAGCGCCGCATCCAGGGCGCGGTCCATATCGGCGTCGTCGAAAACCAGCACCGGCGATTTCCCGCCCAGCTCCATCGACAGACGCTTGATGCCCGCGCGCTCGGTGATGCGCCGCCCCGTCACGGTGCCGCCGGTGAAGGAGATGGTCCTGACGTCCGGATGCCGCACCAGGGCGTCGCCCGCCTCCGAACCGTATCCGTGCACGATGTTGAGCACGCCGGCCGGGACACCGGCCTCCAGCGCCAGCCGGCCAAGCCGGTCAGCCGTCATGGGGGACAGCTCCGACATCTTCAGGACGGCCGTATTGCCCAGGGCCAGGCAGGGCGCGACCTTCCACGTCGCCGTCATCAGCGGCACGTTCCATGGCGAGATCAGCCCGCATACCCCCACCGGCTGGAGCAAGGTGTAATTGAGCATGCTCCTGTCGACCGGAAAAGTCTGCCCGTTCAGGCGCGTCGCGACCTCGGAAAAGAAATAGAAATTCTCGCTGGCGCGCGGAATCAGCTGATGCCGCGTCTGGTGTATGGGCAGGCCCGTGTCGTCGGTTTCCAGCTCGGCCAGCTCGGGCACGTGGCGGTCGATGAGATCGCCCAGATTGCGCATGATGCGCGCCCGCTCTTTGGCGGGCAGGCCCGCCCATTTCGGGAAGGCGGCCTTGGCCGCCTCGACGGCGAGGCCGATCTCTTTCTCGCCGCCCATGGCAACTTCCGCCAGCACTTCGCCGGTCGCGGGGTTCAGGTTTTCAATAACAGCAGGGCTTTCAACGGTCTTGCCATTGATCAAGTGCAGAATCATCACGAATCTCTCGGGCTATCGGTATAACGGCGTAACAAGCAAAGACATTGCGGCGCAGTGGGTCAGGAAGCGCGCACGGCAAGCGCATCGATTTCTATCTTCAGCCCGGGCTTTCCCAGGTGTGAAATGCCGACGGTCGTGCGGCTGGGCGGGTCATGCGGGAAGAACTCGCGGAACACTTCGTTCATGGCGCCGAATTCGCCTGTCATGTCGGTCATGTATATCGTCATCTTCAAGACCTTGCCCGGCCCGGAACCGGCCTCGGCCAATAAGGCGCATACATTCCGCAGCGCCTGGCGGGTCTGTTCGCCGATGTCCGGCGCAAAGTCGCGGGTGCCGGGCCGGAAACCGACCTGCCCCGAGACGAAGACCAGGTCCTGCCAGACCGTCGCGGGCGCATAAGGCAGGGACGGGCTGTCGCCCATCCCGACAAGAAGCTTATCCATGGTTTTATCTCTAGCGTTGCGTGGGCGGCGGCCGCCGCCCGGATGTCGGGCCGTCAGCCGCCGGACCCGACCATTGCGACCACTTCGATCTCGACTTTCAGGCCGGGCCGGGCCAAGTGGGCCACGCCCACGGTGGAGCGCGCGGGCGGGCTGTCCGGAAAGACCGATTTGAAGACCTCGTTCATGGCCGAAAAATCCGCCGCCATGTCCGTCATGAACACGGTGGCCTTCACCACGTCCGCCATCGACGCGCCGGCCGCCTTGAGCACGGCTTCGATGTTCTCGAAAGCCAGGCGGGTCTGTTCCCTGGCGTCGCTGGAAAACTCGCGCGTGACGGGGTCCGACCCCGTATGGCCGGAGACAAACAACAAGCGGTCCACCAAAATGGCGGGCGAGTAGGGGCGATGGGGCAAGAGGCCGGTGGCCGGCACGATGACTTCACGCTTCATGCGGGAAACTCCTGAAACAGGTCTCAATCGACGTAATTGGGTATGGCGCGGGAAAGCGGCGCGGCGGTCGGCATCGGCTCGCCGGTTTCGAGCGACATGACGGCCATCGACTCTTCGAACCAGCGGCGCGGAGGCGGCGACCCCCAAAGGCTTTGGCGGCGGGGATCGTCCAGCTCCCAGCGCTTGGGAACCTGGTCGCGGTCCACCGTCAGGTAGTCCCCGGTGTAAAGCTCGAAGCGGTTGCCATCCGGATCGCGCACGTACACGAACAATGCGTTCGAGATGCCATGGCGCGCCGGGCCGCGCTCGATGTTGTCGGCATAGCCGGCCGCGGCCAGGGCGTCGCAGGCGCGTATGATGCCCATGGGCTCCAGGACGGAGAAACCGGCATGGTGCACGGTGGGACCCTTGCCGGTCATCACGGCGATGTCGTGGATGGTGGCCTTGCGATACAGCCAACCCCCGTAGACCTTGTCTTCGGGCGGCGCGGACTGCGTGTATTCCGAGCAATAGAAGCCCAGTTCCCGGGTATACCAATCGAACCCCTTCTGCGCGTCGGGGACCAGCACATTGAGATGGTCCAGCCGCGTCGGGCAGCCATGGCGATGCAGGTGGTATTGCTGCAGCATCCAGGGCGCCTGGTCCATCGATGCGTAGTACTCCACCTGGAACCCCAGGGGATCCTGCACGCGCAATGCACGGCCCTGGCCGCGCTCCTCGCCGGGCGCAAGCCACCGGATCGGGCAGCCCAGGTCGTTGAACTTCCGGGCCAGGCGATCCAGGTCCTCCTCGCAGGAAACGCGGAAGCTGAAATGCCCCACGCCCGGCGCCGCCGACCGCGTAAGCACGACACTATGGTGCTCGCGGTCTTCGATGGCGCGCAGATAGACGTGATCGTCGTCGCGCTCCGTTTCGAACAGGCCGATCACGTCGACGTAAAAATCGCGGGCCCGCGCCAAGTCCGTGACGAGATACTCGATATGGCCTAAGCGCAGGATGTTGAAGTCGGGTTTCCCCACGTTGTATTCCATCTTCTTGCTCCTCATTTCCGCATGAGCGGGTCTGTATTGGTGTCCATTCTGACCTCGGCGAACCTTGCCGTCTGTATCGTTGGATACATGCAAGGCGGTCAGTCCAAGTCTGCAACGCGTATCGGCAGCTCTGCCTGCAGCAAGCCGGCCAGTGCCAGCAAGCGGTCCTCGCAATATTTGGGCGCGACGAACTGCACGCCCACGGGCAGGCCGCCATGCCCGTCGGGCCATACCGGAAAAGACAGCGCGGGCGCCTGGGCGGCGTTGAAGGCCGGCGTATAGGGATTCCACGTCATCCAGTCATCGCCGGGCCATCCCGCCGGCGTATTGCGCCCCGCCTCGAACGCGCAGATGGGCAGCGTCGGCAGCATCAGCACGTCCACCTGGTCGAACAAAGCGCAAAGCTGATTGGCATGCATGTCGCGCTGCTGGCAGAGCAGCAAATACTCCGGCAGCGTCATCGCCGCGGCGTCTTGCGAAAACGCCAGGAGGCCGGGATCCAGCTGCGCGTGCAGCGACGGATCCACATTGCGCACCGCGGCCGCGCAGCCGACGCGATAAAAGCCCGCTGCGGCGGCCGACGCAGCGGCCACGTCGTAGTCCACCTCCCGCGGGCTCAGCCCCGCTTGCGCCAGCACCGCCAGCATCCGCGCCATGCCTTTCTTCACCGCGGGAACGCTGTCGTCCCACCGTTTCGATGCGAGCAGGCCGATGCGCAGGGATGCCGGCGGCCGGGTCGAATCGCCCGCCACCGCGGGAACCGGAAGGCTGGACGTCCAGTCGGCAGCGGACGGACCGCAGACTACACCATAGACCTCTTTCAGGTCGTGGATGTCGGAGGCGATGGGGCCGGTATGCACGACATTGGAAAAGGCTGAAGGCAGCGGAGCCACCGGCACGCGCCCGAATGTGGGCTTGAGCCCGAGCATGCCGGTAAACGCCGCTGGAATGCGTATGGATCCGCCCGCGTCGCTGCCCAGCGACACGCGCACGATGCCGGCCGCAACCGCGGCGGAACACCCGCCGCTGCTGCCGCCGGGCGTCAGCGAAAGATCCCAGGGGTTGCGCGTGATGCCGAAGCCGGGGCTGTCCGTCACGCCTTTCCAGTTGAATTCGGGCGCCCGCGTCTTTCCCAGCAGGACGGCGCCCGCGTCTTCCAGGCGCTGCACGAACGGCGTGCTTTGCTCGGCCGGCTGCGGGCTGCTGACGAGAGAACCCCGGCGCGTCGGCCAGCCCCTTACGGCGGCGAACTCCTTCACGGCCAGGGGCATGCCGTCCAGCGGGCCCGCGGGCCGGCCGCAATGCCATCGCTGCTCCGAGGCGCGCGCCGCCGCCAGCGCGGCATCCCGGTCGATCAATGCAAAGGCGTTCAAGCGGGGGTTTACCCTTTCGGCATGGTCCAATGCCGAGCGCGCCACGTCGACCGGCGACAGCTCTTTGCGCCGATAGCGCTCACGCAAACTCTGAAAACTGGCTTGATGCAACATCGATTGACTCCGTGATTTGGGCCTGCGCGCAAGCATATGAAAATCTAGCCTTGAACGCCCAGGTAGCTGCGCAACAGCTCCGGGTCCTCGGCAAGCTGGGCCCCTTCGCCGGACTTCACGATGCGGCCCAGTTCGATCAGGTATCCGAGGTCGGCATTCTTGAGGGCGATGCGGGCGTTCTGCTCCACCAGGACGATGGTCAAGCCCTCGGTCCGGCGCAGATCGACGATGACGTCCATGATCTGCTGGACGATCAAGGGAGCGAGGCCGATGGACGGCTCGTCCAGCAGCAGTATCCGCGGCCGGGCGATCAAGGCCCGCCCGATGGCGACCATTTGCTGCTCGCCGCCGGACAGCGTGCCGGCCAGCTGCTTGCGCCGCTCCTTCAGCACCGGAAACAGCTTGTAGATGCGTTCCAGCTCCTGGGCGAAATCGGTATCGTGCCTTTTGGAATAGGCGCCCAGCAACAGGTTGTCTTCGACCTTCATGGATCCGAATAACGAGCGCTTCTCGGGCACCAGGAACATGCCGCGCCGCACTCTGTCTTCCACCGGCGCGCGGCCCATGTCCTCGCCGTTCAAGGTGACGGCGCCCGACTTGGCCGGCAGCGCGCCGATCAAGGCCTTGAGCAAGGTGGTCTTCCCGGCGCCGTTGGCCCCGATGAGCGTCACGAGCTTGCCTTGCGGCACGTCGAAGCTGACGCCGTCTATCGCGTTGACCTGCCCATACGCCACGACCAGGTCTTTTACTTGAAGCGCATTCATGCATCGCCCCCAAGATAAGCGGCGATCACCGCCGGATTTTTCTGAACTTCGTTCCGGTTGCCTTCGGCAAGCAAAGCGCCATAGTTCAGTACGAAGAGATAGTCCACGCAGCGCATCACCAGGTCCATGTCGTGTTCGACGAGGAGAACGGCCATGCCGCGCTCGTCCCTCAGCGTGCGCATCAGCGCCGCCAGGGTTTCCTTTTCGGGCCCGCGCAGTCCCGCCGCCGGCTCGTCCAGAAGCAATACGTCGGGATTCGCCATCAATGCCCGCGCCACCTCCACCAGGCGCTGGCTGCCCAAAGGCAGGCTCTCCACGGAGCGCAGCGCGACGTCCGCCAAGCCGACCTTGGCGAGCGCGGCCTGGGCCTGGGCGGCCAGGGCCGATTCCTCCTCGTGGTCCAGGCCCAGGGCGGCGGCGAAAAGCCCCGCGCGGCCCTGCGAATACCCGCCTATCATGACGTTCTGCAGGACGGTCAGGCCGGGCACCAGCTGCACGTGCTGGAAGGTGCGGGCCACGCCCCGCATGATGACGTCGCAAGAACGCTTGGGCAACGGTTCGCCGTCCAGGGTGATGCGGCCTTCCGTCGCGGGAAGCACCGAGGTCATGACATTGAACAGCGTGGACTTGCCTGCGCCGTTCGGGCCTATCAAGCCGGTGATTCTTGCGGATGGGACCTCTATCGACACGCCGTTCAAGGCTCGCAGCCCGCCGAATCTCTTGCCCACCTCGTCGGCCCGGAGAACGCGCTTGGGCGCGCCGGCGCCCGGCACGAAGGGAGCGGGCGCCGGCGGTTCGCGGTAGTCGGCGGCGCTGAGCCACTGCGGCTTGAACCAGGTGAGCAAGCCATTGGGCCAGCGCAGCAAGGCAATGATCAGAATGGCGCCGAACAGCATGGTTTCCATTTGGCCCGGAATGCCCAGCAGGTTCGCGAAGACATACTCGGCGCCCAGCTTGATGGCGGTGAACGCGAGCACGCCGAGTATCGCCCCCAAGGGGTGAACGAAGCCGCCCAGCACGACCATGATCAGCAGGTTGAACGATTCGCCGATCGCAAACGAGCTCGGGCTGACGAAGCGCATGTAATAGGTGTAGAGCCCGCCCGCCAAGGCCGCCAGCGCAGCCGACAGCACGAAAATCTTGACCTTGACGGCCGCCACGTCGACCCCGAATGCCGCGGCCATCATGGGGCTGGCCTTGATCGCACGCGCGCTGCGGCCCAGGCGCCCGCGATAAATGCGGCAGAGGGCGACGAACACCAGCCCGACGGCCACCCAGACCAGCGCGGACATTTCCCGCGTCCCCATGTCGAGGCCGAAAATGCTGAGCGCCGGAATATCGGACATACCGGACGCGCCGCCGGTAAGCTCGATGGCCGCGACGAAGCAGACGTAGATCACGATGCCCCAGGCCAGCGTCGCCAATGGCAGATAGTGCCCCCTCAGGCGCAGGGTGATCCGGCCGATCACGTAAGCCATGGCCATGCAGGCGACGACGCCCAAGAGCATGGCGAGCAGGGGCGCAAAGCCGTGGTCACGCGCGAGAATGGCCGGGACATAGGCGCCCACGCCGAAGAAGGCCGCATGCCCCAGGGACAGCTGGCCCGCCGCGAGCAAGAAGGCCAGCCCCATGCATAGCAGCGCATTGATGCCCGCGAGAGCCAGGAGGCCGACATAATACGTCGGCAGCACGACGATCAACGCGGCCACCGCGGCGACGACGGCGGCAAAGCTGAATTTTTCTAGTTTCATTTGAATCATTACCGGAAAGCTGAGAAGCGCGGCCTTTTCAATGTTCTTCGTCGAGATCGGCGCCTGCGCGGCTATTGCGCCACATCATGATGGGTATGACCAACGCAAACACGATCGCATCGCGATAAGAGCTGCTCATGAACGAAGCGAACGACTCCAGCGTTCCCACGATGAATACGCCCAGAACGGTCAGGGGGTAGTCGAGCAGGCCGCCGGTGGCGGCGCCGACGAAGCCCTTCAGGCCGATGACGAAACCCATTTCATAGTGCGCCGTGACCAGGGGTGCAAGCAGCATCCCGCTGGCGCCGGAGAGCGCCGCGGCAAGAAAGAAGCTCAGGCGGCCGGCCATGATCACGGGAATGCCGCAGTACTGCGCGCCCTCGCGGTTGAGCGATGCGGCGCGCAATGCCTTGCCCGTCAAGGTCATGTGGAAGAACAGATAAAGAGCCAGGGCCGCGACGAGCGAGAAGGCCATGATGAACAGGGACTGGGCGGCGATATCCATTCCCCCGAGTTCGAAGCCGGCGTCGCTGATGGGGGCCACCGCGCGCGGATCGGCGCCCCAAAGCAGCAGCGCGAGCGGGTGCATGATCATGGAAACGCCCACGCTGATGATGACGAGCACCACCGTGGAGTTGCCCGGCTTGGGCTCCACCGTCAGGCGATAGACGATAGGCCCGACCGACGCGACCAGCGCCAGGGCCGCGGCCATCTGCAGCCCCGTCCACCGCGTTTGCCAGGCCGCGTACGTCAACAGGGCGAGCAGGCATCCCGCCGCCCCATAGGCCACCACGGGACGCAGGGGATTCCGCCGCAAGCGCAGCGACTGCATCACGTCGAGCGCCATGCAGACGGCGCCGCCGCCCGCAACCACGTAGATCAACGGCGCCAATGTTCCTTCGAGAAAGCTGGCGAACGTGAGCGCGCCGAAGGTCACGTACTCGCCCTGGGCGATGTTGACGACGCGCGTCGTCGTAAAGACCAGAACGAGGCTCAGACCGACCAGGGAATAGACGGCCCCGTTGGTCAGGCCGTCCACGAGAAGGAACAGGCTAGTGCGAAGGTCCAGATCCATCCTCAGTCACCCAGCAACTCGAATTTTCCGTTTTTCACCTGGACCAGGAAGGTGCTGCGGCTGTCCAGTCCCAAGTGATCTTCGGGGCTGTAAGAGAAAATGCCGTTGGCGCCGTGGTATTCCTTGATGCCTTCGACCGCGTCGCGTATGGCCAGACGGGTTTGCGCCAGGTCTCCGATCTTTCCGTCCTGCGCCACTTTCTTGAACGCCATCATGGCCACGTTCACGGTATCGTAGGCCTGGGCGGCAAACAGGTCCGTTTTGCCCTCGCCATACTCGGCCTCGTACATCTGCACGAATTTTTCTATCGTCGGGCGCAGCGGGTGATCGGCCGGCAGCTGCTTGTGCACCGTCAGCGCCGCGGTACCCACGATGGCGCCTTCCACCGCGTTCTTGCCTACGGCCAGGAAAGCGGGCGTCGGCGAACCGGCTCCATGAAGGACCGGCCCCTTGTACCCCACGCGGCGCAGCGCAGCGGTTGCCAAGGCGGACGACGGCGGTATGGCGTGGAAGTACACCGCATCCGGCTTGGCCTGCGCCACGCGCAAGGACTGCGGCGTAAAGTTCGTGTCGCCACGCGCAAAGCGCTCGGCCACGATGATCTCCAGGCCCTTCCGCTTGGCGATCTGGCTGAACTCCACCCAGCCGCCTTCACCGTAGGAATCCTCCAGGCCCATGAAGGCCACCTTCTTGTAGCCCTGCTTGACCATGTAGTCGATCGTGTAGTTCACCATCAGCCTGTCGGTCAGGGGCGTCTTGAACGTGAACTTGTGCTCGTGCGCGGGCTCGATGACCGACGCGGCGGCGGCCAGCGACAGATTGGGCGTCTTCTCCGCTTCGATGACGGTGTTCACGGCCAGCGACGCCGGCGTCGTCGTGCAGCAGACCACCAAGTGCGCCTTGTCCTCCTGGATCAGCTTGCGCACGGTATTGACGGCGCGGGCGGGATCGGAGCCGTCGTCGTATTTCATGAAGGTCACGCGGAACGGCAAGCTCTTGTCCTGCTCTATTTTTTTCTGCATCAAATCCATGGTGGACACGGCGCCCGCGGCAATCGCGGACGCGCCGCCGGTGACCGAGTTGACGATCCCAAGGCGCAGCTCGGGGCGGTTATCGGCGAACGCGGATTGCGCGAGGATTAGGCCAGTCAAGGCGAGGCCAACAAAAGGGGTCTTGAATCTGCTCATCGATTGCTCCTGAAAGATCACCGGTATAGGTGGCCGCAAGCACGATTGCCCCGACGGCCACCCGGTTTATGGAATGGCTGTAGTCTGGCATCGCTCGCCAGGAGACGATGTATCCGGTGATACAAACAAGCGATCGCAGGACTAGGGCTAACCCCTACAGAACCGTGCTTTTGCAGGTTCTTGGTGGACCTGGGGATGCTTCGAAAGTCGAGGCTGTCGAAGCGCTCGGCCTGCCCCGTCCTCAAGCGTCACAAAAATCAACCCTGCCGGATTCCCGGGCCGCTGGCGATAACTCCGGCCCGCACACGGTGAGCAGCGCGGAGGGCAAAGCCTTCACCTCGGCAGCCATGGGACGCGACACCGCGGGACTGGCTGATTTCATCGCCAGCAAGCCGGCCAATGACGGCATGCGCGATATGGACTCGCGCATGATCATTCAGGCGGGTGGCCTGCCCATCAAATTCGACCAGGCATTAGTGGCTGGCATTGGCGTTGGTGGCGCACCCTCGGGCGATATCGACGCCGGTTGCGCAGCTGCGGGCCTCAAGGCCATCGGCGCGCAGTAAGTCATCTGTTTTCAAGGGCGAGGGCCATCTGCGTGGAAGGCTTTGAAGGCTGCTCAGCCGGAAAAGGCGATATGCCAGCGTCGGCGCTCCCGCTCTATACGATCGAATATAGTCTCCCGATGGCGTCACCCGGCGGACAAGCAACCAGCGGGATCGGGTCGCACCACGCGTGCGTTTCGCCCTCGCTTTCAAACCATGCCATACACGGAGGTCATATGGTCAAATCACTGACCGCGATCGTCTACGCAGTATCGATGCTTGCAAGCATGCAGGCCTTTTCAGGAGAATCCATGAATCGGTATCCGCTGCATGTTGCGGCCGAGCATGACGATGTGCCGGCCATCGAGCGGCTTGTTTCGGAAGGCGTCGACATAGAGGCGCGTGACGCAACGAGCTCGACCGCCCTGCTGGTCGCGACAAGAGCGAATAACGTCGATGCCGCCAGCGCGCTCATCGCGGCCGGCGCTGATGTGAACGCAAAAGACCGGATCAACGACAGCGCCTATCTGTATGCCGGGGCTCGGGGGCACCTGGAAATCCTGAAGGCAACCCTGGCACATGGCGCCGATCTTCAGAGCACAAATCGCTACGGGGGCACCGCCTTGATTCCGGCGGCCGAACGCGGCCATGTCGAGACGGTGCAAACACTGATCGACGCCGGCGTAGCGGTCGATCATGTCAACGATCTGGGCTGGACAGCATTGCTCGAAGCCATCATCTTGGGCAGCGGAGGCGAGCGCCACCAACAGATTGTGGGCTTGTTGCTCAAGGCGGGCGCCAATCCCAATTTTGCCGATCACAACGGCGTTACGCCCTTGCAGCATGCACGCTCACAAGGCTACCGCGAGATCGAAAGCGCACTGCTGGCTGCCGGCGGACACTGAAGTTTCACAAGGAATCAACCGATGGAACAGAATACGGATTTTCTCCGGCAGGCCATCGAGCTCGCCTACGGCCATCCCTGCCCCATGCCTGGACGTCCAGATACAAAAAAACCCGAACAAACCTAGTGTTTATGCGGGTTCTGTAGATTTCCATGGAAGCCCATGGACGGTAAATTGGCGGACAGAGGGGGATTCGAACCCCCGATACGCTATTCACGTATACACGCTTTCCAGGCGTGCGCCTTCAACCACTCGGCCACCTGTCCTGTCGGCTTTGCGCGGCAATTTACCATTGCGCAAAGCGAAGTCCGCTATTCTATCAGAATTGGGCGGCCCTGTGCATGCAGGCGTCGACGGCGCTGGTCTTGACACCCCGGCCGCCGCCAGCGCAGCGGCCGGGGTCATTCTCCGGCCAGTATCCAGCGCGCGGCTTTTTCGGCGATCATGAGGGTGGGGCTGTTCGTGTTGCCGCTGGTGATGGCGGGCATGACGCCGGCGTCCACGACCCGCAAGCCCTGCACGCCGTGCACTCTCAGGCGGGCGTCGACCACCGCCGCCGGATCGTTCGCCCGGCCCATCTTCGTCGTTCCCACCGGGTGGAAGATGGTGGTGGCGATATCCCCCGCCAGGCGGGCGAGCTCTTCGTCGGACTGGAACCGGACGCCCGGCTTGTGCTCTTGCGGCCGATAGGCCGCCAGCGCGGGCTGGGCGACGATGCGGCGCGTGATCCGCAGCGAATCGACGGCGACCCGGCGGTCTTCCTCGGTGCTCAGGTAGTTGGGCGCGATGGCGGGCGCGTCCTCGGGACGGGGGCTCTTGATGCGCACGCTGCCGCGGCTGGTCGGGTTCAGATTGCAGACGCTGGCGGTGAAGGCATTGAAGCGGTGCAGCGGCTCGCCGAAGGCTTCCAGGCTCAGCGGCTGCACGTGGTACTGGATGTTGGGGTGGGGCCGCGACGGGTCGCTGCGCGTGAAGGCCCCCAACTGGGACGGCGCCATGCTCATGGGCCCGCTGCGCTTGAGGGCGTACTGCAGGCCTATCATCGCTTTGCCCCACAGGCCGGCCGCCATCACGTTCAGGGTGTGCACGCCCTGCACTTTGTACACGCTGCGTATCTGCAGGTGGTCCTGCAAATTGGCCCCGACGCCGGGCTTGTCGGCCAGCACCGCGATCCCATGCCGCTGCAGCAATTCGCCCGGGCCGATGCCCGACAGCTGCAGCAACTGGGGCGAACCAATGCTGCCCGCGCTCAGGATGACCTCCTTGCGGGCCTTCACGGCCACGGCCGCCCCGCCCCGGCGCAGCATGACGCCGGTGCATCGCAGCCCGCCGTCCGGCCGGCGTTCCAGCATCAGGCTCTCGGTTTGGGAATCGGTCCACAAGGTGAAGTTGGGCCGCGACCGGCAGGCCGGCCTGAGGAAGGCCTTGGCCGTATTCCAGCGCCAGCCGTTCTTCTGGTTGACCTCGAAATAGCCCACGCCCTCGTTGTCGCCCTGATTGAAGTCGTCGGTGGCGGGTATGCCGGCCTGTTGCGCCGCTTGCGCGAATGCGTCGAGGATGTCCCAGCGCAGGCGCTGTTTTTCGATGCGCCATTCGCCGCCCGATCCATGGAACCGGGCGAAGCGCTCTTGTTCGGGCCGTTGCTGGGCGGGGTGCTTGCCCGGGTGCGCATCCAGCCGGTAATGGCTTTCGTGCGCCTTGAAGTCGCGCAGGCAGTTGTCCCAGGACCAGGCGTCATCGCCCACGGACGCGGCCCACTGATCGTAGTCGCGCGCCTGGCCGCGCATGTAGATCATGCCGTTGATGCTGGAGCAGCCGCCCAGGGTCTTGCCGCGCGGGTAGCGCAGCACCCGGCCGTTCAGTCCCGGCTCGGATTCGGTGCTGTACAGCCAGTCGGTGCGCGCATTGCCGATGCAATACAGGTAGCCGACCGGGATGTGTATCCAGTGATAATTGTCTTTGCCCCCGGCCTCGATCAGGAGCACGCGCAGCGCGGGATCGGCGCTGAGCCGATTGGCGAGCAGGCAACCCGCGGTTCCCGCCCCGACGATGACGTAGTCGTATTCCGGCTCTGGCATGTTCACCCCCTTTTGCCGCCTACTTTAGCAACGGCGGCGGCACAATGCCATCAGGGATTCTTGCTAGCGCCCCAGGGCGGCCATCCGTTCAACGTAGCGCGCGATCATGTCCACTTCGAGATTGACCAGGCTGCCGGCGCTCAGGTGCTTCAGGGTCGTGACCTGGACGGTGTGAGGTATGAGGTTGATGTGGATTTCGCAGCCCGCCGCGTCGTCGTCCACCCGGTTCACGGTCAGGCTCACGCCGTTGACCGCGACCGACCCTTTGTACGCCATGTAGCGCGCCATGGACTGCGGAACCCTGATCCTGAGATCCCAGGATTCGCCCACCTGGCCGAAATGGCTGACTTCGCCCAGGCCGTCCACATGGCCCGACACCAGATGGCCGTCCAGCGAGTCGCCCATGCGCAGGGCATGCTCCAGGTTCACCTCGCCTTTCTGGTCCAGGCCGACGGTGCGCCGCAGGCTCTCGCGCGAGACGTCGATGCTGAAGGAATCGGCGGACAATTCCACCACCGTCATGCATGCGCCCTGGATGGCGATCGAGTCGCCCAGCTTGTTCGTGTCGCGCAGAAAGCCTGCGCCGACCCGCACGGTGACCCGCACTCCCGCCTCGTCGCCGCCCAGCGGCTTGACGTCGGTGATCCGCCCCACGGCGGCAACAATTCCCGTAAACATAAACTTCCTTCAGATTCCCACTGCCTGCAGCAATGTATTCCAGTGTTGGACATGGCGCGCACGCAGGCGCAGATCGGGCCCGACCGGATGCGTGTCGATGAACTCGAACGGCTGGGCCTGGGAAAGGTCGTCCAGCCTTGCCATGTTGACCATGCCTATGCCTTCCCCCAGCAGCATGGGCGCGACATAGACGAGGAGCTCGTCCACGCAGCCGGCGTCCAGCAAGGCGCCGCTCAGCCGCGCGCCCGCTTCGATGTGCACTTCATTGACGTCGTGCTCCCCCAGCCATTGCATCATGGCTTGCAGGTCCACGCGTTTTCCCGACGGCGGCAGCTGAATCACCCGCACGTTGCGGTCCGCCAGCCGGTCCGCCTTTTCACGGTCAGGGCGGCAGGTGAAGACCCAGGTTTCCGTGCCGTCGAAGATCCTGGCGCCTTCGTCGACTTCGAAGCGCGTGTCGACCACCGCCTTGATGGGCGGCCTCTCGGTTTCGACGTGGCGCACGTTCATTTGCGGGTCGTCGGCCTGCAGCGTGCCCGAACCGGTCAGCACCACGCAACTGCGCGCCCGCCAATGATGGCCGTCGGCGCGCGCGGCGGCGCCGGTGATCCATTTGGATTGCCCGTTGGGCAGGGCGATGCGGCCGTCGATCGAGGACGCGAGCTTGAGCCAGGCCCAGGGCGTCTTGCGGCTCATGCGCGCGGCGAAGCCGGGGTTGAGGGCCAGCGCCTCTTCCGGACAGACAGGCAGCGTGACCGATATGCCCGCCGCCTGGAGGCGCGCAATGCCCTGGCCGCCGACCAGCGGATTGGGGTCGCGCATGGCGATGACCACGCGTGCCGGCCGCGCCGCGATGAGGGCGTCGACGCAGGGCGGCGTGCGCCCGAAATGGCTGCAGGGTTCCAGGGTGACGTAGACCGTGCAGCCCCGCACATCGATGCCGCGCTCCGCGGCCTGGCGCAAGGCCATGACTTCAGCGTGGGGCCCGCCGGCCCGCTGCGTCGCGCCCGACGCCAGCAGGCGGCCATCGCGCACGATCAGGCAGGCGACGCGCGGGTTGGGCGCGGTGAGATACATGACGCTTTCCGCCAGCCGGATCGCCTGCCGCATCCACTGCGCGTCGTCGGTGTCCGCTCGAATGTTCACGTTCTGGGGGCGACCTGGATTTCGTCGATCGCCTTGACGAATTCGTCGATGTTCTCGAAGCTTTTGTAGACGGAGGCGAAGCGCACGTAGGCCACCTGGTCCAGCTTGCGGAGTTCGTTCATGACGAGCTCGCCGATGTATCCGGAATTCACCTCGCGCTTGCCGCTGACCAGCAGGCTTTCTTCGATGCGCGCGACCGCCGCGTCCAGGTCTTCGGTGCTCACGGGCCGCTTGCGCAAGGCCAGCTTCATGCTGCCGCGCAGCTTGGACGGGTCGAACTCCACGCGCGTGCCGTTGCGCTTGACCACCGCCGGCATGACCAGTTCCGCTCTTTCGTAGGTGGTGAACCTGCGTTCACAGGCCGCGCAGCGCCGGCGGCGCCTGATGGTGTCGCCCTCTTCGGAAACCCGGGAGTCGATGACTTGCGTATCGGGGCAATTGCAGAACGGGCATTTCATGGCTGGCGTGCCCCGGGACGCCCCGGGGCGGCTCCGGGTTAGCGGTAGACCGGCAGGCGCGCCGTGAGCTCGTTGACGCGAGCGCGCACGGCGGCGACCTTGGCCTCGTCGCGCGGGTGGTCGAGCACGTCGGCGATCAGGTGGCCGGTCAGTTCGGCTTCGGCTTCCTTGAAGCCGCGGGTGGTCATGGCCGGCGTGCCCAGGCGGATGCCGCTGGTCACGAAGGGCTTTTCAGGGTCGTTGGGAATGGCGTTCTTGTTGACGGTGATGTGCGCCTGGCCGAGCACCGCTTCGGCTTCCTTGCCGGTGATGCCCTTGGCGCGCAGGTCGACCAGCATCACGTGGCTTTCGGTGCGCCCCGAAACGATGCGCAGGCCGCGCTCGACCAGGGTGCGGGCCAGCACGTCGGCGTTCTTCACGACCTGGGCGGCATACTCCTTGAATTCGGGGGACAAGGCTTCCTTGAACGCCACCGCCTTGCCCGCGATGACGTGCATGAGCGGGCCGCCCTGGATGCCCGGGAAAATGGCGGAGTTGACGGCTTTTTCGTATTCGGACTTCATCATGATGACGCCGCCGCGCGGGCCGCGCAGCGATTTGTGCGTGGTCGAGGTGACGAAGTCGGCATGGGGCGTGGGGTTGGGGTATACGCCGCCCGCGACCAGGCCCGCATAGTGGGCGATGTCGACCATGAACAGGGCGCCGTTGTCGTGCGCGATGCGCGCCATGCGTTCGAAGTCGATGCGCAGCGAATAGGCCGAGGCCCCGCCGACGATGAGCTTGGGCTTGTGGGCCTTGGCCAGGGCTTCGAGCTGGGCGTAATCGAGCTCTTCGTTGGCGTCCAGGCCGTAGGAAACGAAGTTGTAGAGCTTGCCCGACGCATTGACGGGCGAGCCGTGGGTAAGGTGGCCGCCTTCGGCCAGGCTCATGCCCAGGACGGTGTCGCCGGGCTTGAGCACGGCCATGTAGACGGCCTGGTTGGCCTGCGAGCCGGAATTGGGCTGGACGTTGGCCGCTTCGGCGCCGAAGATTTCCTTGAGGCGGTCGATCGCCAACTGTTCGACGATGTCCACGTACTCGCAGCCGCCGTAATAGCGCTTGCCGGGATAGCCTTCCGCATACTTGTTCGTGAGCTGCGTGCCTTGCGCCTGCATGACCGCGGGGCTGGTGTAGTTTTCGGACGCGATCAGCTCGATGTGCTGTTCCTGGCGGACATTCTCTTGCTGGATGGCTGCCCAGACTTCGGCATCGACTTGATCGAGGGTGCGGGAACGGTCAAACATGGGGTATCCTGGATAAGATTGTTGCTGCAAGCAAAAAGGCGAGACCGCATTTTACCGCGAATGCCGGCGAGGGGTCGGCGGCGCGCCCTCCGGGGCCCGCCCCCTTTCCTGTTCAAGCGCCCGGTTCAGCGCCCCCTGTAAGGGAACGCCCGGCCGGTCGGGTAGCGCCGGTCAGCTGCGGCCTGCCAGGCGCGGATTCAGCGTATACAGCCCGGTGATCGAAGCCTGGCCGAGTATGTGGCCCTGCATGGCTTTCATGGCGTCCGCCCCGGTGAACCGGCCTTCGAAGGGCAGTTCGGCGATGTCCAGCGCATAGACGGTGAATATATAGCGGTGCGGGATGGAATCGTTCCATGGGGGGCATGGGCCGTCGTAGCCGAAGTAGTCGCCGTTCATGTCGCGGTCGGCCGCGAACCATGCGGTGTAGTCGTTCACGCCCTGGCGCGTGCCGTCGAGCGCCAGCGGCCCCGCCTTGCCCCTGGGCGTGATGCCGTTCGAGTACGCCCCTTCGGCGATTTCGGTGGTGGCGGCGGGGATGTCGATCAGCACCCAGTGGTAGAAGTCCACACGCGGCAGCGTATCGGGGATCTCGCGCCCTTCCTGGTTCACGTCGTCGGGTTTGCTGGGGACGTCCGGGTCGTGGCAGATGACCACGAAGGACTGCGTGCCCGCCGGCGCGTCCGACCAGGACAGCTGCGGATTGACGTTACCCGCCAGCGCCACATGATTCTGGCCATCGATCTTTCCAAAGGCATAGCGCTCCGGGATGTTGCCCTGATCGGTAAAAGACTCACTGGTAAGCTTCATAAGGTACTCCTGGTCAAACGGCTGGCGTGCTTGTCAGCCTGTTAACGTGACGCGGGCAAACTTGCGCTTGCCCACCTGTATGACGTAGGTGCCCGCTTCGAGCTGCAGGGATTTGTCTTCGATGCGGGCGCCGTCCACGCGCACACCGCCCTGCTCGACGTTGCGCTGCGCCTCGGCGCCCGACGCGGCGAGCCCGGCCTCGCGCAAGACCTTGAGTATGCCCAGGGGCGCCGCGCCCACGGCGACTTCCGGCATGTCGTCGGGAATGGCGCCGTCGCGGAACCTGGCTTCGAACGACGCGAGCGCGCCCTCGGCCGCCTGCCGTGAATGGAAGCGCGCGACGATCTCCTGGGCCAGCGCGACCTTGGCCTCGCGCGGGTTCAGGCCTTCACGCACCCGCCGTTCGAGGTCGGCGATTTCCTGCATGGAACGGAACGACAGCAGCTCGTAGTATTTCCACATGAGGGTGTCTGAAATCGACATGAGCTTGCCGAACATGGAGTCGGCCGGCTCGGTGATGCCGATGTAGTTGCCCTTGGACTTGGACATCTTGTCGACGCCGTCCGTGCCTTCCAGCAGAGGCATGGTCAGGATGCATTGGGGTTCCTGGCCGTATTCCTTCTGGAGCTCGCGGCCCACCAGCAGGTTGAACTTCTGGTCGGTTCCGCCGAGTTCGAGGTCGGCCTTGAGCTCGACGGAATCGTATCCCTGCATGAGCGGGTACAGGAATTCATGGACCGAGATGGGGATGCCGCCCTTGAAGCGGCGCGTGAAGTCTTCGCGCTCCATCATGCGCGCGACCGTGTAGCGGGACGCCAGTTGGATCAGCCCGCGCGCGCCCAGCGCATCGCACCATTCAGAGTTGTAGCGGATCTCGGTCCTGGACGGGTCCAGCACCAGGCTGGCCTGCGCGTAATAGGTCTTGGCGTTTTCCTGGATCTGTTCGGCCGTGAGCGGCGGGCGCGTGGCGTTGCGCCCGCTTGGATCGCCGATCATGGAGGTGAAGTCCCCGATCAGGAAGATGACCGTATGCCCGAGGTCCTGCAGCTGGCGCATTTTATTGAGGACGACGGTATGCCCCAAGTGGATGTCGGGCGCCGTGGGATCCAGCCCCAGCTTGATCCGCAAAGGCTTGCCCGTGGCATAGCTGCGCGCGAGCTTGCCGGCAAATTCGGACTCGACCAGCAGCTCGTCGCAACCGCGCTTGACGATGCTCAGCGCTTCTTCGACCTGAGGGGTGATTGGGGCTTCGTTCAGGGACATATAACGGGTTTCATCAATTAAAACAAAAAAATGCTCGAAAAATCGAACTCAATACGCTAGCATAACGTGCGAGCGCAAACCATGCATGGCCATGGGCGATACCAGAACAGATGCGGTTCATCATATTATCAGAGCGCTCCGCCCTCATGAACGGCACATCCACCCATTACAGCAGCGCCTTTTAACAGGTCTTGATTTTGTTTATGTTCAAGAAAGGGAATATTGGCAATCCCTCCTACCGCGACATGGTTCGGGCAAATCGCCGGCACCACGTCGTCCGCAACGGGCTGGCATTGATCGCGCTCGGCCTGTTCGCCGGAGCCGCCGCGCTGGCAGTGGTCCAGCCCCCCGAAGCCCCCGTCATATACCAGGCCCGCCAGACGCTGGATCTTCCCGATCCGGCCCCTCAGGTCTCCAGTCTTTCCGCCGACCCCTTCATCAGTGAAACGCAGATCCGCCGAGGCGACACGCTTGCGGCGCTGCTGCAGCGCCTGCGCGTCCAGGAGCCCGGCCTGCTGCAGTTCCTGGCGCAAGACAAGGACGCCCGCTCCATCTACAAGCTGTACCCCGGCCGCAGCGTGCAGGCGGCCCTGGACGGCGACGGCAACCTGGTCTGGCTTCGCTACAACCATACTCCCGGCGCCAGCAATAACGGTACCTATGTTTCCCGCTGGCTGGAGGTCACCCCCGACGGCAAGGGCGGCTTCACCGCCGACGAGCGCAGCCAGGTGGCCGACGTGCACATACGCATCGCCGAGAACCACATCGTCAGCTCCTTGTTCGGCGCCACGGACGACGCCGACATCCCCGATGCCATCACGCTCCAAATGACGGACATCCTGGGCAGCAAGATCGACTTCATGCGCGACCTGCGCAGCGGGGACCGCTTCCGCATCATCTACGAAACCTATTCGCACGAAGGCCGCGACGTCGGCACGGGCCGCATTCTCGCGCTGGAATTCATCAATCGCGGCAAAGCCTACGAAGCCGTCTGGTTTTCGGCCGACGGCAAGAACGGCAGCTATTACGATTTCGAAGGCGGCAGCCTGCAGGGCGCGTTCCTGCGCAGCGCCTTGAAGTTCACCCGCATCAGTTCCACTTTCGGCATGCGCAAACACCCCGTGCACGGCACCTGGCGTGGCCACAAAGGCGTGGACTACGCCGCTCCCAACGGCACGCCCATCCACGCCACGGCGGACGGCGTCGTCGATTTCCGCGGTTGGCAAAACGGCTACGGCAACACCATCATCCTGAAGCACCACAACGGCATCAGCACGCTTTACGCGCACCAAAGCCGCTTCGAGAACGGGCTCAAGAAGGGCGACAGCGTCAAGCAGGGGCAGTTGATCGGCTACGTGGGCTCCACCGGCTGGTCCACCGGGCCGCATCTGCACTATGAATTCCGGGTCAACAACAACCCGGTCGACCCGCTATCGGTCGACCTGCCCGTCGCACGCACGCTCGACAACTCCCAGCGCGCGGCATTCCAGGAGACGGTCGCGCAATACCGCGAGCACATCCATCTTCTGACCGATCTGCAGGAAGGCGGCGCGCCCCAGCTGGCCAGCCGCTGACCCCCACCAGGCAAGGCCCGGCATGCCACAGAACCTGTTCGTGGGTCTCATGTCGGGCACCAGCACCGACGGCGTGGATGCGGTGCTGGCCGATTTCGGCGGCGACGGCCGCCCCGCCATCCTGGACTCATGCTCGCTGGCCATGCCCGCCGCGCTGCGCGACGAGCTGCTGGCCCTGAACTCGCCCGGCCCCGACGAGCTGGCCCGCGCGGCGCGGGCGGCCAATGCCCTCGTCCGCCTGTATGCGCGCGCCACGCATGAGGTGCTGAAGCGCGCGGGCGTGGCCGCCGCCCAAGTCCGCGCCATCGGAGCCCACGGCCAGACCGTCCGGCACGACCCCGCCGCCGGATACACCATCCAGCTGAACTCGCCCGCCCTGCTGGTGGAGCTCACCGGCATCCCCGTCATCGCGGACTTCCGCTCGCGCGACATCGCCGCCGGCGGCCAGGGGGCGCCGCTGGTGCCGGCCTTCCATCACGCGGTGTTCGCCTGCGGCCATCCGCGCGCCGTGCTGAACCTGGGCGGCATCGCCAACGTGACGCTGCTGGAACCGGACGGCGAAATCCGCGGCTTCGATACCGGCCCCGCGAACGTGCTGCTCGACATGTGGATACAGTCGAGCACGGGCCGGCCCTATGACGATGAAGGCAAGTGGGCGGCCAGCGGCCGCTGCGATGCGCGGCTGCTGGAACATCTGCTGGAAAGCGAGCCCTGGTTCAAGCTGGCTCCGCCCAAGTCCACGGGCCGGGACTTGTTCAATTGGCCGTGGCTCAGCGGGCGCCTCAATACGTTCTACGACCGGGCCGCGCGCCTGCGCGACAACGACGTGCAGGCCACGCTGCAGCGGCTGACGGCGCGCAGCGCGGCCCGCGCGATCATGGAACACGCGCCCAAGACACAAGAGGTGCTGGTGTGCGGCGGCGGGGCGCTGAACACGGGGCTGCTGAATGACTTACGGGCGGAACTGGGCCGCCCGGTCGACCCGACGTCGGTGCATGGCATACCGGTGCAACTGGTGGAGGCTCTGGCTTTCGCCTGGCTCGCCTGGATGCATGAAGAAGGCCGGCCGGCCTGCCTGCCCGCCGTGACCGGGGCGCGCACGGCCACCATCGCCGGGTGCAGGTACCCCTAGACGGCGAAGGACGAGCCGCAGCCGCAGGTGGTGTTGGCGTTCGGGTTGCGGATGACGAACTGCGCGCCCTCCAGATCGTCCTTGTAGTCGATCTCGGCGCCGACCAGATACTGGAAGCTCATGGGATCGACCAGCAGCTGCACGCCCGCCTTGTCGATGGCGGTGTCGTCGTCGTTCACCGTTTCATCGAACGTGAAGCCATACTGGAAGCCCGAGCAGCCGCCCCCTTGCACGAAGACGCGCAGCTTGAGGTCGGGATTGCCTTCCTCGTCGAGCAGTTCCTTGACTTTGGCGGCCGCCGCGTCGGTGAAGATCAGCGGAGACGGCGGCGCTTGCAGATCGACGGTTTCACTAAGGGTATTCATCAGAGCACTCCATGGCAGCGATACAGGCTGCGCGAACTAAACCACTATAACATCGCCGTCACTTGGCGGCGGAAAGGGCGATGGTGCGCGAGGCGCGGACCGCGGCCCCTTCCAGGACATTGAGCGTGACGGACGTGGGCTCGAAATTGCCGGGCAGGCTGAGTAGGCCCGCGCCCCGCTGGAACTGGTCGAACGCCAGCGCAAAGCCGTCTGTGTCGGGCGCGACGGATTCGGACCCGCCGGGCGAACGGGCGGCCTCCAAGGTGATTTTAACCTCTTTCCCGTCGCGCACGCCCTGAGCCACGAATTGCAGCACCCCCTTGAATAGGGACTCGCCCTGGGCGCTGCGCTGGAGCAGCACCCTGTACAGTAAATTGGGGCCGATCCGCTCGATTTCAAGCGCCCTGATGCTGATGGCGCCCTTGGGGCCCGGCGGCAGGAGCTGGTCGAAGAATGCAAGCTGGTCACGCAGGCGGCCCAGCTCGGCCTGGGCGGACTGCAAGGACGCTTCCAGGCCTTTGCGGGTGCTTTCTTCCATGACCAATTGCCCGCCCAGCGCGTCGTTCTGCGCCCGGAGCGCGGCCAGTTCGGCCCGCGCGCGCAGCAGGCTGTGCCGTTCGGCGTCGGGCGGCGGATCGCCGCCCGTGGATTCCAGCCAATATGCGGCGCCCAGGCCGCCCAGCACCACCCCCAGCAAGACGCCGAGAAGGAAGCCGAACAGCCGGACGCCTGGTTTCCTGCCCTTAGGGGAGGATGGCGACATGCGTCAGGCCCGTGGACTCGGGCAGACCGAACATCAGGTTCATGTTCTGCACGGCCTGGCCCGAAGCGCCTTTGACGAGATTGTCCTGGATGACGAGGATGATGAGCTGATCGCCGTTGCCGGGCCGGTGCAGGGCGATGCGCAACTGGTTGGAGGCGCGCACCGAGCGGGTTTCGGGCAGCGCGCCGGCGGGCATCACGTCGACGAAGGGTTCGTCGGCGTAACGCTGTTCGAACAGCGCCTGGAAGTCGGTATCCAGCGCATCGGGCAGGATGCGGGCGTACAGGGTGGAAAACATGCCGCGTATCATGGGCACCAGATGCGGCACGAAAGTCAGGCCCACCGGCCCGCCCGCCAGGGCGTTCAGCTGCTCGGAGATTTCGGGGTGATGGCGATGGCCGGCCACGCCGTAGGCCTTGAAGTTGTCGCCGGCCTCCGAGAACAGCGTGCTGACCTCGGCCTTGCGGCCGGCGCCGGACACCCCCGACTTGCAGTCGGCGATGATGTGGCTGGTATCGATCAGCTTGCGGCCGCCTTCCAGCAAGGGGGCGAGCCCCAGCAGCACGGTGGTGGGATAGCAGCCCGGGTTGCCCACGACCTTGGCGCCCGCGATCTTGGGCCGGTTGAGCTCGACCAGGCCATAGACCGATTCGGCCAGGATGTCGGGGCAGCAGTGCGGCATCTTGTACCAGCGTTCGAAGACCTGGGTGTCCTGCAGCCGGAAATCGGCGGCCAGGTCGATGATGCGCACGCCGCGTTCCAGCAGGGTCTTGGCCTGGCTCATGGCGACGCCGTGCGGCGTCGCGAAGAAGACGACGTCGCAGTCTTCGAGTGCGGCTTTCTCGGGCGTCTGGAAGCAGAGGTCGACGCGGCCGCGCAGGTTGGGATACATGTCGGCCACGGGCATGCCGTCTTCCTTGCGGGAAGTGATGGCCGTGAGCTCGACCTGCGGATGCTGGGACAACAGGCGCAACAATTCAACGCCCGTATAGCCCGTGCCGCCCACAATGCCTGCTTTGATCCGAGATGCCGCTGCCGATGTCATGACCTTTTCCAAAATAAAAAAAAACCGCAATAGCACCATTATGCAACAAGCGGGGCCGGCGTGCAGCAGCCGCGGCCCTCATCGGAAGCTAGCGCCTGGAAAACAGATTCCGGGGATGCAGGGCCGGCAGGTCGATGGCGTCGAGCGTGTTCTTGACCAGCAATCCCAGCTCGGTATCGCCTTCCATCACCAGTCTTCGGCTGAAGAACAAGGTGTCGGGGTCTTCCTTGCGCTGCATGAGCAGGAGAAAGTCATGGGCGGTCGCGGCGATCGTCAGGGCGGGCTCGGCCTGGTGGCGGGCCGCCACGAAGCCGCGGCCCTTCCAGGTGAAATCGAACTGGACGCCCGCGTCCCGCACCCGGATGCGCAAGGCCTCACCATCCAGCGCTTGAAGCGTGTCGGCCGGCAGATGCCGGGCCAGGAAAAGATTCAGGCCCTGCACGAACAGCAGGGATCCCGGAAAGGCCGGCAGGACCGAAAGCAGCTTGGCCACGGGCTCGGGCAGTCGATAGGCAGTCGCGTTCATCAGGCCACCAATTGTTCCAGGCCCGGCCGGCCGTGCCAGTATCCATTGCACGGGCCGGCGGGCATCAAGGGTTCGATGGCGGCGAAGGCCTCGTCGCCCGTCATCTCGCCCTGAACGGCCTGGCGGAAGATGCGCGCGATGTCCATCGTGTGCCGCGATTGCGGGCTGATCCTCAGGACGTCCACCTGCATGTCGCGGATCTGGTCCAGCTCCCTGGCCAGGTTGTAGACCAGGGCCGACTGGGTCTGTATGCCGTTCAAGGTCAGGAAGGGCTGGCCCTCCCGGGTATTCAGCAGCAAGCCGTCCGGGTGGTCCATGCAGACATACTGGCAGTTGTCCTTGGGCAGATTGCGGTTGCGCGCCGTGAAGCAGCGCGCCGAGAACGCCAGCGGCATGCGGCCGTAGGCGAAGACTTCGGTCTGCATGCCGGCGGGGCGCTGCGCCTGCATCAGGCCCAGGCTGTCGCGCCCCATTTCCAGCGGCATCACCCATCGGCGCGCGCCGTGGTTGGCGATCAGCGCCAGGGAGGGAACGCTGTACAAATTCAGGAACGGTCCCGCGACGAAGGGCTTGCCTTCCAGGCAATGCACGGCGCCCATGTCGTTGGCTTCGACCAGGTAGCGGCCGTTGTCCGCGATCTTGCGCAGGGTGGACAAGTCATTGCCGGATTCCAGCAGCACCTGCGTGGACAGGACCACTTCCTTCCCGGCGGCTTCCAGCACGCCGGCGATTTCGAGCCAATCCGGCAGCCTGAGCTCGTGACGGCGGGAACACACGGTTTCACCCAGATAGACGATGTCCACCGGCGCTTCCGTCACGGCTTCGTAAAATTGCATCATCTCGATGCGCGGCCAATAATACTGGACCGGACCCAGAGCGAGTTTCAAGACGACGGCTCCTCAGTGTTGCGCTTGCAGTTCATTTCCATGGGCGGTGATAGGCGCCCAGCGTGTGCTGCTGCCCTTCCGCCACCTTGTTCAGTTCATTCATCCACGCCGGCTTGACGGAATAGCGCTGCAGGCTGGTGGTGCAATGGTCGATGGCCTGGCGCCATACCTTGGTGACCTGAGCGACGTAGGCGGGGCTGCGCTGCCGCCCTTCTATCTTCACCGCGCTGATCCCCATGCGCATCAGTTGCGGAAGGATCTCCAGCGTGTTGAGGCTGGTCGGCTCTTCCAGGGCGTAATAGTTTTCGCCGGCCACATCGAAGCGGCCTTTGCACAGAGTGGGATAGCCCGCGTTCTCGCCGTCGGCATAGCGGTCTATCAGCACGCCGTTCAAGCGGGATTCCAGGCCCTGGTCCGTCTGCTGCCAGCGCACCGATTTCGCGGGCGAACAGACGCCGTAGGTATTGGGGGATTCACCGGTGGCGTACGACGACAGGGCGCAGCGGCCCTCGACCATCACGCACAGGCTGCCGAAGCCGAACACCTCGATCTCGATGGAGGTGTTCTCGGTGACGCGCTCCACCTGCGCCAGGGACAGCACCCGCGGCAGCACCGCGCGCTGCACGCCAAAATGCTTCTGATAGAAATTGATGGCTTCGTAGTTGGTCGCCGACCCCTGGACCGACAAGTGCAGCGCCAGTTCGGGATAGCGGGTGGAGGCATACTCCATCAGGCCCAGGTCCGCCAGCAAGATGGCGTCTATGCCCGAGCCCGCCGCCTTGTCGACGGCTTCCCGCCAGGCCTGCCAGCCTTCCGCCTGCGGGTAGGTGTTCAGGGCCAGCAGCACCTTGCGCCCGCGGGCGTGCGCATACCGGATGCCGTCGTTGATCGACGCCTCGTCAAAATTCAGGCCGGCGAAATTCCGGGCGTTCGTGGCATCGCGGAACCCCAGATACACACAGTCCGCCCCGTGATCGATCGCCGCCTTGAGCGCAGGCAGGCTGCCTGCCGGACACAGCAGCTCGGGGGGCCGGACCGGACTGGTCGGGGGAAGTGTTGACATCGACTGGGACCTCTCTGAAAAACAAGAGATCACTATACCGGGCGCCGAGAGACCGGGTCCTTGAAACAGATCAACGTTTCGCCATCGCATCCGCCCAAAGAAAAACCCCCGGCATTGCCGGGGGTTCGCGGGCCGGCCGCGAAGGCCGGACGACGCTGCGCGCAGGCGATCAGCGCTTGCTGAACTGCTTGCGGCGACGCGCCTTGTGGAAGCCGACTTTCTTGCGTTCGACTTCGCGGGCATCGCGCGTGACGAAGCCGGCCTGCTTCAGGGCGGTCTTGAGGGATTCGTCGTAGTCGATGAGCGCGCGGGTGATGCCGTGGCGCACCGCGCCGGCCTGGCCGCTTTCACCGCCGCCGTGAACGTTGATGTGGAAATCGAACGATTCGAGGTGGTTGGTCAGTTCCAGGGGCTGGCGCACGACCATGCGGCCGGTTTCACGAGCGAAGTACTCGTCGACGGGCTTGCCGTTGACGACGATCTTGCCCGAGCCTTTCTTCAAGAACACGCGGGCCACCGACGTTTTGCGGCGGCCGGTTCCATAGTTCCAATTACCGATCATGACCTATCCTTAGAAATCCAGCGGTTTGGGCTGCTGAGCAGCATGGGGATGCTCGGCGCCGGCATAAACCTTGAGCTTCTTGGCCATGGCGTAACCCAGCGGGCCTTTCGGCAGCATGCCCTTGACGGCTTTCTGGATGGCGCGGCCAGGAAAACGCTCTTGCATTTTCTGGAAGTTGGTTTCGGTGATACCGCCCGGGTACGTAGAGTGGCGATAGTACTTCTTGTCTTGCGACTTGTTGCCGGTCACGACGATTTCAGCGGCGTTGATGATGACGATGTAATCGCCGGTGTCAACGTGGGGCGTGAATTCCGGTTTGTGCTTGCCACGCAAACGACGTGCGACTTCGCTGGCCACACGCCCAAGGACCTTGCCCTTGGCGTCAATCACGTACCAGTCACGCTTGACTTCATGCGGCTTGGCCACAAAGGTCTTCATGATGGTTCCTAGTATTTGAATAAGAAAAGACTTGCAAGGCGCCCCCATGGGCGCCCGGTAAGCCGGAAATTCCCAGCCCAACCACTTGCCAAAGCGTTGTTCTTCGCCCGTGCAACAGGCTGGAAAAGCCCCTCATAATAACATAAGTGGGCGGCGCGACAAAAAACCGCCCGAAGGCGGTTTCACAGGAAGGGCGCGGCTTATTTCTTTTGATTGGCCAGCGCGATGCCCAGGTAGTTGTCGTAAGAGCCTTCGCCCACGCGGAACCAGGGCACGACGCTGTCGCGGAACGCCATGTAGTGGTCGTGGATCTTCTTGAAATGCTCGCTCTTGGCGCAGAATTCCTTGTAGGCTTCGTCGGAAGCCTTGAAGGCCGCGTCCATGACGTCGCGCGGGAAGGCCTTGAGCACCGCGCCGCCGGCGATCAGGCGGCGCAGGGCGGCGGGGTTGTTGGCGTCGTAATCGCCCAGCAGCTTGCCGCCGGCGGCGCGCGACGCCATTTCGATCACGGCCTGATAGGTTTTGGGCAACTCTTTGTAGGCGCCGTCGTTCACATAGAGCGACACTTGCGCCGAACCTTCCCACCAGCCCGGATAATAGTAGTACTTGGCCACTTTCTGGAAGCCGAGCTTTTCGTCATCGACCGGGCCGACGAACTCGACGGCGTCCAGCGTGCCCTTTTCCAGCGAGGGGTAGATGTCGCCGGGGGGAATCTGCTGCGGCACGACGCCCATGCGGGACATGACCTCGCCCGCGAAGCCGGCCGTGCGCATCTTCAGGCCTTGCAGGTCGGATACCGACTTGATTTCCTTGCGGTACCAGCCGCCCATCTGGGTGCCGGTATTGCCCAGGGGGAAGTTGACGATGTTGCGCGGCGCGAAGAGTTCGCGCAACAGCGCCATGCCGCCCGCTTCGTATACCCAGGCGTACATCTGGCGCGCATTCAGGCCGAAAGGCACGGCCGTGTCGAAACAGAAGGCCGGGTCCTTGCCGTAGAAGTAATAGGAAGCCGTCTGGCCGCATTCCACCGTGCGGTTGCCGACCGCGTCCATGACGCCGAAGCCCGGCACGATTTCGCCGGCGGGATACAGGCGTATCGAGAAGTTGCCGTCGGTCGCTTCGCTGACCATCTTGCAGAACAGTTCCGCGGTGGAGTACAGCGGGGGAAGCGAGGGCCCGTAGGACGAGGTCATCTTCCAGCTGATTTTAGGATTGCTTTGTGCCAATGCGGGGGCCGCGACGGCGGCGGTACCCGCCACAGCGCCAAGACCGGCTTTTTTAAGAAATGAACGACGCTGCATTGAGTAGTCTCCTGATTCTCGGACAAACTGCGCTTATGCTGTAGCAACAACAGGAAGGAATATACACCGTACTGCAAGATGTAACCAAGGGCCGGGCCGGCGGCGGCGCGCCGGCCGCTATTTCCCGGCGATGGACATTTGCTCGATCAGCACCGAACCGCTGGTCTTGGAACCGCGGGTGATGTCGTCGGCGCCGACGGCGGCGATCTGGCGGAACATGTCGGCCAGGTTGCCCGCGATCGTGACTTCCTGGACGGCGTGCTGGATCTCGCCGTTCTTCACCCAGTACCCGAATGCGCCGCGCGAGTAATCGCCGGTGACGTAATTGACGCCCTGCCCGATCAGTTCGGTGACCAGGAAGCCGGTGCCCATTTTCTTGAGCATGGCGCGGAAGTCGTCGCCCGGGCTGGTCAGCCGCGACGCCAGGCGCAGGTTGTGCGACCCGCCGGCGTTGCCGGTAGTGGCCATGCCGAGCTTGCGCGCCGTATAGGTGGAAAGAAAATAGCCGTTGAGCACCCCGCCCACGACCACGTCGCGGGCGCGCGTGCGCACCCCTTCGCTGTCGAAGGGCGCGCTGCCCATGGCGCCGGGAATGAAGGGGTTTTCGGCGACGTCGATGTGATCGGCCATGACGGGCCTGCCCAGCGCATCGAGCAGAAAGCTGGCCTTGCGGTACAAGGCGCCGCCGCTGGCCGCCTGCACCAGCGCCCCCAGCAGCCCGACGGCGAGCGGCGCTTCGAACAGCACGGGAAACCGCCCCGTCTTGATGCGCCGCGCCGACAGGCGCGACAGCGTGCGCTCGGCGGCGTAGCGGCCCACCGCCCGCGGGTCGGCCAGTTGGCCGGCGTCGCGCGCCGCGGTGTACCAGTAATCGCGCTGCATGTTGGCGCCCCGCCCCGCGATGGGCGCGACCGACAGGCTGTGCCGGGAATAGGCGTAGCCGCCGAGAAAGCCCCGGCTGTTGCCCAGCACGAAGTGGCCCTCGTGCGTGTCGACCGAGGCGCCGTCCGTGTTCGTGATGAGGTCGCTGGTCGCGTACGCGGCGCTTTCGGCCTCGATGGCGAGGCGGGCGGCCTCCTGGGCGGAGATCCGCCAGGGATGATGCAAGCGCAGATCGGGAAACTCGGTGGCGATCTGATCGGCATCGGGCAGCCCGGCGGCCGGATCTTCGGCCGTGTAGCGCGCGATGTGCCAGGCGGCCTCCACGGTTTCGCGCAGCGCCTGCCCGGAGAAATCGGAGGTGGAAGCCGAGCCGCGGCGCTGGCCGGCGAACACGGTGACGTCCAGCGCGCGGTCGCGCGTCTGTTCGACGGTTTCTATGTCTTTGTTGCGCACCGACACGGACAGGCCGCAGCTTTCCGATACTTCGACCGCCGCGTCGGAGGCCCCCAGGGTCTTGGCATGGGCCAGCGCCTGGCCGACGAGATCGCGAAAACGGGATTGGTTTTCGGCAATGGGTAGGGAGGATGTGGATTGATCGCTCATTGATGCTCTTTCGGTTGAGACGGTTATCATAGCCAATTAAAAGATACTTTTTTCAGCGCCATGCCAAATAATCCGCCCGACATTTCCGACCACGGCTACGACAGGCCCAGCAAATCCCAGGTCAAGCGCGACATGCTGGCCCTGCAGGACCTGGGCAGGCAGCTGGTGGACCTATCCCCGGACCAGCTCAAGCAACTGCCGCTGGCCGAAAAGCTGTTCGACGCGGTGCGCGCCGCGCAGCGCATCACCAGCCGGGAAGGCCGGCGCCGCCAGATCCATTACGTGGGCAAGCTGATGCGCGACGCCGACGCGGACGCCATCCGCCGCCAGCTGGATATCTGGGAAAACGGCTCGCGCGAGCAGACGCAGGCCATGCATCGCCTGGAAGCCCTGCGCGACCTGCTGCTGCGCGATGACGACGCATTGACGCAATTGCTGGATGATTACCCCGGCGCCGACGTGCAGCATCTGCGCGCGCTGATACGCGAAGGCCGCAAGGAAGCGCGCGCCAACGAAGCGCTGCAAGCCGGCCAGGCGCCGCAACGCAAACACTACCGCGCCCTTTTCCAGGCGCTGAAATCCCTTGACGCCGACACGGAGCAGGAATGAGCGACACGCTGCTTGAATGCATAGAAATCGAAACCGGGCCACAGCCCACCCACGCCGTCATCTGGCTGCACGGCCTGGGCGCCGACGGGCACGACTTCGCGCCCATCGTCCCCGAGCTGGGCCTGGCGAACCGCCCGGCCGTCCGCTTCGTCTTTCCCCATGCGAGCGTGCGGCCGGTCACCATCAACAGCGGCATGTCGATGCGCGCCTGGTACGACATCTACCATCCCGCCGTGGTGCCGCGCGAGGACGAGCAGGGGCTGCGCGCCTCGGAACAGGCGCTGCGGGCGCTGATCGCCCGTGAAAACGAACGCGGCATCCCGACCGCGAACATCGTGCTGGCGGGATTCTCGCAGGGCTGCGCCATGGTGCTGCAGACGGGGCTGCGGCTGGAGGAAAAGCTGGCGGGCATGATCGGGCTGTCGGGCTATCTGCCCTTGGCCGGCCGGGTGCCGGCCGAGCGCCATGCGGCCAATCAGCAGACGCCGATTTTCCTGGCCCACGGGACGATGGACCCGGTCGTCGCGTTCGATCGCGCGCGGGCATCCTGCCAGGCCTTGCTGGACATGGGCTATCCGGTCGAATGGAAGACCTACCCGATGCCGCATTCGGTTTGCGGGCAGGAGATCGCGGACATCTCCGTCTTCCTGCGCAAGGTGCTGGCCGGCTAGGGCCGGCGCGTTTCCCCCAGATCCAGCCACACCCGCCGCATCGTCGGATCCTCTTCGTCGGGATCATTCTGAAAACCCAGATGGTCCATCAGGCTCAGCATGGGCCGATTGGCGGCCAGGACCAGGCCGTCGATGTAGGTCAGGCCCTGCTCTTGCGCCGCATCGATCAGCCCGCGCATCAGCTGGGCCCCCAGCCCGCGGCGCTGCCAGTCGTCCGCGATGACCAGCGCATACTCCGCCCCCCGCCCGTCGGGGTTGCGCAAATAATGCGCGAACCCGATGATCTGTTCCCGCGGATGGCCCCGGTGCTCCGGATTGGGCACCTGCACCGTGGCGACCAGGGCGAGCTCGCGGTCGTAATCGATGCGGGTGTAGCGTGCCAGCATGCGCGGCGTCAGCTCGCGCAGCATCGAAACGAAACGCATGTACCGGGACTTGTCCGACAGCCCGCGTATGAACGCCTGCAAAGGCTCGGCGTCTTCCGGCCGGATCGGGCGCAGCATCCACGGCTGCCCGTCCTTGAACACCTTGGACTGCACCAGGCGGCGCGGGTACGGGTGGATGGCCATGTGGCCATAGCCGGTGGTTTCGGGCAGCACCAGCATGGACGCGCTATTGAGCTCCATGCGCACCAGCGAAGCCACCAGGCTGTCGTCATTCGCGTACAGCGGATCGATCACGACGGCGTCCAGCCCGGGCAGCTCGGAAACCATCTGCGACACGCGCTCCAGCGTTTCGATCAGGCAATCGAAGGCGGCCGGCGTGATCTGCGTCAGCAGCGCGCGCTGCCACAGCGAACTGCGCTGCACCAGCTTGCGCGCCAGATAGCTGTTCAGCGGCGGCAGTTCCACCGCCCGCTGCTCGGCGGCCAGCAAGGCGTCCTGGGCGCCCGAACCGAAGACGATGTAGGGGCCGAACCTGGGGTCGCGGGAAACGCGGATGGCCATCGGCAGCGGGTCGTCGTAAGGATCCTCCGGCGTGTCGTCCACCATGACGTGGCCATGCACGTAGCGCAGGGGCATGTGGAAGCAGTCGAGCAGCTCGCGGCATTCCTGCCGGGTCAGGACCCGCCTGCGCTCGCGCTGGGCCGCGCCCACGATGCGGCGGGCGTCGTCCAGCCGCGGCAGCTTGCCCAGCGGTTCGGGCGGCAGTATCTGCTGCGACAGCATCTGGTTGTAGTGGTAGGCGCCCAGAATGCCGAAAGCGTTGGCGGCCGATTCGGGCGTGCGGAAGGCCGGGGTGCCGACGGCGTCCAGGATGTGGCGCAAGGGCCGCATGCCGGCGTCGCCCAGGAAGCAGGTGATGATGGGCTTGCGCGCCTCGGGCGCCATGCGGGCCAGCTGCCGCGCCGCGCCCTCGATGTCGGACAGGGGATCGGGGCACAGCAGCGCCAGCACGCCGTCCACGCCCGGGTCGGTCGCAAGGATGTCGACCACTTGCCGGACGATGTCGGCGTCCATCCGCGCATAGGTCACGACCGGGTTGCGGGCGTCCGACCCCGGCTCCAGCAGCTCGGACAAGGCCTTGACGCTGGCCTGGGACAGGTCCGCCCGCGATACGGACTCCGGCCCGCCCATGACGTCCAGCGCGAGCTGGGACGCCCCTTTGCCGTTCGAGAACAAGGCGATCTTGCGCCCCCGGGGCCGCCGCGTGTGGACCAGGACCTTGAGCGCCGAGAACAGCTGCACGAAATAGCGTATGCGCACCGCGCCGGCCCGGCGCAGCAAGGCGTTGAAGACGACGTCTTCGGCGGAATCGGAATCGCCGTCGCGCCCCACCTTGAGCACCACGACCGGCTTGACGCTCGCCGCCGCGCGCAAGGCGCTGGTGAAGCGGCGCGAAGACGTGGGCTCTTCGAGGTAAAGGGCGATGCCGTCGGTGCGGGAATCCATGGACAGGTAGTCCAGCACGTCGGGGACGTCCACGCCCGCTTCATCGCCCAGGGAGACCACCGCCGAAAAGCCCAGGTGGATGTCCCGCGCCCAATCGAGGACGGCCGCGGTGATGGAGCGCGATTGGGTCACCAGCGCCACCCGGCCGCCCAGCGGGGCCTGCGGCTGGTGGCTGAAGTTCAGGCCCAGGTGGGGGCGCTGTATGCCGAAGGAGCGCGGGCCCAGCACGGCGCAATCGTGCTCGGCGCCCCAGGCCCGGCACCGCTCGATGTCGTCGCCGGGCGCTTCCGAATGCCGGTCGTGCGGCAGGATGACCAGGCTGCGCGGACGATGGCGTTCCAGCCGGGACAAGGCAAGGCCCAGCAGCGCGGGATCGATGCAAAGCAGCGCGAGATCCAGCCTGGCACCCGGGACCACGCCGCACAGGGCTTCCGGCACGCCGGGCTCGGACCCCGGCGGGGCCTCGACCACCGTCAGGGCATTGCGCAGCCAGCGCGGCGGCTCTTGCGCCAGCGCCAAGGGGCGGTCGGTGATGATCAATACGGTGCGCGGTTCGAACAGAGCGGCCAGTCGGTGTCGCAGCATACGTTACCCGGTTTCAGCAATGATGGATGTGTACTCTAAAATAGCGCATTGCGATCATCCGTGCATGCCGGCCGCGCCGCGCTGCCCAGTCTCACTTTTGCCATGGCCACCTCCAATACTTCCATCGTACGCACCCGCTTCGCTCCCTCACCCACCGGTTACCTGCATCTGGGCGGCGCCCGCACCGCCCTGTTCTCCTGGGCCTACGCCCGCCATCACCAGGGCGTCTTCGTGCTGCGCATCGAAGACACCGACCTGGAACGCTCGACGCCGGAAGCGGTGCAGGCGATTCTGGACGGCATGGCCTGGCTGGACATGCGGCCCGACGAAGGCCCTTTCTACCAGATGCAGCGCATGGACCGCTATCGCGAAGTGATCGCGAAAATGCTGGCGGAAGGCACCGCCTACTACTGTTACAGCAGCCCCGAGGAAATCGAGGCCATGCGTGAAAAAGCCCGCGCCGCCGGCCTGAAGCCGCGCTACGACGGCACGTGGCGGCCCGAACCGGGCAAGACGCTGCCGCCCGTTCCCGCCGGCCGCAAGCCCGTCGTGCGCTTCAAGAATCCCCTGGACGGCGCCACCAGCTGGAACGACATGATCAAGGGCCCCATCAGCTTCGACAACAGCGAGCTCGACGACCTGATCATCGCCCGCCCCGACGGCACGCCCACCTACAATTTCTGTGTCGTGGTCGACGACTGGGACATGAGGATCACCCACGTGCTGCGCGGCGACGACCACGTCAACAACACGCCGCGCCAGATCAACATCCTGCGCGCCCTGGGCGCCGACCTGCCGCAATACGGCCACGTGCCCATGATCCTCGGGCCCGACGGCGAAAAGCTGTCGAAACGGCACGGCGCCGTCAACCTCCTGGAGTACGACAAGCAGGGCTATCTGCCGGAAGCCATGATCAATTATCTCGCCCGCCTGGGCTGGAGCCATGGCAACGACGAACTGTTCACGCGCGAGCAGCTGGTGGAATGGTTCGACACCCGCAACCTGACGAAATCGCCCGCGCAATGGGACCCCAAGAAACTCAACTGGGTCAACGCGCACTACATCAAGCAGCGCGCCGACGCCGACCTGGCCGAGCTGGTCGCGCCGCGCATACGGGAACGGGGCGGCGACCCCGGCGCGGTCGACCTGCCGGCCGTCATGGGCCTGCTGAAGGACCGCGCGGAAACCCTGAACCAGCTGGCGGAAGGCGCCCTGCTCTTTTGCGGCCCCCATCAGCCGGCCGCTCCCGAGCTCCTGGCCCAGCATCTGGATGACCAGGCACGGACGCTGCTGTCCGAATTCCGCGCCGAGGCGGCCGGTCTGAGCGCATGGACCACCGACTCGCTGGACGCGCTCATCAAGGACGTGTTGGCCAGGCACGACGCGAAAATGCCCAAGCTGGGCATACCCTTGCGGCTGGTGGTCACGGGCCGGAAGCAGACGCCGGCCATCGGCGCCGTCCTGGCCCTGTTGGGGCGGGACACGGTCCTGGCCCGCCTCGCGGCGTACCAGGCCTAGAACCGGCCGCGCCGGCGGCGCTGCGGCACCGGCCCTAGAAGGGCAAGCGATAGCCCGGCGACATGCGGCGGCCCTTCAGGAGCACGCCTTCGCTGCTGCGCAGGTCCAGCGTCTTGTCGGTGGACGACACGATGGTGTAGCGATTGGTGTAGATGGGGTCGTCGAATTCCACCGGGCTGCCGTTCGAGGTCAAAGTCTGCAGCGTCAGGGTTTGCTGTTCGCGTTTCCAGCAGCCCGCTTCGTACAGGCCTTGCGAGGGGTGCTTGCCCCGCTTGAGCAGTTCGGTGTAGGCCATGGTGCCGTCGGGGTTCAGGGTGATGAGGGTGCGCAATTCGCCCGTCACGCCTTTCTGGGTCCGAACGCTGAGCCAATTTCCCGCCACCTTTTCGTTGGCCGCCGCCGGGACGCAGGCCGGCGGTTCCTTGGGCTTGGTTTCGACGCGGGGGGCGGGGCTGGGGGCCGTGCATGCCGCAAGCAGGGCCGCGGCACACACCGCGGCGGTGGACCGGCATCGTCGCAACAAGTGCATGAGCATCGATTCTTCCTTGCAAAACCACAAGTCGCGCAGGGTGACGAAGCGCAGCGCTGCGCGACCGGCATAAAATTGAAAATCATTCTACCCGAAGCGCCGGCGGCGATCGCGCACGGCGCCCTCCTGTTACGCACTGTCATAGAATCGGCCACCATGGATTATTCCGTCCTCATCACCCTGCATCTGTTCGCCGCCTTCATCTTCGTGGGCACGGTGTTCTTCGAAGTGCTGATTCTCGAAGGCATACGGAAGGACGTCCAGCACGACGCCATGAAAAGCGTCGAAAGAGCCATCGGCCGGCGGGCGCGGCGCATCATGCCCTGGGTGCTGCTGGTGCTGTACGGCGCCGGCATCAGCATGGCCTGGCACTACCGCATGGTCCTGGCCCACCCGTTCGAGTCTTCCTTCGCGCTGATGCTGAGCCTGAAGATCCTGCTGGCGCTCAGCGTGCTGGGGCACTTCATCACCGCCATGGTGTGGGGCACCCGGCACAAGCTGAACGCCCGCCGCGTGAAATTCATCCACATCAGCGTCTTCAGCCACATGATCGCCATCATCATATTGGCCAAGGCCATGCTGTACACGTCCTGAGCAGGCGGGGGCCAGGCCCGCGCTTCTACAAGGGCAGCCGCACGTCGTGCTTGATTTCCCGCAGCGCCACGATGGTGCGCGTCTGGCGCACGCCCGGCAGGTTGAACAGGAAGCGGTGCAGGAAGCTGTCGTAGGCTTCCGCGCTCGGCACCACGATTTTCAGCAGGAAATCGGCGTCTCCCGTCACCGCGTAGCACTCCAGTATCTCGGGCGCGTCGCGCACCGAGCGTTCGAAATTCTGGACGATGTCGGCCGAATGGCGATCGAGGCTGATCTGCGTGAACATGCAGCTTTGCAGGCCCACTTTATGCCGATCGACCTTGGCGTAATACCCCTGGATCGTCGCCGACGCTTCCAGCGCCTTCACGCGCCGCCATACCGGGGCGGCCGACAGGCCCACGCGCTCGGACAGCTGCTGGGCGGACGCACGGCCGTCTTGTTGCAGCTGCGTGAGGATTTTTATGTCGATTGCATCCATTCTTGTCCCTAAACGAAACAAACATTTCAATAACTAGGGATTCTACGCTAGGACTAAGCAATAAAAACAGCGGCGCTCTTCTCTACCATGGAAACATACTGGAGACGACCATGCCCGCTGTACAACTCGACACCCAATACCGACTCGAAGACAACCTCAACGCGACGTCCGGCCGCGTTTTCCTGACCGGCACGCAGGCCCTGATCCGCATGCTGCTGTCCCAGCGGCGCGCCGACCGGCGGCGCGGCCTGAACACCGCCGGCTTCGTCACCGGCTATCGCGGTTCACCGCTGGCGGGGGTGGACATGGCCATGTGGCGCGCCCGGGAAGCGCTGGAGACCCACCAGGTCAGTTTCCTGCCGTCCATCAATGAAGACCTGGGCGCCACCATCGTCATGGGCACGCAGCAGGCGGGCGTCAGGGACGACAAGAAAGTGGATGGCGTGTTCGCCATGTGGTATGGCAAGGGGCCGGGCGTGGACCGCGCGGGTGATGCCCTGCACCACGGCAATGCGGCGGGCGCCTCGCGCCACGGCGGGGTGCTGCTGGTGGTCGGCGACGACCACACCGCCGCGTCGTCGTCGATCCCCCACGCGAGCGAAAGCACCCTGCTGTCCTGGAACATCCCCATCGTGCATCCGGCCTCCATCGAGGAATACGAACTGTTCGGCCGCTGGGGCTGGGCGCTGTCGCGCTACAGCGGGTCCTGGGTCGCCTTCAAGGCGGTGACCGAAACCGTGGAAAGCGGCCGGGCGTTCGAGTTGCAGCCCATACCCGATTTCATGCAGGAGGGCCCGGCGACCGAGGACGGCGCGCTGGAGTACAGCGCACGGGAATTCCTGACGCCGGCGATCGAAACCCGCATGGCTCGGCGGCTGGAGGCCGTCAAGGCTTTCTCGCGCCTGTACAGCCTGGACCGCATGATCGACCCCGCGCCCGAGGCGCGCATCGGCATCGTCACCGTGGGCAAGGCCTTCCTGGATGCGCAAGAGGCGCTCGCGCGCCTGTCGGTGCAAGCGGCCGGCACCGCGCCGCCGCCGATGCGCCACTACAAGATCGGGCTCAGCTGGCCCATCGACGCCCCGGGTTTCCTGGCCTTCGCCAAAGGCCTGGATCATATTCTGGTCATCGAGGAAAAAGCGCCCATCGTCGAGACCCAGATCAAGGACGCCCTGTTCAACGCCGCCGTCCGGCCGCGCGTCGTGGGCAAGCGCGACCTGGAGAACGAGGCGCTGATCCCGCGCGAAGGGCAGCTCAGCCCCGCCCTGCTGGAAAGCGTCCTGCGCCGCTGGCTGCGCCAGAGCGCCGGCTGCGTCTTCCCCGATGCCGCGGCCGCCGCGCGCGCCGCCTCCGCCGCTGAACCCCAGGGCGTCTCCGCCGAGACCGGGATCCGCGAGCTGTCCCGCAAGGTCGCCGGCCCGGAACTTACCCGCCGCCCTTATTTCTGTTCCGGCTGTCCGCACAATACCTCCACCAAAGTGCCCGAGGGCAGCCAGGCCCTTGCCGGGGTCGGCTGCCACTACATGGCGACCTGGATGGACCGCGACACCAGCGGGCTGACGCAGATGGGCGGCGAGGGCGCGGACTGGATCGGGCTGTCGCGGTACACCACCCTGCCCCACATCTTCCAGAACATGGGCGAAGGCACTTATTTCCACTCCGGCTACCTCGCCATCCGCCAGGCCGTCGCGGCCGGGGCCAACATCACCTACAAGATCCTGTTCAACGACGCCGTCGCCATGACGGGCGGGCAGCCGGTGGACGGAAAAATCTCGGTACCCAGCATCTGCCAGCAGATGTTGGGCGAAGGCGTGAAGAAAGTCGTCATCACGACGGACGAGCCCGAGAAGTACAAGGGCGTGGCGCTGGCCGCCGGGACCAGCGTGCACCATCGCCGCGAACTCGACGCCTTGCAGCGGGAACTGCGTGACATCCCGGGCGTCACCGTGCTGATACACGACCAGACCTGCGCCGCGGAAAAGCGCCGGCGGCGCAAGAAGAACGCCTACCCGGACCCGGCGCGCCGGCTCTACATCAATCCCGCGGTCTGCGAAGGCTGCGGCGATTGCGGCACGCAATCGAATTGCCTGTCGCTGGTGCCGCTCGAAACCCCTTATGGCCGCAAGCGCGCCATCGACCAATCGAGCTGCAACAAGGACTACAGCTGCGTCGACGGCTTCTGCCCCAGCTTCGTCTCCGTCATCGGCGGCAAGCCGCGCAAGGCGGCCGTGTCCGGCTCCGACGACCGCGAGCGGCTGCGGGCGATGATGTCCGCGCTGCCGCCGCCGCCCGCGCGGCAGCATCCCGACACCTGCAACATCCTGGCGGTGGGCATAGGCGGGACGGGCATCATCACGGTGGGCGCCATCCTGTCGATGGCCGCCCATCTGGAAGGGCGTGCCGCCTCGGTGCTGGACGTCACGGGCCTGGCCCAGAAAGGAGGCACGGTAATCAGCCACATCCGGCTGTCCAGCGGGCCGCATTCTCCCGCCGCGGTGCGGATCGATCCGCGGCAGGCCGACGTGGCCATATTGTGCGACGCCGTGGCCGCCAATCGCCCCGAAGCGCTGCAGGCCTTGAACCCGGGCCGGACCGCGACCAGCATCAACAGCTATCTGGCTCCGACCGCCGAATTCACCCGCGATCCGGACGTCCGGCTCGACGCCCAGCCACTGATCGACACGCTGCGGGCGACGGCGGGCCAGGCCAACACCTGGACGCTGGACGCGCACGCGCTGGCCGAGCGCCAGTTCGGCGACAGCATCCTGGCCAACATGATGATGCTCGGCTTCGCATGGCAGCGCGGCCACATCCCGCTGAGCGAAGAAGCCATCCTGCACGCGCTGGTCCTGAACGGCGTGGCCGTGCAGGCCAACCAGGAGGCCTTCCGCACGGGTCGGCTGGCGGCGGCGCGGCCCGAGGCCCTGCCGCCCGAATCGCGGCCCGCCGAGCAGGTCGTCACCCTGCATGCGCCCGAATCGCTGGAGGCCATCGTGGAACGGTGCCGCGCCTCGCTGACCGCCTACCAGGACGCCTCTTATGCCCGCCAATACACCGAGATCGTGGAGCGCATGCGGCTTGCCGAAAGGGCGCTGCACCCGAACGCCCGCCCGCGGCTCACGGCCAAGGTCGCGCAATCCCTGTACAAGCTCATGGCCTACAAGGACGAATACGAGGTGGCGCGCCTTTTCAGCAACGGCGACTTCCGGCGCGAGCTGCGGGAGAAATTCGAGGGCGACTTCAGCCTGCGCTTCCATCTGGCGCCGCCCCTGCTGGCCCGCCGCGACCCGCGCACCGGCATCCCGCGCAAAATGACGTTCGGGCCCGGCACCGAGCGCCTGTTCCGCCTGCTGGCCCATGGCAAAGTGCTGCGCGGCACCTGGCTCGATCCTTTCTCGTACACGGCGGAACGCAAGATGGAACGCCGGCTGGTGCGTGAATACCAGGCGGCGCTGCGCACCATGACCGACAGGCTGGACGAACAGAACTTCCAGCTCGCCCTGGAGCTCGCCGACCTGCCGCAAAAAGTGCGCGGCTTCGGGCATGTGAAGCAGGCCAACGTCGAGATTTATCAACAGCGGCTCGCGCAATTGTTGGCCGCCCTGGACGGCCCTGTCATGAAAACTCACAATTATTTTTCCGGAGTGCCCGCCTGACGCCCGGCGCGAGCAATTCCGCCCATAGGCCTTGGACTTACGCGCCAAGGCCGCTTTTTTTTTGGCAGCGCATGCACGGAAATTAAGAAAAATCAAGTTCTTTTATGCTTGCCTGCCGCCCGCCCCGACACTACAATTAGTGCTCAAAACACATTGAACCACAACATCTAGTGGTCAAAACCTGACGCACGCCACCTCAGCCATTTTTCGCGGAAATGCAGACAGGCGGCGGCAAACATCCAGATCCGCTGTTGATCGCGCGCCGCAGTCGCGCGAATTTCTGCCCAGGAGCCCTCATGCACTCAACATCCACCGTTGAATCCACGCCCACCACGACCGCCCATCGGGCGCCCGCCGACGACACGGCGCGCAGCGGCAATCAATGGAGCAACTTCCAGATCATCCGGCGCAACGGCGCCGTGGCCGGCTTCGAGCCCGGCAAGATCGCCATCGCCATGACCAAGGCCTTCCTGGCGGTCAAGGGCGGGCAAGGGGCGGCCTCCGCCCGCATCCGCGAACTGGTCGAGGACCTGACCGCGCAGGCCGTGAACGCGCTGGTGCGCAATCGCCCCGGCGGCGGCACCTTCCATATCGAAGACATCCAGGACCAGGTCGAGCTGGCGCTGATGCGCTCGGGCGAACACGACGTCGCGCGCGCCTATGTGCTCTACCGCGAGAAACGCGCCCAGGAACGCGCGCGCCAGGCCGAGTCGCAGCCGCGCGCCGAGCCCGCCGGCCTCAACGTCACCGACAAGGGCGTGTCGCGCCCGCTGGACCTCGCCCAACTGCGCAAGACCATCGAAGAAGCCGGCCAGAACCTGCCGGAAGCCATCGACACCGACGCCATCCTGAAGGAAACGGTCAAGAATCTGTATGACGGCATTCCGGTGGACGAGGTCTTCAAGTCCGCCATTCTGTCGGCCCGCGCCATGGTCGAGACCGACCCGTCCTACAGCCAGGTGACCGCCCGCCTGCTGCTGCACACCATCCGCAAGGAGGTCCTGCAGGAAGAGGTCTCGCAATCGGACATGTCGACCCGCTATGCGGATTACTTCCCGCGCTTCATCAAGACGGGAATCGAAGGCGAACTGCTGGACCCCAAGCTGGCTCTGTTCGACCTTGAAAAGCTGGCGGCCGCGCTCAAGGCGGAACGCGACCTGCAATTCAACTATCTCGGCCTGCAAACCCTGTACGACCGCTATTTCCTGCACCTGCGCGGGCGCCGCATCGAGCTGCCCCAGGTGTTCTTCATGCGGGTCGCGATGGGCCTGGCGCTGAACGAGATCGACCGCGAAGACCGCGCCATCGAGTTCTACGAAACCCTGTCGTCCTTCGACTTCATGAGTTCGACGCCGACGCTCTTCAACTCCGGCACCCTGCACTCGCAGCTTTCGTCCTGCTACCTCACCACGGTCTCGGACGACCTCGCCGGCATCTACGACGCCATCAAGGAAAACGCCCTGCTGGCGAAATACGCCGGCGGCCTGGGCAACGACTGGACGCCCGTGCGCGCGCTGCGCAGCCATATCAAGGGCACGAACGGCGAAAGCCAGGGCGTGGTGCCCTTCCTGAAAGTGGTGAACGACACGGCCGTGGCGGTCAACCAGGGCGGCAAGCGCAAGGGCGCCGTGTGCGCCTACCTGGAAACCTGGCACCTGGACATCGAAGAGTTCCTGGAACTGCGCAAGAATACCGGCGACGAGCGCCGCCGCACGCACGACATGAACACCGCCAACTGGATTCCCGACTTGTTCATGAAGCGCGTCATGGAAAACGGCGAATGGACCCTGTTCTCGCCGTCCGACGCACCCGACCTGCACGACAAGTACGGCAAGGCCTTCGAAGAGGCCTATCTGGGCTATGAAGCCAAGGTCGCGCGCGGCGAACTGCCCCTGTTCAAGAAGATTCCCGCCGTGTCGCTGTGGCGCAAGATGCTGTCCATGCTGTTCGAGACCGGCCATCCCTGGATCACCTTCAAGGATCCTTGCAACATCCGTTCGCCGCAGCAGCACGTGGGCGTGGTGCACAGCTCCAACCTGTGCACCGAGATCACGCTCAACACCAGCGACACCGAAATCGCCGTCTGCAACCTGGGCTCGGTCAACCTGGCCGCGCACATGCGCCGCGACGACAGCGGCCGCTACGTGCTGGACCACGCCAAGCTCGAGCGCACCATCGACGTCGCCATGCGCATGCTCGACAACGTCATCGACATCAACTACTACGCCGTGCCGAAGGCGCGCAACTCCAACCTGCGCCACCGCCCCGTGGGCATGGGCGTCATGGGCTTCCAGGACTGCCTGCTGCTCATGCGCGTGCCCTTCGCCTCGCAGGAAGCGGTCGAGTTCTCGGACCAGTCCATGGAAGCCGTTTGCTACTACGCCTACCGCGCGTCCAGCAAGCTGGCCATCGAACGCGGCGCCTATTCCTCGTTCAAGGGCTCGCTGTGGGACCGCGGCATTCTTCCCCAGGACACCCTGAAGCTGCTCGCCGAAGAACGCGGCGGCTACGTCGAAGTCGACGACAGCAGCACGCTGGACTGGGACGGCCTGCGCGCCCACATCCAGCGGCACGGCATGCGCAATTCCAATTGCATCGCCATCGCCCCGACCGCCACGATCTCCAACATCGTCGGGGTCGCCCCTTGCATCGAGCCCAATTACCGCAACCTGTACGTCAAGTCCAACCTGTCGGGCGAGTTCACGGTGGTCAATGACTACCTGGTGCGCGACCTGAAGGAACGCAAGCTGTGGGACGAGGTCATGGTCGCCGACCTGAAGTACTTCGACGGCAGCCTGGCCCGCATCGACCGCATCCCCGCGGACCTGCGCAATCTGTATGCCACGGCCTTCGAGATCGACCCGCGATGGATCGTGGAGTGCGCCGCGCGCCGCTCCAAATGGATAGACCAGGCTCAATCGCTGAACATCTTCATGGCCGGGGTGTCGGGCAAGAAGCTCGACGACGTCTACAAGCTGGCGTGGGTGCGCGGGCTCAAGACCACTTATTACCTGCGCTCCACCGGCGCCACCAACGCGGAAAAATCCACCGGCCGCGGAGGCGAGCTCAACGCCGTGGCCTCGCATGCGCCCGCGGCATCCGCCGCCGCGCCGGCCGGCCTGCCCGCCGCCGAAGTGGTCGGCGCGGTGTGCACCATGCGCCCCGGAGACGAGGGCTTCGAAGAATGCGAAGCCTGCCAATAAACTTGAATACAGGAAGCCGAACACCATGTTGAATTGGGACGACAACACCAGCAGCACCCTGGCCGCCGCCACGCCGGCGGCCCCCGCAACCCGCGCGCGCGCGGACGACGCCATGGCTCCGCCCCCGGCCGCCCAGGCCGGCGACACCGGCGGCCGTGTGCGCGCCGCCGACAAGCGCATCATCAACGGCAAGACCGACGTCAATCAGTTGGTGCCTTTCAAGTACAAATGGGCTTGGGAAAAATACCTCGCCACCTGCGCCAACCATTGGATGCCGCAGGAAATCAACATGTCGCGCGACATCGCGCTTTGGAAGAATCCCAACGGCCTGACGGATGACGAGCGCCGCATCGTCAAGCGCAACCTCGGTTTCTTCGTGACCGCCGATTCCCTGGCGGCCAACAACATCGTGCTGGGCACCTACCGCCACATCACCGCGCCCGAGTGCCGCCAGTTCCTGCTGCGCCAGGCCTTCGAGGAAGCGATCCATACGCATGCCTATCAATACATCGTCGAAAGCCTGGATCTCGATGAAGCCGAAATCTTCAACGCGTACAACGAAGTGCCGTCCATACGCGCGAAGGACGAGTTCCTGATTCCCTTCATCAACGTCATCGCCGATCCGAACTTCGAGACCGGCACGCCCGAAGCCGACCAGACGCTGCTCAAGTCGCTCATCGTCTTCGCCTGCCTGATGGAAGGCCTGTTCTTCTATGTCGGGTTTACGCAAATCCTGGCGCTGGGCCGGCAGAACAAAATGACGGGCGCGGCCGAGCAATACATGTACATACTGCGCGACGAGTCCATGCACTGCAATTTCGGCATCGACCTCATCAACACCATCAAGCTCGAGAACCCGCATCTCTGGACATCCGAGTTCCGCGAAGAACTGCGCCACTTGTTCAAGCAGGCGGTGGACCTCGAATACGCTTACGCCGAAGACACCATGCCGCGCGGCGTGCTGGGCTTGAACGCATCGATGTTCAAGTCTTACCTGCGCTTCATCGCCAATCGGCGCTGCCAGCAAATCGGCCTGGAGCCGCTCTTCGGCCAAGAAGAAAACCCCTTCCCCTGGATGGCCGAAATGATCGATCTGAAGAAGGAACGCAACTTTTTTGAGACACGCGTGATCGAATATCAGACCGGAGGAGCCTTAAGCTGGGAATAAAGCTTGGAAGACAGCAAGAGCTTACGTTAGACTCTAGGCGTGCAAAGCCGATGATGCTTTGCACGCATGCGCCATTTGAGATGGGTCGCACACGAACAGTGGGGGCTATATCAAATGGGTGGACGTTCTCTTAGACTCGATCTCAAGGAGCAATACTATGGCAACAGCCAAAAAGGCCGCAAGCAAACCGGCCGCCAAGAAAGCCGCACCGGCAAAGAAGGCAGCAAGCGCCAAGAAAGCAGCGGTAAAAAAAGTTGACGAAGTAAAGAAGGCAGCCCCCGCCAAGAAGTCCACCACCGCCGCAAAGAAAGCGGCAGCCCCCGCCAAGAAAACCGCAAGCGCAGCCAAGAAGGCGGTAGCCAAGAAAGCCGCGCCCGCCAAGAAAGCCGTCGCTAAAAAAGCGGCCGCCAAGAAGGCGGCGCCCGCCGCCAAAAAAGCCGTAGCCAAGAAGGCCGCGCCCGCTAAGAAGGCAGCGGCCAAGAAAGCCGCACCCGCCAAGAAAGCGGCAGCCAAGAAGGCCGCGCCCGCCGCCAAAAAAGCCGTAGCCAAGAAGGCCGCGCCCGCCAAGAAGGCGGCAGCCAAGAAAGCGGCGCCGGCCAAGAAAGCGGCAGCCAAGAAGGCCGCCCCCGCCACGAAAGCGGCCGCCGCCAAGACGGCCACCGCGGCCAAGAAGGCGGTGAGCTCACCCGAAGAAGCGCCCAAGAAAGCCGCAGCCAAGAAGCCCAGCGCAAAGGCTGCTGCCAAGGCGGCGAAAGACGCCGGCGCGGCGCCCGCCGCAAAGACCAGCGTCAATCCCGCCGCGTCGTGGCCCTTCCCCACGGGCGGCCGCCCCTGATAGGCCCTCCGCCACGCAGCACCTTCGGAACTGCCCGGCCATGCCGGGCAGTTCCGTTTCAACACTGTCTTTCGTACGGGGTTGCGGCATGCGACAATGGCGCATTCGACACCACCCGTAGCGCATCACATGTTCAGCGAAGCCTTGCACTTCATCATCAACATCTTTTTCACGCTATTCGGTATCGCGCTGCTGCTGCGCGCCTGGATGTTCGCCATACGCCTGCATCCTTTCAATCCTTATGCGCAAGCGGTCTTGCGGGTGACGAACTGGCTGGTGCTGCCCATGCGAAGGGTGATCCCGGCCGGCAACAAGCTGGACTGGCCCAGCCTGGTGGCCTGCTGGCTTACTGCGCTGCTGTTTCTTTTGCTGACGTGGTCGCTGTTCATGGGCACGCTGCCTTCGCTGCAGAGCATCGCTCCAGCGCTGGTGGCGGCGTTGCTGACGGTGCTCAAGTGGGCGTTCAACGTCATCCTCTGGATGACGCTGATCCAGGCCGTTCTGTCGTGGGTGAATCCCATGGCGCCCATCATGCCCTTGCTTCAAACGCTGACGGCGCCGATGCTGGACCCGATACGCCGCGTCATGCCGAACTTGGGCGGGCTGGATCTTTCCCCACTGGTGCTGCTGATCGTGGCTCAGGTTGCGATGATGGTGCTGCAGAGCATGGCGTTTTCGCTGTTCGGGGTTTGAGGCCGCGCCCTACCCCTTACATCGGCACGACTCGGCTAGGCCCATTGCCGCTGATGATGCGCACCCGCTGGCCGGGGCGCAGCGCGACATCGGCCGCCTGCGCAATGACACGGGTCTCGCCGTTGTCGAGCTTGACCGTGATCTCGAGCCCCGCTTCCTTGCCCATTTGATTTTCGACGGCATTGCCCGCCATCGCGCCCAATATGCCGCCGCCGATCGATGCCAGCACACGACCCGTGCCGCCCCCCACCGCGCTGCCGGCCACGCCGCCCAGCGCACCGCCCGCCACCACGCCGGCGCCGCTGGTCCGGTCCTTTTGAATGGTCACGTTGCGCACGGCTTCCACGGTGCCCGTGCGCACGATCTGTTCACGCTGCGCCTGCCCGTAGGTGTAGACCGAGGACGATGCCGTGTCGTTGGCACACCCCGCCAGAATGGCCAGCGAGCTCAGCGCGGCCGCCACGGCCAGCGCGCGCCCCTTGCGAATTCCCTGGGTGGGTAAAGTAGTAATAGCCATTTAGCGCTCCTGATGAAACATAAAGCCGCCCCGGCAGGCGGCGGCCGCCGGCGTATGGGCGGCTCCGCGAGGGCTCGCCCATGCAGCCTTCGACGGCGGCCTGCCTGCCTTGCCTACAGGAGCAGATTGACCCCGTAGTGCCGGTTCAACGCCGAGCCGATATCGGCGCGCGTCGGGCGGTGGTTCTGTGGACCTCTGGAAGCAATTTTAAAGCCGCCCATTACATTCGCCAAACGGCAGGCGTCCTCCAGATCCCAATTTTGTGTAAGGCCATACAACAGCCCGGCCCGATGGGCGTCCCCGCAGCCGGTCGGGTCCACGATGTGATCGACCTTGATGGCGTCGATGTGCGTTTGCGTGCCGTCGGCATACAGGGTGGCGCCGTCGCCGCCGCGCGTGACCACGACGGCGCGCAGGTCTTGCGCGATGTCGGCCATGCTGCGGCCGGTCCGCTGTTCGACGACGCTGGCCTCGTAATCGTTCGCCGCCAGGACGTCGGCCAGGCCCAGCATCTCGTTGATGTCGTCGCCCGAGAACAATGGCATCGCCTGGCCCAGATCGAAGATGAAGGGTATGCCCTGCCGGTGCAGGCGGCGCGCATGCGCGAACATGCCGTCCTTGGCGTCGGGCGCGACGATGCCCCAGCAGGCCTGATGCCCGGTCAAGTCGTTCTCGGCGGAACGCGTCATTGCGCCCGGGTGGAAAGACGCGATCTGGTTGTTGTCCAGGTCGGTCGTAATGAAGCACTGGGGCGTGTACATGTCGGCCAGCACGCGGATCAGGCTGGTGTCGATTCCCAATTGCTGCATGTAGATGATGTAGTCCGCCGCATCGGCGCCCACCGTCCCGACCGGTATCGGGTTGCCGCCCAGGAGGCGCAGGTTGTAGGCGATGTTGCCGGCGCATCCGCCATATTCCTTGCGCATGCTGGGCACGAAAAACGAGACGCTGAGCGACTGAATGCTGTCGGGAAGAATGTGTTCCCTGAAATGCCCTTCGAACACGGCGATCGTGTCGAACGCCACGGAACCGCACACCAATACTTTGTCCGTCATCACATGACCTTATTGAAAGAATTTGTCGAGCTGATAGCCGTTGACCTTCAGCCCGTCCAGCTTGATCGGCAGGCTGACCGTCAGTTCGCTGGATGCCGGGAAGGGCCGGCTCAAGGTTTCGGGCGCCAGGTATTCCGCCGGCGCAAGGTTTTTCCTGACCACGAGCGTCCCCGAGAAATCTTTCAGGTCCAGCACCATGGTGGGCCACTCCTGCGGCTTCTCGTAGGCGTTGCGCAGAGTGAATTGCAGCGTCATCTGGCTCGCGCCTTCCGGCGCTTCCCCCGGCGCGGCGGGAGAGGCGCGCAAGGCGGAACTCGTGACGCTGATCTGGTCGATGCGGCGCGCATAAGGCACCTTGCAGGCCAGCGAGACGCAGGCCTGTTCGAGCATGGGCCGCAGAGACGGAATCTGGTTGGCGATTTGCGCCCGGTACACGTACAGCGCCTGGGCGGCCAGCAAGAGCAGCCCGGCCACCACCAGCACGCCCCAGAACACTCTGGCCCAGGATGAAAACACCGTTGCGGAGCCGTCGAGATAGTCGTCGCTTTGATCGGCGGGCGCCGGAGCGTGGGCCGGCCGGCGCGGCTCGACATAGATGGGCCCCGCGGGGGCGGCGCCGCCCCCGATGGATGGCTCTCCGATGGACGGACCGCCGACGCGGGGCTCCCGGCCGGCGGCATCCACGGCCCGGTCGATGCGCGGCCCGTGGATCGGTTCTTGGCTGAAGCGCGGCGCCTGGTCGGCCCGCGCTTCCCGGCCGGCGCGCAACCCATGATCGATGCGCGGCTCGTGCTCCGTGCGCGGCCCATGGCCGATGCGCGGTTCGTGGTCGGCGCGGGGCCCGTCCGCTTGCCGGGCGGCGGGCGCGCCGATCTTGAACTCCGGGTCCTGCCGGCCATGGGCGGCGGGTTCGCCGGGCGTCACCGAAATCGTGAACCGCCCCTCCCCGGCGACGGGCGCCCCGGCCCGGTCGGCGGCCGTTCGCCCCGCATGCGTTTCAGCCGGCCTGCCCACGGGCGTTGCGGAAGCCGGGCGCGGCCCGGCGACGGGCGGAGCCGCCGGCGGCAAAGACGCCGCCGGAGGTGCGTCCGTCATCTTGGACGCCGGCGGCGCGGACGGATTTTCGGCGGCCACGACGGCTTCGTAGCCGTCAAAGATGTGCGCGCAGTGGATGCAGCGAATGAAGCCCTTGCGCAGCTGCAGCTGCGCAAGGCTCGCGGAAAATGTGGTGCCGCACTGCGGACAGCGGGTGGTCAGTTCCATAGACGTAAACCATTAGTCCTGCATCATTGGACTGCGCGTTTCCCATGCAGGCAGACCCAGCCGTCACGGGCACGCCAGACGCTCATTGCCAGCCATGGCGCATAGGCCTGGGCGACTTCCTCGGCCTGGCGCTCCAGCACGCCCGACAGCACCAGGTCGCCGCCGGGACGCACCCGGTTGGCCAGCATGGGCGCAAGAACCTTCAGGGGATTGGACAAAATATTGGCCACGACGACCTGGAAGTCCCCTTGCGGCAGGGCATCCGGCAGCATGGCGGCGATCTCGACGCGGTTGGCCTGGGCGTTATGGACGGAAGACTGGACCGCCTGCTCGTCGATGTCGACGGCGACCACCCGGCCGGCGCCAAGCTTTGCCGCCGCAATCGCCAATATACCCGAACCGCAGCCGTAATCCAGCACGGCGGATCCGGGCTGCAGGTCGGCGGCCAGCCACTCCAGGCACAGGTGCGTGGTGGGATGGCTGCCCGTTCCGAAAGCCAGGCCCGGATCGAGCTCGATATGGACGACGCCGTCTTCCGCCGGGCCCCGGCCTGAACCGGCCCGGGGGACGTCGGGGTTGTCGCGGTGCCAGCTCGGGACGATCCAGATGCGCCCCGCCACTTGTATGGGGTTGAATTGCGCCTGGGTCAGGCGCACCCAGTCCGCGTCGGGGACATCGCGCAGCAGGCAGTCCGCGTCTTGGTAGTCGGCCACGCCGGCGTCGCGCACCTGTTCCAGCAATTGCCGGTGGTCCAGGCCGTCGGGCAGCAGCGCCACGACGCGGTTGCGCCGCCATGCCTGCACGGCGGGCTCCAGCCCCGGCTCGCCGAACAAGGGCTGCTCGGCGGCGGTGTCGCCATCGGCGTCTTCGACCGAGACCGAAAGCGCGCCGGCCTCGAGCAAGGCGTCTGACAGGGCTTCGGCCTGCGCTTCGGGACAAATGAGCACGAGTTCGCGCATAGTGACTTCCATTGGCAAAACAGGGGCGGCGCCCCTGTTTTCTTGAAACGAATTCGGACGGTCAGGGCCGCTGGGACAGTTTGTGCTCCAGATAATGGATGCTGGTGCCGCCCTCGCGGAAACGCACGTCCTGCATGAGCTCGCGGTGCAGCGCGATGTTGGTTTGCACGCCTTCCACCACCATTTCAGACAGGGCGATGTCCATCCGGGCGATGGCCTGTTCGCGTGTTTCCCCGTAGGTGATCAGCTTCGCGATCATGGAATCGTAGTTGGGGGGCACCGTGTAGCCGCTGAACACGTGGGAATCCATGCGAACCCCCGGGCCGCCGGGCGTATGCCAGTTGGTGATGCGGCCGGGACTGGGCGTGAACTTGAACGGGTCTTCGGCATTGATCCGGCATTCGATGGCATGCCCTTTGAACTGGACGTCGCGCTGGCGCAGCGTGAACTTCTTGCCGGCGGCGATGAGTATCTGCTGCTGCACGAGATCGATGCCCGTGACCATTTCGGTGACGGTATGCTCGACCTGGATGCGGGTGTTCATTTCGATGAAATAGAACTCGCCGTTTTCATACAGGAATTCAAACGTGCCGGCGCCGCGGTAGTTGATCTTGCGGCAGGCTTCCGCGCAGCGGTCGCCGATGCGCTCGATGAGGCGGCGCGCAATGCCCGGCGCGGGGGCCTCTTCGATGACCTTCTGGTGGCGGCGCTGCATGGAGCAGTCGCGCTCGCCCAGCCAGAGCGCATTGCGCCCGCCGTCGGCCAGGACCTGGATCTCGATATGGCGAGGGTTCTCGAGGAACTTCTCCATATAGACTTCAGGATTGTTGAACGCTGCGCCCGCTTCGCTGCGAGTGGTCGCCACCGCGGTGAGCAGCGCGGCTTCGGTATACACCACGCGCATGCCGCGCCCGCCGCCGCCGCCCGCCGCCTTGATGATGACGGGGTAGCCGACCTGGCGCGCAATCTTGACGATTTCCTCGGGGTCGTCGGGCAGGGCCCCTTCGGAGCCCGGCACCACCGGCACGCCCGCTTCGATCATGGCGCGTTTGGCGCAGACCTTGTCGCCCATGATGCGTATGGATTCCGGGCGGGGGCCGATGAACACGAAGCCGCTTTTTTCGACGCGTTCGGCGAAATCCGCGTTCTCGGCCAGGAAGCCGTACCCCGGGTGGATGGCTTCGGCGTCGGTCACTTCGGCCGCCGAAATGATGGCCGGCATGTTCAGATAGCTGTCGCGGGCCGGCGGCGGACCGATGCACACGGACTCATCGGCCAGGCGCACGTACTTGGCGTCCCGGTCGGCTTCCGAGTGGACCACCACCGTCTTGATGCCCAGTTCGCGGCATGCGCGCTGTATGCGCAGGGCGATCTCGCCGCGATTGGCAATGAGGATTTTTTCGAACATGAGTTAGCCAATAACAAACAAGGGTTGACCGTACTCGACGGGCTCGCCGTTCTCGACCAGGATTTCCTTGATGACGCCCGCCTTGTCGGCTTCGATCTCGTTCAGCAGTTTCATGGCTTCAATGATGCACAGCGGCTCCCCTTCCTTCACCGCCTGGCCGACCTCGACGAACGGCGATGCGCCCGGGTTGGGCGCGCGATAGAAGGTGCCGACCATCGGCGCCTTCACGACATGGCCCGCCGGCGCGGGCGGCGCGGCGGCCGG
>NZ_JACCEM010000009.1 GCF_013416525.1 Parapusillimonas granuli
CCTATCGGCTTCGCGCAGGATCCGGACTATCTGCTCGTCGCTGTATCGCGTCTTCTTCATATGCCTCTCACTCTCTGAGAGGCCATTGTCTCAAGTTACCTTGGATCGAAAAAGCCGGGACAGGTCAAGATCATCGGCAGTCGCCTGCTTATTAGCGATCGAGCCTTCGCCGTCAACGTTAAAACCGTTCAAGCCCAGCGTTTTGGCGGTAATCTGTTTAAGATTGATGGAAATAGTCTCATTGTCGTTGGCTCCTACTTGGACTTTCAGTTCATTGTCCTTAGCCAGAACCTTCACGCCGTTGAATTGCGTTTGCGCCGAGACACGATCGATTTCATCCAGACGCTGCTGAATTTCTGCTTGAATCGAGTTCAAGTCAGAATCCGAGTTTGAACCATTCGCTGCTTGCACAGACAGTTCGCGAATGCGTTGCAGATTGCTATTGATTTCGTTCAGCGCACCTTCGGTCGTTTGCGCGATGGAGATGCCGTCGTTGGCGTTACGAGTGGCTTGGCCCAGACCCTTGATGTTGGCCGTGAAGCGGTTGGCGATGGCTTGACCAGCAGCGTCGTCCTTGGCGCTGTTGATGCGCAGGCCGGACGACAGGCGCTCAATGGCCGTGCCCAGGGCGCCTTGCGACTTTTGCAGGTTATTCTGCGAGACCTGAGCCAGGTAGTTGGTGTTAACAACGAACCTTCTGAGCTAAATCAGAGGCATAATTTGGCAAAATACCACATAGGCCTTCAATTCAAAGCAATGGCATGATCCGCTGCAGCAGCTCGTCCATGCGTGATTGTCGCGATGGTCATTCCCTCGACAGCCGCTGCCCCCGCGCCGTGATCCAAGCCATGATGGTCTCCTGACATCCACTTCAGGGAGGCCGCCATGAGCGAGCGCGATGCCGCCTACCGGCGCGTGTTCCATCACCCCCAGATGCTGCGCGACCTGCTGGCCTGCGTGCTGGAGGCCGATTGGCTGCGGGACCTGGACTGGGCGGGCCTGCGCGAGGTCAACACGCAGTACGTGGCCGAGCGCCTGCAGCGGCGCGTGGGCGACGGCGCCTGGAAGATCCCCCGGCGTTCGGGCCGCGCGCTGTACGTGCTGCTCATGCTCGAGCACCAAAGCCGGCCCGACGCCTACATGGCCCTGCGCATGGCGACCTACGCCGGCTTGTTGTACCAGTCGCTGCTGCGCCAGAAGCAGGTCAGGCGGCTGCTGCCGCCCATCCTGCCGGTGGTGCTCTATAGCGGGCGGCGTCCCTGGCGCGCGCAGCGGGACCTGGCCGGGCTGATCGAGCCGTCGGTGCCGGACTTATCGAGCTACCAGCTGCAGCTGCGCTACGTGCTGATCGACGAAGGCGCGCTGCTGCGCGCGGGCGGCCTGCCCGATGCGAACCTGGCGGGGCTGCTTTTTCGGCTGGAGCACAGCACGGCCATTGAGCAAATCCCGGAAATACTGCACACTTTGATGGACGCGGTGCAAGGGGAGGGGTTTGAGGAGTTGAACCGCAGCCTTGCCGCCTATATCCAGCACCTGGTGCTGTCGCGGGCCCAGCCGCAAGAGGCGGTGCCCCAGGTCACGAGTTTGCAGGAGCTTGTCATGTTGATCAGTGAGAAGCCGGGCATGTGGGCCCGGCAGTGGAAGCGCGAGGGGATCCTGGAGGGGTTGCGGCAAGGCGAGCTGTCTGGCCAAGCAGCGCTGCTGGAACGTCTGCTGATCCGAAAGTTCGGCCCTTTGCCGGACACCCTGGTTCAGCGCATCCACACAGGCAGCGCTGCCGAGCTGGAGGTTTGGGCCCTGAACTTTGTCGACGCCGATTCCATCGTGCAGGTATTTGCTTCGACACAAAGCCCTTCGTCGTAAACCATACGATTTATGTTTGATTGCTTTCCTGCATCCAGCAAGGAACGTCCCGACTGCCATCCATGACCCTCGGGCAGCTCAGGTGTAAACGGTATAGCCCGTCCGTTATTTCGCTGCCGCAAAAACTTATGGCTAAAGTAAGCGGACAGTGGTGCTGGATCTGTCGCCTTCGCCCTGAAAAATTGCGATTGACTCAGTATTCGCGTTCGACCACCTTCAGGAAAGCGGATCTTCTTTCCGACATGGGCCCGAATTCCTCTGTGATCTGCTGCAGGGTGGCGCCTTGCGTCAAGGCGTCCAGGATGTCCGCCCAGTCTTGCATCAGTATGCGGCGCGAACTGACGTATTTGGTATGTTCGTAAGGGGCCCGCGAGGGGTCTTTTTTGGTGTGGGCCAGCTGCAGGTCGACGCGGTTGTCCGGGTAGCTCAGCAGGCTGAGCAAGGTGGTGGCGGTGGAGCGAAAGCCGTGTGTAGAGAACCTGCCCCGGTATCCCAGTGATTCGATGGCGTGGTTCAGCGTCGTTACGCCGATGGGCTGGTTTGGCCTGCGGCTGTTCGGAATCAGGTATTTGCCGTGGCCGGTGACGGCATGCAGTTCTTTTAGCAAGGCGAGCGTCTGCCGGGACAGCGGCACAAGATGGGGCCGGCGCATTTTCATGTTTTCCGCGGGAATCGACCAGGTTGCGTCCTCCAGGCTGAACTGGTCCCAGGTGGCGCGGCGGATTTCCACGGTGCGGACGAAGGTCAATGCAACCAGCTTCAGCGCCGTCTTCGTCGTGAAAAAACCGTCCCAATCATCCAGCTTGCGCATGAAAGGCGCGATTTCCTGCCAGGGCAAGGGGGGGTTATGGCGAATGGGCGGGCGCTTGACGAGGCGTTTCAGCATGGCGGCCGGGTCGTGTTCGCACAGGCCTTGCTGTGCGCCATAGCTGAAGATCTGGCTGATCCATTGGCGCACCGCCATTGCGGCGCTGACGCCGCGTTCGGAGATGTCCAGGATCAGGGGGCGGATGTTCAGCACGCCGACCGCCGTGATGGGCAGCTTTCCGATGACGGGGAAGATGTCCCGTTCGAGATAGCTTTTTACTTGCTTCGCGTAGGTGTCGCTCCATGATTTATTGGACTTCATCCAATCGTGCGCCACCGCTTCGAAAGTATGGCCGTTTCTTTGGATTTGCTGGCTGAGAAGGGCTTTTTTGTTGATGAGCGGATGGATGCCTTGCTTGACGAGTTCGCGGGCTTTGTCGCGTTCCAGGCGGGCGGCTTGCAGGCTGACTTCAGGGTATTTTCCTATGGAGAATACTTGCGACACCGACCCGATGCGGTAGCGATAGCGCCAAAGCTTGCCCCCGGCGGGAGTGACGTACAGGTACAGGCTGCCGCCGTCTTTAAGCGAATAGGGTTTGGGTTGGGGAGTGGCTGTTTCGATTTTCCGTACGGTCAGCAAGCTGGTTGCCATGGCGGGTAACGATGGATTGGGCGGGATGGTTGGCGTGCGTATGCGCCAATATACACATTTGCGCCGGCTCGAGGTATTCGTGGAATCCGCGCAACAAGATGTCCGATGGAAGGATGCGCCCCGGTTCGAGCCTGAAAAGTAATTTCGAAGCAACGGGCCCGGCTGCTATAGTGAGCTTCTTGATCCATATGAATATTACGCAGGGGCCATTATCAATGACCACACGGAGACACTTTCTTTCGTTCGCCGCGGCGGCTGCCGCGGGTTCCGCTTTGGGCTGGGGCCGGCCGGCCGCCGCGCAGGCGGGCGTCACCAAGCTGTTCGTCGGTTTCCAGGCCGGCGGCGGGTTCGATGCCTTGGCGCGCATCGTGGCGGAGCAGTTGCAGAAACACGAAGGCAAGACCTTCATCGTTGAAAACAAGCCGGGCGCGGCCGGCCGGCTGGCGGTCGATTCGGTCCGGCGGTCGGCGCCGGACGGCTCGGTGCTTCTGGTGACGCCGTCTCCGGTGCTGACGCTGGCGCCCCATACGGAAAGCGATGTCGCATTCGACCCGCTGCGCGATCTGGTGACGATCGCGCGTCTGGCCTCGTTCGATTACGGCTTCGCGGTAAGCGCGGCATTGAATGTCTCGACATTGCAGGACTATATCGACGCCGTGCGCAAGGACGGCAAGCTGGGCGCATACGGGTCGCCGGGCGTCGGGCTGACGCCGCATCTGGTCGGGATGATTCTGGGGCGCGAGGCGGGCATCGAACTGTTGCACGTGCCTTACAAGGGCACGGCGCCCGCGCTGCAGGACGCCATGGGGAACCAGGTTCCAGCCGTTTGCGCGACCGCGCCCGCATTGGTCGCCGGCCACAAGAGCGGGCGCATCCGCGTCCTGGCGACGACCGGCTCCCAGCGCAATCCCGACCTGCCGGATGTCCCCACTTTCACCGAGTCGGGGCTGAAAGACCTGGTCATCGAGGATTGGGCGGTGATGAGCGCCCCGGCGGGGACGCCGGCGCCGGTGGTCGATGCGCTCAGCAAGGCCGTGCTCGCATCCCTGACCGACCCGAAGCTGCAGCAGCAATTCAAGCAGCAGGGCTTCTATCCGGCCGGTTTGGCGGCCGAGGCCGCCGCGGCGCTGTTGAAGTCCGACTACGAACAATGGAAGACGCTCGTCAAGGCGTTGGATTTCAAAGGCAATTAGGGTCGGTATGGGTTCCAGGAATGTCATCGTCTTGCTGTCGGATGAGCACAATGCCGACGTCATGGGTTGCGCGGGCCATGCCATGGTCCAGACCCCCAATCTGGATGCGCTCGCCAAGAAGGGCACACGCTATACCGCGGCCTATACGCCTTCGCCGATCTGCGTGCCGGCGCGCGCCAGCATCGCCACCGGCCGCCATGTGCATGAGCACCGCTGCTGGGACAATGCCATCGCCTACGATGGGCGCACCCCCAGCTGGGGCCATCGCCTGCAGCAGGCGAACATACCCGTGGAGTCCATAGGCAAGCTGCATTACCGCAAGGAAGAGGACCCGACCGGGTTCGACCGGCAGCAGCTGCCGGTGCACATCATGGACGGCATCGGGCAGGTGTTTGGATCGGTGCGCGATCCCTTGCCTGAAACCATCGGCAAGATGCCGTTGTTCGACAAGATCGGGGCGGGCGAGTCGAGCTACAACCGTTTCGATCGGAGCGTGGCGGAGCTGGCCGTGCAATGGCTGCGCGATCGTGAAAAATCGCAAGACGGCCGGCCCTGGGTGCTGTTCGTCGGCCTGGTCGCGCCGCATTTCCCCTTGATCGTGCCGCAAGCCTACCTGGACCTCTATCCGCTGGACAAGATCCCGCTGCCCAGGCTGTTGCCCAGGGACGGCTATGTGCGCCACCCGTGGGTGGAGCGGCAGGTCAGGTATTCGGATCATGACGCGGCGGTGGGCCCCGACGAGCGCAAGCGGCTTGCCATTGCGACCTATTATGCGCTGACCACTTTCATGGATGAGCAGGTCGGCAAGATTCTGGCCGCGCTGGACGACACGCGCTTTGCCGGCGACACGACGGTCGTGTATTCCAGCGACCATGGCGACAACATGGGCGTGCGCGGCACCTGGAACAAGTGCCTGCTGTACCGGGAGTCGACCGCGGTCCCCATGATTCTATGCGGGCCGGACGTGCCGGCGGGCAAGGTGTGCGGCACGCCCGTCAGCCTGGTCGATTTGTACCCGACGATCACGGAGGAGGCCGGCGCCGGCCGGCATGCGGAAGACGCCGATCTGCCGGGCGCCTCGCTGGTGAAGCTGGCCAATGAAAAAGAGGATCCCGATCGCGTGGTACTCAGTGAATATCACGCCATCGGCTCGGACTCGGCCGGCTACATGGTCGCCGATGCTCGGTACAAATACCATGAATACGTAGGCTATCCGCCGGAGCTTTTCGATCTGCGGAGCGACCCCGGCGAGGCCGTCGATCTTGCCGGCAAGCCGGAGTATCGGGAAGTCATCAGCCGCTACGCCGAAAAGCTGCGCGCCATCCTGGATCCGGTGGCGGCCGATGCCCGCGCGAAAAAAGACCAGGCGGCGCTCGTGGCGTCGTTCGGGGGCAGGGAAAAGGCGCTGTCCATGGGCACGCCGGGCGCTTCGCCCGTGCCGACGGTGTAGAGCGTTTCACCGCCCGCGGGCATGCAGGCGGTGAAGCGCTCTAGGCCGATACGGCCTCGCGCTCGGCGGGGATGAGCCTGATGGCGCCGCCGCGAGCCTTCCGTTCCTGGGGTTCAAGGGCCGGCGCTGCGTCATAAGCGGCGTCAGCGAATGCTTGCGCCGGCTTTTTTCCGCCGGTGTTCAGCACATCGATGGACAGGCGCAGGTTCCTGGCTTCGTCGCCCAGCGCCCGCACGGTGTGGCCCAGGTCCTGAACCAGGGCCGCGTTCTGCTGCGTGGCGCCGTCCATTTGCGTGATGGCCTGGTTGATCTGTTGCAGTCCGCCGAATTGTTCTGCGGATGCGGTGGAGATCTCGGCCATGATGTCGGTGACCTTGCGCACGGACTCGACGATTTCGTCCATGGTCGCGCCGGCCCGGGCCGCCTGTTCCGAGCCGGCCGCCATGCGTTCGACCGAGGCCTTGATGAGTTCCTTGATTTCCTTGGCGGCGGTGGAGCTCTTCTGGGCCAGGCTGCGCACTTCGCCGGCGACGACGGCGAACCCCTTGCCGGCTTCGCCGGCGCGGGCCGATTCGACGGCGGCGTTCAAGGCCAGGATGTTGGTCTGGAAGGCGATGTCCTCGATCAGGGAAACGATGTCGCCGATCCTGCGGGAGCTTTCATGTATGCCGTGCATGGTGGCGACCACCTCGTTCACGACGCCGCCGCCACGCTGGGCGGTCTGCATGCTGGCATCGGCCAGGCGGCTGGCCAGGTTGGCGTTGTCGGTATTCTGCTTGACGGTGACGGTCAGCTGTTCCATGCTGGCGGCCGTTTCCTGCAGGGACGCGGCCTGGTCTTCCGTGCGGGCGGAAAGATTGGTGTTGCTGGCTTCCAGCACCTGGGCGGTGCTGGCGGTGACGCGGGCGCCGTTGTGGACGTCGATGGCGATGCCAAGCAGGCTCTTGCGCATCATGTCCAGGTAGAAATACAGGTTGCCGACTTCCCCTTTCTGGTCGGCGTCGATGTCTATCTGCAGGTTGCCGGCGGAGATTTGCCTGGCGATCTTGGCGGCGCCTTCCAGCGGCCGGACGACGCGCTGGGCGATGATCCAGCCGTAGACCAGGCTCGCGATGGTGGCCGCGGCGATGCCGCCCAGCGCCCACCACCGATGAGGCTCGGGCACGCCGCCCGTCAGGGCGAACCAGGCCGTGGCGGCGATGGTGGCGGTGGTGAGCGCCGCCATGCGCAGCATGCCCGCCCGCAGCGTGTTGCTGAAGGGCGCGCAGGCCAGGTCCACGAGCCGGCGCCAGCCGGTGCGCACGCGTTGCCCGCCTTTGATGGCGTAGCCGCGCGCCCGTCCGGCATTGACTTGATCATAGAATTCCTGGGCGGCCGCGATCTGCTCGTCGGTCGGTTTGATGCGCACGGACGCGTAGCCGGTGACTTCACCGCCTTCGAAAATGGGGGCTGCGTTGGCCAGCACCCAGTAATAGCCGCCGTCTTTCCGGCGATTCTTGACCAGGCCCAGCCACGGCTTCTTGGCGTGCAGCGTGTCCCATAAATCCTGGAAGGCCTCGGGGGGCATGTCCGGGTGGCGGATCACGTTATGGGGCTTGCCGATCAATTCTTCGCGGGTGTAGCCGCTGACTTCGAAGAAGGCGGGGTTGGCGTAGGTGATACGGCCTTTCTTGTCGGTTTTCGAGATCAGGTACTGATCCGGACGCAGCTTGGTTTCTACATCGTAGACGGGATAATTCTTGCGCATGGTTGGCGATGTCTCTTGAAGCGGGGGCAGGCTGCGGTGGTCTGCGCTTATGAAAAAGCCCTGGTTGCCCAGGGCTCTGCGGCGGCTTGCTTACGTTTTGTCGTGAGCAGCGTTAATTTGTTCATTCTAGCTCATAAAACCATGCCTACGACATGGGTATTTGCGCGGATGATGCGGGTATTTTCCAGGGCCGCCAATGCATGCGCCATGGGGCGCCATGAATGAAAAGGGGCCGCCCCCCGCGGGACGGCCCCCTGGCTTTCACGGCATCAATACAGCGCTTGCGGCAGCCACATGCCGATGGCGGGGAACAGATACAGCAGCACGATGGCGATGATCTGTATGCCCATGAAGGGCAGCATGCCCGCGAAGATCTGGTTCAGCGTCACGTGCGGCGGCGCAACGCCCTTCAGATAGAAGGCGGACATGGCCACGGGCGGCGACAGGAAGGCCGTTTGCAGGTTGAGCGCCACCAGCAGGCCGAAGAACAGCGGGTCGATCTGGTAGTGCGCAAGCAGCGGCAGGAAGATGGGCATGAAGATCACGATGATCTCGGTCCATTCCAGCGGCCAGCCCAGCAGGAAGATCACGATCTGGGCCATGATCATGAATTCGACCGGCGTCAGATTCATGCTCAGCACCCAGTTGTTGATGATTTCCTGCCCGCCCAGCAGCGCGAAGGCCGCCGAGAATATGCTGGATCCGACGAACAGCCAGCACACCATGGCGCTGGTCTTGGCCGCCAGGTACACTGATTCCTTCATCATTTCCATGTTCAGCTTGCGGTAGGCCAGGGCCAGCAGGATGCCCCCGAACGAACCCATGGCGGCGGCCTCGGAAGGCGTGGCCAAGCCGAACACGATGCTGCCCAGCACGGCCAGGATCATGATGGCCAGCGGGAAGAAGGAGCTGAGCAGCATCTTGAAGATTTCAAGCCGCGCAAAGGTGAAGAAGGCGTAGAAAATGATGAGCAGGATCGTCCCGATGGCGAGCGTGATCCAGAAGGACTGGGGCGCCGGCCTGGCTTCGGCCGCCGATTCTTCCGCAGCTTCCTCGGCCGCGTCGGATGCGGCTTCAGCCGTTTGCGCGCCCGCGGGCTCGGCCGCCTGTTCGGAGCCTTCGGGCTCCGCCAGGCCGCCCGAATACTGGTCCTGGCTGTCGAATTCGGCCGAGAAGCCCATTTCGACCAGGCCGGTGACTTCGGCGGGCGCGGGCGCGGTGACGATCTTGTAGGTCAGGCCCATGGCCGCTACGAAGACCAGCGCCGGAAGCAGGGCGATGAAGGACTGCCACAGCAGCGTATTCATGGGCACGCCGACGTTGCGCTTGCCCTTCATGGCGCCGATCAGCCCGGGCAGCGCCCGGTTGCTGACGGTGTCCTTCACCGTCTGGGCGAATTCGGGCAGGGTCACGCGGCGTTCTTCTTGGGATAGCGGCGGCGCCGACTTGGGGCTGATCTTGGCGACGATCATCACGTAGATGACGTAGAGCACCGCCAGCATGATGCCCGGGAAGAAGGCGCCGGCATACAGCTTGACGACGGATACGCCGGCCACCGCGCCGTATACGATCAGGAGCACGGAGGGCGGGATCATGATGCCCAGGCAGCCGCCGGCGGTGATGGCGCCCGCCGACAGCCTGATGCTGTAGCCCGCCTTGAGCATGGCCGGGAGTGCCAGCAGGCCCATCAGCGTGACGACCGCGCCCACGATGCCGGTGGCCGTGGCGAACACCGCGCAGGTGATGATGGTCGCGACCGCCAGCGAGCCCGGCACGCGCGCCATGGCCAGGTGCATGCTCTTGAACAGCTTTTCGATGAGGTTGGCGCGTTCGACCAGGTAGCCCATGAAAATGAACAGGGGCACCGCGATCAGCACGTCGTTGGTCATGACGGCGTACGTGCGCAGCACCATCAGGTCCAGGGTCTGCTCGATGGCCACCTGCGTGCCCATGTTCCGGTACGCGAGATAAGTGAACATCACCCCCATGCCCATGAGCGTGAACGCCGTGGGAAAGCCGAGCATGATGGTCACGACGATGAGCGCCAGCATGAGCAGGCCCAGGTGGCCGTTGGTCATGTCGGCCGGAGCCGGCATCAGGACGAAGATTGCGATAATGACGGCGGCCAGAATGGACAGGCCGAACCAGACTTCTTTTCTCATTGTTGGTTCCCTTCACGTTTCTGGTCATCGGGCTCGATGCCGAGCTGCTTCATGTCTTCTTCGCTGACGTGGACCATGTCCTTGAGCTTGTCTACGTCGACTTCCTCGACGTCCTTGTCGCGCTTGGGCCACTCGCCTTGTTTCAGGCACTGGACGCAATAGACCATTTCAACGAAGCCCTGGAACAGCAGCGTGACGCCGGCCAGGGGAATGATGGCTTTGAAGGGATAGATGGGCGGACCATCGGCCGTGATCGTGGAATGCTCGTTGATGACCCAGGACTCGGACGCATAGTTGTATCCGGCCCAGGCCAGGGCGACCACGCCCGGAATGAAGAACAGAATGTACAGGGACAGATCCAGCCCGGCTTGCAGGCGAGGCGGGAAGAAGCCGTAGAGTACGTCGCCCCGCACGTGGCCATTCTTGGAAAGCGTGTAGGCGCCCGCCATCATGAACAGCGTGCCGTACATCATGTTCATGGCATCGAACGCCCATGAGTGGGGCGCCCCCAGGGCGTAGCGGGAAAAGACTTCGTAGGTAACGAATAAGGTCAATGCCAGGACGAACCAGCCGAATAGCTGTCCGATCCAGGTATTGACCTGATCAACAACGCGCAAGAATTTTTGCATGGAAAGACTCACCTTGCTGGAGGGGATGGCGACACCGCCCGGATCGTCAGGCGGTGTCGCTGCGAGGCAGAGCTAAGGGTGTTCAGCTCTTTTTCGGAGCGGGCTTTCTGCCGAAGTAGTGGTTGTAGGCCATGCGACGGTTATTGTTGGTGTCCATGTCCCATGCCATTGCCCGGGCGGCGAAGGCGCGCTGGGATTCGTCGATTTCCTTGAACAGCGGATTGGTCTTGCTCTTTTCGGCGATGATCTGGTCCCACACCACCAGTTGCTGCGACAGAATCGAGTCGGGCGTCTTGTAGAAGCGCACGCCGTCTTCCTTCTGCAGCTTGATGTAGTCCTGCGAGTAGCGGTCGACCGCCTTCCAGGACATGTCGGCCGAGGCGGCTTCGACGCCGTTGGCGATGATGGCCTTGAGCTTGTCGGGCAGGGCGTTGTACTTGTCCTTGTTGAAGATGATCTCGAAGGTTTCGGAGGACTGGTGGAAGCTTTGCAGCATGCACACCTTGGACACGTCGGGGAAGCCCAGCAGGCGGTCGGAGGTGGCGTTGTTGAATTCGGCGCCGTCCAGCAGGCCGCGGTCGAGCGCCGGCACGATTTCGCCGCCGGGCAGGGCGTTCACGGCCGCGCCCATGGCGGTGAACAGGTCGATGGCCAAGCCGTTGGTGCGGAACTTCAGGCCTTTCAGGTCTTCGACCTTGGTGATGGGCTTCTTGAACCAGCCGAAGGGCTGGGTCGGCATGGGGCCTGTAAGGAAGGTGACCACGTTGCCGCCGATTTGCGAGTAGAGCTTGTCGAGCAGCTCCTTGCCGCCGCCGTACTTGTGCCAGGCCAGCACCATGTTGGCGTCCATGCCGAAGGCTGGGCCGGACGAGAACAGCGCCAACGCGTTCTGCTTGCCGTAGTTGTAGCCGAGCACGCCGTGGCCGCCGTCCAGCGTGCCTTTGGAGACGGCGTCGAGCAGGGCGAAAGCCGGGACCACGGCGCCGGCGGGCAGAACTTCGATTTTCAGCTCACCGCCCGTCATGTCGTTGATCTTCTTGGCGAAGTCGAGCGCGTACTCGTGGAAGATGTCCACCGTGGGCCATGTGCTTTGGAAGCGGAAATTGACCGGGGTTTGAGCGCTGACAATGGCGGGAAAGCCCATGGTGACCGCGGCGGCGGTACCGGCCGCGGCGCCGCCCAGAAACTGGCGGCGGGTGGGTTTGGAAAGGACGGTTGTGCTGTCCGCGTTCTTGCTGTTGTTCATTGGTTTGTCTCCTGGCTTTTTGTGCTTCGGGGCCGCATGCGATGCGTGCATGCAAATTGACTGCCGTGGCATTTATAGGCGATAGCAAGCGTTACAGTCAATAATATGGAAACCCCTAAGAGGCAATTTGTTTTAGGCTTCAAACAATAAGGAAAGAAGCAAAACTTCAATGTTCATGCGGGTTTTCAGCGTACGGTAAGAAATGCGGGGCCCAAGCGCGGATGGGCCGCCGGGATGCGCTTGCAGGGTTATTACGTAGTGCCGGTTTTTATTTTTTGGCTTGGAACCGGGCTTTTCACGGCGCCGCCCGCGGGCCGGCGCCAACCGCTTCTTTCGGCGTCGGCAGGCCCTGGTCAGGCAAACCCGCGCATGCGGCCGTGCACCCAGGGGAAATGGCCTTGCGCGGGCAGGCCGGATTTGCGCATCTTGCGCCTGCGTTTCGGAGCCGGCGCGTCGCTGACCTGCCAGGAGTCTTTCGTTACGGAAAGCATGCGCCGTATCGACGTGGCGAGCGCTTCGTCACTGGGCCCTGCAGGGAAATCGAAGTCGGTTTGCGTGTCTGTGTTCATGCTGGACAGTATGGCGGCAAAATTTGACGGGCGTGTGACAATTGGCATCCGGATGAACGGCTCATCCGGGATGCCGGCGGCGTTCGTTGCACGGGCTAGCCGGGAGGCTGCCGGTTCGGGTTGGGGTTGCGCGGGCGCTGGCTGACCTGGTCCTGGCTGCTGCCTATCTGGCTGGTGTGTCCGTCCTTTTTGCTGCGCCGCTGCTGGTCGCCGTGGCTGCGCTGGCTTTCCTTGGGGGGATCGTCTTTTTGCGGATTCTCTGGCTTGCGGGTCATGATGGGCTCCAGGTGTTTGGGAGGATGCTGTCAGCAAGCGGCGTGCCGCCGCGTCACGGGTTTTGGCGCTCGTCGATGCGCGCGTGCGCCATTCGGGCAAGTAATTTGCTACCATGCCGATTTCCAATCATTTCAGCAAGACGGGCCCGCATGGCGCAGCTGTTTCACCGCCGACTTGCCGTTATCTGGCTGCTCTGCCTGGCGCTCTCGCTGGCGCTGGGCGGGATTGCGCCGCGGGCTTTCGCCCAGGCCGCCGCGGCGCAAGACCAAAGCGCCTTGCTGGACAAGGCCCGGCAATCCGTCACCGGCATCCAGGAGCGGCTCAAGCAAAAGCCGGAAGGCATCGACGACGCGGGCCTGGTGGGCATGCGCGACGCTTTGCAGGCGGCCCAGTCGCTGGCCGACGATATCGTGGCTCAGCTCGAGCCCGAGCTGGCCGGCGTCGAGGCGCGCTTGAAGGAACTGGGCGAGCCCGCCGCCGATGCGGCCGAGCCGGCCGATATCGCCCAGCAGCGGGCGCAACTGAAGAAACGCCAGGCCTTGCTCGATTCACAGATCAAGCTGGCCCGGCTGATGGGCGTGGACGCCAGGCAAGGCCAGGACCAGGTCTCCCTGTTGCGGCGGGCGCGCTTCCAGGCGGAGCTGGGCACGCGTTCGCAGTCTCTGCTGGCGCCGGGGTTCTGGCGCGACGTTGTGCGCGATGCGCCGCGCGACATGCGGCGGCTCGACGGCTTGCTGGACCAGTTGGGCGACAGCCTGAAAGCCGTACCCGCCCGTGTCTGGGCCGGGGCGCTGGCCGTGGCCTTGCTGCTGCTGGCCATCGGGGAAGCAGGGCGGCGCGGCCTGGGCGCCTTCACCGTCAGGCATACCAAGCCGGCGCGCTTGCGCCGCTCGATCTACGCCGTGCTGATGGTGGCGCTTTACACCGTGGTGCCGGGTCTGCTTGCCGGCGTCATGCTGTTCGTGCTGCGCTGGGAGGGCGGGCTGGATGCGGGCCTGAACGCCTTCCTGGACCAAAGCGTGACCATCGTCCACGTGGCGGGATTCGTGGCGGGGCTGGGCATGGTGCTTCTTTCGCCCGGACGCCCCAGTTGGCGGCTGCCGACGCTGACGGATCGCCTGGCCATGAAACTGTCATGGGTTCCCTTGGTGTTCGCGGTGACGATCATGCTGGCGTGGTCGGCGCAGCGGGTGCTCGAGCTGATCAACGCCACGCTCAGCACCACGCTGCTGGTCAACGGCGCCATGACGGTGGTGCTCAATATTCTGATCGGGTTCACGGCCTTGAGCCTGCGGTCCAGCCTGCACGAGCGGGGGCGGAACGGGCCGGCCGGCGCCGAGGCGCCGCCGGCGACGTGGGTGCGCGCGGTGCCGTCCATCCTGGTGCTGGTCATCGTCGCAAGCCTGGCCGCCTTCCTGCTGGGCTTCATTGCCTTGAGCAGCCTGGTGGCGCAGGAAATAATCTGGCTGGCCCTGGTCGGCAGCACCGCTTACCTGCTGGTGGTGCTGGTGACCGACGTCTTCGACGGCCTCGTCGCCCGAGTGCGCGAGGAGCGCGCGGCGGACGTGCTGGCCGCGCAGCAGGCGCGCACTCGCTGCCAGCTGCTGGTGCTGGCATCCGGCGTGCTGCGGCTGACGCTGATTCTCTTTGCCATCGCGCTCGTGCTCCTGCCTTTCGGAGAGGATCCGAGCGACTGGCTGCACCGGCGCCTGGGCTTTCTGATGGCGGGCTTCCATGTAGGCGAGGCGCGGATCAGGCCGGCCTCGATCGCCCTGACCGTGGTGGTGCTGACGGCCGGGGTCTATGCGGTCAGGGTGATGCGGTCCTGGATATCGGACCAGTTCCTGCCCGTCACCCGGCTGGACGAGAGCATGCGCACGTCGACGGCGAACCTGCTGGGCTACCTTGGCTATTTCGCCGTCATCATGATGGCTGTTTCGTCGCTGGGCATAGGCCTGGAGCGCATGGCCTGGATCGTCAGCGCGCTGTCGGTCGGCATCGGTTTCGGCCTGCAGGCCGTGGTGCAGAATTTCGTGTCCGGCGTGATCCTCGTGGCGGAGCGGCCCATCCGGGTGGGCGATTGGGTGAGCCTGGACGGAGTCGAGGGCAATGTGCGGAAGATCAGCGCCCGCGCGACGGAAATCGAGATGTTCGACCGTTCGACGATGATCGTGCCCAATTCGGAATTCATCACGAAAAAGGTGCGCAACGTGACGATGGCCAACCCTTTGGGCGTGGTCACGCTGAAGTTCAACATGGCGCTGGACGTCGACGCCCAGGCCGTGCGCGAGATCATGCTGGGCGCCATACGCGCGCAGCCGGACGTCCTGGACGAGCCCGCGCCCTCGGTCATGCTCGACGCCTTCAGCGAAGCGACCTTGACGTTTTCAGCGACTTGCTATGTGATTTCGCCGCGCCAGGCCGGCAGGGTGCGTAGCGAGCTGATGTTCGAGATATTGGCCGGATTGCGCAAGCGGGACATCAAGCTGCGGTCCATACCGCCGGCGGGCGCCGAGGCGTCGCCGGCTGAAGCCGCGAGCGCCTCCGCGCCGCCCGATGCCAAGGCGACCTGACCGGAGCGGTCGAGGCCCGCGGCAGGCTTTGCTTGGCGGCCGATCCGGCCAGGAACCGCCACATTCATTCCAGCCCTGAGGGCCGTCGCGGTCCACCAGCATGCAGAGAGCTCAGGTAGCGGTAGACCGTCGCCACCGAGCAGTTCAATTCCTCCGCCAACAGGCCCACGGCGCCTTTTGCGCCGAAGAAACCCTGCGCGTCCAGCGCCCGCACCCAGGCCATGCGCTCGCGGTGGTTCAGGCGCCGGGGTTCGCCGGCCAGCTCGGCCTTGGCCCGGGCCAGGAGGTCCGCCGCCAGCCCTTGCCGCGCGACCGGCGGCGCGCCCGCCGAAGCCAGGCCGGCCGGTGGCGCATCCGTCGGCGGCCGGGACACGAAATGCGAGTCGACGAATGAATCGGGGTGGCGCAGCCGTAGAATGCGTTCGCTCAGATCGCGATAGCGGCTGTCGTCGAAGCTGATGGTCAGCAGCCCGACCCGCCGCCCGGCCTCATTGGCGAGAACACGCGAGGACGTGCGCAGCAGCTTGCCGGTCGAGGTCATGTCGGCCATCTGTATCCATTCGTCGGCCGGCGTGTCCTCCGCTTGGCGGCGGAATTCGTCCAGCCGCTGCTTGAGCAGCGCGGGCAGCGGCGCCCCCAGGGTGCGCTGGGTGACATGGCCGTTGGCGATCGCCACAACCACAGCGCTCGCTTCGGTCAGGTCGTACAGGGCGATTTCATAATCCGGCCCCAGGGTCTTGCCCAGGAAACCGGTCAAGGCGATCTGGTTTTGTAGCCAGGGTTTCTGCATGGCAGCCTCTCGGTGTCGTCGAAAAATCCCGAACGCGGGGCTGAAAGCCTGCCGATGATGATCGAGATAAGAACTGGACTCTTGCAGCGAGAAATTATTCTCGTCATAAAGTCGCTTGTTTCGAATTGTTCTTGCGAGCGCAGCGATATATTGGCATAATTTTTCGCAAGGCATGTAATTATGCCTGAAGAATGATAATAATTTCTTAATTAAATAAGAAATCCTTATCTTCCGCACTGTCCGCCTGTCCGTGGCCGCCCCGAGGCGCCGTGCGACGACCGGGGTGTCCTCCCGTCCATCCGCTTACGGAGGCCTCTCATGGCGATCAAATATTTCCCCGAACCTTTTCGCATCAAGTCGGTCGAGCCGCTGCGCATGCTCAGCCGCGAAGAACGCGAAGCGCGGCTCGTCGCCGCCAAATACAATCTCTTCGGCCTCAAGGGCGAGGATTGCTACATCGACCTGCTGACCGATTCCGGCACGGGCGCCATGAGCGCCGAGCAATGGGCGGGCATCATGCGCGGCGACGAAGCCTATGCCGGCGCGGCCAGCTACGACAAACTGGTCGGCACGGCCCGCGACATTTTCGGCTATGACTACGTCCAGCCCGTGCACCAGGGGCGCGCGGCCGAGAAGGTGCTGTTTCCGCTGCTCTTGTCGTCAGGCAAGGTGGCGATTTCCAATATGTTCTTCGATACGACGCGCGCCCACGTCGAACTGGCCGGCGCCCGTTGCATCGATTGCGTCGTCGAAGCCGCCAGGCGGCCGGCGGACCGGGCCAGCTTCAAGGGCAATATGGACGTTGCGCGCCTGGAGCAGCTGCTGCGCGAATACGGCCCCGAGCGCGTCGGCCTGATCGTCATGACGATCACCAACAACTCGGCCGGCGGGCAGCCGGTCTCCATGCGGAACCTGCGCGAGGTCTCGGCATTGGCCGGCCGATACGGGATTCCGGTCTGCATCGACGCCGCCCGCTACGCCGAGAACGCTTATTTCATCCAGAGGGACGAAACCGGATACCAAGACGTGCCCATCAGCCGGATCGTGCGCGAGATGTTCAGCCACGCCGACTTTTTCACTATGTCGGCCAAAAAAGACGCGATCGTCAACATGGGCGGCCTGCTCGGCGTGCGCGACGGCGCCTCGGGCCTGATCCAGGGCATCAAGGCCAACTGCATTTCCTACGAAGGCTTCTACACCTATGGCGGGCTCAGCGGCCGCGACATGGAAGCGCTGGCCATCGGGCTGCGCGAAGGAATAGACGAGAACTACCTGCGCTATCGCATCGGCCAGATGGAATACCTGGGCGGGCTGCTGGACCAGGCCGACATTGCTTACCAGGCCCCGGCCGGCGGCCATGGAATCTTCGTGGACGCGGCCGCGCTGCTGCCGCACATCCATTACACCGAATACCCGGGCCAAGTCCTGGCCATCGAACTGTACCGGGAAGCCGGCATCCGCAGCTGCGACATCGGATCCTACATGCTGGGGAACGACCCCGATACCGGGGAGCAACTGCAAGCCAGCTTCGAATTCACGCGGCTGGCCATACCCCGGCGGGTATACACCCAGGCCCACCTGGACGTCGTCGCCGAAGCGCTGGCCGAAATCAAGCACCGCGCGCACCAGATCAGGCGCGGCTACCGCATCACCTGGGAGCCGCCCATACTGCGCCATTTTCAGTCATCGCTGGAGCCTATTGCCGCGTGATGCGGCCGCTTGGTTTGTCGCTGGCGCGAGGGGAGCGTTCCCATGGCATATTGGATGCCCCCGCCTACACACGCGAAAAAAAATATGTTAAAGTTACGTTCTTTGGCGCATTAGCTCAGTCGGTTAGAGCGACGGAATCATAATCCGCAGGTCCCCTGTTCGAATCAGGGATGCGCCACCAAGGAATATCAAGGGCTTAGCGATCACTCGCTAAGCCCTTTTCTGTTTCTTGAGCCCCTGTTTTGGCTTCGTGTCCGACTTGTGTCCGAAATTTCCGGCGGCGGATGCGAGACAAGTTGAGACGATCGGTGTTGCGACGACGCCTCGCCGGGCTGGTGGCGGCAGGCTCCTGTTGCTCTTCCTGGCTCCTGTATCCCTGAGGATTCCCTATCCACTCATTCAAGGCCGTCGGCGTCCAGCCGCATGCGCGACCGCCCAGGTTGACCGGGCGTGGGAAGCGCCCCTCTGATATGCGGCGATAGATGGTGGCGCGGCTGAGTGCAGTGATGCGTATTACATCGGCGATGCGATAGAACGCGGGCGCTACAGGGAAAGCAGCGTGTGCCGATCGCTTGGCGATTCCTTGCTCGTCGGACATGGCCATCTCCGCAGTGGATTGATATGGCCTTAGGATGCCTCAGATGGTCTCAGGACTAAACTTGTCAGGGCGTGGTGGAGCGTAGGTGACTTGTGGCAACTGAGCCATACAGGCCCGACGCATGAGTTTGTTGGCTTTTTGAGCTCTTCGCGCCACGAGCAGTGTGTCAGCCAGAAACTGGCGCGGAAACCAGCACGCTTGGATACAACGGATCGGGCAGCTTGCGACCCTGAAGAGACATACCTCGACAAGATCTCGTCCCCACAAGCTGCCCGTCTTTCGTAGCTCGGCCCCGAGGCGTTTGAAGCTACTATGCCAAAACAATCAGCACCGTACTGGATGCTTTAAACCAGCTCAGCGTTTCCTCCGTTCATGGCTAGATTATTTCCAACACTCGATCACACGGAATTTCGCAGCCAAGGCGAATTCACCCTCTTTCAGGAACTGGCGGCACTCGACGATGGGTTCACCGTCATTCACTCGCTTCCTTGGCTGCGAGGCAGGACCAAGCGGGTGTACTCGCAAGAGCTGCAGAAGTACCTGCAGGTCTCCTTGGAAAAGAAGCACCTGTCCGGAGAAGTGGACTTCGTAATCCTGCATGCGGAACTGGGTATGCTTTGCATCGAGACGAAGTCGGGTCTGTACAAGCCTTCGGGTGTTCGATTCATTCACGAACGTGACGGATACGAAATCGATCCCCTGACTCAGGTCAAGGACAACACTTTCGTCCTCGCCGAGATGCTGCAGTCGTGGCAGATGAAGTGTCCGGTCGGCTACGCAGTACACTTTCCGGACTTCGATATCGAGAGCTCACAGATCGCCAGCGCGTACGTGCCGCTCGGCCGGCCGCTCCCCGACGGCATCCTGATCCTACAGAAGCATCGTCGGGACATACCTTCGCGCATCGTGCAACTGATGGCGCACTGGAAGACCGCACTGAACTATGGCAGCCAGAACAACTTCAGTCGTGAAATCGATCAATTCCTCGACGCCGTCTGGCCGCGGGAAGCGCGGGAAGGCCATCTCGGACGCAAGATCGTTGCTGACGGCGAGTTGTGGCTTCGATTAGACGACAAGCAAGCGAATCAAGTGACCTTGTGCCTCGACTCCGATCGGAGGCTGATCGCGGGTTTCTCGGGCAGCGGCAAGACGCTCATTGCGCGCTCCCTTGCCGAGCAGTTCGCGTCTCAGGACCTCAAGGTACTCTTCCTTCTGAAGAACCGTCAGATCACGCAGAAGGTGGCCGCTCAATTGAACCATCTCGACCAGGCGGTCACAGTTCAGACCTTCCATTCCTACTGTGAGTCCCTGGGCACACGGAACAGGGACAGCAGCTCTGGCGAGACCAACTATGACGAGCATTATCTGGCCCTGCGTGGGAAGGTAGATCGCCAGTACGCGGTGCTGATCGTCGATGAAGCCCAGGCGCTCAACGAGGCGGATCATTTGGCGCTGCACGACCATTTTTCGAATGCGCGCAAGTTCGTCTTTGCTGATGAGCTCCAGGTGCTTCCCGGTATCGAGAAGGGCAGCTTCTATCGATTCCTAGAGGACACCTACGGAGAGCGATTCTTCTATCTGGCGACGGTCTACCGGAATCCCGGAGGCATTACTCAGGCGATGGTGGAGATGCGACCGCCACGGCATGAGGTGAACTGCCCTCGTCCGATCGCCAAGGAGGACTTGTCCAGAGGCATCAGTTGGGATGTTTCCAAGAGGATCCAGACCTTGACGGCGGAGCTCTCGAAGGCCGGTGTCATGAGGCAGGACATGATCGTGCTCAGTCAGTTCTCCTCGTCGCTTGAGGGGATTGATGTCTCACAATCCACAATCTCGGCGTATCGCGGCATGGAGAAGCCCGTCGTCATCGTCGTGGCGGGTATCGACATGGATGACACCACATTGGCTTGCGCTCTCGGGCGGGCAACCACGCGCGCTTACATTATCGTGCCCATCGAACTGATCACATGCCTGAGCCGCGTGAAGTCGGATTTCCTGCGCAAGGGCTTGGAGACGATCGATCTCGCATCGCTGCTCGAACAGGATGAACGTGATCCGGAACCACGAATCATCACCAACAGGGTGAAGAAATACGCAGGCTTAGTCGGAAGACACGAGATATTCGGTGAAGGATTCTCCTATGCAAGTCGATGGAGGCGATGGGTCTATGAAGGTGGAGCTAGATGGAGCAACCGTGGAGTTCAGCTCTGGGGCTGGTGGCTCTCACTAACGACAAGCCTTCCTATCTCCGGGATCGACCCTGAGCGTAACGAGCCGACCGGGTGCTATCTCCACCACTGCGTCGAATGCAACACCATGACACCGCATATGGCGTTTCGTACATGTTTGACTTGCCTGGCCGTACCATTGGACGAATCCAGGGCCACTGAGATCGTCCTGCAGGCGGCCGAATTTTGCATCGCGCGGTCAGGAACGTGGGGGCAATCTCTGATTAAAGTGGCGGCATTGGTCGGTGATTTCCAATTTCCTCGCTCTAATGACGCTGTGCATGGGCAGACTGAAATGCCTGTCCTGTTCCTCGCCACTACGATCGTCGAGTTTCGGATGCGCCAAGGGGCGACAGTTGCCACCAAATCCCAGATGGAGCAGTGGCTGCGAGAGATGTTGGTGGCCAGCGATTTAGATGGCTCAATCGAGAGCCTTGCGGGCCGCACGATCAGTAGTCTCTGCGCCCAGAAGCTACTGCTGAGAATTGGCACTGGCCAATACCGCCTAACGGATCTTCAATAGCCTCGAAAGCGGGGCTCCTTGAATCCCGACCTGTTTGTTCATATTGTGCGGTATCAAGCCTTCGACAGGTCCGCGTCCGTCAACAGCAGTTGCCAGATCCCTTCGCCCATAGCGGCGAAAAAACCGTGTTGAGTAAGACCGGCGAGGCCACTGCGATGGTGCAGATTTCGGTTCGAATCTTCTGTAGCCTGAGTGTGGCGCGGAAGTGCCAACAAGCAGCCAATGGCGAGTGGCCGTTCTTGGCCGATATCCGTCATTGTAAGATTTCAACTAGGGTTTAGTAACACCTTACCGCGTTGGCCGTTTAAACCCTCGGTCCCCCGCCATGAACGCCTCCAGCATATGTGGAATCAGCATCACAGCATCGACTGCTTCACCATACGTCTGCGCATGTTGCTGCGCATAACGGTCGAGTTCCGCTTTCAGGCTGGCTGGACATGCGAAGGTTATTTTTACCGTTTGAGTCGTGGGCAGTGGACCTAAACGCATTTTTTTGATGGTGCTCATTGCGAGACTCCCTTGTTGAAAAAAATCGGCTGGTAAGGTCGCAGCACCAGATCCCGATTCACGATGACGCGCACCGGCAGCCCGGGGCGGCTGGTCAAAGTCGGCTGAATGTTCATGTTGCGGCGGGTCATCTCTTGCCCCACCTGATTGATGCTGTCCTGGGCGCTGTCGCGTCCGGCGATGATGATGCGGTCGCCGTCCTGGCGGTTTTCTGGTGCAGCCAGTTCGGCCCCGACACCCAGCAGCGTGGTCAGCACGGCACCGCCGATGATGCGATCCCAATGCCAGTCCACATCGTCCTCCAGACCGGCATAGCCTGCCGGGTCGGAGCCGACTAAGTTGGCCAGCATGAGCGACGAGGTATCGGGCAGGATGATTCGGTTCCATACAACCTGCACCCGGCTTTGACCGTAACTCACCTGGCTGTTATAGCGGCCCAGGATGCGCGAGCCTTGCGGAATCAACAGATGTCTTCCGGTAGCAGAGTCGTAGACGGGCTCGGTGACGGTGCCGATCACATCGCCCGGTAGATCGGACTTGATGCCTGTGACCAGTGCGGCGGCGATGACCGTTCCGGCCATGACCTGATATGGCGAGGCGGGCATTTGCAGATTGCCGGAATTGCGGGTTTCCGTGGAACCCGATTGCAAGAAAGCCTCTTTCTGGTCTTGCCGGTTCTGTGCTGCGGTGGGGTCGGTGAGTTGCGCTGCCGTGGACGCCGGGCCTGCAGCCAGCGGGTCGAAGGCGACCAAGGAGTTATCCATACCCGGCGCGACAGGCATGGCCTGTGCGACCGTTGCCGTAGGCTGGCTGGACTGGCCCTGCCCGGTACGGAAGAATACCGATGATGCGGCGGCCGCGTCGGCTTCTTTGCGCCGCGCTTCCCGTTCGGCCGCGTCAGCGTCGATACCGGGCGGCGCGTAAGTGGCCACTGAATCGAACCGGATTTTGAGGAGGCTCTAATTCTTGAGAGAATGGAGCCATGAGCAATCAGAACAACAAGTTTTCCCCTGAAGTCCGTGAGCGCGCCGTGCGCTGGGTGCAGGAGCACCGTGACGAGTATCCCTCCCAGTGGGCGGCAGTTCAGTCCATCGCGCCGAAGATCGGCTGCTCGGTTTATACGCTGCTCAAGTGGGTGCAGCGTGCCGAGGTCGATAGCGGTGTACGTCCTGGCGTGAGCACCGAGCAGAGCGAACGCATCAAGGCGCTGGAGCGCGAGGTCAAGGAGCTGCGCCGGGCCAATGAGATTCTGAAGTCCGCGAGCGCTTTTTTCGCCCAGGCGGCGCTCGACCGCGACCTGAAGAAGTAAACGCCTACATCGACCAGCATCGGGATCTGTATGGGGTCGAGCCGATCTGCAAGGTGTTGCAGGTCGCCTCGTCAGCGTACTGGCGCCACGCCGCACGATGCCGCAATCCAGAACGACGAAGCCAACGAGCCAAGAAGGATGAACGGCTCATGGTGCAGATCCAGCGAGTCTGGGAGCAGAACTTTCGGGTGTACGGCGCGCGCAAGGTCTGGAAGCAATTGAATCGGGAAGGCGTGACCGTGGCCCGCTGCACGGTCGAGCGCCTGATGCGGCGCCTCGGCATTGAGGGAGTCCGGCGTGGTAAACGTGTGCGCACCACGGTGCCAGACGGCGCAGCAGCCTGCCCGAGGGATCTGGTGAAGCGGCACTTTGAGGCCGAGCGTCCCAATCAACTGTGGGTAGCGGACTTCACCTACGTGTCGACCTGGCAGGGATGGCTGTATGTTGCCTTCGTCATTGATGCGTATGCCAAGCGTATCGTAGGCTGGCGCGCCGCCAGCAGCATGACGACCGACTTGGTGCTGGACGCGCTGGCGCAAGCCGTCTACGACCGCCGACCCACGGAGGCGGACGGGCTTGTTCATCATTCGGACCGCGGCGCCCAATACGTTTCCATCCGCTATTCCGAGCGGCTGAACGAAGCAGGGATCAACCCGTCAGTGGGCAGCACCGGCAGCGCTTACGACAATGCCTTGGCCGAAACCCTCAACGGCCTGTACAAAACGGAGGTGATTCACCGACGAGCCCCCTGGAAGACCAAGGCTGCCGTAGAGCTGGCCACCCTAGAATGGGTCTCGTGGTTCAACCACCAACGCCTGCTCGGATCTATTGGCGACATACCGCCGGCAGAAGCTGAAGAGCGATACTATCGACAACTTGCAGCACCCGCTGCGGAACCTGTTTCACTTTAACCAAACAGCCTCCGCAATTCCCGGGGTGATTCACGTGGCCCAGCTAGCTGGCGTTTCCTGGATAACCTTGATAGGTCCAAAATAGAGTCGCAACTGGTTGTCAGATGCGATGAAGCGTCCTTTTCTAGAAACATATATGACCAAGCCTGCTGTTGAGTTCGAGGTATTCGATGACGAGTTCTGCCTCATCTACCGCCCACGCGACGGTACTAGTTGGGTTCACGACAGGTTCGCACGCGGCGAGGATTTAGTAGTGAAGGGAACGTTCCACCTCACCCTGCGAGATCTCGTGGAGGACGGTTCAGAGGGGGAAAATTCCGCCAGCGATGATGACAGCGTGTGGATAGGCGTCGACGACGATCGATTGGTGTTTGCCATCGCGACGGGAGAAGGCGAATACTTCAGGTTCAAACCGGAAGTTCTCGAATTTAATACGCAAGTTCTACTGCATCGGGATACGCGACCTAACTGGAAATGGTTCAGTGCAGAGCGCAATGTGTCCATCTTACGCATTATGCAGAGCCTCGACCTTGAACGTATCGTCATCGGCGGTCCAGACCCAGATGCTATCCCGATCAGCGAGTATGAACGACTGTTGCACCAATTTCCGACGCCGCACGAGCTGCGCCGCTATGTCCAGGCACGCGTCGGCACTGTGATTCGCCAGTACACAGAGCCGGCTGTTGATGCGGAAGCACTGCTAAATGCATATGTCAACAAACGCACTGCTGTGACCGTGCCGAACTTGGAGAACCCTTTTCGTCAGTTCGACATTGCCAAGTACGCCTTTGCTCTGGACCGGCTGCGGGCCATGCTGGCTAACGAGGCCGGGACGTCTGAAGCGCAGTGGCAATTAGAGATTGTGGAAATCATCCTGCTGCTGAATCCCAGGTACATCAAGGCATTCACCGAGGTCAGGCTTTTGGATACCGACAACTCCACCTGGCGCCGCATCGACATCCTCTTGGTAGATGCATCTGGCAACGTTGACGTCATCGAGATCAAGAAGCCAATGGGCAAGCCCATCATGCTACCAGCGCGCTACCGCGACCACCACCTGCCGATGCGCGACTTGGTTGGCGCGATGGGTCAGGTTACTCATTACCTAAGATATTTGAACCGGTGGGGACTGCGTGGCGAGGACTACTTGACCCAATTGTTGGGAGCTGACTTGCCTGCGGGCTTCAGGATCCAGATAACCAACCCACTAGGCATTGTGATTATGGGGCGTTGTAACACGCTATCTGAGGTGCAAAGACGTGAGTTTGAAGTGCTGCGCCGTGATTCCAAGGGTATCGTCGACATCATCACCTATGACGATCTGCTGGCGCGGCTTCAGGCGGTACTCGATCAATTGCGCATCGGCCCGGCCCTCAGTGCTGCGCCTGCAACACTGCAAGCCGAATAGTCCATATTGAATGCGATGTGGCTCAGCCAGAGCCTCACCGACCCGCTGTGATTCGGTAATCAACTTTGGCGATCCTTGTCTGGCCACTATATGGTCCGCCAGTCTAGCAGACAGTCGGTCAGTCTTGACTCGCGATCTCTAAGCGAGTATGCTTGACCTCAGATAGATGTACCGGGGCCTGCAAAGGTGTCTATCTGCCTCCTGGAAACAGGGTTCAGCCGTGCTGATATTGAAGAGCACCCGCGAAACGAAGCGCCGCTATGCGGCGCTTCGCCTTTTCCAGCGCCTATTCAGTTACCTACGATTGTGGCTGGGGTCGCGCAGCGGCTCTCCCCGGAATACCTTGGCCGCCATCACCTGAAAGCGAATCCTGCCCTTGCGGTCGTGCGGGACACCGGGACCAGGCGTGCCAAGCGCGCGAACGTAGGCGCTTTCCACCACCATACGCAGGGCATCCTTATCGTGCCGACGCAACCGAAAGTAGATTTCGTAGTCTACTTCCCGGCCTTGGTCGTCAATCGCCCGGATGACCAGCCAGTTTCCCTGCCCGGTGAAGTTGCAGAAGTGCCCATCCAGTGTTCGTACCAACGTCGGCAATGACAGCGACCAGCGGTAGCGGTCAAAGCAGAAAGCCCGTGCTACCTGCCGATGATCGAGTATCCGTCGATCCTGCCCCAAGGCATCAAAATCAAGAGTTTCACCTTCCTTCGGGCCAAAAGATACGCAATGCGAAGTGAACTCAACTTCGATGCGCAGTGTCAGGGCCGGGAAACGGGCTGTCGCGGCGATGGCGAGCTCGAAGGTCGGGCCACGCATATGCGAGAGATCGTAGCGCTGGCCGCTCACTTCGATGAAACCTTGGCTGATACAGCTCACCCACTTCATGACACGACCGCCCAGTTACCCACAAGCATCATGCCATTTCCACCGCTGCGTCAGGGACAGCAGCCATGTCATGCTCGTCAGAATCCGAAACCGGCATAGCGTCCGGGATAGTGCACCGAGCAGTTTCTTCTGCGGCGGCATTGCCAATGAAATCCGCCACGGTCTGCCAGCCCGCGCGTAACTGCGCCTCACCTTTTCCGACGTAGTGGCCCAGGGTCACGTCGCCATTGGTAGCGTGATTGATCATGCGCTTGAGCACACCGCCGGACACCAGTTCTTCGGCAATAGTGGTGAAGGTCGCTCGCATGTCATGGCCCTGCACAGTTGTTCCTGCCTGCTTGTTGATCCAGGCGAGCGTCTTGCGGGCATCCGTAATCGGAAACAAGGGCTCCTCGGGTTTGCGTCTTTCGCACGCTTCTTTTGCAATCGCCAATGCCTCCCGCGACAACAGCAACAGGTGGTTGCTGCGGTTCTTGGTGTCAATCAGCAATATGCGGCCGGTTTCGAGGTTCACGTCTCGAACCCTGATAGGCTCGTAATCGTATTTCTTCTCACCAAGGATCTCGACGCCACGACAACCCGTCAGCAGTTGAAAACGGTAGTAGTTCGCAGCCACCCGACGCGGGCTGGCGCACGCTGCCAGCCACCAGGCACCCAGCTTCTCGGCAGGAATCGGTTTGGGATCGCCCCTCGGGGGCGCCAGCACAATACGATTGCGGCCAGCCGTTTCCTGGCTTAGCGGGTTGTCGTCGATCTTGATTCCTTGCCAGCGCAGAACGGCACGTAAAACCTGCATGGCATAGTCAGCCCGCCGCTTGGAACGACCAAGCAGTTTGGTGTAGGTATCTTTGATGTCCGTGGCCGTAATCGTAGACAACGGCTTGTCAGCCAAGGTCATCAACTCACCATCCGCGAATTTTCTGCCATTCTTGGCAATCTTGCCCGGCTCGACCATTTTGGTGTATTCAGACTTGGTCCGAGCCTTGAGGGGCAAGCCATCTTTGGCCCGCCGCTTTTCTTCAGCATACTCGCGCAAGGCTTCGGCAAGCGTCTGACCATCCGTGGCAGCCTGCGTCTCACGGGCCTGTGCTTCAGCTTGCAAACGCGCTTCTTCTTCAGCGGGCCAATCAACCCCCGCACGGGCAAGCGCTCGGATGCGCTGCGCCTCTGCCCTTGCATCGGCCAACTTGATTTGACCGGTGCCATTGCCATAATCTTGCGGGAGGCGGTACTGACGAACAGCGCTGGTGCCTTGTACGGTATAACGGACGAGAAGCGTTTTGACCCCATCCGGGGCAACCCGCAATTGAAGGCCGCGATCTATCGCGATCTTGTAAGGCTGATCCTTGGGTTTCAGAGCATCAACAGCTCGGCTTGTAAGAAGGGTCATGACAAGTGTCTCTCAAGATTTCCACCTAGCGATTTGGATTGCTTGGGATGGCTTCAATGCTTCCCGTGTCCCGCTGGTGTCCCAAAAATACTGCGCTTGATTGATGATATATGAGAACACTTAAATCAAAATATATCAATATCTAGTTGATATTAAAGAGTATTTTTTGTCTCACTAAGTCTCGCTCGATCTCATAAAATACGGTATTCGAGGCATCATAATCCGCAGGTCCCCTGTTCGAATCAGGGATGCGCCACCAGAATTTTCCTTGTTTATCAAGGCTCTATCGCCACCCTGGACGGTGGCGATTTCTTTTTCCGGGCTCTTCCCCATTTTCGGGGAATCAGGGCATTCGTCAGACTCGGTTGATCACACCATTCCAACCGCATTGAGCCAAGACTCTCATGCGGTAATTCTCAAAAGTCACTTCCAATCCGATGCGTGTGCGTCAGCTTGCGTTGGCGCACGCCGCCGCCGTGTGGGCCTCGAACACCTCCAGACGGTAGGTCTCGGTTGATCTCAGACACGGCCGGATACCGGCAAATCGGTGGCGAAAATAGCGGTTGCTGTCGGTGCAGTGGGACTTGGGTACGCTCAGGTGCAGCACCACCAGTTGGTTGCCCTGACGCGTGTGCTTGACCGCCGAAACTCAATTTGCTTCGGTTAAAGGCTAAGCATCTACTGCAGCGCTATTTCAGCGATTCGAGCATTTCCCGCCGCAGAATCGCATTGATGCGCGACTGATAGCCTTTGCCCTGCGACCGCAGCCAGGCCAGGACATCCGAGTCAATACGAATGGTCGTGGAGGTCTTGGTGGGTTTGTAGAACTTGCCGCGCTCGGCATTCTTCCAGAACTCCGCCGTCAGCGGCGGCACGTCGCTGTAATCAATGTCTTTGTCGGCGCGCTCCGCCAAGGCCGCCAACTCGGCCTTCTGCTTTTCGGTCAAGGGCGGCAGCTTGGTCAGATCCACCTTGTGTTTAACGGCTTTCTTGCTCATAACGTCGCCTTTCTTTCCTGTCGGCCGCTCTGGCCGAGATGATACGGATGATCTCGACAACCTGGTCATTCTCGTTGACCTCGAAGCTCTCACTCCATGCTTACGCAGATTGGTAGCCGCTTTCGCGGCATCCCATTCAAAGCGCGTCAACATACGAAAACGTTACTACAAAACTGTATTTCATGCAATGCTCCAGTTGTCAACCGGGATACATCCACCCTCGTGCGAACTCGGCTTCGGGCCGTGAGTTTTCCGTTCTCTGTCCAAAGCCAGCCGCTTGAGCGCATGAGCCTGCTGCGTGCGCTCCTTCTCTTGTCATCGGATGACGGCGCTATGTCGCACACGCCGCCGATTGCCTGCCATCATATGCAGTTCCAACGCCCCGGAGTCGATCAGCCTGACCATATACGGTCGGCTGACGCCGGCCAACCGTGCCGCCTGCTCAGTGGTCAGTACCGGATCAGGATCAGGCGCTGGCCTTCCGCGCAAGCGTCAACTAGCTTGATCTGGCCTGGGCCATCCTCGTATTCCTGTGGAAGCGTGTATTGGCGCTCATCGTCCGTTCCCTTTACGGTATGGCGCACCACACCAGCATCGTTCGCAGGCCATCGGGCGCAAGGCGAAGCTGAATACCTCGATCTATGGTGATCTTGTACGAACGGGATTCAGGTTTGTGAGCGTCAACAGCACGAGCAGTCAAAGCAGGCATGGATGTCTTCGCGGCCGGATTGCCAGCCAGCCAGCGAGAGGCCGTCAGGTGAGTCCGTGTCCGAACTGTGTCCGAAAAAACTGAAGATCAAATGCCATTCCGCAGGTCCCCTGTTCGAATCAGGGATGCGCCGCCAAGGAATATCAAGGGTTTAGCGATCACAGAAACGCAGCCCGCCAGCCGAAAGGTCCGCGGCTAAGTTGATGCGAAAATGACGTCTTCCTGTGATGGAGGTCGATATTCGTTCTCTCCTATGACCCGAGCACAACGAATCCGCCACGCCCAGAGCGGTCCGGACTGAATCACAATAAACCCCGCGGGCTGTCGAGAAGCCAGCCAAGAAATTAAGCCTCGCCATCGAAGGATCGCGGGGCCTTGTTATTATCACCTACGCCAATCATCACGATGGCGCCTATCAAATTCGCGGTAGTATCGATCGATAGAGACCAGCACCTCGAAGTGGCGAAGCACAATCTCGTCGCCGCCCCATCCAATATTGCAGCGCCCATTCAGCAGCTTTCCGGGGTGAACGCCATTGATGTAGTGCGCACGGCAAATGTACAACGGAACCGTGCCATTTTGATCAACCCCGCCCCGGATTGCTCCGGCGGGCAGCCGCCCATTCCAGGTACGCCATTCAACCCCATCCATGGCATTCGTCATGTGGGGAAGGGCTAAAGCAAATCCGGACAGCAGCGTAGTCAGGGTTCGTCTCATTTCCTATCCGCTCCGAGTTGTTGGTAGTAGGCAGATGAGATTAGCAGTATTTAGTTACACGCACAAGATTCCGGAATGAGGTTGGCGGCCGCTCAATACGCCGGAGTTCCTGGGTGCGAATCCCGGCCGCGCTCCCGTTGTTTCCTCCAGCAGCCACCGCTATACGAGCAGAAATGGAAAGGCCCCGCCTCTTGGCGGGGCCTTACTGCCTTCGGGGCAGTGGGCACGTACACGAAGGTAGTGCAGTTTGGACCACCTGAGGGGTAGTCGCACTGCCTTGCGGCAGTGACTTAACAGTAGCCCCGATCCGCTGGAAAAAGAACTAGGGTTTTCACTTACGGTTCTTGATCCGCCCGGCCTTTTTGCCTGGAAGCTTGAGTTCGCTGACGATGACGCCGGCAACGATGAGGACGCCGCCCAGCAGGGCGAGGCCGGGCAGGCGCTCGCCCGCGAGGCGGCCGATGATGCCGGCCCAGACGGGTTCGCCGGCGTAGATCACGGTGGCTCGCGTGGGCGAGACGGACTTCTGCGCCCAATTCATGGTGAGCTGGATCAGGGCGCTTGCCAAGCCCAGCGCCGTGGCGATGCCGACCAGCAGCCATGAGAAGGGCGGCACGGATTCGCCGGTGAGGGGCATGCCCAGCAGCGCGAGCAGCGAGGTGCAGGCCAGTTGCACGACGGTCACGCGGCGGCTGTCGACGGTGCCGGCGTATCGGCTGATGAGAATGATCTCGGCGGCGATGGACAGGGCGCCGATGAGGGTCAGCAGTTCGCCTTTGCCCAGTTCCAGCGCGCCGGCGTCGGGGCCGGTCAGCAGGACCAGGCCGGTGAAGGCCAGGGCAACGCCGATCCAGCTCATGAGGCTGGGCGGGCGCTTCAGCACGCACCACTGGAGCAGGGGGACCATGGGGACGTACATGGCTGTGATGAATGCGGACTTGCTGCTGCTGATGGTCTGCAAGCCATAGGTCTGCAGGGCGTATCCGAAGAAAATGCATACGCCGATGGAAGATCCCGCCAGGATTTCGCGCAGGGTCAGCCCGCGCAGGACCTTGCAGGAGAGCAGCGCCGCCAGCAGGGCGGCCATGGCGAAGCGCAGGGCGACGAAGAACAGGGGGCCGCTCGCGGTAAGGGCGGTCTGGACGGCGAGGAAGGTTCCGCCCCACACCATGGTGACGGCGATGAGGGCCAGCTCCTGACGGTTCAAGGCCGGGAAGCGGAAACGTTCCTGCTGGGGTTGGGGCATGATGGGGGAGAGTGCTTCAGGAGAACGAGGTGTGCGCGCATAGTAACAGGGCGGCGCGGCAAGCGAGGCATAACCATGCACTTCACCTACCTTTTGATGCCGGCAGGCTCTAGAATGGACGCTTTCGTTTTTCGTTGCCGCCGGCGGCCGCTGCGCGCCGACGCATCACGTTTTTCGGCGGCGGCGCCGCATTCCGCATTCTGATTCGAGACCCCATGAGCATTGCATTCTTGAAGCGTTGTTGGGAGCACATACTGCATGACATCGTCGCGCCCACGCGGCCGTCGTCGCATCAGTTGGTAAGGCTGGCCACTCCGTTCGGCCGCGGCGCGTCGGTGCGCCGCCAGGCGGCGCTGGTCATCACGGCAAGGGTGCAGTTCCTGAGCCTGATTTTCGCCGTTCTCGTGCCGGCCTGCGCCATCATCGACCTGGCGCTGTTCGACTGGAAAACGGGCTCGCTGCTCACCGGCCTGCGTGTCGCGGCGGGCGCGGCGTTCGCGGCGATCGCCTGGTCGGGCGAACGCGGAGGCGCCCACCGCTATGCCTGGGCCATTTTGCGGCTCCTGGCCATGCTGCTGGTTCCCACGGTGTTCTATCTTGCGGTGCTGCATATCACGAGCGGGCTGGAGCTCACGCGCGCACAACTGCTGGCGGTCCAGCTCTACGGCCTGATGCCGACCATCGTGCTGGCGGGCCTGGCGATTTTTCCTCTGTCGGCGCTCGAAATCCTGCTGTATTCCGTCCCTGTGCTGGGCATTGCCTCCTGGGGGCTGATGGATCCGGACGTGGGCCTGTCGCTGCTGCGGCACGGCCCCATCTACTGGTTCATGTTCATGATGATCGGCGTGGCCATGATTTCCGGAATGAGCCAGTCGCACTACATGGAAAGCCTGGTGCACCATGCAAGCATGGACCCTTTGACCGGCGTGCAGACCCGGCGCGCGGGCATCGAAGCGATCGAGCAGGCCATGAAGCGCGCGCAATTGCAGGGCCGGCCTTTGACCATCATGTTCCTGGACATCGACCATTTCAAGCAGATCAATGATTCCTTCGGCCACGACGCGGGCGACCGGGCCCTGATCGCGTTTGCGCAGGCGCTGCGCCAGAACATGCGGCGCGACGACGTCCTGATCCGGTGGGGCGGGGAAGAGTTCGTGGCGGCCTTGCCCGGCATGCCCATGGATGCCGTGCCGGCGCTGCTGGAAAAGATGCGCGCCAATGGGCTGGGGCTGCGGGTGGACGGCAAGCCGCTGGAAGCGTCGATCGGCATCGCCGAAAGCGCGGCCGACCACTGCGCCGACTGGGCCAGGCTCGTGCAGCTGGCCGATGAGCGCATGTACCAGGCCAAGGAACTGGGCCGCGCGCGCGCCATGCTGCCCGAAGGGCGGGTCGTTGACATGAGCGCGAAAAGCGACGCGGGCGCCGGGGCCTGACGCTCAGGCCAAAAAGCGCACATGAAAAAGGCATCCGGATTGCTCCGGATGCCTGATCATTCAATATTCTTCGGCAAGTTGCTCTTGGCAAGTCTTGGTGGGTGCTGACGGGTTCGAACCGCCGACCTACGCCTTGTAAGGGCGCCGCTCTACCAGCTGAGCTAAGCACCCATTGCTCTTGTGGTCAACGCCTTGCGGCTGACAACACTGGGGCCACCACTATTGCTGCTACGACTACTACGAATCAAGACGAAAATTATATCCCAAGCCCGTGCCGCTTGGCAACTTGCAACTGCGCTTTCAGTTGACCGCGTCTTTCAGGGCCTTGCCGGGGCGGAACTTGGGCACACGCGCTTTCTTGATCTTGATGGCCTCGCCGGTGCGCGGATTGCGCCCGGTGCGGGCCGCGCGCTCGGAAACCGCAAACGTACCAAAGCCTACGAGAGTGACGGTGCCTTTCTTTTTTAGTGTCGTCTTGACAGCACCGATGAAAGCCTCGAGTGCACGGCCAGCATCAGCCTTGGACAAATCGGCTTTAGTGGAGATATGTTCGATAAGCTCGGTTTTGTTCATTAAGGATTACCCCTAAAAATTATTGTGGTCGAGCCGCCCGGAAAGGCGGCTGGACATTCGATGGAAAGATACGAAGCATGCGCGGCACTGCCCGTATGACCCGCCATGGACAAAGCAGGCGCAACCGGGTGGCATGACAGCCCGCAAGCTCACTCGGCTGGCTAACGCGTATTAAGCCTTTGAACGAAAGGGCTGTCAAGAGAAAAAACGGCTCAAAACCCGCGCGGTTGTTGGCTGTTGTGTTTTTATGCCGCGGAAATAGTTAATTTTGTAAAGTTTGCCGCGGAACCCGCCCGCGGATCTTCGTTTTGTGATATTTGCCGGAACCGGCGGCGGCCGGCGCTTACGCCAGCGCCTGTTCGAAATCGCCGATCAAGTCCTCGATGTCTTCTATGCCGATGGAGACGCGCAGGAAGTTGTCGGAAATCCCCATTTGCGCGCGGCGTTCCGGACCCATTTCATAATAAATGGTGTGCGCCATCGGCAGCACCAGCGTGCGGTTGTCGCCCAGGTGGGTGGCCAGCGCCAGCACCTTGAGCCGGTTCAGGAAATCGAACACGTCGATTTCCGGCACCAGCTCGATGCCCATCAGGCCGCCGTAGCGCTTGCCGAAGAGCGCCGCGGCCCGTTCATGCTGGGCATGCGTCGGCAGGCCCGGATAATGCACTTTGGCGACCTTGGGATGCCGGCTCAAGGCCTGGGCGAGCGCCAGGGCGTTCGAGCAGATCTTGTCCATGCGCAGGGCGAGCGTCTCCGCGCCCACCGCCAGCCGGTGCGCCGCTTCCGCCGACAAGGTGCCGCCCATGTCGCGCAGGCCTTTTTTCTTGATCTGCGTCAGCCCCCACGACACCGGGTTTCCCTTCCGGTAGGGCTCGGCGATGTTCGCATAGCCGCTCCAGTCGTAAAGGCCGGTGTTCGTCACGGCCCCGCCCAGGGCGTTCCCATGCCCGCCGATATGCTTGGACAGCGAATTGACCACCAGCGACGCGCCGACTTTCACGCCCTGGCACAGCAGCGGCGACGTGAGCGTGTTGTCGACCACATACACCAGTTTCCTGCTTGCGCAGTACCGGCCTATGGCTTCCAGGTCGGCCACTTGCGTGCCGGGATTGGCCAGCGTCTCGGTGAACACCATCTTGGTTTCGGGGCGCACCGCGGCCTCGACGTTGCGCGCGTCCGTGGCGTCGACCAGCGTCACCTGGACGCCCAGGTCGCTGAGCGTGCCGAGCAGGCTGTTCGTGTTGCCGAATATGTGCTGGCTGCTGATCAGGTGGTCCCCGGCCTTGAGCAAGGTCAGGAAGGTGGCGGCCAGGGCGGCCATGCCCGTGGCGAAGCTGACCGTGCCCGTGCCGCCTTCCATCACCGTGATCTTGTCTTCCAGCGCGGCGGTCGTGGGAGTGCCCTGGCGCGCGTAGGTGAAGCCCGCCTTGCCCTGGAACACCGCCGCCAGCTCGCGCGAATCGGCGAAGGCGTACTCGGACGACGGGTGCATGGGCTTGTGGATGGCGCCGTGCTCGACCGACGCGCGCCGGTCGGAATGAACGATGGTTGTGGTGAATCCGTTATTGGCCATGATGACGATCAGTCTGTGTGATTGAATTGAATGAGTGCTCCGGCAAGCGCCGGCGGAAGAATGGGACGGCGCCGACGGGCCTAGGGCTGCCGGCGCTGCCGCACCGATTCGTACAGGCAGACGGCGCTGGCCACGCTGACGTTCAGGCTTTCGACCGAGCCTCGCATGGGAATGCTGACGAGCTCGTCGCAGGTTTCCCGCGTCAGGCGGCGCATGCCCTCGCCCTCGGCGCCCATCACCCACGCCATCGGCCGGCGCGCGTCCACTTGGTGGATGCCGGCCTCGGCCTGGTCGTCGGCGCCCACCAGCCATACGTCTCTTTCCTTCAGCCGCCGCATGGTGCGCGCCAGATTGGTCACCATGATGTAGGGCACGGTGTCGGCCGCCCCGCAGGCGACGCGCTGCACCGTGGTGTTCAGGCCCACCGCACGGTCCCGCGGGGCGATCACCGCATGGACGCCGGCCGCATCGGCGGTCCGCAGGCATGCGCCCAGGTTGTGCGGGTCCGTCACGCCGTCCAGTATCAGCAGCAGGGCCGGCTCCTTCCCTTCAAGCAAGTCCAGCACTTCGTCGACGTCGACCGCCAGCGCATGGGCCTGGGCCAGCGCGACCACGCCCTGGTGCCGCGTGCCGTGGGCCAGCCCGTCCAGCCTTTCGGCGGGAACCGGGCGGACGCGGACCTTGGCCGCCTGTGCCTGCTCGATGAGCGCCTGCATGCGCTTGTCGCGGCGCGAGGCCTCGACGTAGAGTTCTTTGATCGATTCGGGCGCGTGGCGCAAGCGGGCCGTTACCGCGTGAAAGCCGGCCAGGACCTGGTGGGACGACATGGTGTTCCTTGAAGTGTGTATGGCCTGATTTTAATCCCGCCCGTGAGCGCGCGCCGCCGTCGCGCGGCGCGCGCTCACGGGCCGGTTTTCATCGGCGGTTGCGGCCGGATTTCCGGGGCGCTTCGGCCTTGGCGCCGCGCTTGGCCGCCGCCCGGCGCTGCCGCGAGGTGGTGCCCTTGAGCGCGGCGGGCTTGGTGGGCGCCGCCCGCTTCACCTTGCTGCGCGCTTCCGTGGGAGCGGGTTCCGATTCGGCCTTCAAGGCCTTGAACCCCGTGCCCTTGACCAGCCTGAATTCGATGCGCCGCGCTTCGAGGTCGACGCGCGCGACCTGCACCTGCACCTGGTCGGTGAGGCGAAAGCGTATGCCGGTGCGCTCGCCGCGCAGTTCGTTCATGGACTCGTTGTACTGGAAGTAATCGGAACCCAGCTCGGATACGTGCACCATGCCTTCCACGAACAGGGTTTCGAGCGTGATGAAGATGCCGAAGCTTGCAACGCCCGTGACCCGGCCGCTGAAGACCTCGCCGACGCGCTCCTTCATGAACCAGCACTTGAGCCAGGCTTCGACGTCGCGCGAGGCGTCGTCGGCCCGGCGTTCGCGGGCGGACAGCAGCAAGCCCAGCTTTTCCCAGGCGGCGTGTTCGCGTTCGCCTTGCGGCAGGGCGGCCAGGCTGGAGATGTCGTCGACTTCGGGGACGTAGCGCCGGCCTTGCAATATGCCTTTGATGACGCGGTGCGTGAGCAGGTCGGGATAGCGCCGGATGGGAGACGTGAAATGCGCGTAGTGCTCGTAGGACAGCCCGAAGTGGCCGGTGTGCTCGGGGCTGTAGATGGCCTGCTGCAGGGATCGCAGGCACATGGTTTGAATGATCTCGAAGTCGGGCCGGTTGCGCGCTTCTTTGAGCAGGCGGGCGTAGTCCTGGGTGCTGGGATCGTCGCCGCCTTCGAGCGTGAGGCCGAGGTTGCGCAGGTAGTCGCGCAGCGCCTGCAGCTTCTCGGGTGTGGGCCCTTCGTGCACGCGATACAGGCCGTGCCGCTTGTTGCGCTTCATGAATTCGGCGGCGCAGGTGTTGGCGGCAAGCATGCATTCTTCGATCAGCTTGTGCGCGTCGTTGCGCAGGTAGGCCTCGATGCGCTCGATCTTGCCGAGCGGATTGCAGACGATGCGGGTCTCGACCGTGTCGAAGTCGATGGCGCCGCGTTTCAGGCGGGCGCTTGCAAACAGTTGATAGAGTTCGTACAGATGCCGCACGTGGGGCATGACTTCGTGCATGGACTGCGCGGCCGGGCCGGCGGGCTGCTGCAAGGCCGCCCAGACGTCGGTGTACGTGGTGCGCGCATGCGAATGGATGACGGCATCATAGAACTGGTAGGCCGTGATGCTGCCCGCCTTGCTGCCGTTCGCCGCGATGACCATGTCGCAGACCAGGACCAGCCGGTCGACCTGCGGATTCAATGAGCAGATGCCGTTGGACAGGGATTCGGGCAGCATGGGGATCACGCGCCGCGGGAAATACACGCTGGTGCCGCGCTCGAGGGCGTCGGCGTCCAGGCCGTCGCCGGGCTTTACGTAATGCGTGACGTCGGCAATGGCGACCAACAGCCGCCAGCCCGGGCGGCGCCGCTTTTCCGTGCCCAGTTCGACCGGCATGCAGAACACGGCGTCGTCGAAGTCGCGCGCGTCTTCGCCGTCTATCGTGATGAAGGGGACGTCGCGCAAATCGACCCGGCCGCGGAGGTCGGCCGGCCTGACCGTGGGCGGCACCTTGGCCGCCTGCTCGACGGCGGCCTCGGAAAAGACGTGGGGCACGTCGAACTTGCGCACGGCGATTTCGATTTCCATGCCGGGATCGTCGATTTCGCCCAGGACTTCGACCACCCTGCCCAGGGGCTGCGTATGCCGGGTGGGCTGCTGCACGATCTCCACCGTGACGACCTGGCCGTGCTCGGCCTCGCCCGTATCGGAGGCGGGGATCAGGATGTCGTGCTTGATGCGCTGGTCTTCGGGCACCACGATGAAGGCGCCGCGCTCTTTGAGGAAACGCCCGACCAGCTTGTTGGTGCGCCGCTCGACCACTTCGACGATGGCGCCCTGGGGCTTGCCGCGGTATTCGCCGTCTTGCTTGGCCAGCACCCGGTCGCCGTGCAGCACCTTGAGCATTTCGCGCGGCGGCAGGAAGAGGTCGGGCCCGCCGTCGTCGCGCAGCAGGAACCCGAAGCCGTCGCGGTGGCCCTGGACCTTGCCGGCGATGAAGTCGAGCTGGTTGTTCAGCAGGATGCGGCCTTGGGGGTTGAAGAGGATCTGGTTGTCGCGCTCCATGGCCTTGAGGCGGCGCTCGAAGCCCACGGACAGGGGAAAAGAGGCGCCGACGGCGGCGGCCAGCGCCTTGGGGGCGATAGGTTTTTCGGCGCTGCGCAGATACTGCAAAATGACTTCACGACTGGGTACGTCCGGGTCGAAATCGGGCGGCGGGTCTTGCAGGCCCGCCACGATTTCCTTGTTGTTGCTGTCGTTCTTAGATTTGCGTGTCAAAGGTGGTTTCCATTTCATCAAAAAGCGCGCTATACTTCGTGCCTTCAAGTGTAGCGCGGGTACCGGCAGTATCTGCTGCAAGTCGATAGCATACACTTTATGCCCAGGTGGCGGAATTGGTAGACGCGCATGGTTCAGGTCCATGTGCCGCAAGGTGTGGAGGTTCGAGTCCTCTCCTGGGCACCACCGCTATGTACAGAAAACCCAGCTAAGCGTTCGTTTAGCTGGGTTTTTTGTTGTGGCTGGACTTGCGTTGAAACGCGGTTTGCCCGGGGCCGCGTGGCCATGGAAGGCTCATTTGACAGCCGCTGTAAATCAGGCCTATAATTCGTGCCTTCTTCAAGCGAAGAAACAAGTGCCCAGGTGGCGGAATTGGTAGACGCGCATGGTTCAGGTCCATGTGCCGCAAGGTGTGGAGGTTCGAGTCCTCTCCTGGGCACCACCGCTATGTACAGAGAACCCAGCTAAGCGTTCGTGTTTAGCTGGGTTTTTTGTTGGCGGTTTCTTGTGCGCCCCGCGCCGGCACGGTAATTGCACCCCGAAGCCCGTCTGCACGGAGTGGGAGCCTTCCATGTTCGATATGAGCCTTCCCTGGTGGGAATTCGTCCTGCGCGGCGCCATGGTGTACCTGGTGATGCTCGCCATGGTGCGCGTGTCCGGCAAGCGCACGGTGGGCCAGTTCACCCCTTTCGATTTGCTGGTCGTCATGCTGCTGAGCGAAGCCGTATCGAACGGCCTGAGCGGCGGCGACGAATCCGTTCCGGGCGGGCTGATCGTCGCCGCAACCCTGGTGGCCCTGAACATGCTGATCGCGCTCGGGACCTCGCACAGCAGCCGCATCGAAGCCATCCTGGAAGGCAGGGAAGTGCTGCTTGGCCGCAACGGCAAGATATTCGACGACGTATTGAAGGCCCAGCGCATCAGCCGGAACGAGCTCGACAATGCCTTCCACAAAATGGACGTCAGCTACGAGGAAATGGAATGCGTGATTCTCGAAGCGGACGGCACCATCAATATCCTGAAGAAGAGATGATGCAGGGAAGCGCCTGTTCCAAGAGGCCTTCCCTTTCCCGACCCTTTCCCGGCATCGGGATTGCTTCAGGACGGCTGCCGGCGTTCGCGAACCTGCCCAGGCCTGGAAGGCTGTCCGGCATCGGGCGCTGCGCGCGGCCCCGGAGTCCGTCCGGAATCGAAGTCGGGGCTGCCGGGCGGGGTAGAGCGGCCGCCGGGGTTGCTGCGCCTTTGCGAGTCCGCGCAGCGGGGGTTGTTCTGGGCGCCCGGGCCGACGCAGGCGTCGCGCTCGGGACGCGCGCCGGAGCGCCCGGGGTGGTAGGGGGACGGCCGGTCGCGGCTGCCGTCGCGCGGGCCGGCTTGCGTGCCGGCGTTGGGATAAGCGCCCGCCCCCGGCCCCTTGCCGGAACTGCCGGCGTCTTGCGCCCAGCTGGCGGGCGCCAGCAGCATGGGCAGGCAGCATGCTGCGGCGGTTAGGATTTTGTTCATTTGAATCTCCCGAGTTAAGCGAAACAACGCATGATCCACGGGCGAGGCAGCAAGCTTTATACCTGAATTATTGCGAATAGTTCGCATTACTGTTAATATGCTTAACTCGTTTGGAGCAGCAGCCTTTTGTGCACGATACTAACGCTGTGCAGCTGTGCAACTTTATCTTTGGCCTGATTCATGCCGCGTTCTCGTGTCCAGTTCGTCAATCGCGCCGCCCTCGTCCGAGTCGCGGCGGGGGCAACGGCTTTGGGCCTGCACCTAGCCGTGCTTGGCGCCATCTTGTCGGCGCCCCCAGTCAAGCCTGAATTGGAAATGCCCGAAACGGTCGAAGTCCGTTTCGTGGAAATCGCCGATGACGTGGTCGAAGCGGCGGAAAATCCCGAGCCCGAAACCGAACAGGTGGCGGTGGCCGCTCCGCCGGAGCCGGAGCCGGTCGTCGAACCCGTTCCCGAACCCGAGCCCATTCCGGAGCCCGAACCGGAACCCGAGCCGGAGCCGGAACCAGAGCCCATTCCCGAACCCATTCCCGAACCGATACCGGAGCCGGTGGTCGAGCCGCCGCCCGAGCCCGTCGTCGAGCCCGAGCCCGAACCGGAGCCCGTCATCGAGGAGCCGCAGCCGGAAGCCATCACTCCGCCTCCGCCGCCCCCGCCGCCGCCTCCGCCCCCCAAGCCGGAGCCGCCGCCCAAGCCCAAGCCTAAACCCGAGCCTCCGCCCAAACCCAAGCCTGCTCCCAAGCCGGCACCGAAACCCGCGCCCCAGCCTCCGGCGCCCAAGGTCGAAGCCGCGGCGCCCGCGGGCAAGGCGGCCGCGCCCGCCGTGCCGCAGGCCCCCGCGAAACCGGTGGATCCCGACCGGCCGCGCATGATCGGCAAGGTCGATTACCTGGGCAAGCGGCCCATGCCGGTCTACCCGCGGGCGTCCGAGCGCCGCGGCGAGCAGGGCAGGGTGGTGGTGCGTGTGCTCATTTCGCCGCAAGGCACGGTGCTTCAGGCCAGCGTGCGTTCTTCGTCGGGGCACGAGCGCCTGGACGAAGCCGCGGTCAAGGCGGCCCGCACGGCGCGCTTCAAGCCCTACACCGAAAATGGCATCGCGTATCAAGCCATGGCCGACATACCGTTTGATTTCGTTTTATAGGACAAAATGAATGTTCGATTTACTGGATAGCGCCCTGCACGTGCTGGCGCAACTGAGCGAAGCCGGGGCGGCCGCCCCCGCCGCGCCGGCCGTCGCGGGCGCCGTACAGCCGGCCGCGATGACGGCGCAGCAGGTTGCCGACGCGGGCGGCATGCTGCACTTCATTTCGCAGAGCGACATCGTCGGCAAGACCCTGTTCGGCATCCTGGTGCTCATGTCCCTGACCAGCTGGTATCTCATTTTCGTGAAGTCGTTCACCAATATGCGGATCCGGCGGCGCTCCAATCACTTCCTGCGCGAATTCTGGGCGGCCAGCTCGCTGGAGCAGGTCGAGAACGAGATCGCCACCCATGGCGCCTCCGAACCTTTCGCCCACCTGGCCAGCCACGCCATCCACGCGCAGAACCATCATGCGAAGTACGGGGCGATGAAGCTGGAGGAAAAAGGCTCGACGGGCGCTTTCGTCACGCGCACGATACGCAAGGTCATAGACGAGGAAACCGCCAGGCTCGAGAACGGCCTGACGGTGCTGGCCTCCATCGGCTCCACGGCTCCCTTCGTCGGCTTGTTCGGCACGGTGTGGGGGGTTTATCATGCGCTGGTGGGCATCGGGCTGTCCGACGGCGTGACGGTGAACCGCATCGCCGGCCCGGTGGGCGAAGCGCTCATCATGACGGGCCTGGGCCTGGCGGTCGCGATTCCCGCCGTGCTGGCCTATAACGGCTTCGTGCGCAGCAACCGCGTCTACCTGGCGCGCCTGGACGCCTTCGCGCACGACCTGTTCACCTTCCTGTCGACCGGCCAGCAGGCCTTCGAATCCTCGGGCAGGGTGCGACGCGTGACCATAGCAAGCACCAAGGGCGAATAAACCATGGCTTTCGGCAGTTTCGACAACAACAAGGGCGCGGGCGGCACGGTCTCCGAGATCAACATGGTGCCCTTGATCGACGTGATGCTGGTCCTGCTGGTGATCTTCATCATCACCGCTCCCTTGCTCAGCCACTCCATCAAGATCAACGTGCCCCAGGCGACCGCCCAGCCGGTCGAGCAGGAGCCGCGCGTCATCGACCTGGCCATCAATGCGGACGGCGCCTTGTTCTGGAACGAAACCGCCGTGAACCCGGACGAACTCAAAGCGCGCTTTGCCGCCGAAGCCGTCCTGGATCCCCAGCCCGAGCTGCGGATCCGCGCCGACCTGAACACCCGCTACGAGACGCTGGCGCAAGTCATGAGCAGCGCCAAAGCGGGCGGGCTCAAGCGCATCGGCTTCATCACCCGGCCGGGCACGTCCGGCGCGCCGGCCGCGGCGCAAGGCGGCACGCCGGGCGCGGAGCCCGCCACTGCGCAAGACAGCAAGCCGTCAGGGTTGTAACACGCCCGGCGGGGCGGGAACCATTCCCGCGCGCTTCGATATAGAATCTTCGGATGCGAGTTCTAGTTATCGAAGACGACACCACATTGGGCCACGCCCTGCAGGAATTCCTGGCCCAGCAGGGCTATGCGGTCGATTGGCTGGCCGATGGCGAAACCGCCCTGAGCGCAATCGCGGGGCAAAGCTATGATCTCCTGCTGCTCGACCTCAACCTGCCGGGCAAGAGCGGGCTGGAAATCCTCCATGACCTGCGCGCCAGCCAGGAACAGCTTCCCGTGCTCATCCTGACCGCGCGCGACGGCGTCGAAGACCGGGTGGCCGGCCTGGATGCCGGCGCCGACGACTACGTCACCAAGCCCTTCGAACTCGCCGAACTGGCCGCCCGCGTGCGCGCCTTCGGGCGGCGCCGCAGCGGCCAGAAGCAGCCGCTCATCGAAGCGGGGCCGCTGCAGCTGGACACCGTCGGGCGCGAAGTCCGCGTCAACGGCGAGCGCCTGGCTTTGTCCGTGCGCGAACTCTCGGTCCTGGAAATGCTGATGGCCCGCGCGGGGCGCGTCGTGACCAAGCGCCAGATCGTCAATTCCCTGTCGGCCTGGGATGCCGACTTCAGCGAGAACGCGGTGGAAGTCTATGTGTACCGGCTGCGCAAGCGGCTCGAAGGCACGGGGGCGGGCATCCAGACGGTGCGCGGCTTCGGCTACCTGCTCGACGTAGAAAGTGCTGCCCAGACTTCATAAGACGCTGATGCCGCGCGGCTCGCTGGCACGGCACCTGGTGCTGCGGCTGTTTCCGGCCGTCGTCGTGCTGATCCTGCTCGACATCAGCATCACCTGGCTGATGACCCGCAAGATGACGCTGGAGGCCTGGCTGCTGCGCGACATCTTCTGGATGATGGTGCTCAGCCAGGTGCTGCTGGTGTCCATTTTCGCCTGGATGCTGGTGTCCGGCGTGCGCTCCGGCCTGGCCTCCATCAATCACCTGTCGCAGGAAATCAGCCAGCGTTCGGTCGACGACCTGCAGCCGCTGGACACCGCCGGCCTGCCCACGGAAGTCGCCCCGCTGGTGGCGCACTTCAACGATTTGCTGCTGCGCCTGGATGATTCCATGCAGGCGCAAAGGCGTTTCGTCGGCCATGCCGCGCACCAGCTGCGCACGCCGCTGACGGGCCTGAAGCTGGAATCCGAACTCATGCTGACGCGCAGCGGCCTGCCCGACGACGTGCGCGAGCGGGCCGAACGCATCAAGTCGGTCACCGACCGCATGATACGCATGGGCCAGCAGCTGCTGGTGCTGGCGAAGGCCGACTCGTCCACCCGGCCGCGGGACAGCTTCCAGCGCCTGGATCTGTGCGAATGGGTGCAGGGCAGCGGCGCCGAATGGATACCCGCCGCCCGCGCCAGGAATGTGGAGCTGCAGCTGCAGGCGCCGGACCACCCGGTCTGGGTCGACGCCGATCCGGTCCTGCTGGAGGAAATGCTCAGCAATCTGATCGACAACGCCTTGCGCTACGGCGTGGGCGCCTCGGTGATCACGTTGCGGGTGGGCGCGAATCCCCCGACGCTTTCCGTCGAGGACGACGGCCCGGGCATCGTGCCGGAGGACGCCGAGCGCGTCTTCGAAGCCTTTTACCGCTCGCCCAACGCCGGCGCGGCGGGTTCGGGCCTGGGGCTGGCCATCGTGCGGGAGATCGCGCGGGCGCACGGCGCCTGGTGGAGCCTGGCGAGTCGCCCGGACTTCCCGGGAACGCGCATCACCGTGGTCTTTCCCGGGCCGCGCATAGGCGCCCGGCTGAGCCGGCAGGATTGAAGCGAGCGGCATGGACATGGCATCTGAAAACCGGCGCGAGGCCACCGTGGCGACCTCATCCAGGACATTGCTGCTGGGCGCGTTGGGCGTGGTGTACGGGGACATCGGCACCAGCCCCCTGTACGCGATCAAGGCCTCGCTGACCTTTCTCGAGCGTCCCGGACCGGCGGACGTGCTGGGCCTGCTGTCGCTGCTGTTCTGGATGCTGATGATCGTCGTGTCGCTGAAATACGTCATGATCATCGTGCGCGCGGACAACCGGGGCGAGGGCGGTACGCTGGCCTTGCTGGAGCTCGCCCTGCGCGGCGTCACGGGGCGCAGGCGCTGGCTCTTCATCGTTCCGGGCCTGATCGGCGCCTGCCTGTTCTACGGGGACAGCGTCATCACCCCGGCCATCTCGGTGCTCTCCGCGATCGAGGGCATACGCCTGGTGTCGCATACGCTGGATGCCTGGATCGTGCCCGTATCGGTGGCCGTGCTGGCGCTGCTGTTCCTGATCCAGTCGCGCGGCACGGGCGCGGTGGGCAGGCTGTTCGGGCCCGTCATGCTGCTGTGGTTCGGGGTGATGGGCGGCCTGGGCGCCTGGCACATCGCCCAGGCGCCGCAGATACTGCAGGCGGTGAACCCCGCCTGGGCGATCGGCTTCATCGCCAAGGCGCCCTGGACCGCCTACGTGCTGCTGGGCGCGCTGGTGCTGGCCGTGACGGGGGCGGAGTCGCTGTACGCCGACATGGGCCATTTCGGCCGTTCCGCGGTGCGCCGCGCCTGGTTCGGCATCGTGCTGCCGGCCTTGCTGCTGTGCTATTTCGGCCAGGGCGCGCTGATTCTGTCGCAGCCCGGCGCGATGGCCGATCCCTTCTTCCTGATGGCCCCGGCCTGGGCGCTTGCGCCGCTGGTGGCGCTGGCCACGGCGGCGACCGTCATCGCCTCGCAATCGGTGATTTCGGGGGCGTTCTCCGTCACGCGCCAGGCGGTGCAGCTGGGCTTCTGGCCGCGCATGGCCATCTTGCATACCTCGGCCCAGGAGGAAGGCCAGGTCTACCTGCCGCGCGTCAATGTGCTGTTGTTCGTGTCGGTGACGATCCTGGTGCTGTCTTTCGGCTCGTCCGACAAGCTGGCGCATGCCTACGGGCTGGCGGTGACGGGCACCATGCTGATGACCTCGCTGCTGGCCTTCGCGGTGCTGCCTCACGGGCGCGGCCCCTGGGGCCGGGTGCTCTGGACGGCGCCGCTGGTGATGTTCCTGCTGATCGATATCGTACTGTTTTCGTCCAATATGCTGAAACTGCTGGACGGCGGCTGGGTCCCGCTGCTGATAGGCGGCACGCTCTTCACGCTCATGGCGACCTGGAAACAGGGCCGGGAAAGCCTGCACGAGGCGCTGGCGGCCGACCAGCCGCCGCTGGCGTCCTTCATGGAGGCGCTGGAGGCGAACCCGCCCATGCGCGTGCCGGGCACCGCCGTCTTCATGAGCATGATCGCGGGGACGGTGCCGCCGGCGCTGCTGCACAACCTGAAGCACAACAAAGTCTTGCACGAGCAGATCCTGTTCCTGACCGTGCAAAGCGCGGACGTGCCGTACGTCCCGCTTGCAGAACGTTGCAATTTGACACGTTTGAGCGAGACCAGCTGGCAGGCTATCGGGCGATGGGGCTTCAAAGAGGAGCCCAATGTTCCCGTGCTGCTGAAGTATGTCGGCCAGCAGCACCCGGAATTGAATCTGGACCCCATGCGGGTGTCTTATTTCTTGTCGCGCCAGACCATCATCGTGGTTCGCAAGCTGCCGTTGCACCGCGCCTGGCGCCGCCGCCTGTTCGCCTTCATGGCGCGCAACGCCAGCCGCAGCACCCGGTTCTACCGGATACCGCCGAACCGGGTGGTGGAAATGGGCATGCAGATGGAATTGTGAGGGCGGGGCGGCGCAGGCGATGCGCCTGCGCCGCCCGCCTATTGCGAGGCGGGGATGGTGATGGTGGTTTCGCGCAATATGCCGCCGCCGTCCACGCTGCCCTGCACGCGCGTGTTCTGACCCGACATCTGCAGGCGGCAGTCTTCCCGCTGGCCGACGGGCAGGGATTCGCAGCGCGCCGTCTGGTTGGCGGTGTAGGATGCGTCGTTGCGCATCAGGCGGTTGCGGCGCGCCTCTTCGAGGGCGGCGCCGGCTTCGCGCAGGCAGGTCGCCTTGTCCTGGCTGGTTTGGCCGGCGTTGCAGCGCTCGACGTCGAGCCGGTACTGCGCCTGGGCGTCGGCGGCGGACGGAGCGGACTGCGCCGCGGCGGGCAAGGTGACCGCAAGGCATGCGGCGGCCGCCAGCATGCCGTACAAGGTCCGGGAAAGTGTCGTTGTTCGAGCTTGACTCATTGACGTACTCCTTTCTAGATGATCGCCTTCCTGGCAGGGAGGCTTTGGTTCAGTATAGAAGTGTGGGGCCGTCCGGGCATAACGAAATGTATCAAAAACGGATCAGCTTTTCGAGTCCCGGGCGGCATGGCCGGCGCCCGCGCGCTCGCTGTCCAGCTGTTTCTCGAGGTCGGCCCGGGCCTGGCGCTTGATGGCCGCGCGCATGAGCAGCATGGCCGTCACGGGCGAGGTGATGACGAGAAAGAAAGTGATCAGGATCGGGTGGACGACGATGCGCTGTTCGATGTAGGAGGCCGCGAGGATGGACGCGACCAGCACGCAGAAGACGCCCAGCGTGTTGCCCAGGGTGGGCGCATGGATGCGGCTGAAGAACGTGGGCAGGCGCAGCAGGCCTATCGTGCCGGTCAGCGTGATGAAGCCGCTGATGACCAGCAGCGCCGCGACGGGGATGGCGACCCAGAGGGGCAGGGCGTGGGTCATGGCTCGATCACCTCGCCGCGCAGCAGGAACTTGGCCATGGCCACCGAGCCGACGAAGCCGAAAATCCCGATGATCAGCGCGATGTCGAAGTAGATGCCCGAGGTGAACATCAGGCCCAGCACGAGCAGGATGAGCATGCCGTTGATGTACATGGTGTCGAGCGCGAGGACGCGGTCGGCGGCGTTCGGGCCTTTCAAGAGCCGCAGGGCGGCGAAGGCGAGGGCCAGCACATAGCAGCCCAGGGCGAAGGTGGCAGCCCAATAGACGAGGCCGGTCATTCGAAGATCTCCATCAGGGGGCGTTCATAGCGTTGCTGCACGAGTTCGATCCAGGCGGCTTCGTCTTTAAGATCGAGCACGTGCAGGGTCAATTGGCCGTCGGCTTCGGAGAAATCGCTCCATACCGTTCCGGGCGTGTACGTGATGATGCAGGACAGGGCGGCCAGGCCGTGGGGGTCGCGCATGCGGATGGGAATCTTGATGAAGCCGGGCGTCGCGTTCGCGCGGCGGCCCAGCCATACGATGCGCGCCACCGCGATGTTGGACTTGGTGATGTCCACGGCCACATGCCAGATCAGGCGCAGGATGGCGGCGGGATGCTTGGGATAGGCGCGCAAGGGGCGCAAGGCCGACGCCAGCCAGGCCAGCAGCACGGCGAGCGCCGCGCCCAGCGCCAGGTTGCCGGGCGAAAGCGAATCGTTCAGCAGCAGCCACAAGGCCAGCAGCAGCGCCGGCAGGGTCAGTTTCTTCAGTTGGCGGCTCATTGGCTGGCCCCCGCGGGGTCGACGGGCTTGCCCGAATTCTGGGTCAGCACGGCATTGATGTAGATGGCGGGGCGGTCCAGGTAGTTGGCGGTGCGCTCCAGATAGGTCATGGTGGGGCCGGCCCAGAACGAGAGCGCGACGCAGCTCAGGATCAGGGCGGCGACCGGGGCCGCTTCCGTCACGCGCAGGCGCGGCGTGATGGAATCTTCGGAGCTCCAGAACAGGCGGATGCCGGTGCGCCCCAGGGCGATGATGCCGGCCAGGCCGGAAAGCAGCACGGCGGCCACCAGGGACCAGGCCGAGAGCGACGGGGTGTCGATGGCCGAGGTCTGCAAGGCGGCGGACAGCAGCGAGAACTTGGCCACGAAGCCGGAAAGCGGCGGCAGGCCGGTGATGAGCAGCGCGCAGGCGATGAAGGACATGCCCAGGAAGGCCATGGCCGCCGGAATGGCCACGCCGATGACGTCGTCGGAGCGGTCGGAGGGTTCCGGGTCTTCCAGGTCGAAGGCTTCGATACTGACGGCCAGCAGTTCCGCGCCGAAGGCCTGGGTGCGCTCGACCATTTCCAGCAGCATGAACAGCGCGCCCAGCGCCAGCACGGAAACGATCAGGTAGAACAGGGCGGGCCCGGTCAGCGTGACGCCGGGCATGCCGAGCGCGGCCAGCAGCGTGCCCGAGGACATGATGATGCAGTAGCCCGCCTGGCGTTCCGCCTGGGGTGCGGCCAGCAGCCCTATGGTGCCGAAAATGAGCGTGGCCATGCCCAGCGGGAACATCCATTCGCCTCCGAAGGCGGCGGGCGCGCCGCTGGGCAGCAGCAGGGAGCCGATGCGCAGCAGGGCGTAGATGCCGACCTTGGTCATGATGGCGAACACGGCGCCCACGGGCGGGGCCGCGTTGGCGTAGGCGGCGGGCAGCCAGAAATTCAAGGGCCAGGCCGCGGCCTTGGTCAGGAAGGCGATGCCCAGTATGGCCGCGCCGGCTTCGAACAGCAGGCGTTCGGAACCGGCGAGCAGGCCGGCGCGCTGCGCGAGGTCGGCCATGTTGAGCGTGCCGGTCACGCCGTAGATCAACGCCATGGCGATGAGCAGCAGGAAGGACGCCACGAGGTTCACGACGATGTAGTGCAGGCCGGCGGCGACGCGGGCGCGCCCCGAGCCGTGCAGCATCAGCCCGTAGGAAGCCGCCAGCAGCACTTCGAAGAACACGAAGAGGTTGAACAGGTCGCCGGTCAGGAAGGCGCCGTTGAGCCCCATCAGCAGGAACTGGAACAGCGGATGGAAATGCACGCCGGCCCGATCCCAGCGGGCGGTGGCGTAGACCCAGGTCGCCGCGCCGAGGACGGCGGTGAGCAGCAGCATGGTGGTGGACAGGCGGTCGACGACGGCCACGATGCCGAAGGGCGCCGGCCAGTCGCCCAGCAAGTAGACGCCGACCCCGTCGGGCCAGTCGGTGGGAATGTAGCCCGCCGTCATGCGCAGCAGGGTGATGGCCAGGACGATTTGCGCCAGGATGGACAGCGAGCTGAGCGCCAGCCGCGCGCGGCGATGGGAATCATTGAGCAGCAGCATGGCCGCGCCCGCCAGGAGCGGCACGGCGACGGGAAGAATGGGCAGATGCTTCAACCATTCAGTCACAGCGGCGTCTCCCTGCCGTCGACGTGATCGGTGCCGGCCAGCCCGCGCGAGGCCAGCAGCACGACCAGGAACAGCGCGGTCGTGGCGAAGGCGATGACGATGGCGGTGAGCACCAGCGCCTGCGGCAAGGGGTCGGCGTATTGGCCGGCGTCGGCCGCCAGGCCGGTGTTGATGACGGGCGGCGCGGCCAGCTTGATGCGGCCCATGCCGAAGATGAACAGGTTCACGGCATAGGAGATCAGGGACAGGCCCATGATGACCTGGAAGGTGCGCGGCCGCAGCAAGAGCCAGATGCCCGATCCGGCGAGCACGCCTATGGCCATGGCGAGTACGAGTTCCATCAGCTGTTTCCTTCGTCGGTGGACAGGGTGGCGGCCGGGCCGTGCGCCGGCTTGCGATACAGGCGCAGCGACTGGTGCGCCAGCGCGACGAGCATCAAGACCGTGGCGCCCACGACGAGCATATAGACCCCGATATCGAAAAGAAGCACGGTCGAAAGATGGATGTGGCCGATGAGCGGCAGAAGGATGTCGACGCTGTAGGCCGACAGGAAGGGCCGGGCGGCCCACCAGACCGACATGGCCGCCGTCCCGGCCGCGAGCAGCCCCAGCGAGATCCAGGTTTGCGGGTGGATGCGCGGGCGCGCTTCCACCCAGATCACGCCGCCGGCCATGTACTGCAGGATGATGGCCGTTGCCATGATCAGCCCGCCCACGAAGCCGCCCCCCGGCAAGTTGTGGCCGCGTATCAGGAAATACAGCGACACCAGCGCCGCCATCGGCAGCAGCAGCCGGACCAGCACCGCCGGTATCTTCATGACCCCGTCCGGGATCAGCGTCCTGGGGTCGGGGTCGGCAAAGGCGTCCAGCAGCCTGCCGCCGGCCGGCAGCCGTTGCCGCGCCTTGGGCAGCGCCATGGTTTCCAGGGGCGGGCGGAAGCGCCGCAGCAGGGCGTAGACGGTCAGCGCCACGATGCCCAGCACGGTGATCTCGCCGAAGGTGTCGAAGCCGCGGAAGTCCACCAGGATGACGTTGACCACGTTGGCGCCGCCCCCCAGCGGGAGGGACTGTTCGACCAGAAAGGATGAAATGCCTTGCGGGCGCGGCCGGGTCAGCACGGCGTAGGCGATGGCGGTCAGCCCGGCGCCGCTGATGATCGCGATGATGAGGTCGCGGAAGCGCCGCACGAACGCGCGCAGCGAGCTGGTGAGCGGCGGCGGCTGCTCGTCGTCGCCTTCCACCCGGGGCGGCAGCCAGCGCAGCCCCAGCAGGATGAGCACCACGGTGACGACCTCGACCGCAAGCTGCGTCAGGGCCAGGTCGGGCGCGGACAGCCAGGCGAAGGTGAGCGCGGTGATCAGGCCGGCACCGCCGGTCAGCAGCAGCGAGGCGGGCCGGTGGTACTTGGCCTGCCGGGCGGCGCCGATGGCGCAGGCGGCGCCCGCCACCCACATGAGCGCGAAGAAGGGGTTCACCGGGGTATGGAGTTCGGGCTTGAGCCAGCCGCCGGCGGTGAGCGGCAGCATGGCCACGACGAAGGTGACGACGACGATCAGCAGCAACTGCGGCTGCAGGCGCGGGGAGCGGGTCAGGTCCAGCAGGAAGGCGGCCAGCGTGTCCAGGCCTTCGAGTATGGTCTCGAAGCCGCGGCGCCCGTCGAAGCGGTAGATGAAGGGCGCCATCCCGGGGCGGGAACGGTGCCGATGGCGCAGCAGCCACAGCAGCACGATGCCGCCCAGCAGGGCGATGAAGCTCATGAGCAGCGGCAGATTGAAGCCGTGCCAGACGCGCAAGTCGTAGACGGGAACTTCCGGCCCCAGTATGGCCTGCGCGGCATTGTGAAGGAACAGGCCCACGGTGTAGCTGGGGAATATGCCGACGACCAGGCAGGTGAACACCAGGACGGCGCTGGGGATCAGCATGAGCTTGGGCGGCTCGTGGGGCGCGCGCGGCAGGTCGCGCGGAATGGGCCCGAAGAAGACCTGCATCACGAAGCGCAGCGAATAGGCCACGCTGAACGCGCTGGCGATGACGGCGGCGGTGGGCAGGCCCACGCGGCTGAACCAGTTGCCGGTCACGAACACCGTCTCGGCGAAGAACATTTCCTTGGAGATGAAGCCGTTGAGCAGCGGCACGCCGGCCATGGAGGCGGCCGCGACCAGGGCCAGCGCGGTGGTGAGGGGCATGCTGCGATACAGCCCCGACAGCCGGCTGAGGTCGCGCGTGCCGGTTTCATGGTCGACGATGCCGGCGGCCATGAACAGCGATGCCTTGAAGGTGGCATGGTTCATCATGTGGAAGAGCGCCGCCACCAGGGCCAGCTTGCTGTCCATGCCCAGCAGCAGGGTGATGAGCCCGAGATGGCTGATGGTGGAATAGGCGAGCACGCCTTTCATGTCCATCTGGAAGGTGGCCGCGTAGGCGCCCAGCACCAGCGAGCACAGCCCGGCGCCGCCGATGATCCAGGTCCATTCCTCGGTGCCCGCCAGAATGGGCCAGAAGCGCGCCAGCAGGAATACGCCGGCCTTGACCATGGTGGCGGAGTGCAGGTAGGCCGAGACCGGGGTGGGCGCCGCCATGGCGTTGGGCAGCCAGACGTGGAAGGGAAACTGGGCGCTCTTGGTGAGGGCGCCCAGCGCGACCAGGACGAGTATGGCCATGTACCAGGGATGGGTGCGGATGACGTCGCCGGCGGCCAGGACCTTGTCGAGGTCATAGCTGCCCACCACGTGGCCGATCATCAGCACGCCCCCCAGCAGGCACAGCCCCCCGGCGCCGGTGATGGTGAGCGACATGCGCGCGCCGCGCCGGGCGTCCAGGCGGTGATGCCAATAGGCGATCAGCATGAAGGACGACAGGCTGGTGAGTTCCCAGAAGATGACGAGCTGGATCAGGTTGCCCGACAGGACCACGCCCAGCATCGAACCCATGAAGGCCAGGAAGAACGAAAAAAAGCGCGGGACGGGGTCTTGTGGAGAGAGGTAATAGCGCGCATATAGAACGATGAGCGCACCCATGGCCGTGATGATGACCGAGAACAGCCAGGCGTAGCCGTCCATGCGCAGGGTGAAGTCCACGCCCGAACCGGGCATCCAGGGCAGCACCGTCTTGACGACGTGGCCGTTGAACATTTGCGGCAATTGTGCAAATACGATGGCCAGGCAGATCAGGGCGATCGCGCCGGCCAGCCATGCTTCGAGTTTGCGCGCGTTGGACGGCAACAGCGCAGCGATGATGCTGCCTGCGAAGGGCAGGGCAAGGACGAATACGAGCGGCATCAGGGCGGGATGGTGTGAGTTTGCGTGAATCTAGCCTCAATAATACGATATGTTTCGTTAAGGCTCGCGAAAGCTATTGTTTTCCATACCGGGTATGGCTTTGACTTACGTCAAGACCGATTTTCCGGCATGCTTGCACAATGTGCTATTCAAGCCGGCATTCGTCCGCCATGCGCATCTCATGGGCGGCGGGCCGGCACGATCGGAGAAAGGCAATGAATGCCTACGAACCCTTGGCCGGCGGGAATGCCGCCGTTTTTCCTGAAATAGAAATTTCCGAAGGGCTGATCCGGCGCTTCGACAAATCCGGGCCGCGCTATACGTCCTACCCCACCGCCGACCGCTTCCGTTCCGGCTTCACCGAACAAGACTACCTGGCCTATCTCGATGTCCGGGCGCGCGCGCCGGCCCGGCCGCCGCTGTCGGTCTACGTCCATCTGCCGTTCTGCGAGCAGCTTTGCTATTTCTGCGCCTGTAACAAGGTGATCACCCAGGACCACGGCAGGGCGGCCCAGTATCTGCAATACCTCGACAAGGAAATGGAGCTCGTGGGCGCCCGCCTGGGCGACGACCGCGAGACCGCGCAGCTGCACCTGGGCGGGGGCACGCCGACCTTCCTCAGCGCAAGCGAGCTGACCTCGCTCATGGCTTCCATCCGGCGCCATTTCGAATTCACCGACGACGCCGAACTGGGCGTCGAGATCGACCCGCGCACCGTCAACGACGCCACGCTGTCCATGCTGGCCGGCCTGGGCTTCAACCGGACCAGCTTCGGCATCCAGGACTTCGACCCCGACGTCCAGGCGGCGGTCAACCGCATACAGCCGCTCATCATGGTCGAACGGGCGCTGGAAGCCAGCCGCAAGGCCGGGTTCGAATCGGTCAACGCCGACCTGATCTACGGCCTGCCCAAGCAGACGCTGTCCAGTTTCGCGCGCACCCTGGACCACGTGATCCGGATTTCGCCCGATCGCATCGCGCTGTACAACTATGCGCACCTGCCCAGCCGGTTCAAGGCCCAGCGGCTCATCAAGGCCGAGGACCTGCCTTCCGCCGAAGAGCGCCTGCAGATCTTCCTGATGTCGACGCAGCGCCTGCTGGATGCCGGCTATGTGTATATCGGCCTGGACCACTTCGCCAAGCCGGACGACGAGCTGAACAAGGCCCGCCTGGAAAAAAGCCTGCACCGCAATTTCCAGGGCTACACGACCCGGGCGGAGTGCGACATGATCGGATTCGGCGTGTCGGCCATCGGCAAGGTAGGGGCGTCCTACAGCCAGTCGGTGCGCAGCATCAACGCCTATTACCAGTATCTCGACGAAGGCAAGCTGCCCATCGAGCGCGGCTGCGACCTTTCCGCCGACGATCTGCTGCGGCGCGAGGTCATCATGACGCTGATGTGCAGCATGCCGCTGGATTTTTCCGATCTCAACGCGCGGCATGGCATCGAATTCAACTCGTACTTCGAGGCGGAGCTGGAAAAGCTCGCCCCCTTCCAGGAGGCCGGATTGATGAAACTGGACGCCGAAGGCATCGCCATTACAGCAAAGGGACGGCTGTTCGTGCGGGCCATCGGCATGGTGTTCGACAAATACCTGGGGCAGCCGACGGTGTCGACCTATTCCAAGCTCATCTAGGCTGTTTCGGGGAGCGCGGCAGGGTCTTCATCCGGAGCAGGTAGTAGCTGACGCCTATGCCGGGAATCAGCAGCAGCGGGCGGACCCAGGGCAGCGGCACGTACCAGGCCGAGACGGCCAGAGAAAGCCACATCAGGATCAGGGTAAAGACCTTGGCCCGCATGGGGATACCCTGGCCGGTCTGGATGTTTGACAGGTATTGTCCCAGCACCCGGTTCCCCAGGAGCCAGCGGTGCAGGCGTTCGGACCCGCGCAGGTAGCAGGCCGAAGCAAGCAGCAGGAAGGGCGTCGTGGGCAGCAGTGGCAGGAATATGCCCAGTATGCCCAGGATCAAGGCCAGCGTTCCAGCGATGTTGAACAGGATTTTGATCACGATAGCATGGCAACAATACCGTTACAGGATTCTAGCAATATGACGACAGGCAAGGCACGAACTCAGGATTTTTTGGCAAGGTTACCTTTGTTTTCGGGTTTGTCGGAGTCGGAGCTCGACACCCTGGCCTCGGGCACGACGGAAGTCCAGATCGCGCGCGGTGAAGTGCTGTTCCGCCGGGGCGAGCCTTGCGTCGGGCTGCATGCCGTCGTCTATGGGCAGATCAAGCTGATGTTCGTGTCGCCCGGCGGCGATGAAAAAGTGGTGCGCATCATCGGCCCGGGCGACAGCTTCGGCGAAGCGCTGATGTTCATGGAAAGGAACTACATCGTCTCGGCGCAGGCGCTGGCCGACACGATGCTGCTGCACGTGAGCAAGGACGTGATATTCAACGGCATCGAACGCCAGCCGGGCTTCGCGCGCAAGATGCTGGCCAGCCTGAGCCAGCGGCTGCATTCGCTGATGGGCGACGTCGAGGCGTATTCCCTGCGTTCGGGGACGCAACGCGTCATCGGTTATTTGCTGAAGGACCAGCAGTGCGAGGACGGACACAAGTTCCGGTTGTCGACGAGCAAGACGGTCATCGCTTCGCGGCTGAATCTCACCCCGGAGCATTTTTCCCGCATCCTGCATGATTTGGCGGCCCATGGGCTCATCCAGGTCAATGGGCGGGAGATCACCATCTTGAATGCGGCGAAGCTGGGCGCTTTTCAGGATTAGCCGGGCGGGCGAGTTCTGCGACCGCCCCGCCAGGCGGGCTTTGGCCGGGCAGTCCAGCGCAGCGGGACCGGGTCACGGGAGCAACAGCACCCGCTTGGCACCTGGCAGGCCGTCTAAAGAAATCAAACAACGGCACGGCAACCACACATAGCAGGCCGCCAAAAATACAACAACGGCACAGCGGTCAGCAAGCAAGCCCCGCGAGAAACCGCCTCCCACGGCCGCCTTCACCCCATAAAACCTGAAGTTATAAACAAAAGCCAAAAAGGTCTTTTGAAGAAATGTAGCGGCCCGCTACCATTTCGTCCACCAACATACATAAGGTTACAGGGGAATCATGCATATCGCTCAGAAGCTGGCGTCCGCCAGCGTGCTGTGGGCCGCCGCGCTGGCCGGCCTCGCATTGTCGCCGGCCGCCGCCGCGGCTCAGACCACCTTCGACGTCTCCATCCTCGCGGCCTCCTGTGCCAACTGCCATGGCACCGACGGCCGCTCGCCGGGCGGCATACCTTCCATCGCCGGCCGCCCCGAAAGCATCCTGCGCTCACAGCTCATCGCATTCCGGTCCGACGCCCCCCCGGCGGGCACCACCATCATGAACCGTCTGTCGAAAGGCTATACCGAAGCCCAGATCCATGCCTTGGCGAAGTATTTTTCAGAAATCAAAGCGCAAGAGAACAAAAAGGACCCATCGAAATGAGCAGCTCCGTAAAAGCATCCCGCCGCCAGTGGCTGAAGACGGTCGGCAAGGCAGGCGCCGCCGGCGCGGTCCTCCTCGCCCTGCCTGCCTACGCACGGCAGTCCGCCGGCCGCGTCGTCGTGATCGGCGGCGGATTCGGCGGCGCGACCGCCGCGAAATACATCAAGCGCCGCAACCCGGCCATCGACGTCACGCTGGTCGAGCCCTTGAAACGCTACATCACCTGCCCCTTCACCAACCTGTATTTTGGCGGCCTGCGCACTTTCGATGCCCAGGCCCATGGTTTCGACGAACTGCGCAGCCTGGGCGTCGACGTGATCCATGACTTCGCCAACGGCGTCGATGCCGGCGCCCGCAAAGTCAGCCTTGCGGGGGGCCGGACGCTATCCTACGACAAACTGGTGCTTTCCCCCGGAGTCGATTTCCGCTGGGGCGCCATCGAGGGCTATGACGAAGCCGCGTCCAGGCTGGTCCCGCATGCCTGGAAGGCCGGGGAACAGTCGCTGACGCTGAAGAAGCAGCTGGAAGCCATGCCCGACGGCGGAGTCTTCATCCTGACCTCGCCCCCCAACCCCTTCCGCTGCCCTCCCGGGCCCTACGAGCGGGTCAGCATGGTTGCCCATTACTTCAAGGCCCACAAGCCCAAATCGAAGATCATCATTCTCGACGCGAAAGACGCCTTTTCCAAGCAAGGTCTTTTCCAGGACGGCTGGAAGCGCTTCTACGGCGACATGATCGAATGGGTACCGATGTCCAAGGACGGCAAGGTGGTGCGCGTGGACGCGGCCAAGCGCGTGGTGGAGACCGAATTCGGCCAGACGCACCAGGCCGACGTGCTGAACATCGTGCCGCCCCAGAAAGCCGGCGCCATCGCCCAGCTCGCGGGCGTCACCAACGACAGCGGCTGGGTACCGGTCAAGCCCGAGACCTTCGAGTCTTCGCTGGTGCCCGACATCTACGTGGTCGGCGACGCAACCATTGCGGCGCCCATGCCCAAATCCGGATTCTCCGCCAACGCCCAGGGCAAGGTGGCCGCCGCCGCGATCGTGAACGCCCTTGCCGGCAAGGCTCCCGCGGCCGCGTCCTTCGCCAATACCTGCTATAGCCTGATCGCCCCCGACTACGGCATTTCGGTGGCCGGCGTGTATGGCGTCGAAGACGGCAAGCTCATCGAAGTGAAGGACTCCGGCGGCGTCAGCCCGAAGGAAGCGAGCGCCGAGTTCCGCAAGCTCGAAGCCGACTATGGCGTCGCATGGTATAACGCGATTGCGCTGGATACATGGGGTACGCGCGCGTGATCGGAAAACCGTGCAAGGCTTAGGGCCTGCAAGGGAAGCGGGACGGCTATGTCGAATGTTGAACTCGTGCTGTGGGCCGGCTTTGCCATCGGGCTGGCCTTCGGCGCGGCCGGGCAGATCACCGGATTCTGCCTGCATCGCGGGCTGCAGGAGCATTGGGGCAAGACCGAAGGCTACAAGCTCCAGGCGTTTGCGCTGGCGCTGGCCGTTGCGCTGCTCGGCACGCATCTGCTCGTCCTGGCGGGCTGGGTCGACATCGGCCGGTCGCTCTACATGGCGCCCGCGTTTTCCTGGCTGCTGCTGCCCTTGGGGGGCCTGATGTTCGGCTACGGCATGGTGCTTGCCAACGGCTGCGGCGCGCGGGCGCTGGTCTTGCTGGGGCAGGGCAATCTGCGGTCCCTCATGGTCTTGATGTGCCTGGGCGTCGCGGCCTATATGGCCCTGACCGGCGTCATCGCGCCGCTGCGCTTGCGGCTTTCCGAACTGAGCCTGCTGAGCCCGTCCGGCATTGCGGTGCCCGACGGCATGCCGCGCCACATCGTGGTGGCGGCCTTGGTGCTGGCGCTGGCCGGCTTCGCGGTCCGCAAAGGCGGCTGGCGGCATGGGCGGGCCGATCTGGCCGGCGGAGCCGTCATCGGCGGCCTGGTGGTTGCCGGATGGTGGGCGACGGGGCGGCTGGGCGCCGATGAATTCGACCCCGTGCCGCTGGCGTCGCTCACTTTCGTCGCGCCCATCGGCGAGACGATCCAATACGCGATGATCGCGACCGGCGCCAGCCTGAGCTTCGGCGTCGCGATCGTGCTGGGCGTTTTGGCCGGCTCGGCGCTGGCGGCCGCGCTGCGCGGGCAATATCGCCTGCAGGGCTTCGATTCACCCCGGCAGATGTTGCGCTACCTGTCGGGCGGCGCCATGATGGGCATCGGCGGCGCGCTCGCGCTGGGCTGTTCCATCGGCCAGGGCCTCACGGGCTTGACCACGCTGGCGTATGGATCCATGATCGCCAGTGCGGCCATCGTCGCCGGCGCGCGCCTGGCCACCTTCCGCGCGTCGCATCCATCTACATGATCACGGGCATGACATATTTTTCAGCACCAACTTCCGAACTTTCCTCGCCCTTGCGCCGCAAAGCCATGCTGTCGGCGCTGGGGGCCCTGGCCTTTGGCGCGGCGCTGCCGGCCGCCCGGGCCCAGGAGGCGCAGAAGATCGAGGCCATACGCAAGAAAATAGGCGGCCGCCCGGTAACGGCCGAGGGCGTCAAGCTGGACTTGCCGCTGGTGGCCGAAGACGGGTCATCGGTGCCGCTGTCCATCGAATCCGGCCTGGCGGGGCGGGGCGGCCGTATCCGTTCTCTCGACGTGTACGCAACCCGCAACCCGACGCCCGAAGTCGCCTCGTATGAATTCAGTGAGGACGCGGGCCTGGTCAAGCTGGCCACCCGGATCCGCCTCAGCGAATCCCAGCCGGTCGTGGTCGTGGCCACGACCGAAGACGGGCGGGTCATCGTGGCGGAACGTGCGGTTCGGGTGACGGCCAGCGGCTGCATCGCGCCCGCGGGGCGCGGCGAACGCTCGGCGGAAATGCAGTCCAGGGTGCGCCTGCCCAAGGGCTGGAAGCCGGGTGCGCCCGGTGAGTTCCTGACCATGATCAATCATCCCATGGATACCGGCCTGGCCACGGACGCCAACGGCGATACGCCGCCGCTGCGCATCATCGACGCCTTCGAAGCGACCCTCGGCGGCCGCGTGCTGCTCAGGGCCAAGTACTACCGTTCCTTGGCGGCCAATCCGTATTTGCGATTCACCGTGAGCCCGCCGCAAGGCGGCGACATGCGCTTCGCCTGGACCGAAGACACCGGCCGCAGCGTGGAATTCAAGGCCACCCTGTAGGGGTTGTTGACACGGCTGCCAGGTGCTGAGGGAGCTCTTCCGACCTGACGCCGCGCCGTCCATGCGTAATTGTCGCGATGGTCGCGTGTTCCACCCCCCAGATGCTGCGCGGCCCGCTGGCTTGCGTGCTGGAGGCCGATTGGCTGCGGGACCTGGACTGGGCGGGCCTGCCCGATAGGAACCTGGCGGGGCTGCTTTTTCGGCTGGAGCACAGCACGGCCATTGAGCAAATCCCGGATCATGTTGATCAGTGAGAAGCCGGGCATGTGGGCCCGGCTTATCGATGCCGATTCCATCGAGCAGGTGTTTGCTTCGTGATCTCAACCCGACGCTGGGTTGCCCCGGCGCCGCATGGCCTTCGGCAACGCAGCACTTGCCGGGTGGCATTGCGGTGCGCCCGAGCATGCTCCACTTTCACTGCACGCGGGCGCTCTAGCGCCTGTCAGCGCTGGCAGGCCGCAAGCGGCGGACGGCCAGTTTCCTTAGTTCGGCGGCCCACAGCACGACGCTGGCCAGCGCGACGCACCACAGCCATTGCGCGGCTTCCAGCGGCACTGTGCCAAAGGCCACATTCAGGAAATCGGCGTTCACCACGGCGATCTGCGCCAGCGCCGATATGCCGATCGCGGCCCACAGCCAAGGATTCACGGAGAGGTGGCGGAAGGCGCTGAGCGTTTCGGAGCGGGCGTTCAGGCAGTTGAACAGCTGCGCGAGAACCAGGGTGGTGAAGGCCGCGCTGCGGGCGGTGGCGATGTCTTCATCGCCTTCGACCAGGCCGCCCGGCAAATGCATGTCCAGCGTCAGCAGGGTCACGGCGGCCATGGTCATGCCGGTTCCGAGCACGCCCGCCCACATGCGGGCGTCTATCACCCGTTCGTGCAAAGGCCGGGGGCGACGGGCCATGACGTCGTCGATTTCCGGATCCATGCCCATGGCCAGCGCCGGCCCCGAATCGGTGATCAGATTGACCCAGAGTATCTGCGTCGCCAGCAGCGGCAGCACGACGGCGCCGCTTGCCGTCGTCAGCCCTATCGTGCCGGCGAGCACGACGCCCAGGAATATGGTCAGGACTTCGCCCATGTTCGAGGACAGCAGGTAGCGCAGGCATTTGCGGATGTTGTCGAAGATGCCGCGGCCCTCGCGCACGGCATGGACGATGGTGGCGAAATTGTCGTCCGCCAATATCATCTTTGCCGCTTCCTTGGTGACTTCGGTGCCGTTCACGCCCATGGCTATGCCGATGTCCGCGGCTTTCAGCGCGGGCGCGTCGTTGACGCCGTCGCCCGTCATGGCCACGATGCACCCGTCGGCCTGCAGGGCATCGACGATGCGCAACTTGTGCGCCGGCGCCACGCGGGCGTAGACGGCGCTTTGGCGCACGGCCTCCCGGAACGCCGGCTCGCTCAGGGTGTCGAGTTCGGCGCCGGTCAGCGCCCGGGCGCCGGCCGGCGCGATGCCCAGGTCGGCCGCGACCCGCGCGGCGGTGCGGGGGTGGTCGCCGGTGATCATGATCACGCGGATGCCGGCGCGGCGCGCTTCGCCGATGGCCGCGGCCGCTTCCTCGCGCGGCGGGTCCATCATGCCCACCGTGCCGGCGAAGACGAGGTTTTTCTCCAGATTGGCGGCGTCTTCCGGATGCTCGCCGGGCTCCAGCTCGCGATAGGCGACCGACAAGGTGCGCAGGGCGGCGTCGGACAGCGCATCCACGTCCGCCAGGATGCGCCGGCGCGTCGCGTCGTCCAGCGGGACGGCGTCGCTGCCTTTTTGCACGCGATCGCAGCGCTCGAGCAGCGTATCCGGCGCGCCCTTGGCCACGAGCAGGATCGTGTCGTTCCGCTCATGGTCGATCTCCAGCGTGGACATCATCTTGCGTTCCGAGCTGAACGGGATCTCGCCGATGCGCTCGAAGCGCCGCAGGCGGTATTCGCAGGCCGGAACCCCGCCCCGCCATGCCGGCAGTTTCCGTTCGGCCACCAGGAAAGCGGCTTCCGTCGGGTCGCCCTGGATTTCCCATGAGCCGTCATCGAGCCGCCGCAGCCCGGCGTTGTTGGCCAGGCTGCCGCCCAGCAGCACGGCCGCGCTTTCCGCCAGCAGGGCGCCGCCGGACAGCTCCGCGCCCTCGTGCTCGAGCCGCCCGGACGGCGCATAGCCGACCCCGCTCGCATGGACTTGGCCGGAGAAGGTCGCGATCCGCTGTATGGTCATTTCGGAGCGGGTCAGGGTGCCGGTCTTGTCGGACGCGATGACCGACGCCGATCCCAGTGTTTCGACGGAGGAAAGCTTTTTGACGACGGCCTGGTGCCGCGCCATGCGCTGCACCCCCAAAGCCAGCACGACGGACAGGATGGCGGGCAGGCCTTCGGGCACGGCCGCGACCGCGAGCGACACCCCGAGCAGCAAGATGTTGATGGCGTCCGACGCATTGCGCGCCCCATGGACGGCGAAGGTCGCCGCCACGACGATCGCGGCGATGGCGATGACCGCAAGGCCCAGCATGCGTCCGACCCGCCCGATCTCTTTCTGCAAGGGCGTGGACTCTTCGCGCGCGCTGTCCAGCATGCCGGCGATCATGCCCATCTCGGTGCCCATGCCCGTGGCGGTGACGATGGCGTGGCCCGTGCCTTCGACGATGGCCGTGCCTTTGAAGACCATGTTGGTCCGGTCCGCCAAGGGCAGCGGTTCCCCCAGGGTGGCAGCCTCTTTGAGCACCGCATGGCTCTCGCCGGTCAGCGCGGCTTCGCGGGCCTTCAGCGCCGAGGCCCGCAGCAGGCGCGCGTCCGCGCCCACCGCATCGCCTTCGCCGAGCACCAGGATGTCGCCGCGCACCAGCTCCGCCGCCGGTATCCGCTGGACTTGGCCGTCCCGCAGCACCGAGGCCGTGGCGGCCGTCATCTTGGCCAGGGCCGCGACCGCGTTCTCGGCCTTGGCTTCCTGGGCATGGCCGAGGAGGGCGTTGATCAGGATGATGCCGGTGATGACGAGCGCATCGATGGGTGCCCCCTCCATGCCCTCCGCCATCCAGGCCAGCAGGGAAATGCCGGCGGCGGCGAACAGCAGGTAGATCAAGGGATCGCGCAATTGGCCCAGCAGGCGCCGCCAGGTGGGAATGCGCGGCGCGGCGCGGAGTTCGTTGCGGCCGTCGCGCGCCAGGCGTTCGGCCGCGGCCGCGGCCGTCAGGCCGTCGTCCACGTCGGTATCCAGCAGGCGGGCGACTTCCTCGGTGGTGAGTATCGAGGGATCTGGGGCGGGGTGCATGGGAATCACAGGCTGGTGGGCCGGCGCGCCAGAGGCGCCGCGCCGCGGTTTTCCGGACGGGTCGGGGTTTGCGGTGGCATGGGAATATCGGTTGGGGCGAGTCAAATTGCCAGCATAACGCCCGGCACCGCCGAAATCACCGATTCATGCATGGGATTTCCATCCCGCAGATGCCCCACGAGATCCAGCGTCGTGGAACGGCGAGTCAGCATCACGCAGCTTGCCTGGCCTTCACGTACGCGTGTGGCATGCCAGCAACCCGGCCGCATGCATATTCCCTGCCCGGGCGGAATGCTGAACGCCGCGATGGAAGACGGATCCGGGCGGCCATCGGGGCCGCTTGACGCGACGACCTGGATGATCTCGCCGGTAAGCGGAATGATGGCCTGCTGCGTCAGCAGATGCGTTTCCAGGCTGCCTACCCGCGGGTCCCGGCTGCGATAATTGACCCAGAGTATCTCGTGCTCGCCGCCCGGCCCCGGATCGAAGAGATGCTCGCGCCAAAAATCCGTGGCCGCATTCGAGAAACACGGCGTCTCGCCGCCCGCCGGATAAGGCTTGCCCAGCATCCACCCGTAGGCGGAGAACGAAACGCCGTCCAGTGGCCTGATCGCCAATCCGATTCCGTCTTGCATGTCGATACCCATGATTCGAGTACTGGCATGATATATGCTGAAGACGGCCACAACAACGGGAGCCGCCGATGCGATTCAAGCACTTCTTCGATCTGGTCAAGGATTCCGTCACCGCCTGGATGGACGACGAAGCGCCGAGCATGGGCGCATCGGTCGCTTTCTACACCATATTCTCCATCGCTCCGCTGTTGCTGATCGTGATTGCCGTTGCCGGGGCGGTATGGGGCGAAGATGCCGTGCGCGGTGAGATCATGAGCCAGGTCAGCGGCCTGGTGGGGCGGGAGGGCGCGCAGGGCGTGGAAACGCTTTTGAAAGGCGCCGACGAACCCAAGCAAGGCGCCATCGCCACCCTCATCAGCGTCGTGGTGCTCACGGTGGGCGCCACCACCGTCTTTGCGGAGCTCCAGCGGGCGCTGGACCGCATCTGGAAAGTGCCGGCGCGCGAAAAAATATCCGGCGTCTGGAACACCCTGCGCGCTCGCCTGCTTTCTTTCGGCCTCGTGCTGGGGTTGGCTTTCCTGCTGCTGGTGTCGCTGATCGTGAGCGCCATCTTCGGTGCGCTGGGCCGCTGGGGCGTCGGTCTGCTGCCCGGCTGGGAGCTGGTGCTGCAGGCCTTGAACACCGCGGTGTCGCTGGCGATGATGACGGTGATGTTCGCCGCCATCTTCAAGTTCATGCCCCAGGCCCGCATCGCCTGGCGCGACGTGTGGATCGGCGCGTTCGTCACCGCGATCCTGTTCGAAATCGGCAAGGTGCTGATCGGTCTGTATGTGGGCAAGAGCTCGGCCATTTCCTCTCTGACGGCGGCGGGCTCGCTGGTGGTGGTGCTGATCTGGGTCTATTATGCTTCGCAGATTTTTCTGCTGGGCGCGGAGTTCACCTGGAACTACGCTTCGAAGCATGGCTCGCATGCGCAAGGCGCCAAGCCGCTGCAGGCCGGTGATTCCGGCGTTCACGCGCGGAATGGGGCGGATGGTGTTTCGATGGCCGATCAGCCCAAATATTGACTGCCGCATTCGGATCTTGCTCGGCCGGCTCGCCCGCGTTAACAAACGCTAACCCGCACGCCTCTTCCTCATGCGTCGGGCCCGACGCTTATGGGACAATCGACACAGCCCATTCTTCGGACACGACATGAAGAGATTCCGTCTTTCCTTCCTGCTCACCGGCGCGCTGGCAGCATCCGCGTTCTTCTTCGCCGCGCCCGTTCTTTCCGTCGACGCAATCGCCGCGGCAACCACGGGCGCCCCGGCCGCCGGATCGCCGGCCGCCGGATCGCCGGCCGCCGGGTCGCCGGCCGCCGCAATACCTCCCGCCGAACCGCCCGCTGCGGGAGCGTTTGCCGTTGAACCGCCGGCCATCATGCCCGGCACAGAACCCATGCCATCATGGTTCATAGGCTCCGCGCCGTCCTCCGACGCGCAGGTCGCCGTCAGCACGCTGGCCGACGCGGAATCCCAGGGCCTGAATCCCCGCGACTACGGCGCCGCGGAGCTTGCGCAAGCGATCAAGAACGCATCGCAGCGCCCCCCGGCGCCCGATGCGCTGGCACGGCTGGATGCCGCCCTGACGGCCGCGCTCGAACGCTACCTGACCGACCTGACCCACGGGCGCCTCAGCCCCGAGGTCCTGAAGCACCGGTTCAAGGCCCCTCCGCCGAACCGTTTCGATGCGCGCACCTACATTCTCGAGGCGCGCCGGGCCGGGCGTCTCGCCGAGGCGCTCGATGGCGCCGAGCCGCGCGTTCCCATGTACGCGGCGATTCGCTCGGCCATGAACGCCTATCGCGCCATGGGCGACCACCCCGCGTGGCGGACGCCCTTGCCGCCGCTGCCGGCCCGCTCGCTGAAGCCAGGGGAACGCTACGGCGGCCTGCCCGTGCTTGCGGCGCGCCTTGCCGCGCTGGGCGACTTGCCGGTCGCCGTGGTGCCGGGGGACCTGTACGAAGGCATGCTGGTGGAGGGCCTGCGGCGCTTCCAGGCGCGCCACGGCCTGGAGCCGGACGGCGTCCTCGGCGCCGGCACCCTGGCGCAGTTGAACGTGTCGCCGGCGCAGCGGGTGGAACAGATGGCGCTGACGCTCGAGCGCCTGCGCTGGACGCCCTTGCTGTATGCGCCGCGCATGGTCGTAGTGAACATCCCCGAGTTCGTCTTGCGCGCCTACGAATTGCGCGGGGAGGGCGTTGAACTGAAGCTGGAGATGCGCGTCGTGGTGGGGCGCGCGCTGGACACCCGGACCCCGATTTTCCTGGAGGACATGCGCTTCATCGAATTCAGTCCGTACTGGAACGTTCCCCGGTCGATCGCGCGCGGCGAAACGCTGCCCCGGCTGCGCCGCGATCCCGCATACTTCACCCAGCAGGGGTTCGAGTTCGTCACTCCGGACGGCGCGGTGGTCGACAGCTTGTCGGGCGAGGCCATTGATGCGGTGCAAAGAGGGGAATGGCGCATCCGCCAGCGGCCGGGCCCGCGCAACGCCCTGGGCGACATCAAATTCATCTTTCCCAATGACCAGAACATCTATCTGCACCACACGCCCACGCCCCAGTTGTTCGCACGCGCGCGGCGCGACTTCAGCCATGGCTGCATCCGCATCGAATCCCCGGTGGCGCTCGCCCGCTTCGTCTTGCAAAACCGGCCCGACTGGACGGAAGAACGGATTCTCCAAGCCATGCAAAAAGGCAAGTCCAGCACGCTGCGGCTGGACGAGCCCATTCCCGTCCTGATCGCATACAGCACCGCGGTCGTCAAAGATGGTGGTAAAGTCTACTTTTTTCCCGACATTTATCAGCAGGACGCACGCCTTGCGCAGGCTTTGCGCAACGCCCGTCCGGTTCAATCATGACATTTCAGACCGACATCGCGCGCAGGCGTTTTCTGACGAGCGCATCGGGCGCGGCCATGCTGGGCGCTTTCCCGATGGTGGCCAGGGCAATCTCGCTGAGTTCGCCGTCCGCGCGCCAACTGGCCATGGACCACACCCACACGCGTGAAAAAATCCAGCTGACGTATGCGCTGGGAAGCCGATACGTGCCGCAGGCCCTGACGGACCTGAACCATTTCCTGCGCGACCACTATTCCGGCCTGATCGGCAGCATGGACCCCGGCCTGTACGACATCATGCACGCATTGCGCGCCTCATTGAAGGCCAGGTCGCCGTACCAGATCATTTCCGGCTACCGGGCGCCCCAGACCAACGAGCGCCTGCGCACCACCCGCGGCGGCGGCGTGGCCAGGCACAGCCTGCACATGGACGGCAAGGCGGTCGACCTGCGCATTCCGGGCGTGCCGCTCAAAGAGCTGCGCGACGCGGCGCTGGAGCTCAGGGCGGGGGGCGTGGGCTATTACCCGGGCAGCAATTTCGTGCATGTCGACACCGGAAGAGTGCGCGCCTGGAGCGGCTGAGTCCGGCTCACTCGCCGAGAGACAGCCTGCCGTCCTGGTTGTGCTGGTTCAGCAGCTCGATGATGCGCCGCGTGGCGGGGGTGAGCGCGCCTTGCGGGTAGGTGATGCCCAGCTGGCGGACCATGGTGGTTTCCTTGAGCTCGACTTCTTTCAGCAGTCCGCGGGTCTTGGGGTGATCCAGCGTCAGTCTCGATAAAAAGCAAAGCAGCTCGGTGCCGGCGATCAGGTCGTGGATGGAAGGCAGCGTGTTCGCTTCGATGTGCGTCGTCGGCTTGGGCAGCTTGTTCACGGCGAACACCCTGTCCAGCCATTTCCGGCTTTGCACCGGCGGCGACGGCAGTATCCAGTGATAGTCCAGCAGGTCTTCCAGGCTTACCGAAGGCAGGCCGAAAATGGGGTGCTTCCCGCTTGCGGCCACCACCACGACGTCGTCGATGAAACCCTGGTTGATGAACTCGTCGTCATCGGAAATGACGCCCACGATCATGTCCAGCCGCTCCTGCCGGATGGCCTCCTTGAGCTCGTAATTGGTGCCGATGGTGATGTCGAGCGACACGTTCGGCGCGTGGCGCAAGGCCAGCGCGCAGACGCGGGGCAGCAGATAGTCCGCCGTGATGGGCCCGCAGCCGATGCGCACCCGCCCCGCCGACCCGGCAATGAAATCCTCCATGTCGTTCAGATAGCGGTCGCTGGCCTCCCGTATTTTCTTCGCGCGCAGATAGAACTCCTTGCCCACGGCCGTCAGCTCCAGGCCGCGCCCCTTTCTGTCGAACAGCGGCGCGCCGAGCGCTTCTTCGAGGCGGTGGATGCATTTGGTGAGCGCCGGCTGGGTGCGATGCAGCGCCTCCGATGCCTGCCCGAGATGCTTGAGTTCCGCGATCGTCTCGAAATAGCGCAGATCCCGCAGCTCGATGTTCAACCCATTCCTCATGGTTATCGTTTCATCAAAATTAGCGAATAGACGTTTATATCACGATCCCGTCTAATCGATGCAGCGGGCGATGCCGCCCGGTTCAACCAAGTGGAAACCCACGATGCCGTACACCGTTTTCGTCACCGCTCGCACGCTCAGCCCGGAAGGCAAGGCCTTGCTGGATCAGGAGGGCTGCCGCACGCTTTTCCTGGAGGGAGCGGCCGACGCCGCCGAAGTCCTGGCGGTGCTGGAAAGAGAACGGGTCGACGCGGTCATCTCCCGCACCGTGGATTTGTCCGCCGCCGCGATCGCCGCCTGCGACAGCCTGAAGGTGGTGTCCAAGCACGGGGTCGGCGTCAGCAACATCGACGTCGAGGCCTGCACCGAACGCGGCATCCCCGTGTTCTCCACGCCCGGCGCCAATGCGCAGTCCGTTGCCGAAATGGCATTGGGTCTGCTTCTGTCGGCGGCGCGCGGCATCGCCCACATGGACGGCGAGATCCGCGCCGGGCGCTGGACGCGGCTGCAGAACGGGCTGGAGCTCAAGGGCCGGACGATGGGCCTGGTCGGGTTCGGGCAGGTCGGGCGCCTGGTCGCGACGTTCTGCCAGGCCTTGGGCATGCGCGTGCTGGCGTACGACCCCTACGCCGGCGCGGCCGGCTTCCCGGCGGGCGTGGAGCGCGCGGCCGGCCTGGACGCCTTGCTGGGCGTGGCCAATGTATTGAGCCTGCACATCCCCTTGACGCCCGAGACGCGCGGGCTGATCGGCGCGGAACAGCTCGCCCGGCTGCCGGCGGGGTCCATCCTGGTCAATACCGCCCGCGGCGAGGTGGTGGACGAGCAGGCGCTCATCGAAGCGCTGGCGAGCGGACGCCTGGCCGCCGCCGGGCTGGACACGACCGTGGACGAGCCCCTGGCGCTCGACAGCCCCTTGCGCGGCATGAGCCAGGTCGTGCTGACGCCCCACGTGGGCGGTTCGACCCACGCCGCGCTGGCCGCCATGGCGGTGGGCGCCGTGCGGAACGTGCTCGGCTATTTGCAACACGGGACCCTGGATCGCGACCGGGTCGTCAACCTGAAGAATCTGCAACAACCGGATCATGGAGCAACGAATGTCAGATAGCGGAAGCTGGCCGCCCGGCTACGGCATCAAGGAAATGCCGCGCACGCTGGCCCCGGCGCTGATCGACGCCTTTCGCGCGGTCCCCGTCGCCGTGGCGGGAGACTGCATGGGCCGGTCGCTCGGGGCCCTGGGCCTGAAGCCCTATCACGAGAGCCTGCATGCGGTTCTGTGCGGGCCGGCGCTGACGGTGCAGGTCCGTCCGGGCGACAACTTGATGATCCACAAAGCGCTCATGATGGCGCAAGCCGGCGACATCGTCGTCATCGACGGCGGCGGCGACCTGACCCAGGCGCTGGTCGGCGGGCTCATGCGAACGACGGCCCTGGCCAGGAAAATCGGCGGCTTCGTCATCGACGGCGCCATACGGGACTTGGTCGAATGGGCCGACGGCCGGATGCCGGTCTTCGCCAAGGGCCACACCCATCGGGGCCCCAGCAAGGAAGGGCCGGGCCGGATCAACGCGCCCGTCGCCTGCGCGGGGCTGGTCGTCCAGCCCGGCGACCTGGTCATGGGGGATGCCGACGGCGTGATATGCGTGCCCGCGCAGGAAGTCGCCGGGCTACTGCCGCGCGTGCAGGCCCATCTCCGGCGCGAGCAGGCCATACGCATGTCGAACGAGCAAGGCACGTCGGACCCGGAGCGGTTCGATGCCGTCCTGCGGGCAAAAGGCTTGCCGGTTTAGCGCCGGCGGGTCCCGGCAGTTGTCATTTCAGAAGCATAATTCCAAGGAGGCATGATGATGCACTTTCGAAAATTCGCGGCCATATCCATGATGGCCCTGGGCGTGCTGGCGTCGACGCCCGCCGCCCGGGCGGCCGAGGCTTATCCCACGCAGGTCCTGAAACTGCTGGTCCCGTTCCCGCCCGGCGGCGGCACCGACACCATGGCGCGCTTCGTGGCCAACGCCTTGACGGAAAAGTTCAATTGGAACGTGATCGTGGACAACCGGCCCGGCGCGGGCGGGACGGTGGGTCTGGGCATGCTGGCGCGTTCGCCGGCCAACGGCTACAACATGGCCCTGGGCCAGACCTCCAATCTGTCGATCAATCCTTACCTGTACAGCAACATCTCCTACGATGTCGCGAAGGATTTCGCGCCGGTCGTTTCGGTCGCCTCGCAGCCCATGGTGCTGATCGTGGCGGCCGGCAAGCCCTATAAGAATGTGCAGGAGCTGGTGGATTTCGCCAAGGCACATCCGGGCAGGCTGACCGTCGGCAATGCCGGCACGGGCACGGTCGGGGACATCACCGGACGCTTTTTCGCCCACGAAGCCGGCATCGACGTCCTGCACGTGCCGTACAAGGGCGCGGCGCCGGCCATGAACGATTTGCTGGGCGGCCAGATCGACGCCTTCTTCGCGTCGACGCCGGCGGTCATGGCGCAGCAGGAGAATCCCAAGATACGGGCACTGGCCATCACCACCCTGAAGCCGATTCCCCAGCTGCCCAACGTTCCGCCCCTGGCGGAAACCCTGCCGGGCTTCGAGGCCGCTTCCAAGACCGGCCTGATCATGCCGGCGGGAACCCCCAAGGACATCATCGAGACCGTCAACCGGGCCGTGAACGAAGTCCTCAAGACCGACAAGCTGCGCACCAGCATCATGGAAGAGGGCAACGTGGTGCTGGGCGGCTCGGTGCGGGAGTTCGCCGACCTGATCGCCGACGACTCGGCCAAGTGGTCCAAGATCATCTCGGATGCCAACATTCAAATCAAGTAAGACCATGTCCGGACCGCTGAAGCATCTCCGCGTGCTCGACCTGACCAACGTGCTGGCCGGTCCCTTCTGCTGCCATCAGCTGGCGCTGATGGGGGCGGACGTCGTCAAGGTGGAAACGCCCGGCACGGGCGACCTCGCCCGCCAGCTGGGCGCCGACGCCGACCTGAACGGCCGCCTCATGGGCCTGTCCTTCCTGGCGCAGAACGCCGGCAAGCGCTCCATCACCATCAACTTGAAGAGCGCCAAGGGCAAGGCGCTCTTCCTGCGCCTGGTCGAGACGGCGGACGCCGTCGTCGAGAACTTCCGGCCGGGCGTCATGGACAAGCTGGGACTGGGATTCGAAACGCTGCGCCATCGCCGGCCCGGGCTCGTCTATTGCGCGATCTCGGGATTCGGCCAGGCGGGGCCGCTCAAAAGCCTGCCCGCCTATGACCAGATCATCCAGGGCATGTCCGGCGTCATGAGCATCACCGGCGATCCGGACACCGCGCCGTATCGCGTGGGCTACCCCATCGGCGATACCATAGGGGGCCTGACGGCGGCCTTCGCGCTCGTGGCCGAGCTATGCGACCCGTCCCGCAAGGAGGCGCGCTTCATCGACGTGTCCATGCTGGAATCGGTCATCGCGACCATGGGCTGGGTGGTGTCGAACTACCTGAACGCGGGACACGTTCCGCGCCCCATGGGCAACGACAATTTCACGGCCAGCCCTTCTGGAACGTTCGATACCGCCGACGGATTGCTGAACATCGCGGCCAACAAGCAGGAGCAGTTCGAGGCCTTGTGCAAAGTCCTCGGCAAGCCCGAACTCATCGATGACGAGCGCTTTTCCAGGCGGCAGGCGCGCCTGGAGAATCGCGCCGCCTTGAAGGCGCAGCTGGAAGCGGCCTTGTCCCGCCGCCCCGCCCGGGAATGGTGGCCGCTGCTGACCGGGAACGGCATTCCAGCGGGCCCGGTCTACGGGGTGCAGGAAATCCTGGCGCATCCCCAAGTGCGCGAGCGCGGCATGATAGGGCGTTTCGCGCAGGCGCCCGGCGTGGGGCGCGACATCGAAGTGGTGCGCAGCGGGTTCAAGGTCGACGGGCGGGCGCCGTCGGTCGAGGGTCCGCCGCCGGTGCTGGGCCGCGACACCGAGGAGCTGCTGGCGGAGCTGGGCTATACGGGCGACGAGATCGCCTCCATGAAGAACGAAGGAGCGGTATGAACGATTCCACGACGCCGGAAGGCCGGGCAAGCGCGAACTGGTGGCGCACCCGCATTTCGGACATTCGGCCGGGCAGCATCCGGTATCACGGCTATGCCGCGCAGGACCTGATCGGCAACCTGGGCTTTGCGGAAATGATCTGGCTCATGCTGCGCGGCGAGCTGCCGGCCACGGGGCAGGGCGCCCTGCTGGAAGCGGCGCTGATGTCGGCCGTCGACCACGGGCCGCAGGCGCCCAGCATCGCGATTTCCCGCATGGCGATGACCTGCGGCGTCAGCCTCAATAACGCCATGGGTTCGGCGGTCAATGTCCTGGGCGACGTGCACGGCGGCGCGGGCGAGCAGGCGGTGGCGCTGTATGAGGGGATGGTCGGCGATGCCGACGCCGGACTCGATCCGTCCCTGGCCGTCCGCAAGGGGCTGAACGCTTTCATCGCCGCGCACGGCAAGTACGTGCCGGGTTTCGGCCATCGCTTCCATCCGGTCGACCCGCGCGCGGTCCGGCTGCTGGAGCTGGTCGACCAGGCCGTGGCCGAAGGCGTGGTCGCGGGCCGCCATGCGGCGGTCGCCCGGGCCATCGAAGCAGAACTGCGGTCACGCAAGGGCCGGGCCATACCGATGAACATCGACGGCGCCACGGCGGTCATCTACGCCGAGCTCGGTTTTCCGCCGGCGCTGGCGCGCGGCCTGTTCTGCCTGTCGCGCTCCGTGGGGATCCTGGCCCATGCCTGGGAGCAGTCCGAGCAGGGCGGGCGAAACAAAGGGCCCATACCGCGGCAATACCTGCCCGTGTACGACGGCCACCCGCCGCGCGATCTTCCGCCGCGGCGCTAGGACGGGCCGGCCGGTGCGCCCGCCGAAGCCGTCAAGGCCGGCGGGTTTTCCTACTTGCCCGCGGCGATCTCGTCGAGGATCTTCTGGGCGAGGCCGAAGGCGGTGTTCGCCGCGGGTACGCCCGCATAGATCGCATTTTGCAGCAGCACTTCCTTGAGCTCGTCCGGGCTCAGGCGCGATTCGTCGGCGGCCCGCAGGGCGGCGCGCACGTGCAGTTCGAATTCCTCCCAGCGCCCCAAGGACATCGTCACGCTCAGCACCATGATGCGGCGCGTCTGGCGGCCCAGCCCCGGGCGGTTCCAGACCTCATGCCATGCGTAGCGCGTGATGAGTTCCTGGAATTCGGCCGTGAAGGCGGTCCTGCGGGCCAGCGAGCGGTCCACCCATTCGTCGCCCAGGACCGCCCGGCGGGTGGCCAGGCCCTTCTGATAATCTGTGTCGTCGTGATCGGTCATGCTGTGTCCAGTGATGAAAAGCGCAGAACCCGCCGGCGCCGGGCGCCATGGCGGGTTCTGCGGAAAAGCCGGGCCGGCGGGGGCGGTCAGTCCAGCGAAATGTTATTCGCTTTGACCACTTCGCGCCAACGCGCGTCTTCCGCCGCAAGGAAGGCGGCGAACTCGGCGGGCGAGCTGCCGACCGGCGTCAGGCCCAGCCGGGCCAGCTTCTCGGTGATGTCGGGACGCGCCAGCGCCGCTTTCACGATTTCATACAGTTTCTGCACGACGGCGTCGGGCGTGCCGCCCGGGACGAACAGGCCGTTCCATTCGTACACGCTGAAATCCTTGATCCCGGCTTCGGCCACCGTCGGCACATTGGGCAGTTCGGGCATGCGTTTGGTCGACGTGACGGCCAGCGCGCGCAGGCGGTCGGTCGTGACGTAGTTCAGGCTGGAGGCCGCATTGGCGAAATAGGCGCCGACGTGGCCGGCCATGACGTCGACCATGGCGGGCGCGCCGCCCTTGTAGGGCACGTGGACCATTTCGATGCCGGCTTCCTTCTTCAGCAGTTCGGCCGCCATCTGCGCAAGGCTGCCGGGGCCGTAGGACGCATAGGTGAGGTCGTTGGGCGCCGCCTTGGCGGCCTTGATCAGGTCGCCCAGCGTCTGGAAGGGCGAGCCGGGCGCGACCACCAGAATATTGGGCACGACGATGGCCTGCGACACCGGAACGAAATCCTTTTTAGGGTCATAGGGCAGCTTGCGCAGCACGGGGTTCAGCGTAAAGGACGAGGCGTCGAACAGGACCGTGTAGCCGTCCGGGGCCGCGCGCGCCACCTGGCCGGCGCCGATGGAGCCGCTGGCGCCGGCCTTGTTTTCGACCACGACGGGCTGGCCGCTGACGGCCTCCATGCCTTGCGCAAAAATGCGCGCGGCATTGTCGGCGCCGCCGCCGGCCGAGAACGGCACGATGAGCGTGATGGTTTTGGCGGGGTAGCCGCTCGCCTGGGCATGCGCCTGCATGCCGGTGAGGGCCAGAGCGGCCGAGGTAAGCCCGGTCAGGGCGATTTTCTTCAGAATCATGATTGCCTCGTTGGTGTCTTGAGATCCAGTTGAAAAAAGTGGTCAATCGGCGGCGAAGCCGTAAAGCCGCGCCGGGTTGTCCACCAGTATCTGCCGTTGCAAGGCCTGCGTGCCGCACCAGCGCGACAGCAGATCGAACAATTCCGTGTCATCGGGTTTGTCGACGGGTTCGGTCACGTGCGGCCAGTCGCTACCCCATACCAGCTGGCCGGGCGCGGATTCGATCCACGCGCGGGCGACGGCGTCGGTGTCATGGTAGCCGCCGCGCACGCCGTGGCGCGTATTCAGGTAGGCGCCGCTCAGCTTGAGCCAGGCGCGCCCGCTCTCCAGCAGGGCGCGCACGATGCCGAACGCGGGATGCGCCATGCCGTCGGCCGGCGGCAGGCGCCCCAGGTGGTCGAAGACCATGGCGACGGGCAGGCGTTCCAGCAAATCGCGTTGCCGCGCGATCTGATCGGCCGTCCAGTGCAGCTGCACATGCCAGCCCAAGGGGGCGATGCGCCGCGCCAGCCGTTCGACCGCCTCGAACCCGCCCGCCTTCGTGTTCGGCGCATGGAAGCTGAACCGGATGCCGCGTATGCCGCCTTCGTGCAGCGCCTGCAGGGCGGCATCGCCGATGTCGCTGTCGACGACCGCGATGCCTCGGGTCCGGGCCGGCCCGAGCTGCGCGATGGCGCGCAGGGTAACGGTGTTGTCGGTGCCGTAGGGCCGGGGTTGCACGATCACGGCGCGCGACAGGCCCAGCAGCGCCTGCAGCCGCCGATACTGTTCCACGCCGGCGTTTTCAGGCGTCGGCCCCGCCGCCGGATGCGCGGGGTCGTAGATGTGGAGATGCGCGTCGCACGCCATGGGGGGCGCCGGGCTGACGGGCCCTCGGCGCGCGGCGGAATTCGGAATCAGCGCCGGCGGCAGCGGCCGGGCGGATGCGGGCATGGCGTCATTCATGGCGCAAACGGTCGGCTTCCGCTTTGACGATGGCGCCGTGCTGGTCCAGGGTGGGGGCGGCAAAGGGTTCGGGGCCCGGCGTGCGGCCGAAAGTCATCGCCCGCTTGAACCCGCGGTAGCGCCCGACGCCGGGGTGCTCATAGGCGCAGATCATGTCCTCTTCCAGCACCTGGGGGAAGTCGAACATGTCTTCCAGCGCGCGCGCGGCCGCGCAGGGCACTTCATCGCCGAACAATGCTTCCCATTCCAGCGCGCTGCGGGCTTGCAGCGCGCGGCGCAGCTTCGGGACGATTTCGTCGCGATGGACGGCGCGCTTGCGTACCGTGTCGTAGCGGTCCGTCTCGAGCAATTCGGCCAGGCCGGTTTTCCGGCACAGCGCGGCCCAGAAGTGGGAGGTGTTGGCCGAGAGATAGATATGGCCTTCGCGCGTGGGATGAATGCCCGTGATGCCGCCCGAGCGCATGTCGCGCCCGACCTCGCGCGGTTCGCCGTCGGCCCACACCAGCCGCGCCGATTGCATGGCCAGGGCGGCCCGCAGCAGCGACACGCCGACATACTGGCCCGCGCCGCTGCGCTCGCGCTCGAACAGCGCCGACGAGACGGCGCCCGACACCAGGGCCGCCGCATAGTAGTCCACCACCGAACCATACAGGATCTCGGGCGGCCCTTCCTGTTTCCCCTGAAGCGCGCACATGCCCGTCAGGGTCTGCAGGACCTGGTCGTAGCCGGCTTTGTCCTTCAACGGGCCGGTGTCGCCGTAGCCGGTGACCGCGCAGTAGATCAGGCGGGGGTTGACGGCGGACAGCCGCTCGTAGTCGATGCCCAGCCGGGCGGGAACGCTGGGGCGGAAGTTGTGCACCAGCACGTCGGCCGTGCGCACCAGGGCCTTCAGGCGGTCGAGGTCGCCGGCCTGCTTCAGGTCGAGCACCACGCCCAGCTTGCTGCGGTTCACCCCCAGGAACGCGCGGCTTTCGCTGGCCAGCGTGGAGGGGTATTTGCGCAGATTGTCGCCGGCGGGCGGTTCGATCTTGATGACTTCGGCGCCCTGGTCGGCCAAGAGCGAGCAGCCATAAGGCCCCGCGATATAGGCGCTGAGGTCCAGCACGCGGATGCCGGACAGCGGCCCGGCGGCGCCGCGCGGTTCGCGCAGGCGGGCGGTTTTGGCGGGTTCGGCGGGCTGTTCGGCGGAAGAATCGGGATGCATGGGGGTCGGGGAAGTGAAGGGAAATCGGTCGCGCGGCGTCATCGCGAACGCCCGCCGCGGCGGCGTTACGGAGTCATATCAGCCCATAACGGGATGCGGCGGCCACGACGTTGCGCGCGCGCAGCTCGAAAGGCGGGTCCACCATCCGGCCGTCGACCCGATAGGCGCCCAGGCCTTGGGCCTTGGCGGTTTCGGCCGCCGCCAGTATCCGTTGCGCGAAGGCGATTTCGTCGGCGGAAGGCTGGAACACGGCGTTTGCCGTCGCGACCTGGCTGGGGTGGATGCATGACTTGCCCAGAAAGCCCAGCCGCCGCGCCAGCAAGGCTTCGGCCCGGTAGCCCTCGGCGTCCCGGATGTCGGCATAGGCGGCGTCATAGGCATAGACGCCGGCTTCGCCGGCGGCCATGCGCACCGCGTACATGGCCTGCTCGATCGCGCTGCGCTCGGTCCTGCATATGCCCAGCCCCTCGAACAAGTCGGCCAGGCCCAGCTGCAAGCCCTCCACGCGCGGGTCGGCGCCGGCCAGCTCGGCCGCCCGGCGCAGCGCGGCAGGGGTTTCTATGTTCAGCAGGAGCCCCAGCGGCTTGCCGCCCCCGCGGCCCGGTTCGAGCGCGCCGATCAAGGCGGCGGCCTGGCGGACGCTGTCGGGGCCGGCGGGCTTGGGCAGGTTGATCGTGTCGACGGCGGGATGGCAGACCGCGCGCATGTCGTCATCGAAGCAAGGCGTATCGGGCGGGTTGACGCGCACGATGACCGTCTTGCCGTTTTTCAGCATGGGGTCGGCGGCAAGGCGGTCCAGCCACGCGCGCACTTCGGCCCGCGCCTCGGCCTTGCGGTCCGCGCTGACGGAGTCTTCAAGGTCCAGCGAAATGGCGTCGGCGGGGCCATGGAAGGCCTTGGCAAAGAGTTCGGGCCGTGATCCGGGAACGAAAAGCTTGCTGCGCATGGGATGCTCGGGCTTCTTGCTGATTGGGAATGCATCCCAGTGTACTTGGCATGGAACATAAGAAACAGTATTCTTTTTGATTGTTAAAAGATAGTTTTTTTATTGTTTATGCGCGCCGGGCGGCTCGGGTTAATGAGCGCCGGTCCGGCGCGGGGGGCGGGCGCGTGGAGACCGATTATCTGAAGACCTTCTCTTTGGTGGCGGAGCTGGGCTCCATGGCCGAGGCATCGCGCCGGCTGGGCATCACCCCGGCGGCCGTGGCGCATCATATCCGCAAGATCGAGAAGGACCTGGGCATCGCCGTCGTCACGCGGGCGGGCCGCAGCGTCGTGCCCACGGTGGCGGGCCACCAGCTGCTCGGCAAATCGCGTCCGCTGCTGTCGGAGCTGGCGAACCTGCGCGCGTCGCTGCAGCGTTCGGACATAGAAGGCGAATTGCGGCTTGGCGTCATCAATTCCGCCTTGCACACCTTCCTGCCGGACATCCTGAATCAATACGGCACGGAATACCCCAAGGTGCGGGCGCGGGTCCATGCGGGCACGTCGTATCAGTTGTTCCATCAGCTTCAAGAAGGCCTGGTCGACGCCGCCATCTGCCAGCATCCGCCGTTTGCGCTGCCCAAGGCGTTCGGCTGGCTGCCGCTGCGGGAGGAGCCGCTGGTCGTGCTGGCCCATCGGTCGCTGGCTGACCAGCCGCCTTTGGACCTGCTGCGCACCGAGCGGTATCTGCGCTACGACCGCCGCCTGGGCGGGGGAAGGCTGGCGGACGATTATCTGAGGCGCCATGAAATCGCGCCCGATGAAAGCTTCGAGCTCGATTCGCTGTTGACCATTGCGCTGATGGTGGATCGGCGGCTGGGCGTATCGCTGGTGCCGAATTTCGGTTCGCCGTTGATCGCATCGCTGGATATCGCCGCGATTGCCCTGGATGACGCGCCTGGCGCCCGGGTGTTCGGTGTCATATGGAAGCGTTCGACGGAGCGGGAAGCGCTTGTGCGGGCGTTGTTGTCGATGGCGCGGGGGATGGCGGGAAGCGTTGATCCGTCAAGCGGCATCGGAGGCCCGCATATATAATATTAAGAAACTATTTGAAATACTAAGAAACAAACAAAAAGAAAATCAATGAATTAATCAAATATTTAAGCATTTAAATAAAGAATGCAATAACCACATAATGCGCGGATTTAAAAACCATAAAACAAATAGACGGTTGATGAACAAACGCGTTGAAACCCAAAAACGAGCGGCAGTCAATAATTAACGGCTCAAAAGAACATGATGTGGATCAATACCATTGGTTTCAATCATGGGAGAAATCCAGCCATCAAAACAGTAGTTTCATTAACTAAACAGGACAAAGAAAATCACATTGTTTTTACCGCTCGTTACTGCTACCCATATTAAGTAAAACCATGTAAATTGACCATACACAATCAAATTCCAGGTGCACGTCAAAAGGTTTAGAAGCTGTCATGTTTTCAATTGCCGGGCGCGAACGCGCAATGGCTGTTTCACGGCCCCCCGTCCCGAAAAAGCTCGGAGGGTTCATCGGTACCACGACACTCGGCCATCTGTGCCGACTCGTCTTGTTCAATTGCCTGTTCCTCCTGCAGGCGCAAGCCGCGACACCGGACACCCTCACCATCGGCATGCTTTCCTACCGGCCCGTCCCGGTGCATCAATCGTCCTGGGGCGGCTTTGCCGACTACCTGGAAAAACGGCTGCCCGGCACCCGCGTACGGCTCCAGTTCCTAGATCTCGACGAAATGGCGGCCGCGCTCGACAAAAACGAACTCGATCTCGTTTTCACCAACCCGGTCCACTACGTCCAGCTTCGCACGCGCAACGAAATATCCGGCACCATCGCCACCTTGGTCGGCCTCGACGGCGGCAGGCCCGTGCCTCATGTCAGCGGCCTGGTCGTCCGGCGCAAGGAACGCAGCGACCTCCAGCGCTGGGAGGATTTGCGGGGCAAGGTGGTGGCGGTGTCGGGCACCCAGTACCTGGGCGGCTATGCGGCCCAGGCCAAAGAACTCACGGAGCGCGGCATCGCCCTCGAATCCATCGTGTTCAAGCAGATCGGGCACCCGCAAGACCGGGTGGTGGCCGCCGTGCTGTCGGGCGAAGCGGACGCCGGTTTCGTGCGCAGCGGCGTGCTGGAAAGCATGGTGCAAAGCGGCGAGGCCGATGCCGGCGACCTGGCGGTGGTGGAACCGGTCTCGCATCCCGCCTTTCCGTTCATGAGCAGCACGCCGCTGTATCCCGAATGGCCCATGGTCGCTTTGTCGCATCTCGACCGCGATACCAGCCGGCGCATCAGCGCCGCGCTGCTGGCGCTCGAACCGAACGACGTCCTGAGCCAGTCCGCAAGCATCCATGGCTTCGTCATCCCGAGCGATTATCAATCCGTCAAAGAGGCGATGATCGCCGCGCGCATGCCGCCGTTCGACCAGTTGCGGTCCATCGCCTTACGCGAATTCGCGCGCGAACACGCACTGAGCGGCGCGGCCTTGGCGGCGATGCTGCTGACGCTGCTGTTCGCCGCGGCATGGATCGCCCGGGCCAACCGCAGGCTTGCGCGGACCCAGTCTCGCCTGACCCATGAGCTCCAGCGGCTGGACAACGTCATCAAGGGCTCGAATTCCGGAACATGGGAATTGCATTTTCCTGAAGGCAAGCTGCTCTTTGACGCCCGGTGGGCGGAAATGCTGGGCTACACCCTGGCCGAGCTCCCGCCGGGGTCGCTCGATACCTGGCAAAACCTGATCCATCCCTCGGACAAGGAGCAGGTGCGGGACGCGCTGGATGCGCTCCGGGCGCCGGGGTCGGATTCCTTCGAGACCGAGTTTCGCATGCTGCGCAAGAACGGAAGCTGGGGCTGGATCAGCTGCCATGGCAGTGTGGTGGTACGGGCCAAGGACGGCGCCCCGCTGCTGCTGACCGGCATGAACCTCGACGTATCGGAAAAAAAGCGCCTGGAAGAACAGCTCAAGCTCAGCCATGCGGTTTTTCTTCAGACCCATGCCGGCGTGATCATCACCGACCACAGCAATCAGATCGTCCAGGTCAATCCTGCGTTCACCGACATCACCGGCTACACGCGCGACGAAATCCTCGGCAAGTCGCCCAGCTTTCTTTCGTCCGGGTACCATGACAAGGCGTTCTACAAGAAGCTTTGGTCCACCTTGAAAAAGACCGGCAAGTGGGCCGGCGAAGTCGTCAATCGCCACAAGAACGGCCATACCTTCATTGAAAGAATCTCCATCGTGGAACTGCGCGACCGGGATGGGAAAGTGACCCATCACATTGCGATATTCACGGACATCAGCCTGCAGAAACGCCTGATCGCCGGGCTGCAGCATTCCGCCAACCACGACATGCTCACCGGCTTGCCGAATCGCAATCTGCTGCACGACCGGATCAACCTGGCCACCGCCCACGCGCGGCGGTCAAGAACGGGCGTGGCCATCATTTTCCTCGATCTCGACGGCTTCAAGCCGGTGAACGACACCCATGGCCACGCCGCGGGCGACGTGCTGCTCAAGAAAATCGGCGCCAGAATGAAAGGCCTTGTCCGTGAAGGGGATACGGCGGCGCGCGTGGGCGGCGACGAGTTCGTGCTCGTCCTGAATGACATCGTCGCCCGCGAAGACGCGGTCAAGTATGCGGAAAAAGTCCTTGCGGCGATCAACGAGCCGGCCTATCTGGAGAACGTGAGCCGGACGGTGCAGGTGTCCGCCAGCCTGGGCGTGCTCATTTGCCCACATGCCACGCTGAACGCGTTCTGCGCGTCTCCCGAATGCCTGCTCGATCTGGCCGACATGCTGATGTACCAGGCCAAGCACGCCGGCCGGGCGCGCTTGGCCGTCCGGGAGCTGGGCATCGAAGACCTGCAGCAAAGGAAAAAATGCGCGTGATCACGCTCTCTTGCCCATGGCCGCCCCGGGTGGCGGTTTGCCCAGCCTCCCGGCCCGCGGCGGCTCGCGCTGCGCAAATTGTGATCACCACGCAACAAGTTGTGAACATTTGTTCGTTGTTTGAGCATGAATGGGCTGGTTTTTTCTGTTTCTTTAGTATGATTTTCTGCCTTGTGCATAGGCGGCTTTCTTGCGTATCTCCGTGCCGGTGCATGCCGGGATATGTTTCCGTAATTCAATAACTTAGGATGTGAATGTGATGGCCCGCAAAATGACAGTGAAAAGGCGGCTGACCTTGGGGTTCGCGTTTGTGCTGCTGACCATGATCGTATTGACCGGTATCGGTATACTGCGCGTCAACGGCATTGCCCACAACCTTACCGAAATTGCCGAGCAGCACAGCGTCAAGCAGCGCCACGCCATCAATTTCCGGGGCAGCGTCCATGATCGAGCCATCTCGCTGCGCGACATCGCCTTGGTGAAAACCGATGCGCAGCTGCGCCAGGTGCTGGCCGACATCGAGCGTCTCGCGGACGACTACGCCCGCAACGCGAAAGCACTGGATGCGCTCATCGCGCAGCCGGAAACACGCGAAGAAGAGCGGAAGACCTATGCCGCGATCAAGGCGGTCGAGGCCAAAGGCATGCCGCTGGCGCGCCGCGTCATCGAACGCCGGCAGGCGGGCGACTTGGAGGACCTGCGGCAAACCCTGGTGGACGGCGTCGGACCGGTCTTCACGGAATGGCTGGCCGCCATCAACGCGTTCATCGACCTCCAGGAAAGCCAGTCCCAGGAGGCGGCCGCCGAAGCCATGTCCACCGCTTCCAGCTTCCAGATGGAAATGCTGGTGCTGTGCTTCATCGCGCTGGTCCTCAGCGGGCTGCAGGCCAGCCTCATCACCCGCAAGCTGCTGCGCGAACTGGGCGCCGAACCAGGGGAACTGAACGAATTCGCCGCCGCCGTGGGCAGCGGCAATCTGGTGGTGCCGGACAAGCATCGCCAGCCGTCCGAAGGCAGCGTCATGTCCAGCCTGGTGGCGATGTCCGGAGTCCTGCGCGAAGTGGTGGCCAGCGGCCGCCAGACGGCGCAGTCGGTGGCGGTCGCCACGCAGCAGTTGATCGAACGCAACAATGACTTGCTGGCGCGCACCGAGAACCAGGCGAGCGGGCTCACCGAAACGGCATCGGCCATGGAAGAACTGGGCAGCACCGTGTCGCAGAACGCCGGCAACGCCGCCCAGGCCGACCAGCTCGCGACGGGCGCGGTGGACGTCGCCCAGCGAGGCGGCCAGGTCATGCGCACGGTGATCGACACCATGGGCAACGTGAACAGCCGCTCGCGCGAAATCGCCGAGATCATCGGCATCATCGACAGCATCGCTTTCCAGACCAACATCCTCGCGCTCAACGCCTCGGTCGAAGCCGCGCGCGCCGGCGCGCAAGGCCGCGGGTTCGCGGTGGTGGCCAGCGAGGTGCGCAGCCTGGCCCAGCGCAGCGCCGATGCCGCGAAGAACATCAAGACCCTGATCATGGAAAACCTGCAATGGGTCGATTCCGGCACCCAGCAGGTCAACGACGCGGGCCATGCCATGGAGGAAATCGTGACTTCGATCCGCCAGGTCGCCGAAATCATGACCGAGATCAGCAGGGCCAGCGTGGAACAGAGCTCCGGCGTGCAGCAAGTGAGCCAGGCCGTGATCGCCATGGACCGCGACACCGAGCACAACCGCGATTTCGTGGCCGAAAGCGCCAGGGCGGCCGTCCAGCTGCGCGAGCAGGCCGACCACCTTGCGGAAACGCTGGCGTTCTTCCAGCTGGAAGACCAGGGCTCGATCCAGTACCGTGCCGAGCCGCAGCACGCCCGCAGGCCGGAACTTCTGACGATGGCGGCTTAGAGGCCCGGCATTGGCGGGACCCAGGGCCGGTGCCGGCTTGCCTTGTAGCCTCGACGGGCCCTAGAGGCCGCCGTTTTCCGCCGCCCGCCGCCGTCCGGACCGGGCGTCGTCATAGTGGCGCAGCCTGTTCCGGCAGGCAGAAAGAATCTGGGGCTGCAGGGTTTCCAGCAGCGCCAGGCTGGTGTCGGGCTGAATGTTCGCCCAGCTTCCGGAAGGCCGGTTGCCGCGCAGCGAATGGACGTCGGGGTCAAAAGCCACGATGAACCGGTCCGTCCTGGAATGGAAGATCCTCATGCGAGCGGCGCCGGGGATGGTGCGCCCGACATAGAGTTCGCCGTCGATGTGAAATTGATATGCCATGCTGATTCCCTTTTAGCTCTTTGGCACCATGCCGGGCGAGCAAGTCGGAGTAAAAGGCCCATAAAAAATGCCCGCAATCGCGGGCACCGGTTCCCATTGATTGCTTTGCAAGCCGCATCGTCTTTCCACCTTGTGTGGGTCACAGGTTGGCATGGGCAAACGCCCAACTCTTGATGCAATCCTTATTTTAAGCCTGAATTCCGATACGTCAAGACCTGGCGCACGCATTCGCCGGCTGCGCCGCTGTCGTGCCTGTCGTCCCCGAAGCCGAATGGAGGTGCGGACGAATTCTTGGACGGATGATGCTGCAATTCCCGGATGCTGGCGGTACTCCAAAGGACTCCTGCCGCCGAGGGAGAGCTCGATGCGAAAAAAAACCAACCGGGAACGGTTGGCTTTTTTGAGTTTGGTGGAGAAGAGGAGGATCGAACTCCCGACCTCTGCATTGCGAACGCAGCGCTCTCCCAGCTGAGCTACTTCCCCATCGCGCTGCGTATTTTATCAGTTTTTTTCATGCCCGTTGCGGGCGGCGCACATATATGTGTTCCCGGGCGGGATATCCAGCCCGCCGTCAGCTTGCGGGCATATCATATGCTGCTGATTGTCGTCTATTTGCATACAAGGAGTTGGCCATGTCTATCCTGAACCGTTTACCGGGCTACAGGAAGGAGCCGCCGGGCATGGAGCGTACGATCCTGAGGAAAATGCCTTGGGTCGTATTGTTCGGGGGGCTGGCGATCGCCTTGCCTTCCATCATCGTGCGTCTGGTCGATTGGGACCGCAACCCGCTGGCCGTGCAGGCGCTCATCGAGCGCGTGGACATGTACGCATTCGGCACGGGCATGCTGTTTTTCAACGCCGTATTCGCGGTGACGACCGGCGCGGTGCTCATCATGCTGATGAAGGGCCCGGGCTACGTCGCCGACGGCTACAAGCTGAGCGACGCCGATGCGCCGCGCAGGATTTCCGAGCGGGATTGACCTGCGTGTCATTGGGCGCCAAGGCCGCGCGGGATATAATGACGGGTTACACGAATTCATTCCCAAGGCCTTAGTACACAATGACAACCATACTTCAAGACGTACCGGTCGGCCAGAAGGTCGGCATCGCTTTTTCCGGTGGGCTGGACACCAGCGCGGCATTGCTCTGGATGCGCAACAAGGGGGCGATACCCTATGCCTATACCGCCAATCTGGGCCAGCCCGACGAGCCCGATTACGACGCGATTCCCCGCAAGGCCCTGGAGTATGGCGCCAAAGAGGCCCGCCTGGTGGACTGCCGGCCGCAGCTGGTGGCCGAAGGCATCGCCGCCCTGCAGTGCAGCGCTTTCCACATTTCCACCGCCGGCGTCACCTACTTCAACACCACGCCCATAGGCCGCGCGGTCACCGGCACGATGCTGGTCGCGGCCATGAAACAGGACGACGTCAACATCTGGGGCGACGGCAGCACCTTCAAGGGCAACGACATCGAACGCTTCTACCGCTACGGCCTGCTGACCAACCCCGAGCTCAAGATCTACAAACCCTGGCTGGACCAGGCCTTCATCGACGAGCTCGGCGGCCGCGCGGAAATGTCCGAATACATGCGCCAGGCCGGCTTCAACTACAAGATGTCGGCCGAGAAAGCCTATTCGACGGACTCCAACATGCTGGGCGCCACCCACGAAGCCAAGGATCTGGAACACCTGGATTCCGGCATCCGCATCGTGCAGCCCATCATGGGCGTGGCGTTCTGGCGCGACGATGTCCAGATCAAGGCCGAAGAGGTCACGGTGCGCTTCGAAGAAGGGCGGCCGGTTGCGTTGAACGGGGTGGAATACCCGGACAGCGTGGAACTCCTGATGGAAGCCAACCGCATAGGCGGGCGCCATGGCCTGGGCATGAGCGACCAGATCGAAAACCGCATCATCGAGGCCAAGAGCCGCGGCATCTATGAAGCCCCCGGCATGGCCCTGCTGTACATCGCCTACGAACGCCTGGTGACCGGCATCCACAACGAAGACACCATCGAGCAGTACCGCATCAACGGCCTGAAGCTGGGCCGGCTGCTGTATCAGGGGCGCTGGTTCGACCCGCAATCCATCATGCTGCGCGAAACCGCGCAGCGCTGGGTCGCGCGCGCGATCACCGGCGAGGTCACGCTGGAACTGCGGCGCGGCAACGATTTCTCCATCCTGGACACGCGCTCGCCCAACCTGACGTACCACCCCGATCGCCTGACCATGGAAAAGGGCGAATCCATGTTCTCGCCGCGCGATCGCATCGGCCAGCTCACCCTGCGCAACCTGGACATCGTCGACACGCGCGACAAGCTGTTCACCTACGCCAAATCGGGGCTGCTGGCGTCCACCGCCGGTTCCGCCTTGCCCCAGCTGAAAGACGGCGCGCAAGACTGACGCCTGCCGACGGCCCGGCCCCGTTCGAGGGCCGGCCGCGAAGCGCCGTTGCCGCAACGCGCCATGCCGATATGGGACATGGCGCCAGGGCGGCCCGGCGCCGGGGCAGGGGGCCGATCACGCGTGATCGGATTCTTCCAGGCGCCCCAGCAGCAGGAATTCCATGAGCGCCTTCTGCACGTGCAGGCGGTTCTCGGCTTCATCCCAGACGACGCTTTGCGGGCCGTCGATCACGTCGCCGGCGACCTCTTCGCCGCGATGGGCCGGCAGGCAGTGCATGAAGACGGCCGAAGGGTCGGCGACCGCCATCATCTCGGCATCCACGCACCAATCCGCGAAGGCCTTGCGGCGTTCCTCGTTCTCGGCCTCGTAGCCCATGCTGGTCCAGACGTCGGTGGTGACCAGATGCGCGCCCCGGCAGGCGTCCATGGGATCGGAGAACTCCTGCAGCACGCTGCCGGGCGGCTGGCCGATGCGCGCGGGATCCAGCCGGTAGCCCGTGGGCGCCGAGACGTGCAGCCGGAAGCCGAGTATTTCCGCCGCCTGCAGCCAGGTATAGGCCATGTTGTTGGCGTCGCCGATCCAGGCGACGGTCTTGCCCTCGATGGGGCCGCTGTGCTCGATGAACGTGAAGATGTCCGCCAGGATCTGGCAAGGGTGGAATTCGTTGGTCAGGCCGTTGATGACGGGCACGCGCGAATGCGCGGCAAAGCGCTCGATGCGCGTCTGTTCGAAGGTGCGGATCATGACCAGGTCCACCATGCGCGAAATGACGCGCGCGGTGTCCTCGATGGGCTCGGCGCGGCCGAGCTGGGAATCGCCGGTGGTAAGATGGATGACCGAGCCGCCAAGTTGATACATGCCCGCCTCGAACGACACCCGCGTGCGCGTACTGGCTTTTTCAAACACCATGGCCAGATTGCGATCATGCAGCGTGCGGTGGGGTTCGTACCGCTTGAACTTGCTTTTGATCAGTCGCGCGCGATCCAGGACGTACTGGATCTCGGTCTTCGATAAATCGCGAAACTGCAGGAAATGCCGTAATGGACCTGTATGCGTGGTGACGTCAGACATAGTAAGCCTTGTTTCAAAAGAGCCATCTTACCCTGCCATGCGGCAGCGGGCAAAGTCGCCGCGCCGAGACGGTGCAGGTGGGTATCATATACAATTCGCGGCGCAGGGAAAGTTTGGTGGCCGCAACGGCCACGGTTAGTCCGCGGAAGGTTATGACACAACTTGTGCAGCAGTTAATCATTCATGGCGTCACCCAGGATGGTCAAAAATTTCGCCCCAGCGACTGGGCCGAGCGCCTGGCAGGCGTCATGTCGCAGTTCAGGCCCGCCGGCTCCGTAGGAGGGCCTCTCACTTATTCTCCTTATGTCGTGCCGGTCGTCCTGGACGGCGTGCGCTGCGTCGTCGTCGACAAGCGCCTGCGCGAGCTGGAACCGCTCGCCTTCAAGTTCGTGTGCAGCTTTGCCGAAGACAACCATCTCAAGGTGTCTGAACAAGAAACCGCGATGCCCAGCCGCCCTCGATAGGGCGGTTGCCTTTTATGGCCACGTGTACGCGCTGAAAAGAGGGGCGGACGCCCGCTGGACGGGCTGCGCCGGCTACAGCAGCCCATCGGTGATAAGCAGCCCACCGGTGATAGCCCACCTGGCCGCCCACCAAGGCCGCCCCGCCCATCCATCATGCCGCAGCCCGAACAGCCCGCAAACGAAAAAAGGACGCCTGAGCGTCCCTTTCCCACCCCGGGCACACCCGGGAAATGTCGTCTGCCGTCTAAACCATTACGCCAATCAGGCTAAAGCTTTGACAGCGGCAGCAAGGCGGCTTTTATGACGGGCGGCCTTGTTCTTGTGAATGATGTTCTTGTCGGCAACGCGATCGATGATGCTCGTGGTTTTCTGGAAAACTTCGGTAGCAGCTGCCTTGTCGCCGGCTTCGATGGCTTGGCGCACACGCTTGATGGACGTGCGCAGCATGGAGCGCAGGCTGGAATTATGCTTGTTGCGCTCAACCGACTGGCGAGCGCGCTTACGTGCTTGGGCGGAATTGGCCATTTGCGTATCCCGTTTGTCTGATTAGACTGTAAAGTTTATTCGGCAAAGACAGCTATTCTAGCTTATCTGCCCCTGCGTGTAAAGTCGCGCAGCCGAAAACCGCAAAGCAAAAGCAGGGAGAAATAGACGACCCCGCTCGCCGCCACCACGCCTCCCAGCCAGGCCACGCGCTGCCAGCGGTGTGCGCCCAGGGCGACCCAGTCCAGGTGCTGGTCGGCGTACCACAGCAGCGCGGCGAGCGCCGCCAGCGCGGGCAGCGCGCGCAGCAGGAACCGCGCCCAGCCCGCGGCGGGCCGGTACAACCCCCGGCGCACCAGCAGCACCACCAGGCACAGCGCATTGATGCTCGCCCCCAGGCCGATCGACAACGCCAGTCCCGCGTGCGCGAACAGCGGCACCAGGACCAGGTTGAGCATCTGCGTGGCGACCAGCACGAAGACCGCGATCTTGACCGGCGTGCGGATGTCCTGCTTCGCATAGAAGCCCGGCGCCAGGATCTTGATGGCCAGCAGCCCGATCAGCCCGGCCGAATAGGCCATGACGGCCAGCCGCGTCTGGGCGACGTCGTGGCCGCTGAACGCCCCGTAATTGAACAGCGTGGCGACCAGGCCGTCGGCCAGCATGGCCAGCCCCAGCGCGGCCGGCAGGCCGAGCAGCAGCACCAGGCGCAGGCCCCAGTCCAGCAAGGCGCTGTAGCCCGCGTGGTCCTGGCGCGCGTGCGCGGCCGACAGGCTGGGCAGCAGCACGGTCCCCAGGGCGACGCCCAGCAAGGCGGTCGGGAACTCCATCAGCCGATCCGCGAACGACAGCCAGGTCACGCTGCCCGGCGCGAGCCAGGTGGCGATGTTGGTGTTGATGAGCAGGGACAGCTGGGCCACCGAGACCCCCAGAATGGCCGGCAGCATCTGGCGGATGATGCGCTGAACGAGGGGATCCGCCCAGGCCTGGCGCAGCCGCGCGGAGCAGCGCGGCGCCACGCCCAGCCGGACGAGCGCCGCCCATTGGACCGCCAGCTGCGCCACGCCGCCTATCATGACCCCGGCCGCCAATGCATAGATCGGGATGTCGAAGTAGGGGACCAGGAACAGGCTGGCGCCTATCATCGATGCGTTCAGCAGCACCGGCGTGAAGGCCGGAACGGCGAATTTGCTCCAGGTGTTGAGCACGCCGGAGGCCAGCGCGACCAGCGACATGCACACGATGTAGGGGAACATCAGCCGCGTCATCCAGACGGCGGCGTCGAATTCGGCTTGGCGCGCGGCGCCGCGCAGGCCGCTGGCCATGGCGCTGACCACCCATGGCGCGCCGATGACGCCGGCCAGGGTCACCAGCATCAGGGCGAAGGTGAGCAGCAGGGCGACGCGGTCCAGCAGCACGCGGACTTCCTCCGCCGGCCGGGTGCTGCGGGCCTGGCCCAGTATGGGAACGAAGGCCTGCGAGAAAGCGCCTTCCGCGAACAGCCTGCGCAGCAGGTTGGGGATGCGGAAGGCGACCCAGAAAGCGTCGGTCAGCGGGCCGGCGCCGAAGGAGGCGGCGATGAGGACGTCGCGCGCCAGCCCCGTGATGCGCGAAAACAGCGTGAAGCCGCTGACCGTTGCCGCGGACCGAAGCAGGCTCATGGGCTAGGGTTTGCCGGCGCGGGGAAGTGGGCGGCGCCTGCCCGTCATTTTGGCGCCATGCGGATCGCGCCGTCCAGGCGTATGGTTTCGCCGTTGATCATTTCGTTCGTGATGATGCTGTGCACGAGCTTGGCATAGTCTTCCGGGCGGCCGAGCCGCGCGGGGAAGGGGATGCTGGCCGCCAGCGAATCCTGGACTTCCTGCGGCATGCCGAAGATCATGGGCGTGCCGAAGATGCCCGGCGCGATCGTGACGCAGCGGATGCCGGACTTGGACAGATCGCGCGCGATGGGCAGCGTCATGCCGACCACGCCGCCCTTGGACGCGGAATAGGCAGCCTGGCCGATCTGGCCGTCGTAGGCCGCCACCGACGCGGTGTTGATCAGCACGCCGCGTTCGCCGGTGGGCTCGGGCGCGTTCTGGCTCATGGCCGTGGCGGCCAGCCGTATCATGTTGAAGGTGCCGATCAGGTTGATCGACACGACTTTCTGGAAGAGGTCCAGCGCATGCGGCCCGTTCTTGCCCACGGTGCGCGAGGCCGGCGCGATGCCGGCGCAGTTCACCAGCCCGAACAGCGGGCCCAGTTCCAGCGCCGCGGCGACCGCCGCCTGGCCGTCGGCTTCCCGGGTGACGTCGCAATGCACATAGGTCTGCCCCAGCTCGGCGGCCAGCGCTTGCCCGGCTTCGTCCTGCAGGTCGGCCAGCACCACTTTGGCGCCTTCGGCCACCAGCATGCGCGCGGTGCCGGCGCCCAGGCCCGAGGCGCCGCCGGTCACGATGAAAACTTTGTTCTTGATATCCATTTTCCGTCTCGAAAAAAGTAAGAAACGGGCGCGAGGCCCGTTATGTTGAAGCTGGCGGGGATCAGGACCGGAGCGCCTGGAAAATGCGCTCGCGGATTTCTTCCACTTCGCCGACGCCTGAAAGCTGGCGATAGGCCGGCGCGCCCGGGGCGCCGGTTTCCGCCCACTGCGAATAGTAGTCGACCAGCGGCCGAGTCTGTTCGCGGTAGACGGAAAGGCGATGCCTGACGGTTTCTTCGCGGTCGTCGTCCCGCTGCACCAGGGGTTCGCCGGTGACGTCGTCGACGCCGGGCGCCCTGGGCGGATTGAACTTCAGGTGATAGCTGCGTCCGCTGGCGGGGTGCACGCGGCGGCCGCTCATGCGCTCGATGATGTTTTCTTCAGGGACGACGATCTCGACCACGTAGTCCAGCGCCACATTCGCGTCCTTCAGGGCGTCCGCCTGCGGGATCGTGCGCGGGAAGCCGTCGAACAGATAGCCGTTCTTGCAGTCGTCCTGCTTGAGGCGATCGCTGACGAGGCCGATGATGATGTCGTCGGACACCAGCCCGCCCGCATCCATGATTTTCTTGGCCTCTAGGCCAAGCGGCGTTTGTGCCTTGACGGCGGCGCGCAGCATGTCACCGGTGGAAATCTGGGGAATGCCAAATTTTTCGGTGATGAACGCTGCTTGGGTACCCTTACCCGCGCCGGGCGGACCGAGCAGTATCAGTCGCATGAATTCCTCCTGGAGTTCGGTTTTTCTAACTTTTTCCGATTATGCCGCAATGCAGCAATTTCTGCACGGCACTGCGCGCATGAGTCGTGGAATCCGGTGCGCGGAATCGGCGATTCGAAGCGATGTCATAGCCGATTGGCGAAGATTTCGCGTATGCGGACCAGATCTTCCTGAGTGTCCACTCCGGCGGCTGGATGGTTCTTGGTGACGTGAACCGCAATGCTATAGCCATTTTCCAGCGCGCGCAATTGTTCCAGGGACTCGAATCGTTCGAGCGTGCCGGCTTCCAGGGTGGGGAACAGCGACAGAAAGCGGGCGCGGTAGGCATAGATGCCGATGTGGTGCAGGGCCGGCAAGCCGTCGGCGAGCCGTCGGGCGCCGTCGGACAGCGCATCGCGCGCCCACGGTATGGGCGCCCGCGAGAAATAGAGCGCGCGCCCCGCCCGGTCGCACACGACCTTGACGGCGTTGGGATTGAACAGGACGGCGGCGTCGGTGATCGGCGTCGCGCAGGTGGCGATGGCCGCGTCGGGCGCCCGCTGCAGCAGCTCGGCGACTTCGTCGATGTGGCCGGGGTCGATCAGGGGTTCGTCGCCCTGCACGTTGACGACGACGGCGTCGGGCGCGAGCCCCAGCCGCTGCACGACTTCGGCCAGGCGGTCGGTGCCGGTGGGGTGGTCGCCGCGCGTCAGCAGCGCTTCGATGCCGTGCCGGCGGGCGGCGGCGGCGACGCGCTCGTCGTCGGTCGCCACGACCACGCGCGCCGCGCGCGAGCGCGCCGCCTGTTCGGCCGTGCGCACCACCATGGGCTTGCCGCCGATGTCCAGCAGGGGTTTGTCGGGCAGGCGGGTGGAGGCCGCGCGCGCGGGGATGACGGCGATGAAGCTCATGCCTGTTCCGGCTGGCCGCTAGCGGGGTCGCCGTGCGCGGCGGCCTGGCGCAGGTCGCGCGCTTCGTTCTCGAGCATGACCGGAATGCCGTCGCGGATGGGGAAGGCGAGCTTGTCGGCGCGGCAGATCAGTTCATGGCGGTCGCGGTCGTGATGCAGGCGGCCTTTGCAAAGAGGGCAGACCAGTATTTCAAGCAGGCGGGATTCCATGCCGGGCTCCAATAGTGTTCGGATAAAAGAGGAGTTTAATCGCCGCGGCGCCGCTGGGCCACCGAGGCCTTGTGGCGGGCGATCATGCGCAGCATGTCGTGTACGTGGTCCAGCCAGCCGGGATCGGAAAAGCGCGGCTCCGCGTGCACGACCCACAGGCGCGGGTCCTGGAAGCGGCCGCATTTCACGGCGTCCTTGCCCGTGATCAGGATGGCCGGCGCCGTCAGGCCGGCGAAGGGCGATTCGGCGTAATCGGCGTGGTCCTCCAGCGAGAGCGCGCGGCTCAATTCCAGGCCGTGATGGCGCAGCATGTCGAAGAACCGGTCCGGCCGCCCTATGCCGGCGACGGCGGCGGCGGGCTCGCCGCCGTGCTCGGCCAGCCAGTCGGGCCAGCTCAGGGTCTCGCCGGACACGAGCCGCTCCACCGCGGCCGGCGCGAGGCGCATGGCGACCTGCCGCGCCGGGCTGTCCACCGGCGCGGGACCGAGCTGGCCGGCGGACAGGTTGGTGACGATGACGTCGACATAGCGCAGGCGGTCGGCGGGTTCGCGCAGCGGCCCGGCGGGCAGCATGCGCCCGTTGCCGACGCCCCTGCCGTCCTGGACCAGGATCTCCAGGTCGCGGCCCAGGGCGAGATGCTGCAGCCCGTCGTCGGCGACGATGATGTCGACCTGAGGAAAATCGCGCTGCAGCCGCCTTGCGGCCTCCGGGCGGTCGGGATGGACGCTGACGGGCACGCCCGTGGCGCGGGCGATCAGGGCGGGCTCGTCGCCGTAGCGGTCGGCCGCCAGCTCGCCTTGCCCCGTCCTGGCGCGCTCGCCCAGCTTGATGCCGTATCCGCGGCTGACCACGCCCGGACGCCAGCCGCGCGCCTGCAGGGCCTGGAGCAGGGCAATGACGACCGGCGTCTTGCCCGTGCCGCCCACATAGATGTTGCCGACCACCACGACCGGGATCGCGCAGTGATGGGTGAGCGCGGGCTGGTTCGCGTAGCGCGAGCGCTTGCGGGCGACCGCGGCGGCGGCGATCCAGGACAGGGGCAGCAGCAGGGTGCTGATCCAGCCCTTCTTGCTCCAGGCCGAGTGCAGGCCGCGGACCAGCGCGGCGGGCGCTTTCATCGCGGGCTGCGGGTCGCGAAGTTGACGCGCGAGATGCCCGCCTGCCTCGCGGCTTCCATGACGCGCAGCACGGACTCGTGGGTGCTGTGGGCGTCGGCGTTGATGACCAGGACGGCGTCCGGCCGGCCTTCCGCGGCCGCCGCGAGCGCCTGCGCGATGTCGGCGGCCGTGGTGCCGGGCAGCAGCCGGCCCTCCAGCGCGTACAGGCCTTCCTGGCTGATGGCGATATTCAGCGCTTCGGGTTCGGCCAATGCGTCCGCCCGGGCCTCGGGCAATGACACCTTCATCTGCTGGTAGCGCGTGAACGAGGTGGTGGCGGCCAGGAAGATCAGGATGACCAGCAGGACGTCGATGAGCGGGATCAGGTTGATCTCCAGCTCGTCGTCGGGCAGGCGCCGGCGGAAGTTCATTCGGCCTCCCGGCTGATGAGCCGGTTCAGCGAGCCGGCTTCACGTTCCATCAGGTGCAGGAAGTGGTCCACCCGCGAGCGGAAATAGCGATGGAGGATCAGGGCGGGAATGGCGATGATGATGCCGAAGCCCGTGTTGTAGAGGGCGATGGATATGCCCCGGGCCAGCTGGGCCGGGTCGCCGCCGGCCGGCGTGTACGAAGCGAAGATCTCGATCATGCCGACGACCGTGCCGAACAGGCCCATGAGCGGCGCGACGACGGCGATGGTGCCCAGGGCGGGCAAATGGCGGTTCAAGCGATGCGCCACGTCCTTGCCGGCGTCTTCCACCGCCGCCAGCCGGTAATGGCGGCTTTCGTGCCGGTTGATCAGGACTTCCGCCAGGATGCGGCCCAGCGGCGAGTTGCCGGCCAGGCGGATGACCGCTTCGGGGTTGTCGTTTTTCTGACGCAGGAGTTCCAGCACCTGGCCGGGCAGGCGGGGAGGGAAGATCTTGCTGGCGCGCAGGGAGAGAAAACGCTCGATGACGAGCGCGAGCCCGATGACGGAGGTTGCAATGAGCAGCCAGACAGGCCATCCGGCGGCGTTGATGATTTCAAGCAAGGTAGTCTCCACCCGGGGTAAAGTGTGGTCCGGCGTATCGGCATTTTACAATCGGCCGGATGGCGCGGGGGCGTCGGGCGGCGGTCGGCCGAAAAGCGGCGTCCCATGGGCCGTTCGGCGCAGGCCCGCCCGGGAAGCATTGCACGGCGTTCCCCGCCCGCGGGCCGTCCGCCGGCAGGGGCTCCAATCGGCGAATCGGGTCGTTCGTGCGCTGGAAAAGCAGGCGCGGCCCCGCAATCGATATGGAAAAGGGCGTGGTTGCTGGCTTTGCGGCGGGTATCCACAAAAACTGTGGATAATTCTGTGCACAAGTTGCCGGATAGGCATGATTTACTGGCTCTGGAGGTTCAATGGTCAATTTGCGATCAATCGACCAATTTATTAAAAATCGATTTAAATCAAGTGCTTGCGCTTCCGAATTAAAGCGGGTTTTGAGCTGGTCGCGGAATCGGATTGATATTTCATCGATTTGACAAATCCAATTTCTCTGTGGACAGCGCAGCGAGAATAGCGGAGGTTTTAGATGAATTCATGGGAAAACATGCCCATGTCCAATGAGGTTTTGACGGTCAGCCAGCTGAATCGTCAGGTCGGGCAATTGCTGGAAGGGCATTTTTCCCGGCTCTGGGTGCGCGGGGAAATCTCCAACTTCACGCAGGCCGCGTCGGGGCATTGGTATTTTTCGATCAAGGACGAACGGGCCAGCGTCAGGGCGGTGATGTTCCGCGGGCGCTGCCAGGCGGTGGGCTTCGTGCCCAAGGCCGGCGAGAAATTCGAATTCCGCGCCACCGTCACCCTGTACGAGCCGCGCGGGGACTACCAGCTGCAGGTCGAAAGCATGCGCCGCGCGGGCCGCGGCGACCTGCACGAGGCTTTTCTGGCGCTCAAGGAGAAGCTCGCCCGCGAAGGGCTGTTCGACCCGGCGCGCAAGCGGCCCATTCCCGCGATGCCGGCCACGGTCGGGGTGGTCACTTCCCTCGCCGCGGCGGCCTTGCGCGATGTGCTGACCGCCATGGCCCGCCGCGCGCCTCATGTGCGCGTCATCGTGTATCCGGCGCCGGTGCAGGGGCTGGACGCCGCCGGGAAGCTCGACGCCGCCTTGCGCCAGGCCGTCGCGCGGGCCGAGGTCGACGTCCTGCTGCTGGTCCGCGGCGGGGGCAGCATCGAAGACCTCTGGAGCTTCAACGACGAGGCCTTGGCGCGCAGCATCGCGGCCAGCCCCATCCCCGTGATCAGCGGCGTGGGCCACGAAACGGATTTCACCATCGCCGATTTCGTGGCCGATTTGCGCGCGCCGACCCCGACCGCCGCGGCGGAGCTCTGCTGCCTCAGCCATGAGGCCTGCGCGCGCGCCGTCCGGGTCGCGTTCGCATCGCTGGCCGCCCATCAGCGGCGCCTGCTGGAGCGCGCCTCGTTGCGGCTGGACCGGGCGGCGGCCATGCTGGTGTCGCCCCAGCAGCGCCTGGGCCGGCAGGCCTTGCACCTGCAAGGCCTCAGCCAGCGGCTGTCCAGGGCGGCGGCGCAGGCGACGGCGGCGCAGGCCGTCCGGCTGGACAAGGTCCGCGCCCGCCTGGCCCATGCCCAGCCCCGGCCGCAGGGCCTGCGGTCCGAGCTCAATCACCGCCGGCAAGCCCTGGCCGACGCGGCCCGGCGGCTACTCGAGCGCCGCCGCCAACGGCTGCTGGCGCTGGCGCAAACCCTCGAGGCGCTGGGCCCGCGCAGCATTCTGGACCGCGGCTATGCCATCGTCCGGAAGGAGGACGGGGAAATCGTCAAAAATGCGTTAGACTTGAGTGTTGGCGAGCAAATCGGCGTAGAGCTTGCCCGTGGCAGCGTGCGCGCGAACGTCATTCGGGCGCACGGCCTGCTGTAGGGCGGCGCCTTGCGGCGCCCGGGCGGCCGCCGTACCCGCTTTTTGGCATTCTGACTGGCTTTTTTTGAAGGAAATCGACCATGGCTTTTACGCTTCCCCCTCTTCCCTACGCGCTTGATGCCCTTGCCCCCACCATTTCCAAGGAAACCCTGGAATACCACTACGGCAAGCATCATCAGGCCTACGTCACCAATCTGAACAACCTGATCGCGGGCACCGAATTCGAAAACGCCGGCCTCGAAGAAATCGTCAAGAAGTCCTCGGGCGGCGTGTTCAACAACGCCGCGCAAGTCTGGAACCACACCTTCTACTGGAACAGCATGTCGCCCAACGGCGGCGGCGAGCCCACCGGCGCGCTGCTGGAAGGCATCAAGGCCAAATGGGGCAGCGTCGAAGGCTTCAAGGACGCCTTCAACAAGTCCGCGGCCGGCAACTTCGGCTCGGGCTGGACCTGGCTGGTCAAGAAGCCCGACGGCTCGCTGGATATCGTGAACACCAGCAATGCCGCCACGCCGCTCACCACTTCCGACATCCCCCTGCTGACCTGTGACGTCTGGGAACACGCCTACTACATCGACTACCGCAACGCGCGTCCCAAGTACCTGGAAAGCTTCTGGAACCTGGTCAACTGGCAGTTCGCGGCATCGAACCTGGGCTAAGCCCCGCTGGGCCGCGCAGCTTGCGCGGGCGCGGCCCATGGCTGCCCGGCATGCCCCGCCGGCATGCCGGCGCCCGCAGCGAAGTGACCACGGCGCGGACGAAACACCGGTTCTTTTCATTGTGCCGTCAACGAATGCGCTAAGATTCGTCCATTCGGCGGCCAGGGCCATGCATGCGCCCGCCGCGTCATGGTTTCCTTTGTTCTCGCAGGCTCAAAAATGACGACTCAAGCTTTTATTTGCGACGGCGTGCGCACGCCGTTCGGCCGCTACGGCGGCTCGCTGGCCACGGTCCGGGCGGACGATCTGGCCGCCATTCCCATCAAGGCGCTGATGCAGCGCAATTCCGGCATCGACTGGGCGCGCCTGGACGACGCGCTGTACGGCTGCGCCAATCAGGCCGGCGAAGACAACCGCAACGTCGCCCACATGGCCACCCTGCTGGCGGGCCTGCCGGTCGAAGTCCCCGGCGCCACCATCAACCGGCTTTGCGGCTCGGGGCTCGACGCCCTCGGCTCCGCGGCGCGCGCCATCCGCGCGGGCGACGCCCAATTCATGCTGGCGGGCGGCGTCGAAAGCATGAGCCGCGCGCCTTTCGTCATGGGCAAGGCCGACGCCGCGTTTTCGCGCAGCGCCGCCATCTACGACACCACCATAGGCTGGCGCTTCATCAACAAGCTCATGAAGGCGCAATACGGCGTGGATTCCATGCCCGAAACCGCCGAGAACGTCGCCGACCAGTTCAAGGTCAGCCGCGAAGACCAGGACGCCTTCGCCCTGGCCAGCCAGTCCAAGACCGCCGCCGCCCAGAAGGCGGGCTTCTTCCAGGCCGAAATCACGCCCGTGCACATCCCGCAGCGCAAGGGCGATCCGCTGGTCGTGGACACCGACGAGCACCCGCGTGAAACCACCCTCGAGGCCCTCGCCAAGCTCAAGCCCATCGTGCGTCCCGACGGCACCATCACGGCGGGCAATGCGTCCGGCGTCAACGACGGCGCCTGCGCCATGCTGGTGGCCTCCGAGGCCGCCGCGCGCGAACACGGCCTGACGCCGCGCGCGCGCATCGTGGCCATGGCCACGGCGGGGGTCGAGCCGCGCATCATGGGCATCGGGCCGGCGCCCGCCACCCAGAAGGCGCTCGCCCTGGCCGGCTTGTCGCTGGACCAGATCGACGTCATCGAATTGAACGAAGCCTTCGCGGCCCAGGGGCTGGCCGTGCTGCGGCTGCTGGGCATCGCGGACAACGACCCGCGGGTCAACCCCAACGGCGGCGCGATTTCCCTGGGCCACCCCCTGGGCGCCAGCGGCGCCCGCCTCGCGCTCACGGCCGTGAACCAGCTGCACCGCAGCGGCGGCCGCTATGCCCTGTGCACCATGTGCATCGGGGTCGGCCAGGGCATCGCGGTGGTGCTCGAGCGCGTCTGAGGCATGCCCGGAGCATGGGGGGCGCGCAGCGCGCCCCCCATGGCCTCTCGATATCGACGGTATTGACGGGCCCGGCCCTAGCGCCGGGGCAGTCCGCCGACCCGGGCGCCCGGGGCGACCTGATTGCTCTTGAACCAGCCTTGCTCCATTTCGAGCGCATAGCGGAAGGGCGCGGCGGGGCAGTGGCTGGATTCGTCGAAAGGCCGCATGTCCTCGAGGTTCAGTATGATGCCGTCTTCGTCGATGAAGGCGATGGAAAGCGGCAGGGGCGTGTTCTTCATCCAGAAACAGGTCGTGCTGGGGGCGTCGAACACGAACAGCATGCCGTGGTCCGGCGGGAGCGAGGGCCGGCCCATCAGGCCGCGGGCGCGGCTGGCGTCGGTGGCGGCCACTTCCGCATGCACCTTGTGCGGCCCCACGCGCAGTTCGGTGGTGGGCAGCAGCATGCCCTGGGCGGCGGCGGCCGCGGCGGCCATAAGGCAAGCGCACAAGACCAGGGCGAGGGCGCCAAAAAAAACAGGGCATGGAAGCCCTGTAGATCGATACAATTTATACATTGTTATTGATGCCGAATGCCTGCCTTCCACAACGGTGTTCAGGCGGCGGTGATGTTGAGCGCTTGCTTGCCTTTGGGTCCCTGTGCGATCTCGAAAGCGACTTTCTGACCTTCTTTCAGGGTCTTGAAGCCGTTCATTTGTATGGAAGAAAAATGTGCGAAAAGGTCTTCGCCCCCATTATCGGGGGTAATGAATCCGAAACCTTTCGCATCATTGAACCATTTGACGGTTCCGGTCAGCTTTTGCGTATCCCCTGGCGTGGAGGTTGCGGTTGAATCAGACATGCGGACTGCCTCTCGACTATAGTGTTAAATTGAAACTCGACTACAAAGGGGTTACCTTTAGCCTTTAGATTCTGGCATGCAACGGACTTCCAGGCACTCAGAATAGTACGATAATGCGCAATTTACCCTAACATAGTCAACTATGGAAACCACTAGTATTTGACATGGCTACTCAGATCGAAAACCAGCGCGATACGGTTCTGGACCGCCAGTCCTCCAAGCTTGCGCCGCCGCCGTTCTATCAGGTGGTCCTGCTGAACGACGACTACACGCCCATGGAATTCGTCGTCAATGTATTGCAGCGCATTTTCGGTAAAAGCGAGGAAGAAGCTTCCCGCATCATGCTGAAGGTGCACCACGAAGGGCGCGGAGTCTGTGGGGTGTACCCCCGGGACATCGCCGCCACCCGGGTGGAGATGGTCCGCCAAATGGCCCAGGCCCGCCAGCATCCCTTGCAGTGCGTCATGGAGCCCGCTCCCGACGCCTGACGCCGTGGCGCGGACGCCGCGCAACACCGCCGCAGTCCATGTATAGTAAGGGTTATGTTGGTTTTCAATTAATGTTGATACGCAAGGTCGATTTAGTCATAGAATAGGATTTATCGAATTGTTTGTCCGCTCCGATATGTAATGGAGGAAGCGTGATCTCCGAAGAACTTGAAGTCAGCCTGCACATGGCCTTTGTCGAGGCCCGCAGCGCGCGACATGAATTTATTACGGTGGAGCACTTGTTGCTCTCCCTGCTGGACAACGCCGCCGCGGCCGAAGTGCTGCGCGCCTGCTCGGCCAACATCGAAACCTTGCGCCAGGAACTGCGCAAATTCATCAATGAAAACACGCCGGTGTTCCCCGGCGAGGACGAAGTCGACACCCAGCCGACGCTCGGCTTCCAGCGCGTGATCCAGCGCGCCATCATGCACGTCTCGTCCGGCAATTCCAACAAGAACACGGTCACCGGCGCCAACGTGCTGGTCGCCATGTACGGCGAAAAGGATTCCCACGCGGTGTATTTCCTGCAGCAGCAGGGGGTGACGCGCCTGGACGTGGTGAACTACCTGTCGCACGGCATCACCAAGGCCGCGGAAGAGCCGCCCGTCGAGCCGCCCAAGGCCCAGGCGGCCGAGGCCGAGCCCAAGTCCGACCAGCAGAAGTCCCCGCTGGAACTGTACGCCACCTTCCTCAACGCCGAGGCCCGCAGCGGGCGCATCGACCCGCTCATCGGCCGCGAGCACGAAGTCGAGCGCGTCATCCAGGTGCTGTGCCGCCGGCGCAAGAACAATCCGCTGCTGGTGGGCGAGGCCGGCGTAGGCAAGACGGCCATCGCCGAAGGGCTGGCCTGGCGCATCACCAAGGGCGACGTCCCCGACATCCTGGCCGACGCCGAAGTCTACGCGCTCGACATGGGCGCGCTGCTGGCCGGCACCAAGTACCGGGGCGACTTCGAACAGCGCCTGAAAGGCGTGCTCAAATGCCTGAAGGACAACCGCAACGCGGTGCTCTTCATCGATGAAATCCACACGCTGATCGGCGCTGGCTCGGCGTCCGGCGGCACGCTGGACGCCTCCAACCTGCTCAAGCCGGCGCTGTCGTCCGGGCAGCTGAAATGCCTGGGCGCCACCACCTACAACGAATACCGCGGCATCTTCGAAAAAGACCACGCCTTGTCGCGCCGCTTCCAGAAGATCGACGTCGCCGAACCCACGGTCGCGCAAACCATCGAGATCCTGCGCGGCCTCAAGGGCCACTTCGAAGCGCACCACGGCGTGCGCTATTCGTCGGCCGCCATCACCGCGGCGGCCGAGCTCTCGGCGCGCCACATCAATGACCGCTTCCTGCCCGACAAGGCCATCGACGTCATCGACGAGGCCGGCGCGGCGCAGCGCCTGCTGCCCAAGTCCCGCCAGAAGAAACTGATCGGCAAGGCCGAGATCCAGGCCACGGTGGCCAAGATCGCGCGCATCCCGCCGCAAAGCGTTTCCACCGACGACCGCAACAAGCTCGCCACCCTGGAACGCGACCTCAAGACCGTGGTGTTCGGCCAGGACAAGGCCATCGAGGCCCTGGCGGCGGCCATCAAGATGGCGCGCTCCGGCCTGGGCAAGCCCGACAAGCCCATCGGCTCCTTCCTGTTTTCCGGCCCCACGGGCGTGGGCAAGACCGAAGTCGCGCGCCAGCTCGCCTTCGTGCTGGGCATCGAGCTCCTGCGCTTCGACATGTCGGAATACATGGAACGCCACACGGTGTCGCGCCTCATCGGCGCGCCGCCGGGCTATGTCGGCTACGACCAGGGCGGCCTGCTGACCGAAGCCATCAGCAAGCAGCCGCATTGCGTGCTGCTGCTCGACGAGATCGAAAAAGCCCACCCCGACGTCTTCAACATCCTGCTGCAGGTCATGGACCACGGCACGCTGACCGACAACAACGGGCGCAAATCCGATTTCCGCAACGTGATCATCGTCATGACGACCAACGCCGGCGCCGAGACCCTGAACCGCAACGCCATCGGTTTCGCCGCGCCCGCGCGCACCGGCGACGAAATGGCCGACATCAAGCGCATGTTCACGCCCGAGTTCCGCAACCGGCTCGACGCCATCATCGGCTTCACGCCGCTGTCGCACGAAATCATCATGCGCGTGGTCGACAAGTTCCTCATGCAGCTCGAAGACCAGCTCCACGAGAAACGCGTCGAAGTCGTCTTCAGCGATGCCCTCAGGGCCCACCTGGGCAAGGAAGGCTTCGACCCGGCCATGGGCGCGCGCCCCATGCAGCGCCTCATCCAGGACACCATACGCCGGGCCCTGGCCGATGAGCTCCTGTTCGGGCGCCTGGTGGACGGCGGGCATGTGGAAGTCGACGTCGACGAAAACGGCAAGGTGAAGCTGGTGTTCTCCGACAGATCCGGCAAGCCGGGCGGGCAAAAGCAGTCGTCGCCGTCGCATCCCGAACCCGAGCTCGTTGACTAACCCGCTGGTTGCGTGCAGGCATTGCGGAACGCTGCATGAACGCGTTCCCATCGAAAAGGGCGCGATGGCCTGCTGCAACGTCTGCGGCTATGTCTTGTACCGACAGAGCTATTTCACGCTCGACGGCTGGCTGTCGCTGGTGCTGACCACGCTGGTGGTGTTCGGCATCGCCAACTACTTCCCCATCGCGACCTTGAACGTGCAGGCCATGACCGTGCATGCGAACCTGCCGCATGCCTTGTACCTGACCTGGCAGCAGGGCCATTACACGCTGTCCGTCATGACCGGCATGTTCGCGTTCTGGCTGCCGCTGTCGCAAATCCTCTGCTGCCTGTGGGCCTTGACGGCCATACGTTCCCGGCGGCTTCCGGCCGACTTCCCCTACGGCATGCGCCTGCTCGGCTTCGCCGAGCCCTGGAGCATGGTGCCGGTGCTGATGCTGGCCATACTGGTGGCGTTGGTGAAATTCGCCGGGTTCGCCACCATCGTGCCCGGACCGGCCATCCTGGCGTTCGGGGTCCTGACCGTCTTGCTGACGGCGCTCAGCCGGCTGTCGTCCCTGCGCCTGTGGCGGCACGCCGAAGACGCCGGCCTCGTGCCTTTTGCCACGGCGGGCGACATCTCCGGCGACGCCCTCCATTCGTGCTGCCTGGCCTGCGGCATGGTGCAGCCCGTTCCGGCCGACGGCCGGGGCGTGCCCTGCGTCCGGTGCCGGTCGACCACGCACTACCGGAAGCCCCGGCCGTTTTCACGGGTGTGGGCCTTGATCATCGCGGCATGGATCGCCTACGTGCCCGCGAACGTATTGCCCGTCATGCGCATCCGCACCGCCGTCAGCGACGCCGAGCACACCATTCTGGGCGGGGTGATCGAGCTCTGGCGCCTGGGCTCGCTGGACCTCGCGGTCATCGTCTTCGTTGCGAGCGTGGTCGTGCCCATGACCAAGCTGCTGGCCCTGATGGTGCTCATGACGCAAGGCCGCTGGCGCGGCCATCGGGTGCAGCGCCAGCGCACACGCTTGTACGAACTGGTCGAGTTCATCGGGCAATGGTCCATGCTGGACGTGTTCGTAGTGATCCTGATGACCTCGATGGCGAACTTCCCCGGCATTTCCCAAGTCATGGCGGGGCCCGCCGCCGTCAGCTTCGGGCTCGTGGTGATCCTGACCATGATGGCCGCGATGAGCTATGATCCGCGCCGAGGGTGGGATGCGCGCAACGGGGAGTCGGATACAGCACGAAGTCCGGCCCCGGCCCAGGCTCCGGCCCGCGCAGCAGCCCCTTCAGCACAACAGGGAAAGGCATGACCGAAGTCCACGCTCCACAAGAACCCGATTCGCCGGCGAAGGTGCCGGCGCCGACCGTCCATCCCCGCCGCGAAACCCGGATTTCCTGGATCTGGTTCGTGCCCCTGGTCGCCGCCCTGGTCGGCCTGTCGCTGCTGGCCCGCAGCTGGCTGGCGACCGGGCCCACGATCACCATCAGCTTCGAAACCGCGGAAGGCCTGGAGGTGGGGCAGACCAAGGTGCGCTACAAGGACGTCGCCATCGGCACGGTGACGGGCATACGGGTGGCGGAGGACCGCGCCAGAGTGCTGGTCACGGCCGAGCTCGTGCGCGACGGCTCGGAATTCATCACGCGCGAAAGCACCAGTTTCTGGGTGGTCAGGCCCCGGCTGGGGCTGAGCGGCGTGTCGGGTCTGGGCACCCTGGTTTCGGGCGCCTACATCGCCGTGGACGCCGCTGAGACCGAGGTCAAGAAGGGGGCGACGCCGGTGTACGAATTCGTCGGCCTGGAAAAACCGCCCGAGGTCACCAGCGGCCGGCCGGGCACGCGCTACACCCTGCATGCCGACGACCTCGGTTCCCTGGAGATCGGCTCGCCGGTCTATTACCGGCGCATCCAGGTGGGCCGCATCATCGGCTACGACCTGGACGAAAGCGGCAAATCGGTGAACATCCAGGTGTTCGTCGATGCGCCCAACGACAAATTCGTCACCAGCGATACACGCTTCTGGAACGCAAGCGGAATCAACCTGTCGCTGGACGCCGACGGCTTCAACGTGCAGACCGGTTCTCTGGTGTCGATGATCGCCGGAGGCGTGGCGTTCGCGTCCGCGAACGAGGACAACACCCTGCAGGCGCCGGCCGGCAGCGATTTCAAGCTGGCGGCTTCGCGGACCGAGGCGCTGGCCGACCCCGACGGGCCGCCGTTCGCCATCGAGTTCCATTTCCAGCAGTCGGTGCGCGGGCTGAAAGTGGGCGCGCCGGTCGATTTCCGCGGCCTGGAGCTGGGCAAGGTCATCGACGTGGACCTGGAGTTCAACAAGGAAACCAAGCGTTTCTTCGCGCTGGTGAAGGCGGAGCTCTATCCCTTGAGGTTCGGCGCCGTGTACGAGAACCTGATGCTGGAAGAGGGCTCGAGCCAATACCATGGCGGGGCGCTGCTGGGGCCGCTGGTCGAACACGGCCTGCGGGCGCAGATACGCCCGGCCAACATCCTGACCGGGCAGCAGTACGTCGCGCTGGACTTCTTCCGGGACGCCGAGAAGGTGGAGTTCGATGCCCGGCGGTCGCCGCTGGTGCTGCCCACCATCGCCGGCAGCTTCGACCGCCTGCAGCAGCAGATCAGCAGCATCGTCAGCAAGATCGACGCGGTGCCGTTCGACGGCATCGTCACCGACCTGCGCAGCAGCCTGAACGCGGCGACCAAGCTGCTGCAACGTCTGGAAGGCGAGCTGACGCCGCAGGCCACGGCCACCCTGAAGGCGGCCAGGAAATCGCTGGGCGAGGTCGAAAAACTGCTGTCCGAGAACTCGCCCATGAGCGGCAACGTGGAACGCACGCTGCGCGAACTGAACAACGCGGCCAAGTCCCTGCGCGCGCTGGCCGATTATCTGCAATCCCATCCGTCGTCCGTGATCCGGGGCAAGGGGCCCGATGCGATCACGGTGGTCCCTTAGTGTGTCGTCCGGTTAACATGGCAAGCCAGGCGGCAGACGGGGGCCGAGACCACAACCAGGAGTTTCCATGCATGGCGCGAAGTTTTTGCTGATACCGCTCATGGCCGTTGCGCTGGCCGGCTGCGCAAGCAGCCCGGCCAGCCATTATTACACCCTGATGCCGCCCGCGGCGTCCAAGCGCGACGCCGCGCCGGCATCGCAGGCGTCGCCGCCGCCCGGCTATGTCATCGATGTGCAGCCGGTGAGCGTGCCGGAGCAGCTGGACCGGCTGCAGATCGTGCTGAACGACACCGCCACGACGCAGGTGGTCATCCTCAACAATTATCTGTGGGCGTCGCCACTGTCGCAGGAATTGCGCAATGCCTTGTCCGATGACTTGTCGGGGCGTCTGGGGGTGATCGATGTCTCGAGCTCCGGGCCGGGGGGCGACGCGCCGAGCTGGAAGGTCGCTTTGGCGGTCCAGCGGTTCGAGTCGGTGTACGGGCGCTATGCGCTGCTGGATGCGACTTGGCAACTGGTGCCGGTGAATCTGAAGGACGGCCGCAAGGTGCTCTGCCGGGCGTCGGCGCGAGTACCCGTGGAGCGCGAGGGCGTGTCGGCGCTCGTGTCGGCGCACCAGGAGGCTTTGCGGCGCCTGAGCGCGGTGATCGCGGAGCAGCTGCGTGGCGGGAAGGCGCCGGCCGAGGGCGATGGCGTGGAGCTGAGGGGGTGTTCCGGGCTGTGATCCCTTGCGGGCTCTGGGCGGGGGGTGTCAGGCCCGTCCCGTGCTGCCGAAGCCGCCTGCGCCCCGATCGCTGCTCTCGAATTCATCCACGATCTCGAATTCGATCTGCTGCACCGGAACCACCACCAGCTGGGCCAGCCGCTCCATGGGCTCCAGCACGAACGCATGCCGGCCTCGATTCCAGGCCGACACCATCAACGGGCCTTGGTAATCCGAGTCGATCAAGCCCACCAGATTCCCCAGCACGATGCCGTGCTTGTGCCCCAGGCCCGAGCGCGGCAGGATGATCGCCGCGTAGGCAGGGTCGGCGATGTGTATTGCCAGGCCGGTGGGAATCAGCTCCGTCGCGCCGGGCTCCAGGGTGATGGGATGGTCGATGCAGGCGCGCAGATCCAGTCCCGCCGAGCCGCTGGTGGCATAGGCGGGCAGATAATCGTTCATTCTGGGGTCCAGGATCTTCAGGCCGATTTTTCTCATGGTGGCGGGGGGATGGTTGGTCAGGGAGAAGGGCGCACGGGCAGGCGGCGGGCGATTTGCTCCACCAGCCGGCGCGCGGCAATGATCTTGTCGGCGGGCGGCATCGCGTGATGGCCGGTTTCGTCGAAAAGCACGAGCTCGGTGTCGTCGGCGTTCATGGCGCGCTGGGCGAGATTGCCCACCAGCAGCGGCACGCCTTTGCGCACCCGCTTGGCTTGGGCGTGTTCTTCCAGGTTTTCCGTTTCGGCGGCGAATCCCACGCACCATGGGCCGGACGGCAGGGCCGCCACCTCGGCGAGGATGTCCGGGTTGGGCTCGAATTCCAGGCTTGGGGGGCGGCCGTCCGCCCGCTTCTTCAGCTTGCTGTCGCTGGCGTTGGCGACGCGCCAGTCGGCGACCGCGGCCACGGAGATGAACACGTCGCTGCGGCCGGCCTCGGCCATCACGGCGGCATGCATGTCGACCGCGCTTTCCACGTCGATGCGCCGCACGCCGTAGGGGGCCGCCAAAGCAGTCGGGCCGGAGACCAGGATGACTTCGGCTCCCGCTTCACGGGCCGCCCGGGCGATGGCGTAGCCCATTTTGCCGGAAGAGCGGTTGGTGATGACGCGCACCGGGTCGATTTTTTCGGACGTGGGGCCCGCCGTGATGAGCACGCGGCGCCCGGCCAGGAGCTTGGGCTGGAAGAAGGCGATGAGTTCGGACAGCAGTTCGTGCGGCTCCAGCATGCGCCCGCCGCCGACCTCGCCGCAGGCCTGGCTGCCTTCCGCCGGCCCCAGCACCACCGCGCCGTCGGCCCGCAGCTGCGCGACGTTGCGCTGCGTGGCCGGGTGCAGCCACATCTCGCGGTTCATGGCGGGAGCGACCAGCAAGGGGCAGGCGCCCTTGGCCACGCACAGCGTGGACAGCAAGTCGTCGGCCATGCCGTGGGCGAGCTTGGCGATGAAGTCGGTGCTCGCCGGCGCAATGCAGATGGCGTCCGCGCCGCGCGTCAGGTTGATGTGCGCCATGTTGTTGGGCATGCGCGCGTCCCAGGCGTCCTGGAACACAGGGCGCCCCGACAGCGCCTGCATGGTCACCGGAGTGATGAAGCGGCTGGCCGCATCGGTCATGACCACGTCGAAGACCGCGCCCTCGTCCTGCGCCCGGCGCAGGAATTCGGCGGCCTTGTAGCAGGCGATGCCGCCCGTCAGGCCCAGCACGATGCGTTTGTGTTGAAGGTCGAGCATGGGGGGATCCGCCTTTTCAGTCTTGCGACGGGGATTCGGACTGCTTCTTGCCGCGGCGCATGCGCAGGATTTCGTCGAGCACCAGCAGGGCGGCGCCGCAGCTGATGGCGATGTCGGCCACGTTGAACGCGGGGAAGAACCACGATTCCCAATAAAATAGCAGGAAATCGATCACATGCCCGTGTTGCACGCGGTCGATGAGGTTGCCGATCGCGCCGCCCAGGATGCAGGTCAGCGATGCGCAGAACAGGCGTTGGCCCGGGTTCTTGCGCAACAGGTAAAGAATCAGCCCCGTGGCGCCCACGGCGATGGCGGTGAACAGCCAGCGTTGCCAGCCATGGCCGTCGGCCAGGAAGCTGAAGGCGGCGCCCGGGTTGTACAGCAGCGTGAAGTCGAAGAAGGGCAGCACGGGCCGCCGTTCGCCGTACTGCAGCGCGGTGTCGAAATAGATCTTGGTCTGCTGGTCGGCGACGATGATGGCCAGCGCGCCCACCAGCCACGCCCAGAAGCGGGCGTTGCGCCGCCCGGGCGAAAGCCGGGGGGTGTGCGCGCCCTCAGGCATGTTGCCGAAGCTCGCCGGCGCCGAACAGGTTGTCCACGCAGCGCCCGCAGATCGTGGGGTGTTCGGGGTCGCGCCCGACGTCCGCCCGGTGGTGCCAGCAGCGCTCGCATTTGGGCTGCCGGGTGGCCGCGACCTCGATGCGCAGTTCGCCGTCGCTGCGATGCACGGCGGCGCGCGATACGATCAGGACGAAGCGCAGGTCGTCTTGCAGGCTGTCCAGCAGTTCGTAGTCGCCCGGCCCGGCGTGGATGTCGACCTCGGCCGCGAGCGACGAGCCGATTTCCCCGGCGCTGCGCACTTCCTCGATGCGCCGCATGGTTTCGGCGCGGATCTCGCGCAGGCGCGCCCATTTGCGCATCAGGGCGTCCGGGTCGCCCTGGGCGGGCACGGCGTGGTAGAGCTCGGTGAAGATGGTGGCGATGTCGTCGCGGCCCGGGTGCAGGTCTTTCCAGGCTTCTTCGGCGGTGAACGACAGCACGGGCGCCAGCAGCTTGAGCAGCGTCTGCGTGACGTGGTGCACGGCGGTCTGCGCCGAGCGGCGCGCGATGCTGGTCTTGCCGGCGGTGTAGAGGCGGTCTTTCAGGACGTCCAGGTAGAAGGCGCCCAGGTCTTCCGAGCAGAAGATTTGCAGCCGGGAAATGGCCGGATGGAATTCGTAGCGCTCGTAGCCGGCCAGCACCTCGGCCTGCATGGCCGCCGTCATGGCCAGCGCGTAGCGGTCGATCTCGAACATCTGTTCGAGCGGAACGGCATCGCGCGCATGGTCGAAATCGCTGAGGTTGCCCAGCAGGAATTTCAAGGTGTTGCGGATGCGGCGATAGCCTTCCACCACGCGCTTGAGGATTTCGTCGGAAATCGACAGCTCGCCGGAATAGTCGGTGGAGGCCGTCCAGAGGCGCAGGATTTCGGCGCCCAGGGTGTCGGAGACTTTCTGGGGCGCGACCACGTTGCCGACCGATTTGCTCATTTTGCGGCCCTGGCCGTCGACCACGAAGCCGTGGGTCAGCAAGGCCTTGTACGGGGGCCGGCCATACAGCATGCAGCCGGTGAGCAGCGAGGAATGGAACCAGCCGCGGTGCTGGTCGGAGCCTTCCAGATAGAGGTCGGCCGGCCAGGCGAGCTCGTCGGCGTGCGAACCGTTGATGGCGTGGTCCTGGCCGCCCAGCACGGTGGCGTGGGTGGTGCCGGAATCGAACCAGACGTCCAGCGTGTCGCGGTTTTTTTCGTACTGGTCCGCCTCGGCGCCGAGCAGTTCGGCCGGATCCAGCGACTGCCAGGCCTCGATGCCTTCTTTCTCGATGCGCTGCGCCACCTGTTCCATGAGCTCCGGGGTGCGCGGATGCAGCTCGCCGGTTTCTTTGTGGACGAAGAAGGCCATGGGCACGCCCCATTGGCGCTGGCGCGACAGGGTCCAGTCGGGGCGGTTGGCGATCATGGCGTGCAGGCGCGCGCGGCCCCAGGCCGGGTAGAACGCGGTGTCTTCCACGCCCTTGAGGGCGGTTTCGCGCAGGGTCGGACCGGACTCGGGCTGGCGGTCCATGCCGGCGAACCATTGGCTGGTCGCGCGGTAGATGACCGGGGTCTTGTGCCGCCAGCAGTGCATGTAGCTGTGGGTGAGCGGCGCCGTGTGCAGCAAGGTGCCGGCGTCGCGCAGCGCGTCGACGATGAGCGGGTTGGCCTTCCAGATCATCAGCCCGCCGAACAGGGGCAGGCTGTCGGCGTAGTGGCCGTCGCCCTTGACGGGGTTGATGATCTGGTCGTCCGCCAGGCCGTGCGCTTTGCAGGACAGGAAGTCTTCCACGCCATAGGCGGGCGACGAATGCACGACGCCCGTGCCGCTGTCCAGGGTGACGTATTCGCCCACATAGACCGGCGCGGTGCGCTGGTAGCCCGCGTGCGCGTCCCAGAGCGGGTGGCGGAACTCCAGCCCCGCGAGCGCGCCGCCCTTGGCCGTGGCGATTACGGAACCGCCGAGCTGCCATTCTTGCAGACAGGCCTCGACGCGGTCTTGCGCCAGCAGCAGCAGGGGGCCGGTATTGCGCCCGGCATCGAGCCGGACCAGGGCGTAGTCGAAGTCGGGGTGGACGTTGAGCGCCTGGTTGGCCGGCAGCGTCCAGGGCGTGGTGGTCCAGATGACGATGGCGCCTTCTTCCGCGGACGCCAGGCCGAAAGCCTGCGCCACCTTGGCGGGGTCGTCGAAGGGGAATGCCACGTAGACGGAGGGATCCTTGCGGTCGGCGTACTCGACTTCGGCTTCGGCCAGCGCCGAGCCGCAATCGAAGCACCAGTTCACCGGCTTGAGCCCGCGAAAGACATAGCCCTTCTGCATGATGCGCGACAGCGCCCGGAGCTCGTCGGCCTCGTTGCTGAAGTTCATGGTCAGATAGGGGCGTTCCCAGTCGCCCAGCACGCCCAGGCGCTTGAAGTCCTTGCGCTGGCGGTCTATTTGTTCATAGGCATAGGCGCGCGCCTTGGATTGCACTTCCGCCACGGGCAGGTGCTTGCCGTATTTCTTTTCGATCTGGATCTCGATGGGCATGCCGTGGCAGTCCCAGCCGGGCACGTAGACGGCGTCGAAGCCCGCCATGTTGCGGCTCTTGACGATGATGTCCTTCAGGATCTTGTTGACCGCGTGGCCGATGTGGATGTCGCCGTTCGCGTACGGCGGCCCATCATGGAGAATGAACTTGGGGCGCCCCTTGCTGGCTTTCCGGATGGCGGCGTAGACCTTGTTTTCTTCCCACTCGGCGATCCAGCCGGGTTCGCGCTTGGCCAGGTCGCCGCGCATGGGGAAGGGGGTGTCGGGCAAGTTCAGGGTGTTTCTATAGTCCATGGAAGGCGAAATGGTCGCGAGCGCTTTGCGCATCCTGTTCGATGGCAGCGATCATAGTGGGAAGGTCGGGGAATTTTTCTTCGTCCCGCAGGTATTCAAGAAATTCAACACACGTGAGTTTACCGTATGCGTCCACCCTGCGGTCGAGCAGGTGGACCTCCAGCAGCAGCCTGCCGCCGCTGCTCACGGTGGGCCGCACGCCCAGGCTGGCGACGCCCGCCATGGGTTTGTCCCCCAGGCCATGGACCTGGACGACGTACACGCCGGAGCGCAAAGCGCATTGCGCCGGGACCCGCAGGTTCAGGGTGGGAAAACCGATGCTGCGGCCCAGTTTCTGCCCGTGCACCACATGGCCGCTGATGCGGTAGGCGTGCCCCAGCAGATGGCGGGCGCGTTCCAGGTTGCCGACCGCCAGGGCGGTGCGCAATTCGGAACTGGAGATGCGATGGCCGTGCTCGTCGGCCACGTCGGCGATGGTCTCGACTTCGAACCCGTATTCGCGCCCGGAGCGGCGCAGCAGTTCGATGTCGCCGCTGCGCTTGTGGCCGTAGCGGAAGTCCTCGCCCACCAGCAGCCAGCGGGTGTTCAGGCCGCCCACCAGCAGACGGCCGATGAAGTCCTCGGCGGACATGTCCGCCAGGCGGTGGTCGAAACGCTGCAGCGCGATCTGTTCTATGCCGTGGCGGGCCAGGGTGGAGAGCTTGTCGCGCAGGCTGTTGATCTGGGTGGGCACGAGTTCCGGGCGCCGGCCCCGGAGCGCGAAAAAGGCGCGGGGATGCGGCGAGAAAGTCATGACGGCGGACGCCAGGCCGCGTTCCAGCGCGGTCTGGCGCACCCGCGCGAGTATCGCCTGGTGCCCGCGGTGGACACCGTCGAAGTTGCCGATGGTTACCGCGCTTGGGCGCTGGCTGTCGTGGCGCGGCAGGGTGCGGTAGATGGTAGAAGAGTTTTTCACACCCGAGAGTTTACAATTTTGTATTGCTTCAACTCAGGAATTATAGTCTTGAACCCCACTTTTCCTACGGGATGCCGCTTCGTCGTCCTGATTTCGGGCCGCGGGTCGAACATGCAGGCCATCGTCAACGCGCTGCGGGAACGGGCGCTGCCGGCCGAGGTTTGCGCGGTGATCGCCAACCGGGCCGATGCCGCCGGGCTGGCCTGGGCGCGGCAGCAGGGCCTGGCCACCCAGGTGGTCGCGCATCGCGACTATGCCAGCCGCGACGACTTCGACGCGGCGCTCGCCGCCGCCATCGACGCGCACGATCCGCACTATGTGCTGCTGGCCGGCTTCATGCGCGTGCTGACCCCCGCCTTCGTTGAACGGTACAATGGCCGGCTCATCAATATACATCCCTCGTTGCTGCCGGCCTTTCCGGGGCTGCACACGCACCAGCAGGCGCTCGCCATGGGCGTGCAGTGGCATGGCTGCACCATCCATTTCGTCACGCCCGTGCTGGATTACGGACCCGTGATCGCGCAGGGCGTGGTGCCGGTGCTGGCGGGCGACACGCCGGACCGCCTGGCCGCGCGCGTGCTGGGCGTGGAGCATCGGATGTATGCCGAGGTGGCGGGCTGGCTGGCCGAAGGGCGGGTAGCGCTGGACGCCATGCAGCGCGTGCAGGTCCGGGGCGTCGCCAGCCGTGCTTTCGTGCTGACGCCCGACGGCGTCGAATCTTCAGAAGGTCGTTATGAATAATGCAGAGAAGCCGCGCCGCGGCCGGGAACGAAACACCGCCACGGCGGCGCGCGACGAGGCGCGACGGGGCCGGGCGCCGGCGCGTCCGGCCCCCGGCCGGCCCGCCGCCGGCCCGGGCGAGCGCCCCTTCGTGCTGGCGGCCGTGCGCATCGAGCAGGTGCGCGCGGTCCTGGGGGAAGTCCTGCAATGGGAATTCCCGGCGGACGCGGTGCTGTCGCGCTGGCTGAAGGCGCACCCCAAGCTGGGCGTGCGCGACCGGGGGGAAGTGGCCGAGGCCGTATACGACGTGCTGCGCAATCTGCGCCGCTACCGGCAGTTCGCCGAAAGCGGCGCCGGCCCGGCCACCCGGCGCCTGGCCATATTGGGCCTGGCCGCCGTCATGGACGCGTCCGTGCTGGACGCCGGCCTGGAAGAGCACGAACGCCATTGGCTGGCCCACGTGCGTTCCCTGGACGTCCGCGGCCTGGCCCGCGCGGTGCGGGACAGCCTGCCCGACTGGCTGGACGAGAAGCTGTCCACGCTGGAAGATCCCGATGCGCTGATCCAGGCGCTGAACCGGCCGGCGCCGCTGGACTTGCGCGTGAACCCCATGCGGGTCGAGCGCGCCGAGATGCTCAAGCAGCTGCGCAGCGGCCCGGCCTTGCGCTACGACCCGCAGCCCACGCCGTACTCGCCCTGGGGCATCCGCATGCAGGGCCGCCCGCCGGTGAACCGCTGGCCCATGTTCGAGAAAGGCGAAATCGAGGTCCAGGACGAGGGCAGCCAGATCCTGGCGGCGCTGGTGGCGCCGCGCCGCAGCGAGATGATCATCGACTATTGCGCGGGGGCGGGCGGCAAGACGCTGCTGATCGGCGCGCTCATGCGCTCCACGGGGCGGCTGTATGCGTTCGACGTCTCCGCCGCGCGGCTGGCGCGGGCCAAGCCGCGCTTCGCCCGCAGCGGGCTGTCCAACATCGTGCCGGTCGTGATCGACCCCGACAACGACCAGCGGGTCAAGCGCCTGCGCGGCAAGGCCCATCGGGTGCTGGTCGATGCGCCCTGCAGCGGCCTGGGCACGCTGCGGCGCAATCCCGACCTGAAATGGCGGCAGCACCCCGAATCGCTGGCCGCGCTGAAGGAGACCCAGGCGAAGATACTGGCCCAGGCGGCGCGCTGCGTGGCGCCGGGCGGCAGGCTCATCTACGCCACTTGCAGCATCCTGCCCGAGGAAAATGAAGAGCAAGTTAAGGCGTTTTTGGCGGAAAATCCCGAATTTACGCTGCTCGATGCCGCCAAAATCGCCGCCGATCGTTGTGAAAATCTGACACTGCAAGGCCCGTTTCTGAACATGCGGCCCGACCGCCATGGCACGGACGGCTTTTTCGCCGCGGTAATGGAGCGCTCCAAGCCCGAAAATTGATGCAAATCAATTGATCCATCTTAAGTCCAAGTTGAAATTTAGCTGTCATATCAAGGACAAGTGGGCTAAACTTTTGTTGTTCTAACACTAGGCCTTTATAAGGGTTTATGGACCAAATACTCAATTTCCTGTCGGGCGGCTTCCTGCAACTTCCGTGGTGGAAGGTCGTCCTGGTCACGCTCGTCCTGACACACATCACCATCGTGTCGGTAACCATCTTCCTGCACCGCAGTCAAACCCACCGGGGCCTGGATCTTCACCCCGCCGTCATGCATTTCTTCCGCTTCTGGCTGTGGCTGACGACCGGCATGGTCACGAAGGAATGGGTCGCCATACACCGCAAGCACCACGCTTTCGTCGAACGCGAGGGCGACCCGCATTCGCCCATGGTGTACGGCATAGGCAAGGTTTTCTTCCGCGGCGCGGAACTCTACCGCGACGAAGCCGCCAACGCCGAGACCATCAAGCGTTTCGGCCACGGCACGCCCGACGACTGGCTCGAGCGCAACATCTATTCCAAGCACAGCGTGCTGGGCGTGATGATCATGCTGGCCATCGACCTGGCGCTTTTCGGCGCCCTGGGCCTCACCGTCTGGGCCGTGCAGATGGCCTGGATCCCGTTCTGGGCGGCGGGCGTCGTCAACGGCCTGGGCCACTACATCGGCTACCGCAACTACGCCAGCCCCGACACCAGCACCAACGTCATGCCCATCGGCATCATCATCGGCGGCGAAGAATTCCACAACAACCACCACGCGCACGGCACCTCGGCCAAGTTTTCCGCAAAGTGGTGGGAATTCGACATCGGCTGGTTCTACATCTGCATACTGCGCTTCTTCAGGCTGGCCACGGTGCGCCGCGTCGCGCCCAAGCTCAAGCTCGACCCGGCCAAGAACACGGTCGACCTCGACACCCTGCAGGGCGTGATCACGCATCGCTACGAGATCATGGCGCGCTACACCGAGCTGGTCAAGAAGGCGGCGGCCGAAGAGCTCAACAAGCTGAAATCCACCCGCAAGCAGGGTAGCCCCGATTGCGGCTGGACCATGCTCAAGCGCGCCCGCAAGCTGCTCGTCAGCCGCAGCGACGACACCAAGCTGGAACCCGCCCAGCGTGCCGAACTCGACAACGTGCTCGCCCAAAGCCAGTCCCTGTCCACCCTGGTGCAAATGCGCCGCGAACTCGTGCGCCTTTGGGAAAGCTCCAGCGCCAGCAGCGAACAGCTGCTGGCCGACCTGCAGGCATGGTGCCAGCGGGCGCAACAAAGCGGTATCGAAGGCCTCGAGCAGTTTGCTTATCGTCTGCGCCGCTACGCGGCATGATGCTGGATAAGCTCAATCCCCAGCAACAAGCCGCCGTCACCCTCCCTCCCGCGCATGCCCTGGTTCTGGCCGGCGCGGGCAGCGGCAAGACCCGGGTCCTCACGACCCGCATGGCCTGGCTGATACAAACCGGCCAGGCCAGCCCATATGGCCTGATGGCGGTCACCTTCACCAACAAATCCGCGCGCGAGATGCTCACGCGCCTGTCCGCGCTGCTGCCCATCAACACGCGCGGCCTGTGGGTGGGAACCTTCCATGGCCTGTGCAACCGCCTGCTGCGCGCGCACCACCGCGACGCCGGCCTGCCGCAGACCTTCCAGATCCTGGACGGCGCGGATCAGCTGGCGGCGATCAAGCGCCTGCTGAAGGCCGCGAACATCGACGACGACAAGTTCCCGCCGCGCGACGTGCAGCGCTTCATCAACGGCGCCAAGGAAGAAGGCCGGCGCCCCGGCGACCTGGAGGCCTGGGACCCGCACCGCAAGCGCCTGATCGAAATCTACGTGCTGTACCAGGAGCAGTGCGAGCGCGAGGGCGTGGTGGACTTCGCCGAGCTCCTGCTGCGCGCCTACGAGCTCTTGCAGCGCAATGCCCCGGTGCGCGAACACTACCAGCGCCGCTTCCGCCATATCCTGGTGGACGAGTTCCAGGACACGAACACGCTGCAGTACCGGTGGCTGACCCTGTTGGCGGGCGGCGGAGCGGCGGTGTTCGCGGTGGGCGACGACGACCAGTCCATTTATGCCTTCCGCGGCGCGAACGTGGGGAACATGTCCGACTTCGAGCGCGACTATGCCCGCGGCAACGTCATCCGGCTCGAACAGAACTACCGTTCCTACGGCCACATCCTGGATGCGGCCAATGCCCTGATCGCGCACAACAGCGTGCGCCTGGGCAAGAACCTCTGGACGGAGCAGGGCGAGGGCGAGCCGGTGCGGGTGGTGGAGCAGCCCTCCGACGCGCTCGAAGCGCAATGGGTGATCGATGAAATCAAGGCCTTGATCAACGACGGCCCGCGCAGCCAGATCGCGGTGCTGTACCGCAGCAACGCGCAGTCCCGCATCATCGAGCACGCGCTGTTTTCAGCGGGCGTGCCATACAAGGTCTATGGCGGCCTGCGCTTCTTCGAGCGTCAGGAGGTCAAGCACGCGCTGGCCTATCTGCGGCTGATGGACAACCCGCATGACGACACGTCCTGGCTGCGGGTGGTGAATTTCCCCGTGCGCGGCATCGGCGCCCGCACGCTGGAGCAGCTTGCCGATCTTGCGCGCGAGCAGAGCTCCAGCCTGTTTCGCGCCGTTCCCATGATGGCGGGCAAGGGGGGCGCCAACCTGGCCAGGTTCGCTCGCCTGATCGAGGAAATGGCGCACGAGGCGCAAGTGCTCACGCTGCCCGAACTGGTGGAGCACGTGATACACCACAGCGGGCTCATGGCGCACTACCAGCAGGACCGCGAGGGCGCGGACCGCATCGAGAACCTGCGGGAATTGATCAACGCCGCCGCGGCTTTCGTGGCGGAGGAAAACTTCGAAGGCCTGCCGGCGGGGCGCATCCCCGACGACGCGCTCGGCGCGCAAGCCTTGTCGGCCGACCCCGAGGCGCTGGCCGCCGTGGCGCCCATGTCGCCGCTCGCCGCCTTCCTGACGCACGCTTCGCTGGAAGCGGGCGACAACCAAGCGCAGGCGGGGCAGGACGCCGTCCAGCTGATGACGGTGCACGCGGCCAAGGGGCTGGAATTCGATGCGGTATTCATCACCGGGGTGGAAGAGGGGCTGTTTCCGCACGAGAACAGCCTGCTGGAGGCCGCCGGCCTGGAGGAAGAGCGCCGCCTGATGTATGTGGCGATCACGCGGGCGCGCGAGCGGCTGTACCTGACGCTGGCGCAGAGCCGGATGCTGCATGGGCAAACGCGCTATGCGCTGCGTTCGCGCTTTCTGGACGAAATACCCGAGGAACATCTGAAGTGGCTGACGCCGCGCGAGGCGGCGCATGTGGCCCGCCAGGAAAGCTGGGGCGGCGCGTTCCGCCGCGGGCGGTCGTTCGCCGGGTCGGAGGGCGACAGCATCGCGCCGAGGGCGCCGCGCAGTTTCAGCAGCGGGGTGACGGTGGGGGACAAGATGTTCCGTATCGGCACGGGCGTGCGCCATGCCAAGTTCGGGGACGGGACGGTGATTGCGTTGAGCGGGACGGGTCAGGATGCGCAGGCGCAGATCCAGTTCCGCGAAGTCGGGATGAAGACGTTGGCTTTGGGAGTGGCCAAGCTGGATATTCTTTGACGGCGGCAGGCGGCCAACCCGGCAACGGGGATGTAGTTTTTTACGCAAATGCGTCTAATCATCACTAAATATGGCGTAGAATCAACAGGCCCCCACACTGAGGTCAGCAACATGCAGAAGCCTGTCGCGCCGTCATTATGCGAGTCGTGCCATAGCATCAATCGCGCTCCGCATCAGAACATGAGACACCAGGGCATACGCCAAGCCGCGTCCAGCAACGGCGCGCAGGAGCGTCAATACCGCTGCGTGGCCTGCAACGCCATATGGGTGGAGCCCATCGACAGGTGGGGAATCAGCGGCGGCTTCCGGCTGCTGCCGAACGTCAAGTAAGGGCTTCCAGCTCTTCCTGCAGGCTCAGCCATTGCTCTTCCAGCTGAGCGTGGCGCTTGCTCAATTCGCCGTGCTCTTCCAGCGCCTTCAGCCTTTCCGCCCGGCGCTCTTCGGAATAGAGCCCGGGATCGGCGATCAGGGCGTCCAGCGCCGCCAGCCGCGCGCCTGTCTTTTCCATGTCGGCCTCGACGTTCTTCAGCCGCGTCTCCAGGGGCCTGCGCAGCGTCGACAGGCGCTGCCGCTGTTCCGCTTCCTGCCGCCGCTGGGCCTTGCGGTCGACGGCCGGGGCGTCGGCCGAGGCCAGCTGCTCCAGGCGGGCCTCGCTGCGCGCGTCGGCGTTTCTTGCGGCCAGCCAGTCCCGGTAGTCCTCCAGGTCGCCGTCGAATTCGGTCACCTTGCCGTCCGCGACGATCCAGAAGTCGTCCACGGTGGTGCGCAGCAGGTGGCGGTCGTGGGAGACGAGCAGCACGCTGCCGGCGAATTCCGCCAGCGCGGTGGCCAGCGCCTCGCGCGTGTCCACGTCCAGATGGTTGCTCGGCTCGTCCAGCAACAGGAGATTGGGCTTGCGCCACACGATCAACGACAGGGCCAGGCGCGCTTTTTCGCCGCCCGACATGGGCGCGATCTTGCTGTTCACGGTGTCGCCGCTGAAGCCGAAGCCGCCCAGGTAGTTGCGCAGTTCCTGCTCGCGGGTCTCGGGCGCCAGGCGGGCCAGGTGCTGCAGCGGGGTGGCGTCGGGGTCGAGCATGTCCAGCTGGTGCTGGGCGAAATAGCCGATGACGAGGCCTTTGGAGGCGCGCCGCTCGCCGGCCAGCGCCGGCAATTCCTCGGCCAGCGTCTTGATGAGCGTGCTCTTGCCGGCGCCGTTGACGCCCAGCACGCCGATGCGGGCGCCGCCGCGCACCATCAGGCGCACATCGCGCAAGACGGTTTTCTCGCCGCCGCCGGGCAGGCGATAGCCGGTCGAGACCTCGTCGAGCACCAGCAGCGGATCCGGCATGCTGAGGGGTTCGGGCAGGCGGATGTCGATGCCGGCCTCGGCATGCAGGGGCGCCAGCGTTTCCATGCGCGCCAGCGCCTTGACGCGGCTTTGCGCCTGTTTCGCCTTGGTGGCCTTGGCCTTGAAGCGGTCGATGAAGCTTTGCAGCCGCGCGGCTTCGCGCGTCTGCCTGTCCCAGGCGATCCGGGACTGGCGCAGGCGCTCGGCGCGCTGACTCAGGAAGTCTTCGTAGCCGCCGCGGTAGCGGACCAGCTTGGCCTGGTCGAAGTGCAGGATGACTTTCGCCACCGCGTCCAGGAACTCGGTGTCGTGCGAAATCAGCATGACGGTGCCCTGGTAGGCCGCCAGCCAGCGTTCCAGCCACAGCATGGCGTCCAGGTCCAGGTGGTTGGTGGGTTCGTCCAGCAGCAGCAGCTCGGAAGGCGCCATGAGCGCGCGCGCCAGGGCCAGCCGCATCTGCCAGCCGCCCGAAAAGCTGCGGACCGGATTCATCCACTCATCCGGCGCGAAGCCCAGGCCGGCAAGCAGCTGCTCGGCCCGCGAAGGCGCGCTCCAGGCGTCCGCCTCGACCAGAGCGGATTCCAGCTCGGCGATCCGGTGGCCGTTGCCGTCGGGCGTGACGGCCCGCTCGGCCTGCAGGGCGCGCAAATGGGTGTCGCCGTCGATGACGAATTCGCGCGCCGGCATGTCGTTGTCGCTGATTTCCTGCTCCACGCTGGCAATGCGCCAGGAGGCCGGGATCAGCAGGCTGCCCGCGTCGGCGTCCAGCCGGCCTTGCAGCAGCGCGAACAGCGTCGACTTCCCGGCGCCGTTCTTGCCGACGATGCCCACGCGTTCGCCCGGATTCACCACGAAATCCGTATCGTCCAGCAGCACCTTGGTGCCGCGGCGCAGAGTCAGACCGGTAGCGCGTATCACGAGGCCAACTGTTCCCTGGTCAACAACAGGATCTGGTCTTCGGTGTTCTCGGTGCCCAGCCAGATGGGGTCGAGATCGGGGAAGGCCGCCATGAAATTCTGGTATTCGTTGCCGATTTCCAGGACGAGCATGCCGTCCGGGGCGAGGTAGTCCGGCGCTTGCCGCAACAGGCGGCGCACCAGGTCCATGCCGTCTTCGCCGCCCGCGAGCGCAAGCCTGGGTTCGTGCAGGTATTCGGGCGGCAGGCTTTCCATGGACTGCCGGTTCACATAGGGCGGGTTGCACAGGATCAGCTGGTATTCGCACTGCGGCAGCTGATCCAGCAGGTCGCTGCAGTAAGTGGTGACGCGCCCGTCCAGCTTGTAGTCGTCGATGTTCCGGTTCGCGACTTCCAGCGCGTCGGGGGAGATGTCGACGGCATCGACCTGCGCGTTCGGAAAGGCCAGGGCGGCCAGTATCGCCAGGCAGCCCGAGCCGGTGCAGACGTCGAGCACGCAATCGATGTCGTCCGGATCGTTCACCCAGGGGGCGAGGCCGTTGGCCAGGAGCTCGGAAATGGGAGAGCGGGGGATGATCACGCGCTCGTCGACCGTGAAGCGATGGCCTTGCAGCCAGGCTTCCCCGGTCAGGTAGGCGGCGGGCTTGCGCTCGGTGATGCGGCGTTCGATGAGGTCGAGGAAGGCGGCGCGTTCCTCGGGAACCAAGCGCGCGTCCAGGAAGGGGTCGAGCTGGTCCAGCGGCAGGTCCAGGGTGTGCAGCAGCAGATAGGCCGCCTCGTCCCAGGCGTTGTCGCTGCCATGCCCGAAAAACACGCCCGAGGCGTTGAACCGGCTGACGGCATAGCGCAGCAGGTCTCGCAGGGTGAACAATTCATGGCGGGCGGATGCATGCATGCGGTCTTCCTATGTGTCGCCGGAGAGCAGCAGGCTTTCCAGCGTGCGGCGATAAACATTCTTGAGCGGTTCGAGCGTATCCAGCCTGATGTGCTCGTCGACTTGGTGGATGCTGGCGTTGATGGGGCCGAACTCTACCACTTGCGGGCAGATCTTGGCGATGAAACGCCCGTCCGACGTGCCGCCGGTGGTGGACAGCTCCGTGGCGACGCCGGTTTCCGCGAGGATGGCGCCGCTGATGGCGGCGCTCAGTTCGCCCACGGGCGTCAGGAACGGCTCCCCGCCCAGCGTCCAGTCCAGATCATAATCCAGCGCGTGCGATTCCAGTATGCGCGCCACGCGCTGCTTGAGGGAATCCGGCGTGCTGGCGGTCGAGTAGCGGAAGTTGAAATCCAGCACGGCGCTGCCGGGGACGACGTTGGTCGCGCCCGTGCCCGAATGCAGATTGGACACCTGGAAGCTGGTGGGCGGGAAATACTCGTTGCCCTCGTCCCAGTGTTCGCGGGTGAGGTCCACCAGGGCCGGGGCAAGCAAGTGTATGGGATTGCGGGCCAGCTGCGGGTAGGCCACGTGGCCTTGCTTGCCCTTGATGACGAGCCGCCCCGACAGCGACCCGCGCCGGCCGTTCTTGACCGTGTCCCCCAGGGCATGCACCGAGGTCGGCTCGCCGACGATGCAGTAGTCGGGCAGCTCGCCGCGCGCCGCCAGCCATTCGCAGACCTTGACCGTGCCATTGACGGAAGGGCCTTCCTCGTCCGAGGTGATCAGCAGCGCGATCGAGCCCGCGTGGCCGGGATGGGCGGCGACGAATTCCTCGGCCGCCACCACGAAGGCCGCGATGGAGCTTTTCATGTCGGCCGCGCCGCGGCCGTACAGCTTGCCTTCGCGCTCGGTGGGCGTGAAGGGCTCGCTGGTCCATTGGTCCAGCGGGCCCGTGGGCACTACGTCGGTATGGCCGGCGAACACCAGCAGGGGGCCGTCTTGGCCGCGCCGGGCCCATAGATTGATCACGTCGCCGTAAGCGAGATGCTCGCAGCTGAAGCCGGCCGGGATCAGGCGCGCCGCCAGCAGCTGCTGGCATCCGTAGTCCTCCGGCGTGACGGACGGTCTGGAGATGAGGTCGCGGGTCAGCGACAGGACGGCGGATTCCGGCATCAGGCCCTCAGCAAATCGTTGATACTGGTCTTGGAGCGGGTTTGCGCGTCCACGCGCTTGACGATGACGGCGCAGGCGAGGCTGTGCGAGCCGTCCTCGGCCGGCAGCGAGCCCGGCACCACCACGGAGCCCGAGGGCACGCGGCCGTAGAGGATCTCGCCGGTGGCGCGGTCGTAGATGCGGGTGCTCTGGGAAATGAAGACGCCCATCGCCAGCACGGAGTTCTCTTCCACGATGACGCCTTCCACCACCTCGGAGCGCGCGCCGATGAAGCAGTTGTCCTCGATGATGGTGGGGTTGGCCTGCAGGGGTTCGAGCACGCCGCCTATGCCCACGCCGCCGGACAGATGCACGTTCTTGCCGATCTGCGCGCAGGAGCCGACCGTCGCCCAGGTGTCTATCATGGCGCCTTCGTCCACATAGGCGCCGACGTTCACATATGAAGGCATGAGCACGACATTGCGGGCGATGTAGCTGCCCCGGCGGGCGACCGCCGGCGGCACGACGCGGAAGCCGCCGCGGGCGAAATCCTGGGCGTCATAGGACTCGAACTTGGTGGCGACCTTGTCGTAGAACCGCAAGGGGCCGTCGCCGGTCACGCGGTTGTCTTCCAGCCGGAAGGAAAGCAGAACCGCTTGCTTGATCCATTGATGCACTTCCCAGCCCGATTCCGTTTTCTCGGCGACTCGCAAGCGGCCGGCGTCGAGCCCGGCCAGGGTTTCCTGGACGGCTTCGCGCAGCCGCGCGTGTCCGGACGACGGGGAGATTTCCGCGCGGGCGTCCCAGGCGGCTTCAATGATGCTTTGCAATTCGTTGGTCATGGGCGTGGTGCTCAAGAGGTGAGTCGGGACGGAAAAGAGTCTTCCGGCGCGGGCGGCGCGCCGCTTCGGGCCGCGGCCGCCGCCGGGCGCGGTGGTTCAGGCGCGCGGCTATTCCAGGGCGCGCTGCCGCACGAAGCCGGCGATGCGGCCGGCGGCCTCGATGCAGTCTTCCAGCGGGGCGACCAGGGCGATGCGGACTCGGCGCGCGCCGGGATTGACGCCGTGCGCCTCGCGCGCCAGGTAGCTGCCGGGCAGGACGGTGACGCCGGTGGCGGCGTACAGATCGCGCGTGAACTCGGTGTCGTCGCAGGGCGTGGCGGCCCAGAGATAGAACGAGGCGTCGGGCCGGGCGACGCCCAGGACGGGTTCCAGCATGGGCACCACCGCTTCGAACTTCCGGCGATAGAGCCGGCGGTTCTCGGCCACGTGGGCTTCGTCCTGCCAGGCGGCGACGCTGGCGGCGGATACGACGGGACTGATGGCGCTGCCGTGGTAGGTGCGGTACAGGAGGAAGGCGCGAACCAGCGCCGCATCGCCGGCGACGAAGCCGGAGCGCAGGCCCGGCACGTTGGAGCGCTTGGACAGGCTGGAAAAGCTGAGCAGCCGGCGGTAGTCATGGCGGCCAAGCAAGGCGGCGGCCTGCAGGCTGCCCAGCGGCTTGTCGGCCTCGTCGAAATAGATCTCGGAATAGCATTCGTCGGCGGCGATGGCGAAGCCGTGCCGGTCGGACAGCTCGAACAGGGTTTTCCAGTCTTGGAGCGTGAGCACGCTGCCGGAGGGGTTGGCCGGCGAGCAGATGAACAGCAGCTGGGTCTTTTCCCAGACGGCGGCGTCCACCGACCGCCAGTCGTAGCCGAAATTCAGTTCGGGTTGCGCGTTGATGAAATAAGGCCGCGCCCCGGCGAGCAGGGCCGCCCCTTCGTAGATTTGATAGAAGGGATTGGGACACACGACATACGCCCCGGCATCCGGATCGACGACCGTCTGGGCGAAGGCGAAGAGCGCCTCGCGCGAGCCCAGCGCCGGCAGCACCTGGGTTTCGGGGTCGGGCCGGGCGATGCCGTAGCGGCCGGCGATCCAGTCGGCGATGGCGCCGCGCAAGGCGGCGTCGCCCTTGGTGGGCGGGTAGACGGCAAGGCCACCCATGGCGTCCCGCATGGCTTGCGCGATGAAGCCGGGGGTGTCGTGCTTGGGCTCGCCTATGGAAAGGTTGATGGGCTTGAGCCCGGCTGCCGGGTTGCCGGCTTGCGCAAGCAGCTTCCTGAGCTTTTCGAAGGGGTAGGGGTGAAGCGCGCCAAGTCGAGGGTTCATGTTGTCCGCGCAAGTTTCGCGTTTGCGAACGAAGGGTTGATTTTACAGTAAAACGCGGCGACGGCGCCACGGGGCGCAGCGCCATGGCGCCGTCACGCCAGCAATTCGGCCCAGTGCTGGAAGGCGAAATACTGCGGCGCGGCCTTGAGCCGATGGTCCCCGTAGCCCGATTTATGGAGCACGAAGCGAACGCCCGCCTGGCGCGCGCATTCCGCGTCGACCGAGGTGTCGCCGAAGTACAGGCACTGGTCGGGCCGCAGCCCCAGCATGCGTATGGTTTCGAGCAAGGGAACGGGCGAGGGCTTGGCGGCCGGCCAGGTGTCGGCGCCGCTGATGAAATCGAAGTGCGCGTCGATGCCCACTTTGCGGGCGGCGGTCAGGGCGCTGGCATGGAGCTTGTTGGTGCAGATCGCCATGGGCAGGGCGGCGTCGCGGCAGGCGTTCAGCACGTCCTGCGCGCCGGCGTACAGGCGGGTGTGGCGATGGCCCATGGCGGCGTAGTTTTCGACATACAGGGCGCGCAACGGCTTCAGGTCGGCGGGCATGGTCCAGCCCATGTCGGCGGCGATGGACCGCATGATGCCTTCTCCGGTTCCGTGCAGGTCGCCGGGGAAATAGTCGTCGGGCAGCAGCCCCAGGCCGGCCTGGTGGAAGGTCAGGCGCATGCCGTGCAGGATGTCGGCGGCGCTGTCGATGAGCGTGCCGTCCAGATCGAAGACCAGGCCTCGCAGGCCGGCTTCCGTCAGGATGGGATGCAGGTTGATCGTTTGTTCCATGGTTCAGTCATGTAATGCCCAGGGACGCGCACAAGCGCAGCAGCTCGCCGTGGAACCTGCGCGCGGCGGTGTCGGCGTCCCATGGCGCCCAGGGCGTTTCGCCGTAGCGGCGCGCCAGCGGGTCTTCGTCCGTGATCGCCGCGTCTATGCCCAGGACGTCCGCCACTTCGCGGCGGCTCCATCCCACGCAATGCACCGCTTCGCTGGCGGCCGCCGTCCGGTCCGCCGCCTTGTGCAGGCGGTAATCCGCGGCGTCCCAATCCGGCAGGCGGTAGCGCCGCATGATGGCCGCCGTCAGCCGGCCGGCCACTTCCTGGAACGGCGCGCCCAGCGCGGCTTTCAAGGGCGAGATGCAGTCGAAGCCCAGAAAGCCTTCTTCGGCGTCGTGCAGCAGCTCGAGCAATTCGCCGGCGGCATCGAGGCGGCCCGGGCCGGCTTGGCGCCGCAGTTCCAGCACCAGCAGGGAATGCTGGGCGACCGACAAGGGCAGCGGCCAGCAGGATTCGCCGCCCCAGCGGTAAGTGCGCGACAAGCGTACGGAAAGATCCTGGTGGTCCCAGGCGCCGGGGTCGGGGTGGATGAGGTCCAGATGCCTGCCGGACGGCAGGCGCATCCAGGCGCGAAGCTTTGCGGACGCGGGAGTGTTTCCGGGCGGGCGCCCGGCGGCGTCGGAAGGGCTCGAGCTCACGGTTGCTGTTCCAGTCCTGCGGCTTCATGCCGCCCGCCGCGCCGCCGCAGGGCCGGCAGGCAAAAGGCGCGCCGATGAAAGCACGGGTGGTGCGAACGGAGAGACTCGAACTCTCACACCTCTCGGCGCCAGAACCTAAATCTGGTGCGTCTACCAATTCCGCCACGTTCGCAAAGGGAAGCCAACAATTATAGCTTTTTTTCATGGGCGCGCAATTCGCTTCGTCGGGCTACGATATGGCCGGATCACCCGCGGCCCTGGGGTGGGCGGGGCGCCGCCGGCCCGGCGGCGGGGCCGGCCCGCAACCGGCCTCGCGGCGATTTCGTCGATTTCCCGAGTTTCCGGTAAAATGCCCTGTTCATTTCTTCAATTACTCATTTACATATAGGTCCCTAATGCAGCCCGAGGTTGAAATTTTGTCTGGCCTGGAGCGCCGAGTTGATCTGGTCGTTTCGATTGCCGACGTAGAAAAGGAAGTCCAGGCGCAACTCAAGCGCGTCGCTCGTACTGCCAAGGTTCAGGGTTTCCGCCCCGGCAAGGCGCCGCTTTCGATCATCGAGCGCAGCCATGGGCCCGGCATCCGCTACGACGTCATCAACAGCGAAGTCGGCCGCTCGCTCGACAAGGTCATAGGCGAGGCGAAGCTGCGGGTGGCGGGCACGCCCTCGCTCGAACCCAAGACCGAAGGCGTCGAAGAAGGCACCATGGCGTTCAGCGCCACCTTCGAAATCTATCCCGAGATCCAGCTCCCTGATTTGTCCACGCTGGAAGTCAAGCGCGCGAACGTGCAAGTGGGCGACGCCGAAGTGCAGCGCACCATCGACATCCTGCGCAAGCAGCGCGCGGTTTACGAGCCCCGTGAAGGCCGTGCGGCCCAGGACGACGACCGTGTCACGCTGGATTTCGTCGGCACCATAGACGGCGTGGCCTTCGAAGGCGGCACGGCCGAGAAATTCCCCTTCGTGCTGGGCCAGGGCCGCATGCTGCCCGAATTCGAAACCGCCGTGCGTGGCATGAAGGCCGGCGAAACCAAGACCTTCCCCCTGCAATTCCCCGAGGAATACGGCAGCAAGGAAGTCGCCGGCAAGCTGGCTGAATTCAAGATCACCGTGACCGAAGTCGCCGAAGCCGTGCTGCCCGCGGTCGACGCCGAGTTCGCGAAGTCCCTGGGCCAGGCCGAAGGCGACGTCGAAAAGCTGGTGGCCGACGTGCGCGCCAACATCGAGCGCGAAGTCAAGGCCCGCGCGCAGGCCCGCACCAAGGGCAGCGTCATGGACGCCCTGGCCGCGGCATGCGGCTTCGACGTGCCCAAGGCGCTGGTCGAAAGCGATGCGCAAAGCCGCGTGGCCGCCGCCCGCGAAGAGCTCAAGCAGCGCGGCGTGCCCAATGCCGACTCGATGCCGATCCCGGCGGAAGCCTTCTCGGCCGAATCCGAACGCCGCGTCCGCCTGGGCCTGCTGGTGTCCGAACTGGTGCGCAGCGCCGACCTGCAAGCCAAGCCCGAGCAGGTTCGCGCCCGCATCGAGGAATTCGCGCAGAACTACGAGCAGCCCGCCCAGGTGGTGGCGTATTATCTTTCCGACCGGCAGCGCCGCGCCGAGATCGAAGCCATCGTCCTCGAGGACAATGTGGTCGATCACGTCCTGGCCCATGCCAAGGTCACGGACGAAGACGTCGCGTTCGACGAACTGATGGGGACCAACTAATGTCGCGATTTACCGATTTTTACGCATCAATGTATGGCGGCGACTCGGTGACCCCCACGGGGCTGGGCTATGTGCCCATCGTGATAGAGCAATCCGGCCGCGGCGAGCGGTCTTATGACATCTACTCCCGCCTGCTGCGGGAGCGCGTGATCTTCTTCGTCGGGCCGGTGAACGACCAGTCGGCCAACCTGGTGGTGGCCCAGCTGCTGTTCCTGGAATCCGAAAACCCCGACAAGGACATCTCGCTGTACATCAACTCGCCCGGCGGTTCCGTGTACGCGGGCATGGCCATTTATGACACCATGCAGTTCATCAAGCCCGACGTGTCCACGCTGTGCACGGGCCTGGCGGCAAGCATGGGCGCTTTTCTGCTGGCCGCCGGCGCGAAGGGCAAGCGCTATACCCTGCCCAATTCCCGCATCATGATCCATCAGCCGTCGGGCGGCGCGCAAGGGCAGGCGTCCGACATCCAGATCCAGGCCCGCGAGATCCTCAGCCTGCGTGAACGGCTCAACAACATCCTGGCCCAGAACACCGGGCAGCCCGTCGAGCGCATCGCCGTGGACACCGAGCGCGATAATTTCATGTCCGCGGAAGATGCGTTATCGTATGGTTTGGTGGACAAAGTACTGGTTTCCCGGGCCGACCAAGCCTGAAGGCCAGCCGGTCGGCGCGCGGCTCCCCGCGCGCCGGTTACACACGACAGGCATGGCTCCTGTCGACTGAACTGAACGAAGATTTATATGCCCGAGAAAAAAGGATCGGCGGACGACAAGGTCTTGCGGTGTTCTTTCTGCAACAAGACCCAGCATGAAGTGAAGAAGCTCATTGCGGGTCCATCGGTTTTCATTTGCGACGAGTGCATCGACCTCTGCAATGACATCATCACCGAAGAAAGCCAGGAAGCGGCGCGCGACGCCATCCGCAACGAACTGCCCACGCCGCGCGAGATCAAGGAATTCCTTGACGGCTACGTGATCGGGCAGGACATCCCCAAGCGCAACCTGGCGGTGGCGGTGTACAACCACTACAAGCGCATCCGCTACGGCGAGGTCAAGGGCAGCGACGTCGAGCTGTCCAAGAGCAACATCCTGCTGATCGGCCCGACCGGTTCGGGCAAGACGCTGCTGGCCCAGACGCTGGCGCGCATGCTCGACGTCCCATTCGTGATGGCCGACGCCACCACGCTGACCGAGGCCGGCTATGTCGGCGAAGACGTCGAGAACATCGTCCAGAAGCTGCTCCAGAACTGCAACTACGATGTCGAGAAGGCGCAGCGCGCCATCATCTACATCGACGAGATCGACAAGATCTCGCGCAAGGCCGACAATCCGTCCATCACGCGCGACGTATCCGGCGAAGGCGTGCAGCAGGCCCTGCTCAAGCTCATCGAAGGCACCATCGCCTCGGTGCCCCCGCAGGGCGGGCGCAAGCACCCCAACCAGGACTTCGTCCAGGTCGACACGACCAACATCCTGTTCATCGTGGGCGGCGCCTTCGACGGCCTGGAGAAAATCATCCGCGACCGCACGGAAAGATCCGGCATAGGCTTCTCGGCGTCCGTGCGCGCCAAGACCGAACGCGGCGTGGGCGAGCTCTTCGCCGAAGTCGAACCCGAGGACCTCATCAAGTTCGGCCTCATCCCCGAGCTCGTGGGGCGCCTGCCGGTGGTCGCGACGCTCGAGGAGCTCCAGGAAGACACCCTGATCCGCATCCTGACCGAACCGAAGAACTCGCTCATCAAGCAGTTCCAGAAGCTGTTCGAAATGGAGGACGTCGAACTCGAGGTGCGGCCCGCCGCGCTCGCGGCCATCGCCAAGCGCGCCATCAAGCGCCGCACCGGCGCGCGGGGGCTGCGTTCCATCGTGGAACAGGCCTTGCTGGAGACCATGTATGAACTTCCTTCCAAGAAGGGCGTCAAAAGTGTAATACTTGATGAAAATGCCGTCACCGGTACCGGCAAGCCCATCCTCATCTACGAGGACGGCGCCGAAGAAGAGGCCAGAGGCCGGGACGATGCCCAGAAGAAACTGAAGGGTGCCGCAGCGTAGGGGCTTGAAAACGTGGCGAAGGCCACCACATTGACCTACAGGTAGTACTGCAAAAAGGGAGGCCCTGGCTTCCCTTTTGCATCTTGAGGCAAATTTTAAGGAAATTACTATGTCTGCGAGCCAGATTCTTTCTTCGGAACCCACGGACTTGCCGCTGTTGCCTTTGCGCGACGTCGTGGTATTTCCTCACATGGTGATTCCTCTGTTTGTTGGTCGCCCGCGCTCCATCAAGGCGCTGGAGCTCGCCATGGAAGCGGGCAACAGCATCATGCTGGTGGCACAGAAATCCGCAGGCAAAGACGATCCCGCCCCGGAAGACCTGTACGACATCGGTTGTGCGGCCAATATCCTGCAAATGCTGAAACTGCCCGACGGCACCGTCAAGGTGCTGGTCGAGGGCATACAGCGCGCGCGCATCCAGAAAGTGACCGAAGCCGAAACGCATTTCATGGCGGTGGTCGTGCCCGTCGCGCCCGATGAAGGCGAAAGCGCCGAGTCCGAAGCGCTGCGCCGCGCCGTGGTTGCGCAATTCGAGCAATACGTCAAACTCAACAAGAAGATCCCGCAAGAGATCCTCACCTCCCTCACGGGCATCGACGACGCCGGCCGCCTGGCCGACACCATCGCCGCCCACCTGCCGCTCAAGCTGGAACAGAAGCAGCAGATGCTGCAGATCACCGGCACGTCCGAGCGCCTGGAAGGCCTGCTCGCGCAGCTCGAATCCGAGATCGACATCCTCCAGGTCGAAAAGCGCATCCGCGGCCGCGTCAAGAAGCAGATGGAGAAAAGCCAGCGCGACTACTATCTGAACGAGCAGGTCAAGGCCATTCAGAAGGAGCTCGGCGAAGGCGAAGAGGGCGCGGACATCGAAGAGCTGGAAAAGAAGATCGCCGCCGCCCAGCTGCCCAAGGAAGCGCAGAAGAAGGTCGACGCCGAGCTCAAGAAGCTCAAGCTCATGTCGCCCATGTCGGCCGAGGCCACGGTGGTGCGCAACTACATCGATACGCTCATCGGCTTGCCGTGGCGTAAAAAGAGCCGCATCAACAACTCCATCTCGAACGCCGAGAACGTGCTCGACGCCGACCACTACGGCCTTGAAAAGGTCAAGGAACGCATCGTCGAGTACCTGGCGGTGCAGCAGCGGGTCGACAAGCTCAAGGCGCCGATACTGTGCCTGGTGGGGCCTCCCGGCGTGGGCAAGACCTCGCTGGGCCAGTCCATCGCGCGCGCCACGAATCGCAAGTTCGTGCGCATGGCGCTGGGCGGCGTGCGCGACGAGGCCGAGATCCGCGGCCATCGCCGCACCTACATCGGCTCCATGCCGGGCAAGATCCTGCAGAACATGACCAAGGTCGGCGTGCGCAATCCGCTCTTCCTGCTCGATGAAATCGACAAGATGGGCGCGGATTTCCGCGGCGATCCGTCGTCGGCGCTGCTGGAGGTGCTCGACCCCGAACAGAACCACACCTTCCAGGACCACTACATCGAGGTCGACTTCGATCTGTCCGATGTCATGTTCGTGGCCACCAGCAATACGCTGAACATTCCGCCGGCGCTGCTGGACCGCATGGAAGTCATCCGCCTGTCGGGCTACACGGAAGACGAGAAGGTGCACATCGCCTTCGATCACCTGCTGCCCAAGCTCATGAAGAACAACGGCGTGCAGCCGGGCGAGCTCACGATCGAGGAGTCCGCCATCCGCGACATCGTGCGCTATTACACCCGCGAGGCCGGCGTGCGGGCGCTCGAGCGCGAGATCAGCAAGATCTGCCGCAAGGTGGTCAAGCAGCTGCTGGCCAAGAACCCGGCGATCAAGCGCGGGGCCAAGGCCGCCGCCGGCCGACCGCTGGAAAGCGTCACGGTCACTTCGGAGAACCTGGCCGATTTCCTTGGCGTGCGCCGCTACAGCTTCGGCATGGCGGAAAAGGAAAACAAGGTCGGGCAGGTCACGGGCCTGGCCTGGACCGAGGTCGGCGGCGATCTGCTCACCATCGAGGTGGCCGACATGCCGGGCAAGGGCGTGGTGCTGCGCACCGGTTCGCTCGGCGACGTCATGAAGGAATCGGTCGAAGCCGCGCGCACGGTGGTGCGCGCGCGCGCCCAGAAGTGGGGCATTCCGAATACGGCTTTCGAGAAGCGCGATCTGCATGTCCACTTCCCCGAAGGCGCGACGCCCAAGGACGGCCCCTCCGCCGGCATCGCGATCACGACGGCCATGGTCTCGGCGCTGACGGGCATACCCGTGCGGGCCGACGTCGCCATGACCGGCGAGATCACGCTGCGCGGCGAGGTCCTGGCCATCGGCGGCCTGAAAGAGAAGCTGCTGGCGGCGCATCGCGGCGGCATCCGGGTCGTGATGATTCCCGAGGAAAACGTGAAGGATCTCGCCGAGATCCCCGACAACGTGAAGAATCACCTCGAGATCATTCCGGTGCGCTGGATCGACCGCGTGCTGGAGGTCGCGCTGCAGGATATGCCCACGCCTTTGTCGGACGAGGAAGTCGCCAGGCTGGCGGCCGAGGCGGTCGCCAATGCGAAGCCGGGCGAGGAAGCCACGGGCGGCGTGATCAAGCACTGATCGGCACCGCCTGCATTGCAAGCCCATCGCGGTTTCAAGACCGCGGTGGGCTTTTGTTTGTGCGTCCGCTGCGCCTTCCAGCCTGATCATGCGGAAAGCGTTTCATTCGCGTGCTGACTTGTCATCTGAACGATGGTATCGTGGCCGGAAAATCAGGTCTGGAGAAAGCGGGTGCATCGCATTGGAACGGGAATATTGGCATGGGCGCTGTGCATGGCGCCCGCTTGGGGGGCGCACATCACCCAGTTTTCGCCGCAAGGCGAGGCATCGAATGTAGAGAGCATCACGCTCGCCTTCGACCAGGCCGTGGCGCCCTTTGGCAGCGCCCGGCAGGCGGATCCGGTCGAAGTGGTGTGCAACGATCCTGCGGTCAAAGGGGAAGGGCGCTGGCTGGATGCCCAGCGCTGGACCTATGTGTTCACCGAAGTCCTCGGCCCGGGCATCAGCTGCACCGCGGCCATACCGCCCTCGTTCCGCACCGCCAGCAATGAAGCGCCCGGCGGCAAGACGCGGTTCTCGTTCCATACCGGCGGGCCGCGGGTGGTCGCAACCAGGCCCTATGGCGATCTCGTCGACGAGGACCAGGTGTTCGTGGTCGAGTTCAACGGCGCGGTCGACCCGCAAAGCGTCGCCGACCACAGCCAGTGCCTGGTCGAGGGCTTGGGCGAGTCGATACCCGTGCGCCTGATCACCGGCGGGGATCGCGGCGAGATCCTGCAGGCCGCCTACTATACGCGCGGCCAGGAAGCGGACACGCCGTCCCGGCAACTGCTGCAATGCAAGCGCCGGCTGCCGTCAGGCGCAAAAATGCAGCTGCGGGTGGGGCCGGGCGTAGCGACGCCCGGCGTCGCCACGCCGGACGCACCGGACGCGCCGGCCCGCCGGCCGATGGCGTCGAGGGAGGCGCGGGTGTTCGACTACACGGTGCGCGAGGCCTTCAAGGCGAATTTGAGCTGCCTGCGCGAAAACGCCAAGGCGCCGTGCACGCCGGTTTCCGCCCTCACGCTGTCGTTTTCCGCGCCCATCCCGGCCGCCGACGCGGCCAGGGTCCGGCTTGCCACGCCCGCGGGGGAAGTCGCGGCGCCCATGGACGAAGAAGATGCGCAGCAGGGCTGGGTTTCCAGCCTGCGCTTCCCAGGCCCCTTTCCCGAGCTCGCCACCTTGACGCTGTCCCTGCCCGAGGGCTTGAAGGACGACGCGGGGCGCGAGCTGTCGAATGCGGACCAGTTCCCCTTGGCGGTCCCGACGGCGGCCTATCCGCCGCTGGTGAAGTTCTCGTCTTCTTCCTTCGGGGTGGTGGAGCGCTTCGGCTATGTGCCGGAGGGCGGGTCCGAAGAAGAATTCCCCCCCGTGGTGCCGCTCACCGTGCGCAACGTCGAAGCCGAGCTGCCGACGCGCGACGTCACGGTATCGGCCGGCACGCTGCGCGATCTCGCCGTGAAGGACGACCGGGAAGTGCTGGGCTGGTTCTCCAGGGTGCGCCGGCTGCAGTACGGCAGCTGGTCGGCGAAACAGCTGGACGCCATCATGTCGGACCAGGCGCCGCCCGCCGACGAGCAGCCGGCAACGGACGTGCGCGGCTTCTCGGCCCTGAAGGCGCAGGCCGGGGCCCGGATGCTGCAGCTGCCGGGCTTGCGCGCGGAAGATCCGCGGCCCTTCGAAGTGATCGGCGTGCCGGTGCCCGAGCCGGGCTTCCACGTGCTGGAGGTCGAATCCGCCCGGCTGGGGCGCTCCCTGCTCGAGAACGCGCAGCCCATGTATGTGCGCACGGCGGTGCTGGTCACGAACCTGGCCGTCCACGTCAAGACGGGCCGGGACGACATGCTCGCCTGGGTGACCACGCTGGACGACGGCCAGGTCGTGCCGGGCGCCGACGTCAGCGTGCTCGACTGCGAGGGCAGGCCGTTGGCGCAGGGCCGCACGGACGAGCAGGGCATATGGCATCATCCCAAGGCGGTGCCCGCCACGGAATACTGCGAAGGCACGGGGCTGGGCGGCGTATACGTGTCGGCGCGCATCGCGGCGGACCATGCGCTGGCGCGCGGCAAGGCCGATTTTTCGTTCGCCTTCTCCGACTGGAACGCGGGCATGGAATCATGGCGCTTCAATGTGCCCACCAACACCGACCCCACGCCCACGCTCGCCACGCATACGGTGTTCGATCGCAGCCTGTTCCGCGCGGGCGAGACGGTGTCCATGAAGCACTACATGCGGATCCAGACGCGCGACGGGTTCGCCTTGCCGCCCAGCTCGCAGCCCGTGCCGGACCGCCTCGTCATCGAGCACCAGGGCTCGGATCAGAAGCATGAGCAGCGGGTCGAGTGGCGGGCCACTCCTTCGGGAGGATTGTCGGCGATCAGCGCATTCAAGCTGCCGCCGACGGCCAAGCTGGGGGTCTACACCCTGCGCTTGACGGACAAGGACGGGGGCTGGTACGGCGGCGGCGAGTTCCGGGTGGAGGAATTCAAGCTGCCGCTGCTCACGGGCAGCCTGAAGATCAGCGGGGAGACGGCGGGGCCGCTGGTGGCGCCCAGGCGCCTGGACGCCGACCTGCAGATCGCCTATGTGTCGGGCGGTCCCGCGGGGCGGCTGCCCGTCAGTGTGTCGGGCATGATGCGCGATCGCTCGGTGAACTTCCCGGACCATGAGGACTACTCGTTCGCCCCGCCGCGCGGGGCCGCGGACGACGCCGGCGAAGAGGGCGGCCAGGCCGGGGGCAAGCAGGCGCTCTTCCTGGACAAGCGCGCGATGACGCTGGATGCGCAAGGGGGCGGAAGAATGGGCGTGGACGGCCTGCCCGCCATCGACAGGCCGGCCGAACTGGTGTTCGAGGCAGGGTATTCCGACCCCAACGGGCAGGTACAGACCTTGTCCCAGGTCGTGCCGGTATGGCCGGCCGCGCTGCAGGCGGGGATACGGGCGGGCAGCTGGCTGCAGACGGGCGCGCGGGCCCGCATCAGCGGCCTGGCGCTGACGCTCGACGGCCGGCCGGCGGCCGATGCGCCGATCGTTATTTCGGCGCTGGCCCGCAAGACTTTTTCCACCCGGAAGCGCATGGTGGGGGGCTTCTACAGCTACGACAACCATACGGTCACGCAGGAGCTGGGCGAGGTGTGCGCGGGCCGGACGACCAGGACGGGCGAATTCGACTGCGCCATCGAACTGGCGGACACCGGCGCCGTCGAGCTGATCGCGCGGGTGGAAGACCAGCAGGGCAGGGTGTCCGCGGCTGCCACGACGGTGTGGGTGACGGGATCCTCCGATCTGTGGTTCGGCGGCGAAAACGACGACCGCATCGACGTCATCCCGCTGCGCAAGACCTGGAAGCCGGGCGAGACCGCCCAGTTCCAGGTGCGCATGCCGTTCAGGCAGGCGACGGCGCTGGTGGCGGTGGAGCGGGAAGGCGTGCTGCACACCGAGGTCGTGAACCTGCAGGGCGGCGATCCGACACTGCGCATTCCCATACGGGAGGACTGGGGGCCCAACGTCTATGTGTCGGTGCTGGCGCTGCGCGGCCGCCTGCGCGAATTGCCCTGGCATACCTTCTTGAGCTGGGGCTGGAAGCAGCCCCGGGCGTGGTATGAGTCCTTCATCGAGGCCGGCCGCGATTATGCGGCGCCCACGCCTTTCGTGGACCTGGCCAAGCCCGCCTTCCGTTTCGGCCTGGCGTCCATCAATGTGTCGGACGAGGCCGACCGGCTCAAGGTCGAAGTCAGCGCCGACAAGCCGGAATACCAGGTCCGCGGCAAGGCGCGGATATCCATCGCGGTCTCTTTGCCCGACGGGCGGCCCGCGGCGCACGCCGGCGTGGCGTTCGCCGCCGTCGACGAAGCCTTGCTCGAACTCGCGCCCAACGAAAGCTGGGATCTGCTGGCTGCCTTGCGCCAGAAGCGCAGCTACGGCGTCGAAACCGCCACGGCTCAGATGCAGGTGGTGGGGCGCAGGCACTTCGGGCGCAAGGCGCTGCCGGCGGGCGGCGGCGGGGGCAAGAGCCCCACGCGCGAACTGCTCGACACTCTGCTGCTTTGGGCGCCGTCGATCGAAACCGATGAAAACGGGCGGGCGTCGCTAGAGCTGCCGCTCAATGATTCGATCACTCGCTTCCGCCTGGTGGCCATCGCGGATCACGGCGCCTCGCGTTTCGGCACGGGCATGTCCAGCATCGTCAGCACGCAGGACCTGCAGGTGATTTCCGGGCTGCCGGTCCTGGTCCGGGAAGGCGACCAATACCAGGCCGACGTGACGGTCCGCAATGCTACGCGCCGCCAGATGAAGGTCCGGCTGCAGGCGGCTTATGCCGGGCCGGGCGTGCCGTCCGAGACGCTGCCGCCGCAAGAGGTCGACCTGGCGCCGGGGCTGGCGCGCACGGTCTCCTGGGCCGTGCGCGCGCCGGAAAGCAATGCGCCCGAGGGCTCCGCCGAGCTCGATTGGACGCTGACGGCGCAGGAGCTGGCCGCTGCGTCCGGCGCCGGCGGCGGAGACGCGCCGCCGGCGAGCGACCGGCTGGCGGTCGGCCAGCGCTTGCAGCCGGCGGTGCCGGTGCGCACCCAGCAGGCAAGCCTGTTGTCGCTGGAGGCCGGAAAGCCGGCCACCGGCATTCCGGTGGCGCCTCCGAAAGGCGCGCTCGCCGACGCCAACGGCTTGCCGCGCGGCGGCTTGAGCATCCAGGTCCGCAGCTCGCTGGGGGGCGGCCTGCCGGGCGTGCGGGAGTGGTTCCAGGAATATCCCTACACTTGCCTGGAGCAGACCGGCTCGCGCGCCATCGGCCTGCGCGACCGCCGGGCCTGGGACGAGCTCATGCGGCGCTTGCCGGACTACCTCGACCCGGACGGGCTCGTTTCCTATTTCCCCGGGGCGCGCCAGGGCAATGAAGTCCTGACCGCCTACCTGCTGTCCGTCAGCCATGAGGCCCAGGCGCAGGGCCGGCAGTTCGCGATTCCGGAGGATTTGCGTAAGCGCATGGCCCAGGGGCTGCTGGACTTCGTCCAGGGCAAGATCACCCGGAATCGCTGGGCGCCGCAGCGCGACCTGGACGTCCGCAAGCTGATCGCCCTGGAAGCCTTGTCCAGGTATCAGCTCGTCCGGCCGCGCATGCTCGGCAGCATGGACATCGCGCCCGAGCGCTGGCCCACCTCCGCGGTGCTGGACTGGATGGCGCTGGTGCAGCGGGTGCCGGGCATGCCCGACCAGAAGAAGTCGCTCCAGGCGGCGCGCAAGATTCTGCGCGCGCGCATGCTGGAAACCGGCACCGGCCTGGTGTTCGCGGCGGACGGCAACGAGGCATGGTGGCTGATGGTCAGCCCCGAGACGAATCTGGCCAAGCTCGTGCTGGTGGCCGCGGACCGCAGCGAATGGCGTTCCGACATGCCGTTGATCGCCCAGGGGCTGCTGGGCCTGCAGCGCAAGGGCGCCTGGCGCACCACGACCGCGAATCTGCTCGGGGAACTGGCCATCGAGAAATTCGCGCGCCGCTATGAAAGCGTGCCGGTGACGGGGCGGCTGCAAGTCGGCATGGCCGCCGGCAAAGACGCCAGGACGCTGGATTGGTCGCAGGCGCGCTCCGAAGACGGGTCCACGTCCTTCGAGTTCTTCGAGCCCTGGGCGGCCTCGGCGACGAAGACGCTGCAGCTGACGCAGCGCGGCTCGGGCAATCCCTGGGTGGTGTTGCGGTCCCAGGCGGCCGTCCCGGTCAACAAGCCGGTGATGTCGGGCTATGAGCTCGCCAGGCGGGTGGAACCCGTCAGCCAGGCGGTTCCGGGCGCCTGGACGAAGGGCGACGTGTACCGCGTGCAGTTGCGGATCCGGGCCCGGACGCCGACCGTCTGGGCGGTGGTGACGGATCCGGTTCCCGCGGGCGCCGGCATCCTGGGCGGCGGCCTGGGGCGCGACTCGGCGATCGGGGCGCAGGGCGAGCCGGCCGATCCGGAATCGACCCCGCCGAGTTTCGTGGAGCGCGGCTTCGAATCGTATCGCGCCTACTTCGATTATCTGCCCGCGGGCACGACGACGCTGGAATACACGGTCAGGCTGAACACCGTCGGGCAGTTCCAGCTGCCGGCGACCCGGGTCGAGGCCATGTACCAGCCCGACGTCTTCGGGGAATTGCCCAATATCGGGGGCATGGCCGTGGTGGCGGAGCGGGAGGGGCAATGAAGCGGATGCCGGCCTGGGTGCTGGCGCTGGCGGCCTGCTTCTGCGGCGCGTCCTGGGCGGGGATATCGTATCAGGATGTAAGGGACGGCTATCACGCCTCGGACGCGGTGGTCCTGGACCGCGCCGGCCGCACGGTGCAGCGGTTGCGGGCCGATTTCCGCGAGCGGCGCGGCGATTGGGTGGCCTTGCAGGACATTTCTCCGGCCCTGCAGCGGGCCGTGATCCTGTCCGAGGACCGCCGCTTCCATGACCATGCCGGGGTCGACTGGACGGCGGTGTGGTCGGCGGCTTGGGGCAACCTGGTTTCAGGCGGCCGCCGGGGCGCATCGACCCTGAGCATGCAGTTGCTGGGCTTCATCGACGATCAATACCGGCGCGGGCCGGGCGGGCGCGGCATCATGCAGAAGCTCGGCCAGGCCTATGCGGCGCTCGAGCTGGAAGCCGAATGGAGCAAATCCCAGATACTCGAGGCCTACCTGAACCTCGCCGCCTTCCGCGGCGAACTCGTGGGCGTCGATGCGCTGGCGCGCGCGCTGTTCCGGAAGGCGCCCAGCGGGCTGGAGACGCGCGAAGCCGCCCTGGCCGCCGTGCTGCTGCGCGGCCCCAATGCGCCGCAGGCCGTCCTGGTGCGCAGGGCTTGCGGGCTGCTGGCTGAAATGGGGTCTCCGGAGGAATGCTCGGGCCTGGGCGATTTCGTCCAGCTGACCCTGGACCACAGGCCGGCAAGATGGGCCGACGGCGCCGGCCTGGCGCCCCATTTCGCGCGGCTTGCCTTGAACGGCGCCGGCGCGGCCGGGCCGGGCGCGCGTATCGCCACCACCCTGGATGCGGACCTGCAGCGCCACGCGCTGGCCGTCATCGAAAGAAACCTGCTGGCCCTGGGCGACGCCAACGTCAGCGACGCCGCCCTGGTGGTGCTGGACAATGAAACGGGCGGCGTGCTGGCCTACGTCGGTTCATCGGGCGATCTGTCCGGCGCGGCGCAGGTGGATCATGCGCGCGCGCTGCGCCAGGCGGGGTCGACGCTGAAGCCTTTCCTGTACGCGCTGGCCATCGAGCAGGAACGCCTGACCGCCGTGTCGCTGCTGGACGACGGCCCCCTGGATCTTCCCACGGGCAACGGCCTGTACATCCCGCAAAATTATGACAAGCGGTTTTCGGGCTGGGTCAGCGTGCGCGGCGCATTGGGATCCTCGCTCAATATTCCGGCCGTCCGGGCGTTGATGATGGTGACGCCGGAAGCGTTCGCGCGCCGCCTGGCGGCGCTGGGCCTGCCGCTGGACCGGTCCGGCGACTATTACGGCTACAGCCTGGCGCTGGGCAGCGCCGACGTCAGCCTGCTGTCGCTGACCAATGCCTATCGCGCACTGGCCCGGGGCGGCGTGCATTCCGAGCCCCGGTATGTTGTGGACGGGGCCGGCGCGGCCGGCTCCAGGCGGGTGGCCGCCGAAGGCGCCGCATGGATCGTCGGCGACATCCTCGCGGACCGCCAGGCCCGGGCGCGCACGTTCGGGTTCGACAGTCCCTTGTCCACTCCCTTCTGGACGGCCGTCAAAACCGGCACCAGCAAAGACATGCGCGACAACTGGTGCGTGGGCTGGTCGTCGCGCTATACCGTGGGAGTATGGGTGGGCAACAGCACGGGCGTGAGCATGCGGGAGGTGTCCGGCGTATCCGGGGCCGGGCCCGTCTGGCACGAGATCATGGCCTACCTGCACCGCCATGAGGCCAGCGTCCAGCCGCCCGCGCCCGCCGCCGTCCGCCCGGCGCAAGTGGTCTTCCAGGACGGGCTCGAGCCGGCGCGCAAGGATTACTTCCTGGGCGATACGGCGATCACCCAGGTGCGCCTGGCGCGGGCGCAGGGCGCGGAGGGCGCCGCGCCCCTGCGCATCGCCGCGCCGGCCGACGGGACCATACTGGCGCTGGACCCGGACATTCCCCTTGCGCGCCAGCGCAGCGTGTTCAGCGTGAGCGGCCCGGGGCGCGGGCGCGCCGACGGCCTGGCATGGCGCGTCGACGGCCGGCTCGTGGGCCGGGGCGACCGCCTGGAATGGCAGCCCGAGCCCGGCACGCACCGCGTGCAGCTCATCGACGAGCACGGACGGCTGCGCGACGAGGTCGGCATCCAGGTCCGGGCCGGCGGCCGGTAGCCGGCCGTGTGTCGCGCGGCCTACGTCTTCGTACAATTTGTGAGCTGTTGACGTAGTTTTGCCATTCTTGCTGTTAAACTTTTTGCATCATGATCAAGCAGGAAGGGACACAACAATGCAGACCATACGCCAATTGGGCAAGCTGATCGCGCCGCTGAGCCTGGCGCTGCTGGCCGCATGCCAGACCACGCAAGGCCCGGGCGCGGCATCCACGGCTTCCACGGCGCCGGCCGCGCAATCCGCGCCGGCGCCGGCGCAGCCCAGCGCCACGCCCGCCCGGCCGGACGCGGGGCCGGCGCAGGCGCAAGGCGCGGCCGTGGCCGTCTATATCGCCGACACGGCGCAGCAAACGGGCTGGACGCCCGTGAGCCTGCAGTCCGGCACCTTGTACGTCAATCCCCAGCCCATCATCACGCGTTCCGACCTGAGCGGCGTCCAGGCGGGCTCGAACAAGCAGGGCGACGGCCTGCTGGCGCTGGAACTCAATGAGCAAGGCAAGGGCAAGGTAAGCGACGCCACCACGCAAAACCCCAACAAGCGCCTGGCGCTGGTCGTCGGGCGCACGCTGCTGGCGGTGCCCAGCTATTCCACGCCCGTGACCACCGGCCAGCTGATCTTCGCCGTGGGCACCGAGGAAAACGCCACGGCGGCCGCGCGGGCCATCGCCGGCGTGCCGCACGAAGAAGGCGGCGCGGCCGGCGCGGCGGCGCCCGCGGCCCGGTAAGGCAGTACGCGCCGGGCCATGGAAACGGCACCATCGCGGGTGCCGTTTTTGTTGGCGCGCATGCTGCACAATTGTCGTATCACGCGGGATCGAGGATCAAATGGACAACTATCAATATGCGCGCTACCGCGCGCTGGACTCGCTGAGCGCGGCGTTCACCCTGGGGTTCAAGTTCCTGGCCTGGATCAACGGGCTGGGCGTGCTGCTGCTGGTTTTCTGTACGCTGGGCGTACTGGAGATCGACATCGAGCCGCAATGGCTGCGCTGGCCGCTGGCCGCCTATCTGGCCGGGCTGACCCTGGCGGCGCTGGGCCTGCTGTGGGTCTATCCCGCCCAGGCCAGCCTGCTGAGCCAGGCCGTTTCGGGCCGCGCCCGGCGCACGCACTGGGTGCCGGTCTTCTGCATCATGCTGGCCTACGGGTTGAGCCTGATGGCCTTCGTCGCCGCGTGCTGGTTCACCTACAGCGTCGGCGGCTATTTCTATTGATGTTGTATTTTCATCGCGGTCGCTGGAAAACCCCCAAAAACCACTGGTTTGGATTCTAAAATATACGCTTTGCGTATATTCATAGGATCTCGAAATGTCTGTCTCCCAACAGGTATTCCTGCGCGACGCCATGCGCCGCCTCAACCTGACCCGCGACGTGTTCGCGGGCCGCATCGGCGTCAAGCGGCGTGCGCTCGATACCTGGCTGCTGCCCGAGGGCTCCCAGGAATTCCGGGCCATGCCGGAGGTCGTCGGCCGTTTCGTGACCGAAATCATCGAAAACGAGGCCTTGCTGCAAAAATATGCGCAGAGCGCCCAGTCGGGCCCGTTGCGCAACCGCATCGCCGCCGACGGCAAGCACCAGCTGCTGTCCGTCGACCAGTTTTCGCGCGAATCCGTGGAAGAGCTCTTCCGGATCGCCGACCAGATGCAGCCCATCGCCCGCCGCCAGAAAGTGTCGCGGGTGCTGGAAGGAGCCGTGCTCGGCAATCTTTTCTTCGAGGCCAGCACCCGTACCCGCGTGAGCTTCGGCGCGGCCTTCTGCCGCCTGGGCGGCTCGGTCTGCGACACCACGGGCTTCACGTTTTCGTCGATGGCCAAGGGCGAGTCCATTTACGACACCAGCCGGGTCATGAGCGGCTATGTCGACGCCATGGTCATACGCCACCCCGACAAGGGTTCGGTGGCGGAATTCGCCCGGGCGACCAATATCCCGGTCGTCAATGGCGGCGACGGCCCGGGCGAGCACCCCAGCCAGGCGCTGCTGGACCTCTACACCATCCTGACCGAGTTCTCGCGGCTGGGCAAGCTGCTGGACGGCGCGCACATCGCTTTGGTCGGCGACCTGAAATACGGGCGCACGGTGCATTCGCTGATCAAGCTGCTGTCCCTCTACCGGGGCCTGAAGTTCACGCTGGTGTCGCCGCGCGGGCTGGAAATGCCGGACTACATACTCGAGCAGGCGGGCACGCGCGGCCATGTGATCGAGCAGACCTATTCGCTGGAAGAGGGGCTGGCCGGCGCGGACGTGATCTATGCGACCCGCGTCCAGAAGGAGCGCTTCGCCGCCGAGGAGCTGGAAGGCTATACGCCGGATTTCCAGGTCAACAAGGCGATCATCGACAAGGTCGGCCGCCCCGATGTGATCGTGATGCACCCTCTGCCGCGCGATAGCAGGGAGGGCGCCAACGACTTGAGCGTCGATCTGAACCATGATTCCCGCCTGGCGATTTTCCGCCAGACGGACAACGGGATTCCGGTCCGGATGGCGATCTTCGCGGTTCTGCTGGGTGTGGAGAACCTGGTCCAGCATTCTCTGCGCGACGTCACCTGGAGCCCGCCGTCGCATATCGGGCCCGATGACAGCGTTTTCCATGGGGTGGATTGAGGGGACCGGAACCCCGAGGCCCCTCTTGGGCCTGTCAGCGTCGGCAGGCCCTAGGCCTTTCTTTCGCCCCCCAGCGCCTCCACCAGATTCTCGATCAACCGCGCCAGCTCCCCCGCCATCAGCGCAAAGTCCGAATCGTACTGCTCGGCATCGTTCAGGGCCGCCGACTCGCGGCCTTCCTTCAGAACGTCCAGCGGATTGACCCGCTTCACGTCCAGCCCCTCGGTCAGGACGAAAGACACCCGATCCGCCCACGTCAGGGCAAGGCGGGTGCATTGCTTGCCCGCCTGCACATGCTTGCGCACGTCGTCGATTTCGATGCTTTGGCGCACATAGCGCACCGCCGCGCCGCTGTCGCTGGTGGAGCGCAGCTCCGTGTCCTGGTCTATGGAAAAGCCCGCGGGCGGTTCGTCGCTGATCAGCCAGTTGGTCATGGCCGCCGCGGGCGATTGTTCCACGTAGAGGGGCGCCGCGGGCAGCGCATCCAGGCTCTTCGCCAGCACGCCCAGGACTTCGTCGCTCTTGGCGGCGGCCGCCGCGTCGACGACCAGCCAGCGGTTGCGCGTGTCGATCCAGAGGCGGGTGTCGCGATATACGCTGAACGCCTTGGGCAGGAGTTCGTCGGTGACCTGCTCCTTGATTTCCTTCATTTGCCGGCGGCCGGGCTTGAAGCCCTGCTGCTCTTCGATTTCCAGCGCCCGGGCCTTGGTGAACTGGTTGATCACCGTGGCCGGCAGCAGTTTCTTGTCGGCCCGCAGGGTCAGCAGGTACTGGCCGTCCAGGGCGTGCGCCAGGCCCGTGTCGTCGCGCGTGCGCACCCATCCCAGGCTTTGCATGTCACGATTCCCGCCGGGCTGGAAGGTCTGTTTCGCCAGTGCTGTTTCCAGGGCGTCTGCTGTGTAGGACCAGGAGGGGGCCAGGCGGAATATCCGGAGATTCTTGAACCACATATTGTCGTGTCTTCGTGAGTTGAGGCTGCGTGCGGGCCGGCCTATGGATGACGGCGGCGGCCCGCAAGATGAGGAACGATTGTAAGCGCATTCCCGGATCGGGCCCGGCGGGTATTCGCCGAAACCCGGGACCGGACACGAGGCCGGGCGGGCGCGCGGCATGGGCGCGCGCCCGCCCGCGCCCATGGACGTGAACCGGCTCTAGGCGGACGGCGGACGGGCGTCGCGCAGCGTGCTGGCGCGGGCCACCACCTTGAAGCCGATGTCTTGCGCCGGGATCACGGCGCCGCCGCTCATGCGGGCGATCAGCGCTTCGGCCCCCAGGCGGCCGATGTGGGCGCCGTCCACCCTGACCGTGGACAGCGCGGGAATGGAGTCGGCGGCCAGGACCTGGTCGCCGAAGCCCAGCACCCCCAGCCGCCGGGGCACGCTCAGGCCCAGCGCGTGGGCGTGCGCCAGGACGCCCTGGGCCAGGGCATCGGAGCTGCAGAACACCGCGTCGGCGTCGCGCGCCCGGGCCAGCAGGGCGTCCAGGGCGTCGCGCCCCCGGCCCGCCTGGGGGCTGCTTTCTGGGAAGACGACCTGCGCGGGCTCGGGGGCGTCGGCTTCGGCGGCGGCGCGCAGGAAGCCTTGGGCCCGCCGCTGGGCGCGGCTGTCGTCCGACCGCAGAATGGCGGGCCGCCTGTAGCCGCAGGCCCAAAGATGGCGGAACGCCGCCCGGCCGGCGTCTTCCTGGGAAAAGCCGATGGCCACGTCCAGCGGATGCGGCGTGTAGTCCCACAGCTCCACGATGGGAATGTCGGCGTTCAGCAGCAGGCGCCGCGTGCGCGCCGTGTGCTCGGTGCCGGTCAGCACCACGCCGTCCGGCCGGCGGCTGAGCATGACGGCCAGCCAGCGTTCTTCGTGCTGCGGGTCGTAGTGCGAGATGCCGAGCGTGGTTTCGTAGCGCTGCGCCGCCAGCGCCGTGATGAGCGCATCGAGCATGTCGGAGAACAGCGAATGCCCGACGGACGGCACGATGGCCACCACCAGCCGGGTCTGCCGCGACGCCAGGCCGCCCGCCAGCGAATTGGGCACGTAGCCCGATTGCTCCGCGGCTTGCGCCACGCGCAGGCGCGTGGCTTCGGCCACGAGTTCGGGCCGGTGCAGGGCGCGGGAGGCCGTGATGGGCGAGACGCCGGCCAGGCGGGCCAGGTCTTTCAGCGTGGGAGCGGAAGACCCGCGGGAAGAACGGTTCGCCATGATGCCGGAATGCTCGCTATGATTGCGCTGTCATGATGATAATGATTCATATCATGCCGGGCAACTGTCCCTAGGGTATCCCCGAATGGAGGCCGCATCAGCGCTATGAAATGATTGCGCTACCATGCCCATTCACCGGAGACATCGATGTCCAAATTCCTGCTTGGCCGGCGCGCCGTCCTGTCGCTGTCGCTCGCCGCGGCGCTGGCCCCCTTGGCGGTGTGCGCCCAGGCCGCTTATCCGAACAAACCCATCACTCTGGTGATTCCTTTTCCCCCCGGCGGGCAAACCGACGTGGTGGGGCGGCTGATCGGCGAGCGCCTGTCGCAGCGGCTGGGGCAGACGGTCGTCGTGGACAACAAGCCGGGGGTCAACGGTTCTCTGGCGTCCGACGCCGTGGCGCGCGCCAAGCCCGACGGCTATACGCTGGTGATCGGCGGGCCGGGCACGCATGCGATCAATCAGCTCGTCAACCCCAACGTGAAGTACGACACCCGCAAGGACTTCACCCACATCGCCATGCTGGGCCGCGGCCCCATGCTGCTGCTGGCCTCGCCCGCGCTGAAGGCGAATTCGGTGGCCGACGTGGTCGCCCTGGCCAAGGCCAAGCCCGACTCGCTGAACATGGCCCTGACCGGCATCGGCTCGTCCAGCCACATGACCACCGAACTGCTGAAGCAGTCGGCCGGCATCAGCTTCACCAACGTGCCGTACAAGGGCGACATGCCCGCCATGACGGACCTGATCGGCGGCCAGGCCGATCTGCTCTTCGTGCCGGCGACCTCCGCCATCAGCTTCGTGCAGGCCGGCAAGCTGCGCGCCCTGGCCGTGACCGGCAGCAAGAGGCTGGAGTCGCTGCCCGATGTGCCCACCATGCCGGAGGCCGGCCAGCCGCAGGTCATCAATTATTCCTGGACCAGCCTGGCCGGGCCGCCGGGCATGCCGGCCGACATCGTGCAGAAGCTCAACCAGGCATGCCGGGACATCCTGGCCGAGCCCGAAGTGATCGCGCGGCTGGCCGCCATGAGCAACGAGACCGCCCCGGGCACGCCCGAACAGGCCGCCGGCTTCATCGCCTCGGAAGTGGCGCGCTGGACCGACGTGGTGAAAAAAGGAAACATCCAGGTTCAATAGCATGCTGCCCGTCAACCATTTCAAGCAAGCCCTGCGCGCGGGGCGCGCGCAGATCGGCGTCTGGTCCACCATCCCCTCGCCCTATGTCTGCGAACTGATCGGCGGCGCCGGCTACGACTGGGTGCTGCTGGACACCGAGCACACGCCCACCGACGTGCCGCTGATGCTGCACCAGCTGCAGGCCGTGGCCGCCGCGCTGCCCGCGCCGGGCGCGCCGCGCACGCACGCGGCCGTGCGCCCGGCATGGAACGACCCGGTGCTCATCAAGCGCTACCTGGACATCGGCGCGCAGACGCTGCTGCTGCCTTTCGTGCAGAACGCGCAAGAGGCCGCGGCCGCCGTGCGCGCAATCCGCTATGCGCCCGCAGGCATCCGCGGCATGGGCGGCTCCACCCGCGCATCCAACTTCGGGCGCGTCACCGACTACGTGGCCCGCGCGGCGGACGAACTGTGCCTGCTGGTACAGGTGGAAACCGCCGAGGCGCTGGAACAGATCGAGGCGATCGCGGCCGTCGACGGCATCGACGGCATCTTCATCGGCCCCGCCGACCTTTCCGCCAGCCTGGGCTATCCGGGGCAGGCGCGCCACCCCGAGGTGGACCGCCGCATCGACGACGCCATCCGCCGCATCCGCGCCTGCGGCAAGGCGCCGGGCATCCTGATGGTGGACGAACCGCGCGCACGCGCATGCCTGGACATGGGCGCGCAATTCGTCGCCGTGGCGCTGGACACCCTCTTGCTGCGCGACGGCCTGGACGCCGCGGCCGCGCGCTTCCGCGGTGGGCCGGCCGCCACCGGCCCCGCCGCCGCCGACAGCTACTGAAGGAGCGCCCATGGCTTTCGATACACAGGCCTGGCTGGCCGAGGCGCGCGCGCTCATCGGGTCCGCGCACGTCCTGTCGGCCGATCGCGGCGACGACCTGTCCGCCTACACCAGGGACTGGCGCGGCAAGTTCCAGGAACCGGCGCTGGCGGTGCTGCGCCCGGCCGATACCGGCGAGGTCCAGGCCCTCATGCGCCTGGCCGCGCGGTCCGGCGTAGCCGTCATCCCGCAGGGCGGCAACACCGGCATGTGCGCCGCGTCGGTGCCCGTCCCCGGCGGCAGGCCCCAGGCCATCCTGCAGCTCGGGCGGATGGACCGCATTTTCGAGATCGACCCCGAAAACAACACCGCCACGGTACAGGCCGGCTGCATCCTGCAGACATTGCGGGAGCGCGCGGCGGCGGCGGGACGCCTGTTCCCCTTGTCGCTGGGCGCCGAGGGCTCCTGCCAGATCGGCGGCAACATCGCCACCAACGCCGGCGGGGTGCAGGTGCTGCGCTACGGCAACATGCGCGACCTCGTCCTGGGCCTTGAAGTGGTGCTGCCGGACGGCGAACGGCTGGACCTGCTGCGCGGCCTGCGCAAAGACAACACCGGCTACGACCTCAAGCAGTTCTTCATCGGCGCGGAAGGCACGCTGGGCGTCATCACCGCGGCCACGGTCAAGCTTTTTCCCGCCCCCAGCGCGGGATCCGTCGCCTTCGCCGGCCTGGACTCCATCGGGCAGGCCGTCCGGCTGCTGGGCGCGATGCGCGCGCGCATGGGCGAGCGCTTCGCCGCCTTCGAGCTGATTTCCGGCGACGCGGTCGACCTGGTGCGCCGCTACTTTCCCGACACGCCCGCCTTGCTGGAACGGCGCTGGCCCTGGCATGTCTTGATGGAGGCGGCGGACGGCGGCGGCGACGAGGCCTTGCGCGAGGCGATGCAGGCGGCGCTGATGGCCTGCCTGGAGGAGGGCTGCGTGGAGGACGTCGTGCTGGCCGGCAACCTGGGGCAGGGCCGGACGCTATGGTCGCTGCGCGAGAACATCACCCATGCCCAGCAGATGGACGGGGGCAACATCAAGCACGATATTTCGCTGCCGATCTCGCGCATCCCGGCTTTCGTGGAGCGGATGCTGCCGCAGCTGCGGCAGTCCTTTCCCGGCGCGCGCCCCATCGTCTATGGGCACTTGGGGGACGGCAACCTGCACTTCAACGTCAGCGCGCCCGCCGGCGTCGCACCCGCCGCCTGGCAGGAACGGACCGGCGCCGTCAACCGGCTGGTTCATGACGCGGTGGCGGCGATGCGCGGCAGCATCAGCGCGGAGCACGGCGTCGGCCAGCTCAAGCGCCACGAAATGGCGTCGTACAAGACGGCGGCCGAACTGGACGTCATGCGCCGCATCAAGCGGGCGCTCGATCCGCAGGGGCTGATGAACCCGGGAAAAGTCTTGTAGGCGGCCGTATCGGCATATCATGCGAGGCGAAAGCCGGGGCCGGATGCGGTCCGGCGGCCTTGCTTCTGGAGACAGCTTCATGAAACTTCCTTACGAGAGCCTGCGCAGCGCGCGCTGGTTCGCCCCCGACGATTTCCGCAGCTTCGGGCACCGCTCGCGCGTGCTGCAAATGGGCTATGGCTACGAGGACTGGGTGGGCAAGCCCGTCATCGCCATCGTCAACACCTGGAGCGACGCCAACCAGTGCCACGCGCACTTCAAGCAGCGGGTCGAGGACGTCAAGCGCGGCGTGCTGCAGGCCGGCGGTTTCCCGCTGGAGCTGCCCGCCATTTCCTTGTCCGAGAGCATGGTCAAGCCGACCACCATGCTGTACCGCAACTTCCTGGCCATGGAAACCGAAGAGCTGCTGCGCAGCCACCCGGTGGACGGCGCGGTGCTGATGGGCGGCTGCGACAAGACCACGCCGGGCCTGACCATGGGCGCGATGAGCATGGGCATTCCGTTCATCTACCTGCCCGCCGGCCCCATGCTGCGCGGCAACTGGAAGGGGCGGGTGCTGGGTTCTGGCTCCGACGCCTTCAAGTATTGGGACGAGCGCCGCGCCGGCCGCCTGCCCGAGCAGGCCTGGCGCGAGATGGAGGCCGGCATCGCGCGCAGCCACGGCACCTGCATGACCATGGGCACGGCGGCCACCATGATGGGCATCGCCGAGGCGGTGGGCCTGACGCTGCCGGGCGCCAGCAGCATTCCGGCCGCGGACGCGAACCACATCCGCATGAGCGCGGACTGCGGCCGCCGCATCGTGGAGATGGTGTGGGAAGACCTCAGGCCCGCCAAACTGCTCACCCGCGCCAGTTTCGAGAACGGCATCGCCTGCGCGATGGCCATGGGCTGTTCCACCAACGCCATCATCCACCTGATCGCCATGTCGCGCCGCGCGGGCCATCCGGTCAGCCTGGACGACTTCGACGCCGCCAGCCGCCGCGTGCCCGTGATCGCCAACATCCGGCCCAGCGGCGACGCCTACCTGATGGAAGACTTCTTCTACGCCGGGGGCCTGCGCGCCATGCTGGAGCGCATCCGCCCCCACCTGAAGACCGGCGCGCTGACCGTCAACGGCAGGACCCTGGGCGAGAACATCGCCGGCGCCGAGGTCTACCATGAAGACGTAATCCGCCCGCTGGATCGGCCGATCTACGCCGAAGGCGCGCTGGCCGTGCTGCGCGGCAACCTGGCGCCCGACGGCGTGGTCATCAAGCCCAGCGCCTGCGAGCCGCGGCTGCTGCGGCATACCGGCCGCGCGCTGGTGTTCGACGACTACCCCTCGCTCAAGCAGGCGGTGGACGACCCGGACCTGGACGTGACCGGCGACGACATCCTGGTGCTGCGCAACGCCGGGCCGCTGGGCGCCGGCATGCCCGAATGGGGCATGTTGCCCATCCCCACCAAGCTGCTCAAGCAGGGCGTCCGAGACATGCTGCGCCTGTCGGATGCGCGCATGAGCGGCACCAGCTACGGCGGCTGCCTGCTGCACTGCGCGCCCGAGGCGGCGATCGGCGGCCCGCTGGCCCTGGTCCGCACGGGCGACCGCATCACCGTGGACGTGCCGGCGCGCAGCATACGCCTGGAAATCGGCGATGAGGAAATGGCCGCGCGCCGCGCCGCCTGGACGCCCGCGCCGCCGCGCTATGAGCGCGGCTACGGTTGGATGTTCGGCCGCCACATCAAGCAGGCCAACGAGGGCTGCGATTTCGATTTCCTGGAAACCGGCTTCGGCAAGCCGGTGCCCGAGCCCGACATCTTCTGAGGCGGGGGCGCGCCGCGGCCTTCCCGGGCGCGCCGGGCAAAAAAAAGGCCCGAAATGCCGAAGCATCGGGCCAGTGGAGCACACAGTGCCGCGCCATGATAAGGCTCGCGGGGAGGCGCGGCACAGGCGATAAAAAGAGCTTTCCCGATGCGAGAACCAGGGGGACAGGTTGAACGCGCCGGAAAGGGCAGCCCTTTCTATGCCTCGAATTCTAGGCCTTTAGCCTGAATTTTGCCTGAAAGCGCCTCATTTTCAGCTATTGATGTCATTGTCCTTGGTTTCCCGCACGAACAGCGCGCCCACGACCAGCGTCATGACGGCGACGATGATGGGGTACCACAGGCCGTGGTAGATGTTGCCCGTGGCGGCCACGATGGCGAAGGCCACGGGCGGCAGGAAGCCGCCGAACCAGCCGTTGCCGATGTGGTAGGGCAGGCTCATGGAGGTATAGCGTATGCGGGTCGGGAACATTTCGACCAGCATGGCGGCGATGGGGCCGTAGACCATGGTGACGAGGATGACCAGGAAGGTCAGCAGCAGCACCACCATGATGTAGTTCACCTGCGACGGGTCGGCCTTGGCGGGATAGCCGTGGCTGCGGATCGCTTCGGTCAGCGATTTCTTCAATTCGCCGGACTTGGCGGCGAAATCCGCCTTGCTGAGCGCGCTGCCCTCGAAAGACAGGAATTCCTCATCGCCGATGCGCGCCTTGGCGATGCTGCCCGCAGGCGCCTTTTCGTTGGCATAGTTGACCGAGTTGCTCGCCATGAAGGCCTTCAGGATGTCGCAGGAGCTGGTGAACGACGACACGCCGACCGGATTGAACTGGAAGGAGCAGGTCGCCGGGTCGGCGATGACGGTGACGGGCGCGGTCGCCTGCGCATGTTCGAGCGCCGGATTGGCGAAGTGGGTGATCGCCTTGAATACCGGAAAATACGCGACCGCCGCGATCAGGCAGCCCGCCATGATGATGGGCTTGCGGCCGATGCGGTCCGACAGCGCGCCGAACACCACGAAGAAGGGCGTGCCCAGCAGCAGCGCCAGGGCGATCATGATGTTGGCGGTGTTGGCTTCCAGCGCCAGCGTCTTGGTCAGGAAGAACAGGGCGTAGAACTGCCCCGTATACCACACGACGGCCTGGCCGGCCGTCAGCCCGAACAAGGCGAGCAGGACGATCTTCAGGTTGCCCCATTTGCCGAAGGACTCCTTGATCGGCGCCTTGGAGCTCGTGCCTTCCTCTTTCATCTTGCGGAAGGCGGGCGATTCGTTCAGCTGCATGCGTATCCAGACCGAAATGCCCAGCAGCACGACCGAGATCAGGAAGGGAATGCGCCAGCCCCAGTCCAGGAAGGCTTCTTCGCCGAGCGAAGTCCGGATGCCCAGGATGACGAGCAGGGACAGGAACAGCCCCATGGTCGCGGTGGTCTGGATCCAGCTGGTGTAGAAGCCCCGGCGGTTCTGGGGCGCGTGCTCGGCCACGTAGGTCGCCGCGCCGCCGTATTCCCCGCCGAGCGCCAGCCCTTGCAGCAGGCGCAGCACGATCAGGATCACGGGCGCCGCCATGCCTATGGAGGCATAGGACGGCAGGACGCCGACCAGGAAGGTCGACATGCCCATGATCAGGATGGTGATCAGAAAGGTGTACTTGCGGCCCACCATGTCGCCCAGCCGGCCGAACACCAGGGCGCCGAAGGGCCGCACTGCGAAGCCGGCCGCAAAGGCCAGCAAGGCGAAGATGAAGCCGGCCGTGGGATTGACGCCCGAAAAGAAGTGGGCCGCGATGATGGCCGCCAGCGAGCCGTAGAGATAGAAATCGTACCATTCGAAAACGGTGCCGAGGGAGGAGGCGAAGATGACGCGCCGCTCCTCGGGGGTCATGGGCCGGTTGGTCGCGGCCGGGGCTCCCGTGGGCGCGGCGCCGGGCTGTGCGATGCTTGTCGTACTTGAGTACATATTGTCTCCTGGGTGTCTTTCAAAGATCTGCTGTTTTTCCGGAGCGCGAATTCACGTCTCGGCCAGCGTAAATTATTTGAGCTAGCTGACGTCAGCCTGACGGCCCCGCAAAAATATTTCTTTCGGGTGCGGCGGCGTCAGCCGGCGGCATGGCCCGGCGCGGGAATCTGGGGCTTGATGCGGCTGAAGGTGACGCGCAAACAGGTTCCGCCTTTTTTCCCCAGGCGACTGCCGGTGGGCATGAATTCGACGGTGCCCTCGTGCAGTTCCGCGATTTCCTTCACGATGGACAGCCCCAGGCCGCTGCCGTCGGTATCGGTGCCCAGGACGCGGTAGAAGCGGTCGAAGACCCTGGATTTGTCTTCTTCGGGAATCCCGGGGCCCGAGTCCTCGACTTCGATATAGGCCGACAGCGGGTCGCCGCCGACGCGGACGGTGATCCAGCCGCCGGGCGGGCTGTACACCAGGGCGTTCTCGATCAGGTTGTTCAGCAGCTCCGCCAGCATCAGGGCGTCGCCGGTGATGGTCATGGGCGCGGCGGAGCGTTCGAAGCCCAGGTCGATGCGCTTCTGCAGGGCGGCGTCCACCCAGTTCAGCGCTTGCTGCTCGGCCAGGCGGTTCAGGTCGACCTGTTCGCCCGGCCGGAGCTGCGGGCCGTCCGGGCTTTCGGCCCGCGCCAGCGTCAGCAGCTGATTGACCAGCCGGGTCGCGCGCTCGGAGCCGCGCACCAGCTGTTCGAGGCTGGCGTTCAGCTTGTCGGGGCTGCGCTCGCGCAGCGCCAGCTCCGCCTGGGTGCGCATGCCGGCCAGCGGCGTCTTGAGCTGGTGCGCGGCGTTCGCCACGAAGCGGCGCTGGGTCTCGTGGGTATGGGCCAGACGGTGCAGCAGGCTGTTCATGGCCGCGATCAGCGGCACGATTTCCGCGGGGGCGAGTTCGGCGCTGATGGGCGACATGTCGTTGGCGCGGCGAGCCCGTATCCTTTCCTGCAGCACGTTGAGCGGTTCCAGGCCCTGGGTCAGGCCCAGGCCGGCGAGCAGGGCCGCGAGCGGCAGGACGATGAGCTGGGGCGTGAGCATCCCCGTGAGGATCTCTTGCTGCAAGGTGGCGCGCATTTCATTGGACTGGGCCACGGCGGTCATGAAGGGCATGCCGTCCGCGTCCCGGCCGCCCCAGACATACGCCACGCGCACGCTGTGCTTGTCGATGGTCTCGTTGCGCATGCGGATCTTGTCATTGTCGTAGGCCCAGTTGTCCGGCAGGGGAATGCTGCTGTTGCCGCCGAGCGAATTGCCGTTGGCGTCGCGGATCTCCCAATGCACCAGGTGGCCGGTGTCGCCGTGCAGGATGTTGATGGCCGAGGCCGGCAGCGTGATGCCGTCCAGGATGGCCTGCTGTTCGATTTCATGGCGGATCATGCGCAGGTGGTCGGCCAGCGCGCGGTCGTAGGGGGCGTTGGCGATGTTCTGCGCAATGAAGTAGGTGATGACCAGGCCTATGGTCCAGAGCAGGAACAGCGGCCCGAACATCCAGATCATGATTTTGTTGAGCAGCGCGCGATTGCCCTTTTTCCGGCGGAACAGGCCCAGCATGCGGTCGCTTTCGGCGGCCTGCGTGCTGGTGTCCTTCAGGATTTTCGGGTCGATCAGCATGCCGGCAAGGCCTTGCCGGATTCACGCGGCGATCGTGTCGCTGCGTTCGGGTTCCAGACAGTAGCCCAAGCCCCGCACGGTGACGATCTTGACGCCGCCGGGTTCGATTTTCTTGCGCAGGCGATGGATGTAGACTTCGATGGCGTTGGGCGTGACTTCCTCGCCCCATTCGCATAGAAGGTCCACGAACTGGTTCTTGCTGATCATGCGGCCGCAGCGCGACAGGAAGATTTCGAGCAGGCTGGTTTCGCGCGCGGAAAGTTCCAGGGGCTGGTCGTCGATGCGGGCGATGCGGCCGTTGAGATCGAAGGTGAGCCGCTTGTACTTCAGGATGGTCGAGGCGGCGCCCGCGCTGCGGCGGGTGAGGGCGCGCACCCGGGCTTCGAGTTCGGACAGCGCGAACGGCTTGGCCATGTAGTCATCGGCGCCGAGGTCCAGGCCGGTGACCCGCTGCTCGACCGAATCCGAGGCCGTGAGTATGAGCACCGGTATGGGAGTGGGGCGCTGGCGCAGCATGCGCAGCACCGACAGCCCGTGCATGCGCGGGAGATCGAGGTCGAGGATGAGCAGGTCGAAGCTTTGCAGCTGCAGCGCCGAATCCGCGGCGGCCCCGTCGCTGACCACGTCGACGGCGTAGCCGTCGTAGCGCAGTGAACGGGAAAGTCCATCGGCAAGAATACTGTCGTCCTCGGCAATTAGAATATGCATGTCGGCCTGCGTTGACGTTGCGATTGTCGTATACCGCCACTCTGAAACCTGTCCGCCAATTTTGGCATTTCGGGCGGGCCTTGAACAGTCAGGGATTACGATGCAAGGGCTCCATGGCTGTGATCTGTGTTTTTATACAGTATAATTTGATGCAATAATCTTGGGGTGCGACGCTGCCCGGCGGCATCACAACCCTTGGGCGCATGCCCGCCACACCGTATACCGGAATTCACCGTACATCAGTCAAGGACGCTACATGGACGACAAAAACAGCAAAGCCGCCGGCGAGCGCAGCAAAGCGCTGGCCGCCGCCTTATCCCAAATTGAAAAGCAGTTTGGCAAAGGCTCGGTAATGCGCTATGGCGACAACTCGGTCGAGCACGACATCCAGGTCGTCTCCACCGGCTCGCTCGGGCTCGATATCGCCCTTGGCGTGGGCGGCCTGCCACGCGGCCGCGTCATCGAAATCTACGGCCCGGAATCCTCGGGCAAAACCACGCTGACCCTGCAGGTCATCGCCGAAATGCAAAAAATCGGCGGCACCTGCGCGTTCATCGACGCGGAACACGCGCTCGACGTCCAGTACGCCGCCAAGCTGGGCGTCAACCTGGCCGACCTGCTCATCTCCCAGCCCGACACCGGCGAACAGGCCCTCGAAATCACCGACGCCCTGGTGCGCTCGGGCTCCATCGACCTCATCGTCATCGACTCGGTCGCGGCCCTCGTGCCCAAGGCCGAAATCGAAGGCGACATGGGCGACTCGCTGCCCGGCCTGCAGGCCCGCCTCATGAGCCAGGCCCTGCGCAAGCTGACCGCCACCATCAAGCGCGCCAACTGCATGGTCATCTTCATCAACCAGATCCGCATGAAGATCGGCGTCATGTTCGGCAACCCCGAAACCACCACGGGCGGCAACGCACTCAAGTTCTATTCCTCCGTGCGCCTCGACATCCGCCGCATCGGCGCCATCAAGAAGGGCGACGAGGTCATCGGCAACGAAACACGGGTCAAGGTCGTCAAGAACAAGGTGGCGCCGCCGTTCAAGCAGGCCGAATTCGACATCATGTACGGCGCCGGCATTTCGCGCGAAGGCGAAATCATCGATCTCGGCGTCCAGGCCGGCATCGTCGACAAGGCCGGGGCCTGGTTCAGCTACAACGGCACCCGCATCGGGCAGGGCAAGGACAATGTGCGCGAATACCTGAAGGAACACCCCGAAATGGCCTTCGAAATCGAGAACAGGGTCCGCGAACAGCTGGGCGTCGCCGCCCAGGCCGCGCCGGTCGCCCGGGCCAGGGCGGCGGGCCCCGTCGACGACGGCCCCGAAGACGGCGAATGATCCACGGGGGGGCGCCATGCATCGCGACGACGAGTTCGAAACCTTGTCCGACGCCGATCCGGGCCCCTCGCCTCGCTCCGGCCCTTCGCTGAAGGCCCGGGCCATCGGCTTTCTTTCCCGCCGGGAATACTCCCGGCGTGAACTGCAGCGCAAGCTCGCGCCCCATGCGCAAGATCCGGACGAACTCGAAGCCCTGCTGGACGGCCTGGAACGCGAGAACTGGCTGTCCAACGAACGCTTCGCGCAAAGCCTGGTCAACCGCCGGGCGCAGCGCCAGGGCGCGCAGCGCATCGTCCAGGAGCTCAGGCAGCACGGCCTGGCCGAAAACGTCATCCAGGACGCCGAACAGCGCCTGCACGGCACGGAACGGCAGCGCGCCACGGAAATCTGGGAAAAGAAGTTCGGGCGGCCGCCCCGGGACGCCAAGGACTACGCAAGGCAGTTCCGGTTCATGGCGTCGCGCGGCTTCTCCACGGAACTCATCCGCCGCCTTCTCGGGCGTGTTCCGAGCGGCCATGGCCCGGACGAGTAAACGCATTCCCCGCCCATCCGGCGTGCCGCCGCCGGCCACCCTCCCAAGCCCCCGTGCGCTAAGCCGCCCGCGTTCCAAACAAAACACTGCGCTATACTTAACAGGTTTTACGCAATATTCATCGTTCATACATGCCGCTACCGCCGCCCGATGCCGCACGCGAACCCATGCATACTCGTTCCATACGGGTGAGTTCGTATGCCCGTAAAGACGGACTGTGGGACCTCGAAGCCGAACTCATCGACGTCAAAGCCTACGACTTTCCCAAAAGAAACGGGCAAACCCACCGGGCGGGCACTCCTGTGCATCACATGCACCTGCGCATCACCATAGACCAGGAGTTCAGCATCACCGACGCCGTAGCGGCGTATGACGCCGCCCCGTACGGGGTCGTCTGCTCCGCCATTACGCCAGACTACCGCGATCTCATCGGCATGAACCTTTTGCGCAACTTCCGCCAAAAAGTCAAAGACCGCTTCGGCCGGACCGCCGGCTGTACCCACATGACCGAACTGTCGTACGTGCTGCCCACCGTGGCCGTGCAAACCATGTCCAACGTCCGGCGCCAAGCGGAAGCCGACCTCGCCAAGCGGCCCTTTCAGCTCGAAGGCTGCCACGCCTTGCGGCTGGACGGCCCCGTCGTCCAGGAGTTTTATCCCCATTGGTACAAGACCTCCCGCAAGAAGGCCTCGTGCGAATGAACCGATGCAGCAGATGCGCTATCCGTGTGTGACGGTCCTGGTGTAGCCCCCGAACACATTCTCTTTTATCTTTACGTTCTGACAGGTAACAAATGAAAATTCACGAGTATCAAGGCAAGGAACTGCTGAAGCAATTTGGCGTGACTGTGCCGCGCGGAATTCCTGCTTTTTCCGTAGACGAAGCCGTTGCTGCAGCCGAAAAGCTGGGCGGACCCGTCTGGGTGGTGAAGGCGCAGATTCATGCAGGCGGTCGCGGCAAGGGCGGCGGCGTGAAACTTGCCCGGTCCATCGATGAAGTTCGTCAACTGTCGTCGGAAATCCTGGGCATGCAGCTGGTCACGCACCAGACCGGCCCGCAAGGCCAGAAAGTCAACCGCCTGCTGGTCGAAGAAGGCGCCGACATCAAGAAGGAATACTACGTCGGCATCGTCACCGATCGCGGCACGCAGCGCGTGTGCGTCATGGCTTCCAGCGAAGGCGGCATGGACGTCGAAGAAGTCGCCGAGAAGACCCCCGAGAAAATCCTCAAGGTGTTCGTGGACCCCAAGGCCGGCCTGACCGACCAGGAAGCCGCCGACCTGGCGCGCGGCATCGGCGTGCCCGACGCCTCGGTGGCCAAGGCCGCCGCCGAATTCCAGAAGCTCTACAAAGCCTACTGGGACACCGACGCGTCCCTGGCCGAAATCAACCCGCTGATCCTCACCGGATCCGGTGACATCATCGCGCTGGACGCCAAGTTCAACTTCGATTCGAACGCCTTGTTCCGCCATCCCGAAATCGTCGCGTACCGCGACCTCGACGAAGAAGACCCGGCCGAGATCGAAGCCAGCAAGTTCGACCTGGCCTACATCCAGCTCGACGGCAACATCGGCTGCCTGGTGAACGGCGCCGGCCTGGCCATGGCCACCATGGACACCATCAAGCTGTTCGGCGGCGAACCCGCCAACTTCCTGGACGTGGGCGGCGGCGCATCGGCCGAGAAAGTCACCGAAGCGTTCAAGATCATGCTCAAGAACAAAGGCGTGAAAGCCATACTGGTGAACATCTTCGGCGGCATCATGCGCTGCGACGTCATCGCCCAGGGCGTGATCGCGGCTTGCAAGGCCGTCAACCTCAGCGTGCCGCTGGTCGTGCGCATGAAGGGCACCAACGAAGAGTTGGGCAAGAAATTGCTGGCCGAGTCGGGCCTGCCCATCATCAGCGCTGACACCATGGCCGAAGCCGCGACCAAGGTCGTGGCCGCCGCGAAATAAGAATATTGCCGAGGATTTTTTCATGTCGATTCTGATCAACAAAGACACCAAAGTCATCACGCAGGGCATCACCGGCAAGACCGGCCAGTTCCATACCCATATGTGCCGCGAGTACGCCAACGGCAAGAACGCGTTCGTCGCCGGCGTGCATCCCAAGAAGGCGGGCGACAACTTCGAAGGCGTGCCCATCTACGCGTCCGTGAAGGAAGCCAAGGCCGAGACCGGCGCGACCGTCTCGGTCATCTACGTGCCGCCCGCGGGCGCTGCCGACGCCATCTGGGAAGCGGTCGACGCCGACCTGGACCTGGTCATCTGCATCACGGAAGGCATTCCCGTGCGCGACATGCTGGTCGTGCGCAATCGCATGCGCGACGAGAACAAGAAGACCTTGCTGCTGGGCCCCAACTGCCCAGGCCTGATCACGCCCGACGAGCTCAAGATCGGCATCATGCCGGGCCACATTTCGCGCAAGGGCCGCATCGGCGTGGTCAGCCGCTCCGGCACGCTCACCTACGAAGCCGTCGCCCAGCTCACCGAACTGGGCCTGGGCCAGTCTTCCGCCGTCGGCATCGGCGGCGACCCCATCAACGGCCTGAAGCACATCGACGTCCTGCAGATGTTCAACGATGACCCGGACACCGACGCCGTCATCATGATCGGCGAAATCGGCGGCCCCGACGAAGTCAACGCGGCCCTGTGGGCCAAGGACAACATGAAGAAGCCCGTCGTCGGCTTCATCGCCGGGGTCACGGCGCCGGCCGGCAAGCGCATGGGCCACGCCGGCGCGCTGATTTCCGGCGGCGCGGACACGGCCGACGCCAAGCTCGAGATCATGGAGTCCTGCGGCATCCGCACGACTCGCGATCCGTCCGAAATGGGCAAGCTGCTCAAATCGGTGCTGTAAGCACAAAAAGGCTCGCCTGGCGGGCCTTTTTGCACTGGGCTTTCATACTCACGACGCCTCTTGGCATACAACGGATACGAAAATGCTAGAGTTTATCCAGACGCTCCATTGGGGCGCGGTTTTCCAGATCATCCTGATCGACATCCTGCTGGGCGGAGACAACGCGGTCGTCATCGCGCTCGCTTGCCGCAACCTGCAGCCCGCCCAACGCATCAAGGGCATCTTGTGGGGCACGGCGGGCGCCATCGTCTTGCGCGTGCTGCTCATCGCCTTCGCCCTGACCTTGCTCGACATCCCCTTCCTGAAGCTGGTGGGCGGCGCCTTGCTGGTCTGGATCGGCATCAAGCTGCTGGCGCCCGAAGAAGACGAGCACGGCAACATCAAGGGCGGCAACTCCGTGTTGAGCGCCGTCAAGACCATCCTGATCGCCGACTTCGTCATGAGCCTGGACAACGTCATCGCCATTGCCGGCGCGGCGCAGAACACCCATATGGACCATCAGCTGTATTATGTGATTTTCGGTCTGGTGGTGAGCGTGCCCATCATCATCTGGGGCAGCACGCTGGTGCTGAAGCTCATCGACCGCTTTCCGCTGGTCGTCACCTTCGGCGCCGGGCTGCTGGGCTGGATCGCGGGCGGCATGCTGGTCACGGACGTATTCATCGTCGAGCAATTCGGCGAAATCCAGCCGTCCATCAAGATCGGGGCCGAAGTCGCCGGCGCCATCCTCGTGATATTGGTCGGCAAGTGGCTCGCCGGCCGCAAAACCGCTGGGGCACAGGAATAAATCATGGGTCTATTCAAGTCTTCGTCGGGCAAGAAGTCGGATGATTCCGGCCTCACGCTGCTGCAGGGCCTGTTCATACTGGCGGTGATCGGCATCGTGCTGGCGGTGCTGTTCAAGTATCTGGCGTAGTCTGGGCATGCCGGAAACACCAAAGAAACTGACCATCGCCACCCGCGCCAGCCGCCTGGCACTGTGGCAGGCGGAGCACGTGCGCGACCGCCTGCAGGAACTCTACCCGCTATGCGAGGTCGGCCTGCTGACCATGACCACGCGCGGGGACCAGATCCTGGACCGCAGCCTGTCCAAGGTCGGCGGCAAGGGCTTGTTCGTCAAAGAGCTGGAAACCGCCCTGCTGGACGGGCGGGCGGACCTCGCCGTGCACTCGCTCAAGGACGTGCCGGTCGACCTGCACAGCCCCTTCGCCCTGTCCGTGGTGCTCGAGCGCGACGACCCGCGCGACGCCTTCGTCTCGAACGGCTATGGCTCGATGGACGAGCTGCCGGCCGGCGCCGTCGTGGGCACGTCCAGCCTGCGCCGCGAGGCCCAGATCCGGCAGCGCCATCCCGGCCTGGTCGTCCAGCCGCTGCGCGGCAACCTCGACACCCGCCTGGGCAAGCTCGATCGCGGCGACTACGCCGCCATCATCCTGGCGGCGGCCGGCCTGCGCCGCCTGGGGCTGGAGGCGCGCATACGCGGCTACCTGCCGGTGGAGCAGAGCCTGCCGGCGGCGGGGCAGGGCGCGCTGGGCATCGAAGTCCTCGAAGCCCGGGCCGACATGCATGCCTGGCTGGCTCCCCTGGCCGATCCCGCGACCACCGCCTGCGCGCTCGCGGAACGCGCGGTGTCGCGGGTGCTGGGCGGATCATGCCAGGTGCCGCTGGCGGCCTATGCGCAAGTGCAGGGCGGCACGCTGGCGGTGGACGCCCTGGTGGCGGAGCCCGACGGCTCGGTCATCATCCGGGCGCGGGCCGCGGGCCCGGTCGCGGACGCCGCCGCCCTCGGCGAACGCGTGGCGCAAGACCTGCTGGCCAAAGGCGCGCGCCCCATTCTGGATCGCCTGTCGATGCCCGATGCGTCGGCCTGAGGTCTCTTGATCGGCGCGGTCATGGACGCCAGTGTCATCCTGACGCGGCCCGAGGGCAAGAACGAGCAGCTCGCCGCCAGGCTGCGGGACGCCGGCCTGGAACCCCTGGTTCTTCCCGCGCTCAGCCTGCGGGCGCTTCCGGCCGGCGAACGCGCTTTTCCGCTGCCCGCCCATTACGACCTGCTGGTTTTCGTCAGCGGCAACGCCGTCCGCTTCTATGCCGCGCAGCTGCGCGGCCTGTCCGCCGACGCCGCATGGCCGCCCGGCTTGCGGGTCGCCGCGGTGGGCGCCGCGACCGCCCGGGCCGCGCAGCGGGCCGGGGTCGACCCTGGCGCCATCATCCAGCCGGACCCCCGCGACGGCCAGGATTCCGAAGCCTTGTGGAAACAGCTCAGCCCCCGTCTCGGCTCCTTGCGGCGCGTGCTGATCGTGCGCGGCAATCGCGGCCGTGAATGGCTGGGCGCGCGCCTGGAGGAAGCGGGCCTGCGGGTCGATCGCCATGCCGCATACGAGCGCCGGCCGGCGCAATGGTCCGCCGAGCAGGGGCGCCGGCTGGCGGCGGCGCTGGAAGAGGGCGGCCCCTGCATCTGCCTGCTGACCAGCAGCGAGGGCGTCGACGCGGTGTACGCCAACCTTTTGCGCCTGGGCCTGGAAAATGCTTGGCCGTCGCTGCGCTTTCTCGTCGTGCACGAGCGCATCGCGGGCCGCTTACAATCCGTGTCCGGCGCTTCTGGTAAGGTAGGGCCGCGGATGGTAAAAATATGCCAACCAAGCGACGACGCCATTTTCCAGGCCCTGGTCGGGATGGCGTCGCCTTCTGAAAGCTCCTAGGATTACAATCTCGCCATGACAGACAAAAAAACCGAGATCTCGCCCGCCGTGCCGGCCGTCGTTTCCGCTTCCGGGCCCCGGTCCGAGTCCGCCGCCGGCCAGTCCGCCCGCGCGCACGAGGCTCGGCAGCGCAAAGCGGGTTCGGCCCTGCTGCCGGCGTTCGTGGTCGTGCTGCTGGTGGCCGCGGCCCTGGGGGCCACGGCCTGGTATCAGCACCAGGAATATTCCAGGAACACGGCGGTGCTGTCCGATCAGGTCCGCATCGGCGCCGATACGGCCGGCCGGGCGGCCGAACAGGCTCGCCAGGCGCTGGCCCTGGCGCAGGAACAATCCGTTCGCCTGGCCTCGCTCGAAGCCGCGTTGCAAGAAGCGCGCGAACAGGCCGACAGCTTGCAGCAGGCGTTCCAGACGCTCACGGATAGCGGCTCGGATCTCGTGCTGATCAACGACATCGACCACCTCGTCACCATCGCCCAGCAGCAGCTGCAGCTGGGCGGCAACGTGGCCAATGCCATCATTTCCCTGGAAACCGCGCAAGCGCAGCTGGCTCGCGCCAACCGCCCCACGCTGGCGTCGCTGCAGCAAACCGTCAACGGCGATCTCGACCGCCTGCGGGCGGCGTCCACGGTCGACATCGCGGCGCTTTCCGCGCAGCTGGACGAGCTCGGCAACCTCGTGAGCCAGGCGCCCCTCATGGTGCCCGACGACGCCGCGCCCCAGCCCCTGCGGCCGCAAGCGCCGGGCGCCGCGCCGGCGGCCGGCGGCGGCCAGGCCGCAAGCCAGGATCCCGACGCCCCGTGGTGGCGGCACAGCCTGGCGGCCGCCCGGCAATGGAGCGCCGAAGCCTGGGCCTCGGTGCGCCACGACCTGGGCGAATTCATCGCCGTGCGCCGCGTCGACGACCCCCACGCGCTGTTGATGTCGCCCGACCAGGCCACTCGCTTCCGCGAGAACCTGCGGCTGCGCATCATGACCGCCCAACTGGCCCTGATGATGCGCCAGCCCAATGTCTGGGCCACGGAAACCGCCCACTTGGTCAAGGCGATCGAAAGCCGTTTCGACCAGCAATCGGCCGAATCCCGCCGCGCGCTCAAGATCGCGCGCGACATGTCCGACACCAACATCGACGTCCGTCTGCCGACGGTGGACAACAGCCTGGCCGCCATCGAGACCCTGCGCGAAGCCAGCGCCAAAGCCGAAGACGAAGCGGGCGATTCCGAGCCCTCGGCCGAATCCTCCGAACCGTCCGAAGCCGCCCAGCCTTCCCAGCCGCAGCCGGCGGGCGCCCGGCCCGACGGCCAGGCCGGCGCGGGCGCCCAGGCGCCGGGCGCGCGGGGGTAAGCCATGAAGACCTGGTTCTGGACCCTGCTGGTATTCGTCGCCGCCGTGGCGCTGGCGCTGGTGCTGCGCGAACACAGCGGCAACGTGCTGATCATCGCGCAGCCGTATCGCATCGAACTGTCCCTGACGCTGGCCGTGCTGCTGCTTCTGGCGAGCTTCCTGGTTCTTTACATCGTCCTGCGCGTGCTCGCCTGGATCTCCCACAGCCCCGGGCGCTTCCGTTCCTGGCGGGGCCTGCGCGCCGAAAAGCGCGACCACGAATTGCTGGAGAACGGCTGGATCCACATACTCGAAGGCCGCTACACCGAGGCCGAGAAGGACCTGTCCAAGGTGCTGGGGCGCACGCGCTCCGGCTCGCGCAAAGTGCTGGCCGCGCTGGCCTCGGCGCGGGCCGCGCACCACATGGGCGAGTTCGAACGGCGCGACGAGGCCCTGGCGCAGGCGCGCGAGCACGCCTCCGAGAACATCCGCCTGCGCGAGGCCGCGTCCATCGTCGCGGCCGAGATGTATCTGGACCAGAACCGCCCCCAGGACGCGCTGGTGCTGCTGCAGCCGCTGCAGGACGCCAGCTCGCGCTATTTCCACGCCACCCGGCTGCTGCTGCGCGCGCACCGGCAGTTGCGCAACCATGACCGCGTATATGAATTGACCCGCCTGCTGTCGCGCCGCGGCGTGATCGACAAGGCCGAAGCGCAGCAGTTGATCGAGGTCTCGGCGGCCGCGCGCCTGAGGCAGGGCGGCCCGGAGAACCTCAAGTCCATCTGGTCCGATCTCAAGTCCGACGAACGCGCGCTGCCGGACATCGCCCTGGCCGCCGCCGCCATCCACACCGGGCAGGGCAACCACGATGAAGCGGCAAAAGTCCTGGAAGCCGCGCTCAATGTCCGGCTGGACGCGCGCCTGCTGAACGCCTATTCGCAATGCCCGCCCGAGCACGTGGCCCGGCGCCTGAGCAAGGCGGAGGAGTGGCTGAAGACCCATCCCGACGACTCGGCCCTGCTGGCCGCGCTGGGCAACCTCTGCCTGACCGGCGAGCTCTGGGGGCCGGGCGAACAGTATCTGCTGCGCAGCATGAAATTGCGCAGCGACATGCGCATCCACGCCTTGCTCGGCAACCTCTACGACCGCCTCGGCCGCCCGGCCGATGCCACGACGCATTGGCGCCTGGCGTCCAGCGTGGCCGGCGTGTTGCCGGTGCTGCCGGCCAGCCGCGCATTGCCGGCGGCCGACACGCGCGGCGACCCCACGCTGATCGACGTCGAGCACCTGCCCCAGGCCAAGGTGCTGTCCACCCTGGAAACTCCCCTGGCGGCGAGCGCGGCCGATTTCTCCGACTACGCCGCCGCGGATACGGCCGCGGATGCACCCGCCGCCGGCGCCGACGAGCCCCGCGCGGCGGCGCCCGCCACGCCCAAGGCGGCCGGCGACGACGTCTCGGCGCAGGAAGAATATTTCGACAGCTCGCCTTTCGTGGGCATCGATCTCACGCAAACGTCGGACCGCGATACCTCGCGCGGCTCCGGCAACCATTGATCTTTCATTTGAATCCTGAAATATAGGGTAGAACAGAGCATGAGCCTGAAGAACGTACCAGCCGGCACGAAATTGCCGGAAGAGTTTAATGTCATCATCGAAATTCCCATGAACGCGGACCCGGTCAAGTACGAAGTCGACAAGGACTCGGGCGCCGTCTTCGTGGACCGGTTCATGCTGACCGCCATGCATTACCCCTGCAATTACGGCTACATTCCCCAGACCATCTCCGACGACGGCGATCCCGTCGACGTGCTCGTGCTGGCGCCTTTCCCCATACAGGTCGGCGCGGTGATCCGTTCGCGGGCGATCGGCGTCCTGCAGATGGAAGACGAGGCGGGCGGCGATGCCAAGTTGCTGGCGGTGCCGGTGGACAAGCTCTACCCGCCCTATCGTTCCATCAAGACGCCGCAGGACCTGCCCGCTGAAGAGCTGGATCGCATCCAGCATTTCTTCGAGCACTACAAGGACCTGGAAAAAGGCAAGTGGGTGAAGGTCAAGGGCTGGGAAGGCCCCGAGGCCGCCATGAAAGAAATCCGCGACAGCGCCGCGCGCTATGCCGACGGGAGCAAATGACATGAACACCATCATCCCCGCTCATCCGGTGGCCGCCCTGGCGGTCGCGGGCTCCGATGCCGTGTTCCCGGTGCGGCGCGTCTATTGCGTCGGCCGCAACTATGCCGAACACGCCAAGGAAATGGGCTTCACCGGCCGTGAAGATCCTTTCTTCTTCTGCAAGCCGGCCGATGCGCTGCTGAACGTGGCCGACGGCCAGACCGGCACCATGCCGTATCCGCCCAAGACCTCCAATCTCCATTATGAAATCGAACTCGTCGTGGCGCTCGACAAGGGCGGGCGCAATCTGACGCCCGAACAGGCCGCGGACTGCGTCTGGGGCTATGCCGTCGGGCTGGACATGACGCGCCGCGACCTGCAGGGCGAAGCCAAGAAGCTGGGCAGGCCCTGGGAAGTGGGCAAGGGTTTCGATTTTTCCGCCCCCATCGGGCCGCTGCATCCCCGCAAGACGGTCGGCACGGTGTCCTCGGGCGCCATCACGCTCAGCGTCAACGGCGTGCAGAAGCAATCCAGCGATCTGTCGCAAATGATCTGGAACGTGGCGGAATCGCTTTCCTACCTGTCCGGCCTGTTCGAACTCAAGGCGGGCGACATCGTCTTCACCGGCACGCCCGAAGGGGTGGGTCCGGTGGTCGCCGGTGACACCATGGTGGGCGCCGTCGCCGGGCTGGGTGAACTGCGGGTGAAAGTGGGCGAACCCCTCTGACGCCGACGGCCGGCCCCGATGAAGCTGACCCTGCTGGGCACGGGCGATTCGGGCCAGGTGCCGGTGTACAACTGCCGCTGCGCCGCCTGTGAGCGCGCCAGGCGCGACCCGGCATGCCGCCGCGGCCCCGCCTGCGCCTCGATCGAACATCGGGGCGAGCGCTGGCTGCTCGATGCCGGCCTGATGGACCTGGCCGAGCGCTTCCCGCCGGGCAGTTTCAAAGGCTTTCTGCAAACGCATTATCACGCCGACCACGCCCAGGGGCTCTTGCACCTGCGCTGGGGCCGCGATTGCCGGCTGCCCGTGCTGGGGCCGGCCGATCCCCAAGGCTTCGCCGACCTCTACAAGCATCCGGGCATTCTGGACTTCTCGCGCACGCTGACGCCTTTCGAGCCCTTGCGCCTGATGGGGCTGGATGTCACCCCCGTGCCGCTGCGGCATAGCCGGCCGACCCTGGGCTACGTGTTCTCGGACGGCGGCCGGCATTGGGCCTACCTGACCGATACCGCCGGCCTGCCCGGCGACACCTTTGAATTCCTGAAGCGGCTCTCCCTGGAGCTCATGGTGCTGGACTGTTCGTTCGCCCCGCAGGCCCATGCGCCGCGCGGCCACAACGACTTGACGCGCGCCCTGGAAATCATCGACGGGCTGGCGGTCGGCAAAGCGGTGCTCACGCATATCGGCCACGAATTCGACGCCTGGCTGACGGCCAACCAGCAGGCCTTGCCCGCCGAGGTGCTGGTCGGCGCGGACGGCGCGGTGTTCCGCTGACGCGCTTCCCCCGGGTGGCTCTTTCCATCCGCTGACCGCTTTGCCCAACTCGGCATTTGCGAATTTGCCGGCAAGGCGAACGGGGGCACACTGATCCTGAATTTCTTCAGGAGAACATCGTGCCGAAGTCGACGCGTTCGCAAAGCGGACAAGGGATGACCGAATATATCGTGGTGGTGGCCCTGGTCGCCGTGGCCGCCATCGCCGTCTACCAGCAGTTCGGGCAGGTCGTGCGCTCGCAGACCGCCGCCATGGCGAAGGAGCTCGCCGGCGAAGACGGATCCGAGCAATCCCGCATGGCGCAAACCGCGGCCGAAGGCGCCGCGGCCCAGACGGCGGCCAAGACCCTCAAGTCCTTCACCGGCAACGCCGGGGCCGGGCAATGACACGCCCGGCGCGCTCGCCGGCGCCCCGGGGCGCGCCGCCGCCGGGGCCGGGCCAGCAAGGCCAGGCCATGGTACTGGGCATGCTGTTGGCCGGCGTGGCGGCCATCGTCTTCGCCAGGTATTTCTTCGTGGGCCAGGTGACGGCCGCGCGCGCCAAGCAGCTGCACTCTCTCGATGCCGCCGCATACAGCGCCGCGCTGATCCAGGCGCGCAGCCTCAACATGCTGGCCTACGTGAACCGCGCGCACGTGGGGCAGCAGGTCGCCATGGCGCATCTCGTCACGCTGGGCAGCTGGGCCATGCTCGGGGGCACGCAAGCCGGGCAGCTTTCCTCCGGCAACCCGCCCGCCCATCTCATCGGCTTCATGTTCGGCCCCGGCCACGGCGCGGCCTACGCGGCGGCAAGCCGCGCAGCCGGCATGGACGACCTGGCCCGCGAACAAGGGGAATTGGCGCGCGCCTACAAGAATCACGACGCCGCCGTCCGGCAGGTGCTGTCCCGGGTCCAGGAAGACATCGTGCGGGCCCTGCCTTCGGCCCGCGAGGCCGCCTTGCGCCAGGTGCTCGCCGACAACTATTCCATGCGGATCGAGCCGGGCGATTTCGATCTGCGCGTCGACCATGACAACTGGCCCGGCCACGTGCAGAAGTACGCCGGCCACCTGCAGCTGCGCGACCTGGCCGAGCAGGCGGCGGCCCGCTATCGCTTTCTCGACCCGCGCGATCACACCGCGCGCAACCCCTGGGTGGTCGATGCCCGCTGCCCGGGCCTGCGCCATGAACTGCGGCGGCGGGGCCAGACCAGGCTGGACGCCTCGGGCTTGTGGCAGTCCATCGACACCGAATCCTTCCATGCCTTGCGGTCGAACCGCTGGATAGGCTGCTACCACAGATAATATTTGTCAAGTACCTAACCGATTGATTAATAAATAAAAAAGTAGATTGGGTAGGTGCTAGGGTACAAGCCAGGGTACAAGTTCGCGAGGGCTTATACAAGACGCTGCGAAGCTGCTCTTGCATCAACCGATGGGTTATTACCTAATACCCGATTCCGATGGGCTTATGGCTTTTGGATTAGCAACAATAGAGCCTTAACCATCTAGGTGTGAGGTAGTCGCTCGATGGCACCGGCTGGATATCCACCATCTTCCAGGCCGAAGATCCGGGAACCACGCCGGAGAAAACGCAGGCGCAGGACGCTCCGGAGGATGCCGAGCCAACGGCGGATAAGCCTGTCGATGGCGAGACGCTGGCCACGAACATACTGAAGGCGTTCACGATGGGGATCAGAGGGTCACGAAGGGAAATTCTTAATCCAATAGGCCACGCCACACTTATGCCAGTTGTGCATTCCAGAGGTTCTCGTAATCAGCTCCTCTAGACTGGGGGGGAGTCGTAGGTCGTCGAATCAAAACTGGCAAAGGAATGGGCGAATCAACACCGACAACAATGGCCTCGCCTTGCCCCAATGTTGGGAGAAATGCCGCGGCGGAGGCATCCAAATTTCCACAAGCCTTCTCGACAACATTCCTGTCGCGGCCATTGATTAATCTATGTACGATAAACATACCCATTTGGCTCAGCACATCCTCTGGAATATCGCGGGGCCGTTGCGTTGCCAGTACACAAGTCAAACTGTATTTTCGACCTTCCTTTGCAATTAGACCGAAGGCGTCAAGCGGTGTCTTTGAGAACTCGTCACCGATGTTTTTATCCAAAAATTGATGGGCTTCATCGAGTAGAACGACAAGAGGGTTATGGATAAAACGCCCTTGTCTTGCCAAGCGGAGCAGATAGCGTCCAACAGCATTTGCCACAAGCTCTCTGGTGTTGTGCTCGAAGGGCAGGAATTCCATACTGACTCGCAAAACTCGCTTGGTTCCATCTTGCAGAAATCTGTCGATTGATGCGGTAAGGGATTCGTCCAGTCGCTGAGGCTGAAATACGCAAGCAAGGTGCGATGAGCCTACATCGGAGGAAATACGTGATATCAGGGTGGTGCAGAATCCCAGCTCGTTTGCGTTAGCGCCGCCCCACATGCGTTGCCCCCGGTTGCTTGTCGCCCAAACACATTCTTCCTCGATTTGACGGGAAAGGAGTTCAATATTGAATTCCGCACCGATATTCCCTAGTGCAGCACCATGCTGAAGTAGTGCATTCTCAAAAGGAACTTTTGATTGATCTGCCTTCTTTATAAGTCCGTCAATCGCAATCTCAGGGGCTAAATAGGCCAGCTTTAGGCTGCGTATGGCTTCTCTCAGCTTCGGCACTTGAGCACTAGCGCTTGGGCGGAACATTGCAAAAAGATCCGTTTCTGAAAACTGACTGTACGGAAAACTAACGAATCGCCGGGTGTCTCTCGCATCCTCGCGAAGTCCACCAAGGTGGACGTGATCGATGCCGTCCCATTGCCCTCCGTACTCGCCCGTTGCATCAAAAAGTATAGCTTTCCCTCCAAGCCTGGCGATTTCCTCGACAAGATGAGCTAGCGTCCAGCTTTTTCCACCACCAGTCGTCCCCAGTACCGCGCAATGGCGTCCAAAAATATGCGCCGGCGGCATCGAAACACCAGTATTTGGAGCGTGTGGGAATACGGCCAATCGTACTTTTCTTATTTCAGCAAGGTTACTTCCCTCAATTGCCTGTTTTACAAGAAGCGGGTGTGCTGAAAATACATGCTGTCCAATGCGGGGATGCACAGGAACGCCTTTTAGTGCTTTTCCTGTTTCAAGGTCAACTGCGGTGAGTAACTGAATTGCACCGACAGGATGAGGAGATATGCTCTGTTCTGCAGTTGGTTCAACACTGAGGCGGTCGCGCTCAGGAAGCCTGACCTCGATAATTCGACCGAGGATAGCGTGCTCCTCACCTTCAACTAAAACAAATTCACCGACTTGACCGCCAGGCACCGGAAATCCAGCAAAATGCGAGCTGGTGGGTGCGGATGCTAAAGGAAGATTTACCTCTAAACTAGTTGGCCGTACGTGACACACAGTTCCGATATAGCGACTTTGGTCGAATGGTGCAATCGCGAGGAGGCTCATATCTGCTCCGTGCGACGGAGGCGTTCGATGTGCTGCTCCATATCCGACTCGGCCGCCAAGTCAGGGACATATGAAATGAAGTGCTCGAAACCACAGTTTATGAGAGCAAGCCGGGCATCTCCCGTATTGGCTAACTCCTTTATTCGTTTTAGATACCTATTTGTCTCGGCCTCTCCAGGACCATGTTGCTCACAATGTACCCAAGGAGCTAGCCAAGGCCCGACCGCTAAAGTCTTTAGGCTGAGATTCGATCGAAGTGCCGACATGATTGGTTCAGCAAGGTGGTTGTCATTAAAACCGAAACCAACCACTAACAACCCTGTGTTGGGCTCACGAAGTGCGGCCTGAAATGCCGAAATTATTTCCAAGTATGGCTGTTCAAATGCAAGCTCGTATTTCGAGTTTCTTGGGTAAATTAGCAGCGGTTTGTCCGTGCCATGCCACTTGTATATTTCCCCAGTTGCCTCGTCACGTGTCCAGTCAATAGACCCATGCAGCTTGTAGAGATGGAACACGTTTGGGATGAAATCCTGCGTATCGCTTTCCCTTGAGCGACGAACAATGTCATAAGTAAAATGAACCGCATCGAAGGTGGGAGGAGATGTATGCGAAAAGCCGTCTATGATTACGTACCGGCCTTGCCGACCTGCCTCTTCAAAGCATCGATCGTAGTTTGTCGTGAATATTTTTGTACGAGATTTGCGGTTTGTGCGCCGAGCCGCTCGGCGAAGAAACTCTGTATGTACAGGAAGGGCATGGTTAGGCCAAACAAAATTTGTGGCCTCTGCTATTTCTTGCTCGGCCAGTTTTATGAATGAGTTGACCAGTGTGCGCTGCGGGCCTGCGAGGAAGCTCTCGGCCAAGCGGCAGCGAGATAGTAGTGCTTCAATATTGTTTGCCTCGCCGGCATACCCTACGTTTGCAAGCACTTGTTCAAAATTGGCTACTCCAGCAATCGCTGCGTCGTTCACACGAGCAGCGACACGCTCCCAAAGATCCTTCATTGTTGGAGGAGCACCACCGCCGGGGTGTGGATGCACGCACATAGATGTGCCAAGTCCAGAGAGCACGATGAGATTGTTGCACCTGAACAGATCTGAAACGATCCGCCGCGCCTCTTGCGTCCCGGCATCCGGCCTCGGTTCCTCGCCGGGGTTCGGCGGTTGGGGAGCCAGACCTTCAAGCCAGTTGCCTCCAGTATTTGCGCTCAGTACCTTCACGTAGTCTCCCCCAACTCGACAGTGTTTCATCTTAATACACCCAATTACACCACGTGAGCTGTCGTAGGGCGATATGTGTACGAAACAGCCCAGTGTCGCTAGGCTATGTTACGTATGCCAAGATGGACAATCAGTGGCCGTTCCCTAGGAGCTTGCGTTCAGCGTTGAGCCCCACGGCAGTGCTTGCAGTCGAAGAAGTTGTTTTTGTGCGTATGGTTGATCCACCATGTTGGCATAGTCAATTAAACCGCGCAGGTGGCGATAAAGGCCTCCTGCTGAATCGAATCCTCGTGCTTCGAGATGGGCCGTAATTCCCCTTGTTTCAAGATAGTAAAGATGTTGACGCAGACGATCGCGAAATTTCCTGCTAAGACGCGGTTGTTCTTGATCCACTAACAGACCTAGAACAATTTTTCGGGCACCTGGATGAATGACCGCAGTTTTTGCTCGGTTTGGGAAGAGCCCTCGGCGCTTGAGAATAGCAGTGGTTTGTTTGATGACAGCACTAGCTGCTGTTCTGCTAAATTTTCCCTTTGTAGAGAAGGTAATGTCATCACTGTATCGTGTGTAAACGAGCTTTAAAGAATCCGCCAGGTGTTGAAGTTCCTCGTCTATATCTCTCATGGCTAAATTGGCCAGCATCGGGCTTGTAGGGGCTCCCTGTGGCAGTCTGCCAATCAATTGTTCAGAATAATAATCGATGGGTTTTCTAGGAAACTTTGTTTTCCATGGTTTTAATTTATGCTTGGCCGATACTATAGGCAAAATTGTGCATAGCCTTGCCAATTCGAAGGAAACAAGTTTGTTGTAACCTAGCATTTGAAAAACACGAAAAACCTGTATTTCAGTGATGCTTCCGAAGAAGTCAGCAATGTCGATCTTCACTAGCCATGTCGCACCGGCATGCTGTCGTGCGCAATCTGCGATCGAAGATCCAGGTGAGAAAGCGTAGCTTGTAGGGTGCGGTTGAACCTTGTTAAGTACATGCGTCGTCAACCACGATTGGACTTTCATTAACTGCGGGCTGGGTACAGAAATTACCCGCAAACCGCCAGATCTCTTGGTGATACGAAAAGATCTATACGGAGGGTGTCCGGTATTTCTGGCGATAATATCTCGTAAATATTCGTATGAGATTTGCGTCCGACATGCAAGATGACCTAGCGTTAATAGGGTGGGCAGAACAGGGCGCTGCCTTTGCATGCGGGAAATTTGACGGATGGCTTCCATAAGGGCTTTATGGTCGCGACCGCGACGTAAGCCTTCAGCCAAGAAGCGTTGAGGAGACCACGGCATAAGCTACTTCGACTCCGCTTGCGGAGGTACACGCCAGTCGGACCCGAGGCCCCGAAGGATAGGAGGACTGGTGTGTAATTTCGCCAGTGCGAGAGCTGGATCAGAGGACGGCGGAAATCCGCGTCCCAACCAATGCCGAAAACACAGGTCTAGGTAAGCACTAACCATTGCCGTGGCTCTTCAACGCAGTCGGATAGTACTCCTCTTTACCAAGATCCGGAAGCCTGTGAACACGGTGTGTTGAACTTTGGCGTATCCCGCGCAGTTCCGTCATGCCCCGGTCTGTGATGCGTTGATGAGCGGATATCCACCCGGCGCTGATGCAGCGCTCGATCAACTCGATGGCTTCCTTAGCTGACAGTCCCGTGGCATTCGCAACTGTAGTGACACGATTTTTTCCCTTGGAGAATAGCGCGAGCGTCAGAGCCTCTTGATCGGTGAGCGGTCGGTGTGCGTTGGAGGACAATGCCGATGCAAGCCTGCGTTGTCCTGCTTCTATCAGGGTATGCACTGGGTCGCGACGCGCTATTTCGTTGGGGAATGCCGTGCTTACTGATATGTCAACTCGCCTCGAAGGGAACAGTGGTATCCATGTAGGAGTGTTCCTTGAGATTGCCCAAAATATTGCTGGCGCGTTATTGGGGCAGCCATGCTCAAAAACCAGTAACGATTCACTATCGCGAAATCCAAGTGCCCATCGCCCGAGTTTAGCTTGGTGAGCATAATGACGGCAAAACTTCTTGGCATCGTTGATGTACGTATCCTTCCAATGTAGCGCCGTGATGGTAGGGCAGTGGCGAACGATATGGATAAGGGGCTGGGAAGGATGCCGCTGAACATGACGAATGCCCATAGCTGTAGCTGAGTATGCGATAGCCTTAAACTGTATGCGGTTGTACGACCTCCAGGAACGAAGAGATCGAGATTTCCATAGGGCGGACAGATAGTTGGAGCAACGCTGACCGGATCCGACGAAGTCGTCGAGAACGAGTATTGTAGCTACTCGTCTTGCGCGAAGCTCTTCTATTGAGGGGTGGTTGAGAAATTGCGAGGGGTGGCCAAGTGATAGGTTGCGGATAACATTGGCCAATCTGCCTTCACTGCCAATGTCAGCCCCACGTGGAGTAGCATCGATAGAGGTCGTATTGTCCGCAGTATCTAAGCAGACGCTATCATCAATTTCACGCACGCCATATAGTCCAATGGGGCCACGCAGTTCGTGTGCAACCTGATGAACTAAAGAGATTAGGCCGCGTTCGAACTCATTGTGGGAAACTAATGTCAGAGAAGCAGTAAGGTCTCGTGCTATAGGCCTATCTGCTTCATCGAAATTATTGAGCCATTGCTCACCGCGTGCGGTCAGCAATAAGTGACGAGCCGAGACGGGGCCTGATGACACTTCACTTCCTCTCTGATTTATAGTTCATCAAATTCTTCACGTATTGGGCGTGCGTGTTCTTGTAGTCCGTTATTCTCAAGAAGTTTCTCATACTCATCCTCTGGAAGTTTCTTTGTGGAACGCAGCTTATTGATAAGGGGTCCAATTTGAAAGCTGTTGAGAGCTTGGCTGTTACTTGCTGCATTGGTCAGGATTCGGCGAATATGATCAGCCGAGAATTCTCCTGCGACAATGATTAATTCTTTTGCCCATTCATTGGCGTCGTCAAAGGATTTTGACTCTAGATATAACGAAATAAATTTATCCGCAACCTCTTTCGGCATGTCAAAGAAAATCATATCCTTTAGTTCTTTTTTTGATGCCACTGTCACTCGATGACGTGCTTGGATCTGAAGTGGTGAATAATTTAGAAGGAAATCAACTTCATGCAGGTGATCTGAAGGAAGGTTTTGTACGTAGTTTTGTGATTTTTGCCTTATATCTGGGTCGAGAAATTGCCAGGTATCAGGGATGTCTCTAAGGAAGTTGATCGTTGTCTGTAGTTTTTCGTCACCAATAGATCGAAACAGCGCGGATAATTTTTCCTTTAGGGATTTTGCATAGTGATCAGGGTGTAGATACTGAGTGGCTTGAAGTGCAGCAGATATTCTGCGCCGTCGCTTCCAATCAGGATCATCATTTAGAAGCGTCTTCACAAGTACTAAGACTAGGTTCCTCACTAGAGACTCTCGTGGCCTTCCGAGTGGACCAGATGATAATGCAAGTTTTGCTTCCGTTGCTGATGAGGGGAAATATTCAGAGTTTATCTCCTGCAGAAGCCTATCAAGTGCATATTTTCCTTGTATAGGAGGGTGCTGGAGTAAATGCGTTATTGCAGAGTGTAGGTGCAAACGCGCTAGCTCAGCAGAAGGGGTGTAGGCCTGGTTGTCAGAGGTTAGCGATGGATGTGCACAGCGATTTCTGTCGGCCTGTAAACGTTCCAAGTCGATAATTTCTAATGGTGAAATTAATTCGAATTTGTCTTTGGCGAGAATCAGCAGTTCACGCTCAAATTTTAATGCGCGCCCTAAGTCTCCAGAGCTTTGGGTAAGCTCAATATCTTGAATTTGTTTTTCTGCCTCTTTGTCGCCGGCAAGCGCAAGTTCGCGAAGTTTTTCAATTACATCAAAACAGACCGCAACCCATGTTGCTACTATTGCTGAGCGAAACGCACCTGCACGGTAGCTTGCCACAGCTTCCGTAATGTACTGGCGAGCCTTCTCGTCTCTGCAACGAAGAGTTAATTCGTCTAAGTCTTCAAGTGCTGACGCCACGTCGTCTCCAATATTCACCCTGATAAGAGATTGAAAGGTACTTTACCTCACAAATTGTTTCTTGTGGGTTTGGAGCGTAAGGCAGGTTTGGATTTTTTATGATTTGAACGTACCGGAAAAAATAATGCGTACGGTCATGCCGAACTGTGCGACATCATAGTTATGCCAAGGTGATTAGAGGGCAGCTAGGTTACTGTATGGATCGGGGATGATCCGCCGCGCAATGAAATGTCCGATCATCGGTACGCCGGGATAAACCTCGGCCAGCTTGTGCGTCACGGCAACGTAGTGGGCGCCTGTGGTGAGCATGTCGTCGAAGACGAAGATCACGCCTGGCGGCTCGTGCGGTCTGCCACTGGCCGGATCGAAGCTTAGCGTCGAGTACAGTTCGTCGGGTGAGGGACGCTGCGGGCCTTCGTGGCTGGCAGCGTGAACGCCACTGAAGCTCAAGCAATCCCGGATGTCCAGTGCAATGCCGACGTGCTGTGCAAGCTGTTGGAGCATGGTCGCCATCCGCGCGTCGTACATCGGGTTGTCACGCGGCTTGGAGGGTGGAACGGGAATCAGGGCCAAGCGATAGTTTTGATGTATCTCGGCCCACTTCCAGAAGCTGGCAAAGGCCTGTGCGACTTGTTGGATGGCCTGCCGCTTGTATTGCCAGTCCGGTCGGTCTTGGCGATCGAGACTTTTCTTGAAGTTAGCGATGAGCCGGTTCGTGGACGAGTAGTCCCAGCGTTTGCCGTGCGTGTGTTCGTAGGGGGTGTATTCGCCCCAGAAGTAGCACAGCGCGTCGGGCGGGAGATAGCGGTGGTCCGGTCGTTCGAGGTCGCCGACCACCGTCAGGCGCGGCGGCATCCTCATGCGAATTCTTGTGGTGTGCTCTCGAATTCGCGCAGGATGTCGTCGATCTCGCGCACCCGGATGGCGCCGCGCTGCTCGAACTTCGCGGGCCAGGTGATCGATGGATTCTGAAAATTGCTTTCCAGAATGAAGAGCTTGCGGCCTTGGTCCAGAGCGGCGCGTGCCTGCGTCAGCGTGCCGGACGTTTCGCTGGCTTCAACAATGATGGTCGCTTCGGAAAGCGCAGACATCGTCTTGTTGCGCTCGGGAAAGAAGAAGCGGTTGACGTGCGCGCCTTGCGATTTGTAGCGCAAAAGGGGAACCTGGCTGACCAGCAGGAAGTCGTTGGCAATGCGTCGCTGCAACTGCGCATTCTCTTTTGGATAGACCTCGGAGATGGGCGTGCCGATGACAGCGATGGTGCGCCCGCCCGCTTCGATGGCGGTTTGATGGGCGATTGTGTCAACGCCTTGAGCCAGGCCCGAGACGATGGTGAAGTCATGCTCGACCAAGCCTCGTACCAGCTTACGCGTGCGGGCCACGCCTTCGCTGCTGACCTTGCGGGTGCCCACGACGGCCACGCGGCGGGGGGCTTCAGCCAGCTCCCATGAGCCCAGGAAGTACAGCAGTTCGACGGGTTCGACCGCGTCACGCAGTCGGGTAGGGTAGTCGTGCGTGCCGTTGATGCGCAGGCCAAAGCGTTCGATGCCGCGCTTGGAAAAGTGCTGGATGACTTCGTCGGCTGCGTGTTGCGCCGCGTCTTCATCCACCAGGTCGGACGGCAGGCTGCCCGGATTGGCTTGGAATAGTTCGGCCAAGCGCTTGGTGCTGGACTTGGGTTGCTGCCAGAGGTACTCGTACGCACCCATTTCGATACGGGTATCGACAGGTTTGTTTGCAAGTAATTCTGGCCATGGGCTCATGACGTCCGCTCCAATGTTTTCGTCAGTGTATCCCGGGTGTTCTCGTAAGTTCAGCATGGGTATGTTTCGCTGTTTTAATATACAGTATCCATCAGCGGTTGTCATCTTTGAATCGCCGCTGCTGTTTGGCAATCAAGGGAGGGGTTCATCCTCTGTGGGCTCGGCCACGTAGCCGGTGGGATCGTCGATCCACGCTTGCAGGGCTTGGGCAGGCCAGCCGCTGGCCCGGCCTCCCAGCTTGACGGGCGCCGGGAAGCGTCCTGCGGCGATACGCCGATAAAGGGTAGGGCGGCTCAGGGCGGTGATGCGAATCACGTCCTTCATGCGATAGAAAGCAGGCCGAAATCCTGCTGAGACGCTGTCTTGTCTCGATGTAGCCATAACGATCTCCCAAAGTGTCGATATGGCTCTATCATCCAGCAGGCTGCTTGCGGAGCCAACCTGACAGGGCGTAGTCGGGCGTAGCGTAGCCCTTTGCGTGAGGAGGCGGCGGATACGACCGATGCCCAGCGGCAAGGTATCGACTCAACCGCCATGGACGGGTCAGTGTATGGATGAAGATGTGACGTCGTTGCCGGTTTTCCCAAACGCCGTTCTGTCCATCATCGCTTGAAAAATCTGCATGATTGCGGCTTCGCTGGGCTGATTCAGTTCATGGTTGGCAAGTCGTACTGCTGCGGCCAATGCCGCTTGTACGTGTTGATTCACCACGCGCAGCGGTGCTGTCCAGCCAGGGGGAGGGCCGTCAAATAGTGCCAGTGCTTCATCGTTGTCGTCCGTGTGGAACATGAGTATGCCTTCAGGTGCGTTTGCGTGTTCATATCTTCTGTGAAGGCGTAGGGGCTGTCTATTCGTAGTTCTCGCATGGACGAAATGCTCTGCCTCGGTGTTGAGTTCAACCTTGCCGAGGAAGTTGGACGATCTGTCAGCGAAACGAGTAATTAGGTATTACTCGGGGATTACGGGGGATGGTGATATGTCTGGCTGCGGATAAAGAATAGATATGAGCTGGACGACCTTAGCATCAACACAATGTTGAAGTGCTTGCACTGCGTCGATCATTTCAGGAATATTCCAAGGACGTCCCTGGAAACGGAATATCTGCGTGCTTGGATCAAAATGGCGCATTACATTCCGTTCTTTTACACCATATTGTTGATGCGGCACATCCCACGAACCGATGCAATCTTGCCAATAGTCGGGAGCTGCATCGCTGCTGGTTGTCCAACGGTCCAAGCGTTCGTCAAAATGTTCAAGGTCGTCGCGCAATGTGCGGTCGCTGAGCAGGTGGTCATCTGCAGGTAGGTCAAGCAGTAGGCGGAGTGCTTCTGCACGCTGTTTTCGAGCGGACTTTTGTTTGTTACCTGGCCATAGTAAACGTGAAATATTGGCGGTGTGGGTGAGCATGCTGTGAATGTTGCGAAACACCTCAGCAGTCTCCATCGCACCTACTTCAATGGAGTGCATGGGTTCGGACGTCGTCAGCCGTTGGTTCAAAAGGTCGAATGCCTGTCGTGCCATGCGACACTGCGCTTGGACCTCCTGTAGGTAAAGCAGTTTGTGCAAAGAATGCATGGACTCCGTGCCTTGTGTTATCGATCGGTATTTACTGGCGAGATATGTATCTTCGTCTTCAAGTCGATCGTGCCACAGTATATATGGCAGCACCTGAGTTAATTTCTCTCGATCAAAGGGACGTTTTTCTTATTTTTGCGTATCAGTGAAATAAAGGGTTCGTGTTGATATTTAAGTGAACGTCCCCGGCCGAGACATGGCCGGTCGCGCTGTCGTGCTGCGCATCGAGCCAGGCTGTGCGAGTCTCGCCCCATTCGGGCTTTCATCGTTCCCTCGCTTTGCTCGGCTGACGCCTACGGCCCGGCTTCCCAGCTTCGTGCCTGCGCGCTGGCGCTTGCCTGCGGGCGACACCAGATAGCGGCCGTTGCCTGTCCAGCCATCTTTCCTGACTTCATCACCTTGTCCGCGACTGTAGCCCGTGGCCGCGTGCCGTCAAGGCGCGCCAGGCCGTGTCCTCGGCTGCGCCTGCGGGCCGCACCACCCTGACGCTTTTCTCCTTGACGGCCCACGTTCGTGGGCTCCTGACCGTCGCGGGCGATGAACTCTGGAAAGACGGTGGCAACGAGGCCAACCGGGTTCTTCGTGCCGACCGCATATCAAAAGCTCAAAAGCTTGGGCTTCCGAATCTTGGAATCCGGTGTGCGGTGAAAAGCCAAACCCTTTCTTTGTCAGGAGAAATCCCATGCTTGTATCCCGTTTCGGTTCTCTTTCCCCGGTGCTTCGCAGCGACCGCCCACTATCGGACGATCAGATCAGGGCCGTGGTGCCGTCCATCTATGCCGATGCGCCACACGAAAGCCGTTCAGAACGCTATCGCTACATCCCCACGGCGGCGGTACTGACGGAACTACGGAAAGAAGGTTTTCAGCCCTTCATGGTGACGCAGACCCGAGTACGCAACGAAGACCGGCGCGAACACACCAAACACATGATTCGCCTGCGCCATGCCAATCAGGTCAATGACAGCATCGCCAACGAGATTATTTTGCTCAATTCCCACGATGGAACGAGCAGTTATCAGATGCTGGCCGGTGCCTTCCGGTTTGTGTGCAGCAATGGGCTGGTGTGCGGCGACACCGTGGCCGATGTTCGCATCCCGCATAAAGGTGACATTACAGGCCAAGTCATCGAAGGCGCTTATGAAGTGCTGGACGGTTTCGAGCGGGTACAGGAATCCCGCGAAGCCATGCAGGCCGTGACGCTGGACGAGGGCGAAGCCGAGATCTTCGCCCGCGCCGCGCTGGCCCTGAAATACGACGACCCCGACAAGCCCGCGCCCATCACGGAAAGCCAGATTCTGATGCCGCGCCGCTATGACGACCGGCGCCCCGATCTGTGGATGGCGTTTAACCGGGTGCAAGAAAACCTCACCAAAGGCGGTTTGCGTGGCCGCAGCGCCAATGGTCGCCGCCAGAGCACCCGGGCGGTGCAAGGCATTGATTCCGACATTCGTCTGAACCGTTCCCTGTGGCTGCTGGCCGAGGGTATGCGCCAGTTGAAAGCCTGATTTCCCTTACGCGGCAGGGGCGGGCAGCCAGCCTTGCCGCGCTTTTCATGGCTGCACTGCAAAACCTCAAGGAGTTTTCACCATGAACGCGATCCATCAAACCGAAACCCAAGCCATCGACACCGCTACGCAGGAAATCGCCGCCCCGGCGCAAAACCTGATTGTCGTGCCACTGTCGCAGCTTCGCGCTTCCAAGCGCAATGTACGCAAGATCAAACAGTCTATTGATGCCCTGGCCGAGAGCATCGCCCGCGTGGGGCTGCTGCAAAACCTGACCGTCATTCTGGCCCGCGACGGCGAGCATTACGAAGTCGTGGCCGGTGGTCGCAGGCTCGACGCGCTCAAGCTGCTGGCAAAGACCCGCCGCATTCCGAAGGATTGGGCGGTGCCGTGCCTGCTGGTGGCCGACGCCAGCGCCCGCACCGTCAGCCTGACGGAAAACGTGCAGCGCGAAGCCATGCATCCCGCAGACCAGTTTGAAGCATTCGCGGCACTGGTGGCCGAAGGCCGACCCATCGAAGACATTGCGGCTGATTTCAGCGTGACCCCGCTGGTGGTGCAGCGCCGTTTGAAGCTGGCGAATGTGTCGCGGCGTCTGCTGGCCGATTATCGTGCCGATGCCGTGACCCTTGAACAGTTGATGGCGCTTGCCATCACGGATGACCATGCGGCGCAGGAGGCAGCGTTCTATGAAGCACCCGAATGGCAACGCCAGCCGCACGCTTTGCGTGATCGGCTGACCGAGCGGGAGATCGACGCCGGCCATGCGCTGGTGCGTTTCGTGGGGCTGGACGCCTACGAAGCCGCAGGCGGCGGCATTCGCCGTGATCTGTTCGCGCAGGATGATAGCGGCGTGTATGTGACCGATGTGGCGCTGTTGGAAACGCTGGTACGCCAAAAGTTGGAAGAACACGCGGCCACCGTGAAAGCCGAGGGGTGGGCATGGGTGGATGCCACGCCCGCCGCCACCTATGCCGATCTACAAGCCTTCCAACGCGCCCCGCGTGAGCGGCGCAACCCTACCAAGCGGGAAAGCGATCGCATGGACAAGCTGGAAACCAAAATGCAGGCCATTGGTGAAGCGATTGACGCCGCATTGGAAGATGACGACGAGGAAAAGGCCGATGCCTTGCAGGAGGAAGGTGATAGCATGGGCGAACAATTGCAGGCGCTGGAAGATCGCTTGCTGGATTACGCCCCGAACGTCAAAGCCGCCGCCGGTGCCATCATCACGCTGGACAGGCAAGGTCAGATTGTCGTGCATCGCGGCCTGATGCGTGAAGCCGAAGCGAAGGCGCTGCGCACCTTGGAGCGATTGCGGCAGGGGTTCAGCGGCGAGGACGAAGCGCACGGAGACAACGCGGATGACGGCCAGCCCAAGGCTGCCGCCATGTCCGACCGGCTGGCGCAACGCTTGAGCGCCCACCGCACCGCCGCGCTGCAAATCGAACTGGCGCGGAACCCGCACGCCGCCCTGACTGCTGTGGTGCATGGCATGGTGCAGGCGGTCTTGCAACGTGACCGATACCATCGCGATGGCTTGCTGCTGGAGATGCGCCTGACTGTGCAAAACCGGCTGGAAAGCCTGGCCCCGGACTGGCCGGAATCTCCCGCCGCCGTGGCGCTGGCCGAACTGCAAAAGGCTGTGGGCGAGGACTTGCCGCAGGACAGCGCCGACCTGTTCGCCGTTTTACTGGCCACGCCGCAAGATGCACTGGTGCGGCTGCTGGCGGTGTGCGCGGCGGCAAGCGTGGATGTCATCACACCTCGCGCTACGGCGCAGCAACCGTGTGCGATGCTGGCGCAGGCCGTGGGGCTGGACATGGCGGCATGGTGGCAGCCGACTGCCGAGGGTTATTTCAAGCATGTATCCAAGGCCGTGATTCTGGATGCTGTGGGCGAGTTCGCGCCCGATCAGGTTTCCCGGCTGGCGAAGCTAAAAAAAACCGACCTTGCCAGCGAAGCCGAACGGCTGGTGGCCGGGTCGGGGTGGATGCCCGTGATTTTCCGGGTGGAAGCCCCGCAGGATGCGGCAGCAGATGAAGGCGGTGCAATCGTCGAGGATACCGGCACGCTGAACGAAGCGGCTGATGCCGTCGCTGCAGAACCTTGACGAGCAACCAGTGCCCCGGTTTCAGCCAGGGCGCTGGCTGTTTATGAGTTCATTTCGCACCGTCCCCATGTCCTTCTTCCATGGGGGGACGGTGGTCAAAATCCGGGCGCTGCATGGCCGCGCCCGGTGCCAACAGCCAAAGTAAAGAACCAAATCAGCCGGTCGCCGCTCACAGGACAAGCGGCGACCGGAGTATGTGACACATGTGGGCCTGGGGGGGCGGACGGCCATCGCTGCGCTGGACAATTAGCAGCCGATCCAGGCGCAAAGCACAGAATGACAAGGGCTGTCATAAAGTCTTCATCTCTTATGCACAGGCTTGCTCACAGAATCTGTGGATAAATCCGTGCGTGTCGGCGCACGCGCCGCCGGGCTTTCGGGCTGCGCCCCGTGCCGCCCTTGCCGTCACGGCCATTCGGCTTCAATCCCTCACGCCTTCGCGCCGGGGCGCTGCCCGCTTCGCTTGCACGTTGCGCGATTCGCAACGACTACAGTCTGGCTGCGTTTCACGCAGAGGATGTCAACGCAAACCCCAGTGACACAGTGGGGGCTGTTTTGCTTCCGGTCATTGTGTCATGCCGTTCTTATTTTCAAGGGCGGCGCGTCGCCGTGGGCGCCGCTTGCGGCCGCTGGCCGTCTTCGACCCTTGAAACCTGCGCTGCGCCATGCCTTCGGGTTCCGGGCAATCCCGCCCTGAACACTGGAGAGCATCATGAACAACACCATCGCCGCACTAAGTTATGACAACATGGATGAGGCATGCACCCTGTATGTGCGCAGTCCCAGCGGCCGCTACAAGCTGGCCAGCGACGAGCAGATTCTGGCGGCGGGCCGCACGGCTGCGGAAAGTCTGGTTTCCCGATCCTCGCCGGTCGATCAGCCGACCAAGGTGAAGCAGTTTTTTCAGGCCAAATTGGCCGGGCTGGGCCACGAATGCGCGGCTTTCCTTTATCTGGACTCACGTTTCAAGCCGATTCGCTATATCGAGCAGGGGCCGGGGACGTTGAGCCAGGCCAGTGTCTATCCCCGCGAGATCGTGAAAACGGCGCTGCGACTGAACGCCGCCGCGCTCATCATGGCGCATAACCATCCGTCGGGTTCAACCGAGCCAAGCATGGCTGACCTGAACCTGACCAAACATCTGAAAAATGCGCTGGTGCTGATAGATGTGCGGCTACTCGATCATGTCATCGTGACGGCGGCCAGCACGGTCTCACTGGCAGAGCAGGGGCAGATGTAAAGCCCCGACAACAGCACAGGGCGTTACGTCCTGTGCTGTTGTCAGATAGGCAGAGTCAGGCGCTTGCAGCTTTTATATGGCGCCCCTCTGAATGGCGGCGCGGGTCACGCTACGCCTAGGCTTGCTGGCGCAGGTTGCACGCAAGCGTGCCGTCCTCGATGCTGGCGGTTGTTTGTCTGGACATCACAAGGGGCGGTTCACCGACACACCGCCCAACCTAGTTTATGGAGCTTGCACACCGCGCTTTCAAAGACAGCGCCGCAGCGTGCGGCGGGGATGTTTCCGCCCAACATTGGCAGCCTGATGTTTGCCCGCATCATGGCGCTTGCCGGTCGAGCCTGTGTGTGGCAAAACCGAGTCTGCCATTTCTCCTTGCAGGACGGTCGGCCTGTACGTCCTTGTCTTGTCGTGAATCCTGGCGGGGGACGGCAAGCCTTGGGCTGATTGGCCGCAACCGTCCAGCACAAACAATTTCCCCTGCGCTGCACGCATTCCTCGCGAGGCAAATTCTTTGTGCTTCCCGGCCCTCCACGCTGTTACGGCCGCTGGTGCGGTGCGGCCAGCCCACCCCCGCCGACCGGATCACAACAAGGACGCACTGGCGCGACCTTGATTTACTGAAAGGAGTATCACCATGGCTACCATCGGCACCTTCACCGCAGATACCAACGGCTACACCGGCACCTTGCGCACCCTGACGCTTAACGTCAAGGTCAAGCTGGTCGCCAACGACAAGGGCGAAAACGGCAAAGCCCCCGACTTCCGTCTGCAGGCCGCTGGCAATGACATCGGCGCGGCGTGGAAGAAAACCAGCGAAGCCGGGCGGGAATACCTGTCGGTGACGCTGGATGACCCCTCGTTCCCGGCCACCGTCTACGCTCGCCTGATCGAAGGCGAGGATGGCACGCATGATCTGCTGTGGACGCGCAGCAAGCCGCACACGGCTTAACCCACTACGCCCCGCCTTTTGGCGGGGCGCATCCACGCAAAGGCCCATGGCGGCACAGCCCCGACAGGCCTTATGGTTAGGCCTTACCTTCGGTAAGCTGGGTTTCTGTCTGGGTCATGAGCACTGCCGTGCTGCATTCCAGCGCTGCGGCGATCTTGAAGATAATCGCCAGCGTGGGCATATGCTCGCCGCGCTCGATCTTGCCCAGGTGGGAGCGTTCAATGCCCGCGAGGTTCGCAAGCATTTCCTGGGCGATACCGCGTTCCGTGCGCAGCGCACGCACTGCGGCGCCGAAGGCCTTGGCCAGTTCGGCATCAAAGGTGGTGGCGCCGGGTGGCCGGCCGCGCTGTACGGGTCGCTTCTGCATAGACAGAAGCGTGTTTCAGCGGCACAATTAAAACCACGTTATCTTTAACTCATTCATTGAGATTTTGTCTTTTTCTTGTGTAATTAATGAAATCCGTAAGTGTGGATTCCCTTAAAAGCGGAGAATCACAATCGTGCGTTTCATGGTTTGCGCATAAGCGGCATTACGATTGCCCGCTTTTACGGATTCGAGAAAAACCGCTTTCGGGGCTTTGTACGAACGCGCGAAGATAAATCGGCGGCTTTACGCTTTGGTAGAACACACGTGAACCATCCACTCATCACCGACGAAGAGCACGCACAATTGCTTGCCCACGGCCAGGCACGCGCCGCAGGCCAGCACATCGACCCGCCGCCCGTGGTGCGGATCTTCACGCCGGACGCCCATGCAACCTGGCTGCTGGTTAGCCTTGACCCGCAAGATGGCGATACGGCCTATGGCCTGATCGACTTGGGGATAGGCATGCCGGAGCTGGGAACGGTGCAACTTTCCGCTTTGGCGTCCATCGTCGGCCCGCGTAAGCAGCCCGTGATGCGTGACCGCTATTTCTTGGCTGTGCGTCCGTTATCGGAATATGTTCGCCTAGCGCAAGAAAACGGTTCGATCACGGATTGAAATCGGTGGCTGCGATCAAAACGCGCAGTCCATCTAATCAAGGCGCATCAAGACCATTTCAGTCATATTCAAGATCGGTACGGTCTGAATCTTGGGCCTTGCATAAATACACGATGGTTCAGACTTAAACAGTCATGATCTTTTGCACGATATGCGTCAGGGTGAGGGATGCTACTTACTGATTTTTCAGTGGCGTCGACATCGCATTCTGATTGCCAGCGCAAGGGTTAAGACCCAATCTGACTTGATATTTTCAGTTTCATTTGATGCGATTGGTAGTTAAATATTAACGTATTGAAACTGAGCTGTGTGCATTTTGCGATGAGGCGGCCCTGCTGAATTAAAAAGGGGGGTTGCGTCATGGCTGATTCGCACGCCAGACACTGGCATCCGACCGCCGCGTATTTGTACGTTCTGCATCTGGACGGCTTGGCACTCGCTTGGGAGTACCTGCGCCGCCATCCCGATTACTGGCAAGACTGGGTATGCCGTCCCCAACGGCCAGACGCTGCGCAGCACTGGGGGCTGCGCCTGCTGGAAGACCCCGCCCTGGATGCGCGTGAGGCGCATCCCATCTGGTTCCCCGATGCCCAGGGCGTTCATCTTTACCCGGATGTCGACTCCATACCGGGTGTCACGCTGTTCACGCTGTGGCGCATCCCGGGCGAAAAATCCCTGATTCACGATGGCGTGCGCTTGGTGCTTCGGGTGCGCTGGCTGGGTGGCTGCCTGCGGCTTGCGCTCGCTCCTGGCCTGGCCGACGGCATGGCCTACGTCTACGCCGTGCGCGCCGGCACCGACCTCCTGGCGCACGCACAAGCGCTCGCGCTGGAATTGAACAAGCTGTCCCTGACCAGCGACGCCATTCCCAATGCTGTCGTGCGGCCCCGGCCCGCCTTGTCGGCCTTGCAGGAGATGCACACTTTGCAGGCGCTTGATGCCACACTGGCGGGGGCATCCTTGCGCGACATCGCCGAAGGGCTGTTTGGCCCCAAGGCGGTGGCCCGCGATTGGCATGCCGACGGCGCTTTACGCGCCCGCATGCGTCGCCTGGTGCGCCGGGGCGAAACGCTGATGCGTGGCGGCTACCGCCGCCTGGCACAGCTTCCCAAGCCGATACAGGGACGTTCTTCACCCCCTGAAAAACGTCCCTGAGCAGGTCGCCCGACTTTGTTGAGACTGTCTGCATCCGGCCTCGCTATGTGGCCGGGCGCTCTCAACCGATGGAGACTCATCCCATGCGACCAGCACCCTTACGGCCTGCCGCCGTTTCAGCCACTGCGCCCGCGCAGCCCCAACGTTACCTCACCAACGACGAAGCCGCCGACTACCTGCGGTTGTCGCCGCGCACGCTGGAAAAGCAGCGCGTGATCGGCGGCGGCCCAAAGTTTCGCAAGTTCGGGCGGCGCGTCATGTACGCCGTGGCAGACCTCGATGCCTGGGCCGATGCGCGTAGCTATGAGGCCACCTCCGACCCGGAGTACGCCGAACGCCATGCAGGTGATTATCGTGACGGCCGCTGATCGTCTGCACGCTATCGGTCATCAAAATGTCTCGTCCGTCCGCCGCGCAGCGACCGCCGCAGCAGGAGCAGCTTGCGCTGTTCCGTGCCTTGCCCGGCGATATGGCGCCGCGCGATGCCCAGGATTTGATGGCTTATCCCTTTTTCTCGCTGGCAAAGTCGCGGCGCGTTGCGCCCATCGACTTTCGCAGCGGCAACATCACCATCCGTGTGGAAGGCACCGCCGAACATGGTATTGCCACGATTTGGGATGCCGACATCCTGATCTGGGCTGCGTCGCAGATCGTGCAGGCGCGAGACGCTGGTGTTCAGCCCTCACGATGGATACGCGCCACGCCTTACGAAATCCTGCGCTTTATCGGGCGTGGCACTTCCTTGCGCGACTACCAGCGCCTGAAAGCGGCGCTAGACCGCTTGCAATCAACCAGCGTGGCGACCTCCATCCGCCAAACCACGGGGCGGCGGCTGCATCGGTTTTCTTGGATCAACGAGTGGAAGGAGCTGGCCGATGCCGGCGGCAAGCCGCTGGGCATCGAACTTATCTTGCCGGACTGGTTTTATGCGGGGGTGCTCGATGCGGCTCTGGTGCTGACCATCGATCCGGCGTACTTCCGCCTGACCGGCGGTATCGAACGCTGGCTGTACCGTCTAGTGCGCAAGCACGGCGGCAAGCAGGCGGACGGTTGGCGCTTCGATTTTCACTACTTGCACCAGAAGTCCGGCAGTACCGCCAAGCCCGCCGACTTTGCCTGCGATCTGCGCGCTCTGGTGGCAAAGCAGTCATTGCCTGGCTACGTGTTGGGTATCGAGCTGCTGCCGGACGAGGGCCGCGAACGGCTGACCTTCCGACCGGTGCCGTCCACGGCACGGGGATAAGTTTGTGGAAAAGCTGTGAATATCCTGTGGATAGTGTCGTGCTATCAGGCGTGTCCGGTATCGTGCTATCAGGCGTGGGACTATCGTGCTATCAGGCGTGCCAATCGGCTGCAAGGCCGCGCCGAAACTGGGTTTGCGAGTCCCGTAACTTATCTAACTTAACTACTCTAACTATTGATAAAGACCCGCCACCACGTTGGATAGACCCTGAAAAGGGAAACACTCGGCAGCTTGAAGGGCGAAATCAGCCGAAAAAACCACTCCGTTTGGCAAGGCAAAAACAGCCAGGTTTTCCAGGTGGGAGGGCTGCGCCATGATCGTTGCCTTGCTCAATCAGAAAGGAGGGGTGGGCAAGACCACGCTGGCCACCCACATCGCCGGAGAACTCGCGCTGCGCGGTCAGCAAGTCATCCTGCTGGACGCTGACCCGCAAGGATCTTCCTTGGACTGGACACAGCGCAGAAGCCAGCAAGGGCTGCCAAGGTTGTTCAGCGCCGTGGGCCTGGCACGCGAAACACTGCATCAGGAAGCGCCGGAACTCGCCAGGCGGGCCGATCATGTCGTCATTGATGGCCCACCCCGCATCGCCGCCTTGGCGCGTTCCGCGCTGCTGGCAGCCGATTACGTGTTAATTCCCGTGCAGCCCAGCCCCTACGACCTGTGGGCCAGCGCCGAGATGGTGGCGCTGATCCGCGAGGCCCAGGTGTTCCGGCCGGCTTTGCATGCGGCCTTTGTCATCAACCGGCGGGTCAGCACCACGGTGATCGGACGCGAAGCCCGCCGGGCGCTGGCTGAGCAACCGCTGCCGGCGCTACGCGCCGAGGTTCGGCAGCGGATCGTCTTTGCCGATAGCGTGGCCGCCGGGCGGCTGGCACGTGAAACGGCACCCGATAGCGCGGCGGAGCGTGAGATCACTGCGCTGGTCGATGAACTGCTGCGGTGGCCGATATGACAGTCAAGTTGCCACTGAACAGCAAACGTCCAGCCAAGCGCGTGGGCATTGGTGCGCGTCCGCCCGCGAATCCGCACGCTGAAGCGTGGATTCGCCAAGGTGGCGCTGACGCGTTGAACAAGGGTGATCTCTATACCGCTCGCCTGACGCTGGACATTACCCCCGCTCTGCGGGCGCGCATCAAGGTATCGGCCTTCACGCAAGGCGTGACTGTGGCTGACCTGCTGCGCGGCCTGCTGGAGTGCGAGTTTCCAGAACATCGCAAAGAGAACACGCCATGAATACATCCGTTTCGCCTGCCGCTGGTGCGGCCACGGCGTCATCACTGCCGCCATCCGCCGCACTTGCCCTGCACGCCAATCGCACACCGCTGACGCGGGTGGCGTTGGCCACAATCGAACCCCACTTCAATCTTTACCTGCGTTTTGGTGAACCGGCACGCACGCTGCGGCTGGATCGTTGGCGACGCTGGGCGGTGTTTCTGCCGGGCGCGGTGCTTTGCCGCATCCGCTGGCAGTCCAATGACTACGGCACGGTGCGCTGGCAGCTCATGGTGATGCAGGCCTGCACACCGCTGGACGCGGCGCAGCGCATCCCCGGCGTGCAGCCCGGTGCACGCCTGCTGTTGCAGGTTGAAGGCGATGCCAATGTACGCGCCGTGCTGCAACGCATGGATGCTATCGAGGCACTGGGCATTGCTCCCGTTGCCGCCTCGCCTGCGTACTGGCGTACGCTCGCCAATCGACTGGCGGTGCGTCTGCCCTTGCCTGAATACACAGCCGAGCGGCACGCTGCTTGGCTGGCCGGGCGGGCCTTGTCATGAGGCTAGCTGTCACACGCAACCAGACCGCTCAAACAGAGTCGCATCCTCGTTCGCGTCTGCGCGCTCGCATCGTGTTGGCGGGCTTCGCCGCCGTCGGCCTCGCGGCGCTGGCCTCGGCAGCTTTTTTGCCGCCGTTGCCGCGTCTGATCTACAACCCGTCTGATAGCGTACCGGTCGGCTGGTATCGCGTGCAACCGCTTGAACACCGGGCCGTCTCGTTGCCACGTTCCTTGTCCGTAGGCGCCATCGTTCTGATCCAATTGCCTGCCGACGCCGCTACGCTGGCCGCACAGCGCGGCTATCTGCCCGCACACATTCCGCTGCTCAAACGTGTGGGCGCGGTCGCGCCGCAACACGTCTGCATCGTTGCCGGTCAGGTACGCATCGACGGTGTGCCGGTGGCCGCCGTCCTGCCTGCCGACCAGCAGGGCCGTCCGTTGCCATCCTGGCCGCAGTGCCGGCCATTGATGGCGGGCGAACTGTTCTTGTTGAGCGCCACGAATCCGGCCTCGTTCGACAGCCGTTATTTTGGCCCGGTCAGCGCAGCCGCAGTGATCGGCATCACGCATCCGGTTTGGCATAAGGTGAAGCCATGAAGACCGCCGATTCATTGCACACCAAGGTGCGTTGCATCGTGCTATCAGGCGTGCCTTCCTTGGGGCTGCCGCCGTATCGTTACGTCTGCTGTGCTGATGCCAATCCTATGCATTGGACTCCGCTCGCCGTGCAACCTCCGGCGCAACGGTCCCCCGTGCAGGCGTCTTGCCTCGAACGCGCCTGGTATGCGGCCTCTGGCGCGTCCATCGACGCGTTCGCCGGTGCGCTGGCTGCTCGTAGCGCAGCGCCACCGGGCCGCCGACGCCGGGAGCGAAAGCGACAGGCAAAGGCGGAAGGCAAGACAAAAGGGGTCGGCACTCAGCCGCCCGCAAAGCCAGTCTGCACATGGGGGTGGTGCGGCACGATGCAGCGTTGCCGTCGTGCCGCTGGGGGCGCGATTCCCGCGCCAAGACGGGGCTGGCGGCGTGCTTCGCACGACCGACTACGCCACAACTTCAGACAGAACTTCCAGGGAGCGCAGCTATGACCAATCATCGTGACGATGATTTCCGGGTGCGCCCCAGCGCCCCGAAGAACCGTGGGAAGGGCCAAGGTTTTATTTCCAAGGTGCTCAAGCAGACCGGCAAGGCCAGCGGTGGTAAGTCCTCAATGCGCCATTCTGCAGCTAGTGGCCGCAGCGCACGCGCCGGTCAGCGTCCCGGCGCACGCCTGGGGCGCGGCCATACGGCGGCGCGCTTCGCAGGGGCGAATCTCACACCCATGTCGCGGCGCGTGACCATCAAGACCCTGCTGATTAATCAGCGTAACGCCAGTCCGCAATCGCTCGCCAAGCATCTACGCTACATCGAGCGTGACGGAGCAGGTCGTGATGGCAAGCCAGGCCAAGCCTATGGGCCGCAGACGGACGTTGCCGATCTGGATGCCTTCAAGGAACGGTGCGCGGACGACCGGCACCATTTCCGCTTCATCGTTTCCCCGGAGGACGGCGCTGAACTGGATGACCTGAGGACCTATACCCGGCATCTGCTGAACCGCATGGAAGCCGACCTGGGTACTGGCGTGGATTGGGTCGCGGTGGATCACTGGAATACCGATAATCCCCACACCCACCTGATCGTGCGCGGGCGCGACGATACCGGCCAAGACCTCATCATTGCGGGCGATTATATCGCCCAGGGCTTGCGTCATCGAGCTTCTGAGCTGGCGACCGAATGGCTGGGGCCGCGCACCGAGCTAGAAATCCAGCAAACCATGCAGCGCGAAGTGCAACAGGAGCGGTGGACGAACCTGGACCGCACTCTGCAACGTGAGATCGGCGAAGATGGCCGGGTGCATATCCAGCGCTTCAATGAACCGACATTGCAACGCCAGCGCCTGCTTCTGATCAGTCGTCTGCAACACTTGCAGCGCCTGGGGCTAGCCGACGAAATACAGCCCGGCACCTGGGTCATGCACACCGACGCCGAAAAAACCTTGCGCGCCCTGGGCGAGCGGGGCGACATCATCCGCACCATGCAGCGGGCCATGAGCGGAAAACAACGCGAACTTGCCGTGTTCGAGCCGGGCCAAGGTGGCGATGGAGGTGGTCGCACCATCGTCGGGCGCGTGGCCGCGAAGGGGCTGGATGATGAGCTGCACGACCGGGGCTATCTGGTGATCGACGGCGTGGATGGAAAGGCGCACTACGTTGCGCTCAATGCGCGTGACGAACCGGCCGACTATCCGATCGGCGCGGTGGTGGAAGTGAAGGGTTCCGCCGACATCCGGGTCGCCGACCGCAACATTGTGGAACTGGTCAGCGACGGTCTGTATCGTACCGATCATCACCTTGCCATTGAGCAAGGTCGCGTCACGGCAGGACGTGACCCGCAGGAAGTGGTCGCGTTTCACGTTCGTCGGCTGGAAGCCTTGCGCCGCGCCGACATTGTGGAACGCGTGTCCGAAGGGCTGTGGAAAGTGCCGGGCGACTTGCCTGAGCAAGGCCGCCAGTACGACGTGCAACGATTGGGCGGTGTGGCGGTGGAACTGAAATCGCACCTGCCGATTGAACGGCAAACCCGCGTGATCGGGGCCACCTGGCTTGACCAGCAACTGATCGGTGGCGGAAAGGGGTTAGGGGATGTGGGTTTTGGTGGCGAGGCCAAGCAAGCCATGCGGCAAAGGGCTGACTTTCTTGAAGAAGAGGGGCTGGCCCAGCGGCGCGGGCAACGTGTGATCCTCTCCCGGGACCTGCTGGGGACGCTACGTAATCGGGAGCTGGCGCAGGCGGCCAAGGACATCGCCGCTGACACTGGCTTGGAGCACCGACCGACGGCAGACGGGCAGCGCGTGGCGGGGATCTACCGGCGCAGCGTCATGCTCGCCAGTGGACGTTACGCCATGCTCGCCGACGGTATGGGGTTCAGCCTAGTGCCGTGGAACCCGGTACTCAAGCAGCGGCTGGAGCAGCAAATCGCTGTGACTGTGCGTGGTGGCCGAACGTCTTGGGAACTCGGAGTGCGTCGGGGTCTTTCTGTCTGATGGCTTTTAAGCCAGATTGCTAAAAATGGGTATCCGTGTCCTGCACGGCCAATGCCTCTATGCATTTGGGTCGTGTTCTTAACGCTCCCCGTAAAATCGCTTAACGAACGGCTGACGGAAATTTTGGTGACAAGCTAAACAGCTTTGTTGTGTTTTTGAGAACGCTTCGATAACTCTTTGACCGTCCGCTTGCTTTGCCGCTTCGCCCATTTCTGTAGCCGCCGCCTGAACCTGCATATCAAAGCTTCGAAATTTTCCCGCATCAGATCCAAGCCAAGTGAGAATCTGCACCTTTTCCGACATCGGTGGTTCGGCATGGTTGGCAATTTTCGGTGCTAGCTCCGTAATTAGTGCCCAGTCTTCCTTAGAAATTGCGCCAGTCACTGCTTCCATATCATGGCCAAGTTTCTCCATTACGGTACGAAGACTCATGGGTTCTTCGGCTTGTGCGGTCTGCGCATTAAGACTCGTGGTATACGCAGCCAGAATTACCGAACAGAAAATTCTAAGCAAAGTGTGAATTTTCAAGAAGTTGTTCATGGAGTTCTCAATGTTTGTCATGAAGGTATGGATTTTATAGAGATGGGAATTTCGGATGGCTGCTAAGGGCGTTAAACGTGTTTTTTTGGGGCAGATAGAAAATTCGGCCAAAGTACCTCATGGCCATGTTTGGGTACAGTCACTTGCCAATCGAGAATTTTGCTTAAGGTATCTGCCAGTGTTTGCGACGCCTTGGGTTCTCCATGTACGACAAATGTTTGCACAGGTGGTCTCTCGAAAGCCGTTGCCCAAGCCAATAGAGCGTCTTGGTCGGCGTGCGCTGAAAGACTATCAACAGAGAAAATGGAAGCCCTTACCGGGATGTCTTCGTCGAGTATGCGTACTTTTTTTTCGCCGTCTACCAAACGTCTACCGAGCGTGCCCTTGGCCTGGAACCCAGGGATGATCACGCTGCATTCTTGCCGCGGCAAGTTATGGCGTAAGTGGTGACGGATGCGCCCAGCATCGCACATGCCGCTTGCAGAGATAATAATGGCGCCGGATCGGACTCGGTTCAGTGCTTTGGATTCGTTAACATTGGCAGTGAAGTGTAAATAGGGTAAGTCGTGCTCCAGAGCGTGCCATTCTGCGAGATGTTTGGCCTCTTCGTTAAATAGTTCGATATGCTCGCGTGTAATGCTCGTCGCCGCTGTCGCCATCGGTGAGTCAACAAATATCTTGGGGGGCCGAAGTCGTCCCTCGCGAGTAAGTCGGTGTAATTGATAGATAATCTGTTGGGCGCGGCCGACCGCGAACGCTGGGATGATGACGTTTCCGCCTCGTTCAAAAAGGGTTTTTTTAACAATGGCAACCATGTCGTTTTCGGTCGCAGTCAAGCTCTGATGTCGACGGTTTCCGTATGTCGACTCTATAACTAGGATGTCAGCATTTTTTATTGAAGTGGGGTTTTGTAAGATCGGACGTCCAGGTTGGCCAAGGTCGCCGCTGAACACAAGCTTTGTCGGGTAACTGTATTCGGTGACCCAGAGTTCGATAATGGCTGATCCGAGAATATGTCCGGCGTTGCGGAACCGACACTGTACTGTTGCATGTGGGGAAAACTTTTGATCGTAGTCCACCCACTTGGTTTGACGAAGGCATTTTCGAGCATCGTCCAATGTATAAATTGGTGACGCTGTTGTCTTGTGTATAGGTCGTACAGTATTGCGCCTGGCGTCGCTTTCTTGAATGTGAGCGCTATCAGGGAGCATCACGCTGAGTAAATCTGTTGTTGCCTTTGTGGCGTAAATTGGTCCTTTGAAGCCAGAGCGGGTGAGCTTGGGCAGCAAGCCGCAGTGGTCGATATGGGCGTGGGTAAGCAACACGAAATCAATGGAAGTTGGGTCGAATTTGAATGGCTTGCTATTACGTTCGGCTGCCTCCTGCCCACCTTGCACCATGCCGCAGTCGACCAGGAAACGAGTGTTGTTCGTCTCCACTAAAAAACATGAGCCAGTAACTTCGCCCGCTGCACCCAGAAAACTCAATTTCATTGAACACTCACTCTGGCTTGTGTCGTGAGCAGGTGCTACGGCCCAACAAACGGTACCCTGGGCAGCGGCCGATCAAACCGGTGGCCAAGGGCATGACCCCTATCAGTCCCAGCCAGCGCCATGGTGTGTCGAGCCAGAATGGCAGGCTCAGTAGCACTAGGCCGATGACGATACGGATCAGGCGGTCGATATTTCCGACATTAGTTCCCATGGCTAATCTCCTTTTGTGTTTGAGCTAGGGTCTTGTAGATGCGGTAATGCTCTTCGGCCGATGGAGGTGTCAACGCCGGCTTTTCGGGTGCATTCCAACCTCCACCCAATGCTTTGTACAAAGCAACCATTTGTACGGCTGCGTTCAGCTGGGCGTGCGCCACTTCTTTTTCTGCGTCGTGGTAGTTGCGCTGGACAACCAGCAGTTCGATCAGCGTTATGTCGCCCGCAGCGTAGCGTGTTCTGCTGCGTTCGTAACTGGTACGAGATGCGTGTAACGCGGCAGTACGGCGTTCCAGGCTCGCAAGCCCTGCGTGGTAGTCGCTTATTGTGCGTTCGGCATCCCCCAAGGCAATTAGTACGGCCTGCTCATAGGCCAATGCAGCTTGATGTGCAGCCGCCTCGCTGGCCCGGATTTCTGCGCGCACCCGACCACCATCGAACAGTCTCCAGGACACCAATGGCAGGATGGAAAAGCGGGAGCTGGATGCATCAAACCAGCTTCCTGTGCTAAGCGCCTGAAAGCCGCCGCCTATGCCGATCGAGAGTTTGGGGAACAACTCGGCGGTGGCAACGCCTATATCGGCTGAGCTTGCAGCCAGGCGCCGCTCTGCGGCCAGAACGTCGGGACGTCGACGCAGTATATCGGCGCGTTCCCCGATGGGTAAGGTTCGTAACATGAGTGAGCCCATTTGATCGTCAAGCAGTGAAAGCTCACGTTCCGGTGGTGAACCCAGCAATACGCCCAGACTAAGCATTGCAGCGCGCTGACGCGCTTGGATATCGGGTAGGGCTGCGTTGGCACTGGCCCACTGTGCATAGGCAACATCGACATCGGCAACCGAAACATCCCCTTGTGTATGTCGTAGGCGGGTCAGTTCGAGTGTTTGTTTCAGCGTGTCCAGTGTTGATGCCTGGGCTCGTAGTTCGTGCTCAGCGCCGACAGCCGTGAACCATGCTCTTGCCACTTCGGCAATTATGCGAATACGCACGCCCTGGGCTTCTGCCTCGGTGGCCTGAAGCCGTGCGTACGCGCCCTCTAGGGCGCGTTGCCTGGCGCCAAACAGATCCACTTCCCACGCTGCGTCAAAGCCCGCATCGTAAATAGTTTGAATGGCGTCCAGACCGGGCATCGAGTTGATCGGCAAAGGGCCGTTTTCACTTTGTCGCCGCCGGTTGACGCTGGCGCCGATTTCGGCAACTGGCAATCGCTCACCAGCAACCCGATCACGTATGGCGCGTGCCTCGTCGATCTTGCCTGCAGCTTGTCTCAGATCCAGGTTTTGCGTCAGGGCGGTGGCTATTAAACGATCCAGTACCGGATCGTTTAACTCAGACCACCAATTGCTTAGGTTCGCTTGACCGGATGCGTTGGCCAATGGCAGCGACCACCCCTCACCGCTGTCAACCAGCGGCTCCTGATAATCGGGGCCGACAGTGGTGCAGGCGGTCAGTAGCAGACAAGCTGCGGTCAGCGTGGCAAGGCGCAGGCGGCTGCGAGCTCGATACAATGCGTCGTTAGATGAATAGCTGGTTGTCATGAATGTCATTGCAAACGTCCCCGGACGAATACGGTGGCCATCGTCAGAGTGACCGAGGCAATAAGCGCTAGTGGCCAAAGGCTTGCGAAGATGTCAGCAGGCGGCATGGCCTTAAGAAAACTGCCCTCGACGATTATCAGGAAGTGAGTCAGGGGAATAGCCTGTGCCAGCCATTGCAGAAACAACGGCATGTTTTCCACCGGCGTGGCGAACCCTGACATCAGTACCGCTGGTACACCTATAGCAAATGCGCCCAGGATGGCTTGCTGCTGGGTCATGCTGACGGCGGAAATCATCAGGCCGATGCCCACCACTGACAGGATGAACAGCACCAGGCAGACCAGCAACAACACAAAGGAGCCTGTAAAGGGAATCCCGAACAGGAACACGCCTGCGCTGATCATGAACAGGCCTAGCAGGGTGCCGATGGCCAGGGCTGGCAGCGATTTTGAGATGATGATTTCCGGCGTCGAGGTCGGCGATACGAGCAATTGGTCGAATGTGCCCAATTCGCGTTCGCGGGCAATCGACAGCGAGGTGATCAAGAGTGCGCTGAACAGGGCCAGGATGCCGCTAAGGCCGGGCACGATGAACCAGCGGTAAATCAGGTTCGGGTTGAACCAGTGGCGGGTCACCACCGGGATTGGTATTTGCGCCTCGGGCGCGACCGTGGCGCCGACGTCAGCCGCGATGGTGGACAGGTAGCCGACCGTAATCTGTCCTGAGTTGCTGCGTCGACCATCAACCAATACCTGTGCGATACCGCTGTCGCCGGCTGCAATGGTGCGGGAAAAGTCGACGGGTATGGAAAGGGCTGCAATGACTTCGCCTTGGTCGATCAGGGTATGCAATTGTTGCCGGTTGTCGATACGGTGCAGGTGGGTGATGAAGTCGGCATTTTCCAGGCGCTGGATTAGTTCGTGCGACCATCTTCCGGTATCCTGGTTGTAAACGGCGATGTCGATGTTGCGGACTTCCAGTGTGGCGGCAAAGGCGAACACAAGTAGTTGCAAGATGGGCGGCACGAACACCACCATGCGGCTGCGTGGATCACGCAGTACGCTAAGCACCTCTTTGATGAACTGGGCGCGCAGGCGGGTGAATGAAAATGCGGAGGTGAACACGGCGTTACTCCAGGTTCTTGCGCGTGGCACGCTTGGCAATCATGAAGAACAGCACCCCGATTGCCGCCATGGCTGCCAGGTTAGGAACGAACACCGCCCAGACGTCTCCGGCCAGGAATACGGTTTTCAACGAGTCAACGAAGTAGCGTGCCGGAACCAGCAGTGTGATGGCCCGGATCCATGCGGGCATGGCGTCGATTTCGTACAGAAAACCCGACAGCATGAAGGCCGGTAAGAAACCTGTGAAGAGCGCGATCTGCGCCGCGAGGAATTGATTGCGCGCCAGCGATGAGATGAGCAAACCCTGTCCCAGGGCCGGCACCATGAACACCGCAGACAACAGCATCAATGCAGCGAGAGAGCCCCGCAACGGAACGTTGAAGACAAACACCGCAAGCGCTGCTGCACCAAGCGTGGACAGCATGCCAAGCACGAAATACGGCAGCAGCTTACCGATCAGGATTTCGGCCACTGACGCCGGTGTGGACAACACCGCTTCCATAGTGCCGCGTTCCCACTCGCGCGCAACCACCAGCGCGGTGAGCATGGTGCCGATGATGGTCATTACGATGGCGATCGCGCCGGGAACCAGAGCACGCCGGCTTTCAAGCTCGGCATTGAACCAGTAGCGTGGTTCGAGCACGATGGCTTGAGGCGATGCTCCGATATCGAGTCCAGTGCGCCAGGTCTGTACGACGCCTCGCGAGTAGTTCTCGACATAATTGGCGGTGTTGGGATATGAGCCGTCGGTGATGATCTGTACGAGCGGTTCGCTGCCCATTAGCGCCATGCGCTGCTCAAAGTCTTGCGGGATGACGACATAACCGCGCAGTTCACCGGACACTAGCATGTTGGCGATTTCCCGGCGGTCATGGACGAAGTGCGCATCCAGATAGTCGGTAGCCGCGAATGCGGCTGCCAGTGCCTGGGCCGAAGCCCCTTCTGATTCCATCACGACACCGATGCGTACCTGCTTGGCGTCCAACGACACAGCGTAGGCAAACAGAAGGAGCAAGATCACGGGCAACACAAAAGCGATCAGCAGTGTTGACGGATCGCGCAGCGCTTGAAGACTTTCTTTGTAGATCAAGGCCCGTAAGCGTTGCAGATCGAAGCGACGCATGTTTGCGACCTGTGCGGAAGCGCCGTGGGGGTCAGGCGTCGAGGTGCTCATGCGGATGCCTCGTCGTTTTGTGGGTCGGATTCCACCATATGAATAAAGGCGTCTTCCATCGTTGGGTCTGGTGTTTCTGCGGTGGCGGCCCTTTGCTTGAGCGCATCTGGAGTGTCCAGTGCAATCAGGCGCGCGCGCGAAAGCAAGGCGACGCGATCACAGTATTCGGCTTCGTCCATGAAGTGGGTGGTGACCATGATGGTCACTCCCTTGCGTGCCAGACCGTTGATGTGGGTCCAGAACTCGCGGCGGGTGATCGGGTCAACTCCGGATGTCGGCTCGTCAAGAAAGAGTACGGGTGGGCGATGCATCAAGGAACAAGCCAGCGCCAGCCGTTGCTTGAGCCCCAGGGGCAGAGAGTCGGGCGTGGCCGATAGCCAATTACCCAAATCGAAGGTGTCGATCATTTCTTCGATGCGCTCGCGCCGTGTCTGCCCCTCCAGCCCGTACACACCTGCCGAGAACTCCAGGTTCTGGCGTACAGAGAGCAGGCCGTAGAGAGAGAACTTTTGCGCCATATAACCCAGCTTGCTTTTGGCGGCACCGGTAGCCTGCCGCAGATCGTGCCCGACCACCTGGGCCTCGCCATCGGTGGGCTTGAGCAGGCCGCACAGCATCTTGAAAGTGGTGGATTTTCCCGCTCCGTTAGGGCCAAGCAAGCCGAATATTTCGCCTTTTTGCACATCGAAACTTACGTTATCAGTGGCGGTGAAATTGCCGAAGCGCTTAGTGAGATTACGGCACGAAACGGCAATATCAGAACCGAGCTCGACGACGGGCAGGCGTTCGGCCAGAGCTGACGTGCCGCCGGGTCCGCCACCCAGCAGATCAATGAAGGCATCTTCGAACCGTGCGGGTACCGGCGTTAATGCCACTTGCACCTGATCGGCCAGTGTCTGGATCGATTCCGGTTGGGCGCCAGCGCGCAGTACGATGCGTACGCCCGCCCCTTGGATGACACCGTCGCTTACGGCATCGAGATCCAGTGCCTGGGTCAACACCGCCCGACGCTGAGAACCTACGTTTTGCAAACGAAAGCTGCGTCCCTCAAGCTGTGCCGTCAGAGTTTGCGGCGGGCCATCGAACAGTAACTGTCCTTGATTGAGCAACAAAACGCTTTCACAGCGCTCGGCCTCATCCAGATAGGCGGTGGACCAGACCACGGCCATGCCTTCATCGGTCAGAGCCTGCACCATGCGCCATAAGTCTTGCCGGCTGACTGGATCGACGCCTACGCCCGGTTCGTCCAGCAGCAACACCTTGGGTCGAGCCATCAGCGCACAGGCCAGGCCTAGTTTCTGTTTCATGCCGCCGGAAAGTTTGCCGGCCAGACGCTCGGTGAACGGCCCGAGCCTCGTAAAATTCAGCAGTTCGGCAAACAGTTCAGTGTGGCGGTCGGCATCCATACCACGAAGCTGCGCGTAGAGGCGCATGTTCTCCATCACTGACAAATCTTCGTAGAGCCCGAAGCGCTGCGGCATGTAGCCGGTGATCACGTGGATCGCTTCGTTATCTTGCACGACATCGTATCCCGCCACAGTGGCCCGACCAGTACTGGGTTCGAGCAGACCGGTCAGGATACGCATGAGTGTCGTTTTTCCCGCACCATCAGGACCTACCAGCCCGGTCAGCCGTCCGTAATGGATTGACGCGTTCAAATCCTGCAAGGCCTGGACATTGCTGAAATTTTTGTTCAGCGCTTCGATCACGACGGCAGCGTTCTCATGTTGTGAGGTGCCAGCCAGGGTGGAACGGGCGTGCATCTCAATTTTTCCTGTCTTGGATGCTGGAAGCGGTATGGGTGTCAACGTCTATCGTCACGGGCATGCCTTGGCGCAATCCCTTGTCGCTGTCGGCTTCATCAATAACGATACGCAGGCGGTACACCAGATCGGTGCGCAAGTCCGTGGTTTCTACCGTCTTGGGGGTGAACTCCGCGCGTGGCGAGATAAAACCGATCTGGCCATAATAAATTTTGTTGGACGAGTCGTTTGTAACCCTCACCCTGGTACCGGGCGCGATGCGCCCGAGGTCTGGTTCCGCGACGTAGGCTCGGACATATACAGGCTGATCCAGACTCAGGCTGTAGACGGTGCTTTGGCTTGCCACCATGCTGCCCGGCTCACGAACCCGTGCAATCACAGTGCCGTTGCTGGGTGCCAGCAGTTCGGTATCGGTCAGAGCCGTGGCGGTCTGGGCACGAGTTGCTTGTGTGGCTGCCAAGTGGGCCTGGGCGGCGGCGATGTCTTCTTGACGGAAACCTTCCATGGCGAGCGACAGGGCGGCCTCGGCAGACGCTACTGCAGCAGCGGCCTGGTCACGTGCTGCTCGCGCGGCATCGACGGTACGCCGGCTACTGGCCCCGGAAGCCACTAAGCTGCTTTGACGCTGGTAGTCGCGCTCTGTGTTAACGGCGACGGCTCGTGCCTGCTTGAGTGCTTCCTGTGCCTGAGTGATTTCCTGGGGCCGCAAGCCACTGCGCAATTTGGTCAGCTCCGCCTGCGCCACCTGCACTGAGGCATCAGCCGACGCCAATGCATCACGATAAGGTTGGTCGTCGAGAACCGCCATACGAGTTCCGGCGAGGACCGTGTCGCCTTCGTCGAATGTCATTTCAGCAATGCGTCCTGGTTGGCGAAAAGCCAGTTGCACTTCTCGGATATCGACGTTGCCATATAAACGTAGCTGGCTTTCGTCTGTATCGGTGCGCTGTATCCATATATAACCTCCGCCAAGTGTGATGGCTACGATGGCGAGCGCTGCAACGGAAAGTTTTCCGGCCTTCTTCATTTGGTGTTTTCCATGCGGCTGATGCCACGACGATAGATCGCGAACACATTGGGCGCGTCATGGCGGATGCGTGCGACATCGTCAGCCATCAACGACTGCATCACCAATCCCTGAATGGTGCCAATGAACAGAAGGGCGGCTGCTTTGACGTCCAAGTCAGGATCCAATTCACCTTGCGCCTTGCCGGCTTCGAGTAGACGGCATAGGCGCTCTCCATAGCGTTGGGTTAGCGTTTGCACCATCCGTTTGGGCAGCGTTTCTTCCGCGCGTTGCAGCTCTCCAAAAAGCATTCGAGGCACTCCTGGGTGTTCGGATACGAAACCGATGTGTGTCATGAAAACGGCTTCCAGGGCTTCGATTGGCGATGCAGCACTGTTTGCAGCTTTGTCCACGCGCGCCAACAAGCGTTCCGAAACCCAGGACATGACCGCCTGAAGAATGGCATCTTTGTTTGGAAAATGCCGAAATAGCGCACCTTGAGTCAGGCCCATACGCTGTGCAATTGCCGTGGTGGTGATATCACTGGGGTTCTGTTCGCCGGCTAGATCAACCACCGCCTCGACCGTTGCTGCACGCCGCTCTTCGGCAGGAAGGTGCTTGGGACGTTGATTCATTGCTTATCCATTTGAAAGTAAGTAATCTATCACTATCTTATCATGATGACGCTACCTGGGATAGAGATTTAATAGAGGAGATTGTGATGGTAGAAAAAATCGTCACTGAACATAGGCTGCTACTCCTGGAGGGCGGTGCACGTGCCTCCGGATATTCTGCAGAAGATTGTCTGCTGAACGAGGCATAAATGGAGCTTCGTCATCTTCGAGGCTTCCTCGCCGTTGCTGAAGAACTGCATTTTGGTCGAGCCGCAGAACGTCTGCATATAGAGCAGTCGCCGCTGTCACGGACGATCAAAGAGTTGGAGGAAGATCTTGGGGCGCAACTGTTTGTGCGTACTACACGCAGTACGCGCCTGACCCGTGCCGGTCATGAGTTTCTAGTGCATGCACGCCGCATTCTGCCGATGGTGCAGCAGGCCAGAGACAGTACCCAGGCGGTCGCGAACGGCTATCAGCGTCAGTTGCGTATTGCCTTGTCGGACGCCTTGCCGTCCCCGTGCCTGCCGGCATTGCTGGCCCGATGCCGGGAGCAGGAACCGGAGGTTGAGGTACGCATGTTTGAGATGCCATTCTCGGAACAATTCCGAGGTTTGCACGATGGCCTTTATGACGTGGGCCTTAATCAAGTGGGCGACGTTGGTGATGCATTGGTAGCGCGCCCCGTCTGGCATGATCCGCTTCGAGTCGTCCTGCCTGAGCGCCACCCTCTGTTGAACCATAGCCAAGTGCCTTTGGGGGAAATATTGCGTTATCCCCTGGTTTTAGGTCACACGACAATATTCGAGGGTTTTACGCGACAGGTAGATCGCATTTTGCGCCAGACCGATCAGGAGCCGTTGATACTCGAACGGGTAGGTTCGTTCGACATGATGGTGACGCTGGTAGCTGCCGGGTATGCCCTGGGATTGGCTGGCGCTTCGCATATGCTTGTATGCGGTGACCGCGGCGTCGTGGCACGACCTCTGGCCGGCAAAGCGGCCACGCTTACAACCTATCTGGTGCATCGCAATGAAAATCTGTCCGCAGCTATGGAACGATTCATCGACCGAGTGGAAACACTGGAATGGTCGGGTACAGACTCACCCAATTACCGTCAACCCGATATCTAGGAGGTGTGATGCGCAAACTATCATTGTTATTGATTTTGATCGTCGGGCTGACCGGTTGCGGCCTGTCTGAAACGCCCATACCTGAACCCGACATACCAACTGTCGAGGAACTGGCTGCCGACCCCGCCCGGCTGAAGGCGTTGCGCGAGCAGTGCAAAACCCATCGCTCTAACCTGGGCGACGTGTTGTGCGACCGGGTCGCCGAAGCTACGCGCATACGCTTCTACGGTGACGGTACCGTGCCTTACACCCCATCGGATACGCCACCCAAGTTCTGATTCGTCGGCATTTCCCTACAAATCCTGTTTTTCTTTATTGACACGCCGCAACGCGCCCGAGCCTGCGGCGTTTTCTTCGTGTGCGCCCCTCCATGAATTGATGTTTTTTTCATCAGCATTGTCCTGATAACGGTCTTTGACCGGCACTGACCTGGCACCGATGCTCATAGGCAGGCACATCCGTGTGCCGCTATTGAACGAGGAAATCAGGCAGAAGAAGTCGGAGGCTGGGCCATGCAAGGGACGAACGTACTGTTCGGGCAGATCGTCGTCGTATTCAGCATCGTGATCGCCGGAGTGTGGGGTGCCACACAATGGACTGCCGCCGCCCTGGATTATCAGCTACGCTTGGGCTTGCCTTGGTTTGATTTCCTAGGCACGCCGATCTATCACCCTTGGCGTCTCTTTGAGTGGTGGTTCTTTTTCGATGCCTACGCGCCGGAGGTCTTCAACACCGGGGGCATGATTGCCGGGGGCAGCGGCTTGATCGCCGTGGTAGTCGCCATCGGCATGTCAATCTGGCGTTCGCGTCAGGCGCGGCTGGTCACGACCTATGGTTCGGCACGCTGGGCGCAAGCGCCGGATATACGTAAAGCGGGGCTGACCCAGCCCACCGGCATCTTCCTTGGCCTTCATGACGAACAATACCTGCGCCACGAAGGGCCGGAACACGTATTGGCCTTTGCGCCGACTCGCTCGGGGAAGGGCGTGGGCCTGGTGGTGCCGACGTTGCTGTCCTGGCCGGCCTCGGCCGTCATCCACGACATCAAGGGCGAGAACTGGCAGATTACGGCGGGCTGGCGTTCGCGTTTCTCGCACTGCCTGCTATTCAATCCCACGGATAGTCGCTCGGCTGGCTACAACCCGCTACTGGAAGTGCGCAGGGGCGAGCACGAAGTGCGTGATGTGCAGAACATCGCCGATATTCTGGTTGATCCTGAAGGCGCGTTGGAAAAGCGCAATCATTGGGAAAAGACGTCGCACGCACTGCTAGTGGGTGCCATCTTGCATGTGCTTTATGCGGGCGAGGACAAGACGCTGCGCGGCGTGGCGAATTTCCTGTCCGACCCCGCCTGCCCATTCGAATTGACGCTGCACCGCATGATGACGACCGCGCACCTCGGGGACGCTCCGCATCCCGTGGTGGCGTCTGCCGCTCGCGAAGTGCTGAACAAATCGGATAACGAGCGTTCCGGTGTGTTGTCCACCGCCATGTCGTTCCTGGGCCTATACCGCGACCCGACGGTGGCCGAAGTCACCTCGCGCTGCGACTGGCGTATCGCCGACCTGATTGCGTCTGAGCATCCAGTGTCGCTGTATCTGGTGGTGCCGCCCTCGGATATTTCACGAACCAAACCGCTGATCCGCCTGATTCTCAATCAGATCGGGCGTCGCTTGACGGAATCGCTCGACGGTTCCGATGGCATTGAGCGTCGCCACAAGCTGCTGCTGATGCTTGATGAGTTTCCCGCGCTGGGCCGTCTGGATTTCTTCGAGACGGCGCTGGCCTTCATGGCGGGCTACGGCATTCGCAGCTTTCTGATCTCGCAGTCGCTCAATCAGATCGACAAAGCCTACGGTCAGAACCATTCGATTCTGGATAACTGCCATGTCCGTGTGACCTTCGCCACCAATGACGAACGCACGGCCAAGCGCATTTCCGAAACCCTTGGAACCGCTACTGAACTGCGCGCCCAGCGCAACTATGCCGGCCATCGCCTTGCGCCCTGGCTGGGACACCTCATGGTGTCGCGCCAGGAAACGGCGCGGCCACTCTTGACCCCCGGCGAAGTGATGCAACTTCCCCCTGATGAAGCCGTGGTGATGGTGTCCAGCGTGGCGCCGATCAAGGCGAAGAAACTGCGCTATTACGCCGATGCCAATTTCTCGCGGCGTGTGTTGCCTCCGCCTGCGCTCAAAACAGGGCGCTATGCCGACGCACCACCGGCGCGGCCTGACGATTGGAGTGAGTTGGCGATTCCGGCGGCTCCTGCTGCGTCCGACCCTATGGGTGGCGATGAAGTATCGGGCGTTGCCGATGACGGCGGCCCGCGTCGCCAGCCTGAGCTTGCGGACACCATCGCCTATCCTCCCGAACCCGAATATCCGGCCAGCGACTTGTCGCTGCTGGATGACGATGACCTGTCACCCATGCTGCCCAGCCAGCTAGACCCGGCCATGCAGCGCGTGGCGCGCCTGGCCTCCCTCGACCCTGATGACGGAATCCAGTTATGAGCCGATATCGCTTGAATCTCTTCATTCATCCCGAACACGCCAAGCGCCTGGATGAACTGGCCGCCAAGAAAGGCGTATCGAAGTCATCTATCGTGGCGGCGGCGCTGGCTTCCTGGCTGTCGCCCGATGCCGGCGACCAGCGCGAAGCGGCGATGGCCAAGCGACTGGATCGGCTATCTCGCCAGTTTGAGCGGCTGGAGCGTGACCAAAACATCCAGATCGAAACACTGGCGCTGTTCGTGCGTTACTACCTGACCGTCAGTACGCCGGTGCCCGAAGCCCATCAGGATGCTGCCCGCGCTCAGGGCAAGGCGCGCTTTGAGCAATTCGTCGAACAGCTTGGCCGCCACCTGCTGCGTGGTCGTAGCCTAGTGCGCGACGTGGTGGAGGAACTGCATCCCGACCCTGTGCGCATGGACGATACGGTGGCTCAAGTTGAGGCGCAGGAGCGTATCTCATGAGCGCTGTGCCGAAATCTTCTACCGCCGTTGCCCTGGATCGCCGCATCCAGATGCTGCGTACCGCTATGGGGCCGGTGATCGCCGTCGCGCTGGAAGACCCGGACGTGGTGGAAATCATGCTGAATCCCGACGGTTCGCTTTGGGTGGATCGTCTTTCCAGCGGTCGTGCGCCGCTGGGCCTTGAACTGTCTGAAGCGGATGGCGAGCGCATTATTCGCTTGGTCGCTGCCCATGTTGGCGCGGAAGTGCATCGCGGCCAGCCGCTTCTGACCGCCGAACTGCCCGAAACCGGCGAACGCTTCGAAGGTATCTTGCCGCCTGCAGCGCCCGGCCCGGCCTTCGCGCTGCGCAAGCGCGCCGTGGGCGTGATTCCGCTTACGCGCTACATCGCCGACGGCATGATGAGCACGGCGCAAGCCGACTTTCTGGTGAGAGCGGTCCGTAGGCGGCTGAACATCCTGATCGCTGGTGGCACCAGCACGGGTAAGACCACACTTGCCAATGCTTTGCTCGCTGAAATCGCCGCTACGGGCGACCGTGTGCTGGTGCTCGAAGACACGGTGGAGCTGCAATGCGCGGCGAACGATCATGTGCCGCTACGCACACGCATGGGTGTGGTCACGATGCAGGAACTTGTGCGCGCCACGATGCGACTACGCCCTGACCGTGTGGTGGTCGGTGAAGTGCGCGGCGGTGAAGCGCTGGATCTCATCAAGGTCTGGGGTACGGGCCACCCCGGCGGTATCGCCACCATCCACGCGGGTTCTGCCGTGGGGGCTTTGTTGCGCCTGGAACAACTGATTCTGGAAGTGGCGGTGAACCCGCCGCGCGCCCTGATCGCCGAGGCGGTCAATGTCGTCATCTACATCGCCGGTCGCGGACGCAAGCGCCGCATCGAAAGTATCGCCCGCGTGGCCGGCTTTGACGGCACCGGCTACCAACTGGTCGATGCGCTGGAAACGCCATTTCCCGAGTCAGCGCCTGCTTCTTTTCCATCTTCTGATCTGCCTGGAGACTCGTCATGACATCTGTTAATGCCTTCCGCATATGCGTTGTTCCCCTTGTCACTGTGACATGGCCGCATCGCCTTGCCCACCCTGTGGTGCAAGGGCTGCTGCTGGCTGTACTGCTGATGTTGGTGGCCGGTGCCGCGCAGGCCGCTGGTTCCTCCATGCCCTGGGAGGGACCACTGCAATCCATTCTGGAGTCTATCCAAGGGCCGGTGGCGCGCATCGTTGCCGTCATCATCATCATTGCCACGGGTCTGGCACTCGCCTTTGGCGACACAAGCGGCGGCTTTCGCAAGCTGATTCAAATCGTCTTCGGCCTGTCCATCGCGTTCGCTGCATCGTCGTTCTTCTTGTCGTTCTTTTCATTCTCAGGCGGGGCCGTCGTATGAATACCGACATCGAAGGGGCACCCAGCTTCGCTGTGGGGTTTGAGGTGCCGCTGCATCGTTCGCTGACTGAACCGATTTTGATGGGCGGCGCACCGCGTACCGTGGCGATTGCCAACGGCACGCTGGCCGCTGCCGTGGGGCTGGGCCTGCAGTTGTGGATTCCAGGTGTGGTGCTCTGGATCGTTGGTCATTCTCTGGCGGTATGGGGCGCACGTGTTGACCCGCAGTTCATGCAGGTTTTTGCCCGTCACATCAAACATAAAACGCTGTTGGACGTGTGAGGAGATGACGCCATGCTGAACCTTGCCGAGTATCGTCAGCGTCCTGCCTTGCTCGCTGACTGGCTGCCCTGGGCCGGATTGATCGCGCCCGGTGTGGTGCTGAACAAGGATGGGTCATTTCAGCGTACGGCACGCTTTCGCGGGCCTGATCTGGATAGCGCTACCCAAGGTGAGCTGATTGCGACTTCCGCCCGCTTGAATAATGCGTTGCGCCGTTTGGGGTCGGGTTGGGCGCTTTTCATCGAGGCCGAGCGCCGCCCGGCGGCAGACTATCCCCATTCGGACTTTCCTGAAAGCCTGTCCTGGCTGGTCGATCAGGAGCGTCGCGCTGCCTTCGAAGAGGCCGGGCATCACTTCGAGAGCGCCTATCACCTGACGCTCATGTTTCTCCCGCCCGAGGAATCCCGCGCCCGAGCCGCCGGGATGCTCTATGAGAATCGTTCCGCCGAAGGGGTGGACTGGCGCGAACGGCTGGCTGCCTTCGTAGCGGAAACGGATCGCGTCTTCGATCTGCTCGATGGCGTGATGCCGGAAATTTCCTGGCTGGATGACAGCCAGACGCTGACCTACCTGCATTCCACCATTTCGACACGGCGTTACCGCATTGGCGTGCCGGAAGTCCCGTTTCACCTTGATGCACTACTGACTGACTCCGCGTTGGTGGGTGGGCTGGCTCCGACGCTGGGCGATACGCATCTGCGGGTGGTGTCGGTGCGAGGCTTTCCGACTTCCACCTGGCCGGGCATTCTGGATGACCTGAACCGGCTTGGCTTTGCTTATCGCTGGAGTACGCGCTTTCTGTGCATGGACAAAGCCGAGGCGGAAAAGGAGCTGCGCCGCCTGCGCCGTCAATGGTTCGCCAAGCGCAAGAACGTCGTGGCGCTGCTCCGGGAAACGATTTTCCAGCAGGAGTCGCCGCTGGTCGATACCGATGCCAGCAACAAGGCCGCCGATGCGGACGCCGCCTTGCAGGAACTGGGCAGCGACCAAGTTGCCTTTGGGTATGTCACTATCACCGTGACGGTGCTGGATTCCGACCCTGCCGTGGCGGATGAAAAACTGCGCATGATTGAGCGCGTCATTCAGGGCCGGGGCTTTGTGACCATTCCCGAGACGTTGAACGCCGTGGATGCCTGGCTGTCGTCCATTCCCGGCAATGCCTATGCCAACGTGCGGCAACCTATTGTGTCTACATTGAATCTGGCTCATATGATGCCAGTGTCGGCGGTGTGGGCCGGGCCACAGAAGAACGAACATCTGGATGGGCCGCCGCTCATTGTCACGCGCACCGAAGGGGCGACGCCATTCCGGCTGGTGACGCATATTGGCGATGTGGGCCACACCCTGGTCGCCGGGCCGACCGGCATGGGCAAGTCGGTATTGCTGGCCGTCCTGGCCAAGCAATTTCGCCGATATCCCGGTTCACGCATCTTCGCTTTTGACATGGGCCGTTCGATGCGCGCCACCATTCTGGGTCTGGCGGGTGAGCACTATGACCTTGGCAATGATGGCGAGATCGCCTTTCAGCCGCTGGCACGCATCGACCATGAAGGCTACCGCACCTGGGCGGCGGAATGGATTGAAGGCCGTTTGCTGCATGAAGGCATGGCCGTCAGTCCCGATGATAAGGCTGCCATCTGGTCGGCGCTGGGGAGCCTAGCGGGTGCGCCGGTGGAGCAGCGCACGTTGACGGGCTTTTCCGTACTGCTGCAATCGAACACGCTGCGCCAGGCGCTTGCGCCCTATGTGCTGGGCGGCGCGCACGGCAAGCTGCTGGACGCTGACCATGACCGGCTGGGCATGGCTGACGTGCAGGGCTTCGAGATGGAGGAGCTGATGCACAGCCCCGCCGCCGTGCAGGCGGTGCTGCGCTATCTGTTCGCACGGTTTGACGAACGCTTTGATGGTGCGCCAACCCTTCTGATTCTGGATGAGGCATGGTTGTTTTTGGATGAGCCGTCCTTTGCCGCCCGCATCCGGCAGTGGTTGAAGACCCTGCGTAAGAAGAATGTCTCGGTGATCTTTGCCACGCAGTCGCTGACCGACATCAAGGATTCGAGCATTGCGCCGGCAATTATCGAAAGCTGCACAAGCCGCATTTTCCTTCCCAACCCGCAGGCAACCGAGCCGCAGATTCGCACGATCTATGAAGGCTTCGGCCTGAACAGCCGACAGATCGAGATTGTGGCCACCGCCCAACCCAAGCGCGATTACTACTACCAGTCGCGTCTGGGCAACCGTCTGTTTGACCTTGATCTGGGGCCAGCCACGCTGGCCTTTGCGGGCGCCTCCACCCCGCAAGATCAGCGCGACATCGACCGCATCCTGCCAGTTGCCGGCGTACCCGGCTTTGCGGATGCCTGGTTGCGCCATCGCGGCCTGGATTGGGCCGCCGACCTGTTGCCCGAGTTTCCCGGCTTCGCACCCGTGCCCGAGCTTTCCCCTTCATCCCTGGAGACCCTGCCATGAAAATCCGCACGCTATCTCTGTCGCTCGCCGCCGTGTTCACGGCGTCTTTGCTGGCCGCTTCGCCCGCCTGGGCCTGGAAAACGGTCTTTGACCCATCCAACTATACGCAGAACACGCTGACCGCCGTTCGCACGCTGCAACAGATCAACAACCAGATCAATCAGCTTCAGAACGAGGCCCAGATGTTGATGAATCAGGCCCGCAATCTGGCGAGTCTGGATTTCAATGTCGTTAACCGCCTGCGCAGCACGCTGGCCGCCACCGAGCGCCTGATCGGCGAGGCGCAAGGGCTCAGTTACGAGGTGGCGAACATGGATCAGGAGTTTGCGCGCCTGTATCCCGACCAGTATGCCGCCACCGTGAGCGGCGACAGTATGGCTCAGGATGCTCGTGAGCGCTGGAAGAATACGTTGAATGGCCTGCATACCGCCATGCGGGTGCAGGCCCAAGCCTCGCAGAACCTGCGCGACGATGAAAGCGCACTGACCGATCTGGTGAACCAAAGCCAGTCGGCGCAAGGCGCGTTGCAGGCTATGCAAGCGACCAACCAGCTTCTGGCCTTGCAGGCCAAGCAGGGCATCCAGGCGCAACAGCTTCAGATCACCCAGGACCGCGCCGCCTCATTGGAGCTGGCACGCCAGGCGGCGGCCACCGAGCGCGCCCGTGAAGTGCGCCAGCGTTTCCAGGGCAGCGGCACGCCGTATACGCCGCAAACCGTGAATTTCTACGGCAACTGATCGGAGCGCTTGAGCCATGAATGACGTGGCGGTGATCGACCGTTTTCTCGCTACCTTTGCGCAATACATCGACTCGGGGTTCGGGTTGTTGCAAGGCGATGTGGCGTTTCTCACCGCTACGCTCATCGTGATCGACATGACACTGGCCGGCCTGTTCTGGGCGATGAATCATGCCAGTGGTCAGGGCGACGACGTGATCGCCAAGCTGCTGCGTAAGGTGCTCTACGTTGGCGCGTTTGCCTACATCATCGGCAACTTCAATGTGCTGGCTGGCATTCTGTTCCGCTCTTTCGCTGGGCTGGGCCTGATCGCTTCAGGCTCGTCAATCACGATGGGCAACTTCTTGCAGCCCGGACGGCTGGCGAAGACTGGTATTGATGCCGCTGCGCCCATTCTGGAACAGATTGGCGACATGGCGGGCTTTCCCGAGGTGTTCACCAACATCGACCCTATCGTGGTGATGTTCCTCGCCTGGATGGTGGTGGTGCTGAGTTTCTTCGTGCTGGCGATTCAGCTTTTCGTGACCTTGATCGAGTTCAAGCTGACCACGCTTGCCGGCTTTGTTCTGGTGCCTTTTGCGCTCTGGAACAAGACCTCATTCCTTGCCGAGAAGGTACTGGGCAATGTGGTGTCCTCCGGCGTCAAGGTGCTGGTGCTGGCTGTGATTGTCGGTATTGGTAGCGGCTTGTTTTCTGAGTTCCAGGTACATCCTGATGAGCCGTCTGTCGACTATGCGCTGGTCATCATGCTGGCCTCGCTCTCTTTGCTGGCGCTGGGGATCTTCGGGCCGGGCATCGCGACGGGGCTCGTCTCTGGCGGGCCGCAGTTAGGCGCAGGCTCCATGGCCGGTGCCGCCGTGGGTGCGGTTGGAACTGCTGTTGCCATCGGTGCAGCCGCCACGGGAGTGGGTGGGGCGGTGGCGGCGGGGGCACGCATGGTTCCGGGCGCCGCCCGCATGGCTTCCGGCGCGGCTCGATCCATCGGTTCGAGCGCGGGCAGCATCCGGTCTGCTTTTCAGACAGGTGCAGCGGCGGGTGGTGGCCTTAAAGGAGCGACGGGGGCAACCCCTGCTTCTGGTGCTGGGGCAGGTGCGTCCGGTGGAGCGTCCACCGATACAGCCAGCGCCACTGCTCAACCGGCCTGGGCCAAGCGCCTGCACCGCCGACAACAATTGACGCAAGCCGCCACGACCACTGCCCACGCGCTGCGCGGGGGAGATGGAGGTGGCGCGGGCCAAGGCCCAAGCCTGCGTGATTCCGATTCATAAGGGGAACCCTCATGCGTTTCAAACGACCGCTGGTGCGTTATGCCGAATCTCCGCAACCCGCCACACCTTACCAATCCGCCGCCCAGGTCTGGGACGATCGTATCGGCTCGGCGCGGGTGCAGGCCAGGAACTGGCGGCTGATGGCCTTCGGCTGCCTGCTGCTGGCGCTACTCATGGCCGGCGGTCTGGTGTGGCGCTCGATGCAGTCCATTGTCACGCCCTATGTCGTGGAGGTGGATAACGCCGGCCAGGTGCGGGCCGTTGGGGAGGCGGCTTCGCCGTACCGGCCCAACGATGCACAAACCGCCCACCATATTGCCCGCTTCATCACGTTGGTGCGCTCGCTCTCCATCGACCCCGTCGTGGTGCGCCAGAACTGGCTGGATGCCTATGACTACACCACGGACAAGGGGGCCGCTGTGCTGAATGACTACGCACGGGTGAATGATCCCTTTACCCGCATCGGCAAAGAATCTGTGACGGTGCAGATCACGAGTGTCGTGCGGGCGAGCGGCACGTCCTTCAACGTGCGCTGGACAGAACGCCGCTACGTCAATGGCGCATCCGCAGGTCTGGAGCGCTGGACGGCCGTGGTGTCCATCGTGCATCAGACGCCGCGCACCGAAGCGCGTTTGCGCAAAAACCCCCTGGGGCTTTACGTCAATGGTTTGTCGTGGAGCCGTGAACTTGATTCCTCTGAAGGAGCACAGCGATGATGCCGTCTTTGCGCTTTTACGCTTTTCCGTTGACCCTGATTGCCCTGGCGGGCTGCGCCACACAGGGCAAGCCGCCACCGGCCATCTCCCTCGATGAGCCGGTACTAGCTGAACTGCTGCCCGAACCGCCCAGTCCGGTCGAAGTGATCGCTGTGCCTGAACCCCTGGCGCTGCCGGCGCAACTGAAACCCTTGCCGGGTACGGATGCGGGTAAAGCTACGCCCGAACCCGCCGATGAAACCGTGCGGGTGTCTCGTGCCAATGCTGAAGCACGGGTTGCGCCCACTCGTGAAGGTTACGTCAATGCCATTCAGGTCTGGCCCTATAGCGACGGCGCGTTATATCAGGTCTATACCGGCGTGGGCCGTGTGACGGTGATTGCGCTGCAGCCGGGTGAGGAACTGGTGACGGTCGCCGCCGGCGATACCGTGCGCTGGATTGTCGGGGACACCTCCAGCGGCAGCGGCGCGGACTTGCGTGTGAACGTGCTGGTCAAGCCGATCAGGTCTGGTTTGAAGACGAACCTCGTCATCACCACCAGCCGCCGCACCTATCTGCTGGAGCTGACTTCCACCGAAAAGACATGGATGGCGTCGGTATCCTGGGAGTATCCGAAGGATCAGATGCTGGCCTTGCAGCGCCAGAATCAGGCGGCGCAAGCCGGCGCGCCGGTCGATACCGGGCTGGCGCTGGAACATCTGCGCTTCCGCTATGCGGTCAGCGGCAGCAACCCGCCTTGGAAGCCGTTGCGCGCTTTTGACGATGGGCAGAAGGTCTATATCCAGTTTCCCGCAGGCATCGCGCAAGGGGAGTTGCCTCCGCTCTTTGTGATCAGCGTTGAAGGCGACGGCCAACTGGTGAACTACCGCTTCCGCTCGCCGTACTACATCGTGGATCGGCTGTTCGGTGCGGCCGAACTGCGCCTGGGCGGTGATCGGGGTGACGTGGTGCGCATTGAGCGCACTGATGGTGTGATGCGGAGGGACTGAACATGAGTGAGGAACGCGCACCTGATCCCGCCCCGCCACAAGCGGTCGATAAAGTGGCCCCCGAAACTGTGGCGCTGCGCGCCCAGCCCCGGCCTGTAACGCGATTGAACCGGCGCACCTTGGCCTTGCTGGTGGGCGGGCTGTCGGTGGCGGTGCTGGGCGCTACGATCTGGTCGCTGCAACCCCAGCGGCGAGGTGCAGGTACACAGACTGAGCTTTACAACGTGGACAGGGTGTCAAAATCGGAAGGGCTTGATGCCTTGCCAGCGGATTATTCGATGCTGCTGACACCAGAAGTGCCACCCGATGTGCCGGAACTTGGCCCGCCGCTGCCCGGCGACTTGGGGCCGGCCATCGTGAATAGCCAGCAACCAGTGGTCGCCAACTACGCGCCGCCGGGCGTTGACGCCGAAGCTGCTGAACGGGAAGCGCAGCGTAAGGAAGCCGAAGCGGCGGCTGCTTCGTCGGTGTTCTTCCGAACCGGACAGGGGCAGTCTGGACAACCTGCGGCGCCGACTACGCAGGCGATGCCTGTGACTCCTGGGATGGACAACACGTTGGCAGCCTTTGACCCCCTGGCCGCAGGCCCAGCTTCTACGGCAGCACAGCCGACCGACCCCATTGCAGCACAGAACCGGCAAGACCAGAAAGAGGCATTCCTGCAATCCGGCTCTGCGGAAATCCGTAATTCCGGGAACCTGCAAATGCCTGCCTCGCCATATCAGGTCATGGCCGGTACGGTGATCGCAGCCGCCTTAGTGACAGGCATCAAGTCCGATCTTCCGGGCGATGTCATCGGCACTGTGACAGAACCCGTCTATGACTCCGCGACCGGCAAGTATCTGTTGATTCCGCAAGGCTCGCGCATCCTGGGCCGCTACAACAGCCAGGTCAGCTACGGCCAAAGCCGGGTACAGGTCGTGTGGCATCGGGTCATCCTGCCTGACACGTCCTCGCTCACACTGGATAACCTGATCGGCACTGACCCAGCGGGCTACGCCGGCCTGGAAGACGACGTGGACTGGCACTGGGGTCGCATCGTTGGCGGTGCGGTACTGACAACGCTGCTTGGCGTTGGTGCGGAGCTGGCTGCGCCGGAAAATCGCCAGGACGGCGACCGCATCATCATCGCCGGACGCGACAGCGCCCAGGACAGCATCAATCAGGTCGGCCAGGAAATGACCCGACGCAACATGAACATCCAGCCCACCTTGACCAGCCGCCCAGGTTTGCCGGTGCGGATCATCGTCAACCATGATCTGATGCTGCGGCCCTACCAGCCATTGTTCTTCAACAAGGGAGCGTCACAATGACCACCACCAGAAAACTACGGCTTGGGCCACTGCCCAAGACCGAAACCGTCAAGCTGACCTTTGCCTGCCCGGCCAGCCTGAAAGCGGAGCTGGAGCGCTACGCCGCGCAGTATGCGCAGACGTATGGGGAAGCTGTCGATGTTGTGACGCTGATCCCGCACATGCTGGAGAAGTTCATGGCGGGGGATCGAGGGTTCAGAAGGACCGTTGAGTAGTTTAGCCATCACACTCTAGCAGTTCCACCTATCGTCGCTCGACGCCATGCTAAGACCGCGATGGCAGTCCAGACAAGTGTGCGTACCGTCATGGCGATTGCCGTACGTTGCTCCCAGGCTCCCCCTAGAAATATGTGCACTGCGAAAGCCAGGAAGACAAACGCAGTTGCAACAGCGATAGCGATTGCTATCCAGCAAGCCCAACGCTGGCCTATCAATAATCCGATACCAGCAACGATATAGATGAATCCGGCTAGAAAATTGAACCAAAGCACGAATGGTACATAGTGTCCGGCCGCTTGGCGCGCTTCGCCATCAAAAAACAGCACTGAACCACCTTCCCGAAGCGTCAGCAATCCGAAGCCGATGGCGAATAGGGCGAGTAGCCAATTCCATACGTTCCGTCGTGGGTGAGTGGTCATGATCAGAGCCCTCTGTGCTGTTGAGTAAAGGAAATTCCCAAGCTTTTGGATCGCATCAAACACGACGGATTCTCGTCCAAAAGCTTGCAACTTTGACTGCAAGTAGTAAGATAGTAGTAGATTACTTACTTTTTTCAAAGGTTAAAAATGAGCGCAGTCGCTACGCCTCCAAATTCCGCGCCGTCACCGTCGGAGTTCAGCCCCCCTGATGCCCTGGATACGCTTGTGAATGCGTGGCGTGCACGTGTCACTGGCGGCCTGTCGCCAGCGGCGGGTTTGCTGGCGTGGTATGACTGGGCGCTGCACCTAGCCCTTTCATCAGGTAAGCAGCGTACTCTGATCGAAAAAGGATGGGACAAGCAGCAGCGTTTTGCCCGTTACATATTGCAAGTGGCAAGCTCTCGCGACTGCCCGACTTGCGTCGAACAGTTAGAACATGACCGGCGCTTCACTGCTTCAGCCTGGCAACAGTGGCCTTTCAATGTCATTCATCAGGGTTTTTTGCTGCAACAAGAATGGTGGGACAACGCCACTACGGGCGTGCGTGGCGTATCACGCCACCACGAGAGAATGGTTACTTTTGCAGGGCGCCAATGGCTCGACATGTGGTCGCCGGCTAATTTCATCTGGACAAATCCCGAGGTGCTGGACGCTATGGCAGCAAGTGGCGGTGCCAGTCTGTGGCGCGGTGCCATGAACTTTCTCGAAGATGCCCGGCGCGTTGTTCTTGACGAGCGTCCGGCGGGAATTGAAGGGTTTGAAGTCGGCAAGGACGTGGCGGTCACGCCAGGGAAGGTGGTGTTTCGCAATCGTTTGATTGAACTGATTCAGTACACACCTGCTACGCCAGATGTTCATGCAGAGCCCATACTGATCGTGCCCTCCTGGATCATGAAGTACTACATTCTGGATTTGTCGCCTCACAATTCCATGGTGAAATATTTGGTTGGCCAAGGTCACACGGTATTCATTATTTCCTGGAAGAATCCGACCGAGGTGGATCGCGACCTGGGCATGGAGGATTACCGGCGGCTTGGCGTCATGGATGCGCTGGACACGGTTACAACCATTGTGCCAGGACATAAAGTTCAGGCGGTGGGCTATTGCTTGGGTGGCACGTTGTTGACGATCGCTGCTGCTGCCATGGCGCGTGATCACGATGATCGTCTGCACAGCTTGACACTATTAGCGTCAGAAACCGACTTTCGTGAGTCAGGCGAAATTTCCTTATTTATTGACGAAAGCCAACTGGCATGGCTGGAAGCCGGGATGTGGGAAAAAGGCTATCTGGAAGGCCGGCAAATGGCAGGTGCATTCCAGATGCTTAACTCGCAAGATTTGATCTGGTCACGTCGCGTACGTGAATATCTGCTGGGCGAACGACAGACATTCAATGACTTGATGGCTTGGAATGCTGATGTGACGCGCATGCCGTATCGCATGCACAGCGAGTATCTGCGAAGCCTGTATCTAAACAACGATCTGGCCGAAGGACGCTATCGCGTGGGTGAAAAACCGGTGGCAATCGCCGATATCAAAGTGCCCATGTTCATTGTCGGAACAGTGCGTGATCACGTCGCGCCCTGGCCATCCGTGTACAAGATGCATCTGCTCAGTGATGTGGAACTGACTTTTGTACTGACTAGCGGAGGGCATAACGCCGGGGTGGTGAGCCAGCCGGGCCATCCAAGACGCAGTTTCCAGATTGCCACCCGAAATGCCGATGATCGTTATGTTGATCCGCACAAGTGGCGAGCCGAAACCCCGCTGAACGAAGGATCCTGGTGGCCTTCCTGGCAGCAATGGTTGGCGCAGCGCTCAACCGGGCGCATGGCGCCACCCGCCATGGACGGAAAGCATGCTCCGCTTGACGATGCCCCTGGAACCTATGTGGTAATGCCTTAACACAACGAACTGAGGCTGCAACCAGATCAGTCCATTTCATTAGGGGCATTCTCAAGGATGTCTCACAACCGCTCCAAAGGAACTCACTCCAAAAAGGAGCACCACGATTGAGGACCATTCCGATGAACAATGAACTGCCCATTCATCTCTGTAAGGCCAATGCCGAACTGCAGTTGCAGATCTTGCGTTTGTTTCAGCAGTCAAGCGAGCAGTGGTTCGAAGCCATGCAACAGCGTCACGCCAATAGCGTTCGGGAAACTGCTTCGCGGATTCAGGGGCTTCAGCAAGCGACCGATTGGCAGATGCTCGCGAGTTTGCCACCCGCAGCGTTCTGGCGTCTGACTGAAGGCCGCGTAGGCGATGCACAAGCATTTGGCCAAGCTATCACCCGTAGCCAGGCGGCCCTTTCTGATGGTTTGCGGCAAGCCTTCGTCGCGTGGCAGGAAGCCGTTTCCAGCGCTATCGGTAGCGGTAACGACGCTGCCGATTTTAACCAATTTTTCATGCGCTCGATGCAGCCCTGGGCGACGCCGAGCTCCGCGCCCCAAGGCAAGGCAAAGAAACAAGGACAGGAATGAATACTAAACAACGAATAGCGCTGGTGACTGGCGGCAATCGCGGTCTGGGCGCAGCCATTGCACGTGCCCTGCACGATGCCGGCCACCAAGTGAGTATTACACATACTCCTGGCAACACCACGGTTGGTCAATGGCAGCAAGAGCAAACGGCTCAGGGTTACACATTTACTGCCTATGGTGTGGATGTGTCCGATTACGAGTCCACGCAGCAACTCGCCCGGCGCATCCATGACGACGGTCATCAGGTTGATATTCTGGTGAACAACGCGGGGATTACGCGTGATGTGACCTTACGAAAGATGGACAAAATCGCCTGGGACGCCGTGCTGCGCACCAATCTGGATTCCATGTTCAACATTACCAAACCGTTCATCGAATCGATGACGGAGCGCGGCTGGGGCCGCATCGTCAACATCTCGTCGATCAACGGCAGCAAGGGTCAGTTCGGTCAGACAAATTATTCGGCTGCCAAGGCGGGGGTGCATGGCTTTACGAAAGCCCTCGCTCAGGAAGTGGCGCGCAAGGGGGTGACCGTCAACACCGTTTCGCCAGGTTATCTGGCTACCGAGATGGTAATGGCGGTGCGAGAAGATGTGCGTCAGAAAATCATTGACGGGATTCCCGTTGGTCGCCTTGGACAACCCAGTGAAATTGCCGCACTTGTTGCGTTCATCGTCAGTGACGCTGCGGCTTTCATGACTGGCAGCAACGTGGCGATGAATGGGGGTCAGCATATGTATTGAGACAGAGAGATTGCTTGGTTCGAAGGCAAAGCATCTTGACACTGCATTCCACAGCTCTTTTCTCTGTTCGAGGACGAACTTAATGTATTCACGGATTTTAGTGCCGCTTGATGGCAGTCCCACTTCCATTTTGGCTCTTGAGTATGCGGCGAACTTGGCTCGGATGAGTGAAGGCACTGTGATCTTGATGCATATTATCGAGCCCACTCGCCATAAAACCGATTTCGTGCGCCCGCGCGTTTATTTGGAGGATGTTCGTCCCCGCCTCCTTGCAGGGGGACAGGCCTTGCTGGACGAAGCCGAAAAGCGGTTAGGCCAAGACGGAACGATAACTGAAAGGGTGTTGTTAGAGTCCACGATAGAGCGAATATCAGAGCAAATTGTCCGTCAAGTTGAGGAGAGTGGTTGTGACCTGATTATCATGGGCACCCATGGACGCCGCGGAGTGGATCGACTGCTTCTGGGCAGTGATGCGGAACAGGTAGTGCGCATTGCGCCAGTTCCCGTTATGTTGGTGCGTCAGCCTCACCAGAACGGAAGTAATTAACCAAAAAATCTGTGAGCTCTTACGTACCGGGCTTCACTACTTTGGCTTATATGAGGGGGAAAGCTTGGGTTATGCTGCATGGTGTCGTCTGATTCTGATTTTTTTGGTCGGAGCGCTAAGTGGTTGCGCCATAGTCGATGAGTTTCAGCCATCAGTGATCATGCATCGAATACCACCTGACGAGGCAATCATGCTGCGTCGAGGAGACATGCTCTCTACCAACCGGTTGAGTGAAGCGACTTTGCAAACAATCCGCGTTGCTGGATTGGAACGGCAAGCGTGTACTCAGGCGATGGCGGCATCCTGCTTTGCGGGGTTGGCCAACGCCACGAACATTGCAAATGAGCCCAAGTTCTCTGCCTTAGCAGAACTCTGGCTGCAACGTGCCATGTTAGTTCCTTCTGTAGGAGTTGGAGCTAAAGAGAAGCAGACTATCACTCCGTGGATCGAAGTGGTGCGCTACGCTTGGGCCTACCTCTTTTTCACTGAACGTTCGCCCGGAGAAAGGGCGTTTGAAGGTCGCCAGACTCAAGTTCGTGATTGGTATAACTACGCCGCGCAGCAGGCAGTGACGACGCTTTTTTCCACTCATGATCTGAATCGTCAGGCTGGTGACCGCAAGCCTATACTACACCTCAATAACTGGACTATACGCGTTGAGATACCGCCGCGACTGGGCGTTCTAAATTTGCCGCACGAACTGTTGCCGGCATCGTCCCTCGTCTTCCATGGGTTGCGCAGCACCAATCGACGTGATGGGTTCGGAGCAGAGTTGGTGGCAGTGATGAACGAAGATCGGTATAGATCTTCGCTTCGTTCTGGGCAGGAGATGGCTGGACAGCATTTGCAGCCACTTCCAGCTTGGAGCTCAATGTCGTCGCCGAATGTAACGGTAGTATTTCGGTTCGACGTAGCGAGTTTGGACGAACTGCTGAACGTGCGCGAACTCATCATTACGGTACATGATCCGCTCGTGGAACACGATTTTATTGTGCATCAGCAGCGTGTGCCGTTAGCGGGTAATTTCACGGCTGGTTACGGATTTTGGCTGGCACGATCCGAGTTTAGCCGGAAATCTTTACGTGGCTTGATGGGCCGTGATCAGGGCATCCAAGCCCCTCATTTATATCTAATGCAGCCGTTTGATCCAGGTCGGCGCATCATTGTCATGCTGCATGGCCTTGCCAGTAGTCCTGAGGCTTGGGTCAATGTTGCCAATGAGCTTTTGGCCGATGTTGAATTGTTGCGCGAATTTCAGATATGGCAAGTTTACTACCCAACCAACATGCCGATAGTTGCAAATCATGCAACTATCCGCCGCCTGCTAACCGACGCCCTGCAGCATTTCGACTGTCGAGAACAGAGTTCACCTTCACATGGGTTGGTGCTGATCGGTCATAGTATGGGTGGCATCATCGCGCGTTTGATGGTGTCTGCTGCCGATGAAGAATTGTGGCCGTGGGCTGCATCCGATGCCAGAATTGATTTGGATCGCTTCGGTAGTGACCGTTCGCAGTTTGACCCATACCTTCGCTTTGATCCATTTCCGGGGGTGGAGCGTGTGATATTCATTGCGACACCCCATCGCGGAACGGCAGTTGCCGGGCGTGGATTTGCACGTTGGGTGTCTGGATTAATCCGCCTTCCTCTGACGATATTTGAAAGTCTGGGTGATTCCTTTCAGGCGTATGCAGGAACAGGCATAAACGGGCTCGAAGGGCTCTTGGAGAGCATTCCTAACAGTATTGATCAGCTTGACGAAAGCGACCCGTTCATCAAAATTGCAGGCGAGCTTCCGATCTCGGATAACGTATCTTATCACTCCATCATTGCCAAGCGATATGGCGAGGGGGCTCTTGCTGATTCGGATGATGGTCTGGTTCCCTATAGAAGTGCTCACCTGTCAGGAGCAGAGTCAGAAAAGATCATCATTTCTGGACATAGTGTGCAGGAAACTGCCGAGGCAATCATGGAAATTAGAAGAATTTTGCGTGATGATATTACTAAGTACCACGAGCCAATCGCGGACAAGAAGGGTCGGTCGGAAGACGAGCGGTCGGCTTGTTGAATGATTTTTTGGCTGATCAATAAGAGGGGCTACAAAGCGCGTTCCTGTCCTTGGAAATGGGCACGCCACCAACGCCGGCGATAACGCACACCACGCAAGCGCAGGATAAGCGGCCGTTCGTCAATGTGTGTTCGGCGCACGCTTACGATGTACCGGTGCGCTAATGCCTTGTTTCGAAGTATGAAGGCAATCCTCAGCGGCTAGAGGTGCAGTATTCGGCCCACTGTTCCAGTAATCGGCGATGGGTGTTCAGGTCCGGTTCGACGAAAGACATGCCGAGCACACGGGCAATATCTTCGTCTGAAACTCCCTGCAATTCCGCCCATCGCTTGAACGAAGGGCGTACGTCATAGATTCGAGCCTCGCCAAAACCGACCGCAGCAAGTTCTCTGTTCAGATGGGGCAGGGGGAGCGGGCCGCCGTTTTGCTTCTGAAAAAGAGGGGTTTCTGAGCGACCAAGCGGTCCACGTACTACCCACTGTGCCGGAAGAACCAGTGGAATCGAGTGACGACCCTTATGTTTGCGGCGGCCTTTGCCCAACGTCCAAAGCTTGTAATCACCACTGATTTCCGCCGGAGGCAGTTCGACTACCTCACCCGGTCGGCACACAGTCAAAATGATAAAACGCAAGCACCTGGATTCTATGGTCTTACGACGATGTAGGGTTTGATATAGATGGGGGACGTCGAGGATCTTCCGCGTCATCGCCAATCTGCTGACTTGCGTCGGCAAGGGGGGGCACTGTTGGGTAGTCGACAGCGGCTGTGACATTGTCGGTTTCATGGATGCTTTCTCCAATTGTTGTGTGCGGAGCCGCTGAGGTCTAAGCCGTAGCCGCTTCCTCTCCCGCCTGGATGGCTTCCAAAAGTTTGTCCATCCCTGCCGATTGCATAAGCGGCAACAACTTGGCAAGGTGCTGACTTGTTGCAGCCCAATCGGATTGATATTGAGGGGATATGCTAGATACGTCGGTTGGGGTATTCAGTTGCGAGGGGTGACGCCATGTCTCGGGATGGCCGAGCAGGTTGACAAGGTAGCTGCCGAGCGCGTCGAAAGCTAACTTTCGCTCTGGAATCCGTTGCTGCTTTTGATACGTGTAGATCAGCCCACTGCTACCTTCATCTCGCTGTGGCATTCGGTGGTTCAGGCACAGTTCGATGATGTCCTTTGGCACGCCGAGTTCCCCCATCAAGGTAGCGCCGGTTCGGCGCAGATCGTGCATAGTCCACTTCCCCTCGGGCATGACTAGGCAACCGGCGTCCCGGATTTTTGCGTCAGGCTTTTGACGCAACGAGATTTGATGGGAAAAGGAGTTGTATTTGGCATGGGGAGCGCCACGCAGGCCCGGGATGAGGTACTCGGTTTCGCGATACGGAAGATCTCGTAATACGCAGAACCAGTGATAGGCGAAATCGGAGAGGTGGATCAGGTGTTCCCTTTTGGACTTGGTTCGCTCCGGTGCGAGGCGCCAAGTGCGTTCGGTCCAGTCAATCTCGTACTCAGTGCAGGCCGCGATTTCCCCAGCTCGGCACAATGTAGACAGGGAAATCCATATTGCAGCCTTGCAGGCATTGGTCATGAAAATAGGTGGAACCAGTCGGTCACGAAGCAACACGATCTCGGGTGGATACAGAACACGGCTTCCGACGACATCAACCACTTCGATATCTCTTTTGCGCAGTGTGCGGATCGGATTCCTGGTTATCCAATCTCGGTCTTCGGCATAGTTCAGCATCTGTACCATATCGATGAGGACAGTTCCTGCTTGCGCAGGCGTACCAGCTGTACGGATGGTGTCGAAGCGTGCCACTAGCTTTGGTCTTGTGAGGGTGCGAAGACTGTCGTTGCCCATGTGCGCCAGCACGTGTTTCTTGAGCCTTAACCTGCATACGTGTACGCCATGGGCATTGCGTCGGTTTACGAGGGATTCCTCAATCCACTGTTCGACGGCTTGGACGAGCGTCTTGGGTATTTTTTGGTCGGTGGAGCGTGGGTCGATGCCTTCTAGGAGCAGTCGGCGACACTTCTCTGCTTCCTCGCGTGCAGAGGCCAATGTTCGCTTCGGATAGCTGCCGAGTGATTTCTTGTCCGCCTTACCGGACAAGTTTGTGTACCGGAAGATCCAGGCTCGAAACCCTGCTGGTTGGGTGCGGGAACCGGGGCGAATCCTTAGATAAAGTCCATCGCCGTCTGTGAGGAAGTATTCTTTCGCGCGGGGTTTTGCAGACGCGATTTTGCGATCGGTTAGCTGATTCCTGGCCATGTTCAGTACCCTTCCAAAGGTCGATTTTTGGGAGTGTCAGGGTACAAATCCGGGTACAAGTTGGCGTGCGCTTCAATGAAATGGGGTGAGACGCATTGAGAACATAACCCATTGATTTGTAAAGAAGTTTAGTTCATTTTGAACTTTAATGAAACCCCCTGAGTAGCCTAAGGATAGAGCCACAGAGAATACGCCATGGGCTGGGGCTGGCTGCCCGGGCCGCTGCCCAGCACGCTGGACCAGCCCCACGTCGACGATCCGCCCGACGACTTCTCTTCCCAGGACTTCTGGCGCTGGGTGAAAGAAGCCACCACCTGGGATATCGCCTCGGGCCGCGACAACCCGCTGGCGAACTCCCGGGCCAATGCCGCGCGCCAGCGCTGGGAGGGCGGCGGGCTGCCCGCCTTCTATGACACCCGGGCGGAGCGGTCGGGCGTTCCCCTGGGGTTCGCCGTCACCTTGCGGCACCCGGGCCCGGGCGATCTGGCCGTCACCACGCGCAGCGCCGCGGAAACCTTCTTCCAGCGGCCCGTGCCCCGGCCGGACGGCCTCGCGGAAACCGACAATCTGTTCCACCCCTATTGGCAAGCGCGATTGGCGCCCCATCCTTTGCACAAGCGGGGCGCGCCATGAACCACGCACGCACATTCCAGGCCGGGCAAGCCATGGCGGAAGGGCTGCTCGTGCTGTCGGGCCTGGCGGCGTTATGGATGGCGGTTTCCTGGCTTTATCGCGTGCAGGACATCGCGCTTTCCGCCCAACACGCCTCCTCTTACCTGGCGTTCGCCGCCACCCGGCGCGACGGCGAGCTCGGCCGGCTGCATGAACGCTTCTTCACCGGCCCCGAACATCGATGGAACGATCGCAGCGGCCGTCCCATGCTGGCGGACATCGACACGCAGATCGGCTCGCGGGTGTTCCGTTCCGAACCCTTGCCGCCGTTCGCCCAGCCCGGCGCGGCCACCGCCTTCGCCGCCTTGCGCCAAGACTGGCGGCTGGAAGACCTGGGCGTGCTGCATGCCGGCTTGGCCGTCACGCCCGGCGCCGCGCACTGGGGCGCGCCCGGGCACGCGTCCGGCGCCGCCTGGTCGCCCATGCTGCGGCGCCACACCGCGATCCTCACCGGCGCCGGCCACGCCGGCGACGACCAGCAGACACAGCATGTGCTGGTCCAGTCCGGCATGGCCTGGCGCCACGGCGCCGACGTGTCCTATGGCCTGTCCGAACGCATACGCGCCGCCATGGGGCCCGTGGACTCCGGCTGGGGCAGGAGCCTGCCGGCCCGGGAATGGGGTTCCGCCTGGGCGGGGCTGGCGCCCGCCACCCATTTACGACCCGCCAAGGAATGACCATGAACAATCGCTCATTGCGCGTGCCGCTTTCCATGCCCGCCGGGGCCGCCGCCGGCCGGCGCGTCCTCGGCGCCTGTCTGTTGTCCCTGGGCTGCGGCTGGCCCATCCATGCCGAGGCGCGCGCGTCTTTCGCGGCCTTTTCCGAATTCGCCGCGCCGGGCCTGCTCTGGACCTCCAGCCAGTCCATGCTGCTGTCCGGCGTGCCCCTGCGCGTCCGGGCGTTCAGCTACCAGGGAGAGCCGCTGCGGCTGGCGCAGCTGTATGCCGCCAAGCCGGCTTATTTCCAGCGCATCCTGGTTGCGGGTGGCGGGGTCGTCCTGTCGGGCCTGCGCAACGGCGAGCATTGGCTGGCCGAATTGCACCCCGCCGCCACCGGAACATCCGGGCGGCTTTCCGTGATGCGCGTGGCGCGGGGCCAACCGCCCGATCCCGGGCGCCCGCGCCCCGTCTTCCGGTGGCTGCCGCCGCAGGCGCGGCCCTTGTTCAGCCTGCAAGACCGTCCCGATGCGCCGCCGGGCAAGGCGGGCGCCGCGGGCCAGCACGTGTTCAGCGTGGCCATGTCCGTCACGGACCTCACCGCATATCTGCGCCGCCGGCTGCGTTCCGACGGCTGGGTCGAAGAACCCGCCTACGCCGCCGTGGCCGGCCATTCCGCGTGGCGCCGAAGCTCGTCCCGGCTGGCGCTGTCCTCGCTGCCGGAAGCGGAAGGCGAGTCGTCCTTGTATGTCCATCACATTGACTAAGCAAACGGAGTCCGCATGCGCCTGCCCGCCCTCAATCGTTCGACGCTGATGCTGGGCCTCGCCCTGGTCGCCGGCTTGTGCGCCGCCTGGGCGGCGCGCCAGCACCTGCATGGGCGCGAGCTCGAGCTCGAAGCCCGGGCCCGGATCCAAACCGTAGAAAGAGTGGTGGCCGCCCACGATCTGCCGCCGGGCACGCGCATCGGGCCCGAGCATCTGGCCGTCCGGTCCTTTCCCGCCGTGCTGGCCTCCAGCGACAGCCTGCCGCCCGAGCGGCATGGCGAACTGGCCGGCACCGTGCTGAGGATGCCGCTGCGGGCGGGCGACGCGGTCCTGCCGGCCCATACCGCGCAGCAGGCCCAGGATTCCTTCTCCAGCCATCTGGTGTCGGGCCGGCGGGCGATCACCATGCCGGTGGACGCCATCAATTCCGTGTCCGGCCTGCTGCAGCCGGGCGATCTCATCGACTTGTACGTGTCGTTCGAATACCAGCGCCGCCGCATCACGGCGCCCTTGCTGCAAGGCGTGCTGGTGCTGGCCACCGGCACCACGACCCAGCACGGGCGCATGTCCGGCGACCAGGACACGCAGGCGTACGCAACGGTCACGCTGGATGCGGCGCCCGAGGACGCGGTGAAGCTGGTGGCCGCCCGGCAGAGCGGCACGCTCACCGCAGTGCTCCGGCATCCGCAGGACGACGCCTCCAATCAGGCGGCGGTCCGGGGGGACCTCGCCGGCCTGCTCGGGGTGAATCGGCCCGCGCCGCCGGCAAGCGCCAAGGCGCCCGTCATATACGGCAACAGCGCATCGGCCGGCATTCCGCGCCTGCGCCCGGCGGCGGCCACCGGCGCCCAGCCCAGCGGCCTGTTCGAACTGCCCGGCGTGCCGGAACTCGTCAGCGCTTGGCTGTGGGCCGCGTCCACGGACCCGGCCGGCGCCCAGGCGCCAGGCCCGTATGCCTTTCCGGCCCAGGCCGGCGTCCAGGAGCAATGAGCCATGCGCGAGGTGGGAGTCATCCGTCTGCTGGCCGCCGGCCTGTTCGCCTGCGCCGGAATCGCCGGGGCGCAGGCGCGCGAAACCGGCTTGCTGGCGCTGCAGGTCGGCGAAGTCAAAGTCCTGGCCGTTCCGGACGTCGCGCGGGTCGCCGTCGGCGACGGCCAGGTGATCAACGCGGTCACGACGGACGAAAAGGAAGTCATCGTCTTCGCCCGGCGCGAGGGCGCCACCGCGCTGCAGATCTGGGGCCTGGACGGTCAACGCCGCCGCTACCAGGTCGAAGTCGCCCCCGAAGGCGCGAAGCAGATACAGCGCGAGCTGCGCGGTCTGCTGGAGCGCATACCCGGGGCCGCCGTCACTACGCTGGGCGACAAGCTGGTGGTGGAGGGCGATGATCTGTCGGACGAGGACCGCGAGCGCGTCTCCGGCCTTGCCAAGCGTTATCCGCAACTGCTCGATTTCACCGGGCGGGTCGGCTGGGACCGCATGGTGCTGCTCGACGTCCAGGTCGTCGAAGTGCCCCGTTCGCAGCTGCTGGAGCTGGGGCTGCGCTGGGATACGCTCAGCGAAGGGGGCTTGAACGCGGGGCTGGCCTGGGACGGCGGCAGCAAGCGCCTGGCGGATCGCCCCGGGTCCACCGCCGTGCCCATCGCGTTCCCGGCCACGGTGGCGGCGGGCTATTTCGGCGTCAACGCCTTTCTGTCCGCCAGAATCAACGCCCTGGCGCAGACAGGCTCGGCCGTCGTGCTGGCGCAGCCGCAGCTGCTTGCCCGCAGCGGCGCCACGGCCGAATTTCTCGCCGGCGGGGAAGTTCCCTATTCAACGGTCGATGCGAACGGCAACACCAATACCGCTTTCAAGCCTTACGGCGTGTCCTTGCGCATCACCCCGCGGGTCGAGCGCAACGGCGCGGTGCGGTCCCAGATAGACGTGGAAGTCAGCTCCGTCGACAACTCACTGGCGCTGGCGGCCGGTCCCTCGCTCAAGACCCGCCGCGCCGCCACCGAATTCAACGTCCGGTCGGGCCAGACGCTGGTCCTGGCCGGCTTCCTGTCCCGCGACGATTCCCGGAATTTCGACAAGATTCCAGGGCTGGGCGACATCCCCGTCCTGGGGCAGCTGTTCAAGTCCCGGCGTTTCCAGCGCAATGAAACCGAGCTCGCCATCTTCGTCACGCCCGTCCTGGTCGACGCCGACCATCCGGGCATTCTGCGGCGGGTGGAAAACAGCCGCTCGGTGCTTGCCGGCAGCTTTCCGGAAACGCCCGTTCTCAATACGCCCTTGCCGTCGGCCGCGCGGCTGCCCGCGCCCGTCCCGGACCCCGCCGGCGGGCCGGCGCCCGCCTGGCAGGACCAGGGCTCGCAATGGGCCGGCGAACCGCCACCCGGCGCCGCCGTGGAACACGGCATTCGCGGCGGCGCGAATCTGCATGATTTTCAGGAGTCTCGCCATGATGGACGTTGAGCTGTGTTTCGAGGACGGTGCCAACGAGCAGCGCCGGCTCGCCTTGCCGGCCGAGGTCGGCCGCGCGCCCGAGGCCCATCTGCAGCTGAAGGGCTGGCGGGTGGCGCGCCGGCATGCGCGCTTCGAGCGCCGCGCCGCGGCGGTGTTCCTGGAGGATTTCGGCTCGCTGACGGGTACGCTGGTCAATGGCCAGCGCATCGCCCAGTATGGTCCGCTGGCGGTGGGCGACCAGATCGTCATCGGTCCCTGCCTGATCCGGATATGCGGCCTGCCCGCGGGCGGCGGCCCCGCCGCGGCGGATGCCCGGCCGTCGACGCATGCCGGAGAGCCGGGCGACGCCATCGATTCAAGCCTCGCTGCCCTTGGGCCGGGCACGGCCGCGCCGGGCGACGCGCGGCAAGCCGCCGCGATGCTCCAGCATCGCAAGCGCCTGCACGCCGCTCTGCTCGACGCCCTGGACCTGCGCAGGCGCGACGTATCCAGCATGAGCGACGCGGCCCTGCGCGAAGAGGCGATGGCGGCGTTGGGCGCCCTGATCGCGCAGGACGACACGCTTCCTCCCGGCGTGGATCGCGGGCGCCTGCTGGCCGACGTGGTGGACGAGGCGGTGGCCCTCGGCCCGCTCGAGCCCTTGCTGGCCGACCCGGCCATCACCGAGATCATGGTGAGCCGCCATGACGAAATATTCGTGGAATCGAACGGCCGGCTGGCCCGCCACCACAGCGGCTTCAGCAGCGAACAGGCGGTGCTCGGGGTGGTCGAGCGCATCGTCTCGCCGCTGGGCCGGCGCATAGACGAAAGCTCGCCGATGGTGGACGCGCGCCTGGCCGACGGTTCGCGGGTCAACGCGGTGATTGCGCCCATCGCCCTGCGCGGCACCTGCGTGACCATCCGGAAGTTCCCGGCGAACCGGCTCGGCATGGACGACCTGCTGCGGATGGACGCCTTGAGCGAGGCCATGGCGACTTTCCTGTCGCACTGCGTGCGGCTGCGCAAGAACGTGATCGTGTCGGGCGGCACCGGCTCGGGAAAGACCACCTTGCTGAACATTCTGTCCAACTGCATTCCGGAAGGCGAGCGGATCATCACCATCGAAGACGCGGCCGAGCTTCAACTGCGCCATTCGCATCTGGTGGCCATGGAGTCGCGTCCGGCCAACCTGGAGGGCAGGGGCCGCATCGACGTCCGGGACCTGGTGCGCAATGCCTTGCGCATGCGGCCGGACAGAATCGTCATCGGCGAATGCCGCGGCGGCGAAGCCTTCGACATGCTGGCGGCGATGAACACCGGCCATGAGGGGTCGCTGACCACGCTGCACGCCAACAGCCCGCGCGACGCGCTCGCGCGGCTCGAAACCATGATCCTGATGGCGGGCATGGAGCTGCCTCTCGCCGCCGTGCGCGAACACATCGCGGGCAGCATCGATTTCATCGTCCAGCAGGCCAGGCTTGGCGACGGGCGGCGGAAAATCACCGCCATCGTCGAAGTCACCGGCCTGGAAAGCGGCCGCATCCAGACCCAGGAGCTCTTCCGTTATATGCGCGGGCCCCGGGAAGGCTACACGGGCTGCGGGGTGCTGCCCGAATCCTTCACCGACGACGCCGGTCGTCCGCTGCTGCCGGCGGCCTTGTTCAGCCAAGGGGGGCAGGCATGATCCACGTCGCGGTCGCCGCCGCGCTGCTCGCCGCGGGCATCGTCAGCTGGTATGCGCTCAAGTCCTTCGCCCTGGGCTATGGGCGATACCGGCAAGCCTTCCAGAAGCAGGCGGTCGACCGCCTGAGCGAATTCTTCCTGTTCCTGGATCCCGCCCAATTGTGGGTCGCCAACCTGCTGGCGTGCGCGAGCGTCGCGGCCCTGGGGCTGGCCTTCTCCGGGCGGCTGTGGCTGGCCGGGCTGTGCGGCGGCCTCGCCCTGGCCGTTCCGCAATGGGGCATACGCCATTTGAAGCGGCGGCGCGCCGCCTCGTTCGAGGCGCAGCTGCCGGACCTGCTGATGGCGCTGGCGGGCGCCTTGCGGGCGGGCTCGGGCATGCAGTCGGCGCTGCAGCAGATCGTGGCGCACGCGCCCGCTCCGCTGGCGCAGGAATTCGGCCTGCTGCTGAGGGAACAGCGCATGGGCATATCCTTCGAGGAAGCGCTGGCCAATCTCTACCGGCGCATGCCCACCGAAGGCGCCGGACTGGCCGTTTCCGCGCTGACGGTGGCGGCGCACAGCGGCGGCAGTCTGGCGGAAACCCTGGAACGGATTTCCGCCACGCTGCGCGCGCGGCTGCAGCTGCTCGCCCGAGTCGCGGCGCTGACTTCCCAGGGAAGGCTGCAGGCCTGGGTCATGGCGATGCTGCCCATTGCCCTGGCCGCGGTGCTGAACCACCTGGATCCGGATTCCATGCGCGTGCTGTGGGAACAGCCGATAGGCTGGAGCGTGCTGGCGGCCGTCGCAGTCCTGGAACTCACCGGCATTCTGTTCATTCGGCGCATCGTCGCCATCAAGGTCTGAGGGGGGCGCATGTACTTCTGGCTCAGTTGCGCGACGGCGGGGCTGTCCCTGTGCCTGCTGGCATGGATCTTCATGCGTCCGGTGGCGGTCTACCGCAAAGGGCGCCATGCTTTCGGCAGGGCCAGCTTGCTGGGGCTGGTCTGGCCCTGGGTGGCGGTGCTCGCGGCCGGCTGCAATCCCTTCATTTCCTGGCGGGTCCGGCGGCTGCTCGAACGCCGCATCGTGCTCGCCGGGCTCGATCCCGGCTGGAGAGCGGAAGACGTCGTCGGCCTGCAGTGCTTTTGCGCGGCGGCGTGCGCCGCGTCGGCGGCGGCGCTGCCGCAGCTTCTTCTGGAAGGGCCATGGCGCCACGGCCTGCCGGCGGGCCTTCTGGCGGGGCTGCTGGGCGCCGCCTGGCCCTGGCGCCGGCTAGCGGCGCTGGGCGTACGCCGCCAGGAACACATGCTACGGGAACTGCCCTTCCTGCTCGACGTCACCACATTGTGCGTCGAAGCCGGCCTCAACTTGCACGGCGCCCTGCAGCAGGCGGCCCGGCACGGGCCCGAAGGGCCGCTGCGCGGCGAACTGCGGCACGCCTTGTCCGACATGCGGGCGGGCATGCCGCGCACGGAAGCCCTGGCGGCCCTGGCCGAAAGAACCGGGCTGCCGGCCATGCGCGGCCTGGTGACGGCCTTGAACCAGGCGGACCAGATGGGCATGAGCCTGGGGCCGCTGTTGCGCGCGCAGTCCGACCAGCGCCGCGGCGAGCGCTTCTTGAAGGCCGAGAAGCTGGCCCTCGAGGCGCCGGTGAAAATGCTTTTTCCCATGGTGTTCTGCATATTTCCCTGCACCTTCCTGATTCTGGCTTTTCCCGTCGCGCTCAAGCTCGCCGAAGCGGGGTTCTGAATGGAGGCGCTGCGGCTGCTGCATGCAACCCGCTTCGGCGCGCGGCTGCTGGGCTTGCATGCGCTGGCCCGCCTGCCGGCGGACACGGGGCTGTGCATCGCGCCCTGCGCGGGCGTGCATACTTTTTTCCTGGCCTACGCCATCGACGTCGTCTTCTTCGATCACCGGCAGCGCGTCCTGAAGACCATCCACGGCCTCGCGCCCTTCAGGCTGGCGCGCTGCCGCGGCGCGGCCTTCGCGGTGGAGCTTCCGGCAGGCTATTGCGCGGCCAACCCCGCCTACGCCCGGGCGATACGCGCGGCCTTGGCCGAGGATCAGGAAGCGGAATCGGGCCGGCTCATCGGGTAATTGACGCCGAACACACTGACGTAGGCGGGATAGAAGCTGCAGTACAGCACGGCGGCGATCACGATGTTCACCGGCGTCAGCAGGATCTGGACCACGCCGGCGGACGCGCCCGCCGAGGCGAGAAAGCCGCCCACCATTTGCGCGGCGAAGAAAATGGCGGCCCAGCTTGCGCCGTAGGCCAGGAAGGGCCACTTGTTGCGCCAGCACGCCACCATGGAAAAGAACAGGGCCTGCGACATCTTGATGCCATGCCAGCCGATCAGGGCGGGCGCATGCCAGAACAGCGCCGAAATCAACAGATACAGCAAGCCGAAGGTGATGAACGGGCCGCGCATGGCGAGCAGCAGGGCGTGTTCGTTGATGATGCCGTTGTCGTCGATGGCGCTCATGAGGCTGCCCAGGAAGGGCAGGGTGGCCAGGAAACCGCCCGCCAGGCAGAACAGCAGATAGGCCAGTCCCAGCGCCAGCAGGCGTTTCCGGGTTTCCAGCGCCTTCAGCGGCTGGAGCCACATGGTCAGCAGCATGGGGCGGCCTTGCGCAATATTGCGGCAGGCGCTGAGGGTGACGAAAGTCAGCATGGGCGTACAGGCGATCAGCGCGATCTGCCCCAGCAGCGGGATCATGTAGCTGACGGTGATCAGCAGCCCCGTCGCCATGCTCCAGAAAAACATCGCCATCGGCTGGCGCCGGAACAGCTTGAACCCGTCCTGTATCCAGGCCCAGCCCGCGGTAATGGGAAGAATGGCGGCTTGCATGCGTCGTGCGTCCTAAAGGCGATGGGCCGTGGCGGTCTTGCGCCGTTCGCGCAGTATACGTTCGAAATGGCGCGGATCGTGGGGCTTGAGGGTCTGGGCCGGCCGGGGCAGGAAAAAATCATACAGGCGCGATACCCAGAAGCGCAGCGCGGCGGCCTGCAGCATCATCGGCCAGGCTTCGCGTTCGGCGTCGGTGAAAGGCCGGACCTGGGCGTAGGCGTCGAGCCAGGCGCGCAGCTTGTCGTCTTCCAGAACGCCCGTGTTCCTTTCTATGCACCAGTCGTTCACGCTGACGGCCACATCGAAGATCCAGGTGTCGCAGCCCGCGAAGTAGAAATCGATGATGCCGCCCATGCGGGGCATCTCGAAGGTGCCGTCGAACAGGACGTTGTCGCGGAACAGGTCGCAATGGGCGGGCCCGAAAGGCAGGGCCTGGTACGTGGCGCCGGCCGCGAATTCGGTTTGCTCGCGCAATACGTCCTGGATGAGCCGCGCCTGAGCGTCGTTCAGGAAGGGAAGGACTTTGGGCACGGTCTGCTGCCACCAGCCCAGGCCGCGCAAATTGGGCTGCGCCAGCGAAAAATCCCGCCCGGCCAGATGCGCCTGGGCCAGCGTGCGCCCGGCGAGCGCGCAGTGAAGTGCGCTGGGCGCGGGTTCGTAGCCGCCCGACAGGCGGCTGACGATGGCGCAAGGCTTGCCGTGCATCGTGGTCAGCCGCGAACCGCTGCACAGCGTTTGCGGGCGCGGCACCGGGATGCCCTTCTGGGCAAGGTGGTACATGAGCTCGATGTAGAACGGCAGCTGCTCGTAGGTCAGGACTTCGAACAGGGTCAGGACGTACTCGCCTTGCGTGGTCGTGAGAAAATAATTGGTGTTTTCGATACCGGCCGTGATGCCGCGCAGGGAAACCAGTTCGCCTAATGAGTATCGTGTTAACAGCTCGCGCGCATCATCGTCGCTGACAGGGGTGAAAACGGCCATGGGGTTGCAAACTCTGCCTCGTTGATATCGAAACCGAAGATTTTAGTCCAGGTTGGCGGGGCCGTGCGCCCGGCCGGGCCAAAATGGCCGACAATATCGGCTGCGCATTACTCTTTGCAGTTTTTTCAATGACTCACCGCTTTCCCGACTCGGCCGCAGCCGCCTGGCGCCTTTGCGTGGCGCCCATGATAGATGTCACCGACAGGCACTGCAGATACTTCCATCGCCTGCTGGCGCCTCAGGCCCGCCTGTACACCGAAATGATCACGACCGGCGCTTTGATGCACGGCGACGTCGCCCGCCATCTGGATTTCGACCCGGCGGAAAAGCCGCTGGCGCTGCAGCTGGGCGGCAGCGAACCGGAAGCGCTGGCGGCCTCCGCCAGGCTGGGCAGGCGGTGGGGCTACGATGAAATCAATCTGAACTGCGGCTGTCCGTCCGAGCGCGTGCAAAAGGGCGCGTTCGGCGCCTGCCTGATGGCCGAGCCGGCGCTGGTGGCCGATTGCGTCAAGGCGATGCAGGACGCGGTCGACATACCGGTCACCGTCAAGCATCGCCTTGGCCTGGATTACGATGACTCCTATGGTTTCGTGCGCGATTTCGTGGGCACGCTCCACGAGGCCGGCTGCCGGGTATTCATCGTCCACGCCCGGAACGCGGTGCTGAAGGGCCTGTCGCCCAAGGACAACCGGGAGATTCCGCCGCTGCGTTATGACGCGGCGCTGCGCTTGAAGGCGGATTTCCCCGACGCGGCCATCGTGCTGAACGGCGGCATAGCCGATGCCGCGCAGGCGCTGCGGCTGGCGCGGCAGTTCGACGGGGTCATGCTGGGCCGCGCGGCATGGCACACTCCGGGCGTTCTGTCGGACATCGCCCGCGGGATGGACCCCGCCGTGAGGCTGCCCGAGCCGGCGCAGGTCGTGCAGTCGATGGTGCGTTACGCGGCCCGGGAAGTGGCCAAAGGCGTGCCTTTGCGCATGATCGCGCGGGCGATGCTGGGCTGGATGAGCGGGCGCAAGGGTGCGCGGCAGTGGCGCCGCAGTTTGTCCGACCCCAAGCTGTTGAATCAGAATGACGCGGGGCTGCTGGAGAGGGCGTGGGCGGAACTGGTGTCCAGAGAGGGGCCGACGGGCCCCGAAAGCCTTCCGGGCGCCCCCTTCAGCACCTGACAGGCCTTACACTCCTTCGGCCGTATCCGTCGGCCAGTCCCGGATATACGCCTTGAGCATGTTGTTCTCGAACTGCTGCGCCGCCACGATGGCCTGCGCCATATCGTAGAACGACACCACGCCCATCAGCGTCGGCCCGTCCATCACCGGTATGTAGCGCGCATGCTTTTCGAGCATCAGCCTTTGCACCTCTTCGAAACCCGTGTTGGGCGAAACACTGACCGGAGCGTCGTCCATGATGCTGCGCACCGTGTTGTTCCCCGTGTTTCCATGATTGGCATGCAGATGGCGGATGATCTCGCGGAAAGTCAGCATGCCGACCAGCTCGCCGTGTTCCATGATGACCAGAGACCCGATGTCTTGTTCGCTCATGGTTTCGAGCGCCCGAAGTATGGGCATATCGGGCGTGCCCGTGTACAGCGTGTGCCCTTTCACGCGTAGAATTTCGCTAACTTTCAACATCGTCGTCCTCCTGCGTGCCCGCCCTGGGCACATGAACCGTATTTTGCCCTATGCCGCGGGCTTCGGGTAGTAGGCCGGGCGTTTCGAACAGGGTTTCGAGCCGTACCGCCTGATTATCGAAGGCCATCGAGACCGCGCGCAGTATCTCGGGGCGGCCGGCCAGCCCCGGCTGGCCGCGGTCCAGCAGCAGCGCGTCGATCAGCGGCCCCAGGGTGGCTTCGCGCTGGTCGCAGGACAGCACCCATTGGTCCGCGCCGTCGCCTTCGGCATTCACCACATAGCCCAGGTCCTTCAGCGAATTCAGCACCTGGCTCATTTCCAGTTCGTGCAGGCGCAGGTGGGCGCACAGAAAGCGCATGCTGCGCCCCGGGGGCCGGCCTTGCTGCGCCGTCCAGAGCGTTTGCAGCACCCGCAAGGCGTCGACGAAGACGCCGCCGGTGTGGTGCTCGAGCGCCCAGCGCCGCTGCCGCAGGGCGGGCAGGGTGGCGGCCACGGTGGCGCCCACCAGGATCGCCAGCCAGGACAGATATAGCCAGAGCAGGAAGATGGGCAGCGTGGCGAACGCGCCGTATATCACGGTGTAGGACGGAAAGCGCGCAAGATAGTAGGCGAAGCCCCAGCGCATGAGTTCCAGCACGACGGCGGTGCCGAAGCCGCCCACGGCGGCGTCGCGCCACAGCACGCGCCGGTTGGGCACGCCGACGAACAGGGCGGTGAAGCCCAGGCCGGTGGCGGCCAGAGGCACGAAGGACAGCAAATAGCCCAGCGCCGTGGGCAGGTCGCCGATATGGCCCAGGGATTCGCGCGCCAGTACCGTCATGGCCCACAGGCTGGCGCCGATAAGGATGGGCCCGAGCGAGATGATGGCCCAGTAGACCAGGATTCTTTGCCCGATCGGGCGCTGGCGCTCGACCTGCCAGATGCTGTTGAAGGCTTCGTCTATGGTCATGAAGAGCATGACGGACGTGACGATGAGGAACAGGCTGCCCACGGCCGTCAGGCCCGACGCCTTGGCGGCGAACTGGTTCAGGTAGAACATGACGTTCTCCGACACCGAGGGCGGCAGCAGGCTGGTGCTCAGGAAGTTCTCAAGCGCGAGCCGGAAATCGGCGAACAGCGGAAAGGCGGTGAAGAGGGACAGGACCACCGCCAGCAAAGGCACGATGCCCAGCACCGTGGTGAACGTCAGGCTGGAGGCGACCTGCGTCAGGTTCTTTTCGCCGGTGCGCCGCAGGGCGAATTGCGCGATCTTCAGCGCGTTGGACAGGCCGGACGCCGGCGTGTTTCCCGGGTCCAGCCGTGGTTCTTCGGCGGGGCCGTCGGGCTCGGCGGACCCCGGATCGCGCGGATCCGCTGCGGTGCGATTCTTGCTGGCTTGCGTTGTCACGATACGAAACCTTTTCTTGCGGGGCGAAGATCGGGTGCGCGGCCTTTTTCCCGCGCCGGCGGGGCCGATGCAGCGCAGACGTCTTTCGAGGGATAATACCAGCATGAGCACACAAGCAAATCCAGTCCTGCGCCATGGCGCGTCCGTCTCCCTGATCGCTCTCATCGTCCTGTGCCTGGCATGGGAGCTCAAGATCGCCCCCTTGAAACCGGGCGGTTCCCTGCTGGCGCTCAAGGCGGCGCCGCTGCTCTTCCCCTTGCGGGGGGTGCTGAAGGGCAATCTGTATACGCTGCAATGGGCGGCCATGCTGATCCTGATCTACTTCATGGAAGGCGTGGTGCGCGCATGGTCCGATCCATCCCCCGCGTCGGCCTCCATGGCCGGGCTTGAAATCGCCTTGTCGCTGGCGTTCTACCTCTGCGCCATTTTCTACGTCAGGCCCGCCAAGCGCCAGGCCCGCCTGGCGGCCGCCGCCAAAAAAATGCCGAAGGCCGCCCCATGATCAAATCCTTATCCGGCCTCGAAGTCGCCAATTCCTTCTCCGAACTTCCGCCGCGCTTCTATACCCGGCTCGAGCCGCAGCCCTTGAACCAGCCCAGGCTGCTGCACGCCAATCCCGACGTCGCCGCGCTGCTGGGCATGTCCAGCAGCGTTTTCCAGGATCCCCTGTTCCTGGACGTCTTTTCCGGCAAGCAGCCGCTGCCGGGCGGCAAGACGCTGGCGGCGGTCTACAGCGGCCATCAATTCGGCGTCTGGGCGGGGCAATTGGGCGATGGCCGGGCCCACTTGCTGGGGGAAGTCGTGGCGCCGTCGGGCAATTGGGAGCTGCAATTGAAGGGCTCGGGCCGCACCCCGTATTCCCGCATGGGGGACGGCCGCGCCGTGCTGCGTTCGTCCGTGCGCGAATACCTGGCGGGCGAAGCCATGGCGGGCCTGGGCATTCCCACGACCCGCGCGCTGGCCCTGGTGGTTTCCGACGACCCGGTCTACCGCGAAACGGTGGAGACGGCCGCCATCGTGACGCGCGTCTCGCCCAGCTTCGTTCGCTTCGGTTCCTTCGAGCACTGGTCGCAGTCGCCGGCGGAACTGCAAGCCTTGTTCGACTACGTGGTCGACCGCCACTTTCCGGCATGCCGCGCCGGCGTCCACGGCCCGGACGCGCTGAACGAGACCGTGGCCCGTTTCCTGCGCGAAGTGGTGGCGCGCACGGCGCGCCTGATCGCGGACTGGCAGACGGCCGGCTTCTGCCACGGGGTGATGAACACCGACAACATGTCCATACTGGGCCTGACCCTGGACTACGGTCCCTACGGCTTCATGGACGCCTTCCAGGCCAATCATGTCTGCAACCACAGCGACACCCAGGGCCGGTACGCCTGGAACGCGCAGCCGGCCGTGGCCCACTGGAACCTGTATCGGCTGGCGGGGGCCCTGCTGGGCCTGGGCGTGCCGCAAGACCTTTTGAAAGCGCAGCTGGAGCACTACGAAGCCGAGTTCCTTCAAGCCTATCGCGGCAACCTCATGCGCAAATTCGGGCTGCTCGCCTGGGAAGAGGGCGACGACGAGCTGGCCGACCAATGGTGGCGGCTGCTGCACACGCAAAAGGCGGATTTCACGCTCAGCTTCAGGTCGCTGGCGCGGGCGCCCGAAGAGCCCGACACCTTCCTCTCGCGCTTTGCGGATCCCGATGCCGCCCGGACCTGGCTGGAGCGTTATGCGAAAAGGCTGGAACAGGACGAGCGGGACCCGGACCAGCGCGCAGCGCAGATGCTGGCCTGCAATCCGCTCTACGTGCTGCGCAACCATCTGGCCGAAGAAGCCATACGGGCGGCCGCGCGGGACGACGCCGGCGAGATCGGCCGGCTGCTGGAAGCCTTGCGCGATCCCTGCACCGAGAAGCCGGGGTTCGAGGCCTATGCCGCCGAAGCGCCCGAGTGGGCGGAGCGTCTTCAGGTCAGCTGTTCTTCCTGATGCCGGCGCCCGGCTTCTTCACAATCTTTTTATAGAATCACGGATTCAATCAAGGTAAAAAGCGAAAACCATGTCCGGCAATACACTAGGCAAACTCTTCTGCGTCACGAATTTCGGCGAATCGCACGGCCCCGCCATCGGCGCGGTCGTGGACGGCTGCCCTCCCGGCCTGCCGCTCGGGGCCGACGACATCCAGCGCGAACTCGATCGGCGCCGGCCCGGCACGTCCAGGCACGTGACGCAGCGGCAGGAAGCCGACCAGGTCGAGATCCTTTCCGGCGTGTACGAAGGCAAGACCACGGGCACGCCCATCGCCCTGCTCATCCGGAACACCGACGCCCGCAGCAAGGACTACAGCAATATCGCCGACACCTTTCGCCCCGGGCATGCCGACTACACGTATTGGCGCAAATATGCCGAGCGCGATCCGCGTGGCGGCGGGCGCTCTTCGGCGCGGCTGACGGCGCCCACCGTGGCGGCGGGCGCCATTGCCAAGAAGTGGCTGGAACAGGCGTACGGCGTCAGGATTCGCGGCTACATGAGCCAGCTGGGGCCTGTGGAAATTCCCTTCGTTTCCTGGGACGAAGTCGGCAACAATCCGTTCTACGCACCCAATGCGCAGATCGTTCCCGAACTCGAAGCCTATATGGACCAGTTGCGGCGGGACGGCGACTCCATCGGGGCGCGCATCGAAGTGGTGGCCGAAAACGCGCCCGCCGGCTGGGGCGAGCCCTTGTACGATCGCCTGGACGCCGATATCGCCCACGCCATGATGGGCCTGAACGCCGTCAAGGGCGTGTCCATCGGCGCGGGGTTCGACAGCATCGCGCAGCGCGGCTCCGAGCACGGCGACGAGCTCACCCCCGAAGGCTTCCTGAGCAATCACGCGGGCGGCGTGCTCGGCGGCATTTCGTCCGGCCAGCCCATTGCCGTCACGCTGGCGATCAAGCCCACTTCCAGCATACGCATCGAGCGCCGGTCCATCGACCGCGCCGGGAACCCCGTGCAGGTCCAGACACTGGGGCGGCACGATCCTTGCGTGGGCATACGCGCCACCCCGATCGCCGAAGCGCTTCTGGCCATCGTGCTGATGGACCATGCGCTGCGCCACCGCGCCCAGTGCGGAAAATAATACCCGTCATGAAAGGAGTTCCACTGCCATGAAAATGAAGACATCGATGACACGCCGCTACGCGGCCTGCGCGCTGGCCGCCGTCACCGCGCTCGGCGGTTGCGCCGCCGTCCAGACGACGGGGTCGGGTTCGGTGGGCGTGGAGCGCAAGCAATACATGTCGGGCATGGTGTCGGAAGCCGCCTTGCAGCAGGAGGCGGCCCAGCAATATTCCAGCCTGATCAACCAGGCCCGGGCCCAGGGGGCGCTGGACGTCAACGCCGCCCAGACGGCCAGGGTCAGGACCATCGCCAACAAGCTCATCCAGCAGGTGGGCGCTTTCAGGCCGGACGCCCGCAACTGGAACTGGGAAGTGCACGTGCTCAATTCCAAGGAAGTCAACGCCTGGTGCATGCCGGGCGGGAAAATGGCCGTGTACGCCGGCCTCATCGACCGCATCAAGCCGACCGACGCGGAACTCGCGGCCGTGATCGGCCACGAGATGGCCCACGCCCTGCGCGAACACGCCCGCGAGCAAGTGTCCCAGCAAATGGTGACCAACGTCGGCCTTTCCGTGCTTTCCGCCGTGACCGGCGTGGGGGCGACGGCCGACCTGGGCAGCGCCCTGACCAACGTCATGTTCACCCTGCCGAACAGCCGCACCCACGAAACCGAGGCCGACCGCATCGGCGTGGAACTGGCGGCGCGCGCCGGCTACGACCCTCGGGCCGCGGTGACCCTGTGGCAGAAAATGGGCGCGCTCGGCGGCAGTTCCGCGCCGCCGGAATTCCTGTCCACCCACCCCTCGGCCGCCAGCCGCAGCGCGGACCTCACCGAGGCGGCCGAACGCGTCATGCCGCTGTATCAGGCCGCCGGCGGCAGGTAGAGCCGCGCCGTCCGGCCCGCGGGCGCCCGCGCGAGGCGCCGCGACCGCGCGTTCAGCGCGCCAGAACCTGGGCCTGCCGGTTGCGGATCCGGTACCAATTGATGCCCACGGCGGCGATCAGCAGCAGCCCCAGGTAGCCGAGCAGCGGATACACGGTGCCCACCAGCTTGGTGAATCCGGCCTGGCCCAGAATCAGGGCGATCCCGCAGCTCAGTATGCTGAATCCGCGGAAGCGCCGGGTTTCCGGCCGGGTGAAGCGAGCGCTGAAGGCGAAGAACATGCCCACCGCCGTGCTGTAGACCATGCAGGTGATCGACAGGGTCATCAGGATGCCGACCACGGGAGACAGGCGGGTGGCCAGCGCGAGCGTGGGAAGCTCGGCGCCCTGGAGCTGGTTCAGGTTGTAGAGCAGGGCGATGTTGATCAGCAGGATCAGGATGCCGAGCCCGATGCCGCCCAGCACGCCGCCCAGCGACGTGCTCCTGATGTCCGTGCTGCGGCCCGAGATCACGGCCAGCATGGGAAAACCCACGGCGATGTTGAAGGACGCATACAGCATCGCGGCGATGGACCAGTGCGGGGCGACGGTTTCCTGCCGCAGGCTGAGGGCCAGCAGTTCATCCGTGCTCGCATTCACGGTGAAAAGCGAATACACGGTGATGATGACCACCATGCCCATCAGGATGGGCGTGGCCGCGCTCACCAGGTCGATGATGCGCTTGACGTTCAGGCACAGCGTCAGGATGACGAGGGCGGCCATGAAGGCGCCGCCGGCGATGGGCGCCAGCCCGAATTGCTGCTGGAACAGCGAGCCCGTGCCCGCCAGCATGGCGACGCCCACGCCGTACAGGAAGAACGTGAGCAGGATGTCCATGACCGCGCCGGCCTTGGCGCCGAACAGGATGCGCAGCACCTCTTTGTGCGACTCCACCTGGAGCTGGGTGCTCATGCGAGCGATCTGCCTGCCCAGGAAGGCGAACAGCACACCCGCCACAACGGTGCCGGCAATGCCGGCCAGGCCATAGCCGGTGAAGAACTGAAGGATTTCCTGGCCCGAGGCGAAGCCGCCTCCGATGATGACGCCCATATAGGCGAACGCCAACTGTATTGCGTAGCGATTCATGACAAAAACTCGGGATTGTACCCGGTGTGCCGGGCCCTGGCGCCGAATCCATAAGGGTTTACCCCTGGCGCGAAGCCGGCGCGTCCGGCATGCATCCAGCATTCATGCGGCTTCCAGCCTTCCGTTCTAATTTTAGCAACAATATTAATTAAATATTGAAATTGTTAGAAAGCACTGCGCTCTCTAGAATTCTGCACGTCAAAGCTGGGCCGTCCGCACAGCGCGAATCCGGCAGTAAGGAGTCAAATGCTTTCGTACACGCTACGGCGCCTACTCATGACCTTGCCCGTCATGCTGTTCGTCGCCTTATTTGTTTTCGGTCTGCTCGATCTGGCGCCCGGCGATCCGGCGGCGCTGCTGGCGGGGGAAGACGCCACGCAGCAGGACATCGCGCGCATCCGCGACACCCTGGGCCTGGACAAGCCCTTCCTGCTTCGCTTCGGCGAATGGCTCTGGGCCATCGCGCACGGCGACCTGGGCACTTCGCTGTTCACCGGGCTGCCCGTCAGCGCCATGATCGCCCAGCGCCTGGCGCCGACGGTCACGCTCATGATCATGACCCTGATCGTTTCCGTGGTCGTCGCCATTCCCTTCGGCGCGCTCGCCGCCTGGATGCACAACCGCTGGCACGACCGCGGCATCATGGTGCTGGCCGTGCTGAGTTTTTCCGTTCCGTCCTTCGTCGTCGGCTACCTCCTGGCCTGGACGCTGGGCCTGCAGCTGCGCTGGTTCCCCGTGCAGGGCTATGTGCCGTTTTCCCAGGGCGTCGGGGCGTCGCTGCACAGCCTGGTGCTGCCGGCCCTGGCGTTGGGCAGCGTGTACATCGCCCTGATCACCCGCATCACCCGCGCGACGCTGCTCGAGACGCTCTCGCAGGACTATGTGCGCACCGCCCGGGCCAAAGGCGTGAGCAACCGCAGCATCCTTTTCCTGCACGCCCTCAAGAACGCCGCCGTGCCCATCGTCACCATCATCGCCAGCGGCGTGGCGCTGCTGATCAGCGGAACGGTGGTCACCGAGACCGTGTTCGCCATTCCCGGCCTGGGCCGCCTGACCGTGGACGCCATCCTGCGCCGCGACTATCCCATCATCCAAGGGGTCATCCTGCTGTTCAGCTTTTCCTACGTGCTGATCAATCTTGCGGCCGACCTGCTGTACCGCGTCTTCGACCCGAGGATCCATTACTGATGAACCGAACCATGCATTTTCTTCGCCGGTATCCCACCGTGGCGTTCGGGGGCCTGCTGGTCCTGGGCCTGGTCCTGATGGCCGTGCTGGCGCCCTGGCTGGGCACCACCGACCCCACCGCGCTGTCGCCCATACACCGCACCCGCTCGCCCAGCGCCCAGTTCTGGTTCGGCACCGATCTGCTGGGCCGCGACGTCTATTCCCGGGTCGTCTACGGGGCGCGCGTGTCCCTGATCGTCGGTTTCTCGGTGGCCTTCCTGGCGACCGTCATCGGCGTGGCCATCGGCCTGATCTCCGGCTTCGTGCGCTGGATAGACGCCATCGTCATGCGGATCATGGACGGCTTCATGTCCATTCCCACCATATTGCTGGCGATCGCGCTCATCGCCTTGACCAAGGGCTCCATGCAGAACGTCATCATCGCCATCACGATCGCCGAGATCCCGCGCGTCGTCCGCCTGGTGCGCGGACTGGTGCTCACGCTGCGCGAGCAGCCGTACATCGAGGCCGCGATCGCGGCCGGGGCGAGCCGGGGCCGCATCGTGCTGCGCCACATCTTCCCCAACACCATCGCCGCCCTGACGGTGCAGGCCACCTACATCTGTGGCGTCGCCATCCTGGCGGAAGCCAGCCTGTCCTTCATCGGCGCGGGCGTGCCGCCCGCCACGCCGTCATGGGGCAACATCATGGCCGAGGGCAGGGCGCTGTGGCAGATCAAGCCGCATCTGATCGCTTTTCCGGCGATCTTCCTGTCGATCGCCATCCTGGGCATCAACATGCTCGGCGACGGCTTGCGCGACGCCATCGACCCGCGCATGGCCAAGAGGATCTGACCATGAATGCAAACTCCATGAATCCCGGCCGCCGCGTCCTGGACGTGTCCGACGTCTCGGTGGTCTTCGGACGGGGCGCCGGCGCCTTCACGGCCGTCAAGTCGCTGAGCCTGCATGTGGACCGGGGCGAGACCCTCGCCATCGTGGGGGAGTCGGGCTCCGGCAAGTCGGTGACCTCGCTGGCCGTCATGCGGCTCGTCGAATTCGGCGGCGGGCGCATCGCGTCCGGCGGCATGGTCTTCCATGCCCGGGACGGCCGCAAGGTCGACCTGCTCGCCGCGTCGGAAGAAACCATGCGCGCCATGCGCGGCGCGGACATCAGCATGATCTTCCAGGAGCCGATGACGTCCCTGAACCCGGTGCTGACGGTCGGCTTCCAGATCGTCGAGGCGATCCGGCTGCACCAGCAATGCGACGCCAGGGCCGCCGAGGCGGCCGCGCGCCGGGTGCTGGACCAGGTCCGCATTCCGGATTCCCGTGCCATCCTGAAGCGCTATCCGCACGAGCTGTCGGGCGGCATGCGGCAAAGGGTGATGATCGCCATGGCGCTGTCCTGCCGGCCGGCGCTGCTCATCGCCGACGAGCCCACGACGGCGCTGGACGTCACCATCCAGGCGCAGATCCTGGGCCTGATCAAAGAGCTCCAGCGCGAGATGGACATGGGCGTGATCTTCATCACGCACGACATGGGCGTGGTCGCGGAAGTCGCCGACCGGGTGATGGTGATGCGCAAAGGCGAGGTCGTCGAGAACAATGACGTGCACGGCCTGTTCAACGCGCCGCGGCACCCCTACACCAAGGCGCTGATGGCCGCCGTCCCCAGACTGGGCGCCATGCGGGGCACCGACGGGCCGGCCCATTTCGACCTGCTGGACGGCGCCGCTGCCGGGCGCGGCGCGCCGGCGTCGGGAACGGCGCCCGGCCCGACGCCGGCACAGGCACAGGCATCGATACAGGCACAGGCATCGGCCGTGGCCGGCGCTCATGCCGGCCCGTCCGGCGACGTGATCCTGCGCGTGCGCGACCTGGTCACGCGCTTCGACGTGCGCGGCGGCTTCTTCTCGCGGGTGAAGCGCAAGGTGCACGCGGTCGAGAAAGTCAGCTTCGACCTGCACGCGGGCGAGACGCTTTCGCTGGTGGGCGAGTCGGGCTGCGGCAAGACCACCACGGGCCGCTCCCTGATGCACCTGACGCCCACATTAGGCGGCCGCATCGAGTTCGACGGCAAGGTGCTGGACCGCGCCGATCCCGACGCCATGCGCCATTTGCGCCGCAACATGCAGTTCGTCTTCCAGGATCCCTTCGCATCGCTCAATCCGCGCATGCGCATCGGCGACAGCATCAAGGAGCCGATGCTGATCCACGGCCTGCACAGCGGCGCGGCGGCGGACCGCCGCGTGGCCGAACTGCTTGAACGCGTCGGCCTGGACGCCGCGATGGCCGGGCGCTGGCCGCATGAATTCTCGGGCGGGCAAAGGCAGCGCATCTGCATCGCGCGCGCGCTGTCGGTCAATCCCAAAGTCCTGATCGCGGATGAATCGGTGTCCGCGCTGGACGTGTCCATCCAGGCGCAGATCGTGAATCTGCTGATCGACCTGCAGCGCGAGCTGGGCGTCGCCTACCTGTTCATTTCGCATGACATGGCGGTCGTCGAGCGCGTGAGCCATCGGGTCGCGGTGATGTATCTGGGCCAGATCGTCGAACTCGGCCCGCGCCGGATGATTTTCGAGAATCCGCAGCATCCTTATACGCGGAAGCTCATGCAGGCCGTGCCGGTGGCGGATCCGTCCGTGCGCCGGGCCAAGGCGCTGGAAGTCAGCGACATTCCCAGCCCCGTCCGCGATCTCGGCGACGAGCCGGAAGTGAAGGCGCTGGTGCAGGTAGGCGAGGGCCACTACGTGGCGCGACATTCAATCGGCGGCGCATATTGAGCGCCGGCAATTCCAAGGAGATCGTTATGGATCGCAGACAGTTTCTTTTGACCTCATCGGCATCGCTCGCCGCCATGAGCCTGCCCGGAGTTTCCTGGGCGCAGCGGGGCAAGACCGTGTTCCGCTGGGTGCCGCAGGCCGACCTGACCCTGCTGGACCCGACCTTCACCACCGCGGCGGTGACGCAAGGCCATGCGCAGCTGGTGTTCGACACCTTGTACGGCCTGGATTCCCAATACATGCCGCATCCGCAAATGGCCGCCGGCCACAGCTCCGAGAACGACGGCCTGCTCTGGAAGATCACGCTGCGCGACGGCTTGCGCTTCCATGACGGTTCGCCGGTGCGCGCCGCCGATGCCGTGGCCAGCATCAAGCGCTGGGCCAAGCGCGACGTGATGGGCCGCACCCTGATGCAGGCGACGGAAGAGCTCTCGGCGCCGGACGACAAGACCATACAGTTCAAGCTGTCCAAGCCTTTCCCGCTGATCATCAACACGCTGGCCCGCCAGTCGGGCTTGATGGCCGTCATCATGCCCGAGCGCCTGGCCAATCTTCCCGAGACGGAAGGCGTGCAGGAAATGGTGGGCAGCGGCCCCTTCAAGTTCGTGGCCGACAAGTGGGTCTCGGGCTCGCGCGTGGTCTATGAAAAATTCGCGGACTACCAGCCGCGCAAGGACGACATGAAGCCCGATTTTTCGGCGGGCCCGAAGGTGGCGCACGTCGACGGGGTGTTGTGGAACATCATTCCCGACCGCGCGACGGCCATCGCCGCCTTGCAGGCCAACGAGGTCGATGGCGTGGAAACGGTGGACACCGACTTCCTGCCCATCTTGCGCGACGACCCCAACATCACGCTCATCAAGCGCAGCCTGCCGACCATAGGCGTGATGCGTTTCAACCACCTGCATGCGCCCTTCAACAACGTCGAGATCCGCCGTGCCGTGCTGAGCGTGGTGAACCAGACCGAATACATGACGGCCATCAACGGCGCGGACTTTCCCGAGTTCTGGAGCGACAAGTGCGGCGTCTTCGTGCCGGGCTCGCCCATGGCCAGCGATGCGGGCATGGAGAAACTGACGGGCAAGCGGGACATAGAGAAAGCGAAAGCCGCCATCAAGGCCGCCGGCTACAAGGGCGAGAAAGTCGTCCTGCTCGATCCGGTCGATTTTCCCACCTGGCACGCCGCCGCGCTGGTGACGGCCGATCTGTTCAAGCGCCTGGGCTTCAACCTGGACGTGCAGGCCATCGACTGGGGCACCGCCGTGCAGCGCCGCAACAGCAAAGAGCCGGTTTCCAACGGCGGCTGGAGCGTGGCCTTCACCGGCAATACCGGCCCCGACAATTTGAATCCGGCGGGCCATCTCGCCTTGCGCGGCAATGGCGAGAAAGCCTGGTTCGGCTGGCCCACCAGCGAGAAGATCGAAAAGCTGCGCATGGACTGGTTGAACACGTCCGACCTCGAAACGCAAAAGAAGATCTGCCGCGAGATCCAGCTGCAGGTTTTCGAGGACGTTCCTTACATCCCCCTGGGCGCGAGCTATCCCGTCACCGCCTTGCGCAAGGAATGGCGTGACTTCCAGCCGCAGATCGCGCTGTTCTACACCGTCAGAAAAGGGGCTTGAGCATGCAGGAAGGCAATCTGAGCGGATCCGGGCCGAGAGTGGCCATCCTGGGTTTCCATCTCGAGGCCAACGCGTTCGCGCCGCCTTCCGAAAAGGCCGACTTTCTTGCGCAATGCTGGGAAGAGGGCGAGGTAATTTCGGAATTGGCGCGCGGCATCAGCCATCTTCCCGCCGAGCTCCCCGGCTTCTATGCGCGCATGGACGACCTGGGACCGTGGACGCCCCTGCCTTTGATCGTGGTGGCGGCGCCTCCGGGCGGCCCGGCGGCCGCCGGCGTCTGGCGCGAATTCCTGGCGCAGGTGGAATCCCGGCTGCGCGCCGCGGGGCCGGTGGATGGCGTGTACATCGCCAACCATGGCGCCTCGTCGGCGGTCGGGGTGGACGATACCGAGGCCCAGCTGGCGGGTTTGATCCGGTCGGTGGTGGGGCCCGGCGTTCCCGTCATCGCCACCCACGACCTGCACTGCAATGTTTCCGGGGAAACCGTCGCCAAGCTCGACGCCCTGGTCAGCTATCGCACCAACCCCCACGTCGATCAGCGCGAGCGCGCGGCCGACGCGGCCGATCTGCTGCATGAAGCGTTCGCGGGCGAGCGCCTGGTGACCGCCCATATCCGCCTGCCCATCACGCCGCCTTCCATCGCGCTTTCCACGCACAGCGGACCCTATGCCGACGTCGTGAAGCGCGCCGCGGAGATGATCCAGGCCAAGGGCCAGGGGCCCATCGCCATGGTGTCGGCGGCGGCGGGCTTCGTTTTTGCCGACCTGCCCAAATGCGGCATGACCGTCACCGTGACCGCGCGCGGCGACCTGGCGGCGGCGCGGCGCGCCGCGCTCGATCTCGCCCGCGAGATATGGAAGGATCGGCGGCGCTACATTGCCAACACGATAGACGTGGCCAAAGCGGTGGAGCTGGCGGCCAATGCCGAGCAGCCCTTGCTGTTCGCCGACGTGGCCGACAACCCCGGGGGCGGGGGCGGCGGCAATACGACCTGGCTGCTCGAAGCCTTCGACCGCGCGCGCATTCCCGGCGTCACCCTGGGCGTGTTCGTGTCGCCCGAGGTCGCCGCGCAGGCGCATCGGCTTGGCGTCGGCAAGGAATTCCAGGCGGTGTTCAACGCGCAGCCGGGCGACTACGCACGCCGCTACGAGGCGCGCGCCAGGGTCCTGCGACTGAGCGACGGCAACGGCGTGGGGCGCCGCGGCATCCTGCGCGGACGCAAGTTCTCGCTGGGCGCCAGCGCCCTGATCGAGCTGTGCGATTCGGGTATGCAGGTGGTGGTGGGCAGCTTGCGCCGTCAACTGGCCGAACCCGTGATGCTGGAGATGCACGGGCTGGACATATCGCGCCTGCGCATCCTGATCGTGAAAAGCCGCGGCCACTACCGGGCGGGCTTCGATGAGTTCTTCCCGAATGAGCGCATCCACGACGTCGACAGCCCCGGACTGACCACGCCCAGCCTGTCGCAGATCGATTTCAAACGCCTTCCCAGGCCGTTCTGGCCGCTCGACCCGGACACCGTCTGGACGGAACCCGAGTGGGCGTGATCGCGCGGGGTCAGGCGCCAAGCGGCGCCTGGCCCTCTTCATCCCCATAATAGCTTTCAATGCGCCGGATGACGGCCTGCATGAAGCGTTCCACGCTGGACGGCAGGACCCGGCCTTCGAAGGTTTGTATATGCAGGGTGCGCTGGGGGGAGAGCTCGTCCACGATGGGCACGGCGACGAGTTCGCCGCGCCGGACCGATCCCATGAGGGTCCGGTCGCCCGAGAATCCGATGGCGCCCGTCCCGAGGCAGAAGTTATGGATGGCCGCCTGGTGGTTGCAGACCAACACCACGTTCAGCGACACTTTTTCGTGCATGCAGCACAGGTCGACGATGAATCGCAGCGTGCTGCCCGGCCCCATCATCACCACGGGAAGGCTGCCGATGTCGCGCAAGCGCATGGCCTTGCGCGCCGCCAGCGGGTGGTCCACCCTCATGATGGCGAACAGCGGCATGCGGCGGGCATACTGTACCCGCACGCCTTGCGGGGGCGACAAGTTGTAGCTCAGGCCCAGGTCGTCCTCGCCCTTTCGCACGCGCGAATTGATTTCGGCCGATTGCAGCGCGTTCAGCTGGAAACGGACCATGGGCTCTTCCTTGATGAATTCGCTCATGACCGAGGGCAGCAGTTCGGTGCCGAAGGCTTCGTTGGTCGACACCTTGATCAGTTTCTGGCCGAGCTGGGTGAGCTCGCTGATTTCCGTCCGCATGCGCTCGGCTTCCAGATGAGTGCGCCGCGCATATTCCGCAAGCAGCTCGCCGGCTTCCGTCAGCAGCATGCCGCGGGCGTGCCGTTCGAAAAGATGGGTGCGGTGCTGGTCTTCCAGCTTGCGTATCATGCGGCTGATCGCCGAGGGCGCCACATGCAGCTTGTGCGCCGCCTCGGTCAGCGAACCGGTGTTGACGACTTCCAGGAAGTATTTCAAGGCGGTGTTGAGCATGGGCAGGCTGGCACTATTGATACCAGTATAAAAACTTGTCTTGTACCATGTTAAGGGAGTGGCATAATTTCTTACTCCAACCTCACATCATAGAGCAAGGTCATGGCACAAACACTGTATGACAAACTCTGGGATGCGCATGTCGTGCATCAAGAGTCCGACGGCACCTGTCTGCTGTACATAGACCGCCACCTGGTACACGAAGTGACCAGCCCGCAGGCGTTCGAAGGCTTGAAACTGGCGGATCGCAAACCCTGGCGGATCTCGGCCAACCTTGCCGTGGCCGACCACAACGTTCCCACCACCGACCGCAGCAAAGGCATAGAAGACCCCATCTCCCGCCTGCAGGTCGACACGCTGGACGAGAACTGCGAGAAATACGGCATCACGGAGTTCCGCATGAACGACCGGCGCCAGGGCATCGTCCACATCATCGGGCCGGAACAGGGCGCGACGCTGCCGGGCATGACGGTGGTCTGCGGCGATTCGCACACCAGCACGCACGGCGCGGTCGGCGCGCTGGCATTCGGCATCGGCACCTCCGAGGTCGAGCACGTGCTGGCCACGCAGACGCTGCTCATGAAGAAGAACAAGAACATGCTGATCAAGGTCGAAGGCGAACTGCCTTTCGGCTGTACCGCCAAGGACCTGGTCCTGTACATCATCGGCAAGATCGGCACGGCCGGCGGCACCGGCTACGCCATCGAATTCGGCGGCAGCACGATGCGCGGCCTGTCGGTCGAAGGCCGCATGACGGTCTGCAACATGGCGATCGAGGCCGGCGCCCGGTCGGGCATGGTGGCGGTGGACCAGAAGACCATAGACTACTTCCGGGGCCGGCCCTACGCACCCACGGGCGCGCTGTGGGACCAGGCCGTGCAATACTGGAAGACGCTGCATTCCGACGAGGGCGCGAGCTTCGACCGCGTGGTCGAGATCGACGCGCGCCAGATCAAGCCGCAGGTGTCCTGGGGCACCTCGCCCGAAATGGTCCTGGCCGTGGACGAGCGCGTGCCCGATCCCGACAAGGAAAAGGACGACGTCCGCCGCAGCGGCATGGAGCGCGCGCTGGAGTACATGGGCCTGAAGCCCAACACGCCGCTGGTCGACATCAAGGTGGACCGCGTCTTCATCGGTTCCTGCACCAACGCCCGCATCGAAGACCTGCGGGACGCGGCCGTGGTCGCGCGCGGCAAGCGCGTCGCCTCGTCGGTGAAGCAGGCCATGGTGGTGCCCGGTTCGGGGCTGGTGAAGATGCAGGCCGAAAAAGAAGGCCTGGACAAGATCTTCCTGGCCGCGGGCTTCGAGTGGCGCGAGCCGGGCTGTTCGATGTGCCTGGCCATGAACGCCGACCGCCTGGAACCCGGCGAGCGCTGCGCCTCCACCTCCAACCGCAATTTCGAGGGGCGGCAGGGGCAGGGCGGCCGCACCCACCTGGTCAGCCCGGCGATGGCCGCCGCGGCCGCCATCGCCGGCCACTTCGTCGATGTACGGACTCTTCGATAGGAAACCATCATGCAAGCATTCACCACTCATCATGGCCTGGTGGCGCCGCTGGACCGCGAGAACGTCGACACCGATCTCATCATTCCCAAGCAGTTCCTGAAGTCCATCAAGCGCACGGGCTTCGGCCCCAATCTGTTCGACGAGCTCCGCTATCTCGATCACGGCGAACCCGGCATGGATAATTCCAAGCGCCCGCTGAATCCCGATTTCGTGCTCAACCAGCCGCGCTATCAAGGCGCGTCCATCCTGCTGGCGCGCAAGAACTTCGGCTGCGGCTCCAGCCGCGAGCACGCGCCTTGGGCGCTGACTCAATACGGTTTTCGCGCAATCATCGCGCCCTCGTATGCCGACATCTTCTTCAACAACAGCTTCAAGAACGGCCTGCTGCCCATCATCCTGCCCGAACTTCAGGTGGCGCGCCTGTTCGACGAGGTCAAGGCGCACGTGGGCTACAAGCTGCGCATCGACCTCGAACGCCAGGTGGTGATTACGGAAGACGGCCGCGAGCTCTCGTTCGACATCGAACCCTTCCGCAAGCACTGTCTGCTCCATGGCCTGGACGACATCGGGCTGACCTTGCAGAAGGCGGACACGATCCGCGCCTTCGAGGCCGAGCGCCTGGCTCGCCATCCCTGGCTGGAATCGCGGCCCATCGTGTAGAACCGCGCTTTTGGCCGTTCACCGACGGGCGCGGAAAGCAGGGGCTGCGGAGACGCCGCCCCTTTTGTCGTATATTGACAACATAGTAGGAAAAAAAATGACTCACAAGATTGCTGTACTGCCGGGCGACGGCATCGGGCCGGAAATCACCGAACAGGCGGCGCGCGTGCTCGGCGCGCTGGGCCTGGATCTCGCAATGGAAACCGCGCCGGTGGGCGGCGCCGCATACGATGCGCACGGCCACCCTCTGCCCGCCGCCACGCTCGACCTGGCCAAGAATTCGTCCGCCATCCTGTTCGGCGCGGTCGGCGACTGGAAGTACGACAGCCTGCCGCGCCAGTTCCGGCCCGAACAGGCCATCCTGGGCCTGCGCAAAGCCCTGGGGCTGTTCGCCAACCTGCGCCCGGCCATTCTGTATCCCCAGCTGGCCAATGCCTCGTCGCTCAAGCCCGAGGTCGTGTCCGGCCTGGACATCCTCATCGTCCGCGAACTGACCGGCGACATCTATTTCGGCCAGCCGCGCGGCGTGCGCGAGGTCGAGGAAGGCAGTTTCAAGGGTGAAAAGCAAGGGTTCGACACCATGCACTACGCCGAATCCGAAGTGCGCCGCATCGGCCACGTGGCCTTCCAGGCCGCGCAGAAGCGCAGCAAGCGGCTCTGCAGCGTGGACAAGGCGAACGTCCTGGAAACTTCGCAGTTCTGGCGCGACATCATGGTGGACGTCGCGCGCGAATATCCGGACGTGGAGCTCAGCCACATGTACGTCGACAACGCGGCCATGCAGCTCGTGCGGGCGCCCAAGGAGTTCGACGTGATCGTGACAGGCAACCTGTTCGGCGATATCCTGTCCGATGAAGCGGCCATGCTGACGGGTTCCATCGGCATGCTGCCTTCGGCATCGCTCAATGCGTCCAATCAGGGGCTGTACGAACCCAGCCACGGGTCCGCGCCCGACATTGCCGGAAAGAACATCGCCAACCCGCTGGCGACCATACTCTCCGCCGCCATGCTCTTGCGCTACTCTTTGAACGAAGCGGCGCAGGCCGACCGCATCGAGCGCGCCGTGCAGGCCGTGCTGGAGCAAGGGCTGCGCACCGCCGACATCCATGAAGCCGGCACGGAAAAGGTTTCCACCAGCCAGATGGGTGATGCTGTGCTGAAAGCATTAAAATAATGTTTCAGATCTGAATTTCTACTTTTTTTTAAGCGACTTAACATGAGCCAAGCAGTAGGTTTAGTCGGTTGGCGCGGCATGGTGGGATCCGTCCTGATGCAGCGCATGCGCGACGAGAATGATTTTTCATTGTTCCAGCCCGTGTTCTTTTCCACCAGCAATGCGGGCGGCGCGGCCCCCGCATGGGCGGACGGCGCCGGGCCCCTCCAAGATGCCTACGACATCGAAGCACTGAAAAAACTTCCCATCATTCTGACCGCCCAAGGCGGCGACTACACCACCGCGGTTTATGCCAAGTTGCGCGCGGCGGGCTGGAACGGCATCTGGATCGACGCCGCCAGCACGCTGCGCATGGCCGACGACGCCGTGATCGTCCTGGATCCGGTCAATCGCCCGGTCATCGACGCCGCCCTGGGGCGCGGCGTCAAGAACTACATCGGCGGCAACTGCACCGTGAGCTGCATGCTCATGGGCCTGGCCGGGCTGTTCAACCAGGACCTCATCGAATGGATGACCAGCATGACCTACCAGGCGGCGTCCGGCGGCGGCGCGCAGCACATGCGCGAACTGCTCACGCAGTTCGGCCTGCTGAACGCGGCGGTCAAGCCCTTGCTCGACGACCCGGCATCCGCCATTTTGGAAATCGACCGCGGCGTCCTGGCGGCCCAGCAAGACCCGGCCCTGCCGCAGCAGCAATTCGGCGTGCCGCTGGGCGGCAACCTCATTCCCTGGATCGACAAGGACCTGGGCGACGGCGTGTCGCGCGAAGAATGGAAGGCCGGCGCCGAAACCAACAAGATACTCGGCCGGGGCCCGGCCTTCGGCGCGCCCGCCACGCCGATAGACGGCCTGTGCGTGCGCATCGGCGCCATGCGCTGCCACAGCCAGGCCCTGACCATCAAGCTCAAGCGCGACCTGCCGCTCGATGAAATCACCGACATCGTGCGCGAAGGCTCGAAGTGGGCCAAAGTCATACCAAACGAACGCGAAGCAACCATGCGTGACCTCACCCCCGTCGCCGTGACCGGCACGCTGGACATCCCGGTCGGGCGCATGCGCAAGCTCGCCATGGGGCCTGAATACCTCAGCGCCTTCACGGTGGGGGACCAACTGTTGTGGGGTGCGGCCGAGCCTTTGCGCCGCATGCTGCGTATTGCTTTGGGTGAACTGTAAAAATGCAAATGTCCCGCTGGGCCTCATCGTCTTTTGCTTTAGTGTTCAAAACTAAACCTTTGGTCGGGGCACTGGCGGCGTCATTGCTGATCCACCCGGCCGCCTACGCAGCCACTTTCGGCCATTCGCGCGTCGTGTCGGCGCCCGGGCAAGCCTTGCGCATCGACGTCCCGGTCGGGCAGCTCAGCCCCGACGACCTGCGCAGCCTCTCGGTGGCGCCCGCGCCCGCGGCCGCCTGGTCCGAGGCGGGCCTGACGCCGCCGGTGGAACTCTCCACCCTGACGGCGCAACTGGCCGACGGCCATGCGCCGGGCAGCAAGGTCATCCGCCTGCGGTCCAGCCAGCCTTTCAACAAGCCGGTGGCCGACGTCCTGCTCGACATCCACACGGCATCGGGCCGGCAGCGCTACCAGGTCAGCCTGCTGACCCGCACGGACGCCGGCATCGACCTGGCCGCGGTCGCGAGTCCCGAGGGCGCGGCGCCCGGTTCCACGACCGGCGCGTCCATACGGGTCAAGGCCGGCGACACCATGTTCGCCATCGCGCGGCGGCACGCCGTCAGGGGCGTGTCCGACTACCAGATGATGATGGCGCTGTTCCGGGCGAATCCACAGGCCTTCATCCACGACAACGTCAACCTCGTCAAGGCCGGCTCGCTGCTCGTCATGCCCGACATGGCGGCGCTCACGGCGATTTCCGACCGCGAGGCCCGGCGCCTCTTCATGCAGCACGCCCGGGCCTTCGCGCGCTATCGCGGGTCTTCGGCGGGCGCGGTGCCGGTCGTGGGACAGCAGGGCGCCGCGGCCGCCGCCGGCGAAGTGGTCCGGGCGGCGCCGTCCGCCCAGGTTCCGGCCACGGAAGCCGCCAAGCGGGACCTCCTGCGCCTCTCGGGCCGGCCGGCCGCCGATGCCGGCGCCGCCGGTTCGGCCAAGGGCGCGGCCGGCGTGGCGGGGCAGGGCGCTTCGGGGGCGACGGGCGCCGGGGCGCAGGGGGCGGC